>NZ_WUEN01000002.1:0-808355 GCF_010668065.1 Rhizobium leguminosarum | reverse complement strand
ACACCTTCGCCGTCACCAAGCTCGGCGGAAAATCCGTCGTCGCCCGCCTGCGCGCCGATACCGGCATCGCGCCAGGACAAAACACCCGTCTCGCCTTCAATCTCGACAAGGCCGTGTTCTTCGATCCGGAAACACAGGCGCGGATCGCGTGAGGGCCAGGTGCTGAGATGAGCGGTTCACCTGACATCGTCATCATCGGTTCAGGCGTTGGCGGCGCCACGGTCGCGGCCGGCCTGGCCGTGACCGGTGCGAAGATATTGATCCTCGAAGCCGGCGACCATATCGCCGACCTTCCGGTCAACCGCGACCAACGCGCGATCTTCCAGCGGGGACATTTTCGACCGAAGGAAACCTGGTACGAGGCAAACGGCAACGGCTTCAATCCCGGCAACTACTACAATGTCGGCGGGAATTCGAAATTCTACGGCGCCGTGCTGTCACGTTATCGCAGCCAAGATTTCGACGTCATCCAGCACCGGGAGGGCGTGTCGCCGGCCTGGCCATTTCCGTATGAAGCCCTGGAGCCGTGGTACTGCAAGGCGGAACGCATGTATCAGGTCCGCGGCAGTCTGGGTGAAGATCCCACCGAACCGCACCATTCGGCTGCCTACGCGTACCCGCCCGTCCCGGACGAGGCGCCGATAGCCGATATCAGGGCGCGCCTCAAGCAGAAAGGCCTGCATCCGTTTTCCCTACCGCTCGGCCTCGACCTCGACGCCTGGCTCTCCAAAGCAGCCACGCCATGGGATGCGCATCCAAACGCACGCGACGGTAAGATGGATGCCGAGACCGCAGCCCTCGCAGTGGCGCTGAGACACGAAAACGTGCGGCTCGAAACCAATGCGCGCGTGACGAGGCTCGACACGGGAGCGGGGAGCCGGATCGACCGGGTGACCTACATCAAGAACGGGCAGACGGTGACTGTTTCGCCTGAGATCGTGATCCTCTCTGCCGGGGCGGTGCAGTCGTCTGTGCTTTTGCTGCGTTCGAAAAACGACCGCTTCCCAAGGGGGCTGGCGAATTCTTCCGATCAGGTCGGCCGCAACTTCATGAACCACAATGCGTCCGCCGTCATCGGGGTCTCGCCACGGTTCAGGAACACCTCCATCTACCAGAAGACCTTTGCCTTCAATGATTTCTATCTCTCCGACGGGGAGGGCGGACCGCCCCTCGGCAACGTGCAGCTCCTCGGTCGCATCTCTGAAAAGGTTCTCAAGGGCTCTCTGCCGCAGGCACCGGAATGGCTTCTGCGCTTCATAACAGGCCATGCCATCGACTTCTATGCGATGAGCGAGGACGTTCCCAATCCCGAAAGCCGCGTGATGGTGGATGGAGATCGGATTATTCTCCAATGGCAGCGAACCAACTGGGACGCTCACCTTGCCCTTGTCGCCAAGTTGAAAACGATCCTGAAATCGATCGGATTTCCGATTGTCCTGTCGAGACCCTTCGACAAGCGCACGCCCTCCCATCAGTGCGGAACGATCCGCATCGGAAACGATCCCGCGACTGCGCCGCTGAACACCTATTGCCGTTCGTATGATCACGAAAATCTCTTCGTCGTCGACGCCAGTTTCCTCCCCACATCGGCTGCGGTGAATCCCGCGCTCACCATCGCCGCTCAGGCGCTGAGAGTGGCAGATCACATCGCGTCGAAGGACTTTGCAGGCATGACACAGGCGCTGGCGGTCACCAGGCCGGATGCAACAGGACAGTAAAATGGGATTCGATTACATCATCACTGGCGCCGGTCCGGCAGGTTGCGTTCTTGCAAGCCGGCTGAGCGAAGATCCCGATGTCAGCGTCCTCCTGCTCGAAGCGGGCGGAGGCGACTGGAATCCGCTCTTTCACATGCCGGCGGGCTTCGCCAAGATGACCAAAGGTGTCGCAAGCTGGGGATGGGAAACCGTTCCCCAGAAGCACATGAAAGGCCGGGTGCTTCGCTATACGCAGGCGAAAGTCATCGGCGGCGGCTCGTCCATCAACGCCCAGCTCTATACACGCGGAAACGCGGCGGATTATGATCTCTGGGCTCGTGAAGACGGTTGCGAGGGCTGGGACTACCGCTCGATCCTTCCCTATTTCAAACGCGCGGAGGACAATCAGCGCTTCGCTGACGATTATCACTCCTATGGCGGTCCGCTGGGCGTCTCGATGCCGGCTGCGCCGTTGCCGATCTGCGACGCCTATATCCGTGCAGGCCAGGAGCTCGGCATTCCCTATAATCACGACTTCAACGGACGCCAGCAGGCGGGAGTGGGATTTTATCAGCTCACGCAGCGCAACCGCCGCCGGTCGTCGGCTTCGCTCGCTTATCTCTCCCCGATCAAGGATCGGAAGAACCTGACGGTCCGGACGGGCGCGCGTGTCGCGCGTATTATCGTGGAGGGAGGTCGCGCGACGGGCGTCGAGATCGTGACCTCGCGCGGCTTGGAGATCGTGCGCGCCGAACGCGAAGTGCTGGTGTCATCGGGCGCGATCGGATCGCCGAAGCTGCTTTTGCAGTCTGGCATAGGACCGGCCGACCACCTGCGGTCGGTGGGCGTCAAGGTGCTCCACGATCTGCCGGGTGTCGGCGAAAACCTGCAGGATCACCTGGATCTTTTCGTCATTGCTGAATGCACGGGCGATCACACCTATGATGGCGTTGCTAAACTCCACCGGACACTTTGGGCCGGTATTCAATACGTCCTGTTCCGCACCGGTCCGGTCGCCTCGTCGCTCTTCGAGACCGGCGGCTTCTGGTATGCCGATCCGCAAGCCCGTTCTCCTGATATCCAGTTCCATCTCGGCCTGGGTTCGGGCATCGAAGCCGGTGTCGAGCGGCTCAAGAATGCGGGCGTGACACTTAATTCCGCCTATCTGCATCCGCGCTCGCGGGGGACGGTGCGTCTGTCATCATCCGACCCGGCCGCCTCTCCATTGATCGATCCCAACTACTGGTCCGATTCCCACGACAGGACGATGTCCCTGGAGGGGCTCAAGATCGCGCGCGAGATCATGCAACAGGCGGCGCTGAAGCCCTATGTCATGGCCGAAAGGCTTCCTGGGCCGAAGGTGATGACCGACGAGCAGCTTTTCGACTACGGCTGCGCCAACGCAAAGACCGACCATCATCCGGTCGGTACCTGCAAGATGGGGACAGGGCCTGAAGCGGTTGTCGGGCTTGATCTCAAGGTCCATGGCCTGGAAGGCCTCAGGGTCTGCGATTCATCCGTCATGCCGCGCGTGCCGTCATGCAATACCAACGCGCCGACGATCATGGTCGGCGAAAAGGGATCGGACCTCATCCGGGGCTTGCCGGCACTTTCCCCCACCATCTTCGCCTACGAACGCAACGATGCGCGGCCTCGGTCCCGTGCCGAAATCCGTTAAAGCCATCTCGAGAGGAGAGACGACAATGTCTGAAGTCAGAGTTGCAGTGCTTGGCGCCTCGGGCTGGATGGGAAAGGTCCATACGATGGCCTATCAGACCTTTCCGCATTTCTTCGGAGTGTCGGACGGAACGGCACGGATCGTGGCTCTCGTCGAAGGTCCCTCGAAGGCAGCCGGGGATCTCTCCCACAGGGCGCCGGGTGCAAGAATTCTTCAGGATTGGAATCTCGCGGTCGCTGATCCTGATGTCGATCTGATCGATATCTGCCTGCCCGACCACCTTCACTACCCGGTGGCCAAGGCGGCCTTGCTGGCCGGCAAACATGTCTATTGCGAGAAGCCGTTGGCAAACACCGCCGCTGAAGCGCGGGAACTGGCCGACATCGCCCGGGCGAAGGGCGTCATTACCCGCGTTGGACATGCTTTTCCTCGCAATCCCGTCCATGATCTGGCGAAAGACATTATTCAATCCGGCGAAATCGGCGAGATCAAGCTGTTCCGCGGCTGCCAGCACGTCGACATGTATGGTGATCCCTATGCGCCCTTCATGTGGCGCGCCGATGGAAAGCTTGCGCCGACCGGGATCGTCGGTGATACCGGTTCGCACATCTTCAGCTTCATGGATTTCCTGGTCGGCCGCGTCAGTTCGCTGATTGCCGACAATCTCATCGTGACGCCGCGCCGGCCTGTCGTCGAGGGCCTTGCCTATGGCGAAGAGGTGAAACTGTCAGGTAACGAATCCTGGGCTGATATCACCAATCCCGATGCAACGAACCTGCTGTGTCGGTTCGAGAACGGCGCCGGCGGGATCGTCGATTTCAGCCGAGTCGCGACCGGCCGCAAGTTCATGCAGACCTACGAAATCTATGGAACGAAGGGCAGCATCGCCTATAGCTACGACGAGATAAACCGGCTGCGCTTCTATTCCAACGACGACCGGACGGGACGGCGCGGCTTCAGGGAGATCGACGTGGGTCCGGAGAACCCCACCTTCAGGGCTTTCCTTCCTCTGCCCAATTTCGGCCTAGGCTACAATGAAAGCAAGATCATCGAGGTGGCCGAGGTGATCCGCTCGATCGTTGCAAACCGGCCGATGTGGCCGACATTCGAGACCGGCCACCACATCTGCCAGATTGTCGACGCATGCATGGAATCCTCCCGCGAGAGGCGCTGGGTCGACATCCCGTTGGCTGAACGCCGATGACCATAGACGTTCCGCAGGAAATTCTTGACGCACTGACCGATGTCGACATGCCGCGGCTCCCAACCGAGCCCGCCCCTTCGGAAGTGATCCGGCTCGCCGGCCTCGAGGTGCCGATCTATCGGGCCGGTTGCGTCGTCGTCGGATCCGGCGCGGCAGGTCTGCGAGCCGCGGTGGAAATGAAGCGGCGCGGCGATGACGTCGTCATTATCAGCCAAAGCGCATGGGGGGGAACCTCGGCTTGTTCGGGATCCGACAAGCAGACCCTTCACACTGCAAATACGGCGGATCAAGGCGACAATTACAAGGCGATGGCCCGCGCCATCCGCAGCGGTGGTGCAATGGACGAAGACACGGCCTATGTCGAGGCTGTGGGCTCGTCCCGGATGATGGCATCGCTCCAGTTCTTAGGCCTGCCGCTGCCTCAGGATCCGCTTGGCGGGACGCTCAGATATCAGACCGACCATGACGAGGTCGGCCGCGCCACCAGCTGCGGTCCGCGCACATCGCGCCTGATGGTCAAGGTGCTGGCCGAGGAGGCGATCCGGCTTGGAGTGCCGTTTTATAACCAGACCACCGCGGTAAAGATCCTCACCGAGGGTGATGGCGCTGACCGTCATGTCGTTGGGATAGTCACCATGCGCGCGAGCGACCGCAGCGAGGAGAACCCGCTGGGCATCGCGCTATTCGTCAGTGGGGTGATCGTGCTTGCGGCCGGCGGACCGGGCGAACTCTATCGCGACAGCGTTTATCCCAACGGCTGCTTCGGCTCTCTCGGATTGGCGCTGGAAGCAGGCGTCGAACTCGTCAATCTGACCGAAAGCCAGTTTGGTATCGGAACACGCAGGGAAGGATTCCCGTGGAATCTGTCGGGCACCTACGTCCAGGCGATCCCGCATATCTACTCGCTCGATTCAGACGGCGCCGAACACCATTTCCTGGCAGAATACTACCGCAGCACGCAGGAGCTGGCTTCGAACGTCTTTCGCAAGGGCTATCAGTGGCCATTTCACGCGACACGCATGCTCGATTTCGGCTCGAGCCTGGTAGACCTTGCCATCTCCCGAGAAACCGCCGCAGGGCGGCGCGTCTTTATGGATTTCAATCGCAATCCCCTATCCGTGCCGGGCGACCTGCCGTTCAGCCTGGAAAGACTGGATGAAGACGTCCGCGACTATCTCGGCAAAGCCGGCGCCGACCAGGACATGCCGATCGATCGATTGAAGCATATGAACCCGCTCGCGATCGAACTCTACCGCCGCTACAAGATCGATATTGCCGCCGAGCCGCTGGAATTTGCGGTCAACAACCAGCACATGAACGGCGGCATCATGGTCGATACCTGGGGCCGCAGCAGTCTCGGCGGCTGTTACGCTGTCGGAGAAGCAGCGGGCACCCACGGCGTGACGAGGCCGGGCGGAGCAGCGCTCAATGCCGGGCAAGTCTTCGGTACGCGGGCGGCAGAGCACATCAGCGCCAGCGGCAGGGCAAAGCGGTCGGCAGCAGAGGACATGGCCGATATCGCAGAGGCGGGCATTGCCGGCCTCCTTGGCGTCCTTCGGGTCGAGAGCCCACTCACCGTCAAATCTATCCGTTCGCAAGTACAGGCGCGAATGAGCGAAAAGGCCGGCATCATCTGTGACCAAGAAAGCGTAGGCCGAGCCCTGTTCGAAGCGCGCAAACTGAATGCTGAAATTCATGCGAACGGCATTGCCTACGGTCGCGCAGCGGAAGCGGTTCGATGCGTGCAATGGTGGCATATGGCACTTGCGTCTGAAGCCGTGCTCAGCGCGCTTGATTTCTTCATTCGCAGTGGAGGCGGCAGCCGTGGCGCGCGCGCGATATGCGATGCCGAGGGCGAATCCCTCCCGCTGGCGCGCTCAGGGCCGTTGCAGGATTATCGCTTCCGGAAGGAACGCGAGGCGCATCGCAAAGAGCAGATTATTGTTCGTCTTGACGGTGACAAGATCCGGCTTTCAACGCGTGCGAACCGCACATTCGATGAAAGCTCCAGGTCCTTCTTCGAGCGAGACTGGCCAGCCTGGCTGACAGGCCGCATCTATGATCTTGGCGCCGGCAAATGAGGTGATGCCGGTAATCGGAGTCACTTCGAGATGGAGCCATGCGGCTGATCAATCGGGATTCGGAACCGGGGGCGGAACCCGGACGCGCTCGGAGTCGTCAGATCCTTCGGCGATAGCTTCCTCGCTTCTACGCACCCGCCTTGGTGGATCCTTGCCTTCGACCGGCTTCGGCGACAATTGGTCGTCGGCCTGGATCTCGTCGGTGTTCAGGTAGTTCTTGCTTTCGTCCATAGCAGTTACTTCCGGTTGGAAAATGCGGGGCAGAGATGCCGTTCCGCGCTTTGGGCTAACTCTCGGCGGCGTCACAGGTTCCCTCGCTCGCGATCGACATCGCGGCTTATAGATCGGCTCCAGCTTCGGAAACGTCGAGCTCGACCATGACGGGCGCGTGGTCGCTCGTATGCTCCCAGCTGCGCGGCTTTCTCCTGACGAGTGCCGATCGAAGCAACGGGGCGACTGTCGGACTGAGCAAGAAGTGGTCGATCCGGAGCCCTGCATCACGTTCGAAGCTGTTCCGCCAGTATTTCCAGAAGGTGTAGATGCGCTCCTCTGGATGCAGATGTCTGACGGCATCGGTCCAGCCCTGAGCGACGAGATCAGCATAGGCCTTGCGCACTTCCGGCCTGAAGAGGGCGTCGTCCAGCCAGCGTTCCGGCTTGTAGACGTCGATCTCCGTCGGCATGACGTTGAAGTCGCCGGCCAGGATCGAAGGCACCCCGAGCTCCAGGAGTTCGGCGGCGTAGTCCTGCAGGCGACGGAACCAGCGAAGCTTGTACTCGAACTTTGCTCCCGGGAACGGATTGCCGTTGGGAAGATACAGGCATCCGACCAGAATGCCGTCGACGGCAGCTTCGATATAGCGGCTATGGGTATCATCGGGATCGCCGGGAAGACCGCGACGCGTCAGGATCGGTGTCTTGCCTTTCGCCAGGATGGCCACCCCGTTCCAGGATCTCTGCCCGTGCCAGATGGCGCCGTAGCCGGCCCGTTCGATCTCCTTTCGCGGAAACCCGGCATCGTCTGTCTTCAGTTCCTGGAGGCAGACTACATCAGGGACATCCTCCTTGAGCCAGCGCAGCAGGATGTCCAGTCGCCCATTGATCCCGTTGACATTGTAGGTTGCGATTTTCACGATGCCCTCGGAAGTCGAAGCCCGGACGGGCTCTAGAAGCGCTCCTGAGTTTCGTCCTCAGGAAATCTGAGCCCGCAATCGTCCCAATGGAGGCGGCTCTCCACACCGTAATGGTCCGCCGGTCGAATCCTCTCGGGGTGATCGAGCGAGCCGACTGTCACTTGGCTCCTCAACGCGTCGCGCCGAAGACGAAGGCGATGCCGGCGACGATCGCTGCGGCTGTCAGCGGCTGCCGGCGTATGCGATCCTCGAGATCATGGACGAATGTGCGTGCTTCCGCCTTTGCCAGGCGGGCTGTTCCAGAAGCCAGCTCCGAAGCGGATTCAGCCATCCGACCGGCCTCCTTCTGAAGCGCGCGCATTTCTTCGCGATCCACATCAAATCTCTCTGAGGAGTGGGCGGTTTCGCCGCTTGAGCGCAGGGCTTGATCCACGAGTGGAAACTCCTCGTCCAGCGTGGTGGGATCTGGCTCCCGCTTCACACGCTCAGCCGCCTCGATGTCACTGCGACCGGCAGGAATGGAGGTGTGGGTGGCTGACACCGGGTCAGACGCCGGAAAAGTATCCTCGATTGCTTTGTCGAGTTCGCCTTTTCGGGTCTGCTTCCGCTGTTCTGCCTGCTCTTTTCGCATCGACTGGACTGCGGGGGAGTCATTCGGGTTTGCCATCGGGATTTCCTCTGTTGCACTTCGACAATCAAAGCGACGACAGGCAAAGAAGTTCCATAGATGCTGCCGCGCTTAACACCGAAAGGATTGAACAGAGGTCAGCAAACTCGCGCTTACGATGACATTGCACGGCCTTTTTCCGATGACGAGCATTGCAATCGGGGCAAGCCGGACCAAAGTCTTGCCGGCGTCTACTACCTAGGTCGGTTGCATTCTTTACGCGGAACAGCGAGAAATCTCATACGTCATATATTGAACCGCGAGGAACGGACGAACGAGGCTATGGCATGAGTATCCGGAAACGCGATTTTCTAAGATTGGGCGGCGCCGGCGCGGTCGCCCTCGTCGCTGCCGCATTGCCAGCCAGTTTGAATTTCGGCGGTTCCCTTCCTGTTCTGGCGTTGGACTTTGCGCAGGCGAAGGACGGCAACAACGGGAATGGCAATGGTAATGGTGGAGGGAATGGCAACGGCAACGGCGGCGGCAATGGCAACGGGGGAGGGAACGGCAACGGCAACAGCGGTTCCGGGAATGGCAATGGCGGGAATTCCTCCGGTGGTGGAGGATCTTCTACCTCTAGCACAGGATCGTCAGCAGGATCGGGAGCGAGAGCGACAGCAGCGTCCGATGGCTCGATCGACGTCCGTCATTCGAATGGCATCACTGAAGTCCTGCAGCGCGGTCGCTACATTATGAAGGACTCGAAGGGCCGGACGATTATAAATCGACAGGCGACAGCCAACGATGCCCGCCGGCTGAGCCGCTTTCTTCGCTGAAGCGTGATAGTCGGGCGATAACCTTTTTCAGCGGCGTTCGCGCCATTGTAGAGCCGCTTCAGTCCTGTTTGAGGCGCCAAGCTTGCTCAGAATCTGGGTCATATGGTGCTTCACGGTCTTTTCCTGCAGGCTGAGACGCAAGCCGATATGCTTGTTTGACAAGCCTTGAGCGACAAGATCCATCACCTCGCGTTCCCGTGGCGTCAGGCTGCTTTTGTCGGAGGTTCCGCCATTCAAGGAATTCTCCATGACTTTCGCCGACATCGTCGGCGAGATATATCGCGAGCCACGCAGGACGGTTTGGATTGCTTCTGCGAGGCCACGCGAACCAACACCTTTCAGAACATAACCCATCGCGCCCCGTTGCAGAGCTCCCAGTAAAGTGTCCACCTCCTCGGATACCGTCAACATCAGCACTTTCGTTGTAGGGCTCCGCGCCAGAACGTCACTGATCGCAGACAGTCCGCCGCCGGGCATCGAGACATCGAGGAGCATGATGTCGGGGTGGTTGTCCGAAGCGATCATCGCGGCATCATCGCTGCTGGCCCCCTCGCCAACGACGATAAAGCCGCTGATCTCGGAGAGGCTGCGCGTTACACCCTCGCGAAAAAGCGGATGATCGTCCACGACGCCGATGGTGATTGATGTCATCCCTACTCTCCCACTTCCATTGGCTCGAAGATCATGGTCACGGTCGTTCCTCCTTCGCCTGTCTTGATGTCGAAAGATCCTCCCAGGCTGTCGATGCGCTCCCGCAACCCCACGAGGCCGAGGCTCGTTGGCCTCACCTCGGTCGGATCGAAGCCGTCGCCGCGATCGCTGACCTCGACACGGACATGACCCTTGTGCGAGACGGCCCTGACCGTCTGCTGAACGCCGCCGCCGTGGCGATAGGCGTTGTTCAGGGCTTCCTGAACGAAGCGATAGATACAGATCTTCACGGCGGGGGGAAGTTCCGGTCCATCCTCGTCGATAACAGTTTCGACATGGCTTTTGGTCTTGTGTTGATGCGCTTCGACGATCCGCGTGACGATCTCGGTAATTGAGGATTTTTCGATCTGCGGGAGTACCAGTCCGCTGCAGATATTGCGAATTTCGGTCATCGCTTCGGCAAGGCTCGAGCGTATCCAGGCAAGTTCCTTTTCGCGTGCTTCGGGCTGGGTGGACGCATTGATCAACACGTCGCTGTCCAGGCGCAATGAGGCATAGGCGATGTGCTGAGCCGGACCATCATGCAGATCGGCACCGATGCTGCGCAAATAAGTTTCGTTCAGCGCTGCCGCACGCTGGGAGGCGCGCTGCAGGCGCCGCTGAAGTCCGCGGTTTTCCGCCAGCAGCGCAGACAGTTCGGTGACCCGTTCTTTGAGATCCTTGCGCTGCGCCTCTATCGTGCGGCTGCCTCGGAACACCAGAACGGAGAGAACAAGGAAAAAGGTCGCCGTCAGAGCGGCGACGGCGCCCCAGCTCCGGAGCCTGGCATGCGCCAGACTATCGCCCAGTCCTTCTGCTGTCTCGTAAAACTCAAGGACGGCGACCGCCTGTCCGGACCATGGCTGGAGCACCGGGTTATAGATCTCCATCAGCGGCTTGCCGAGCGCGCGCTCCTTGTCGCTTTCCGGATCGCTGGCGATTTCATAGCGCGCGACGAGAGACCCTGCGAATGCCCTCTGTAGCTTGTCACTCACCGCAAACGTCTTGCCCACCAGCTCCTTCTCGTTCGAATAGAGGATAGTGCCGTCGCTTCGCCACAGCTTGAACGAAACAAGGCGTTTGCCGAGTGCACCCTGACCGAGCGTCTCGTCCAGAGCCTGAGCACTCGCGTCGTCGAGCAGTGACTCGGTTTGCATATTGGGAAGTAGCGGCGCGATCACGCTGTCCACATACAGCGCCGTCGCCGCGCCTGAGTTGTGGATGACGGTCTCCTCTATGAGGTGGCTCACAAAAAAGCCGACCACGAACATGGCGGCAATCGAAATGAGCCCACCCGCGATGAAGAACTGGGAGGCGAGTGAGCGGGCATTCCAGCGGCGAAGCCAATTCATTTTGATACCGGTAAGAGACTGCCCGATTAACCTACCGCGTCTTTAGAGTTTTCCAAACAGCATCAGGGCACATTCCTGGTGTCGAACACCTCGGCGCCTCTTATGCTTTGGGTCAACCCGACGGTATCGCCGGATATGGCTGCGCCGAAGATGTAGAGAAGAGCGGCCAGAACGATAACAAGTGCGAAGACGGACGCATTACAGGCGTCATTCACTCGGGATCTATGACTCTGGTTCATTTTCGGATCTCCTTCAATATCGTTCGAAACGGCGCGAGTCCGACGCGCGTTCCAACCCAGGGACTTCGGTCCGACAGGGTTCGGACCAAGGTCTGACCCCATAGACATCAGTAGATTCAAGCATATTTCCTGACCGACGAACCCGGGTTTGGAGGCTTGTGAGTGACGATTTCCATGGATATCGAAGGCGCCACCCGCGCCGCATCGGCCTCTTCTCTCGCGCCGTTCGAGGAAGGCGTCGCCGAGCTTTACGAGACCCTTCCCGTGAGCGCGCTCATCGTCGCCGGCCGCGCTCCATAACGCCCTCTGGCGTAGAGGGCTCACCGGACTTCAGCGAGTGCGCTGCGCGAAGGAAGGTTCTTGTATTGCGCGGATGACGTGCTGTTCGATCTCGAAGCATGTCTCGTCGCATTCCCGCACCAGGTGCGAATTGAATGGCTGCCCTCGAAGAGTGTCGCGCGCTTCGACTGCCATCTGGTAGGCCTCGAAGAGATCGAGTTGCAACGGGTCGCACGCTGCCATGATCAGCTTTCGTGTCTGCGGCAAACGCATCGCCAGGCGCCGGCGTCCAGCTTCGCGGCGATTGGATCGTGCCATCTCCTTCAGTCTCCTGCCTATGCCCGTGTGTGCGGGGCCTTTTGATCCTGAAATAGCGCCGGCAACGGGCATTGACATGGGTTTGGGACCAAAGGCCGGGATACATCGGACTGAGGTCCGGGGCGTGGAACGACCCTGCCTCCAGCTAGTTGGTTTGGCAGCGGTCACGAAGGCCGCCTCGAAACAGAAGGAGGAGAAAATGATCTCCAAGCTTATCGTCGGTGCGGCAACTGCCGCGACCCTTATGTCGGGCGTCGCATTCGCCCAGTCCTCGACCGTCAACGGTGCCGCCGGTGGCGCGGTCACCGGCGCGATCGTCGGCGGCCCCGTTGGCGCTGCTGTCGGCGGCGTTGCCGGCGCAGTCGTTGGAACCGTGATCGATCCGCCGCCGCAAAAGGTCGTCACCTATGTCCGCGAGGTTCCGGCACCATCGGCGCGCGTGGTCGTGAAGGAGAAGGTTGTCGTCGGTCAGCCCCTGCCGGAGACGGTTGTCGTAACGCCTGTTCCGGATGACCCGACCTATGCTTACGCGGTGATCAATGATGAACGTGTCATCGTCGAACCGTCGTCCCGCAAGGTGATCCAGGTTATCAAGTGATCTGATCCTTCACGCGGCCTCTGCCGCGTCCTCCATCCGGAAATCATCGCTCAAAGTCCGGGAACCGCCGCACGACCGACGGCAGCGTCGTCGTGCGGCCAAAAACAGCCGATGCCCCCGGCGGCGACCTTCGCCGCCGGAGCGCCAGCGAGGAGAGGAACATGATCTATTCCGAAGAGAAATCTGGTGGTCTGGCCTTGCCGCTGATCGTCATTCTGCTGGCAATGGCCGGTATTCTCGCCGTGCTTGTCGTCACCGGCGATCGACATGGCAGTACGGCCGGCCGCGTCTGGGTTCCACAGGCTCACCAGCAGGGGTCGGGACAATGAAAGCCATCGCATCCGTTACCTTTGGCATCTTAAGCTCGGTCGGGGCTTGCATGGCTGCTGCATCTGTCGCGTCCCACGTCGTGGCGGATTCCGAGCCCCACGCATTCAATGACCTTGCAGCGCGTGATCTCTGGACGACGACGCCAGTGAAAGTCGATCCTCGGCAGCAGCGCTATGAACGAATTCCGCCTCTCTATTCCAGCTATGTCACCGAGGCATCGGCCGTCACCACCGCAAGGGCGAGGCCGGAACCCGTTCGCCCGACGACTAATCTTCGGACACCCCAGCCAGAATTTTCGGTCGAGCATCTTGCCTGGTGTGCGGACCGCTACCGCTCTTTCGATCCCGCGACCAACAGCTATCGATCCTATAGCGGCGAGACGCGCGAGTGCGCTTCGCCGTTCCGGCGGATCGTCGCCGGGGCCGATGAAGGCGTTGGCACGAAAGTGAATGCACAGGCGGCAGCCCGGTGCGCCGCTCGCTACAAGTCGTATCGACCGCAAGACAATACGTATCAACCATGGGACGGACCGCGGCGCAGCTGCGATGTGTCGGATCTCGTAGCGGCGAGCAACTGATGTGGTGGCGCGGTGCCTACCCGATTGCACGACCTGGCCAACCGGACTAAAGTCCGTGTTGCAAACGCTACGGTTGTGATACCTGGTTGCACGAGGGTTGGAGATCGGGGATGGCGACGACGCTGATAACGGAAATCCAGCAGGCACAGACAAGGCTTCCGCTCTTGAGCCGGGCGGACCGGGGAGCCCTTATCGTTCGCATCCTCCGCGAGCTGAAGACGCATCGGCGGGAGGTTCTCGGACATGTGCCGGCCCAGCGCTGCGTTTGGATCGACAAGCTGATCGCTTCCGTGTCCTCGACGATATCCGAAATCGCCAACATGCAGGACGCCGAGTTCAATCGTGTCTTGAACGAGTTCGAAAAGCTTATGGCGACGCTCGATGACATTTCGCATACCGAGAAGCGATCGAAGACAATTCATTGAGAGGGTCACCAGCGGGCGACCAAATTAGCGCCTCACCGGATGCGATGCTGCGCGTCAGCGTTTTCCTTAAGGGCGTCGTAGAAAAGAGGATGACTATCGTCAGGCTCGATGGCGCAGGGCGTCGACGAGCGCCACGAAAGCCGGAGAGGACTGCCTTCTGCTGGGATAGTAGAGATGGTAGCCATCCCAGTGTGGGGAAAAGGCTTCCAGCACGCGTCTCAGACGGCCCTCCGCGATATGAGGTAGCGCGACGTCTTCCGGTACGTATGCCAAGCCAAGTCCGTCCAGCGCCGCTTCCACACTCTGATAGGAGTTATTGAAGGCAAGCTGTCCCTCTACCCTGATCCTGATCTCTTTCCCGTTGTCTTCGAACTCCCATGCCCAGAAGCCGCCATATGTGGGCAGGCGCTCGTTGATGCAGTTGTGGCGGACGAGGTCTTGTGGATGCTCCGGAACCCCCTTGCCCTCGAAATATGAGGGGGCGCCGACGACGGCAAAAGGGAAATCAGGCCCGATGCGTGTCGAAATCATGTCTTTCGCCACCTGCTCCCCCATCCGGACGCCGCCGTCGAAGCGCTCGGTCACGATGTCAGACAGCCCGTTTTCGCGGATCAGCTCCACCTTGATGTCAGGGTTGTTCGGTAGGAAGCGCTGGAGTTTCGGCCAGATGATCCATCTAATTGCGTGGTCTGATGCCGTGATGCGGAGGTTCCCGGCTGGCTTTTCCCTGAATTCGGTGAGGGTTTCAAGTTGCGCCTCGATCTCGTCGAAATGAGGCCCCACGCCTTGGAACAACCGCTCTCCGGCGTCGGTGAGCGAAACGGCCCGCGTGGTACGGGTCAGCAGCCGGATTCCGAGCCGCGTCTCGAGCTGGCGGACAACGTGGCTGAGCGCCGATTGAGACACGCCCAGCTTCGCAGCCGCTCGCGTAAAGTTCTTCTCTCGGGCGACCGCCAGAAAGGCCATCAGGTCATTGACGCTCTCGCGCGGCATTCACGAGCTCCTTCGGATCGAATGGCCGTTGTACTGAATTTGCTGAGGCTGGACATTGAAATCATCGTGAACACCCGCCTGGCTCGGTTCGCACTGGAACAAGTTGCGCCGCCGGCCATTTGTCGTCCATGAAAACAGCCCTGCCGATGTCGCTGCTCGCTCTGGCCTTCTCCGTTGGCGGTGCCGCCGCGCGCGAACTCCGACCTGAAGACATCAATACCGCGTCGATTGTGTCCATCGGGACTGAGAAATCTGCGCCGGGAGATCCAGACCCGGCGATCGTCCGCCTTCAGGTTCTGCTCGACCGTACAGGCTCGTCTCCCGGCGTGATCGATGGCCTCTCCGGCGAAAACGTCGACAAGGCCGTGGCCGGCTTCGAGGCGATGAACAATCTGTCTGTCGATGGGAGGCTGGATCCAGAGGTCGCCTCCCGCCTGGAAGGCAATGCCGCTATCGTTGCCCCGATCGTTGAAAGCTATGTCGTCTCGGCAGAGGATGCCGCGGGTCTCGTTGACAAAATCCCTGAAGACTATGGCGAGAAGGCAAAGATGCAAAGCCTGGGATATACGAGCGTTGCCGAGAAGTTATCCGAGCGGTTCCACATGGGGATCGATCTCGTGCATGCGCTCAACCCGGCTTCGCAATTTGCTCCTGGCGACACGGTGTGGGTGGTGGACCCGGGTCCTCCAAGGGACGGAAAGGTCAAGAGGATCGAGGCTGACAGGAAGACGGGGCAGGTGCTCGCCTATGCCGCGGATGGATCGCTGCTTGCAGTCTATCCCGCAACGATCGGAAGCGAAGACAATCCGGCGCCGTCAGGCAAGCACAAGGTCAAGGGCGTCGCGAGGATGCCGGTCTACAGATATGACCCGAAGCGCAACTTCAAGCAGGGAAAGAACGACAAGGTCCTGACGATCCCGAAAGGGCCGAACGGTCCGGTTGGTACGGTCTGGATCGACCTGACCGAGCCGACCTATGGGATACATGGGACACCGGAGCCGAAGCTCATCGACAAGGTGGGATCGCATGGCTGCGTGCGGCTGACGAACTGGGATGCCGAAGAGCTGGCCGGCATGGTCAAGCCCGGTGTGCTAGTGGACTTCGTCAGTCGAAGTTCAGCCACGCCGAAGTGAGGGGGAATGCATTGAAAAACCCACTCTTCTCTGCTTGCTACTGACGACCTTCGTCAGCGCCTGCGCATAAGCCGTGCCACGCGCATGATCAGTTCGCTTGAGGCTTGTATGCGACATCTTTCCGAACCGAAGCGACTCCCTTTACCGCGCGAAGCGCATCGAGTGCGTCAGGATTGACACTACCGTTGACAATCATGAAGCGCTCGTGGCTTTGCACCTGTTCGAGGCCTTGCGACTTCAAGTCGCCGACGACCTCTCCCAAACTGCGGGCCTCGTTTTTGTCGATCCGAATGGTAACTTCAATCTTATCGGTCGTCATACCTCGCCGCTTCCTCTTGCCTGGAGCAGGCCCTTGCCAACATCCCTAGCAGAGGAAGATAGAGGCTTTGTAAGCTGAATCAAGCGCGCCCATAGCGCCCATCCGCGAAACTTCGGATCAGACTGAGCAATAAGAGCCGCAACGCCGGCAACATGTGGGGTCGCCATGCTGGTGCCATCCCACCGGTCATATTTGTCATCGGGCAAGCTCGAAAATATGTCGACGCCAGGAGCGGCAATGTCCACTTCCTGACCAGGATTCAAACCGCCGCATGAGAACGACGCCGGCACGAAGGAGCGATCCACGGCGCCAACTCCCAGGATCGTGGACGCATTCGCCGGAGAACCAACTGGCGCAATCTGTTGAGGACGAGAACTTTCGTTCCCGGCTGCGGCAACAACTAAAGTTCCCGCGTCTAAACATACCTGCCCAATTTGCTCGTAGTCGTCACTCGGCGCATCCCCAACTTGCGTTGCAGCGCCTAGCGACATCGAAATAACATGGCAACCTTCATCCAGCGCCCATTCCATGCCGGCAATGACCGACCGGTCGGTGCCGAAGCCGTCGTCGCCCAGCACCTTTCCAGCGTAGATTTCCGCCTCATAGGCGATGCCGTAGCGTGGGCCGCTGGTCGGTCGCAATGGACCGCATGCCGTGCCGATGCAATGCGTTCCGTGACCGTGAACATCGCCTTCGGAACTGCGTGTTGCAAAGAGCTTCTTGGTGACGGAACGGCCGACAAAATCCTGATGAGTTTCGTCAAATCCGGTATCCAGTATTGCTACCTTTATGCCGACCCCGCTCAGGTCACCTTCGATAGCCCTGATAGCCTGCAGTCCCCAAGTGTTGCTGGTCTCGTCAAAGGCAGCCCGGGCCACAAGCCCCTCTGGCCCCCTTTTGCCCAATAAGCGATCGACCAGTTCGTTCACAGCGTCACGATAGCCGAGCAGGTAGTCACGGTCCAAAGAGGTTGCAACGCCGCCCACCGTTGCCTGTGCGAGGTCTAGCCGCTTCGTCAGCGGGCCGCCGAGGGCACGATAGGATCGCTCTGGCCGAGCCGCGCTGATGACCTTCCGCTGCATGGCATTTTGCAACATGGGTTTCAGTCTCTCGCCATCCCGGCGCACAATTGCGATTCCGAAACGTTCGAAGTACTGAACATCAGCGCCATCGAAATCATTTGGCACCGCCACGGCGCTGCGAAAATCTTTGGACGATGCGACACGGAAGCCGCCTTTTTCGAGTTGCTGTACACCCTCGCTCCTTGCTTTGGGTGTAAATCGCACCACCATGCCAAGACCCGATGTGCCGTCGCCTTGTGCGTTGACCCTGCCTCGCGTTGATTTCGCCATGATACCAACTCTCCCCCATCTTTCACGGTTTTAAAGCAATACAAAAGCCGCAAGCTTGGCGCGGCATACCCCGTTAATCGAGCCGAAACTCGGGTTCGGGACAGCGGCGGAGCTGCTGGTGGATCGATGCGGATTGACCAGATGTTTTTCCGCTGACTTGCCGCCAGAACTCAAAGCTTCGCCAACCGAAAACTGGAGCATTCGGCAAGCAAGCATAATAAATTGTACCTTGTAGGTCGATTTCGGGATGTACTTCCCCTGGCCGAAATCTCGGCGGCAAATATACATCTTATTGTTGAGTTAGCAAATGAAAATTCTAGCGGTCGTTCGCCGGCGTTTCATTGCTTTTCAGGTAGCCTATACTTCTACATCTCCTCCCCATTGTATTTCCTCGCTATTTTTGTGCCTGAGGTGGCTCTGTCCGATTATCGATACTGCCTTGCAATAACGGACTTGCGGCGAAAAGCGCCAGCGATACCGGCAATGGCACCGCTTACAACGAGGCGCCAACCGCGGGGCAGGGAATACGATGCGCAAAAAACGAGTGCGCTGAAACCGCACAGACATCGACTGAGCTTTACCGGTAATTTACCAACTTTAAGATGAATAATAGCCCAATATGATTAGTTGACTTCGCGTTCTAGGTGTATGAATTATCCCGCGGGCTGGAAAACGGAGGGTGTTGCCAATGGCAATCGTTTTTCAATCGCACGGGGGTGCGGAGAAAGAGCGCGCAGTTCCAGGGCCGAGCGTTCGGGCCGGGCGGCCAGCGACGGGTGACGTCGCGGTCGATGAAGAAGCTGACTTCGGATATTTCGTACCGCCATTAGATGCGCCAGAGAATTACCTTCCCAACACGGCGGAAACGCTTGGGGAGCTCGATGAGCTCGGCGAAATGATGATCGATGTTGTCGCGACGCCGACGAGCGAGGATCCGACGGAAGATTCGACGCTCCCGCCTGTCTTCACATATTGGGGACAATTCCTGGATCACGAGCTGACGGCCCGAACTGATCGCGAAGGAGCGATCTCGAGCATGGTCAACGCACACCCGCCTGTCGCCTCGTCGACAGTGGAGAGCCAGTTCAGAAATGCTCGCTCGCCCCGTTTCGATCTGGATAGTGTCTACGGCGGATCTGCCGTCGGCGAGGGGATAGATGCGGATGTTGTCAAAGTGATCTCCGGCCTTCGCCACCCCACGCTGAAAAACAAAATGCGTGTCGGGACAGCCGTCGATCCGGGGCCACTTCCCGACAACCTCGACGAACATCGCGACCTCCCTCGCTACGGCCAGGTCCAGTCGTCTGTCCGGGAGGCGGCTTTACGTCTGGCTCAGGCCGCGATGACTCCCGAGGCGTTTCAGAAATTCTCTGATAGCTTGCCCCAGCGGGCGATAATCGGGGACAATCGCAACGATGAAAATCTCGTCGTCGCGCAGTTCCATCTGAGCTTTCTCCGGTTCCATAACAAGGCCGTCGACTATCTTGCATCGCATGACACGGGCTGGATCGCCGATTTCAGCTCGGCGCAGGCTCTGACAAGACTTCATTACCAATGGTTGATTGTCGAAGGATATCTCAAGGGCGTTTGCGATCCGGTTGTGGTGGACCGCGTCGTCAACGATCGGGCATCTCATTTCTTCAAATTCAGAGCCGAGTTCGATGCCCGGAGGCAGAATACCCGGCTCGGCAATGCTCTGCCGTTGGAGTTCTCCACCGCAGCCTATCGGTTCGGTCATTCCATGGTCAGAACCTTCTATGACTACAACAAGAACTTTGGGCGGCCGGGCACAGGTTTTCTACCGCGCGCCACCTTGAGGTTGCTTTTCGAATTCACCGGCGGCGGCGGCAGGCTGGATGACGAGAAGAAGCTGCCCAAGAACTGGATAATCGACTGGACGCGCTTTACGGGAGCCGATCCCCATGATGCGAGCGATGGGGAGCCGGCCCGTCTTGCCAGGAGGATCGATACGGAACTTGCTCCGCCATTGCATACGCTGTTCAAGGAGGGGGAGGACCAGGCCGACCAACAGCTTAAGGAGTTGTTCAAGAACCTGGCAAGGCGCAACCTTCGTCGGGGCTACAATCTCAGGCTCCCGACGGGTCAGGCTTTACACAAGCATCTCAACCAGACTGGCGCGGTGCACTCCTCGCCGATCCAAGATGTCTCAGCATTGTTCGCCGCGAAGCCCGATCTGAAGAACTTCCTCGCCGGCACTGCATCGCGTTTCCACGAACGTACACCGCTCTGGTTTTACATTCTGGCCGAAGCCGAGGCTGCAGGCGGAAATCGATTGGGTGAAGTTGGGAGCTGTCTCGTGGCGTCGACCTTCGTGGGCGTGCTGCTTGCAGATCCGGACTCGGCTCTTTCGCGTGGGTTCACGCCCAGTCAGAGCCCTCTCAAGATGCCAGACAACACGCCGATCGACTCGATCGCCAAGTGGATGCGGTTCGCGGCGGTCATGCAATAGCGCTCGTAAAACTGTTGCCTCGCCGCACCGCGGCGAGGCAAACCGCCCTATCATCCGCGATTCACGAAGCCTTGGCTTCGAAAGCGGGGGCGAAATCACCCAGCGATTTTGCCTTGAGGATGGTGGCCTCGATATCTTGCTCCACGATCGCTTCCAGATCGGCGAAGCCGTCGATGACATAGTAGATCGGCTGGAGGATATCGATCCGGTAGGGCGTTCTCAGCACGCTCAGCAGATCGAACGGCCGGAATTCGCACGCCTTCCCCTCCATTGCCGCCTTCGCTTCGCTGGGCGATGAGACGATGCCCGCGCCGAAGCAACGGCGGCCTTGCGGCGTATTGATCAGGCCGAATTCGACGGTGAACCAGAAGATACGGAACAGGTGCCATGAATAGCCCTTGCCGAGGCGGACGGCCGTTTCGCCGAAATGCCGGACGAAATTGGCATAGCTCTGGTTGGTGAGCATGGGGCAATGGCCGAAAACCTCGTGGAACAGGTCCGGTTCCTCGATATAGTCGATATGCTCGCGACGGCGCAGGAAGGTTGCGAGCGGGAATTTGCCTTGCGACAGAAGCTCATAAAAGCGCGAGGGCGGAATGAGCGCCGGCACGCCTTCCACGCCGAAGCCGGTGGTCTCGTTCAGGCGTCTGTTGACGTCGAGAAGCTGAGGCACCTTATCGGGCTTCAGCCCCAGCATTTTGACGCCGTCCAGATATTCGCGGCAGGCCGTATCGGCCAGCAGCTTCATCTGACGCCGGTAGAGTTCACCCCAGATAACATCTTCATCCGGGGTGTAGTCGTACAAACCGTCCGGGCCGGGCAGTTTGGCGGTGTAGCTGCTTTCCTTTGTCATGTGCTGATCCTCCCGAGCAGGGCGCTTTTCCTGCCATTATGATCCGAGTTTGGAGGATTTTCTTTTCTTTCATGCTGGCTCTCGCCATAGTGGTGGCAAATATTCCCGAAAGTGACGCCAAAAATGAAAGAACCTGGGAATTTTCGCCGCAAGCTTCTGCAGCTCGTCCAGGCCGACGGCAGTCTGTCGCTGGCCGACCTGGCGGAAAAGGCCGGCATGTCGCAGAGCTCTGCATGGCGGAAGATCCAGGAGCTGGAAGCCGACGGCGTCATCCGCAAGCGTGTGACATTGCTCGATCCTGGAAAACTCGATCTCAAGCTCTGCGTGATCGCGCATGTCACGCTGGAGGATCACCACGAAGAGGCGGTCGCGTCTTTCGCTTCCGTGGTGCTGGAACGGCCGGAGATCATGGAGTGCTACGCCTTGTCCGGCGCCTTCGACTACATGCTGAAGATAAGGGCAAGCGATGTGGAAAGCTACGAAGCCTTCATGACCCGCTACCTCATGCGCAACCCGCATGTGCGCACAGTCGTCTCGAGCTTTGTTCTGCGCGAGCTGAAATTCTCGACCGAATTGCCGCTCTAGATATGACTGCACAGGGGCGATGCCGTCGACATCATCGCTTGCTGGCGCCATGTCAGTGCCCCGGCATCAGTACCGGAAAGCCTTCGAATGTCTTCAGCGTATCGAGGACGATCGACGTCTTCACGTGCTGCACCGACTCATGGGGCAACAGCACGTCGTTGACGAATTTGGAGAGGTCGGCGAGCCCGCGGGTCGCCACCGTCAGGTGATAATCCATTTCACCGGTCAGCGCATAGGCTTCGAGAACTTCCGGCAGTCCGTTGATCAGTTGGGAAAACCGGCGGGCATTGTCTCTGTTGTGGGTCGCAAGCGTCACGGAAATGACCACCAGCATATCGAGGCCCAGCTTCTGCCGATCGAGGTAAGCGCGGTAGCTGCGGATATATCCTTCAGCCTCCAGTCTTGTCCGCCGGCGCGAACATTGCGACGGCGAAAGCGCGATCCGCTCGCCCAACTCGTTGTTCGTCAGCCTGCCATCCTTTTGAAGTTCCTGGAGCAGGCGCAGATCCAATTTATCGAGCGGCTCATCCATTGCGCGAAATCTCCAAAACGCTCACAGATCGTGCGTAATCTCTTCCCGGAGCATAAAGAATGCAAGAACTTTGCACGCGTTTTGGGCCACACTTTGCATATCAAATGCAATCTCCTCTGGAGGAAAGAAAATGGGTCCTTTCCCGCATGACGCGCCGCCATCGGAAATCACCGCCGACAATCCGGCCGGCACCGACGGCTTCGAATTCGTCGAATTCGCCCATCCTGAACCCGAGACGCTGCGCGAGCTCTTCACACGCATGGGCTACGTTGCGGTCGCCAGGCACAAGACGAAAGATATCACCGTCTGGCGCCAGGGTGATATCAACTATGTCCTCAACGCCGAACCCGGCAGTCATGCCGCGCGTTTCGTCGCAAATCATGGTCCCTGTGCCCCTTCGATGGCCTGGCGCGTCGTCGACGCCAAGCACGCCTTCGATCACGCGGTGTCGAAAGGCGCAGTTCCCTATGAAGGGGACGACAAGATGCTCGATGTCCCGGCGATTGTCGGCATTGGCGGCTCGCTGCTCTACTTCGTCGAGACCTATGGGGCAAAGGGATCGGCTTATGAAGCCGAGTTCGATTGGCTTGGCGAGCGCGACCTGCATCCCCAGGGGATCGGCTTCTATTATCTCGACCATCTCACCCACAACGTCTTCCGCGGCAACATGGACAAGTGGTGGGATTTCTACCGCAACCTGTTCAATTTCAAGCAGATCCACTTCTTCGACATCGATGGACGCATCACCGGCCTGGTGAGCCGCGCCATCACCTCGCCCTGTGGTAAAATTCGCATTCCGCTGAATGAATCGAAGGACGACACCAGCCAGATCGAGGAATATCTGAAGAAGTACAAGGGCGAGGGCATCCAGCACATCGCCGTTGGAACGGAGGATATTTACGACGCCACCGACAGGCTTGCCGACAACGGCCTGCGCTTCATGCCGGGTCCTCCAGAGACCTATTACGACATGTCCTATGAACGCGTGAACGGCCATAGTGAACCTGTCGAACGCATGAAGAAGCACGGCATCCTCATCGATGGCGAAGGTGTGGTGAATGGCGGCATGACGAAAATCCTGCTGCAGATCTTCTCCAAGACCGTGATCGGGCCGATTTTCTTCGAGTTCATCCAGCGCAAGGGCGACGAAGGCTTCGGCGAAGGCAATTTCCGGGCTCTCTTTGAGTCGATCGAGGCCGATCAGATCAAGCGTGGTGTCATCGGCACTGCAGCGGAGTAAACTCACTAGCGCCGCGCATCTTTCAGACGCGCGGCGCTGGAGTGTTCGGGGAGGAGTGAGCATGGACCAGACATCGATCCAGACGTCGGATGGTGAAGCCGCGACAGCAAACACGCTGAAATATATGCCGGGGTTCGGCAATGACTTCGAAACCGAGTCGCTCCCCGGCGCCTTGCCGCAAGGCCAGAACAGCCCGCAGAAGTGCAATTACGGTCTTTATGCGGAGCAGCTTTCCGGCTCGCCGTTCACTGCGCCGCGCGGGACCAACGAAAGGTCCTGGCTTTACCGCATCCGCCCGAGCGTGCGTCACACCCGCCGCTTCTCCAACGCGTCCTATCCGCTCTGGAAAACCGCGCCTTGCCTGGACGAACACTCGCTTCCTCTCGGCCAGCTTCGCTGGGATCCCATCCCCGCACCCGCGGAGAGACTGACATTCCTCGAAGGGGTGCGGACCATCACCACGGCAGGCGATGCCGCCACCCAGGTGGGCATGTCCGCCCATGCCTATGTCTTTAATGAGGACATGGTCGACGACTACTTCTTCAATGCCGATGGTGAATTGCTGATCGTGCCGCAGCTCGGCGCCATCAGAGTGTTCACCGAGATGGGCATCATGGACGTCGAGCCCCTGGAAATATGCTTGATCCCGCGCGGCATGATGTTCAAGATTCTGAAGGGCGGCGAGCAGACGGTCTGGCGTGGCTATATATGCGAGAACTACGGCGCGAAATTCACGCTGCCGGATCGCGGACCGATCGGCGCCAACTGCCTGGCAAACCCGCGCGACTTCAAGACGCCTGTCGCCGCATTCGAGGATAAGGAAACGCCCTGCCGCGTGCATGTGAAGTGGTGCGGAAAATTCTATGTCACGGATATCGGCCATTCGCCGCTCGATGTGGTGGCCTGGCACGGCAATTACGCCCCGTTCAAATACGACCTGCGGACATTTTCTCCGGTCGGCGCGATCCGCTTCGATCATCCCGATCCGTCGATCTTTTCGGTGCTGACCGCGCCCACCGAAGATGCCGGCACGGCGAATGTCGATTTCGTGATCTTTCCGCCGCGCTGGCTGGTCGCCGAGCACACGTTTCGTCCGCCCTGGTACCACCGCAACATCATGAGCGAATTCATGGGCCTGATCCATGGCCAGTATGACGCCAAGGAGGAAGGCTTCGTGCCTGGTGGCATGAGCCTGCACAACATGATGCTTCCCCACGGGCCGGACGCGCTCGCCTTCGAAAAGGCATCCAATTCCGAGCTCAAGCCGGTGAAGCTTGATCACACCATGGCCTTCATGTTCGAGACCAGGTACCCGCAGCAACTGACGAAATACGCAGCCGAGCTCGAAACGCTGCAGGATGATTACCTGGAATGCTGGGACGGCCTGGAACGCAAGTTCGACGGAACCCCCGGCATCAAATGATGCATCAAGTGAAGTCATCCTCCGGCACGGAATTTCGGACATGAAACTTGCAACGTTAAAAGACTCCACGCGGGACGGCCGGCTCGTCGTCGTTTCCCGCGACCTGACCCGCTGTTCCGAGGTCGGTCATATCGCCCGCACATTGCAGGCAGCACTCGATGACTGGGAGCATGTGGCTCCGAGGCTCGCGCTCATTGCTGAAGGCGTCGAGACCGGCGCCCAGCCGACGATCCGGTTTCACGAACATGACGCTACGTCACCTCTGCCGCGGGCCTATCAATGGGCCGATGGTTCCGCTTACGTCAACCATGTCGAACTGGTGCGCAAGGCGCGCGGTGCCGAGATGCCGGCGAGCTTCTGGACCGATCCGCTGATCTATCAGGGCGGGTCGGACGCTTTCCTGGCACCACGCGACCCGATCTTGGCGGCCGACGAGGCTTATGGGGTCGACATGGAGGGCGAGGTCGCCATCATCACCGGCGACGTTCCCATGGGTTGCAGCCCGCAGGCGGCGGGCGACGCCATCCGTCTGGTGATGCTTGTCAACGACGTGTCGCTGCGCGGTCTGATCCCGGACGAGCTGGCGAAAGGATTTGGTTTCTTCCAGTCGAAGCCGGCATCGGCATTTTCTCCGGTCGCCGTGACGCCGGACGAGCTCGGAGATGCCTGGGACGGTGGCAAGCTGCATCTTCCGCTGCTCGTGAGCCTGAACGGAAGGCCATTCGGCAAGGCGAACGCCGGCATCGACATGACGTTCGATTTTGGCCAACTGATCGCCCATGCCGCCAAAACCCGTAACCTCCTGGCCGGAACGATCATCGGCTCGGGAACAGTGTCAAACAAGCTGGACGGCGGCCCCGGCAAGCCGGTGGAAGGGGGAGGAGACGGCTACTCCTGCATCGCCGAACTCAGGATGATCGAGACGATCGAGACCGGATCGCCGAAGACCGCCTTCATGCAGTTCGGGGATCAGGTCCGCATCGAGATGAAGGATCATGCCGGCCATTCGATTTTCGGGGCGATCGAGCAGACGGTCGAAAAATATAGCGGAGCCGGGCCGCAATGAACGAGGTCGTCCTTTACGACTACTGGCGATCATCGGCGAGCTATCGCGTCCGCATCGCGCTCAATCTCCTGGGCATCGATTACAAGACCGTGTCCATCAACCTGTTGGAGGGCGCACACAAGACTCCGGACTATCTGGCCCTCAACCCGCAGGGGCTTGTGCCGACATTGGTGATCGACGGGAAAACACTGACGCAGTCGCTGGCGATCGTCGAATATCTCGCTGAGACCAGGCCGGAATGCGGATTGCTGCCATCTGACATTGCCGATCGCCAGAAAGTCCGCGCTCTCGCATATGCGGTCGCCATGGACATCCATCCGATCTGCAACCTGCATGTCGTGTCGCACCTGATGACCATGACGGAGAAGCGCGATGCCCGCGAGGAATGGATGAAGCATTTCATCACCGACGGACTGCGCAAACTGGAAGCGATGATCGGCAAAGCCGATGGCGCGTTCAGCTTTGGAGATACGCCGACGATGGCGGATCTCTGTCTGGTTCCCCAGGTCTACAACGCCCGCCGCTGGGGCGTTGATATGGCCGCTTTCAGGCGCATCGCCGATATCGACACCAGATGCGCCGACCTGCCGGCCTTCCAGGCGGCGCATCCCGATCGTGTGAAACCGTAACGGCAGAGCCGGACCCGGACCCGGGACGAAATTCGAAGCACGTCCCCTTCTTCCTGCGGCTCTCGCATCAATGGCCGGCATATACCGGGTCGCGTGTTTCATGAGGAGCGTCTATGCCGACGAGATCTCCTTGTCGGGACCTTGGTCGACAAAGACGTCATCTTAAAGCAAAAGGCGGCCTTCGCCCAACGCTGGCCGGAGCGCATATACAGCGTCAAACCCGGCTCCGTGACTGCCAGCTGCGCCGGAAAATGCGAAATGTCAGGAATTGTCGAGTGGTTTGCCCGAAATCGGGATACGGATAGGACGTCCTCCGGGATGGCGGAGTTCTCTTTCGTGTGGAACACGGCCTCGCTGCAGATCGAGTCCGAAACCGGAAAGGTGATCGCCACGGACAAAGGAGCCAAAGCGCCGGATCGGTCGACCCATCAGTGGATAGGACTGGACGATATCTGCCGCGGCAACACCGATCGCTACGGCACCGAGACGGAGCGAGCCTGCAAACGGCGCGATCAGATCAGTCCACTGCTCGATCGCGTTGACTGGTGCTATGGCCATGAGGATGAACCCGAGAGCGATAAGATGTGGCACAAATGCGATGCCAATTCCTATCGGTATGAAGAGTAAGCATCGCCGGTCCGCGGGCGAGGTGCGGCAGCTCAAGGCACGCTGCGCGACGTGTCCCAGGTTGGCCTATCCGCGATCACGCTGAAGAGGTTCCATGAAGATCGTCCAGAACAGCTCCGCGCCGCCCTCAGGCGTCAGCTTGCTTTCGGCATTGCTTCCTTTTCCGATCCGCATTCCCGTGCTTCGAAGGAAGAGTGACTGGTCGTCGTACTCGACGTGCAGCATCTCGTTGAAGGAGTTGCTGGATGACGTCTCGCCTTCGGAATAGGCGATGCCATCGATAAAACCTCGGTCACCTCCGACGAACACCGTGCATCTGCTAAGTGCTCTCCCGTTACGATAGGCCGAGGCCGTGAAGCGGCTGGCGTCGATGCGCCGAAAATCGCCCTCGACCCCCTCGTTCCGCATCTGCAGCTCCTGCAGCGAGTTCTCGAAAAACTTGACGATGTATTCGAAGCTGTCGCCCTTGAACCGGTCACGGTCGCGGTCGGTGAAGGTCTTGGTCATACGGAGGTTGCTCGACCGAGGTCCTCCGAAGATGGTCTCTGCCATCGATCGTGATGTCGGCAAGGGCGAAGCGTGATCGCGCCTCGATGCGGGCGTCGCGCTTGGCGAGCTGATCCGCCCGACCGCAGCGCGGACTGCTTTCGCGACCTCGAGGAAGGCTTGATCGCGGTCGACCGCCTGCGTGATCGGACGGCCGTCCGGCGGAGTGGCATTCAACTTGCCGAATGGCGCTCCATGCCAGTCGCAGGCCCGGAGGATTACAGGAATGACGACCGCACTGCCGGCCTCGTGACGTTCCATGGCGACTGTCATCTCCCGGTCGTAGCAGTAGTCCGAATTGATGAAATCGGGACTGACGAGCAGCAGGATAATGTCGGCGGCCATCAGGTTGTCGCTGATGGCCTTGTCGATTTCTTCGCCAGCTCCGATCCGTCTGTCGTGCCATGTCTCGATCACGCCTTGCCGCTTCAGGATCGAGAGTTGTCTTTCGAGCTGGTCCCGAAGCTCTTCGTCTGCATGGGAATAGGAGAAAAACACGCTTGCCATTCTTCACTCCAACTATTGCAATGGCCGACCACGCTCAGGGACGAGTACGTGGCTGATCGAGGTCAGGCGACGCGGGCAGCCCAAGCTCTCGTCGCGCCGCCGCGAACTGCATGTCGAGAAGCTCCAGGAGACGCTCGCCGAGTGCTCTCGTTTCGCGATCCGCATCGGACCAACGGTAGATCGTCTGGTCGCGTAGCGAGAGGACCGCGAAGTCGTCCGGCCGATCTTCCTCAGGGCAGCGGGCCGCGACCGAGCTCAGTGCCGCAAGCACGAGATGCGGGCTCAGATCATGCTGCGTGTTCCACAGATGGACTGCGGTCCGACGTCCACCGATCTCCAGGAGAAAGTCCGGAACGAACTCCAGCTTGAACAGGCCGGCGGGACTGGTAAAGGAGACCGGTTGGCAGGAAGCCATCTCGCCAGGGTGGCGCGACTTCCACTCGAAGAATTGTTCTAAGGCTCGTCGGGCCGAATTCCGCTCAGGTTCGCGCGCAATCTGTTGCGTGGATGCAAGGGCGGCGTCCGGCGACAGGCCGTCGAAGGAAACCTGCTGGACGCGGTGGCGAAAGCTTTTGTGGAAGTCGTAGCCGCCGGAGCTCGGACCGCATCGCTGCCGGACGATCGATCGCTGGGGACGAGGGTTGCTGTTTATGATCTTGAGAAATGCGGAGAAGCCTATTTTCGGAACTGACATGCTAGGACCTTTTAATAGAATGCGGTCGCTTCTGACAGCGGCCCGCACCGTGGGGGACTGCACTGCAGACGAAATCAAACGCCGCTCTTGCGGCTGGCATTCCCTCCCTTGGCTCGCATCGCGATCGTTTCCTGCCACTTCGACATCGTTATGTTTCCGCGGCAGATCCGCGGCGGAACACCGGTCACCATCGCCAACATCTTCGGTTCGTGCCGGTACCGATAGGAAAGGTGAGGGGGCGCGAGGAAATGCCGGGCAAACATGTCTGCCTGGTCTTCGGTGCTTTCGGTTGCCTTCATTCCCCGGATGGCCTGGACGGCGCCTCTGGGATCACTGTGCATAGATACGTCTTTTTCTCGATGAAGGAGAAAGTGCCCGAGTTCGTGCGCGAGGACGAACCTTGCCTCGAAATCTCCGTCGCACGCCGCGACGTAAACAGACTGCCGGACAGTGATCCGGCTCTTCAGAGGCTCGGCTAAAGCGTCCTCCTTCATCTCGGCGTCGCGAGCGATCACCAGCCGGAAGTCGGGAAACCTCTGAACGAGCTTGAACTCGATGATGTCGACGATGTCGACGAGTTCGACATGTTGCATGTCGAACTCGTCCCGATATCGGAGGGCCACCGTCATCATCTTCGGGGTGGTCAGTCCCGTGGAAGTGTAGTGATCTTTTGCCATGACTCGCGATACCTCGTTAGGTCGACGACAGGTGCTGAGCGAAGCCCATCTGGCGTCTCGGCGTTCTCGCTCGCCGCCTTCCTGCGTTCGTTACGGAGCATTTTGGGGAAAGCGTCGATATCGATACCGAAGAACTCGCAGAGCGTTTCGCGTTCGATATCCGTCAACGCCTCGACGCCCTGTTCCACATCGCTGAGTTTTGCGATGTCGATCCCTGTCTTTTCGGCCAGCTCTCGAAAATACCAGCGGCAAGCCTGACGCTTGCACCGAACGAGCTCGCCAAAATTTCGCAACGCGGCCGTCAGGCCGACGTCTTCAATGTCGGTCATTTATCACCTCTATAGGATTCGAGCATGCGTTAGAGGCGCCTGCACGAGGCGCCTCTGCCGCTTACTTGCGGCGGCTGGGCTCGCCTTGGGTGTCGCCACGGCCGGGCTTCGGGATACGTTCGACGGTCGTCGTGGTAGGACGTGCCTCGGCTTGCTTCACGGTAATGAAGCGGCCCGATCCGGAATCTCTTCCGACGTCGATTGTCTTGCGTGTGGTCATATCCAAGTTCCTTTTCGAACTGTGGGTAAGAATGCGACCAACCTCGACAGAGAGCCCCGAATCCTCCTATAGTGCTTTTGTAAACGGCGGAGAGCTTCGGTTCGACTGCCATGCGAATGTCGAATTCGTTATTCGCAAAATGTCGTGACCGAGACTGCAATCTCGGTTACGGCATCGCGGAGATAAATCTCCAAACTTCCCAGTAAGTTACCCTCCTTTCCTCTCTACTGATTCGCGCCCTGAGGCTACGATATTGCCCCGAAAAAGGGAAGTGAAAATCGATAAAAATCTCTTAAATTTCAGTGCCGTATGGCGTTTTTCTTATGCGTCGCTTGATCGCGGCGTGAAACGGAAGAGCCGCGCGCTGCTGCGCGCTCTCCAGGTAAATCCGGCGAGCAGGCTGGGCGACCGAGAACGGGGTCGCAGAATGCCTGTCTTTCATCCCGAAGCTCCAGCCGCTTTCGCGCCTGGAGCCAACTTTGTTCGGGGCTTCATGATCGCCGGTTGCAAGCGCGGGCAAATTGGCCGTTTGGTGCAATCGGCAGATGCAAAATGTCCGTTTTCCCTTTCATTTCTGAGCAGACCTATGTGCGCGTGACGCGTTAGAAAACACGCCTCCTCAGCTGCACCCGCTCGTAGCACCGCACGTGTCGCACTTCTCGCAGGTGCCATTCCGCACCATCGTGAAGTTCTGGCACTCTGAGCACATGTTGCCGGTATAGCCCTGCATGATCGAGCGCTGGCGGCGTTCGGCTTCACGCTTTTTGGCTTCGGATTTCGCCGTTGCCGCGTCTGCCGCCGCCTTGTCGGAGAACAACGCCGTTGCGTCGCTGGTGAGTTCCTCGGTCACCTCTTCGGCGATCTCTTCCGCCAATTCCTTGGCGCGCTCCTCGTAATCGCGCTTGAAGGCAACGATTTCGGAGGTGGCGATGGCGACCGTCGGCTCCAGCTTGCGGGCAGCCGCGCCTGCAAAGGCAGTCACGGTGCCGGTGGAGGCGGCGCGGGCAGGGGCGGCGGTGGCCGCACCCTTGGGTTCGCCTGCCTGGCGTTCGCCGCCGGTGCCGGACACCAGCGTCGGCTTGTAGCCGCGGGTCCAGCCGGTGGAGAGCAGGTTGGTCTTGCCTTCCTGAATGCCCTTGCCGAGCGCCGTGTTCGAGAAGTCGGACGTATCGACATGCGCCAGGTCGTGGCGGCCGAGATAGGAGACGGCAAGCTCGCGGAAGACATAGTCGAGGATCGAGGTGGCGTTCTTGATCGCGTCATTGCCGATGACCATGCCGGCCGGCTCGAACTTGGTGAAGGTGAAGGCCTCGACATATTCCTCGAGCGGCACGCCATATTGCAGGCCGAGCGAGATGGCGATGGCGAAATTGTTCATCATCGCACGGAAGGCAGCGCCTTCCTTGTGCATGTCGATGAAGATCTCGCCGATGCGGCCGTCGCCGAATTCGCCGGTGCGCAGATAGACCTTGTGTCCGCCAACGGCGGCCTTCTGGGTATAGCCCTGGCGGCGGTTCGGCAGCTTCTCGCGTTCGCGCGAAACTCGTTCGATCACCCGCTCGATGATCTTCTCGGTGACGGTAACGGCCTGGGCGGCCAGCGGCGCCTGCAGCAGTTCCTCCAGCGCATCCTCGTCGTCTTCGTCCTCGATCAGCGAGGAATTGAGCGGCTGCGACAGCTTCGAGCCATCGCGATAGAGAGCGTTGGCCTTGAGGCCAAGCTTCCAGGAGAGCATGTAGGCGTTCTTGCAATCCTCGACAGTCGCCTCGTTCGGCATGTTGATCGTCTTGGAAATCGCGCCTGAGATGAACGGCTGGGCAGCCGCCATCATCCGGATATGGCTTTCCACCGAGAGGTAGCGCTTGCCGATCTTGCCGCAGGGATTGGCGCAATCGAACACCGGCAGGTGTTCGGCCTTCAGGAAGGGTGCGCCTTCCAACGTCATCGCACCGCAGACATGGATGTTGGCGGCTTCGATGTCCTTCTTCGAGAAGCCGATATGGTCGAGCAGGCTGAAGCTCATGTCGCCGAGCTGTTCGTCGGAAACCTTCAGCGTCTCCTTCAGGAAGTCGGCGCCGAGCGTCCACTGGTTGAAGACGAACTTGATGTCGAAGGCGCTCTTCAGCGCGGCGTTGACGGCTTCGACCTTCTCGTCGGTGAAGCCCTTGGACTTCAGCGACGACGGATTGACGGCCGGCGCCTGGTTCAGGTTGCCGTGGCCGACGGCATAGGCCTCGATCTCGGCGATCTGGCTTTCCGAATAGCCGAGTGTGCGCAGCGCGTCGGGCACGGCGCGGTTGATGATCTTGAAATAGCCGCCGCCGGCGAGCTTCTTGAACTTGACGAGGGCGAAGTCGGGCTCGATGCCTGTGGTGTCGCAATCCATGACGAGACCGATCGTGCCCGTGGGCGCGATGACCGAGACCTGGGCATTGCGGTAGCCATGCTGTTCACCAAGCTCGAGCGCCTTGTCCCAGGCCGATTTGGCGTGGGCGACGAGATCCTGGTCCGGGTTTTCCGAATGGATCAGCGCGACCGGGTTGATCGACAGCGCCTCATAGCCGGAGTTCTCGCCATGCGCGGCACGGCGATGGTTGCGAATGACCTTGAGCATGCTCTCGCGGTTCGGCGCGAAGTTCGGGAACGGGCCGAGCTCGGCAGCCATTTCGGCCGAGGTCGCATAGCAGATGCCGGTCATGATCGCGGTTAGTGAGCCTGCAATGGCGCGGGCTTCAGTGGAGTCGTAGGGAATGCCTGATGACATCAGCAGGCCGCCGATATTGGCGTAGCCGAGGCCCAGCGTGCGGTATTCGTAGGAGAGTTCGGCGATGCGCTTGGACGGGAACTGCGCCATCATCACCGAGACTTCGAGCACGACGGTCCAAAGGCGAACCGCATGTTCGTAATCGGCGATGTTGATGCGCTTGGTGGCCTTGTCCTTGAACTGCAGCAGGTTCAGCGAGGCAAGGTTGCAGGCCGTATCGTCGAGGAACATGTATTCCGAGCACGGGTTCGAGCCGCGGATCGGGCCGCCGGCTGGCGAAGTGTGCCAGTCGTTCATCGTCGTGTTGAAGTGGATGCCCGGATCGGCCGAAGCCCAGGCGGCATAGGAAATGGTTTCCCAGAGATCGCGGGCCTTCAGCGTCTTCATCACCCGGCCGTCCTTGCGGGCGGTCAGGTTCCATTCGCCATCATTCTCGACGGCGCGCAGGAAGTCGTCCTTGATCGAGACGGAATTGTTGGAGTTCTGGCCGGATACCGTGAGGTAGGCTTCCGAATCCCAATCCGTGTCGTAGGTCTTGAATTGGAGATCCTTGTAGCCCTGGCGGGCGAACTGGATGACGCGCTGGACGTAGTTTTCCGGAACCTGGTCCTTCTTGGCGGCGCGGATTTCGCGCTTCAGGGCCGGGTTCTTGTTGGGATCGTAGCAATCGCCGTTGTCGCCGCCTTCGCAGTTGAAGCAGGCCTTCATGATCGCCTTCAGATGCTTGGCGACGACCTTGGAGCCGGTGACGAGAGCGGCAACCTTCTGCTCTTCCTTGACCTTCCAGTTGATGTATTCCTCGATATCGGGATGGTCGATGTCGACGACCACCATCTTGGCGGCGCGGCGCGTCGTGCCGCCCGATTTGATCGCGCCGGCGGCACGGTCGCCGATCTTCAGGAAGCTCATCAGGCCGGAGGAGCGGCCGCCGCCCGAAAGCTTTTCGCCTTCGCCGCGCAGCATCGAGAAGTTGGAGCCGGTGCCGGAGCCGTATTTGAACAGGCGCGCTTCACGCACCCAGAGGTCCATGATGCCGCCTTCGTTGACGAGATCGTCCTCGACAGACTGGATGAAGCAGGCATGCGGCTGCGGGTGTTCGTAGGCCGACTTGGACTTGGTTAGCTTGCCGGTGAAGGGATCGACGTAGAAATGGCCCTGGCCGGGACCATCGATGCCGTAGGCCCAGTGCAGGCCGGTGTTGAACCACTGCGGCGAGTTCGGGGCGACGCGCTGGGTGGCGAGCATATAGGCAAGCTCGTCCTTGAAGGCCGAGGCATCTTCCTCGGAGGAGAAATAGCCGCCCTTCCAGCCCCAATAGGTCCAGGTGCCCGCAAGACGGTCGAAGACCTGGCGCGCATCGATTTCGGAGCCGGTCTGCTCATCCTTGGACAGGGTCTTCAGCGCAGCATCGTCGGGAACGGAGCGCCACAGGAAGGACGGAACGTCATTTTCCTCGACCTTCTTCAACCGGGTGGGAACGCCGGCCTTGCGGAAATACTTCTGCGCCAGAACGTCGGTCGCGACCTGGGAGAACTGCGCGGGAACGTCGATATTCTCGAGGCGGAACACGACCGAACCATCGGGGTTCTTGATCTCGCTCGTCGCCTTGCGGAATTCGATATCCGCATAGGCGCCTTGGCCGGCCTTCGTGAAACGACGTTCGATGCGCATGGTCTTGACCTCGTGTTGGCGCCTGGTCCCCGCGACCGAGGCGCAAAATTCCTATCCGGCGGCACTTTGTCGTCGTGCAGCCAGTCTCGTTTCCGTATTGTGACAGGGGTGTCATCCGGAGATGTCCTTCCTGTATCTTGTGGTGATGGTGGCTGCAAACACTAAATATAGTATTAACAGCTTATTATCGCCAGCCCCGATGTCACTTTTTTTGGAGGCTGAAAACCGCGCAAAAATCCTGTCGGGCCTGAACCGTTTTCGGTCCATCGCCCTGATTCCGCGTCCTAATTTTCAAAAGGGAACCGGGCTCGTTACCTCCGGTCCTGTCGCCGCCGCAACATCAGGATCAGTAAAGTTTGAAACAGCTGATTCCGTCAAGGGCTGGCTTTTAATTGATTGCTAACCACAACATGTTGTGGATGCGCCTGTGGAGATTGGGGAAAGCCGGGGAGCGCTGAAATTACAATGGCTTGCAGGCGTTGCCGGCTAAGGAAAACCTTAGAATGGCAAAAAAGCGTCCTGCGACAAATCTTATGATGGCATTTCCGGCGCAAATGGGCATGCCGATTCGCCGGTGAAATCAGCGCTCCTAAAGCGCGTCCTTATCGCAAAACCGCAAACTTTTGCACGACATGCTGTTAGAGCGCATCGATGGCGATGGTTACGATGGCGACGCCGATCGGCCTGTTCTCTTTGTCCATGACGACGAAGCTCGCCTGCGTCTCGAGATTTTGGCTGGATTCGTTGCGTTCCGCCCGGTCGATGAAGATCTCGCGGGAGCCGTTGGCGAAGGTTCTGAGGTATTTCTCCTCGTCGCCCTGCCAATAGTCGGCGGTGATGGTGCTCTGCCCGACATTCAGCCCGTGGCTGTCGGTGACGAAAAATTCGAGAATCGCGCCCTGCGAGGCGTCCTGCTTTTCCCTCAGGTAATGCGACACGGATTTGTCGAGCAGCAGCTTGACCATCTGCAGGTGGTGCTGATCGACCTCAGACCGGTAGGTCTCGTCGAGCACCCGCATATCCATTTCGCTGACATTGCCGAATTTTGCGTTCTGCTCGGCAATGGCTTTCAGCACCAACGGCGTTTCCACAATTGGCCGGACCCGCTTCTCGACATAGTCGCGCACGAGGGGAATATAGGCAGGTTCAGCGCGGACAGGCGCCAGCGGCAACAGAAAGGCCGCCAGCCCGACGGTCACAACCGCTCTTATATGCCCCCACCGTGCCATCTTGTTTCCTTGTACCGTATCGATCGTTGCACGCTTTAAGCGCAATTTGATACGATTCGCACGCCCTTCAGCGCCGCGGTCTTTCGAGAGCCGCAAAGGACGCTGCATCAATTTGAATTGCTGCATAATTTCATCCTTGAATCGATTCCGATAGAAGGAATTAGGCAGCAGTCTATAAGCAAAAGATAAAATAGATGTGCAGATCCCGATAGCGGATTCAGGAAACCTCGCCGACAAAATCTGGAACAATTTCAAGTAGTAAATGCGAAGGTTGCGCGTTTTGATCGGTGGTGATCAGCCCGCGCTCTTGGCGATCGGCTCCTGATAGGTGAAGCCCATGTCCCAGGGGAAGTAGATCCAGGTATCCTGGCTGACCTCGGTGATGAAGGTGTCGACGGTCGGCACGCCCTTCGGCTTGGCGTAGACGCAGGCGAAATGTGCTCTCGGCAGCATGGTGCGCACCTGTGCGGCGGTCTTGCCCGTATCGGTCAGATCGTCGACGACCAGCACGGTTTCGCCGCCATTCTCCATAAGTTCGGGCGCTATTCCCTTGAGCAGCAGCATGTCGCCCTGGTTCACATAGTCATGATAGGACGCGACGCAGACGGTCTCGATCAGCCGGATGTTCAGCTCGCGCGAGATGATTGCAGCCGGAACGAGGCCGCCGCGGGTGATGCAGACGATCGCCTTGAACGTCTGATTCAAGCCGGCAAGCCGCCAGGCAAGGGCGCGCGCATCGCGGTGGAACTGATCCCAGGAAACGGGAAAGGCTTTATCGGGAAGGGACATCGGGCTGCTCTCCGCGGCATGAAAAAACGACACGCCGTTTGCCGGCGACCGGATGGGCTTGAAGCGGCGATTGGCAAAACGCAAATCGCGCAGCCGGAACTGCGCGAGATGGGGCCGAGGCTCGAAGCTGTCATCGGTCGCCGCAATTAGCGGGATTTGCCGGCAAAAGGCAAGAGCAGCCAATCAACGCGACAACAGCGTCAGCGCCGTCATCGATTGCAGCAAGGTCTTCGTTGTGCCGCCGAAGATCATCTGCCAGAGCCACGAATGCGTATAGGCGCCCATGACGAGAAGATCGATGCTGCTGTCCGAAAGCCGGTTCTCGATGACATGCGATGCGCTCTTATCCACACTCTGGGCCGTCGAAAGCGTCGTCTTCACGCCATGACGCGCAAGCGTCGCGGCGATGTCGGCGCCAGCGGTCAGCGGCGATTGCAGCGCCGTGTCGGTCGGATCGACCGAAAAGATCTCCACCTCGTCGGCGGCTTTGAGGATCGGCAGTGCGTCGAAGGTTGCGCGCGCCGCCTCTTTCGAGCCGTTCCAGGCGATCAGCACGCGCTTGATCGGCTTCGGCTGGCGAATGATATAGGGGATCATCAGCACCGGCCGGCCGGTTTCGAAAAGGAAACTGTCGACGTCGACGTGGCTGTCGGAAGGTCTGGCCGGATCAGCCTGCGATGCGATCAGGAGATCGGCGCTGCGCGCACTTTCGATCAGCGGTGCGGAGCCGTATCCGGTTGATGTGGCAAAGCTGCGCCATTCGAAGGAGGCGCCAGCCGCCTCCGCTTTCGCCTTGAAGATGCGCTCGACGGCAATCGTTTCGCTATGCGCCATATCCTGCAGCGCCTGCACGGCAACGGGATCGGGGATTTCCATCGGCGCGACCAGCGGCACGGCGGAAATGATTTCGGCATGCAGGCCGATCACATGGGCGCCGCTTTCAGCAGCGATGGCAAAGGCGAAATCGGCAACCGCGGTACTATTGTCGGATGTATCGAGAATGGCGAGAATGGTTTTGTAAGACATATCAATTCTCCTTGCGCTGAAATGACTTGCGCGAGGGAAGGAATGCGCCGGACCGTTCTCCTGTTCCTTGATCGGGATCAAGGATGGCGTCCAGTTCCGGCGTCGCCCTCAAGCCTCGGCGGAATGGTTTTCGGCGATGTCCTTCCTTTGGCGGATGGCGTCGATCATCGCCTGCACCTCGGCGCCGGCAGCATCGATTGCCGCCTGCGAGCGGCCGCGTACGACGATCTCGGTCGAAAATTTCTGGCCGATATAGCGCGGGTAGGAACCGATGCTGGTTTCCGGATGTGCCTTCTGGATCGCGGTCAGCGGCGTGCCGATCTCGCCTTCACCGTAAGGGCAGGCGATGGCGAGCGAGAGCACCGGCGTGCCGATTCGAAGCATCGGCAGCACATTGTCGACCATCGCCTGGAAGACCTGCGGCACGCCGGCCATGACATGGACGTTGCCGATGATGAAGCCTGGCGCGGTCGAGACTGGATTGGCGATATGCACAGCCCCTCGCGGCATGCGCGCCATGCGCTGGCGCGCCTCGGTGAATTCCATCTCGCGGCGGCGGTACATCTCGGCAAGCAGCGTCATTGCCGTCTCGTCATATTCGCAGGGCACGCCGAAAGCCTTGGAGATGGCGTCGGCGGTGATGTCGTCATGCGTCGGCCCGATGCCGCCTGAGGTGAAGACGTAGTCATACTTGCCGCGAAGCGCGTTCAGCGCCTCGATGATCGCCTCCTCGTCGTCGGCGACGATGCGCACCTCCTTGAGATCGATGCCGGAAAGCGTCAGCAAATCGGCGAGATGGCCGATATTTTTATCCTTGGTGCGGCCGGAGAGAAGTTCGTCGCCGATGGCGAGCATGGCGGCGGTGACGACGATGTCTTGGCTCATGGGATGTTCCGTGATGTGAGGCTGGGGAATAGGTAGCGCCGTTCGCTCGCTTTGCAAACACCAGAGCATGATGCCGAAAAGTCCAGGCGGTTTTCGGACGACATCATGCGCTAACTCTTTAACTCGGGCGATGCGTCATTTTTGCCGAAATGAAAACCGCAAGCGAATTTTCGTCTCCGGGTGGTGAACACTGAGTTCTTGAGCGCAGGGCTGTGTTCGCCCAGGCGCGCTGATAGAAATCGCGTCGGGCACGAAATTCAACCCGATGTTTCAAGGAAGATAGAAGATGGCGAAGGTTCTCGTCCTTTATTATTCGGCTTACGGCCATATCGAAACCATGGCCTATGCGGTCGCCGAAGGCGCGAAGTCGGCCGGCGCCGAGGTCACCGTCAAGCGCGTTCCGGAACTGGTTCCGGAAGACGTCGCCAAGGCTTCCTATTACAAGGTCGACCAGGCGGCTCCGATCGCCACCGTCGACGAACTGGCGGACTATGACGCGATCATCGTCGGCGCCGGCACCCGCTTCGGCACGGTTGCCTCGCAGATGCGCAATTTCTGGGATCAGACGGGCGGCCTCTGGTTCGCCGGCAAACTCGTCGGCAAGCTCGGTTCGGTCTTCACCTCTTCGGCCACCCAGCACGGCGGCCAGGAATCGACCATTCTCGGCTTCATCCCGACCTTCCTGCACCAGGGCATGGTCGTTGCCGGCCTGCCTTATGCCTTCCAGGGCCAGATGGGCACCGAAGAAGTCAAGGGCGGCTCGCCTTACGGCGCCTCCACCATCACCAACGGCGACGGCTCGCGCCAGCCTTCCGAGATCGAGCTGGAAGGCGCGAAATACCAGGGCGCCCACGTCGCCAAGCTGGCTGCCAAGCTCGCCTGATCTTTGACGCTGAAATAATGAAGGCGCGGCGGGCATGGGGCTCGCCGCGCCTTTTCTGTTTTTTCCCACGAGAGACTGGCAGCCTTCATCGGCGAGGGCTTTCGGGAGGGAAATGCCTGGCCGATCATTCGTCGGTGCTGCCGGCAAAACAGGCATGATTTTTACACCTCGCGGCTCTTCCCATCGCCCATGACGCAAGATATTGAAAATGCCGCAAGCGGGCGTGGCGAAACTGGTAGACGCAAGGGACTTAAAATCCCTCGGCCTTGGCTGTACGGGTTCGACCCCCGTCGCCCGCACCACCTTCATAATCCTGTTTGAATATGCCTGTATTGAATCTGCTTGTATATTGTGCATAAAAGCAAGTTATCGCTTGACAAAGGAATTTCCGGCGTAACGATTGCGCCGCGACAGTTGAGTAAGGGTTGTCTTGGGGAGTAAGACGATGGTTTACGATTGGAGTGGGACTAAGGTTCGGCGCATCCGCATCTTCAAGACCAGTGTCGCACTTGTTCTGGGGACTGCGATAGCCGCGATACCGCTGTTCTTCTGGGCAATGCATTTGCAGGGTTTCTAGAGCGTCCTTAGCGCGTCTAAGAAGACGCGCTAAGGACGCTCTATTACTTTCGATCTGGACAGATCCCGAATTCGATTTTCGGGATTATGTGCGGTCTGTTCCTGATGGTGATCATCGCTCTGTGAGCGGAAGCGCGTTTGGCGCTTTGGTCTCGCGCCACCTGTTGATCAGCCAGCCTGCCAGCAGCCCGAGGGCTGCGCCCGCCGCCTTGATGCCGGCATCGTGCAGGCGCGGATGGCGTGTTGGTGCGAAATACTGCAGATATTCGATGGCGACTGCACCGGCAATCAGCAGCACCGCCACCATCTTCCACTGTTTCGGATAGGCGAGCGCGAAGGCGAGGCCGACGAGAACATAGGCGCCCCCGCGGTCGGTATCGACCGTCGTGACCGTTTCCGGCCTCAGCCCGATCGGCGAAACCGTGACGAAGAGGATGAGGGCGAGCAGCAGCCAGGCGAGCGGCCTTGCAAATTTGAAGATCATCATGGCTTCATATTAGTGGCTTGGCTTTTCATTGACAGTTAAAATCAGTTCATCTGCCGCCGATTTCGCGATTGACTTAAGAAAGGCTTTCCCGGGAGAGAACCGGAAATGGCCGAAACGGGCTTTCTTTTGCCGGTTGGCCTGTGCCATAGCGGCAGCGGCTACTCATGAGAATGGACCACGCCCGTGACGAGACTTGATGTCGAAAGCGCCGAAGAGGCAATGCGCAGCCTGTTTCCGGCAACGCCGCTGCAGCTCAACGATCATCTGTCGGCCCGCTACGGAGCCGATATCTGGCTGAAGCGCGAGGATCTGTCGCCGGTGCGCTCCTACAAGATCCGCGGCGCCTTCAATTTCTTCCGCAAGGCGATCGGGCAGGGTGCTGCCGGCAAGACCTTCGTCTGCGCCTCGGCTGGCAATCATGCCCAGGGCTTTGCCTTCGTCTGCCGCCATTTCGGCGTGCCGGGCGTCGTCTTCATGCCGGTGACGACACCGCAGCAGAAGATCGACAAGACCCGCATGTTCGGCGCCGAATTCATCACCATCCGGCTGTTTGGCGACTTCTTCGACCAATGCTACCAGGCCGCCCGCGAACATGTGGAGGCGATTGGCGGCGTCATGGTGCCGCCCTTCGACCACGCCGACATCATCGAAGGCCAGGCGACCGTCGCCGCCGAAATAATGCAGCAGCTGCCGGAGGGAACAGTGCCGGACATGGTCGTCCTGCCGGTTGGCGGTGGCGGACTGGCCGCCGGCATCACCGGCTATCTCGACGGCACCGTGCCGAAATCGGCTTTCGTCTTCACCGAGCCCGCCGGTGCGCCGAGTCTTAAGCGCAGCATCGAGGCGGGCGCGGTGACGACGCTTGCCAAGGTCGACAATTTCGTCGATGGCGCTGCAGTGGCGCGGATCGGCGACCTGAATTTCGCCGCTCTTCGTGAGTTCCCGGCCGAGCAGGTGCAACTCATGCCGGAGAACGCCATCTGCGTTACTATTCAGGAAATGCTGAATGTCGAGGGCGTCGTGCTGGAGCCGGCCGGTGCCTTGTCGCTGACGGCGATCGCCGCGATGGACGGCCAAGCGATTCGCGGCAAGACCATCGTTGCTGTCGTCTCCGGCGGCAATTTCGATTTCGAGCGTCTGCCTGACGTAAAGGAAAGAGCCATGCGTTACGCAGGGCTGAAGAAATACTTCATCCTGCGGCTCGCCCAGCGCCCCGGCGCGCTCCGGGATTTCCTCAATCTGCTCGGCCCTGACGACGATATCGCCCGCTTCGAATATCTGAAGAAATCGGCGCGTAATTTCGGCTCGATCCTGATTGGCATCGAAACCAAGGCGCCTGAGAATTTCGCTCGGCTGATCGGAAATTTCGAAGCAGCCGGCATGGGTTACGAGGATATCACCGAAAACGAGATCCTCGCCAATCTGATCATTTGACTTGGCGACAGCGATACGGTCGTGCTAAAGGCGGAGCATGGCTTCGTTCATTTCAAATATCTTTTCGATGTTCTCCGGCGGCGGCAAACCGGCTTCGGAGGCGGCAGGCCCTTCCGGCGAGCCGCAGCTTTACGGCGATTGCACGATCTATGCCGAGCCGCGCAAGGAAGGCGGCCAGTATCGCCTTGCCGGCCGCATCGAAAAGAAGGTTGGCGACGAGGTACTGGTGCGCAATTTCATCCGCGCCGATCTGTTTTCCTCCTCCGATGACGCGCTCGAATGCACGGTGCGCAAGGCGCAGCAGATCATCGATCAGCATGGTTCGTCGCTCTTTGGCGACGGCGAGAAACTTCGTCAGGTTTGAAATAGATACCGCCGGACAGGTATTTGATGCCGGCCACAATTATTCTTGTTTTTCAATCGCCTGATCTGGACGTCCATCGGCGAGCGATCCTGCTCACGCAATCTTAAAGGATTGCGGTGAAAGGTATCGCCTGCAGGATTTGCGGGACGCCCTCGTGTTTGACTTTTTCGGACGATCGACCAAAGGATCCGCTGTCGCGATCGTCGCGCCGGCAGGGTGCTGGGGGCTGATGTCCGGAGCCGAGGTATTGTGATGGAGACACTCAACCTCGCTCTCTTCGTCGTCGAAGCCATCGCCTATTTCGTGCTGATGGTGACGCTTCTGCATTTCCGTCACCGGCTCGGTCTCGGGGTTTTCCTGACGGCGCTCGGCGTCATGCATTTCATGGAGACCTATCTGGCGGCGGTCTTTTACGTCTCGCTGCCGTTCGGGGATGTGTCGCCGGGCTCATCCGTCTTCTTCTCCGGCAAGCTGATGATGATCCTGATGCTTTACCTGCAGGAAGATGCCGCGACGGTGCGCCAGCCGATCTATGGTCTTTTCCTCGGCAACCTGCTCACCGTCGGTATTGCCTGGGTGCTACAACTGCACCAGCCGCTGCAGATATCGACCAACCACACACCCGATGTCGATTTTCTCAAGGAGATGGGCTGGCTGATGGTCTGGGGCACGGCGCTGCTCTATGTCGATTCGCTCGGCATCATCCTGCTCTACGAAAAACTCGGCGATTTCTTCCGCCGCCGCGTCGTCCTGCGTTTCCTGATTTCGGGCTTCGTGCTGCTGACCTTCGACCAGATCGGCTTTTTCGCCGCGCTGCATTACTTCCTGGATGTGCCGATCGCCGCATTCTGGGGCGGATGGAAGGCGAAAATGCTTGCCGTCTGCCTCTACGCGGCGATGTTCGCATTCTATGAATATCGTATTCGCCGTATCGGCGCAGCCGGGTCCGCACGTTCGATCAGCGACGTGTTCGGTGACCTGACGTTCCGCGAGCGCTACAACGATCTTCTGGAGCGCACCGGCCGCGACATGCTCACTGGTGTCTACGATCGGACGCGCATGGAAATGGAAGCGCCGCTGATGCTGCTCGAGGCACTGAAGCAGGGGTCATTCGCCACCGTCCTCATTATCGACGCCGATCACTTCAAGGATGTCAATGACGGCTACGGCCATCTCCAGGGCGACGAGGTGCTGAAGGCGATCGCAGCCCGATTGGGCACGACGTTGCGCTCGAGCGATCGCGTCTTCCGCTTCGGCGGCGAGGAATTCGTTGCCGTCTGTCCAGGCACCGACCACGAGGAAGGTCTGCTGCTTGCCGAGCGCCTGCGCTGGACGATCGCGACCAGCGTCAAGACGCCGGATGACACGCCGATCACTGTCAGCATCGGCGTTGCGACTGCCGACGAGGACGGCGTCGATTTCACCGCCGTGCTGACGGCTGCCGACGGCAGGCTCTATGCAGCCAAGAAGAGCGGCCGCAACTGCGTCGTCGGCCGCTCGGGCGTGGTGAAACTCAGTTAGCCCGTGGCTCGGGCTGACCCAGTTAACCCGACCAACTCAGTTGGCCCGGCTGGCCTCGATTGAGGCTCTTTCCCCGTTTGGCTGAACGCGGCCAGCCCGTAGGTATTCCTCGTGAATTCGTATCGATGCTGATGGTGCGCAAGGCTGCGGACTTCGGGAGCCGCTTCCTAACGTCGATCGATGCAGCGCGTCGGTCGGGGATGTTGAAGATGTTGCTTAAATCGAAACATTTGTCTGCCTATGTATGTATTTTCAATACGTTATGAGCAACATAAAAACGGCTTGTTCGCAAAATTCAAACGTGATCTCCATGGCGGAAATATCCCAGATGAGTTTTCCTGCGAGGGGCGCGGAGACATGAGTGATTCAATTGCACGGAAGAAAGTCGATGGCGGCGAGTTTACCGTTTTATGTATCGGCGGGTTTCTTCTTTCGATCGCTTATGGCGTGACCTTTCTGATCCCGGTGCTGGTTGGCCAGCGTGGCGGCGACGAGGCGCTGGCCGGCCTGATCATTTCGGCTGCGACTGTCAGCACCGTCATTCTCGTGATCCTGTCCGGCCACATCGCGGATGCCATCGGCTCGGCGCGGGCGGTGGCTGTCTCGGGATTGTTTCTTGCCGCGTCAGCGCTGGGATTTGCCATGGTACCCTCAGCTGGGCTGAGCCTGATGGCGGTCGGTTTCATCCTCGGCATAGGCTGGGGCACCTTCTATGCGCTCGGACCCATTCTGGTCGCCGCGATCGTCGAACCCGAACATCGGATCAGGTTTTTTGCTCTGCTTTCGGGATCGATGATGTCGGGCATCGGCGCCGGACCGATCGTCGGCCGCATTGCCACAGGCTGGTCGATGCCGATCGAGGCGGCCTTCGGATTTGCGTTCCTTTCCAGTCTCGCCGGCGGTGCGCTTTACTTTTGGCTCCACCTCCGGCTGACCAAGGCCGGCAAAATCCTGCCCCATGTCAACAAGATCTCGTTTGGCGCAGCGCGTGAGGTGATCGGTTCGCGAGCCATGTATTCCATCACTATGGTCGGCATCGGAGGCGCGATTTTTGGTGGGTTGTCCAGCTTTCAAACCAGCTACGCCAAGGCGCATGGGTTCGATTACTCCCTGTTCTTCATCGGCTTCATGTCCGCCGCAATTCTGAGCAGGCTGTTCGTGGCGGGATATGTGGTCAAGAAAGACCCACTCTATTCGCTTGTGGTCCTGACAAGTCTGACGCTGGCATCGATCGTGCTGTTCCTGATGCTGACATCAAATCAGCTTGCCTATCTGGGAGGCGCAGCGATGCTGGGGGTGGGCTATGGCTTGACATATTCCGTCATCAACGGCCTGGCGGCCAATGAGGCTCCCGCCGGCCTTATGCCTCAGTCGCTTTTGTTATTCTCGCTCGCCTATTCCATCGGCGTCTTCGGCTTTCCACTGATCGCCGGCAATCTGATCGTTTCCTCCGGCATCCAGACCATGCTCTGTGTCTTGCTCCTGCTTGCCGTCCTGAATTTGGCAATCGTCCTCTTTCGTGTTGCCCACCGTGCAACGCAAGAACGAAACAAAGCATCCGTAAGAGACAATACAAGCACTCTATGACGGGTGACCGAGGTCGGCGAGGGGCCGGGCAAGTTTGACCTGCCCAGCCCGGCTCACTCAGGCAGCGCGGAAGATCTTGGCGCCGGATGGCGCACTCGTCATGCCGCCGTCGACTGTGATCTCGATGCCGGTGACATTGGCCGAGTCATCCGAGGCCAGATAGAGCGCCGCCTTGGCGATTTCGTCGGCTTCGCTCATGCGGCCGAGCGGGCTCATGCCGCCGATGCGCGCTTCGAGCGCCGACATCGCATCTTCTGTCTGGGCCATCGGCGACCAGATCGGCGTCTTCGTGCCGCCGGGCGTTACCTGATTGACGCGGATGCCGCGCGGCGCGAGCTCGGATGCCATATTGCGCGTCATTGCCCGGACTGCCGCCTTGGTCGCCGCGTAGGCCGACCAGCCTGGAGCGCCGAGCACGGCATGCACCGAACCGTTGAGGATCACCGAAGCGCCGTCATTGAGATGCGGCAGGGCTGATTGCACGGTGAAGAAAACCGCCGTGAGATTGGTGCTGATGATCTGGTTGAACTGCTCTGGCGATGTCTCGCCGAGCGGCGTCGCGCCGCCGATGCCGGCATTGGCGAAGACGATGTCGAACTTGCCGACCTTTCCGGCGGCTTCCGCAAACGCCTTCTCGGTGGCGGCGGCATCGGTGACGTCGACCTTCAGCGCCAGCACGCCGGCGCCGAGCGCCTTTTCGGCAGCCGCGAGCGTTTCCGGGTTGCGGCCGGTGATCACCACCTTGGCACCCTCGTCGATGAAGACCCTGGCGGTCGCAAGACCGATGCCGCTGTTTCCGCCGGTAATCAGGGCGATCTTGTTTCTTAGACGCATGATTCATGCTCCTCTTGGAATTGGCAACGATCTGGATTATGATCGTTATCTACAAGGATTATGATGATAATCCACATGAGTCAAGAGAAGCATGATGCCGAAAAGTGTAAGCGGCTTTCGGCCGACATCATGCTCATTCGATTGGTGCCGGGGAGATGTCCAATGGGGCGTTCGCAGTTGGAGAAACAAAAGACGCACGAGAAGATTGTCGAGATCGCGTCGAAGCGGCTGCGCGAGGAGGGGCTCGAAGGTATTGGCGTCGCCGACCTGATGAAGGAGGCCGGACTGACCGTCGGCGGCTTCTACAAACATTTCGCCTCCCGTGACGATCTGGTTGCCGAAGCGATCCAGTCCGCTTTCGATTCATGGGGGCGCAAGCTGGAGGCCGAGGGGGTGAACCCGGCGGAGATGACGGCTGCCGATGTCGCCGATCGTTATGTCAGCGCCTATCACCGCGACAATCCCGGCGAGGGCTGCCCTTTCGCAGCGCTGACCTCCGATATATCCCGCAGCGGCGAGAAGGCGCGGGGGATCGCGACGGACGGGCTCCGGCGCAATTTCGCGTCATTGGCGAGCAAGGCTGCGGGAGCGGACGAACGGGAAAGGCGCCGCAAGGCGATCATGGCCTTCGCGATGATGGCCGGCGGCGTCGGCCTTGCCAGGATTTCGTCCGATGAAGAACTCTCGGCCGAAATCCTGGCGACAGTCCGGGATTTTGTCGCCGATATCGACAAATGAAAAACGGCCGGCAAAGGCCGGCCGTTCCATGGAGCGTCGACGAGTCGATCAGGCGGCCAGTGCGATTTCCTGGACGCGCGACTTGGCGGCGTCGATCGCCTTTTCGGCAGCTTCCGGACCAAAGGCCAGGCCTTCGACATAGATGGTCTCGATATCGCTGATGCCGAGGAAGCCGAGAACCGACTTCAGGTACGGCACGGCATGGTTCAAAGCGGCGGCCGGCCCCTGCGAGTAGACACCACCCGAGGCGAGCACCACATAAACCTTCTTGCCGGTTGCGAGACCAACCGGGCCGCTTTCCGTGTATTTGAAGGTCAGGCCGGCGCGGGCGACGTTGTCGATCCAGGTCTTCAGCGACGAATAGATGTTGAAGTTGATGAGGCCGGTGCTGATGACGATCGTGTCGGCGGCGAGCAGCTCGTTGACGAGTTCGTCGGAAGTCTCGACGGCTGCGGCTTCCTCAGCGGTACGGGCCTCTGCCGGCTTGCGGATTGCGCCGGTGAAGAGGTCATCGATGTGCGGCAGCGGGTTGGCGGCAAGGTCGCGGCGAACGACGACGCTGCCCGGGTTCTGGCTCTTCAGCTTTTCGGCGAGATCGACGGCGATCGGCGTCGAGAGCGATTCGGCACGCGGGCTGGACGTCAGAAGAAGGATGGACGACATGGTGCATTTCCTTTCGAATGGGATTTGACGGCCCGTTGCTGGGAGGTGAGCCGCAGTCTCGATGAGGAAAATAGGTCTGGCCTGCTATCGAAAAAACGGTGATAATGTCGATCGAAACTATCGATGGAATGGATAGAAGATGCTGCCAAACCCCACTCTGGACCAATTGCAGGTGTTTCTGACCGTTGCCGAGACCGGCAGCTTCTCGGCCGCTTCGCGGGCGCTGAACCGTGCCCAATCGGTCGTGAGCTATACGATCGCCAATCTGGAGGCACAGCTCGAAGTCCCGCTTTTCGAGCGCTCCGGCGCGCGTCAGCCGAAGCTGACGGAGGCGGGCAAGGCGATGCTGGAGGATGCGCGGCGCATTCTGGGCGATCTGCAAGTCATGCGGGCGCGCGTCAAGAGCCTGAGGGAAGGGCTCGAAGCGGAGGTTTCCGTCGCCATCAGTGTCATGGTGCCTTCGCGAGCCCTGGTGGACGTCCTCCGCGAATTCCGGGAGATGTTTCCATCCGTTTCGTTAAGCCTCAATGTCGGTGAGCTCGGAATGGTCATGGATCTCGTCCTCAGCGGCAAGGCGACGATCGGGATTGGCGGCGCGGTCGTCAAGCAGGACGATTCGATTGTCACGGAGCGGATCGGTCATTCCTTCATGTTGCCGGTTGCCGCCCATAACCACCCGCTTGCCGGGATCGGCCGGCCGCTGACGCTCGGCGACGTCCGCGAGGAAGTGCAACTCGTCGTCACCGATGCGTCGGGACGGACGAAGGGGCGCGATTTCAACGTTCTCTCCTACAAGACATGGCGCGTCAGCGATATTGCGACGAAGCACCAGCTCATCAAGGCCGGCCTTGGCTGGGGCGGCCTCCCGGCTTCCGTGATTCATGACGATCTGACGAGCGGCAGGCTCGTTCATCTCGATCTGGATGCCTACGAACAGGGGGAGTATCCCATATATTCGGTCCGTCAGCTCGCCAACCCGCCCGGACCTGCCGCCACCTGGATGATCGACGCGTTCCGCACGCGGCTTTCCGCCTGCCCGAGCCAAGCCGATTTCCATGCTCAGATAGCGGAACTGCAGGACGCTGGTACGCCGCTCGCGGCCGAATGACGAAGGCGCGGGTGCCGCGCCTTCGCTGATATTGTCTTCCGCCTAAAGAACCAGCCTGAATTTCGAGAAACCGTCGGCCCCTTCGCCGGCATCCTCGATCTTGACGCTCTTCACCTCGGCGAGGAACTGCTTCGCCTTCGGCCCGCTCTCGAAGGTCGCGGTCGTGCCCGGGAGCGGCTTGAAGGTCCAGTTTGCGTCGGCCGACGGATTGATCGTGCCCTGATCATGGATATAGCGGACGATGACGTCGCGGTTGGTATCCGGTGCCTGGAAGATCACCTTGTCCGCGGTGATCTCAGGGAAATTGCCGCCGCCGCCGGCGCGGTAGTTGTTCGAGACGACGACGAACTTCTGGGCCGGGTCGATCGGCTTGCCGTTGAAGGCGAGGTTCTGGATGCGGTTGGCGTCCGGATTGATCGGCTTGCCGGACGAATCATATTTCGGCGGCTGCGACAGGTCGATCTGGTAGGTGACGCCGTCGATCACGTCGAAATTGTAGGACGGAAAATCATTGTTGAGCAGCGCCCCATCCTTCGAGCCGGCCTCGATGTGATTGAACATGCCGGCCGACATTTCGAGCCAGTTCTTCACCTGTGCGCCGGTAATGGCAACGGCCTGCACCGTGTTCGGGTAGAGATAGAGGTCGGCGACGTTCTTGATGGCGATATCGCCGGCCGGAACATCGGTATAGTAGTCGGCGCCGCCGCGACCGCCGGCCTTGAAGGGGGCCGCCGCCGAAAGCACCGGCAGATCCTTGAATTCGGTGTCGGCGAGCATCTGCTTGATGTACCAGGTCTGCGCTTGGCTGACGACCTGTACCGAGGGATCGTCGGCGACCAGTGCGAAATAGGAATAGAGCGGTGCGGAGGTCTTGCCGACCGGGGTGCGGACATAGGCAAGCGTCGCCTCATGCTCGGCCTTGGCGGCCTCGACCACATCCTTCTTGTCGGCGTAGTCGGCAACCACCTTCTTCTTGTCGTCGCGATGGAAGATCGGCCGTGCTTCCGAGGTGAAATCGACGATCCTCCAGCTATTGCCGTCCTTTTCGAGCAGCAGGTCGATAAGGCCGAGATGTGAGCCCCAGAAGCCGGCCATCACGGCGGGCTTGCCATGCAGCGTGCCCTTGACGGGATCGGCATTGGCCACACCGTCCCAGCTCTTCGGGCCGGGGAAGACGAGATGCTGGTGGCCGGTGAAGATCGCGTCGATCCCGTCGACGGCGGCGAGATGCAGCGAGGCGTTTTCCATCTTTTCGGACGGTGCGCTGCCGTCGATGCCGGAATGCGAGAGCGCAATGACGATATCGGCGCCGGCTTCCTTCATGGCGGGAACCCAGGCCTTGGCGGCCTCGACGATGTCGCGCGTCTGTGCCTTGCCTTCGAGGTTCTTGATGTCCCAGAGCATGATCTGCGGCGGTACGAAGCCGATGAAGCCGATCTTGACGGGGCTCTCATTGCCGGCACCGTCCTTGATCTGCTTTTCGACGATGATGTAGGGCTTGAAGAAGAGGTCGTCCTGCTTCGGGTCCGAGGCGAGATGGCCCTTGGTCAGGTTGGCGCAGACGAAGGGGAAGTTTGCGCCTGCCAGGACCTTGAACATGAAGTCGAGGCCGTAGTTGAACTCGTGATTGCCGAGCGTGCCGACCGTATAGCCGAGCGTGTTCATCGCCTTGATTACCGGATGGACGTCGCCGTCCTTCATGCCGTGCTGATAGGCCATGTAATCGCCCATCGGATTGCCCTGCAGCACGTCGCCATTGTCGATCAGCAGCGAGTTGACGGCCTCTGCGCGGATCGCGTCGACAATCGTCCCGGTGCGCGACAGGCCCATCGTGTCGTTCGGCTTGTCGGCATAATAGTCATAGGGGAAGACGTTGACGTGAATGTCGGTCGTTTCCATCAGCCTGAGATGCGCCTGGTTGGCGCTGGCGCGCGCGCTGAAAGGGTGCAGCAGCACCAGGGCGGAAGTGGCGGCGAGGCCGCCGAGCAGGGAACGGCGGCTCATCGCGCCAACATCGAAAATGGAAGACATGGAAATTCTCCTAATAGGGATCATGCATCGTCCGGCCCGTCAGAATTAGGACGATTTGCCGAGGAGTACACCGTGAAAATGACAGAACGGCAAAACAATCCAGCGGGAAAGCAGCATGGTCGTGAAATGCAATTTATGGTACAGTGGTAATAGCTGGAACCATTGGGGAGATGGCATTATGAACAAGGTCGTTATCGCTTTGGTCGGAGGTTTCGGAGGCATCGCACCCAGTCTGGTCGACAAGGCGCAGGCGCTCTACAGCGGCGATGTGGAGAAATGGCTGACGACGACGGCAAACCCTTGGATCTCGGTTGCCTGCGCGCTTGCCGCCATCGTCGTCTTCTTCATTATCGGCGGCGCTATCGCCCTGATCTATCGCGAACAGCAGTTGCAGAAGGCGCTTCTTCTTGGCATCGGCGCACCGGCTCTGATCATGGCCGCTGCACAGGGGAGTGCAGCCAACCCGAGGCCGATCGAGGTCAGCTCGGCCGCCAGCCTGTTCGGCATCGTCGGCGTCGCCCATGCTCAGGACGGCACTCGCTCCCTGCCGCCGCGGGTCGAGTTGAAGGTCAATCCCGGCTGGACGCAGGGCGAATGCCAGACCTGCGATATCAAGTTCCTCGGTGGAGACGGCCAGATCATATCAAGCGAGCCGCTCTCCAGCAGCCAGGCGCCCGGCGCAGTCAACGTGCCTCTCGGCACGGAAACGATCCTGCTGTCTGGCTCCAACGCCAATACCGCCACTGTCGACGTCAGGGACCTCGGCGCCAGGCTGCCGCAGACGCAAGGCTCGGTCACTCTCGACGTCAACGTCAACCGCAGCTACTGGAACGATCTCAGCCGGTCATTCGGCGCAAAGGCCGTGCAGCCTTACGATTTCAGCGTCGACGTTGCCAAATGAGCCGTCCGGTCGCTATTGGCGCCGGCTTTGGCCAGTTGGCGTACCGCCAGCACCGGTCGCATCTCCTTATGGAAAAACCGGAAATAGGAGGAAATCTGCGCCCGCGCATTCGAATTCACGTCGAACTGGATGCCGACGCGGCCATTATGCTTCCAGCGGATGATGCCTTCGAGCAGCCCGAGGTTTTCGGCCTCGATGCGCACCTTGCTGCCTGAGGCGGCATGGAGCGGCCCCTTCATCTCCAGGGCGGCACCGGTTGGCGATAGGTCGAGGATGCGGGCATCCACCTGGCTGTTCAGATATTTGACATGGCCGAACACGCGGCAGTTTTTCCGATCAGTCTTCCGGGCCGTGATTTTCAAGTTGCGGGTCATACGGTCTCCCTTGGTATACCGAGGGAGCATAGCGCCGGAAAATTGAAATGGTTTTAGGGGCTTGGCTAAAATTGCAGTGAAACATCAATTGGCAGCAGTGGCCCTGCTTCCGACCACATGCTCGCGCCAGACCGTGAAAATGCCCGCGGCAACCACGATGATCGAACCGATGATCGTGTTGAGACTGAGCGTTTCGTCATAGACCGCCATGCCGATGACCGAGGCGTAGACAAGTGACAGATAGGTCAGCGGCTGGACGGCGGCGGCATCGAGAACATCATAGGCGCGGATCAGGAAATAATGGCTGGAAATGCTGGTGACGCAGACGAGCGCCATCCAGCCCCAGTCGCCCGACGACATCCAGCTCCAGTAGAACGGTCCGATGAGCGTCATCGTGACGCCGCCGACGACGCCGGTATAGAAGAAGCTGGTCATCGACGAATCGTCGCGGCTGACAAGACGGGTGGCGATGACGTAGAAGGCGAAGTTGAAGCAGGAAATGACGGCGAGAAGCAGCTTCACGTCGAAAAATTCGCCTTCCGGCTTCAGGATCAGCAGCACCCCGAAAAGTCCAGCGCCGATCGCTGCCCACCGCCGCCACCCGACCCGCTCGCCGAGGATCGGCATCGCCAGCAGCGCGATCAGGATCGGCGTCGCGGAAAAGATCGCCTGTGAACGGGCAAGGCCGATCATCGCAAAGCAGGTGATGGCCAGAACCACCTGGACCGCAAGCAGCACGCCGCGGGTCACCTGCAGGAGAGGGCGTTTGGTGCGCGCCGTCGCCTTGATGCCGCCGCGCATCTTCGAAGCGAGGATGATCGTGAAAAGCGCAAAGGCCCAGTAGCGGATCATCGTCACGAAGATTGGCGGATAGGCCGTCGCCAGATGTTTCGAGATAGCATCTTGCAGGGAGAAGATGGTGATCGCCAGCAGCGCGAAAATATAGCCTTGGGTCTTCGATGTCATGATTTGCCATTACTGCGTAATTTCACCCTTAAATCGATTCCGATTTAAGGGTGAAATTACGCAGAAGTCCAAAATGTTACAGCGTCCTCTGCACGTCTGAAAAGACGCGCGGCGCTGTAGTGGGGGAAACGCCTGCGCGCATCGAAAGTCTGGGCAGGCTTTCGGCAAAGATGCAAGGCCTCAAAGGCCGACATTCGGCTTGTCGATGATTTCTCTAAGCGCGAAGCTCGAATTGATCTTGACGACGTGGGGCAGGGCCGACAGCCAGTCGCGGTGGATCCGCTCATAGTCCTCGAGGTCGCGGGCGGCGACGCGCAAGATATAGTCGTATTCGCCCGACATCAGGTAGCAGACGAGCACGTTCGGGCAGAGCTTCACCGCTGCCTCGAATTCCGCCAGCGTCTTGGCGAATTGGCCGGAGAGCGAGATATGCACGATGGCGATCATCTTGTAGTCGAGCGCCTTGTGTGAAAGCCGCGCATGGTAGCCGCCGATGACGCCGCTTCTTTCCAAGATGTCGAGCCGGCGTGAACAGGCCGAAGGCGACAATCCGATCCTTTCGGCAAGCTCGGCATTGGTGATGCGGGCGTTGGCCTGCAATGCCCGGAGAATCGCAAGATCGATGGTATCGAGATCGGCCATTCGAAGAACCTTCGAAGAAAGGTAGGAAAGGCGCAATAATCGCCGAAAAATCGCGTCTTCGCAAATCGTCTTTGCAAGGACATTTCACTGCCTTGATGGTTGGATTCCTCATCTGAAAAAATCCGCGGCCGCGGAGATAAAATGAGAGGAACGCGCATGCGTGTCGGTTGCCCGAAGGAAATCAAGAATCATGAATATCGTGTCGGCCTGACGCCGGCTTCGGTGCGCGAATATGTTGCCCACGGCCACGAGGTCTGGGTGGAGACCAAAGCGGGCGTCGGTATCGGCGCTGATGATGCCGCCTATGCCGCGGCCGGCGCCAAGATCGCCGCCTCCGCCAAGGATATCTTCGAAAAGTGCGACATGATCGTCAAGGTGAAGGAGCCGCAGCCCGCCGAATGGGCGCAGCTCCGTGACGGCCAGCTTCTCTACACCTATCTGCACCTGGCGCCGGATCCCGAACAGACCAAAGGCCTCATCGCCTCCGGCGTCACCGCGATCGCCTATGAGACGGTGACCGACGAGCGCGGCGGCCTGCCGTTGCTGGCGCCGATGTCGGAGGTGGCCGGACGCCTGTCGATCCAGGCGGGAGCGACCGCGCTGCAGAAGGCCAATGGTGGCCTCGGCGTCCTGCTCGGCGGCGTGCCCGGCGTGTTGCCGGCCAAGGTCGCGGTCATCGGCGGCGGTGTCGTCGGCCTGCATGCAGCCAGGATGGCTGCCGGCCTTGGCGCCGATGTCAGCATCCTCGACAGGTCGCTGCCGCGACTGCGCCAGCTCGACGATATCTTCGCAGGCCGCATCCACACCCGTTATTCCAGCATCCAGGCGTTGGAGGAGGAAGTCTTCTCGGCCGATCTCATTATCGGCGCCGTACTGATCCCCGGCGCTGCCGCTCCGAAGCTCGTCACCCGCGAGATGCTGTCCGGCATGAAGAAGGGCTCCGTCATCGTCGACGTTGCCATCGACCAGGGCGGCTGCTTCGAGACCTCGCATGCGACGACCCATTCCGATCCGACCTATGAAGTCGACGGCGTCGTGCATTATTGCGTTGCCAACATGCCGGGCGCCGTGCCGGTCACCTCGGCGCACGCGCTGAACAATGCCACATTGGTTCATGGCCTGGCGCTTGCCGATCGCGGCCTGCGCGCCATCGCCGAAGACAAGCATCTGAGGAACGGCCTCAACGTCCATAAGGGCCGCATCACCAGCAAGCCGGTCGCCGACGCGCTGGGCTACGAGGCCTTCGCGCCGGAAAGCGTGCTGAACGTAGCGTAAGCTAGCTGACTCTAGGTAACGACTTACAGCGCTATTTTTCGGCCGGGAGGGCGGTATCCGAGGGGATGCCGCCTTCTTTGTATGCGGCGTAGCTGTAATCGAACCGCGACCGTCGGCGGCGTTGGAGGTATGCTTTTCCCGTCAATTAGAGCAATGAGTTGTGTCCCGCCGACCAGTGTCTATCGTATCATGCCGATGGGCAGTCGCCTCTAAACGGAGCAGCAATGACGGTCGATAGTCGAGAGGAAATATCGCCGGTCCCGCTTCGAACGTCACCTGCCGGCCTTGAAACATATATTGCCGGCAGAACACTCGTCAGCGGGGATGGACCGGCCTGGACGGATATATTCGTTCAGGTGTTTTCCCGCCTGACGGTTCAACACCCCTTTCTTGTTCCGGCGGTCGCCGAACCTCTCATTGTTTGGGTGATCTCAGGTCAGGCATGCGTGGAAGAACGCGATCTGGGTGGGGAGTGGGAGGCCAACACAGTCAGAGTCGGGGACTTTTTTCTGACGCGGTCGCCCACGCCATACGAAATGCGCTGGCGTGCCGAGGGAGACGAACCTTTCCAGGTGATGCATCTCTATCTCTCCGTTCCGTTGTTTGAGCGGGTGGCGGAAGCGGTTCTCGGCAAGGCTGCCAACGCGATGCGCCTGCGCGACATATCGGGCGGCCGCGACCAACATCTTTCCAGCATGCTGGAACTGATCCATGCTGAACTGACTGCCCAAGGGCAGGGAAGTCGGCTCTTCGTTGAGGGATTGGCGCAGACGCTTGCCGTTCATCTTATCCGGCAATATGCAACATTTGACGCCGAGGCGCGGCCGTCAAATGCCCTCCCGGGTGCCAAGCTACGGCGGGCCGTCGCGTTCATGGAAGCCAACCTTCAGGAGCCGTTTGATCTCGCACGTCTGGCACAAGCGGCCGGCATGAGCGCGTTTCACTTCAGCCGCCTCTTCAAGAAGGCCACTGGCCTTTCTCCATCCCATTATTTCATTCGCCAACGCATAGCCAAAGCCCAGCAACTTCTGCAGGAAACCGGTACCAGCATCATCGAGATCGGCATGTCCGTGGGGTATTCGAGCCCCAGCCATTTTGCTCAGATTTTTCGCCGTGAGGCTGGCGTCTCCCCCAGCGACTACCGTCGCAGCTGAAGCGCGTCGCGATCTTTCAGATTCGCTGATCGCGCTTAGGTCTTTGTTTTTACGCATGTCGTTATCGCAAAACCGCTGCACACTTTTGCGCGACATGCGTTAGAGTTGCCGATTTGAGCAAGATCCCGACAGATCTCGCAAGGTCCCGAGAGAGGGATCAATCCCTCCTCCTTATGTTCCTCCTTGTCGAACATGACCGCCCTTTCAGTTGGAAGGGCGCCAAGACAAGGAGATAAACCATGACCAATATCAATGGAAAAGTCGCGCTGGTCACCGGCGCCTCGAGCGGCATCGGCGCCGCAACCGCATTGAAGCTCGCTGAGGCCGGCGCAAAGGTCGGTATCGCCGCCCGTCGCACCGACAAGCTTGCAGACCTCAAAAAGGAGATCGTCTCGAAGGGCGGTGAAGCCCTCGTGATCGAAATGGACGTGGTCGATCCAGCCTCCGTCGAAGCCGGCGTCAAAAAGCTGGTGGGTGCCTATGGTTCGATCGACATTCTCGTCAACAATGCCGGCCTGATGCCGCTTTCGGATGTCGATCAGTTCAAAGTCGACGAATGGCACCGGATGGTCGACGTCAATGTGAAAGGCCTGCTGAACGCCACGGCTGCCGTTCTGCCGCAGATGATCAACCAGCATTCCGGCCACATCTTCAACATGTCGTCGATTGCGGGCCGCAAGGTCTTCAAGGGCCTTTCGGTCTATTGCGCCACCAAGCATGCGGTCGCCGCATTCTCCGACGGCCTGCGCATGGAAGTGGGCCAGAAGCACAATATTCGGGTGACCTGCATCCAGCCGGGCGCCGTGGCAACCGAACTGTACGATCACATCACGGAGCCTGGCTATATCAAGCAGATGGACGACCTTGCCAAGCAGATGACATTCCTGCAGGGCGGAGACATCGGCGACACCATCGTCTTCGCGGCGCAGGCGCCCACGCATGTGAATGTCGCGGAACTCTTCGTTCTGCCGGTCGAACAGGGCTGGTAACCAAGCCAGAACGTCTGTCAGTTTGCCCGCATAGGTGCGGGGAAGAGACCCGCGAAGGAGCGCAGGATGAGAGATTTCCGCCTCACAGACCTATCGCATGCTCGAACCTGGCCCGATCGTTCTTGTGACGACGAGCCTTGAGGGCACGCCAAATGTGATGACGATGGGTTTTCACATGATGATCCAGCATGCGCCGCCGCTGATCGGTTGCGTCATCGACCCTTGGGGCTTCAGCCACCACACCCTGAAAAAGACCGGCGAATGCGTGATCGCGATTCCAGCTGTCGACCTTGCCGAAACCGTGGTGGACATCGGCAACTGCTCCGGTGACACGGTGGACAAGTTCGAGCGGTTCAGCTTGAGGACTCGTCCAGCAAAGGATGTTGCGGCGCCGTTGCTGGTGGACTGCCTTGCCAATATCGAATGCCGTGTTGCCGATCCGAGCCTCGTCGATCGATACAATCTCTTCATCCTCGAAGCGAAGAGGATCTGGATCGACGAGACCGGCAAGGAACGACGGACCATGCATCATCGCGGTGACGGCAGCTTCACCGTGGATGGCGGCACGCTCGATCTCCGGAAGCGCATGGTTAAGTGGCGGCATTTGCCCTAAGGCGCGCCGCAGCACGCAAAAAACACATCCCCTGAACTTCACACTGATTGAAAGGATATCATCATGTCCGCCTATCTCGTTGTCGATCTCGATATACACGACCCCGAAGCCATTGCCGATTACCGCTCGAAGGCCTTGCCCCTGGTGGCAAAGGCCGGCGGACGTCTCATCGCTCTCGATGACGCACCGCTCGAACTCGAAGGCTGGCAGGCGACCAATATGCTGATCATCGAATTTCTCGATATGGATGCCATCCGTGGTCTCTTTGCATCGCCCGAATATGCACCGCTCGCACATCAACGGCAGACTGCCGCGGGTTCGCGGATCATTGCCTTGCGCGGCGTTTAGAACATTAGAAGGCGCGCAATCCCAACAGATTGACGACTTCCTATTGCGCCTATCAGGCGCCGGCCTCCACCAGGGTCGGCGCCCTTACCTTGTCGATCCGGCATTGGAAGCAGTTGTTGCGCGCTGAGCGCACATGCACATAGGCGATATCAGGCCGTCCCAACAGCTCTTCGCCGTAGGCTGAAATATCGCCGATAGCAGTCACCGCGCCGGTGCCGTAGACGATGCGGTCATTTTCGTTATAGCCGCGGACGATGAAGTCACGGCTCGTCGTCAGCACCGACGGCATGATCTCTTCGGCGGCATAGCGTGCACAAGGTTGCTTGTGCAGGAAGACCGGGCCGGTTTCAGCATAGGGCTGCAGCTCGGGGAAGGGCCGGTAGGCGAAGACCAGCAACGCCTCGCCCGCATCGATATTTTCGAGGCAATGGCGGCAGGGATGACCGGGACCATCGGAAACGATCGTCTCGGGCAGCCTGTAATAGGCGTCGCGGCCGCCGTTCCAGAGGTGTTCGGCGTCGGTCGTCGGCATGGCGACAAAACGAATGGCGGTCATGGCAGATCTCCTTTGTGATTGCCATGAAATGCACCCGGACGAGTGTGCAAGCCACCCGATTCTTGCGCGCCGCAGGCAATTGGGCGATCGAGCGAAACGCGGAGTATGCCTCTTTCGCAGCCGCACGCTCCCACCCTCCTCGTAAACTCAGACACTGCGGGAATTCGCGAAAAGCGGACACCACGGGTCGCTCCCTAAGCGGGGGCTGAGGCCTGTCATGGACCAGCTTTCTTCTCGCGGCAGCCTGTCGTCGGCTCGATCGTGTCTCTCGTCGCCGCCCCGGGTATGTTTGGCGTCTTCATACCGTGGTACACGATCGGGTGGCACAGGGTCGGGCCGCTGCTCGGTTTTGAGAGGGTGCGCCCGCTGGCGACCTCTTGAATTTCGGTTTGGAGGGACAGATGGTGGCTGAAGAAGCAGCATTGAACTTCGCGGACTTCTACGATGCCGAGCTTGCTCTTCACAACGCGCATTTTCGGGTCGCCGCCGCGGTCGGGCGGTCTGATCGTGTTCTCGATATCGGTTGCGGCGCCGGACAAACCACACGTGACGCCGCTCGCGCTGCGGAAGCAGGACGGGCGCACGGGATAGACTTGTCCGCCACGATGCTGGAGATTGCCCGCCGGCGCAGCGCCGAGGAGGGAATACCCAATGCGACGTTCGAACTGGCGGATGCACAGAACCATGTCTTCGCAAAAGGGGAATTCGATCTTTGCATCAGTCGATTTGGCGTCATGTTCTTCGCCGATCCGGCGGTGGCTTTCGCCAATATCGCCAACGCTGTACGCCCAGGTGGACGTTTCATTTTCATGGTCTGGCAGGGCAGAGACCACAATGAGTGGGCGACCGCTATACATGAGGCGCTTGATCCGGATTCAACCGGTCCGGCGGCCAGCAAAGCCTTTTCGCTGAGCGAACCCTCGGTAACGTCCGGACTGCTCGAAACGGCAGGATTCACTGCCATCGAGTTTCGTGAAATCAACGAGCCTGTGTTCTACGGTCCGGATCCCGAGACTGCATTGGCGACGATTCAGACATTTGAAAATGTGAAGAGCGCCCTCGATCGTCCCGCCAGGACAGCCGAAATACGGGCGCGGCTGCTCGACATGCTGGAGGCGCACCAGACACCTCACGGAATTCAATTCGATTCGCGCGCATGGCTGATCACCGGCCGCCGGTGCGGCGACAGTCCCCCGCGCGTCAAGTGATTTCCGCTCAGCATGAATGTCGGCTTTGGGCCAAGCCGACATGGCTGGCATTTGCTATCGAATTCCGCAAAACTGCATGAGGAAAAGGAGAAGCCCATGCCCGATGTCGATCTCGCGCTACTGGCGCAACAGAATGCGGAAATACTGGAAGAGCTCAGGGCTCTGCGGCGGGATGTGGCGGAACTGAAGGAACAGTCGGGTCGCACGCTCGATTTCGAGCGCCGCAACGATCCGCGCCGCCCGAACAGCCTGACGCAGCGTTAGCAGCTCCACTTACGTAGGGAAAGAAACCGTCAGCTTTTCCGCGCAATCTCCAGAAGCTCCTTGTCGCTGAGCGGCCGGACGATGCCGGTGCCGGTCGAAACTGGCGAAAAGCCGTACATCTGGTAGAGCTGCAGCGCACGCGGATGGTCGAGGTTGTTGGTGGTGGTGGTGACCCGCTTCGGATTGAGCGACCAGATGGCATAGAGCGCCTGCAGCAGGAACCACTTGCCGATGCCGAGACCGAGCGCATGTTCGATCAGGCCGAAATGGCTGAGTTCGATCATATCCTCGTCTTCGCAGAAATATTCATAGAAGCCGGCGGGCGCGCCGTTCACGTAGAGAACGCTGATATTGTTGCGCTTGTCGTTCAGCGTCTCGGCAAGCTGCTCGTCGCTCATGCGCAACCGGTCCACCCATTGCCAGCGCGCGCCCACCTGGCGGTAGAGATAGCGGTAGAAGGGCAGTGGGATCTCGGGAGTGCGCATGATCGCCGTCTGGATATTGACGGGCACCGGCATGCTCGCCTTCGGCGGCGCCGTCATTTCGAGCCGGGTGATGTGAGCTTTCAGCGAAGCGGGTGCCTTTCCCATGGCGATCAGACTTTGACCGGCGTCGGCGGACCGGTGACGATGGGCGTATCGTCACGACTGCCCCATTCGCTCCACGAGCCGTCATAAAGCTTGTTGTCGTGATGGCCGAGCGATTCCAGCGCCAGCGTGATGATCGCGGCGGTGATTCCCGAGCCGCAGGAGGTGACGACAGGCTTGGACAGATCGATGCCGGCATCCTCGATCGTCTGCCTGAGTTCGGGCAGCGACTTGAATCGGCCCTGGCTGGCGAAAGCGCCGGAGGGCAGGCTGCGGGCGCCAGGCATATGGCCGGAGCGCATGCCGGCACGCGGTTCGGGTTCGGCGGCTGCGAAGCGGCCGGCGCTGCGGGCATCGGCGATCTGCATCGCGCCGCTGGAGACGATGTCGCGCATCGTATCGAGCGTCACCACGCGGCTCTCGTCGAAGCCAGGCGTGAAGGTCGCCGGCGCAGGATTGGGCGCTTCGGTTTCAAGCGGACGGCCCTCGGCCTTCCAGCCGTCGAGACCGCCATCGAGCACGAAGACATTTTTCGCGCCCATCACCCGGAACAGCCACCAGACGCGCGGCGAGGCGAACAGGCCGATACCGTCATAGACGACGATCCGATCATTCTCGCTGATGCCGAGCCGGCCGACTTCGGCGGCGAAATAATCGGGCGAGGGAATCGTGTGCGGCAGCGACGTCGAATGGTCGGCGATCTTGTCCTGATCGAAGCGGATGGCGCCGGGAATATGGCCGGCCGCATATTCGGCATCGGCATCGCGCTTCTGCGCCGGCAAATAGAAGGAGGCGTCCAGCACGCGCAGGTCGGCTTTGCCGAGCTCGGACTGCAGCCAGTCGGCCGAAACGACGAAACGGCTCTTGGTCTCACTCATGATGGTCTCCCTTGATGGTCAGGCTTCGTCGCCGGGCGTGCCGAAGCGGATGCGGAAGCGCCGGTTCTCTTTGCCCTTCTTCTCGATCTTGGCGATATGGATCCGGCCGACTTCCTGAGTCTCGGAGACATGTGTGCCGCCGCAGGGTTGGCTGTCAATCGAGGAGTTCTCGCCGATGCAGACGAGGCTGACGCGCCCGAGCCCCAGCGGCGGGCGGACGTTCTTCGATTTGACGATATCGGGATTGGCCACAAGCTCCTCGTCGGTGATCCATTGCAGGGTAACCGGATGGTTCTGCTCGACCAGTTCCATCAGCTTGGCCGTCACCTCGTCCTTGTCGATCGTCTCGATCATGTCGAAGTCGACGCGGCTTTCCTCCTCGCCGACGGCAGCCCCGGTGATCGGATAGGAGCAGACGACGGAAAGCAGGTGGCAGGCCGTGTGCATGCGCATCAGCCTGTAGCGGCGCGGCCAGTCGACATGCAGCACCAGCGTCTCGCCGAGCACAGGCCGCGGCGCACCTTCGAGCGGCACGTGGATGATGACATCCTTGCTCGGACCATGTTTCGTCTGGCCGAGCGCGATCTTGCTGCCGTCGGCGCGCTCGAGTTCGCCGGTGTCGCCGGGCTGGCCGCCTGATGTGGCATAGAAGCAGGTCTGGTCCAGTTCGATGCCCCCGTCTTCGTGAACGGCGATGACGACCGCCTCGCACGTCGAGAGATAGAAGTCGTCACGATAAAGGGCATTGACGGGCATGGCGTCTCACACGGGCTCGTAGGGAACGTGGATATCGGGCGACTTCGCCATCCAGCCCGGAACGGGCAGCCCCTTCGACGTCAGGAAATCCGGGTTGAAGAGTTTTGACTGATAGCGGTTGCCGTAATCGCAGAGGATCGTCACCACCGTGTGACCAGGTCCGAGATCCCGGGCGAGGTTGACCGCGCCGGCAATGTTGATCGCCGTCGATCCGCCGAGGCAGAGGCCCTCGTTCTCGACGAGATCGAAGAGATAAGGAAGCGCTTCGGCGTCGGGGATCCGATAGGCATAGTCAGGCGTGAAGCCCTCGAGATTGGCGGTGATGCGGCCCTGGCCGATGCCCTCGGTGATCGAGGATCCCTCGGATTTCAGCGCGCCGTTCTGGTAGAATTCATAGAGTGCGGCGCCATCGGGATCGGCGATGCCGATCTTGACGTCTGCCTTGAAAGCCTTGAGGCCGGCGGCGACACCTGCCAGCGTGCCGCCGGAGCCGACCGAGCAGATAAAGCCGTCGACCTTGCCGTCGGTGTCTTTCCAGATTTCTTTTGCCGTCGTTTCGACATGCGCCTGGCGGTTGGCGACGTTGTCGAACTGGTTTGCCCAGATCGCCCCGTTCGGCTCGGTCTTCGCCAGCTGCTCTGCGAGCCGCCCGGACACCTTCACGTAGTTGTTCGGGTTCTTGTAGGGAACGGCGGGCACTTCGACGAGTTCGGCTCCGAGCAGCTTCAGCGCGTCCTTCTTTTCCTGGCTCTGCGTTTCCGGAATGACGATGACGGTGCGGTAACCGAGCGCCTTGGCGACCAGCGTCAGCCCGATGCCGGTATTGCCGGCCGTACCCTCGACTATGACGCCACCCGGGCGAAGTAATCCCTTCCGCTCTGCGTCGCGGATGATGTAGAGCGCGGCGCGATCCTTGACCGACTGGCCGGGGTTCAGGAACTCCGCCTTGCCGAGAATGGTGCAGCCGGTCATCTCTGAGGCGCCCTTGAGTTTGATCAGGGGCGTGTTGCCGATGGCGTCGAGGACGGAGGGGTGGAAGGTCATGGAATCTGCCTCTATTCGAACTCTTACTTTAGGAACGGTCTTTTCCCTTCACAAGGCTGAGTTGGCAAGAAATGCTATTCCACGCCTCTGTCGGACACGATAAAATTTGGCTTTCCTCCTCCGAAATGACGCATGGCTCGCAATCCCGCCGTGTGAGGGGTGATCCGAAGATTGACTTTCCCCGTACGGATGACGACAAAGCGAAAACGGAGCGCGGCAACAGGGCGTGACCAAAACCGACATGGTTCACGAGCAGATCGACACGATCGATGCATTGATGGCGCATTATGTTGTCGGCTCCTTGCCCGAGCCGGCGCGTGTGCTGGTGCAGTCGCATCTCGAAATGAAACCGGACAATCGCAGCCTGGTGAACAGCCTCGAGCTGCTGGCAGGCGAAGCTTTGGAAAACGCGCCTGAAGCCGCCATTGCCGATCGCGACGGGCGGCTTGCGGCGATCTTTTCCTCTGCGTCTCCCGTCCCTGCGCCACGGACGGTCGCGCGACCGGAAAACGCGCTGTTTCCGCAAGCGTTGCGCGCCCTCTTGGGCTTCGAGGCCGAGGATGTGCCCTGGCGCCGGCGGTTGCCCGGTTTCAAGGAATACTCGCTCGACATGGACGGCTGCGAGGTCAGCCTGATGTGGATCCGGCCGGGCCGCGCCTTGCCGGCGCACACCCACAAAGGCATGGAACTGATCCTCATTCTCGACGGCGCCTTCAACGATGAACGCGGCCGTTTCGGCCCCGGCGACATCTCCATTGCCGACGAGACGGTCGACCACCGGCCGGTCGCCGAAAAGGACAGGCCTTGCATCGCCTTTGCCGTCTCGGACGGACCGGTCAAGCTCACCGGATCCTTCCGCCAGATGATCGGCGACCTGATCGGCTGAAAGCAGCCACAATAGTGTGATAGAGCCGTAAATCCGGAGGGGTTGAGGAACTTCCGGACCTGTTTTCGCATTTGATCAGGCAGCCCGGAGGAACATGTCATGCGTGATTTCATTGCCCATCCCGAACATGGAATCGTCTGGATTTCGGGTGCGAGTACAGGCATCGGCCGGGCGCTTGCGCTGAGGCTCGCCGGCGAAGGATATAAGGTCGCCGTCACGGCCAGAAGCCACGAAAAGCTGGTCGAACTGCAAGCCGAAGCCAATGGCCTCTCGGGCAGTATCATTGTGCTCGACGGCGACGTCACCGATGCCGAGGACATGGAACATGTCATGGCCTCCATCGAATATGAGCACGGCACGCTCGCCATGGCGATCCTCAATGCCGGCGTCTACCTGCCCGTCCATGCCGAGGATTTGAACCGCACCGATTTCGAGAAGAGCTTTGCCGTCAATCTTTCCGGCGTCGTCAACTGTCTGCTGCCGGCGATCCGCCATATGAAGGCAAAAGGGCAGGGACAGATCGCCATCGTTTCCTCCGTCACCGGCTATCGCGGCCTGCCGACGGGAGCTGCCTATGGCGCCACCAAGGCGGCGCTGATCAATATGGCCGAAAGCCTGAAATTCGATCTCGACAAGATGGGCATCCGCATCCAGCTCGTCTGCCCGGGCTTCGTCGATACGCCGGCAACGAGGAAGAATGCCTTTCCGATGCCAGCTCTGGTATCGGTCGAGGAGGCCGCCCGGGAGATTGCCGCCGGGTTGAAATCGCAGGCCTTCGAGATCACGTTTCCGAAGCGCTTCACCACCATGCTGAAGCTCGCGCGCCTGCTCCCCTATAGCGTTTATTTCACGCTGGTGAACCGCGTGACCGGCTGGCGGGAGCGGCCGCCGTCGGCTGGTCGCCATCCGGTGACACCGCATGCTGCGGAATGATCAACGGCGCGAGAATACGACCTGGCGCACATCGATATTGCGGGCACGAAAGCCGGCCTCGCAATAGAACAGATAGAATTCCCAGAGTCGCTTGAAACGCTCGTCGAAGCCCATCGGGCGGATGCGTTCCCAGACCGACCAGAAACGCTCGCGCCATTCGGCAAGCGTGCGGGCGTAGTCGAGCCCGAAGCCGAAATCCTTGACCAGCGACAGATCGACCTTGCCGGCAAGTTCGGCCAGATGATTGCGCGTCGGCAGCATGCCGCCCGGAAAGACATATTTCTGGATAAAGTCGGGGTTGCTGCGATACTGGTCGAAGGACTCGTCCTTGATCGTGATGATCTGCAGGCCCGCTTTGCCGCCCGGCTTCAGACATTGCCTGAGCTTGGAGAAATAGGACGGCCAGTATTTCTCGCCGACCGCTTCGAACATCTCGATCGAGACGATCCGGTCGTAGAGGCCGGTCTCGTCGCGGTAATCCTGCAAGCGGAATTCCACGCGGTCGTCGAGGCCGGCCTTGCGGATGCGTTCTTCGGCAAAGGCGAGTTGCTCGCGGCTGATCGTCAGCCCGGTTACCTTGCAGTTCAACTCGCTTGCGGCAAATTCGGCAAACCCGCCCCAGCCGCAGCCGATTTCCAGCACGTGGTCGCCAGGGCTGATGCCCGTCGCCTCGGCGAGCGCGCGGTATTTGGCGTTCTGGGCCGATTGCAGGTCGTTGGCGCCGGTCGAATAGAGCGCCGAGGAATAGGTCATGCTCGGATCGAGCCATTGCCTGTAGAAATCATTGCCGAGATCGTAATGGGCGGAGATGTTGCGCTTCGAGCCGGTCTTGGTGTTGGCGTTCATCCAGTGGCGGACGCGCTCGAAGAGGCGGCCAAGACCGCCCTTGCCATGCGCATAGCTAAAGGCGGCCTCGCCGTTGACGAGAAAAAGTTCGAGGAAGGCGGTGATGTCGGGGCTGTCCCAGTCGCCGTCCATATAGGTTTCGGCGACCCCGATCGTGCCGCTCGTCAGCGCCCGATAAGCAAGGTTCCAGTTGTTGAGGCTGAGCGCCGCCTTCGGCCCGGCCTTCTTGCCTTCGACCAGCAGCCTACGCCCGTCGGGCAGCGTGACAGCAAGCGAGCCGTGCTGCATGCGCAGAAGTCCGCGCACCGCCAGCTTCGCCTTGAAGGGCAGGCCCTTCACTATACGGGACATGTTTTCGGCCGTTAGCGTCACCGCGTCGCGAGCCAGCAGATTCCAGTCCTGCGCCTTGCTCATTTCTCCTCCTCCTCCAGCATTTTCTTGCCGGTTAGGGACGAAGCACCCTTGATGATACGCGCGGCCGCCCCCCGACTATTGCATCGAACGCTAATGTCATTCCGCCGCTTCCGCAAGCGGGCGGGTTTGGCGGACGCTGACTGCAGGTGGGGGCGCAGGACGCCTGACATACCGCGCGCCCTTCAGCCACAACTTGAGTGCTTCCCAATGGATCCCGGTCATGATCTTGAAAGTGAGGATGGGTATGCGCGCCGTCAAGCCCAGCAGCGAAGCGTTTGTCAAAGGCACCTGCCGTCCGGAAAATGTCGCCGAGAGCAGCGGTCCTTCACTATCTGTTTCAAGGATGCGCCAGCGGATCTCTTTACCGGGCGGCAGCATGCGGAAATTATAGCGCGCCGCCATACCGATGAAGGGCGAGACGTGGAAGAGCTTGTCGCAGCTCTGGCGAAGCCCGCTTTCCGACATCTCGCCACGGCCGACCGGGCAGACATAGCTGTGCCGCTCGCCGAAAGTATTGCGCACCTCGTAGATCATCGCGGCGAGCACGCCGCCGGCATCATAGGCGTAATAGACGCAGAGCGGATTGAAGACATAGCCGAGAATGCGGGGATAACAGACGAGCAGTATCCTGTCCGCGCGGTCGAGCCTAGCCTCGGCGAGCAGCCCGTCGACATAGGTGCGCAGCGACATATTTCTGGTTTCGGCGTGGTCCCTTTCCTGGAACGAGACGAGATTGCGCCCGTTGACGGAAAATAACGTCGATAGCCCGCCGGCCTCGTCCAGCCTGTCGAGATCGACAAGCAGCGAGAAGACACGGTAGCGGAAGCGATGGCCGAACGGTTTCATCCGTTGATGCATGATCTCGCCGACATAGAGCGCTGCCGCGGCATCCGGTGGAGGGCCGTTGGCCGCTGTGTTCATGCCATGCTTTTCGCCGCGCCTTGTCATGCCGCAGCATCCGGTTGAGGTTGCCGTGAGGTTCGGACAGCTCGCCAGGGTATGATCCCGCCCAGGGCCTCCGCCGCTGCCAGACCGGAAACGAGACCATCCTCGTGGAATCCGTAACCCGTCCAGGCGCCGGCGAAATAGCAATTGTTTTGTCCCTGAATGGTCGTGAGCGCTTGTTGCGCGCTCATGGCTTCCGCCGAGAACTGCGGATGTTCATAGGTGAATTCGGCAAACACTTTACGGCGGTCCGGCTCGCGGTCGGGATTGAGGGTGACGAATAGCGGGAATTTCTCATCGATGCCCTGCAGCCGGTTCATCCAGTAAGTCACGGCGACGTCCGCGTTTCCATCTTCACGGCTGGAGCGCAGATAGTTCCATGAGGCCCAGACCTTGCGCCGCTGCGGCATCAGCGATTGGTCGCGATGCAGGACGACGCGGTTCGGCTGGTAGGGAATGGCAGCAAACAGCCTGCTTTCCCGATCGGTGGCATCGACGAGCAGGCGGGCTGTCTGATCGCTGTGGCAGGCAAAGATTACCTTGTCGAACGGGTGTTCGTCGCCCGTTTCGTCGATGATCGTGACGCCGCGCTCGGAGCGGATGACCCCGCGCACGCCGCAGGAAAGTTTCACGCGTTCGCCGAGCGGCCGAAGCAACTGGTCGAGATAGGTGCGGCTGCCGCCGGTCACCGTGCGCCACTGGTGCTGGCGGCGATAGATCAGCCGGTGATTGTCGAAGAAATTGACGAACTGCTCAGCGGGAAACTGCAGCATGCGTGCTGATGGTGTTGACCAGATCGCCGCCGCCATCGGCACGAGATAGTTGTTGGTGAAACCGGGCGAGAAGCCGCGCCAGTCGAGATAATCGCCGATCGAGCGCGAGGCGAGATGACCGGCGGTGCGATCTTCGAGGCAGGTGCGGTTGAATCGGAGGATCTCGCGGATCATCCACAAGAACGAGGGCCGCAGCAGGTTGCGCTTCTGCGCGAAGATCGAGGACAGTCCGCCGCCGCTCCATTCCAGTCTGCCGCGGTCGAGCGAGAGCGAAAAGCTCATATCGCTTGCATGCGTAGCGATGCCGAGTTCGGCAAACAGCGCCGTCAGATTGGGATAATTCTGCTCGTTATAGACGAGGAAGCCGGTATCGACGGCAATTTGAACCCCGTTGTAATCCACGTCGACCGTCGCCGTATGGCCTCCGGCCCGCGCCTTGCTTTCATACAGCGTAACGTCATGCACCTGACACAGTGCCCAGGCTGCGGAGGCGCCCGAGATGCCGGAGCCGATGACGGCGATCCTCAGCCGGCGTGGAGCGGGACGGAAGTGTGCGTTCATGCGGCATCCCTTGTTGCGCTGTAAGCGGCGAGCGCCCGGTTGCGGGCGTTCGCGTGATCGACGATCGGTTTTGGATAGGTTTGGCCAAGCGTGATGCCAGCCTCGTCGAGCATGCTCTTCGGCGCCTCGAACGGCCGGTGGATGTATTTTGCCCCGAGCTCTCGAAGCTCCGGCACGTAAGTCCTGACATAGTCGCCGTCGGGATCGAATTTTTCGCCCTGCAGTACCGGATTGAAGATGCGGAAGAACGGCGAGGCATCGGCTCCCGAGCCCGCCACCCATTGCCAGCTTGCGGCATTGTTGGCGGGATCGGCATCAACAAGCGTATCCCGGAACCAGGCCTCGCCCCGGCGCCAATCGATCATCAGATCCTTGATGAGGAAGGAGGCGACGATCATGCGCACGCGATTGTGCATCCAGCCATGGCGCCAGAGCTGGCGCATGCCGGCATCGACGATCGGATAGCCGGTCATGCCGCGGCGCCACGCCTCGAAATCTCCGCTGTCGTTGCGCCATTCGAAGCCGTCGAAACGATCGTTCCAGTTGGCAGAGGCAAGACGCGGAAAATGGAAAAGCAGGTGATAGGAAAATTCGCGCCAGGCGATCTCCTTGCGAAAATGTACGATGTCGGCTGCCGGCATCCGTTGCGACAGGCCGCGTGTGGCATCCCAGATGCGGGCAGGGGATATCTCGCCCAGCGCCAGATGCGGCGACAGCATCGATGTCGCCGGCCTCGCTGGATAGTCTCGGTTTTCCTTGTAGCCGTCGAGCGCGTCTTCAACGAAGGCATGGAGCCTCTGCTGGGCACCCTCTTCGCCGGGTGTCCAGAGATCGACGAAATCGCCTGCCCAGTCCGGCTTCGTCGGGAGCAGCTTCCATCTCTCCAGCACTTCTGATTTCGGTTGCGACGCAAGCCGCAGTTTTGCCGGCGCCTCCAGCGGCGGCTCCGGTTCGCCGCCACCCTCCAGCGCGCGCCAGAATGGCGTGTAGACGCGATAGGGCGTGCCGTTGCCGGTCATCAGCCGGGAAGGTTCGTGCAGCAGCTGGCCGCCAAAGCTTCTTGCCTCGATCGCCTGCTTTTCCAGTTCGTGCTTGATACGGGCGTCGATGGAGATTCCGGCTGGATCGTAGCGCCGGTTCCAGAAGACGGCTTCGGCAGCGCTTTCCTTGATAAAGGCGCAAAGCACTTCGAGCGCCTCGCCGCTTGCCAACACCAACCGTCCATTCAGCTTTTGCAGCGACCTGTTGAGCGCTTCCAGTGAATGATGCAGCCACCAGGCCTGTGCAGCACCCAGCGGACCGGTGCCTGCTACTGTCGGTTCTCCAATATAGAGCGGGATAATCGGCCGCCCGGAGCGATGGGCGGCGGTGAGTGCCTGATTGTCGTCAAGGCGCAAGTCCTTGCGAAACCAGAGGATGACCGGTTTTGCCGCGTCCTTTGCCAATGAAGCCGTTCCCCGCTTGCGTTCTTTTCAACCCGCTACGCATGTACGGAACGCCCGGATCAAAAGTTTCATCCGGTGGAAAAAAGCTTTCACGGCTGTCGGCGGCATGAAAAAGGCCGGTGTGAACCGGCCTTTTTCTGAAAGCGGGAGTCTGTCGCTTAGTTGTCGTATTCGCGGCAGGCTTCGCTGATCGATGCGCCGCTCTGACCGCCGCGCGTGTCGACGCCGGACATCTGTTGCGGCATGCCGGGGCATTCCATCGTCTGCGGCCGGCCGATGCTCTGTGTCGTCGTCGGATCGACCGGCGAGACCGTTACCGGACGAATTCCGTTGTCATCGTTGGTGTAATCGGATGAATAGGTGCCGGAACCGGGATCGGTCGAGCCGCCATTCGTTGGCCCGATCGGACTCGGGTTAGACTGGGCAAAAGCCGACGACGCCATGCCGATCGCGAGCAGCGAAGCGGCAATAAGGGATCTAGACATGGGATATCCTCCTTGGATTTTCATCTTGGATGACCCTGGGGTAACTGCCTGATGGAATCATTGTTCCGAAATTTGCAGAAAACCTGCATTCAAGCTCTGCGGCACACCCGGCATGGTTATGCGTAAACCTTAACGGGCGATGTCGCTGGATCGGCGCCAGCACATGTCCTACTTGCATGCGGAGATACTAAAAAACCGTGGCATGAGGCCGCTATGTTCATCTCCTTTCGCGAAGCCGCAGATCTCGGTCTCCAGATCGTACTTGCACTCACCTTGACGATGAGTGGCATGGCGGTCGCCTCCTACGCCGTCAGGAATGACAAGGCTAAAATTTCCGCAATCGACGTCAGCCGTCCCTCACTCTGGACCGCTGCTCCCGTGCGCGTCGACCTGACCACGCAGACCTACCTGCGTGCCGATGCTCCAGCCGGGCTGGAACTCGCCAGCGGCGCGGATGATCTGTGCCACGATCCGATCGGCCTTCGACTCTCCTGCAACCTGATCACCACGACCGCCAGCACAGCCTTCTAGGCCAAAGCAGTTTGGGGCGGTCACCCGTTGAGCCGAAAGCTTGCAAAACACAACGATTTGCCGTTTCATCAATCGATAGCGACCATCCGACATCCCTCCTTAAAAGGATCCGCCTTTGCCCCTGCCGATGCCCCGCGGCTTCGAGAAGCCCTATGCCGCCTTCCTGTTCGATATGGACGGCACCATCCTCAATTCGATCCGTGCGGCCGAGCGTGTATGGAGCGACTGGGCAAGGCGCCACGGGCTCGATGTCGCCACCTTTTTACCGAAGATGCATGGATCGCGCGGCATTGACACGATCACCCGGCTGAACCTGCCGGGAGTCGATCCCGAACATGAATCAAAGCTGGTGACCGAGGCCGAAATCGCCGATGTCAGCGACGTCGTTGCCATTCCCGGCGCCGCGACCTTCCTGAGTTCACTGCCCCCGGATCGCTGGGCGATCGTTACCTCCTCGCCATTGCGCCTTGCTCACCGCCGACTGGAGGCGGCAGGCTTGCCGGTGCCGAAATTCATGGTGACGGCGGAGGACGTGAAGGTCGGAAAACCCGACCCGCAATGTTATATTCTCGGCGCCGAGCGCCTCGGCGTCAGCACGCAGGATTGCCTGGTGTTCGAGGATGTCGCAGCCGGCATTACCGCCGGCGAGGCGGCGGGTGCCGATGTCATGGTCATCACGGCAACACATCACCAAAAGATGGAGACGCCGCACCCGACGCTTTCATCCTATGACGAGATCTCGATCCGCATCTCCCCCGATCACCGGATGCTGATCGTCCCGAACGCGGCCTGACAGTGCTCCCCTGCTTGCTTCTGCGCGGTTCACTCCGCGGCTGCGGCAAGACAGCGATCGATGATGCTGCCGATTTCGCTGCGGCAGGAGCCGCAATTGGTTCCAGCGCTGGTTTCCTTGCCGACCGCCTCGACGCTGTGACATCCGCCGCGCACGGCAGCCGCGATCTGGTTGACCCCGACACTGAAGCAGGAGCAGACGGTGGCGCCCGGATCTGGCCTGCCTGCTCCCGGACGACCCGCAACGAGCGCAAAGCGTTTCCTGAGGTCGCCATGCGAGGCTGAAAGCTGCGAGATCGCCCAGTTGCGCGCGACGGCGACGGGCTCGCGTGCCAGAAACAGCGCCGCAAGCAGGACCTCGCCGTCGAAGAAGGCGAGCCTGAGGTCGCCGGATTGCCGGTCGGCATAACCAAGCGGTTCGATCTCGGCCGGAATGGCGAAAACCGCGCGGCACCAGGCCGTCCAGTCTTCGACGGTTTCGCCGAAGGCAAGCTCCAGCCGCCAGCCGCCGGCGGCTTTCGCCAGCGCCCAATAGGCGGCATCAGGCGCGGCGGGTTTTGTGGCAGAGACGGCGAAACCGTAATGGGTGGCGCGGAAGGGCCGGACGGCGACGGCAACGTTCTTCGACGCCGGCTGACCGGAAACGGGATCGGTTATCGGCGCGACCACCGCGTCGATCCGCGCTTTTGCAGCAAACTGGTCGTTCCAGTGCATCGGCGCAAAGATGCCGCCGCGTGCCTGGCGATCGGTGACCAGCGCCCTGACGATTGCCTTGCCGTGCGGGCTGTCGATCTCGACCAGGCCCGCGCTTGATATGCCGGTCTCGATCGCGTCGCGCGGATGGATCTCGGCAAAGGGTTCGGCGATATGGGCGGAAAGCCGCGCACTCTTTCCGGTTCGGGTCATCGTGTGCCACTGGTCGCGGATGCGTCCGGTATTTAGCGTGAAGGGGTACTCGGCATTGGTGCGATCGGTTGCGGGCGGTTTGACCGCGACGAAGCGCGCCTTGCGATCGGGATGGAAGAAACCACCCTCGGCGAAGAAGCGGGTGATGCTGGGTTCTGTCCCTGCCGCCTGCGGCCACTGGAAGGGCGACAGCTCGTCATAGGCGCTGCCGTTTATGCCTGCGCGCGCGCCGATATCGAAATCGCGGCTGCCGTTATTTTCGAAGGCGGAAAGCGCGGCGTGCTCCGCAAAGATTGCGTCCGGCGCATCAAAATCGAAGGCGGCGGCAAATCCCATGCGGCGTCCGACCTCCGCAAGCTGCCACCAGTCGGCCCTTGCATCGCCGGGGATGTCGAGAAACGGCCGTTGCCTTGAAATGCGCCGTTCGGAATTGGTGACGGTGCCATCCTTCTCGCCCCAGCCGAGCGAGGGCAAAAGCACATCTGCGTGCCGGGTCGTATCCGTCTCTTTCAGGATGTCCGACACGACGACGAAAGGACAGGCGGCGATCGCGCTTTCGACGCTATCGGCATCCGGCATCGAGACGACGGGATTGGTCGCCATGATCCACAGGGCCTTGATGCGCCCATCGGCCACGGCTTGGAACATGTCGACCGCCTTCAGGCCGGGCTTTGCGGCGATGACGGGCGAGTTCCAGAAGCGCTGTACACGGTCTCGGTCTTCGGCATTCTCGATCGCCATATGGGCGGCAAGCATATTGGCGAGGCCGCCGACCTCGCGCCCGCCCATGGCGTTCGGCTGGCCGGTCAGCGAAAACGGTCCCATGCCAGGGCGGCCGATGCGGCCGGTTGCCAAGTGACAGTTGAGGATGGCATTGACCTTGTCGGTGCCGGAGGAGGATTGGTTGACGCCCTGGCTGTAGCAGGTCACGACTTTCGGCGTCGTCTCGAACAGGCGGAAGAACTCCCTGATCTGCATGGCCGGCAGGCCGGTCCTCTCCAGGAGATCGTTGATATCGAGCGCGGCGGCCGCCGCAAAAGCGTCGCCGAAACCTTCGGTATGGGCGCCGATATAATTCTGGTCGATTGCCGGACTTGTCGCGAGATGGGCAAGCAGTCCCATGAACAGCGCAACGTCGCCGTCCGGACGGATGGCGAGATGCAGGTCGGCGATGTCGCAGGTCATCGTCCGGCGCGGATCGATGACGACGATCCGCATGTTTGGCCGCGCCGTCTTTGCGGCGGCAAGCCGCTGGTAGATGACGGGATGACACCAGGCAAGGTTGGAGCCGGTCAGGATCACCAGATCCGCAAGTTCGATATCCTCATAGGTCCCGGGCACCGTATCGGCGCCGAAGGCGCGGCGATGCCCCGCCACGGAAGAGGACATGCAAAGCCTTGAATTGGTGTCGATATTGCCGGAGCCGATGAAGCCCTTCATAAGCTTGTTGGCGACATAGTAATCCTCGGTCAGCAACTGGCCGGAGACGTAGAAGGCAACGGCGTCGGGCCCGTGTTCGGCGATCGTTTCAGAAAAACGACGGGCGACCAGATCAAGCGCCTCGTCCCAGCCGCTCCGTTCGCCTTCGATCTCGGGGTGGAGAAGCCGGCCATCGAGATCGATGGTTTCGGAAAGGGCTGACCCCTTCGAGCAGAGCCGGCCGAAATTCGACGGATGCTCGGGATCTCCTTTGACGCTGACTGCGCCGGCCTCGTCGACCGTGGCGATAACGCCGCAGCCGACACCGCAATAGGGACAGGTGGTCTTGACCTCAGCCGCCATCTATTCCGCCGCCATCATCAGGCTTTCCAGAGCGATGAACAGCCTGCCGTCTTCGTTCAGCACCTGTATCGTCCGGACCTCGCCTTCGTCGGCGCCGAGCGCCTTGCCTGTTTCCAGCGAGATAACCCAGTTGTGCAGCGGGCAGGTGACCGACTTGGCGTGGACGATGCCTTGGGAGAGCGGGCCGCCCTTGTGCGGGCAGTGATCCTCGATGGCGAAGACCTCGTTTTCGGCCGTGCGGAAGACGGCGATCTTGCCTTGCGGCGTCTTCACGCAGCGCGCGCCGCGCAACGGGATGTCGGAGATGTCACCGATTGCGATCCAGTTCATGTCCATCTCCTTATTCTGCAGCCTGCGGATAACCGATCGTCGCCATCGGCTTGAACTCATGCTTGTCCTTGCCGGAAACACGCTCCGACCAGGGATCGACCTGAGCAAATTCCTGGGAGAAGACGAAGCGCTCGTAATAGGCTTTGCGCTTTTCGGCATCGCCCATGATCTGACGGCGGATTTCCTCCAGGCCGATGCGCTTGGCCCATTTGTAGATGCGCTCGAGATAGCGGGCCTGCTCGCGGTACATCTGCGTCAGGGCCACGATATACTCCAACGCCTCGTCCTCGGTCCGGACAAGCCCGAGGACCTCCGTGCCCTTGATGTCGAGGCCGGCCGCACCGGCGAAATGGATCTCGAAGCCGGAATCCACGCAGATCACGCCGATGTCCTTGCAGGTTGCTTCCGCGCAGTTGCGTGGGCAGCCGGAGACGGCCATCTTCAGCTTGGCCGGCGTCCAGGAGCCCCACATGAACCTTTCGATCCGGATACCGAGGCCGGTGGAATCCTGTGTGCCGAAGCGACACCAGTCCGAGCCGACACAGGTCTTCACGGTGCGCAGACCCTTGGCATAAGCCTGGCCGGAGACGAAGCCGGCCTTGCCAAGATCGGCCCAGACGGCGGGCAGGTCTTCCTTCTCGATGCCGAGCAGGTCGATGCGCTGGCCGCCGGTGACCTTCACCATCGGGATCTCGAACTTGTCGACGACATCGGCGATGGCGCGCAGCTCGTTCGAATTGGTGACGCCGCCCCACATGCGCGGAACGACGGAGTAGGTGCCGTCCTTCTGGATGTTGGCATGCACGCGCTCATTGATGAACCGCGACTGGTAGTCGTCGGCATATTCGTCCGGCCAGTCGCAGACCAGGTAATAGTTGAGCGCCGGCCGACATTTGGCGCAGCCGCAGGAGGTCTTCCACTCGAGTTCCTGCATGACGGCAGGGATGCTCTTCAGACCCTTGGCCTTGATCAGCCGGCGAACGTCGTCATGGCCGAGTTCGGTGCAGGTGCACATCGGCTGTACCGCAGTCGGATTGTAGCTGTCGCCGAGCGTCAGCGCCATGAGTTGTTCGACGAGGCCGGTGCAGGAACCGCACGAGGCAGATGCCTTCGTGTGGGCGCGTACGTCATCGAGTGACGTCAGCCCCTTGCCTGAAATCGTCGAAGTGATCTTGCCCTTGCATACGCCGTTGCAGCCACAAATCTCCGCGTCATCCGGCAAGGCTGCAACGGCCGCCATAGGGTCCAGCGGCGACCCTCCCTGATAGGCCTGTCCGAAGATCAGCGTCTCGCGCATCTCCGAAATATCGGTTGCCTTCTTCTTCAGGTCATTGAACCAGGCACCATCGGCAGTTTCGCCGTAAAGTACGGTGCCGATGATCTTATTGTCCTTCAGCACCAGGCGCTTGTAGACGCCGGCGCTGGCATCGCGCAGCACGATCTCCTCGCGATCGTCGCCATCGGCGAAATCGCCGAGTGAATAAAGCTCGATGCCGGTGACCTTGAGCTTGGTCGGCGTATCCGCATGAACGAAGGCGGGCGAGCGATCGCCGGAGAGATGCGAGGCGGCGATACGGGCCATTTCATAGAGCGGCGCAACAAGGCCATAGACCATGCCGCCGACCTCGGCGCATTCGCCGAGCGCGAGAATATCGCCGTCCGAGGTCTGCATGCCGGCATCGACGACGATGCCGCGATTGACCGCAATGCCGGCGTCCTTTGCCAGGCCGACGCTTGGACGAATGCCGACGGCCATGACGACCAGCGTTGCCGGGATGATGCGGCCGTCGTCGAGCTCGATGCCCTCGACCTTGCCGTTGCCGACGATCGCCTTGGTATTGGCCTTGCAGATGACCTTGATGCCGCGTTCCTCGACCGCCTTCTGCAGCAGATAACCGGCGGCGGGGTCGAGCTGGCGCTCCATCAGCGTCGGCATGACGTGCAACACGGTGACATCCATGCCGCGCTGGGCAAGACCGGCCGCTGCCTCCAGGCCAAGCAGGCCGCCGCCGATGACGACCGCCTTTTCGCGCGACTGGGCGGCAAGCAACATCGCCTGCACGTCGTCGAGGTCGCGATAGGTGATGACGCCGGGCAGATCCTTGCCGGGAACGGGGATGATGAAAGGCACGGACCCGGTTGCGATCACCAGCTTGTCGTAGCTTTCGGTGACGCCGTGGTCGGAGGTGACGGTCTTGGCGGCGCGATCGATGTTGACGATCTTGTGGCCCTTGTAGAGCATGATGCCGTGCTTGATATACCAGCCGTCACCGTGAATGATGATCTGCTCGTAGTCCTTTTCTCCGGAGAGAACCGGCGACAGCATGATGCGGTCGTAATTGACGCGCGGCTCGGCATTGAAGATCGTGACTTCATAGCGTCCGGGCGCCTGCTCGAAGAGGTGCTCCAGCATGCGCCCGGGCGCCATGCCATTGCCGATGATGACAAGTTTTTCGGTCATATTTCCAGGTCCTTAGATCAGGTTGCAGCCACGGGCGCCGAGTGCCCTTGGCGCGACAGTTGCTTGACGGACAGGTGCATCCAGATGAGAGAGATGACGACGATCGCAAAGAGCAGCAGGAAACAGCTGGACCAAAGGCCGGTCATGTCCTTGAGGAGGCCAAAGGCAATCGGAAGGATGAAGCCGCCAAGGCCGCCCATCATCCCGACGACGCCGCCGACTGCGCCGACGTTTTCGGGGTAATAGGCCGGAATGTGCTTGTAGACGGCAGCCTTGCCGAGGCTCATGAAGAAGCCGAGCACGAAGATGACGACGATGAAGATGACGGGGGTGATGCCGAACGCCGGACCCGTCCCGGACCCAGAAGCAGCCGGCAGCGAAAGGATGAGGGTGGCGACGGCCGAAACGGCAAGCATCGTATACATCACGCTGCGCGCGCCCTTTTTATCCGACAGCACGCCGCCGAAGGCGCGGAAGATGCTGCCGGGGATGGAATAGGCGGCGGCGACCATGCCGGCGGTTTCCAGGTTGAAGCCGTAGACGCCGACCAGATAGCGCGGCAGCCACAGCGACAGGGCGACGAAGCCGCCGAAGGCGAAGAAATAATAGAGCGAGAAGCGCCAGACCTGAACGTTCTGCAGCGGCGCGAATTCTTCGACGAAACTCTTGGTAGCAACGCGGCGTTCGCGGCGGAGACGGAAGGCCGGATCATCGGTCGTGGTGAACCAAAAGACGATTGCCATCAGCGCCAGACCGACGGCCCAGATCTCGGCAACCGCCTGCCAGCCCCAAGCGAGCAGCACGAAGGGGGCGGCGAATTTGGTCACAGCCGCGCCGACATTGCCGGCACCGAAGATGCCGAGCGCGGTTCCCTGCTTCTCCGCCGGGAAGAAAGGCGAGACATAGGCGACACCGACCGCAAAGGAGCCGCCGGCGAGGCCGACGCCGAGCCCGGCGACCAACATCTGCGTATAGGTCTGGGCGTAAGAGAGCAGAAAGGTCGCCAATGCGGCGGCCAGCATGGTCAGCGTGTAGACGAGACGGCCGCCGTAACGCCCCGTCCAGATGCCAAGAACGATGCGCACCAGCGAACCGGTGAGCACGGGGGTGCCGACCAGCAATCCGAACTCGGCCTCGTTCAGGCCGAGATCCTGCTTGATGCGAATGCCGATGATCGCGAAGATCGTCCAGACGGCAAAACAGAGGGTGAAGGCTACAGTGGAGATCCACAATGCCTTGGCTGGTTCGCCGGCGGACATGGGCTGTGCTTTCTCGATGACAGACATAACTTCTCCGAGGCCCGACAAGGTCGTGCCGATCCATCGCTGAGGGTTAAAACAAAAAGCCGCTGGTCAGGACGCGCATACCCGAGGCGCGCGAAATATCCTGATCAGCGGCTTTGCTGGTGGCGCCCGCCGTTGGACGCCGAATTCTTGGGCCTTCTGGCCCAGTTGCCTGGAGGCAATCCGTTGGCCGGATTGCTCAAGCTAAAACCTGCCTCTTCAATCCGAAGAGCAATCTCTGTGTCTTCCGTGAGCGTCTATCGCGCGCTCACTCTGCGCTGATCGTCATTGACCGGTGCTACAAAGATCATGCAAGCTGCGTGCCAGTTTGGTGATTTACGTTCAAGCTACTGAATGCAAATGATATTTTACGAAACGCGCCGCCTGCTTGTTTTTCGGGCCGCCGCCCGCTCATGCAAATATTTTGTGCGCTTGTCGTGAGGCGGGCAGATGCTTGCTGGCGTTTTGTGCAGGCCGGCATCGGTTAGACCTCGTCGTCTGAAACGAAGGCGAGGGCGCTTTTGACGGCAAAACCTGCGACATAGTCAGGCAGCCTCGCCGGGTCGAAGACGTGGCCGTCCATGAAACGGTCGCCCTCGTCACTGCCTTCGATGCGGATATCGGCATCTTCAGGTGCGTTGTCGTCACCGAGAGCCGTGCGATAGAGATCCGGGCGGTAAGCGGATGCTGCGGCCCTTGCCATGTTGAGGCTGACCTCGGCCTGTCCCCAGCGGATCATCTGGCTGTAGATCCACAGCGCCTGGCTCGGCCGGGGATAATTGGCGAAGCCGGAATGGAAGATGAAATAATCGGTGATGATGCGGCGGTTACCCTTTGCGTCGAGGCTGAATTCGCCGGCGAGCACACGGCGAATGATTTCGACGGGGGCAGCGATATAGCGCGGGTCGGCAAGAGCTGCCGCCAGCGCATCGTGATTTTCCGGCCGATCGCACCACTGGGCTGCCGCGTCGAGCGCCACGATCAGCCGGGAAACGGTTTCCGGATGGCTTTCCGCCCAGTCCGGCCGCATGCCGATCACCTTTTCAGGTGCCGACGGCCAGATATCCTGTTTGGCGGCGACGATGCGGCCGACGCCGCGCTCGGAAGCGACCATGTTCCACGGCGCACCGACGCAGAAACCGTCGATCGCACCGGCTGCCAGTGCATCCGAAGTCATGGGCGGCGGCACGACCACGAGCTTGACGTCCTTGTCGGGATCGATGCCGCCGGCTGCCAGCCAGTAGCGGAATTCGTAATTGTGCGAGGAGAAGGGGTAGGTGACCCCGAAAGTCGGCAGCGGCTCGCCGCGGGCCTTCATTGCCGCCAATGTTTTTGCCAGGGCGCGGGCATTGTCGAGCGCGCTTGCCGTTTCCGGCAATCCCACGTCATTCCGCATCCTGTCGAAGAGCCGCGTCGATAGCGTGATCGCGTTGCCGCCGCGCCCCAGCGAAAATGGCGTGATCGTCGGTGAGGGATTGGAGCCGAGACCGAGCATGGAGGCGACGGGCATCGGCGACAGCATGTGGGCGATGTCGAACTGGCGGAATGCCAGGCGGTCGCGCACATTCGCCCAGGAGACGTCCTTGACGAGATCGAGCGTCAGGCCTTCCTTGCGCGCGAAGCCGAATTCCGCCGCCGCAATCAGCACCGATGCATCGACGAGCGGAATGAAACCGGCCCGCAGCACTTTCGGTCCTTCGCTGTTCACCCGCACGGGCGAGGGCAGCTCGCCGCCGGCGTTGGAGGTCGTTGTCATCATATCCACTCCGGTTTCCTCCGGAAATTCATCAGGTCGGCCATTACATCAACAGCCCCGCGGCAGTGACGACGCTCTGGGCAATTTCCGACATCTTCTTCTTTTCGTTCATCGCCGTCTGGCGCAGCAGGGCGAAAGCCTCTTCCTCGGAGAGGCCGCGCATCTTCATCAATATGCCCTTGGCGCGCTCGACCAGCTTGCGCTCCTCCAGCGCGGAGCGGGCATCGGCAAGCTCCCGCCGTAGCCGGTTGAAGGCATTGAAGCGGCTGACGGCCATGTCGAGGATCGGTTTGACGCGTTCCTTCTTCAATCCGTCGACGATATAGGCCGAGACGCCGGCATCGACAGCTGCCTCGATCGAGGCCGTGTCGGAGCGATCGACGAACATGGCGATCGGGCGACTGACGGTGCGCGTCAGCTGGAACAGATGCTCCATCATGTCGCGATTGGGATTTTCGATATCGATGATGATCACATCGGGCATCAGCGTTTCGATGATTCGCGCGATGCCGTTGACCTCATGCACGACGGTGACGCGCACATGCCCTGCCTCGCGCAGGCCTTCTTCGATGATGGAGGCGCGAATGGCATTTTCGTCGATCACCAGAATTGTCAGATCGAGATGCGTCATTGCTATATTCATGACGCAGTGCAGCAAATTTAGCAAGGCGTCCGCCTGAAAAATGTGCAAAAATAGGCGTGCGCAAAATATAATCAAATTGCCGAAATTTCAGGCGGGATCAATATACCGCGTCGGCAAGGTCTTCAGGGCTGCGGTATTTCGGATGTGAAATGGGGAACGTCATAGCCGCGCTTGACCTGTGGCCGCGCCGCAAGCCTGAGATACCATCGTTTGACGTTCGGGAATGCACTCAGGTCGATCTCGTGGCGCTGAAAACGGGAAACCCAGGGCCAGACCGCCATGTCGGCGATGGAATAATCGTCGACGAGATAGTCGCGGCCTGCGAGCCGCGCGTTCAGCGTTTCATAGAGGCGGCGAGTGTCCCTGCGAAAGAGATCCTCTGCGAAGGGCGCTTGGCCTGCATTGTAGGTCAGGAAATAATGGGCGTTGCCGAGCGTCGGCCCGAAGCCGCCCATCTGCCACATCAGCCATTCGATCGTGTGATGCCGGGCTGCACCCTGCCGGGGCAGGAAGCGGCCAGTCTTTTCGGCGAGGTAGAGCAGGATGGCGCCGGATTCGGCAAGCGTGATGCCGGTCTCGTGATCGACGATAACAGGAATCTTGCCACCCGGATTGATGGCGAGATAGTCCTGCTGGAATTGATCTCCCTTGGTAATATCGATCGTGTGGGGGCGGTAGGAGAGGCCGAACTCCTCGAGCGCGATGGATACTTTGAGCCCGTTCGGCGTGATCCAGGTATAGAGGTCGATCATCCCAGGTTCAATCGAACATCATTTCGTCGACCGGCAGCTTCGTCATTCCGAAGCGCCCGGTGACATCGTCGAGGCCAGAGAACATGTCCCGCAGAGTTTGTACGATCGTTTTGACACGAGGATCGATGACGCGATAGACAATCGCCTTGCCATCGCGGCGTCCTTCGATCACGCCGGCCTCGCGAAGCTCGCTCAATTGCTGGGAAAGCGTCGGCTGGCGGATACCGAGCTCATCCTCCATCGCCGAGACCGAAGCTTCCGTCTCTATCAGATAGCAGACGATCGCCAGGCGGTTGGCGTTGGCGATCAGCTTCAGCAATTCGCTTGCTGCGCCGACATCGCGGCAGACTCTTGAGGAAACGGGCTTCGTCAACGGTGTCGTCCTTGAAGGTTCTATAAAAAAGTAAAGTGACTGCGCTGATTTTTCAACTCCGGCTCGCTCAGTTCACTCGATCTGGTAAAAGATTTCATTGCCTATCGATTTATGGGATTTCAAAGCCGATTTTCTGCTGCTGACGACAATCGCTTCCTCGCAATCAATTTATAAAAAAGTAAATTGATTGCAGCAACCATGACGACGGTCGAAGCAATATGAGAATTGGCGTTCATCCCAATAACCTGCATCTTCGCCTCGCGCGGCTCTGGCCTGGCGCCTTCGCCGAGCTGCAGCCCGTTTTCGTCTCCTATGCCGAAGGCCGCGATACCGCGGCCCTGCTGGAAAGTGGCGACATCAATCTCGGTGGCACTGGTTCGACGCCGCCGATCGAGGCTGATATGCGCGGCCTCGGCGTTGAATATATCGCTGCCTCCGCGCCGCGCCCGGCGAACGGCGCCATCTTCGTCAGAAGCGACAGTCCGATCGGCTCCGTCGCCGAGTTGAAGGGCCGCCGGATCTCGCTGATCGACGGTTCCTTTCACACCTATTTGCTGGCCCGCAGCCTCGAAGGTGAGGGGATGAGCCTGCCCGATGTCGAGCGGGTCGAAAGCGGGGCGCGCGATGCGCTCGCCGATCTGCTCGAAGGGCGCGTCGATGCCTGGGTTGCCATGTCGCCACGTCTCGAAAAGGCGCTGGAGCGCGATGACGTCAGGCCGATCGTCCGCTGCGGCGCGGCCATTCCCAACCGTTCGCTGTTCTGGACACTGCAGCGGAACGGCCTTTCGGCGGCGGAGATCCGGGCGATCGTCTCCGAACTCAGCCGGATCGGCACCGAGATCGCCGCCGATCCGCGCTCCGCCGCCAGACTTCTTGCATCTGGCGACCGCGGCGGATCTGGCGACCGCAGCGGATCTGGCGACCGCGGGGGAACGGATATCGATGCCTGGGAAAAGGTGGTGCGCTCGCGCGACTTCACGGTGTTTCCGATCGACGACGAGATCATTGCCGAACAGCAGGAAGAGGCCGACACGCTGCTGCGCCACGGTCATTTCGACAAGCCCATCGTGCTGAAACGCCCGGAAATGACGAAATAACAAGGAATCGGGAGATGAACGTTTTCTGGTACATGTGCGCGCCCGACGGCGCTTATCCCTGGCAGCCGGAAGGCTCTCGCCAGGTCGATTACGGCTACTACAAGCAGCTTGCCCAGGCCTACGACCATCTGGGTTATACCGGGGCGCTGTTTGCGACCGGCGCCCATGATGTCTGGGTGCTGGCGAGTGCGCTGCTTGCGCACACCGAGCGGCTGCGCTTTCTCGTCGCCATCCATCCCGGCCTTGTTGCGCCGACATTGCTTGCCAAGATGGCTGCGACCTTTCAGGAATTCGCCCGCGGCCGGCTGCTGATCAATGTCGTTTCCGGCGACGCCAAGATGCTCGGCGCCTATGGCATGATGCTACCGCATGACGAGCGCTATGACATGGCGGACGAATATCTTCAGCTCTGGCACCGGCTCTTTTCCGGTGAGAGTGTCACCTATCAGGGCAAGTATTTCTCGACGGATGGCGCCAAGCTCGCCTTGCCGGTCAGCGAGAGCATCGCACCACCGCCGCTCTGGTTCGGCGGCTCCTCGGATAAGGCGCTTGAAGTCGCGGCAAAACATGTGGACACCTATCTCTCCTGGGGCGAGACGCCCGCCCAGATCGGCGAGAAGGTCGAAGCCGTAAAGGCGCGAGCCGCCCACTACGGCCGTGAACTGGAATATGGCATCCGCCTCTATGTCATCGTTCGCGACACCGACGAAAAGGCCTGGGAGGCGGCGGCCGATCTCTATGACCGTATGGATGATGCGGCGATCACCGCCAATCAGCGCTTCGTCTCAAGAAGCGATTCCGTTGGCCAACAGCGCATGACCGCACTGCATGGCGGCCTCAAGCCGGAAAACCTGCGCGATCTCGAAGTCGCGCCGAACCTCTGGGCCGGCATTGGCCTGGTCAGGCCCGGCCCGGGTACGGCGATCGTCGGTTCGCCGGATACGGTTCTGCGCACGCTCGAAGCCTATCAGAAGGCGGGCGTCGATACTTTTATTCTTTCTGGCATGCCGCTGCTTGAGGAAGCCTATCGTTTCGGCGAAAAGGTGCTGCCGCGGCTCGATGTCAGCAGGGAAGTCTCGAAGGCGCGGAACTACACCTGGTCGACGCTCTTCGATCGCGATCTTACGACCGTCAAGAGCGTCTGATCCTCTCGCCAGAAGGTAAGTTTTGTGGCCACCAGTGAATTTCATCCGATCGAACAGGCCGCTCCGGACAGCGGGGTGGCAGCGCGCCTGCTGCGGGCGATCGAAGCGGTTCTCGGCATTGCCGCGGCACTCGTTCTCGCCGTGCTGCTCTCCATGGTGCTCGTCACCGTCTGCCTGCGCTACTTCTTTAGCGCCGGCTTCATCGGTGCCGAGGATCTCGGCATCTGGCTGCATGTGGGTCTGATCGCGCTCGGCGCGCCGCTCAGCCTCAACAGCGCGCTTGCCATGCGTCTCGACGTCTTCGTCAAGATGCTGCCGGAAAGCCTGCAGAAGGTCACGCCGATCGGCGCCGATGTGTTCACCGTGCTTTCGGCGCTGATCCTGAGCTTCGGCGGCAGCGAGATCATGACGATGCTTGGCGGCGTGTCGCCGACGCTCGGCGTGCCGGAATGGATCCGCTTCGGCTTTCTCGGCGCCGGTGGCGCTCTGATCCTCGTCGTGCTGCTTCTGCAGCGCATCGCCGAAGGCAAGATCCTGCCGGTTTTGCTCTCGCTTGCCGTCGGTGTCGCGCTCTATGCCGGCATCCCGCATGTCTCGCTCGATCTCGACTGGCCGCCGAGCATCTTCCTCGGACTGATCGCCGCGGTCGGTCTCGTGCTTGCTGCGCCGCTGCCGCATGCCTTTCTTGCCGCAGCCTATGTCGTCATCGCCTTCGGCAGCAGCCTGCCCGAGCCGGCGATCGTTTCCGCGACCGTCACCGGCATATCGAAATTCCTGCTGCTCGCCATTCCCTTCTTCCTGCTCGCCGGCGGCCTGCTGACGGCCTCCGGAGTCGCCAACCAGCTCGTGCGCTTTGCCGCCGCCATGGTCGGTCATCGTAGGGCCGGGCTGGCGCAGACGACGCTGTTGACCAGCGTCCTCTTTTCCGGCGCCTCCGGCTCGTCCGTCGCAAATGCCGCCTTCGGCGCCTCGACCTTCCAGCCCGAGCTGGTCAAACACGGCTACCCTCCGGCGCAGGCGGCGGCAATCATCGCCTCGACATCGGTTCTCGACAATGTCATCCCGCCGTCGATCGCATTTCTCATCCTTGCGACCGCCACCAATCTTTCCGTCGGCTCGCTGCTCGTCGGCGGCTTCTTTGCCGGCGGCCTGATGGCCATATGCCTGGCGGTCGCCATCCATCTGACCGTACGTGAGCAAGTGCCCTTGCCGCGCTCAAACGCGAGACAGCGCTGGCAATCGGCGGTCCAGGCGATCCCAGCTTTCGGGCTCGGCGTCATCGTCGTCGTCGGCATCCGCATCGGCATCGTCACGACCACGGAAGCCGCCGCTCTTGCTGCTTTCTACACGTTGCTGCTCGGCATCGGTGCGCGCCTCGGCATTCTCTCGTTCTATGCCGCCTTCCGCCAAGCAGCAGTCGAAGCGGCGGCGATCGGCCTTCTCATCGGCACGGCCGGCCCCTTTGCCTTTTTGCTGGCGGTCGATGACGTGTCGGGACTGATCTCGCACCTGACGACAGTGCTCGGCGGCAGTGCGCTTGCGGTCATCCTGCTGTCGAACGTCATCCTGCTGGTGATCGGCCTCGTTCTCGATATCGGCGCCGCGATCCTGCTCTTCGGCCCCATCCTGCTGCCGGCAGCGGTCGCCGCCGGCATCGATCCCATTCAGTTCGGGGTGATCATCGTCGTCAACCTGATGATCCACGGACTGACACCGCCGCTCGGCATGCTGATCTTCGTCGTCAGCGGCGTCACGCGCATTCCCGCCTCAGAGCTCTTTCGGGCGGTCGTTCCCTATCTGCTCGCTCTCCTGGTCTCGCTCGCAATCCTCTGCGCCTGGGCCATCATCTTCTCGTAAACAGGACAACCCCATGGACAATTTCAACCGACGTAATTTCCTGAAGACCGCAGCTCTCGCTGGAACGGCGCTTGCAGCGCCCGCCTTCGTCCGCACGGCCGCCGCCCGCACGACGACGATCACGATCGCCTCGCTGCTCGGTGACGACAAGCCGGAAACGAAGATCTGGGTGAAGATCGGCGAACTGGTCGAAGCGAAACTCCCCGGCCAGTTCAAGTTCAATATCGTCAGGAACGGCGCGCTCGGCGGCGAGAAGGAAGTGGCCGAAGGCGTGCGCCTCGGCTCCATCCAGGCCAGCCTCTCGACGGTCTCGTCGCTCTCCGGCTGGGCGCCGGAACTGCAGATCCTCGATCTGCCCTTCCTCTTCCGCGATGCCGACCATGTTCGCAGGACCGTCGCCGGCGATGTCGGCGCCGATCTCAAGCAGAAACTGCAGGCGCAGAATTTCGTCGTCGGCGATTTCATCAATTACGGCGCCCGCCATCTCCTGACCAAAGAACCGGTGACGCGGCCCGAGCAGCTCAAGGGCAAGCGCATCCGTGTCATCCAGAGCCCGCTGCACACCAAGCTCTGGAGCGCATTCGGCACGACGCCGATCGGCATTCCGATCACCGAGACCTATAATGCGCTCGCAACCGGCGTCGCCGACGCGATGGATCTGACCAAGTCGGCCTATGCCGGCTTCAAGCTCTATGAGGTCGTGCCCGATATGACCGAGACCGGCCACATCTGGGCATCCGGCGTCATCTATTATGCCTCGACCTTCTGGGGCGGCCTCAACGACGAGCAGAAGGCGGTGTTCCAGCAGGCTTCCAGCGAAGGGGCTGCCTATTTCAACCAACTGATCGTCGACGACGAATCCAAATCCGTCGAGACGGCGCTTGCCAACGGCGGAAAGCTCTTGAAGCCGGAAGCCTTTGACGAATGGCAGAAGGGCGCCCAGGGTGTGTGGGACGATTTCGCGCCTGTTGTCGGCGGCATCGACAGGATCAAATCGGTCCAGGCCGCCTGAGCGAGGGGCAGGGCGGTTCTCCTGCAGCTTTGAACGGGGACCGATGGAAAACCGTCGGTCTCTTCATCGCACGCACTTGCCGGAAAAATAATGCCGGAGCAGGCCGGAAATCGAAAGAGCATGCCTTCGGCGATCGTGGTATATGACTTACTTAAAATCCTGGGATGGGAAGTTTTTACCTTCGGCCGGTGCGATCCTGTTGACCGCAATCTCGCGACCGCTTCCGGCGGACGGATCCCATGGCCTCGATTTGAGATAAACAACATTGAACACAAGGCTTTGGAGGGCCGACCATGAGCTTACGCATCAACGATATTGCCCCCGATTTTACCGCCGATACCACCCAGGGACCGATCAGCTTCCATGAGTGGATCGGCAGCGGCTGGGCCGTCCTGTTCTCGCATCCGAAGAATTTCACGCCTGTTTGCACGACGGAACTCGGCGCCATGGCTGGCCTTGCCGGAGAATTTTCCAAGCGTGGCGCCAAGGTCATCGGCATCTCCGTCGATCCGGTGGAAAGCCATGCCAAGTGGAAGAACGACATCAAAACCGCCACCGGCTTCGACGTCGAATATCCCTTGATCGGTGACAAGGACCTCAAAGTCGCCAAGCTCTACGACATGCTGCCGGCCGGCGCCGGCGAGAGCTCGGAAGGCCGCACGCCTGCCGACAACGCCACCGTGCGTTCGGTCTTCATCATCGGTCCCGATAAGAAGATCAAGCTGATCCTGACCTATCCGATGACGACGGGCCGCAATTTCAATGAGATCCTGCGTGCCATCGATTCAATCCAACTGACGGCCAAGCACCAGGTGGCGACACCGGCGAACTGGAACCAGGGCGAAGACGTCATCATCACCGCCGCGGTTTCCAACGAAGACGCAATCACGCGTTTCGGCTCCTTCGATACGGTTCTGCCCTATCTCAGGAAGACCAAGCAGCCGACGGCCTGATCGCTGCTTTCAAGCCATTCCCCAAGCCGCCGCGAAAGCACTTCGCGGCGGCTTTTTACTGATCAGACTAAGCGATGGCTTTATGAGCTCTCACGGCATCGCCGAATGCCTGAAACAGCGCACGATTAACAGGGTTGGTTTGCGGATCGTATTCGGCATGCCATTGCACACCCAGAGCAAATCCCGACGCGTCCTTGAACCGTATCGCCTCGATCGTCCCGTCCTCGGCAATGCCTTCGGCAACGACCCTTTCACCAAGTTCGAGGATGCCCTGTCCATGCAGGGAGTTCACCCGGATCGTCTCCCGGCCGAGGATGCGCGCAAACATCCCGTCCTCTATAAGTCGAACATCGTGACGATCACCGAAAACGATGGTGGGGTCGGGATGAATCTCGCCGGTCTCAAGGCGCGGCATTCGGTGATTCATGCGTCCGGGCAACTCCCGGATTTCGGGATGCAGCGAGCCCCCGGCGGCGACATTCATTTCCTGAAAACCGCGGCATATGCCGAAAATAGGAACGCCTTGCGCAACACAGGCTTCGATCAGTGGTAGCGCCAGCCCGTCACGATCCTCATCATAAGGCTCATGCTTGGGATCCGGCACCATGTTGAATCGGCTGGGATGGACATTGGCTCTGGCACCCGTCAGCAGAATGCCGTCGACGACAGCCAGCAGATCTGCGATATCGGCCAGTTTAGGATTGCCGGCAAACATCAGCGGCAGCGCTTCCGCGACATCGGCCACAGCCCGCAAATTGTATTCTCCGACAAGCTGGGTCGAGAATCGGCTTTCGATGATGCGGGCGTTCCCGATGATGCCGATTACAGGTCTTGCCATTGCTTGTCACACCCCAAGTCGCAACGCCAGCCGCTACCCAAGCCGCCTGGCTCCTTGGGCAGGTGATTTGCAACGCCGCGAAACCGGAACCGGCCTCGGGCTGACTGCCGGCTCGGTTGTCACTATATGGTTATCCTCGGTCGCGATGCAGGTGCAAGAGCTTTTGCGACCGCCAAGGCAGGTCCGTTAAAAGACTGAACAAGGCGAAGCTCGGAGAAGCGAATTTCCTTGGCCGAGCCGGCACTCAATCCGGAACGGGAAGGGCGCGCTGGTTGTAGAGAATCTTGCGGATGCGCGCCTGTTCCTCTTCGGAGAGCTTGCTGTTGTCGGTGCTAAGATCGGCGCCGACCGCAAGGCCACGCTGGACGCCGGGCCTTGCGCCGACCTCCTCGAACCATCGCTTGAAATGCTTGAACTCGTTGATGTCCTGACCCTGTGCCTGCCAGTTGACGGTCCAGGGATAGCTGACGATGTCGGCGATGGTGAATTCGTCACCGGCCAGATAGCGCCGGTCACGAAGCCGCATGTTGAGAACGCCGTAGAGGCGGTTGGCTTCGTCGGTGAAGCGCCGCACCGCATAGGACTGGTCGCCTTCGCGATCGGCGAGGCGGCGGAAATGACCGGCCTCGCCGAGCTTCGGCCCCTGGTTCGCCATCTGCCAGATCACCCATTGCGTGACCTCGTATTTGCCGCGCAGATCCTGCGGCCAGAATTTCCCGGTCTTCTCGGCGAGGTAGAAGAGGATGGCGCCGGATTCGAAGACGCTCAACGGACCGCCGCCATCGGCAGGCGCGTGATCGACGATGGCAGGCATGCGATGATTGGGGTTGAGTCTGAGATAATCGGGTTTGAACTGGTCGCCCCGGCCGATATTGACCGGCACCAGCCGATAGGGTGTGACCGTCTCCTCCAGGAAGATCGAAACCTTCTTGCCGTTCGGCGTCGGCCAGTAGTGGAGATCAATCATCTGCTTATCCTCGTTGGCTTAGGCATTCCTGATGAGCAGAATAGCGCTGCGACCATGGCAGGCCGAATATGTTTGTTCCAAAATCGATGGCGAAATTAAAAACCTGTGAGCGTTCCTGGCGCCAATTCGGTTGCAAATATGGAAATGGGGAAGCGTCGCGCCTCTATCGATGGTATCTAGAATCGAGCGTCGACATGGAAGTTCGAACCTGCTGAGATCCGATGATAGGCCGGAAACGTCAGTCCGACATGGGGAGGAGATCGGTGAAGGCCATGCTTTCGCTCGGTCTTCTGTTTTCCCAAGCGGACACGATAAAGGCCCAGCCGGAAGGAAGTGCCGGGCCTCCGGCCTGCTTGTATTCCGGGCCTTCGGCGTTGGGATCGGGTGAGACGCTCTGCATCCGGAAAGATAGTTTCAACCGCGACCTTTGCGTCGCGATCGAGCATTTCGCCACCGCCAATCAATTGCCGCCGGATTATTTCGCCCGTCTCATCTGGCGGGAAAGCACCTTTCGCCCCGATGCCGTCAGCTTCAAGGGAGCCCAGGGGATTGCGCAATTCATGCCCGGAACGGCGAAACTGCGCGGTCTTGAAGACAGCTACCAGGTGTTGGAAGCCCTGCGGAAATCGGCGCAGTATCTCGACGAATTGCGCAATCGTTTCGGCAATCTCGGCCTTGCCGCCGCCGCCTATAATGCCGGCGAAAACGGACTTTCCTCTTACCTAACGTCAGGGAGATTACCTTACGAGACGCGCGGCTACGTCATGGCGATTACCGCCCATACGGTCGAGGAATGGAAGGATAACCCACCGGAAGATGCGGCCGCCCCGCTCGACAAGGACAAGTCCTTCCTCGATGGCTGCGTGGCGCTTGCAGAGAGACGGACGTTGAAGGACGCGCCCTGGCGTCAGGAGGGTGAATGGGCGCCCTGGGGCGTCCAGCTTGCGGCGAATGCGAATGTCGCGGTAGTCAGGCGCATGTTTCTCGATGCCGTGCAGGATCTGCCCGCGCCCCTGAATGCGGAGCAGCCGCTGATCTTGCGCCAGCGCGATCGCAGCTTTGGTTTTCGGCCGCGTTATGCTGCCCGCATCGGCCGGCAGACGCGCATGGAAGCCAACGACCTCTGCAACCAGGTCCGCAAACACGGCGGCACCTGTCTTGTTTTCAAGAATCGATAGCGGGCCTGGTCCAGCCCCTTGATCACGAAAGTCTGCTTGCAGGATCACCTAAGCGCAGCATATTCAACACGGAAATGCCAAGGGAGGAACGATGATGCGGGTTTTGGTAATCGGAGCAACGGGCCATGTCGGAACCTATCTCGTTCCCCGTCTGGTGGAAGCCGGTCACGACGTCGTCACGATCAGCCGCGGCACGGCAAAGCCCTATACGGCAAACCACGCCTGGGCTGCCGTCGATCAGCGTCAGATGGATCGGGCAGCCATGGAGCGGACGGGTGATTTCGGCCCAGCCGTACGTGCATTGAAAGCCGACATCGTCATCGACATGATCTGCTTCACGCTGGAAAGTGCCGAGCATCTGGTGACGGCCCTGTCGGGGCATGTCGGTCACTTCCTGCATACCGGCACGATCTGGACGCATGGCCATTCGACGGTCGTACCGACGCTGGAGGAGACGCCGAAATTTCCCTTCGGCGACTATGGGACGCAGAAAGCGGCAATCGAAACCTATCTGCTGCAGCAGGCAAGGCTTCGCGGATTTCCGGCAACCATCATCCATCCCGGGCACATTGTCGGTCCCGGCTGGACGCCGCTCAATCCGGCCGGCAATTTCAACCTGCAGGTCTTTTCAACCCTTGCCCGCGGAGAGACCCTGGCGCTGCCGAATTTCGGCATGGAAACCGTTCATCACGTCCATGCCGATGATGTCGCGGCAATGTTCATGGATGCGATCGCCAACTGGAATGCGTCGACCGGTGAAAGTTTTCACGCGGTCTCGGAGCAGGCGCTGACCCTTCGCGGTTATGCGGAAGCCATGTCGCGATGGTTCGGACACGAGCCGAAACTCACCTTCGCCCCATTCGACGCCTGGGCCGAAAGTCAGACGGCTGAGGATGCGAAGGCGACCTGGGAGCATATCGCCCGCAGCCCGAATTGCTCGATCGCCAAAGCCAAACGCCTGCTCGGTTACACCCCGAGATACACCTCCCTGCAGGCGGTGCAGGAATCCGTGGGTTGGCTGGTCGGGCAGGGGCGGATCGAGACCTGATCCCCCAGCGCCGCCGGCGGCCGGCTGCTTTTGTTTTACGCAATTCCGGACGGAAAACCGCTTAGCCCTTTTCCTGAAATTGCTCTAACGGATCAGGATAGCCCTGAAATCATTGACATTGGTTCCGGTCGGACCGGTTTCGAAGAGATCGCCGGTGGCGGCAAAGCCCGAATAGCTGTCATTGCTGTCGAGCAGCCGGCGCGGATCGAGCCCGGTGGCGCGAAGGCGCCTTGCCGTCTCGCCATCGGCAAAGGCGCCGGCATTATCCTCCGAGCCGTCGATCCCGTCCGTGTCGGCGGCGAGGATATGAATGCCCTCCTGTCCGTCGATCGCAAGCGCCATGGCGAGCGCGAATTCGCCGTTGCGTCCGCCCTTGCCACCCTTGGTTCTCAGTGTCACCGTCGTCTCGCCGCCGGAAAGGATGACGACCGGTTTGGAAAACGGCCTGTTCCGGCCCACCACCTCGCGGGCGATCGCTGCATGCACCAGCGCCACGTCGCGCGATTCTCCCTCGATCGCATCCGAAAGAATGGCCGGCTCGATCCCCTGCGACTTCGCCAGGGCGGCGGCCGCCTCCAGCGAGACGCCGGCGGAGGCAATAATGTGGTGCGCGTGCCGTGAGAAGACTGGATCGTCCGGCCGTGGTGCATCGGCCTTCGGCGAGTTCAGATGGTCGAGTGCGGCCTGCGGCAACTGCAATCCGTATTGCCTGATGATCTCGAGCGCATCGTGCCGTGTCGAACCATCGGGGACCGTCGGCCCGGAAGCGACATGGGCCGGGTTGTCGCCGGGAATGTCGGAGACGATCAGGCTGACGACCCTCGCTTCGGTCGTTGCCGCAAGTCTGCCGCCCTTGATCGTGGAGAGATGCTTGCGCACGACATTCATCGCCGAGATCGGCGCGCCCGAGGCAAGCAGCATTTCGTTGAGCGCGATCTCGTCTTCAAGGGTCAGCCCGTCCGGTGGGGCGGGCAGCAGCGCCGAGCCGCCGCCGCAGATCAGCGCGATCACCAGATCGTCTTCCGTCAGCCCGTTCACCGTCTCCATCAGCCGTTTTGCGGCGGCAAGCCCAGCGGCATCGGGCACCGGATGCGCTGCCTCGAGGATCTCGATGCCGCGTGTCTCGCAGCCATAGCCGTAACGGGTGACCACCACACCTTCGAGCGGTCCGTCCCAGACGCTTTCGAGCGCCCGCGCCATCTGCGCCGCGCCCTTGCCGGCGCCGATCACCACGGTCCTGCCCTTCGGCCTTTCAGGCAGATGCGCCTTGATGCCGGTCAGCGGATCGGCGGCGCGAACCGCCGCGTCGAACAGGCCTTTCAGGAAATCGCGGGGAGCGGTTATCGTCATCGGTGGTCTCTGCTGCCTCGGTGTCGATGGTGATGTGGGGCGCTTGCTGCACCATAGCCTACTGCATAATGCAGCAGTTCAAAGTGTTACAGCGTCTTTTGTAGCTCTCGAAAAGCCGCGCGCGGCGCGGTACACTCGCGTCAGTCGGCGAGGGCCGCCAGGATGCGGACCCAGGATCGTATGCCTTTATGAAAGCTGGAGAGATCATATTTTTCGTTCGGGCTGTGGACGCGGTTGTCGAAGCGGGCGAAGCCGACCAGGAGGGCGTCGCATCCGAGCCGGCGTTTGAATTCGCCGATGATCGGGATCGAGCCTCCAGTGCCGGCAAGGGCCGCTTCGCATTGCCATTCGGTCGAAAGCGCCTGAAGCGTTCTGGTGAGAAACGGACTGTCGATCGGCATGACCGTTGCCGGCGAAAGCCCGTAATCCCTGAAGCTGACCGAACAATCCCTGGGGATACGTGCGCGCACGTGCCGCTGGAAGGCATCGCGGATAGCCTGGGGATCTTGTCCTTCCACCAGGCGAAACGAAATCTTGGCGCTTGCCTTCGCCGGAATGACCGTCTTGAAGCCTTCGCCCGTATAGCCGCCGCTCATGCCGTTGATCTCGCAGCTCGGCCGCGCCCAGATCTGTTCGAGGACGGAACGGCCTGCCTCGCCGGCCGGATCTCTGAGGCCAATATCGCCGAGAAAGGCCTCCTCGTCGAAGGGCAGTCTTTTCCACAGCGCCTTGATGGCGTCGGGGAGCTCTTTCACGCCATCATAGAATCCCTCGACCGCGACGCCGCCATCGGCTCGCCGCAGGCTCGAAACCACGTCTGACAGCACCTGCAGCGGATTACGCGCGGCATTGCCGAACATGCCGGAATGCAGATCTTGATCGGCGCAGGTGATCTCGATCTCAGTGCTGAAGATCCCGCGCAGCATCGTCGTCACGGCAGGCGTTTCGCGATCCCACATATCCGTGTCGCAGACGAAAACCGCATCGGCCTTCAATTCGTCTGCCGTGGCATCCAGAAAGGGTGCGAGGCTCGGGCTGCCGGCCTCTTCCTCGCCTTCGAACAGCACGCTCACCTGCACCGGCAGTTTCCCGGTGACGCTCTTCCAGGCGCGGCAGGCTTCGACGAAGGTCATCAATTGTCCCTTGTCGTCGGACGCGCCGCGCGCGACGATCGCAGTATCGCCGTTCGGCAAGGCTTCCATGCGCGGCTCGAACGGATCGCTCGTCCACAGCGCCAGCGGATCGACCGGCTGGACATCGTAATGGCCGTAAAACAGCAGATACGGTCCGGATGCCGCCTTCTCATGAGCGACGACCATTGGATGGCCGGTCGTTTTGCGTACCGATGCTTCGAAGCCGATGGCAGCCAGATCCCGGCTCAGCCATTCGGCGGCAGTGCGGCAGTGATCACGATAGGCCGGGTCGGTCGAGACGCTCGGAATGCGGATCAGCTCGAAAAGCCGCGCCAGGCTGCCATCGAGGCTTTTGTCCACATGGGCAAGAACGGCATCGATATCTTGGTCCATGGCACTAGTCATCGTCTCTCCTCAGCGGCTCAATCTTCCGGGTCTAGAATGCAGCATTGCTCGGCCACAGGTATCAGCACGGCGGAAGCCTCTGTTTCCAGCGGATCGGAAAGCGGCCCATTGGCGGTGATCTCTCCCGCTGCGGTCGTGCATTTGTACTGATAGGCCCGGCCGAGATAGGTGCGCGTGCCGAGCACGGCGGCGATGCCATCACCGTCACGGCTGACGGCAAGACCGTCTGCGCGGCAGGCCAGCACGAAGTCGTCCTTGATCGGCCCGAATGTGTCCTGCGACAGCTGCAGCCGTGCTCCACCCGTCGTTTCGGCCACCACAAGCGCGCCGTTGCGCTCAGCCACCTTCATACGGATCAGGTTCTCGAAGCCCACAAAACGGGCGACGAAGGCGTTGGCTGGCCGGCGATACAGCACCTCCGGCGCGTCGAGCTGCATGATGCGCCCGGCATTCATGATCGCCACCCTGTCGGAGATCGAGAATGCCTCCTCTTGGTCATGGGTGACGTAAAGCGACGTCGTGCCATTGGCGCGCTGGAGCTGCCTGATTTCGACGCGCATGTCGATTCTGAGCTTTGCATCCAGATTGGAAAGCGGCTCGTCGAACATCAGAAGCGGCGGCTCGATGACCAGCGCCCGGGCGAGCGCCACACGCTGTTTCTGGCCGCCTGACAGGGCCGACGGCAGACGGTCGGCGAAGGCCGAGAGACCGACGCGGTCTAGCATCGCCATCGTTCTTTTCGCCCGTTCCGGCTGGGGAATACGACGCTGCCTCAGGCCGAAGGCGACATTGTCCTGGACGCTCAGATGAGGAAAAAGCGCATAGTTCTGAAAGACCAGGCCGATGTCGCGCGCATGCGCGGGAAGTCCGGTCAGGTCGCGCTCGCCGAGCTTGATGCTGCCACTGCTCGGCTGCAGAAAACCGGCCACGAGGCGCAATGTCGTCGTCTTTCCGCAGCCGCTGGAGCCGAGCAGGGAGACCAGTTCCCCGGCCATGATTGAGATCGACAGATCCTTGAGCACTTGCGTGCTGCCGTAATGGGCGGAGATGGAATCGATGGTAAGGGATACGGTCAAGAGCGTTCTACTTTGTCAGGAAGGTGAGGCCGAGCGTGGCCTCGACGACGGCCATGACGCCGACTGTCACGAACATCAGCAGCACCGATACCGATGCGATCGTCGGATCGAAAAACTGCTCCATATGCGCAAGGATCTGGATCGGCAGCGTCGAGATGCCCGGCCCGGTCAGGAAGACCGAAACCGACACGTCGTTGATCGAAGTGATGAAGGCGAGGATGAAGGCGGCAATGACCCCGGCGCGGATATTCGGCAGGACCACGGTCAGGAAGGTCTTCAATGGCGGGCAGCCGAGGCTGATCGCCGCCTCTTCGACGGAAAAATCGAAGGCCGCCAGGCTGGCGCCGACGACACGCACCGAATAGGGCAGGATCAGCAGCGCATGGCCGACCAGCAGGCTGATGAAGATCGGCAGCCCGAGGCCGATCGTGACGGATTTCATCAGCGAAAATCCGAAGACGATCTCCGGCACCAGGATCGGCAGCACGAAGATGGTGGAAAGCCAGCGCGGCAATTCCACCCGATAGCGGTTGATCGCATAGGCCGCCGGGACGCCGATCAGCAGGGAGAGTGCCGTGCCGAGAAAGGCGACCTGCAGGCTGGTGATCGCGGTCGTGCGGAAGGCCTCGATTTCGAAAATATTGACGAACCACCGCAATGTCAGGCCCTGCGGCGGGAAGGTCAGATAGGTCGTGTCGCTGACGGCGGCACCGATGATGATGACCAGCGGTGCGAGCAGGAAGAAGAAAACGCAGGCCGCAAAGGCGGCGAGGATCGGGTGAATGCGCCTGTCCATCACACCGCCATCGGATTGAGCCGGCGCGCGATGCGGCTCATGATCAGGACCACACCGAGCGTCAGCACCACCATGATGGCGGCGATCGTCGATGCACCGACCCAATCGAAAGTCACCATGGCGCGCTGGTAGAGGAAGGTCCCCATCATCATCTGCTTTTCTCCGCCGAGCAGTTGCGGTGTCGCATAGGAGGTGAAGCTGCCGGTGAAGACCAGGACCGCGCCGACGATGAGGCCGGGCGTCGCAAGCGGCAGGATCACCTGAAAGAATGTCATCAGCGGTCTCGCGCCGAGCGAGGCGGAGGCATCGATCAGATCGCGCGGGATGCCTTCAAGCACGCCGACCAGCGTCAGGATCATCAGGGGAACGAAGAGATAGACCATGGCGACGATCACCGAGCCTTCGGTATAGAGCATCGAAAGCGGCTCCCCGATAATGCCGGTCGAGATCAGTATGGCGTTCAGGATGCCGTTCTTCCCGAGAATGATCAGCCATGCGAAGGATCGGACGACGACACCCGTCAGCAGCGGAAAAACCGCCGCGACGATCATGATGCTCTTTGCGCGACCGGGCATCTGCGCGATCACATAGGCCGTGATGAAACCCACTGTGAGTGAAATCGCCGTCGTGACAAGGGCGACCTCCAGCGTCCGATAAAGAACCGCCCGTCGAAAGCCGCTGCTGAAGAATGTCACATAGGGCGCAAATATGCCCTTCGGCTCTGCAAACGTCGCCGCAATGGTGATGGCGACGGGAATGATGAGAAGCACAACGACGGCAATCGTCGCCGGCATCGTCAATCCCCATCTGGCAAAATGCTTCATCTCAAAACTCGTGGCATGTCCGAATATTCAGAGCGCCGCACCTGGGTCCGGATGTGCGGCGCTTCAATGTCTGGCGGCGAATCGGCCGGGATATCGGGCAACTTACTGACCGAAGACTTCGTTCCAGCGGTCGATCCAGTCGGCCTTGGCAGCATTCATCTTGGCATAGTCGATGCGGGTGAGGCCTGCCACCATATCCGGGCCATAGGTCCAGATCTTCGCCTGGTCCGGCGTCAGGCTAACCTTCGTCGAGATCGGCGCATCGACGCCTTGTTCGGCTTCAGCCTGCTGGACTTCTTTGGACAGGATGAAGTTGATGAACTGATGCGCGAGTTCGACATTTTCCGAACCCTTCGGGATGTTCACGGTGTTCAGCGTGGCGATATCGCCGTCCTTGAGCTTGGCCCATGTCATCGTCGGAACGGCCGCCTGCATCGATGCCAGGGTAAAGTCCTGGGCCAGCGCAACGCGCACTTCGCCTGTTGATATCAGGTTCACCAGCTCCGAGCCGGTGTTGTAGTTCTTGACGACATTGGGCTTCAGCGCCTCGATTTCCGAGAAGGCCTTGTCGGTGTCTTCATAGGCATCGGCGCCACCATGCTTGCCGGCTTCCAGAACGACCAGTGGGCCGGCCGTGGTGGTGATGCCGGGCAGGGAGACGGAGCTCTTCAGATCGTCGCGCCACAGGTCGCCCCAGGCGGTGATCGGTGGATTGACCTTGGCGGAGTCATAGACGATGCCGACGCGTCCGATCGTATAGGCCGGGCCGTATTTGCCCTGAGGCGCCTTGCCCAGTTCGTAGATATCCGCAAGGTTCGGGATCTTCGACGCATCGATCTCCTGGAACAGTCCCTGTTCGATGCCGAGCTGCGAGAAACTGTCGGTGAGATAGATGACATCGACGCCCTTGCCATCGCGCAATTTCAGCTTGTTGAGCCGGTCGGCATTGTTGCCGGTTTCGAACACGATCTCGCAGCCGCAGATCTTCTTGAAGGGCGTGATGATGTTCGCATTCATCTTCTCGCCGTTATAGCCCCACCAGGAGATGGTCAGCGTCTTCGATTGCGCATGGGCCGCGGCGGTGTTGCCGACGGCGGCAAGCAGCGCAAGAGACAGGATTTGGGCAAAACGTCTGGCCTTCATGAGCAATGTCCTTCTGTGAAAAGCGGCGTTGGCAATCGGGATCATACCCCCACGATTTGAGGGATACTATTTTTTGATCGATCGGGCCGCAAGCTCAATAATTGGGCAAATACGATCTTGTGCGGAGAATTTTCCGGGACCGGACCATCAGCTAACTCCCAGTTGATGGCGTCTGGTCATCGCTCACAAAACGTGTGGTTCATCAGCGCTTTACACATCCGGGCATGGTCTCTACGGTCCGGCGGTTCCAGCTTCTCACGGGCATTCCATTCATGGCCACTTCGCGCACTGTTCTTCCTGATGATCTGCTGATCAACGCGTCCGACGAGGTTCTGACACGGCAGGATCTCGTGCTGACGGCGCTCGGACGCCGGCCCGCCGACAGGTTGTTGCGCGTGGGCAGGTTGCTCGATGTCCATTCGAGGACGTGGCTTGACGATCAGGAGATCGTCATCAAGGGCCGCCGCATCGCCTATGTCGGCCCCGCCGGCAGTTACGAAGGCGAAGTGAGCGAGCGGTTCTCGGAGCCCGATCTTGCGGCCGTGCCGGGCTTCGGCGAGGCGCACAAACATATCGAAAGCTCCCATCTGACGCCGGAATGGGAGGCGGCTTTGGTGATGCCGCATGGCGTGACCTGGACATGCGAGGCGAGCCACGAATTTTCCAACGTCAACGGCGCCCGCAATCTGGAATTCTGGCTGGAAGCGCGCCGGCGCGGATCGCCGATGAAAATCTTTCCCCTGCCTGGCTCCGCCGTTCCGCCGACCGCCTATGAGTGGGGTGGCGGCTGGTTCGGCTACGACGAACAGAAGGCTTTCCTTTCCGAAAGCCTGATGGTCGCCGGGCTCGACGAGGTCATGGACTGGCCGTCCATATCCGATCCCGGCAATCCTTCCTACGATCGGCTGTGGGGCATGATCGGCGCGACCTTCGAGCAGCGCGGCGTGGTCGAGGGCCACGGTGCCGGACTGCGCGACATGGCCTCGATCAATGCCTTTGCCGCGGCAGGTCTCGCCTCCGATCACGAAGGCTGGTTTCTCGATGAGATCTGGCAGAAGCTCCTCCACGGTCTTTTCATCGAGCTCAGGCCGCATTCCCTGCCGGAGGTCATCCGCGGGCTGATCGACAAGGGGCTGACGGACTGGTCGCAGGTCGCTCTGGTGACCGACGACCGCAGCGCCTCGGACACGCTGAAAATCGGTGCGACCGACCACAATGTCCGGCTCGCCATCGAAAACGGCCTTGCACCGGAAATCGCCATTCAATGCGTCACCCTCAATCCGGCACGCCATATGCGGCTGACGCCGTGGGTCGGATCGATCGCGCCGGGCCGCTTCGCTGATTTCGTTCTTCTTAGCGACGTCGCCAGCCTGTCGATCGAAAAAGTGTGGGCCGACGGGAGGCCTGTGTCCGAGGGTGCGACATTCATTGGCGTGCGTCCTGAAATCGATTGGCCGCAATGGGCGACGCGGACCGTGAAAATAGACAGGACGGTCACGGCTGACGATTTCCGCATCGAGGCGCCGCCGAACCGGACCACGGTCAACGCAGCACTTTTGCGGCCGTTTCACTGGCACGACGATTTCATCACCATGGAATTGCCGGTGGAAGAGGGCGCCGTGCAGCGGGATCCCGCGCGCAATGTCACCAAATTCTCGATTGTCGACCGGTTTTCCGGAGAGGCCAAGGTCTCCAGGATGTTCTGGCTGGGCACCGGGCCGCGCACGCCGGAGACGGCGCTCGCCTCCACGCTCGGGCACGACAAGCACAATATCTGGACGGTCGGCTCGTCCGACGAGGCGATGGCGATATCAGTCAATGCCCTGAACGAGCTGCAGGGTGGCTGGGTGCTGGTATCCGGTGGCAAGATTCTCGCCCGCGTCCGCTACGAGGTCGGCGGCCTGATGACGGCGCGTTCGGCCGAAGCGCTCGATGCGGAGATGCAGGCTCTTTATGCCGCCGGCGCCGGGATCGACTGGATGTACGAGCCGACTTTTTCGCCTCGATGGTGGCCGGGATTTCCCGAACGCCTGTCGTTTGCGACGCTAACTTGCTCGCCCTGGCACTGGGTGCTGGTCGCGCCGTCTGAGCTGGCGCCGGAGGGGTTCGTGAACGTGCTCACCGGCAAAACCCATCCGATTGTCTGGTGACATTGCGGCCCGCTAAATTTCCACCTGATTGATCTTCTTACTGCAGCAAATAGAAAGCATTAACCATAGTCCCGTAGACAACGAACAGGATCAAAGGAACCTGTGTTCGATGGCTACTGAAATGACCCGCCGGCCTGCCGGCGCCAATGAAGGCAAGATTATTGCCTTTCCCGCTGGAACCGGCACTGCCAATGTCGAGCGCTGCGCGCGCGAACTCGGCCGGCGGCACGGCGCAGATGCAATAGAATTCTGGAAGGCCGAATGCCGCAGGCTTGCCGATCAGCTTCTGGCGGCAGGGATGCCGGAGAGCGATGTCGGTCAGCGGGTGCTGCAGTTTCAGCAAGATGTCCAAAGCGAACTGGTCTTCAGCCACCAAAACGGACCACTGCCCAAGTCTCAAAACCGATAGCGGCGATCTTCGGGAGGTCTGCCGAATCTGAGTGGTCGTCCTATCCCTCTTCGTAAACCGCCTCCGGCGGCAACGCCAGCAGGCGGTCCGCCATCTCCTGCTTTAGCCAGGCGAGATGCTCCTCTTCCTGGGGTGTCCGGTCGGGCTTGCGGCCAAGCATGATGAATTCCTCGCGGACATGACCGTCGCACAGTTGCAGGGTGACGGTGCGGCCGCGATAGCTGAGCTCGAAGACGTAGCGGGCGAGGATATCGCCGCGCTCCGGCCGATCGAGCGAGGGGTCGACGCTGTAGCGTCCTTCCGTCAATGCGCGTGTCACCATTTCGAAGGCGTCGCGCCCGCCCGGACCGCGAAAGGCCGTGCGGATCGAGATTTCGCGGCGCTCCGGCGGTCCGCCGGTGCTGAGCAGCGGAAAGGCGCGCTCCATCACCTTGAAGGCATGGGCGACACCACCGGGAAAACCATAGCCGTGATAATGCATGATGTCGGCGAAGCCGTAGACAAGCGGCTTGCCGTCTTCGAGGACTTCGATCTTCGTTTCGTTCATTCCGATTTTCCCTTGTCCAGTTCTTTGCGCATCCAGGGAAAGAAACCATCCAGGAAGCGCGTCGTCGCCGGCATGAAATGCGATCCATGGTGGAAGCAGGGGTCGAGGCTGGTGATCACCATGCGCCCCGCCGTCGTGACCTCGTCTACATATAGGATCGGCTTGCCTTCCTCGTTCACCGCCAGAACCTCGACGCCCTCTGGTGGAGCGAACCAGCCATGAAGGTGCCAGGTCAGATCGTCCTGCCCGAGATGTTCGAACAGTGAATGGCCGGGTGCTGCGATCCTGACGCCGAGATCGGCGCCCTCGGTCAGCCACCACCACCAGTTTGTCGGTTGCGGCGTGAAATGGATCGCTGGCAGAAACGCTTCCCATGCCGTCTCGCCGGTCGCAACGATCGTGCCGCCCTGGTCGAGATAGGCGCGCAGCTGCTCTGCATGTGGCGCCATCCGGTCCGCCGGCGTCCGGCAGGGAATGAACAGTACCTGGTGTTCGCGGAGTTCGACCGAGAGCAGCTCCTCCGGGCGCACCAGCCTGTCGAAATGATGCCGGTAACGCGGCGCTTCCAGCGTCTCGATGTGGTAGTCGGCGCCGGGATGGATCGCGAGCACGCTCATCGGGTCAGCTCCCCCGCCAGCCAGGCGATAACACGGCCGGCCAGTTGCTTTTTGATGTCGGGATCGTCTCCGCAGCCCCAGAACTCGTTTCCGGCATGCGACAATAGTTCTCCGCCCGCCGGCCGCGCCCAGATCCAGTCGACGGGAATGGCAGCTGGTCCCAACGTATTGATCGCAACTGCGCCCGATGGCATCGGATTGTGTCCGCGGCCGTAGAAACCGGCGACGCCGCGGTTCGTTTCCAGCATGCTCTGGTCGATGCCGGTAAAAACGGGATGGTCGAATTGCCTGACCTGCACGAAGTCGGCTCTCTTCGGCTGCCGCATCGGGATATAGGCGCCGAGTTCCGGCAGGATCGGCCGAAGCATGTGGCCGTTGAAGATCCACCGGCCGCCTCGGTCGAGGAAGGACGCCACCGCCGGCGCATATCTGAGGAAGCCGACCTGATCGAGATGGGTGGTGGTGATGAGGCCGCTTGCGGCGGCGAAATGCGCCTCGGTCAGTTCCATCTCGCGTACGGTGATCAGCTTGCCCTGCGCGGTTGCCTCGGCGAAAGCCGGCGGGCTCATGCCGAAAGGGTCTTGATAATGCGACTGGATCAGAAGGATGCTCATGCGGCGCGAATTCCTGCAAAGGCCGGCAAAACCGCCTGATGCCCGTCGCCTGTCGGGCCGATAAGCTCGACCACCCGCATCGGGACACCGTAAAGCCGTTCGAGATGTTCCGGCGTGATCGTCTCCGCGACCGGACCGAACAGCGATTGACCATCCGGCATCATCAGCAGCGCATCGTCGGCGGCGGCAAGCGCATGGTTCGGATCATGCGTCGTGAAGGCGATTGCCTTGTCGCGCGGTTCGCGCAGGCTTTTGAGCAGGTTCAGCAGCCGCTCCTGGTTGCGAAGGTCGAGTGCCGCCGCCGGCTCGTCGAGGACGATCGCCTCCGAGCCGGTGGCGAGCGCTCGCGCCAGAAGCACGAGCTGCCGTTCGCCGCCGGAAAGCCGGTCGAAGAAATGATCGGCAAAGCGGGCCGCCCCTGCGCGTTCGAGCGCGGCATGGGCAATTTCGAAATCGGAAGGTCCCGGTTGCCCGAACAGGCCGAGATGCGCTGCCCGCCCCATGACGGCGACGTCGATGGCGCGATAGCGCTGGTTGCTGCTTCCGGTCTGCGGCACGTAGCCGACGATGGCAGGCGCGACACGGCTGCCCGCGTCCAGCCGCTGAAAGCCGAGCATGGCTTTCAGCGTCGTCGTCTTGCCCCGGCCGTTGGGGCCGAGAATGGCGAGCGACCGCCCGACAGGAACCGAAAAACTCAGGCGGTCGAGGATGGTGCGCGCCCCGAACCTGACGACCGCATCCGTCAATCCGATCATGATCCGGTCCTTTCGCGATAGTGATGGCGCAGGAGAGCCGCAAAGATCGGCGCGCCGACAAGGGCGGTGATGACGCCGAGCGGGATTTCCGCGGCCGTTGCGGTGCGGGCGAGGGTGTCGATGCAGACCATGAATCCTGCGCCGAGCACGGCCGCTGCCGGCAACAGCGCGCGGTGATCATGGCCGACCAGCAAACGGGCGGCGTGGGGAATGACGATGCCGATCCAGCCGATGATGCCCGAAACCGCGACCTGGCTGCCGACGATGACGGCGATGAGGCAGAAGACCAGCCATCTCTCGCGTATCGTATTGGCGCCGAGGCTGCGGGCTTCGGCTTCGTCGAGCGACAGGATGTTGAGCCGGAAGCGGAGCATCCACAGGAAGCAGCTTCCGAGGATGAGGCCGGGTGCTGCCACCAGCGTGCGCTCCCAGGTGGCCGTCGCAAAGGATCCCATCAGCCAGTAGACGATGGCGGGAAGGGATGTGTTGGGATCGGCGATGAATTGCAGCAGCGAGACCACTGCCGAGAACATCGAGCTGATGACCAGCCCCGACAGGATCACGGTGACCGTTTCCGACCGGCCGTTGATGCGCGACAGCAGCCCCACCAGGATGACGGCCACCATGCCGCAGAGGAACACCATGGCAATCAGCGGAAATCCCCAGATGCCGAGCATGATCGCCAGCGCGCCGCCGAAGGCGGCACCCTGGGAAATGCCCAGTATGTCTGGCGAAACCAGCGGATTTCGAAACACGCCCTGAAGGCCGGCGCCCGAGATCGCAAGCCCGGCGCCGGCGAGTGCGGCAAGCACGACACGCGGCGCACGCACCAGCAGCACGATGCGTTCGTCGATCCCGGCAAGCTCCCGCGAGGGATCGCTGATCCCTTGCCAGATCAGTTCGAGCGCGCGTCCAGCCGGCACGGAGAACCGTCCGACGCAGAGGCTGACGGTGAAGGCGATCACCAGCAGCGCCAGCAGCAACGTGAAGACCAGTGTCTGCCTGGCGAGGTGAATCCGGCGGGCAGCCGGCGCCGTCTCCTCCTGCGTTATCGTCGCCATGACGTCACTTCGCCTCGAACTGCGCGTAGTCGGCGGCAGCGCCCTGTTCCTTCAGCCAAAGGATATTGTCGATATCGCTATCGGCCAGGTCGTAGTTGTAAAGCGTCTTGTAGGCCGTCTTCATTTCCGTCCGCAGGTCGTATTTGAAGATCTCGGGATGGAGCAGGTTGGCCGTCCACATCCAGGACAACGGCGATTCCTGGCTCGGCGGATCCCAGCGATAGCCGCCGAGCGGCATCTTGTAGACCCGCTTGGATTTGGCGGCATTGGTCAGAGAAAGGATCGGATCGTTATAGACCCAGTCGATATCAAGCTTTGCCTCGAATGCATTGAGGAAGATGACGTCGGGGTTCCACGCTGCGATCTGTTCCTTGTTCACCGAGACCGTGCCGTTGAGTTCGTCCGAGGCGTTTCTGCCGCCCGCAAGCTCGATGGACCAGGCATTGTAATTGCCCTTGGTGCCGGAGGCGCTGATATCGGAGAGCGCACGGCCGAGGTAGAGAACGTTCGGCTTCTTGTCATCGGGGATAGCAGTCGTCTTGGCCTCGATATCCTTCTGGACGCGATCACGCCATTCCACCAGTTCGCCGATCCGCTCCGGCTTGCCGATTGCCTTCGCGGCCATGGTCATATAATCGCGGGTCAGCTCTTCCGTGCCATAGAGGATCAGCATCGTGGTGAGCCCGGCATTGGTGATGGGCGCGACGATATCGGCGCCGCGATCGCCCCATTGGATGACGAGATCGGGATTGGCGGCGGTGAGCGCCTCGACGTTCGGCACGAAATTCGGCGCCGTCACATCAGACGGAATATCCTTCGCCTCGGGGAAGATCTTTCCGAGAATCCCTTCGACCACGGCGCTCTTTGCCGTCGGGTTCATGCCAATGAGCTTCCGGGTGCTGCCATCCAGCGCGATGACGGTGGAAGCCATTGGGATGACGATCGAGACGACACGTTCGGCAGCCTTTGCCAGCCGCACCTCGCGGTTCCCCTGATCCTTGAAGACGATCTCTTCGGCAAAAGCTGCAGGTGCAAACAGCGCGGCGGCAAGTGCAGCCGCCATGCGGCGGCGCGAAGCAGTTGTGATGAAAAGCGAAAGCGGAACCATGGTGTCTCCCCGTATGACGATGAGCGCCATTCCTATTCCGCGTATTTATTCTTGTCTACAAATCTCCACTTTAATTAGCGACATGACTACTTCATCAGCCCAGCGGACCGGAGGGCATCTTCAATGACCTTCTGAATGCCGCCCCGGTCGCTGCCCGCGCCGAATGGGCCTGCGGCGTTTTCCGGTTGCGCAGCCGAGGGTTTCGCGTTGCTCCGTTTTTCAAATGAGGGAACCAGACCCCAGGATCTGGCAATTTCGACCGTCGAGGAAATTCCGACGTCAAGCATAAAGGGGCCGCTTGCTCCGTAGCCGGTGCCGACATCGAGCGGCGTGCCGTGATCCATCCCGGCAATCGTATAGAGCTCGATTACTTCGGCGCCGGGAGCATCGGTCCAGACCTTTCGCTGATGTCGTCCGATATCTTCGACGCGCCCCGGTGATGCATCGACGCCGTGAATATTTCTCCATTGCTCCACGATCGCATTCGCATTGGATGGCACGACGGTTCTGTCTGCGGTTCCCTGCCAGAGTGATAATGTCGGCCACGGGCCTTTGTGCCCTGAAGCGTTTCTCAATCGCAGTTCAAGCTCTTTGCCGGTCGGGCTGCCGTGACCGCGCATTCGATCGAACGCTTCGGGAATGGTTGCGGCGCTTGCATATGGCAGGCCCGCGATGATCGCGCCGCCCGAAAAAACGTCGGGATAGGTGGCGAGCATGGCAGTGGCCATGGCGCCGCCGGCCGAAAGCCCGGTCACGAACACGCGCCTGCCGTCGATACCGTGTTCCGCAACGACCTTTGCGATCATCTGGCGAATGGAAAAGACCTCGCCGTGATCCCGGCTTATGTCCTCCGGGTTAAACCAATTGAAGCAGAGGTTTGGATTGTTTGCCCGTCGTTGCTCGGGAAACAGCAGCGCGAAGCCATAATCCTCGGCCAATCGCGACCACCCGGACCCGATATCATACCCGGCGGCAGTCTGGGTGCAGCCATGCAGGACAACGACCAGGGCCATGTTTTTCCCGCGCTTCGACGGCAAATAGGTATAGCCTACCAAAGCGCCCGGGTTGGAGCCAAACGTCTCCAAGGCGACGAGGTCGGGGTTGTCCTGCATAGGTTGGGCGCGAAGGGTTCCTCGCAGCGCAGCAAGGCGTGCGAGGGTGTCTGACATAGATCTCATGAAAGTCTCCGCCAATCAGCAGCCGGGATGGCGGTGATGCTGAACTAAACGCGTCAGTCTACGAAAAGGTTGCTGCAGTGCACAATGATTTATTTTTTGGAGTGGCCGCGTTTCTGAGCGCGCGGACGCTGGGGCGCCGCGAATGACATAAAACCCGCGGTTCCACGGGTTTTATGGTTACGACAGGCCGTTCCCGTGCCCGGATGACGGCGATAACACGGTCAATTCAATTTGACCGATGGCTCCCGAGCCCAGACACGCAGTTTGCCAAGCGCCTTGATAAAGGCCGTAACATCCTTCGCCGCTCCGAGCGCAATCACGCCCTCATCCAGGGAATCGGCAATTCCAGCCTTCTGGATCAACGGCAGCGCTGTTTCCACATAGCCGATGAACTTGCAGTGCACGAAGGCATCCGCCACGAAATCGCGGGCCGTTGCCTCCTTCAGCAGGTCGCCGGTTCCCTCGGCCGAGGGGAGGAGGGCGACGGCGTCGTAAAGCACTGAAGGTCCGCCGTCGATCATCTGATGCGCCTCGATCCAGTTGCCGTCCGAGAGCGTCACACCGCCGATCTTTGGTGCGATCACTTCGAACGCTGCTTTCTGCTCGGTGATCTCGGCAAGCAGCGCCTTGAAGATAGCGGCGTCCGTGCCATCGCTGACGAGAATGCCGAGCTTGCGTCCTTCGAACCGCTTCGGACCGCGCTCGACGATGCTGAGCGCCGGCGACGGCTCGAGATCCTGCCGCGTCGGCATGGCCGCATCGGCAGGCTTCGGCATCGATTTGAAGCCGAGTGCGTGGCCGACCTTGCTGGCCAGCGTCTCATCGATGTTCAAGAGATGCGAGACCATACGCTCACGAATGACCGGCGTTTCGACCTTGCTCAGTTCGAAGATCAGCGCCGCGGCGATATGGCGTTGTTCCGGTGGAGTCTGGCTGATGTAGAACTGTCGGGCCTGGCTGTAATGATCGGCAAAGCTTTCCGGCCGCAGCCGAACCTTGGGACCCTGCTCCTCGGCCGAGAAGTGCCGGTAGCCTTGAACCGGGGATTCCCGCGGCCCCTGATTCCAGGAATTCGGCTGGTAATTGACGCGCCCGACGGGATTGCGCATCGCCATATGGCCATCCTGCTGAAAATTGTGGAAGGGACACTTCGGCGCGTTGATCGGCAGATGTGTGAAATTCGGACCGCCCAGACGTTTCAGCTGCGTGTCGAGATAGGAGAAATTCCGTCCCTGCAGAAGGGGATCGTTGCTGAAGTCGATGCCGGGGGGAACGTTCTGCGTCATGAAGGCGACCTGCTCGGTCTCTGCGAAAAAGTTGTCGGGCATTCGGTCGAGCACGAGACGGCCGATCGGTTTGACCGGAAGGATCTCCTCGGGGATGAGCTTCGTCGGATCGAGGATGTCGAAGTCGAACGTGTCGGCGAAGTCCTGGTCGAAAAGCTGCACGCAGAGTTCCCATTCGGGAAAGTTTCCCGACTGGATCGCCTGCCAGAGGTCGCGGCGATGGAAATCCGGATCCGCACCATTGATCTTGACCGCCTCGTTCCAGGCGACGGACTGGAGGCCGAGCTTCGGTTTCCAGTGGAATTTGACGAAGGTCGATTCGTCAGCCGCGTTGACGAAGCGGAAGGTGTGAACGCCGAAACCCTCCATGAAACGGAACGACCGCGGAATGGCGCGGTCCGACATCACCCACATGATCATGTGCATGCTTTCGGGCGTCAGCGTGATGAAATCCCAGAAATTGTCGTGCGCCGACTGCGCCTGCGGAAATTCCTTGTCGGGCTCCGGTTTTACGGAATGGATGACGTCGGGAAACTTGATCGCATCCTGAATGAAGAAGACTGGGATATTATTGCCAACGAGATCCCAATTCCCCTGTTGGGTGTAGATCTTCACGGCGAAACCGCGCACGTCGCGCGCCAGATCGAAGGAACCCTTGCTGCCGGCAACGGTCGAAAACCGCACGAAGGCCGGCGTCTTTTCGCCGGGCCGCTGGAAAAGATCGGCCCGCGTATAGGCTGCCAGTGATTCGTATGTTTCGAAGTAGCCATGGGCGCCGTAACCGCGCGCATGCACGACCCGCTCGGGAATGCGCTCGTGGTCGAAATGAAAGATTTTCTCGCGGAAATGGAAGTCATCGACGAGGGCAGGGCCGCGGGCGCCGAGACGAAGCGTGTTTTGATCGTCGGAAACGGGGCCCCCTTGCGCTGTGGTCAGCACCGGCATCCCGTCTTCGGCAAACTGATGAAGCTCACCGCCTGGACCCCGGTGCAGTTTCTGATCATGGATCGTTGCGTTGTCCGAGGGCGAGGTTCTGGACGTCTTCTTGGCCATCTACATTCTCCGGAAAGGGTTTACCTAACCGAAGCTCAACGACGGCCACATGTTCCGCTTGATGCGAAATAAACCGCCACTGAGAAAAAGAGCCGGGGATGGCTCCACATAAATGGGGCGCGGGGCCTTTCGACCTCGCGCCCCGATTTCCGTTGATCCTGAGCCCGGGCCTTAGATCCGGGGCGTGACGAGGAGGTCTTCCTCTTCGTCGCGTTGCGACCCGCCAAAGGCTGCGGCGGCAGCAGCGATGAAAGCCCCGATCAGGAGCGACAACGCGCCGAGCAATGCCGTGGTGGAGGCAGCCTTGCGTGCCTCATCGGCGGCTTTCTGGGCGGCGACCTTGGCGTCGTCGATGCGCTTCAGCACAGTGTCGACGCGGGTGCGCGCATCGGCCTCGGAAAGACCGGTGCGAGCAGAGACGATGGTTGCAAGATAGGCCTTGTCGTCATCCGGGATCTGGCCGGCGGCAGCACCGTTGAGGAGTATGCGGGAGACCTCAGCCGTTGCCGCGGTATCATCGGATGTTGCTCCTGCACGGGCCTGCTCAGGACGCAGCAAAGCGTCGGTAAAGTAGGCGGTGGGCAGATCCGCGGCCGATGCCGTCGATGACGCCGCCGTACCTGCGGCGGTAGCGGCCGAACCCACGGCTTGTGCGCCCGCACCGGCAAGCGAGGTCAGCGACGAGGCTAGAAAGCCGGCGACGAAGATCGTCGCCAGCGCCCAGCTGATGAAGCCATGCGCGGTGTCACGGAAGAACACCTCGTCGGTATGGACAGCTGCCCACTTCGTGCGCAGCCGGCCCGTGATATAGCCACCGAGCCCGGAGGAGAGCCATTGGACGACAACCAGCCAGATCGCCGCCGTCACCCCGACCGTGCCGAGCGAACTGCTTTGCCCCGACCAGGGCGACACCATCGTCAACCCAACCCCGGATCCAAGCAGCAAAAGAATGAGGGTCACTCCGATGGCAGCCGCGGCGCCTCCGAAAATGGGCCCCCATGTCATGGCGGATTTGGAAGATTCGACCGGAGTAGCAATCTCTCCGGAACCTGTCATTGAAAGCGACATGATCTGTCCCTATCGCATAAACAGAGCAAGAAGGATGATGATCGGCAGTGGAACACCAAGCAGCCAAAGAAGAATACCGCGACCCATGAAAGACCTCCTGTCAGAAACTGACGTTACGTGGTTGATGCCACTCAACTTTGAACCACGGTCTTTGTTCCCGGCCGGCTTGGTCATCGACGATCTTCATGCGGAGCTGATCGAGATCGATGAGAATTCTTGCGCGCTCGGAGCTAACGCCAGCCGAAGAGCGCGCCTATATCTTGAAGCGAATGTGATCTGCGAGGAGAGAGGAGAGGCTCTCATCACTCGGTCGCAGCGTAAACGGGAGAAGCATCGATGAAGAGATTTCGGGCATTTGTAGCAGCCGGAGCAATCAGTCTTGCCGCCATGACCTCGGCATGCTCGACGCCGCCGAATTCATATGGCTCGGCATCGGGATATCAGCCGGGAGATTCAATGAACCCGGCCTGCGCCGATGGCTTCCGACCCGGTGACGGCCGTTCGTGCAGCTATTAGAGGTGGTCGCCTTGCCCGTACAATGAACGGGATCGTCCGGAGCGTCAGGCGGGCGGTCATTTCCGTTTGATGACAGCCCCGACGGCGGCGCCGATCGCGGCGTCATCGAACAGCGTCGGGCCGACTGCGGCGCCTATTCCGATTCCTATCGCCATACCCAAAGCCATGGCCGTGATTTATCCCGGTGCTGTGGCGATAGTATGTGTTTCGCTGCGGCCGGCGGAGCGTCGGCGGTCCTATTGACTGCCGATCCACTTCATTACGGTTTTTTCCGGAGGTCACCTGGTAAAGCATCAATGAGTTGATGCACTTTTCCGGTGGCGAATACGATGTCCTCGCGCGGCAGATGGACTGTTATCTCAATCTCTTCCCACCTGCCGCCATGGTCTTTTGCGAACCTGACGGCGGCTTCCAAAGAGGTGAATTGCACGGCCGGTGCGTTAGCGGTCCAGAACTGCACGCTGCAGTCCGCCGCACTGTAATCTAAAAATGCTTTTTCGGGATCTAGCGCCATGGTGTTTGCTGTACACCGCCGGCAGTTTTTTGGCCAGCGGTTGCCTACCCATCGTAACAGCGCATGATTAGGCTGCCGGCTTGACGGCGATGTGCGCGCGGATGGCGGTATATTCCATAGCTTGCGAGACCGTTGATGAAGATTGGAATCAAAGCGCCGGGCTGATCCCGTTTTCTATTCACAGTCTGCGTTCAAAACGCGGTGGGCCAAGGGCAGCGCCGACGGTCTTCTCTCGCTCCCAACTCGTGATATAACGGCACCATGACAAAGCGAGCGCTTTCTCATCTCCGACACATACGCGTGCGCCATCAGGGCGCACCGATTTCGTTCGGAGATGGACATGCATCACAAAAGAAAGCGTCCTCGCAAGGCGTCGTGCGGGCTGTGCAAGCCTCATAAGACCGAGGGCAACTGCCCACGGCACAAGGACATGCGGCTTGGCAATCTACGTCGCTACCTGTCCGGGTCTGACCAGCTGCGCTGCCAGGAGATTAAGGGAGTGTCGGGCAGGGATGGGGATTATCGGCAGTAACCACAGAACGGTCTTGGCTAAAAAAGAAAGGGTCGGGCGAATGCTCGCGCCGACCCGTCTTTGATTGCATCAGCACGGTGCCAGTACATCCGTGGTCACCAGCAAAAGCCATCTGATAGATTGAATTTATGCGCCTCGTGAATTTTCGCAAGGATTAGCGGGGTGCTGATTTAGGGCTAGGTAGGCGCAATAACCACGATACGACGAGAAGTACGACACGCGCTCTGAGGGCGCTAGTCGCTGGGCCGATCCGTCCAGACGATCATCGGGGCGACCGCAGAACCTTAGTATCACAGCGGATTCAAGATTCAGAAGAACAAGAAATTTATCGACCCCCAGTTTCGACAAAATCGATTTCAAAAAGCGGGAGGGAAAGTGGGGAAGAAAACGCCTGCTTTCGGAATTATCAACGAAACAGGCGATTACTTGAAAAATGGCTCCCCGGGCCGGATTCGAACCGGCGACCTGTCGATTAACAGTCGAATGCTCTACCGCTGAGCTACCAGGGATCACTGCTTGGCGCGGTGTGAGTGGGCTAATACAAACGCTTTCCCGATTTGCCAAGCGGTTTTTTCAAAAAAATGAAATGAACTTGTATTTGGGATGCCTGCGCCCATCTCTGGGGAATGACAAATGTGAATGATCGTGAGGAGACGAGAGGCGGCGAGAGGCGCAAGGCAGGGGCAGTGCGCTTCGGCATCGATCATGCAAGCGGCAGGCTTGTACTCGGCTCTTTCAGCATCGGCATGCCACGCTCGCGCATCGCGCGGATGGCGCTCGGCATGGCCCTCATTTTCTGCGGCGTGTTGGGTTTCCTGCCCATCCTCGGCTTCTGGATGCTGCCGCTCGGCTTCCTCGTGCTCTCGCACGATCTGCCGTTCGCGCGACGGCTTCGGCGGCGGCTGGCTGTCTGGTGGCACAGGCGGCGAAAACCGGCTGGCTGATCGGCAAGGAGGGCGTGGAACTGTGGGTCGCTTTTCGCATTCGTGGTTTATGGAATGTAAAACGCAAAATCGCGTCACAATGGTCCAGGTGAGGAAATGAAGGTATCTTTTGTTGTCGTCCTGTCGGCCGCGGCGCTTCTCTCAGGCATTTCCGCCGAGGCCCAAGTAGACAGCGGCGGTTTCGACGCTCGCGGCATCTGTCGTCGTCCCGAAGGCTGCGTGGTCGACCACGGTCAGGGCGGCAGCTACAACGGGCCTCGCAACTATCGCAATTTCAACGGCCGGAATGATCGCGATGGGAGGAACGACCGCGAGCGGGACAATCGGCGCTACCGTTCTCAGAACAGGAGCGACAACAATTTCGACGCCGGAACTAGCCGCCTTGTCGCGGGCCCCGAGAGTGGGCTGGGCGCGCAGCTCATCCACATTCGGGTCTAGTTGGATCTGAGTTCGCTTTCTTCAAAAGTTCCGCCATGGTCCGGATCGAGGCCGGTCGTCATCAGCAGGCTGCAGGCGGCAAGGAGGAGGACGAGTTTCACCGCGTAGGACGCCACGGAGGCCGGTTGTCGAGGGCCTGGTGATACGCGAGACGGCGCTATATAGTACTGGTAATAGAAGTATGGATCGTCCGTTTCCAGCAGGTTCTGGTGGACGTGCGGCGGAATATCCGCATGTTTCACCGGCGGAGAACCAGGGAATTTTACATGCAGATCCCGGGTTTCGGCGTCGTATGCTGCACGCACGCGCTTCGATTTGAGGGCAGCCCAATCCATCTCAAGCTCCTATACCCTCCCGCGGGCAATTGAGTCCCGGACGGTGATCGAAGTCAAGTCAAGAATTTGTTTCAAATGCCATCATTGGCAGGAAATGGGGCATCGTCACGGCCGCGGAAATTCTAGCCCGCGCCCGCTCCGTTTCGGGATGGAAAAATGGTCGTTTCGGCAGCTGCCGAATAGCGTTTTTCCGAAATGCCCTCTTGCGATTTCCTTACGATCATTCTAAACGCTCGCCACGGCTCAGATAACGAGCGCGTGAGGCCTCGTGGCGGAGTGGTGACGCAGAGGACTGCAAATCCTTGTACCCCGGTTCAATTCCGGGCGAGGCCTCCAACATCTTCCACATGACATAATCTATGTGAAACGCGGCTGGCTCAGTGGCACGGCATTGGCGTTTGCGATGCTACCAGACCTGCTGGCCCGGCGAAAAATCGAACTGTAACGGATTGATTCCCGTGAGGCGGTAGAGCGCCCTCAGGCCGCCCTTGCGGATTTCCGCCTGATATTGCAGGTCGCTCAATTCAGGCCTCTCATCGATATCGGGACCGGCGCCGAGCAGCCTCCGCATGCCTTGCGGCGAAATGCGGGTGATGCTGCGAATCTCGCCGCTGCTGTATTTGATCAGCAGCAGTCGGGCATCGGCATTATAGATAGTGAAGCGCTTCTATGCCGCGCGATTGGATCATGAAGGTTTGCATGCGCACTCCCATAGCGGAAGGCGAGGGCGCCGCAACAAAATGGTTGACGTAACGTTAATGCGCGTGCGGCTGTTGAGGGCTGGACTTCAAAGGAAAAGAACGCATGCCGGACGATCGCTCGCCGACATGCATTGCTGCAGACGCGATGCGGGGATATCTCCGAGTGCGCTTCGGCGCCTTATCGCTTCCAAGTCGTTTCGCCGTCCAGCAGCCCGCAGCAGAATATGCCGATAAGCGCCGCGAGGATGAAAAAGTCGAACAGCGTGAAATACTCGAAAATCGCAGACATGGCCTGCTCCTCCTATTTCCTCCGCTGGAGATCATAACATGAAGGGCTAAACGATTCCACGCTGGAGTTGCAGCGTCCGTCCTGCCCCTGTGGCGCGGAAGCGGCCCCTGCCGGATTCTTTTCGCCGGCGCCTGCCAAGCCTTGAAAGCATCCGTGGCGGGGATTAAGAGACGAGGGACAGGAACCGCTTTTCAAGAGCGAGAGGACATGATGGATTTCGAAGCAGCGCGCGTAAAGATGGTCGATACCCAGGTTCGCACGACGGACGTTACCTCGCATTCCGTGCTGACGGCGTTTCTCACGGTGCCGCGTGAGGCTTTCGTGCCGGAGAAGGCGAAGCTGCTGGCTTACATCGACAACGACGTCGAGATCTCCGCAGCTGCGCCGGCAAAGCCGGCCCGCTTCCTGATGGAAGCGTCGCCGCTTGCCAAGCTGCTGCAGCTGGCCGCGATCACCAAAGACGACTTCGTGCTCGAGGTTGGTTGCGGTACGGGTTACACCTCGGCGCTGCTGTCGATCGTTGCCGGCTCCGTCATCGCGCTCGAATGCGACGAGACGCTGGCCACTGAAGCGAAGGCGCAGCTTGCCGGCTACGCCAAGGTCGAAGTCGTGACCGGCCCGCTCGAAAAGGGCTACGCTGCCGGCGCTCCCTATGATCTGATCTTCATCAACGGCGCAGTCGAAGAGGTTCCGGCGGCCCTTCTAGGTCAATTGCGCGATGGTGGCCGTCTGATCACCGTCGAAGGTTACGGCAACGCCGCCCGCGCCAAGGTCTTCGTCGCCGAGCGCGGCGCCATTTCGGAAAACGTCTTCTTCAACGCCTCGGTCAAGCCGCTGCCGGGTTTCGCCAAGGCGCGCGAATTCGTTTTCTGAGATCGTTCTTATCGATGACATTCAGCAACGGGCGCCATTGGCGCCCGTTTTTTGTCAACGCCGCTGGAAAGCCTTCACAAACATCATCTAGGCTGACGCCGCCACGATGTTTCCGCCGCAAAATCGCGACAGGCTTTGCGGGTGGCAAACATCAGGTAACAAAACTGTGCATGGCCACATTCATTTGATTCGCGATGATTTTTTTCACGTCTGGGGTATTCTAAAGTCGTGGTGATTCGGATGAATGCTCCACACCATCCGGTCGTTGTTTTGGGATAACGGGGATAGAAATGGCTCAGCCAAGTGTAGCGCGTGAACCGTCCATGGAAGAAATTCTGGCGTCCATCCGCCAGATCATCGAAAGCAATGAGCCCGGCGCCGGCAAGGCGATTTCCGCATCCCTGCCGCCGGTCTACGGCGCCGACGAGGATGACAATGGCTCCGAAATTCATCTGACGGTCGACGATACCTATGCCGGCGTGGAATTCCCCGAACCGGTCATGCGCTCCTCCGATCCGCGTTTCGTCGCCGCCAATTCGGCCGGCACCGCCCCCGAAGCAGAAGTTCCGGCCCGCGCTCTGTCGCTTGCCGATGTCGCCGCCCGCGTGCGCGCCGCCTCCGAGCGCAGCGCCGTGCAGGCCGGTCAGGCCCTGCGCGAAATTCCGAGCGGCTTCCGTCAGCCCGAACCGCAGCCGGCCGTAATGCCGGAACCGTCGCGCGCCGCGGCCCCGCAGCCGCAGCCGGCACAGCCTGTTTTCCCGGATGCCGCAGCGTCCATCCAGCATGTTGCGATCCAGCAGCCGGTTGAGCCGACGTTTACGGAAACGCAAAGGGTTGCCGTCGCCGAGCCTGCGCCTGCCGTCGAAACAGCGCTGCCGGCTATGGAACCCACTCAGTCGTCGACCGAGCGTTTCCTGCCGAGCGTTATGGACGAGGTCCAGCCGACGCTGCTTTCGGAGAATGCCGGCCTGCAGATCAGCCGCTCCTTCGAGGAGCTCGCCGCGGCAATCGACGGTGCCGAGCGCCGCTCGCTGGACGAGATTGCTGAGGACATGCTGCGCCCGATGCTGCGCGAATGGCTTGATGATAATCTGCCAACATTGGTCGAGCGGTTGGTGCGCGAGGAAATCGAGCGCGTGGCGCGCGGCCCGCGCCGCTGATCGGATTGCTTTTTCCTGAAAAGCCGCTCCGGTCTCCGGGGCGGCTTTTTTATTGACTTGGCCGTGACCATCCTATTTACAAACGCCACCCTCGAACCTCGAAATTGGTCAGAAAATGCTCGACAAGACCTATGATTCCGCTGCCGTCGAACCGAAAATCGCCGCGATATGGGATGAGGCGGACGCTTTCCGCGCCGGCGCGAACGCCAAAGCCGGGGCCGAGACCTTCACCATTGTGATCCCGCCGCCGAATGTCACCGGTTCGCTGCACATGGGCCACGCGCTGAACAACACGCTGCAGGACATCCTGGTGCGCTTCGAGCGCATGCGCGGCAAGGACGTGCTCTGGCAGCCGGGCATGGACCACGCCGGCATCGCCACGCAGATGGTCGTCGAGCGCAAGCTGATGGAACAGCAGCTGCCGGGCCGCCGCGACATGGGCCGCGAAGCCTTCATCGACAAGATTTGGGAGTGGAAGGCGGAATCGGGCGGCCTGATCTTCAACCAGCTGAAACGTCTTGGTGCGTCATGCGACTGGTCGCGCGAACGTTTCACCATGGACGAAGGCCTCTCGAAGGCCGTGCTCGAGGTTTTCGTCACGCTCTACAAGGAAGGGCTGATCTACAAGGACAAACGTCTGGTCAATTGGGATCCGAAGCTGCTGACGGCGATTTCCGATATCGAAGTCGAGCAGCACGAGGTCAAGGGCAATCTCTGGCACCTGCGCTATCCGCTGGAAAAGGGCGTAACCTACCAATACCCGATTGCATTCGATGAGGAAGGCAAGCCGACCGAATTCGAGACGCGCGATTATGTGGTCGTCGCAACGACACGACCGGAGACCATGCTGGGCGATACCGGTGTTGCCGTCAATCCGAAGGACGAACGCTATCAGGGCATTGTCGGCAAGCATGTCATTCTGCCGATCGTCGGCCGCAGAATTCCAATCGTTGCTGACGATTATGCCGATCCGACTGCCGGCACCGGCGCGGTGAAGATAACGCCCGCGCACGATTTCAACGACTTCGACGTCGGCAAGCGCGCAGGTCTTCGCGTCATCAATATCATGAACGGCGATGGCACGATCACCATCAAGGACAATGAGGACTTTCTCGAAGGTCTCGACCATCCGGCGGCGCTGCACGGCGCCTGGGACCGCCTGGAAGGGCAGGACCGTTTCTATGCGCGCAAGATCATCGTCGAGATTTTCGAAGAGGCGGGCCTTGTCGACAAGATCGAGCCGCACAAGCACATGGTCCCGCACGGCGACCGCGGCGGTGTGCCGATCGAACCGCGGCTGACCGAACAGTGGTATGTGGATGCCAAGACGCTCGCCGAACCGGCGATCGCCTCGGTCCGCGAGGGCCGCACCAAGATGGTGCCGAAGAGCTGGGACAAGACCTATTACGAATGGATGGAAAACATCCAGCCCTGGTGTATCTCCCGTCAGCTCTGGTGGGGTCACCAGATCCCTGCCTGGTACGGCCCGGACGGCCAGGTCTTCGTCGAAAAGACCGAGGAAGAGGCGCTGCAGGCGGCGATCCAGCATTACCTTTCGCACGAGGGGCCGATGAAGGCCTATGTCGAGGACTTGCTTGAAAACTTCAAGCCGGGCGAGATACTGACGCGTGACGAGGACGTGCTCGACACGTGGTTCTCCTCAGCGCTCTGGCCTTTCTCGACGCTCGGCTGGCCGGACGAGACGCCCGAACTGGCGCGTTATTACCCGACCAACGTTCTCGTCACCGGCTTCGATATCATCTTCTTCTGGGTCGCCCGCATGATGATGATGGGCCTGCACTTCATGAAGGATGAGGACGGCGAGCCCGTCGAGCCCTTCCAGACCGTCTATGTCCACGCGCTGGTGCGCGACAAGAATGGGCAGAAGATGTCGAAGTCGAAGGGCAACGTCATCGATCCCTTGGAACTGATCGACGAATACGGCGCCGACGCGCTGCGGTTCACCCTGGCGATCATGGCGGCGCAGGGCCGCGACGTGAAGCTCGACCCGGCCCGCATCGCCGGCTATCGAAATTTCGGCACCAAGCTCTGGAACGCCACGCGCTTCGCCGAGATGAATGGCGCGAAAAGCGATCCGCATTTCGTGCCGGAGGCGGCCGAGCTCACCATCAATCGCTGGATCCTGACGGAACTTGCCCGTACGGAACGTGACGTTACGGAAGCACTCGAAGTCTTCCGCTTCAACGACGCCGCCGGCGCGCTCTACCGCTTCGTCTGGAACGAGGTCTGCGACTGGTATCTCGAACTGTTGAAGCCGGTCTTCAACGGCGAGGATGAGGGCGCCAAGGCCGAAGCCCAGGCCTGCAGCGCTTACATTCTCGAAGAGATCTACAAGCTGCTGCATCCCTTCATGCCCTTCATGACCGAAGAGCTTTGGGCCCATACCGCAGGCGAAGGCAAAGAGCGCGATACATTGGTCTGCCACGCCGAATGGCCGTCGCCGTCCTATGCCGATGATGGGGCCGCCGACGAGATCAACTGGCTGATCGACCTGGTTTCCGGTATCCGCTCGGTCCGCGCTGAAATGAATGTGCCGCCATCGGCGACAGCCCCGCTCGTCGTCGTCAAGGCCAACAACCTGACGCGTGAACGGCTGTTCCGCCACGACGCCGCCATCAAGCGCCTTGCGCGCGTCGAGGCGATATCGCTGGCTGACGATGCGCCCAAGGGTGCCGCTCAGATCGTCATCGCCGAGGCCACCATCTGCCTGCCGCTCGGCAAGCTGATCGACCTTTCCGCCGAAAAGGCTCGTCTGGAAAAAGCGATTGCCAAGATGGAGGGCGAGATCTCCCGCATCGACGGCAAGCTCTCCAACGAGAAGTTCGTCGCCAACGCCAATCCCGAAGTGGTCGAGGCCGAGCGTGATCGCCTCGATGAACTGAAGGGTCAGATCGCGAGCCTGAGGATCGCTCTTTCCAGGGTGAGCGAAGCCGGGTAAGTTTCACCGACCCATTTTGGTAAGTTATTTCAAAGACGCGCCCTCTGCCGGCGCGTCTTCTTGTCGTTCTGGCCGCATGCGATTCGGTCATGAAAACGGCTGGTTTCAGGCGCGGAGCCTGTGGATTGTGGCTGAATGGGCATCCAGTGGGCGAAAACTGCCACTGTTGTCGGATTGATACAGCTTCTGCAATGTTTGGAATGAAAACCCAAAAGCCCACCTGAAATTCGATAAGCCTGGAATAAAATTTTATTAACCAGGTTTTTTGACGTGTCCGTCAATTTCTTTACGTAAGTTGGTCATTGCAATGGCTGGGAGCGCTGTCATGGGGCGCGTTGCCATATCGGGCGAACACTTACTAGAGTGTCGCCACATCAATTGCTGGAGTGGGGGAGACACAATGGCATCGCGTATGTTTTCCAAGGGCGTAACGTCGCTCGTTCTTCTTTCGTCGCTTGCATCGCCGTCCTTCGCCGGCGGCCTGGAGCGTGGCGGATACAATATCGACCTTCTCTTCGACAATTCGAGGTTCGCCGTCCAGTCCGGCGCGACCTTTGTCATGCCGCAGCGGAAGCTGAAGAACGTCAGGGACACCGATCCCACCGATGGTCTCGGCACGAACGGCATCGGCGGCGGTTCGACCACGGCGGATGATACGGAGGATTACTGGATCCCCTATCTCGGGGTGAAGGTCGGTTTCGGCGATGCCATCGACTGTATGGGCGATTTTTCGACACCCTTCGGCGCACATACCAATCCCGGCGCTGACTGGTTGGGCGTCAACGACAACATCGAAACCAAGATCAGCACCCGCAACTACGGCGCCACCTGCTCCTATCGTTTCGACATGGGGCCTGGCCAGCTCCGCCTGATCGGCGGCGGCTTCTATCAGACGGTCGAAGGTTTCAAGACACGCCTCGTCGCGCCGATCCCAGGGGCGGCCGCGCTGGTCTATGACGGCACCGGTCGTCTGGACCTTGCCGACCAGGCCATGGGATGGCGGGCGGGCATCGCCTACGAAATCGAGGAATATGCCTTCCGCGCCAGCCTAGTCTACAACAGCAAGGTCAAATATGACAATCTTACCGGCACGGTCGACCTGACCGAGGTGCCGGCGAATCCCGCTAATCCCTACCTCGGCGTCGTTACGCCGGTCTACGGTTCGGCCGAAGCGCCCGATTCTGTCGAATTGAAACTGCAGAGCGGCATTGCGCCCGATTGGCTTGCCTTCGGTTCCGTCAAGTGGACGAACTGGAGCGTGCTGCAGTCGATCGCCTTCTGCCCGAAGGCCAACAAGGGCGTCGTCGCCTGCGGCGCCGGCAGCCAACTCACCTCGCTCGATCTCTTCTACCGCGACGGTTGGACGATCAGCGGCGGCGTTGGCCACAAGTTCAACGAACAATGGGCCGGCGCCCTCAGCCTGACCTGGGATCGCGGCACGAGCCAGGGCTACGGCGCCCAGACCGACACATGGACGCTCGGCGCGGGTGTCTCCTATACGCCGGTGGAGAATGTCGAGTGGCGTCTGGCCGGCGCGCTCGGCATCATGACCGGCGGGGAATCCGGCACCTACGTCTATAATGGCCGGACCTACGGCAACGACGTCTCCTATTCCTTCGGCGACGATCTGGTGGCGGCTCTTTCCACCAGCGTAAAGGTCAAGTTCTGATTTTGCAGCCCAAGTAGAAGTCTTAGAGCCCGGCAGTTTGCCGGGCTTTTCTTTGGGCGTCGCAAGACAAATCGACGTTCCAATTTGTGACGATTCAGCAACACATTTTTACGACGTTTGGCGTATGGTGGTGGAGAGGCGAATTTGTCCATTTCCCGCCACAAAGAGGGCGCAGCGATATTTCCGGGCGAGGTGATGGCAGGCATACGGTGCGTGTAAATAGTAGTATGGGTCGATTTTTTTCCGGTAACATCAGGTCGTACGGCGCGATTGGCGACAATCGTTTGATTGCGGTCGTTTCGCTTTCCGAACAAGGCTGTTCCGGCCGCCGATCCGGTCTCGCGATGAAGTCGTCGATCCGTTCATTGTCGCTGTTTTCGACCCGCTCGGATGAGCAGCCCGGCTTTGCCGGAAAGGTCGATACCGGTTTCGTCACATTTACCGTTTACGAATGGGATAGAGGCGGGAAGGCGGATGCCGCACCTGCCGAAAGAGTGCCACGGAGATTGCAGTCGAGCCATGCCGGGAGCCGGGTGGTTCTGAAGGATGGGCTGAGAATATCGCCTTTGAGAAAAGGCCAGTGGGCTGGATGCGACGCGGGCAAAGGAGCCATGGAGCTCGCCGCGGGATCGCTCGCCTCGAAGAAATACATCCGCGGGATGCACGGCATGAGCGCCGTTGCCGCCTGCCTGGGATGAGCGAAAGAAATCGGTTGAAATGGTGACGTCCGAGTTCAAACTGTTCAAATTCATGCTGATGGGCATGTCGATAGCCGTAGCGCTGGCGCTGTCCGGTCCGTGCCGTGCATTCGACATCAAAGGTGGCGTCAGCAAGGAATCCGGACCCTTCGATCTCTTCAAGTTCGGCTTCAAAGCCTATAAGAACGGCCAGAAGGAAGAAGCGGTCGAAGCCTATAAATACGCTGCCGAAAAGGGCCACACCGGCTCGCGCTGGGCGCTCGCCAACATGTATGCCGATGGCGACGGTGTCACGCAGGATGATTTCGAAGCCTTCAAGATCTACAGCGAGATCGCCCAGCAGGGCGTCGAACCCGGCTCGGAAGATACCGGCTTCTTCGTCAACGCGCTGCTTTCGCTCGCCAGTTATTACAGGCATGGCATTGCCGGCAGTCCAGTCAGGATCGACCTCAGCCAGGCCCGCCAGCTTTATTTTCAGGTGGCTTCCACCTTTGGCGTCCCCGAGGCGCAGTTCCAGCTGGCGCAGATGATGCTGGCCGGCGAGGGCGGCAATGCCAGCCCGCAGCAGGCGAAGAAATGGCTGAACCAGGCCCGCAAGAGCGGCCATCCCGGCGCCATGGCGGTCTTCGGCAATATTCTGTTCGACGAAGGCCAGACCGCCCGCGGTCTGGCGCTGATGACGGCAGCACTCGACCGCTGCAAGCCCAAGGACTGCGGCTGGATGGAAGCGCTGCAGGAGCAGGCCTTCTCGGTTGCCAACGAGGCCGACCGCCGCACAGCGGTATCGCTGTCGCACACCATAGCGAGCGGTACCGACGACTAAGCGCCCACGTCTATTCGGAGGCGTGAAGTGGTAGCGGAAAGCCTCAGCCCGCGAAATCGAAATAGGCGATGACAGGCACGTGGTCGGACGGCTTTTCCCAGGCCCGCACATGTTTTTCGATCGCAGCCGACGTCATCCGGTCGGCAGCTTCCGGCGACAGCAGCAGATGGTCGATGCGGATGCCGTTGTTCTTCGGCCAGGCGCCGGCCTGATAATCCCAGAAGGAATAGAACTGCGTCGCATCCGTCGTCGCGCGCACCGCATCCGTCAGGCCGAGATTTTCGAGCCTGCGGAACGCCTCCCGTGTCTGTGGCAGGAACAGTGCATCGTTTTCCCAGACCCTGGGATCGAAGCAGTCGTGCGGTTCCGGGATCACGTTGTAATCGCCGGCAAGGATCAGCATCTCCTCATAGGCCAGCCGTTCGGCGGCGAACGTCTGCAGGCGCTCCATCCAGGCGAGCTTGTAGGGATATTTCTCCGTTTCGACAGGATTGCCGTTGGGCAGGTAGATGCAGCAGACGCGCAGGATTCTCGAGTCGGACAGGGTGAACGCCGCTTCGAGGAAACGCGCCTGTTCGTCCAGCGGATCGCCGGGCAGACCGCGGTTCACTTCGAAAGGTGAACTCTTGGAGAGGATCGCCACGCCATTGAAGCCCTTCTGGCCGTGCGTCTCGACATGATAGCCGAGCGCCTCGATCTCCAGCCGCGGGAAACCTTCGTCGACCGTCTTGATCTCCTGCAGGCAGACGATATCCGGATCGGAATCCTTCAGCCATTGCGTGAGATTGTCGATGCGCGCCTTGACGCCGTTAATGTTCCAAGTCGCGATCTTCATCTCTTCGCCCTGTTCGCTGCGTGCGCTTCTTTTATCGCGGTCTTTCATCCCCGGACAAGACGATAAACCGGCCGGAAGCAATTCTTCGGCCGGTTTGATGGGGCGTATGTGCGTTTAGACGCTCAGATCGAGAAACTGGTGCCGCAGCCGCAGCTTGCCACCGCGTTCGGGTTCTTGATCTGGAAGGATTGGCCAAGCAGATTGTCGACGAAGTCGATTTCCGAGCCCGCCATATAGACGAGGGAAAGGCTGTCGATCAGCACCTTGGCATCGTTCTTTTCGACGATGATGTCGTCGTCGTCAGCGCTGTCGGCAAGATCGAACTTGTAGGAAAAGCCCGAACAGCCGCCGCCTTCGACAGAAACGCGCAAGGCGCTCTTGCCGGCTTCGGCGCCGACGATCGTAGCGATACGCTTTGCCGCGGCATCTGAAAGGGTTACACTCGTATCCGTCATGTTTCCTCCTGCCGGGGTCAAGATCCGGAGAGAATGGGTTTTGGCACTTGAATCTTCAAATGCCTGATATCAAAGAAACTTACCATGATATCTGCGAAAAGGCGATGATGCGCCGAAGCGGTTAGGAAAGCGCCTCTTTGCCGTTTCATCGGGCTATAGGTATGAAGAGCGTTAGGCGGCGTCAATGGGCAGATGCGGCAACATGCAGGATGACGGTGAAGAATGACGATCGATACGCGTGCTTTGGGTTTCGGCAGCAGTGAGAGGGCGGTTTATGCGGCCGACCCCTGGACGACGCGCGGGCGGCTCTATCAGGAGGATGGAAGCCCGACGCGCTCCGATTTCCAGCGCGACCGCGACCGCATCGTCCACACCACCGCCTTCCGCCGGCTGAAGCACAAGACCCAGGTCTTCATCGCCCAGGACGGCGATCATTACCGCACCCGGCTGACGCACACGATCGAGGTGGCGCAGATCGCCCGCGCGCTTGCCCGCGCCCTGAAGCTCGACGAGGATCTGGCCGAAGGCGTGGCGCTCGTGCACGATTTCGGCCATACGCCGTTCGGTCATACCGGTGAGGACGCGCTGCACGAGGTGCTGCTGCCCTATGGCGGCTTCGATCACAATGCCCAATCGCTGCGCATCGTGACCAAACTGGAGAGGCGTTATGCCGAATTCGACGGCATCAACCTGACCTGGGAAAGCCTCGAAGGTCTCGTCAAGCACAATGGCCCGCTTCTGACGCCTGATGGATTAGGCACCCGCGGTCCCGTTCCCCAGCCGATCCTCGACTATTGCGAGCTGCACGATCTCGAGCTTGCAACCTATGCCAGCCTTGAGGCCCAGGTCGCGGCGATCGCCGACGACATCGCCTATAATACCCACGATATCGACGATGGCCTGCGCTCCGGCTACCTGACTTTCGACATGCTGGAGGAAATCCCGTTTCTTGCCGGGCTGATGGCCGAGGTGAGGGCGCGATATCCGCATCTGGAGCCGAGCCGTTTCACCCATGAGATCATGCGCCGCCAGATTACCCGCATGGTCGAGGACGTGATTGGTGTGGCGCAGCAGCGCCTGTCGCTCCTCCGCCCTGAGAATGCGGCCGACATCCGCGCTGCCGACCGGGTTATCGCCACCTTTTCCGAGGGGATGGCCGAGACCGACAGGCAGATCAAGGCCATGCTCTTCAAACGCATCTACCGCAATCCCGATATCATGCGCATCCGTGCCGGTGCCGCCCAGATCGTCACCGATCTCTTTGCCGCCTACATGGCCAATCCCAAGGAGATGCAGAGCCATTACTGGGTCGATCATATCGCCGGCCTGTCCGATGCGCCGAAGGCCCGCCATGTCGGCGATTATCTCGCCGGCATGACCGACACATATGCCATCAGCGCCCACAGGCGGTTGTTTGACCACACTCCGGATTTGCGATAGGCAGCGGTCGCCCACGCCGAGGGCCGATTTGAGCCTTTGGCACAGCCTATGCATGGAAGAGTGCGATGAATCTTTTTACCGACTTCGAAGCCAGGATCAAAACTGCCCTTGAACAGATCGATCTGGTCAGGGAAAAGCGATCCGAGCTCGATTTCGGCCGCATCACCGTCGAGCCGCCGCGTGACGCGAGCCATGGCGATGTCGCGACCAATGCCGCAATGGTGCTGGCAAAACCGCTCGGAACCAATCCGCGCGCGCTGGCCGACGTCATCATCGCCAAGCTCAAGGAGGATGCCGACGTCGCCGATGTCTCGGTCGCGGGTCCCGGCTTCATCAACATCCGTCTCGCCGTCGGATACTGGCAGCGGCTGCTCGCCTCGATGATCGGCGCCGGCACCGATTACGGCCGCTCGACGCTCGGCGAGGGCAAGAAGGTCAACGTCGAATATGTCTCGGCCAATCCGACCGGCCCCATGCATGTCGGCCATTGCCGGGGCGCTGTCGTCGGCGACGCGCTCGCCAACCTGCTCGCTTTTGCCGGTTACGGCGTCGAGAAGGAATATTACATCAACGATGCCGGCTCGCAGATCGACGTGCTCGCCCGTTCCGTCTTCCTGCGCTATCGCGAAGCGCTCGGCGAAAAGATCGGCGAAATCCCCTCGGGTCTCTATCCCGGCGACTATCTCGTGCCCGTCGGCCAGTCGCTTGCCGCCGATTACGGCGTGCGGCTGCACAACATGCCGGAAGACCAATGGATGCCGATCGTCAAGGATCGCACCATCGATGCGATGATGGTGATGATCCGTGAGGATCTGGCGGCGCTGAACGTCCATCACGACGTCTTCTTCTCCGAACGCACCCTGCATGCCAATGGTGCGGCCGCGATCCGCACGGCGATCAACGACCTGACCTTCAAGGGCTACGTCTACAAGGGCACGCTGCCGCCACCGAAGGGCCAGCTTCCCGAGGACTGGGAAGATCGCGAACAGACATTGTTCCGTTCGACCGAGGTGGGCGACGATATCGACCGGCCGCTGATCAAGTCGGACGGCTCCTACACCTATTTCGCCGCCGACGTCGCTTACTTCAAGAACAAGTTCGACCGTGGTTTCGACGAGATGATCTATGTGCTTGGCGCCGACCACGGCGGCTACGTCAAGCGCCTGGAAGCGGTTGCACGCGGTGTTTCGGATGGTAAGGCGAAGCTGACAGTGCTGCTCTGCCAGCTCGTCAAGCTCTATCGCAACGGCGAGCCGGTGAAGATGTCGAAACGCTCGGGCGATTTCGTCACGCTTCGGGACGTCGTCGAAGAAGTCGGCCGTGATTCGGTCCGGTTTATGATGCTTTACCGCAAGAATTCCGAGCCACTCGACTTCGATTTCGCCAAAGTGACGGAACAATCGAAAGATAATCCTGTTTTTTACGTGCAGTATGCGCATGCCCGCTGCATGTCGGTCTTCCGGCAGGCGAGGGAGGCTTTTCCCGACCTCGATGTTTCGCCCGAGGAACTGGCGAAAACCGTTGCAGGCATTGGCGATCCGGCCGAATTGCAGCTCGTCGCCAAGCTTGCTGAATTCCCCCGTATCGTCGAGGCAGCGGCCCAGTCGCAGGAGCCGCATCGCGTCGCTTTTTACCTCTACGACGTCGCAAGTTCGTTCCACGCGCACTGGAACAAAGGTAAAGATCAGCCGGAATTACGATTTGTTAATGATAAAAACCGAGAATCAAGTATTGCCAGACTTGGGCTGGTGTACGCCGTCGCGTCGGTTTTGAAGTCGGGACTTGCCATTACAGGCACTGCCGCACCGGACGAAATGCGATAACGTCACCATTTCCCCACAATGCGCTGGCATTTGAGCGTTGGCGTTTGCGAGTGGGAATAGGCATGGCTGATAAACAACTTGCGTATGATACGCGCGGAAAAAACGACCTGTTTGCCGACGATGATCCGTTGGCTGAATTGGCCCGGATCGTCGGCTTCGAGCCGCGTGTTGCGGCGAATACGGTGACGGAGACCGGACGCCGCGAGCCTGCCCTCGATCTCGAGGACGAACTTGGGCGCGAGTTCGATCGCTACGATTCGCCACGTCCGCTTGCAGAGCTCGACCGGCCCGCCGAGCCGATCTCTGACGACCTTGCGCCTGAAGATTACGTCGAGCCCGTTCTTGATGCTTCTTCCGCTGTTGAACATGCGGAGGCCCCCGAGCCGGTTTCGGTTTCCGTCGCCGCCGTTGAGGCTGAAGAAGCTTTGCCCGCCGCAGGGCATGGGGACGCATCTGCTGCCGACTGGGCCGAGCAGCTTTCTCCCGAGCCCGACGCGTCGGTGCAATCGGCCTTCGGCGGTGCGCGTGACCTGATCGAGGAGCTTGAGCTGTCGATCGGCGCAGCACCGGTCTCTTCGCTGGCGCAGCCCCCCAAGGCGCCGCAATGGTCGGCTGCCAGCATCAGGCTGCCGCTTGCCAATTTCCATGCCCCGAGGCGCGAGGAACCGGTTTTGCCGGAGCCTGTGGCCGAAACGGTCGCCGCTCCGGTTGCTGAAGCACCATCCGACGATCTTCCTGTGGTCGAGGCTCAACCTGTCGTCGAGCCGCCGGCGCTTGTCGCCGCTGTCCAGCCTTCCGAGGAATTCGAATCCGCTTCTCCGTCACTTGGCTTTCCCGCCGAGCTCGATCGCCATGATGAGGTGATCGTGCCGGAAGAGACCGCCGAGGCCGAGGAATTCGTCGAAGTCGAGGAAGAGCTGGAGGATTTCGGTCCCGACGCCGGTTTCGATCTCATCGCCGCCGCCGTCGAAGGCGAGATCCAGGCCGATGCCGCGCTGACCGAGGTCGTGGCGGATGTTCCGCACACCGCCGGCACATTCGATCTCGACGATCTGCTCGCCGACGTCTCGCGTTATCCGGTGCCGCAACGCTCCAATCTGGCGCCCGTCTCGCCGCAACCCGCATCGGTCGAGGCCGCGCCCGTTCCGGCCGCCCCCGTCGCCGCCGCACCTGTCGAGCCCAAGGTGATCGCGCCCGCACCGCTCGCCGCAGCACCCGTCCGGTCTGCTCCGGTCGAGCTGGCCCCGGTCTATGCTGCCGAAGCCGCAAGGCCGATCGCGCCGCAGCTTGCCGAGGTCGTTGCGCCTCAGCCTGCCGCAGCGACATATTCGTCTGCGCCGCAGCCGGTATCGGAAGCCGACGACCCCTTCGCCGGCCATGATTTCGAGCTGGATCTTGCCGGCATCGAGTTGGAACTCACCGATCTCGATTTCTCCGAGCCGTCCGAGCCCGCACCGCAGCCTGAGCCGCCGGCCCCTGCTCCCCAACAGGCCGCTGCCGTCGCTCCTCGGCCCGCTCCGGTTTTTGCTCCTGAGCCGCCGGCTCCTGCTTTTGAGCAGGCTACTGCCGCTCCTGCACGGTCCGCTCCGGCCTTCGTTCCCGAGCCGCAGGCTCAAGCTCGAGCTCCGGCTCCGGCTTTCAACTGGACGCCTGTCTCCGAATCGACCGAAGACCTGCCATTCGATCCGGCGATGATCTCCGATCCGGAGGATCGTCCGGAGGCCGTCGACGACATGCACGTGCCGGCGCTGCCGCCGGTCGAGCAGCCCGCGCCGGTCGCGAAATCCGCGGATTTCGATTTCGATCTCGACGCCGAGATTGCCAGCTTCTTTGAACCGGCCAAACCGCGGCAAACGCCGACGCCGGTCCGGGATACGGCCGCCGCCGCTGCACAGCCGGTCAAGCCCACCATTGCCGATGGCCTCGATGATTTCGAGCGGGCGCTGGAGGAAGATTTCCGCCGCAGCGTGCGCGAGCCGGTCGAGCGCCGCGAGACCTCCGAGGTCCGCATCGAATCGGCAAGCCAGGCCGCTGATTTCAGCCGTGCCCGATCAATGCGCCAGTTGCTTGCCGGGGCCGTCGTGCTCGTGGTCTTTGCCGGCGTCGGTTATGGCGTCTATTCCTCCGTCTGGAACGGCGAGGGGCTCGGCATTGTCGCGTCCGGCGAGCCGCGCGTGATCACCGCCGACAAGGAACCGGTCAAGGTCGTTCCGGAAAATCCTGGCGGCAAGACCGTGCCGAACCAGGATAAGGCCGTCTACGACCGCGTTGCGGGTTCTGCCGAAGAGCCGAAGCAGAAGGCGCTCGTTTCTTCCGATGAGGCACCCGTCGATGTGGTCCAGCGCACGCTGACACCGGAAGCGCTGCCCGAGGACGACGAGAACGCCAGCGTCGACGATCAGGTCACGCCGACTGCGGTCGGTGAGACGGAGGATCCGCGTCTGTTGCCAACCCAGGACAGCGCCGACAACGCTTCGGCAACCGGCACCGACAAGACGCCGGCCGTTTCGCCGCGCAAGGTCCGCACGATGATCGTCAAGCCTGACGGTACGTTGGTCGCCCGCGAAGAACCGGCGCCCGTCGACGAGCCGACACAATCTGCCCAGGCGACACAGTCTGCCCAGGCGACACAGTCTGCCCAGGCGACACAGTCTGCCCAGGCGACGCCGTCTGCCCAGCCGATGCCGCCGGCTCAGCCGGCGTTGACGGCTCCGTCGACCCCGTCCGCGCAATCGACCCCGCCTGTACCTCCCGTCGGTGGAACGGCCGCAAGCTTCCCGGCAAGCGCCGAGGTTGCTTCCGCCGATGCGCGTTCTGCAGCGCCCGTCGAAATCACGCCGGTACAGCCGCCGCTCGCCGGCAGTGCCGACGCGCAGGCCGCAAATCCCGCTCCGGTCGCTCCGCCGGTGCGCCCGGTCAAGACCTCGGGGATTGCCGATACCGCTCCGATTCCGACCGCCCGTCCGGCCGACCAGCCCGTCAACGTCGTCGGCACCGTCACCGAGAAGGGCAATGTCCGCCCGCCTGCCCAGCAGCCGAAGACGACGGAGGTTGCGGCCGCAGCACCCGTCGCCGCAAAGCCGCAGCAGGCCGCATCCGCCGGCGGCTACGGCATCCAGATCGCCTCGCTGCCGTCGGAAGACGAGGCGACCAAATCCTATGCCAACCTGTCGAAGAAATTCGCCAGCGTGCTCGGCGGCCGCAGCCACGAGATCCGCAGGGCGGATATCGCCGGCAAGGGCACTTTCTACCGTGTCCGCATACCGGCCGGTTCCAAGGATGAGGCCGCAGCACTCTGCGAACAGTATCGCGCAGTGGGTGGAAGCTGCCTGATCTCCAGGTAGGATCGCGTCTTTGAATATCAGAGCGGCGGGCCGGATCGGTCCGCCGCTCTTTTTTGTGCATCGCGCCCGACCTTGCTCGCATCTGGCCGGGCTCCGCTCTAAGATTCTGATATGACCGAATCAAAAGCGATGATCCTTGGCTGCAGCGGCCTTGCCCTCACATCCGAAGAGAAAGCCTTTTACCGGGGCGAGCGACCTTGGGGCTTCATCCTCTTCGGGCGAAACATCTCCGAAGCACGGCAGATCGCCGATCTCGTCGCCGAACTGCGCGATAGCGTCGGCTGGCATGCGCCGGTGCTGATCGATCAGGAGGGCGGCCGCGTCCAGCGCATCCGCCCACCCGTTCTGGCGCGTTATCCTTCCGGCCAGGCGCTCGGCGATCTCTATCGCCGCGATCGCGCACTCGGCCTGCGCGCCGCTTGGCTGATGTCGCGGTTGCACGCCTTCGACCTTTCGAGCCTCGGCATCGATGTCGATTGCCTGCCGGTGCTCGATGTGCCGGTCGAGGGCAGCAGTAACGTCATCGGCGACCGCGCCTATGGCGGCGATCCGCAGACCGTCATCGCGATGGGCCGGGCGGCTGCCGAGGGGCTGAAGGCCGGTGGCCTGTTGCCTGTGATGAAGCATATGCCCGGCCACGGTCGCGGCTTTGCGGATTCACATCTGGAGCTGCCTGTCGTCACTGTCTCGGGCGATGAACTGGAGCTCCATGACTTCCCGCCCTTTGTCGCAATGAAGGACGAGTTGATGGCCATGACCTGCCACGTCGTTTTCGCCGCCATCGACCCGGACAATCCGGCGACGACCTCGCGCAAGGTGATCGACGGCATCATCCGCGAGCACATCGGCTTTAACGGTCTGCTGCTCTCCGACGACAGCTCGATGAACGCTCTTTCCGGCACGATCGGTGAACGTGCGGCGAATATCATTGCAGGCGGGTGCGATATCGTGCTGCATTGCAATGGCAATATGGACGAGATGCGGGAGGTTGTGGCAAACGTTCCGCCGCTCGCCGGCATATCGCTTGCCCGCGCAAAAGCGGTGGAAGCAGGCTTCGCGGCGCCGGATACCGCCGATGAAGCGGAATTGAGGGCGGAATTCGAAGCGATGTTTGCGACGGTCTGATCGTAAGGGAGCAGCTAGGTGAACACGGTCAAGGGCACGGAACGTCCACAGGCGGCAACGCCGATGGACAAGCTGTGGCAGGATAACGGAGCTGAGCGCGCCAGCCACGAGCCGGCGCTGGTGATCGACGTCGCCGGCTTCGAAGGTCCGCTCGACCTGTTGCTCTATCTCGCCCGCAACCAGAAAGTCGACCTGTCGCGCATTTCGGTGCTGGCGCTCGCCGAGCAATATCTGTTGTTCATCGAAAGCGCCCGGCGTATCCGCATCGAGCTTGCCGCCGATTATCTCGTCATGGCGGCCTGGCTTGCCTATCTCAAGTCGAAGCTGCTCATTCCCCAGCAGATCAAGGATGATGGCCCTTCCGGCGAGGAACTGGCGGCAACGCTCGCCTTCCGCCTGAAACGCCTCGAAGCCATGCGCCAGGCGGCAGACGGCCTCGTCAACCGCAATCGCCTCGGCCGCGATATCTTCGTGCGCGGCGCGCCCGAGCATATTCCGGATCGCCAGCAATCCGCTTATGCGGCGAGCCTTTATGATCTCCTGACCGCCTATGCGGCGCTGCGCCAGCGCCATGCCGTCACCCAGGTGACGATCGAGCGGCGCACCGTCTGGTCGCTGACCGATGCCCGCGAACTGCTGACCCAGATGATCGGCGAGGTCGCCGACTGGACGGCGATGGAACATTATCTGCTGCGTTATCTCCAAGCGCCCGAAGAACGCGTCACGGCAATCGCCAGCGCCTTTGCCGCCTCGCTGGAGCTGGTGCGCGAGGGCAAGCTCGAAATCCGCCAGGACGGCGCCTTTCAGCCGATATACATGCGCCGCGGTCCGAAACATGCCACGCTGCAGGTGGTCGAACAGGAGCGGCCGGCTTGATCGATCTGAAGGGCGAAGAGGATTTCGAAGGCAATTTCGAAGACAGGAGCCGCGACCTGCAGGCCGAGATCGAGGCCGAGCGCATCGCCGAGGCGCTGGTCTTCGCCTCCTCGCTGCCGGTCTCCGAAGGCTTCCTCGCCGAGCGCCTGCCTGAGAAGACCGACGTGCATGCGATCATGCTGCGCCTGAAGGAGCAATATGCGCCGCGCGGCGTCAATCTCGTGCAGGTCGAAGGCGCCTGGGCCTTCCGCACCGCCGCCGACCTGTCCTTCGTCATTCGCCGTGATGACAATGAGGTGAAGAAGCTTTCGCGCGCCGCACTGGAAGTGCTGGCGATCATCGCCTATCACCAGCCGGTGACGCGTGCCGAAATCGAGGATATCCGCGGCGTCCAGACCTCGCGCGGCACGCTTGACGTGCTGATGGAAGCTGGCTGGGTTCGGTTTCGTGGTCGCCGACGCACGCCAGGCCGGCCGGTGACATTGGGCACCACACGCGATTTTCTCGATCATTTCGGTCTCGAAGAGCTGCGTGACCTGCCTGGTCTCGAAGAGTTGAAGGGAGCGGGCTTGCTGTCGGGCCGCATTCCGGCAAACTTCAACATTCCCTCGCCGTTGATGAACGACGAACTGACCGAGGACGAAGACCCGATCACCCAGATGGACCTCGAGGAACTGGGGTTGCTGGCGCCACGCGGCACCTCTGAAGATTGAGGGGCTTGCGTCTTGCTTTTGCCATGCATGGCGAAAACAATGGAGCCAGCACTTTTCGGCGGGTCAATGGCTTGTCATAAAGGGCGATACCGTGACATTAAGCGCAGTTCAAAGGGCTTGATGTTGGAAACGGTGTCGGAAATCCTTACATCGTGGGAACATAGAAACAGGGAGTTAGCGTAATGGGTGGTTTTAGCATGTGGCACTGGTTGATCGTTCTGGTCATCGTGCTGTTGTTGTTCGGTCGTGGCAAGATTCCGGAACTGATGGGCGACGTTGCCAAGGGCATCAAGAGCTTCAAGAAGGGCATGACGGACGAAGACGCGCCGGATACGGCAAAGACCGTCGATCACAAGGCCGACGAAACGAAGTAACCAAGTCCGGGAAAAAGCGCAGCCCCCGCGCTTCCCGTCCAGGAGCCTTGCATGTTCGATATTGGCTGGACCGAGCTTTTGGTCATCGCGGTCGTACTGATCGTGGTCGTCGGTCCCAAGGATTTGCCGCCGATGCTGCGCGCTTTCGGCAAGATGACGCAGCGCGCCCGCAAGGTTGCGGGTGATTTCCGTGCGCAGTTCGATGAAGCGTTGCGCGAAGCCGAGCTTGACGATGTCCGCCAGACGATCAGCGACGCCCAGAAGCTCAACCCGGTCAACAGCCTGCGCGAGGCGATGAACCCGCTCCGCCAGATGGGTAACGAGATCAAGGCCGACCTGCAGAAGGCGACCACAGTCACGGAAAACAAGACCGAGGTGCCTCCCGATGCTGTCGCAGCCCCGACGCCGTCGATGAGCTTGCCGGAAACGCCGCCATTGGTAGCGACACCTGCGCCGTCGGAACCGGTCGCCGCAGCGATTGTGCAAGCCGATACGGTTGCCGCCAAGCCGAAGGCCGTGCGCAAGCCGCGCGTCAAGCCTGCCGACAAAGTCGATGCTGCGGCCGCCGTTGCCGTGCCTGTGGAAAAGCCGAAACGCACGACGGCGGTCAGGAAGCCTGCAACGCCGAAGAAGCCTGTGCAGACAAAGAAGGACGAGGCATGAGCGGTGATATCGAAGACAAGCCGCAGCCGTTGATCGAGCATCTGATGGAGCTGCGCACGCGGCTGATGTGGTCGATCGGCGCGTTTTTCGTCGCCTTCATCGCATGCTTCTTTTTTGCCAAGAATCTCTTCAATTATCTGGTCATCCCATACAAGACAGCGGTCCAGTGGGCTGGTCTCGACGTCGAGAAGGCCCAGCTCATCTACACCGCGCCGCAGGAATTCTTCTTCACTCAGGTCAAGGTGGCGATGTTCGGCGGCCTTGTGGTCGCTTTCCCGATCATCGCCGCCCAGGTCTACAAGTTCGTGGCGCCCGGCCTCTACAAGAACGAGCGTCAGGCTTTCCTGCCGTTCCTGATCGCCTCGCCGGTGCTGTTCCTGATGGGCGGCGCGCTCGTCTATTTCTTCTTCACGCCGATGGTCATGTGGTTCTTCCTGTCGATGCAGCAGGCGCCGGGTCATGACGAGATAGCGATCTCGCTGATGCCGAAGGTCTCGGAATATCTGAGCCTGATCATGACGCTGGTCTTCTCCTTCGGCCTCGTCTTCCAGCTGCCTGTCATCACCACGCTGCTCGCCCGTGTCGGTCTTCTGACGTCGCAATGGCTCGCCGAAAAGCGCAAGTTTGCCATCGTCCTCGCCTTCGTCGTCGCCGCCGTGCTGACGCCGCCGGACCCGATGTCCCAGATCGGCCTTGCGATACCGACGATCCTTCTCTACGAGATTTCCATCTATGCGGCGCGACTCGTGGAGCGCCAGCGTGCCCGGCAGGCGGTCGAAAAGGAAACCGGATCCGCAGACGTTGCCAAGACGGACAGCGTCTGAGCGGCGATCCCGGAAATCCCTTCATGAAGGCCGCCGACTGCGTAATCCTTAAATCGGAATCGGTTTAAGGAATTAGGCAGCAATTCAAAGTGTTGCGGTGTCCTTTGCGCGTCTGAAAAGACCGGGCGGCGCTGTAACATCCGGTCGAGGCCAGATCAGGCTTTGGCCGGGCCACCTCTGTTGCAACGACCTGGAACGACGATGCTCGATATCAAATGGATCCGTGAGAATCCCGAAGCGCTCGATGCCGCCCTAGCCAAGCGCGGCGCGGAGCCTCTTGCCCAAAGTCTCGTTGCCCTCGATGAAAAGCGCCGCTCAGCCGTGCAGAAGGCGCAGGACCTGCTGTCCCGCCGCAACCTCGCCTCCAAGGAGATTGGCGCGGCGATGGCCCAGAAGAACGGCGAGCTGGCCGAGAAACTGAAGGCCGAGGTCTCTGAACTCAAGACCCTGCTGCCGGCGATCGAGGAAGAGGACCGGCAACTGACGGCCGAACTCAGCGACGCGCTCTCGCGCATCCCCAACATCCCCTTCGACGACGTCCCGGTCGGCAAGGACGAACATGACAATGTCGTCACCCGCACCGTCGGCGAAAAGCCGCGCTGGAACCACGCACCGAAGGAGCACTTCGAAATCGGCGAAGCGCTCGGCTATATGGATTTCGAGCGCGCCGCCAAGCTCTCCGGCTCGCGCTTCACGGTTCTGACCGGGCCGCTCGCCAGGCTCGAGCGCGCGCTCGGCCAGTTCATGATCGATCTCCACACCAGCGAGCACGGCTATACCGAAGTCAGCTCGCCGCTGATGGTGCGCGACGAGGCCGTTTATGGCACCGCCCAGCTGCCGAAATTCGCCGAGGATCTCTTCAGGACGACTGATGGACGCTGGCTGATTCCGACGGCCGAAGTGACCCTGACCAATCTGGTGCGCGAGGAAATCCTCGATCAGGAAAAGCTGCCGCTCCGCTTCACCGCGCTGACGCCATCCTTCCGTTCGGAAGCAGGCTCCGCCGGCCGCGATACGCGCGGCATGCTGCGCCAGCATCAGTTCTGGAAATGTGAGCTCGTCTCGATCACCGATGCCGAGAGCGCCGTTGCCGAGCATGAACGCATGACCGCCTGCGCCGAGGAAGTGCTGAAGCGCCTCGGCCTGCATTTCCGCACCATGACGCTTTGCACCGGCGACATGGGCTTCGGCGCGCGCAAGACCTACGATCTCGAAGTCTGGCTGCCGGGACAGAATGCCTTCCGTGAAATCTCTTCCTGCTCGGTCTGCGGCGATTTTCAGGGCCGGCGGATGAATGCGCGCTACCGCGGCAAGGACGACAAGAGCAACAGGTTCGTCCACACGCTGAACGGTTCCGGCACGGCCGTCGGCCGCTGCCTGATCGCCGTCCTTGAAAATTATCTGAACGAGGACGGTTCGGTCACGATTCCGGACGTTTTGCTGCCTTATATGGGCGGATTGGCCAAAATCGAACGGGCGGCTTGAGGCGATGCGCATCCTGCTTACGAATGACGACGGCATTCACGCCGAAGGTCTTGCCGCGCTGGAGCGGATCGCGCGCACGCTGTCCGACGATGTCTGGATCGTGGCGCCCGAGACCGACCAGAGCGGCTTGGCCCATTCGCTGAGCCTCTCCGAACCTTTGCGGCTGCGCAAGATTTCTGACAAGCATTTCGCCCTGCGCGGCACGCCGACCGATTGCGTCATCATGGGCATCAGGCAGGTGATGGACATCAAGCCGGATCTCGTCCTGTCAGGCGTCAATTCGGGCTCGAACGTTGCCGACGACGTGACCTATTCCGGCACGATCGCCGGCGCCATCGAGGGAACGATGCAGGGCGTGCGCTCCTTCGCGCTGAGCCAGGCCTATCTCTATGAGGACGGTGCGCGCATCGTGCCCTGGGAGGTCTGCGAGACGCATGCGCCGGCTCTTCTGGAAAAGCTGATGGTCCTGGACCTGCCGGAGGGCACGTTCCTCAATCTCAACTTCCCGAACTGCCGTCCCGACGAAGTCGATGGCGCCGAGGTGACCATGCAGGGCAAGCTCGCCTTCAATCTGCAGGTCGACGCCCGCTCCGACGGCCGGGGCTTTCCCTACTACTGGCTGAAGTTTGGCGAACGCGCCGGCGCCTTCGTCGAAGGCACCGATATTCACGCCCTGAAGCATAATAAGATTTCGGTAACGCCTTTGAAACTGGATCTGACCGATTATTCCGTGACGGACCGCGTGGCGCGGGCCTTGGGATACGGAGCACAAATTTGACGGCAAGACTGGCGGAGAAGGAGGGCTTTGCGGCGCTCGTCCTCAGATTGCGTGCCGAAGGCATCTCGGACCTCGATCTGCTGACGGCGGTCGAGCAGACGCAGCGTTCGTTGTTCGTGCCGCCGCAATTCGCCGACGACGCCTATTCGAGCCGGACGATCCCGATCGAATGCGGTTCCTTCCTCGAAGGCATCGATTTTGCCGTCCGCATCCTGCATCACCTGAAGCTCAAGCCCGGCCAGCGCGTCCTGGAGATCGGCACTGGAAGCGGCTTTACCGCCGCCGTGATGGGCCGCCTGGCCGAGCGTGTTCTGTCCATCGACCGCTACAAGACGCTGACATCAGCCGCGCAGCGGCGCATGGAATCGCTTGGTCTGCGCAGTGTCGTCATTCGCCAGGCCGACGGCAGTGCCGGCATGCAGGGTGAGGGCACCTTCGACCGCATCCTGGTGACGGCCGCCTTCAACGCGATGCCGCGCTTTTATACCGACCAGCTCGTTTCCGGCGGCTCGATGATCGCGCCGCTGATGATTTCCGAGAACGAGTGTCGGATGGTGCGGCTGACGAAAACCGGCAGCCGTTTCGAACGCGAGGAACTGTTCGAAGCGCCCTATCTGCCGATCGTTCCGCGTCTTGCCTCGCTGCTGTAAACGTGGATGATTTCAGGCCGGACAGGCCTGAGATTTGCCATCAGAAAAGAGCGCGCGTGATCTCGTCCGAGAACCGCCGAGACTTTTCGGCATCATGCTCGGCACACTGCGATTTTTCACCCGTAAGCTATGGTTATCAACTTCTCAAAAAAATCGCACTGATTCCAGCATCTTAACTGCGTGGTAATACTAACGCGTTTTAATAGACTCACAAATGGTTGCGTTCTCAGTGGGTCGAGTCATGCGTTTCAGTCTTTCGCCAAAGTTCGGGAAGTCGGCCGGTAATCTTCTGGTCATTAGCCTGCTGGCAAGTGCCGCAACGGGCTGCAGTTCCGATGTGACACGGTTTGGCGGCTTGTTTTCCTCCTCCGGGCAGGACCAGATCACCACAAGTTCCATTCCGCGCAGGAATATGAACGGTTCTCAGGGCGATCCTGTGCCGCGCGCCGATCTTAGCAGTTCGGCCGTTGCCAGCCAGTCGGGCTACGGCGGCGGCAATGACGCTTTGAACCAGCCTTATCCCGCCCGCCAGGGTTACGATCCGACCCGCACGTCGAGCTCGAGCGCACGTCTCGCTTCCGCGCCGGTCTCAGTGCAGCGTTCAGAGCTGGCCGCGCCGACGGCCGTTGCTCCGTCCCGGCAGCGGGAAAAGGAAGTTGCGCTCGCCCAGCCTTTCCCAGCTGCGCCGCAGGCCGAAAGGCCCCGATTGGTGGCGCCGGCGGCACCCAAGGTGACGCCTGATACGCTGACGACAGGCACGACGCCGAAGGTTTCAGGCTGGTCCGCGACCAACGCTCCGTCGGTGACGCTGCGTCCGGGTGAAAACATCGCCACGCTTTCCAGGCGTTTCGGCGTACCGGAAAAGGAAATCCTCCGCGTCAATGCTCTGAAGACGGCATCTGCCGCTCAGCCCGGCCAGGCGATCCTGATCCCGACCTTTAACGGCGGCAATGCCGCCAAGGCAGCATCGCAGGCGGCTGACCTTTCCAAGCCCGGCAAGATGCCGGCGCCGAAGGCGCCTGAGCAGAACGTCGCCGTCGTTCCGGGCGCCAATTCCGCCCGCGACAAGACGCTGGCGAGTGGCGATGTCACCGGCAAACTTCCCGCCGGCGCCGGCAAGGATCCGAAGGCGCCTGCCGGCACCTATGTCGTCAAGCAAGGCGATTCCCTGGCAAAGATTGCCAAGGCGACCGGTAGCAATGTCGACGACCTCAAGGCTGCCAACAATCTTTCGGCCAGCTCGCTCCGCATCGGTCAGGCTCTGAAGATCCCGAACGGCACCGCCGACAATATCAAGACCGCCTCGATCCCGGCCGAGAAGGTCGATCCGAAGCCGACCCAGCCGGCGGCTGCCCAGCAGACGGCTTCCGTTCAGCCCGCACCCTATAAGGCGCCGGCCGCCACGCAGACCGTCGACGATGTCGAGAAGAAGTCGGACGTCAGCTCCGCCGCGCCGGAATCGACCGGCATCGGCAAATATCGCTGGCCGGTGCGCGGCCAGGTCATTGCTTCGTACGGCGCCAACGTCAACGGCAACCGCAATGACGGCATCGACATCTCGGTACCGCAGGGCACGCCGATCAAGGCTGCCGAAAACGGCGTCGTCATCTATGCCGGCAACGGCCTGAAGGAACTCGGCAACACGGTTCTCGTCCGTCACGACGACGGTACCGTCACCGTCTACGGCAACGCCGATACGCTGAGCGTCGCCCGCGGCCAGAAGATCCAGCGCGGCCAGACCGTCGCCGTCTCCGGCATGAGCGGCGACGTCAAGCAGCCGCAGGTCCATTTCGAGGTGCGCAAGGATGCGTCCCCGGTCAACCCGATGACTTTCCTGGAATAGGTATAGCGTACCAGGAAACGCAAAAGCCCGGCCGCCAGCCGGGCTTTTGTCATTTGACGGATGCGGCCCAAAAGTGGGTAGCGGTTTTGGGAGAACGACGTGCATAAGCGCGCCGCATGAATTCCGATTGGCGCGACGCGCTTCAGCCCCGGTCGATGTGAACCCGCATGCGCCCGGCCAGATCCTGAATATACTGCCAGGCGACGCGGCCGGAGCGTGCACCGCGCGTCGTTGCCCATTCCAGCGCTTCGGCATGCATCTTGTCGCGTTCGAGCCCGAGCTTGAAGTGATCGGCATAGCCGTCGATCATGCCGAGATAATCCTCCTGGCTGCATTTGTGGAAGCCGAGCCAGAGGCCGAAGCGGTCGGAAAGCGAAACCTTCTCCTCGACCGCTTCCGACGGATTGATCGCCGTCGACTGCTCGTTTTCCATCATGTGGCGCGGCAGGAGATGGCGCCGGTTGGAGGTGGCGTAGAAGAGCACATTGTCCGGCCGCCCTTCGATGCCGCCGTCGAGTGCCGCCTTCAGCGACTTGTAGGCGGTGTCGTCGTGATCGAAGGAGAGATCGTCGCAGAAGACGATCACGCGGTACGGCGTGTCCTTCAGGAGGTCGAGCAGATTGGGAAGGCTGGCGATATCCTCGCGGTGGACTTCGACCAGTTTCAGCGAGGCGCTGCTCTCGCGCCTGACATCCTCGTGCACGGCCTTGACCAGTGAGGATTTGCCCATGCCGCGCGCGCCCCAGAGCAGCACATTGTTGGCGGCATAACCCTCGGCGAAACGCACCGTATTCTCGTGCAGGATGTCGCGCACGTGATCGACGCCGCGGATGAGCGTCAACGCCACCCGGTTCGGCCTCCTGACCGGCTGCAGATGCTGGCGCAATGGCGCCCAGACGAAACAGTCGGCAGCATCCCAGTCGTTGAGGGCGGGTGCCGGTCCGGCAAGACGCTCGACGGCGTCTGCGAGCCGCTTCAGCTCGGCAAGTAGGGCTGTGTTGATTTCCTCGGTCATCGGTGGCCTCCTGATGTCTCACTGCGGCAATCCGCTTTGATCTTTCGATGCCGCTAATGCATGTCGCCCGGAAGCGGGGAGCGGTTCCGGGATAACGACATGCTTGAAAACAAAAGAGCTAAAGCGCGTCGCATCGATCAAGTTCGATGCGACGCGCTTTAGCATGGCGTTTTGGTGGCGGAAAGGTTATGAGGCAGCGGAATCGGTACGGTTTCCGGCTGTTTCTGTTGCATTCATCGAAGCCGTAACTATAGTCCGGCAACCTGAAAAGAGAGGCGGAGTTCCGCCGCCCAAGCCTGAGGAGTTTAGCATGTTCATCACCCCGGCATTCGCCCAGAGCGCGACCGATACCGCAACGGGATTCGGCGGCTCCGGTTTCGAAATGATCATCCTGTTCGTGCCGCTGATGGTCGTCTGGTACTTCCTGCTGATCCGTCCGCAGCGCGCACAGGCAAAAAAGCGTGAGGAAACCCTGAAGGCGATCCGTCGCGGCGACCAGGTCGTCACCGGTGGCGGCCTCGTCGGCAAGGTCACTAAGGTGATCGACGAAAAGGAAGTCGAAGTCGAGATCGCTGACGGCGTGCGCGTGCGCATCGTCCGCAGCGGCATCTCCGAAATTCGCGTCAAGGGTGAACCGGTCAAGGCCGACGCGGCGTAACAAGCGATAACGGCAGGACCGCCGGATCGGAAGATCGTCGAGAGAATGTTGCATTTTTCCCGCTGGAAAACACTTCTGATTTGGCTGGCCGCGTTTGCGGCCATCGTCATCGCTGCGCCCAATCTGCTGACTGAGGCGCAGCGATCCTCCCTGCCGGACTGGTTGCGGCACGACCGCGTAGTGCTTGGTCTCGACCTGCAGGGCGGCTCGCATATCGTTCTGAAGGTCGAGCGTTCCGATATCGTCAGGGACCGCCTGGAAGAGGTGGTCGCGAATGTGCGCAACGCGCTGCGCGGCGCCGGCATCCGCTATACCGGGCTGACCGGCAATGACCAGACCGTTACCGTGCGCATCACCGATGCGGCCCAGACACAGGCGGCGGTCGATCTCCTGAAGCCTCTGACGACGGCTGGCGGTCATTCGGGACCTGAGGTCGCGCTGCAGCAGGGCGAAGAGGGGCAGCTCTCGCTGCAGATTTCCGACGCCGGCATTACTGCTGACGTCGCTTCCGCCCGGACCCGCTCGCTCGATATCGTTGGCCGCCGCATCGCCGGATTCGGCAATGATAATTTCCTCGTTCGCCCCGATGGCGCCGACCGCATCGTCGTGCAGGTGCTGGGATCGATCGATGCGGAGCGGCTGAAGAACATCCTCAACCAGCCGGCCAAGCTTTCCTTTCACCTGATCGACGAAAGCATGTCGGGACAGGAGGCGCTGAACGGCCGCTGGCCGGCGACATCGCAGGTGCTCTATTCGCTTGACGATCCGCCGGTACCGTATCTCGTCGACCGCACGGCTTTCATCACCGGCAGCAACATGGTCGATATCGAGCCTGTCGTCGATCCACAGACGCAGGATACCTCGATCGCCTATCGTCTCGATGCCGAAGGCACGCAGCGGCTGGCCCAAGTGACCGGGCAGAATATCGGCAAGCACCTTGCCATCGTCTTTGACGACCAGGTGATGTCGTCACCGGTCATCGATGCGGCGATCACCGGCGGCGAGGGCCGGATTTCGGCAAACTTCTCCGAGGATGGCGTCCGCGACCTTGCGATCATGCTGCGCGCCGGCGCCTTGCCGGCGACGCTGACCAGCGTTGAGGAACGCAGCATCAGCCCGAGATTCGGCGCCGATTCCATCTTCAACGGTCTCGTTGCCGGCCTCGTCGCCGTCGTATTGGTCGCGGCATTGATGATCGCGCTCTATCGCATCCTCGGCCTCATCGCCGTCGCCTCGCTCTTCCTCAACCTGATCCTCATCGTCGCGGTGCTCAGCCTTGCCGGCGCGACGCTCACCTTGCCGGGGATTGCCGGCATCGTGTTGATCGTCGGCATGGCGGTCGACTCGAATGTTCTGATCTATGAGCGGATCCGCGAAGAGGAAAAAACCACCCATTCCTTTGCGGAGGCCGCCGGTCGTGGTTTCTCGCGCGCATTCGCAACGATCGTCGATGCCAATGTGACAATCTTCATTGCTGCCATCATCCTCTTCTTCCTCGGCAGCGAATCCATCCGCGGTTTCGCGGTAACGCTGGCGATCGGCATCCTGACGACCGTTTTCATGGCATTCACGCTGACGCGCTCGATTGTTGCCGTCTGGTTGAGAAGGCGCCATCCCCGGCATCTGCCGAAGAGCGTGCTGACCCATCTTTTCGAACACGCCAATATCCGCTTCATGGGGATCCGCCGTTATGTCTTTACGGCGTCGGCGGTCATCTCGCTGATCGCCATGGCCGCCTTTGCCACCGTCGGCCTGCATCTCGGCATTGATTTCACCGGCGGCTCGCTCATCGAGGTCACGGCAAAGCAGGGCAATGCCGACATCGCCGATCTCAACGCGCGCCTCAATGATCTCAATCTCGGTGAGATCAGCGTCGAGCGCACGGGCGGGCCGGCGAACGCGCGGATCCGCATCGCTTCCCAGGGCGGCGGCGAAAATGCCGAGCAGTCGGCGGCGACGCTGGTGCGCGGCGAGCTCCAGGAAGATTATGATTTTCGCCGCGTCGAGATCGTCGGTCCCGCCATCTCGGGCGAATTGACGATGATGGCGACGCTTGGCGTGCTTGCAGCACTTGCGGCGATCCTGATCTACATCTGGATCCGCTTCGAATGGCAATTCGCGGTCGGCGCCATCGTCGCCACGCTGCACGACGTCATCATCATGCTCGGTCTCTTCGTCCTCACCGGCATCGAGTTCAACCTGACGAGCGTCGCCGCCGTGCTGACCATCGTCGGTTATTCCCTGAACGATACGGTCGTGGTCTACGACCGAATGCGCGAGAATCTGAAGCGATACAAGAAGATGCCGCTGCCGATCCTGATCGATGCTTCGATCAATCAGACGCTGTCGCGCACCGTTCTGACCGCGGCGACGACGCTGATCGCCTTGCTGGCGCTCTTTCTCTTCGGCGGTGAAGTCATCCGTTCCTTCACCTTTGCGATGCTCTTCGGCGTCGCTCTCGGCACCTTCTCTTCGATCTATATCGCCGCTCCTGTCTTGATCGTCTTCCGGCTGCGGCCGGAGGCTCCCGACGGGGAAGAGAGCAACAAGACGGATGCTGGTGTAAAATCCGGCACGGTGGTTTGAAAACATGGCAAAAGGCATAGAAATCCGCGCCGCGCATTTCCCTGGGCGCGCTCCGATCGATGCATACGGCAATGGCGGCTTTCGTTTTGCCGACATGTCGCATCGCGGCTCGATCCTTTGCTTGCCCTCCGGCATTCATGGCTGGGACATGGACATGTCGAAACCGCTCTCGCCTGAAAATTTTCGCCGGGTGCTGGATGAGGCCGCCGATATCGAGGTTCTGCTCGTCGGTACCGGAACCGAGCTTCGCCGTCTGCCCGAAGAATTGAGGCTGGCGCTGAAGTCGCGCGGCATCTCCTCCGATCCGATGAGCACCGGGGCTGCAGTGCGCACCTTCAATATCATGCTCGCCGAGCAACGTGCGGTCGCCGCGGCGTTGATTGCGGTCTGACGATGACTGAAGCGCATATTGCGACCAACCAGGACATCTGCCTGGCGATGCTGCGTGACAGCGATCGCGACCGCTATCTCGCCTGTCTACTGTCGCCGGAGGAAAAGCGCGGCGCGCTTGCAGCTCTTTACGCCTTCAACGCCGAGCTTGCCCGCATCCGCGATCTCGTTCACGAGCCCTTGCCCGGTGAGGTGCGGCTGCAATATTGGCACGATCTCCTGGAAGGCAGCGCACACGGCTCGACGGCGGCCAATCCCGTCGCCGCAGCCCTTCTCACCGCGATCGAAACGCACCGCCTGCCGCGCAAGACGCTGATCGACATGATCGAGGCCCGTACCTTCGATCTCTATGACGATCCGATGGAGACACGTCTTTCGCTTGAAGGCTATGCCGGCGAAACGGCATCGGCGCTGATTCAGCTCGCAAGCCTGGTGCTTTCGCCGGAGGAGGCCGCACGCTCGGCCGACGCCGCCGGCCATGCCGGCGTCGCCCAGGCGGTCGCCGGGCTGTTGCTGCTGATGCCGCTGCATCGCCGCCGCGGCCAGATCTATATTCCGCTGCAGATCCTTTCGGCCACCGGTCTCGACCGCGATGCCTTCGTCGCCGGCGAAGACCGGCCGCGCATCTCTGCCGCCATCGAGGCCTTCGCCGGCCTCGGTCGCGAACATCTGGCAAAGGCGAGGGCGGCGGGGTCGATTGCGCCTGCCGTCTTTCCAGCCTTCCTGCCGGCGACGCTTGCCGAACCGGTGCTCGTCAAGGCGCAGAAACGCGGCGCCTTGCTGTTCGACCGGCCGCTGCAGCCGCCGCAGTGGCGCCGCCAGCTGCGGATGGGGCTGGCTGCAGCACGCCGAAAAATCTGATATCGGTCAAATTCGCGCAAGTCTCGCGCGTTACAAGGCTTCGACCGCTACCTTTGAACGGAGACTCGGCGTGGGCATTATCGTCTGGTGCGTCCTTTTCGCCATCGTCATTTTCTTTGCTTTCGTGGCAACGCGCATGGCCGCGCAGAACAAGGAAGATGGCCTGCATGACACGGGCCTCGCCATCATCGAGTTCGGCCGTGCCTTTCCGAACGAGGCGATCCGTCAGCTGCAGGCGACGGAAAGCGGCCAGGCCGTCTTTGTGCGCCTGCACGACAACAAGGCCGGCTTCATGCGCAACATGTCGCGCCATTTCTCCTGCCACCTGATCGAGCCGGGCCGGGTGCGCGTCGTGGGCTCGGAAACGGGCAGGGGACTGGTGATCGACTTCCTCGATGCACCCCATCACAACGGCGATTTCGAATTCGCTTCCGCCAAGGAGGCTTCGGAGGTTTCGCTCTGGCTGCTCGGCAATTATATCGCCGAGCCGGATAAGGACCTGCCGGCCGACAATATTTCGGCGGCGAACAAGCAATAATACATGTCGCCCAAAAGTGTGCATGGGTTTTGGGATGGTGACATGCATAAAAGCAAAGTCTTCGAGCGCGACGTGCTTGAAAGCGCCGATCAGGCGCTTTCGGCAAGCGTCGATTCTTGACCGAGCCAGGCCGCGCAGTCGGCAAGCGCGCGGCGTGCGATCAGCTGCCGCTTCATGATCGTCTTGTCTTTGCCACGAAAGCGCTTGACGCCTTCGGGCTTGACGATCGAACCCGGCTGGAGCTCCGGAAACAGCCCGAAATTGATGTTCATCGGCTGGAACGATCGTTTGCCCGGCTCCTCGTCGGTGACGAGGTGCCCACCGGTGATATGACCGAGCAGCGAGCCGAGCGCCGTCGTCGCCGGCGGTAGCGAGATCGCCTCGCCCTTGCGTTCGGCGGCGGCGAAACGCCCGGCCATCAGCCCGACGCTGGCGCTTTCCACATAACCCTCACAGCCGGTGATCTGGCCGGCAAAGCGCAGACCGGGCCGCGATTTCAGCGTCAGCGACGGATCGAGCAGGGTGGGGGAGTTGATATAGGTGTTGCGGTGCAGACCGCCGAGACGGGCAAATTCCGCATTTTCCAGACCCGGGATCATCCGGAAGATATCCGCCTGCGCGCCATATTTCAGCTTCGTCTGGAAGCCGACCATATTGTAGAGCGTGCCGAGCGCATTGTCCTGCCGCAGTTGCACGACGGCATAGGCCTTGACCGTCGGATTATGCGCGTTCGTCAGCCCCATCGGCTTCATCGGTCCGTGGCGCAGCGTCTCGCGGCCGCGTTCGGCCATCACCTCGATCGGCAGGCAACCGTCGAAATAAGGCGTGCCCTCCCATTCCTTGAAACCGACCGTGTCGCCGGATATCAGCGCGTCGACGAAGGCATTGTACTGCGCCTCGTCCATCGGGCAGTTGATGTAATCCTTGCCGGTCCCGCCGGGGCCGACCTTGTCGTAGCGCGACTGATACCAGCAGATATCCATGTCGATGCTCTCGCGATAGACGATCGGCGCGATAGCGTCGAAGAAGGCGAGCGAATCCTCGCCGGTTTCCGTCTGGATGGCGCTCGCGAGCGACGGCGCCGTCAACGGTCCGGTGGCGACGATGGCAAGATCCCAATCCTTTGGCGGCAGGCCGGTGACCTCTTCACGCACGACGGTGATGAGCGGATGGTCATGGACCGCTTTGGTCACCGCCTCGGAGAAGCCATCGCGATCGACGGCCAGCGCACCACCGGCCGGTACCTGGCACCGGTCGGCAGCGGCCATGATCAGCGAGCCCGCCATGCGCATCTCAGCATGGATGACGCCGACGGCATTGCTGGTCGCATCGTCGGACCGGAAGGAGTTGGAGCAGACGAGTTCGGCAAGACCGTCGGTCTTGTGCGCATCCGTGCCGCGCACCCCGCGCATTTCATGCAGGATGACCGGAACGCCGGAACTGGCGATCTGCCAGGCGGCTTCCGAACCGGCAAGCCCGCCGCCGACGACGTGGATGGGGGAATAGGAGGAAATCGTGTTCATTCCGGGCTGATATCATGTCGGCAGGTGCGATCCAACACCCTGGAATCAAAAACGGCGCCCTTGGGCGCCGTCTTGGAAGCATCGTACTCGCTATTAACGGAACGAGCGGGATGCGATATTCCGGATGTCGTAGCGGCTAACGCCGATATCGGACAGGGTCTGGTTCGAAAGGCCGCCGAGTTCATTGAGCGTACGACGGTAGCTGAGCCAGCTTCTTGCAATGCGGATCGGGTTCATTGTCTTCTTCCTATGTCCGCGGGACGGCGGGATCGCCTGTCTCTCTGCGGTTGATGTTTATATAGGCGAGAACCGTCCGATTGTGCAGTGCAAATAAAAGGCGTCTGCCATGCAATTGTGCACTATGATGCTCTTCAATTAAGCAGAGGATATTTTTTGAGCGGGCTAACGAGTGGGAAAAACCTGCAACCGCCGCGGCCACCACGTGCAGACAAAAGAAAACGCCCGCTGTGGGTACAGCGGGCGTTTCGATCGAGAACAATCGTGCTTGGGAGGAGCAGTGATCGCCTGGAATTAGCGGTGAGAAGCCTCACGGGCAACGCGATGGATGTCCGAACGGTCGATGCCGAGATCGTGCAATTCGCGGTTGGTCATGCGGCCGAGTTCCGTGACGGTCTGACGATACTTGCGCCAGTTATTGAAAGAGCGAGAGAAGTTCATGTTAAGCCCCTTTCCGAGGGTTTCATCCGCCAGCAGCCACCGATCGGCGCTGACCTCTATTTGATGACCCGAATATATGTTGCAACGCGAAAGACTAAAACAGACAAGTTTTCAGATCACCTATGCGAGCTATGCAATGCTCAAAGGGTATTTGACGCAGACTTACCATTTTTTGGTCAACGAATAGGCAGAATGACTTTTGAGAAAGCAGTTCGATTGGGAGAGGCGAATGGGGTGCCATAACAGAAAACGCTGCTTCCTCCGGTGATTCCGCCCGTGCTTCCGCTGCAAAGAGGCGTTCCGTTTCGCATTGGAAGTCGCCCACCCCTTCGCGGGGTTGGTGGGTCGGCGTGACGACAATATGGCATGACGGCGCCATGGGACGAAAATCCTCTCGCCGCCAAGGTTTTAATGAAGCTTTGACTAAACAAAAAAGCCCGCCGGGGGAGGATCCGGCGGGCGCGTTATGGTGACTGACAACTGGGAGGAGGAGTGTTGCCAGTCTATCGCAGCGCGCTGGGAGGAGGAGTGCGCGGCTACGAATCTCGTCACGGACAAAGCATCCGCAGGCCTCCGGCTAATGCCGGGCCGGGGCGCCATCCCCGTGCTTCGATGTGTTGATCAATAGTATGACTAATGAGTATTGTGCAGTGCAATAATTTCATGAGGGATATGCAGAGATCGCATACCTCTCCGTCCATAGGCTTATATTAGTGCTTCTGACGTTAGCGGCCGGTTAACACTCGATACTATTTAGACCAATGAGGAACTTGTATATTTGTCGCAAGAGCGTTTGCGAACACCCGTGCTGCGTCTATAACGGCGTGAGCTGCAGCGCCGCAGTCGACGTTGCGGAAATCGAGGGGTTGAGCATGTATCGCGGCAGATTGGAGCGGGATCTCTCGCTCTGGGTGGGCAAGGGCCTGCTCGGGCAGGAAACGGCAGGTGCGCTTCTCGCCGAATATGACAGCCGCCCGGCAAGCTTCAGCCTCGGCAGGGTGCTGATGGCGCTGGCAGCGGTGCTGCTTGCAGCTGCCATCCTGCTGGTCGTCGCCTCCAACTGGGAGGCCATCCCGCGCCTGGTGCGCGTGGGCGGCATCCTTGCCCTGATCTGGTTCGTGCATATCGCCGCCGCCCGGATGCTTGCCCGCGGTGCGACAGCGGCCGCAGGCGGGTTGCTGGTCATCGGCGCGATGAGTTTCGGCGGCGCCATCTCGCTGGTCGGGCAGATGTATCACCTCTCCGGGGACGAGCAGACGGTGATGTATCTGTGGTTCGCGATTGCGACGGTCTCGGCGATCCTGTTCCGTTCGGGCGCCGTGACCGTCGTCGCCGGCTTCCTCTCCTGGGCGTCCTTCGCCGTCTATCTTCAAAACAACGACACGCATTGGATAGGTTTCAACCCCTGGATGGCGCCCGCCATGGCGGTGATCGTCATCGGGCTGGTGCGGTATACCGGCGCTGAGCGAGCCCGCCATCTGGCCTACCTGCTGCTGATCGGTTGGCTCGCCTGGCTCTATACTCTTTATGAGGAGATCGCCGTGGCGCTTGCGTTTGCAATCGGCGGCATGGCGGCCTTCGTCCTGACGGCGTTGCCGCTTCGGCCTATTGCCTCCTTGGTCAGAAGCGCCGGTGCGGCTCCTGCCTTCTACAGCTTCCTCGTCGCCGTAATCGGCTTCCTGCTGCTGCATATCGAGATCGAGGATGGCTGGGGGCTGGTGGTGCTCGGAGTGGTGACGCTTGCCGCTTCCGTGCTGGCGATCGTCCTGCGTGGCAGGGATAATGGCGCGGTGCGATATCTCGCCTACGCGACCTTTGCCGCGGAGATGCTCTATCTCGCCTCCGTCACCGTCGGCTCGATCCTCGGCACGTCGAGCCTCTTCCTCTTTTCCGGTCTCGTGGTCGCGCTGGTTGCCTGGATGGTCATCCGTCTCGAACGGCGTTTTTCGGCGAATGCACAGGGGGAGCGGGCATGAACTCGTTCATGGCAAAACTGCAATCCGGTAAGGGCTATCTGCTTTCGGCCATCATCGTCGCCGGTCTGCAGACGCTTATCCTCGGCACGATCATCCAGAGCCGGGCGTCGATCCTCAGCGATGGCGCCGAAGTGCTGCTGAAGACGGCGCCCGTCGATCCGCGCGATTTCCTGCGCGGCGACTACGTCGTCTTGAATTACGACATTTCCTCGGTGCCGGTGCAAACGGTTTCCGGCGGTATTCCCGCCGAGGCCGGCGAGCGGGTGTTATGGGTCCGGTTGAAGAAGCAGGAGGACGGTTTCTGGACGGTGACCGAATCGTCCTTTCGCGAACTGCCTCCGCAGCCGGAGACCGTGATCCTGCGCAGCCAGCCATTTTATAGTGGCGGACTTGCCGCCGGCGACAGCATGCGTGTCGAATACGGCATCGAGCGCTACTACGTTCCCGAAGGCGAGGGCAAGCCGATCGAGGAGGCCCGCAATGACGGCAACGTCGCCATCGCAGTGCGTGTCTCGGCTGATGGAAGCGCACAGATCCGCAGCCTGCTCGTCGATGGCAAGCCGGTTTACGACGAGCCGCTCTACTGATCGCGTCACACTTCGGGGCAGGGTGGTTCCGGGGCTGCAAATCCCCTGTCATTTGCCGTTCATTTTTCCTTTGCCTCGACCAAATCGGGTGATCTCGTTGCCTCCGGCGGGTTCAAGGAAGGCTGCTCCGAGGCAACGCTCAAGTCCCTCGCGGTGCTGGGCAAGACCCACAACGTCAACCGCGTGATCGTCGAAGCCAACTTCGGCGACGGCGTGTTCACCCAGCTCCTGAAGCCGGTGTTCACCCGCGTACATCCGGTGACCATCGAGGAGGTCAAGCACTCGACCCAGAAGGAGCGCCGCATCTGCGACGTTCTCGAGCCTCTCCTCAACCAGCATCGTCTCATAGTCGACGCTGCGGTCATCAAGCGTGACCACGAGGCTGAGCCCCATCGGCAACTCTTTTACCAGCTCACCCGCGTCACCCGAGATCGGGGTGCCCTGATCAACGACGACCGACTTGATGCCCTGGCTATCGCTGTGACCTACTGGGTCGAGCATATGGCCCGAGACACCGACAAGACCGCTGACGAACACAAGGCAGCGCTGCTCGAACAGGAGCTGAGGAGCTTCTCCGAACACATCTTCGGGGCACCCACAGACAGCGACCTGAGGTGGTGCAACATCGGTTGAAGACCAACCTATAATTACCACCCACTTAAGGAGAACCCCGAGAGGGGAAGACCAAGGAATAAAGGATGAGGAGAGGAGGGACTGATGAAAAGAGTTCCTCTCTCCAGATGATCTTTATGAAGGACGAGGGTGCATTGACCCCCGATCCACCACCATGATAACCCCCAAGAATCTCTAAGGAGACCTATAGGGGAAACCGATGTTGAAATGGTGGGGAAAGAGCGACCGCTGGATGATCGCCCTTGTGTTGGGCGTTGGGCTGCTCTGCGGCCTGTTGAAGCTCGCCACGGGCAACTGACGCGCGCCCACCTAATAATCTCGCTACCGCTCGATCATCAGGTGTCAAGGTACTTCGAATGAAGTAGAGGACGGCCTAGTGGATTTGTTGAAGCACCTGCAAAGTCGGGACGATTTCAGTGAGAAGATGTCTCGCGCCGAAACAAATATCAAAACTACTACCGAGCTTCTACAAGAGGTATTCGGGCCTCTGAGGGGATCATACCTCCTCTTCAATCAGAATGCGCATGCGCTTCAGCGGTGCAGAGAGATCGCGATAATCGTGGAGCGATTATATGACACTCGCGTGCTCCTCTTGAAGGCCGACCTGACACTTGATCTCGTTCGCCCGCAGGCACAACACGCTCCATTGACATATGGCGAACTGCACACTGAAGCGCAGAGTTTGAGTGATCGGATTGCACTGGATTTTCAAACGTTGCTTATCTTCACAGGCATGCTGCTCGACGTTTGGGCGCAAGTTGCTGGCCACATCCTAGGAGTGCCGCGCCCCTCGAAAAGCAGCTTCATTCACATTGCTAAGGATGACGGCCAAGGACCGTTCGCCACCCTCTGGCAATCTCACAAACAGAGCATTCTCTGGCTCGACGCGTTACCGCGCCTATATCGGAACAAGATGATCGTCCACCGCGAGCGCCCATGGCAGATGAGCAACACTCGAACCTTAGTATTTCTGGACTGGTCTTTCTGGACACCGATCACCAGTGGTTGGGTCACGCCAGAAGAAGGGAAGGCTGCTCTCGAAAAGCTCGTCGCTTTGGCGACGTCTATCGGCCTTAAATCGGAAGGAACGATACACGAGGTGGTGATTCAGTTACTTAGGAACGGTCACCAGCTCACAAAGGAGCAGCGCAAAGAGGCGTACGATATAGCAGAAGAGTTTGGTTTTCACACGCCGTCGTTCCAAGAGTTCGCTCATCAGTTGATGGACTTTCTGATCGCTGCCACAGAAACGTTACACACCAGCATCCGCAGCAATAGCGGTGCGGTCAACCTCGGTGGACGGTGGTAAGTCGTACCGGGGGCGCGGGACGTGCCCTAGACGAAAATTTCTGAAGCAAAAATTTCTGAGGCCAGATCAGATATAAGGAACCGGCAGTTCCCCCCGTGGCCCCTCGACGGCACGCAATCGACCCTTGGGCTGCCACCAATGCTACATCAACGTGACACACGATGGCTAAGCCATTGAAATAATTACTACCTGTGGCAGATGATTGATCTGCATTTGATAGTCTCGTTACGAACTAGTTCGGTATCGACACCTCATCGGCGATTAACTATGCGTCTGTTTCTTCTGGGGTGATAATGCCTTTTGGCTGTTAAAGTCTCGCCTTCAGTTGTTCAATTTCACGCATAACTTTAGTCCTTTCGGCATCGGTCAGAAGCAAGCCCTTATTTGTCTCACCAATCTCTTTCGATAATTTTTCAATCGTTGTGATTGGAGAATGAAGTGATATGAGATCATCGAACGCCCTACCTGACTTTTGGGCCCACATGAACATGGAACCCGCACTAACTACCAGAGCGATAGTCCCCACTACCGTCGCAGAGGTTTCCCCGTGGTCAAAAAACCACAACGCGAGCATCAAGAAAATCGCGCCGAGTACCAAGAAATATAAACCCCTTGCGTGATCTTGTACGATCCAGACTGTGTGTAGATTTCTATCCTTGAGCCAATGAATCTCAGATATTCTTTCGAGTCGCTTCTCGACACTCCTTTTGTATTTCCTGCGGGTTGAGTGGGTAAATAGATGTTGGTTTCTTCCAAGCCACCACGCGAAGACGAACCCAAGTAAAGCAAGGAAGGAGCCGAATTCGCCTCTGCCGAAAATCGCCCACGCTTTCCAAAAGTAATCCATAGGTAGTCCTTCACGACCGTTTGCAACGAAGTTATCGCGCGATTGCTTCGAAATCTATCGGCAAAGCATTTTCTGGTCTTTGTTCAACAAAAATATCGACTCGTTTTCAACGGCTTATGTGAAATGGAGGCCGCACTTAAAATGTGCCACCTTACAATAGATCCACTAGTGAATATGTTTCTCTCACCAAATCGGGGCGCTTAAGTCGGCCTGAGGCGGCGGGTGAGGGGCAGACTGGCCGCTCGATTCTTTGACAATTGAAGACGCTAGCATCAACCCTTGGGGGTTGGTGGGTAGCACTGGGTACAGCGGCGAAGCTGTATCTAGTGTTATTCACTGGTGAATGTAAAGGAGAACATTCAATGTTCAAGGGCACGCTTATCCGCTCCGGCAACAACACAAAGACGGTTAAGGCACTGTTTTCGCGCATGAGCGCGGTCATGAATGAGGTGCGCCAGCTCCAAGACGAGAAGTCACTCATGTCGGTGCAGACCTTCGAGGTCTTCCTCGTGATCGCATCGCAGGAGGGCATAGCATCCTCCGAGATCAGAAAGATAACAGGCATCCCACAGCCGTCTGTAAGCCGAGCTCTAGGTGACCTCGGTGTAAAGGCCGTTCGCCGCGATGCGGAAGGCCTCAAGCTCGTCAAGAGTGAGCGTGACCCCAGCGATCGCCGCAATGTGGTCTGCTTCTTGACCCCTAATGGGAAACTATTGGCTGCCCGCATAGCACAGCTAATGGGCACCAGCGAGGAGAAGATAGACGCCTCGTTTCAGAATGGTGCTCAGTGAGGGAGGAAAAGCCCATACCGCCCCTATTTCGGGGACAATTGGCTGCCGTGTGGCGGAAGTGTTTTGAGGCCGCTGGTTGGCCGAAAGAAGCTGCCGATTATATGGCCCCGTGGCTCACCATCGGAGCTAATGATCCACCACCTGAGTGGCAGGAAATTATCTCCAAAGCAAAGGGTGGTGCCCAGTGAGGGACTCGAACCCCCACGCCTCTCAGCGCTTGGACCTAAACCAAGTGCGTCTACCAATTCCGCCACGGGGCAACGAAGGAGTTGCGATGCCTGTGCAGACGGTTTCCGGCGGCATTCCGGCCGAGGCCGGCGAACGGGTGTTATGGGTCCGGTTGAAGAAGCAGGAGGACGGTTTCTGGACGGTGACCGAATCGTCCTTTCACGAACTGCCTCCGCAGCCGGAGACCGTGATCCTGCGCAGCCAGCCATTTTATAGCGGCGGACTTGCCGCCGGCGACAGCATGCGTGTCGAATACGGCATGGAGCGCTACTATGTTCCCGAAGGCGAGGGCAAGCCGATCGAGGCGGCCCGCAATGACGGCAACGTCGCCATCGCAGTTCGTGTCTCGCCTGATGGAAGCGCACAGATCCGCAGCCTGCTCGTTGACGGCAAGCCGGTTTACGACGAGCCGCTTTACTGATCGCGTCGCACTTCGGGGCAGGGCGGCTCCTGGGCCGCAAATCCCCTGTCATTTACCGTTCATTTTTCCTTTGCCTCGACCAAATCGGGTGATATAGAGACGCCGCGCTCCGGAAGGCCTCATGCGCAGGCATAGGCATGCGGTTTTGTGAACGCGGGTATGGTGAAATTGGTAGACACGCCAGATTTAGGTTCTGGTGCCGCAAGGCGTGGGAGTTCAAGTCTCTCTACCCGCACCAAGCTGTTTGCAGGCGGGAGACTAAGAATCGGTTGTTCCAGAACAATTGAGAGTTGTCCCGAATAGCCCGCGAGTGCCATTCCGCTTTGGGCGGAATGATATGGAATTGGGAAAAGCCACGCGCGGCAGGATCGCCGGCGTCGTGCTCATCGAAACGAACGGCGTCTGGGCACGGCCGCCACGAAATGAAGGTAGGAAGACATGCAGGTTATCGAAACGCTCGCTGAAGGGCTGAAGCGCGAAATCAAGGTCGTTATCCCGGCCAAGGACATGCAAGACAAGATGAATGAGCGTCTTGCCGATGTGAAGGACAAGGTTCGCATCAACGGCTTCCGTCCGGGCAAGGTACCTGCCGCTCACCTGAAGAAGGTCTACGGCAAGTCGATCATGGCCGACCTCGTCAACGAGATCGTCCGCGAGCAGCCGGCCGCCATCCTGTCCAGCCGCGGCGAGAAGTCGGCCACGCAGCCCGAAATCGCCATGACGGAAGACAAGGACGAAGCCGACAAGATCCTCGCCGCCGAGCAGGATTTCGAATTCACGCTCTCCTATGAAGTTCTGCCGCCCATCGAACTGAAGTCGGTCAAGGGCATCAAGGTCACGCGCGAAGTCATCGACATCTCGGACGACGAAGTGAATGAGCAGGTCCTGAAGGTCGCCGAAAGCGCCCGCGCCTATGAGACCAAGACCGGCAAGGCCGCGAATGGCGACCGCATCACCATGGATTACGTCGGCAAGGTCGACGGCGAAGCCTTCGAAGGCGGCACCGACCAGGGCGCCGAACTGGTGCTCGGCTCCGGCCGCTTCATTCCGGGCTTCGAAGACCAGCTTGTCGGCGTCAAGGCCGGCGCCGAGAAGACCATCACCGTCACTTTCCCAGCCGACTATCCGGCCAAGAACCTCGCCGGCAAGGAAGCGACCTTTGACGTGTCAGTCAAGGAAGTCGCCGCACCCGCCGCTGTCGAGATCAACGATGAACTCGCTTCCAAGCTCGGCATCGAATCCGCCGACCGCCTGAAGGAGATCGTCCGTGGCCAGATCGAATCGCAGTACGGCTCGCTGACCCGCCAGAAGCTGAAGCGTCAGATCCTCGACCAGCTCGACGAGATGTACAAGTTCGAGACCCCGAACTCGCTCGTCGACGCCGAATATAACGGCATCTGGAGCCAGGTGAACAACGACCTCGCCCAGTCCGGCAAGACCTTCGAGGACGAAGACACGACCGAGGAGAAGGCTCGCGAGGAATACAAGACGCTCGCCGAGCGCCGCGTTCGCCTCGGTCTCGTTCTCTCCGAAATCGGCGAAAAGGCCGGCGTCGAGGTCAGCGAAGACGAGATGCAGCGCGCCATCTACGATCAGCTGCGCCAGTATCCGGGCCAGGAAAAGCAGATCCTCGAATTCTTCCGCAGCCAGCCAGGTGCCGCCGCTTCGATCCGCGCACCGATCTTCGAAGAGAAGGTCATCGATCACCTGCTGACCGAAATCGACGTCACCGACAAGAAGGTGACCAAGGAAGAGCTGCTCGCCGAGGAAGAAGGCGAAGCGAAGGCCGAAACCAAGAAGGCAGCACCGAAGAAGAAGGCTGCCGCCAAGGCCGAAGCAGCTGACGCCGGTGAAGGCGAAGAAGCCGCACCGAAGAAGAAGGCTGCTCCGAAGAAGAAGGCGGCTGACGAAAGCGCCGAATAATCGCTTTTCAGTTCAGAAGTTTGGAAGGGCCTCGCCATCGTGCGGGGCCTTTTTCTATTGTCCAGGTCAGTTCATTCTGGAACGCCTACTCCATTGTGTTTATTCATCAGGAACAACAAAGAGTTGCATTGAAGTATAATTAGATGCAGATTTCGCTGATGGTGGAGGGACCTGAAAATGACCGCAAAGCACGACATGAAGAAGCTCGTCGAGGAAATCTATGCTGTGCGTGACCGTGGCGATGTCGAAGCTACGCTGGCGCTGATCGGCGAGAATTGCACCTTTCGCATGGTCGGCAATACCCCGCTGGCGCCTTTTTCGACTGAATCAAGCGGGCATGATTTTCGCCAAGCGATAACGCAGCTTATCACTGTATGGGATCTATCGAATATCAGGACAGCCGGCATCTATGTGGACGCGGATGAGCATATGGTCTTTGCCCACCGCGAAGGCGAGGTCAGGCACATCCCATCGGGCGTGAGCTTTCATACGGAATTCGTCGACAAGATCCATTTCCGAGATGGGAAACCGGTCAAGATCGTCGAATTCGTAGACACGCTGCAAGTGGCCGAGACGACCAAGATGATCCAAGTCGCTTAAACGGCCAACAAAGTTGGAGCCTTCAAAGCGCGTTGTCAAACTTGATTCATGCGGCGCGCTTTAGCGACATGCATTGGCTTAGAGTTTGATGCTGCCCATGTTTTCGGGCTCAGCCGCCGTTCAAGAATTACCGCTCAATGCGCTGTCAGTTGCGCCACTTTCCTGACATGGCTCACGGCTGCGGCGCCGCCGGCGGTCTGTGTGAAGAGGTGGAGCGTTTCCTCTTCGTCGTCGGCGACCGGCGTCAGAGCCTGATCCATGTAGGTCTTCGACTTCGCGTCCCTTGAAATCAAGAACGCCGAAATCGTCAGGCCAATGATCGTGCCGGCGAGCGAAGCATGTTTGCGGAAGGTTTCCCAGGCAAAGCGCGGCCAGAAGACGAGCGGATTCTCGCGCGGCAGGTCAGGGCGCCGCTCGCCCGGCGTCTTCAGGCGCAGCAGGCCACTTTGTAGCGGATGCACGTTTTCCAGCGGCACGGTGGTCGCGAAGGAGACGAGAACCTTGACGAGCCTTGCGAGCGGTACGCCGGTCGCCACGGCGCGGCGAAGCAAGGTCTTCATATGATCAGGCGAATAATAGAGCGACCAGGCCTCGTGGTAGATGTCTTCCCATTCCTGCTTGCTCATCTTCGGATGCGCGGTGCAGACGTGCTCGACATCGTAGATATTGAGATCGGCATCCATCTCGATGCCCTTCTTCCACAGGACTTGATGGTCCTCAGAGCCGGGCAGCGGCGTGAGGATAAAGAATTCGATGACGTCGAGCGGCAACTCTTCCTGGATGATCGTGATGTCGCGGCGGATCGATTCCGGCGTGTCGGCGGGGAAGCCCAGGATATAGCCGGCGAGCGTCATGATGCCCTGTGCCTTCCAGGCGAGCAGCATCTTGCGGTATTCGGTGATCTTGTTCTGGTTCTTCTTGGCGGCGGTCAGATTGTCAGGATTGACGTTTTCGAGGCCGATGAAGACGCGAGTGACGCCGGCGCGCCTGGATTTCTCAATGAAATTGGGGATCTTGTGGCAGAGCGTGTCGACCTGGATCATCAGGCCGAGCGGAATGCCGTCTCGTTCCTTGAGTTCGATCAACCGGTCGAAGATCGCTTCCCAATCCTTGTTGCGGGCGAAATTGTCGTCGGTGATGAAGAATTTGTGGATGCCCTGCGCCCAGTTCATCCGCACCAGCTTTTCGACGTCGTCGGCCGAGCGGAAGCGCGACTTGCGTCCCTGTACGTTGATGATGGTGCAGAACGAGCACTGATAGGGACAGCCACGTCCGGCATCGAAACTGGTGCTGAGCCCGAGCGTGCGCTGGATATTGTCCTTCGGCAGGAAGGGAACCGGTGTGCCGCCGATGCCGGGAAGGTCGTTCATGAAATTATAGAGCGGCTTCAGCTCGCCGGCGGCGGCATCGCGCAGCACCATGTCGAGCCGGCCCTCGGCTTCGCCGGCAAACATCGAGATGCCCATGTCGCGGCAGGCGTCGAGCCCGACAGCCTTGCCATCCAGCATCGACAAGCAGCCGGAAACATGGAAGCCGCCGATCGAAACCGGCAGGCCGGCATCGCGGAAGGGACGGGCGATATCGAGGGCGCGCGGATATTGGTTGGTCTGGACGCCGACGAGCGCGATCATGCCGAAATTGTCGTGACGCTTGAACTGCGCCAGCAGTCCGGCGATATCGATCCGTGTATTGGTCTCGTCGATCACAGTGATGTCGATGGCCGTATCGTCGCCGAGCACCTTGCGCTCGGCACATTCGGCGGCAATGCCGTAGAGCGCCGCCAGCGAATTGGAGGGGATCATCGCCCGCCACCAGCGGATGACGTAGCCGTCGTCGTCATAATGCGACGGCTTGATCAGGATCAGCTGAAAACGTCTGCGCGCGGCTTCCAAGACATGGGACAAGAGTATCTATCTTTCTTTAGAAGCTTTGCCCGAAGGCAAAATGGCGTTGAAGACACATACAAGCACGGCGTATCAATGCGATTTAGGAGGTCAAACTAAGGCGTAAAAATGCGGCACGGCGCGCAAACGCTTCGCGAAGTGTATTATTCCTCAATATACTACCCGATATCGAGCAGCAATGCGCGATGGTCGGAGACTTCGGGCGCCTCGACCACCTCGAATTTGGCAACCTTCACCCCTGGCGTCACCAGCATGTAGTCGGCAAAGCGGCCCTGCTTCAGATAGTAGGAGGTTCGCGTGTCTACAAGGCCGCTTCCGGTGACGAGGTCGGAAAGCCCGAGTCTGGCGAGAATCGCAAAGGTTGCGCTATCAGGCAGCACGTTGAAATCGCCGCAGACGACGAGATTTTCGTCGCCTGGCCAGACGCCCTCGATAAGCCTGACCAGCGCCATGGCCTGCTCTTCGCGCGCCACCGTGTCGCCCTTGCCTGCGGGATCGCGCAGGCCATGCATGTGGGCGATGCTCACGGTAGAAGCGTGCTCATGGCTGAAGAGACGGATGCAATGGGCGTTCGCGGCCGCGGATGTTCGCCCCAGCCATCAGCGGAAAAACGGCCATGCACGAAGCCCAGCCCTTGGGCGATGACGGAATGCGTTTTGCGCACAAAGGTCGCCAGCCCGAATTCGGCGGCAATGGCGGTATCGCCGTCGAAGAGCTCGCCTCTCGATGTCGGGCAGAAGAAGCCATCGTGGCCGGGCAGGGCGGTGCTGATCTCGGTAAAGAGATTGAAGCGCTGCGGCAGCTCGACATCGCCATCCCGATAGACCGACCAGCCTGTGCCGACGCCGGGTGCGCGCAAAACCTCCTGCAGGCACAGCACGTCGGGATCGGCCGCCGTCACATATTCAATCAGCGCCTCATGAAGCCTGCCGCCCCATGCGTTCAGCGAGATGATGCGCAATGTCATTCGGCTCCATTTGGCGGCCGGACTGAGACGGCAGTTCCCTCGACGACGCGACGGACTTTAGAGTTCCGACTTGATGTCGCCCATCCGGTTCCAGGCATCTAGGCCGGCGATCTTGTAGGCTTCGGCGAGCGTCGGATAGTTGAAGGTGTTCTCGACGAAATATTCGACGGTGCCTTTGAGATTGAGCACCGCCTGGCCGATATGCACCAGCTCGGTGGCGCCTTCGCCGACGATATGCACGCCGAGCAGGCGGCGGGTCTTCAGCGAGAAGATCAGCTTCAAAAGCCCGGTGTCGAGGCCCATGATATGACCGCGCGACGTCTCGCGGAAGCGGGCGATGCCGCATTCATAGGGAATACCGCGCTCCTTCATCTCTTCTTCGGTCAGGCCGCAGGTCGAAATCTCCGGCACGGCATAGATGCCGTAGGGGAAATATTTCGGCGGCTCCTTGGCGACTGCGCCGACCGCGACGCGGGCGGCGATGCGGCCCTGTTCCATCGAGGTCGAGGCAAGGCTCGGAAAGCCGACGACGTCGCCGGCGGCATAGATGTTGGCGACCGATGTCTGGAAGGTTTCCGGATTGACTTTGAGGCGGCCGCGGCTGTCGGCTTCGAGGCCGATGGCCTGAAGGTTCAGCGCATCAGTCGCCCCCATGCGGCCGGCGGCGAAAAGCACCATGTCGGTCGTCAGGCGTCGGCCGCTGTCGAGCGTCAGTTCGACCTTGCCGTTTTCGAGCCTCTCCACCTTGTCGGCCTTCTGGCCGAGCAGCAGCTTCATGTTCCGGTCGCGCAGCTGGTAGGTAAAATCCTCGATGATTTCCTTGTCGATGAAGTCGAGCATTGTCGCCTTCGGGTCGATGACGGTGACGGCGGTGTCGAGCGCGCTGAAGATCGTCGCATATTCGATGCCGATGACGCCGGCGCCGATGACCACCATCGATCGCGGCAGGTCCTGGATGTCGAGCAGTTCGTCGCTGTCGAGAACGGTCTTGCCGTCGAAGGGCATGTAATCGGGGCGGAACGGTTTTGTGCCGACGGCGAGCAGCACGCTGGCGGCGGTGACCTGGGTGGTCTCGCCGTCATCCTTGATCACCTGCAGCGTCGACGCATTGATGAAGCTCGCCTTGCCGCGAATATGCTGCACGCGGTTGCGGGCGAACTGGTGTTCCAGCACCTCGACCTCGTGGTTGAGCGTAATCAGCAGGCGACGGCGCAGGTCATCTGCACTGATCTCTTCCTTGACGCGGTAAGACCGGCCGTAGAAGCCGCGTTCGCGCCAGCCGGAAAGATTAAGCGCAGTCTCGCGCAGCGTTTTGGAAGGGATGGTGCCGGTATGCACGGACACGCCGCCGACGCGTTTGCCCTGCTCGATGACAAGCACTTTCTTGCCGAGTTTTGCCGCCTGGATCGCGCCGCGGCGCCCTGCGGGACCGCTGCCCACCACAACGAGATCGTACTGAAGCATCATCAAGCCCCGGATTGGAAAGGAATCATATTGCGACGCAAAATGTCGCCCGTCCATCGTTAGCCGGTCAATGTTACAGATTGTTTTACGGCCACCTGATTGGTCCTGACGGGTGCTTTTTCGGGCAAGTGAGCCCTTCGGGAAACAGCTTTACGCCATGGGTCGTAGCCGACGAACGCCGGCAGGGCGCGCTTGCCATGCTCTGTGGCTCGACGGTTTTTCATGCGCGGGTGATGTAGTCCGCGGAAATATCGCCGACCTTGGTGACGCCGAGCAATGCCATATTGCTATGCAGTTCCGTCTTCAGGATATCGGCCGCCTTAAGCACGCCCGGTAGGCCCGCGACGGCTGCGGCATAAAGGAACGGCCTGCCCACGAACACGAAACAGGCCCCGAGTGCGAGGGCCTTCATGATGTCCGTTCCACGCCTGAAACCGCCATCGACCATGACGGCAACGCTGTCTCCAACACGGGACGCAATTTCCGGAAGGGCCTGAAGGGGAGATGCGGTGCCGTCAAGCTGGCGGCCGCCATGGTTGGAGACGATCACTCCATCCACCCCGGTGTCGACAGCCCGGGCCGCGTCGTCAGGATGCATGATCCCCTTGACCACGAGTTTGCCGGACCATCTGTTGCGTATCCGCTCCAGATGGCTCCAGTTGAGATGGTCGCGCCTGCCGAAATCGCGCGCGACATTCGAGGAGATGATCGGCGCGCCTCTTGTGGCATAGGAATTTTCAAAATGCGGAATGCCGTGCCGGACGATCGTGCGCAGGAATGTGCCGGTGGTCCAGCGCGAGTGCGAGATGCCCTGCCATGCTAGGCGGAGTCCCGGACGCAAAGGCGTCGAAAATCCGGCCCTTACATTGTTTTCACGATTTGGCAGCGTGGCTGTGTCCACGGTCAACAGAAGCGTGCGCAAGCCGGCCGCGCCGACGCGATCGATGAGAGCGTCGATACGGTCGGGTTCGCCGGGGAGATAGGCCTGAAACCATGCTTGCGGCGAAACCGCAGCGATCTCTTCCAAAGGGATAAGCGATGAACCGCTTATGATCATCGGGATTCCCGATTGATCCGCTCCTTGCGCGAGCACGATGTCACCTCGATAGGCCATCAGCGCGCTGATACCCATCGGCGCGATGCCGAATGGTGCGGCATGGGTCTTGCCGAAGAGGCTCGTCTCGGTGCTGCGTTTCGAGACGTCCCGAAGGACACGAGGCCGGAAGGCATAGGCCTGGAAAGCTTCTGCATTATGCCGCAGCGACGCATTGGTCTCGGTTGCGCCTGCGATATAACCGAACAGCGGCTTTGGCAGATGTTGCCGCGCCTTTGTCTCAAAGTCGTCGAGGCAGAGCACGTCGCGGCAGAGCCGGGTCGATCGATCGGTGTTACCGCTGCGGATCGTCATGGAGCTTCATCTTCTCGGTATTTCGGGCGGGCATTGTCCAGGCTGTGGTGGTGCAGAACTGCATACAATCCCGCACCACCGACTGCTGTCAACTCCGGCATTCCCCCGTCTTCTCGCCTCAGTCTTTTCGCGGCATGGACCGGGGCATGGTCGACGCGCCGGGGCTCTGCATCTCGTCGACGATCAGCCGCGGTGTTTGTTCAGATCAGCTTCAGCCCCTTCAAGCTGACATGCCCATCCTTGCCGATGATGACGTGGTCGTGGACGGTGATATCGAGCGCCTTGGCGGCATCGATGATCACCTTCGTCATGTCGATGTCGGCGCGCGATGGCGTCGGGTCGCCGGAGGGATGATTGTGCACGAGGATCATCGCCGTTGCCGAAAGCTCGAGCGCGCGTTTGACCACCTCGCGCGGATAGACCGGCGTATGGTCGACCGTACCGCGGCCCTGCACCTCATCGGCGATCAGCACATTGCGCTTGTCGAGGAAGAGGATGCGGAACTGTTCGCGTGTCTCATGCGCCATGGCGGCATGGCAATACTGGATGACAGAAGACCACGAGGACAGGACCTGTTTGGTCCTGAGCTCGCTCTTCAGGGTCCGATGGGCGACAGTCGAGATCAGCTTCAGGTCGAGCGCCACGGCCTCGCCGACGCCCTTGACTTCCATCAGCAGCGCCTGCGGCGCACCGAAGACGCCGGAGAGCGAGCCGAACCGCTCGATCAGTGCCTTGGCGATCGGCTTGGTGTCGCGCCGCGGGATCAGGCGGAAAAGCAGCAGTTCGAGGATTTCGTAGTCGGCCAGCGCGGTGTCGCCGAGCTCCCGGAAGCGGTCACGCAACCGCTCGCGATGGCCGTGATAATGCTCCGGGCCGGCGAGCGAGGCGGGCAGGGCGGTCCTGGCATTCGGCGCGGACGGCTTTTGCGGCCGTCCGCCAAAGAACGAGCGTTCGTCGGCGGCAAGGGACTCTTGCGTTGGGAAAGGCAGCTCGTCGTCGGAAGATGTCGAAACGGGGCCATTCGCCATCGGACCGTCACCCGTTGTGTGACGGCAGGCCGGGGCGGTCGAGCCCACCCGGCGACAGCGTGAAGATCTCGCAGCCATCGGGGGTGACGCCGACGGTGTGTTCGTACTGCGCCGACAGCGAGCGGTCGCGGGTGACCGCCGTCCAGCCGTCGGCCAGCACCTTCACATGCGGTCGGCCGAGGTTGATCATCGGCTCGATGGTGAAGATCATGCCTTCGCGCAGCTCTGGCCCCTCATTGGTGCGGCCGTAATGCAGGATATTCGGCGAATCGTGGAACAGCCGGCCGACACCGTGGCCACAGAAATCGCGCACCACCGAACAGCGTTCGGCTTCCGCATAGGTCTGGATCGCCTCGCCGATCGCGCCGGTGCGAGCGCCGGGCCTGACGGCGGCAATGCCGCGCATCAGCGATTCATAGGTGACTTCGAGCAGCCGCTCGGCAGCACGCTTGACGACGCCGACGGGATACATCCGGCTGGAATCGCCGTGCCAGCCGTCGAGCACGAAGGTGACGTCGATATTGACGATATCACCGTCACGCAGCGGCTTGTCGTTCGGAATGCCATGGCAGACGACATGGTTGATCGAGGTGCAGGTCGATTTGGTGTAGCCGCGATAGTTCAGCGTCGCCGGGTAGGCGCCGTGATCCATGCCGAAATCGAAGACGAACCTGTCGATCTCATCGGTCAGCAGGCCGGGCTTGACGATATCGGCAAGCGCATCGAGGCAGCGCGCGGTCAGCTGGCATGCCCTGCGCATGCCCTCGAATGCTTGCTCGTCATAAAGCCGGATGGCGCCCGTATTCTTCGGGGGCGCAGTAGAGGCTTCGATATAGTTCACCATTGCAGTGCCTTAGCGGAGATTGTTAGATTTGTTCATAATGCAGCTATGCCGGGTTCGTCCATCACGATCAACCGCCAGGACGAGATTTCTGAGCGGATCCGGTCCGCCCAACGTGCAGTCTTCCACATCCGTTCGACGGACAATCAACGGTCCGGCTCGAATATCCACAATCTTCCCAAAGGGATAGGATTGATTGCATGAAGCCTCCCCGCTACTCACCGATTGGTGACAGCGGGGAAGGGTCGATCATGCTGAATGAAGCCGTAAATCTTGAAAATTCACTTGGGACCGGCGAGGGGCCGGAACGGCGCGTGCGTGATCGCGGCGCCACCGAGCGCGCCATCCTTGCCGGCGCCAAGGGCCTGCTGGCCGAGGAAGGCTTCCAGAATTTCGGCATCAACGCGGTTGCCCGCCGCGCCGGTTGCGACAAGCAGCTGATCTATCGTTACTATGGCGGCCTCGACGGCCTAGTCGAGGCGATCGGCGCCGATCTCGGCACATGGGTGAAGGATCGCATTCCGGAAGACGCCGGCGGCATGTTCCTGCTCACCTATGGCGACCTGATGGAGCGGCTGTCGCTTCTCCTCCTCGACGCCTTGAGAAACGATCCGCTGATGCGTCGCATCCTCGCCTGGGAGATATCGGAAAACACCGAGCAGGTGAGGCGCTTGTCCGAGGCGCGTTCGAAGGCGCTCGCGCTCTGGCTCGAGCGCATGCGCGGCTCGCTGGCGCCGCCGAAGGGCGTGGATGCCGCAGCCGTCAACGCCGTCGTCATCGCCGCGATCCAGCACCTCGTGCTTGCCGGCGCAGCCGGCGGGCAGTGCGCCGGCCTGTCGCTGAAAACGCCCAAGGACTGGGAGAAGGCGGCACTAGCGCTGAAGCGCATCGTGCGCGGCGTCTACGGCTGATACCGCCTCATCCACAGGGGGCGGGGCCTGCGTTAACCTTAACAAATGGTTTACGTTGCATGGAGGTGCTTAACGCGACAGTCTGGCGGCGAGCAGAGATGGTATGAGTAGAAGCCACGAGTTGACGCCCATGGGAACCAAGATCGCTAAAGTCGCGTTTCTGGTGACGGCGATGATGTTTTTCGCAGTCCTGGCGCTGGATATCGCAATTCCCGCGCTGGTGCTTTGCATCATGGCATTGTCGATCTGGTTGGTCTCCCTCGATCTGCCCGTGGCGCGCAAGCATGGAGGAGAGGCCGCATGAAGTGGTTTCTGATCTTCTGGGCCGGCCCCATCGTCTTTCTGGGCGGATGGTACTGGCTCTCCTATTACGACATGAGTTTCGGCATCTTCATGCTGAGCCGGCAGGTCCATGACCTGACCTTCGAGCTTTACGGCAAGGCGCTCGGCATTCCGCCGGAGACCATCCCGCCGCTCGTTGCCCGCGCGATCGCAGTCGACAGCCTCGTCGTCTTCGCCATCCTGGCCTTCCGGAAGCGCAAGTCGATCATCGCCTGGTGGAAGGCGCGTCAGGCGCTGAATTCGTCTCCATCAGACCTTGCCAGCAAGGAAAGCCTATCGAGCGCGCCCTGAAGGATGAAGCTTGCCGCGGCCGAATCGATTCGTTCGGCCCGCTTGGCGCGCGAGACGTTCATTTCGAGCAGTGTCCGTTCGGCCGCAACCGTCGAAAGCCGCTCATCCCAATAGACGAAGGGCAGCGCCGTCTTTTGCTCCATGTTGCGCACAAAGGCGCGCGTCGCTTGCACGCGCGGACCCGCTGATCCGTCCATATTCATCGGCAGGCCGATGATGAAGCCTGCGACCTTTTCCACTGTGGCGAAATCCAGCAGCGCCTGGGCATCGATGGTGAACTTGACGCGGCGGATCACGGTGCGCGGTGTGGCGAAGCGCCGGCCGAGATCGGACATCGAAAGCCCGATCGTCTTGGTGCCAAGATCGAGGCCGGCAATTGCCTGTCGCGGGGCAAGTGTCTCCGCCATTTCCTCGATTGTCAGCACCGTCATCGCCGTTTCATCCCGTCAAAACAAATTGAAGTCGCCGCCGCTTTTCTTTGCGGCCGCATAAGATATGTCCTTAGGGCATGACGCCGAAAAGTGTGAGCGGTTTTCGGAAACCGGCTTTGCATCACGTAATAAAGGAGACATTTCATGAAGATCACCTGGCTCGGCCATTCCGCCTTCCGCATCGAGACATCAAAGGCGAAGATCCTGCTCGATCCATTCCTCAGCTATAACGCCTCCTTTTCCGGCCAGGATATCAAGGATGTGTCCGCCGGCATCACCCACATCCTGCTGACGCATGGCCATGGCGATCATGTCGGCGATACCGTGGCACTCGCCAGGGAAACTGGGGCTGTCGTTCTCGCCAATGCCGATCTCGCCGCCTGGCTCGGCTCCAAGGGCGTCGACAAGATCGAGATGGGCAATACCGGCGGCACGATCGCGCTCGGCAGCTTTTCGGCAACCTTCACCAATGCGCTGCACTCCTCCGCCCAGATCACCGAGGATGGCGTCTCGCACGCACTCGGCAACGCCAACGGCCTGATGCTGCATTTCGACGACGAAGCCTCGATCCTTGCCATGGGCGATACCGACATTTTCTCCGACATGGCGCTGATCAACGAATTGCACCAGCCTGATATCGGCTTCGTGCCGGTCGGCGACCGCTTCACCATGGGCGGCGCGGTGGCGGCCCTTGCCTGCCGGCGCTATTTCAACTTCAAAACTGCGATCCCCTGCCACTACGGCACCTTTCCGATCATCGACCAGACGGCTGAAAAATTCGTTGCCGGCATGGACGGATCGAAGACGGATGTGAAGGCGATCAGGCCTTCCGAGAGCCTGTCGATCTAACGAAACCCCGTTGCACACGGCGGGCATGGCCTTTATAGCGGGTAGGAAAAATCCTATCCGGAGAATGCCATGTCCGTCGATCTTGCCACCGTGAAGCGCGTCGCCCGCCTTGCCCGTATTGCCGTCTCCGAGGACGAGGCAAATCGCATGGTCGGCGAGCTGAACGGCATCCTTGGCTTCGTCGAGCAACTCTCCGAAGTGAATGTCGACGGCGTCGAGGCGATGACGTCGGTTACCCCGATGGCGATGAAGAAGCGGACCGATGAGGTGACCGACGGCAGCAAGGCAGCCGATATCGTCGCTAATGCGCCCGTCACCGATCACAATTTTTTCTTGGTGCCGAAAGTCGTCGAATAAGGCTTCGAAGCCTCTTTCCGACCCTGTTGCCATTTCCAGATCTGAAGCGAAAACACGATGAGCGAACTCACCAGCCTGACCATTGCCGAAGCCCGCCAGAAGCTGCGCGCCAAGGAAATCACCGCGATCGAACTGACCGAAGCCTATATCTCGGCGATCGATGCGGCCAACGGCCGGCTTAACGCCTATATCAAGATCACGCCGGATCTCGCCCGCGTCATGGCGAAGAACTCCGACGAACGCATCGCCGCCGGCAAGGCGGGCGAACTCGAAGGCATTCCGCTCGGCATCAAGGATCTCTTTGCCACCGTCGGCGTTCACACCCAGGCCTGCAGCCACATTCTCGATGGTTTCGAGCCGCGTTATGAATCGACCGTGACGCAGAACCTCTGGGACGACGGCGCCGTCATGCTCGGCAAGCTGAACATGGACGAGTTCGCCATGGGCTCCTCCAACGAGACCTCGCATTACGGCCCGGTGATCAATCCCTGGCGTGCCGCAGGCTCCAACCAGCAGCTCGTTCCGGGCGGCTCGTCGGGCGGTTCGGCCGCAGCCGTCGCAGCGCATCTTTGCGCCGGCGCCACGGCGACGGATACCGGCGGCTCGATCCGCCAGCCGGCCGCCTTCACCGGCACCGTCGGCATCAAGCCGACCTATGGCCGCTGCTCGCGCTGGGGCACCGTCGCCTTCGCCTCTTCGCTCGACCAGGCAGGCCCGATCGCCCGCGACGTGCGCGATGCCGCCATCCTTTTGAAGTCGATGGCAAGCGTCGACGCAAAGGACACGACATCGGTGGATTTGCCGGTGCCGGATTACGAAGCAGCGCTTGGCCAGTCGCTGAAGGGCATGAAGATCGGCATTCCGAACGAATACCGTGTCGATGGCATGCCGGATGAGATCGAGACCCTCTGGCGCCAGGGCATCGCCTGGCTGAAGGAAGCGGGTGCCGAAATCGTCGACATCTCGCTGCCGCACACCAAATACGCCCTTCCGGCCTATTACATCGTCGCTCCGGCCGAGGCATCCTCGAACCTCGCGCGCTACGACGGCGTGCGCTACGGCCTGCGTGTCGACGGCAAGGATATCGTCGACATGTACGAGAAGACGCGTGCCGCAGGCTTCGGCAAGGAAGTCAAGCGCCGCATCATGATCGGCACCTATGTGCTGTCGGCCGGTTATTACGATGCCTATTATATCCGCGCCCAGAAGGTGCGCACGCTGATCAAGCGCGATTTCGAACTCGCCTTCGACGCCGGCGTCGATGCCATCCTGACGCCGGCAACGCCGTCGTCCGCCTTTGGCGTTGCCGACGAGAACCTCGCCGCCGATCCGGTGAAAATGTATCTGAACGACATCTTCACGGTGACGGTCAACATGGCGGGCCTGCCCGGCATTGCCGTGCCGGCCGGCCTCGACCATAAGGGCCTGCCCCTCGGCCTGCAGCTGATCGGCAAGCCCTTCGACGAGGAAACCCTCTTCAAGACCGCCCATGTCATCGAGCAGGCAGCCGGCCGGTTTACGCCGGCCAAGTGGTGGTAACGGACCTAACGATCCGAAAAATAGCGGCTGCCGACCACGAAGCGGTCGGCACCGTCGGTTTTGCCGCATGGTTGACTGATTGATAGCCGGAACCAGGAGAAGGTTTTATGGCCAGCAATGATCTTGCGCAATTGATCGAGGCATTCGATCGCCTCTCTGCCGGTGGTTTCACCATGGGGGCGGATTGGCAGGCGGTCCACGACATCTGCCAGCGCCACGAAGGCGAACAGCCGTTCGACTGGGGGCACGCCCTTTGCCATCGCATTGAGGGCGATGACTGGAACGCCGACTACTGGTATCGCCGCGCCGGCAAGGCGCGTGGCGCGGGCACGATGGCCGACGAGTGGTCGGCGATGCGGGCGGAACTTTCTGCAAAGGCTTGAGGCGATACCCCGATCGCGCCCGTTCCAGACGCGATCGGGGTGCCACGATTACCTGTTGTTCAGCTGCGACCTGACCAAACTCAGCCCTCTTTCGGTGATCCGGTAGGGGTGGCCGCCTGAGGATTTGATTGCCTTCAGTCGCTTCAGCCTGCGGAAGAGATCGAGGTCGACGCCGGGATAGAGCCAGCCGTCGCGAGTGAAGCAACTGACCGCCTCGATCTTCCTGTCGTCGTCGCGGGTAATTTCAATGCGGCCGCCTTGGGCCATGAGATGCAGGATGCGCTGCTCCGTGCGAGAAATGTCCATGTGTTGAGATCCGGTATCGCGCCCGGCAGGGCGCACAAAAACGATCTGGCGCTCATTCGAACGTCAGGGCTTCGTTTTTTTCGGGCCCATGCGCGCAAGAAAACTTGCGGGCAGGGCCTTTACCGGGTCTCAGGCAGGCTCAACATAAAACACCTCGATAACACCTATTATTCAGCCCGGAAAATTCGGTCAAGAGCGTGTTTGCCTCTCAAAACCAGTCGAAAACCGCGGTTTCGGTCGATCATCCCGTTGGAGCTACTGGTAAAATCCGCGACTCAATGGTCTAGTTGACGGGTAACGCGGAGGTGTCGTTGATCCACATTCGCAATGCCCGCGACGGTGAAGCGGAGCTATTGAGCGAGATCGGGCTGAGGGCCTGGCAAAAGGCGATGGCGTCGATCGGCGAATCGGACGCGATGATCGATGCAGCGCGCAACGCCTTCCGGAACTTCGTGGAAAACGACTGGCTGACCATCACCGTCGTCGAGCAGAACGGCCAGGTCGCAGGCTGGGCAGCGCGCGAGGGATTGGACGAAACCATCTCGGATTTCTGGATCGATCCCGCATTCACCCGCCAGGGCCTTGGTTCGGCCCTTCTCGTCCGCATCGAAAAGGAGATCGCCGATCAGGGCTTCGAGAAGGCGGCGATGCAGACCCATTCCGGCAACAGCGAGGCGATCGGCTTCTTCCGGAAGCACGGCTACAGCATCCATTGGCTCTCGGTCGCCTACAATCCGAAGCTTGATCGCGACGTACCCTCCGTTGGACTGACGAAACAGCTCGTTTCGGACGGCCAAGGTGGATATGGGCAGGAATTCTGACGCTTCAAAAATCCTGAGGAAGCAGAAGGCTCCATTGCGGCACGAAGGCCAGGATAGCAATCAGTCCGCCATGCAGGATCAGGATCGCCGCCAGGATTGACCGGAACGGCTCCTTTCTCGTCTTGTGCCGCAACAGCTGCTGTGCCGCCACCGCACCAAGGCTGCCGCCGATCAGGGCAAGCAAGAGAAGCCTGCGCTCGCTGATGCGCCGCCTGCCGTGGCGGGCCGCCTGCTTGTCGAAGAAATAGATCGAGAATACCAAGAGGTTCAGCGCCAGAAACAGTAAGGCCCATTTGATAATATCGATCATCGTCATGGGGGAACCCTACCGCGGCTGCGTTAATGGACGGCAAAACCGCGATGCGCGCCATGGCGAAAGCCTTGCACCGGCACGCCATTTCCTTTACCTCACCAGTGGAAAAGAACAGCCTGCAAAGAGCATCAGATGACCCTTGTCGACGTCCGCACGCCTGATCCGAAACGCTTCATCCCCGGCGCCACCGGCGACTGGGAAGTCATCGTCGGCATGGAAGTCCATGCCCAGGTGCTGTCCAATTCGAAGCTCTTCTCCGGCGCTTCGACGGAGTTCGGCAAGCCGCAGAATTCGAATGTCTCGATGGTCGACGCTGCCATGCCCGGCATGCTGCCCGTCATCAACGAGGAATGCGTCAGGCAGGCCGTTCGCACCGGCCTCGGCCTGAAAGCCCAGATCAACAAGCGCTCCCTGTTTGATCGCAAGAACTATTTCTATCCCGACCTGCCGCAGGGCTATCAGATCTCGCAGTTCAAGGATCCGATCGTCGGCGAGGGCAAGATCGTCATTTCACTCGGGCCGGACCGCCAGGGCCAGTTCGAGGATATCGAGATCGGCATCGAGCGCCTGCACCTGGAGCAGGATGCCGGCAAGTCGATGCACGACCAGCACGCGACCATGTCCTATGTCGATCTCAACCGTTCCGGCGTTGCCCTGATGGAGATCGTCTCCAAGCCCGACATGCGCTCATCCGACGAGGCCAAGGCCTATATGACCAAGCTGCGCTCGATCGTGCGTTATCTCGGCACCTGCGACGGCAACATGGACGAGGGCTCGATGCGCGCCGACGTCAACGTCTCCGTCCGCCGGCCGGGCGAGGATTTCGGCACGCGTTGCGAGATCAAGAACGTCAACTCCATCCGTTTCATCGGCCAGGCGATCGAATATGAAGCCCGTCGCCAGATCGGCATTCTGGAGGACGGTGGCAAGATCGATCAGGAGACCCGCCTTTTCGACCCGAACAAGGGCGAGACGCGCTCGATGCGCTCCAAGGAGGATGCGCACGACTATCGTTACTTCCCCGATCCGGATCTGCTGCCGCTCGAATTCGAGGACGCCTTCATCAAGGCGCTCGAAGCCGATCTGCCGGAACTGCCTGACGACAAGAAGGAGCGCTTCGTGCGCGAGCTCGGCCTGTCGATCTACGACGCCTCGGTGCTCGTTTCCGAAAAAGCGATCGCCGATTATTTCGAAGCGGTCGCCGCAGGCCGTGACGGCAAGACGGCGGCCAACTGGGTGATCAACGATCTGCTCGGCGCGCTGAACCGCACCGGCAATGACATCGAGCAGACGCCGGTTTCGCCGGCCCAACTCGGCGCCATCATCGATCTCATCAAGGCCGAAACCATCTCCGGCAAGATCGCCAAGGATCTCTTCGAGATCGTGCTCAACGAGGGCGGAGATCCCGCCGAGATCGTCGAAGCGCGTGGCATGAAGCAGGTGACGGATACCGGCGCGATCGAAAAGGCTGTCGACGAGATCATCGCCGCCAATCCGGACCAGGTCGAAAAGGTCAAGGCGAAGCCGACCATGGCGGCATGGTTCGTCGGCCAGGTGATGAAGGCGACCGGCGGCAAGGCCAATCCGCAGGCTGTCCAGGCCCTCGTCAAGGCGAAGCTCGGCATCGAGGAGTAAGCGGTGTATTTCGTCCGCACCGCCGGCGAGCACGACCTGGAGAAGGTGCGCGCCCTCCTGATCGAGAGCTTTCATGCCACCTATGACAGCCTGCATGGCAGAGCCAAGGTGGCGGATCTGATCGCCCATCTCTTTTCGCCGGCGGCGCTGAAGACGCGGCTGGTACGAAAGGATGCCGAATTCCTCGTTGCCGATGACGGCCGCAATATCGGCGGCATGGGTTATGCGGCAATGTCGCAGCAATTGACGAAGACGGTCATGCTGCATCTCCTCTATGTCAGGCCTGCGCTGCAGCGCCATGGTATCGGCCGCGATATCTTCGCCGAGCTCGAAACCTGCTTTCCCGATGCCGAGATCATGCGCCTCGAAGTCGAACCGCAAAACGCTGCCGCGATCGCCTTCTATCGCACGCATGGCTTCACCGAGGTCGGCCGCAACGAGAATAGCGGAGCCGGACAATCCGGCATTCCGGCGCTGATCTTCGAAAAACCACTCGAAGGGCATTGAGAGACTATGGCGGTCGAGTTGCCCGACATTCTCATTCGTCCGGCCCGCCGGGAAGATCTGCCGGCGCTGGTAGCTATGTTTGCCGCCGATGCGCTCGGCGGTCATGGCGATACCACGGAAGCTGAAGCCTTCCCGGATTATCTCGGGGCCTTCGCCGTCATCGAGGCCTCGCCCGACCAGACGCTTTACGTCGCAGAGCGTGGCGGCGAGGTCGTCGGCACGTTTCAGACGATGGTGACGACGTCGCTCACTGGCCGCGGCTCCTCGGCGATGATTATCGAGGCGGTTCAGACACGCGCCGATATGCGCGGGCAGGGTGTCGGCGGACTGATGATCGAATTTGCCATTGCCGAGGCAAAAGGCCGCGGTATCGGGCGGGTTGCGTTGACCTCGAATGCGATACGCAAGGATGCCCATCGTTTCTATGAAAGGCTGGGCTTCAAGCCCTCGCATCTCGGCTTCAAGATGGCTTTGAAATGACCCATGGCCGTCGTGGAATCGCTGGACAATTCGGCTTGGCGACGGCATAAGCGAGGAAACGAATTCTGGTTTGGCTCGCATCTGGCGGGCACAAGGAAAAGACATGTGGAATCTTCTGGTTCAGACCTTTACCTGGTGGAACGGTCAGACGATGGGCACGCGTTTTGCGACCTGGCGTTTTGGCAAGCGCGTCGGCGAGGATGAATTCGGCAACGTCTACTACGAAGGCGGCATGTCCTCCTACGGTCTGCCGAAGCGTTGGGTGATCTACAAGGGTTATGCCGAAGCATCCGCCATTCCGCCGGGCTGGCATGGCTGGATGCATCATCGCACCGATGTTCCCCCCTCCAAGGAAAACTACGTCGCCAAGGATTGGCAGAAGTCGCACCGGCCTAACCATACCGGTTCGCCGCAGGCCTATCGTCCACCAGGCTCCATCGCCGTTCCGGGCGAGCGTCCGCGCGTCACCGGCGATTACGACGCCTGGACGCCGGGCAACTGAGACGGCTCGACCGGGCGATCCCAAGACCCGGCTTTTGGCCACAATTGACCTTTACCCGCAGGTTGACCGCGCTTGACCGCGGCCGTGAACTGAAAATGTCTGGAGACGGGTACATATGAAGCTCTTCACGCGGAACATGGTCCTGCGTGCCGCCGGATCGCTGCTGGCGCTCTCGGCTCTGCTTCCGCCAGTTGCGGCACATGCCGCACGCATCGAAAATCCGGTTGCCGTCTTTTCCGGCCTCGACAAGATCACCGGCCGCATCACGACCTTCGACGTCTATGTCAATGAGACGGTACAGTTCGGTGCGCTGCAGGTGACACCGAAGGCCTGTTATTCGCGCGACCAGTCGGAAGCACAGAAGATCGACGGTTTCGTCGAGGTCGACGAGATCACCCTCGACCGCAAGATCCGCCGCATCTTCACCGGCTGGATGTTCGCTGCCAGCCCCGGCCTCAACGCCGTCGAGCATCCGATCTACGACGTCTGGCTGAAGGAGTGCAAGACCAGCTCGGACGTCCCGGCTCCCGACGGCACCAAGGCGACAGCCCGCTAAAGCGCGTCGCGCTTTAGGTCTTTGTTTCGGCATGTCGTTATCGCAAACCGCTGCGCGCTTTAGCGCGTGCCGCCCGAAGCATGCAGTGTTTGGCTCAAAACTTAAGGTGTGGCGATTCCATCGCCGCGGTAAGCATCGCGGCATAATCGGCCTTCGGAACGTCGATCGCTCCGAACGTCTTCAGGTGCTCGGTGGTGAACTGCGTGTCGAGAAGGGTGAAGCCCCTTTCCCGCAGCCGGTCGACCAGATGAACGAGGCAGATCTTCGAGGCATCCGTTCGGCGCGAGAACATGCTTTCGCCGAAGAAGGCCGAGCCGAGCGAGACGCCGTAGAGGCCGCCGACCAGCTCATCGCCCTCCCAGGCTTCGACGGTATGGGCATGGCCCATGTCGAAGAGCGTCGAATAAAGCGATCTGATCGTCCTGTTGATCCAGGTGCTCGGGCGCCCGGATGTCTCCTCCGCACAGGCAGCGATGACCTGATCGAAAGCGTGATCGAAACGGATCTCGAAGGGTTTCTTGCGCACCGTCTTGGCAAGGCTTTTCGACACATGGAAATGGTCGAACGGCAGCACGCCGCGCAGTTCCGGTTCGACCCAGAAGATCTCTGGGTCGTCGGCGGATTCGGCCATCGGGAAGAGGCCGATGGAATAGGCGCGCAGGAGAATGTCAGGGGTTATGCCTGGTGACTTCCTGCGCGATCCTGCCATTCCTGTCCTATGCCGCCGGTGTGTTGGCGAGGTAGTCTTCCAGCCAGTGGATGTCGTAGTCGCCGTTGGCGATATCCTGGTTGGAGACGAGATCCTGGAACAGCGGCAGCGTCGTATTGATGCCGTCGACGACGAATTCGTCGAGCGCCCGGCGCAGGCGCATCATGCATTCGACGCGGGTGCGGCCGTGCACGATCAGCTTGCCGATGAGGCTGTCGTAATAGGGCGGGATCTTGTAGCCCTGATAGGCACCGGAATCGATGCGCACGCCGAGGCCGCCAGGCGCGTGGAAATGCGTGATCGTGCCCGGCGAAGGCACGAAGGTGCGCGGATGCTCGGCATTGATACGGCACTCGATGGCGTGACCGGAAAAATGCACTTCATCCTGCGTCACCGAGAGACCGCCGCCGGAAGCGACGCGGATCTGCTCATGCACGAGGTCGATGCCGGTGATTGCTTCGGTGATCGGATGCTCCACCTGCAGGCGGGTGTTCATTTCGATGAAATAGAACTCGCCGTTTTCGTAGAGGAATTCGATCGTGCCGGCACCGCGATATTTCAGCTTCTTCATGGCGTCGGCGCAGACTTGGCCGATCTTCATGCGCTGCTCGACGTTGAGTGCCGGCGAATTCGCCTCTTCCCAGACCTTCTGATGGCGCCGCTGCAGCGAGCAGTCGCGCTCGCCGAGATGGATGGCATTGCCTTCGCCGTCGCCGAATACCTGGATTTCGATGTGGCGTGGCTTGCCGAGATATTTTTCCATGTAGACGGCATCGTTGCCGAAGGCGGCTGCCGCTTCCGTGCGGGCCGTCGACCAGGCTTCGATCAGGTCGGCCTCGCTCTTGGCGACCTTCATGCCGCGTCCGCCGCCGCCGGCCGTGGCCTTGATCAGCACGGGATAGCCGATTTCAGCGGCCGTCTTCAGCGCATCCTCTTCGGTCTTCACTTCGCCGTCCGAGCCCGGAACGACGGGAATGCCAAGCTCGAGCGCCGTCGTCTTGGCGGTGATCTTGTCGCCCATGATGCGGATGTGATCCGCCGTCGGCCCAATGAAGGTAATGCCGTGGGCTTCGAGGATATCGGCGAACTTGGCATTCTCCGACAGAAAGCCGTAGCCCGGATGCACGGCGTCGGCGCCGGTGATCTCGCAGGCGGCGACGATCTGATGGATGTTGAGATAGCTCTCGCGCGAGGAGGGCGGGCCGATGCAGACACTTTCGTCGGCAAGGCGCACATGCATGGCATCGGCGTCGGCGGTGGAATGAACCGCGACGCAGGCGATGCCGAGCTCCTTGCAGGCCCGGAGCACGCGAAGGGCGATTTCCCCGCGATTGGCGATGAGGATTTTCGAAATCATGGGCATCGGCCTATTCGATGACGACGAGGGCTTGGCCGTATTCGACGGGATGTCCGTCATCGACGAGGATCTCGGTCACCTTGCCTGACTTCGGTGAGGGGATCTGGTTCATCGTCTTCATCGCTTCGATGATGATCAGCGTCTGGCCTTCCTTGACGGTCGCGCCGACTTCGATGAACGGACGCGCGCCCGGGGCTGGCGCCATGTAGACGGTGCCCACCATCGGTGCATTGACGACATTGGCCGGGTTGCGGCTGGGAACTGCTGCAGGCGCAGCAACGGCTGCCGCGGCGGCTGCGGGCGCGGCATAGCCAGGTGCAGCGATCGGCGCCTGGACATATTGCGGCGTGCCGGCGCGCGAAACGCGGATGCGCAGGTCGTCCTGCTCAACCTCGATCTCCGTCAGATCCGTTTCGTTCAGAATATTGGCGAGATCGCGGATCAGTGCCTGGTCGATACCCGATTTCTTTTCAGCCATGGTGTTGCCCTGTCTTCTTCTTATGCCGTGATGTTCTTCAGCGCGTGGAGCGCCAGGATGTAGCTGTGAGGCCCGAAGCCGCAGATCACGCCTTTGCATGCCGGCGCGATCATCGACTTGTGACGGAATTCTTCCCGTGCATGCACGTTGGATATGTGGAGCTCGACGACGGGAATGGAAATAGCGCGGATCGCATCATGCAGCGCGACCGATGTATGCGTATAGGCGCCTGCATTGATGGCAACGCCGACGGCCTTTTCGTCGGCCTCATGGAACCAGTCGACGAGCGTGCCTTCGTGGTTGCTCTGGCGGAAGTCGATATCGAGGCCGAATTCGCGGCCTGCGGCCTTGCAGTCTGCCTCGATGTCCTTGAGCGTCTTGCCGCCATAAATGCCGGGCTCTCGTTTACCCAGCATGTTGAGGTTGGGGCCGTTCAGGACAAAAATCGTTTGCGTCATCGAATGTTCCGTAAAATGTACGACGGCAACCTATAGACTCCGCGAAGGCTGAATGAAAGCCCTTACGGATTGGCCAGCGGCAATCGTGCCACATTTGTCCACATGGTTGAAACACTTCGATTTTGGCGATTTGATGGGCTGACGGCTGGCGACTGGTTTGCTCAGCAGGCGGTCTTGCCGCAGCTGCGCATGTTCTTGACCTTAGCTTCGAGATCGTCGAGGCCGACGGCGCCGGGCACCAGTTCGTTGCCGATCACATAGGAGGGCGTGCCGCTGATGCCGAGACTGGAGGCGAGCTGGTAGGTCGCCTGGACTATACCGTCATTCGGGCTCTTTGCCATCTCGGCGCGAATCCTGTCCTCGCTGACGCCGAGCGAAGCGGCGACCGCGACCGCTGTTTCGTCGGAGGCACGGCCTTCGGTGCCGAGAAGGGCGACGTGGAAATCGGCATACTTCTCCGGTGCGAGCTTGCGGAAGGCGTCGGCCACCTTGTGGGCGGCGACTGAATCCGGCCCGAGGATCGGGAATTCCTTGAGGACGAAACGGACGTTTTTGTCCTTCTTCAGCATCGCCTGCATGTCGGGAAGCGCATGGCGGCAGTAGCTGCAATTATAATCGAAGAATTCGACGACAGTGACATCGCCCTTGGGATTGCCGAGCGTGACGTCGTTCTTCGATTCGAAGATGTCGGTGGCGTTCTCTTCGATCGCCATATTGGCCTTCACCGACCGCTGGGCCTCCTGCTTCTTCTGCAGCGCATCCTGAACTTCGAGCATGATCTCGGGGTTCTCGATCAGGTATTGCTTGATGAATTCGCCGAACTCCTTCTTCTGCTGGTCGTCGAGCGCTGCCGCCGGAAGCGGAAGGGCGATCGATGCGGCAAGCGCCAGTGCGGTGAAGGTCTTCGGGAAGAATGCCATGATATCCTCGTCATCGGCGATATGGTCGTCTCTTCATCGAGAAGACCGTCGCCGGGTTAATGGACTTGAATGCGTCGCGTCAAGGTACGGTGCGTTCGGTTCTGCTCAAACCAGAATTTTTCGTCCCCGCGCGGCCCTCGCGGGATTGTGATGAGCCGATTAATGCGGCAATTGTCGGGCCGTGATTGCAGAAGCTGAGCGAGAAACGATCTTGTTTTCCATATCGAAACGCAGCGAAGTCGAGCCTTTTCACGCCATGGACGTCCTGGCGGAGGCGACGAAGCGGCGTGCGGCCGGCCATCCCGTCATCTCGATGGCGGTTGGCCAGCCTTCGCATCCGGCGCCTCAGGCGGCCCTCGAAGCGGCGCGCGCAGCCCTTGCCGAAGGCCGGATCGGTTATACCGATGCGCTGGGCACGGCACGGCTGAAATCGGCGCTCGCCGGGCACTACAAGGATCGCCACGGCCTGGAGATCGATCCCAGACGCATCGCCATCACCACAGGTTCCTCGGCCGGCTTCAATCTCGCCTTCCTGTCGCTCTTCGATGCCGGCGATGCGGTGGCGATCGCAAGACCCGGTTATCCCGCCTATCGCAATATCCTCGGCGCGCTGGGTCTGAAGGTTCTCGAAGTGCCGGTAACGGCCGAGACCCACTTCACCCTGACGCCGCAAAGCCTCGAAGCGGCGCAGAAGGAAAGCGGCATCACGCTGAAAGGCGTGCTGCTCGCAAGCCCCGCCAATCCGACTGGCACGGTGACCGGCCGCGATGGGCTGAAGGCGCTTTCGGATTACTGCGCGGCCCATTCCATCGCTTTCATCTCCGATGAAATCTACCACGGGCTGACCTTCGCAGGCGAGGAGGCGAGCGCGTTGGAGCTGACCGACGAGGCGATCGTCATCAACTCCTTCTCCAAATATTATTGCATGACCGGCTGGCGAATCGGCTGGATGGTGCTTCCCGAGCGCCTGGTTCGGCCGATCGAGCGGGTAGCGCAGAGCCTCTATATTTCCCCGCCCGAGCTTTCCCAGATCGCCGCCACGGCCGCTCTAAGCGCCGGCGCCGAGCTCGATCGTTACAAGGTCAGTTACGCCGCCAACCGCGATTTGCTGATGCGGCGACTGCCGCAGATCGGGTTTTCCATTGCCTCGCCGATGGACGGGGCCTTCTACGCCTATCTCGACGTCACCCGCTTCACCAATGACAGCATGGGCTTCGCCAAACGTATGCTCGCGGAAATCGACGTCGCCGCCACGCCCGGTCTCGATTTCGATCCGCTGGAGGGAAATCGAACGCTGCGTCTGTCCTATGCGGGCTCGCAAGCGGAAATCGCCGAGGCGGTGGAGCGAATCGCAGCCTGGTTGAAGTAACGTCCGCTGCCGGGCAAGCGGCAGTGCGCTCTCCAATCCTCAGCTGCGTCGCGAAAACAGCGAAGCAAAGGTCGAAGACGGTTTGTTGTTCAACCGCGGCACCACCACGAGCTGCTTGATGTCGCCGCGCTTGTAGGCGGCGAGGAAGCGGCGGTAGTCCTTGAAGGAGACGCAGCCGTTGGAATCGCCGTTCTTGCCGAGCATGTAGGTGTGGGCGAGCAGGCCGACACGGTCATAGATGGCGTCCGAACCTTCGACCGGCGTCAGCCGCAGCGCCTCGACGCCATGGAAAAGGCTCTCGCGCATGGTGAGGGCATAGGTATGCGGCGGTGTCGGTCCGCGCATCTTCTTGTTGGCGAAACGCGGCTTGTCGCGCATCTTGCCGAGCCCGGAATGGGCCTCGAGCCGCTCGCCGTTCGGCAGATAGACGGTGCTGTTCTCGATATCGTAGATCGCCACGCCTGCGCGCAGCTTCGGCGAGAAGACCGGCTTGTCGTAGCGCGGCACTGCATCGTCCTCGTCATCCTCGATCGGCGAGTTCGGCTCGGCGTAGGCAAGCACAGGCTCGGCTGAGCGCTCAGAACCCTTGGGGGCCGGCGTCGGTTTGCCGATGAGTCCGTCAGGACGCGCCATCGGCAGCGGCACCGAACCTTCGTCCGGCGCCAGCACGAGATCGAAGGGTGGCGCGTCTTCCGTGGCGGCGACGACCACCGGAGCTGGTTCCGATGCGGGAATGGAGGCCGTTTTGAGGGGAGATGCGGTTGGCTCGACCGGAGCCGGCGCGATTTGCCGGGATCCGGCATCGGCAAGAGCAAGCAGGGTCGGGAGTTCGGCTGCGGCGACCGCCTCTTTCGAGGGAACGATGATCCGGTCGCCGTCGTCTTCTTCCGTCTCGGCCGAGGCGAGCTCGACCGGCGCCGCCGCGATCACATCGTCCTTGCGGAATTTGGCGCTGTCGGAAATCGCCGCCACGACCGGCTGTTCGGCAGCCATGACAAGCCGGTTGTTTTTGGCGAGAACCGCAAGCGCCGTTGCAGCGGCGGCGGTCTTTTCTGCATGGGATTGAATGAGGCTCGCCGTCAGCGGGACCTTCGGCTTCGCATCGAAGGCGGCCAGCCGGTCGGCCTTGCCGACATGGATCAGCCTCTCATGGCGCGTTGACGGCGCCACCTTCGGCGCAGCCGCCACCTGTGCCAGGCGATCGGACGGAGAATAGGGAGCGGCTATCGAGTGCATCGTCGCGAAGGTCGCGATCAGCCAAGTGGAGGTCAGAAATCCGGCGCCGACAACACCGTAAAGGAAACTGCGAGATCTGCGCCAACGGAAAGCAGATCCGCCAAGAGGGGTGACGTCATCGAACGTCCCGACCGCACACGCCATACTACACTCGTCTTTCAAACTCGCTACGCAGGCCGGCGGCACTGACTGACTACACTTCGCCGGGGCCGGTACAGGCGCAAATGGGCCGAATTTAGACCACCCACGACGTCCGACTGTCTCGCAAGGATGACGAATTATGGTTTCTAATTTGTTTACGCGGCGTCGCTCTGTCTTTCGACGTCTCAAAAAGAGATGCGTTGGGCCTTCTCAGGCGCGCTCCATCACATAACTTCCCGGCGCTTCCTCGATCGCGTTCAACGCATCGCCGCCGGGTTTGCGTGCCGGCACGCGTCTGCCGTCATGCGTCTCGATCCAGGCCTGCCAATGCGGCCACCATGATCCCGGCGTCTCCGTCGCCTGCTCGAGCCAGGTCTCGTAGTCTCCCTTGGCGGGGCCGCCCGTCCAGAATTGATACTTCTTCCTGTCGGGCGGATTGACGACGCCGGCGATGTGTCCGGAGCCGGTCACGACGAATTCCACCTTGCCGCCGAAGAACCGGCTGCCGAGGAAGACGGACTTGGCAGGGGCGATGTGATCCTCGCGGGTGGCGAGATTATAGATCGGGATCTTCACGTCCTTCAGCGACACGGACTTGCCGTCGAGGATCATCTCGTTCTGCGTCAGCGCATTCTTGAGATAGCAATTGCGCAGGTAGAAGGCATGGTTTGCCGCTGCCATGCGGGTCGAATCGGCGTTCCAGAACAACAGGTCGAAGGGCAGGGGATCCTGGCCCTTGAGGTAGTTGTTGACGAAATAAGGCCAGATCAGCTCGGAGGCGCGCAACATGTTGAAGGCCATCGACATCTTCGTGCCATCGAGATAACCGGCCGCCTGCATATGCTCTTCGAGCGCTTCAAGCTGCTCCTCGTCGACGAAGATTTTGAGGTCGCCGGCATGGGTGAAGTCGACCTGGGTGGTGAAGAGTGTCGCGGTTTTGATGCGCTTGTTCTTCTCCTTGGCATGCAGCGCCAGTGTCGCGGCAAGCAGAGTGCCGCCGACGCAGTAGCCGACGGTGTTGACGTCCTTCTCGCCGGTCGCCTTCTCGATTGTATCAAGCGCGAAATCGATGCCCTCGCGGGCATAGGCCGCCCAGTCCTTGTCGGCGTGGCGCGCATCCGGGTTGACCCAGGAAATGACGAAGACCGTCTGACCCTGGTCGACGCACCATTTGATGAAGGATTTTTGCGGATTGAGGTCGAGAATATAGAACTTGTTGATCCAGGGCGGGCAGATCAACAGCGGCCGCTTCAGCACCGTTTCGGTCGAAGCCTCGTACTGGATGATCTGGCAGATGTCGTTCTGGGCGATCACCTTGCCTGGCGTCAGCGCCATGTCGCGGCCGACGGCGAATTTCGTCATGTCGGTCTGGCGAAGGCGAAGGTCGCCATGTCCGGCGGCGATATCCTCGGCCAGCATCTTCATCCCGCGCACCAGATTGGCGCCGCTGGTCGCGATCGTCTCGCGGTAGAGCTGCGGATTGGTGGCGATGAAGTTGGTCGGCGAAAGCGCTGCCGTGATCTGCTTCACGTAGAAGCCGGCCTTGTGTTTGGTGTGCTCGTCGAGGCCCTCGGTCTCCGACACCATCTTTTCCACCCAGTCCGTCGTCACCAAATAGACCTGGCGGAGAAAATCGAAGAACGGATTCTTCTGCCAGTCCTCGTCCGAAAAGCGCTTGTCCTTGCGGGTGTCGGGCTCGGGTGGCGTGGGATCGCCCTGCATTCGCTGCATCGAGCGCATCCAGATGCCGAAGAACGAGGACATCAGCTGCGTCTGTGCCTCGAAGGTGCGGCGCGGATCGGAAATCCAGTATTCGGTGACCTTGGAAAGCGTCTTGACCATGTCGGTCATCGGATCCGCGGCGCTTTCGGTGATCTCGCCGCGTTCGCGCGGCGCAAGCCAGGCAGACGCTGCTTGTCCGAGATTTTCGAGCGCCCGAGCGAAATTCATCGCCATGGCCTCAGGATCCTTCAACAGATAGGGATCGAGATCGGTCGCGTCGAAGCCGGCCTTGCCGCCATTCTCCTGCTTGCTGTCGGTCACCATTTCCTCCGGCGGCAGCACCACTCTTTTTATCCATTCGTTGTACATCGTGATCGAACGAGAAAACAAGTTCCACCCGCATCGGCTCATGCTATTGCTTTGTGGCTGCGACAAATTTAACAGTCGAAGCAGTCAAAACTGGATTTTTGAGGCATGACGAAGAACGGCATTCGGCGCATCGCAACCTTCAACCGCACCGCACTGATCTGCGCCGCGGCGGCGATGGCTCTTGCCGGATGCAATCTGACGGCGGAACAAAAAGCCGCAGCCGCCGCCAAGCGAGCGGCGCCGACCGCCGTCGTCATGCCTGCCACCAAGGGCGAGGCGGCCGAGGGCGGCCTTGCAAAATACCCGGACGGCTATCCGAATTTCGGCGCGCCGCTGACCGCCGCCAATGTCCAGATGAGCGACGAGCAGGCGGCCGAACTGCAGCATCAGCTGACGGCACTTGCCGCCCGGCGCAAGGCAGGGGCGCTTTCGGAAGCCGAATATCAGGCCAAGGTCGCCGAAATGCGGCGTCTCGCCGCCGAGCACGGCACTGATACGCTGTCTGAAATCTCCAAATAGACCTTGCCTTTCAGGCAATTTGGACGCAAAGCCTTCGGCAAGGATCGGAAGATACAATTTTCCCGATAAAGCGCGTTACGCGGCCTTTCCGTCAAAGATTCGCCGCGTCGCTTGGGTCTGATGAATACGGCGTTGCGATTCTGAAGTTCGTGTCGCAGCCGCCGGGAGACGGAACGAACTTCGACTGCGGCCCGAAATGCCGCCTTTCCATGGGGAATGAGATGGAAGAGTTTCACAAAGTCCGGCGTTTGCCGCCTTATGTTTTCGAACAGGTCAACCGTTTGAAGGCAAGCGCGCGAGCGGGCGGCGCCGATATCATCGATCTCGGCATGGGAAACCCCGACCTTCCCACTCCCCAGTCGATCGTCGACAAGCTGTGCGAGGTCGTGCAGGATCCGCGCACGCACCGTTATTCCTCTTCCAAGGGCATTCCGGGCCTGCGCCGCGCCCAGGCCGCCTATTATGCCCGCCGTTTCGGCGTCAAGCTCAACCCGGATACGCAGGTGGTCGCCACCTTGGGCTCCAAGGAAGGCTTCGCCAACATGGCGCAGGCAATCACCGCGCCTGGCGACGTGATCCTCTGCCCGAACCCTACCTATCCGATCCACGCCTTCGGCTTCCTGATGGCGGGCGGCGTGATCCGTTCCATGTCGGTGGAGCCGGATGCGAGCTTCTTCGAACCGCTCGAACGTGCCGTCCGGCATTCGATCCCGAAGCCCTTGGCGCTGGTTCTCAATTATCCCTCGAACCCGACGGCCTATGTCGCGACGCTCGATTTCTACAAGGACGTCATCGCCTTCGCCAAGAAGCACGACATCATCGTGCTCTCCGACCTTGCCTATTCGGAAATCTACTTCGACGGCGCCCCGCCGCCGTCGGTTCTGGAAGTGCCGGGCGCGATGGACGTGACCGTCGAGTTCACCTCGATGTCGAAAACCTTCTCCATGCCCGGCTGGCGCATGGGATTTGCCGTCGGCAACGAGCGACTGATAGCGGCGCTCACCCGCGTCAAGTCCTATCTCGACTACGGCGCCTTCACGCCGATCCAGGTGGCGGCGACGCATGCGCTGAACGGCGATGGCTCCGACATTGCGGAAGTCCGCAACGTCTATAAACGTCGCCGCGACGTCATGGTCGAAAGCTTCGGCAAGGCCGGTTTCGAGGTGCCGCCGCCGGCTGCGACGATGTTCGCCTGGGCAAAGATCCCGGAAAAGTTCCGTCATCTCGGCTCGCTGGAATTCTCCAAGCTGCTGGTCGAGAAGGCCGACGTCGCCGTTGCCCCGGGCATCGGCTTCGGCGAAATGGGCGACGACTACGTCCGTCTTGCACTTGTCGAGAACGAACACCGCATCCGCCAGGCTGCGCGCAACATCAAGAAGTTCATGTCGACGGCAGACGAGACGATGCACAACGTCATCTCGCTGAACGCACACCGCTAATCCAACTCTCGGGCAGCCGCGTCCGGCGGCTGCCGCCACACAGATATTTCAGGATCGATCCATGGCAGATGCCCTCAAAATCGGCATTGCGGGCTTGGGCACCGTTGGCGCCTCGCTTGTCCGCATCATTCAGCAGAAGAGCAACGAGCTTGCCGTCACCTGCGGGCGTCCGATCACCATCACGGCCGTCTCGGCACGTGACAAGGCGAGGGACCGCGGCATCGATCTTTCCACTGTTACCTGGTTCGACCGGCCGGAAGAGCTTGCCGAAAAAGGCGATATCGACGTCTTCGTCGAGCTGATGGGCGGCGCCGAAGGGGCTGCCAACATCTCGGTGCGTACGGCACTCCAGCGTGGTCTCCATGTGGTGACAGCCAACAAGGCGCTGCTTGCCTATCACGGCGTCGAGCTTGCGACGATCGCCGAGGAGAAAGGGTCGCTGCTGAACTTCGAGGCGGCGGTCGCCGGCGGCATCCCGGTCATCAAGGCGCTGCGTGAATCGCTGACGGGCAATTCCGTCTCGCGTATCTATGGCATCATGAACGGCACCTGCAATTACATCCTGACCAAGATGGAGAAGGAGGGGCTTTCCTTCGCCGAATGCCTCAAGGAGGCGCAGCGGCTGGGTTATGCCGAGGCCGATCCGGCCTTCGATATCGAGGGCAACGACACGGCCCATAAGCTTTCCATCCTGACGACGCTCGCCTTCGGCAATCAGATCGCCGCCGACGACATCTATCTGGAAGGCATCACCAACATCTCGATCGAGGATATCCACGCCGCGGCCGAGCTCGGTTATCGCATCAAGCTCTTGGGCGTTGCCCAGCGCACCGATACCGGCATCGAGCAGCGCGTCCATCCCACAATGGTGCCGGTCGATTCGGTCATCGCCCAGGTCGACGGCGTCACCAATGCGGTGGCGATCGAATCCGACGTGCTCGGCGAACTGCTGATGGTCGGGCCTGGCGCCGGCGGCAACGCCACGGCCTCGTCGGTGCTTGGCGATATCGCCGATATCGCCAAGAGCCAGCCGGGCGCTCAGCGCGTGCCGGTGCTCGGCCATCCCGCAACGACGCTGGAGCCCTACCGCAAGGCGCAGATGCAGAGCCACGAGGGCGGCTATTTCATCCGCCTGACCGTGCTCGACCGCACCGGCGTCTTTGCCAGCGTCGCAACCCGTATGGCCGAAAACAACATTTCGCTGGAATCGATCGTCCAGCGCTCCAAGCAGCATCTGGCGCCATCGCACCACCAGACAATCATTCTCGTCACCCATGCGACGATGGAAGAGTCGGTGCGCAGGGCGGTCGCCTCGATCAAGTCGGAAGGCTATCTCTTCGGCGAGCCGCAGGTCATTCGCATCGAACGGCCGAAAGAGGAAGGCTGAGCCTTTTTCTCGTCCCGGAGGACCGTTGCGCCGCCCTGTCCCTGCAGGGCGGTTTTTTTGTTATCTATTCAACCTTTCGTTACGGAAGTCTATATTAACAGATACCGAAATATTGATATAACTAAACCTAAGATGGTGAGTCGTCTGGGTGGAGAATTTCATGAGCAAGGACAGCCACGCCGGGAAGGGGTATGGCTACCCGAGCGATGTGCCGCCGAACCATCCTGATATGCCTGAGGAAATCCTCAAGCCGGCCTACCGTGAAATTCTTCAAGAGGTCTCTGATGAGGCTGATGACGAGGAAAACACGGAAGGCCGCAACTGGGCCATTCTGCTGACGCTGTTTTCGTTCCTGCTGGTGCAGTTCGCCGGCATCGCCATGATCATCTGGGCGGTGTTTTGGTAAAAACCCGTGTCTGCAAATCCATCGCTATGTTATCTCCGCTGCTCCTGTAGAAAGAGCAGATGAAGTCAGCGGAGTGTGGCATGGCAGATCTCGTCGATCCGGTACAGCGCGCGTTTCTCGGCGTGGAGAAATCCGCGCTCGACAATCGCTGGGTGGCGCGGCTCGACCAGGCAGGTCAGAACCGCGCGCTGGCCATGTCGCAGATACATGGATTGCCGGATCTGATCGCCCGGGTGCTCGCCGGGCGCGGCGTGACGGTAGACGAGGCGATCGAATTCCTCGATCCGACGATCCGCAGCCTGATGCCCGATCCCCATAAGCTGACCGACTGCGAAAAGGCCGCGACCCGCCTCCTGCGCGCGATCGAGCGCGGCGAGAGCGTCGCGATTTTCGGCGACTACGACGTCGACGGCGCAGCCTCCTCGGCGCTGATGTTTCGTTTTCTCAGCCATTTCGGTGTCAAGGCGACCATCTATATCCCCGACCGCGTCTTCGAAGGTTACGGCCCCAATCCGGCGGCGATCAACCAGTTGATCGATAACGGCGCTCAACTGATCGTCACCGTCGATTGCGGCTCCACCAGTCATGAGGCTCTGGCCGCCGCTGCCGCGCGCAACATCGATGTCGTCGTCATCGATCACCACCAGGTGACACATGAGCTGCCGCGCTGCCATGCGCTGGTCAACCCGAACCGCGAGGACGATCTCTCGGGGCAGGGGCATCTTTGCGCCGCCGGCGTCGTCTTCATGGTGCTGGTTGCGACGCTCCGGCTGCTGCGTGCGGCCGGCAACAAGCGCATCCTGGCGATCGACCTGCTGCAATGGCTGGATATCGTGGCACTTGCGACGGTCTGCGATGTCGTGCCGCTGAAGGGCCTCAATCGCGCCTATGTCGTGAAGGGCCTGGTCGCTGCCCGCCACCAGAGCAATGCCGGGCTTGCAGCACTGTTCCGCAAGGCGGGGCTCGCCGGCCCGGTGACACCCTATCATTTCGGTTTCCTGATCGGCCCGCGCATCAATGCCGGCGGGCGGATCGGCGACGCGGCACTCGGAAGCCGGCTGCTGACGCTTGATGACGCCGGAGAGGCGGAGGTGATCGCGCAGCGCCTGGACGAGCTCAATCGCGAACGCCAGGCGATGGAGGCGATCATGCTGCAGGAGGCTGAAGCCGAGGCACTTGCCGAATATGGCGACGGCGAGGGCGCCTCCGTCATCGTTACCGCCCATGAGAAATGGCATCCCGGCATCGTCGGGCTGATCGCGGCGCGGTTGAAAGAGAAATTCAAGCGCCCGGCCTTCGCGATCGCCTTCGATCCCTCCGGCCGCGGCACCGGCTCGGGCCGCTCGATCAACGGCTTCGATATGGGCAGGATGGTCCGGGCTGCGGTCGACGAGGGGCTGCTCGTCAAGGGCGGCGGCCACGCCATGGCTGCGGGCCTGACGGTCGAGCGCGCCGATCTCGGCAGGCTGAGGACCTTCTTCACGGAGAAGGCCGAGAGGACGGTGGCCAGCCTCGTCGCCAACGAAACGCTGAAGATCGACGGCGCGATCGGCGCAAGCGGCGCCACCCTCGAACTTATCGATCGCCTGGAGGCCGCCGGCCCCTATGGCTCTGGCCACGCACAGCCGCTCTTTGCCGTGCCGGCGCATCGTCTGCGCGATGCCCGCCTGGTCGGCGAGAAACATGTGAAGGTGACGCTGGAGGCCATGGACGGATCGCGGCTCGACGGCATCGCCTTCCGCGCCGCCGATACGCCGCTTGGTAATCTTCTCATCAATTCACGCGGCGCCAGCCTGCATGTCGCCGGTTCGCTCGGTGCCGATCATTACCAGGGCGCACGCCGCATCCAGCTCCGCGTCTGCGATGCAGCGCCGGCAAAATAGAGCGGTCGCGCAAGAGCGCTGACGATGGGAAGTGTCAAGGGAGAGAAAGTGGTACGCCCTAGGGGAGTCGAACCCCTCTTCCCAGAATGAAAATCTGGTGTCCTAACCGATAGACGAAGGGCGCTTCCTTCGTGGTGGCGCCCTTATAGTCAGCACCTTCGAAGGCCGCAAGCGCCAAGGCGCGAAAAAATCATCGTTTTCGCCGATTTTTTTGCTGCTGTGGAAAATCGCGGCGTTGGTTACGGCGGAGTGGAGAAAAATCGAGCCGGTGGGCTAGGATGGGCCGCATTGCGCGAACCCGAAGGGTTCTCCTCAAGGGGACTCATAGGGCCGGCCAAGGTCGATCGAAACGGATGACGATGGCCTATCATCAGGAGTGGTACGCCCTAAGGGGACATGGGGAAAATCGGCCTTTGATTTTGTTAATTTTTTTTGGCGTTTTTGTCTCACTTTTTGTCACCCACAAAAGGTGACAAACTGTGTCTCTATTTTGTTCCCGATCCGGAAGGAGAGAGTGCGGCAGAAACCTGCATCGTTGCTGCGCGCGCGAGTGATGCAACGAGAGCTTTCGATCTTCCAGCGATGACCTCCGACCGCGCCAATGTCGCCTCGTTCATTCTGCGGACTACCGTGGGCGGTACGTTAACTATGGTCACGGAAGGAGGACCGTCACTTAAGCCCAAAGCAACGTCATCGGAGATCGGCAAGAAGCGCGCGAACGTCGTTGTTCCGTCAGCCGACTTCAATGAAACGCTGGCCCCCGGGATATCGCCGACCACGAAGCTCTTATGTGCATTTGACGAATAGTAGATAGCTATCCCGAGACCAGCTAGCCGTCTCTGGACCTTCTCACTTGGACCAGCAGCCTGTGCGGCGACATTGATGTTTTGAAGCATCCTTGGTTTGAGCGTCTGCGCGACTGTCGCGTCGATAACATTGTCGGCTTGAGCTTTGGCGAGTTGGCCGTCAACATACCTTTCAACGTTGGTCACATCTGCCATCGAGCGCATATAGCCGGGCGATCGCTTCATTTGAAAATACCAGAAGCTTCTCCAAGTTGCCCAGTCCTTCGCTGAAAGCTCCGGCACGCTCCCCGACCGAACTTCGTCTAGCAACCGTCTGAACAGCGTTGCGGTGTCGGGTTCAATTTTATTAGCAAAAAACTGTTCCAATCGATTATCCCGACGACCGTCCTGTGAGTAGGAAGAATAAAGATGCGTCTCTTGGAAGAGATTTCTCGGCGACGACATACCGATATTCTCCACTCCCTTGTCGCGCCGCCAGAAATGTAGGTGACCACAATTGTCGGTGAAATTACGCAAAATGAACTGAGGGACGAAGTGATGAGCCTTGGCAGACACAGGTTATCCAACACCTCCGAAGTGATAAGCACGCCGCGCCGCGCCGCGCGTCCCGTGTCCTCGATGGCTTCATCCAGAAGCCTTTGTCAAGAATATCGATTTCGGAAATCGTCAGATCACATTCACGACGACTTCCGGCGAAGTTGTAACGATCGACAGCGATGGAAAGTATACGGCTTTCGCCAAAGGCGGCCAAGAACTGTCGTCGACCGAAGCATTGCCGATCTAGCGATGCCAGATCGGCCGCGCGCCTGAGTTACAGTACCCCAGCGCAAAATTGCGCATGGGGCTCAATCAGACTGCGCAGGATCTCGGAAGGATGCGGATAGTGCCCTTCCCATTGGTCGCCCCGGTTCAGTCATGATCATCTTGCGTCCTCGCCGATAGTCATGACAGCGTGACACTGATTCTGGAGGATGCCGCTGTGCCGTTTAAAGAGATGCGCGACGACAAATACTTCTACAACTGTGATCGCTGCGCCATCGAATTCCAGTTTGGGCCCCATTTTTATGGAGGAAGTCCTGGGCCCAAAGGCACCATGCTTTGCAAGGCGTGTGCGCCAGATCCCTTTAGGATCTCGTTGACTTCAAAAGAAACAGCGGAATCAAAGAATTGATGAAGGGGAGATGCCTGTGAGTAAAAAAACCATCTATAGCCTCGAAGTGTATGAACCCGGGGATGATCGCTCCGTGGCGATAAGATATTAAAAGCGACGCGCCTTTCGGCAGCATAAGTGTTGGCGACGAAATATCGAGCCCCACGATGCGTATAGGCGATCGGCTGAAAGCTACTAAATCTGGCACATATTTTGGGAGCTAGATACGCACATCACTCACAAAATCTGTGTCTCGACCACCTCGGTGCAGCATTAAGCCGATATTGCAGCTCAGGCAACGAAGGAGAATACTGTGGGCTTACAACCAGACAAACACCTCCGAGTGAATGGTGACACTGAGGATGATCGCCGGGACTTCCGGATCGCGCAGCTCAACCGTCGAGTAGAGAACCTGGAGGTGATCGTTTTTGAGCTTCTTCGGGATAAGGTGCACTACGAACTGATTGACGGCTATCTGACGACAATCGAGAGTAAGAACACCTTCACACCGTCATCTTCGGACTTAAAGGATAGAGGCAGCCAATTCGCATCGTTGTCTCGCCAAGGCTTTCCTCCGGAAAATCTAAACTGGCCAGAGGAACCGGTGAAGTGGCCTCGCCAACCTAACAAATAGTCGACGCGCGAAATCGACTGACAGATGAGCGCAATGATTTCAGTGAGGCGACTTTTGTCTCACTTTGAAAGAACTATTTGATTTATATAGAATTTGGTACGCCCTAGGGGAGTCGAACCCCTCTTTACAGAATGAGAATCTGTCGTCCTAACCGATAGACGAAGGGCGCAGGCAGCCTCGTTAAAATAGGAGCGTGCGCCGGCTTCTGCAAGCGGAAGTGATGGCTTCTATTTGGAGAGAAAGTGGTACGCCCTAGGGGAGTCGAACCCCTCTTCCCAGAATGAAAATCTGGTGTCCTAACCGATAGACGAAGGGCGCTTCCTTCGTGGTGGCGCCCTTATAGTCAGGCGTTTTGAATCCCGCAAGCGGAATTGCGGTTTTCTTTCAAAAAAATGACAGGAAATCCGAGCGCGGTCGAGAAGCCGATTATTGAAGCTGAATCAATAGGCTGCCGGTTGTTTCTTTAACGAGACGAGGTGCTGCTGCCGTAACGTAATGCGAAAACCGCGCGGCCGTCAGATCGCTCTTGCCGTCGCTATTGGTGCGCGCTTGCCGCCGCAGCCCCAGTTCCAGTCACGGCTTTTGCCGGTGTCGAGGTGAACCGAATCCGTGTGGCAGTAGGTGCCGACGCCGCCGCGGTCCGGCAACGAGCGGATATAGGCGGCGATATCCCATTTCGTAACACCGTCGATCTGGATGTCGGCGGCCTCGCAGCTCTTGTGCATCGATTCGTCGGCGCCGCCGACGAGGCGGTTATGCTCTTCGTCACGGTAGCCGGAGGTGACGATGACCGGCCGGCCGAAATGACTTTCGACCATCTTGATCACTTTCAGCAGGTCGGGCTTGAAGCAGCCGACCTCGACCTTGTCGTTCTGGAGATGCAGCCCGTTCGGCGCGATGCGCGTCATGCCGGGCAGGGACGCCTTGTGCAGTAGGCCGGAGAGGCTGCCAAGCAGGTTCTGCTTCGGCGCGCTGTAGAGCGCGTTCATCGTCGAGGTGGGAATGCTGCCCGTCGCCAGCGACGCCGTCTGCACGGGCGCAAGCTGCGTGCTGCTATTCTGCGAGGATTGCTGCGGCAGCACCGGCTCCGCCGGCTGTGGAGGCACGGGCGGCTGGCTGTAGACGCTGCTTCGCGCCGGTGCTGCACTTTCCACCGGCACATAGGCCTGCGGCTGAATGACGGTGGATGTGCTGTTGTTCTGCGGCGCCGGCTGGTGATCGGAAAAGATGCTCATCGCCTGCGCGTTGATCCGGGTCGACTGCAGGACGAGCCCGCCGATATTGGCGGGCGCCGCCGTTGCCGAACCGGCGGGCGGGACGGCTGCATTCGGATCTTGTGCCACGACCTGAGGCGCGCCCGGGACGCCGGAGACGTTGACGAGCCGGGGATCGGTATAGACCGAACGTGGGGCAGGGCTTGCAGGCGCTGCCGTGGCCAGCTGTGGTGCTGCGGCGGGCACAGCCGGAACCACCGCCGCCGAATCGAGCGCCTTCTTGTCCGACGCGCAGCCGGACAGCGCCAGCACCGAGGTGGCGATCAGCAAAGCGCCCGTCACGGGCATCCGCATCTGCATCTTACGCAAGCGACAGTCTCCAGTTGATGCGGAAAATAAGCGAAAAACGCTTCTCTATCCGCTTCGAGTCGCCAGGAGATTGCCTGCGGCGTCGGATCGCGGCAAGCGCCGAGGCGCCGGCCGGACCCGAAATCGAAAAAGCCGCAAGCCTCGCAAAAGCCTTGCGGCAAAAACCCTTACCAGGCGCCGGTATTGCCCATCGAGGCCCAGGGCTCAGTGGCCGGAAGCGGGTTGCCCTTCTGCAGGATTTCGATCGAGATGCCGTCGGGCGAGCGCACGAAGGCCATGTTCCCGTCGCGCGGCGGCCGGTTGATGGTGATGCCGTTGTCCATCAGATTCTGGCAGGTGGCGTAAATATCGTCGACCTCATAGGCGAGGTGGCCGAAATTGCGACCTCCGCTATAATCTTCCGTGTCCCAATTGTAGGTAAGCTCGAGGCAGGGGGCTTTTTCGCTGCGCGCACGGTCGAGATCGTCGCGAGCAGCCAGGAAAACCAGGGTGAAGCGGCCCTTCTCGTTTTCGTGGCGGCGAATTTCCTCCAGTCCGAACAGCGTGGTGTAAAAGGCAAGCGAGGCGTCCAGGTCTTTGACACGAACCATTGTATGTAGATAACGCATTCTATTTACTCCTTTATTGGGGCTGGCTTTTTTCGGCGAACCGAGGTCAGCTTCGGGCAAGTCAACTTTATAAAATGTGCACCTGGGAATAACCGAAAACTAGGACTTGCGCTTATCCGTTACCAAGATGTTAATCTTGATTTCAAGAATCAGTTAACCGTAACAGTGTGACGCGTATTCGAGGGGCTGGCGACAATGGCTGACAGGATTTCATCGAACGAATACTCCGACCTCGACGAGCTATCAGGAGAGGCGGTCGATCTTGTTGAAATCACCGGCGTCGTCAAGTGGTTCGATGTCGCCAAGGGTTTCGGCTTCATCGTACCCGACAACGGCTTGCAGGATGTTCTCCTGCACGTGACCTGCCTGCGCCGCGACGGTTACCAGACGATCCTTGAGGGAACGCGCATCGTTGCCCTCATCCAGCGCCGCGAGCGCGGCTACCAGGCTTTCAAGATCCTCTCGATGGACCAGTCGACCGCGGTTCATCCCTCGCAGCTGCCGCCGGTACGCACCCATGTGCAGGTTACCGCGACGAGCGGCCTCGAGCGTGCGCTAGTCAAGTGGTTCAACCGCACCAAGGGCTTCGGCTTCCTGACGCGCGGCGAGGGCACCGAAGATATCTTCGTGCATATGGAGACGCTCCGCCGCTTCGGCCTGACGGAGCTCCGCCCCGGCCAGGTGGTTCTCGTCCGCTTCGGCGACGGCGAAAAGGGCCTGATGGCCGCAGAGATCCATCCCGACGTTCCGAGCCCGGCAAGCCGGTCGCACTGAACATGCGCGGCCTAATCCTATTTGATGCCATCAGAAGCGCCTTATTGGCGCTTTTTTTCATGGTTGCGCTGCCGGCCTTGGCTGACGAGGAGATGCGGTTCGACAAGGAGCCGCTGCTCATCCAGACCGCTGCGGGCAAGGTGCTGCATTTCACCGTCGAGATCGCCGCGACCCCGGATCAGCGCGCCCGCGGACTGATGTTTCGCAAGACGATGGCCGATGATGCCGGCATGATCTTCGATTTCGACCAGCCGCGGCGCGTCACCATGTGGATGGAAAACACCATCCTGCCGCTCGACATGCTTTTTGCCGACGACACCGGCACGATCCGCCACGTCAAGGAAAAGGCAGTGCCCTATTCGCGCGACATCATCGATTCGATGGTTGCGGTGAAATACGTCGTCGAACTCAATGCCGGCATCGTTGCCAAACTCGGAATCAAGCCCGGCGACAGGATCGTCAGCGCCACGACGACGAAGAAGGCGAAGTGACGGCGCATGCGAGCCGCGACGCGGCTGTCAAGGAATTCAACAATATCGGGATATTTGAATGGTCGGAGTGGAGAGATTCGAACTCCCGACCCTCTGGTCCCAAACCAGATGCGCTACCAGGCTGCGCTACACTCCGTGCCGTGAATGGCAGGGGAGATACACGGTTCACTTCGCCGTCGCAACCCATAAATCCAGCTGTGGCCGAAGATTCCTCGCCGGACCTGTGGATGCAAGGCAGAAAAATGTTGATAGGCGGCCAGCCTGCTTGCCAGGCGCACGAGTTCGGTCTGCCTGGCGCAATTGTACGTCAGCACAAGGCTAAATTAGCCGTGGGCGATCAGGCCGATATATTGGGCGTAGCTGATGACAACGTAGAAGAACGCCGTGATGCTAGCGCCTATCACAATGGCATTGAACTCCGCCGAACGTCTCATCATGAGCTGCAAATCCACTGAAATCGATTGAGCCGTAAACTAGTGCCGAGGGAAGGCAGCGGCAATCAGGTTGTGATCACAAGGTGAGACAAGCGGAAATATTGCGAAATCCGGCTGGCAATCACCGGATTTGAAGGGGAGGCGGTGTCGGCCGTCATGCGACGGAGTCGGCAGCCGTGTCGCACACCGCCTTTTATCTTGAAAAAGCGGGGATTCGCGGCTAAGCAAAATTCATCTCTTGGCATTATCCTCAGCGATGATGCCAAGGTCCGAGAACGGGCCGGCAACGGGATTGAGACCATGAAAGGCGGGCGCTGCCCGCATAGTCGGAGACGCTGCAGTCATGTCTGCCAAGATCTATCGTCCAGCCAAGACCGCCATGCAGTCAGGCAAGGCCAAGACCCATCTCTGGGTGCTTGAATACGATCAGGAGTCGGCGCGCAAAATCGATCCGATCATGGGCTACACTTCCTCGGGCGATATGCGCCAGCAGGTGAAGCTCACCTTCGAAACGCAGGAACTCGCCGAAGCCTACGCCCAGCGCAACGGCATCGAATACCGCGTCATCGCACCGAAGGATCCGGTTCGCCAGGTCGTCGCCTATCCGGACAATTTCCGCTATACCCGCACGCAGCCCTGGACGCATTGAGATTTCTGGTCCAGATATGCCGCATCCGGTCGCGCTCGTGAGACGCGGCCGCCGGACGGCCCCTTAGCTCAGCTGGATAGAGCACCTGCCTTCTAAGCAGGTTGTCGCAGGTTCGATTCCTGCAGGGGTCGCCAATTCCGTTCAAAACTGCGAACCGACGTGTAAGGTAAGAAGTCAGCTCTTAGAGCGCTTTCGAGCGTCGCCTTAATTCCAAAGATTTTGATTGTTCTTGGGCCTACAACGATGCGCTCAACGACAGATCGCATGTACGCGCGGCGAAATCCAGGCTCGCCGGTGGCAATATTCTCACGCATCACTTCAGAAAATCTGAGAATAGCCTCAGGCGTCACTGCTTCGACAATTTTGGTTGTCGCTCTCAAACGCGCCAAAGCATCGATGGCTTTTTGACGGTCAGCCTGTAACTGGGCAATTCTGGATCGAAATAGATCGTCTGCCTGAGCGACACCTTCTTCAATGGAAAGATAAATCCGCCTCAATCGAGCCTCAGTTTCCCTGAGGTCGGAAGTTAGTTCGGCGACCCTCCGACCAGCACTAGCGTTCTTTTCATTTCGATCCGCAGATATGGACGATATCAGTTCCGCTATTCTTTCTACTGTCAGCAATCGATCCGAAAGATGTCGCACCACGTCAGCATCCAGCGTTTCCATTCTGATCGAGATGCCGTCGCACGCGGATTTGCCAGTCCGCAGGTTCGCTCGGCACGAGTAGTACCTATGGACTTTTCCAGTATGGGAGGTGCCCGTTCGTAGCATCATACTGGCACCGCATTGCGAGCAATAAACTAGGCCAGACAGTAAGGTCCGCGCTGTCACAATCCGAGGCGGGGTCACTTGGCGATTCCTTACTTGCAGCGTTGCTTGAGTGGCCTCGAATTCCTCTCGTGAAATAATGGGTGGGACGGGCACGACCACCTGTTCCGAAATCGGCTTTAATTTCCGAGTCTTTGACTCTTGTCGATTAAAGATAAACTCGCCTGTGTAGCTGCGGTTCTTCAATATGAACGCCACCGATCCGACGCCGAACCGTGAATCCGTTTTGGTTCGGTATCCTCGCTCATTCAACCAACTGACAAGTGCCTTGCAACCAAGAGGGCCGCTAGTGCCGTCGCCGCGAAGATAGAGCTGGAAAAGCAGTCTGACCGTTTCCGCTTCTGTTGGCTCGACAACGACCTTTTTCTTCACCCGATGACCGCGTGTTTCAATTTCTACGGCTTTGTATCCGAGTGGTAACCGGGCACCGTTATAGAAGCCCTGACGAGCGTTCTCTTTCATTGATCGGAGCGTATGTTTAGCGGTTTCCCTGGATTGATATTCATCAAAGAGCCCGATTATGTGTCGCATCATTATCTGGGCCGGGTCGTTACCGAGTTCCTGTGTGATTGAAACGACTTCGACATCGGCCTTAGCCAATTTTCGAATGTAATATTCCATCGCAAAGTCATCGCGGAAAAACCGCGAGTACGAATGGACGATGATGACATCGTAGGGATTTCCGTGGCTTATCGCTTGCGCGATCATTTCCTGTAAAGCCGGGCGATTGTCATCGGTCGCGGACTGTCCCGGTTCGATAAATTCATCGACCAGTTCCCATCCTTTTCGGCGGCAGTATTCAAGCGCCTGGTTCCGTTGATCCGGAATAGACAAATCGCTTTCTGCTTGTCGGCCGGTGGAGACCCTAAAATATCCAGCTGCTCGTCTGACTTTTGGGCTGGATGCTTCATCAACTCTTTCCATTGTCGTGCGTTTCCTTCGTTTGAAGCTAATGAGGAACCTTGGACGAGGGCGGCAGGATCGCGTTAATCTCGACACTCAAATAATCTTGGACGACTCGAACTTCTATTGGGCGTATGGGTGACTTGTCGGGCCAATCGTCCTTGATTAGCAGAATGCTAACCCGCCCTGATGTCCGGCTGGGACTCCGTTCTCGGCGCGAGATATTTGTCGGTCGTATCATTGGCGCTTTCCCCTGATAGGCATTTTGGTGAAGACGCTTTTTCATCGGCCATACCCGCCACAGAATTGATTGAAGTAGAAAGCACGCCGGAAACCTATTTTTGGCAAAGGTTCACGCAGGACACCCGATTTTTTGCTACGCCTTTTAGTGGTCACTGTTTTCCCCCTTGTTCGACCGTTCATGTTTTTCAATCGCTTCGCGTCGGGCGATGTAGCTGTCGAAAATGCCGCTCAGATCCCTAAGGGGGCCGTGGTTCCCACTGTTGGTCGGTACATCAGCAAAGACCCAGTGGACCCCTTTATCGAGCAGCGTCCTCACTAGTTCGTTGTAGTGGACTATGTCGCGAGAGATTCGCGAGGGCGAAGTAGTCAGGATATGGTTGAACGGGCGACGGGGATGAAGCGCCTGAGAGCAAAGACGGTTTAGCCCATCTCTCTCACGTGACAGTCCGGATTTGCCCCGGTCGTGAAATACTGAAAGGATGTGCCAACCGTTGCGCTCGGCGAACTGACGAAGATGAAGTTCCTGCCGGTCAATGTCGGAATCCCGTGATACGGTGCGGCAGTAAATGACCATGGTCGTGCCCGGCTTGGGCAGGTTGTTATCCGCTTTCTCAGCTGGTTGGACGGTCACGAGCATTCCTCCAGTTCTGAGAACACGTTTCTAATGCCTCGCCGAGGGTTGTAAGGAGAGTGTTCACCTCCAACTCGGTGGGTGGTACAAACGGAGCAAAGGATAGCCGGATGATACGATGCCTGCGGTTTCGCCTGATCTGACTTATGTGGAAGCTTGATTTGAGGTTAGTGGACCGCCTGCTGCCGCGAAATCGGCTTGATTTGGCTTGATCACTTACGCTGTAGTGCCCGTCGCTCCCGTCTGTAGGCTTTCCCATAGTCGCCACTCCTTTAAACCGCGCGACGCTGTGTTCTAAGTGCACTAGGTGTGGATAACCGTCCAACACGCTTGTGATCGTGAAGCAAAGGGGCGACTATTGTAAAGGTGCGGACTATTGAGCGGGTAGTGTTGCTTGTTAATCGCGGCGTAAGACAGTATGAATAATTCACGAAGTGAATTTATATTCAATTTCTTTACGATTTTCGGAATTATAACTAATTGTCGATGCCGTTTCCTTGGCGATTTGTTCGAATCGTAAGGAGATGTCTATTTAAACCAAGTCTTCAATGGATGAATGAAGGCGTCTCTGGCCTTCGCATTTTGACAATTTTCTTTCATAAATTCGCGTGTTCATTCTTTATTTCTGCAATTTATATTCCGTGAGAACCATCCGAAATGGGCTCGCATTCGGCATGCCGGTGCCAAAACGGGGAAGTCACTCAGCAAGACGACACCCGGAGAAGGTGAGGCCTTTACATGTGGAGATATCGGATTTCATAAACCGATCAAAGCCGATCTGGATAAGCAGGCTGATGTATTGATCGAGCGGCGGGTACGCTGGAAGATGGCCCTACGACAACTTCTGCGAGGTGCGGCAAAAAGCGAGTTGGCCCCCTGACGATCTAGACCTGATGGTAAGACAAAACCCGGCATCATCCCTTTGACCCAATCAAGGATATCCCGAAGTTGTAGTGGAATTCGCCGTTCGTCAGCACATGTTTTTTGAGAGGCGAGTTCACGTCAACAAAAATCCGGCAACGGGGTTTCATTCAGCCTACTGAGCCGCTGTGGCAGGACTCGATCAACGTAAAATACGATGATGTTGACGGTCTACAAATCTCGATGTCTTACGAGAGCCACCCGGATATTGAGAGAATCCTGGCCGATTCGACGAACGCTCGATCTGAACGCTGACTAGTGGCGTCTGCACGGGTTTTGACGACTTCCGACGACAGTGTGCAATAGGAGGCGGAAGGATGAAAGGAATCGAGCGCAACGGATACGTCTTGCGTTGGCTTGGCGGAAGCGTCCCCGTTCAAGGCGAAGGTAACATTGACGGTCGACCCTTTTATTTCCGAGCGAGAGGGGCACAATGGAGTCTCGAAATTGGCTATGTCGAAGACGGGGACCGCCCGCCGATGTGGTGGCATGTCGAAGCTTGGGGCGAGTGGCCCGACGCTGGCTACATGCCGGGAGCTATTGCCCTAGAGATGATCGACAAGGCCGTTGCTCTTTATCGGGAACAGCAGCCGCAGGAAATCGGTCCGGATCACCCTGAATGGACGGATCATGTGTTGCGTGCATGGAGCGACGACCGGCTAGGAACTCAACCGGCCACTGTCTTGCTTGGAATTGACGGTGACAAGTTGGAAAAACGAGCCATCGAACGGGATTTGCCGCTTAACAGCTACCATGAACTTGCGAAGGCCAGCGAAGCTTACGGGCGGGCACTGGCAGCCGAAATGGCACCGTTCAATTTCCCGGCCAAATACGACGAGATGGAAAGGGAAATCCTTCGGCTCTGGGGCACAGGCACGCTGTCGACGGATCAGGCATCGAGATTCCTCTATATGCGGCCAGAGGACATGCCCGCGCGGGCTCGGTTTCTCCGTATTCCGGCCCCGAACGAACAGATCGACAAGGATTCATGTCCGAATTCTCAAAGCTCCGATAGGCTGGGTTCGCAAATTGCACATCGTCAGGAAATCGGTCGCGGTGCGCGAATGACTACCGCCATTTCTCAACAAGAAATCCTGACGATCCTTGGACGGGGTCGGTGTGGGATGGCGGTCGCCAGCGGTTCCTTGACGTGCTGTAGTTTCGGCCAAAGCCGCTATGGATGTTTCCGGCCCTTTAAAATCGGTCGTCATGCTTCTGCGGAGCACCCTATGATATTGATGGCGTTGGACGAAGGGCCCCTTCGTCGTCCGTTTCAGAAAAGACGATACTTCTCCTTCAGCCGCTCCAAAAACGGTGGTGGCTTGAATTCGGCTATCTCCGTATAGTGATAAGGAGAGTTCGCAAACAGTTGGGTTTGTTCTCCGTAAAAGAGGCGCTCATATGGCTGGCCACCATAGTCGAAATGACAAAACAGATGCGGCTTGTTGTAAAACTTATCGCCGTCAGGGGTGAAAGACTCGATCAACTCGTAGGGCATCTCCGCTAAGAGCATGACCTTCAGTGCATCTTCTGGAGGGTGAGACAGATATTCAACCCATTCACCATTTCCTTCCTGCCGTAGAAAGGTCCATCGGAGGCCAAGAAGGACACCCCGGTTGTAGGTCCCCATTAAGCCAACTCGAAACCAAGCTGAGATGCCTTGGCTTTTCTCGTCGATGTCCGGATAATGGTCGAGGCGGGCAACATCATGAACGATGACGTCGGTGCGGTAGCTGTCGCGTGCGGCTATGAGAAAGAAATTTTCGAAAACGGGACGCCACTTGTCGCGTAGCGCAATCTTCGCCTCGGGAGTCAGTTTCCGGCGGTTTCCACGACCAAGTGGGAAATCCTCGAAGTTGGTAACGATACCGACTGCCCCGGCGATCAGGCCGATAATCGGCTCGAAACCGGGTTCATGGTAGGCCCAAAGCCCGAAGCCGACGAGGGCGGCCCAGGAACCAACATGGACGACGGAATTTCTGAAAAGCGACATTCCAACCACTTCATGCACGATGTGTAAGTCCGGATGTGCGTTCTCTGCGTCGGAGGAACTAACTTCTTTAAATGAGGCTAGCGGCTTGGCCCGTAAGAGTCAGCATTGTCCACTCAAGAATATATCGTTTCAGTCTCGCGTCCCGAGCCATAAAACATTTCCCAAGTGGTAACCCTTGGTGATGCTCCGAGCGCCTCGCCTGCATCTGCTGGAATCCTCGTCTCCTTGCCATTTACTCCAAAGGGGAAGGAGAGGCGCGGATGACTGCTGAAAGCCTCGATCCACCCAAGGGGAAAACAATGATCAGCGGCGTGGGCGATGCGCTACATTCGGAGTGATTGCAAGGAAAGGTCACACGGATGATCTTCGTCGAGGGGGTAGATCGCAAATATTAGCGTCAGCTCTTCAGCAACGACTTCAAATTCTCCGTGATCATCCTGTTCGTCTCGACGATGCTTTTCCCCCAGATCGCAGCGAGGCCCTCGGTCGCAAAATTCACTTCCGCAGAAGAATAAGTTCCTCCCGGCTTTGAGGTGAAGGGCGCGTCGGTTTCGGTGAGTACCCTTTGCATCGGCATCTGGGATATCAATTCTCGCCCCTTGGCAGATTTGACCATCGGGGCTCCGACCGAAAACCAGCACCCCATCTCAGTTGCTCTTTGAAGCTGCGACGGAGTTCCGGAAAACCAATGAAGAACAGCAATGCCGAAATCCGGATGGCGCTCCAGTGCGTCTAAAACCTTGGTGGCGGCATTGCGACTGTGTATCGATAGGATGCGGCCACCTACCTTGGAACAGGTCGACAAGATATGATTGAAGACCACCTTCTGGTCGTCAAAATGATCAGCGTAGTCGCGGCTTCCGTCCAGACCGACCTCTCCGACGTAGCGCGTTTCCGTTATCAGGCGGTCGAACAGCGGCAGCTCGGATTTCCGCTCATGTGCGATTTCCGGATGAAGACCGAGAGCCGTCTTGATCTTTTTGCAGCCCGAAGCCAGTTTGGCGGTCTTGATGAAAGCTTTGGGAGTGGTCGTTACGGAGAGGACGTAGAGGTCTGCCTCTCTTGCTGCCGCTACAGCCCTGACAGGATCGGGAAAGAGGTCAAGGTGGCAATGGAAGTCGATCAACTCATGATGCTTTCGGATCGCAGATACTGCCCGACCTCGTATAGCCCCTGCTCATGTACGTCAAACCAGCCTTGGCGTTCCTGCGTATTCCAAGGAAGAGGCCCGCTTGACAACGCTCGTTTGTGCAGCGTTGCTTTCGTCGTTGTCTGAGCAGCTGCCACCATCGACATAACGTCGTCCTTCAAGTGGACATTGTCGTCGTTGATTGCATCCCGAAGAGTGCGGCCATATTGCGTTACATCTTTTATCCCTGCAGCAAAAAATGCCGACCGTCGGATTATACAGGGAACGCAGTGGCCGCATTGAACGCCTTTCCGTTTCCACTTGCCACAAGAAACGGTCCTCATTGAAGCAGCCATTTCCGAGCTATCCGGCTTGAACTCCCTTAGCATTTGTCCCTTTGTCATGTGCCTGTACGGATTATCGATCTTTGCCCGAATTCCGACAGCCGTCAAAATATCTTGCAGTTCAGAGAGGAAATGGGGATGGGTCGTTCGTGTGCTCAACGAGCCGATCCGTCGCGGCGTCAGCGGCGCATTGAGGGCGATAAAGCCGTTCTCGGGAACGTAGAGCGGCACCGGCCCGGAATTTGGTCTCAGCTGGGCGACAGCGTCTGCTGCGATGGCAGCGTAGGCAAGGAAGTTAAAGCTCCTGGTTCGCATCGTGGTATCATGACCACTGAACTGCCTCATAGGACTTGCGTTCGCGATAAAGCGCTCGGCCCGGCCGCGAAGAGATGGAAACAATCTGTTCTGATATTGGCGGTCGCCCGTATACGCGTGGCTGACAAGGACGGGGACCTTCCTGTCGCGTAGCAGGTTGTTCACTCCGATCCAACTATCGAGGCCGCCGGAAAAAAGGCTGACGCAATCGACACCGCCTAGATTTGCGGATCGTCTCTTTCTGGTTTGCATGGTGGGCGGCTTGCCTCGACCGCCAGCTCTAAAAGCCAAAGTCCAGGTGTCGCCGCTCAGGAAAGCCAGCACTTTCTCAAGGCGCTCCCGAACTGGTTGCCATGTCTGTGGGCTCACCAGCGGCACGTCCAGCTCAAATGTCCGGGCCCAACCGTTTTCGCCGCTGACGTGACGTGGTGAAAAAGAATCCGCAGCCGTTACAGCAAGAGCGATTGAGAGAAAGTCAAATGCCGCCGTTGAGGTGGGAGCGCTTAGGCGCTCGACTTGCTCTGGAACGCTGTTACCGATGTGAGCGGCATCCGCCAGGTTCGTGACCCCGTAAAGCCTTATGTCGAGGATACCCGTTCCGCTACGGGAGGCTGCATCAAAATCGCTTGTGTGGAATTTTAGACGATTGACGGTCATTGGTAGCTCTCCCAGTCGCTCCAGGCGGTCGTTGTTGCCTCTCGCATGAAGTCCTTTATCTCGGTTTGGGTGAAGCCCCTTGAACCACCTTTCAACCGTTGCTGAAGGGACTTGTCGACGACCACCCGTACGAGATCGAGCAAAGCCTGCTCGCAATCAGCAGTCTTCTTCTCGTCATCGGCGCGGTCCCATGCGCCGCCAGCTTCTTCGACAATGGCCTGGAAAACGGACTGCGACAGAAATTCCGAGAGTAGTTCCGAGATGACGTCATCCGTTAGTGCGGCTGGATCAAACGTCTCGTTCAAGTCTAAAACGGCAGCCACCGCTTCCTGGACAGCGGCGTTGATCCTATCGGCGTCGGCTGTGTCGCCTGCTAGAAACTGACCAAGCGCTTGGGCAAAGTAGTCGGTCGACCTGCCGACAAATTGGCTTGGGTCGAGACCTGGGACGGCGTTGCCATCGGCGATATCGCGCAGGGCCGAATACAGCCCGCCGCCTGCCGTATAAACATTTCCAAAGCGGCGAGGTCCGACGGCGCTTCCACCCGTCGCTGTTCGGGCGAAGTGACCAAGCGCTTTTCTTAGATCGCCTTTGTCGCCTCCACCGGCAACAGCTTTGCCGAAGGCGGTCCTGAACGAGCGGAAACGTTGTGCCTCGGGCGTCGGCAATGGCTTGCCTGGTTCATCGTCCGCCCATGCAGGCACCAGCGGCTGGCTACTATTGGTGCCCCTTGATGATGCTGATGTTCCCATATTCCCCCCTCATTCGTTAAGCCCCTTCAACATGTGTTGGAGCCACGGCGCTTTACCTGGAATTTGATTCAAGAAAGCCGCGAGCACGCCAGCACTGTCGGGTCTCTCCTGCGCCAGGATAATTGGTCCCGTGAGGTCAGTCCGCTTGCGGCTCCAGTCACTGTTCTGGCGAAGAGCACCAACAAGCTCTTGCATGACGTCCAGCGTCTCGTCGGTTGGAATCTTGGAAATCGTGACAAGCGCTGCTTGCGAACTCAATGTTGGTATTTTCAGGAGGTCGCCCACGGCCTTTCTGGCCTCGGCCGAAAGGCTTTTTGATTTGAGCTGCAACGGCAAGGTCTCCCGGGCTAGATACACGGCCGGGCGCAAATCGACGTCTTTGAGAGACGGTTCGATATCGAGCCACTCATCAACAAAAGTTCGGTGCTTCTCGAATGCCTCAGGCACTTGGATAGGTGCCTTCTGATTTGGCTCGAACAGTTGCGGCTTGCCATTCGGGGCCGCGTTGATGAGGTCAAGCAACGCCTTGAATGCCGCCTCGTCGGTACAGCGCTCGAAGAGGGCGAGCTTGGTAATCACGGCCTCGTCCAATTGCATGGACCGCCGCTTTGCCGTTGCATGTCGCATCCTGATGATGTTCATCATGCGTTTGATGACGCGCGGGTTCCCGCCGACAGCCTTGGAATGAGCAAGGATCGGAGCGATGCGGAAGGCCATGTCTATTTGGGCCGCGAGGGCGGCGTCCGCCCCAAGGGCAGCGACGACGTCGTCGCGCTTCAGTTCGACGTCATTCCTCCATGACGTCTGGATACTTCCGATGAGGTAGGACCTGAGAGTTTCGATCTTTTCTTCGGGTACGCCGGAGCGGCTGGCGATCAACATGCAAAGGAATGATAGAACCTCTCGCATGCCAAGCTTAGGGACGTTCACCGGGAATTGGATCAGCTTGTCGAGATAGTCGACGACGTGGCGTGGCGAAGCCCCCTGAAACTGCGCCGACACTGCGTGTCTGATCATGTCCACGTCTGCGGCAATGATGAAGGCCGCATTGGGCATGGATAGGAAAAGGCGCATCGCTTCAAGGCTTTTGATCGCATTTTCGGGCAGGCAACGGTCGAGATTGTCGACGAATACGACCAGCCGCTTTCCCATCGCTTGCAGCACCGCACTGAACTCAGCCTTGAACGCGGTGATTTCCTCCGGCGGCGTTTTGATATCTTTCGGCCGAAACAGTCCCTCGGTTTTGGCTTTGGCAACCTTTGCGCCGTCTTGGATTGTTTCGAGGTCTTTTTCGTCAGCGTTTCCTTCGTACGCGTCTTGTGCTGATCCCAGCATTTTCGAGACAAAGCCGAAGGTTGGCATGCCCATCGCCGCCAAGCCAAGTTCGGCTCCCAGGCCAAGGAACTTCAACTTATTCGCGCGTCGCATCAGATCGAGAGCTTTGTCTTTCACTGAGTCAGGTGCTTTGGCCATGAGTTCGGACGCGATGACCGTCATCAGGGCAGTTTTGGCTTCGTCGAACCCCTGGTAGAGCCAAGCGTCAAACTCAATGACGATGACGTCTGATCTTTTGGACAGCGAGCTTTCGACCAGCTTCAGGACACTGGATTTTCCAGCGCCCCAGCCGCCGTACACCCCGACGGAGAGAGGTAACAGGCTCTCATCGGTGACCATGTCACAGATCAGTTCCGCGACTTCGATGTAATTGAGGTAATCTATGCTTGTTTCGTTATCTGACCACATGCTCTGACTGTGCCCGCACACCCATTTTCGTCAAGCGTCAAATTAACCTTTAAGTTGTCTTCACCGACTTTTTTTGGTTGTGACTATAGGGCGAGGTCCGTTAACGGCGGAAATGACCGCCTCGCTTCACACCGTTTTGCATTCGAGTGCGCTCTGATAGTTGCGGAGCGCGGCCAGTTTGATCGTAGGTATTTTTTCTTATCGATGACATTTTAGCGCCTGTGGATTGCCCCTCTTTAGGTGATTGAATCCATTCGCAGTTCGGCTGCAGTAGCATGTGGACAGGTTGCAGTTCGCGGAGCGCCCACTTTTATATGCACATTGACTCACATTTCGAATAAGAACAAAAGAGGAACACGCTTGCTTTCGAGCGAGAAGAAAACTTGTTTTTGATGAAAGCTGAGAATGGCTCAGGCGAGCGCAAACCGGATTATTTCCGACCTCCGAGTGCGCATCCAGCATCTCGAAGGTACGGCCGCCCGGCCTAAAACGGTCTTGCCGTTCGGGGTGGCCAAGATTGACGCCCACCTTCCAGGTGGCGGGCTGGCCTACGGCGCGTTGCACGAATTTGCCGGGGGCGGAGCAGGAGCCGTGGATGGGGCTGCGGCTGCCCTGTTCGTGGCAGGGATCGCTGCCCGCACGAAGGGCAAGATCGTCTGGTGCCTCGCTCGCCCGGACCTCTTCGCTCCGGCATTGGCCCAAGTCGGCCTCCATCCTGATCGTGTGATCTATGTCGAAGCGATCAAAGAGGAGTTCGTCCTCGAAGCCTGCGAAGAGGCGTTGCGTTTCGGTGGCCTTGGGGCAGTCGTCGCGGAGTTGGTGCGGTTGCCGATGGTTGCCTCGCGCCGTCTACAGCTCGCTGCCGAAAGCTCCGGCACCATTGGCTTGATCGTCCGACGATGGCGGCGGCAGACCGAGGCCGGGGATTTCGGACATCCGACAGCTGCGGCCTCGCGCTGGCGCATATCGGTTTTGCCATCGAAGCCGTTGCCTGTTCCTGGTGTGGGCCGAGCCCAATGGTTGGCAGAACTGATCCGGATCAAGGCAGGGGAAAGTGCAGATTTCATCTTAGAGGCATGTGATGGCCAGGGTCGTATCAGTATTTCTTCCGACGCTGCCGACGGATCGGGTCAGACGCGCCGATCCCTCCATTCCGGCTGAAGCGCCGCTTGTCGTCGTCGCCCGGAGTGGGTCGAAGCGGTGGCTGTCGGCTGTCGATCAGAATGCGGCAATGGTCGGCCTGCACATTGGCATGGCAGCCGCAAAAGCACAGGCACTTGTCCAGGGTCTGCATATGGTTGACGCTGATCCGGCGGCCGACCTTGCTGCACTCGAACGCCTGACGATTTGGGCGCTGTCTCAATATTCACCCGTTGTGGCAACCGATCCTCCTGATGGCATCGTCATGGACACGGAAGGGGCCGATCACCTGCAAGGCGGCGAAGAGCTAATGCTGTCCGGTCTCGTGAACCGGTTTCGCGCACGCGGGCTGCCAGCTCGTGCTGTCATTGCCGATACCTGGGGAGCCGCATACGGGCTGGCGCGGTCCATGAGGGCGGAGACGAAGGTTATTTCAACAGGGAAAACGGCGGAGGCTGTTGCACGACTTCCCCTCTCGGCAATGCGGTTGAACGCCGAGACGATTGTCAGCCTGCGCACGCTCGGCTTCAAAACAATCGGCGAGTTGGCTGCGACACCGCGTGCGCCACTGACCCTCCGCTTTGGTCCGGAGATTGGCCGCCGCCTCGACCAGATGTTGGGCCGCGTCGCCGAACCCATTGATCCGATCCGCTGTCCTGAGATCATCGAAGTCCATCGTGCTTTCGCAGAGCCAATCGGTGCGGCCGAGACCATTGCAAAGTACGTTTCCCGGCTCGTGACGCAGCTCTGTCTCGAACTGCAGGCAAAAGGTCTCGGCGTCCGCCGTACGGACCTGATTGTCCACCGGCTCGACAACACGATTCAGGCTTTGCGAGCAGGGACGGCGAAGCCCGTGAGAGATGCCGTCTGGCTCACGAAGCTCCTCCATGATCGCATCGAGAAGATCGATCCAGGCTTCGGTATCGAGAAGCTCAGCCTTGCCGCCACCATGGTCGAGCCGCTGAATGACCGACAGATTGTTTCCAGTCTCGTTGAGGCCGCCGCCGTCGACGTTACCTCCTTGATCGACATATTGGGCAATCGTGGGACGCAACGCATCTATCGGCTGGCACCTGTTGCGAGCGATGTGCCGGAACGCTCGGTGCAGCGCATCTCGCCAGTTGCCGACGAAGAGGGGCACACATGGCCACTGATCTGGCCGCGTCCCGTGCGCCTGATGGATCGACCCGAACTGATCGAGGTCATGGCTCTGCTACCCGACCATCCACCTGTCTGGTTTACCTGGCGTGGCAAGCGCAGGCGCGTCAAACGGGCGGATGGTCCGGAGCGCATTTACGGCGAGTGGTGGCGGCGAACCTCCGAATGGGTTGCCGTCCGCGACTACTTCGTCGTCGAGGATGAGGCGGGTGAGCGCTACTGGATTTACCGTTCCGGTGACGGTGTCGATTCGGAGACCGGTTCCCATCGGTGGTTTATCCACGGGACATTCGCATGAGATACGCAGAACTCCAGGTCACGACCCACTTCAGTTTTCTTCGTGGCGCATCCTCGTCCGACGAGCTGTTAGCCACCGCCAAGAAACTCGGCATCGAAGCTGTCGGCATCGTCGACCGGAACTCCTTGGCCGGTATCGTTCGAGCATTGGAAGCGTCGCGAGCGACCGGCGTCCGTCTCGTCGTTGGCTGCCGCCTTGACCTGCAGGACGGCACGTCGATCCTGGTCTACCCCACGGATCGTGCTGCCTATTCGCGCCTGACCCGATTGCTGACCCTTGGCAAGTCGCGGGGCGGGAAGGCGAAGTGCATTCTGAACCTCGAAGACGTCGCGCTTTACGCCGAAGGTCTGCTTGCCATTCTGGTGCCGGACCTGGCCGACGAGACCTGCGCCGTTCAGCTTCGGAAGATGTCGGAGGTCTTCAGGGACCGCGCTTATCTATCCCTCTGCCTTCGGCGTCGTCCTAACGACCAGATGCGGCTGCACGAGATTTCCAATCTTGCGGCAAGGTACAGGGTCCGCACGGTCGTCACCAATGACGTGCTCTACCACGATCCTTCGCGCCGCCAGCTCCAGGATGTCGTTACCTGCATCAGGACGAAGGCCACCATCGATGATGTCGGCTTCGAGCGCGAACGGCACGCCGACAGGTTTTTGAAGCCACCAGAAGAGATGGAGCGTCTCTTCCAGCGATATCCGGAAGCGCTGACCAGGACGATGGAGATTGTCGAGCGCTGCAAATTCTCAATGGACGAACTGACTTATCAGTATCCGGAAGAAGCCCTGATACCCGGCATGTCGGCACAACAATCATTGGAGCACTACACCTGGGAAGGCGCAAAGGTGCGCTACCCTGATGGTTTGCCCACCCATGTCGAAAAGATCATCCGGCATGAATTGGTGCTGATCGAAACGATGCGATACGCCCCCTATTTTTTGACAGTTTTTTCCATCGTCCGTTATGCCCGATCCCAGGGAATCCTTTGCCAGGGCCGAGGGTCTGCAGCGAATTCGGCCGTCTGTTTCGTGCTCGGCGTCACCTCCATCGATCCCGAAACCAACGATCTTCTGTTCGAACGGTTCGTGTCGCAAGAACGCGACGAGCCGCCGGACATTGACGTCGACTTCGAGCACGAGCGACGCGAGGAGGTCATCCAATGGATTTACCGAACCTATGGGCGCGACAAGGCGGCACTTTGCGCGACGGTCACACGATATAGGACCAAGGGTGCGATCCGAGACGTGGGTAAAGCACTAGGCCTGCCCGAGGACCTGATCAAGGCTCTGTCCTCTGGTGTCTGGGCATGGTCAGAAGCCGTCGGCGAGAAGCAAGTCAGGGACCTCAATCTCAATCCCGAAGACCGGCGTCTCGCGTTGACGCTTCAGTTAGCGCAGCAGCTGATGGGTGCACCTCGTCACCTGGGTCAGCATCCCGGCGGCTTTGTTTTGACGCATGAGCGTCTCGATGACCTGGTGCCAATCGAACCGGCGTCGATGGTGGATCGCCAGGTCATCGAATGGGACAAAGACGATGTCGAAGCCCTGAAGTTCATGAAGGTGGACGTGTTGGCGCTCGGTATGCTGACCTGCATGGCCAAGAGTTTTACGCTCCTCGCCCATGAGAAGGACATCGATCTCGATCTCGCAACGATCCCGCAGGAGGAGCCCCAAACCTACGCGATGATCCGCAAGGCCGACACCTTGGGCACCTTCCAGATCGAGAGCAGGGCTCAGATGTCGATGTTGCCGCGCCTGAGACCTCGAACCTTCTACGACCTCGTCATCCAGGTGGCCATCGTGCGCCCCGGTCCGATCCAGGGCGACATGGTGCATCCCTATCTCCGTCGCCGAGAGGGTAAGGAAAAGGTCGAATACCCGACACCCGAACTGGAGGCGGTTCTCAACAAGACGCTAGGGGTGCCGCTGTTTCAGGAATCTGCGATGAAAGTGGCCATGGTTTGTGCCGGTTTCACTGGCGGCGAGGCGGATCAACTCAGAAAGAGCATGGCGACCTTCAAGTTCACCGGAGGCGTGAGCCGTTTCAAGGACAAGCTTGTGAACGGGATGGTCCGCAATGGCTATACGCCGGAGTTCGCGGAGAAGACCTTCAGCCAGCTCGAAGGATTCGGCAGCTACGGCTTTCCGGAGAGCCACGCAGCATCGTTCGCCCTGATCGCTTACGCGTCGAGCTACATCAAGTGCCATTTCCCTGATGTCTTCTGCGCGGCGCTGCTGAATTCGCAGCCAATGGGGTTCTACGCGCCCGCCCAAATCGTTCGCGACGCTCGTGAACATGGCGTCGAGGTGCGGCCAGTTTGCGTCAACCGGTCCCGTTGGGATTCCACGCTCGAACTCATCGAGGGCTCCGACCGACATGCTGTTCGCCTGGGTATGAGAATGGTACGTGGCCTCGCCACTGCCGACGTTGCCCGGATCGTTGTTGCCCGCGCCGATCAGCCTTTCGATAGCGTCGACGATATGTGGCGGCGCTCGGGCGTTCCGGCTGCATCGTTGGTAGAGCTGGCCGAAGCGGACGCCTTTCTGCCATCGCTCGGGCTGGAGCGCCGCGATGCGCTGTGGGCGATCAAGGCATTGCGAGATGAGCCACTACCGCTTTTTGCGGCGGCTGCGGAGCGGGAGGCAAGAACGATTGCGGAGCAGCAGGAACCAGCGGTCGAACTGCGGCAGATGACTCAGGGGCACAACGTCGTCCTCGATTACGGGCATACCGGTCTGACGTTGCGAGAACACCCCGTCAGTTTTCTCCGTCGGGAGCTGGAGGAACGTCGGATCGTCACCTGCGCGGAAGCGATGTCGGCCCGCGATGGTCGATGGCTGATGGCGGCTGGGCTGGTGTTGGTGCGCCAGCGGCCGGGCTCAGCAAAGGGCGTCATCTTCATGACGATTGAAGACGAGACAGGTGTGGCCAATGTCGTCATCTGGCCCAAGCTGTTCGAGCGGTCGAGAAGGGTTGCGCTGGGAGCCTCGATGTTGGCGATCAATGGCCGAATTCAGCGTGAGGGCGATGTCGTTCACCTGGTTGCCCAGCAGCTGTTCGATCTTTCGGGAAGCCTGATGGGGCTTGCGGATCGCGATCTGGAATTCCGACTGCCGACGGGGAGAGGTGATGAGTTAGCCCGTGGCACGCCCGGCAGGCCGGATTCGCGCGAGCCGTCGGGCCAAGGAGTGAAGTCGCGGGATATCTTCATTCCCGATTTGCATATTGACCAACTCAAGGTGAAGAGCCGGAATTTTCACTAGGAAATGAATGCTTTTTGCCTCAATGCGAAAGTCATCCATCATGCGCTTCGAGACCGCCTCTCGCTGCAAACGCGAAGCCGCCCGGGTTTGCAACGGCCAATCCATGTTTTTTCTCGACTGGGTCGAAGCATTGTCACAAGTATGAACGCCTCAGTTGAGGACTATTCCGTCAGTTCCCGATATTATTTGGCGTTTATACTGAGCACCTTCAATGAGTCGATAGGCTTCGCTTGTCTGTCGACGGCAAAGTAGAGTTTATCGTTACCCATCCCGCCAATTAGCGTATTCCCTGTGACCTTCTGCCCTTTCGTAATGAATGTTTGCTGCAATCCATAGTAGCGGGTTGTTAAGCCGTCACTATGGCTTATTGCAACGACTTTCCATGGCTGTCCGTCCTCTTGGGTAACTGAGGTGACCTCGCCGTCGGCGGCCGCCCAGACGGCTGCATTCCTGACTCCGACGATTTCGATGCCACCGTTTGCGGTGACGTTGAATTCTCCGGTCAAAGGCCAATTCAGCTCCTTTCCGGTGACAAGGGGAACTTCAATTACATTGCCCGGCTGCGGCTCGTCATTCGGTCCGAGAGCATTAGCGGAACGAAGTTTGTCCGGCGCAACGCCGAAGCGGTCAGCAAGGCTAGAAAGAGTGTCAGTTGGTCCGACCTCCACGAGCTTCGGTGTGTAGGTGCCGTCGTCAACACTTCCAAGTCCGACAAGGTCGTTTGCCTCGTAATACTTTAGCGCTTGCTCCAATGAGATCGCCAAATTGCGCTCATGTGGTGGTTGACCGGTTTTAGTAGTTGTGGATGCCACCCTGATACCATTGTCGATTCCAGCCATGCCCCCACCAACTGCAGGCGGTTTAGGTTTTCTGGAATCGTTATCGCATCTCTCTGGCATGCTAATCGATGCCGACGAGTTAAAATACCTATGCTTCGATGAAGCTTTACAAACTTCAATTGTGACCTCAATGGACGAAAAACTGAGACGGTCAAGGCTATAGAGATAAGCGCCGGGTCCAATCGGTTTGGGGTCTGGCTCTTCTGTCGAAGTCCTTTTGATGGTCCCGCCGTGGTTGCGGTTGTCTATCGAGCGAAGGGAACCCACGATCTCGCGTTCGGCAGCCTTGGCGTAGTCGGATGACGATTCCACCGAGACAAACGCCAGAGTTTCCAACAGCAATAAGGCAAATGCTATTCTTTTCATACCAAGTCCTCCACCTTTGTGGACAGAAAACTTTCGATAGCATCTCGGATGTTCACCACTCCAACAACGACCCCCACAAGCGCAAAGGATAATACGCCGTTGCTGAAGTCCGAATGCATTTTTTGCCAAGCTAACAAAACGCCACATATCGAAGTCCCAATTAACACAAGTGGCCACACCCATTTCAAAGTGTGGACGAGCCGAACTGCTCTACCACTTCGATGATCGCAATAGGCTCGCCAAAAGATGATCACAGTGCTGACCACGGCGGCGCTAATGGCGGCAATTACCATTGAAATTAACTCACTGAACCATACGCCTGAAGAGTCTTCTACCTGAAGAAATTGTGCATTGGTGAACGCGTATACTGCGTTTGCAACGATAAGTCCGCCCGGTATTCTACCAATCGGAGTGCTATGCCAGTCCCCTGACGCCGGGTCTCCCGCAGCGATGAGAGTTATACCATTTGGTTCGTTTGTTCTTTGATATATTGCTGTTTCGGAATTGAAATATCGACTTTGGACAATCTTCAATACGGCCGCTTTTTCTCTATCTAAGTCTGTGGTTACAGTTCCTATCCAACCCAGATGGAAGTTTATTCGCAGCGCGTCAGGGGTAGGTTTCATTGTTCCAACGACCAGGTCGCAACGTGCGTCGGGCCGAGCGCAATAGTGCAGGCTCTCGGTGCTTTTCCGATTGGCCGTTGCGACGCGCCGTCTCGTTTCGAGACCGGCATCATCTAGCTTCTTCCTCAGGGCGGCTGCATTCTCCGCTTGAGCTGCGAGACTGACAACGAGTGAGAATGAAGGTATGCGTCGGCGGTAAACGTCGCCCTGTTTTGTTCCAGAAATGTCCGCGATGACCCAGGGTTGAATTGCTCCGGTCAAACCGAAGTAATTGTCATCCAACGACGTTGAGGAAAGAAAGGCGTGGCCGAAAAATACCGGCAAGTCGGGTATTTCTGGAACTACCGAACATTGGTCCCAAAACATTTGCGCTTCAGAATAGGGCTCCGAACCGACTAGCGGTCTCAACATAACGACAATCATTTGCTGCGAGGCAGCCGTTATGGCCTGCAGAAGATCGGTGGTCGCCTTGTCGCAAGTTGTTTTGACAGATGGCAGCACATCAATCGCAAGTACGCGTGCACCACTCTGTGCGGTTAGAGCGATGAGCTTTGCAAGCTGTGATCGGTTGATAGTGGCGGATAGTGCGCAGTCGTCTGGAACCTCACGAGGTTCTTCACAGGCCTCGTTCTGCACAGAAATCAAGGTCATTTTCAAGTTTGAGAACGGCAATGGCTTTCCGTAGGCCTGAGCTTCCATATTGGCATTCCCGATTGCGTCACGCGCCGCAACAACGGGAGCAAAATTGCTCCAGTCAACAAAAGCGAAGGACAGCAATGCTCCTAAAATCAAGAAGGCAACGGTTCGGACGAGAATACTTCGAATGAAATCCCGAAGATCGCCTTCGGTGATTCTTTTTTTAAACGATGGTGCCGCCTGTAGAGTGGCGGTACTTGAGGTATCCGTCGGCAAGGCTGCTTCTCTCCCCAATGGGATGCCAGTGTATTCTGTCTGTTGAAATATTCAATGATCAAGGAATTCTTTTATATATTATAAAAGACATCAAATCCTTACAGTTATACATTGGTAGCGTCGCGGAAATGTAATAGAGGGACTGGGCCACCGATGACTCGCGATTTACCTCGAATGTCTCGTCCTTCATTGCTGCTGCGGACTCCGCATTGCGTGCAATTTAAACGAAGTTCTTCACGGTTCGTCTTGAGGTTGATGCGATAGAAGCATCATCCAGCGCGGAACACGATGACTTCATGCACTATCTCGGGCACTTTCTCAGTTTCGTGGGCCTACCCTACGCCATTGGCTTCCTCGCCTTATGTTTCTGGCGGCGTTGGTGGCTGCTCGTACCCGCTGGGCTCGTGGCGGCAGTTTTGGCCAAAATCGAATACGCGAGTGTCAATGCCTCGGACGGAGCTGGCGCAGCATTCGGGATCATCCTCGTGATCTTCGCGATGATCGGGGCCGCCAGCGGTTTCGTCGCAAGCGGAGTCGTATTGATCGGCCGCACGACACGATTGCAGGCGCTGCGGGCCGTATACGTGCTTCCTGTCGTCTTCATTTTAGGCTTCGGAGCTTTTTTCGCGGTCACCTGGACCCAGCAGAAAATCAGAGAAGCCCGATATGCGCCGCCCTCTGCCGCATGCCTCGACAACCTGCATCCTGCCCGGATTGCCGATGTCGCCATCACGATTCCAGTCGCACCTGGTATCTTGCTCTACGGCGATGGAACGAGTGACGATCATTACATTCTCTGGAGCAACCCAGATGCACGCGCCTTCTGCAACGAGGCAGACGGAGGCAGCGCGACCTTGAAGTCCGTGGTCTTCACGCTGGATGGCAGTCCGGCGCGGAGAGAAATGGAGACCAAACGACCGTTCTGCTCACGTCTTCATCCGGAGTATCCCTGGGCAGAGATGGCTTGTCACCTGATCCCGACCGACGTTATTCCCGACAAGCCTGTGAAAATGACCGTTTCCGTCAAAGCTTCGGGCTTTGATCCTTCGGCCCGCGAACGTGACGCCATGTTGAAGAACCGGGCCATTGTGGCGTCCGATGGTCTCAGAACCTATCGCTCGAAAAACGACATCTATCTGCAGCGGCCGGACGGATACTTCGCTCAATGCTACGACCATCGATCCAAAAGCCAACCTTGGCTCTCCTGCACGGCAACAGAGGAACTATCAGACAAGCTCGCCATCTCGTACGATTTCAGAAGCACCGCCGAGCTTTTCATAACGCAGTCGGCTATCGTCGCGGACAATGCCAGAGCAATCTTCAATTCTCTCAAACCGTGAAAGGTCGCTCCCTACGCGCGGCAAGGCGCTCTGCTTCGGCCATCGCGGCAACTTTGGTTTTCGGCTGAACTTCGATCAGGATGCCGTTCCTAAGGAGGAAGTCATTGTCGACGGTCTGCGCATCCTTCTGTACCGCTGGCGGATGCGACGTCGCAAAACTCAGTCGCAAGACTGCTGCTCGAATCGGCAATATCGCGACAGCAAAACTATTCATTAGAGTTGGGTCTGCTGATGACACCAGATGAATTGAAGATCGTGCGGCGAGCTTATGCGAAGCAGATCACGGCGGCTGTGAGAATTGTCGATGAACGTGTTGAAGCGGCTTTTGCCGACGTGCCGCGAGAAGATTTCCTTGGTCCCGGTCCCTGGCCGATTTTCCGAATGCGGAAAGCCTATGTTCCAACCCCGACTGCCGATCCGGTCTACCTCTATACGGATGACATCGTTGGCATCGTCCCCGAGCGCCACATCAACAACGGGCAGCCGTCACTTCATGCCTTCCTGCTTTCGCAGTCCGCTTTGCAAGCAGGCGAGCATATCGTGCATGTTGGTGCTGGTGCCGGGTACTATTCTGCGATCATGGCGCACCTCGTGACCGCATCCGGCAGGGTGACCGCAATCGAGTTCGAGCCGCAGCTTGCCGCTCGGGCAAAAGCAAATCTCACGCCCTATCGGAACGTTTCCGTCATTCAGGGGGATGGCAGTTTCGTGGCTTTCGATTCAGCCGATGTGATCTATGTAAATGCTGGAGCAACCCGACCGGCGGATACCTGGCTGGACCGGCTCAATGATGGCGGAAGGGTGGTCTTCCCGCTTACAACCGATCTTGGATTCACCAACGCAATTGGAGCAACATGCACCTTCGAGGAGCGGTGTTCCTCGTGACGCGCAAGGGTGAGGAATTCCACGCGCAATGGATTTCCCCGGTGGCCATTTTCCCCTGTGAGGGAATGCGCGACGCGGAATCTGAAAAAGCGCTCGCGGCCGCATTCGAGAGCGGGGAGCACAAGAGGGTGACGCGGCTGTACCGTAATGACGAGCTGCCGACCGAGCAATGTTGGGTTCGCGGTCCCGGCTGGTGCCTAGCCTATGCTTAGGCAACGGTTCGGCATCATACCGTCGCGCAATACCTAACATTTGCGAGGTTTCGGTCCCTCTGGAAACACGAGTACAGCTCGTCGCGAACTCACTCGCAAAAATCAGAGTTTCACCGCCGATTTTTGCGCCGACCCATGTGTGCTTTTTGCCGAGTGCAGCCATCGCGAGCTTCTGCTTCGCGCCGCAAACGATCATTGCCCCTCCCGCTGCAAGTTGGTCGTTATGACCGGTTTGGGCCGACTGCAGACTTTAGCCGCTTGTCCGCCGCGAATAATTCGAAGGCATCAGCACGTCGATCTGGCTCTGCCTGTGACCGTTGACGATGGCGGTGGGTGTGGCGGGCATGATGCCGGAGCGGAGAACTGGGCAACCATCGCCTCGCTCATCGAGACGTGCAAGCTCAACGCCGTCGATCCGTTTGCATATTTGACCACCACGCTCACCGCCATTGTCAACGGCCACAAGCAGCGTCGGATTGCAGAGCTATTGCCGTGGAACTATCCTTCAGTGTGATACGCGCCCGATTGGAAAATCAGATGCAGACAAATATAGTCGCGTCTCAAGCCGGGGAGCATGATGACGACGCGCTACACACCATTTGACGTCTTTCAGAACTTTACGTGCACCGGGATGGAGCTTTACGATCTTCGCCACAGTTATTTCGGAGACGACGGAAAGCCTCTAACTGCTCATTTTTCTCTGCCAACTGGCGACGATTTGCTAAAAATTCACTTTAGCGATGCAGACGTTGTGCGCGTGCTTGATGAGCTTCTGCTTTCCACCGAAGAGTATGGCATCGAGCGTATCGGTGTGAAGCGCTACCATTTTGCCTATCGCGTGGAGAATAGCCGCTTCTTTCTGTCCCAATCCGAATTCTACCGCGATCAATATCGTGAGGCGGTACACTACCGATTTATTACGGGTGGTGCCTGTTTAGACGTTCTCACTAAGTCGGACCCCAATTTCGCGCTGGTTCGATGCTTTGTCCGTGATGACCGCCAGCCCGATGACATCTGACAGCTTTACGGGCGGGGCAATTCCGCAATTGGTGCAAAGTGACCGTTCCGTCATGACAACAGTTTTCGGAAGTGCATAAAGAATACCGGTCAAGATGCGACCGGACACCGCTTACCGACTGCAGCGATACTTGGCGGAGAGGTTGACATCCAACCAGCACGCGACTCTCGCTTTATGGTGATGGAAACGGCACTTATTCGGCCACGGCATATGTAGCCACAATCGTTCCACCCGTGACGAATGCGGACTTACTGTCAGCGGAGAATGACAGGCCTATCTGCCCCCAACCCGGCTGCCGCATTTTCTGAATCACTTTACCAGATGTCATTGAAATCAATGCAAGTGCGGCTCCTTGCTCGTCCGGGAGCGATATCAAACCCCAGCGGCCATCTGGGCTGACGGCCGGATGCAGACTCCGGGAAAAATACGAAGCAGTGCCAGAAATCGTCCATTTCACGAGACCGGTTGGGAGGTCCCGGAATTCAGCGATCATTCCCGATTGTGGTATGGGCTGGGGGCAACGGTCTGATAGTTCACACACCCAACCCATCGCGCTCAAATTGCCCATTATCAAGACGCCCGAGGCATCGCTCGAAAGCACGAATGGTGACCACCGAGCAGCCGACGGTAAAGGAACGACTTGCGGGGATTGACCTTGAACCCAGAGCAACCATTTGCTGGGCTCCCATTTCATGAGGACGTGTGCCTTCCCGGATGGGTCGGTCTTGGATTTAACAGCTTCCAGGCTTCTTTGATCGGCTAGCCCTGGCACGCTTGCCTTTTCCACCGCTTGTAAAATTGCTCCGGTATGAGCGTCAACGAAGGCGAGTATTGGTGCATGCTGGACTGTCTTCTCGTCGTCACGCTCGTCCATCCCAAAGCCCGCAAGTGCTAACCCCGAACCATCGATCCAGTAAAGCTTATCGAGTGAGCCACCTGGATGAGCGAGTTCAGGCAGCTTCGTCTGTGAGCCGTCCATGTTGAATAGATATGGCCGCAGAGAACTATACGAGACGCTGCCTGCCACGGTCGTCTCACGCTTCACGCCGATAACTGACGAGGAGTCATCCAGCCAAGTAAAGGGAGCCGTCAGTGTGAAGAGGTCTCCAGGAAGCTTTTCATTCACCCTATGAGCGCGACCACCACGCGTCACATCACCGAGCCACAAACCTTTCCAAGAACCGAACGCGTAAACAAACTCGCCGTTTGGCGAGAGCGCAGGCGGGACCATCCTCGGCCAGCCTTCTGGGATCGGCGTGCACCGCAAGGTCTTGAACGTCATCGGACCAGCGGGCGTCGGCTCAAGCATGGCGAGAGTGGGACCCCAATTGTCGCCGTAGCAGCCAATCTGTTCAGGAGCAGCGGTGGCCGCATCGATAATCCCAAATGCCGCGATTAGAGACCCCACGGTACAGGCAATTACTGACGCTGCTTTCAAATTCATCTAATCCCCGCTCCGAGCCAATTCGCATACACTTCGCTGTTACCGATGGTGTTTCAAGGCCTCCTTGCTCGCCGGTAAGCCACTAGCTGTTCCAAATAATTGTTTCCGGGAAGTCTTCGCAAAGGCAACCTCGCAGGCCAGCAATCAAATGCCTTCTCAGCTAGCGTCAATAGACCTAGATAGGTCGTTTCCCTGATCTCGGAAAATCTTAACGGAGAGGGGCAACGTGGGGACGGAACACCGGTTACGATGATGATCGTTCACACGGGGATGGACTTCGCACCCTTCTATCCCGGTGGCGGACGTCGAGCTGATCAGGGAAAGGACGGAGTGATATTCGATAGCTTTGCCGGGATTGATCCTGTTGAATAGTCCGTCGGAATGTTGCCGTAAAGCGCTCCATAACAGAGGTTCGATGCCCACACTTGATCGAGAAATACGACTTCGACTTAGCGTGCAACGCGCGTTGCTTGGGGCAGTCTCATCAGCAGTAGCCGCTGTTACGTGCGGCTGGAATGGCAACGAGATTGTCCTCGAATTCTTGGTTGCCTCGGACTTCAACGATGAAGATCGAGAGCGTATGGAAGTCGTCGCATCTGAGGTCGTCGCGGACTTCGGCGATGAAACGATAAGGACGGTCTTTACGTCACTTCCTTCAGATGGGCCGAAGGCTCCTGTCGCCAAGAGATGGTGGGTTTACAAGCGATTTCCGCCAAACGCCTATGTCGGTTGAGCAAAAACCTGAGTGGCCCGACGGGTGGCGATGATAGGGACTCTCGGCCGACAGTTTGACGCCCTGTCCGAAAGGGATGGCTGCGAGCAATGAGTAATGAAGGGCGTGCGATCAATGTGCGATCCACACCGCATACTAGGCATTCTTACGTGGAGAATGCACTAGCCATTCAAAGCTGGCCATCGCTTCACTCTCGGCCAAGTCGGCGCTTCCGAATAGTCCCAAATTGCCATATATGGGTTTCCACCCTTCTGCGACGATCTCGCCTTCGAACACGTCTTGATACCATTCTTCCGGTCGGAGAACGTACACGGCATCGGATCGCTGGACTATCCGAACACGCCTTAGGCCGTCGTTGGCCTCAAGAACCTTGACAGTCTCTTCTGCATTGTCGGGATCAGTTCGCATTCTTCTTTGGTGCTCAAGCAACGGCATCCACGTCTACCAACTGCCAGCATCAGGGGCAACGTCGCCGCTATTAGGCGAAAACATTCCAACGCGCCGGTGCCCGTCAGCCTCTTGGCCGGAACCCTAAGCATCGCACTCCGCCAATATCGCCTGCTGGGCTAATATTTGACGTCCTGTCTGAAATGCATAGGCTGTCCGCAACGCGAAAGGGAGGTCGTTGCGATCAATGTGCAATCTCTACCGCATGGAGGACAAGGACTGGGTTAGCAAATGGGCCCGGGACGCCGAGAGCCTGATCAATCTGATGCCCGCCTATCAGATGAACCCGGACCAAGCTGGGCCAATCGTTCGCAATACGCCGGACGGCGGGAAGCAGCTTGCATATGCGAGATGGGGGCTGCCTTCGCCGTTTTTCGTGATCAAGCAGGCGGCCGAGGCTCGGTCGGAGAAGTTGCGCCAGAAGGGCAAGCCCGTCGACATGGACATGCTCATCCGGATGGAGCCGGACAAGGGCGTCACCAACATCCGGAACCTCAGTGTTTCCCACTGGAAGAAATGGTTCGGTGTGCAGAGCCGTTGCATCGTGCCGGTGACCAGCTTTGCCGAACCCGACCCCGCCAGCAAACAGGACGGTGGAAGCACGCCGAATGCGTGGTTCGCTCGCGACGAAAGCAAGCCGCTTATGTTCTTCGCGGGCGTGCACGTTCCGCAGTGGCAGAGCGTTCGGAAGGTCAAAGACGGCTTGACCACAGATGATCTCTACGGATTTTTGACGACCGATCCCAACGACATCGTCAAACCGATTCACCCAAAGGCAATGCCGGTCCTCTTGCTGACGCGGGAAGAGGTGGATGTATGGATGCGTGCACCCTGGGAGGAGGCGAAGGCGCTCGCCCGGCCGCTTCCAAACGACCAGATCGTGGTGACATCACGAGAGCCCTATGGTTCGACCATCATGACCACGTCCGGGGAGCCGGTGTCCCAGCCAACGCTTCTCTAAGCGATGCTCGCTTCGAGATATGCACGGTCTAGGTGGTTGCTGCCCTTTGCAGTTATTTGGTGCATAAGGCTGCGCGTTCAATTTATCCATGCTAGTCGCGGAGATATCGATTGTAGGCACGACCTTGCAAGCTGCCGAAGTGCGCAGAGCGAGGCCAATCGGCGCAAATGCTGACCTTATGTTTCGGGCTCATTTTCCTGAGTCGTAAGGCCCACACGGGGAATTCACTCCGTTCCTAGCTCGAAATTGCAACATCTTCTCGACCAGGTTGATCTCGCTTCTCGCCACCTTGCCTGCCTCAAGTGATAGCATCGCTGCCGTCTTTCCTGAGCAAGCTCTGCGGAAGGCCCTGCTGACGGGACCGTAGATGAACACGTAATGATTCAGATCAACGCAATTCGGTTGTCCTGTGGCAATCAAATTGCCGTCGGCATCGCATCTCTCAGCATAACGATAGTTTTTTGCCGTCGCCGCCAGCCGCCGAAGGGCAGCGCTCTCGCTGAACATGTCCCAGAAGAAATACGAGATAAGAACAACAACTAGGCAGAGCGTCCCGACCTCAAAAGGCCACGCGACATGCTCGGATTGTCTTCATCATCTCGCATTTTTGCTCCTTTGGATCAGCGTCGGCTCGTGGTTTTGATCGCGGGAATGAAAAATGCCGCGAGTGAGATCAGGAAGCTGTTTTCAGGCCTTCTCTCGACGTGATCCGCTCATTTCACGAAAAGCCCGGCTTTCTAGGCAGGACTGACACCAAGCAGGTTTCCCCAATCGATCTCGATGAACTTTGGTTCGCCCTTTCGGATGCTCTGCCTTTAACGCTGGTCGACCCGCCCTGCGTTGCGGCAGCCGCATTCGCAGGGGGAGATCGGTCACATCAAGCCATAGGGAGTTGCCCCGTCGTTGCGTTTTCGGAGCAATTAAAACCACACGCCCCCGTGGGGGTCGAACGTCCAGCACTTGCCGACCAGACGACGTACCTCAGGCTCCACAAAACCGATGAGATTTGTGATCAAGCCCGGATCGGCTTTCATGTCCCATGACAGTTCGATACGCCGATTGCAGAGTGCAATTGCGCTACTGTCTTTTTGAGGAAAAAATTCCGCTATCTCTTGGGATTCAATCAGGACATCGCTCTCGCTGGCCAATTGAACATCCAGTTCAACCGGTGCACCGAGTTTCAAGTGGTCCGGAGCGACCTGCCTAAGGGGTTCACGGTACTGGGCAAGCGCGGCTTGTAGCGCAGTCAAATCGTCCAAGCCGTCACGGAAAAGGATTAGCAAAGAGAGAAATTGCATTCATGAACCTCAAATATTTGTCGTTTCCAACTGCATCGAGAGAGCAGCAAGCTGAAACTAAGAACCGTCTGTGGGGCGTGTCACCGAAGCTTCGTCGCCCTGCTACGAAACCGGGCGCGAAAGTCTCGTGGGAGGCACTTCGAGGCTTGCCCGACGTTGCGCAACAAGGATGTGGATCAATGCGCCCGCAAAAACCAACAGGAGCAACCAAAGAGCGGTCGTGAGGGTGATGAAGTGCGTCCCGATGCGAACGTAGAGATAATGTTGGGGAAACATCACAGCGCTCAGCGGGCTGATCAGCCTAAGTCCGCCAATCCACGCAAGTGTCACAAAAAGCGGGATGCACATGACGACACCGATGATCGCAGATAATGCCGCGTTCACCTGGGCCATCTTCCAGCTCCTTCGCGGTGGTTCACTCCCGTTCTCGTCCGAGCTTTTCCAGAGCGATAGGAAGGTAACGAAGGCAAAGAAGAAGATCAGCGTTATCGGCCATTGGAACGACAGGATTCCCAAGGAAAAGCCCACGGCCCAAAAATTCAAGCCTGCCATCAGAACGTCGCGAGCGGCAAGCAGCCAGAAAAGCGATGCGACAACCCACCAAGAACTCAATCCAGCGCGTCTGCAGCGAGCAGATATGACGGTCAGCATTGCGATGCCGTATATGAGGACACCGAGCATCCGACCATACAACCCGAGAACGAGCCCAACTGCTCCACAGGTATCTGGAGCACAGTGGATCGCGCGTGCGAGGGCAAACAGCAGAAATGGGAAGCCAAGGGTAAATGCGATCATCGCCACCGTGAGTATGCTGGCGTAGGTGGCAAACTGTCTGCGCGGCATGGGGGCGCTCTCCTATTCCACTCAAACATAACGCGAGTGAATTAAGCTATTGAAAAAGCGATATCTTCACATTTAGGAGAACGGTTGGGATTGTGTTCACCATGCTGATCGCGGAGATGTCGACCGTATGATCTTGGCCAGCCGCTTTCCTACCTTGTCATCGGTGAACGACTGTTAGAGCTGCTATGCCCGCCTCATCGGCCGCACGCAAAAGCGCTTCTCGAAATTGCTCCGGAGCAATCTGTCCGCTAATGGCATCGACGCAGGCCTTGACGGCGGCGACATATTCTTCGCCTTCATCGGATGGCCAATCCCTGATCAGAATTTGCGCTGCGTCGCCGAGCGTACATACGAGCTTGTGTGTTGCCGGACCGCGCAGAGCTAGCCCGACCGGCGTGAATGCCGACGATGTGTTCCAGTTCATTGTCCTCGACCCCTCAAGGCACGGATACTGCGGTCCCCAAGCGCAATATACGTGTGCATCTTAAATCTGGATTGAAAAATATGGCGCATAACTGCTTTGATGCACGGCTGCCGCAAGCAAAGAAAGGGCGCTCTACAACCTCATGTCGGAGCGCCCTGAGCTGCCGTCGGCCTGTGTTGCGATGTCGGACGACGGCAGCACATTGAGATGACGAGATTCCAAACAAATTGCAACCACCGGCGTCACAATCGCGCCGTCTCTTCCGAGGCGCGGTCAATCTTGAGCCCCCATCGACCAATCACCCAGCAGACCGGACTCGTTTCGTAATTCGGCATTTACCAGGTTTTAAACCGGGGCCAGCCCCATCTTGGAAGCAATGGTTGTTTTGCGTACAATCAAAATACTAACAAGGGTTGCGCTGGGTGCTCTTCATTACGATTGGATTTCTCCTCGCTCATATTGCGCTGGTCGCAGGGGCTTTAGGCCTTCGCGATGGCGAGCATTTATGGCTCCTTGTTCTGATGTTCGGCTGGTATTGTTTCGCCATGCTCGCCTTCCTTGTCGCCATTTGGGTTCATTATAAAAAGTCGACCCAGGGCATGGAACCGTCTCGCTAGATGCAGAGCCATTCGGATACGAAGCCAGGCGGTGCGACGCTCGTGCTCTTTGAGACGGAACATCTCAAAGCGAATATTCGCGGCGCATTGGTGGAGGCGGCTCTCAGCCCATGGCAGCGGAGCTTTCTCTTGGATGTGCTATCCAAGTTGGAGAAGTACGGCAGCCGCGCACGGTTGAGCGATAAACAAGTCCTGAAGCTGAATGAAATCCTTGGAGGCGGCGGAACTCGGCGTCACGAGGCGGCAGCGACGTCTCGAACGACCCGGCACGCACATCGCACTGGCTTCCGCACGCCTTCCTTCCTGTCACGACGGATCAGGTGGTCGCGCAGGCGGCTTGTCCGGGACGCGGTGGTGGTGGCGCTGATCGTAATGGTCGGTCTTCTCTACTCATTATTCGAAACTGGACCGGTGCAATCCTTTCTTGGCACGGTCGGCAAGTCGTCGCATGTAATGGGGCCGGTCGACCAAGCATTCACAGTCACGGACGGCGATACGGTCCACCTTGCAGGAGAGCGGGCAGGGACGCGGCTAGTTGGTTTTAACACGCCTGAGAAGTTCTCGCCCCAATGTGAATATGAACGCAAATTGGGAGAGCGGGCATCTTCCCGGTTGAGGGAGCTGGTCAGGTCCCCCAACCTTCAGCTTACAAAAGTGCCTTGTGCTTGTCCGGCCGGTTCTGAAGGAACGGACGCCTGCAATCATGGACGTAGTTGCGGCGTCTTAAAGGTCGACGGCCGCGACGTCGGACAAATCCTGATCGGGGAGGGCCTTGCCGTCCCGTTCATCTGTGAAGGAAACCGCTGTCCGAGAACGCCTCGACCCTGGTGCGCACAGCAGTCGTGAACGTTCTGCCTACAAAACAGCTAATTGGGCCCCGGAGAGCTGAATTCGACAAATGACCAATGATCATCCTACGACCATCAACAGCCACCAGAGCGCTACGCAGCCCGTCCTGGTATTGCAACCAAGCACTAGGGCACTCATCGGTGTCGTCTGCGTCATGGCAATCTTCTTCGTCTACCTGTCGCTCATCGCCGTTGGTCAGATCGAAATGAGCAGACCCACCAGTGGTGTCGGAGAGGGCTTGTTCGCGATCCTGTTCCTCGTCATCATCGTCTTTGTTGTAGTAAAGGCCCGGCAGGTGGACTTCACGAAACCAATAATGGTGATCGGTCCCGACGGCATTACTGCTCAAAAACTGCCAAAACTCATCCCTTGGTCAATGATCGAACGCGTTGATATTCCTCAGACCCGCTGGGCGGAGCTGATCTATCTGACCGTGCGCAAGGACGCTGATCCGGAGATACTCCGACAGTTGCGCAAGCGGCAGCCTCTTGAAAGGACCGTAGCGATACCGCACAGGTGGATTCCAGGATTCAGTTCGAGCGAAGTCAAGGAAACTGTGAAGCGGTATTTTGAAAGCTCACAACGGGGCTGAACGTCGGGTAGGTCGTCCATCGCGCGTACGCATATGGTGGCGCAACACGCCGTCGAGCTTCGCCCCGATACGTTCGATGGCGCGGCGACTTTGATGGTTCGGGAAATGGGTTTGACAGGTAGACGCTGGATGAGTTTCACAAATGGCTTATCCCGTTCACACAGGTAGACACAATTAGTTGTGCCGGTGCGCCTGTCGAAGAAATCGACAGCGAAAATGAATTGCCGTCTTTGATCCGAACTCTTGAAGCACTAACGAGCCGATTCGCTCCAAAGAGTCTCTGTTGGCGTTCCCCAGAATATTTGCATCCACAGATGGTTCAGCCTGATGCGTCGCTTAACGTGCCATTGGCGATGCGGCGCATGCAGTGGTTGAAATATTACTCCGCATGCACTACGAAGGCTCCCCTGCAGGAGGAGTGTTATATGCATCAGGTTGCGGACTATCGGGACCATCAAAATTTCGGTCCAATTATTGCTGATCGAATATGGAATGCGTGGTGGAAAGACGCGGGTCTTCATCTTTCCGACGTTACGCATCATCTGACCGAAATGGTCGATGATCGCTCTCTCCCTACGGCGGTCGTTGCTCATGACGAAAGCGGCTATCTCGGATCAGCCTTCCTCATCGATTGCGATTTGGAGGAGCGGCAACAATACAAGCCATGGGTAGCGGCCGTTTGGGTGGAGGAGAATAAACGCAAGCGTGGCGTAGGAAAATCACTCGTCGAGGCAGCAGCAAAAGCTGCTGCCGATCTGGGATATCGGGTCTCGTACATATGCTGCCATCAAGAGTTGGAAGCCTTCTACACCGCTTTTGGCTGGAGCGTTTTGGAACGTGATGTCGGCCCGCATAAGTTAAGCGTATTGTCCTTTGACCTCTAAAGCATCGTATCGGCCGTTTGGATCGTCGAAGACAGAAACTTCACCTCGCTCTCCAACCACGGCAGCCGTGATGTCATCTCACAGGTCAATTGGAGCCGCCGATGAATTTGGACCGGGTAGCTGCACGACAGTGTCAATTCTGCCGCTGGCCCGAAGGACCTTTTTAGCATCACCGCCCGGCCGGTTGCCGATATTAACGCCCATTCCCGTCTAGGTTTAACGCATGACCAGACTGCACAAGACGATAATGACCTTGCTGTGCACCATGGCGCTGATCATTAGCGGCTCTACGGTGCTCGCCCAACCGGCTAGCGGCCGAATCCCTCAGTGTGTAGACGCTTTCGAACCCGACCTAACGCCGAATCCCGCACCTGCGCTCAATCCGAGGCGGATATTTGCTGTCGTCTTAGGCCCTTACGAATTTTCAGTGCCGTGGGTATTTCTTTCGGGCCGACCACGCGCAAACCTGCACAGCTGCGAACTAGGTGTAAACAAGCTTGCAATCCAATTCAGATTTAATGGGAAGGTTTCAATCCCCACTGGCGAAATTGATTATTCCTACGATGGTGTTGGTTTCGGAAATGAAGCACCGTCTGATTTGGTCGAACTCCAAGCGCTCCAGTTCTACGACCGTGCGCCACAAGATTATTTCGATCCCTCACTACGCTACAGAAACACTATACGCGCGGTCACAGCCGGGTCCGTGAAAGTAATCGACGGTCTAGAGGAGATAAAGCCAGGATGGACGGTCACTGAAGGTACTCGTTGGCATCTGGCTACCGATGATACCGAGGTATTTATCTCCTGTGATCTCATCGACCTCTGTACTGGCTTCCTCAATCTTCGCGATCTTCATCTGTCAGCGCACATAACGCTGAAGCAGCATTTCGGTGAGTGAAATACGCAAGATCGACGCGACTTTGCGGTCACTTATTTCAAATTGGCGAGAAAATCAGTAGAAACACTCTCAGTATCGGAGAAAATACATGGCCATCATGTTCCCAACCAGCCGCTCGATAGAATTTCTCGGCCCGGGTGTTTGTATCGATGGCGAGCCAGGCGCGTCGGATGCCCGCAGACTTGAGGCAGGCGCTGGCCTCATTGAGTAGGCTTCCCCCGTGCTCCAGCACTGTGTGTCGCACCCGCCTCTACCTGCTTCCTACACGACCATTTCTCTGAGATCGCGGATAAGCCCGCCAGGGCCGTCCTCGGCTGCAGCGTCTACGCCAATCTTCGTGAGCCAGCACCACATGCTGACCCGATGGAAAAGAGTGTAGAGCCGAAGCGCCCTTTCGGTGTCCGGGTGATCGACCGAGCCGTAACCTTCCAAAATGGGCTGATAGCTGCGCGGGTCTTCATGCGCAGAGCAGAAAAGGGCCTTGGCCAAGTCGAAGAGCTTGTCCGCAGCGCGTGCGTTTCCGAAATCGACAAGCCCGCTCAATTCAAGTCGGCCAGCCTTGTCACGTAACGCCAACACATTGCCCTGATGAAGATCGTCGTGGGCGAGGACTGCACTGTCGCTTGCGTCGAAAAGATCGAAGCTGCCCTTGGCCAATTGTTGCAAACGACGCGCCAGCTCGGGATCGCCGCCAAGCTCGCGAAACCGCCGAAACACATCGTCAAACGCTGCCGTCATGTAATCTGCGTTAGTGTGTACCGGTTTGTCGATGCCCTGGCCATGCACGTAGCCATACCCAGGCATCGGTACCGCATGAATGCGTCTTAGAAGCTCCCCCATCTGGCGATAGGCGCTTTTGATATCAGGCTCCGCCATCCAGTGACGAAGCGAGCGGCCGGGCAGGTGCGTCAACAAGGAGTAGCGTAGCGGCAAAAGGGACCGCGATTCATCGACGCGCAGCCAGGTGGGAACCGGCAAGGTCAAATCCTTCAGCCAGCCCGCTACGAGCGCCTCCTTAGACGGTCCCCACTCGGGCTTGTCCGGATAAATCTTGAGAACCAGCGACCCATAATCGGAATTCGCAAGATCGATCTTGTAGACCTCAGTGCTGCCTCCCTCCAGCCGGGAGAAACCGCTGACGGTGAGATCAGGCTCAAGGTGCTGGACGAGCTGCAAGACAGTTGCAGCGTCCAGTTCGGCAGTCATTCTTCGTCTCGGTACCATTGCGTGCGACCCCTTTGCCACGCGATCTCGGATGCTTAAATAAGTCGTCTGAGCGCCGGTATGATGAAGCCGCGTGCATCGTCAAACAAGAATGGCCTCTAACATGTGGCGATTCCGGAGAATGCAGGCCGCGCTCTTTGTTCTCCAAGTTATTGCCCAGAGCGGCTCAGGGTCCGTACTTTCCGCCGTGACGCTGGATTCGATTGCCTGTGCTGCCGCATCCAGCACTGCGAATTCGATCAACTGATCGACGAACCCGCTTCGAGCATTCCGTGCCAGGCAATATCCGTCGAGCAGCATGCGGACTTGTCGTGCCCTCGCTGTTGCCGGGCCGAGGCCCACCTTTTCGGCAATGTCATCATCATAGAGTTGCGCGTTCAACCAGCATGCCTGCACCAGTTCGATATCCTGGCGCACCGGACCGGCAACTTCCCAATCAATTAAAGCAATCGGCAAACCTGCACGGGATATAATGTTCCAGGGTCCAGTGTCGCAGTGACCAATGACCAGTGGACCACGACCGATAGTGCGACCAAACCATGGACGCCAAACGGCACCTTTTGGAACTGAAAACGAACTGGTGGCGTCGTGCAGTCGTCTGAGCATCTCTCCCAACCGGGGAACGGCGTCGTCGGCCCAAGGCTGGGGATGAAGAACGTCACCCTCAATGAACGACAATGTTTCACGTCCGTGCTCGTCGAAACCTTGGCCTATTACGTGCGGTGCTTCAGAAAAACCAGAGCGCTCAAGATGCTGCAGAAGACTTATGACCGTATGAGACCATGGACCCGATGCGCGAAATAACACGCTTCCGCGTCGCGAAACTCGGGTACGCCCGCCGCCCTCCAATAGACTTTCTTCTTCCATAGAACGCGTGCCTTCGCCAGTGACCAACATCGTCTTGCCCACGCTCACATGATCAAGTCTCACGTTCAAGCGCTCTCGATCCACTGGCCTGTCAAACGTAAGCGGTGTCTTCATCCCACATTGACCAAGCGCGACAGGCAGTTCCGATGACTACCGCCGTGAGATTGATGGCATCAGTGCGCCACAAGATAAAACCTCTAAAGCCCGCTTAGGGCCGATAGCCGCCTACCGGTTTTGGCAAGAACGCGCCAACAGCGGTCAAAGGATACCTCGTCTCAGATCGAAGCTTACGCCTCCGCTGGCCTTTCCGAAGCAGTTGACCAGAACGACTTCATGCTTCGTGAAAGTGTCTTCATCACTCCTCCACTCCTTGAAGGCCATCCTCACCGCATACAGTCGGGGGGATCGGAGTGCGGGCTCCGAGGCTTTGTGCCTTAGGCGAATAATCGCCAGGAATGTTCGCTAAGACTTCGCAACAGTCGGGATTGACCTCTAGGAAATTGGAGACGGACGTGTAGCGCCACGGGTTATTCTCCGTCCGCTGGTGACCGATTTCATGAGCGATTCCGGCTTGGACATAGCGGTCTGCGGCACCTTCGATGAGGGCTGCATGTGACGCACTTTTGCAGCGTGTCTCTTCTTCGGCAGAAAGTACCTTGGCTGAGAAGCTGGCTTCTCTACCAGGTGCCGTCAACCACCCATAACCCAGGTCTAAGATGGCTCCGCCGGATAAGAACAGCGCTATAAGGAAAGCTGTGGCAAGCAGGAGCTTCGTAGTCGATGGTCTGCCCCTCATAAATTTATCCCCAGTCGGTCATCGGCATCCCGTGCTTAGATGCTGAATTGATCACATCGAGCATTGGGTCCGCAATCGGCCGATAGCGGACCTCAGTCGCTTGCTCGTCCAGCATAATTCCACGGCAGTAGCTCGTCGACCCGGCTCCGCCTGTGGCCATTGACGATGGAGGAGCGCGGCACTCAGGTAGGCGAACCGTTCTTGCCAGCGTGACGACAAATGGGACTTTGAAACGCTTCACGAAACCTCACAGCGTTTCTGTCGGCCAGGCCAGTGCGACCAGAACACCGGGTCTTCCATCCTGATCAGATCGTTTCCCTGCCAAGCACCCATCTGATGCGTGGTGCCATCGATTGCCGCCGCCACCGTGCCATCGGGCCGCAGCACGGTGAGGTCAACGGCGTCGATCCAGCTATCAGTCATCAAACCCCTTGGAAGCCCCGGCACCTGATTTGTGAAGTTGGGGGATTGGCCCTTGGCATCAGCGCCGATTGGGAAACCGGCCTTCCGCAATACGCCGGGAAACGATGGATGATTGATCACGTCGCCGTCGAATCTCATCCCAAGGTACTGCCATGCCCTTGTGAAGTGTTCACCCTCAAATTTTAGGGTTTCTTCCTTCTGTGATCCGGCTGGAGCGGGATCGTCGAAATTCTTGCCAAATGGTGCCGTCACTGACGGATCGGTTTCGTAATAATCGATTGCATTGTTGACGTGCACAAAATTCGCGAAGCGCATCTTCTTCGCTAGCGGGGCACGCAGAACCCAGCTGTTGTTGACGACGTAGTGGGGGCCGTCGGCCACGTGCTCAGTCGGGAATTTGAAGAGCTGACCCTTCGTGTGCGTGTCCTCGTCGGGACCGGGTTTTCGGAGATTCCATCCGACATTTCCGTAAACGTAGAAATAGCCGGATCGTGCCATTTGCATCGAGAACGGAATATAACAGTCGACGATCATATTGTGGCGGATCGTCCAATTCCAGGCAAAGTGCTCGGGCTCGATGGCATTATCGCGAATGCGGATGAACCAGTTATTCTCGATTAGGACGTTGCGCGAACAGCTTTCGACAATCGACTCGGCGACCTGGTTGAAGAAGTGAATGCCGTTGAATGCGTCAGCGATGATGTTGTTTTTGATGACGACATAGCCCGCAATACTCCAGGCGCGGAAGAAGTCGCCATCGTATGCCCGCGCGTCGTCCTCGATGCTAACTGACTTTCCAGTCTCCGGCCGTTCGCCATGCACCTGAATCCAATCGACGTCCTGCCAAAGCTTCGATGGGGTGCCGTCAAGCTCCTTCTCGATAGATCGTCCGTGGCGAAGGGCCTCGCATATCTCCCAGCCATTTCCGCTTGGGTCCTGCACCCAATCGCAGTCCTCAATAAGAATGTGACGCGTTGCAACGCCGGTGGCACCGATGGCGAATGTGCCTCCACTGATCTTGAGACCTCGCAGCGTGATGTGCTGGCAGTTTTCAAGGTAGACCGCCGTTGGCCAGCAGCCTTCAAAGACCAATTTCTCGATGTTGATCCACTGGCAATTCTTCAGGACCAGGGCTGCGTTGTCAGCAAGGTAATAGAGACCCGGAAAGCGCCCTCCGGCCTCCTGAGCAGCCGCCAACTCGTTGCCGGTCTTCCTGTATTCCCTGAAGGTGAGGCCAGACCCGAGCACCGCGCCAGAGCTGCAGATGGTGATCGGATCGACCTCGCTCCCGACGAGCGCTGACAGAACGATAGGGTGCTTGTATTCGCCTGCTGTCAGCCGCAGCTGGTCCCCAGGGGAGAGCTGTCGAACTTTACTATGCACGTTGTCGGGACGGGCATCGCGCGTTCTTCCCATGCCGATATCTCCGTTCGAACGAGCGATTAGGGACCGGTGGTCCAGACGGTGAAGATCGGGAAATGGTCGGAGCCGAATGTGTCTGGTGCCACCTTGGGCGCGACGAACGACGCAGCCTGGGAGGCCGGAACGGACATGTGGTCGATAGCCTTGTCGGCGAAATCCGTATCGTCATATGTCCGGCCAAGGTCTTTGGTCAGCATCGCCCACTTTGGGCTCCCGACGAGTGGCACCGTCATGACCGCAAAGGTGTCGTCAAAACCATCGCCTGTGCAGGTGCTGGCGGGAAAGGGGGCTTTCGCGCAGGAGAAGGCAGCCAACTGACAGTCGTCGAAAGACTGGCCGAACTTGCCGGGTTCGAAGGACGTGTTCCAGTCCCCAGCGATCAGCACCGTGCGGCCATCAGCAACAGCTTGGTCGGCGACCGTTTTGGTTGCCGCTATCACTCGTTCGCGCTTGAAGGCGTTGTCCTTATCCGCCTTGGCCTTCACGTCTGAACCGTTGTCCAGAATGCTTTGGAGGGCAGGGACCGGAGGCAGGTCGAGTTTTTTCAAGCCCTTGATTGCATCGTCGGCGGCAAAGCAGGCGTCGTTTGAATTCGATTTCAGATGAACCGGGAAGACGGTCAGGCCATTTGCCAGATCGACACGAAGGGTTCCGCGATCAGTTGCCGCCAACCCCATCATATCGATGCCCTTCAACGGCATCTCTGTGACCGGTATCGAGCTGTCGCCATCCGGCTTGGCGTTGGTGAGAACCTGGTGGGTATGTCCTTCCGGCTTCGGATCGAACTCGATCACGGATGTGATCGGTATCTTCGAGAGGACGCCGACCTCCAAGCTTGCATGGATTTCGTCGCCTTGGACCTGACCATCGGACATCGTCGCAAAATAGGTCTGCCAGCCGATTGCGTCGGCGATTGCCTTGATGTCGGGTCGTCCGGTCAGCTCGATCAGCACGATCACGTCGGGCGACAAGGTGTCGGCCATCTTCTTATAGTCGGACGCCCGAGCCAGGACCTTCTCGTATGGCGACGCGGCAATGTTCCAGGAAACGATCTTGGCGTCAGCAGCCCAGGAATTGGTTGCAAGCAAAGTAGCACATGACAGCAAAAGCGTGCGCAAGCGGTCCATTTCAAAAACCCCCTCAAGTTTAGGAAATGCGGATACGAAGTATGTTGGACGGCTTCTGCAGACTACCCGGTTAAATAGAACTTTCAAGGCCAATACTACTGTTGCGCAGCCTTTTTTTGGTCTTTACGGCTAGGCTACGAATCTCGGGCGTTGCAGTATGTCATCGTGTTACCTAAGCTTGACCTCGTCGTAGTGCCCAGATCAGCGCCGTCATCGAAGGTTGGCAATGGCGTAAGCCATGTCCGAATGGGTGAACTTCTAAGGCTCGCCCTCGCGGCTTGCCCAAACCGCGACAGCGTTTAGTGCCCGCTCGTGAAAGCCAAGACCTTATTGGAAGTAGCTCCGAAGCTATGCCTGGAATACCTTTTATCGACAGGACCTTGAGACTATCCGCATCCCCGATGCACGACGTAGGGGATTGACGTCAAGACGCGTGATGCAATGGTCCGAGTGTATCAGCAACGAGAGGTTGTAATGTCTATCGCTACATTACCTGCACCACCCTACTACGTCGTCTGCTTCTCATCGCAACGAACGGAGGTCGATGACGGCTATGGGGACGTCGGTGCTGCGATGGTGGAATTGGCAAAGCAACAGCCCGGCTTTCTGGGTTTCGAAAGCGTCCGCCGTGCTGACGGTTTCGGCATCATCAATTCTTATTGGAAGGACGAGGAAAGCATCCTGGCATGGAAAGCGGTTCTCGATCACGTCGAGGCGCAAAGTCGGGGCAAGACAGACTGGTATACGCGTTATGAAATCCGCGTTGCGCTGGTTCAAAGAGCCTATGGATTCGACGCGGACGTGGTCAATCGGCAATGATCTTTGCCCATTGTATCCAGGCCTGGCGTCAAGCCTCAAGTTCAGGCGTCGCCATTCTCCGACAGCAATGCGAGACGAGTGGCTCAGCGGTCTCCGCTAATCGTCCTCCAGCTAGATGTTCTGCCCCTTCGACGACTGAGCTTTTAAGGTCTTGATGAAATCAGCGACTAGATCGATTGAAGTCGCCCCGACAGCTAGCCTGTCCAAATGGTTCGCAATTTCCTCGCATTCGTTTTGAGAGAGGGAACGGAGTGTCGATCTGACTACGTTGTAGTCGGGGGTCCCGCGAGAAGCGAAGGAGCGGTTGATGACGAAGCACTCCGTTTTTCCGTCAAGTCGTTCAACAGACAGGGCAAGCGAGCCACCGTCAGGTGCGACGGCGTAGTCAACGATCAATGTGAACACGGCGACTCCGATCTGTTCTAGTCTCTTCTTCCATCAGAACGCATACCTTGGGGAGCGACTATCGCCGAGATTTTTTTTGGGGGGCCCATTCTGCAATTTTGGTCGCAGCTTCCGTCGGGGACAAATCCGAAGCGTGATAAGGCGAACTGGAACGCACCCTGGGCCAGTTGCCGGGCTCTCACCGTTGGCAGCCGCAATTAGCCTGGCCTCCTAACCGGAGCCGGGGCTATCTCCAGCCACTTACTCAAACGTGGAATCGTGAAAATTGATGGTTTCGCTCCATTCGGCTGTCGTGCCGGACTCACAAAACGTGGCTTCGAAGGGTCTTTTCGCAAACGTTTCGCGCTGTGTGCCATTTTTTGTCCCAGGCGCGAAATGTTTAGGTAAAGACGCTCTCTGCCTCTGTCTGCGGGGGGGTGGAATTGGGCCTGCTTTCTGATTTCGCGATTGATGTTGACGACCTCGAATTCCTCCAGGCGATCATCATCGATGCGTGCAATGAGCTGAAGATTTCTCCAGATCATCGGGGCTTTGTCGCGCGGGTCGTAAACTTGCACTCCGAAGGCCACTCTCGGGAGGAAATCCTTCGAAGTCTTAGAGTGGAGTTCGCGAGCCCCCTTGGCCGTCGGCAGAAACATGTCCCATTGATCCATGAGGACCTTGGTGAAGTGGGCCGAGATGCTACCCTGGCCACATGAATAACAAAACCTCATCGAGCAAGCTGCAGAGCTGATCAGGCTCTATCAGACCACAGGCGGTTGCTTATTTGGCGAGGTCGGTGCCGTGGTGATTTCCAGCACAGGAAACCTGTACGTGAGCGTCGGGGATGTGGATGGAATGGCTTGAGTCATTCGGGGCGTGCCGGGCCGGATTGTTAGGGAGATATCGAATTGGTTGCTGGAGATGGAGTTGGACCGCCCGCCGAGGCGCTTCGCGAAGCCGAGGATTTGATCCAGAGCATCGAGAGTGTTGTCGGCGGCGAACCCATATTTAAAGGTACTCGCGTTCCAGTGCGAACGATTGCCGCGATAAAAGCTCAAGGCGCGACTATCGAGGAGATTGTCGAGGGCTATCCTTCGCTCACCTCACGCATGGTGGAACTCGCGGAAATTTGGGTCGCCGCTCATCCCGCCCGCGAACGGCCACCTAAGCTGTCGGAACAGGGATTGAAAGTGAAATCCGTAAAGCGTTTGCCCCTGATCAAGTGACCTGCCAGAACTTATTCTTGCCGTCGACCTGAGTCGTGCGACAAAATCCTCGCCGTTGTTCACCAACCTGAGGAGTTGTGTCGTGAAGACAATAGCGACTATCGGACTGGATATAGCAAAGAACGTTTTCCAGGTTCACGCAGCGGATGCTGATGGCTCAACAGCTTTTAACCGGAAAATCAAACGGGCGGACCTTCTCGAATTCTTCAAAAAATTGCCGCCGTGCCTAGTCGGTTTGGAAGCCTGCAGCACCGCTCATCATTGGGCTCGCCGCATCGCTGAGTTTGGACATGAAGTTCGTCTAATACATCCCGCCTATGTGAAGCCCTTCGTGAAACGGGGGAAGACTGATTTCAATGACGCGGAAGCAATCAACGAAGCTTTGACGCGAAAGACGATGCGGTTTGTCCCCGTCAAATCGGCTGAACAACAGGCATCGGCGATGATCTTCCGGACGCGCACCTTGGCCATACGACAGAGGACGCAAGCGATAAATGCACTTCGGTCCCATTTGGCTGAACTGGGGGTCGCGACGCCCCAAGGAAGAACCGGTTTGAAAGCACTTATCGCCATCGCAAACGATGAGCACGACGGCCGGATTCCGGCTTCCGCTCGCTTCGCCTTGCAGCAAATTCTTAAACAGATTGAGTTTCTGGGCGAATACATCGCACGACTTGATCGCGAAATCCTAGCTCGAACGAAGAACGACGCCGATATCAAGAGACTCATGACCATCCCTGGCATCGGGCCTATAATTGCGGTCGCCATCACAGCGCTTGTTCCTGACCTTAGTGGATTTAAATCGGCCCGCCATTTTGCGGCCTGGATTGGCCTGACTCCGAAGAGCCATTCGAGCGGAGAGAGCCAAGCGCTGGGCAATATTTCCAGGATGGGAAATAGCCACCTCCGAACTCTGCTTGTAACCGGAGCAATGTCGGTTATTCGAAGCGCCAAAACAGCCGAACGAGTCTCTCCGTGGCTAGCAAAGCTCCGGAAAAGGCGTCCTTTTAAGGTGGCGGCGGTAGCGTTGGCGAACAAGACCGCGCGAATAGTTTGGGCTCTGCTGACAAGAGGCGGCAATTACAGCAAACCTGGAAGTAGCGCCGACGTTGGGACGATGCGTGAACGCATCATCACTCCGGCTTACGGGTTGGTGAAACGCTGAGGTGAAGACCTGTTAGGAACGACAAGAGCGAGCACGGAATACCGGAAGGGCGCAGGTGTTAAGCACACGCATAATTGTAGGGCCGTTGCTCCGCGAAATATACATGGGCATGGTGGTTTCTGACCACCGAATGCCGCCCCAATGATGGCAGCGTTTCAATATGACAGGTAGGCACTTGTGTTTCATCGGCGGGCCGGTTAGCGAATGGATCGGCCCGCTCCGACCGAGTCTGCGCGGTCTTATCGAGCCGGAAGTTACAATGACGTTATGTCGGACCGTCCAGTTCCAGGCAAAGTGCTCTGGATATTCAACCCCAGCCAAGTCCGTAGTCTGTCGCTGAAACTGTACGTCGGTTTTGCGAACGCTTAATGTTCGCAATTGGCGGCGCAAGGGGGGCGCAGGCCCATGGATACTGTCGCACACGGCCGTCATCCGTCCCCATTCAGGATTTCGTCCAGAACGTCCTCGTTGCCTCGCGTTCAGACGTTTCGCCTGGGCCATTTGCTTGGTCGCTTTTCGGATGAGGTCGAAAAGGGGCATCATCCACGTTTCCAGGGAAATGTTCGACGGATGGATTTCGAGCAGCGAAGGGACCTTACCGGAACAACTATATTCAACGGCGCTGCAACACTTGAAACAAAAGGTCCACGATTGTTCGCGGTTACAGCGCCCCGGTCGAGCAATCCACCTTAATCGACGAATTCGCCTGCCGTTGGCTCGCATCAAAGCATCATGAATCCCAAAGACGGCTCGGCCGATTTCGGTAAGGAAACTAGGTTCGCGCGAGGCGGCAAATTGTCGTTCTCAAATTCATCGCATCCTACTGCAGTCGGTTTGGATGCTGGGTGGCGACCGGGTGGCTCAATCGACTGTTAAGATTGCCTTCACCGGTTCTACGAAGGAGCTTGCAAAATATGCAACCCATGCACTATGAATATCGCACCATGATACTTATGGGGGTGTTATCGGTGGCGGTTGTTGAATTTCTTGCGAAGCTGCGCAATCGAGAGTGGCGACCGTTATCTATCCCAGGTTTGCAGGCTTCGCCATTGGTTCGAGCGCCCTTCGCTGCTGTGGCATTGCTGGCCCCTCTGGTATTCGCGTCTGCAGCTTATGCGGCCTCATCCGACACCGCCGCCACAGCAGCTGCCGACAAAGCTTTGTACGCCTATGTCTCCCGGTATCCACTGCATCGTGGCTATATGTATTGCCTGGTAGCGATAGAATATTCAGGCGACTACCAAAGTCGGTTCTGTCCAGGTAGCCGAGGAGCAATAATCCTCGCGCAGAAGGCTTTGAAACAACCCCTCCTCGATATGCACGATGACGGGGAACTTCGGCGAATCCTGTTGATGATCGCCAAATCTGCAAAAGAGAGCCGAGACGCTCAGCCTGAGTATGGAGCGGAAGCTCCGGTGGCTCCCAGCACTTTGGAGCATATATATAGGCGATACGAGAAAGACGGTGTGGAACAGCCGTTTTTGTATTGTTATGCAGACATCCTGTATTTTGCCGAGTCTGATAATGCCTACTGCAGATACACTATAGCTAAATTGAACGTAGAATTATTCGAGGGAAGCGAGCGGTTGTTACCTGATGATGACCCGCCTGTTCTATTCTCGATACTGAAGTCCATCATATCGAAGGAGAAACCGTGATGGGGATTCAAGAGGTCCTGAGCAAGCTCAATTTCGTCGATGCCCTTGGCGGGGAGGAGGGACGCATCGAAACGCTGATAACTGATTTGTACAGACTCTCCCCGACGGCTCGGCTTGTTTTCGATGTAGTGGCAGCTGGCACACAAACCCTTACGTTCAAACATGAACCCAATACGATGAAGGCGGAAGAAAGCTCATTTTTGGTTAAGTACGACCCACATGTCCTTGACACCAAGTACGTTATCGATACCGACGCAACAATATCACATTATTCGTTCGAACAGGCGCTTATGCACGAGATCGTTCATGCGGTCATGGGCTATTCTGATGGTGCGAACCATGGCGTTCCCCCTAATTTTCTGACAGGAAACTATGACTACGTAGGCGACACAGTTCGAATTGAGCAGATTATTGCTTCTGAAATGTCTAATGACCCTTATTACGATCCTCTATTCGTTGAACGTGCGTCTTATCATTCGACGATGTTTGAGGGGCAGCTCGCCACGCTTGGCATTGAGGTTGGGGAAAGCCTAACATTTGGTGATCCCGTCGGATTGGTGCTTGTTGATGATTTAGGAGAGGCGGGCCTCAGTGGGGGGAATGAAATCGACACAAGGGATTTCTCGGACCCGGTCTTATTAATTGGCCTTAGCGGTAATGACACAATCCACGCTGGTGCGGGGAACGATTACCTGTACGGAGGCATTGGTGGCGATACAGTGTTCGGAGGCGACGGTGATGACTGGGTTGCGGGCGATGCGAATTCCGACAAGCTTTTCGGGGAGGCCGGAAGCGACTATGTTTTAGGAGGCGAAGGCGGCGACCACCTTATCGGTGGTACAGGCAATGCGGACCAATTGAACGTCTCCACGCTTCACCCTGAGTGGTATGATGGCGAGCGGGATTTTCTTGATGGTGGGGAGGGGTCCGATACTTATTACATTTTTGCTACCGAGGGATTCTACGGCTCAGTTACAAGCAATCAGGCTACTTGGAATGCATTGCGAAAGTCGGACTGGATTGATGGGACTGATCAGGACTATGTCGCCAACATTCAAATTACACAGGACCACATATGGGGCGACTTTGCGCTCACTAGTGGAATGGTAGCTGCTGCTCTTAGCGGCTATACTGGCGATCCCTACGTTCTCGGATCGGCCACCTTCAATACCGGGGAAGGAACGTTCCAGCGCGACGTCCTGGGCAAGATGATAGACGGTTTCTTTGTGGTCTACACCGACGTAGTGGATGCCAAGAAAATTCTGACGGTTATTCATCACTTCGCGGAACCAGAGGAACAGCTTATAGCTGCGTCGACCTTCGCATCTGATGGCTCAGAACTGTGGCAATCCGCGCAGCGATCCTCCGACGCAGAATTTCTGCTGGTCTAGTTTACAAGCGAAACGTCGGTGATCTCGCAAACCTCAGTCGGTGTGATTGCTCCGGCTGAGCTTCTCCTGTTCCGGCCGCATTGATATTGTCTGAAGGAAGAAGTGGACATGGAGGACGAACAGTTTCGGCAGTTGCACGGCATCGTTCTCAAGAGCCCGATGTTGTCAGCTCTGCTGCAGCACTGGGACGAGATTGCGCATCCGGACTCCTGGCTCGCTGCCGGTGCGATTGCTCAGACCGTCTGGAACCATAAGTTCGGTTTTCCGCCAGCTCATGGCATCAATGACATTGATATCGTCTATTTTGACGCCAGCGACCTTTCCGAGGACGCCGAAGCGGAACGCGCGGCTCGTGTCCGGAGGGCTTTCTCCGATTTTCCTGTTTGGATCGACGTTAAAAACGAGGCCAGGGTTCACCTCTGGTATGAGGCGAAATTCGGACATTCGATCAATCCGTATCAATCGACCGCCGATGCCATCGCCACATTCCCGACAACGGCCACGGCCGTTGGCCTTTGTCCTCATAATGGCAACCTGGACCATTGCGCTCCCTTTGGGCTTTCCGATCTCCTTGGAGGAGTTGTCCGTCCGAACAAGAAGCAGATCAGCCGGGAGATTTACGAGCAGAAGGTCAGTCGATGGGTCAGTGTCTGGCCAAACCTTAGTGTCGTGGGTTGGTTTGAGGGCGAATGAGGAGACGCGTTCGTATATCCTTGGGTCGGGCATAATCTAAACTACTTACGAAATGGGCATAGCGTGTTCCAAGATCAGTCTTTCAGCATTCCCGTCGATCAAATCGACTGCCGCCTCGTTGGAAATTTCGAGCTGCTGTACCGCGTGGAAGAGGTCAGGAAGTCGACTTGGGCATCGGTTTGCGCAAAGCGTCCTGCTGCTTTCGACGGGTCTTTGCTGCGCATGGCCTCCTATCGGGTTGAAGGTGAACGGCTGAGCATTTCTGCCAGTCGGACCTGCTTTTCTGCCTACGTGGCGACACGCCATCCCGCTTTCGCTTCCGAGCATCCGCAGGCGGATCGCGCTGATCCCCTTGGATTGACCGCTATCGTGCTGACGGCCGACGGTAAGGTCATTGTCACGAAGCGAAGTCTGCTGTCGGACCAAAACCCCGGCGGCCTCTATCTAATCGGGGGCTACGCCGAGCCAGGTGAGAGCGACGGTCCCGTAGACCTTTTCAACGAGATTGCCCGCGAAGTTGAGGAGGAAATCGGCGTTGGTGATGTATCCCGATCTGAAGCGGTCGCTATCGGTCTGGCTTATGACCCGGTCTTCTGCCACCCGGAACTATTTCTGCTGATGCCGAGCAAATCCACGGCTACGGATATCCTGTTGGGCGCAGATGCGGCACCGGATAGAAATGAGGCGTCTGAACTGCTTATTTACTCCGTGGACGATATTCTCGATAACAATGGCCCGCACAAAAACGCCGCTCTGACGTGGAGTTTCATCAAAGCCAGAAAGTTCCTGCAGCTGCATTCGCGCTGAGCCTTCAGGCCGATGGGGCCATAACAAGGCATCTAAGTACATTGCGGGGAGACAATGCCAAGTCTGATCCTTCGAGACCGATCTCGGTTGCGAATTGTGCCGCTGTCCACTGAGACATCCTCAACCGAGGGAATTTTGCTGTGATCAGAACGGAGGTCGACCTGCTGTGGTTCAAGCGGTGCTGCGCGTTTCACCTGCAGCTTTTCCCCGACCGCGAGACAGTATCAAAGCTCTGCGCCTTGCAGGACGGCATCGTGCGCGGGTGCGATGGTCCGCTGCTGCGCGTCCCCGCTACGAGTTTGCACATGACGGTGGTCACTTTGATCAATGCCGGGGCGCAATTCAGTATGCCAAACGACGAGGTTTGGAAGCTGAACGGGGAAAGATGGAAAGAGGTCGTCGAGAGACTGGTCAATGAGACGCCACCGATTGATCTCAGTTTTCAGGAGGTGCAGGCTTCGGAAGCGGCAATCTTCGTAAAGGCACCCGAGCCGCCAGAGCTGCAACGGCTTCGCTCAGCTATTTCGGATGCCGTCTGGTTCGAAGATTGGCGTCCAGAGCCGCCGCGAATAGCTCACATCACATTGTTCAGGTTCTCGGCCGAGGAACAGTTGCCAGCGCTCCCCGGCGATGCTGGGTTGTTGCCTATCGAAGGCAACGTGAAAGCCCTTCAATTGGTGAAAGAGAAAACTTACCCGAGCGTCGAAATTGATGTGCTTGGCCAACCGTCGTGTCTGGGCGCAAGCACATGATGCCCGATTTAGAACCCACTGATCAGCATCATCGCCCCAGCGGGCAGCGACGTTGATATGTTATTGCACGAAGGGTCCTGCTTCTCTTCGAGATGCCCGCTGCCACTTAGCAAATGCGCTGCACACATACCAAGCTAGATAGGTCACTAGAATGGCTAGCTGCTGCAAGAAGATCGCGACAACGACTATAAACTGATCTAATCCGTCATAAGAGTCGTCGCCCACGTCGGCGATATCTGGCGTGAACGTCAATCTGTCGCATACGTATACCGACAGAACGATCCAGATCACCGCCAAAAAATGCAATGTCTTCCAGCAACGTGGCCATTTGCGGCCAGCGATAAAAGCCGAGATCGGAGCTGCGAAGTTGCTCATAAATATGATGGCGAATGCAAGTTCAGGTTTGATCATAGAAAATTGATCCTTCCGGCGTGGTGCGGCGCAGGACGAGGCTCCGTCGTTCCGCGCTCCATAGACGTCTCTGTCCATAGAATTCTATCAAAGAGACTGAGTGGCTCAATGGCTGCCACGGGCCATCAATCATCGCATTCCATGTCAGCAATGTCGCCAGCCAAGACTTCAGCGTGCTCGGACAGAACGGCAGCCACATTGTCGAGGGGCATCGCTAAATCCGGATCGCTGTCAAAAAGCTGTTCCTGTTTAGCTTTCAACTTACCGATATAGAACTGATGAATATGCAATGATCCGGTCATTTGGGCGAGGCTTGGCATGCTGATGCTCCCATTTAGTGATCCCGGGTTCGCCACCATAGCGCCTGTCAGGCATTCCCGTCGACCGCTCCATCTTCATCGACATCGTCCGCCGGTAGATAATTCCGGTATCGTATCGGCGTCAGCATGAACTCGCTCCACTCGGAGAATCAGGAGTAGCCCTTACCTACCAAGCCGCGAAGCTCCAAATCTTCAGTATTTGCCCCTGGACCGGCTGGCGGCTTGAAGCAAAACAGCCTACGGCGCTGATTGGCGGAACAAGACATCGACTTGTCGCTTCAGGTGGCGATTGATTCCGGGAATTTGCTCTCTGTTGATCTGCCATGGCCCCCGTGTATTTCCGTCGAGCAATTTTCGCTGCATTTCGAGAGAGAGTTTGAACCGGGCGAGGGCGACAGCACACTCATCTTCCGCAAGCAGCGCGGCCGCTACGGTGTCTTCGTCAGTATCGTAGATGTGAATTTGAATTTCGGCCAAGGGTGGCAGAGCCTTGAAACCCGCCAATTCCATCCATTTCAGCCCTTCTGCATCGACCGTGCAGCAAAAGGGGATGCCGCCGAAGCCGCCCGAATGCGCTATCCACCAGTCGTTTTGCCAGTCTTCATAGCCGAAGAGCATGCCCTCAAGCCGCTCAAAGTGCTCGTTCCATCCACCACCCACTTTCCAAAGTAGGTTCATGGCAGGGATGCGCCATTCCTCCCCTTTCAAGGTGTAATAGACGTCGCGAACAGCACTATGATCGGGATCGCTGACATAGGGTTTTAACGATGCTGGGATTGGTTCCAGGAAGACTTCCTTATGAAAGAGGCCTTTCTCCACCCACCGATCAAATGCTTCCTCCGTTTTGGGAAGGACGTCCGTGAATCTCGCCAGTTTCTTCCTGCCCTCCAGCATCAGCGGTAGCTCGAAATTAGTGTGAACGAGATAAGGGACATCTCGAATTGAGCGGCCTTTCCGCTCCCGTTCCAACCATATCTCGATGTCGGGAAGCTTGAGGCGGGCCGGGTCGAACCCGCCGTCGAAACGCTGGTTGATGGCGTTCAGTTCGTCCGGGTCGACAGAATATAAACCGGCAAAATCCGGATCGTCAGCGATATCCGCATCAATGATCGCCTGTAGCGCTGCGAGATCGTCGACGGTAAACTTGGTTTCAAGGACTGAGCACCAGAGGTTCAAATCAAACGCACTGAGGATGAAGCTAGCCTGGCTCATGGATGATCCTTCGATATTTCAGACCACGCCTCAACGTCGAAGGTAGCTCTTCGACCCGTCATCCGTGATGCAGTAGCGGCCACCGCGCGGGCCAGTGCAATATGAGCCGATCCGACACGAACAGCTGGCCGAGCCAGTCGGCTGCATTTCAGTCGCGCCAGACCCCAGGAGACCGAGACCGCCCATAACTGCTTCGCAGGACTTCCTGCTTCCGCTCACCGACCCGTCACGGCAGATGAAAGTCGACCCCTGACAATGATCGATGCCGCCCTTCTTGCCACTGCACGGCGTGTTGGTCGCGAATGCGGAAGACGACAGCATGCAACTGGCGGCTAACGCCACGACCATCAATGTCCGGAGAAGAAATGCCGACAGGTCCTCTGGCATGCTGGCCGCCGCAAACGATCAGCGACTATAAAATGGCACACGTAAAAGACGAGTTACCGGCGACGGCGACTTTGCAACATACGCTTCCAGAGGCCAGCAGCGCGAGCGATTACCAGGATTGCCCACTCACGGCGAGCACTGCTAAGAACGGCAGTTGCCTGGTCAGTGAATAGCAACCGTATCGATGGAGGTTGTTGATGTCGCTGTCTTACCTTTCAGGTAGGCATGGCATTGTCTGTTGGGTCGAAGGGTTGCGAACATGGCTTCTCGCCAGGTCGGAATCGCCATATCGGAATAGGTGAAGGACACCATGCGCCTCAGCTTCTATGCTCCAATTCTCCCATTGATATTGTCGGTAGCCTTGCCGTGTACCGCGCAAGAAGATCGTCTCCCAGGCGAAGACCCTTCGTGTGATTTCGTCAACCGTTCCTATGAGCGCACATTTGGACGTAATTACTCAGCCCGCACTTATGGTGTTCAACAGACGGGGGATTACGAATTAATCGAAACCGGAATCTTTGTTGGCGATTTAGCTTATGACCGCCAAGGGCTCGGTAGGTGGCATTTGCGGCACCGTGAACTACGCAAGACCGTCCATGGAATCGGGGCTGTTTTTCGGCATTGCTCGAAGGCTTCCGACAGCCTCTATGGCGCAGTGCCGGTGAAGGTTTTCCAGGTTGACTGGTCAAGAAACGGATATAACGCCAAATCGGAAGTCGTGATTGCCACAGCAACTGCGAAGTTCATCAAAATCACGAGTCATTTCATAGGAAAACCTCCTACTGCCTTCCCCGTAGCGATGGCAATATTTGAGACGAAAAGAGACCGGATCAAAGGGCCCTCTGACGCAATCGATCTCCGCAACGAGTAGGCATCATGAGTGGCCTTGGCTACGTGTTGATCACCCTCGTTGTCAGCGCCTCATGAGGACGTGTTATTCACCCAGCTATGAATCCGGAAAGCGGTCTCTTCGGGGGACAAATCACTGTTGTCAATGATTGTCCGGAATGTCGCACCATAATCAAAGAGCGTCCGCGTTCTCGCAAGCTCGACGAGAAGCTCGCGGTCCTGTTCCTTGCTGAGAAGGCCACGGTCTTCATGAACAATCCGCCGGGCATTCTCCGTGGCGGAGCAGGTCAGCGTAACCGAAAACAGATTGCACACTCGCGCCTCGGCGAGATCGACGATGGCCTGCCAGTTCTCTTCAAGAAACCCGCTTGTCCCGCCCCGGGCTACAACACTGGTGAAAATGACGGGCAGCGCCGACGGCAGTTTGAGAATGGCTTCGAAGGCCACTGAGCGCACAGCTCGCACCAAGGCATAATATTCTGGGCTTCCCTCATCGGCCAAAGCCTTGCCGAAATTCAGGAGGGTATGATTGTCGAGAAGTCGGCCGCCTGTGAGCTTCGACAGTTCGCGGGCCGTCGTTAACTTTCCAACTCCCGGCCATCCGTTGAGATTGATTATCACCAAACGTCTCCGATAATTGCGGCCAATCACTATAGCATCGAAACGTCTCTGAAATCCGTGGCTCTCACGGTTGGGGCGCTCCGGATGCCCCTATAAAGATCGGGCACGGTCAACCACGGCGGACCTTAACCTCGGTGGTATTAAGCAGCGTGGACAAATCCGCTTGCACAGATCGTCGAGATTTTTTCGTCCGTTTTGGCCGCAAGCGGTAGATTGAACCGGCGGCAGGCACCAGCAGGTGTCATTTGATGTGGGCTTGTCAACGACGGGAGCGAGCCCACTGGGGGCGGGCATCGTCGCCAGGAATGAATTCGGAGGATCAAAACGTGAGGGTCTTGCTCACTCAAAAGGCTTTGAAGGAAGTACGGGCGTTCGGTGAATACCTGTCGCGAAGCGAGCGTGACAAAGAACTGCTGCCATCGATTCAGTGGGTGTTTTCCAGGGTGTCTACCAACGAAATTACTGGACAGGTCACCAAGCGCGGTCCCCATTTTGTTTTGGGAGCGCACGAGACTGACAAGCTGCACGGATTGACGACCTTGAAGCAAGAGGGCGTAACCTTTGCAATTGGCTTGCCCAAGGAGGCCGAAGGGCTCGACTTTGTTGAAATCGACTATACGGACCCCGATTTTTTTATCAGTAATTAGCCACCAACTTGCCCGCTCTCAGCTTGCGCGAAATATTTGCCACTAGCGCCGGACGACACGCTTCGCCGAGGCCGCATCGTTGAGTTTTGCGGTGGGGGTAGGTCGTGTTGAAAGAGCTTGGCGGTCGATGGTTGAAAGTCTAAACGCGCCCCTTTGGTGCTACGAAAGTCCAGGTGGTTGCCATGAATCATGAGATTTGCCTGACAGGTGGCGGACGAACGACTGTCACGCGGCACGGTGGAGTCGTGTATCGCGATGGCGGCCCCTGGTCGTCAACGGTCATTTCACTCCTGCGGCATTTGGAGTCCTCCGGCTTCACTGAAGCTCCTTCCGTTGTCGGCACGGGTTTCGACGAGCGCGGCCGGGAGACATTGTCGTTTATCGAAGGTGAGTTTGTTCACCCAGGCCCTTGGACGGACGAGGCGTTCCCGCAACTGGGAATGATGTTGCGGCGACTGCATGATGCTTCTTCTTCTTTCAAACCTCTCGAAGCCTCGATCTGGCGCGATTGGTTCGGGCGTAATCTCGGTGAGGGTCCACACGTAATAGGACACTGCGATACCGGCCCCTGGAACATTGTCTGCCGGTCAGGATTGCCTGTCGGACTAATAGATTGGGAGGTGGCTGGGCCGGTTAGGGCGGATATCGAATTGGCCCAGGCTTGTTGGCTGAATGCTCAGCTCTACGATGACGACATTGCGGAGAGGGTCGGATTGGGCTCTGTGAACATGCGAGCACAACAAGTTCGCCTGCTGCTGGACGGCTATGGTCTGTCCCGGAAGCAACGCGGCGGATTCGTCGACAAGCTGATCCTGTTCGCAGTTCACGATGCGGCCGAGCAAGCAAGGGAGGCGGCTGTTACGCCAGAGACGACCGATGCGGAACCGCTATGGGCTATCGCTTGGCGTACGAGAAGTGCCTCCTAGATGCTCCGTCATCGACTAACTCTGGAAGCGGCGCTGACATAGCGTTGCGTTCGGAAACCATCGGCATCGTCCGCTCTCGGGCGGACGAGCCCACAAAAGGCACTGCCGAAAGCGATTGGCCCCCTTGATTTTAGGGGCCGACGGATACCAATCGCATTGCTGCTGCTGGCCGAAGCGGCGGATCGGGATGCTCCGGCGAAACTTGCAGATAGTGATCGAACTGGATCGTGTGCGTCGCGCGGCCTGGTGCAAGTTCGTCAAGCGTGTCTGCATATCCCAACATCTTTGAAAGTGGCACCACCGCATCGATCAGAACGTCGTCGCCACGGGACACCTGGCCTCTGATGCGTCCACTCCGCGATTTGAGGTCTTTGATGATCGTTAAGGCATGATCCTTGGGGGCCACGACCTCGACCTTCATAACTGGCTCGAACAGAGCCAAGGATGTCATGCGGAGCGCCTCAAGCAGAGCCGCGCGGGAAGCGATCTCGAAGGTTAACTCGGAGGAGTCGATATCGTGGAAGGCACCATCGACCAGGACAACGTTGATATCCACCGCCACTGGACCGTCCGTCAGTGAACCGGACTGGATCACTGATAGCACACCTTTCTCGATGCCGGGAATGTACGTGTCCGGCACGATACTGTTGACGGTAGTCGACTTGAATTGAAAGCCGTTTCCAATTTCATTCGGTGATGTGATCAACTTGACCCGGGCGAATTCTCCTGTGGTTCCTGTGTGCTTCTTGTGCGTGTAGTCGACCTCAACAGAGTTGGTGATCGTCATACGATAGACGACTTGCAAAGGGCCAATTTCCACGTCGATGTGGAAGCGCTTCATTAGATCAAGCGCAGTGTCGAGGTCCGCTTCACTCGCAGCTCGGATGACCGCGCCACCAGTCGCAGGGTCGATACGCGCATTTAAACATACGTTTTGCTCTCGCAGCGACTTGATCGCGAATCCGAGCCTGCCTCCGTCTGCCTGTAATCGCGGATCGACGTATACCTGAACCAGATCAAAATCAGTTTTGTCCATGGCCCATATCCCTTACATGTCGGCCCATAAGGGACGAGGTGCCACGACGGTAAAGTCGATCCTAAAGGTTGCAAGCCACACAATGTGATTACTGACCTTGGGTCGTAGGCACCCAAGTCAGCCCGATTGGTGGTCGCGATACCACTTTTCGAATTCCTGCAACGTTCGCACGCCGTGGTCCATGACGGCATCGTAAAGCAGCGCACTTGGTATCGCGGCCACCTTCTGATCTCCATTTGCCAAAACCTGCTTTAACTGCAGGATTGTGGCGCGATCCGCATCAGTTAGACGCGGCAGCAATGTTTTCAGGTGAGCAAGGTCGGGCTGCCTTTCCGGCTGGTCGACCAACCAGATATCGATAGTCCAGGCTGTCTTATCGGGCATACGGACAGACAGCCACAGGTACAGCTCGTCGGGATATTTGTCAGGCTCTGTGTTCCAATCCTTGGTGTCATTTCGGAACCGGACTGCCACCACGCAATCCGCTCTTTGCATCATGCGTGCGCCGACGCCAGTAAAAGCCGCGAGAGCGCCATCATCCAACCCATCGCACACGACCGTAATATCGATGTCGCGTCGGACCATGAGCCCGAGAGCAGAACTGCCGACACGAATTGGGCGGCCGATCTCACTTAGAAGCTCGTTTAAGCCCAGGATGCGGACAACTTCATCTGCCTCGACCTGCATATGCTTTTGAGCATCTAGAAGCTGTAGCATTGAACGTTCTCCGTGACCTGGGCCGAGGCTATTACAATTAAGGGTGTCCCAGCCGCCTAATTCGGTGAAGAATATGAGTCGGCAACGGAGGGGAGTCGACTTTGAAAATTGCTGCAGCACAAACAGTTGTTGCGTCAAATATTGCCGACAATGGACACGCCATTCGTGCGCTGATTTCAAGCGCGGCGGGCGAGGGGGTGCGGCTTATCAACTTCTGCGAAGGCGCTCTGTCCGGATATGGAAAGTTTCAGATCGTGAGGCAGGAAGATTGGAAAACGTTTGACTGGGCATCGCAGGAAACCGAGCTTCGGGCCATAGCTGAACTTTGCTCCCGCCATGGCATCTTCGCTGTTGTCGGGGGAGCCCATCGGCTGTCTGATGGCCACCCGCCTCATAACTGCCTGTATGTCTTCGCCGATAACGGGAATCTGCTCACGAGGTACGACAAGAGGTTTCTGTCAAACTCGGAACTTGACGGTTGGTACACGCCCGGAACGGAACCAATAACATTCGACGTCGATGGCTATCGGTTCGGCTGCGCGATCTGCATTGAGTCGCAGTTTCCCGAAGTGTTCAGCGAGTATGAGCGCCTTCAGGTCGATGGCGTCCTTTTTTCCTCACTGGGCATTCCCGAATATTATCAGATCGCACTCCGGGCTCATGCGGGATTAAATTGCATCTGGATTAGCGGTGCGCCGCAAGTGCAAAAGGCCCACAAGGGACCCGCCTGCATTATTGGTCCAGACGGCAATTGGGCAGCGAGATGCCCTGCGTCCCCCGAACAGGGCTTTGCCATAGCAGAGATCAATCGGGATGATCCGTTGTACGATATCCCGCTCCAAAAGGCGCGTCCGTGGCGGAAGAACGCCAGGTTGGGCGATATCTACCGAGAGAAGATCGTGAACGATCATCGCAGTATAAATAGAAAGGGATATTGAGGCGCAAGGACAGCGACGACTTCCAATGAAAATCCCGCGTTGGACGGCGTCTCATAGCCCTTTGCGACAACAGATAACGTTTGCCTGCCCCGAGTCCTCCAGGCCCCGCGAGACGTGTGTCCCGAGCGACAGCACTATTGCACAACTTATGATATAAGCTGCTTTGGCTATCCACTCGTTTGGCCCCACAAGATTGCAAACAGCAAGCGCCGAGTTTTTCTGACTTAACATCCGATTTTCACCAACCATAACGTGAAATTGATACTATGTTTGTGATTCGGTCGTTTGGAGAGGTTGCGGCTCAGGAAGGGACAAAATTACATGATCTGTGGTATTGACATCAGAGCTAACGCGGCCGTGCTTGTCATTGTTACGGAACATGACGGCCTGCCTCAGATCAGTAGTAAGCCGGTAAAAAAGCTTGCCTTGAGCCAGGAGCACAGTGCTCCACAGATGCGGCAATTTATGGCTGCAGCGGAAAGTTTCTTTAAAGAAAACGGCGTGGAACAGGTCGTCATCAAAGAACGCACTGGGGGCGGGCTAACCGCAGCTTCGGGCATAACGTATAAAATAGAGGCATTGATCCAGCTCTCGCATGCGAACGTGAGCTTTGTGCACGGCAACACCCTGCGTGCCTTTGGAAAGACGAATGTTGGGGCAATACCCCAAGGGGTTCTGAAATACCAAACTGACGCCTATTTGGCGGCGGCTTGGAAGCTTGTGAAGTAGACAAGCGTGAAACAGTTTGAGCTAGAAAACTTTCCGAGTGAGCTGCACGACACTCTCCTGACCCTCGCTGAGCAGAACGAAATTCACGGCTATAGCGAGAAGGGCGCTTCGGGTTACGTTGTTTTTGGGCGGAACAAGGTCCTAAAGCGCGACGTTGCCATCAAATTCTATTATTGGGAGAACGGGGATCACGCAGAGCCGGAGCTGCTGGCCAAACTCGATCATAAGAACATTCTAAAGATTTTTCACGCTGCACCCGTCAACGGCGATTACGCTTATTTTACTACCAAATACTGTGAAGGAGGCGATCTCGATCATCTGCTGAACTCCGAACAGACCGGCGTCTTGAAAGCTATCGACGTCGTCATGGACATCGCGTCAGGAGCTAGTTTTCTCCACGCAAATGGCTACGTGCACCGGGACCTAAAACCTCAAAACGTGTTTTGCGATGGAGACGTTTTCGTCATTGGAGATTTTGGCTCAGTTGCGCCTTATGGCGGGAACGGCGCTTGTGACACCATCACCCAGCACTCACTAATATACCGCCCGCCGGAAGTCGTCACCGAAGAAGCACTTCAAAGCGAGCGATATCTATCAACTCGGAGTCGTTCTGTATCAATTGCTCGGTGGTGCACTTTCCTATGAGGAAGTCGACTGGCTTAGTCTCCAGCAGAAGAAAAAGTACGAAGGGCTTGTGGCCCCGGAGGACCAGTTATTCGCCACGGCGATTATTGAAGCAAAGATAAAGGCAGGCCGCGTCATCGATACTGACACCCTTCCAGCGTACGTGCCGCCAGCATTGAGAACTTTTTTGAGAAAGGCCACGCACAGGGAGCACACGAAACGCCACGAAAGCGTTGCCGACTTCTTGGCTGCCTTGAACAATCTCAGGGTTCGGCTGCTTGACTGGAAGCGTGTAGAGGGCGGCTACCTCCTGACACGTGAAAAAAAGTCTATCAAGGTGGAGAACACCGAAGCCGGATGGTTTCTTCAAAAGAATAGCGGAAATGGTTGGAAAAAATACCACGGTCAGAAAGTGATATCCCTACGCCACGCCGTCGAGATTGCTGAAATGCTGTGATCAAACCCCTGTCGGCGATCCCCGGTCCTCTTCGACAATCGGCGCTGGACCGGTGCGGGTAATCTCCCAGCTACGTCGTGCGAGTGTCCAAGTGGGCGAGCTTGATGTCGAGACCGACGCGGTCCGGATCAGCCGGTACAGCGTCAAAATAATTCTCCACCCTTTGCCTCCGCAAGGCGGTTTATCCGGCCCATCCATGGAAGCAGGCTGTCATAGTCGAAAGGAAATTTGTTCGGATTCTCTTGTTCGTCTGTCCGTCGTCTGACCTCCCGAAGAGCCCATCCTTGATACTTGGGGAGCACCGCATTGGCGAGCGTTGCCATGAACTGTTGTTCAGCCGATAGGGGAAGCCGAGACAAGTTCCCCGTTTGCCCTTCCTGTATCGCCTGGTCGATTAGGCTGTCTAACTCGCGTTCATCGATGGCCTTGAGGGCGCTCGTTTCGTAGTCGGGTATGTTAATTTCGGCCAACCTGAAACTCCTGCATTTCCCGGATGCTGGGCGATCAAGGTCGCCCTGGCAAGTGGGGCGTTGCTATTGTGACGGGCTGCACCCAGGCTTCGAATTCCATGGCCGCGTTGCGACTGCATCTCCAAGAGAGCGTCGCGCCGAAAAGTCCTTTTCTGCCCAACGGGGTGTTCGAACCACTATTCCACTAGCCTGAGTATCTGCACTTGTTTCGCCGGTGTCAGTTTAGGATGTCGCGTAGGATTATCAACTTTAAATGGTTTAACTCGTTGAGTATTCTGTGAAAAATACAGTCGCAATTTCTCAGCTATTCCGATGCAATTCGCCGCAAATTGCGAACTTAGGGGATTGCCGCAACGCAATCGAAGCTACTGCTGTTCGTCCCGGACGACACATAAGACGAACTAATCCACTACCTTCGGGAAGTCGCTTCGAACCGTGCATTTGGACTAACAAGGGAAAGTGCCGATAGATGCTACCATGACATGACGGGCGGCTCCTTTTCGTGCAGAAACGAGCGTTATCAATGACAATGCGGAATGGGTGCATTCATGTTGAACAAGATTTTTAAAAGCCTTTCGCTCGCAAAGCTCCGGGTTGCATTCGAGATGGGCGCGACGCACGTTCTTGAGGTCGAACGATCCACCGAAATACTCCCAGACTTCGATTTCGTTTCGTACGGCGGCCTCACAGACAAAGACTATCCTGTGTTGGAAGAGTTCAGCTTCTCGGACCAATTCACGTTCATACACGAATTGGAATTGCACGATTACGGGTACGGCAGTGATCATCCAGATCAAGCCGACTGGAATCACGACCTATTCAAATGGACAAGCGGGTCGGTGTCCCGAGGTGACGCTGGCATTTTGAACCTGAGGATACTCTCTGTTGATCGTTTTGCGTGCCGCGCAGTGGTGCACGGCACTCTTCAAGGCTCTTCCATGGAGATGAATATGGACGTCCTTTTCCGATTCAAGATCGTCGGCTTCGTCCCTGGTCGGCATGATCTGGGGTATGCTGCAGAAGCCGTCGCGGAGGCTTTGTCTTTCGAAAGTGAAGGCAAAATGAAACAGGCCTTCTTCGGGTACTTCGCCGCATTGGACAGCTTTATCGAATCAGAGCGCCTACGGATCAATAAAGGCCGGGACGAAAGCACGGTAATCAAAACAGAACAAAAGCTGAAGCAAAAGCTAGATATCGTTGTGAAAGAAGCGATTGGAACGCAAATCGCGCTCAACGACGTGAAAATATGGGGCGACGTCAAGAACGTGTTCTCCAAATGCGAGGACCTTCGGAATAGGATCGCCCACAATGAACCTTCCAAGGCCATCTCGAAGGTAGACGTTGATGAATGTTTCTCGTTGGTCGCGATTGTCATCGCAATTGTGAAGCATAATAAAACTGAAGCGAAACACATTGCCGCGCATTACGGCGTTGAGCTTTAGTTCGTCTGATCTCTATCCCACGTCCACGGCGATTGACGACGGTCCTCTCGCAAGGTGGCCGCGCGTCTACAACCTAAGGAGGGCACGGTACGATGAGTGACCCAATTCTAAAGGCGATACAGGGAGAAATCGGAAACCAGCGCATACCTGCCAGTCTGAACCTTCGTCAACGCTCTGGTACAGATGCTCATCGATCCGCCAAGCACTCTTCCCGAGCTTTCGCCATGATCTCAGCGATGGCCGCCCTTAAGGAGGGCGGCCCAACCATTGAATATTCGATCTCGACCGTTCGGGAAGAAGCAAACCGGCTGTAGACTTCGCCATCCACCCATCTTTTTGAAGCGAAAGGTTACGTCTGTGCGCCCGCGAACGAGGTGATCGACCTGGCGCAACGCTTTCGCCAATGAGAGGATTGGCTGATCGCTTCCCAACAGGCGTGCATTTCGTGCATCGTCGAGCAAATGACGGAATTCGAGGAGCGTTGCCTTCTCTTGATCCATGCTTGCTCCATCAGATGCCTCGAACCACAAATCGGACATGTCCAACATCTATATCCACGTCGAAACCCTCGATTTGCGGACACATCCATGATGGCCTTGCGATCCATTGCATGAGTAGGCCGGTGCGGACGAAGTGTGGCAGTCCCGCTGAGCATATCCTACAGATCGATGACAAAATCGGAGCGAAATCCATTCATCTCACGCTCGCCTCCGTAGCCACGAGGATTGCAAATAATTCGAGTGTCGCCAGCCAAGTAATCGCGGGCTCTGTGAATATGGCCGTGAATCCAGACCGATGGCCGCCGCCGCGCGATCAAGTCGGACAGATCACTTCCGAATGCCGCATTGGTTATCTCGCCGTAGAAACGAGCGTCGAAGCTCTGAATGAGCGGTGCATGATGCGTCACGACGAACGTGCGGCCTGCAAATGGCTTTTCCAGTTCGCGGTCAATGAATGATCGGCTCACGATGTGGCGCTTAAGGATTTCCTGAACTGTAATCAGCCCGTTTTCACCGGGCGGTCGTGGGTCGGATCGGAAAATACATTCGAAGTCTGCCATGAGGTACGGCACCAAGCCGAAGGCTTTCGTCCTCCGTTCCTCCGGCGGAACATGCTCATCGTCTCCGACGGAAACCGCAAAGTCCGTCCACAACGTCGCGCCGATGAAGCGACATTCGGCCAATTCGATGCTTTGATTTTCGAGGAGATGAATATGGGTGCCCTCAATCTCGCGGCGTGCTCGTTCCAGCGCAAACTCAATGCTGCTGTTGTAATAATCGTGATTTCCCAAGACCAGGACGACGGGCATATGCGGCTCGATATCTCGCCGAAGGTAAGCGATGCTCCTTGAGACGTTCTCCGAAATATCACCTGCGCAGATGCAGATGTCCGCATCCGGAATCCGAAGGGGAGCGCCCACGAGAGCATCCATCGGGGAGTAGTGAAGGTCACTGATGATCCAAGCTCGCACTTAGCCGTTCCTTTCGTGAACGCAAAGGTGTGGGGATGACGCGCCGGTATTCCGCCGCAGTTTTTCTGGTTCAGGATTTCTGAGAGCTGGGCGTCAGCCAGATTTCATGGGCGCATCGCCAGGCACAGTTCGTTCAGGTCGAAAGCCACGGCCTGCGCCACCGTGAGAGGAAGGTTTCCTTCTGCCAAAGGAAATGCAGACGAAAAAGGCCGCTCAACATTTCCTTGCCACCGTCTGGTCTGAGGTTGTTGCTCCTGGCCAAAGCTTTTCCAGCTGATTTCCTTGCAGCCGTTTGTGTTTGGCCAGCTCGGTGGCGAACATCACCAGCGTGTGCCGAAGGCCACTGAGCATGTCTCTCGCCCGCGCGTATTCGGTTTGAAGGATGCCATCTACCTCCGCTCTTAGCCTGCGATCCTGCCATAGCTCTGATGCGTTGCTCGTGTTTACGGACCCTTGGAGATAGTAGGGCGACGTACCAAAGCCGTATTTCGTGATCATTTCGACGGCGAGTTCCGTTGCCATCGCGAAGTCGCTTTGGCTCGAACCTGAAGCCATTGTCGACCGGTCTCCGTAAGAGACTTCTTCCGCAGCCGCCCCGGCCAGGTGCATGGCGACCAGGTTCATCATTTCCCCCTTAGTTTTGAAGGGTAGCCTTGGGTGCTCGATAACAGTGATCCCGTGCGCATCGATGTCTGTTGCGAAGTTCCGGGCGTTATCGAACACCTCAACTCGCTCGACTCTCCCAACCCGCAATGCGTGAGCGATAAGCGCATGACCCGCTTCGTGAATTGCGATGTGCAGCTGGTAACCTTCATTCAAAACAGGCAGTGGCTCGATCTTCCCTCGAAGGTCGTCAATCGTTACGTCCCGGTGCTCCCGCCGCGCAATTCGACGGGCATCCCGCGACAGGCGTTCCAGATCGGCACCGCTCTTGCCGGGCAGTCTGGCGGCGATTTCCTTCAAGGAAGCGTGGTCGGCGAGCGACGGGAGATGGAAAGCGAGGATTTCGGCTCGCGCTACCGCGTTCGGTAAGGGGAAGTAAACGCGCTTCTCCAACCGGCCGCTCCTGATGAGCGCAGGGTCAATTCGTTGAGGGTGATTGCAAGCCCCCACGACGACCACGCCCTCACGTCCTTCGATGCCATCGAGGCATTCGAGTAACCCGTTTACTACCTGGGTGCTGTAGTCAGAATGCCTCGAAGGGAAATTGGCTCGGTCACCAATCGAATCAAACTCGTCCAGAAAAAGGAGGCACGGCGCACTTTCCTTAGCAGACGCGAAGGTTCTGTACATTGCCTTGAGCATATCGCCCAGTGCTCCATCCCCACTACTCTGCCACTTTGAAATCGACGTGGCTACCAGATGCATCTCGCATTCGGCGGCGAGGGCCGCTGCAAACCTCGTCTTTCCAGTACCTGGCGGACCGTAGAGCAAGCACCCCTTGTCGACATCGGACCAGGATAGCTTGCCGTCATGCCAATCCTGGAGGTCTTTCCTCAGCTCCAGTGCCCAAGTGGAAGCCTCACCGAAGCCTTTGGAGACATCCAGCCGTTTGACTTCGGTCGATTGGAGGCGCTGCTTGCTTTCCTTCAGGAGCCGCATCGCCGCCCGCTCGGCCGGTTGCCCAATCCGAAAGATGGCTTCCATCCTCTCTGAAGGCTGTTCGGCTATTACCGCAACCTGTTCGTCGGAGAGGACTCCGCAGCCCCGGAGCCTCCCAAGCGCTCGAAGGTGGCGGGGATCACACAGGTGGAGGCGGTCACGGACCGTTGCGGCGAGTTCGAAATCCTCATGGATTGTCGATCCCTCGGTCACGAAGACGATCAATCTGCCCGATGTGAGATGCTCAGCAGGGTCGATCTCCCAGCCGCGCCTGCTCTTAGAAGCCGGATGCAGACAGAAGCGAACTTTCTCATCTTTGAAGATGATTTTCGCCGCCTCCTGGATATCTTTCAGGTGCCATTCGGCCGGTACCACGACAAGCCCAACGCAAAATGGATTACAGATCGGCTCGATATTTCGGCGAACCAGGCTCACTAATGCACAATAAGCCAAGAAAAGGCGGGCAGACTTCATCGCGAGTGCTGCACCTTCGCGACGAGCCCTGAAGGGGCGGGCAGATCGCAATCCGTTCAGCTGGATCGCGATCCGCTGAAGTTTGCTAATGTATTCGTCGAGGTTGTCCCTAAAGGCCGTGTCCATCGATATTCTCCACCCGGATCAGATGAGGCCTTCGTCGAACCGATACCAACGGCTCAACGTCCTTCCAAGCCGCTGCTCCCTGTCGAGGTAAAACAGCTCGGAGGTGATCCCGGGACCGTCCTTGATAGACGGATGCCCGCTCATCTCGCCCATCAAGCAGGGCACCGCGCGGCTCGCGACAAGGCAATTCCGGATGTTGACAAGCTCATTGGGTACTGGGTGGCTGCCGGGCACGGCAAGTTGTTCGAGATCAGCGAGGAGCGACCTCAGTCGCGGGAGGATCACGAAGGGCGGGGTTCCAAGCCATTTGTCGTTCATAAGGGTTCCTTTTGATTCGCATTAAACTCGACTTTCCTAACCATCTATAGTGATTCGAGCTACAAATGGAGTCAAAACGCAAAGAAAAGTCCATTAAAGCTACACAAGGCGGATATGTTGACATTCTTTGTTGTTCCTTTTCTTTCGCTATCATGGTGCTCTATGTCACTCCTGCACAAATACGCGCGGCTCGTTCGATGTCGGGCGAGAGTCAGCTAGCTTTGGCGATACGGGCTAGGGTGACGCGAAGCGTTCTGAAATTGCTGGAAGACCCCGAAAGAAAGCGCCCCGACCCGCGCACGTTATTGCAATTGCGCACTGCACTTGAGGGAAAAGGGATCAGGTTTTTGGACGCCAGTGAAAGTTTCGGCGAAGGCGTGCGGTTTGATCAACCGAACGCTTCAGAGTGGGGCAATATGTTGCGTCACGCGCGAGCCTTGCTGGACTTGTCCCTCGACGAAATGGCCGAAGTGTCTGGCATCGGAAGAGATACGATTGCTCGCATTGAACGTGGACTACTCAAAAGGCCTCCCGAACATGCCATTCGGATGTTGCGCAACACACTTGAACAGCGTCACGTTATAATCCTGCCGGAGGAGCAAGGCCTCGGGGCAGGAGTCCGGTTTCGGGTGCGGCAATATTAACAGACTAGGCGTTAACCTCGTGTGATTACCGTGTCGAGAGCGGCAAGCTTCGCAGATTCCCCGAGCAGGCGGCTCCGGGCTCCGGCGGTTACGCGATGTGCTTTTCGAAGGCGGCGTGTCAATCCTCGGCGAGAGGCGGAGGTGGAAGCAGGGGGTGCGCCTCCAAGCCGGTATAGCTATGAGACGACGAACATCGGGCTGATCGACTTAAGAAAGATCGATCATATTGACTTGGGTTGCCCCGCATCAATCCGTCCGCCACTTGGCTCTTTCGGTTAAACGCATCTGCTGATTCAGACACGAGCTAAAGCCTTTAGCTGCAGCATCTCTCCTGATCAAGCTGATCCATGTCCTTTTGCAGTAGCGCCTCCGCAGAGACCAAAGAATTTAGAATCATAAGGCCGACGGCTCTCGTGGCTCCAACGAGGTCAAGAAATCCACTGTCCCCTTGGGCGAGAAAGTTCGCCTCCGAAATTATCTGGAATTAATCAATATATTCCAATACTTATCAGGGTTCAGATTTTCGTCCGCTATGGGTCGCCACCATTTCAAGTGTCCATACCGAAGACACGGGTAATAGCTGGTTTCGGCCTCTGCTGCGGACTGATGCCCGGTCCAGGAGCTTGAGACTTATGGAAAGGCGCCCCAAGAGCCATCGTCGCTATTCTCTCCAAAGCAAGTTCGCGGCGCGTGTTCACATTTCGTTCCCGTGGTGCTAGTCTCACCTTCAGTGACCGCGAGGGGGCATTTATGGATCAATGGGCCAAGTTCGAGCGACTGAAGGCACTTCACCAGGGGGACAGTGCCTTTGTCATCCCGAACCCGTGGGACGCCGGTTCGGCTCGCCTTCTCGCAAGTCTTGGCTTCGAGGCGCTCGCAACCACCAGCGCGGGTTACGCCTTTTCCAAAGGCAAGTTGGATTCATTCGCGAGCCTTGGACGGGATGAGGTTCTTGAGAACGCTGCCGAGATCGTTGGCGCTGCTGATCTTCCTGTCTCTGCTGATCTTGAAGATGGCTTCGGCACGTCGCCAGAAACCTGTGCGGAAACCATCCGCTTGGCCTATGAAATCGGACTTGTCGGCGGATCGATCGAAGACGCAACAGGCAATCCTGCTGCCCCGATCTACGAGCTGTCGCAAGCCGTCGAACGCATCCATGCTGCAGCAGAGGCTGCGCGCGGTCTGCCTTTTCTTCTCACGGCGCGGGCGGAGAATTATCTTTGGGAGAGACCCGATCTGGACGACACCATCGAACGGCTGCAAGCATTCTCGGCCGCCGGAGCGGACGTGCTTTACGCACCCGGCTTGCCTGATATCGAAGCAATCAGAACCGTTTGTGCAGCCGTGGACAAGCCAGTCAACGTGGTCATGGGTTTGAAAGGGCGAAAATACTCTGTTGCCGAACTGTCGAGCGTCGGCGTGCGCCGCGTGAGTGTCGGCGGCTCTTTCGCGCGGGCCGCGCTGGGTGCGTTGATGCGCGCCGCTATGGAGGTCAAAACAGCCGGTACGTTTGAGTATGCCGACGGCGCGCTCTCTGCTGCAGTGGTTAGCCAACTGATGTCACGGGAGAAACGCCAGGACAGGCTATGAGCTGGGCAGAAGCGAAAGTCGCGGCGGATTTGCACTGCTCGAGCGTTTCCGCAAATTCTTCTCTGGAATCTGCTCGAGCGACCTCAGTGAACGACCGAGAGGTAGCGGATGCCGGCTTCATCAGCCGCTCTCATCAGCGCTTCCCGCGCGGCGCCCGGGGGCGTGGTTCCGCGGATGGCGTCGAGGCATGTCCTCACCGCCACGACATACTCCTCGCCGTCATCACCCGGCCATTCGGAAATGAGCATGGTGGCTGCGTCGCCGAGGGTTCTGACGACGCTGTATTTTTCCTGGCCGCTCATGAGGATCCTCAGCGCGGGAAACTGATGCGATGTGTACCGATTCATGACATTTGGTCCTTGCATCATAAACATATTAGTAACTCTGCAAGAAGCGTTCCAACTGACGCCGCAGGATGATTATCTTCTATGAATCGGCAAAAGCAGTCGGCAACGCTTCTCCAGGCAGGAAGCCGGGAACTTGTTTTAAACACATTGCCGTCATATTGATTCATCTATCGAAATTGCTTGTCGAGCTTGGTTTGCGCTCTGGCGTCCCGGCTGATCTTTCCTTTCAAAATCGATTTCTGCGCCGTCCGGCAGCCGCCGGAGGGTGATTGTCATGCCGGTTGAGGGGGAATCGTCATGAATGCAGGCAAGTCTTTGATCGACGCAAGCCTCCAGCAAACGCACATCGTCGCTGCCTGATATGCCTTCGGTCTTTGACCGCGGAAGTCAGTGCCGGCATTCCGGCTGGGTTTTCCAGCCATTGAGGAGAATTTCATGAGCAAGACCAATGCAGAGGCACTGTTGCGCAAAGCGCAGCGCCAGGTTGCCAATACCAGCGGCGGTGGCCATCTCGGCGGCACCAACTTCGGTCAGGGCAATGACGCCAAGACAGCGTCCGGAAGCGGCAACCGCCCGGCGGGCAAGGGCCGGCCACCAGCTGGCGGCAAACGCTGACGACAGCGTCGCGCGTCTTTTGAGACGCGCAAAGGACGCTGCAGCACTTTGAACTGCTGCATAATTTTGTCCGTAAATCGATTCGGTTTTAAGGAATTATGCGGTAGCGGCAGCATCGCGATTGAAGACAGACCCGCCAAGTTTGGCGGGTTTTTTGTTAGATAGGCCTCTGAAGGGCTCGGCTCTTCTCAGCGATCCAGGAAATGATCGAAGTAGACCTGGGGGATGGGGTAGGCGTAGACGCCCCTGTCGACGAAGCTGCGCCTATAGAGGCAATTTCTGAGAGCCGCGTTGTAGTGCAGGCTTCGCGGGTCCGGCGAGCCTCGTCGCCATGAGCTTGCCTCCGGCACGCAGCGTTGGAGCGCCTTGTCGTATCGAGCCAGGAGGACCGGGTCGGTATCGACCCGAATGCCGCTGTAGGATTGATAGTTTGAAGGAGATTCTGCGGCCGATATACAGGCCAGGCTGAGTGCAACACCAACGACTGCCATCAATCTCATTGGACTTAATTCTCCCCTGATCGATTATCGAAGTATCGAGCGAAACGTTATTGGTTCCAGCACCTGCGGGCAAGGGGACGCCTTGTTTCGGCGTCCCCTTGCCCGAGATGTTACCCGCATCGCTGCCGCCACAGAATAGCGGCAGCGATGCGTCATCGATCAATCCAGGAGGTCGGCCGGCACCTTGCCGCCGTTTTCCGAAAGCCGCTTCATCAGTGCCTTGTGCAGCCACATGTTCATTTTTGCGGAATCGTTGGTGTCGCCGGTATAGCCGAGTTCAGCGGCAAGTTCCTTGCGCTCGGTCAGGCTCGCATCCATCCCGACGGCTTTCATCAGGTCTACGATCGAGCGGCGCCAATCGAGTTTCTGACCGCTCTTCTTTACCGCCGCGTCGAGGATCGGGACGATATCCACTGTAGCTGTGCCTGGTGCGGTGGCCGTGGGGACCGGCTTGCTCTGCGGGGCAGGGGCCGCAGGCGCCGGACTGGGGGCTGCCGACGGTGAGGCAGGCGCTTGCGCCGTCTCTGTCTTCGGCGCGCCGGTAGCAACGGGTTCGGCTGCTTTCGCCTCTCCGAAGATTGCATGTTTGATCTTGTCGAAAATGCCCATTCTAAACCTCCAGTTCCATCAGATGAGAACATGCTGAAACATGGACTTCCCGCCTGATATATCCAGGCGGAAAGGGAGTTATTTTTAGTATGTTCAATCGCTGATGGAAAAGCTAATGCCCGCGATAGCTGTGGTCGATCTCAAGGAAAGCTGCGATCGGATTATTCGCCGCCGGCTGAAGATTGCTGGCGCCATCGGAGGGAATACTTGAGCAACCCTCCGACTGTCAGCAGACATGCCCGCTTATGGCACAGTCGGTCGAGCGATTCGGAATTCACTAACCGCGAAACATCATTATACGCCGCAGAACCGACTTGCCGCGCCCTGTCGTGAAACATTCGTCATCTCTTCACGTTGCCTTGCCATGGACGTCCTGAAGTTGCAGGCGTCCGATCGATCGAAGGTACGCGCGTTCCTCGATTTTCGACTGCCGGGCAGATCGTTCGGCGGAATGGAAACGGAGGAAAACATGACCCATAACCACAATAGACTCTCCTTTGCAGTGCTCGCATCCACCTGCGCCCTCCTTGCCGTGCCGGCAAGCGATGCGCGTGCGATCGATGTCGGTGTGTCGGTGAATGCAGGCAATGCCGTCAGCGCCGATGTCGGGGCTTCAATTGGCGGCGGGAGCGGCATCAGCGCCGATGCCAATGCTTCCGTTGGTGGCTCGAACGGCGTCAATGCCGATGCGACCGCCAATGCCGGCGGTGGCCGGGGCATCGATGCCGGTGTCAACGCCAGAATCGGTGGCGGGCGCGGCGTCAATGCCGATCTCAATGCACGCACCGGCGGTTCCGATGGAATCGATGCCAACGCCACGGCCTCGGTTGGCGGCGGTAATGGCGTCGATGCCGATCTCGCCATCGGCAGGGTAGATGGGGCAGGCAGCAGCGGCAGACCCGCGGGCGAGCGCAGCCTCAGCGCGTCCCAGATCCGCACCCTGGAGGCCTTCCAGGCAAGGCCTGTCAATGAGCAGCGCAAGATGCTCGTCCGTTGCGCCGATATCTCCGCCTCCGGCGGTGATTCCGGTCTTGCCGGTCTCTGCAGTCTGCTGCAGGCGACAGCCTCTCGCTGAACGTGAAAGGACCCGCCGAACCGGAAGGTGCGGCGGGTCCTTTAAAAGCTTCAGCTCCCTGCTTCAGTGCAGGATCTGGCTGAGGAACAGCTTGGTGCGTTCGTGCTGCGGATTGTCGAAGAACTCGGCCGGCGAATTCTGCTCGACGATCTGGCCCTGGTCCATGAAGATGACACGGTTGGCGACCTGGCGGGCAAAGCCCATTTCATGCGTGACGCAGAGCATGGTCATGCCTTCCTCGGCAAGACCCACCATGGTGTCGAGCACTTCCTTGATCATTTCGGGATCGAGCGCCGAGGTCGGCTCGTCGAACAGCATGATCTTCGGGTTCATGCATAGCGAACGCGCGATCGCCACGCGCTGCTGCTGGCCGCCGGAGAGCTGGCCCGGATATTTGTTGGCCTGCTCCGGGATCTTGACCCGCTTCAGGAAGTGCATGGCCACTTCTTCGGCCTGCTTCTTCGGCATCTTGCGGACCCAAATTGGCGCCAGCGTGCAGTTTTCGAGGATCGTCAGATGCGGGAAGAGGTTGAAGTGCTGGAACACCATGCCGACTTCGCGCCGCACCTCGTCGATCTTTTTCAGATCGTTGGTGAGTTCGGTGCCGTCGACGACGATCTTGCCTTTCTGATGCTCTTCAAGGCGGTTGATGCAGCGGATCATCGTCGACTTGCCCGAACCCGACGGGCCGGCAATGACGATGCGCTCGCCGCGCATGACCTTCAGGTTGATGTCGCGCAGCACGTGGAAATCGCCGTACCATTTGTTCATGTTGACGATCTCGACCGCCACTTCCGTTGCGGAAACGGTGAGCTTTTTCGCTGGAGCTTCAGCCATGACTATTTTCCCTCATTCTTATCGTTGTAGCGTTCTTATCGTTTGTGGCCGGTATCGAGATGGCGTTCCATGAAACCTGAATAGCGCGACATGCCGAAGCAGAACAGCCAGAAGATGAAGCCGGCGAAGATCAGGCCCGTGATCGGCGTGACGGCGCTTGCCCAATTGGCATCGGAGAAGTTCAGCTTGACGATGCCGAGCAGATCGAACATGCCGATAATGGTGACCAGCGACGTGTCCTTGAACGTTCCGATGAAGGTGTTCACAATGCTCGGGATGACCAGCTTGATGGCCTGCGGCATGATGATCAGCCGGGTCTTCTGCCAATAGCCGAGGCCGAGTGAATCGGCGCCTTCGAACTGTCCCTTCGGGATCGCCTGAAGGCCGCCGCGGATCACTTCAGCCATATAGGCCGACGTGAAGATCGACACACCGATCAGCGCCCGAAGCAATTTGTCCACGTTCCAGCCTGTCGGAAGGAAGAGCGGCAGCATGACACTTGCCATGAACAGAACGGTGATCAGCGGAACGCCTCGAATGACCTCGATGAAGGTAACGCAGAGCATCCGGATGACGGGCATCTTCGAGCGGCGTCCCAGCGCAAGCAGAATGCCGACGGGTAGGGAGACGGCAATACCGACAAAGGACAGGACGAGCGTCACCATCAACCCGCCCCAGAGCGGAGTCTCCACCACTTCGAGGCCGAAGCCACCGTGAAGAAGCCAGAAGGCGATGACCGGCAGGACGGCGAACAGAAGAATGGCGTTCAGGCCCTTGCGCGGCGCCGACGGGATCAACATCGGAACCAGCAGCAGAATGAACAGGATCCCGACGATCGCCGGCCTCCAACGCTCACCGAGCGGATAGCGGCCGAAGATAAACTGATCGTACTTGGCGCTGATGAAAGCCCAGCATGCACCACTCCAGCCGTCGGGCTGGATGCCGCCCTGGATCGTCGTCGCGCAGAATGTGCGGTCCGGCCCCGACCATACGGCCTGGATGAACAGCCAGTTGACGAGATGCGGCACGGCCCATGCGATGAGCGCAAGAGCGAGAATCGTCAGGATCACGTCCTTCGGAGTTGCCAGGAGATTACGGCGGATCCAGGCGACGGCTCCCCTCTCTCCGGGCGGCGGCGGTTCGGCGGCAAGGATGGACGTTCTGACAAAGGGTTTATCGGCGACCGACATCTTATCTCTCCACCAGTGCCATCTTGGCATTGAACCAATTCATGAACAGCGACGTGAGAATGCTCAAGCTGAGATAGACGATACCCCAGATGCAGACGATCTCGATCGCTTGACCGCTCTGATTGAGGATCGTGCCACCGACGGCAACGAGATCCGAGAAACCGATCGCGATGGCGAGTGAGGAGTTCTTAGTCAGGTTCAGGTACTGGCTCGTCAGCGGCGGGATGATGATGCGCAGCGCCTGCGGCACCACGACAAGTCTCGTCACGCTCGACGGATGCAGCCCCAGCGCGCCGGCTGCTTCGGATTGCCCCTTTGGAACGCCGCGAATGCCGCCGCGAACGATCTCGGCGATGAACGAGGCGGTATAGAAGGACAGAGCGAGAAACAGCGACATGAATTCGGGGCCGACGACGGAGCCGCCCGTGAGGTTGAATTTTCCGGCAACCGGAAGGTCGAAGGTGAGCGGAAAGCCGGACACAACGAAGACCAGCAATGGCAAGCCGACGATCAGCGCGATCGCCGTCCATACGGTGTGGAACGGCTGGCCGGTTGCGGCTTGGCGTTTGTGAGCCCAACGCGCGATGATGATGGTGGCGACAATCGCAATCAGCAGGGCGATGCCGACCGCTATCATGCCTGTCTCGAAGATCGCCTTCGGGAAGGCTAGTCCTCTGTTGTTGAGGAACATGTTGAACGGCAGGCCCACCGACTCGCGCGGCTGCGGCAAGACGGAGAGAACACCGAGATACCAGAAAAAGATGACGAGCAGCGGCGGAATGTTGCGGAAAACCTCGACATAGACCGTGCAGAGCTTGGCAATCAGCCAATTGCGCGACAGCCGGCCGATCCCGATCAGAAAGCCGATGATGGTCGCCGTGAAGATACCGGTCACCGCCACCAGCAAGGTATTCAGAATGCCGACGAGAAGTGCGCGCGCATAAGTCGAGTCACTCGAAAAGCTGATCAGCGACTGGCCAATTTCGAAACCGGCGCGGCCGCGAAGAAAGCCGAAACCCGATGCCGTATTGCTGCGCGCAAGGTTCACGGCTGTGTTGTGGGCCACCCACCACACAAAGCCCACGAGAATAACGATTGTTAGGACCTGGTAAAATATACTCCGATATTTCGGGTCGTACATTGCCGACTGGAAACTCCAGCCGGTGCCATGCAAAGGTGTCTTATCCACAGCCTCATGCGTCATGCCGCGCCAATCCCCTTGTGCCCGTTTTCGGGCTTTCTTTTTAACTTTTTGGAAGCGGGAAGGCGGCTTGGCCGCCTTCCCGGTATTTCATTGCCAGTGCTCGATTAACGAACCGGCGGTGCGTACTGGATGCCGCCCTTGTTCCACAGAGCATTCAAGCCGCGTGCGATCTTGAGCGGGCTGCCCTGGCCGATGTTGCGCTCGAAGATTTCGCCATAATTGCCGACGCCCTTGATGACGTTGGCTGCCCAATCATTGGTCAGGCCGAGATCGGTGCCGATCTTGGTGTCAGTCTCGCTGCCGAGGAAGCGCTTGATGTCAGGGTTCGGCGAGTTCTTCATCTCGTCGACATTTGCCTGGGTGATGCCGAACTCTTCGGCATTGATCAGCGCATAAGCCGTCCAGGAAACGATATCGAACCACTGATCATCACCCTGACGGACGGCCGGGCCAAGCGGCTCCTTGGAGATGATCTCAGGAAGGATGACGTGTTCGTCGGGATTCTTCAGCGTCAGACGCAACGAATAGAGACCGGACTGGTCGGTCGTATAAACGTCGCAACGACCGGCGTCGTAGGCCGCGTTGACCTCAGGAAGATTTTCGAAGACGACCGGATTGTACTGCAGATTGTTCGTCTTGAAGTAATCGGCGAGGTTCAGTTCCGTGGTCGTGCCCGACTGCACGCAGATTGCGGCGCCGGAGAGTTCGAGAGCCGACTTCACGTTCAGGCCCTTGCGCACCATGAAGCCCTGGCCGTCATAATAGGTGACGGGACGGAAGTTGAAGCCGAGTGCGGTGTCGCGATTGATCGTCCAGGTCGTGTTGCGCGAGAGGACGTCGATTTCACCGGACTGCAGGGCGGTGAAGCGTTCCTTCGCATTTGTCGGCGTGTACTTGACCTTGGTGGGGTCGCCGAACACGGCCGAAGCGACGGCCTTGCAGAAGTCGACGTCGAAGCCGGCCCAATTGCCGGAAGCGTCAGGTGCGGCAAAGCCGGTAAGGCCGGTATTGACGCCGCACTGAACGAAACCCTTTGCCTTGACGTCTGAGAGAGTGGTGGCGGAGGCGGCCGAGGCGCCAACTGCCAAAACTGCTGCGCCGATAGCGGCGGACAGGAGCTTATTTTTCATTTTCCCAACCTTTTCCGTTGTCTTATCTTTTCTTGTGGGGAGTGCGTGCCGACAATCCGTGCCGCCTCCCCATTGTCTCGACACCCTCCCGGCGCGAGTGGGTCTATCACAGTCGCAAATGTCACTATGGTCAAGTGTCGCGCTCAATAATTGCGGCGAAATGCAACATTTTGGCAGATGGCGCTGCATTCATGGGCGGTTGATTAGGAAATAGGCGTCCGGTTGCGGAAAAATAACGCGAAAATCGAAATTTCCATCATTTCGGATCGTCTCCTGCAACCGATCTTCAAGGGGTTGACCCGAAACGGCCGGGCGTCCAAAAGTCTGGCTTCGCGACCCTTGCCAAAGGCTATCCCCGACATGAAAGACAAAGACAGCTTGCTGCAGAATGCCGGCATCAACACCCGCCTGACCCATATCGGCAACGACCCCTTCGATTATCACGGCTTCATCAATCCGCCGGTCGTGCATGCCTCGACGGTGCTGTTTCCGAACGCGCGGGCGATGGAGACGCGCACGCAGAAATACACTTACGGGACGCGCGGCACCCCGACGACGGATGCGCTCTGCGAGGCGATCGACGCGCTCGAAGGCTCGGCCGGAACGATCCTTGTGCCGTCGGGCCTTGCGGCCGTCACCATTCCGTTTCTGGGTTTCGTCGCTGCCGGCGATCATGCGCTGGTGGTCGATTCGGTCTATGGCCCGACGCGCCATTTCTGCGACACGATGCTGAAGCGCCTCGGCGTCGAGGTGGAATATTACCATCCGGAGATCGGCGCCGGCATCGAGACGCTGTTCCGGCCGAACACGAAGCTCGTCCACACCGAGGCTCCCGGCTCCAACACCTTCGAGATGCAGGATATTCCGGCGATCTCGGCAGTTGCGCACCGCCACGGCGCCGTCGTCATGATGGACAATACCTGGGCGACGCCGATCTATTTCAGGCCACTCGATCACGGCGTCGACATCTCGATCCACGCATCGACGAAATATCCGTCCGGCCATTCCGACATCCTGCTCGGAACGGTTTCGGCCAATGCCGAGCACTGGGAGCGGCTGAAGGAGGCAAACGGTGTGCTCGGCATCTGCGGCGCACCCGATGATGCCTATCAGATCCTGCGCGGATTGCGCACCATGGGCCTGCGCCTCGAGCGGCATTATGAAAGCGCGCTTGATATCGCGAAATGGCTGGAGGGCAGGGAGGATGTCGCCCGCGTGCTGCATCCGGCCCTGCCGAGTTTTCCCTCTCATCATCTCTGGAAGCGCGATTTCAAAGGCGCCAGCGGCATCTTTTCCTTCGTGCTGGCCGCCGACGGTCCCGAGAAGTCCAGAGCAAAGGCGCATGCCTTCCTCGATGCGCTGAGGATTTTCGGTCTCGGCTATTCCTGGGGTGGCTTTGAAAGCCTCGCCTTGCATGCCTATCTCAACGATCGCAAGGTCGCCAAGGCGCCCACGGATGGTCCAGTCATCCGCCTGCAGATCGGCATCGAGGACGTGGTCGATCTGAAGGCCGATATCGAACGGGGTTTTGCGGCGGCAAGCGCGGTCTGATCAGACAGGCTTTGTCGTCGCTTGTGAAACCTCAAGGCAGATCTGCAGCCCGATAGCCGTAGATCCAGTCGAGATCAGCCGCCAGGCTTAGCGGCGGCTTGAGGCCGAGCACGAGATCGCGGCCGATCCGGATCGGCCCTTTCGCATGATAGGCGAACCGGTTGAAGGCGCCACGCTGGCGAAGCCTCGCAATGCGCGGCGCCCGGTGTCTTTCGAAACGCGCCAGCGCTTCCGCCACGGGGCTATTCGAAAGAAACGCCGTCAGTTCGTAGGCGTCTTCGATCGCCATCGCTGCTCCCTGTCCGGCAAAAGGCATCATCGCATGCGCGGCGTCGCCGATCAGTACCGTCTTTCGGCCGTCCTGCCATGCGCCTGATGTGGTTTCGAACAACGGCCAGAACGTCAGCTTCCTATTTCTGTCGAGCAGAGAGACGATCGCGGCGTTCCAGCCGGAAAGGCGCGCCCGCAGCTGCGCCCGCTGCTCGGCCGTCGCTTCGCTTTGCCAAGCCTGCGGCGCGATATTGCCGGCGGTGATCGCCACCATGTTGAAGCTGCCGCTTTCCCTCAGCGGATAGCAGACGAGATGCGCCGAACCGCCGAGAAAAGCCGAAACGCTTGCCCGGTCGAGGAACGCGGGCGCCTCGTTCTCGGCAATGGTAAAGCGGTAGGCGATATTGCCGGAAAAGCGCGGCGAGGGGCTGCCCGGAACGGATTGCCGCAGCTTCGACCAGACGCCGTCGGCGCCGATCACGACATCGGCCGCCCGCTCGAAAGGCGGTAGGGTCGAATCTATCCGCACGCCAAGGTGAAGCCGGCAGAGCGGATCGTCCGCAACCGCAGCCAAAAGGGCTTTCTGCAATGTGGTGCGGTGCAGGACGCCGTAGGGTGCGCCCCAGCGTTCCCGCGCGAATTTGCCGGCCGGCACCGCCGCGAGCTGGCGGAGCGACCCACCCGATATCAGCCGGATCGCTTCCGGCTCGAGCCAGACCTTTGACAGGCCTTCAAGGATACCGAGTTCGGCAAGGATGCGGGAAGCGTTCGGCGAAACCTGCAATCCGGCGCCGATATCGGTGAGTTCGCCCGCCTGCTCGAAGATCTCCGAGCTGATACCCCGGCGCGAAAGCGCAAGGGCAGCGGTCAGCCCTGATATCCCGGCGCCGATGATGGCGGCATGTTCGATCGGCATTGTCCGTTCGGTCCGGATCTGGACTGACTACGCCGCCTTCACGTGGAAAACGCAACCGGCCGGATTGGTCTGGCTGGGCTTGAGCGCGGAATTGAAGCGATAGAGCGTCGAGCAGTAGGAACAGACCTTCTCGTTGTCGTCGCCCATGTCGATGAAGATATGCGGATGATCGAAGGGAGCCGAAGCGCCGGTGCACATGAATTCCTTGACGCCGACTTCGATAACGCGGTGACCGCCGTCGTTCTGGAAGTGGGGAATGTTGTGGCCGGCCATGTCGCTCTCCGAATGCTTTGAAATGTGCGCGAACCTTATAAGCCTTCGCCGCAAATGTGTAGAGCCAAACCGCCGCGCCAGGCACAGTTTTTAGCCACAGTTTTTGGCTTCACGATGAAGGGCCGCTCGACTATGGTCGCGCCAAAAAGGAAGGCCCGATGAACCTGAATACGCCCACATTTTCGAGCTTCACCCATGACGGACTGCAACTCGCCTTCTTCGATGAGGGCGATCCGGCCGGTGTGCCCGTGTTGTTGATCCACGGCTTTGCCTCGACCGCAAACGTCAACTGGGTGCATCCGGGCTGGCTGAAGACGCTTGGTGATGCCGGCTACCGGGTGATTGCCATGGACAATCGCGGCCACGGCGCAAGCGACAAGCCGCATGATGCCGAAGCCTATCGTCCCTGGGTCATGGCCGGCGATGCGATCGCCTTGCTCGATCATCTCGGCATCCCCGAAGCCAATGTCATGGGCTATTCGATGGGCGCGCGCATTTCCGTCTTCGCCGCGCTTGCCAATCCGCATCGCGTCCGTTCGCTGGTGCTCGGTGGCCTCGGCATCGGCATGACCGACGGCGTCGGCGACTGGGACCCGATTGCCGATGCACTGCTCGCTCCCTCGCTGGAGGCGGTGACGCATGCCCGCGGCCGCATGTTCCGCGCCTTCGCCGAGCAGACGAAGAGCGACCGCGTCGCTCTTGCCGATTGCATCCGCGGCTCGCGCGATCTCGTCGCCCGCTCCGATATGGCCAAGCTCGATATGCCGACGCTGATCGGCGTCGGCACCAAGGATGATATCGCCGGCTCGCCGCAGGAATTGGCGGCGCTGATGCAAAATGCCGAAGCGCTCGATATTCCGGGCCGCGATCATATGCTCGCCGTCGGCGACAGGGTTTTCAAGCAGGCGGTTCTGGCCTTCTACGCAAGGGTTGCCCATCGCTGACAACATCGTGATGCCGAAAAACCATGCTAAAAAACCATGGCGACGGCACCCATTTATGTTATTGGCGTTTTCCTCTATATATCGGCATTCCGAAAACGGCATTCCTTCCGGCAACGAGGAGAGCGGCGATGGTCGCAAAGACTGACATCCGTGCTTTTGACACAGGCCATCCGGTGAAGGTGATGGATCCCATCTGGGACAGCCTGCGCGAGGAAGCCCGGCTCGCCGCCGAACGGGACCCGGTTCTCGCCGCCTTCCTCTATTCGACCGTGATCAACTACCATTCGCTCGAGGAATGCGTCATCCACCGCATCTGCGAACGTCTCGATCACCCCGACATGCAGGCGAACCTGCTTCGCCAGACCTTCGAAGAAATGCTCCTCGACTGGCCGGACTGGAGCTCCATCCTGCGCGTCGATATCCAGGCGATCTATGACCGCGATCCCGCCTGCCTGCGCTTCATGGAGGCGGTGCTTTATTTCAAGGGCTTCCATGCGCTGCAGACGCATCGTCTCGCCCATTGGCTGCTGAACCGCGGCCGGCGTGATTTTGCGCTCTATCTACAGAGCCGCTCCTCCAGCGTCTTCCAGACCGACATCAACCCGGCCGCCCGTATCGGAAAGGGCATCTTCCTGGATCATGCCACCGGCCTCGTCGTCGGCGAGACGGCCGTCATCGGCGACAACGTCTCGATCCTGCACGGCGTCACACTCGGCGGCACCGGCAAGGAGGGCGCCGACCGCCATCCAAAGATCGGCTCCGGCGTCATGATCGGCGCCGGTGCCAAGATCCTCGGCAATATCGAGATCGGCTATTGCTCACGCGTCGCCGCCGGCTCCGTTGTCCTGAAGGCGGTACCGCCCAAAAAGACAGTCGCGGGTGTGCCGGCCAAGGTCGTCGGCGAGGCCGGTTGTTCCGAGCCGTCGCGCAACATGGACCAGGTGATCGGCGCCGATATCTGAGCGCCCGTTGGAAACAAGGATAGGAAAAGTCGGCGGGATCCGAGCGGGGAGGGCCATGAGCAAACGGCAACCTTGCCTTTACACCGCTGCATTTCCTGTGCAAGAAGCGGCCAATCAAGACCGCTTACGGAGATGACAGAGTGAAGCCAGAAGAAATCAAGAAGCTCGACGCCTATTTCAAGCGCATGTTCAATCCGCAGATGATCGTCAAGGCGCGTCCGCGCAAGGATGATTCTGCGGAAGTCTATCTCGGCGAAGAATTTCTGGGTGTCGTCTATATCGATGACGAGGACGGCGACCGCTCCTACAACTTTTCGATGGCGATCCTCGACGTCGATCTCTGATCGCGTTCGAAAGCTTCAAAAGGACCGAACGGCGCGATCCGTTCGGTCCTTTTTTCGTTTTTTCGATTCGCAACGAGAATTTATTCAAAACTTCCGGTTGCGGCATTCTGATATATTTTAGCAAAATCAGTTAAAGACGTACGTGCCCCGGCGCGCTGCCTTGGTTATCTTTTTGTAATGCAACCTTTGGATGTTTTGCAACGCACAAGACTACTTGACTATTTGTGCATTGCAGCTACCCTGCGGCCACCAACAGCCCAACGGAGGATGGCTCATGTTCAACTTTGAAGACGCCAACAAGAAGAGCAAGGAAGCCGTCGACACGGCCCTGAAGACCTATACCGACACGTCCAAGGGCTTTCAGGCAATCGCCACCGAAGCCACTGAATATTCGAAGAAATCTTTTCAGGATGCGGTGACGCATTTCGAAACGCTGGCCGGCGTCAAGAGCTTCGAGGCTGCCTTCGAGCTGCAGACGAGCTACGTCAAGGCGTATTTTGAAGGCTTTGTCTCCGAGACGACGAAGCTCAGTGAGATGTATGCCGATCTCGCCAAATCAGCCTACAAGCCCTATGAGGCACCGATCGCCGCTGCGGTCGTCAAGACCGCCAAGTCGGTGTCGGCGGCGACGCCTGCTGCTGCTGCTTGAACTGATTTCAAAGGCGCAACCTGCGCTACATATTGAAAAATGAAGACCGGCTACGCATCTGTAGCCGGTCTTTTTGTTTCCACTTTCGCTGCAGCGCCCGCATGGGATCGACCGGGGACTTTTTTGGTCTTTCCCGTGCATGCCGGCCATTTCTTGATTGCAGTGTCTGACAGGGGGCTTAAAATCAGCCTATTATGAACTAAGTTAGTGTTTCAGATATTCGGCGGGAAAAGCACCCTCCCATGCTCCGCCGGATTGCTTGAGGAATGAATGACAATGATCGCAAAGCCGATCCGGATGCAGAACGACAGCGAAAGGAACGGGGACAACGCAAATCGAACCTCGGTCATCACGCGCACCAAGCCGAAGACCAAGAAGCCCAATCTTTATCGTGTGCTGCTTTTGAATGACGACTACACTCCCATGGAATTCGTCATTCATATTCTGGAGCGTTTTTTTCAGAAGGATCGTGAAAGTGCCACCCGCATCATGCTCCATGTCCATAACCACGGCGTCGGCGAATGCGGAATATTCACATACGAGGTAGCGGAAACGAAGGTCAGCCAGGTGATGGACTTCGCCCGGCAGCACCAGCATCCGCTGCAATGCGTCATGGAAAAGAAGTGAGGATCTGAACGTGCCAACATTTTCGCCTAGTTTAGAGAAGGCGCTCCATCAGGCACTGACCTTTGCCAACGAGCGGCACCACGAATATGCGACGCTCGAGCATCTGCTGCTCGCCCTGATCGACGATGCCGATGCGGCCGCGGTCATGGGTGCCTGCAATGTCGATCTCGACGCGCTGCGCAAGACGCTCGTCGAATATGTCGACAACGAACTTTCCAACCTGATCACCGGATATGACGAGGATTCGAAGCCGACCTCCGGCTTCCAGCGTGTCATCCAGCGTGCCGTCATCCACGTGCAATCGTCCGGTCGCGAGGAAGTGACCGGCGCCAACGTGCTCGTCGCGATCTTCGCCGAGCGCGAAAGCCACGCCGCTTATTTCCTGCAGGAGCAGGAGATGACCCGCTACGATGCCGTCAACTACATCTCTCACGGCATCGGCAAGCGCCCGGGCGCTTCGGATGTGCGTCCCCCGCGCGGCGCTGAGGACGAAGCCGAAAGCAGCAAGCCGACGGCGCGCGGCGGCGAAGAAGAGGGCGGCCCCAAGAAGCAGCAGGATGCGCTCAAGGCCTATTGCGTCAATCTCAACGAGAAGGCCAAGGGCGGCAAGATCGATCCCCTGATCGGCCGTCACGCCGAGGTCAGCCGCACGATCCAGATCCTGTGCCGCCGTTCGAAGAACAATCCGCTCTATGTCGGTGATCCCGGCGTCGGCAAGACGGCGATTGCCGAAGGCCTTGCCAAGCGCATCGTCGAAGGCAAGGTTCCGGAAGCGCTTGCCGATGCCACGATCTTCTCGCTCGACATGGGCACGCTGCTCGCCGGCACGCGCTACCGCGGCGATTTCGAGGAACGCCTGAAGCAGGTCGTCAAGGAACTGGAAGAATATCCGGGCGCCGTGCTCTTTATCGACGAGATCCACACGGTGATCGGCGCCGGCGCCACCTCAGGCGGGGCGATGGATGCATCGAACCTGCTGAAGCCGGCCCTGTCATCGGGCGCGATTCGCTGCATCGGTTCGACCACCTACAAGGAATACCGCCAGTTCTTCGAGAAGGATCGGGCGCTGGTCCGTCGTTTCCAGAAGATCGACGTCAGCGAGCCGTCGATCGAAGATGCGATCGAGATCATGAAGGGCCTGAAGCCCTATTTCGAAGAGTATCACCACCTGCGTTATTCGAACGACGCCATCAAGTCGGCCGTCGAATTGTCGGCCCGCTACATCTCCGACCGCAAACTGCCCGACAAGGCGATCGACGTGATCGACGAAACCGGTGCGGCGCAGATGCTGCTGCCGCCGTCCAAGCGCCGCAAGCTGATCACCGAAAAGGAGATCGAGGCGACGGTGGCCACGATGGCGCGCATTCCGCCGAAGACCGTTTCCAAGGACGATGAAGCCGTGCTTGCCAATCTCGAGAAGGAACTGCGCTCGGTCGTCTACGGCCAGGATATCGCCATCGAAGCGCTTTCGACCTCGATCAAGCTGGCGCGCGCCGGCCTTCGTGAGCCGAACAAGCCGATCGGCGCCTATGTCTTCTCCGGTCCGACCGGCGTCGGCAAGACCGAGGTGGCAAAGCAGCTGGCATCGTCGCTCGGCGTCGAACTCCTGCGCTTCGACATGTCGGAATATATGGAGCGGCACACGGTCTCGCGTCTGCTCGGTGCACCTCCCGGCTATGTCGGCTTCGACCAGGGCGGCCTTCTGACCGATGGCGTCGATCAGCACCCGCATTGCGTGGTGCTGCTCGACGAAATCGAGAAGGCGCATCCCGACATCTACAATATCCTGCTGCAGGTCATGGACCACGGCACGCTGACCGACCATAACGGCAAGAAGATCGATTTCCGCAACGTCATCCTGATCATGACGACGAATGCGGGTGCATCCGAAATGGCCAAGGCGGCGATCGGCTTCGGCTCGTCCAAGCGCACCGGCGAGGACGAGGAGGCGCTGACCCGTCTGTTCACACCGGAATTCCGCAACCGTCTCGACGCGATCATTCCTTTCGCGGCGTTGCCGACGGCCGTCATCCACAAGGTCGTGCAGAAGTTCATCATGCAGCTGGAGGCCCAGCTTTCCGAAAGGAACGTCACCTTCGACCTGCACGAGGATGCGATCGCCTGGCTGGCGGAAAAGGGTTACGACGAGAAGATGGGCGCCCGCCCGCTTGCTCGCGTCATTCAGGATACGATCAAGAAGCCGCTCGCCAACGAAATCCTCTTCGGCAAGCTGAAGAAGGGCGGCGTCGTCAATGTCACCGTCGGCCCGAAGGAAGACGGCAAACCCGGCATCGTGCTCGAAGCCATTTCGGAAACGGCGCCGATCAAGCCGAAGCCGGAAGCTGAAGTCGTGCATCCCGAAGGCGATGATGGGGATGACGGCGAGCTGAAGACCAAGGCGGCCCGCAAGACCCGCGCCAAGGCGGTGCCACAGGCCGAGCCTGAGGTTCGCGACGCCCCGAAGAAGGGAAGCGCGGTTCCGAAGGTTCCACGCAAGAAGTGAGATACCGTCATCGAATTGGAAAAGGCCGCGTCACCCGCGGCCTTTTTCGTTTCCGGATCTGCATGTGCCCTTTTCAGAGCTTGGTGTAGTCGATCTCGAGAAAATCGGCGACCTCGAGCACCCAGCGGTCACGCACGAAGGCGACATGCAGGGGATGGAGGTTGTACGTGTCGTAGCCAGCCTGATCGTCGAATTCCATCGAAAAGCCGAAGGTAAAATCGTTTTTGGGACTCGTCTGCCGAAGCTGTTCGAAATTCCGCACGCTCGGGATCTTGGCAAGCACCAGCGCGTCGGCGAGAAACGAGGTTTCTTCAGCCGAGCCAGCTTCGTGCTTCAGGCGGAATGCGACAGTATGGCGGATCATGATCTTGTTCCAAATGATTGTCCGGATTGAATTCTCTGAAGTCGACGGGTGTTGACCTTACGCCAGTGCGGCCTTGATCTTTTCTGCATTAGCGGCGAGCACGGCACCGTCCTCCATCTTGCCGGAATGCGGCTTAAGCGCCGAGCCTTCATGCCGGGGGATGACGTGGAAATGCAGATGGAACACCGTTTGCCCGGCCGCTGGTTCGTTGAACTGGGCAATGAACACACCATCGGCGTCGAAGACATCCTTCACCGCGTTGGCGATCTTCTGGACGACGGTAATCGCATGGGTCAGGGTGGCTGGATCGGCATCGAGAATATTGCGCGACGCCGCCTTCGGAAGGACGAGCACATGGCCCGGCGCCTGCGGCATCACATCCATGAAGGCGACGGTATGCTCGTCCTCGTAAACTCGGTGCGAGGGGATTTCGCCGCGGAGGATCTTGGCGAAGATGTTGTCGTCGTCATAAGCGGTCGGGCTGGTCATCACGAAATCTCCTCGTTTTCTACAGCGCCGCGCGGCTTTTCAGACGCGCAAAGGATGCTGTGGCACTTTATGAAATTACTGCATAATTTCATCCCTAAATCGATTCCGATTGAAGGAATACGCGTCGTTGTTCGGGTAGCGCGGCCGGTGCGGCCGCGTCAATCCTCCTGCTGACGCTCGCCCTTGCGGAAAGGACTATGCTCGGTCAACAGCTCGCTCATCTGTTCGACATCGGCGCGCTCGCGGGCGAGATAATCGCCGATCGCCCGGCGAAGGCCGGCATGCGCGACATAATGGGCGGAATGCGTCGTCACCGGCAGGTAACCGCGGGCGAGCTTGTGTTCGCCCTGCGCTCCGGCCTCGACCCTTTTCAGTCCTTTCGAAAGGGCGAAGTCGATCGCCTGGTGATAGCAGACCTCGAAATGCAGGAAGGGATGATCCTCGATGCAGCCCCAGTGACGGCCGTAGAGCGCATCGCCACCGATGAAATTGATCGCGCCGGCGATATAGCGCCCGTCGCGCTTGGCCATGACGAGCAGGATATCGTCTGCCATGCGTTCGCCGATCAGCGAATAGAACTTACGGGTGAGGTAGGGCCGACCCCACTTGCGCCCGCCGGTATCCATGTAAAACTTGAAGAACTGGTCCCAGATGTGTTCCGTCAGGTCGCGGCCGGTCAGCCAGTCGATGCTGATACCGTTTTCGAGTGCGGCGCGGCGCTCTTTGCGCAACGCCTTGCGTTTGCGCGAGGCAAGCGTTTCGAGAAAATCCTCGTGATTGGCATAGCCGTCATTGATGAAATGGAACTGCTGGTCGGTGCGGTGCAGATAGCCGTCCATCTCGAAGACGCCGATCTCTTCGTCCGGAACGAAGGTGATATGGGCCGAAGAGATGCCGAGCCGGCGCACCACCTCCTTCAGGCTTTCGGCGATCGCGCTCTGGATCGGCAGCCGCTGCAGCCCCTCGGCGACAAGAAGCCGCGGGCCTGTCGCCGGGGTGAACGGGATCGAGCACTGAAGTTTGGGATAATAACGCCCGCCGGCCCGCTCGAAGGCGTCGGCCCAGCCATGGTCGAAGACATATTCGCCCTGGCTGTGGTTCTTGAGATAGCCGGGCAGGGCGCCGATCAACTCGCCGCGCTCGGTCTCGAGCAGCAGATGGTGGCCGAGCCATCCAGTCTCTGCGTCGGCCGAGCCGGATTCCTCCAGCGACGATAAAAAGGCGTGCGAAACGAAAGGGTTGTAGGCAATCGTAGCACAGGTCTTCGACGCCCCGGAAAGCCTGGACCAGCTCTCTGGGGAAATCGCGGTGAAGGAGCGTTCGACGCGAATGGATAATTCATCAGTCATGGGACAAATGCGAAGCCTGTGGGAGGATAGTCTCGGCTCTGCCTTACAGCGCCGCGCGTCTTTTCAGACGCGCAAAGAACGCTGTAACACTTTGAGTTGCTGCATAATTTTATCCTCAAATCGATCCGATTTAAGGAGTTATGCAGCAGTCTGCGCATGATCATGGCCAAAAAGCGAGCGTCAAGCAGCCACACGCGGATCGAAGCCTTCGAAGGTCATCTGGTCTGCATTGGCGAATGTGCGTCGGCGCGCCTCTTCGTCACGCACCGTCCAGGTGATGACGGGAATGCCCTTTTCGCGTTCGCCGGTGATGAAGGCATTCGGCAGGTCGTCATAATAATAGGAGATGAAATCGAGACCGATTTCCATCGCCTTCGCATGCGTCTTGAACTCTTCCGGCGTGTTGCCGTTGGCGGTCAGCCCGAGCGGGTAGGGTGAGCCAAGCGCCTTCAGGTCGCGCAGCAGCCAGTGGTCGAAGCTCATCAGCGCCACCTGGCCCTCATAGCCTTCGAGCACCTCGAGCACGGCCTCGGCGAAACCTTCGTCATCGGCCTCGCGCCCCTTGAGCTCCAGCACCAGCGGCACCTTGCCCTCGACGAGATCGAGAAGCTGGCGTAGCGTCGGCACCTTGTCGCTCGTGCCGCCAACGGCGATCAGTCCGAGTTCCCGGGAGGTGCGCTCGCGGATGTCGCCGTTGAGATTGCACAGGCGCTGCAGGTCCTCGTCGTGAAAGATGACCGGTACGCCGTCGGAGGCGTAGTGCAGGTCGCATTCGATCGCAAAGCCCGCTTCGACGGCGCGCGAGAAGGCCGAAAGCGTGTTTTCCCAGACATGCGTGTTGAGGTCGTGATAGCCGCGATGGGCGACCGGCAGGTCCCTGATCCAGGCAGCATTGGTCATTCTGCTATTTCCATGATAGCGTCTATCTCGACGGCAGCGTTCAGCGGCAAGGCCGCCATGCCGACGGCGGCACGCGCATGTTTGCCGGCTTCGCCAAGCACGCCGGCAATCAGGTTCGAAGCGCCGTTGATGACGAGATGCTGCTCGACGAAGTCGGGCGCCGAGGCGACGAAGCCGTTCAGCTTGATGACACGCCGGATGCGGCCGAGATCGCCGCCAAGTGCCGCCTTCGCCTGGGCAAGGATGTTGATGGCGCAGAGTTCGGCGCCGCGCTGGCCCGTTGCAACGTCGACGGTCTTGCCGAGATGGCCCGAGACAGTGATCTTGCCGCCTTCGAGCGGCAACTGGCCGGAAATGTAGAGAAGATTGCCGCTGATGACATAGGGAACGTAATTTGCAGCAGGTGCTGCGGCTTCGGGCAGGGTTATCCCCATCTCAATCAGGCGCGCTGCAATTTCATCGGACATTTTCGTCTCCGCTTTTGTTGTCAATTCTTCAAAAATTATGCATCAAGACTAGAATCTTTAATATGACAGTTTCGAGCCTCGATTTGGCCGAAAGCGTTCTTATAACATCGCGACCGAGTCCAACAGGAGTTAATGAATGTTCCGATCGAGTCTTGTCGCTCTGCTTCTCGCCAGCGTTTCCGCCAATGCATGGGCGGCTGCGCCCGCGGTGAGCGCTGCGATCGCGACCGGCCTCGTCGCCCATCGCGCGGTCTACGATCTGGAACTGAAGGACGCTTCGGACCGCTCCGGCATCGCCGGCATGTACGGTCGCATGGTTTATGAGTTCGACGGCAGCTATTGCCAGGGCTTCACCACCAACTTCCGCTTCGTGACACAGATCGACACCGGCGACAGCGTGCGCGTCAGCGACCAGCAGACCAAGACCTTCGAGAACCTGAAGGACGGCAAGTTCACCTTCGACACCAAATCCTTCACCGACGAGCAGCTCGACAAAGAGGTCAACGGTGCGGCGCAGGACCAGCCTGATGGCGTCAAGGTCGATCTCAAGCAGCCGGCGAGCCGCGAGCTGCAGCTTTTAGAAAGCCGTTTTCCCACGGAACATATGCTCGATGTGATCCAGCATGCCAAGGACGGCAAGCGCTTCTTCGAGGCGCGTGTCTTCGACGGTTCGGACGACGGCGACAAGTCGCTGGCGACGACGACGATCGTCGGCAAGCAGGAGACGCCGATCGCCGAGGAAGCCGATGCCGGCAACGCCGGCGCCTTCTCCAAGACCGCCTTCTGGCCGGTGACGATCGCCTATTTCAACGAGAATGCGAAATCGGATGCTGTGCCGGTCTACCGCATGTCCTTCAAGCTCTATGAGAACGGCATCACCCGCGATCTGACGATGGATTACGGCGATTTCATCCTGACCGGCAAGCTCGCCAAGCTGGAGCTGCTCGACCGCAAGGCCGAGGTTTGCAAGTAGGCCTCGTTGCCTTCCGCAGCCCCTGAGACTGATATTCATCCTGTCGATGTTGCTGCCGACGCTGGCAGGCTGAGTGCGGCATTCCAAGGGGCAGGCAGTCGCCTTCGTCTCTTTTGTTGCGGGATCCATGCGCCGTGGCCGGTGCGTGAGCCAGGTTTTTTCGGCATAAGCCTTGCTTTTGCGCCCAATCGAATGTATGGGCACCGGCATTCCACACGTAAGGCATGGGATCGTCCGGGAGAAATCCGGGCTGTTCCGCCCGGTGGCATCCTCGAAGAGGGTGCTGTTCGCCTTGCGGAGGTTCAACCGGAAAAGGAGTAACAAGGCATGGCATTGCCTGATTTTTCTATGCGCCAGCTTCTTGAGGCAGGCGTCCACTTCGGCCACCAGACGCATCGCTGGAACCCGAAGATGAAGCCGTATATCTTCGGCGATCGCAACAACATTCACATCATCGATCTGGCCCAGACCGTTCCGATGCTGTCGCGCGCCCTTCAGGTCGTCAGCGACACCGTTGCCCGCGGCGGCCGCGTTCTCTTCGTCGGCACCAAGCGCCAGGCGTCTGAGATCATTGCCGACAGCGCCAAGCGCTCGGCCCAGTACTACGTCAACTCGCGCTGGCTCGGCGGCATGATGACGAACTGGAAGACGATCTCCAACTCGATCCAGCGTCTGCGCAAGCTCGACGAGATCCTGAACGGCGAAGCCCAGGGCTTCACCAAGAAGGAACGCCTGAACCTCGAGCGCGAACGTGAAAAGCTGGACAAGGCTCTTGGCGGTATCCGCGATATGGGCGGCACGCCCGACCTGATGTTCATCATCGACACCAACAAGGAAAAGATCGCGATCGACGAAGCCAAGCGCCTCGGCATCCCGGTTGTCGCCATCATCGACTCGAACTGCGATCCGGACCTGATCGACTATCCGATCCCGGGTAACGACGACGCATCGCGCGCGATCGCTCTTTACTGCGAGCTGATCTCCCGCGCCGCCATCGACGGCATCGCGCGTCAGCAGGGTTCTTCCGGCCGCGATCTCGGCGCATCCTCCGAAGTTCCGGTCGAGCCGGCTCTCGAGGAAGCAGCCGAAGGCTGATGAAGGCGGGCGGATCGAAAAGGTCCGCCGACGCTTGCAGAGACTGGGAAAGGCCGCTCGCGACTCATCGAAGTTCGGCGGCCTTGCCTGTTTCATGGGGAGGGCGTCAGGCTCTCCGCCCGATAAGTTTCGTTATGACGCGTCTTCATCACGCTGTCATACATACAGGTACATTTCGTGCCTCAATCCGGTGCCGAGCCGCGCTTTGCGGTCCACCGTATGAACCGACAAGAGGAAGCTAATGAGCGAGATTACGGCTGCAATGGTGAAGGAACTGCGCGAAAAGACCGGCGCAGGCATGATGGACTGCAAGAAGGCTCTTGCTGAAACCGGTGGCGACATGGAAGCGGCGATCGACTGGCTGCGCGCCAAGGGCATCGCCAAGGCCGACAAGAAGTCCGGCCGCACCGCTGCCGAAGGCCTCATCGGCGTTTCGAGCCAGGGCACCAAGGCCGTCGTCGTCGAAGTCAATTCGGAAACCGACTTCGTCGCCCGTAACGATGCCTTCCAGGAACTCGTCCGCGGCATCGCCAAGGTCGCCGTCTCGACCGACGGCACTGTCGACGCCGTTGCCGCAGCGACCTACCCGGCATCCGGCAAGTCTGTGTCCGACACGATCAAGGATGCGATCGCAACGATCGGCGAGAACATGAACCTGCGCCGCTCGGTCGCTCTCTCGGTCGAGGACGGCGTCGTCGCCACCTATATCCACAATGCTGTTTCCGACGGCCTCGGCAAGCTTGGCGTTCTCGTTGCGCTGAAGTCGACCGGCGACAAGGAAGCCCTGAACGCTATCGGCCGCCAGGTCGCCATGCACATCGCCGCCACCGCGCCGCTGGCAATCCGCCCGGAAGAAGTCGATGCCGCCGTCGCCGAGCGCGAGCGCAACGTCTTCATCGAGCAGTCGCGCGCTTCCGGCAAGCCGGACAATATCATCGAAAAGATGGTCGACGGCCGCATGCGCAAGTTCTTCGAGGAAGTCGCCCTTCTTTCGCAGGCTTTCGTCATCAATCCGGATCTGACGGTCGCCGCCGCCATCAAGGAAGCTGAAAAGGCCGTCGGCGCGCCGATCGAAGTCGCCGGCATGGCCCGTCTGCTGCTTGGCGAAGGCGTCGAGAAGGAAGAAACTGACTTCGCGGCCGAAGTTGCTGCTGCCGTCAAGGGTTGATCTTCCAGCCATAATTGGGAAAACACGAAGGGCATCGCGTGACAACGCGGTGCCCTTCGTGTATCGGGCATTCACGGCAATTTACGAGGAGCCAAGATGTCTTTAGAGCCTGTCTATAAACGTGTTCTACTCAAGGCTTCCGGCGAAGCGCTCATGGGTGGCCAGGGTTTCGGGATCGATGTGACGGTGGCGGACCGCATTGCATCCGACATCGCCGAGGCACGGCATATGGGCGTGGAAGTCGGCGTCGTCGTCGGTGGCGGCAATATCTTCCGCGGTGTCGCGGTAGCGTCCAAGGGCGGCGACCGGGTCACCGGCGACCATATGGGCATGCTCGGCACCATCATCAATGCGCTGGCGCTGGCGACCTCGCTTCGCAAGCTGAACATCGATACGGTGGTGCTTTCGGCCATCTCCATGCCCGAGATCTGCGAGAGCTTTTCGCAGCGCGCGACCCTTTATCATCTGTCGATGGGACGCGTGGTGATTTTTGCCGGCGGCACCGGCAACCCCTTCTTCACCACCGATTCCGCCGCAGCACTTCGCGCCGCCGAAATGGGTGCGGAAGCGATCTTCAAGGGCACGCAGGTCGACGGCATCTACACCGCCGACCCGAAGAAATATCCTGATGCGACCCGGCTCGACCGGCTGACGCACCAGGAAGTGCTGGACAGGGGGCTGGCGGTGATGGACGTTGCCGCCGTGGCGCTGGCCAGAGAAAATTCCATTCCGATCATCGTCTTCTCGATCCACGAGAAGGGTGGTTTTGCTGAAATCTTGACGGGCGGTGGCCTCAAGACCATCGTCTCCGACAACTGATAAAGCTGCGCCGCGGTTTCGGCGCAGCCCTCGCCAGACGGGAGCATCGACATGAGTGAAGGTATCGACATCAAGGAACTGAAGCGCCGCATGGACGGCGCGATTTCCGTATTCAAGGGCGACATCGCATCGCTGCGCACCGGCCGTGCTTCGGCCAACATTCTCGACCCGGTGACGGTCGAGGCCTATGGTTCGCGCATGCCGCTGAACCAGGTCGCCAACATCACCGTGCCTGAGCCGCGCATGCTGTCTGTTTCCGTCTGGGACAAGTCTATGGTCAGCGCCGTCGAGCGCGGCATCCGCGAATCCAATCTCGGCCTCAACCCGATCATCGACGGCCAGAACCTGCGCATTCCGCTGCCGGAGCTGAACGAGGAGCGCCGCAAGTCGCTCGTCAAGGTGGCCCACGACTATGCCGAAAAGAGCAAGGTGGCGATTCGCCATGTCCGCCGCGACGGCATGGACGGCCTTAAGAAAGCCGAAAAAGACGGCGTAATCGGCCAGGACGAGAGCCGGGCGCAGTCGGAACGTGTACAGAAGATGACGGACGAGACGATTTCCGAAATCGACCGCTTGCTTGGCGAGAAGGAAAAGGAAATCATGCAGGTCTAGTGGATCTGTGCCTTTGCCTGGAAAGACCGGACGGGAAATGTCGGAATCTGTATTTGTGACTGTGCCAGAGCATGTTGCCATCATCATGGATGGCAATGGCCGTTGGGCCAAGCAGCGTGGCCTGCCGCGCACGATGGGCCATCGCAAGGGCGTCGAGGCGGTGCGCGAGACAGTCCGCGCCGCCGGTGCGGCCGGCATAAAATATCTGACCCTCTTTGCCTTCTCCTCGGAGAACTGGCGCCGGCCCGAAGCCGAGGTTTCCGATCTGCTCGGTCTGCTCAAGGCTTTCATCCGGCGCGACCTCGCCGAGCTCCATCGCCAGAACGTGCGGATCAAGGTGATCGGCGACCGCCACAGCCTGCGCAGCGATATTCTGGGCCTGTTGCTGGAGGCGGAGGAGACGACCAAGGACAACACGTCACTGACGCTCGTCATCGCCTTCAACTACGGTTCGCGCGACGAGATCGCCCGCGCCGTCGTCAGCCTCGCCCGGGATGTCGAGGCCGGCCGCCTGAGAGCGCAGGATATTACACCGGCGCTGATCAACGCCCGTCTCGACACGGCCGGCATTCCCGATCCGGATCTCATTATCCGCACCAGCGGCGAAGAGCGGCTTTCCAACTTCCTTCTCTGGCAGGCCGCCTATTCGGAATTCATCTTCCTTCCGGAATATTGGCCGGATTTCAGCCCCGAGATCTTCCGCTCGGCGCTCGAGACATTCGCCTCTCGTGACCGGCGCTTCGGCGGCCTGTCGTCGCAAGCGGCCGCGGTCGGCACCTGATGCAGAGGGAATTGAAGCTCCGCATCGTTTCAGGAGTGATTCTTGCGGCCATCGTTCTTGCCGCCACCTGGTATGGCGGCCTTGCCTTCCGTATCCTGGCGGTCGTGATCGGCCTGCTGATCTACTATGAATGGTCGAAAATCACAGGCATCGCGCGGGATTGGGTCGCCAATGCCGTCGGCTGGATCGGCGAAGCGGCGATTGCCTTCCTGGTGCTTGTCGGCAATTTCGAATTCGCCGCCGGCATGCTGGCCGGCGTCACCGCCGTCGGCATCGCCCTGATCATCTTGCAGGGCACGAGCCGCTGGTTGCCAGTGGGCCTGTTTTATGCCGGCGTCACCGGCCTGACGCTCGCCGCCATCAGAGGCGATGACCAGCCCGGCCTCTATGCCATGCTCTTCGTCTTTGCCGTCGTCTGGGCAACCGATATCCTTGCCTATTTCGTCGGCAGGGCGCTTGGCGGACCGAAGCTTGCCCCTTCGATCTCGCCCGGAAAGACCTGGTCGGGTGCAATCGGCGGCGCCGTTTCGGCGGTCGTAGCCGGCGTCGTTCTCGTCCATTTTCTCCTTCCGGGCGCTGAAATCATCGCCGCCGGCGTGGCGTTGGTTCTCTCGGTTTGCAGCCAGTCGGGCGATCTCTTCGAATCGTTCATCAAGCGAAAATTCGGCGTCAAGGATTCGAGCCGTCTCATTCCGGGTCATGGCGGCGTCATGGACCGTGTCGACGGACTGATTTTCGCCTGTTTTTCGGCGTTCTTGCTTGCTGGGCTTTTTTCCCTGATAAAGGGGGCCGGAATGACGTCGCTTGGTGCGGCATTGTTCGGACTCTGACAACGCGGCGGTCTGACGGAAGGGACTCATGGAAACGATGAGCGGCATATACTCATTTCTGATGGGGAACATCGTTACCTTCATCCTCGTGCTGTCACTGCTCGTCTTCGTGCATGAGATGGGCCATTACCTCGTCGGGCGCTGGAGCGGCATTCGCATCCTTGCCTTTTCCGTCGGCTTCGGTCCGGAGATCTTCGGCTTCACCGACCGCCACGGAACACGCTGGAAGATTGCGGCAATCCCGCTTGGCGGCTACGTACGGTTCTTCGGCGATGAAGATGCCTCGAGCAAGCCCGACACCGACAAGATCGCCGCCATGTCCGAGGAGGACAGGGCGCGCTCCTTTGCCGGCGCCAAGCTGTGGAAACGCGCTGCAACCGTCGCGGCTGGCCCGATCGCCAATTTTCTGCTGGCGATCGCCATCTTCACCATTCTTTTCTCGGTCTATGGCCGCACGATCGCCGATCCTGTCGTTGCCGAGGTCAAGCCAGACGGCGCAGCCGCTGCCGCCGGCATCCTTCCCGGCGATCTGCTGGTCGCCATCGATGGCGGCAAGGTCGAGACCTTCGACGACGTGCGCCGCTATGTCGGCATCCGCCCGAGCCAGAAGATCGTCGTAACGATCGAGCGCGCCGGCCAGAAGCTCGATGTGCCGATGGTGCCGCAGCGCGTAGACCAGACCGACCAGTTCGGCAACAAGGTCGAGCTCGGCCAGATCGGCATCGTCACCAGCCGGGAGGCCGGCAACTTCCGTCTGAAGACCTATACGCCGCTGGAGTCGTTGCGCGAGGCTGTGATCGAGACCCGCGACATTGTCACCGGCACCTTCAAATATATCGGCAACATCTTCAGCGGAACGATGCGGGCCGATCAATTGGGCGGGCCGATCCGCGTGGCGCAAGCTTCGGGCCAGATGGCGTCGCTTGGAATAGGCGCAGTGTTGCAGCTTGCGGCGGTGCTTTCTGTTTCGATAGGATTGCTTAACCTGATGCCGGTTCCGGTACTTGATGGCGGCCACCTGATGTTCTATGCGGTGGAAGCGGTGAGGGGGAAACCGCTGGGCTCTTCGGCCCAGGAAATTGCATTTCGCATCGGCCTGGCGATGATACTGACATTGATGGTTTTCACGACCTGGAACGACATTGGCTCGTTGAGAGGGTAAACGAGCAAGGCGACGGTAATTACTATTTATTTACGATGTTTCAAGGCTGTAGTGGCGAATGGGTCACGCTTGCAAATGAAGTAAACAGAAATTAACGACCTGCCTTGCTTGTATGTCAAAAGCGGGTAAAACGACACACGTGACCGGAATCGGGTTCTCCTGGAGCCGGGGACGAGGGAAACAAAAGGTAATGGGTGAAATGAAGGCTGGTTCAAAGTTTTTGAACGCAGTATCGGCGGTTGCGCTGTCTGCTAGTGTTGTTGCTTCGGGCGCAGGTGCTTTGACGTTCGTTTCCGCTACGGCCGCTGAGGCCGCGGTCATCCAGCGCATCGATGTGCGCGGCGCAAGCCGTGTCGGCGCGGAAGCCGTTCGGTCGAACCTCACCATCGCTCCCGGAAAGAGTTTTTCGAACAGCGATATCGATGCCTCGGTCAAGCAGCTCTACGGCACGGGTTACTTCTCCGACGTCAAGATCTCGGTTTCCGGAAGCACGCTCGTCGTCAACGTTCAGGAAGCCCAGCTCGTCAATCAGGTCGTCTTCAACGGCAACCGGAAGATCAAGGACGACAAGCTCGCGACGATCGTCCAGACCCACGCTGCCGGTCCCTACAGCGACACCCAGATTCAGGCTGACATCCAGTCGATCAAGGAAGCTTACGCTGCCACCGGCCGCAGCGAGGTCGAAGTCACGACGCAGGTAGTGCCGCTCGGCGAAGGCCGCGTCAACCTTGCCTTCGTCATCAACGAGGGTGACCGCACCAAGATCGATTCGATCAACTTCGTCGGCAACAATGCTTACAGCGCCGGCCGCCTGGCTGCTGTGATCGCCACCAAGCGTTCGAACTTCCTGTCGTTCTTGACCCGCAAGGACGTCTACAACGAAGACAAGCTCCACGCCGACGAAGAAGCGCTGCGCCAGTTCTATTACAATCGCGGCTATGCCGACATGCGCATCGTCTCTTCCGATGCCACCTTCGACGACGCGACCAACAAATACACGCTCACCTTCAACATCGAGGAAGGCCAGCGCTACGACTTCGGACCGGTGACCGTGCAGTCGACCGTCGAAGGCGTCGGCTCAGAGCAGCTGCAGCCGCTGGTGCGCACCCGCGAAGGCCAAGTCTACAACGCCAAGGAAGTGCAGAAGTCGATCGAGGCGATCTCCGATCAGGTGGCGTCTGCCGGTTATCCCTTTGCGCGTGTCACGCCGCGCGGTAACCGCGACCTCAACAACAACACGATCGGTGTCGAATATCTGGTCGACCAGGGCGAGCGCGCCTATGTCGAGCGCATCGAGATCCGCGGCAACAGCCGCACGCGCGACTACGTCATCCGCCGCGAATTCGACATGAGCGAAGGCGACGCCTTCAACCAGCAGATGATCACCAAGGCGAAGCGTCGCCTCGAAGCGCTCGGTTACTTCTCCTCGGTCAACATTTCCACCCAGCCGGGCAGCTCGCCGGACCGCGTCGTGGTGGTCGTCGACGTGCAGGATCAGTCGACCGGTTCGTTCGGTGTCGGCGCGGGTTATGCCGCCGGCGGCGACGGTCTGCTGCTCGAAGCCTCGATCGAGGAAAAGAACTTCCTCGGCCGTGGTCAGTACATCCGCATCTCGGCCGGTGGCGGCCAGGAAGGCTCGCGCGCCTACGGCGTCAGCTTCACCGAACCCTACTTCCTCGGCTACCGTCTGGCGGCAGGCTTCGACGTCAACCGCAGCGAAACGTCGAGCAACGACGACTACGACTACGAGGAAACCAGCGTCGTTCTGCGTGTGACTGCGCCGATCACCGAAGATCTGGCGACGACCTTCCGCTATAACTACAAGCAGATGAAGTATGATGGCGATACCTCTGATCTTTCGGCGACCTACGCTAATCTGGTCGACGAGAGCCCGTGGACACGCTCTTCCGTCTCGCAGACGCTGACCTACAACACGCTTGACGACACCGTCCTGCCGCGTGAAGGCATCTATGCGACGGCGACGCACGAACTTGCCGGCCTCGGCGGCGACTCGCAGTTCTACAAGATCTACGGCAAGGCCCGTTATTACCACCTGCTCGCTGACGATGCCGATATCATCGGCTCGCTCTCCGCTTCGGCTGGTTATGTCGTTCCCTTGGGTGACCATCTGAACGTCTTCGACCAGTTTACGCTGACCAACGGCGATATTCGCGGCTTCGAGAACAAGGGTATCGGCCCGCGCATCCGCGGGGATAATGATGACCCGCTCGGTGGCACGACCTATTTCACGGCGTCTGCGGAAGCGACCTTCCCGATGCCGGGCTTCCCGCGTGACTTCAACCTGCGTGGCGCAGTCTTTGCCGATGCCGGTACGCTGTTCGGCAATGACGTCGAGCTTCTTGGGTCAGATCAGGCCGACGGTACCAGCGCTTCGCTGCGCGCCTCCGTCGGTGTCGGCGTCGTCTGGCAGTCTCCCTTCGGTGCATTGCGTCTGGATTACGCGATCCCGGTTCTCAAGGAAGACTTCGACAAGACGCAGAACTTCAAGTTTGGCATCAACAACCAATTCTGATATCGGCAGTCCGGAACTGTAAGACTCAATTCCGTTCTGGAGCATTGCCGATGGAGCAAAACGTTTTTTTTCTGCCCCATGAAGGTCTGAAGCTCGCTGAGCTGGCAGAGTTTCTTGGGGCGGAACTCGCCAATTCCGACTATGCCGATGTTATCGTCAGGTCCGTTGCCCCCATCAGCCGGGCCCGGGCGGGCGATGTCTGTTATATCCTGTCGCGTCGTAACCGCGATGAACTGGCGACATGCGAAGCCTCGGCAGTGATCTGCGACAAGGCGCTCGCCGATCTCATACCCCCCCATATTCCGGTCATCCTGTCGTCCAATCCACATGCGGCTTTCGCGATGGCGGGCGGCCTGTTTTATCCCGCGGCATTGCGCCCCGTCGTCTTCTCCGGTGAAAGCGAGATCGCGCCAAGCGCGGTGATCGATCCGAGCGCCAAGCTTGAAAAGGGCGTGATCGTCGAGCCGCTGGCCGTCATCGGAGCGCATGCCGAGATCGGCGAAGGGACGCGCATCGGCGCCCACAGCGTCATCGGTCCGAATGTCAAGATTGGCCGGGATTGTTCGATTGCGGCCGGCGCGAGTATTCTCTGCGCGCTGCTCGGCAATGGCGTCATCATCCACAACGGCGCCCGCATCGGCCAGGATGGTTTCGGTTATGCGCCGGGCCCGCGCGGCATGATCAAGATCGTCCAGATCGGCCGAGTGATCATCCAGGATAATGTCGAGATCGGCGCCAACACCTCGATTGACCGTGGCACCATGGACGATACGGTCATCGGCGAAGGCACCAAGATCGACAACCAGGTACAGATCGGCCACAACGTTCAGATCGGCCGCCATTGCGCCATCGTTGCGCAGGTCGGCATTGCCGGCAGCGCGAAGATCGGCAATGGCGTTCAGATCGGCGGCCAGGTCGGTATCAAGGGGCATGTGACGATCGGCGACGGCGTGCAGATCGCCGCCCAAAGCGGTATCATGACCGATCTTGCCGCCGGCGGACAATATGGTGGTACACCTGGGCGCCCGCTGAATGACTATCTGAGAGATGTCGCGCAACAGATGTCAAGGACGAAGCTGCGCGGGACGAAACCTGGAGGCAAGCAAAATGACTGAGGAAGCCACGACTACGCTTTCTTCGGCTGACATCATCGAGATCATGAAACTGCTGCCGCATCGCTACCCGTTTCTCATGGTCGACAAGATCATCGAGATTGACGGCGACAACACGGCGATCGGCATCAAGAACGTCACGGTGAACGAACCGCATTTCACCGGTCATTTTCCGGAATCTCCGATCATGCCCGGCGTTCTCTTGATCGAGGGCATGGCCCAGACCGCGGGTGCGATCTGTGCCAAGAAGGATGGCCAGCCAGGCAACCTCGTCTATTTCATGACCATCGAGAATGCGCGCTTCCGCAAGCCCGTCGTACCCGGCGATCGTGTTGAATTCCATGTCAGGAAGCACAAGCAGCGCGGCAATATCTGGAAATTCCATTGCGACGCCAAGGTCGACGGCGCACTTGTCGCCGAAGCCGATATCGGCGCGATGATCGTTCGTAAGGATCAGGCATGAGCACTATCGCCGAAAGCGCTCGCATTCATCCGATGGCTGTCGTCGAAGACGGCGCGACCATCGGTGAGGGCGTCAAGATCGGTCCCTTCTGCCATGTCGGGTCGCACGTCGTCCTGCATGCGAATGTCGAGCTTTTGTCGCATGCTGTCGTGACCGGCCGCACCGTGGTCGGCAAGGGCACACGCATCTTCCCGATGGCGGTCGTTGGCGGCGATCCGCAGAGCGTGCATCACGGCGGCGAGGAGACGACGCTGACGGTCGGCGCCAACTGCACGATCCGCGAAGGCGTGACGATGAATACCGGCACGGCCGATTTCGGCGGCCAGACGATCGTCGGCGACAACAACCTCTTCCTTGCCAATTCGCATGTCGCGCATGACTGCCGGGTGGGCAACCATGTGATCATGTCGAACAACGTCATGCTCGCCGGCCATGTCGTCATCGAAGATCGCGTCATCCTGGGCGGCGGCTCGGCCGTTCACCAGTTCACCCGCGTCGGCCGTCAGGCCTTCGTCGGCGGGCTCTCGGCAGTCAGTTACGACGTCATTCCCTACGGCATGCTGAACGGCAATCCCGGGCTGCTGAGCGGCCTCAACGTCGTCGGCATGACGCGCGCCGGCGTCGACCGCGCCGTCATTCACAGGGTGCGGCGCGCCTACAAGTCGATCTTCGAAGGACCGGGCTCCGTCCGCGAAAACGCCGCCGCCATCCGCGAAGAATATGCTGATTGCGAGCAGGCGGTCCACATCCTCGACTTCATCGCCGCCGACAGCGACCGCGCCTTGTCCTCGCCAACCCGGGGGCAGAAGGGCTAGTCCGTGACTCTTTCCGGCGATACCGCTGCGGGCCGGCTGGCGATCATCGCCGGCGGCGGCCTTCTGCCTTCCTATGTCGCCGAAGCTGCGCGCGCGGCGGGCGAAAATCCCGTCATCGTCGCGCTGAAGGACGAAAGCGACCGGCGCTGGGAAGGGTATGACCATGCCGTCATCGGCGTCGGCGATTTTGCAGCTCTCGAGGGCCTCTTGAACCGCTACGGCATCGGCCGTGTCGTCATGTCCGGCAGCGTCCGGCGCCGGCCGGAATGGCGCGAGGTGCGCCCGACGCTGCGCACGCTGATGAAGATGCCGGCCGTGATCCGCACCTTGCTGTCCGGCGGCGACGATACGGTGCTGCAGATGGTGATCCGGCTGATCGAGGGAAACGGCCGCCGGGTCGTCGGCGCTCATGAGATCGCTCCCGACCTTCTTGCCTACGTCGGTCCGCTTGGCGCTGCAGCGCCTGGCGAGGAAGACCGGCGCGATATCAGGCGCGCAGCCGATGCCGCTGAGATGCTGGGCCGGCTCGATGTCGGTCAGGGCGCCGTCGCCATCGGCGGGCGTATCGTCGCGCTGGAGGGTCTTGAGGGCACGGACGAGATGCTGGAGCGTGTCGCGGGTCTTAGAGCCGCCGGACGCATCTCGCCGCGCCGCCGCGGCGCGCTGGTCAAGCTCTGCAAGCCGCAGCAGGATATTCGCGCCGACTTGCCGGCGATCGGCGTTTCCACGGTCCTGAACGCCAGGAAAGCCGGCCTTGCCGGCGTCGCCGTCGAGGCCGGCCGCTCGCTGGTGCTCGATCGCGCCGCCGTCATCAAAGCCGCCGATGAGGCCGGGCTTTTCGTCTGTGGCATCGATCGCGGCCTGCCGGCATGGGGGCTTGAATGAACGGGGCGCCGCTGAAGATCGCCGTCATTGCCGGCGAGGTGTCGGGGGATCTGCTTGGTGCCGATCTCATCGCCGCCTTGAAGCGAATTCATAGCGGACCGGTGGAGTTCGTCGGCGTCGGCGGCGAGGGGCTGCAGGCCGAAGGCTTGAGATCCCTGTTCGATTTCTCCGAGCTGTCGATCATGGGCATCACCCAGGTGCTGAGCCGACTGCCGAAGCTCTATACCCTGATCCGCCAGACGACGTCTGCCATCATCGCCGCAAGGCCTGATATTCTTCTCATCATCGACAGCCCGGATTTCACCCATCGCGTTGCCAAGCGTGTCCGCACCGCGCTGCCCGATCTGCCTGTCGTCAATTATGTCTGTCCGAGCGTCTGGGCCTGGAAGGAATATCGCGCCACGCGCATGCTCGCCTATGTCGATCATGTGCTCGCCGTCCTGCCCTTCGAGCCGGCAACAATGCGTGCGCTCGGCGGGCCTGAGACCACCTATGTCGGCCATCGCTTGACCGCCGATCCAGCGCTGCTCGAAGCGCGGCGGCAGCGCGCCATGCGCGCACCCGTCGAGGGAGCCAGCAAGGCGATCCTGATGCTTCCTGGATCAAGATCCTCCGAAATCGCCAAACTGCTTCCGTTCTTCGAGGATGCGGCCAAAGAACTTGTCGCCCGCAACGGCCCGATGCGATTCCTGCTGCCGACCGTGCCGCACAACGAAGCGCTGGTGAAGGGGCTCGTCGCCGGCTGGGCCACGCCGCCGGAGGTGGCGGTCGGGCCGGCGCAGAAATGGAAGGCCCTTGCCGAGGCGGATGCGGCGATGGCAGCTTCCGGCACGGTGATCCTCGAACTCGCCCTTGCCGGCGTGCCGACGGTGTCCGTTTACAAGACGGATTGGATTATCCGCCTGCTCGCCCGGCGCATCAAGGTATGGACGGGCGCATTGCCCAACATCATCGCCGATTATGCCGTCGTGCCGGAATATCTGAACGAGATCGTCCGCGGCGCCAGCCTGGCGCGCTGGATGGAGCGGCTGTCGGCCGACACGTTCCAATTGAAGGCGATGAACGAGGGTTATGATCTCGTCTGGCAACGCATGCAGACCGAAAAGCCGCCCGGCGAACACGCTGCCGAGATCCTTCTCGACGTGCTGAAAAAGAAAAAACCCGGTCGTTTCTGACCGGGTTTTCTTTTGGGTTCTTTCTGAAGCGATCAGCGCTTCGAAACCGGGATGTAATCGCGCTTCGGTTCGCCGACATAGAGCTGGCGCGGACGGCCGATGCGCTGTTCCGGATCCTCGATCATCTCGTTCCACTGCGCGATCCAGCCGACGGTACGGGCAAGCGCGAAGAGCACGGTGAACATGGTCGTGGGGAAGCCCAGCGCCTTCAGCGTGATGCCGGAATAGAAGTCGATGTTCGGATAGAGCTTCTTCTCGATGAAATATTCGTCGGTGAGCGCGATGCGCTCAAGCTCCATCGCCACTTCGAGCAACGGATCGTCCTTGATGCCGAGTTCGCCGAGCACTTCATGCGTCGTCTTCTGCATGATCTTGGCGCGCGGATCGTAGTTCTTGTAGACGCGGTGACCGAAGCCCATCAGGCGGAACGGATCGTTCTTGTCCTTGGCGCGGGCGACATATTCCGGAATGCGGTCGACCGTGCCGATTTCGTTCAGCATGTTGAGCGCTGCTTCGTTGGCGCCGCCATGCGCAGGCCCCCAGAGGCAGGCGATGCCGGCGGCAATGCAGGCGAACGGGTTGGCGCCCGACGAACCGGCGAGACGGACGGTCGAGGTCGAGGCGTTCTGCTCATGATCGGCATGCAGGATGAAGATGCGGTCCATCGCGCGGGCAAGCACCGGATTGACCACATATTCCTCGCAAGGCACGGCAAAGCACATGCGCAGGAAGTTTGAGGCATAGTCGAGGTCGTTCTTCGGATAAACGAAGGGCTGGCCGATATGGTACTTGTAGGCCATGGCGGCAAGCGTCGGCATCTTGGCGATCATGCGCAGGCTGGCGACCATGCGCTGGTGCGGATCGGTGATGTCGGTCGAGTCGTGATAGAAGGCCGACAGCGCGCCGACGCAGCCGCACATGACGGCCATCGGATGCGCATCGCGGCGGAAGCCGGTGAAGAAGCGGCTCATCTGCTCGTGCACCATGGTGTGGTGCGTGACGCGGTAATCGAAATCTTTCTTCTGCACGGTGGTCGGCAGTTCGCCGTAAAGCAGGAGGTAGCAGACTTCGAGAAAGTCGCCGTGCTCGGCGAGCTGCTCGATCGGATAGCCGCGATGCAGCAGGACACCTTCGTCGCCGTCGATGTAGGTGATTTTCGATTCACAGGATGCGGTCGAGGTAAAACCCGGATCGTAGGTGAAGGAAGCCGTGTTCTTGTAGAGGGCACCGATATCGATGACGCTCGGGCCGATCGTACCGCTTTTGACAGCAAGGTCGACAGACTTGTCACCGATTTTTATTGTAGCGCTTTGATCCGTCATGCTGATCCTCCGAAATGGCGGTGGCGCCATAAAAGCGCCATAGGGGTTAAGCGTCCTCACCGATAGCTATATGATCGCGAAGCTAATGCCAAGTTACCGTGATGGCATTTTGTGCATTGCGGTATCACCTTTTAGGCACTGCAGCGATGAGCCGCACGCATATCGGAAGCCGATGATTCGACTGGTCTTTTGGCGCTCGCGATTTTCCCTCATATTTCAATCGATTATTCTTGCCGGATTTGATTGGAGGTTGCATTCTGGCCGCCTTCGCAGCCGGGCTGGGGCGGTTCATGCAGGAGTTGACGACAGTCGAATTGCGGCCGGAAGCAGGCGAAGGCCTTGCCGACTCCTCCAGTTTTTCATCACCTGTCGTGGTGATGCGACCGACACGGACGCAGTCGGCGACAACATTGCGCCACCGGCTGCCGGCCGCAGCCTCGCAATTGCTGCGTGCCGGCATGCGCATGCTGGGCGAGGAGGCGGACCATGGCCGCCTGCTGCTGTTCTCGCCGGTCTTCCTCGGCGCCGGGTCAGCCGTCTGGTTTCTCGCGGCATCGGATTTTCCTCTCGTTGCATCACTGCTCTGCCTGTTGGCGCTGACCGTTGCGGTTCTCATCGCCAGCCGCAGCCGGGCGGCGGTGCGGGCAACGCTGCTGGCGCTCTCGCTGGTGGCCTGCGGCATGGTCACGGCGCAGTTCGAGAGCCGGCGGGCTTCGACTGTGATCCTCGATTCATCAGTGACGACGACGGTGACCGGCCGCGTTGAGCGGCGCGAAGGCGATGGTCGCGGGCGGTGGCGCTACATTCTTGCCGTCACCGGCACTGAGGCGCCACAGGTGAAGCGGCCGCCGGAACGCATCACCGCGATCGCCCGCGGCGCGGACGCGGCCTTCGAGATCGGCGATATCATCACCGGCAGGGCGCGGCTGACGCCGCCGGCGGGCCCAGCACTTCCCGAGCTCAACGACTTCTCCTTCAGTGCCTATTTCGATGGCATCGGCGCCAACGGCTTCTTCTACGGTGCACCGACGAAGGTCGATGCGCAGGCTGGTCCCCAGGCGGCCAGATCGACGGCGGAAACGCTGCTCGAAGGGCTCTACCGGCTGCGCAGCGGCATTGGTGACCGCATAAGGTCGATCCTGCCCGGCGACACCGGCGCTTTCGCCGCTGCTCTGGTGACGGACGAGCGGCGTGCCATCTCGAATGAAACGACGGAGGCGCTGCGCCAGTCCGGCCTGGCTCATATCATCGCCATCTCCGGTCTCAACATGGCGCTGTCGGCCGGCATCTTTTTCGTCGGCTTCCGGATGCTGCTCAGCCTCTTTCCCGGCATCGCTGAAGCCTACCCGACGAAGAAGATCGCTGCCGCCGGCGCGCTCATCGCCGTCACTGCCTACTTCCTGATCTCGGGCTTTGCGGTCTCTGCAGAACGCGCTTTCATCATGATGGCCATCATGTTGATTGCCGTCTTCTTCGACCGGCCGTCGATCAGCCTGCGCAATGTCGCTCTCTCCGCCCTCGTCATCATCGTCATTTCGCCGTCCGAGGTCTTGGGTCCGAGCTTCCAGATGTCCTTTGCCGCGACATTGGCGCTGGTCTCGGGCTATCAGTTGTGGAAGGACCGGCGCGTCCGCGAAAACGCCTTCCTGAAGCTGCCGATCATCAGGCCCTTCGTTACGGTTGCGGGCTTCTTCGGCGGCGTCTTCCTGACCTCGCTGATCGGCGGTTTTTCCACCGCACTGTTTTCGATCGAGCATTTTCATCGCCTGACCGCCTACGGCCTGCCGGCAAACCTCGCGACGATGCCGATCATCTCCTTCATCGTCATGCCGGCCGGCTTGCTGGCGATGCTGCTCATGCCTTTCGGTCTGGATGTTTGGGCCTGGAAGGTCGTCGGATTCGGCCTCGATCTGGTGATCGCGGTGGCAAAGGCGGTGTCCGGCTGGGATGGCAATATCGACGTCGGCCGCTTGCCCGCCTGGTATTTCGCGGTCGCCGTGGCGGGCTTTCTGCTGCTGACGCTGCTCCGCACCCGGTTGCGCCATGCCGGCACATCGATCATCGCGGTCGCAACGCTCATCCTGTTGCTTCTGCCGATTCCCCGGCCGCCGGATCTGGTGATTTCGGAGGATGGCAGTCTCGTCGCGGTGGTCGAGGCGGCGGCAATGGCTTCCAACCGTGAAAGACCGCCGGATTTCATCTTCGACCAGTGGCAGAGAGCTCTGGTCCTGCCGAGGCATGACCCGCCGAAGATGCTGGATGGTCCTGCTATCCCGCCTGAGGGAGAAGACCGCCGCGTCAGGCTTTCCCGCGATCAGCAGAACGAAGCAAGGACCGCGATGCGGGCGGCCGCAGCGGCCGGTGACGCAAACCGCTTTTCCTGCGTCAAGAAGGCCTGGTGCACATCAAGGCTCGGCAATGGTCAGGTGGTAACCGTCATCGACAATGCCGCCTATCTCGGCCCGGCATGTGACGCGGCCGATATCGTCGTGACATCGGTCCGCCTTCGCTTCAACAATTGCCGCTCAGGTGCGACGCTCTTCACCGGTGAGACGCTGCGCAGGACGGGTTCCATCGAGTTGCGCTTCACGGACACCGGCCTGGAGGTCGCAACCGCATTTGATGCATTGTCGCGGCCATGGATGCGCCATCGCGCCTATGACTGGCGCAGCAACAGTTTTACCGAATCGGGCCTGGCCAATGTCAGTGATAGCGGCGAATGAGACCGACGAGTTTGCCCTGAACCTTGACGCGGTCCGGCCCGAAAATCCGGGTCTCGTAAGCCGGGTTGGCGGCCTCCAGCGCGATCGAGGCGCCCTTGCGGCGGAAGCGCTTCAGCGTCGCTTCTTCGTCGTCGACGAGAGCAACGACGATGTCGCCAGGACTTGCGGTGCTGCCATTGCGGATGATCACGGTGTCGCCGTCGAAGATGCCGGCGTCGATCATCGAATCGCCCTTGACCTCGAGCGCATAATGTTCACCGGAGCCGAGCATGTCCGCCGGAACGACGATGTCGTGGGTATTGTTTTGGATCGCCGAGATCGGCACACCGGCAGCGATTCGGCCCATGACCGGCACGGAGACCGAGTTGCCGTTGTCGGCGACGGGTTTTGCGGGAGCAGGGGCGGCGACCGGCTGAGGTTTGCCGAGGCTGCCCTCGATGACGCTCGGCGAAAAGCCGCGCCGCGGCTGGATGCTGGGGCTGTAGGCCTCCGGAAGCTTGATGACCTCGAGCGCACGGGCGCGGTTCGGTAGGCGGCGAATGAAGCCACGTTCCTCGAGCGCCGTGATCAGCCGGTGAATCCCGGACTTCGAGGCGAGGTCCAGCGCATCCTTCATTTCGTCGAAAGACGGCGGAACGCCGGATTCTTTCATGCGCTCGTGAATGAAAAGGAGAAGCTCCTGTTGTTTGCGCGTGAGCATCGACGTTGTGACCTCGTGATTGAAACAAATCCAGAACAGACACTATATGTTCCATATGTGTTCCGCAAGTAGCTAAATTTCCGTAAAACTTGGCGCCAACTCGTTGAGATTTTTATTTTCATTCGCCGGATTGGGACACAAGTCTTGTATTGAGGGTGGCGCTGTCGCACATCTCTTGCCGTTTCCAGGAGGGACACATGAACGAGCATTCCGCCAAGGCGCACCCGCTGGATCATGTCGTGCTGCCGGTCGTCAATATCGATCTGGCGCGCGAGAGGCTTGGCAAGCTCGGCTTCACCGTTGCCGCCGATGCACGCCATCCCTTCGGAACGGAGAATGCCTGCGTCTTCTTTGCCGACAAGACCTATCTGGAGCCGCTCGGGATTGCGAGCGTCGAGGAGAGCGAGGCATCTGCGCAGCAAGGCAATGTCTTCACTGCCCGCAACCAGGCCTTCCGCTTCCGCTGCGGCGAGGAGGGGCTTTCAGGGCTGGCTTTCGGCAGCAAGGATGCCGGCATCGATCATCAGAATTTCGTCGGCAACGGATCGAGCGCCGGCGAGATGCTGGAGTTCACCCGGCCGATGACGATGCCGGACGGTTCCGAGACGATTGCCGGCTTCAAGCTGGCTTTCGCCGGCGACCTGCGCGCTCCGGATCTCCTGCTTTTCACCGTCGAGCGCGTCAATCCGCTACCGGCCAACCGCGCCGCGCTGGAGACGCATGCCAATGGCGTGACCGGCATAGTCGAGATAGCGCTTTGCGCGCCTGATGCTGCCGCCTTCGCCGCCTTCGTCAGCCTTGCCGCGCAATCGGCAGTCGAGAAAACCGGTTTCGGCGCCAATATCGCGGCGTCGAATGCGAAAATCAGCCTGATGACGCCGGAAGGGCTGGAGGCCTATTTCGACATCGCCGGCTCATCCGCAGATCGCGGCCTGCGCGGCCGGGCAATCCTCTTCGCTGTCGCCGATCTTGCCGTGACAGAAGCGCATTTGGCTGCTAACGGGGTGACATACACGCGCAAGAACAATCGCATTCTGGTGAAGCCCGCGCCCGGGCAGGGCACGCTCTTCGCCTTCGAGGAAACACGATGAGCACTGATACGAATTCCGAAGTCAGGGTCGGCGAAGGCCAAGGCCAGGTCACCTTTTCCAATACCGGCCGCCTGTCGCTAATTGCCGGTCCCTGCCAGATGGAGAGCCGCGACCACGCCTTCATGGTTGCCGGCACGCTGAAGGAGCTTTGCGGAAAGCTCGGCATCGGCCTCGTCTACAAGAGCTCCTTCGACAAGGCGAACCGCACCTCGCTGTCGGCCGAACGCGGTATCGGGATCGAGAAGGGCATGGAGGTCTTTGCCGACCTCAAGAAGGAATTCGGTTTTCCCGTCCTGACCGACGTTCATACCGCCGAGCAATGCGAGGAGGTGGCAAAGGTCGTCGACGTCCTGCAGATCCCTGCCTTCCTCTGCCGCCAGACCGACCTTCTCATCGCCGCCGCCAAGACCGGCCGCGTCGTCAATGTCAAGAAGGGCCAGTTCCTCGCTCCCTGGGATATGAAGAACGTCCTGAAGAAGCTCAACGCCAGCGGCAATCCGAACGTGCTGCTGTGCGAGCGCGGCGCCTCCTTCGGCTACAATACGCTGGTTTCCGACATGCGCTCGCTGCCGATCATGGCGGCGATGGGCGCCCCCGTTGTCTTCGATGCGACCCATTCCGTGGCGCAGCCGGGCGGGCAGGGCGAATCCTCCGGCGGTCAGCGGGAATTCGTGGAAACCCTGGCGCGCGCAGCGGTGGCTGCCGGTATCGCCGGTGTCTTCGTCGAAACCCATCAGGACCCCGACAATGCCCCTTCGGACGGCCCGAACATGGTCTATCTCAAGGACATGCCGCGGCTTCTCGAAAAGCTGCTCGCCTTCGATGCGGTCGCCAAGGCTTGACGTTCAACAGTCTGACATGATCGTGCTATAGGCCACATCCGAACGCTGGTCCGAAGGCTATTGCAGCATTGTAATTTGCACGCCTTCGACTAAGACAGGTTTCGAACCATTTATCACCCACCGAGCAGGAAGAACCCATGACTGCAATCACCGATATCATCGCCCGCGAGATTCTCGATAGCCGTGGCAACCCCACCGTCGAAGTCGATGTCTATCTCGAAGATGGCAGCATGGGCCGCGCGGCCGTTCCCTCGGGCGCCTCGACGGGCGCGCATGAGGCGGTCGAACTGCGTGACGGCGGCAAGCGCTATCTCGGCAAGGGCGTCGAAAAGGCGGTCGAAGCCGCCAACACCGAGATTTTCGACGCGATCGGCGGCATCGACGCCGAAAATCAGATCCAGATCGACAACATCATGATCGAGCTGGACGCCACGCCGAACAAGTCGCGCCTCGGCGCCAACGCCATCCTCGGTGTGTCGCTCGCCGTCGCCAAGGCTGCCGCCCAGGCGTCCGGCCTGCCGCTCTACCGTTATGTCGGCGGCGCTTCCGCCAGCCTGCTGCCGGTGCCGATGATGAACATCATCAACGGCGGCGCCCATGCCGACAACCCAATCGATTTCCAGGAGTTCATGATCCTGCCGGTCGGCGCCGATTCGATCGCCGAAGCCGTGCGCATGGGTTCGGAAGTCTTTCACACGCTGCGCAAGGAACTTGCCGCGCAGGGCCACAACACCAATGTCGGCGACGAAGGCGGTTTCGCACCTGGCCTGAAGAGCGCGCCTGAGGCCCTCGACTTCATCATGAAGTCGATCGAGAAAGCCGGCTACAAGCCGGGCGACGACATGTGCCTCGGCCTCGACTGCGCCTCGACCGAATTCTTCAAGGACGGCAAATACGTTCTTGAAGGTGAAGGCCGCACGCTGGAATCGGGCGCCATGGCAGAATATCTGGCCGAGCTCGCCGCCAACTATCCGATCATCTCGATCGAGGACGGCATGGCCGAAGATGACTGGGACGGCTGGAAGACGCTGACCGACCTGGCCGGCAAGAAGACCCAGCTCGTCGGCGACGATCTCTTCGTCACCAACTCCGCCCGTCTTCGCGACGGCATCCGCATGGGCGTCGCCAACTCGATCCTGGTGAAGGTCAACCAGATCGGCACGCTGACGGAAACACTCGATGCCGTCAACACGGCGCACAAGGCGGCCTATACCGCCGTCATGTCTCACCGCTCCGGCGAGACCGAAGATTCGACCATCGCCGATCTCGCTGTCGCCACCAACTGCGGCCAGATCAAGACCGGCTCGCTGTCGCGTTCCGACCGTCTTGCCAAATACAACCAGCTGATCCGCATCGAAGAAGGCCTCGGCCCCCAGGCCCAGTATGCCGGCCGCTCGATCATTCGCGGCTGATCGGATCTGATTTTCAACGGCTCGACCCGCGCCTTCCCGGCGCGGGTTTTTTGTTGCCCGTTTTTTAGAGTCAACGAACGGTTAATCTCTGCGCGCTAGATTGAATGAATTGGTAATGCGTTCAAGAGCATGCGTGTATGTGGACAAAGCATCATAAGAAGAGAAAGATCGGTCGCTTCGTCATTCCGGCCATGACGGTCGCCTTCCTCTCCTATTTCGGTTATCATTGCATCCATGGCGATTACGGCCTGCGCGCGACGGAGACGTTCGAGCGTCAGCGTGTGGCCCGTGAAAAAGAGCTTGCGGTCTTGAAGACGAAGCGCGAACATCTGGAAAACCAGGTCGCGCTTTTGAGTGATGGCTCGCTCGACAAGGATATGTTGGACGAAAAAGCGCGTTATCAGCTCAACATGTCGCGCGCCGACGAGATCGTCGTATTCAACCATTATTCCAATTAACCGGAAACAGGTTAATTGGAATTTTCATTGCTTTTCCAATAATTTAGCACCGAATACGAGCCATGCAATTATGGCATTGCTGTGGTCATATTTCTTCCCTATGGTACGCGCCACCAAGAAACGACAAACCCATAGGGAGGGTTGAATGGCGCCGCGAAAGACCGCGACCGTTTCCAGCCGCAAAACTGCAGCAAAACCGGCAGCCAAAGCATCGAATGGAGGCCCGGTAGCCGACTTCGATCGCAATGAAGAGCTGAAGGCCTATCGCGAGATGCTGCTGATCCGCCGCTTCGAGGAGAAGGCCGGTCAGCTTTACGGCATGGGCTTCATCGGCGGCTTTTGTCACCTCTACATTGGTCAGGAAGCTGTCGTCGTCGGCATGCAGATGGCGCAGAAGGATGGCGACCAGGTCATCACCGCCTATCGCGACCACGGCCATATGCTGGCAACCGGCATGGAAGCCCGCGGCGTCATGGCGGAACTGACCGGGCGTCGCAGCGGCTATTCCCATGGCAAGGGCGGCTCGATGCACATGTTCTCGAAAGAGAAGCATTTTTACGGCGGTCACGGCATCGTCGGCGCCCAGGTCTCGCTCGGAACGGGCCTTGCCTTTGCAAACCGCTACCGCGGCAATGACAGCGTCTCCATCGCCTATTTCGGCGACGGCGCTGCCAACCAGGGCCAGGTCTACGAGAGCTTCAACATGGCTGCTCTCTGGAAGCTGCCGATCGTCTATATCGTCGAGAACAACCGTTACGCCATGGGCACCTCGACCGCCCGCGCCACCGCGCAGTCGAACTATTCGCTGCGCGGATCCGGCTTCGGAATCCCCGGCATTCAGGTCGATGGCATGGACGTCCGCGCCGTCAAGGCGGCGGCCGACGAGGCGCTCGAGCATTGCCGTTCCGGCAAGGGCCCGATCATTCTCGAAATGCTGACCTATCGTTATCGCGGTCACTCCATGTCCGACCCGGCGAAGTATCGCTCCAAGGACGAAGTGCAGAAGATGCGCTCCGAGCATGACCCGATCGAACAGGTGAAGGCACGCCTCGTCGAAAAGGGCTGGGCTTCCGAAGACGATCTGAAGGCGATCGACAAGGATGTCCGCGACATCGTCGCCGACAGCGCCGACTTCGCCCAGGCCGATCCGGAGCCGGATGTATCCGAGCTCTATACCGACATTCTGCTCTAATCGGGGAGGGAACCCATGCCTATCGATATCCTCATGCCCGCCCTCTCTCCGACCATGGAAGAAGGCACACTGTCCAAATGGCTGAAGCAGGAAGGTGACAAGGTCACCTCAGGCGACGTGATCGCCGAAATCGAAACCGACAAGGCGACGATGGAAGTCGAAGCCGTTGACGAAGGCGTCATCGGCAAGCTTCTGGTTCCTGCCGGAACCGAAGGCGTCAAGGTGAACGCCAAGATCGCCGTTCTCCTGCAGGACGGTGAATCCGCATCCGACATGTCTGCGTCCGCTCCGGCAGCAGCGTCGGCTGCTGCACCGCAGGCCGCGCAGGAGGAAAAGCCGGCTGCCGCAACTCCGGCATCCGCGCCCGTTCCGGCCGAGCCGAAAGCCCAGGTGCAGAACGATCCGGAAATCCCGGCCGGCACCGAAATGGTGTCGACGACCGTGCGCGAAGCGCTTCGTGACGCCATGGCCGAGGAAATGCGCGCCGACGAAAACGTCTTCGTCATGGGCGAGGAAGTCGCCGAATATCAGGGCGCCTACAAGGTCACGCAGGGCCTGCTGCAGGAATTCGGCCCCCGCCGCGTCGTCGATACGCCGATCACCGAGCATGGCTTTGCCGGCGTCGGCGTCGGTGCAGCCATGGCCGGCCTTCGCCCGATCGTCGAGTTCATGACCTTCAACTTCGCCATGCAGGCGATCGACCAGATCATCAACTCCGCCGCCAAGACGCTCTATATGTCCGGCGGCCAGATGGGCGCTCCAATCGTCTTCCGCGGCCCGAATGGTGCTGCGGCTCGCGTCGGCGCCCAGCACAGCCAGGATTATGCAGCCTGGTACAGCGCCATCCCCGGCCTGAAAGTCGTCATGCCCTACACGGCATCCGATGCCAAGGGCCTGCTGAAGGCTGCGATCCGCGATCCGAACCCGGTCATCTTCCTCGAAAACGAAATTCTCTACGGCCAGCACTTCGATGTGCCGAAGCTCGACAATTTCGTCCTGCCGATCGGCAAGGCGCGCATCCATCGTCCGGGCAAGGACGTCACCGTGGTCTCCTTCGGCATCGGCATGACCTATGCGATCAAGGCTGTCGCCGAACTCGAAAAGCTCGGCATCGATGTCGAGCTGATCGACCTTCGCACCATCCGCCCGATGGACCTGCCGGCCGTGATCGAATCGGTGAAGAAGACCGGCCGTCTGGTCACCGTCGAGGAAGGTTATCCGCAATCGTCAGTCGGCACCGAAATCGCCACCCGCGTCATGCAGCAGGCCTTCGACTATCTCGATGCGCCGATCCTGACGATCGCAGGCAAGGACGTTCCGATGCCTTACGCCGCCAATCTCGAAAAGCTCGCCCTTCCGAACGTCGGCGAAGTGGTCGATGCGGTGAAGGCTGTTTGCTACAAATAAGGGGAGGGTGTTTCGATGCCGATCAATATCACGATGCCCGCCCTCTCTCCGACCATGGAGGAAGGCAATCTTTCCAAATGGCTGGTCAAGGAAGGCGACAAGGTCAAGTCTGGCGATGTGATCGCCGAGATCGAGACCGACAAGGCGACGATGGAAGTCGAAGCCGTCGATGAAGGCACGGTCGCCAAGCTCGTCGTTGCCGCCGGCACCGAAGGCGTCAAGGTCAATGCGCTGATCGCGGTTCTCGCCGCCGATGGCGAGGACGTCGCTGCTGCCGCAAGCGCTGCGGGTTCCGCCGCCCCAGCGCCGAAGGCAGATGGTGCAGCCGCGCCGAAGGCCGAAGCTGCACCGGCTCCGGCGCAGTCCACTCCGGCTGCAGCACCAGCACCCGCCGCTGCACCCGCATCGGTTTCGGCTGATGGCAACCGCACCTTCTCTTCGCCGCTTGCCCGCAGGCTGGCCAAGGAAGCCGGTATCGACCTTTCTGCAATCGCAGGCTCCGGCCCGCACGGCCGCGTCGTCAAGAGCGACATCGAGGCCGCCGTTGCCGGTGGCGGCGCCAAGGCCGCAGCCCCTGCCGCTGCTGCCTCCGCTCCGCAAGCCTCCGCGGCTCCGGCTCCGGCCGCCGCGCCGAAGGGCGCGTCCGAAGAAGCTGTGCTCAAGCTCTTCGAGCCTGGCTCCTACGAGCTCGTGCCGCATGACGGCATGCGCAAGACGATCGCCAGGCGCCTGGTCGAATCCAAGCAGACGATCCCGCATTTCTATGTCAGCGTCGATTGCGAGCTCGATGCGCTGCTGGCGCTGCGCGCCCAGCTGAACGATGCGGCTCCGCGCAAGGACAACGCTCCGGCCTACAAGCTCTCGGTCAACGACATGGTCATCAAGGCCATGGCGCTGTCGCTGCGCGACGTTCCGGATGCCAACGTCTCCTGGACCGACAGCAACATGGTCAAGCACAAGCACGCCGATGTCGGCGTCGCCGTCTCGATCCCCGGCGGCCTGATCACCCCGATCATCCGCAAGGCCGAGGAAAAGACCCTGTCGACGATCTCCAACGAGATGCGCGATCTCGGCAAGCGGGCCAAGGACCGCAAGCTGAAGCCCGAGGAATATCAGGGCGGCACCAGCTCGGTCTCGAACATGGGCATGATGGGCGTGAAGAACTTCGCAGCCGTCGTCAACCCGCCGCATGCGACGATCCTCGCGGTCGGCGCCGGTGAACAGCGGGTTGTCGTCAAGAAGGGCGAAATGGCGATTGCCACCGTGATGTCAGTCACGCTCTCGACCGACCATCGCTGCGTCGATGGCGCGCTCGGCGCCGAACTGCTCCAGGCCTTCAAGGGCTACATCGAGAACCCGATGGGCATGCTTGTCTGATAGCGGCACGAGGCGGAAATGACCAAGACCGTTCTTTGCTATGGTGACTCGCTGACCTGGGGTTATGACGCCGAGACGATCGGCCGTCATGATTACAAGAATCGCTGGCCGAGCGTGCTTCAGGCAGCGCTCGGCGGTGACGCGCGTATCATCGCCGAAGGCTTGAACGGTCGCACCACCGCTTTCGACGACCATCTCGCCGATTGCGACCGCAACGGTGCGCGCATCCTGCCGACGATCCTGCAGACGCATGCGCCGCTCGACCTGGTCATCCTTCTGCTCGGCACCAATGACATGAAGCCGGTCGTGGCAGGCTCGGCCTTTGCCGCATGCCAGGGCATCAGCCGGCTCGTGCGGCTGATCCGCAATCATGCCTGGCCCTTCGAATTCGATGGGCCGGAGATTCTGATCGTGGCGCCGCCGGCGATCCGCGCGACGGGCAATGTGCCCTTCGCCGCATCGTTTCCCGGCGGCATCGAGGAATCGGCAAAACTTGCAACGCTTTATCGTGATCTTGCCGACGAACTCGGTTGTGGCTTCTTCGACGGCAATTCGGTCGCCAAGACCACACCGATCGACGGCATTCACCTCGATGCGGAGAATACGCGTGGGCTCGGACGCGGGCTGGAATCGATCGTGCGGATGATGCTGGGGATCTGACCATGACCTCCTTCATCGCCCTCCGGCAGGCCTCACGGCGGGATGCCTCGGAGCTGGCGATTCTGGCGGATATCGCTTCGCGCGGTTTTGCCTCCTGGCTCTGGTTTGGCGGTGTGGAAAACGGCGTAAGCGACACGCCGCTGGAGCGGGGCCGGCTGAAGATGAGCGAGGAGGAGGCTGTCGGAGGCTGGCGGGATGCGGTCATTGCCGAGGCCTATGGCGAGGTCGCTGGTGTGGCGATCGGCCACGCGCTGGGTGAGGGGATAGGCGATATCGAGGCGACGATTCCGGCGACCGCACCGATGCTTGCCCTGCAGAAGACGGTGGTTGGAAGCTGGTTCATCGGCAGTCTCGGCGTCTATCGCCACCTGCGCGGCATCGGCATCGGACGCAGGCTGCTGGACGATCAGATCGAAAGGGCCGATCGGCGGCCCGTCAGCCTGATCACCGCCAGCGACAACGAAGCGGCTTTGTCGCTTTATGGAAGAAACGGATTCCTGGAGGCTGCGCGCGCCGATGCCGTGCCGCTCTTCGAAAACAGCAAAAGACATGCGTGGGTGCTCATGACCCGCAGCGCAGTGTAACAAAGGCAGGAAACACATGGCTGAATCCTACGACGTCATCATCATCGGTTCGGGTCCCGGCGGCTATGTCGCTGCCATCCGCGCCAGCCAGCTCGGCCTCAAGACCGCGATCGTCGAGCGCGAGCATATGGGCGGCATCTGCCTGAACTGGGGCTGCATCCCGACCAAGGCGCTGCTGCGCTCGGCCGAGGTGCTCGACCACGCCAATCACTTCAAGGATTACGGCCTCGTTCTCGAAGGCACGGTCAAGCCGGATGCCAAGGCCGTTGTCGGCCGTTCGCGCGCCGTCTCCGCCCGTCTGAATGCCGGCGTCGGCTTCCTGATGAAGAAGAACAAGATCGACATCATCTGGGGCGAGGCAAAGATCACCAAGCCCGGCGAGATCGTCGTCGGCAAGTCGTCGAAGCCGGTCGTCGAGCCGCAGCATCCCGTGCCGAAGAATGTCAAGAGCGGCGAGGGCACCTATACCGCCAAGCATATCATCATCGCCACCGGCGCCCGCCCGCGGGCGCTGCCCGGCATCGAGCCGGATGGCAAGCTGATCTGGACCTATTTCGAGGCGCTGAAGCCGGATGTTCTGCCGAAGTCGCTGATCGTCATGGGCTCGGGCGCGATCGGCATCGAATTTGCCAGCTTCTATCGCTCGATGGGCGTTGACGTCACGGTCGTCGAAGTCATGCCGACCATCATGCCGGTCGAGGATGCCGAGATAACGGCGATCGCCCGCAAGCAGCTTGAAAAGCGCGGCCTCAAGATCTTCACCAGCGCCAAGGTCTCGAAGGTCGAGAAGGGCGCTGGCAGCGTCACCGCTCATGTCGAGACCGCCGATGGTAAGGTGCAGCAGATCACCGCGGACCGGCTGATTTCGGCCGTCGGCGTTCAGGGCAATATCGAAAACCTCGGCCTCGAGGCGCTCGGCATCAAAACCGACCGCGGCTGCGTCGTCATCGATGGCTACGGCAAGACCAATGTCGCCGGCATCTATGCGATCGGCGATGTCGCCGGCCCGCCGATGCTGGCGCACAAGGCGGAGCATGAGGGCGTCGTCTGTGTCGAAAAGATCGCCGGCCTGCCGAACGTTCATCCCACCGACAAGGCCAAGGTGCCGGGCTGCACCTATTGCAATCCGCAGGTCGCCTCCGTCGGCATCACCGAAGCCAAAGCCAAGGAACTGGGCCGCGACATCCGCGTCGGCCGCTTCTCCTTCGCAGCGAACGGCAAGGCGATCGCGCTCGGCGAAGACCAGGGCATGGTGAAGGTGATCTTCGACAAGAAGACCGGCGAGCTGCTCGGCGCCCACATGGTCGGCGCCGAAGTCACCGAACTCATTCAGGGCTTCGTCGTCGCGATGAATCTCGAAACGACTGAGGAAGAACTGATGCACACGATCTTCCCGCATCCGACGGTATCCGAATCGATGAAGGAAGCGGTGCTCGATGCTTACGGCCGCGTGCTGAACGCTTGATAATTTCCCAATCCGCCCTTTATCTCAGGGCGGCAAAGCCGTCCCGCCGGGGTGGCAAAGCCATCCCCCCCGGAGTGGAAAGCCATTCCGCTGGGGCGGAAAACAAGAAAGGAAATCATCATGTCTATGGAGACGCAGGCGTTGCTGGTGTTTTTGCTGATCGGCCTGGTTGCAGGCTTCCTCGCAAGCCTGGTCGTCGGTGGCGGCGGGTTGATAAGATGCCTGCTGAGCGGCATCATCGGCGCCTTCGTCGGCGGTTATCTGTTCAGCGCGCTCGGCATTTCGCTGGGCATTGAAAACGCGCTGGTCGTGCAGATCATCCACGCGACGGTCGGTGCCATTATCGTGGTTCTGATCGCAAGAGCGGTCGCTTAAGGGTCAAAAGAGGTTAGGGCAGATATGGAAAGCGTCGGCTGGATTTCGGCAATCATCATCGGCGGGCTTGCGGGCTGGCTCGCCGGCAAGCTGATGGAAGCGCGATACGGGATTTTCCTGAATATCGTGCTCGGCATCGTCGGCTCGGTCGTCGCAAGCGCCATCCTCGCGCAGTTTCATCTCGAGGTGGTCGGCGGGCGGCTCGGCTACTTCGTGACGGGTTTCCTCGGCGCCTGCTTGTTGATATTCCTTGCGCGGCTGGTGCGGCGCTAGATCCGAATGAGATTTGCCGCATAGGGGCGGTAGAAAGCTGAAACTGCAATGGTGACCATCCTCGACACGATCAATCCCGACGCCAAGCGCGTGCGGCATCCGGAGAAGGCGCATCGGCCGGACACGGAAGTCATGCGCAAGCCGGACTGGATTCGCGTCAAGGCGCCGACCTCCAAGGGTTATGCCGAGACGCGCGCGATCGTGAAGGAGCATAAGCTCGTCACCGTCTGCGAGGAGGCCGGCTGCCCGAATATCGGCGAGTGCTGGGATAAGAAGCACGCGACCTTCATGATCATGGGCGAGATCTGTACTCGCGCCTGCGCCTTCTGCAATGTCGCCACCGGCAAGCCGAATGCGCTCGACATGGCCGAGCCGGAGAACGTCGCCAAGGCGGTCAAGGAGATGGGCCTCAGCCACGTCGTCATCACCTCGGTCGACCGTGACGACCTGGAAGACGGCGGCGCAGAACATTTCGAAAAGGTGATCTGGGCAATCCGTGCCGCCTCGCCGATGACGACGATCGAGATCCTGACGCCCGACTTCCTGAAGAAGCCGGGTGCGCTGGAACGCGTCGTCGCCGCCAAGCCCGACGTCTTCAACCACAATATGGAAACGGTGCCTGGTAATTATCTGACGGTTCGCCCCGGCGCCCGCTACTTCCATTCCGTCCGCCTGCTGCAGCGGGTGAAGGAACTCGATCCCACCATGTTCACCAAATCGGGCATCATGGTTGGCCTTGGCGAAGAGCGAAACGAAGTCCTGCAGCTGATGGACGATCTGCGCACCGCCGATGTCGACTTCCTGACGATCGGCCAGTACCTGCAGCCGACCCGCAAGCACCATAAGGTCGAAAGCTTCGTCACGCCCGACGAGTTCAAGTCCTACGAGACCGTTGCCTACAGCAAGGGCTTCCTGATGGTCGCCTCCAGCCCGCTGACCCGCTCCTCGCACCATGCCGGCGACGACTTTGCTCGGCTGCGGGCGGCGCGCGAGAAGAAGCTGTTGATCGCCGCCGAGTAACATCTAGTACTTGCTTTTTGATTGAACCGCGGCGATTTTTGCCGCGGTTTTTCTTTGGGCGGCCGACGATGAACATCACCTTCGGATTGAAATCGGCGTTGGCCGAAGCCGACCGTATCCTGGTGATCGGTTGCCCCGGCAGCGGCAAAAGCACGCTGGCAAAGCGGCTGTCGCGCGCGCTCGACCTTGACTACATCTCCATGGACCGCGACTTCTACTGGCTACCAGGCTGGAGAAAGAGGCCGCGCAACGAGATCGACAGCCTGATCGCCAAGGCGGTGGCGGAAGAACGCTGGATCATGGATGGAACCGGCCTCAGCTCCTTCCATCTTCGCCTGCCGCGCGCAGACGCCGTCATTTGGCTTCGGCTGCCCAGATATGCATGCCTGTACGGCGCGGTCTCGAGAACATACCGTTATTTTGGGCGCAACCGTCCCGAACTGCCTGCCGGCTGCCCCGAACGCCTCTCGTTGGACGCGCTCGCCTATATCTGGAATTTCGAGCGCGATGCCGCACCTCTGATCGAGGTAGCACTTCAGGATCACGGGCTTGCAAATTCCACCGTCATCATAAAATCGCGCAAAGCAGCTAACCGGTTCGCCGCTCTTAGCGCTTGAGTCGCGCCGGCGAAACGCACGTCTGGCTCGAGGGAGTTGCATGATGGATCAGAGAGTAGACTTGCCGCCGCGTCAGCAGATCACCGATCTCGAACAGGCTTCGGAGCATATTCGCACAGCCCGCCGCATCCTCGTCATGGGTTGCTCGGGCGGCGGCAAATCCACGCTATCGCTGAAGATTGCCAAGCGCTTCGGGCTTTCCTACATTTCGCTCGATCGCGACGTATTTTGGCTTCCCGGCTGGGTGGTGCGCGACAGGGTCGAGCAGAGAAATATCATCACCAGTCGGATCCTCGAAGAACGTTGGATCATGGACGGCACGAATTCGTCTTCCTTGGACATTCGGTTGCCGCGCACCGATCTCGTCGTCTGGGTCCGCATGCCGCGGCTTCTCTGTATCTGGGGTGCAATCAGCCGGTGGGCGAAATGGATCGGCCGCACTCGCCCCGAAATGGCGCCGGGCTGTATCGAGAAGATCGATTTGGAATTCCTCCGCTTCATCTGGACTTTCGAGGAAAAATTCGCGCCGCGTCTCGTCGCGGGCATCGCCGAGCACGGCCCCGAAGTGCCGGTTCTTCAGCTAAAATCCCGCCGCCAGATGCGCGAGCTTCTTGATCTTCTCGGCCGGCCCGATTAATTGCCGCTTATGCCGCAATTCGAAACGCACCGTCCCGTCCCGCACACGCCCGAGCAGATGTTCGACCTCGTCGCCGATGTCGAGCGCTATCCGGAATTCCTGCCGCTCTGCGAAGCGCTCGCCATCAGGAGCCGCAAGGAGCGCGACGGCAAGATCCTGCTCGTCGCCGACATGACGGTCGGCTACAAGGCGATCCGCGAGACCTTCACGACACAGGTGCTGCTGAACCGGGCCGAACACGTCATCGAGGTCAAATATATCGATGGCCCGTTCAAATATCTCGACAACCGCTGGCACTTTGCCGAGACGCCGTCTGGCGGCTGCACCGTCGATTTCTTTATCGATTACGAGTTCAAGAGCCGCATCCTGGGTGCGTTGATGGGCTCGATGTTCGACCGCGCCTTCCGCATGTTCACCGAAGCCTTCGAGACCAGGGCAAACAGGATCTACACGCCGGCCCGATGAGCGAACCGGCGTCAGGCAGCAAGGAGCGAGCGCACCATCTCCAGCGCCGTCCTGATCGTCGCCAGCCGGACCTCGCTGCGGCCGATATCGCCATAGAGCATTTTCCGATGGATGAGCGTACCGGCGCGCGACTTGGCGGCGAGATGCACGAGGCCGACCGGTTTTTCCGCCGATCCGCCGCCGGGGCCGGCAATGCCTGTGACGGCGACGGCGATCTCGGCGCGTGAGCGGAAGAGGGCGCCATGTACCATCTGCCGCGCCGTTTCCTCGGAAACCGCCCCGAAGCGCAGCAGGGTTTCCGCCTGCACGCCGAGCATCTCGATCTTTGCGCTATTCGTATAGGTGACGAAGCCTCGGTCGACGACAGCTGACGAACCCGAAATCTCCGTCAGCGCCCCGGCGATCAACCCGCCGGTGCAGGATTCGGCGGTCGAGACCATCAGCCCTGCGGCCGTGAAGTCATGGATGATCGTCTCCGCCGCCGAAAGGATATCGTCGGGAAAAAGGCTCATCATTTCCTCCCGCGATAGACGACGGTTGCCGTGGCAATCGCCGCGATGCCTTCGCGCCGGCCGACAAAGCCGATCGTCTCGTTGGTCGTCGCCTTGACCGAGCAGCGCTCGATATCGATGCCGAGATAATCCGCCAGTTTCGCCCGCATGGCGTCGCGATGTGGGCCGACCTTCGGCGCCTCGGCAATCAGCGAGACGTCGGCATTCATGATCGTGCCGCCGCGCTCGCGCACGATCCGGGCGGCATGCTCGATGAATATCCGCGATGCCGCTCCCTTCCATTGCGGGTCGGACGGTGGGAAATGATCGCCGATATCGCCGGCGCCGCAGGTGGCGAGCAGCGCGTCCGTCAGCGCATGCAGCGCAACGTCGGCATCGGAGTGTCCTTTCAGTTTCTGGTCATGCGGAATGAACACGCCGCAGAGCGTCACGCCATCGCCCGCGACGAGCTGGTGCACGTCGTAGCCGTTGCCGGTGCGCACGTCTGGAAGCAGCGAAGACGAGAGCTTGTCGTCGGCCATGGCGATATCGCTTTTAACCGTCAGCTTGACGTTGTCGGCCGTGCCCTCGACGATCGTCACCGGAATGCCCAGCCATTCGGCGATCGAGGCGTCGTCGGTGAAATCGCTTCGTCCGCTTGAAGCCGCCTTCTCATGCGCCTCGAGGATCGTTTCGAAGGCGAAGGATTGCGGCGTCTGCGCCGCGTAAAGATGCTCGCGTGAAACCGTCGTCAGCACGGTGCCTGTATTGTCGGCGCGTTTCAGCGTATCGGTGACCGGGATCGCCGGCAGGACCGCCTGCGCGCCGGCGCCAAGGCTCTCGGCGATGCGATCGAGAAGCGCATGGTCGAAGAACGGCCGCACGGCATCATGGATCAGCACATGGCTGATTTGCTTGTCCTTGAGGTATCTGAGGCCGGCAAGCACGGATTGCTGCCTGGTCGCACCCCCATGCACCGTTTCGATCGGCGTTGCCGAGATGATGTGGCGGAAGGCTCTCGCAAACAGCGCCTCGTCATCGGGATGAATGACGACGACAATCTCAGTTGCCGCTTCCCATGTCATGAAGTTTTCAAGCGTATGCACGATAACCGGCTTGCCGCCAATCATGCGATACTGCTTGGGGCCTTCCTTGGAAGATCCTGCGCGCTCGCCGCGGCCGGCGGCAACGATGACAATTCCAGCCGATATCGGTTGCTTAGAAGGCATTTGCAGCATAAATCCCCTAAATTATGCGGAATTGACCCGAGTGCTCTAACGTCTTGCTTTCGCCTTTTCCAGCATCTGCCCGAAAAATATCAATTCCCGTCCGAGCCCCCTTGGCAAGCCAGGGAATAGTGGCTAAAAATAATGCAGTTCTATTGTGTGCCCGAAAGATAATCATTTGATTTCCAAGGACCTCGCAGCGCCTTTCCAAATCGGACCCGTGTCCGTGCGGAACCGCGTTGTGCTGGCGCCGATGTCCGGCGTCACGGATATGCCCTTCCGCGAGCTTGCCTGGCGCTTCGGCGCCGGCCTCGTCGTCACCGAGATGGTGGCGAGCCGCGAACTGGTCAACGACACGGCCGAATCCTGGTCGCGGCTCAGCGCTGCGGGCTTCCGGCCGCATATGGTGCAGCTTGCCGGGCGCGAGGCGCACTGGATGGCGGAGGCGGCCAAGATCGCCGCCGATCACGGCGCCGATATCATCGACATCAACATGGGTTGCCCGGCAAAGAAAGTGATCGGCGGTTATTCCGGCTCGGCGCTGATGCGCGATCCCGATCACGCGCTCGGCCTCATCGAGGCGACGGTCAAGGCCGTCGACATTCCGGTGACGCTGAAGATGCGCCTTGGCTGGGATGAGAATTCGATCAACGCGCCTGATATCGCCCGCCGCGCCGAGGCGGCCGGCATCCAGCTTGTGACCATTCATGGGCGTACCCGCATGCAATTCTATGAAGGCCGCGCCGATTGGGATGCGATCCGCGCCGTCCGCGAGGTGATCTCCATTCCGCTGATCGCCAATGGCGATGTCGAAACCGCAGGCGATGCGCAGGAAATATTGCGCCGCTCCGGCGCCGATGCCGTGATGATCGGCAGGGGCTGCCAGGGCAGGCCGTGGCATGCCGGCGTCATATCGGGGGCGCCCGAGCCGCTACCGCAGGAGATCGCCGATATCGCCATCGAACATTACCGGATGATGCTGGATTTCTACGGCGAAGCGGTGGCGATCCGCCACGCCCGCAAGCACCTTGGCTGGTATCTCCAGCGTTTCGCGCCTGATCTGTCAGGCCCTGAAAAGGCTGAGATCATTACCTCGCGCGACCCGCGCGAGGTGGCCGCGCGCCTTTACGATGCATTGGCGGCCAGTGTTGTCGACAGCCGGGAGGCGGCATGATGAAGGATATGACATCTCCGTCCGATCACGCCGGCGGGACCGTCGCCATGGCCGTGCTGAACGCCATCCAGAACCCCGTCGTCATGGTCGACGAATCTGGCTTCGTCGTTTTCGCCAATTGGGAAGCGGAGGCCTTCTTCGGCGCCAGCGCCTCGCATCTGGCGCGTTACCGCATCTCGACCTTCATTCCTTTCGGCAGCCCGCTGCTCGCACTGATCGACCAGGTGCGCGAGCGCAAGGCGCCGGTCAACGAATATCGCGTCGACCTGAGTTCGCCCCGCCTCGGCCAGGACAAGCTCGTCGATCTCTACGTCGCCCCGGTGCTCAGCGAGCCCGGCGCCGTCGTCATCGTCTTTCAGGAACGCTCGATGGCCGACAAGATCGACCGGCAGCTGACGCATCGCGCCGCCGCCCGCTCGGTGACCGGCCTTGCCTCGATGCTGGCGCACGAGATCAAGAACCCGCTCTCCGGCATCCGCGGCGCCGCCCAGCTGCTCGAACAATCTGCGGACGACGACGATCGGGCGCTGACCCGGCTGATCTGCGACGAGACCGATCGCATCGTTTCGCTGGTCGACCGGATGGAAGTCTTTTCCGACGAACGCCCTGTCGACCGCATGCCGGTCAATATCCATTCCGTGCTTGATCATGTGAAGGCGGTCGCCAAGGCGGGTTTTGCCCGCAACATTCGGGTCACCGAGAGTTACGATCCGTCGCTGCCGGCCGTCTATGCCAATCGCGACCAACTCGTCCAGGTCTTCCTCAATCTGGTGAAAAACGCCGCCGAAGCGGTCGGCGATCGGCCGGACGGCGAAATCATGCTGACGACGGCCTATCGCCCCGGCATCCGTCTTTCGGTCGCCGGCACGCGCGAAAAGATCTCGCTGCCGCTGGAATTCTGCGTCCATGACAACGGCCCCGGCGTTCCCCTCGATCTGTTGCCGCATCTCTTCGATCCCTTCATCACCACCAAGCCGAACGGCAGCGGCCTCGGCCTGGCGCTGGTCGCCAAGATCATCGGCGATCACGGCGGCATCATCGAATGCGACAGCCAGAACAGCCGCACGACATTCCGCGTTCTCATGCCGGCGTCGAAGGACGCCTCGCTTGAAGACGCCTCTATAGCAAGCTCGACAGGACCTTCTCGATGACAGCCACGATCCTCGTTGCAGATGATGATGCGGCCATCCGGACCGTGCTCAACCAGGCTTTGAGCCGCGCCGGTTATGACGTCCGCATCACCTCCAACGCCGCTACCCTCTGGCGCTGGATTTCGGCAGGCGAGGGCGATCTGGTCGTCACCGATGTGGTGATGCCCGACGAGAACGCCTTTGATCTGCTGCCGCGCATCAAGAAGGCGCGGCCCGACCTGCCGGTCCTCGTCATGAGCGCCCAGAACACCTTCATGACCGCCATCAAGGCCTCGGAGAAGGGCGCCTACGACTATCTGCCGAAGCCCTTCGATCTCACCGAGCTGATCGGCATCATCGGCCGGGCGCTGGCCGAGCCGAAGCGCAAGCCCGCCAAACTCGAAGACGACATGCAGGACGGCATGCCGCTCGTCGGCCGGTCGGCGGCGATGCAGGAAATCTACCGCGTGCTCGCCCGGCTGATGCAGACGGACCTGACGCTGATGATCACCGGCGAATCCGGCACCGGCAAGGAACTCGTCGCCCGCGCGCTGCATGATTACGGCAAGCGCCGCAACGGCCCGTTCGTTGCAATCAACATGGCCGCAATCCCGCGCGACCTGATCGAATCCGAACTTTTCGGCCATGAGAAGGGCGCCTTCACCGGCGCGCAGACGCGCTCGACCGGCCGCTTCGAGCAAGCCGAAGGCGGCACGCTCTTCCTCGATGAAATCGGCGACATGCCGATGGACGCCCAGACACGGCTCTTACGCGTCCTGCAGCAGGGCGAATACACCACCGTTGGCGGCCGCACGCCGATCCGCACCGATGTGCGCATCGTTGCCGCCACCAACAAGGACCTGAAGCAGGCGATCAACCAGGGCCTCTTCCGCGAGGATCTCTACTACCGTCTCAATGTCGTGCCGCTGCGCCTGCCGCCGCTGCGCGACCGCGCCGAGGACATCCCCGATCTGGTGCGCCATTTCATCCAGCAGGCGGAAAAGGAAGGCCTCGGCTCCAAGCGCTTCGATCAGGAAGCGCTCGAACTGATGAAGGCCTATGCCTGGCCGGGCAACGTCCGCGAGCTGGAAAATCTCATCCGCCGTCTGATGGCGCTCTATCCGCAGGATGTGATCACCCGCGAGATCATCGACGCGGAACTGCGTTCCGACGTGCCCGACAGCCCGATCGACAAGGGGCCGATGCGCAGCGGTTCGATGACGATCGCGCAAGCCGTCGAGGAGAACATGCGCAGCTATTTCGCAGGCTTCGGCGACAATCTGCCGCCGCCCGGCCTCTATGATCGTGTGCTGACCGAAATGGAATATCCGCTGATCCTCGCCGCACTGACGGCGACGCGCGGCAACCAGATCAAGGCGGCCGATCTTCTCGGTCTCAACCGCAACACCTTGCGCAAGAAGATCAGGGAACTTGGGGTTTCGGTCTACAGGAGTTCCCGCACCGCCTGAGCCTGCTCTGGGGCACGATGAAAAGAAGGCGGCGGGCCCTCATGTTTGCCCACCGCCCACCCCTCCCGGCGTCCGCCGCCACGGTCGGGAGGAGAGGTGAGCCTATCTGAGCCAAGTCGCGGTTTATATCCAAGCAGACAAACAAAGATGCGGTGTCATTCAACAGTCACATAAGCATTTGTGAGGAGTGATGTGACGCCGGGTGAATGTCATTGAAGTTGCTGCGATCGTCGTCGCCGTGCCTGTGGATAAGCTGTGGATAACAGGTGGACGACGTGATCAATCAGCGGGCGATAATGTCGCAGGTTCCAATCGCATGTTGCCTATCCGTTCCGAATCTCGTCATTCTGCCGTTGCTGCTGTCGACCTCCGCCGCAAACGTCGTCGATCGCATGCCACGGGGCGCTCCGACTGATGTCGTGGAGCGCCCTTTTTCTTCACGGTCGGGGCTGGCAGGAACTGCGACATCGTGTTTTGGTCAACTTGCGGGCTGAGCCTCGCATATCGTTGCGCATGCCATAAATTACGCGAATCGGTCGTCGATCAATCGGGCGACGCCGACCCCGGTGACCAGCCGGCACATATTCATAATTTGCGGGAGTTGCATGATGGAATATCGACGTTTGGGAAAGTCGGGCCTGAAAGTGAGCGAGTTCTCCTTCGGTTCATGGGTCACGTTCGGCAAGCAGGTCAATGGAGGCGACGCCGTCGACCTCATGAAGCTTGCCTACGACAATGGGGTGAACTTCTTCGACAATGCCGAAGGATACGAGAGCGGCAAGTCCGAGATCGTGATGGGCGAGGCGCTCAGCAGGCTTGGCTGGAGCCGTGACAGCTTCGTCGTCTCCAGCAAGGTCTTCTGGGGAGGCCAGAAGCCGACGCAGCGCGGCCTGTCGCGCAAGCATGTGACTGACGCCTGCCACGCAGCGCTCAAGCGGCTTCAGGTCGACTACCTCGACCTTTACTTCTGCCATCGCCCGGATATAGACACGCCGATCGAGGAAACGGTCCGGGCGATGCACGATCTCGTCGTCCAGGGCAAGGTGCTCTATTGGGGCACGTCGGAATGGTCCGCGCAGCAATTGACGGAAGCCTACGCCGTTGCTCGCGACCTGCGCATTACGCCGCCGACCATGGAGCAGCCGCAGTACAACATCTTTGAACGCCAGAAGGTCGAATCCGACTATCTGCCGCTCTACGACCTGATCGGCCTTGGCACCACGATCTGGTCACCGCTCGCCTCGGGCGTCCTGACCGGCAAATATAACGACGGTGTGCCGGCCGACAGCCGTATGAACCTGCCGGGCTACGAATGGCTGAAGGAAAAGTGGTCCAGTGATGCCGGCCTTGCCCAGCTCAAACAAGTTGGCGAGCTCGCAAAGCTCGCGGACGAGATCGGCATGTCGATCACGCATCTTGCCCTTTTGTGGTGCCTCGCCAACCGCAACGTCTCGACCGTCATTCTTGGAGCCTCGCGCGCCAGCCAGCTGCAGGACAATCTCGCCGCTCTCTCACACCGAGAGAAGATGACGTCTGACGTGCTGGAGCGGATCGACACGATCGTCGGAAACAAGCCCGAAGGACCACGTCGCTTCTAGAGGGACCATCGAGGAGGACGGGCTTGATTGAAGGAAGGCTGTGGGCAGTCATGTTTGCCCACCGCCCCATACGCCGGACATTTGGCAATAAATTTGAGAGCCAGCCCAAAAAGTACAACCGCACGGAAAATATGAAGCCGACAAAAAGATCAGCAAATTCATGGCGATGGTAGGTACAGTTAAATCGATAATCCTAAGCGTCCACAAAAAAAACTGCCAAACCAAGTCAAAACAGCCGCATTCTCATTTGCATGCCAAACGTCACCAAGTTCCCGTAATGGACGACGACGCACTTAAAGAGCATCCGCATTTGACTTGCTACAGAGAGTTAAACAGACCATCGAGCGGGGGAAGGTCCACGGATCCGCGAGGCACCGATCCAACGCAAGCCCACTATTATTCCTTGATTGCCGCAACAAAATCGCGCAGATCCCGCGCCGTTCTGCTTGAAACTGCCGACAAGGCCGCATGGAGAACAGCTTTCGTTCGTGTCCACCCAGATGGCGTTGCTGAGACGGCGGCCCGGATATTCGGGACGGACAATCTGGGCATCGCCATTAAGGCGGGCACGCTGCAGAGCCGCTCCCAGGCTTGCGTCACGAGTTCCGAAAGCGGCTCGGCAATGACGGCAACCAGTTGAGGCTGATTAAGACCAAGGGCAAGCACGGTCTGGGCCGTCAGTAACTCGTCCGCGCTCCTTTGACGCGCCAGGGCGCCGAGCGACCTGAGAATGCGGGTCTCCCAGGTCGAATGCTTACCGAAAAGCTCCGATATCGGATCGTCCGGCCCGAACAAGTGGTCTTCAACGTCCGTCAGAAAGCTGCGGAGCTGGTCATAGCTAGGATCGGCCGGCAGATCCCCCCTCCAGCCTTGCAGCGGCAGTGATCGAAGGGTGTCCTTTGCCATCAGGCTGACGATCACCGCCAGGATGCGGCAGATAATTAGGAAGCCTGCGGCTTCGCTCAACTGCGGCGTCGGCGGTTCATTTTCGAGCTGTTCGTATGGATCCTGCCCCGCCTCATACAGGATGCGAAGGCGCACGAAATAGGCGGTTTCCCGAATTGCGTCACGGATCACAGGCGCCACGTCTCCGGTGATCACGGCGAGCCGCGTGAACGTCTCCCAGTTCGTTCCCACAACCGCGACATCACGGGACTGTCTTATCCATGTCGCGAGATGGGCGATCGCGGCGGGATCATAATCCACGATTGACAGTTGCAGATCCAGAACCTGTCTTGCAAGGAGTGCTACGCTGGCGGGCCGTTGATCGTCCCAGCGGAGCGGGTCGAGCGAACTCGCGCGACCGACGAGTGACTCGAGATCGTCATGCTTCTGGCTGGGGATGGCTGTGATGATCATCTGAACTCGCTTTATCGCTTCGGAGCCGAGTTGCCTCACGGATAGGAACGGCTCGGGCGGTCGCTCCCGACCGTCTTCGAGGATCCGGTCGAGTGCCACGCCAAAGGCCGCGACCGCAGCGCGCTGATCCCCCGCCAGCGCGAGCGTAAGGGCGTAATCGACACCGAAGCCAACCTGTCGCTCGGCTGGATCCTGAGCTCCAAGCAGAGACAGGGCTTCGCCGAACCGGCGCGCGCACAAGGGCCATGCTTTGGTCTGCGCAGCCGCAAGCGCAGCATCACGGAGGATTTCCGCGCGATAGGATGGCGACACCTCAAGAGCAGGCAGGATCTGCTCGTATATTTTCAAAGCCTCCGAGGATCGTTCCAGGCGGTAAAGGACTTTCGCCTTAGCAGCGAGCACGCGGACCGGATCGCCAATCTGTGTCGCGGCGGCGTCAGCTGCAGACATTGCCGCGGCCGGATCTTTCAGGTCCTCATCGGTGACCCGCACTAGACGCGCGGCCGCGGTGTCGGCGAGCCTCGGCAGATCCGACTTGAGAGCGATTGACATTGCCCGCCTCAGTGCGGCCGCTAGGCCGATCCAGTCCGGAACGGGCTTTGCAATTTCGCTCAGCCAGAGTCTGTCGAGCATAACGGCAGCGGCATCGTTGCCGCCGGATAGGCCAGGCAGGATAAATTGGCGGTCCTCCAACTCAAGGGGTTCGACGGTGGCGAGGAATTCGTTAAATGCAGCCACGTCCGGAAGAGACGGCATAAGGCTCAGTGCGAAGACCGGCGACAAGTCCGGAAAGACTTCCAAAACCTCTCTATCATCATGGTCGATAGCCGCGAGCCCTCTTCCGACATTTTCCATCACACGCCTGAATCTGCGGCCGACAGATACGGCAAACTCAATGTTGCGCATGATGGTTTCCACGCGGATAACCTGCCACAGGAACAGGAAATCGAAGAAATCGGAGGCAAGATCAACGTCCTTGCGGCTGTCGATTTCCTGCAGAGCCCGCGTAACAATGGCTCGGATTTGGACTTCCTGCACTTCGGCAGCAACGCGCAGTTGCAGGATCCGGAACACGGCGGTGTCGACGGCCGCTGGGAACGGACTGTCATGTCCCTCGTCAACGCCGATCATCGCGAAGAAACCTGCGGTCTCGCCGATCTGCTCCCAGACCTCGGCTGACGCTTCAAGCAGAGACGGTAGAATATGGACAAGAGGCCCCATCTGCTTGCTGAGCATCGCATGCATCAGAAGCGTCGAGACATCACCGGCCGTAAGCGACCTTTCGGCGAGCCAAGCCCAGGCGATGCTGGCATGCATATCCTCGGTCCAGATGGAGCCGCGGATCTCCCCGCCCAGCCCCCGCAAAAGCGGCGACACGCGCAGATCGGCCGTATCGGTCACTTCAAGCCAGGGACCCGTCAGCCGATCAATCGTGTGCCCGGATTCGACTATAGCAGGAGTAATACCCCCAACCGCCAGGAGCCGCTTGCGAGATATGCGCCCCATAACCAAGCTTGCGCGGGAAAGCATCTCCCGCTGATCTTCGGGAAGCGACGACACCATCCGCCTCGCTTCGGTTCGGACATCGGCCACATCTAAGGTCGGCGCCAGCCATTCCCCGACGGACGGCTTGGGCCAGTTTTGCTGTTGAAGGGCGGCAAGGCGCGCGTCGACAAGCTGGGGATGGCCGCTGGTCGAGGCATGGACGATCTTTGACCAATTGTCGGCGTCCTCGGCTGGACAACCGGCCGATCTGAAGTAAACGGTGATTTCGGCTGTCTCGAAGGACGGTGCCTGAAAGATGCCCTTCTCGGTAAGGTTGATCGCGGAAGCAAGACGCGGCGGCAGGCGATGCGCGCCGGTGATCAATAGGCCACCGCCACTCGTGCTGAGTGAGGCCACCAGCCGTTGAAGCCCCGGCAAGATAGGACGCGGATCGTCCCCAGGGTCGAAATCATCGAGCACGACTGTCATCCGCCCGGCGTGAGCATCGACAAACTGGACCGCCGCATGCAGCCTGGCGACGACCGCCTGACGGTCCAGATCACGCAAATCAATCCAACCAACAGCTTCAGACGCGGCGACGGCTGCTGCCGCCAGCAGGGTCTTTCCTGTGCCAGTCGATCCGTGGATGTAAACGGCGCCACGCAGCAACGCCTTGCCAATGCCTTCTTCGAGATCTTGGCGGCCAAAGCGCCGCAGCGGTGGACGCGGAGGTTTCGTGATCGCCCGATCGAGATGGGTTACAGCCGCCTGCGACGAGGCCGTTCCGGTTATCTGTTTCAGCAACTCCATCAGGAGCGCGTCAGGGACTCTGGTCGTTCCTGCATCCTCAAGGATCCGGATTAGGTCTCCCCGGCGCAGCGGCTCACGAGCATGATCTGTGGCGTTTGTCCACGCTTCAAGATAGAGCCTTGCAAGCGCACGTGCGGCGGCAGCCGCACCGATGTTTCGCGGTTCTCCGAGTTCGATGAGGCGGGCTTCTATGCGGCGGCAAAGGGCGTCCGCTCCCGGCCGGCTGGTGATCCACTCGATTGGTTGGATGATGCGCGCGATGACGATGTCGACGGCGGCTTCAGCCAGGAATTCACGCAGCGACCTTGGAAGCACGTCGCTAACGGCGAGATAATCTTGAATGACCTTCGCGTTTGCCAGCGAAGCTGATGCTCTCGGCGCGCGCCTGATGTCTTCCCAGACTTCAATGCCGGGAGCGCCCAGCGCCGACAGGGTCTCGCCGCGTTCCTGACCGATGCCGGAGGTCGTCAGATAGCGAAACTGGATGGTGGTCGACGGATTGCGCCGGCCATGCTGCCAGAAATTGCCGATCGCTTTAAGAGCGTTCGGGCTCCGAAGTGTTAGGCTACCCGACCCGGGCGTGTCTTTGACCTGCTCGACCGTGGCCCCCGAGGCGTAGATTCGGTCAAGATCCTCGGCGCCTTCAAGGACGAGGATTTCTCCCACAGCGAGATCGAGCCAGGCTTCGATGCTGTGCAGGATCTGATAGGAATAACCCCGCATAGCATCCACTGCCTCGCGAGCGGCGTCGTTGACAAGCGGAATTGGGTCGGGATTTTCATCCATGAGCTGATCTATGACCGAGTCGGAACGCGGCGCAAGCGCCAGATGCTGGTTGATGTGTCATCCGTGCTCGCGAGTGAATCGGATGGATCCAAATGACTGACGGCAGACGACCGCAAGGCCGTCTATTGCGGCAAGAACAATCCGCCGACGCTAGCCGTGTTCCGGTATGCTTGAACTACGTCTTATCGCCCGAGGCAGCCAAAGGCAGAATCTTTTCACGACTCGAAGGAACCTCAATATTTGCGTCCAAAAGCGGACCGGTCTTCCTGCAAGGTTCATGGCTCGCTCTAGCGATAAGTTCATCGACGCGACTATCCTCGGCATCATAGGTGACCAATTTCGAAATATCATCGAGAATACTGCATCTCGTTCCCGCAGGAGTTTCGAGCTTTCCTTCCGCGTGCCCGCCCTAGTCTTTTGAGATGAGTACGCCCATAAGCTTGCGCAATTCCATAAATCTTACTGAGTGGATGACCCATTCGCGTCGCCTCTGGTCCAGCTCTCTCCGACCGCTTCAACGAGCCGCTGGCCATTGTGACGGCTCGAGCTCACACGGCTTGACAATGTGACGGCACGCGTTGCATTTTCGCCACAATGCGTTGCTTAAAGGTCACGCAAGGGTTTTGGACATTCGCTCCCGATCGAGTCGTTGCAGCGCTGGCTTTTTTAAGCCGGCGTTGCTTGGTTTTCGATCGGATGGCGAGGGCGGCAGGTGTCGTCTGAAGAGAGGCCGAATGACGCAGGATGGGGTATCGCCGGCGGCGGCGGGCGAGACGGTGACGACAGTGACCGACCGCCGCGCCCTTTTTGCCGTGCCCGGCCTGGTGCTCGCCGGCGGCGCGCTTCTCTGCGCCACAGCGACGCTTTTCGTGCTGCTCGGCCTGACGCCGATCGCCCCGACCTCGCATGTCGTCATCACCTCGGTGATCGTCAATTCCTTCTTTGTCCTGACGCTGCTCGCCTTGATCGGCCGCGAGGTGGCAAGGCTGCTGAAGGCGCGCACCCGCGGCCGTGCGGCAGCCCGCCTGCACATCCGCATCGTCGTGCTCTTTTCGATCGTCGCGATCACGCCGGCGATCCTCGTCGCCATCTTCGCCAGTATCACGCTGAATGCCGGCCTCGACCGCTGGTTTGCCTTGCGCACCCAGTCGATCGTCAGCTCGTCGCGCAATATCGGCCAGGCCTATATGATGGAGAATGCCAGCTACCTGCAGGGGCAGACGGTCTCCATGGCCAACGACCTGGAGCGCAACCGCGCGCTCTACAGCCTCGACAGGACCGGCTTTGCCGACCTGATGACCCGCCAGGCGAGGGGCCGCGGCCTGCTCGGCGCCTTCCTCGTCGAGCGCGACGGCTCGGTGATCGTCCAGGCCGACATCGCCACCGAAAAGCCGCTGCCGGCCATTCCGCAGGACGCGCTGGAAAAGGCGGCTGCGGGCCAGCCGACGCTGATCCCGCCCGGCGTTACCAATCTCGTCGGCGCCATCATCAAGCTCGATGCCATCCAGGGCACCTTCCTCTATACCGTGCGCGCCGTCGATCCCAAGGTCATGGGCGCCATGCGCATGATGGAGGAGAACGCCACCGAATATCGCTCGATGGAGGCCAACCGCTTCTCGCTGCAGGTCGCCTTCGCCGTGCTCTATATCGGCTTCGCGCTGATCGTGCTTTTGGCGGCGATCTGGACCGCAATCGCCGTCGCCGACCGCATCGTCCGGCCGATCCGGCTGCTGATCACGGCGGCCGACAGCGTTGCATCGGGCAATATGGATATCGTCGTGCCGGTGCATGCCGTTGACGGCGACGTCGCCAATCTCTCGCGCACCTTCAACAAGATGATCTCGGAAATCCGCACCCAGCGCGACGAGATCCTGGAGGCCAAAGACGAGGTCGACGACCGCCGCCGCTTCATCGAGGCGGTGCTGTCGGGCGTCACCGCCGCCGTTATCGGCGTCGAGCAGGATCGCCGCATCGCCATCGTCAACAGTTCGGCCGAGACGCTGATGTCGCTGTCGGCCGACGAAATGCTCGGAAAGCAGCTGGTCGACATCGCGCCGGAGGTCGATCACGTGCTGACCGAGGCGGCGGTGCGTTATCGCGGCGATTTCCGCAAGCAGATCGCCCTTGTGCGCGGCGGCACGGTGAGGACGCTGAGCGTCCAGGTCACCCGCGAGGAAGTGCGCGACATGAGTGAATCCTATGTGATCACGCTCGACGACATCACCGATCTCGTCATCGCCCAGCGCTCGACCGCCTGGGGCGACGTGGCCAGGCGCATCGCCCATGAGATCAAGAACCCGCTAACGCCGATCCAGCTTTCCGCCGAGCGCATCCAGCGCCGCTACGGCAAGCAGATCGACCCGGGTGACCGGACCGTCTTCGACCAGTGCACGGATACGATCATCCGCCAGGTCGGCGATATCGGCCGCATGGTCGACGAATTCTCTGCCTTTGCCCGCATGCCGAAGCCGACCAAGGAGCCGAGCGATCTGCGCAATATCCTGCGCGACGCGATCTTTCTGCGCGAGATGGGCAACCATCACGTCACCTTCGAGCAGGATTTCGGCGACCAGCCGCTGGAGGGTCTGTTCGACAGCCGCATGCTCGGCCAGGCCTTCGGAAATCTCATCAAGAATGCCGTCGAATCGATCGAGGCCGTTCCGAGCGACGAGCGGGACGAACGCAAGGTTCTCGTCCGCGCAGCCCTCGATACCAGCCGCGACCGCTTCACCGTCGACGTGATCGACAATGGCCGCGGCCTGCCGGTAGAGAACCGCCACAGCATTCTGGAACCCTATATGACGATGCGCGAGAAGGGCACCGGCCTCGGCCTCGCCATCGTCAAGAAGATCATCGAGGAACATGGCGGGCAGCTCGAGCTGCATGATGCGCCCGCCGATTTTGACCGGGGAAGAGGGGCCATGATCCGCGTGCATCTGCCACGCCTGGATCCGACGCCTGCTGCCCCCGCAGCCAATGACAAGGAAAGCGTTTATGGCCTCTGATATTCTCGTCGTCGACGATGAGCACGATATTCGCGAGATCGTTTCCGGCATTCTCTCCGACGAAGGGCACGAGACGCGCACGGCCCATGACAGCGACAGCGCACTGGCGGCGATTTCCGATCGCGTGCCGCGGCTGATCTTCCTCGATATCTGGATGCAGGGCAGCAAGCTCGATGGCCTGTCGCTGCTAGACGAGATCAAGACCCGCCATCCGGAATTGCCCGTGGTGATGATATCAGGCCATGGCAACATCGAGACCGCCGTCTCGGCGATCAAGCGGGGCGCCTTCGATTTCATCGAGAAGCCCTTCAAGGCCGACCGGCTGATCCTGATCGCCGAACGCGCGCTGGAGAATTCCAAGCTGAAGCGCGAGGTCTCGGATCTGAAGCGCCGCACCGGCGATGCGCTGGAGCTGATCGGCACCTCGGTTGCCGTTTCGCAGCTGCGTCAGACGATCGAGAAGGTTGCGCCGACCAACAGCCGCATCATGATCCTCGGCGCCTCTGGCTCCGGCAAGGAGCTGGTGGCGCGAATGATCCACAAGAAGTCGGCCCGCGCCAACGGACCCTTCGTTGCGATCAATGCCGCCAACATCACGCCCGAACGCATGGAAGTGGCGCTGTTCGGCACCGAGGGCACGCCCGGCCAGGCGCGCAAGATCGGTGCGCTCGAGGAGGCCCATCGCGGCATCCTCTATCTCGACGAAGTCGGCGAAATGCCGCGCGAAACGCAGAACAAGATCCTCCGCGTGCTGGTCGATCAACAGTTCGAGCGCGTCGGCGGCTCCAAGCGCGTCAAGGTCGATGTCCGCATCATCTCCTCGACCGCCTATAATCTCGAGAGCCGCATCGCCGAGGGCTGGTTCCGCGAGGATCTCTACCATCGCCTTGCCGTCGTGCCGGTGCGTGTGCCGGCATTGGCCGAACGGCGCGAGGACATTCCCTTCCTCGTCGATCAGCTGATGCGTCAGATATCGGAGCAGGCCGGCATCCGCCCGCGCCGCATCGGCGACGACGCCATGGCGGTGCTGCAGGCGCATGATTGGCCCGGCAACATCCGCCAGCTGCGCAACAATATAGAGCGGCTGATGATCCTTGCCCGCACCGACGGGCCGGATGCACCGATCACCGCCGACATGCTGCCGACCGATCTCGGCGACATGCTGCCGAAGGTGTCCGCCAAGAACGACTATCACATCATGACGCTGCCGCTGCGCGAAGCCCGCGAGATGTTCGAGAAGGATTATCTGATCGCCCAGATCAACCGCTTTGGCGGCAATATCTCGCGCACCGCGGAATTCGTCGGCATGGAGCGTTCGGCGCTGCACCGCAAGCTGAAGTCGCTCGGCGTCTGAGTGTATCCGGCGCGGCCGACGCCGCGCCGCGTCCCATATTGCTTCCCGGAAGACCAGGTTTCCCATGCCGAGAATTGCCTATGTGAATGGCCGTTACGTCAAGCATTCCGATGCTAGCGTGCATATCGAGGATCGCGGCTACCAGTTTGCCGATGGCGTCTATGAGGTCTGCGAGGTGCGCCATGGCTATATCGTCGACCTCACGCGCCATCTGAACCGTCTCGACCGTTCGCTTGGTGAGTTGCGCATCGCCTGGCCGATGGGCCGGGCGGCGCTGACGCAGGTCATTCGCGAGACGCTGCGCCGCAACCATGTCCGCAACGGGCTTTTCTACATGCAGGTGACGCGCGGCGTCGCCCGCCGCGATCATGTCTTTCCGGCCGAGGGAACGCCGCCCTCGCTTGTCATCACCGCCAAGAGCACCGATGCCAGGATCATCGCGGCCAAGAACGCCAACGGCATCAAGGCGATCACCCTTGTCGACAATCGCTGGGACCGCGTCGACATCAAGTCCGTCGGCCTGCTGCCGAATGCCATGGCCCGCCAGCAGGCCAAGGAGGCCGGCGCCCAGGAAGCGATCTATGTCGACGGCGACGGCATGGTGAAGGAAGGGGCGGCGACCAATGTCTGGATCGTCGATCCGGACGGAACGCTGGTGACGCGCCCGGCCGAACACGGGATCCTGCGCGGCATTACCCGCACCACTCTGATGGATGTCGGAGCCAAGCTGGGGTTGAAGATCGCCGAGCGAAGCTTCTCCGTTTCGGAGATGCTCGCAGCCCGCGAGGTCTTCCTCACTGCAGCCACAAGCATTTGTTTTCCGGTCGTTTCCGTCGACGGCCAGGCCATTGCCAACGGTCATCCGGGCAGCGTTTCGCAGAAAGTCCGCGAGGCCTTTTTCGACGTTGCGGAAAAGATTGCGATTTGATACCAAGATTTGCTGGACAGGTGGAATGAGGATGCCACCGGTCTTCGCATGGTGAGGTTGATTGATATTCTACCGGCCGGATCAGGTCGGCAATAAAGAAAGAAGCGGCGCGATGGCGGAACGTTCTCAGAATCTTCAGGACTTATTTCTCAATACTGTTCGCAAGCAAAAGATTTCCCTGACAATCTTTCTGATCAACGGCGTGAAACTCACGGGCGTTGTTACGTCTTTTGACAATTTCTGTGTTCTTCTTCGCCGTGACGGCCATTCGCAGCTCGTGTATAAGCATGCGATCTCGACGATCATGCCGGGCCAGCCCATGCAGATGTTCGAGAGCGAAGAAGCAGCGTCCTAACAGGATCAGCCGTCATTTCGACACGCGATACCAAGAACGATTCGATCATCCCTGAGGCCGCCAAGCACAGGGACGACATGCGCGCGACTGTCGTCGTGCCGGTTCTGAAATCGCGCAGTCGCGGCGGCCAGAGCGAATCGGCCTCGACCCGCACGCCGGAAAGCCGGCTCGAAGAGGCGACGGGCCTTGCCCAGGCGATCGACCTCGATGTCGTCAATGGCCAGATCGTCCCGGTCAACGATCCGAGACCGGCTACACTGCTCGGCACCGGCAAGATCGAGGAGATCAAGGCGCTGCTCGACGAGCGCGATTCCGGTCTCGTCATCGTCGATCATCCGTTGACACCTGTACAGCAGCGCAACCTCGAAAAGGTATGGAACGCCAAGGTCATCGACCGGACGGGCCTCATCCTCGAAATCTTCGGCCGCCGCGCCTCCACCAAGGAAGGCACGCTGCAGGTCGATCTTGCCCATCTGAACTATCAGAAGGGCCGTCTGGTGCGAAGCTGGACCCACCTTGAACGCCAGCGCGGCGGCGGCGGCTTCATGGGCGGTCCTGGTGAAACCCAGATCGAAGCCGACCGACGGATGCTGCAGGACCGCATCATCAAGCTCGAACGCGAGCTGGAGCAGGTCGTGCGCACCCGCCAGCTCCACCGCGCCAAGCGCCGCAAGGTGCCGCACCCGATCGTGGCGCTGGTCGGTTACACCAATGCCGGCAAATCGACGCTGTTCAACCGCATCACCGGCGCCGGCGTGCTGGCCGAAGACATGCTCTTTGCCACGCTCGACCCGACGCTTCGGCGCATGAAGCTGCCGCACGGCCGCACCGTCATCCTCTCCGACACCGTCGGTTTCATCTCCGACCTGCCGACCCATCTCGTCGCCGCCTTCCGGGCAACGCTGGAAGAGGTGCTGGAAGCCGATCTCATCCTGCATGTCCGCGACATGTCCGATGCCGACAACCAGGCGCAGAGCTCCGACGTGATGCGCATCCTGAACGACCTCGGCATCGACGAGGCCGAAGCCGAAAAACGGCTGATCGAGGTCTGGAACAAGATCGACCGGCTGGAGCCCGAGGTGCACGACACCATGGTGCAGAAATCGGCCGGCGCCAGCAACGTGGTGGCCGTTTCCGCCGTCAGCGGCGAGGGCGTCGACACGCTGATGGAAGAGATCAGCCGCAGGCTGTCCGGCGTGATGACCGTGGCAACGATCCGCCTTCCTGTCGACAAGCTGGCGCTGCTGCCCTGGCTTTACGATCACGCGATCGTCGACGGCCGCGAGGACAATGAGGACGGCACGATCACCCTCGATCTGCGCCTCTCGGAAACGGAAGCGACCGAACTCGAGCGCCGCATCGGCAACGGCCCGAAGTCTTCAAAGGAAGATTGGGAGCGGTGAGGCGTTCCCTTCCCCAGCGGGGGTCCGAAGGACGGATCGAGACCCGTGGCTCGACCCCGGTCGGTGCCCGAAGGGTCGGATGAGGGGGCCACGCGGCACGCCCTTCATTGCCCTTCGCTTGCGCTCAGCGCATTCGCTCCTGTCGTCGCTCACCCCTCATCTGCCTGCCGGCATCTTCTCCCCGCCGGGGAGAAGGGATGTGTGGCAACGTCCCGCTCACTCAGCCCCCGACGTAACAGCTCTTTCAATCGCCTTCGCCGCCTGCCAGATTTCCTCCATCCGCTCCAGCGTCGCAGCCTCCAGCGTCTCGCCTTCTGCTTCAAGAACCTGTTCTATATGACTGAAGCGACGCCGGAATTTCGTATTGGTGCCGCGCACTGCCTGTTCCGGATCCGCCTTCACATGCCGGCCGATATTGACGACGGCGAAGATCAGATCGCCGAGCTCGTCGCTGACCTTTGCCTGATCGCCTTCGCGAAGGGCTGCCCGCAATTCACCGATCTCCTCCTCGATCTTATCGAGGATCGGCTCGGGCGCTGACCAGTCGAAGCCGACCTTGGCGGCGCGTTCCTGCAGCTTCAGTGCCTCCGTCAAAGCCGGGAAGCTGCGCTGTACGGATCCAAGGAACCCGCTGTTGAAATCCTCGGTGATGCCACGCCGTGACCGCCGTTCAGTGCGCTCGCGTTTCTCCGCCTGTTTGATCTCGTCCCATTGTCTCTTCACCGCGTCCGGCGTATCCGCCGCCGAGCGGGCAAAGACATGCGGGTGGCGGCGGATCATCTTGGCGGTGATGGCGTTGACCACGTCGCCGAAGGAAAATTCGCCGGCCTCCTCGGCCATGCGGGCGTGAAAGACCACCTGCAGCAGCAGATCGCCCAGTTCGTCGCAGAGATCGTCCATATCGCCGCGCTCGATCGCGTCGGAGACCTCATAGGCCTCCTCGATCGTATAGGGCTTGATCGTCTCGAAGTTCTGCACGATGTCCCAGGGGCAGCCGGTTTCGGGATGGCGCAGCGCCGCCATGATCTCGATCAGCCGCGAAATGTCTTTGGAAGGTTCCATGTTGCCTCGGTTCAGCAGGCTTCAGTTCAGAGGCCCTCAGTTCAGAGGCCCTCAGTTCAAGGGGATGTCGTTGGCGCTCTTCGACGACTGATAGCTGGTCGACAGCGCGTCGTAGCGCGCCTTGATGCGGGCAGTCTGCGTCTTCAGCCCGGTCTTAAGCTGAGCCTCTTCGGTCTCGACCAGATCGGCGATGGCAAAGCTGTTCCAGAAGGCGTTTTGCCTGCGGTAGCCGCCGGGTTCAAGCCCGAAGACTTCCTTCAGGATCTTCAAATCGTGCGGAATGGCGAAGGCATCGCGCGAATCCTCATGGCTGAAGAAATAGTAGAAATTGTCGAAGCCGGCCCAAGTGATCGCCGACATGCACATGGTGCAGGGTTCGTGCGTCGACAGGAAGATCAGATCCTTGGTCGGCGGCTTGTCCCCAAGCTCATAGAAGCGCTTCAGCGTATGCACCTCGCCGTGCCAGAGCGGATTCTCCAGCTCGTTATTGGTCTCGGCGACGACAAGCGAAAGATCGGATTTCCTTAAGATCGCCGCACCGAACACCTTATTGCCAAGCGAAACGCCACGCTCCGTCAGCGGCAGGATATCGTCTTCCATGACCGAAAGCAGGCGGGAGGCAATGGTCTTATCAGGCATGAGGGCCCTCCAGTTTTCCTCAGTCTATCGCCTTGGCGGCGCGAGTGAAATGCGTCAAGCACCGGTGGACGTCTTTTGTCACAGGCTTTATACTGCATTGCAGCAAGCGGGCTGGGAATATGCGGCTTTTTGGCCGCACGGGTGACTTTTCTCAAATCACTGACGGCACGAGCAAAAGAATACCCGCTTGCTTGGGCTTTCGAATTTCTGTTCCTTCAATCCCTTGTCGATCAAGGGCATATTCCGGCAACCTCGAAGTGGATTGATGATGCCTTCCAAGACTGAACAGCTTTCGGTATTTCCCGCCTTCTTTCGCGTGGAAGGCCAGAAGACGGCTGTCTTCGGCAATGGCGACGAAGCTTTCGCCAAGGTGCGGCTGCTGCTGAACACAAAGGCGCGGATCATTGCCTATGCCGATCGGCCGGAAGCCGATTACCACGCCTTCCTGATCGCCAACCGGATCGAGACCGTGCGCGCTGCCTTCGCAGCCGAACAGGTCGAGGGTTCGGCGCTCGTCTTCGCCGCAACCGGCAATGAAGCCGACGACCGCAGCATCGTCGATGCTGCGCGTGCCGCCAGAATTCCGGCCAATGCCGTCGATCAGCCCGATTACTGCGATTTCTTCACGCCGGCACTGGTCAACCGCGCCCCCGTCGCCGTTGCAATCGGCACCGAAGGGGCAGGGCCGGTTCTGGCGCAGATGATCCGCGCGCAGATCGACCAGCTTCTTTCGCCCTCGCTCGGCCGCCTTGCCGGGCTGGCGACGAGCTACCGCAAAGCCGTCGAACAACTGATTCCGAGAGGCGTCTCCCGCCGGGTCTTCTGGCACCGCTTCTTTTCCGGCGCCGTAGCCGATGCGGTCGCCAACGGCAACCTGCCGCAGGCCCGCCATGCCGCCGACCGGCTGCTGCATGCGATGGACAAGGTCGCCGGACATGTCTGGCTGGTCGGCGCCGGTCCGGGTGCCGAGGATCTGCTGACGCTGCGCGCCCAGCGCGTGATGATGGAAGCCGACGTCATCGTCTATGACGCGCTGGTGCCGCAGGCGATCGTCGATATGGGCCGCCGCGATGCCGAGCGGCTTTCCGTCGGCAAGCGCAAGGGCTGTCACTCGAAGTCCCAGGAAGAAATCAACGACCTGCTGGTCGATCTCGGCCGCCAGGGCAAGCGCGTCGTGCGCCTGAAATCCGGCGATCCCCTGGTCTATGGCCGGGCAGGCGAAGAGATGGCGGCATTGCGGGCTGCCGGCGTCACCTATGAGGTCGTGCCTGGTATCACCTCGGCTTTCGCCGCCGCTGCCGATTTCGAGCTGCCGCTGACGCTGCGCGGTGTTGCCTCCTCGCTGGTCTTCACCACAGGCCATGATCTCACCGGCGACGTGCTTCCCGATTGGGCAAGCCTTGCCGTCTCCGGCGCGACGATCGCCGTCTATATGGGCCGCACGGTTGCTGCCTCCGTCGCCGAGCGGCTGATGCAGGCGGGCATTCCGTCTGAGACCACCGTCGCCGTCATCGAAAATGCCAGCCGCGCTGAGCGCCGCCTGCTGCATGGCACCCTTGCCGATCTGCCCGATCTGCAGCACCGCGACGAGTTGACCGGGCCCGTCATGGTCATCATCGGCGATGCGGTCGCAGGCGCTAATTTCGAACTGTCCGAGCCCCTGGTGCGCGCAAACGCCCGGCTCGAGGAACTTGCAAGGAGCTGAATATGGGTGACAAGGTTCTGACCGCCAACCGGCTGACGGACGGCATTGCCGTCTGGCTGGATGCGAACGGCAAGTGGTCCACCTCGCTGCAGGAGGCGCTCGTTGCCCGTCATGCCGAGGCCGTTGCGGCGCTGGAGGCGATCGGCAAAAAGTCCTATGCCGACAACGAGGTCGTTGACGTCGCCGTCGTCGACGTTCAGGAAACCAACGGCATTCTCTGGCCGCTTCGCCTTCGCGAGCGCATCCGCGCACAGGGCCCGACCATGGAATATGCCCCGGGCTACGCTCCTGCCGATCCCGAATTCATTGCAGTCTGAGGAAGACGATGTACCGTTACGACGAATTTGACCATGCCTTTGTTACCGAGCGCGTTGAGCAGTTTCGCGATCAGGTCGAGCGCCGCCTTTCCGGCGAGCTCGCCGAGGATGCGTTCAAGCCGCTGCGCCTGATGAACGGCGTCTACCTGCAGCTCCACGCCTACATGCTGCGCATCGCCATTCCCTACGGCACGCTGAGCGCGCGCCAGCTGCGCATGCTCGCTCATATCGCCCGCACCTATGACCGCGGCTATGGCCACTTCACCACGCGCCAGAACCTGCAGTTCAACTGGCCGAAACTGTCCGATATTCCAGATGCGCTCGCCGATCTTGCCAGCGTCGAAATGCATGCCCTGCAGACCTCGGGCAATTGCATCAGAAACGTCACCGCCGATCACTTCGCCGGTGCTGCCGCCGATGAGATCGCCGATCCGCGTCCTTACGCTGAAATCCTGCGCCAGTGGTCGTCGGTCCACCCGGAATTCTCCTTCCTGCCGCGCAAGTTCAAGATCGCCGTCACCGGCGCCGAGCGCGACCGCGCGGCAATCCAGGTCCATGATATCGGCCTGCACGTGAAGACAAACGACAAGGGCGAGATCGGCTTTGCCGTCTATGTCGGCGGCGGCCAGGGCCGTACGCCGATGATCGCCAAGCTGATCCGCGACTTCCTGCCCGAGGAAGACCTGCTCTCCTACACCACGGCCATCGTGCGTGTGTACAATCTGCACGGCCGCCGCGACAACAAGTACAAGGCCCGCATCAAGATCCTCGTGCACGAAACCGGCACCGAGGAGCTGACGCGCCAGGTGGAGGCTGAATTCGCCGCGCTGAAGGATACCGAGCTCAAGCTGCCGGAAAAGGACGTCCAGTCGATCTCTGCCTATTTCGCGCCGCCTGATCTGCCCCAGCGCGCCGAAGGCTGGGAAAACCTCGCACGCTGGAAGAAGGCCGATTCCGGTTTCTCCCGCTGGGTCCAGCAGAACGTGCAGCCGCACAAGAACCCCGATTACGGCATGGTGACGATCTCGCTGAAGCCGATCGGCGGCATTCCGGGCGATGCCTCGGATGCTCAGATGGATGCGATCGCCGATCTCGCCGAGGAATATGCCTTCGACGAAATCCGCGTCAGCCATGAGCAGAACCTGATCCTGCCGCATGTGGCGCTTGCCGATCTCGAAGCCGTCTATCGCGGCCTCGTCGCCATCAATCTGGCGGAAGCCAATGCCGGCCTGATCACCGATATCATTGCCTGTCCGGGGCTCGACTACTGCGCGCTCGCCAATGCGCGCTCGATTCCGCTGGCGCAGGAAATCTCCCGCCGCTTCGGCGATGCCGAACGCCAGGCCGAGATCGGCGAGCTGAAGATCAAGATCTCCGGCTGCATCAATGCCTGCGGCCATCACCATGTCGGCCATATCGGCCTGCTCGGTGTGGAGAAGAAGGGCGCCGAACTCTACCAGATCACCCTCGGCGGCTCCGGCGACGAACATACCTCGATCGGCGAAATCATCGGCCGCGGCTTCGAGCCGGACCGGGTGACGGATGCGATCGAGACGATCGTCGACACCTATCTCGGCCTGCGCCTCGATCATTCCGAGAACTTCCTCGCCGCCTATCGCCGTGTCGGACCGCAGCCTTTCAAGACTGCGCTCTACGGCTCGGCCGCCGAAGCGGCATAAGGAGGGGATGATGACGAAGATCTGGAGAGAAACCGGTTTTGTCGAAAACGATCCCTGGGTGATCGAAACCGACGAGGTGAAGGCGACCGAGGAGCAGAAGCCGCTGCTCGGTCTCGACGAACTGATCGCCAGGGCCGACGAAAGCAACGATGTCGGCCTCGGCGTGCTGATCAAGCCGGCCGACGATGTGCGCAGGCTGGAGCCTTATCTCTATCGCCTCGAAATCGTCGCCGTCGCCTTTCCGGCTTTCAATGACGGTCGCGCCTTCAGCCATGCCTCGCTGCTGCGCCAGCGCCTCGGCTACACCAATGAGCTGCGTGCCGTCGGCGACGTGCTGATCGATCAGGTGCCGCTGATGCTCCGCGTCGGGATCGACAGCTTTTCGGTCACCAACGCCACGGCGCTGAAGCGTCTTTCCGAAAACCGTCTTCCCGCCATTCCCCATCATTATCAGCCGGCGGTGCGTGACGCCGAAGCCGGCAAGGGCTATAGTTGGCGCCGTCAGGCGAAGCCGGCCGCATAAGCGGCTGGTCAGCCGTTTTACCTTGACGGAACGGTAGCATGAAGAGATTCGAAGTGGCGGTGATCGGTGGCGGTCTCGCCGGCATGATCGCCGCAATCGCGCTTGCCCGCGGCGGTCGCAATGTCGCGCTGGTGGCACCCCTCGCTCCGAAGGAGGATCGGCGCACCACGGCGCTGATGGATCAGTCGATCCGCTTCCTCGACCGGCTGGCGCTCTGGGAAAAGCTCCGTCCCGCAGCCGCTCCTCTGACCAGCATGCGCATCGTTGACGGTACCGATCGGCTGCTGCGCGCGCCGACCACCACCTTCCGCGCGGCCGAGGTCGGCCTCGATGCCTTCGGCTACAATTTCCCCAACAAGGTGCTGACCGGCATTCTCGAAGAAGCTGCGGCCGGCGAGGGCAATATCACCCGCTTCACCGATATGGCCGAATCGATCGAAATATCGGCCGAGGCCGCTTCGATCACGCTTGCCGGCGGCGAGACGCTGTCGGCCGATTTTGCCGTCGGCGCCGATGGCCGCGGCTCGAAACTGCGCGAGACCTCGGGCATTAGCGTGCGCAACTGGTCCTATCCGCAATCGGCCATGGTGCTGAATTTCGCCCATTCGCTGCCGCACCAGAACATCTCGACCGAATTCCACACCAAACATGGCCCTTTCACCCAGGTTCCGCTGCCGGGAAGCCGCTCCAGCCTGGTCTGGGTGCAGGATCCGGCCGAGGCGGCGAGCCGCATGGAATTGCCGCTTGCCGAGCTCGGCGCTCTCGTCGAGGCGCGCATGCAATCCATGCTCGGCAAGGTCAGCGTCGAGGAGGGCGTCCAGGTCTGGTCGCTGTCCGGCATGATGGCGCATCGCTTCGGCAAGGGACGTATTGCGCTGATCGGCGAGGCCGCCCATGTCTTCCCGCCGATCGGGGCGCAGGGGCTGAACCTCAGCCTGCGCGATATCATGGCGCTTGCCGATATCCTCTGCGACAGGGCGGAATTGCCGGTACCGGCCGACGCCGGCGAAAGCTTCGACCGCAGGCGCCGCGCCGACATCATGACGCGCACGGCCAGTGTCGATCTTCTCAACCGTTCGCTGCTTTCGGATTTCCTGCCCGTCCAGATGCTGCGGGCTGCCGGCCTGCATATCCTCTCGGCCATACCGCCGCTGCGCAATATCGTCATGCGCGAGGGCATCGAGCCCGGCCGCGGCTTCCGCGATATTCCGGATGCGCTACGGGAGAAGCTGAAGCGGAAGAAGGCCTGATCGGATCACGATCAGCCAGAGCGAAACAGTGACCACCGAAAACACCGTGGTGATGAGGATCGTCGCCGAGGCGCGCTCCTGCCAGACGCCATATTGCTGGCCGATGACGAAGACGTTGGTCGCCGTCGGCAGTGAGGCGAGCAGCACGGCGGCCTGGATCCAGACCGGCTCGAAACCGCCGACCGCCGTCAGTGCAACGAAAACCGCGATCGGATGCAGGATCAGCTTCGCCGGCACGATATAGGAGATTTCTGCCGGGATCCGCTTCAGCGGCCGCAGCGCCAGCGTCACGCCCATGGCAAAGAGCGCGCAGGGCGCCGCCGCCTGGGCGAGATAGTCGACCAGGCGCTGAAACGCCGGCGGCTGGTCGATGTGCAAGGCGGCCACCGCAAAGCCTGCTGCCGTCGACAAGATGAAGGGATGCAGCGCGACCTTCCGGACGATATCGGCGGCGAGTTGGCCCTTCGAACGCTTGTCGTCGCCGGCTGCCGCCATCAGCGCCGGCGCCACGATGAAATGCAGCGCGTTCTCGAAGCAGATGATCAGTGCCACCGGCACGGCCGCACCTTCACCGAGCGCCAAGAGCGCCAGGCCCGGCCCCATATAGCCGATATTGCCATAGGCGCCGGCAAAGGACTGGATGGTGCAATCGGCCAGCGAATTGCCACGCAAGACGCGGCCGATAACGAAAAGCAGGATGAAGACCGCATAGGTCGCCGCGATGTCGGTGACGATGAAATCGACGCGCGTCAGCTCTTCGATCGGCGTGCGCGAGACGAGCTTGAAGAACAGGGCGGGCAGGGCGGCATAGATGATGAAAGTGTTCAGCCAGCCGAGCGCTTCGGCAGGCTGCTTCGTCGCCTTGGCGGCGATGTAACCGATCAGGATCAGGCCGAAGAACGGCAAAAGCAGGCTGACGATATCGGCCAAGAGGTCTTCCAGAGCGCGGGGATGATCGGCGGGTAAGGATCTGACTTAAGCAATTCCAGCAAAAGTGTGTAGCGGTTTTTGCGTCCGGAATTGTGCAAAAACAGATCGATAGAGCGTGGACTCATTGAATACACGCTCTAAGATCCCAACCCAACAATCGATCAGTAGTCCCAGAAGGCCGCCACCCAGCGAAAGGCGTCGCCGTCGACCGCCACCCGGCCGACGGACGGGAACGGCAGGTGAGTGGCCACCAGCTGCTCGCCGGTCTCCGCCAGTTCCCGCAAAAGACGGAGCCGAACGCGCGCCGCCTCCTCGGGGTCGTGTTCGAAGCCGTTGTACCAGTCCGGATGTTCAAACCCGACAGCGAACACGGCGTCGCCGGCAAACATCAGCCTGTCGCCGCCGGAGGCAACGCGGATCACGCTGTGGCCGGGGGTGTGGCCGCCGGTGCGATGGACGACCACGCCCGGCGCCACCTCGTACTCGTCATCGAACAGCCTGAAATGGCTGCGATACTCTTTGGCGAACCGCTTGGCGGTCGCCCGAAGCGCGTCCGGGAACCCCGGCGGCATGGAGACCCGGGAGAAATCGGGCTCCTCCCAGAACTTGACCTCGGCGGCCGCCACATGGATCCGCAGGTCCGGACGCAGCTGGTCCTTCACTCCGTCGACGAGCAGCCCGCCAATGTGGTCCATGTGCATGTGGGTCAACACCACGTCGGTCACCGACGCAAGATCGATGCCGGCGGCTTCCAATCGCTTGATCAACTGCCCGGCCCGCGGCAGGTGCAAGTCCGGGTCGAGCCCCAGCCCGGCGTCGAGGAGTATGGTCTGGTCGCCGCTACGTACCACGACCACGTTCAGCGCCCAGTCGAAAGCGTCCGCTGGGAGGAACATGTCTTTCAGCCAGGCCGCTCGGACGGCGGGATCGATGTTGTGTCCCAGCATCGCGGTCGGGAGCGGTAGCACTCCGTCGCTGACCACCAGCACCTCAATCTCGCCGACCTGCACCGCGTAGCGCGACGGAACCAATTCGTCGAGCCGAGGTCTGCCGGTGTGTGCGGTGTTTTCCAGGCTCATCTTTGTCTCAAGGTTCATGTTCGTCTCCTTCTGACCGCCGCCTTAAACACGGCATCGACGAGGCTACATGGAGGCGTGTTTGCGATCGATTGGTCGAGGGATAAGGACGAGTGGGGCCGAGGGACAGGACAAGCCATACCACGGCATAGGTGCAGGCCCCGCTTTTTGCTGTCGGCGGCTTGCTGATGGGCGGAGTCGATCAGATCAGCGAACGCGGCAAGCCTGTAACGGGGCTCGCACAAATGTCATTTTTGACAGTCGAGCCTGGACTTGATGCCGTTTTCCACGCTGCCGGGAGGCACCATGCCGGGCCAACGGACCATAGCGGGCGCGCGAAAGCCGCTTCGGAAAGCTGCCAAAATAGCCCGCCACCGCAGCGCATCGCGAAGACACCTTCCGACGAAGACGGTGCAGTGGCCGGTCGGTGGAGTCCGTCAAAGCGTGTCGATCAGGCCTCCGTCCACGCGCATCGAAGCTCCAGTCGTTGCGGACGCCAAAGGGGAGGCCAGATAGGTGACGAGATTGGCGATTTCCTCGACGCTCGCGGCGCGTTGGATGATCGAACCGGCGCGGTGCTTCTTGACGAAGTCCGCCGCCACCTCCTCGATCGGTTTCCCTGTCTTCGCACGTTCCTCGGCGAGCATCGCCTCGACACCTTCGGACAGTGTGGGGCCGGGAAGGACGGAGTTCACGGTGACGCCCGTGCCAGCCATGCGTTTAGCAAGGCCGCGGGCAACCGCGATGTCCGCGGTCTTGCTGACACCGTAGTGGATCATCTCGACCGGTATGTTAAAGCCGGATTCTGACGCGATGAAGATGACGCGGCCCCAATCGAGCTTCTGCATGCCCGGAAGATATGCGCGCGAAAGCCTGACGGCGGACATGACGTTCACCTGCCAGTGGCGGTCCCATACCTCGTCGTCCGCATCGAAGAAGTCTAGCGGCTGGAAGATGCCCGCATTGTTGATAAGGATGTCCACATGTGGAACTTGGGCGACAAGAGCGTCACATCCGCCAGCGGTTGCGAGATCTGCTGCCACCGCGGTCACGCTTCCCTTGGCGCCTTCGCCTTTCAGGCGGTCGGCGGCCTTCGCGGTCTTTTCTTCGGACCGGCCGTTGACCACCACGTCCGCACCCGCCCTCGCGAGCTGGCGGGCGATTGCGTATCCAATGCCTTCGGTAGATCCGGTAACCAGAGCGGTCTTGCCTGTGAGGTCGATCTGCATCTTCTGCTCCTGTGAGGTTGGATGACAGAACGTATGAACTGGCGACCGGTCTCGCAACAGCCCACGATGCGGATAATCCTCTCGCGAGAGAATGATGTCGACGGACCCGATTTGAAATGGTGCGCCGGGGCGGCGCAAACCAATGAGCTGGCACAACAGCATCTGCAGGGCTGCGCTCCAACCTGAAGACGTGGCTCGCTTGCACGATTCCACGTTCATTGGTTGTCTCAATACGATCTTGGGCGCCCTCTTAGACAACGACTGCGTGCGAATTCCTAGCGTATCGTCTAGCCAGGGTCGACGGTCACGATCCCTCGTCCGGTATGTTCAAGACCTCTCCGCACGCCTTGCAGTGAACGGCGTCGGCGTCATGGCGCTGAAGGCCACATCGGTGGCAGGAATAGGTCACCTTGTGAGGGCGGACCACAGCCTGAGCAAGCCTGACGAATAGGGAAATGCCGACGATCATCGTCACGACGGAAGTGAGCTTGCCCAGCGTTCCCGGAAGCGTGATGTCTCCGAATCCCGTCGTCGTCACCGTCGCGACCGTGAAGTATAGCGCATCGACGAATCCTTCGCTTCCCTCCCTGTTGTAGAAGAAGGACGTATAAACGAACCCGGTTGCCATGAAGAGGAATACAAGGAGATTGATCACCGCCCGGACGACGTCGAGAAGGTATAAATAGCCGGCCTTGCGCAGCAAGTCCTTGAGCAGCGGACTGGTGCCGATCGCCCAGAGCCGCATGATCCGCAGGAAAGCGAAATTGAAGAGCAGGTCCGGCAGCAACAGCGTGGCCAGCACCACGAAGTCGATCCAGGTCATCGGCCGCCGAAGCCACTCGCGCACAGAGTATGCGGCGACCGCCCGGCCGACCATCTCGGCGGCGATCCACACTGCTATCGCATAGTCGATGATCAGATAGGACGGACCGGATCGCAGGTACGGGCCGAGCAGGAAGAAGGCGAGAATGGCGACGTCAATGGCAGCAAATACCAGCCGAAAGGCGATCGCCTGCCTGCCGTCGGCCCTATCGAGCCTTCGCAGCACCTGACGAAGCGAATTCTGCAGAGAGCCGTCGTCGGATTCGAAAGTCTTCATCCAGGGAATGTAGATCCCTCATCGGCGTCCGCAAGTCGCCGAAGAGATCCTTGTCCGGCAAATCGTTGTTCTCGTCTGGACAGGACTTGCACTGCAGGGGCGCCTCGATCTCAGGCGACGGACCATCCACCGTCCACCAGCAGGTTCGCGCCGGTGATCAGGCTCGCAGCTGGTGATGCAAGGAAGACTACGGCACCCACCACATCATCGGTTTCACCGATCCGGCCGAGTGGAATGTGACCGAGCGTCGCTTCACGATTGTCGGCATCGGATAAAAAAGGTGCTGTACCATCGGTGTGAATGAACGTCGGCGATACGGTGTTTACAGTGACATTATAGCGTGCCCATTCGGCTGCAAGGCAGCGCGTGAGGTGATTGATGGCCGCCTTGCTCATGCAATAGATTGCCTCGCCGCGCAGTGCCACGGTACCGGCCTGTGAGCTGATGTTGATGATCCGGCCCCCATTGCGCTTGATCATGTGACGCCCTACTGCCTGCGTCATCAGAAAGGTGCCCTTGATGTTGACATCGAGTATCTCGTCAAGATCCTTCTCCTCGACGAGTTCCGCGAGATTGCCCGGAGCCACGCCGACATTGTTGACGAGGACGTCGATCCGGCCGAACGTCGCGAGCGCCGCCTCAACGGCTTGCGCGATATGGGCCTTGTTGGGAATGTCCAGTTCAACAGGCAAAACTTTTCGTCCCGTGCCCTCGAGTTCGGCAACCAGGCCCGCCGACGCTGCGACATCGCGGACCCCCAAAACAATATCGGAACCTGCTGCGGCACAGGCAAGTGCGCAAGCTCGACCGATGCCACGGCCCGCTCCCGTCACCAAAGTCACCTTGCCCTCAAGGCTGAAGTCCGGCGCATTCTTTTGCATCACGATGCCTCCCTCGATGAAGCTCCATTTATGGCAGCGTCGGCGTGCGGATGCCAGATGTTCTGCAAGTGCTGACCCAGCCGGTGGCCTAACCGATCTGCATCAGGATCGGAAAGGTCTGCTGGAACCAGATCGCCACATTGCTGACCCATCCGAACAGGAAGGCGAGGCCGGTCAGCACGAGGAGGAGACCCATCACCTTTTCCACTGTGCCGAGATGGCGGCGGAAGCGCGACAGGAAGCGCATGAAGGCGCCGGAAAAGCCGGCGGCGATCCAGAAGGGGATGGCAAGGCCGAGCGAATAGATGGCGAGCAGCCCGGCGCCGGAGCCGACCGTCTCGCGCGAGGCGGCAACGCCGAGGATGGCGCCGAGCACCGGGCCGATGCAGGGCGTCCAGCCGAACGCGAAGGCAAGGCCCATGATATAGGCGCCCGTCAGCGTCGCCGGCTTGCCGCTGCCCTGGAAGCGCGCCTCACGCGCCAGCACCCCGATTCGAAAGAGGCCGAGAAAGTTCAACCCCATGACGATGATGATCAGCCCGCCGATCTTCGACAGGAGGTCGAGATGCTGGCGAAGCGCCATGCCGATGCTGGAAGCACCGGCGCCGAGCGCCACGAAGACGGTGGCAAAGCCGAGCGTGAAGAGCAGTGCCGAGAAGAACACGCCGCGCCTGATGTCGGGCGCCACCGCCACCGTACCGCCGCCGCGGAACTGCTCGACGGAAATGCCGGCCATATAGCAGAGATAGGGCGGAACGAGGGGAAGCACGCAGGGCGACAGGAAGGAAAGCGCCCCGGCAATCAGCGCGCTCCACAGGGAAATATCGGCAATCGACACGCATTCTCTCCGGCTGCAATCTGCGTGATGTTCCTAGCTTTGCAGCCAAGCGATTGCCAATCACCTTTTTGCGCGCCCAAGAAATCTGTCTCTGCACGCAAGACATTTGTCTTGGCGCCCGCAAGAAATGTGCCGAACGTTTGCAAAAGGCAAAATTTTCGGTTGACCGGCATGGGTCGCCTGCCTATGTTCCGCCCACTTCCAGCCGGGGTGGTCACACCCGCGGAGAGGGAGAGCGTAGCTCAGCTGGTAGAGCAACTGACTTTTAATCAGTAGGTCTCGGGTTCGAACCCCGACGCTCTCACCATAATTTGCCAGCAATATCAATACTGTAGTATGTGTAAAAGGCGTCAGTTATTGGGGCCTTTTTACGCACTTTACGGCGCATGACGCGGTTTTACGGCACACGATTGGCACATGACACATGGGCATGTAAAAACAACCGTCGGCTGGCGAGGCCGACGGCTACATACTGTATGGAAAGCGCCCGCAGTGCAGGAGCGCTTCGTGCTCAAGGCTGTCCAGCGGCCTCGACCAGAAATTCACTCATCTTTGCTGCCACGTCCTGCTCGCTGACGTTCTGACCAGCCGCTTGAAGATCCGATATAGCTTTCGAGAGAACTCCAGCGTCTCCACCCCCTTTAAAGCGGGCATCAGTGATTTCAGCGCCGTAGCCCGCAACATCATCCCGACCAATGAGCCCTGCAATCCATTGTGCCAAAAGCCTGTCCATGCGAGATTTGAGCTTGATGGACCTCTCGGCGTCTTGGAAGTATTGATCCTCCATCGCCTTTTTGCGGTCTCCTAAGTCGGCCATCGTTTTTTCTCCCTGATTTGTTTCATCTCCGCCTACAGGGTATTTTAGCACATCAAACGCCACACCATCTGATTTAACTTGATTTTTGGCGTTCACGACGAAGTCATCATCTCTTTGGACATCGTGTGTCACCGGATTCTATCCGCACCTGCCGCAAGCCCGAGTCTCACGAAGCATCGCTTTTCGTAGTCATGAACGAGTTGGCAAGCGCCGGTATAAATTTCACGGAAAGAAGCGATATTAGATCAACAGTCGCAGTAACGCGCCCTCGTCCTTCACCCCATGCTGGTACGAATGGATAACCCGCCGAGCCAGATCTTCGCGCTCGGTGTCTGTTGTGATTTGTCGCATCGAGCTGATGTGGTCGAATACTCTCTGGCAGAGGGCAACTTCTTCGTCGCTCAACACGGTTTGTGCGTCGGCTATCTGGGATCGGATCATGATCGCCCTCGCTTCCTTCGGATCGATAGGAGGGTGGAACATCTGCTTTTTATTCGGGTGAAAGGAGACACAAGGTCGTGAGGTCTCACCCTCATTGTCGTGATAGGTCTTTGTCCCATCTGGCAACTAATTCTCGTTCGGCCCGCTCCACACATATGCAGAAGCCGGCTTTCTCCGGGCATTCCAGATCACTTCGTACCCTATCTTCTCCAGCGAGAGTAATGCGCCAAGCCTTTCTTCATTCGATAGGCTCCGCAGAGAAACGTTAAGCGCGTCCAGGCCGCCTAAGTTGTAGAGGTTAACGAATATATTGAGTGACATTGTTACTCTCCCATTAGAGCAGTATAACACGGAGAGAAGTATTTTCTTAGTCTCAGATAAATATTTTCAACATATATTATCGTTTCAAGAATTGTTTCCGAGTTTCTTGGTTCACGTGAGGGTTGATTCGACGCGGGCAGGGCCTTGCGTCTTTGCCGCAGGAATTGAGCTTCGCTCGATCCCATACCCCCATTGAAATCTCTGAAAGTTGTTATAAAATCAGTTCGTTGTGGTTACGTGTCACGTCAGCATCTGGGAGGATTGCGATGTTTCAGGGTATGCATGGCTCCAAGTCGGCACTCGGTCCAGAAGACCTCACAATGATCAAAGACATCTATGACGAATGGTGCGCCGCGCGCTGCTGCTCCAAGGATAGCCCAAGTGCAATCAAAGCAGCTCAAGAGTTGATCTCCATGTTCGAGCATGGGGTACGGTCGAAAGATGATCTCCGCACTATGGTCGGTACAATAGGTGCCGATTTGCTCAAACACTGAAATAAGCCGATGGCGAGCGCTTGCGCGCATGGCCTGTCCGGTCGTTTAGGTGCGTCGATGCAAGTCACGTGACGGTTTGTGAAATTGGCTCAGACACAGGAACAAAATTCCGCTGCGGTCCGTTTTCTCCTCATCAACAACAGGAGAAATCCACCATGGATTGGAATCGTATCGAAGGAAACTGGAAGCAGGCGAAGGGCAAGGTCAAGGAACAGTGGGGCAAACTCACCGACGATGATCTCGACCAGATCGCCGGCAAGCGCGACCAACTGGAAGGCAAGATCCAGGAGCGGTATGGCATCGAAAAGGACCGTATTAAACGCGACATCGATGACTGGTCTGGTCGCCAGACTTGGTAATGACTCAACAAAAACCCGGTGAAAGCCGGGTTTTTGCTGCCGAAGGAGTTAAGGCGGTCAAGGGCCGTCGGATGTCATGAATATCCGCCATAACCCAGGAGAAGGGCGCCGAGTGCGATCACGGCGAGCGCCGGCCAGTTTTGTGATACGCCGAGGAACCTGAGGCCTTGGCGCCGTGGTTCCAGCGTGGTGCCGCCTTGCGGCATTTGATGCGGGTCACTCGGTCTTCGACCAAGCGCCGAGGTAAAGAGAAAAAGAAGTCCGCCGATGATGAGAGCGGCTCCGGTGAGGATTGCCCACATGATGGCCTCCGCTAGCGATGAGGATGTGGGTTAAACCAAATCCGGACCTGATCGTTCCGTGCTTGGCTTCACCTGAAAAACCGCCGCGTCGGAACCAAACACGCGCGCATGGAATTTGACCGCTGAGCAATCCTGGAGATCCTGATGGACAAGACACCGAAGACGGCCATCCGCGGCATGATGTTGTACGTGCTCGCTCTTCTCGTGCTCGGGGTGCTGGCAGGCGCCGCCTACACGATCTATGGCCATCCCGCCGATCCGTCCGAGCGACCGGCGGCCGAGACGATTCCGCAAAAAGCTCCGACTCCGCAGTGAGATACGTCTCTCTAGGGAATTGATTGATCGCCGTCCGAGAACAGACGATGACCGGGGAAGATGCCTGTCAAAATCCGGCGCCCACCCGGTCAGGTCGTGCTGAAACGCCTTTGGCTCCACGGCAGGAAATCAGCAAGTGGCAAAGAATATGGCTTTAGAGAGCAAGCCCGACATCCTGTCGCAAGTCCTTCCAACCGGTATGGAACTCTTATTATAGGGGGAACAACCTGCGACAAAGAAAATCGGCATCTGCGTAGGACCGATTAGTAGTGGGTCAGCTCTGTCTGGAATCCTGAAGAGTGCGTCGGAACAGGGGAGTTTGCGGATGAGGGAACATGCAGTCGTGATATCAGGGGCCGGGCCGACAGGCCTGATGCTGGCAGGCGAACTGGCCTTGGCGGGCGTCGACACCGCCATTGTCGAGCGCCGCCCTGACCAGGGGCTTGCCGGTACGCGTGCCGGCGGTCTGAATGCACGCACGCTCGAGGTTCTCGATCAGCGCGGCATCGTCGACCGGTTCCTCGCGGAAGGGCAGATAGCCCAGGTCACGGGTTTTGCGGTCACGCGTCTGGATATCAGCGATTTTCCGACCCGGCACAATTACGGGCTGGCGCTGCGGCAGAAGCATATTGAGCGCATTCTGGCCGGTTGGGTCGGCGAGCTGGCGGTGCCGATCTATCGCAGCCTTGAGGTAACGGGTTTCGCCCAGGATGACAGCGGCGTCACCATCGCACTCTCCGATGGCGCCTCGCTCAGGGCGCGCTATCTCGTCGGCTGCGATGGCGGCCGCAGTCTGGTTCGCAAGGCTGCCGGCATCGAGTTTCCCGGATGGGATCCGACGACCGGCAACATTCTCGCCGAAGTGGAGATGGAAGAGGAGCCGCCATTGGGCATACATCGCACCGCCCTTGGCATCTATGCCTTCGGCAGGGAGGAGTATGAAATCCACGACGGCAAGATCGTCTTTGCCAAGGAAGGTCCGATCGGCCTGATGGTGCCGGAGAACAATTCCGGCGCCACGACCGAACCGACGCTCAGTGATCTCAGGGAAGCGCTCATCGCCGCCTTCGGAACGGATTACGGACTCCATCGCGTCAACTGGATTTCCCGGTTCACCGACATGTCCAGGCAGGCAACGGCCTACCGCGAGGGCCGGGTACTCCTCGCCGGCGATGCCGCCCATGTGCATTCTCCGGTCGGCGGGCAAGGCCTGAATACCGGTGTGCAGGATGCCGTCAATCTCGGTTGGAAGTTGGCCCAAGTGGTGAAAGGGATATCGCCTGAAGCATTGCTCGACACCTATCACGCCGAGCGGCATCCGGTTGCTGCCCGCGTGTTGCGCATGACGATGGCGCAGGTGGCATTGCAGCGGACCGACGATCGCACCGAAGCCCTGCGTGACGTGGTAACGGAGCTGCTTGGCATGGAGGAGCCGCGCAAACGCATCGCAGCCGAAATGTCCGGATTGGCAATCCACTACGATCTCGGCGACGGGCATCCGCTGCTCGGCCGCCGCATGCCTGACCTCGATCTCACCACGCCTGATGGTCCTCTGCAACTCTTTACGCTGCTCCAGGATGCGCGGCCCGTGTTCTTGAACCTTAACGCGCCCGGCAGCTTCGACATCGCGCCGTGGTCGGACCGCATCAAGTTGGTCGACGCCGGATATCACGGCGCATGGGAGCTGCCGGCGCTGGGCTTGGTCTCCGCGCCGACGGCAGTGTTGATCCGGCCCGATGGATATGTGGCCTGGGTGGACGACGGGACGCAGGATGGTCTGCAAGAGGCTCTGAATAGCTGGTTCGGGTCACCCGGCTAAAGGCCGAAAAGCGCTGACTAAGCGGCGAGCGAGATCGAACCGCAATCCAATATCGTCGCAGGATCCGGCATCGGTTTGCCGCGGCGTTCCCAGGTCCGGCGGCTGATGCCGAAAGCCTCCAGGGGCGTGCTTGGCTGAAAGAATTGGCGAGATAATCGGCTCTGGAAAGCGCGCCGGCGGCACGGCGCTGCTCCTCTTTTCGGCTTCGGTCCCGCTGTCGCCGCTTTTCCTTTTGAAGTCTTGCTCTCTTCCGCTTCGGCACATCGAATGCATCGATGGTGCGGATATTGAGGGCGCTCCGTTCTAAGTAGCTGAGGTGCAGAGCATGGCCGAGCGCGTCGGCCGACAAATCAGAAAAGCGCACCTTTGTCCGCTCGTAGATCACGTCCTCTATGTCGGCTTTCCCAGCCCAGGGAAGCCATCGCGCCGCCCAGCCGAGGACCACCTCGACAAACACTTCCTTGAACTCGACAAGGGCGAGGCCGGCGATCACCTCGACGTAAATCAATGCGTCATCGGCCTCCGGCACGATATCTCCATGGCGATGCCTGATCAATTTTTCGATCTCGCGCATCCGGCCGCGGAAATGGTTCCAACGGCTGGCCCGCGTACGGCGCTGGACGGCCTTGTAACCGAGCAGACAGTCGCCGACCTTGATGGCTGTAACATCCCGCGCCAAGCCCTCCGGCCGATCCGCTTTTACCCCTTGCTTCTCTGATTGAGCTGCTTCATCTGCGCCAACAAGGCGATCCATCGATTTTCCTTTACGGTCTGCCTTGAGCGGCCGAAACGACTGATTGTAAAGGAAGACCGAGGGGGTGATCATCTACTTTTGGCGCTGATCACCGGTCATTCTGCGGATTGTCAAAGAAATGGCGGTACGTCTCGATTGGCCCCGACGCCACTCGGGAAGTGGGCTAAAGACAGTGCAACTGCACTCAGCAGCAAGCCGCTCGACGTGCATATATCGGCCCAGCCCGGCCAAGCCGCGGGCCAGGGAAGGCGTGGTTGAGCCACCACATTCCATCAGCACGTCTGCAATCAGCGGAAGCCGAAGAAACTCAAAATCGCGAGCACGATAACGACAGCGCCGACAAGCCAGATCAAATTGTTCATGGGGAACCGTTCTCCTGTTGAGGGTCGGGCCATTGTGACCCGATCACTTAACGGTGAGGCAGGGCTTGAAGTTCCCAACCGAGCCAATTGCTGTAGCGTGCCGCCTCCGGCGCAAGGCCAATTTCCGGCTCCATGCCTTTCAATAGCTGCACGAGCGAGCATTGCTGGGTCTGAACCCATCCGCGCATGCCGGGTTTACCGATGTATTCCGCTGATATTGAAAATCCTGGTGATCCTGCCTTGCAGGCGACGTGCAGGAAGACGTGAACGCGGACACACCGATCAGCACTCCCGCTACCAATGGAAAAAATCGGTTCATCTGAACGTCTCCTCACAAGCTTGTCATGGTCGCAATCTACGATGCCAACACGAGCCTATACGAAAACTTCTGGCCCGCTAGATCACGCTCACCTGACCCGAAACATTCGCACGATTGATCAATCAATCTATAATCGTGATGCGTCGCGCCTCAGTCGATGATTAAATTCACGTAAGTCTAACCTGGTCGGGCTATTCTGTCGTTGTGGAAGTAGTTTAGCGACGTTAATAGTCAAGCGGACGCGATTTCGACTTGAATAGATTGCGGTTTTTGAGTAAAATTACACCATAAAAAAGTAATATAAATGGGAGGATACTATGTCGTCAACTCGGTTTGATCCGATTCTGCTTCATCGTCAACATTTCATCGATGAGGTCACGTGCCTCGATGAAATCTTCGATGTTCTGGACGGGTGGCCGGAGGACAAACGGGGTTTGGCATATGACACGCTGTTGAAGGCGTGCAGAGATACTGCCAACGGGCGTTTCCCGCTGAGCGCTGCGCGCGAGAATTTCCGGCGGTTCCTGAAGATGGCTGGCGTGCTTGCGAAGGTCGAGGGTGGCCCCAAATTCGACGGACTGATGAACCATCAAATTGGTAATGCTTAATGAGATTATAGGCCTGTTGGGGCCGTCTGCATGCCAGGTCAGGGCGCGCCGTCACATCAGTTGCGGCGCGTTCTGGTTTCGATATCTGCTGATCGGATGGCCGCCTATTTCTTGGCCACAAAGCACCGCGGCAAGCCCTGCCAAGAGGCAGCCGGCTATTCGGGTGTCGGATCCAGCAGATCTTAATTTACCTCGGCATTGGTCCAGTCGCATCGGAAGATCAGCATGGGCTTCGAGAACCCCTTGAACCGTCGGCGCGTTGCGTGAGTGAAAAGATCGGCGGCGCCATATTCCCGAGAAATATTCTCCGAGACGAGGATCTGGTCGCTGGAGGCTGCCGCGCAGAGACGTGCGGCAAGTTGCACCGTTGAGCCGAAGATGTCGTTGCTGTCTTCGACCGGTTCGCCGCAATCCACTCCGATGCGGATATGGATAGGCTCGGTGTTTCCGCCGTTGTAACGCTCGAATTCCCGCTGGATCGCCATGGCGCATGCGACGGCTGCCGTTGTCGCGGCGAAGGCCGCCATGATGCCGTCGCCGGTGTGTTTCACTTCGCGGCCTGAATTCTGGCTGAGGCATCTGCGCACGATAGCGTCATGGGCTCGGACCATTTCGGTCGCAATGCGGTCGCCGAGGCGTGACGTCATCGCTGTCGATCCGACGATATCGGTAAAGAGGATTGCCCGGTGGCCGGGATCGACGTCGCTGGACGACTGGCCAGGCGCCGGCTCAGGATCGTGAATGCGGCCAAGAAAAGCCTCGACCGCCGACAAGGCGACCTCGACGATCTCGCCGGCGACGAAGCCATGGGCCTCGCGATGCACGCATTGCGCGGTTTCCGCATCCGGCGCATCCACAAGGCAAAAGGCGGTCCCGCGCCGCTGATCGAACCAGTAGGTCAGGAACTTGACGCCATACTTTTCCTGAATATCGAGATCCATGCGATGCGCCCGGGCAACGTCGGCGGCTGTCGTTCCTTCAAGAAAGTGCCGGTCCATGAAAATAGGCATCGCGCGCTCCTTCCAGATCCGCCGCGTGCAGGATAGATGGCATTGTACGACCGGGACGAAACTCCGTCCACCTCTGGGACAATCAATGAATGATTAGAGAGGTTCTTGCTTCCAGAAAAGCATATGAGTTGCTGTAATCCTTATAGAGTATAAAAGGAAAGACTGAGTTTTAATCAGCAGGCTTGGGATGGAAAGCCCGATATTTACCATAATCAGTCGCTTAATGACTGGTCGGGGGAGCTGTCGGGGTCTTCAGGCGTTCCATGTTCTCAAGCGCGGCGAGTGCCGGACCCGGGAGGGATGGAGAAACACGTCTGTGACGGCCATGATTGACCAGAGCGTGATGCCGAAAAGTGTGAGCGATTTTCGGACGATGTCATGCTCTAACTCTATAATGTAGAACAGGATTCAGATTTTAGGCCGACCTAGTCTAAAATCATCCCGTTCCAGGATCAAAAGCCACGCTTCGGCCGGTAGGCGGCTTGCCAACGGCACGCAAATTGCATCGTATTCCATAAGCTCCACCGAAATTGGGAAAAGCTGTAGCAAAGTGAGACAGACGGCACATTTTCGACCGGTTGGCTTGGCCTCAATGGGGCTTGGTCATTATGCCGTTATTAACTCTGTGTGGGACGCCGCGCGCACGCTCCTGCGTGACTGGCCGGTAGACGACGGCGAAGAGTATTTCGAGGCCGTCAAGTCGTGCCTGGATGCGATTATCGGCGATCTCCCACCGGAGCACGTGCGGGCCGCCTTCATCAGGGCGGCACAGGAGGCCGGCATTGCCGTCATAGAAGCGGCGGACTGAATACTCTCCGCGCTTCGGCGCCAGCTTCCGGCCTGCAACACCCATCCTCAAGCCATATCGTCCCGACGCTTGACTTTTCCTGCCGAAGTTCTAACTTAGAACAAAACAGGAACATTGGAGATGATCATGACGCATACGGAACAGGTGATCGCCAACGCCCTCGCGCTTGTCGAAGCATCCCGCGCAGCCCGCGAGCGGGATCAACAGCGGCGTGCCGCCTGGCAGAGAAAGGTCGAACTCAGCCGGCCGCTGCCGCCCTTGCCACGCCCTGTTCAATTGCCGTTGGCGCTGAACTGATGCAGCCGGCAAAAGCCTTGGAACCCCATCGGGCACGCCCCGAACAAACTGGACCTGGTCAAGCCTGGCCGGATCAAACCTGGCCCGATCAAGCCTGGGAAGTCGAAGCCGTGCTTGCCTGGCATGACGACAATGCCAAGGCGGCGATACGCTCGCTGCTCGATGACTGCAAACATCTCCGCCAGCAATTGGCGCTGGCGGAAAGAGTGATGAGCCGCGGGATGGCCCGCGGATGGGCGCCGCGATACGAGCGGGATGCTCTCTGAAAGATCCGATGCCGCTTGGTCTATGGTGCGGTATCCTCCAACGCTCCTCATTCTGAGGCTCTCTTGGGGCCTTGTACGGCGGCTAGCAAACGAAAGCGCGCTACTCGGCGTGGCGATTGGCTACGGCACACCTGTCTTCAGACGCGCCGAGGCCGTGACGCTTTGAGTTGCCGCTTATGCAGCAAGGCCGACATTTGCGAGATAGGCTTCCAGCGCCCAGGCGTGAGCAGACGCAATGATAGCGCCGACATAGCCGTCCGGACGCACGAGCACCCAGTCGCCCGATGTCAGACCGTAGGCATCATTGAAATGCCCGCCTTCGTCGATGACATCTCCGCGCTCGCCGATCCTGTGGATATGCAGGCCCGGGCGCGGCGGCACGGCGGCTTGCTCGGCCTCGTAGCCGAGCAGCGTCCAGTGCGGCCCCCTGAACAGTTCGAACAGGCGCGTCGGCTGGCCGGCGACACCTTTGAGCGGCGCATCGGGCGCACGATCACCCGCAAGCAGACCGGCGTTCCGCTCCGGCTTTTCCAGCGCGAAGGAGGAGGCGGGGTAGCCGATATCGAGTTGATGCACATCGCGGCCGCGCCGCATATCGCCTCGCTTCATGGCGTCGAGAAGATTGGTCGCCAGACCGAGCACGGCGGCGGCGACCGGGCGGCGTTCTTCCTCATAGCTGTCGAGCAGCGCGTCGGGAGCGCTGGCAGTGACCGCAGCCAGTTTCCATCCGAGATTATAGGCGTCCTGAACGCTGGTATTCAGACCCTGTCCGCCGGTCGGCGGATGCGTATGGGCGGCATCGCCGACCAGGAACACGCGGCCGAGCCGGTAGCGATCGGCAAGCCGGGCGTTCATATGGAAGGCTGACGCCCAGGAGGCCGATTGGACCTCGATGTCGTCGCGGCCGGTGCGCTCCTTCACCAGGGCGGTCAAGCCTGCCGCGGAGAGGTCGACCTCGCCTTCGAGCGGGATGGGTCCCTGGATCTGGAACAGATCCGTCCCCGCGAGTGGGCAAATGGCGATCTGCCGCTGCATGTCGCCATCGCCGAAGCGATGCCATACGTCTCGGTCCAACCCTGTCAGAAGGACATCGGCGACCATGGCGCGCACGCCGAGCGTCTTGCCGGGAAAGCCGATACCCAGCGCATGGCGCACGAAGCTGCGGCCGCCATCGGCGCCGACCAGCCAACGCACGCGGATGGTCTCTTCACCGGATCTGCCTTTAAGCCGCGCAGTCACGCCGGCCTCATCCTGTTCGAAGCCGATGAGTTCGCATCCAAATTCGGGGCGATGCCCCAGTTCGAGCAGGCGTTCGCGCATCGCGCCTTCGGTCAGGAACTGCGGCACCATCAGGGGAAGATGATAGGGCTCGGCCGGCGTCGGCTCCCCACCCACCACGGCGTCGGATTCGCTGACGCTGCCGTCGTCACGATATTCCCGCTGCCTGGGATAGGTGCCGCCTTGGGCGACGATCCGGTCGAGAATGCCGAGATCCTCGAACACCTCCTGGCTCCGCGGCTGAATGCCCTTGCCGCGGGAACCGCGGAACGGGTCGTTCAATTTTTCGATCAGGCGGAAGGATACGCCCCGCCGCGCCAGCTCGATCGCCAGCGTCAGGCCGGCAGCCCCGGCGCCTGATATCAGCACGTCGACTGTGGAATTCTCTGTCATTGGTTTCTCCATGTGTGTATTATGCACATAATAGGAGAATCGGCATGACGTCAACAAAGAATGTGCAAAATACACATATAGGCGGAAAACTGCGCGAACTGCATGGGGCTTTGATCGAGATCGTCAGCGTCATGAACCGCCCGCAGCGTGACGAGCAGATGGTCCGCGAGGCGGGCATTTCGCTCGATCGCGCCCTGTTTCCGCTGCTGGTCACGATCGAACGGCTCGGTCCCATTGGAGTGGTCGAACTTGCCGACCGCGCCGGGCGCGACTACACCACCGTCAGCCGTCAGGTCGCCAAGCTCGAAAGTCTCGATCTGGTGGAGCGCCGCGGCAATGCTACCGATCGCCGCGTGCGCGAGGCGGTCATCAGCCCGAAGGGCAAGGCAATGACCGATCGCATCGACGTCGCCCGCGAGCGGATGGGACGCGCCATTTTCGAGAGCTGGGACGATCACGACTTCAATGAACTCGTTCGCCTCATGCGGAAGTTTGCGGAGGATATCAGTGGCGATATCGGCAATGGCGCGGGAGAAACAGAGGGCGAGGGCGGACCGCAGGCGGATTAGCCTCGGAATCCTTCCCTTATATGGCCTTTGAATTCACCGGAGCCATTGCGCCGGCGCGTCTGCGATGATCTTGTAGCGACCTGCAATCGCAACGTTTTCCGGTGATTCCCAATGTTCGATATTCTGTGGCGCGGCCTGGTGATCGGCGCCGGCGCAACCATGCTCATGGACCTCTGGGCGATCCTGCTCATCCAGTTCGGCCAGTCGGCGCCCAACTGGGCACCTGTGGGACGCTGGTTCTGGCACCTTCGCCGCGGCAAAGTCTTTCACGAGAACATTGCCGACGCCGAGCCCTATGCTCATGAACTGGCGCTCGGCTGGATCAGCCATTACGCCGTCGGCATCCTCTATGGCGTGATCTTCGCCATCATCATGGGCTCGGCCTGGCTGGCGGCCCCGACATTTCTTCCCGCCTGGATCTTCGGCATCGTCACCGTCGGGGCAGGGTGGTTCCTGCTGCAGCCAGGCCTCGGCATCGGCTGGGCCGCCTCCAAACATCCGACCCCGAACAAGGTCCGATGCTTCAACCTTCTCGCCCACACGGTTTTCGCGCTGGGGCTCTACGGGACGGCGTTGATCATCGGCTGAGATCCTCGGGCTGCTGCCCCTTATCCGCCTGCCGGCACCTTCTCCCCGCTTGCGGGGCGAAGGGAACAAGCCGCGACCTCTCCGTTCCCCACGAACCCCTTGCGGGGCACGTCCCCTCTCCCCGTTTACGGGGGTCCGCAGGACGGGTCGAGACCAGTGGCTCGACCCCGGCAAGGTTAGGGTGAGGGGCAGCATCCGTACGACCAGACAGTCTAGCCCTTACCGCGCCGCCCAGTTGGCGCCGCGGCGGAAGATGGTCTTCATCTGGGGAACGTCGAATTCCTTGGCCTGATGGCCGAGCGAGGAATAGAAGACCCGGCCCTTGCCGTATTTCCGCTTCCAGAGGACCGGCATGACGACGCCGTCGATCCAGTAGGCGTGATCGCCGGTGAACTTGGTCGTCGCCAGAACCTCGTTCGAGGGGTCGACATGCATGTAATATTGCTCTGAGGTATAGGGAAAGTCGGCGATGCCCTCCATGAGGGGATCGTCGGGACGGGTGATGTTGACGGTATAGTCGATGATGTTGCCGGGGTGAGCCACCCACTGGCCGCCGATGATGAACTGGTAGTCGACGGAGTCGCGGAAGGCATCGCCCGCGCCGCCGTGATAGCCGGCGATGCCGACGCCGCTTTCGATCGCGGTCGCGAGGTTCTTGACCTCTTCCTTCTCGATCTTCGACATCGTCATGATCGGCACGACGAGGCTGAGATCATGGACGGAAGGGTCGGCAAGCGCCTCGGTGCCGTGCTCGAGATAGACCTTGAAGCCATCCTCCTCGAGCATGGTCTTGATGATTTCGGCGCACTCCTGCGGCTCATGCCCGCTCCAGCCACCCCAAACGATCAGTGCTTCACGCATAGTCTTTCCTCCTGAAACTTATTTCGCCAGTCGTCCGTCGACGATGGAATCGGACAAGGGAGCAGGGCGCTCCGTTGCCGTGGTGATCGCGACTGTCCGGCCGGTCGCGGCGGCGGTGTGGAATGCTTCCATGACTTCGAGCACATGCAGGGCCAGATCGCCATTGGCGCGGTGCGGCCGGTTGGAGCGGATCGCATGCGCCATATCGGCAACGCCGAGCGAGCGGTAGTTGCCATCGGCATAGGGTGATGTGACCGGCTGGTCCTCGAACGAACCGCCCTTCTTCAGGTATTCCACCGGTCCGCCAAACTTGTTGGGATCGGGAACGATCAGCGTGCCTTCGGTTCCGTAGACTTCGAGCGGCACATGCTTGTGGCCGGCAACGTCGAAGCTCATGGCGATTTGGACGACGGCGCCGTTGGCAAAGGCCATCATGCCGGTGACATGGGTCGGCACGTGCACGGGAATGCGTTCGCCGTTTCGCGGTTCGCTGGTGATCAGTCGTTCCGCGCGCGGCGTCGTTGCAAAGCCCGCAACTTGAGAAACCGGCCCGAGAAGATTGACGAGATCGGTGATGTAATAAGGACCCATATCGAGCATCGGCCCGCCGCCGACCTCGTAATAGAAGGCCGGGTTCGGATGCCAGCGCTCATGGCCCGGGCACATGAAGGTTGCCGAGCCGCCGACCGGCTGGCCGATGACGCCCTTGTCGATCAGGGCGCGGGCCGTCTGGTGGCCGCCGCCGAGGAAGGTGTCTGGGGCAGCGCCGATGCGGAGATTCCTCGCCTTGGCGGCTTCCGCCAATTTTTTCCCTTCCGCGAAATTAATACCGAGCGGCTTTTCCGAATAGGTGTGCTTGCCGGCATCGAGCGCCTGCAATGCCACGGCAACATGGGCCTTCGGGATCGTCAGATTGACGATGATTTCAACCTTGTGATCGGCAAAAAGCTCCTCGACCGTCTTGACGGGAACATTGAATTCCGCAGCCTTTGCTTCCGCCAGCTCCCGGTTGAGATCGGCGACGCCGCGGATATCGAGGATGGGAAAGGATGCCATCGCCGTGAGATAGGCGCCGGAAATATTGCCGCATCCGATGATGCCGATACCGACCTTGTCCATGAATTCCTCCATTGGTCTTGCCATTGATCTTGGTTGTGTCGCTCGTCAGAGCGCCGGCCCCGTCGTGCTCCAGGGCGATTCGTAGAGTTCGTAGAGCGCCACCGCTGCGGCACCCTGCGCCCAGAAATCATCGGTCGAATCGTCGAAGACGAGTTCGCTCACGCCGCGCAGCGACGGCGGAATGGCGAGCGTATAGGCGTCGCGCAGGCTGTTGAGAAAGGGTTCGCCGAGCGCCAGGCTCGACCCCACAAGAATAACCCGCGGCGGCGCAAACAGGGTGACGATGTTGGCAATGGTCAAACCCACCGCTTCGCCGGCGCGGATGGCGGCACTGATCAGCCGGTCGTCATCGGCCTTGATCAGCGCCTGGGCATGGTTCATGCCACGGCCGAGACGGATTGCTTCGGCAAAACGCCCGTCGGCCTGCTGTTCGCCGAGGATCGCGCTTTCGCCGGCCTGGCTGAAGAGCCGCACGACGCCGTTCGGTCCCATGCCGAGCACCAGGTCGCCGAGATTGTGGCTGAGACCGCCGGCGCCGCGAAACAGGCTGTTGCCGTGCAGGACGCCGAGCCCCAGTGTCTGCTCCAGCGAAATCAGCACCATATCTTCGAGATCGCGCGCCTTCCCGAACCAGTGATGGCCAAGCGTGATGGCGTGGGCGTCGCTTTCGACAATGGTCGGCGTCGCCAGCCGCGTCGACATCTCGGCGGCGAAATCGACATTGGTGTCGCGAAAGATCGGGCTGCTCCTGATATAGCCGGTGCGGTGCTCGATGACGCCGGGAAATCCGAGGCAGACGCTGTCGACATCCTCCAGCGAAAGCCCGGCATCGACGACGCAGCGCCGGACGCCATCCTCGACGAGATCGGCGATGACGCCGATCGGCTGCCGGTCGATGCGGATCGGCAAGGCGAGCTTCGACAGCACGTCGCCGCGGAAATTGGTGACGACGAAGACCATCCTGTTGGCGGCGATCTTGGCGCCGACCACGCGGGCGGCATCCGGATTGAGCTCCAGCATCACCCGTGGCCGTCCGCGCACGGCCTCATTGCGGATATCGCCTTCGTGACGCGGCAGGATCAGCCCGTCGTCAAGCAATGAGGCGGTAATCGCCGAAACGGTCGTGGTGGAGAGTTCGGTACGCTCGCTGATCTCTATCCGCGAGATCGGGCCATGGCGCCTGATGGTATCGAGCACGTTCAAGCGATTGATCGCGCGCATTAATTCGGGATCTGCGGTCTTCATGGGAACTAGCCAGGCGAGCGTTTCGTTGGGGCGGAACCCAAATATTTTTAACGGGTTACGAAATAAATAGCAGGGAATTCAGTGGTCCTGTCAAGCGCATTTGATAAAAATAGAGGCATTGGGTTGACAATATGCGAAAGCTCCGTTGAATTAATCCGCATAGGGGAAAAATTGTAAGGACAGGACCCCTGGGAGGAAAAATCATGACTTTTAGGTTCAAGAGCGCCGCTTTTGGCGGCAGGCGTATCGCATCCATGGCCGCGGCCGCCGGCATGTTGCTGGCCGGAGCAGGTGCGGCTTCGGCGGCGACAGTCGTCAAATGGCTGCATCTCGAGCTCGACCCGAAATATGTTGCGGCCTGGGAAGACATCGTCAAGAAATACGAAGCCCAGCATCCCGACGTCGATATCCAGATGCAGTTTCTCGAAAACGAGGCCTTCAAGGCCAAGCTTCCGACATTGCTGCAATCCGACGACGTGCCGGATTTCTTTTTCAGCTGGGGCGGCGGCGTCCTGAAGCAGCAGTCCGAGACCGGCGCCCTCCAGGATGTGACGCCGGCTCTGGATGCCGATGGCGGCAAATTGCGCGGCGCCTATAGCCCGGCTTCGGTCAGCGGCCTGACATTCGAAGGCAAGACCTGGGCTATTCCCTACAAGGTCGGTCTCGTCAGCTTTTTCTACAATAAGGAGCTCTTTGCCAAGGCCGGCGTGAAGGCCGAGGACATCAAGAACTGGACTGATTTTCTGGGTACCGTGAAGAAGATCAAGGCAGCAGGCATCGTGCCGATCGCCGGCGGCGGCGGTGAGAAATGGCCGATCCACTTCTACTGGAGCTATCTCGTCATGCGAGAAGGCGGACAGAAGGTCTTCGAAGCGGCAAAGACCGGCCAGGGCGAAGGTTTCCTTGATCCCGCGATCATCAAGGCCGGCGACGATCTTGCCGAACTCGGAAAGCTCGAACCGTTCCAGCCCGGCTATCTCGGCTCGACCTGGCCGCAGGCGCTCGGCGTTTTCGGCGACGGCAAGGCGGCGATCATCCTCGGCTTTGAAAATACCGAGGCCAACCAGCGCAAGAATGCCGGCGACGGCAAGGGTCTCGCACCCGAAAATATCGGCCGTTTCGCCTTCCCGGCGGTCGATGGCGGTGCCGGCAAGCCGACCGATACGCTCGGCGGTCTGAACGGCTGGGCGGTTACCAAGAAGGCATCCAAGGAAGCGCTCGATTTCCTCGCTTTCCTGACGAATGCGGACAATGAGCGGGCGATGGCCAAATCAGGTATGCTTCTGCCCGTTGCCGTCGGCGCCGGCGATGGCGTCACCAACCCGCTGCTTGCCGAGTCGGCCAAACAGCTGGCCGGTTCGACCTGGCATCAGAATTATTTCGACCAGGATCTCGGTGCGGCGGTCGGCCGTGTCGTCAACGACGTGTCGGTGGAAATCGTCTCCGGTCACATGAATTCCAAGGACGGCGCCCAGATGATCCAGGACGCTTTCGAGCTGGAACAATAACCAGCGCCTGCAGACCCTTCCTGGCGCTCCGCTAAAATTCGGAGCGCCAGCATTGCTGCCGACGAGATGCGAAAGCAGGACCCATGGCCAATATCTCAGTCCCATCGATAACCAGTGCCGCAAGGCCGGCAAAAAAAGCCGCAAACAGCAAGAGCTCGGTCGCCCATGACCGGCTGGCGGTGCTGTTGATCTTCCTGCCGCCGGCGCTGCTGCTTTTCACCCTCTTCGTCATCATGCCGATGGGCGAGGCGGCCTGGTACAGCCTCTACAAGTGGAATGGCTACGGCACGCCGACCGAGTTCATCGCGCTGCGCAATTTCCAGGTCCTGTTTCGAAATGCGGCCTTCACCCAGGCGCTGGTCAATAACGGCCTGATCATCGTGATCTCGATCTGCATCCAGGTGCCGCTTGCCATCTGGCTGGCGACCATGCTGGCGCACCGCATTCCGGGTGTCGTCGGCTACCGCCTCATCTTCTTCCTGCCCTATGTGCTGGCGGACGTTGCCGCGGGCCTTATCTGGCGCTTCGTCTATGATGGCGACTATGGCTTGTTTGCCGCCGTTTCCAACTTCTTCGGCTTCGCCAACCCTTACGTGCTCGCCGACAAGGACGTGGCGATCTATGCCGTGCTTGGGGTGATCGTCTGGAAATATTTCGGCTTCCACATGATGCTTTTCATCGCCGGGCTGCAATCCGTCGACAAGAGCGTGCTGGAGGCCGCCGAAATCGACGGCGCCACCGGCTGGCAGAAGTTCCGTTACGTCACGCTGCCGCTGCTCGGCTCGACCTTGCGTCTTTCCATCTTCTTTGCCGTCGTCGGCTCGCTGCAGCTCTTCGACATGATCATGCCGCTGACGGGCGGCGGGCCGTCCAACTCCACCCAGACGATGGTCACCTTCCTCTATACCTATGGCGTCATGCGCATGCAGGTCGGCCTCGGCAGCGCCGTCGGCGTGGTGCTCTTCATCATCTGCGTGACGCTCGCCTTCGGTTACAAAAGGATATTCATGCGCCATGACTGATATGAGCTCTTCCATCCGCATGAGCACATCAACACGCGTCTATCTCTACGTGTCGCTGAGCCTGATTGCCGCGATCGTGCTCGTGCCGCTGCTGACGACCGCGCTCGGCGGCTTCAAGACGCTGGGCGACCTGCGCACCAATCCCTTCGGCCTGCCGACGGAGTGGCAATGGGCGAACTACACCGATATCCTCTTCGGTGAACGCTACTGGCTGCAGATCGGCAATTCGCTGGTGATCGCCTCGCTCACCGTCCTCCTGACGTTGATCGTATCGTCGATGGCGGCTTTCGCCTTTGCCCATATCCGCTTTTTCGGATCGTCATTCCTGCTCAATTATTTCCTGCTCGGCCTGATGTTTCCGGCGGCAACCGCGATCCTGCCGCTGTTCATCCGCATCCGCGATCTCGGCCTGCTCGATACCTATTGGGGCGTGGTGCTGCCGCAGGTGGCCTTCGGCCTCGGCATGAGCATCCTGCTGTTTCGAAACTACTTCCGCAACCTTCCGGAAGAATTGTTTCAGGCGGCCTTCGTCGACGGCTGCGGTTATCTCAGATTCTTCTGGCATATCTCGCTGCCGCTTTCCCGGCCGATCGTCGCCACCGTCAGTATCATCTCCTTCGTCGGCAGCTGGAACAGCTACATCCTGCCGCTGATCATGCTGAACTCGGAATCGAAATATCCCTGGCCGCTCGGCATCATGGTCTATCGCGGCGAGTACGGCACGGAATGGCAGCTGGTGCTGGCCTTCATCACGCTGACCATCCTTCCCACCATCATCGTCTTTTTCGTCGCCCAGAGACACATCATCGCCGGTCTGACCGCCGGCGCCGTGAAGTCCTGAGCCGAACCGTTGGAGTGCAATTATGGCATCCGTTGAACTCACCGATATCAGCAAGACCTATGGCGCCGTCGACGTCATCCACGGCATTTCGCTTCATATTGAGGATGGCGAATTCGTCGCCCTCGTCGGCCCGTCCGGTTGCGGAAAATCGACGCTGCTCAGAATGATCGCCGGCCTCGAGGAGATCACCGACGGCGACATCTCCATCGGCGGCAAGGTCGTCAACGCCATGACGCCGCGCGAACGCAACATCGCCATGGTCTTCCAATCCTACGCGCTCTATCCGCACATGACGGTCGCCGAAAACATGGGTTTCAATCTGAAGCTCGCCGGCGTTGCCAAACCGCAGATCGAGACCCGGGTGGCCGAAGCCGCCCGCATGCTGGATCTCGCCGAACTCCTCGACCGCAAGCCGGCCCAGCTTTCCGGCGGCCAGCGCCAGCGCGTCGCCATGGGCCGCGCCGTCGTGCGGAATCCCGCCGTCTTCCTGTTCGACGAGCCGCTCTCCAACCTCGATGCCAAGCTGCGCGTGCAGATGCGCTCGGAAATCAAGACGCTGCACCAGAAGGTCAGGACGACCTCGATCTATGTCACCCATGACCAGATCGAAGCGATGACGCTTGCCGACCGCATCGTCGTGCTCAATCAGGGCAGGGTGGAGCAAGAGGGGACGCCGCTCGAACTCTACAGGAAACCCGCCAATCTCTTCGTCGCCGCCTTCATCGGATCGCCGGCGATGAACATGCTCGAAGGCACGGTCGACGGCGAAAACGGTGAGCCCGCCGCCCGCCTCGGCGACGGCACGGCCATCCGCATCGCGCCCGACCGCAAGGTCAAGGCCGGCCAGGCGGTCACCATCGGCCTGCGCCCCGAACATCTCATTCCAGGTGTTGCCGCCGGCACGCCGCTTGCCGGCCGGACGATGCTGGTGGAACCGACAGGCGCCCAGACCCATGTCGTCTTCGATCTCGCCGGACAACAGGTGACCGCCATCGTCGACGGCGAATACCCCGCCCGGTACGGCGCCGTCTTCGAGGCAAGCATCACTAGCGATCAGGTGCACGTTTTCGACCGCGGTACTGGTGTGGCGCTGTAGGCGGGGCGGTTTGTCCCACGGCTGTCCAATTCGCGGCGACGAGCGGGAACCGGGGAGGATGCGGCATATCCTCTTCTCCCTGAGGAGAGAAGAGGGAGTCGAGAGATCGCGCGATGCCCGTTTGCGCGCAAGCCGAGCTAGAAGGACGGGCGAGACACATGGCTCCAGCTAATCAATGCGGTGATTTGTCTTGCCATTTCGCGAGCCGTTCTCGGCGCGTTTTCGAAAATTGAATAACATCGAATATAAAACTGTCTTCTTCCGGAAAGTCTTTCTTGATCTGCTCGATTTCCTTGCCGTCGCGGATGCAACGAATGATATCTAGCCCTCGAACTGCGCGTTTTAGAATGGAGGCATTCCAGAAATCATTACTCAGAGGGTTAGGGAACCGAAACTCAGGCCAACCGGCTCCAGCTTCAACCAATTGGGAAAAGTTTTCAAATCTCTCATCGGATATATGGACCGCCCAATTAATTACTTCCACCCTCACATATAGGTTCAAGTCCAATAGGCATTTCGCCAAGGCGTTGGAAATCGTTTGATCATAGCGTCCGGAATTCACTGTGTATTCGACAAACGCCCTACGACAATCTGACAGGGCGTCATCGGCGAGTTTTGTCGCAGCGACATTCAAACCTTCTACCTCCTGCCCCAACTCCGCAAGGTATTGTGCACCACGGAGGCGGTCCCGCGAACTCTCCGAAAGAATGAGATCGATGAGGAATTTTAGATCAACTCCTTGTCGCCATCTTCTTAAAACGGATTGTGTTGCAGCATACCTATTTTCGTTACCGGCGTCCTTGTCTTGGATGATATTCATAAGTGCGGAAGTTGATCGTTCATCAAAATGATCACTATTCATCTGCGGCCTTTATTGTGCTGTCGCTTCCGGAATTTCGATCAAAAGACCGAAACGGACGGATGAGCGGCTAAGCCATTTGGTTTCTCAACGATATCCGCCGCCACCGGACGTTGCCAATGCCACAAGTTGCACTATTGTCTGTCCGGCACGCAAAAACCTGATGGTGATTATGCCGGTAGTAACTCGACATCTCATTGACCGCGGTGACGGAGCCACGGTCGAGCTTTTTCAAGCTCAAGCCGCAAGCGAAACGCCCGCAGGAGCAATCCTATTTGTCCACGGCAATCAGGGTGGCCGTCTGCTTGGAGGGATAGAGGCGGTCGACAGCGGCGCGTTGCTTCGCTTCTGTTCTGGTTTGAATATCACTGCTGCGGCAGTCTCGCAGCCCGGTTTTGGGGCATCAGATGGCCCTCCGGATTTCTGCGGTCCCAAAACCCAGCAAGCGATCATAGCTGCTCTCGCTTTCCTGCGGGGCCAGCCTTCCGTCGATCCTGACCGAATTGTTCTCTATGGAAACAGTCGTGGTGCCGTTGCATCGGCAATGGTCGCCACCCAGGTTTCTGATCTGCGAGCAGTCATTCTATCCAGCGGCGTCTACGATCTTGAAGTCGCTTATCACGAGAGTTCAGACGGTTTGCGGTGGGCTATCGAGAAAGAGGCGGGCCTATCGCGAGAGGCCTTTCTGGCTCGCTCTGCATTGCATTATGCGCCCGAAGTTCGGTCTGAGACGCTGTTGCTGCATGGAAAGCATGATGACCGTGCTCCAGTTGCCCAAGCCGAACTCTTCTCAAAAGCTCTGTCCAATGCCGGAGTCCTGGCGACGCTCCACCTCTTTGACTGTGGACATCAAATTCCAAGGAACCACATGCAGGCAGCTCTCAGGCCCTTCCTGCAAAGGGTGTTCAATCCTGTCGTGACGTACCACTAAGGCAGCATGACAGCTTCGGGCAGCGGGAAAGTGACGAAAACCTAAAAGAGATTAAGCCCAAACCCGCCTCTTGAAGGAGGAGAAAAAATGAAACGCATCGAGATGGAGGTGAGTGGCGGCTGCCAGTGCGGTGCCGTGCGCTACCACGCAACCGCTATGTTCGACAATTCGCATCTCTGCCATTGCCGCATGTGTCAGAAAGCCTCGGGCAACATCTTCGCGGCGCTCGTCGCCGCGCCCGATGATGCGCTCAGCTGGACACGCGGCAAGCCAAGCGTCTGGAAGAGCTCGGAGCTTGTCGAGCGCGGCTTCTGCGCCAATTGCGGAACGCCATTGTTCTTCCACCACCTCGAAAACGGTCGCACCAACCTGATGATCGGTTCGCTTGACGATCCGCACGCCTTCTCGCCGCTTGCCAATACCTGCACCGAGAACATGGTGGCATGGTTCGATACGATCACGGGCATAGAAAATACCGGTGCGACCGAAGACAACGGCGCCGACTGGGCGGCGGCGATCAAGGAGAGCAACAACCAGCACCCCGATCACGATACCGCCTCATGGGCGGTGAGGGGGCGTGATGGCTGAGTCCTATCCGGTGCTGCGCTTTCCGAGGCCATGGCGTGTGGGCAGTGGCGGGGGCTTTGCTCTGCGACCGGGATCGTTGCACATCGATGCTACCGACCACCGCTAGGCGGGCGATAGCATCGGTTGACGAAGGCTACTTTGCTCCTGCGGCCGCTTCTATGACCGCAGCCACTTCCTTGGCGTGCGAGGCCAGCGAGGCGTGGCTACCCTCGACCGTCGTCACCTTGGCCTTCATCCGTTCGGCAAAGAAAGCCTGGGCGTGGGGATCAAGGACGAGGTCCTTGGAGCTCAGGACGTACCAGCTTGGCTTGTCGTGCCATGCCGCGACCTCAGCAGGCGCATCGAAGGCGGTGTGGTTGATCGGCATCTGGTGCGCCGCCAGATGTTCACCGATCTTCTTGGGCAGGTCGCCCGCCACTGCACTGGGGAATACTGCAGGATCGATGGTCAAGTAACCCTTTGCGTCGGGCCGAATGGCCGCCGCTCCGGGGGTTGCCGGACCGCTGGCTGCCAATGCTGTGATGGTTTCACCTTTCTCGGGCGCAAAGGCCGAGACATAGACGAGTGATGCCACCTTGGCGTTGTCGCCCGCCTCGCCGATTACCACGCCACCCCAGGAATGGCCCACCAGGACAACCGGGCCATCTTGCGCATCCAGCACCGCATTGGTGGCAGCGACGTCGTCAGCAAGCGAGGTCAATGGGTTCTTTACCGCAGTCACCTTGTAACCCTTGGCGGTCAGGATTGCAGCGACGCCATCCCAACTGGTTTCGTCGACGAAGGCGCCGTGGACAAGAACGATATTCTTAATTGTTTGATCCGGGAGAGCCGGCTGGGCCCTTGCGGGTGCAGCACCAAGCATGGCGGTCGTCAGCATTAGGGCGGACATAAGAAGAGATTTCATTTGGAGCTCCTATAGGGCGCATCAGCGCGATTGCTTAATTCGGATAATCTGCAATGCTGTCGCCTAAACGACGGCAGGAAGACCAGGATGGCCTTGCCTTCGCGGAAACACTTGAACTGCCAGATAATTCCTCTTTGAAGACAAAACCAAACTAGGGCTTACCGAGATGGATCACCATGACCCGAGCCCCGCAATGCATGCTCCATCGTCCAAAAATGCGATCATGCTCGCCTCTCGGGTGGATCTGCTCTCCCAGATTTTGGCCATGGTCAGCCTGCATGGCGAAATCGTCTTTACAGTCGAGCTCAGCCAACCATGGGCGCTACGCTTTCATCCAGGGGCGGCTTATTTCTTCATCGTGCTCGAAGGGGGCCTGACGGTTGTGAACGATCAGGGCCATGCCTTGCAGGTGGCAACTGGCGATCTGATCATGCTGCCGCGGGGCCTTGGACACGGCTTGAGCGATGGCGAGTGTGAAACTGAGGCTGACTTGGCAGCCCTGATGGCGGCGCAGGTTACCGCCGAAAAACTCAATGTCTCCCACGGCGGAGGCGGCCAACAGACCAAGCTTATCGCCGGAGCCTTTCGGTTCGAAAGCGCTTCCGTGCCCTGGCTCGTATCGGCACTGCCGTCGGTCATTCACATTCCAAAAGCCAGCGGCGAGACCGCCGGATGGGCCGAGGGCCTTGGCTACTTCATGATGAAGGAAGCCCAGGAGGTGTATCCCGGCGCGTCCATCATGATTTCACGGCTGATCGACGTGCTGGTGATCAGTATCCTGCGTAGCTGGGTGCGGATCGAGCGGGGCGGCAATGTCGGCTGGCTTGGAGCGCTCGGGGATGCGCGCATCAGCCGCGCGCTCAAGGCCATCCACGACGAACCTTATCGGCGCTGGACCGTGCTCGATCTGGCTCGCGTGGCGGGCCTGTCCCGGTCCGGCTTCGCGGCGCGATTTACAGCATTGGTGAAAGAAGCGCCACTTTCCTACCACAGCCGCTGGCGGCTGACGCTCGCCTTGGGCTTGATGCGCCAGCCTGATGCCAAGGTTGGGTCGGTCGCCAGGCAAGTGGGCTATGATTCCGAAGCAGCCTTCAGCCGAGCCTTCAAGGCACAGTTTGGTTTTGCGCCCATGAATGCCAAATCGACAACTATTCAGAATCGATGATGGTGTAGATCCGGCGCGATGCATGAACTCGCCCCGATAACAGACGCGCCGCTTCCGGCCCCATAGCGGTCGTCTACCCAAGCCGAGCCGATGTCCGCAGTTGGTGCGAATCGGACAGCCGCCGGGCAATCCCGGCGGCCTACTGCCGCGATATATTATTCCGCCGCGATCCGTGTGACGCCGTTGGCCTGGACGATCTTTTCCAGCAGCACGAGCTCTTCCTGGGTAAGATCCGTCAGAGGTGGGCGCACGGGGCCGGGGTTCTGCCCGAGGACGCGAAGGCCGGCCTTGATGATCGAGACGGCATATCCCTTCTTGCGGTTGCGCAAGGCGACGAAGGGGAAGAAAAAGCTCTTCAGGATCTCGTCGACTGTTGCCTGATCGCCGGTGCGCAAGGCGCCGTAAAAGCGCTGGGCAAGCGCGGGCACGAAGTTGAAAACGGCCGATGAATAGGTCGTCACGCCTGCCGCGAAATAGGCTTGCGCATAAACCTCATGGGTCGGCATGCCGCCGACGTAGACGAGACGGTCGCCAAGCAGGGTGGTGATCTCGATCACCTTGTCGACATCGCCGACGCCGTCCTTGAAGCCGATCAGGTTCGGGCATTCCTCCGCCAGGCGCGCGATGCTGTCGGCGGTCAGGACGGCATTGTCGCGGTTATAGACGATGACACCGATGCCGACCGATTGGCAGACTGCCTTGACATGGGCGATGAGACCCGCCTGTTCGGCAAACATCAGATAGGGCGGCAACAGCAGCAGTCCGTCCGCGCCGGCCTTTTCGGCCGCGACTGCGATCTCGATGGCGAGCGACGTGCCGTAGCCGGTTCCCGAAATGATCGGCGTCTTGCCCGCCGACGCCTTGGCGGCCCGGATCACCTGCGGAATCTCGGCCGGATTGAGAGAGAAGAACTCCCCGGTGCCACCAGCGGCAAACAGTGCAGCAGCGTCATAACCTGCAAGCCACTCGACATGACGGCGGTATTTGGCTTCGTCAAATTTCAGTTGATCGTCGAAGTGCGTAACCGGAAACGACAGGAGACCACTACCGACGGCCTTCTTCAATTCAATCGGGTTCATCATGAAGTCCTATTCTTGACGTGTTGAAAACCGGCTCACTCGCTCTCGAGCACTTGTAGAAGTGCGGCGATATAGCCGTAGCAGAAGGCAAATGCGGTGGCGGTGGGATCCTTGCCGCTGACGGTCGGCACATGGTCGGGCATCAGCATGTATTTGAAGCCCACCTCCTTATAGATCCTGGCCGAGCGAACCATGTCCATGTCGCCTTCTTCAGGGAAGGTCTCCATGAAGGACAGCTTGCCGCCGCGAATGTTGCGAAAGTGAACATTGAAGATCTTGCCGCGCTGGCCGAACCAGCGGATGACATCGTCGATTTCCTTGCCGGGATTTTCCAGCATCTCGCCGATCGAACCCTGGCAGAAATTGAGGCCGTGATAGGGGTTTTCTCGCATCAGCACGAATTTCTTCAGGCCTTCCACCGTACCCAGCACACGCGTGACGCCGCGATAACCCGGCGGCGTATAGGGATCGTGCGGATGGCAGGCGAGCCGGACGCGGTTGCTTGCAGCGACAGGAACGACGCGTTCCAGGAAATAGTCGATCCGCTCCCAGTTTTCGTCCTCGGAAAGCACGCCGGCAAGGCCGGGCTCGGCCTGCTGATCCGTCTTGTCCCAGCGGAAGCTGGCATTCAGCGATCCGCCGCGTCCCGGTTCATCCGGCGTACGGGGAATGCCGATCAGGTTGAGATTGTACTTCACCGCAGGAATGCCGGCGGCGGCGGCATTCTCGATCAGCTTGCAGACGGCGTCGATCTGTCTGTCGCGCTCGGGGCCGGCAAGCAGGATATCGGGATAGGAAGCCTTCTCGATCGGCTGCGAGGGTAGGGGTAACTGGATCATGTCGAGGATCAGGCCGAAGCTTTCGACCTTGTCGCGATGACGTTCGAGATCGGAGAGCGTCCAGCTGCTCGGCTTTCCCGCCGGGTCGGCGTTGATATGCTTCACACCCAGTTGCGCGAAGATACGATAATCGTCGTCATCCCGCGCTGCGACCTGTGTTCCCAGATACATTTGAGTCTCTTTCGAAATTACACAATGTCATATGACATAATATGAATTTTGAAGAGTGTCGAGCCCTATTGCTGCTCGGCGAGCATGCGGTAGCGGCGTTGGCTGGCCAGCATATGGGCGCGCATTGCCTGGCGGGCGCGTTCGGGATCCTGATCGGCGATTGCCGCGAGGATTTCGACATGTTCGGCATAGACCTTCTGAAGATAGCTGCGGTCATTGGCCTCAGGCAGTGTCGGAAACTGGCCGCGGGGGATGGCTCTGGGGCCGAAATGGCGCAGCACATCGACATAGAATCGGTTGTTCGTGGCGGCGGCAATCGCCATGTGGAAGGCGTAGTCCGCTTCCACCGTTTGCTGTCCGGTTTCGATCAGGTGCGCCATTCTGCGGTTGGCTTCGCGAATCGCCGCCTCCTGCTCGGCCGTGCGGCGATAGGCGGCGATAGCCGCCGCTTCACCCTCTGCCGCCATGCGAAACTCCAGCAATTCCAGGGTTTCCGGAATGCTTTTGATTTCCACCGGCGTCAGTGACAGGACCGAATGCGCCTTCGGATCCGCGACGAAGACGCCTTTGCCCTGGATCGGCTTGACGAAGCCTGCAGACCTCAGATCGGCGATCGCCTCGCGCACCACGGTGCGGCTGACGCCGAATGTCGCTTCAAGCTGCGGCTCGGTCGGCAGTTGGTCGCCGACCCGTAGCTTCCCCGTCTCGATCTGCGCCCGCAACTGATCGATGACCTGCTGCGCTAGTCTTTGCCGGCCACCGCCGAGTGTCGTCATTTTCCGTTCCCCCAATCCCTTTGCATCACGTCTCCCGCTCGGGTCTTGCAAATCATATCAGACTTCGATAAATCATAATACGACATACGGGCGACATAATATGTCTTTTATAGTAGTCTAGGGAGGACTGACAATGAAGCATTTTTCTAAGGGCTTGTTCGTCGGCGCCGTGATCGGCGCCCTGACGATCGCTGCACCGCTCTCGCAGGCCGCCACACCGCAGGACCAACTGGTGGTCGGCACATCGCTGGCGCAGGTTCTGTCGCTGGATCCGCAGCAGGCGACCGAAGGCAAGGCGGTCGAGATCATGTCGAATCTCTACGATCGGCTGGTCGCCAGCACGGCTGACGGTAAGATTCTTCCGCAGCTGGCGGAAAGCTGGAAGGTTGACGACAAGGGCATCACATTTACGCTGCGCAAAGCCAATTTCGCCTCCGGCAACCCGGTCACCTCGAAGGATGTCGTTTACTCGCTGGCGCGGCTCCTGAAGATGGACCAGGCCGCCGCCGCTAACCTCAAGCGCGTCGGTTACGACAAGGACAATGTCGAAAAGCTCGTCAAGGCCGTCGATGATCAGACGGTGCGGATCGATCTCTCCGAGCAGGTGACGGCAGAGCTGCTGCTCTACCGGCTGACGACGACGACGACCAGCGTGGTCGACAGCGTCGAGGTCGAGAGCCACGCCGTCGATAACGACTACGGAAACGCCTGGATGCGAACCCATTCGGCCGGCTCCGGTCCGTTCACCCTCAATCGCTGGTCCCCGAACGAACTGGTGATCCTCGATGCCAACAAGGATTATATGGCCGGTGCGCCGAAAATGCGCCGCGTCATCGTCCGGCACGTTCCCGAAAGCCAGGTCGAGCGGCTGATGCTTGAGCGCGGCGATATCGATATTGCCAGCGCGCTGACCGCATCGGATCTCGCGACGTTCAGCGACAAGAAAGGCTTTGCCATCCAGCGTATTCCGACGGGCGGTTTCTACGTGCTGTCGATGAATGCCGGCAACAAATACCTCGCCAACCCGAAGGTTCGCGAAGCCATTGCCTATGGCATCGACTACAAGGGCATCGAAAAGACCATCATGGGTCCTTACGGCCGGGCCAGAAACGTACCCGTTCCGGAGAATTTCGAATACGCCATCCCGAACCCCGATTGGCATCTCGACGTCGAAAAGTCCAAGCAGCTGCTGAGCGAGGCAGGCTTCAAGGACGGCTTCTCGCTGTCGCTGAAGACCATCGCGCAAACGCCGCGCATCGATCTGGCCACCGCCATCCAGGCATCGCTTGCCCAGATCGGCATCAAGATCGACATCCAGCAGGGCAACGGCTCGGAAATCATCGCCGCCCATCGCGCCAGGGATTTCGATCTGCTGATCCCGCAGACCAGCGCCTATATGCCGAACGTCCTCGGTTCGATGGAGCAGTTCTCCTCCAATCCCGACAACTCGAAGGAAGCCAACAATGCCGGCAATTTCGTCTGGCGCTCGGCCTGGGACATCCCGGAACTCACGGCCCTGACAGCGAAAGCATCGATGGAGCCGGACGCCAAGAAGCGTGGCGAAATCTATGTTCAGATGCAGAAGCTGTTCGTCGAACAGAAGCCGGCGGTGCTTCCGCTCTTCGAGCGCTTTGAGCCGATCGTCCTATCCACCAAGGTCGAGGGATATGTGGGGCATCCGTCTCAGCTGACGCGTCTCGAGAACGTGACCAAGGTCGAAACCCAGTAATACTCCCCAGGACAGCCGATCATGAAGGAACTCTCCGTAGCCGAATTTGGCCGACGCCTGGCGCATTTGCTGGTCAGCCTGTTCATCCTCTTATGTGTGACCTTCGTGATCGGCCGCGTCTTGCCCACCGATCCGGTCGGCGCAATCGTCGGCGAGCTCGCCGATCCCTCAGCCTATGCGGCGATGCGGGCGCGTCTGGGGCTCGATCTGCCGATCTACCGGCAGTTTTTCCTCTATCTGAACGGGTTGGCGCATGGTGATTTCGGCACGGCCGTCCTCACCGGCAATCCGGTCTCTTCGGATCTCGCTCAAGCCTTTCCGGCGACGTTTGAACTCGCGACGCTGGCGGTGATCATTTCGACCTTCGTCGGTGTCCCGCTCGGGCTGGTCGCAGCACTCTTTCGCGACAGCTTCATCGACAAGACGGCCCGCGTCGTCGCGCTCGTCGGTCATTCGATCCCGGTTTTCTGGTTCGGCATCGTCGGGCTCGTCATCTTCTATGCCGGCCTCAACTGGGTCGGCGGACCGGGCAGGATTGATGTGTTTTACGAAGGCCTCGTTACGCCGAAAACCGGCCTGTTGTTGATCGACAGCCTGCTGCAGGGCGAGACGGAAATCTTCTGGAATGCGCTCGGCCATATCATTCTTCCGGCTGTCATCCTTGCCTATGCGGCGATGGCCTACATCACCCGCATGACCCGCAGCTTCACGCTGGAGCAGTTGAGCCAGGATTATGTCATTGCGGCCCGAGCCAAGGGTGTAAGCCCGCTCGGCACGATCTGGCACCACGTCCTGCCGAACATTGCGGTGCAGCTGATCACCATCCTTGCCATTTCCTACGGCGGTCTGCTCGAAGGCGCTGTCGTGACCGAGATCGTTTTCTCCTGGCCGGGCATTGGCCAGTACATGACGAACGCGCTGATGATCGGCGACATGAACGCTATCGTCGCCGGCACCATCATTGTGGGATTCATTTTCATGTTGTTGAACTTCCTGGCCGACGTCGCTTACGCCGTCTTTGATCCGCGTATGCGGGAGGCGGCCCGATGAGCGATGTCATCCGCAGCGAAATAGAGATCCGCCCTCCAAGTGTGTCGACCCGTATCGCGGCGTCGTTTGCGCGCGCCGGCCGCAAATTGGCCCACGAGCCGCTCGGTCTTGCCGGTTTCGTCATCCTCGGTTTGCTTTGCATTGTCGCGATCTTCGCGCCGCTCCTGGCGCCCTACGATCCGGCCATACAGTCGCTTGGCGAGGCCTTGCAGCCGCCGAGCCTCGCGCATCTGGCGGGCACGGACGAATTCGGTCGGGACATCTTGAGCCGCCTCATCTTCGGCACGCGCATCACCATCCAGACCGTGCTGTCGATCTCCTTGATCGTCGGGCCGATCGGCCTGCTGATCGGCGTCGTTGCCGGCTTCTTCGGCGGGCGCACCGATGCGTTGCTGATGCGCGCCACCGATATCGTTCTGTCGTTCCCGTCGCTGATCCTGGCTCTGGCTTTTGCTGCGGCACTCGGCGCCGGCTTGACCACCGCAATCATCGCGATCTCGCTGACTGCATGGCCGCCGATTGCGAGACTCGCGCGCGCCGAGGCGCTTGTCGTCAGAAACGCCGATTATGTGGTCGCCGCCCGCCTTTATGGTGCCTCGCCGATGCGCATCCTTCTTCTCTATATCGCGCCGATGTGCGTTCCCTCCGTCATTGTTCGCCTGACGCTCAACATGGCGGGTATCATTCTGACGGCGGCTTCGCTTGGCTTCCTCGGCCTTGGCGCTCAGCCGCCGGCGCCGGAATGGGGCGCGATGATCTCCAGCGGCCGCAAATTCATGCTCGATTATTGGTGGGTTGCCGTGATGCCGGGTATCGCCATCCTCCTCACCAGCCTTGCCTTCAACATCGCCGGAGATGCTCTGCGCGACCTTTTGGATCCCCGCCATGCAAGATCGTGATTTGCAGCCCGTTCTTTCCGTCGAAGGATTGACCGTCCGTTTCGGCCGAGGCGCCGTGCCCGCCGTCTCCAATGTCAGCTTCGACGTCGGGCGCGAACGTGTCGGGATCGTCGGAGAATCCGGTTCCGGCAAATCGACGACCGGTCGCGCCATCATGCGCCTTTTGCCGCCGGCCGCGGTGGTCTCGGCCGAACGCATGGATCTTAGCGGCGATCCGTTGCTTTCAAAGAGCGAGCGTCAGATGGGAGCGCTGCGCGGCAAGGACATCGCGCTGATCATGCAGGATCCGCGCTATTCGCTGAATCCGGTGCTTTCGATCGGCAAACAGATCGCCGAAGCCGCCCGCCTTCACCTCGGTCTTCACAAGAAACAGGCGCATGAGGCTGCCCGCGCCATGCTGGAGCGCGTGCGCATCAGCGATGCGGAGCGGGTCATGGCGCTTTATCCCCACCAGATATCGGGCGGCATGGGCCAGCGCGTGATGATCGCCATGATGCTGCTGGCACGGCCGAAGCTTGTGATCGCCGACGAGCCGACCTCGGCGCTTGATGTCAGCGTCCGCAAGGACGTGCTGCTGTTGCTCGATGAACTGGTGCGCGAGAACAATTCCGGCCTGCTGTTGATCAGCCACGACATTCGCATGGTGGCAGCCTTTTGCGAGCGCATCATCGTCATGTATGCCGGCCGGATCGTGGAAACGCTGACCAGTCTGGAGGAGGCTCGCCATCCCTATACCCGCGGGCTGATCGCGGCGCTGCCCGACCCCAGGAATCCGGTTCGCCGACTTGCGGTTCTCGACAGGACGAAACTCGATCTGGAGACGGCGCAATGATCAATGTGCGTGACCTCGATGTCGTCTTTGCCTCCGGCAAATCAAGCAACCATGTCGTCAGGGGCATCAGTTTTCAGGTTGGCCAGGGGGAGACCCTTGGCATTGTCGGTGAATCCGGATGCGGTAAATCAACGGTGCTGCGGTGTCTCGCCGGCATGGAGGCCGGCTGGACCGGTCACATCGAACTTGGCGGCAAACCGATCGTCAAGAAGCGCTCCCGCGAGGAGCTGAAATTTGCCCAGATGGTGTTTCAGGACCCATACGGATCTCTGCATCCGCGCCATCGTATCGGCACCGCCTTGGCCGAGCCGCTGCGCGCGATGGGCCATTCGGATATCTGGTCGAAGGTCGAAAGGGCTTTGATCCAGGTCGGTTTGCCGGCGAGCTTCGCAAACCGTTTTCCGCACGAACTTTCCGGCGGCCAGAGGCAGAGGGTGGCAATCGCCCGGGCCCTGATCCTGTCGCCGCCCATCCTGTTGCTCGACGAGCCGACATCGGCGCTCGACGTCTCGGTCCAGGCCGAAATCCTCAACCTGCTGGCCGATCAGCGCGAGGAAAAGGGCCTGACCTATCTGCTTGTCAGCCACGACCTCGCAGTCATCGCCCATATGTGCGACCGGGTGCTGATCATGAAGAACGGTTGCTTCGTCGACGAGCTCACAAAAGCGGATCTGCAAGCCGGCACCACGCATGATGCCTATGCGCGAGAACTGTTTGAGGCGAGTTTTATCGAGGCTTGATATCCTCGATCGCGGTGTGGATTCAGCGGCCCGCCGATGCGGCAGGGATGCGGACAGCCGCAACGCTGCCCCTTTCGACAAGATGGCAGGCAAGCTCGACCCGCCGCCGTGGGGCAGCAAGGCCGAGCATCATGTCGCGCAAAAGATCGAGCGCGGTGGCGCCGAGTTCGCGCATCGGAATATGCACCGTCGAGAGCGGCGGATTGAGAAAGGCCGATTGCGGCAGGTCGTCTATGCCCATCACCGAGATGTCCTGCGGCACGGCATAACCCATGGCTTGCAATCCGCGCACCGCGCCATTGGCCAGACTGTCGCCCGCCGTCAGGATGGCGGTGAAGGTGAGGCCTTTCTCGCGGACAAGACGGGTGACGGCCTCGGCGCCGAGTTCCGGCAGCCAGTCATCGACTTCGAGCACCAGATCGGCATCGGCCGTCAGCCCATGATGCTGCAGGGCATCGCGCCAGCCCTCAAGGCGCCGCTCGATGGTCCGCCGCCCCGGCCTCAGCATGAACAGGATGCGTTGATGCCCGGCCTTGATCAGCCGCTCGGCAGCGATGAAGGCGGCTGAACGGTTGCAGGGCGTAACACTCGAAAGCCGCATATAGGGATCGTCGCTGTTGACCAGCACGACGGGCTTTCCGAGATCAGCGGCCGCTGCCAGCATCTCCTCTTCGTCGACGGTCAGGATCAGCATGCCGCCAAAGCTCGGATCGTCACGCATCTCGGCGACGACGCGGGCTTCATCCCCCTTGTCGGCGACCGGGCGCATCGCCAGTTCGATGCCGAGGGCGGCGGCACGCCCATTCAATCCTTCGAGCACATAGAGCGTGAACTGGTTGCGGACATAGTCGATCATCGCCGCGCCGGAGGCGACGAGCATGACCTTCTTGCCGGCAACGCTTGCCGGCAGCGCGTAGCTGACCGCACTTGCCGTTTCCAGCACCAGCTTGCGGATCTCCGGCCTGACGCCCTTTTCGCCGGCCAGCGCACGCGACACCGTGCTGATCGAGACGCCGCATCGGGCGGCAATGTCGTCGAGGCGCGTGCGCCTGCCTTTTTTCTCTTCCGCCGCCATGTCGTCTCCTCGCTGTCTGTTACTATGCAAAAATCTTTCAGATTGCGCAAATAGAATGCCTATGCACAATTGTTGCTGAGGAGTCCGCGGCAAGCGGCAGAGCAGGGAGGCTTTGAAATGTGGCTAGACCGCCAGTCCATGCGTCGGCGTTTTACCCGGCGTCCCAAGGATCGAGCATGATGCCGAAAAGTGTGAGCGGTTTTCGGACGACCTCATGCTCTAGCTGTTCTCGGGCGGGCTGAAGCATGACCGCCGAGCAGCAATCTCATCTCCGCCGTGCAACGGTGAAGGAAAGCCCGATCGTCTACTGGCAGCTCGCCGGCCTGTGGCAGGAGCGCTATGACGTCGCCGACCGTCCGATGGACGGCAGCATGGATCCCTTCTTCTTCGTCACCAAGACGAAGAACTTCATTCCGCATGAATATCCCTGCCGCACCGAATTCAAAAAATCTTTCTCCGGCCGGCGGCCGCAACCGGCTGCCGAATTCGAGGCTGTCCGCTGGTGGCTTCCCTTTGCTTCCCCGCGTGTCGATCTCTCCGGCTTCTGGTTCCGCCCGACACGCATCGGCTGCTGGGCGCGCACCTTCCTCGATATCCAGTCTGCTGGGGCCGCGACGCTCCGCCTGTCGACCTGCGGTGGCGCGATCCTCTTCGTCAATGGCCGCGAGCAGGGCTTCATGGCGCCTTATGAGCGCAATCTCGAAGCCGAGCAGCTGTTCGAGGTCGAGCTGGCCGCCGGCCTCAACGAGATCCGCGTCTATTTCGACGATCTCGCCGAGCGCGACGCCCGCTTCTATTTCCAGCTGGATTACGTCGAAGGGCCGGAAGTTGAAACTACTCTGCCTGTTCCCATCGCCGCCGGTGATGCGGATGCGCTGGAGGTCATCCTCGAGGGCATGCACTTCGACCGCACCGCCTATCTCGGCGAAGACGTGACGATCCTCTTCCCCGCGCCGCTGCCGGTGGCGCTGAGCTGCCATGTCGAGATCGAAGGCGACTTCATGTCGATCGAGCGCTTCGACTATGATTTCGAGCTGGAAACGGGAGCAACCAAGCTTGAGCTCGGCACGTCGGCGGATATGCCCGCCGATTTCCGCCATTTCCGCATCACCTTCAAAACAGGAGAGCTTTCGCTCGGTCGCACGCTCGGCGTCGAGATCTGTCATCCCCAACGCCAGGGGGAAGCACCCGCCGCACTGGATGACCGCGTCGCCGAGGCGCTGGCCGAGGTCGCCGCCTATTCCGAACCCGACACGGTCTGTGCTTTCGCGCGCCTCGCGCTGGGGCAGGGCGGCGAGGAAACCGAGGCGATGATTTCGGCCATGCTGCCTGTTATCGAGGATTGCCACGACTGCGCCGATTTCGTGCTGGTGCCGCTGCTCTTTGCCTATACGCGCTGGAGCGATCTGCTGTCACCTGCGCTGCGCGACAGGATCGAGCACGCCGTCCTCAATTACCGCTACTGGATGGATGAGCCCGGCAACGACGTTCAGTGGTATTTTTCGGAAAACCACGCGCTTCTCTTCCATACCGCCGCCTATCTCGGTGGCAGGCTTTTCCCCGATGCCGTCTTCGTCCGCTCCGGCCGCACCGGCGCCGAGCAGATGCAGGTCGGCGAAGAGCGTGTCCGCGCCTGGCTCGATCATTTCGAGCGCTGGGAAATGGCCGAGTGGAATTCCGTTCCCTATTTCCCGATCGACCTCAAGGGCCTGACGGCGCTGGCCGCCTGCGCGCCGGATGAGACGATCCGCAACCGGGCAGGCGCCTGCATCGTCCGCCTGATGGAGATCGTCGCCCGCTCGGCCCATCATGGCATGCTGACCGGTAGCCAGGGCCGCTCCTACGAACATACGCTGCGCCCCGGCCGCTCGGTCGAACTCTCTGCCATTGCCCGGCTGCTCTGGGGCCGCGGCTGGTACGGCCGGCGTGTCCACGCTTTGCCGCAGCTTGCCGTCTGCATCCGCGACCACGGCCTGCGTTTTCCAGAAGCGCTTGCTGAAATCGCCGCGCACCAGTCCGACGACGCGCAGGAATGGACCTTTTCCCAGGGCGAGAACCGTTTCGCCGCCCTCTACCACTACAAGACCCGTGACACCGCGCTCGGCACCATCGCCCATTATCGCCCCGGCGCCTGGGGCTACCAGGAGACGGTGCTGCATCTGCGCTTGGGTGACCGGCCGGAAGCGCAGATCTGGATCAACCATCCCGGCGAAACCATCCAATTCGGTTATGGCCGGCCGAGCTTCTGGGGCGGCTGCGGAACGCTGCCGCGCGTGCATCAGTATCGCGATCTGGCGATCCTCGATTTCGAGATCCATGAGGGCCAGCCGGATTTCACCCATGCCTGGTTCCCGCTCGAGGCTTTCGACGACACGGTGGTCGACGGCAATCTGGCGCTCGCCCGCTCCGGCAACGGGATTGCGATGCTGATCGGCAACGGCGCGCTGGAGCCGGTAAAACAAGGGCCGACAACGGATATCGAGCTGCGGCTGGCCGGCCGCAAGGGCCGCTGGATCGTCCGTCTCTCCGATGTCGGGCGCGAGGGTAGCCTTGACGGCATGCAGGCGCGTTTCGCCACGCTTTCGGCCCGCCGCGACGAAGAGGGCGCATTGATCGTTATCGATCCGGATTATGGCCGGGTCGTCTTCGAAGAAGACGGCACCGTGCGCGCCGAAGGCCGTATTCTTCGCCCGACGGACTGGTCGGTGCGGGGAGACGCGGTACATCTGAAGATACCGGGCAGGCAGCCTCGGCGCGCGGCCTCGTAGACGACGTGTCTGGCAGGTGGAGGACCGGCCGGACGCAGGAATTGATCGATCAGAGGAGGAAAAAATGACCAGAATGAAATCGATCGGCGCGGCTTTTGCTGCAATTCTCTTGAGTTCCGTTGCCGCCCATGCCGGCGACGTGCGCATCATGTGGTATTCCGACGGCGGCGAAGGCGAGGTGATCAAGGACCTGCTCTCGCGCTTCTCCAAGGCCAATCCTGACGTCAACGTCATCCTCGACGAAGTCTCCTACGACGTCGTCAAGGAACAGCTGCCGGTTCAGCTCGAAGCCGGGCAGGGGCCGGATATCGCCCGCGTCACCAATCTGAAGGCGCCGGCCCAGCACTGGCTCGATCTTCGGCCCTACCTCACCGACGCGAAATACTGGGAGGACAATTTCGGCGCCCAGGCCGACTGGATGCGTCCCGACGGCTCGAACGCCATCACCGGCTTCATGACGCAGCTGACCTTGACCGGCGGCTTCGTCAACAAGACGCTGTTCGAGCAGGCCGGGGTCGAAATTCCCGGCCCGAAAGCCACCTGGGACGATTGGGCGGCGGCGGCCAAGAAGGTTGCCGACAGCCAGAAGGTCTTCGCCATGGCGATCGACCGCTCCGGCCACCGCGTCTCCGGCCCGAACATCTCTTACGGCGCCAACTACATCGCCGCCGACGGCAAGCCGGCGCCGATCGATCGGGGCGCCAAGGACTTCCTCAGCCGCTTCGTCAAGTGGAACGAGGACGGCACCATCAACAAGGATGTCTGGGTGAGTGCTGCCGGCACCACTTACCGCTCCGCCGCCGAGGACTTCATCAATGGCGGCCTTACCTATCTTTATTCGGGCAGCTGGCAGGTTTCGGGCTTCGCCCAGAAGATCGGCGACAATTTCGACTGGGTGATGGCGGGCAGCCCCTGCGGTTCGGCCGCATGCTCCGGCATGCAGGGCGGCGCCGGTCTCGTCGCCGTCAAATACACCAAGAACCCGAAGGACGTCGCCAAGGTGATGGATTACCTGGCAGGTGCCGACGTGCAGAAGGAGTTTGCCGAACGCAGCCTGTTCATTCCGGCGCATAAGGGCGTCGCCGCCGGCCAGATGGACTTCAAGACCGACAATCCGCATGTGCAGGCGGCGCTGAAGGCCTTCGTCGAAGCGGCCGGCCAGACGGCGGCACCCGCCATGAAGCTGCCGGGCTGGAAGTGGTCGGATGCATATTACAGCGCCATCGTCGCCCGCATCAGCCAGGTGATCGCCGGCGAAATGAAGCTCGACGACGCCTATGCCCGCATCGACGAGGACATCAAGGCCAAGGTCGCCGGCAACTGACGGACGAGCAGATGACGGCGAAGACGGTTTCTCCTGAACCACCTGTGAAAACCGGTCTGCGGCAGGCGCTCTCGGCGCCTGTCCGGCTTGCCATGGGGCTCATCGACATTCCCATGCGTGCCTGGCAGAAGCTGACCGGGCTGAACGGCATGGCGGGCGTCTTCCTGGCGCCCAACATGCTGATCTTCACCGTCTTCGTGCTGCTGCCGCTGGTGATCAACTTCATCTATTCGACGACGAGCGGCAGCGCCATCTTCCTGCAGAACAGGACCTATGTTGGCGCCGACCAATACCGAATCCTCTTCGATTGCGGCTCTTATCTCGACCCTTCGACCTGCGCGGCCGACACCTTCTGGGCGGCCGTGCGCAATACCGCCGTCTTCGTCGTCTTCCAGGTGACTGCGATGCTGATCGCGGCGCTCGCAACGGCGCTGATCCTCAACCGCGAGCTTTCCAATCGCGGCTTCTGGCGCGCCGTCTTCTTCTTCCCGGTGCTGCTGTCGCCCGTCGTCGTCGGGCTCATCTGGAAATGGATCCTGCAGCGTGAAGGCCTGTTGAACTATGCGCTGAGCCCCTTCGGCTTCGAACCCTTCTCCTGGCTCAGCGATCGTTTCTGGGCCTTCTTCTTCGCCGTCTTCGTTTCGGTCTGGGCGCATATGGGCTTTTATGCGCTGATCCTGCTCGCCGGCCTGCAGGCAATCCCGCGGGATCTCTACGAGGCGGCGGCGATGGACAGCGCCCGTCCGATCCGCATTTTCCGGCGCATCACCCTGCCGCTTCTGATGCCGAACCTCATCGTCGTTCTGGTCTTGGCGCTGATCCGCGCCGTGCAGATCTTCGACGAGGTCTTCGTTTTGACCGGCGGCGGCCCGGGCACCAGCACCATGTACATCACCCAGTATATCTATGAGACCGGTTTTGCGAGTTCGCTGCGCAATCCAGGGCTGGCGTCGGCTGCCTCGATCCTGATGGGCATCGTGCTCGTCATCCTGACCCTGGTCCAGCTCGGCGTCAGTAACCGCAACGAGAAGAAGGGAGCACGCCAATGAGCGCTGTCTCTGCCTTTCTGCTCCGCCGGCGTGGCCGAGGCTGGCATTGGACGGATGTGGTCACCTGGATCTGGCTGATATCGGGCGTCTTCCTGATGTTCGGCCCGGCCATCTGGCTGGTCTTCTCCTCCTTCAAGACGCCGGCGGCCCTTGCCGAGTTCCCGCCCTCCTTCCTGCCCTATGTCACCGAACAGGCAGTGGTGCCGGGTTACGACAAGCCGTTGCCGCTCTATAATGTCGCGATGCCGGATGGCAGCACGCGTGTGCTCGCCGAAGTCCGCCGCATCGGCATCATCGGCCAGATGGTCGATCCGAAACAGCCGGGCGAAATCGTCAAGGCGAATATCAAGGACCGCACACCGGTGCGTCAGGTCGAATTCGCCGGCGGCAACTACACCGAACCGTTCCAGCGCTTCGATTTCTTCCTGTTCCTGCGCAACTCCGTCTTCGTCACCGTCGTCGCGACAGCGATTACGCTGCTCGTCAATTCCATGGCCGCCTTCGCGCTGTCGAAATACCAATTCCCCGGCCGCACCGCCGTCATGCTGATGATCCTGGCGACGCTGATGGTGCCGCTTTCGGTCATCGTCGTGCCGCTCTATTCCGTCATCGGCACGCTGAACCTTTTCGACAGCCTTTGGGGCGTCATCCTGCCGACGGTCGCCACCCCGACGGGCGTCTTCCTGCTCAGGCAATACATGCTGACGATTCCCGACGAATTGCTCGACGCCGCCCGCATGGACAAGGCCAGCGAATGGCAGATCTACTGGCGCATCATCCTGCCGCTGTCGGCGCCGGCACTCGCCGTGCTGGCGATCTTCTCGGTCGTCTGGCGCTGGAACGATTTCCTCTGGCCGCTGATCGTGCTCTCGCGCAAGGAACTCTATACTTTGCAGGTCGGTCTCAACGTTTATGCCGGCGAGCTCAACGTGCAATGGCATTATATCCTCGCCATGACCGTCGTCTCGATGATCCCGGTCGTGCTGATCTTCGTCTTCCTGCAGCGCTTCATCACGACGGGCATCGCCGGCTCGGGGCTGAAATAGGCCAATCTTAATATAAGAAACAGGAGAGTACATGAGCGGGCTCGAGCTCAGGAAAATCGTCAAGAACTTCGGCGCCGTCGAGGTCATTCGCGATGTCTCGCTTCATGTCAACGACGGCGAGTTCGTCGCCTTCGTCGGCCCTTCCGGTTGCGGAAAATCGACGCTGCTGCGCCTCATCGCCGGCCTCGATAAGCCGACTGGCGGCAGCATTGCCATCGACGGCAAGGATGTTACCGCTATCAGCGCCGCCGATCGCGGTCTGGCCATGGTCTTCCAGTCCTATGCGCTCTATCCGCATATGAGCGTCCGGGAAAACCTCGCCTTCGGTCTCGAGAACACCAAGGTGGCGAAAGCCGAGATCGAAGCGCGCATCACCGACGCCGCGCGCATGCTGGAGATCGAGCCTTTCCTGCAGCGCCGCCCGGGCCAGCTCTCCGGCGGCCAGCGCCAGCGCGTGGCGATCGGCCGCGCCATCGTGCGGCGGCCGGATGCCTTCCTGCTCGACGAGCCGCTATCCAATCTCGACGCGGAACTCCGGGTCAGCATGCGGGCCGAACTCGCAGCCCTTCACGCCCGCCTGAAGGCGACGATGATCTATGTCACCCACGATCAGGTCGAGGCAATGACGCTGGCCGACCGCATCGTTGTGCTGAGAGGCGGCAGGATCGAGCAGGTGGGAACACCGCTGGAACTCTACAACAAGCCGGCCAACCGCTTCGTCGCCGGCTTCATCGGCGCGCCGCACATGAATTTCCTCGAAGGTGCGATCGTCGGTCACGAGGGCGGTTTCGCCGAGGTCGAAACCGTCGGCGGCCATCGTCTTTCCGTGATTGCCAAGGAGGCACGCCCGGCGGGCGAAAGGGTCAGCATCGGCATCCGCCCCCAACACATCACCCTTGCCGATGCGGGTTCAGCGAGCAGACTGGATACAAGCGTTACCCTTGTCGAGGAACTGGGCTCGGAGACCGTCGTCCACGCCGACGCAGGCGGGAAGAAGCTGATTGCGGTCTTTGCCGGCCAGCAGCGCATGAAATCGGGCGACAGCCTGCCGCTGCATCTCGATCCCGATGTACTCCACCTTTTCGGCGAGGATGGCCGGCGTCTATCCTGATGTCCTTTGAGACCTCTTGTCATTTCGCCGGGGCTATCACTCGCGATGAGGCAACCGATCGAGCAATTTCTCCAGTGTGATCGGATATTGCCGCACCCGCACGCCGGTTGCGTTGTAGACCGCGTTTGCGACGGCCGGCGCGACACCAGTCATTCCCAGTTCCCCGACGCCTTTCGCTTTCACCGGCGATATCGCTGGATCTACCTCGTCGAGAAACACGGCCTCGAGATGGGGGATATCGGCGTGGACCGGAACCTCGTAGCCGGCGAGATCATGATTGACGAAGAAGCCGGACCTCTTATCGACCACCATCTCCTCCATGAGGGCCGCCCCGATCCCCATTGTCATCCCGCCGATCACCTGGCTGCGCGCGGTCTTGGGATTGAGAATGCGGCCGGCCGCGCATACGGCGAGCATGCGGCGAACGCGGATTTCGCCGGTATAGACGTCGACGCCGACCTCGGAAAAATGCGCCCCGAAGGTCTGGATCGCGAAGCGCTTCGCCAGATCGCCGAATTCCATGTTGTCCTCGACGACCAGATCGCCATCGGCGGCAGCGCTAGCGAGCAGCGCGCTTCGATTTCCGGAACGAACCTGACCGTCGACGAACTCTGCCTCTACGGCGTTGAAGCCCAGACGCTGGGCGACCGCTGCCCGCAGCTTCGTGCAGGCAGCATAGACGCCTGCGGTGACGGAAGGCGCGCCCTGCTGTCCTCCAGATCCCGGCGTCTCCGGAAAGCTCGAATCCCCGAGCTTTGCCACTACGCGGTCGATTGGCAGACCCATCATCTCGGCCGCCGTCTGCTGCACGATCGTGTAGCTGCCGGTGCCGAGGTCCGTCATGTCCGTCTCGACCGTCAGCATGCCCTGGCGATCGAGACGAACCCGCGCTCCGGCCTTTGAAATCGGTGCCCCGCGGATCGCACCCGCCATGCCCATGCCGATCAACCAGTCACCGTCGCGGACTTGACCTGTCTGAGATTTGCGCATGCTCCATCCGAAGCGTTCGGCGCCCGTGCGCAGGCATTCGACGAAGGGACGCGAGGAAAAAGGCCGATCGGCATTTTCCGGATCGACCTGGGTATCGTTCAGGATGCGGAACTCGACCGGATCCATGCCGAGCTTCTCGGCCATCTCGTCCATGGCGATCTCGAGCGCCATCAAGCCGGGTGCCTCTCCCGGCGCACGCATGGCATTGCCCTCGGCCAGGTCGAGCGTCGCCAGCCGGACAGCTGTCATCCGGTTCGCCCCGGCGTAGAGCGACCGTGTCGAAAGGGTGGTCGGCTCGGTGCGGCCGCCGGCGAGATTGCCGGACCAGCTCTCATGACCGACCGCCGTCAGCTTACCGTCGCGCGAGGCGCCGAGCCGGATCCGTTGGATCGTCTTCGGCCGATGGATCGTATTGTTGAACATTATCGGACGTTGAAGCGCGATCTTCACCGGTCGCCGCACCATTCGCGCGGCAACGGCCGCCAGCACCAGATCTGACTGCACCGTGCCCTTGCCGCCGAAGCCGCCGCCGATGAAGGTTGAGATCAGCCGAACGTTTTCGCGCGGAATGCCGAGAATGAGTCCGAGATCGCGGGTTCCCCAATTCATCTGCTGAATTGAGGTCCAGCACGTCACCCGATCGCCATCCCAGGTCGCGATCGTCGCATGCGGCTCCATCATTGCATGCGCCTGGTCGGGAACAGTATAGGTCTCGTCAACCTTCACCTCCGCGGCTGCGAAAGCCTGGTCGAAGTCTCCGACCTGCGTCTCGGTCGGTCCACCAAACTCCATCTGCGGTGCAACCGGCGCGCTGTCCAGTTGCTCGGCGAGATCGAATCGGCCCGGGCTGCGCGCATAGTCGACGCGGATCAGCGAGGAAGCCGCGCGTGCCTGTTCGAAGGTTTCGGCCACCACGACTGCAACAGGCTGATGGTAGTGATCGACATCAGGGGCAGCCAACATGCGCTGGACATAAAATTTTCCGACACCAAGCGGACCGGCATTGCGGTGAGTAATGACGGCCAGCACGCCGGGCGCGGCCTCGGCGCGCCGGGTGTCGATCGATGAGATCCGGCCCTTGGCGATTGCCGCGCCAAGGATATAGCCGTAGGCAGCGTTCGGTGCGACGTTGTGATATTCGTAGGCGTAAGTCGCAGTCCCAGTCGTCTTGAGCTCTGCCTCGAAGCGGTTGTGAGGCTGGCCGACAACGGTCATCCTGTCAATTGGGTTCGGTCCTGCAGGTGTGTCGAACTTCATGGATCAGTCCTCGCTTGCGCTATCACGTCGCTGAGCGTCCGCTCCACCAACAACAGCTTGAACGGGTTCTTGAGTAGCGGCTCCGCGCCTTCAGTAGTCCGTCAGCCGGAATAGTCGATGCTGGGACTCGTGCTCAGGGGCGAAGCACTGGATCGCTCAGGTGAGTAAATGGGTCACGCATCGGAAAGGATTACCGGCGGCAAATTGCAAGACCTTATGAGTCTGCCTCACGAACGGGAGCTTCCTGCCGAGCAGGCGAGGAAACGGCCTGCGGTGAGGCGCTCCCAGTTCGCATGCGCGAACTTCTCCTTGTCGGCGGCATCGAGCTCCAAATCTTCGACAAATCGCCGCGCATCGCCTCCGGGGCGATACTGGTATGGGTAGTCTGTCGAGAACAAGATGCGGTCCACGCCGACCGCATCGATCGCTTGCCGCAAATAGGCGGGGCTGAACATGCCGCTGGCCGTCAGATAGAGGTTGTTGCGGACATAGTCGAGGAATGGCCGCTGGAGTTTGGACACCCGATCCAGCATGACGAGCCGCTCGAGATAAAACAGCACCAGCTCACCCCAGTGCCCGAGGATGACCTGGAGGTTCGGGTGACGGTCAAAGACGCCGCCCAGGATCAGACGCACGAACTGGATGCCTGCCTCGAAATGCCATCCGAGGGCAAACGTGGACAGGGCGAGATCGACGGGGGCGCCGAAGCCCGCATAATAGGTGTCGCGAATGCTCGTCTGCGGGATCTGCGGGTGAATCAGAAGTGGGACATTGAGCTCCGCTGCGCTGGCGAATGTCGGCTCGAAGATCATATGATCGAGATTCTTGTCGCCGACCCGGCCGAACAGAACGGCACCTTTGCAGCCGAGTTCCTCGACGGCTCGCCGCAGCTCTCGCGCCGCCTCGTCCGGTTGCGCAAAGGAGAGAGCCGCCATCGCCTGGAAGCGGGATGGGTGAGCCGAAACAGCGCCGGCCAGAATGTCATTGGCGCGACGAGCAAGATCGACGCCGTGATGGCCGAGATTGTTGAGACCCGGGGTCGTCAACGAGAGAACCTGCACATCGACGCCGGTCTCGTCCATCAGAGTCAGCCGCTGCTCTTCAAGATCCGCCAGCCGTTCGCCGAGCAGACCCGGATTGAGCCCAAGCGTTCCGTCGTCGGCGCCGGGTATCGTGTCCCACCCATGCTTCACCTCATCGGGCAGGGCATGCTCTTCGATTGCGATGATCTTCATTGGTGAATTCCTTCGGTCAGGACTTCTGGGTGAGTTGATCGACGATCGCTTGGCCGACGCCGTGTGCAGAAGCCGGGTTCTGGCCTGTGATCAGACGGCCATCGACCACCACCTTCTCTGTCCAGTTCGGCGCCGGCTGATGCAGCGCGCCTCGCTCCTTGAGGGTCGTTGCCAGCAGATAGGGCACGACCTCTGTGTACTTGACCTCCGCCTCTTCCTCGTCCGTGAAGGAGGCGAGCTTCTTGCCCGCGACCAAATGGCTGCCGTCCGAGAGCATTGCGTTCACCAATGCAGCGGGGCCGTGGCAGACCGCCGAGACGATGCCGCCGGTTTCGTAGACATCGCGGATCACGCGTTGCACAGCCGGGCTGTCGGCAAAATCCCACATCGTGCCGTGGCCGCCGGCGAAGAAGACTGCGGAGTAGCGGGAGGGATCGAGTTCGTCGAGGATGAGCGAGTGGGCGAGCGCATCGCGGAACTCGCGGTCTTTCCAGAAGCGGGCGTTGACCGGATCAGTGAGGTCGAAGAAGTCGATCGGCGGATGGCCGCCCCGGATCGAGGCGATCTCGGTCGGGATACCGGCCGCGCGGAAAACGTCGAGCGGATGCGTGAGTTCGACCATCGCAAAGCCGGTGGGCTCGCCGGTGTCGCCTCTGATCGGATGGCTGGTGACCACGCAAAGGATGGGCTTGATATTATTTGCCATTGTTTTGGCTCCTCGGGAATTGAGCGAGGCCATGTCGATGACGACGCGAACTTCATATCGCTCTTCAACATGCGCTCGTAGGCTCTGCTGCGCCCCCCGAAATTCGCGATCGGGCGCAAAGTGTTCCGTTGTATCGCGGACAAGGAATCTCAGGCGTTGCCGGGCGCAAACAGCGCTTCCCAATTGAGGAAGGGGCCAAGCGGGATGACCTCCCAGTCGAGAAGCCCGGCCTTGGCCAGCGGGAATTCGCTCAGGGCCTGCTTGGCGGCTTCGACCGACTCGCATTCGGCGATGATGGCGACACCCGGACGGTCCTGGCGGAAATAGATGTCGCGGATGATGCCGCCCTTGTACATCTGCCAGGCGTGTCGGGCTTCATCCGACATATGCGGCTGGTACTTTTCCAGACTGGCGCCGGGCCGGGGAATATCGAGGCAAAGCAGTTTCATGGCAGGATTCCTTGGTTGAGAAAGATGGATCAGGCGGGTTGGAACCGGCGCACGGTCTCGGCCACGCGGACGGCCGAGGTAGCCCGCCGTTCTGAGATCGCTTCCGGCAGGCGCGACATCCGGCGCCTGGTCAGTCTTCGATTGGGTTATGACACCAAACCAGTTTCCGAGCCGGATGAGGTCGTCTGTGCTGCCGTTGTTGCCAGGAAATATCCTTTGCTTGGCCGGCCTTATATCGTAGAATGCAGTTGATGGTTAGAAATAGTTTTTCTCTTCTTTGGTTCCTGAGGTTCTCCAATCGCAGGACCGTTCTTCGCGAGGATCCGCTCGGTGCGAGACAGGTTTGATGGAGTGCAAGTCTTTGTCGAGGCGGTCGAGACGGGCGGCTTTGCCAAAGCTGCCGAGCGATTGTCGTTGACGCGCTCCGCAGTCGGTAAGGCCATCGCGCGTCTCGAAGAGCGCCTGGGCGTCCGGTTGTTTCACAGGACCACGCGGACGCAGAGCTTGACCGAGGATGGTCAGCAATATTACGAGCGGTGTGTGCGTGCGATCGAGGAACTGCGCGCAGGCGAATCTCTCCTGGAATCCGGCCGGCGTGAGGTCGTCGGCAAGTTGCGCGTGTCGCTGCCCGTCTTGTTTGGCCGCTACTGCGCCGCACCCATCCTGCGTGCCTATGCGCGCCAGCACGAGAGGCTCGAACTCGAACTCAGCTTCAGTGACCGCCAAGTCGATCTGATCGCCGACGGCTTCGACCTGGCGGTGCGCAATGGCGCTCTTGGCAACGGAACCGCGCTCCACGCTCGGCGACTGGTCAGCCCGCGCAAGGCGCTCTGCGCTTCTCCAGCCTATCTTGCCGTACGAGGGGAGCCACATTCGCTGGCGGATCTGTCAGAACATGACACGCTCGTATACTGGCGCAACGATTATGGCCTGACCTGGCAGCTTCCCGATGCGACCGGTGCTCTCATCGACCTGTCGGTCACTTCAAGACTGCGCTTTGACGATCTCGAAGTGATCGCCGATGCCGCCGTCGATGGCATGGGCCTCGCTTGGCTTCCCTACTGGCTGATCCATGACCGCGTGCAGGCAGGCGAACTGGTCGAACTCTGGACCGATCGGCCGAGGGCGGCGATGGAATGCTACGCCGTGTGGCCAACCACGCAGTATCTGCCGTTGCGGTCGCGGCTGGCGATCGATGCGCTTGCCACCGAATTGCCGAAGCGTTTCGTCGTCTGAAGCGAATCCCTTTGCGCTTTATTTCCCGCAGGAGCCGCGCAACGGTGCAAAAAGCGGCTCGCCACTCTGTCGTCGCAGCCGCTCACGTTGAATAACGCAACGCGTTCACGAGAAGGGAAAAGGCGGGGGAAGACTGGCGCCGGCTTGGGTAATAGAGATGGAAGCCCTCCCAATAGGGCGAAAAATCTTCCAGAAACCGGTGGAGGCGACCGGTTCTAAGATGGAGCTTGGCGATATCTTCCGGGACATAGGCGAAGCCGAAACCGTCGAGAGCCGCCTCAAGAACGTTGTAGATCGTGTTGAAGACGAGCTGGCCGTCCACCCGAACCTTAATCTCGCGACCGTTCTCTTCGAACTCCCAGGCATAGAGACCGCCATAGGTGGGCAGGCGCAGATTGATGCACCTGTGCTGCATGAGGTCCTTCGGATGTGTTGGAATATCGCGTGAGGCAAAATAGGATTCTGCGGCGACGACCGCGAAACGAACATCCGGCCCGATCCTCACCGAGATCATGTCCTTGGCGATCTGTTCGCCGAAGCGCACGCCCGCGTCGTAGCCCTCGCTGACGATGTCCTGCAGACCGTAGTTCACGTCCAGTTCGAGCCTGATGTCGGGATATTGTTGGAGAAAGGTCCGAAGCTTCGGCCATATGTAGCACTGGATCTGATAGTCGCCGGCGGTCAGCCGGACGGTGCCCGCCGGCTGGTCCCGAAGAATGTTGAGCCCATCGAGCGCAGATCCGATCTCGTCGAAAAGCGGACCGATGCTCTGCAGCATCCGTTCGCCTGCCTCGGTCGGCGAGACGCTGCGCGTCGTCCTCGTCAGCAGCCGCACGCCCAGCCGCTGCTCGAGCTGACGGAGCGTATGGCTCAGCGCCGACTGCGAGACGCCGAACTTGGCTGCGGCTTTGGTGAAACTGCGCTCCCTCGCAACCACCAGGAACACCATCAGGTCGTTGATATTCTGGCGCTCCACTGATGATTCCTCCTCATAGACCGACGCTCATCATAAACGCCTGCCTATGAAATGGTAGCAATGAAGCCTGGGAGCTTTGGAGCAGCAAGAACGCCGGACTAGCTTTGCGTGGAACCGACAGGCTTTTGCTGCGGGTTGGAGCCTCATTTCGTCCGGCTGCGCAGCACCTCTCCGACAACCGACGACGCAGAGAAGGCGTTCGGCCAGCCGGCGTAGAAGGCCGTATGGGCAACGACCTCACCGGCTTCGTCGGCGGTCAGGCCGTTATCCATGGCGCGGTTGAGGTGATAGGTGATCTGGGCGCTCTGGCCCGATGCGATCAGCGAACTGACCGTCACAAGGCTGCGGTCTCGCGGTGCAAGGCCCGGCCGCTGCCAGAGATCGAGGAACAGCGGGTCAGTCGTAAACTGCACAAGCCCCGGAGAGATCGGACCGACATTCTTCTCGACGCCGGTGGCGCGTTGGCGCTCGACCTCTTCGTTGAGCGGCAGCAGTTGCGGAGAGGCCGCAGGCAGCTGATCGGCCGTGATGCCCCGGTCTTTGAAGGCGTCCTTGGTCGCGGCGACTGCCGACATCGCGTTCGACCAGCCTGCGTAGAAAGCCAGATGCGTGATGACCTCGGAAACCTCCGTCGGGGTCACCCCGTTATCGAGAGCGACGTCGACGTAGTGCTTCAGATCGATCGCCTGGTTTCGGGCGATCAGCACGGCCAGCGTGACGATGCTGCGATCGCGGCGTGACAGTTGCGGCCGCTGCCACAGATTTCCGAGTACGTCCTCTTCAGCGTATCGGCCAAGAGCCGGCGATACGGACTGGATGTCGCTGACCGACAATGATGAAGCACTTCCGCCTCCAATTCCTTCCTGGGCCATGAGAGGCTCGCCCATCGTCACCGAGATAGCCGTGGCGGCCAAAATTCGTTTCATGATGATATCCTTCCAACTTGCTTGTTCCGGCATCGCCTGGAATGGGCCTGCAACGGCGCAACGACGAAAGCTGCAAAGCGCCCGTCGTCAGCATCGAAGCAGGGTTCTGTGGTATTGGCTGCTGCAGAATGTGCCGCTAGAGACCGGATCGGCGCAGCATTTCTTCGGGATAACGAGCTCCCTGAATGACGATGTTGGTCTGCTCGATCTCGTCAAGATCGGCCTTGTCCAAGGTGACGTTCAGCGCCCCGATATTCTCCTCGAACCGTTCGAGCTTGCGTGTGCCGAACAGCGGCACAATCCAGGGCTTCTGCGCCAGCAGCCAGGCTAGCGCGACCTGCGCCGGCGTCGCGCCATGCTTCTCCCCGATCTTGCCGATCAGTTCGACCAGCTTCAGATTGGCAAGACGCGCTTTCTCGGCGAAGCGGGGGATTCCCGCTCGGATATCGGAACTGTCGAATGTGGTGTTGAGGTCGATCTTGCCGGTGAGAAATCCCTTGCCGAGAGGGCTGAAAGGCACGAGCCCGATGCCGAGTTCCTCGATTGTCGGAATGATTTCGGCCTCCGGATCGCGGGTCCACAAGGAATATTCGCTCTGCAACGCGGCCACCGGCTGCACCGCATGCGCCCGGCGTATCGATTGGGCACCGGCCTCGGACAGACCGAACCACCGCACTTTGCCCTCGGCGATCAGCTGCCTGACCGTCCCGGCCACATCTTCCATCGGCACGTCCGGATCGACCCGGTGCTGATAGTAGAGGTCGATGTGGTCGGTGCGCAGGCGCTTTAGGCTGCCCTCGATGGCGCGGCGGATCTGCGCCGGCTTGCTATTGACGCCACCGCGGTGCTTGCCCGTCTCCTGGTCGATGTCCCAGCCAAATTTCGTGGCGATCTTAACCTTGCCGCGAAGCGGGGCAAGCGCTTCGCCCACCATCTCCTCGTTCGTCCAGGGGCCGTAGACTTCAGCGGTGTCGAAGAAATCCATGCCGCGTTCGACGGCGGTGCGAAGCAGGTCGATCATCTCGGCCCGGTCGGGAAGCTCGCGGGCCTTGCCATAGCCCATGGCGCCCAGCGACAAGGCGGAGACTTCCAGGCCCTGGCCGAGTGTGCGCTTGATCATCTTGCGTCTCCTTTGCTCGAGTTGGTTTGGATGGCTACCGACGACGCATTCGGATCCGACTGCCGTCAGGTAGTTTCCTCACGCGGCGCGATCCGGACGGTCGCCGCGCGTGCTCGGGCGCTGACCATCGGCGCGAGATACTGGCTCTTGCCGTATTTGGCGCGGTAGGCGTCGTCGATGCGATCGTTGATCGGGCCGTCTACAGGCTCGAAGCCGACGGTGCGCGTCATGCCGGCGGCAATGATTCGTCCAGCCTTCTGGTGGATCGCCGCCTGATACCAGCGGGACTTCTGACCATGGTAGCCGCGCACGTAGAGCGAGCCATCGACGACAACCTCCCAGATCCAGGTCGGGGTGCCATAGGTGGCGCCATCGTCCCTGAACGGCGCGATTTTCAAATCGTCGGCCTGATCGATTTTGCTAAGCTCGTCATCCGACCAGTTCATCGTCGCTCTCCGCTCAGTTTGGCTACAGTCGTGGTAGCGCTTCCCGATCTCATGCTTTGAATATAGAGCGCGTACCGAACCATGATTAGGCGCTGCAAATCGCATGAACTTATGAGCGTGAATCATCAATGCAGGCCGGTCACAGGCGGAATTCTGCCAGCGACACAGCCTTTTGCTCTTACGGCGCTCTGCTGGAAAGGTGGCTGAAACCCACATCCATCGGCGACTGATTGCGGTATGATCGGCATTCTGCTACGAACGGCCCGTCGAAAGAGTGCTGACCGGATGGTAGCCCGGTCGCCGTCTCAAGGGACGGCAATTCTCCCTGCAAGGGTATCCGCGACACCCGAGACCGACTTGCCGGTCGCAAAGGTGTGTCCGCTGATAACCACGTCACCGTCGGCGCACCTTCTCAACTGTTGGAAGGATGGACGACCTTGAAGCTCACAGGAAACACAATTCTCATCACTGGCGGCGCAACCGGCATCGGTTTTGCGCTCGCGCGGCGCCTTTCCGAAAAGGGCAATCACGTCATCATTTGCGGCAGAAGCGAAGCAGCGCTCCGGAAGGCACAGGAGGACGTGCCTGCGCTGATCACCCGCATTTGCGACGTTGCCAACGGCGAGAGCCGCCATTCTATGGTCGAATGGCTGAAGGCGGAGCATCCGGCACTCAACGTCGTCGTCAACAACGCCGGCGTTCAGCATCGGCGCGATTTCAATACCGATCCGGCGATCGACACTCTCGATCAGGAAGTGGCGATCAATCTTACGGCACCGATCCATCTGATCGCCGAGCTGCTCGCCACCTTGAGGCAGCAAGAGCATGCGTTCATCATCAACGTCAGCTCGGGCCTCGCCTTTTCGCCGATGGCCGATGTGCCGGTCTATTGCGCCACGAAGGCCGCGATCCACTCCTTTACGCTCAGCCTGCGCCATCAGCTGAAATCCACAGCAATTCGGGTGATCGAGGTCGCGCCACCGATCGTCGATACCGCTCTCGGCGGTAGTACGCGCAGCGAAGGCACCGCAAGCCGCATGATGGTCTCCTCGGAAGAGTTCGCTGCCGATGCGCTGGCGCAGCTTGAAGCGGATAAGGATGAGATCCTCGTCGGCGTCTCCGCGGACACGCGCCGGATGGGCGAAGCCCTGTTCGAGCGCATGAACAGCCGCTCCTGATCGGTCGCGGCAATCCCTCCCGAAGATCGCTGCTCGGCCGCTAGATCTGCAAGCGGACGACGTCACACTAACGATGGTGCCAGAATCTGGCACCGTGGTGGTCTAACCTGCATCGACGTGACGGAATTCAGGAAAGCCACGGTCATCAGACTTCGCGGCGACGCCGGAAATTGCCTCCGCGGATGTCCATGCGATCCCCAAGCATTCCCGTCAATCGCGGGCAGGGGAGGTCGCCTGGTCATCGAGCCGCTGGCGCTGCCCGGGCTTGCTGCGGCTGCCACTGTCACAGTCGTGCCTTCAACAAAACAGGAAGAATGGCCCACTATGAAACGCATTCAATATCACCAGTACGGCGGCCCCGATCTGATGCGGCTCGAGGAGTTCGAACTGGCTTCGCCGGGTAAAGGACAAGTGGCGGTGAAGATCAGGTTCGCAGCGATCAATCCCATCGATTGGAAGCTGCGGGCGGGGCGGATGAAGATCGTTACGGGAAGGGCTTTTCCTCGCGCAATGGGGATGGATATTTCCGGGACGGTCATTTCGGTCGGTGAAGGGGTGACGCGCTTCAAGATCGGCGATGCCGTGTTTGGTCTTGCACGGTTCAAGGAGAGCGGCGCCCTGGGAGAGGCTGTCGTCACCAAGGACAGCTTCTTGGCCAAGAAGCCCGAAACCGTTTCGTTTGAGGCGGCGGCTTGTCTCGGGACGCCTGGAGCCACTGCTTGGAACGGGCTGGTCGACAAAGCGAAGCTGACTGCCGGCGAGCACGTCTTCATCAATGGCTGTACCGGTGCGGTGGGCGAAGCGGCTGTGCAGATCGCGCAGATTCTGGGCGCAAAGGTCTCGGGCAGTTGCAGCGCGGTGGCGACGGAACGGGCGCTGGCCCTCGGCGTTCAAACCGTGTTCGACTATCGGACAACTGATTTGTCGACGGTTCGCGAGCGTTTCGATGTGGTCTACGACACGGCTGCGACGATGACGGACGCAGTGGGGCTTGGGCTCTTGCGTCAGAATGGCCGGTTCGTGGACCTCAATCCCACGCCGGGGAAATTCATTCGGTCAATGTTCAACCGAAGACTGAAGGTTGTGGTGTGCACACCGAGGTCCGAGATCCTCGATAGAATCGCTCGTGCCGCCAAGGACGAAAATCTTCGCCTTCCGATCGCCGAGATCGTGCCTCTCAGCGAAGCCATTCCACTCATCACGGCTCTTGAGTCCGGACGGAAGCTCGCCGGAAAAGCCCTCGTCATGATGGATTGAGCGTGTCACGAAGCCACCGATTATTTGACCTGATGCAAGTTCTTCGTCGTCACCGCGGAACGGTGCCCGGTTTGACGCTTGCGCGTGAGCTCGGCGTTTCGCTGCGGACCATCCGTCGTGACATCGTGACGCTGCAGGCCATGGGCGCCGATATCGATGGAGAGCCCGGGGTCGGCTACATACTGCAGCCGGGCTTCCTTTTGCCGCCTCTGTCTTTCACGGAAGAAGAGATCCAGGCGCTTGTCGCTGGCGCGCAGTGGGTCAGTCGACACACGGACGATGCTTTGGCGCACGCTGTTCAAAACGCGCTTGCAAAAATCGGGGGTGTGCTTCCCCCCGACCTGCGACGGGGCTTGGACGATAATACGTTCTTTGTTGGTCGTTCTGAAAGAGGTTCATCGGTTGTTGATCTGGCGCAGGTCAGGCGAGCGATGCGCGAGCAGCGAAAGATAAGCATCACGCACAAAGATCGAAGCGGGGCCGTGTCCGAGAGGACCATATGGCCAATCATGCTGGGTTTCATTGATTCACAGCGATTTATCGCGGGTTGGTGCGAACTGCAGGGCGACTTTCGTATCTTCCAAGCTGACCACGTCATGACCGTCTGTTTCCTGGACGATCACTATCCGGGAAACCGCCGCCAACTCGTCAAGGAGTGGCGCGCTCAGGAACAGCATCCATGCAAACAGAGGGATTGCGGATAGCTGATTGTTGCCTCGGCCCCCGAATTCAACCTCGCTCTGCAGGCAGCAGCCTGCAGAGCGTTTCGAAGACTTTATAGAGATCGGAAATATTGATGGCTTATACGACTTCCTCCGACCGCCCCTTCAAGCAGAAGCGGCGAATTTGGGCCTTTTGGGCGCTGACCGTTGCCTTTGTCACCTTCCAGCTCATCGCGCATCCAAGCTTCGGATCTGAAAGCCTTTTTCTGACCCTGCTCGCTCAGTTCGGTACGTTGTTGATCGCCTTTGGCATAATCGGACGAATCTGGTCGACCATCTATATTGGAGGTCGAAAGAATTCCGCGCTTGTGACCCAGGGACCCTATTCGATCACGCGCAACCCTCTTTATCTGTTTTCGCTCTGCATGATCAGCGGTGTCTGCCTGGTGTTTGGTAGTCTGCTTTTCACCGGAATTTTCACGCTGCTCGCCTATCTTGTGTTCAGATATACGGCGAAGCGGGAGGCCATATATTTGTTTCACCTCTTCGCCGAGCCATACGCGGAATACGCCCGGCGCACACCATTGTTCTGGCCCAATTTCTCCAATTTTGAGTGGGGGCAGGCTCCGGTGATTTCCAACCGGGCGCTGCTGGTGACATCAAGAGATTCTCTCTTCACCATCGCCATGATCCCATTTTCCGAACTGGTCGAATACCTTCGAGAAAGCGGCTTTCTAGCCATGGCGATCATTGTTCCTTGATCGCGCAGCTCATGGAGCAAGCCCGTCGCCGACGGGGGACGCGCTCACGTTTGTCGCCGGCGTGCTCAGGCAGTCCCTTGTATCCGCACGTTAGAGTTTTTGTGCGGCACGCAGCACAGGCTGGCACCGCCGCGTCCGCTTGGCGCGGCCCGCAACTTCGATCAAAAAATGCGCATGTCGGCGAAAAGATTCCAGGAAAACAACCGCATCCATCCACGCCGGAAGCCCTGATACGGCTCGCGGGCTCTTTCCAAATCGACGGGTCGCTCTAGCTTAAAGGATACCTGACGAAAAGGAGAAAATGATGACCGACGCACCGAATACGGCGACCCCGGCGCGAAGAGTGTTGCGGGGCCGCCCCTACAGCATCGGCGAATTTGCCAGAAAATACCGGTTGGACGACAAGGAGGCAAAACGCCTCTACGACAAGTTCGGCCCGTCGGCCACCGAACTCGACCTGTTGATGGCGGCGAAGCGCCGCCCGCCGGGCCTGCCGACCAATCTCGACGCCTGAAGGCGCTCTATGAGGATCCGAACCGGAAGCTGTCTTTGCGGGGCGGTGGCCTACAGGGTGGAAGGCGAACCGCTTCGCACCGGCCTCTGCCACTGCGCCGATTGCCGTAAATCGAGCGGCTCCGCCTTCACCTTCTTCGCGGTCTGGCCGCGCCAGGCTTTTTCCCATAACGGGGAGATCGCCACATTCGCCGGCCGCAGCTTCTGCCCCGCCTGCGGCGGCAGGCTTTTCTGCCTTAGGGATGATGAGGCGGAAGTCCGCCTGGGCTCGCTCGACAGTCCGCCAACCGACTTTGCGCCTGGCTATGAGGTCTGGATCAAGCGGCGTGAACCGTGGCTGCATCGTTTGCCGGACGCGGGCCAATTTGCCGAGGATGCGAACTGACGGACGCTTGCTCACCGAAAACTTGACTTTCCTTACCAATATTTCATTTCACCCATCCGCAATTCCGTGCCAGTTCGGCGGCAACGCTAATCGCCGGTTCATCTGCACTGTGATTACTTCACCGCAGAGGCCGCAGGCGGCCACTGACGGATTGAGGACGACATGAACAAAATCGTAAGCGGCAGCGAGACCGGAGCAAAGACAGGCGCAGCGTCCGATCTCGCCGCGGTCCTTGCCGCATCGGGACGGCAAGGCAAGCGCAGCCGCTGGCGCGGACGCCTGCTCATCCTGCTGATCCTCATCGCTGCCGCAGCCGTCGCCGCTTATTTCTATATGGGTCGTGGGCAAAGCGAATTGAGCTATGCCACCCAGCCGGTAAAGCGCGGCGACCTGACGGTGCTCGTCACCGCCACCGGCTCCGTACAGCCGACCGAGCAGGTGGATATATCGAGCGAGCTTTCCGGCACGGTCCGCGACGTCAATGTCGATTACAACAGCACGGTCAAATCAGGCGAAGTGCTCGCCCTCCTCGATACGAACAAGCTCGAGGCGGATGTGAAGAGCTCGCGCGCCAAGCTCAATTCGGCCAAGGCGAATGTCATCAAGGCCAATGCCGATATGCAATCCGCAAGCACCTCTCTCGAGCGGTTGAAGAGCCTGGTCAGAAGCAACGTCTCCACCCAGCAGAGCCTCGACGACGCCAGCTACAAATATGATTCCGCCGTCGCCGCCAAACAGATCAACGAGGCCGAGGTCCTCGCCTCGGAGGCCGACCTGCAGCTCGCCGAGGTCAATCTCGCCAAGGCAAAGATCATCTCGCCGATCGACGGCGTCATCCTCACCCGCTCCGTCAATCCGGGCGCCACGGTCGCCGCCTCGCTTTCGGCGCCGATCCTTTTCACCATCGCCGGCGACCTGAAGAAGATGGAGCTGCAGGTCGATGTCGACGAGGCCGATGTCGGCCAGATCGCCGTCGGCCAGAAGGCGAAATTCACCGTCGACGCCTATCCCGACCGCACCTTTCCCGCCGAGATCGAGCAGATCCGCTTCGCCTCCGAAGTGGTCAACAATGTCGTGACCTATAAGGCGGTTCTATCCGTCGACAATGCCGATCTGCTGCTGCGCCCCGGCATGACGGCGACGGCCGACGTCACCGTCGAGGCCGTCAAGGATACCTTGATGGTCCCAAATGCCGCGCTGCGCTACGCCCCGGCGCAGGCGGAAAGGCGCGGCCGCGGTATTTTCGGTATCTTCGGCCCGCCGCGCCAGCGCAACAACAATGCCGGTCCGGCGCTGAAGGGCGCTGAGCGCCGCGTCTGGGTGCTGCGCAACGGCCGCCCTGCGCCTGTCGTCATCCAGGTCGGTTCATCCGACGGCCAGTTCACCCAGGTCGTCTCCGGCGACATCAAGGAAAACGACGCACTGGTGACCGACGCCACGACGCGTGCGAACTAGGCGGAGAGACGGATGGCAAGCCCGCCGCTCATCGAATTCAGACAGGTCTCGAAAATCTACGGCGAGGGCGAGGCGGCGATCCGCGCGCTCGACCATGTCGACCTTGCGATCAACGCCCATGAATTCGTCGCGATCATGGGGCCGTCTGGCTCCGGCAAATCGACGGCGATGAACATTCTCGGCTGCCTCGATGTGCCGAGCGCCGGCGACTACATCTTCGAAGGCATTCCGACCAGCGGCTTCGACCGCAGCCAACTGACGCTGCTGCGCCGCCACATGCTCGGCTTCGTCTTCCAGGGCTTCAATCTCCTGTCGCGCACCTCGGCCGTCGAAAATGTCGAACTGCCGCTGATCTATCGCGGCATGGCGGTGCGCGAGCGCCGCGAAAGGGCTCGCGAGGCGCTGGCACTGGTCGGCCTCACCGGTCGCGAACATCATAAGACACAGGAACTGTCAGGCGGCCAGCAGCAGCGCGTCGCCATCGCCCGCGCCATCGTCACCGAGCCGGCACTGCTCCTCGCCGATGAGCCCACAGGCAATCTCGACACGAAGACCAGCGTCGAGATCATGGATCTGATGACGCGGCTGAACCGCGAGCAGGGCATCACCATCGTCATGGTCACCCACGAACCCGATATCGCCGCCTATGCCCAGCGGCTGCTGCGTTTCGTCGACGGCAAGCTGGAGACTGAGGTCGAGCACCGGAGGAGGGCGGATCATGTTCTTTGAGACGCTGAAGCTGGCGCTGCGGGCTATCAGCCGCAACATGCTGCGCTCCTTCCTGACCGTGCTCGGCGTCGTCATCGGCGTTGCCGCTGTCATCGCGCTGGTGACGATCGGCAACGGCACCACCGCGCAAGTCTCGACCGAGCTGTCGCGGCTCGGCACCAACATGCTGTTCGTCCGTCCCGGCCAGTTCGGCCCCGGCCGGGCGAGCTCCGAGGCCAAGCGCTTCAGCGTCAAGGACGTCGCGGCGATCCGCGACCAGATCGGCGGCCTCCGGGCCGTGGCGCCGCTCAATCAGTCGACGGCGACGGTGATTTTCGGCGGCCAGAACCATTCGACCAGCGTCTCCGGCACCACCAACGATTATTTCATCGCGCAGGATTGGAACCTGGCGCTCGGCCGCAATTTCACCCCCGCTGAGGAACGCGGCCAGGCGCGCTGCATCATCGGCGAAACGGTGCGCTCGCAGCTCTTCGGCAGCGCCGATCCCACCGGCCAGCAGATCCGCGTCGGCAAGGTCTCATGCCCCGTCATCGGCGTGCTCGCCAAGCGGGGCCAGTCCGGCATGGGCAACGATCAGGACGATGTCGTCATCATGCCGGTCAAGGTGTTTCAGCGGCGCATCAGCGGCAGCAGCAACGTGCCGCAGATCATCATCTCGGCGCGCGACGGTGTCTCCACAGCCAAGGTGCAGTCGGATGTCGAAAATCTCCTGCGCGAGCGCCGCAAGATCGTGCCCGGCCGCCAGGACGATTTCAACGTCAACGACATGACGCAGATCGCCGAGGCGATGACCGGCACGACGACGCTGCTAACCGGCCTGCTCGGCGCCGTCGCGGCGATCAGCCTGCTCGTCGGCGGCATCGGCATCATGAACATCATGCTGGTCTCCGTTACCGAGCGAACCCGCGAGATCGGCATCCGCCTGGCGATCGGCGCGCTCGAAAGCCAGGTGCTCACCCAGTTCCTGGTCGAAGCCGTGGCGCTGTCGCTGTTCGGCGGCATCACCGGCATCGTGCTTGGCCTGAGCCTCGGCTTCGGCGCCGTGACGCTGCTGAAAGTACCCTTCGTCTTCAGCCCGCTCATGGTCGCCGTCGCCTTCCTGTTCTCCGCGGCAATCGGCATGATCTTCGGCTATTTCCCGGCGAGAAGGGCAGCGCAGTTGAACCCGATCGAGGCGTTGCGGCACGAATAATGCGCCATGGCAAAACGCATGATGTCTCTCTACCCTTATCAATCGAACGCAACCGTTATCGGAGGCCAAGCATCATGCCGCTCAACAGGCTGGTGATCTATGCTGGGAATGTCGAGGAAACCGCGCGCTTTTATGAGAAGCACTTCGGTTTCAAGGCGACAAGCCTGCCGGGCGACAGGATCATTGAACTGGTCGCTCAGGACGGCGGTGCGAATATCATGCTGCACCAAGCCGCCAAGGGGCAGCGGAGCGGCCAATCCACCGTCAAGCTGGTCTTCGACGTGGAGGACGTCGAGACCTTTTGCAGGCGATGCGCGGAGAACGGCCTGGAGTTCGGTGCCATCCATAAAGCCGATGGCTATCAGTTCGCCAATGCAAAAGACCCATGTCAAAATTCGATCTCGGTTTCCAGCCGGGCGTTTCGCAAGGGGTGACCGAGGGAAGGTGCCGGCCTGATGATGAAGCAGCCGATGCGGTTTGCCTCTGTAGGCGAGGGTGAGTTGGCGAGAAAGCCAACCGTACTCTCCGTCCTCCTCGGCCTTGAGCCGAGGATCCCTGCCGCGGCTGCTGATGGATGCGTGGTGGATGCTCGGCTCAAGGCCGAGCACGACGGAGAGTGGGGTGGTCGGCAGGAGCCATTCACGGCGTAGACGCCCATGCCGGCAATGCTATCGCCGAGTTTCACGCCTCGCCAAAGTTATCTATCTGTCTCTATTCTGATATTCGGTGCCGACTTGTCTTCGGTTTTTGGCCGTGTCACTATGTGATATATCAGACTTGGCGACGGAGCTCCGTATTGCAGACTTCTCAGAGCCATCTTGCCTATCTCGCGCTGGAGCATCTGATCGTGACGCTGGCGCTAAAGCCCGGCGCGCTTGTCACCGAAAAACAGCTGATCGATATGGCGGGCCATGGGCGTACGCCGGTGCGCGAGGCTATCCAGAAGCTTGCCTGGCAGGGGCTGATCCTGGTGAAGCCGCGCGTCGGGCTGCAGGTCGCCGAGATCGCGCCCGAGGATCATGGCAATGTCATGCAGGTGCGCCGCGAGCTGGAGCCGATCGCGGCGAGCCTTGTTGCCGAACATGCGAGCGACGAGCAGCGCGCGCGCCTCATCGATTGCGTCCGCGCAATGGAGGAATGCGCCGTCACCGGCGATCTCGACGGCTTCTTCGCCGCCGACAAGGCCTTCGACGAAATCCTTGAAGATGCCTGCCCGAACGGCTTCATCACGGCAGCACTCGGCCCGGTGCAGACGCATTCGCGCCGCCTCTGGTACTCCAAGGCAAGCCCGGAGCGCATGGATCGCGCCATCTCGCTGCATGTCGCCGTCATCCGCGCCATCCATCAGGGCAGGCCGGATGAAGCGCGCGCCACCATGGCGCTGCTGATCGATTACCTCAGCCACACATAGAAGCGGCTCCGTTTCCGGAGCCGCTACAGGTCTGGTTGTCAGAAATGTTTTAGCCGACGAAAGCGCGCTCGATGACGAATTCGGCGGGCTTGCTGTTGGCGCCTTCATCGAGGCCGGCCTTCTCGAGCAGTTCCTTGGTATCCTTCAGCATGGCCGAGGAACCGCAGATCATGCCGCGGTCGATCACCGGGTCGAGCGGCGGCACGCCGAGATCGGTGAACAGCTTGCCGGAAGAGATCAGGTCGGTGATGCGGCCGCGATATTCGAAATCCTCGCGCGTGACCGTGGGATAGTGGCGCAGCTTGTCGCCGACGACTTCCTTCAGCAACTCGTCGTTCTGGATCTCGTGCACGAGGTCGAAGCCGTATTTCAGTTCGGCGACATCGCGTGTCGTATGGGTGAGGATGACTTCCTCGAACTTCTCATAGGTCTCGGGATCGCGGATCAGGCTGGCGAAAGGCGCAATGCCCGTTCCCGTCGAGAACATGTAGAGACGACGGCCGGGCGTCAGCGCATCGAGCACCAGCGTGCCCGTCGGCTTCTTGCGCATCAGCACCTGGTCGCCCGGCTTGATCGCCTGCAGATGGGAAGTGAGCGGACCGTCCGGCACCTTGATCGAGAAGAATTCAAGCTCCTCGGCCCAGGCGGGGCTGGCGATCGAATAGGCGCGGAACACAGGCTTGCCCTCGACCATCAGGCCGATCATCGCGAATTCGCCGGAACGGAAACGGAAGCCCTGCGGCCGGGTCATCGTGAAGCGGAAGAGCCGGTCGGTATAGTGCGTGACATCGAGCACCGTCTCGGCATAGACGCCAGCGGGGATGGACAAGGCGAAGTCTTCGGTCTTTGCAGGCGCGTTCATTTCGGTAGCGGATCCCGTTTCGTCGGATGAACAGTCGGATGCGAGCGAGATATTACATATCCGGCCGGAATTAAAGGCATTCCATTCCACGCGACGCTTCTAAAGGGAAATATGCATGTCATCGTCAGGATTCAATGGGGAGCAGGGGGCAGGCGGAGAATGTCGTATTTCCCGCTGGCGAAGCCCGGCAAAGGATGCATATTAGAGCAGCACGCCGGAAACGGATGCCGGTTTTCGGCAAAAACGGTGCGACAACAAAGACCTACGGCGTCGAACCCGATTCAGCAACAGGGTCCGGCGATGGTGGCGAAAAAAAAGATGCTTGCCGGGGCGAGCGCGATAGGGCGGTCGGGGGAATATGAAGATTTTCAACTACAAGCGTGTTCCTTATGCGGAGATGCGCGCCTTTTCCGTCCATATCCTGACGGCATCCGGCTCCTTCCTTGCCTTTCTCGGCGTCGTCGCCGCCGCCGAGCACCGCTTCATCGACATGTTCTGGTGGCTGGGCCTTGCCCTTCTCGTCGACGGCATAGACGGGCCGATCGCCCGCAAGGTGCGTGTCAAGGAAGTGCTACCGAACTGGTCGGGCGATACGCTCGACAATATCATCGATTACGTCACCTATGTGCTTCTGCCGGCTTTCGCGCTTTATCAGAGCGGCATGATCGGCGAGCCCTGGTCCTTCGTCGCCGCCGGCATGATCGTCGTCTCCAGCGCCATCTACTATGCCGATATGGGCATGAAGACGGACGAGTATTTCTTTTCCGGCTTCCCCGTCGTCTGGAACATGATCGTCTTCACGCTGTTCGTCATCGATGCCAGCGCCACGACGGCGCTGACCGTTGTCATCGTTTCGGTGGTGCTGACCTTCCTGCCGATCAATTTCCTCCACCCGGTCCGGGTCAAAAGGCTGCGCCCGCTCAACCTCGGCGTCTTTTTCCTGTGGTCGGGGCTGGGCATTTTTTCGCTGCTGATGCATTTCGACACACCCGAATGGGCGCTCATTCTCTTCATCGTGACCGGAGCCTATCTTTACGTCATCGGCGCGGTGCTGCAATTCTTCCCCGCCCTTGGACGCGAAACTTAGGATAGGCAGATGACCAAAACGCAGGCGGTTTCATTTTCGAGGACGGGCGGGCCGGAGGTTTTCGACTATGTCGAGATCGATCTTCCCTCGCCCTCGGCGGGCGAAGTGCAGATCAGGCAGGCGGCGGTCGGGCTTAATTTCATCGACGTCTATTTCCGCAACGGCACCTACAAGGCGCCGCATCTGCCCTTCGTCACCGGCAAGGAGGGTGCCGGCACCGTGACATCGGTCGGCCCCGGCGTCGAGGATTTCAAGGTCGGCGACCGTGTCGCCTATGCCGGCGCCGACGGCGCCTATAGCGCCGAACGAAATGTCGAGACGCGCCATCTGGTGCATGTGCCTGAAGGCATAGAGCTTAAGACCGCAGCGGCGATGATGCTGAAGGGCATGACCGCCGAATATCTCTTGAACCGCACCTTCAAGGTCGGCCCGCAGACGGTCCTGCTGTTCCACGCCGCTGCCGGCGGCGTCGGCCTGATCGCCGGCCAATGGGCAAAGGCGCTCGGCGCCACCGTCATCGGCACGGCGGGCTCTGAAGACAAGATCGAGCTGGCGCTCGCCCATGGCTACGATCATGTGATCAACTACAAGAGCGACAGCTTCGTCGACCGTGTCCGTGACATCACCGGCGGCAAGGGTGTGGATGTCGTCTACGATTCGATCGGCCGGGATACTTTTCCACAGTCGCTCGATTGTCTGAAACCGCGCGGCCTTTTTGCCTCCTTCGGCCAATCCTCCGGTCCGATCGAGAATTTCACCCTTGCGGCTCTGGCGCAGAGGGGCTCGCTCTTTGCGACGCGGCCGACGCTCTTCACCTATATCGCCGCGCGTCAGGAACTGATCGACAGTGCCAAAGCGCTATTTGATATTGTGCAAAGCAACAAAGTGCGTATCAATATCAATCAAACCTATCCGCTGCGTGAGGTTGGGCAGGCTCACGCGGATCTGGAAACAAGAAAAACAACAGGAACGACGCTGCTGATTCCATGAGATCCGAACGGACCGGTTGGCAGAAGAAATGAGGGGAACGTGTCGCCATTGAATGTGCCGGATTCCGGCGCGTTGTTATCGGTCCAGAAGCTAACGAAGTTTTTCGGTGGCTTTGCCGCCTGCAATGAAATCGATCTCGATATAGCGCCGGGCGAAATTCATGCGCTTCTCGGCGAAAATGGTGCAGGCAAATCCACCCTGGTGAAGATGCTGTTCGGCGTTCTCGAGCCGACGGACGGGCATATCCTCTGGCAGGGCCAGCCGGTTGCGGTCGCGTCGCCCGGGGAGGCCCGCAAGCTCGGCATCGGCATGGTCTTCCAGCATTTTTCGCTGTTCGAGGCGCTGACGGTTGCCGAAAACATCGCGCTGTCGCTGGATGACGCCATCCCGATCGACAGGATCGCCGAGGAGGCGAGGGCGCTGTCGATCGCCTACGGCCTGCCGCTCGACCCGCATGCCCATGTGGCCGATCTCTCGGTCGGCGAGCGCCAGCGCATCGAGATCGTCCGTGCGCTGCTGCAGAACCCGAAGCTCATCATCCTCGACGAGCCGACCTCGGTGCTGACGCCGCAGGAGGCCGACAAGCTGTTCGAGACGCTGTTCAAGCTGCGCGCCGAGGGGCGTTCGGTTCTCTATATCAGCCACCGCCTGGAAGAAGTGCAGCGCATCTGCGATCGCGCCACCGTCCTGCGTCATGGCCGCGTGACCGGCGCCTGCGATCCGAAACGGGAAACGCCTGCCTCTCTCGCCCGCATGATGGTTGGCAGCGAAGTGGCGACCGTCACGCATCCGGAGCGCAGCGACAAGGGCGAGGTGCAGCTTGCAGTCGCCAATCTTTCCGTCGCCGCGCGCACCCCTTTCGCCATGTCGCTGCGTGATGTGTCGATGGCGGTGCGCTCCGGCGAAATCCTCGCCATTGCCGGTGTCGCGGGTAACGGGCAAAGCGAGCTCTTCGACGCACTGTCGGGCGAATATCCGGTCGCCTTGGCCGAGGCGATCGTCATCCGCAAGAAGCCGGTCGGCAATCAGGGCATTACCGCCCGCCGTCTTCTCGGCGCCGGCTTCGTGCCGGAGGAGCGCCACGGCCATGCCGCCGTCTCCGCCATGAAACTGTCGGACAACCTCATCCTTGCCCGCAGCCAGTCGGACCGCAAAGCGTTTCTGGGCCTCTTTGGCATCATCCGCCATGCTGCGGTGAAATCCGCCGCAAGGCGCATTTCCGAGGCCATGGATGTCCGTAAGAGCGGCGATGATCCGGCCGCAGGCTCGCTGTCCGGCGGGAACCTGCAGAAGTTCATCGTCGGCCGCGAGCTCGACCGCCAGCCGGCGGTGCTCGTCGTCAACCAGCCGACCTGGGGCGTCGATGCCGGGGCGGCAAGCCGCATCCGTCAGGCCTTGGTGGATCTCGCAAGAGCTGGTTCGGCCGTCGTCGTCATCAGCCAGGATCTCGACGAGATCTTCGAAGTGGCGACCGATATTGCCGTCATCTGCGAAGGCCGTCTTTCCCGCCCGTTCCCGGCGGGCGAACTGACGCGTGAAAGGATCGGCCTGCTGATGGGCGGCCTGCACGAGAGCAGCTCTGCCCCGGAGGCGCCCCATGCGCATTGAACTCGAAAAACGGCCCGACGTCTCGAAGCTCTTCGCCTTCGTCTCGCCGCTGCTTGCCCTTGTCCTGACGCTGGTCTTCGGCGCCATCATGTTCGCCATGCTCGGCAAGGATCCGGTCGCCGCACTCGACGCCTTTTTCGTCGAGCCGTTGCTCGAGGTCTGGTCGCTGCACGAACTGGCGATCAAGGCCGCGCCACTGATCCTGATCGCCGTCGGCCTGGCCGTCTGTTATCGCTCGAACAACTGGAATATCGGCGCCGAAGGCCAGTTCACCATCGGCGCCATCACCGGCTCCTATCTGCCGATCATCTTCTACGACTGGCATTCGCCGCTGGTGCTGCCGCTGATGCTGATATTGGGCGCGCTCGGCGGTGCGCTCTTCGCCGCCATTCCGGCGCTGCTGAAGGCGCATTTCAACACCAATGAGATCCTGACATCGCTGATGCTGGTCTATATCGCCCAGCTTTTCCTCGATTGGCTGATCCGCGGCGCCTGGCGCGATCCGAAGGGTTTCAATTTTCCGGTTTCCCGTGATTTCGCGCCGGAAGCAGTGCTGCCGGCGATCTGGGAAGAGTCGGGCCGCGCCCATTGGGCCTTCATCTTCGCCATCATTGCGGCGGTTGGTGCCTGGTTCATGCTGCGTTATACGCTGAAAGGCTTCGAGATCGTCGTGCTCGGCCAATCGGAGCGGGCGGGGCGCTTTGCCGGCTTCTCGTCGAAGAAGATGATCTGGTTCAGCTTTCTCTTCTCTGGCGCTCTTGCCGGCCTTGCTGGCATCAGCGAGGTCTCCGGCTCGATCGGCCATTTGCAGCCGGCGATCTCGCCGGGCTACGGCTTCACCGCCATCATCGTCGCCTTCCTCGGCCGCCTCAATCCGCTCGGCATCATCGCATCCGGCCTGGTGCTGGCGCTGACCTATCTCGGCGGCGAGGCAGCCCAGCTTTCGCTCGGCCTTTCCGACAAGGTCACCCGCGTCTTCCAGGGGCTGCTGCTCTTCTTCGTGCTCTCCTGCGATACGCTGATCTATTACAAAATCCGCCTGGTCTGGTCGCGGGTAGGGGGCAAGGCGGCATGAGCATCTTCGAAGCCATTCTGCTGACCGTCATCACCGCCTCCACGCCGCTCGTCATCGCCGCACTCGGCGAACTGGTGACCGAGCGCTCCGGCGTTCTCAATCTCGGTGTCGAGGGCATGATGATCATGGGCGCGGTCGGTGCCTTTGCCACGGCACAGCTCACCGGCTCGGCCTATATCGGCATTGTCGGCGGCGTCGTCAGCGGCGCGGTGTTTTCGCTGCTCTTCGCCTTCCTGACGTTGACACTCGTCGCCAATCAGGTGGCGACAGGCCTTGCGATGACGATCCTTGGCCTCGGCGCCTCCGGGATGCTCGGCGAGGCCTTCGTCGGGGCACCCGGCGTCCGGCTGCTGCCGATCGAAATCCCGCTGCTTTCGGCCATTCCCTATGTCGGAACGGTCCTCTTCAAGCAGGATCTGATCTTCTACCTGTCGATCCTGCTCGTTATCGCCGTCAACTGGTTCCTCTTCAAGAGTCGCACCGGCCTGAAGATCCGCGCCATCGGCGACAATCACGCCTCGGCGCATGCGCTCGGTATCGACGTCATCCGCATGCGCTACCTCGCCGTGATGTTCGGCGGCGCCTGCGCCGGCCTTGCCGGCGCGCAGCTGTCGCTGATCTACACGCCGCAATGGACAGAGAACATGTCAGGCGGGCGCGGCTGGATCGCGCTGGCGCTCGTCGTCTTCGCTTCCTGGCGGCCTTGGCGCCTGCTGGCCGGCGGTTATCTTTTTGGGGCGGTAACGATCCTGCAACTGCACGCGCAGGCCTTCGGCATCGGCATTCCCTCGCAGTTCCTCTCGATGCTGCCCTATGCGGCGACAGTTGTGGTCCTCGTCATCATCTCGCATAATCGGCGCACGACGTTGATCAATACGCCGGCCTCGCTCGGCAAAGCCTTCGTGCCGGACCGGTGAACAACAACAAACAAGACGGGTTTCGAAACTTCCAACCAACAGGGATCAATATGAAAAAACTTGCACTTGCTCTCGCAGCGACAGCTGCCCTCGTCCTGAGCATCGGTTCGGCCGCCGAGGCGGCTGACAAGACCAAGGTCTGCTTCGTTTATGTCGGCACCCGCACCGACGGCGGCTGGACGCAGGCCCATGAGAACGGCCGCCTCCAGCTCGAGAAGGAATTCGGCGACAAGATCGAGACGCCCTACCTCGAAAGCGTCCCGGAAGGCCCGGATGCCGAACGCGCGATCGAGCGCATGGCCCGCTCCGGTTGCTCGCTGATTTTCACCACGTCCTTCGGCTTCATGGACCCGACTATTGCCGTCGCCAAGAAGTTCCCGAAAGTGAAGTTCGAGCATGCGACAGGCTTCAAGGCCGCCGACAATGTCGCGACCTACAATTCCCGCTTCTATGAAGGCCGCTACATCAGTGGCATTATCGCCGGCAAGCTCTCGAAAACCGGCACGGCCGGCTATATCGCCTCCTTCCCGATCCCCGAGGTGGTGATGGGCATCAATGCCTTCGAAACTGGCGCCAAGTCGGTCAATCCGAACTTCAAGATGAAGGTTATCTGGGTCAACACCTGGTTCGACCCGGGCAAGGAAGCCGATGCCGCCAAGGCGCTGATCGACCAGGGCGTCGATATCCTCACCCAGCACACGGACACGACCGCTCCAATGCAGGTCGCCGAGCAGCGCGGCGTCAAGGCCTTCGGCCAGGCTTCCGACATGATCAAGGCTGGTCCGAACGTCCAGTTGACCGCGATCATCGACACTTGGGGCAACTACTACGTCAAGCGCGTCAAGGCGCTTCTCGACGGCACCTGGAAGTCAGAGCAGAGCTGGGATGGCCTCAAGGACGGCATCCTGACGATGGCGCCCTATACCAACATGCCCGACGACGTGAAGAAACTCGCCGAGGAGACCGAAGCCAAGATCAAATCCGGCGAACTGCATCCCTTCACCGGCCCGATCAACAAGCAGGACGGCACGCCCTGGCTGAAGGCCGGCGAAAAGGCCGATGACGGTACGCTGCTCGGCATGAACTTCTATGTCGAAGGTGTGGACGACAAACTGCCGGGTAAATAATCCTGCAAGTTAATCTCGCGGATGCGAAGAGCGCCCTTCTGGGCGCTCTTTTTTTGCTGCAATGCATCCCAAGATTCCGATTTACAAAAGTAATACTATATGATTTTTTGACCTTGCGCCGCGAGATGCGGCATTGGGAGGAAATCATGAAATTGAAGACTGCACTTTTGAGTGCCACGATTCTGGCTGCCTGCATGTTCGGTTCGGCTTCGGCCGCCGGCCTCACTGTCGGCTTCTCGCAGATCGGTTCGGAATCGGGCTGGCGTGCGGCTGAAACGACCGTGACCAAGGAACAGGCCAAGAAGCGCGGCATCGATCTGAAGTTTGCCGATGCGCAGCAGAAGCAGGAAAACCAGATCAAGGCTCTGCGCTCCTTCATTGCTCAGGGCGTCGATGCCATTCTCATTGCTCCGGTCGTCGAAACCGGCTGGGACGACGTTCTCAAGGAAGCCAAGGAAGCCGAAATCCCGGTCATCCTTCTCGACCGTACCATCAAGGCTCCCGATGATCTCTACCTGACGGCGGTGACGTCGGACCTGGTCCATGAAGGCAAGGTCGCAGGCGACTTCCTGGTCAAGACCGTCGGCGACAAGAAGTGCAATGTCGTCGAGCTTCAGGGCACCACCGGTTCGTCGCCGGCCATCGCCCGCAAGAAGGGCTTCGAAGAGGCTCTTGCCGGCCACGACAACCTCAAGATCGTTCGCAGCCAGACCGGTGACTTCACCCGCACCAAGGGCAAGGAAGTCATGGAAAGCTTCCTAAAGGCCGAGAATGGCGGCAAGGACATCTGCGCTCTCTACGCCCATAACGACGACATGGCTGTCGGCGCCATCCAGGCGATCAAGGAAGCCGGCCTGAAGCCCGGCAAGGATATCCTCGTCGTCTCCATCGACGCCGTGCCGGACATCTTCAAGGCGATGTCCGAAGGCGAGGCCAATGCCACGGTCGAGCTGACGCCGAATATGGCAGGTCCGGCCTTCGATGCGCTCGAAGCCTATCTGAAGGACAAGAAGGCTCCGGCCAAGTGGATCCAGACCGAGTCCAAGCTCTACACGCCGGCCGACGAGCCGTTGAAGGTCTTCGAAGAGAAGAAGGGTCAGGGCTACTGATCTGATATGACACCGCTGCATAACTCCTTAAATCGGCATTCGATTTCGGGATAAATCATGCAGCAATTCAAAGCGCTACAGCGTCCTTATGCGTCTCGAAAAGACGAGGGGCGCTGTAGAACCGCACCGGCCCGTCATGGACCGGTGCGGAACTGCCTTTGCCGCCTTGGGACATCATGTCCGGCCCCGGCGCGGCTTTTGGCGTCAATATCAGGAAAACAGACCCTTATGATTCACGATTTCGAGAACGTTCTCGCGGCTTCCGGAATATCGAAATTCTTTCCGGGCGCAGTGGCTCTGGATAAGGTCGATTTCACGCTCCGCAGAGGCGAGGTGCACGCATTGCTGGGCGAAAACGGCGCCGGCAAGTCGACGCTGATCAAGTGCATCACCGGCGCCTATCATCGTGACGAGGGCAGCCTGACGCTGGACGGCCAGGAAATCAATCCGGCCAATACGCTCGCCGCCCAGAAGCTCGGCATCGGCACGGTCTACCAGGAGGTCAACCTGCTGGCCAATCTGAGCGTTGCCGAAAATCTCTTTCTCGGCCGCCAGCCGAGGCGCTTCGGCATGACCGACGTCCGTGCAATGAACCGCAAAGCGCGCGACCTGCTCTCCGGCTACGGCGTCGATATCGACGTCACCGCCGAACTCGGCCGTTTCTCCGTCGCCGTCCAGCAGGTGGTCGCCATCGCCCGTGCCGTCGATCTCTCCGGCAAGGTGCTGATCCTCGACGAGCCCACCGCAAGTCTCGACAATCAGGAAGTGGCGCTGCTCTTCCGCATCATCGAAGACCTGAAGAAGCGAGGCCTTGGCATCGTCTTCATCACCCATTTTCTCGAGCAGGTCTATGCGATCAGCGACCGTATCACCGTGCTGCGCAACGGCAAGCTCGTCGGCACCCGCGACGCCGCCGATCTGCCGCGCCAGGGCCTGATCGCCATGATGCTCGGCCGCGAACTGGCCCATGTCGAGGAGACGGTCAGGGAACGCAGCCTCGCGGCCGGCGACGTCCTATACCGTTTTTCAGGCTACGGCAAACGCGGCAAGGTCAAGCCTTTCGATCTCGATGTGCGCGCCGGAGAGGTGGTCGGCATCGCCGGGCTGCTCGGTTCCGGACGCACCGAAACCGCCGAACTGCTCTTCGGCATCGAGCATGCCGACAGCGGCAGCGCCACGATCGACGGCCAGCCGGCGACGATTTCGAGCCCGCGCGCGGCGATCGCAAAGGGCTTCGGCTTCTGCCCCGAGGACCGCAAGACCGATGGCATCATCGGCGACCTGTCGATCCGCGAGAACATCGCACTTGCGCTGCAGGCCCGCCGCGGTTGGACGCGGCCGCTGTCGCGCGCCGAGCAGAATGCGCTTGCCGACCGCTACATCAAGGCGCTCGATATTCGCACCACCGATCGCGAGAAGCCAATCCGGCTACTCTCCGGCGGCAATCAGCAGAAGGCGATCCTCGCCCGCTGGCTGGCGACCAATCCGAAGTTTCTGATCCTCGATGAGCCGACCCGCGGCATCGATGTCGGTGCCCATGCCGAGATCATCCGGCTCATCGAAGAACTCTGCGCCGGCGGCATGTCGCTGATCGTGATTTCCTCGGAACTTGAAGAGCTTGTCGCCTATAGTTCACGTGTCATCGTACTGCGCGACAGGCAGCATATCGCCGAACTGACAGGCGAGCGTATCACCGCTGCCGGCATCGTCGAAGCCATTGCCGCCGCCGAACACAAGATGGAGGATGCATGAGGTCCTCCCTGAAAGCGCTGGCATATCGCCTGGCGCCGCAATTGATTGCGCTCGTTGTCATTCTTTTGTTGAATTTCATCACGTCGCCGCAGTTTTTTAATGTCGTGGTTCAGAATGACCGGCTCTATGGCAGCCTGATCGACGTGCTGAACCGCGGCGCGCCGGTAGCGCTGCTGGCGATCGGCATGACGCTGGTCATCGCCACCAAGGGCATCGACTTGTCCGTCGGCGCGGTCATCGCGATCTGCGGCGCCGTGGCCGCATCGTCGATTGTTTCAGGAAATTCAGTTACCTACACCATTATCTTAACGCTTGCTGTTGGGCTTGCCTGCGGCGTCTGGAACGGGTTCCTGGTGGCAGTCCTCAATATCCAGCCGATCATCGCCACGCTGGTGCTGATGGTGGCCGGCCGCGGCATCGCCCAGTTGATCACCGAAGGCGCCATCCTGACCTTCAACGATGACGGGCTGACCTTCTTCGGCAGCGGTTCGCTGGCTCTCCTGCCGATGCCTGTCGTCATCTGGTTTCTCGTCGGCCTGCTCGTCATCCTGCTCGTCCGCCGCACGGCGCTCGGCATGCTGATCGAGGCCGTCGGCATCAATCGCCGCGCCAGCACGCTCTCCGGCATTCAAACGCCGGTGCTGCTGATGGCGGTCTATATGCTGAGCGGACTCTGCGCCTCGATCGCGGGCATCATCGTCGCAGCCGACATCAAGGGCGCCGATGCAAACAATGCCGGCCTATGGCTGGAGCTCGACGCAATCCTTGCCGTCGTCGTCGGCGGCAATTCGCTGCTCGGCGGCCGCTTCAGCATTCTCGGATCGCTGATCGGCGCAATGATCATCCAGGCGGTGAATACCGGCATCCTGTCCGCCGGCTTCCCGCCTGAATTCAACCTGATCATCAAGGCCGTCATCATTATCGTCATCCTCGTCATCCAGTCGCCGGCGGTACAATCGCTCGCCATCTTCGCCAGCCGCCGGCAGGGCGGTAGGGAGCAGCCGAAATGAACTCCAAATACCTGCCGCTGCTTGCGACCATCGTTATCTTCGTGCTCGCCTATGCCGGCTGCGCGCTGCAATATCCGAACATTCTGTCGACGCGCGTCATAGGCAATTTGTTGACCGACAACGCCTTTCTCGGCATCGCCGCCGTCGGCATGACCTTCGTCATCATTTCGGGCGGCATCGATCTGTCGATCGGCTCGGTCATCGCCTTTACCGGCGTTTTCCTCGCGGTGATCCTGCAGAACACCTCGATCCATCCGCTGCTCGCTTTCGCGCTGGTGCTCGTCATCACCACTGCCTTTGGCGGTATCATGGGCGCGATCATCCACTATCTCGAAATGCCGGCCTTCATCGTCACACTTGCCGGCATGTTCCTGGCACGCGGCATGGCCTTCGTGCTCTCGATCGACAGCATCCCGATCAACCACGAATATTATTCGACGCTGACGAGCCTCTATTATCGTCTGCCCGGTGGCGGGCGGCTGACGCTGATCGGCGGCATCATGCTTCTGGTCTTTGCCGTCGGCATCTTCATCGCCCAGCGCACCCGCTTCGGCACCAATGTCTATGCGCTTGGCGGCGGTACGCAGACGGCGCGGCTGATGGGCGTGCCGGTTGGCCGCACGACAATCCAGATCTATGCACTGTCAGGCTTTCTGGCGGGTCTATCCGGGATCGTTTTTTCGCTGTACACCTCTGCCGGATATTCTCTTGCAGCGGTCGGCGTCGAACTCGATGCCATCGCAGCGGTCGTCATCGGAGGGACGCTGCTGACCGGAGGAGCGGGATTCGTGGCGGGAACCTTGATCGGTATCCTGATCCAGGGGCTCATTCAGACCTACATCACCTTCGACGGCACGCTGTCGAGCTGGTGGACCAAGATCCTGATTGGCCTTCTGCTGTTTGCATTCATCCTGATGCAGAAAGCCATCCTGTTCGTTTCCAGTCTGAACAAGAGGTACGCCTGAGGGGGAGACGGATCGCTTGCGCTACAAATTGGACGAGACACGCAAAACGGGGCGCAGAACGCGGACCAGCCACGCTCAGGTCGTCGACGAACTCGGCAAGGCGATCGTCGCCGGCACCTATCCCGTTGGCTCGATCCTGCCAGGCGATACGGAACTGGCGCAGCGTTTCAAAGTGTCCCGCACCGTGTTGCGCGAGACGATGAAGACGCTTGCCGCCAAAGGCATGGTCGTCGCCAAGGCCCGGGTCGGCACGCGTGTGACCGAGAAGAATCTCTGGAACATGTTCGACAGCGAGATTATCGCCTGGCACTTCGACAACGGCGTGACGGAAGAATTCCTGCTGCAGCTCTACGATATTCGTCTCGCCTTCGAACCCTTCGCCGCCGGTCTCGTCGCTGAACGGGCGAATGCCGAGGAGATCGAGACGCTGCGCGAGCTGGCGCTCGAGATGGCAGCGGCGGGTCATACGGCCGACAGCCTGGCACTCGCCGACCTTCATTTTCATTTGGCGATCGCCGAAGCCTCGCACAATCCCTTCATGCGGACACTGGGCAGCCTCATCGAAGCGGCTCTCGTCGGAATGTTCCGCATGAGCACGCCGCCAACCGAAAACGGCTTCGCCAATATCGCCGACACCCATATGCGCATCGTCGATGCGATCGTGTCCGGCGATAACGCCGCCGCGCGCCGTGCGATGGAGGACGTCATCCTGGACGGTCGCATTCATGTGCACGAAGCCTTCGCGGCCCGCGGTTCCGAGGCCATCATAGGATCGATTTCGGCCGCAATTTCACCTTTGTGAAGGCTTTGCATATCGACAGCGATTTATCCTTAAATCGATTCCGATTTAGGGATTTTTGCAGTATGAGGCGATAAAGCCGCCTCATGGCGCGGATTCGCGGAGCAAATCATGGAACGCACTTGTCTTGCCGTCATCCTTGCCGCCGGTGACAGCACGCGGATGAAATCCTCGAAATCGAAGGTGCTGCATCCGGTCGCCGGACGGCCGATGATCGCCCATGTGGTCGAGGCGGTCGCCTCCGCCGGCATCTCGTCCGTCGCCCTTGTGGTCGGCCGTGATGCCGAGGACGTGGCAAAGGCGGCAAGCATTGCCGGCGTCGGTATCGAATCCTATCTGCAGAAGGAACGCCTCGGCACCGGCCACGCGGTGCTGGCGGCACGCGAAGCGATCGCCCAGGGCTATGACGATATCCTCGTCACCTATGGCGATGTGCCGCTCCAGACCGACGGACCGCTCAAGGCCGCCCGCCAGGGCCTTACCGATGGCAGCGATGTCGTCGTCATCGGCTTCCACACCGACCGCCCGACCGGCTACGGCCGCCTGCTCGTCAAGGACGGCGAACTCATCGCCATTCGCGAGGAAAAGGATGCGACCGATGCCGAGCGCACCGTCACCTGGTGCAACAGCGGGCTGATGGCGATCAACGGCAGAAAGGCGCTCGATCTTCTCTCGCGCATCGGCAACGCTAATGCCAAGGGTGAATTCTATCTGACCGATCTCGTCGAGATCGCCCGTTCGCTCGGCGGACGCGTCACCGCCGTCGATGCTCCTGAGATCGAGATGACCGGCTGCAACACCCGTGCCGAACTCGCCGTCATCGAGCGTTTCTGGCAGGAGCGCCGCCGCCACCAGATGATGCTTTCAGGCGTCACCATGATCGCACCGGAAACGGTCTTTCTCGCCTATGATACCGTCATCGGCCAGGACGCGCTGATCGAGCCGAACGTCGTCTTCGGTCCCGGCGCGGTGATCGACAGCGGCGCCGTCATCCATGCCTTCTCGCATATCGAAGGCGCGCATGTCAGCCAGGGCGCGACCGTCGGACCCTTTGCGCGGCTGCGGCCCGGTGCGGATCTCGGTACCGGTTCGAAGGTTGGCAATTTCTGCGAGGTCAAGAACGGCCGGCTCGGCGAGGGCGCCAAGGTCAACCACCTCACCTATATCGGTGATGCCGTCATCGGCGCTGGCAGCAATATCGGCGCCGGCACGATCACCTGCAACTATGACGGCGTCAACAAGAGCGAGACGGTAATCGGCGAAAACGCCTTCATCGGTTCCAATTCCTCGCTGGTCGCGCCGGTGACCATCGGCGACGGCGCCTATATCGCCTCCGGCAGCGTCATCACCGCCAACGTGCCGGCCGATGCACTGGCGCTCGGCCGCGCCCGGCAGGAGATCAAGCCTGGCCGCGCGACGCTGCTGCGTGAGCGTGCGCTCGCCATCAAGGCGGCGAAGAAGGCGAAAGCCTGACCGGCCTTGCGTAACCGGCGGAAATTGAAAGTGACCGCCGAGGTGATTGAGAAATAAGCAGGAATCGGTAGGACTGGCCTCATTGTTGAGGCCTAGTGAGGATACTATATGTGCGGCATTGTGGGGATCGTCGGAACTGCGCCTGTTGCCGGGCGCCTGGTCGATGCGCTGAAGCGTCTCGAATATCGCGGTTACGATTCCGCCGGCGTCGCCACCATTCATGACGGCGTGATGGATCGCCGCCGCGCCGAGGGCAAGCTGTTCAATCTGGAAAAGCGCCTCGACAGCGAACCGCTGCCCGGCACCGTCGGCATCGCCCACACACGCTGGGCGACCCACGGCGTTCCGAACGAGACCAATGCCCATCCGCATTTCGTCGAAGGCGTCGCCGTCGTCCATAACGGCATCATCGAGAATTTCTCCGAGCTTCGCGACGAACTGACCGAGGAGGGGTCGGTCTTCGAAACCCAGACCGACACCGAAGTCGTTGCCCATCTGATGGCGAAATACCTGCGCGAAGGCCTGGAGCCGCGCGCCGCCATGCTGAAGATGCTGAACCGGGTAACCGGCGCCTATGCGCTGGCCATCATGCTCAAAGCCGATCCCGGCACGATCATGGCCGCCCGTTCCGGACCGCCGCTTGCCGTCGGCTACGGCCGCGGCGAGATGTTCCTCGGCTCGGACGCGATCGCGCTCTCGCCCTTCACCAACGAGATCACCTATCTCGTCGACGGCGATTGCGCCATCCTCACCCGCGACAGTGTCGCGGTGCTCGATTTCTCCGGCAAGCCGGTCAAACGCGCCCGGCAGATCTCGCAGGCGACCGCCTATGTCGTCGACAAAGGCAACCACCGCCACTTCATGGAAAAGGAAATCTACGAGCAGCCGGAGGTGATCTCTCACGCGCTCAGCCACTATGTCGATTTCGCCGAGAACACGATCGGCGCCAACGCGGCCGCGATCGACTTCAAGGCAGCGACCGGCCTGGCGATCTCGGCCTGCGGCACCGCCTATCTCGCCGGCCTCGTCGGCAAATACTGGTTCGAGCGTTATGCCCGCCTGCCGGTCGAGATCGACGTTGCCTCCGAATTCCGCTACCGCGAAATGCCGCTGTCGCCGTCACAGGCGGCACTCTTCATCTCCCAGTCCGGCGAGACCGCCGATACGCTGGCATGCTTGCGTTATTGCCGCGACAACGGGTTGAAAATCGGCGCCGTCGTCAATGTCCGCGAATCGACGATCGCGCGCGAATCCGACGCCGTCTTCCCGATCATGGCCGGCCCCGAAATCGGCGTCGCCTCGACCAAGGCCTTCACCTGCCAGCTCGCCGTGCTGGCAGCGCTGGCGATCGGTGCCGGCAAGGCGCGTGGCACGGTGAGTGCTGACGAGGAGAGGGCGCTGGTGCGCCATCTCGCCGAAATGCCGCGCATCATGAGCCGGGTGCTGAACCTTATCCAGCCGCAGATGGAAAGCCTGTCGCGCGAGCTGTCGAAGTGCAAGGACGTGCTCTATCTCGGCCGCGGCACCAGCTTCCCGCTTGCCATGGAAGGCGCGCTGAAGCTCAAGGAAATTTCCTATATCCACGCCGAAGGTTACGCCGCCGGCGAATTGAAGCACGGACCGATCGCGCTGATCGACGAAAACATGCCTGTCATCGTCATCGCCCCCTACGACCGCTTCTTCGAAAAAACCGTCTCGAACATGCAGGAGGTCGCGGCCCGCGGCGGCCGCATCATCTTCATCACCGACGAGGCCGGTGCAGCCGCTTCGAAACTGCCGACCATGGCGACGATCACCCTGCCTGTGGTCGATGAAATCATCGCGCCGATGATCTTTTCGCTGCCGATCCAGCTGCTCGCCTATCACACCGCCGTCTTCATGGGCACCGATGTCGATCAGCCGCGCAACCTGGCGAAATCCGTGACCGTGGAATAAGCCTGTAACGCCGCGACCGTCGCGCCGAAACATATTGTGCGACGCCCCGAATTCTGGCAATTTTGGTCTGCGGACAAGGGGGAAGGGCCGGCGTACCGGCCTGTCCACGACTGAGATGGAGATCATCAGGAAACGATGACCGACAACACCCCCAGAATGCCGGTCGCGACGCGGCTGAGGAACAATTTTCTCGCAGGGCTGATCATCTGCGCGCCGATCGCGATCACCATCTGGCTGACCTGGACCTTCATCCATTGGTCGGACAGTTGGGTCCGGCCCTATATTCCAGCGCGCTGGAATCCGGAAAGCTATCTCAATTTCGCCATTCCCGGTTTCGGCCTGCTGATTGCCATCGTGCTGATCACCGTCGTCGGCTTTCTCGGCAAGAACCTCATCGGCCAGAGCATCGTCCGTTTCGGCGAATCGATCGTTCAGCGCATGCCGCTGGTGCGCACGATCTACAGAAGCGTGAAACAGATTTTCGAAACCGTGCTGAAGGAACAGGCGAACTCCTTCAAGAAGGTCGGCCTCATCGAATATCCGGGTCCCGGCCTCTGGGCACTGATCTTCATCGCCACCGACGCCAAGGGCGAAATCGCTTCGAAGTTCAATGCCATGGGCCAGGACATGGTCGCCGTCTTCCTGCCGCCGACGCCGGTGCCGACGGCCGGCTTCCTCATCTTCGTACCGCGCGAGAAGATCGTCATGCTCGATATGTCGCCGGAAGACGCCGCCAAGTTCCTGATTTCAGGCGGGCTCGTGGCGCCAGAACACAAGCCGGCTGATCCGAAGCAGAAGCATTTGCCGCGGCCGAAGCCGGTCGCGGTTTCCAAGGCTGATTAACCCGCTCTAAGAAAACGGATCGCCTCGTCGCGGCGGAAGAGATAGAGCAGGGTGCGAATCGCCGCTCCCCTTTCGCTGGTCAGCTCCGGATCCCGCTCGATGAGGTAAGCGGCATCCTTGCGGGCAATCTCCAACAGGTCGGCATGCGCCTCGAGGCTGGCGATGCGGAAGCCCGGCGTGCCGGATTGCCTTGTGCCGAGCAATTCGCCTTCACCGCGCAGCTTCAGGTCCTCCTCGGCAATGCGGAAGCCATCCTCCGTCTCCCGCATGATCGAAAGCCTGGCATGGCCGGTCTCGCCGAGCGGCCCCTTGTAGAGCAGGATGCATGTCGAGGCTTCGTCTCCGCGCCCGACGCGGCCGCGCAGCTGATGCAGTTGCGCCAAGCCGAAGCGTTCGGCATGTTCGATCACCATGATCGTCGCATCCGGCACGTCGACACCGACCTCGACGACGGTCGTGGCGACGAGCAGCCGGGTCTCGCCGTTCTTGAACGCCATCATCGCCGCGTCCTTCTCCGGCCCGCTCATGCGACCGTGGATGAGGCCGATACCGGGGCCAAGTGCTGAGACCAGCGTTGCATGCCGTTCCTCGGCCGACATCAGGTCGAGCTCTTCGGACTCCTCGACCAGCGGGCAGATCCAGTAGGCCTTCTTGCCCTCGGTGATTGCGCTTTGCAGCCGCCCGACGATTTCGCCGGTCCGTTCCATCGGCACGGTGATCGTCTGGATCGGCTTGCGGCCGGCCGGTTTCTCGGTGAGCTTGGAGACGTCCATATCGCCGAAGGCGGCGAGCACCAGCGTGCGCGGGATCGGCGTCGCCGTCATGACAAGCATATGCGGCGAGAGGCCCTTGGCGGTCAGCCGCAGGCGCTGATGCACGCCGAAACGGTGCTGCTCGTCGACGACGGCAAGCATCAGATTGGCGTAGGCGACGCTGTCCTGGAACAGCGCATGCGTGCCGATGATGATCTGGGCGGCGCCCGAGGCGATTCGCTCCAGGATTTCCTCCCGTTCGCGTCCCTTGGTGCGCCCGGTCAGCACCTCGATGCCGAGCCCGGCGGAGACGGCGAATTTCGAGATCGTTGCATGGTGCTGCCGCGCCAGGATTTCGGTCGGCGCCATCAGCACGGCCTGGCCGCCGCTCTCGATCACCGCCGCCATCGCCATCAGCGCCACCAGCGTCTTGCCGGAACCGACATCGCCCTGCAGCAGCCGCAGCATGCGCTCGTTGCCGGCCATATCCTTCAAAACCTCGGCGATTGCCTCGTTCTGGCTGCCGGTAAGCGAGAAGGGCAAGGTTTTCAGGATCTTGCTGCTGATGGCGCCGGTCGCAGTGACCGGCTGGCCGGCCACCTTGCGCAGCCTCTGCCGCACTAGGCTCAGCGACAGCTGGCCGGCGAGGAATTCGTCATAGGCAAGCCGCCGCCGGGCAGGGGCCTGCGGGTCGATATCCCCAGGATCGCGCGGCTCGTGCAGCATGTGGAAACTGTCGCGGATCGACGGCAGGCCTTGCTTCTCCGTCAGCGCCAGATCGATCCATTCCGGCAGCTCGGGAAAACGCGGCAGGCCGGCGTCGATGATCTTGCGCAGCGTCTTCGGCGAAAGTCCCGCCGTCAGCGGATAGATCGGCTCGACCAGCGGCAGGCTCTCCGCCTCGTCGGCCCTGACGATATAGTCGGGATGCACCATCGAGGCGCGGCCGTTGAACCAGTCGATCTTGCCGCTGACCGTCACTTCCGCGTCAACAGGCAGCTGCTTTTCCAGCCACGCCGCCTGTCCGCGGAAGAAGACGAGCGTCAGCTCGCCGGTCTCGTCATGCAGGAAGACGCGGTAGGGGATATTGCTTTTGCCGCCCGGCGGCACCTGGTGGCGGTCAACGCGCGCCGTGATCGTCACGATCGCGCCCTGCGGCGCACGGGCGATACCCGGCTGGTTGCGCCGGTCGATCAGCGAGAAGGGCGCGTGGAAGAGCAGGTCGATGACCCGGGAATCCTCCAGCGTCTCGCGCCCGAGCAGCTTGACCAGCAGGTCGGCGATCTTCGGGCCGACGCCTGGAAGGCCCGAAATGGGAGAAAACAGAGGATCGAGAATGGCGGGGCGCATGCGGCCAAAATGCGATGAACAATGCGGCCTTGGCAAGGCTGACAAGCCGCTTTCCAGGGTCTATAGAGGCGCATCAACAGGAAGGTAATGCCATGACAGGTGTCACGCTCACGAGTGCCGGTCTCGACCCGCGCCGCCGCCGGATCCTTTTCCGCTGCTGGCATCGCGGGCTGCGCGAAATGGATCTGGTCTTCGGCCAGTTCGCCGAGGCCGAGATCGCGATGCTGTCGGAAGCCGAGCTCGACGAGTTCGAGACGATCATGGCCGAAGAGGACAATGATCTCGTCCGCTGGGTCATGGGAACATGGCCGGTGCCCGAGCGTTTCCAGACACCGATGTTTGCCCGCATCGCCGCCTACAAGCCCGATTTTGACAAGCCCCTCAGGACGCCGGAATGATCCCTGGTTTCGATGCGAAGAAGCTTGCTGCCGTTGCCGAGCCGCTGACGATCGGCAATGTGCCGGCAGGTCTTGAAACGCTGCTGCTCGCCGAGCTCGCCCGAACGGGAGAGCCGGTCGCCTATGTCATGTCCGACGGCCACCGCATGGCCGATCTCGAACAGATGCTGAGCTTCGTCGCCCCCGACATTCCGGTTCTCACCCTGCCGGCCTGGGACTGTCTGCCCTATGACCGCGTCTCGCCGAGCGCCGACACCTCGGCCCGCCGGCTGGCTGCGCTCGGTGGCCTCATCGCCCATCGCAAGAAGCCGCATGCGGCAATCGTGCTCGTCACCGCCAATGCCATGCTGCAGAAGGTGGCGCCGCAGGATGTCATCGAAAGCCTGAGCTTTTCGGCCCGTCCCGGCAACCAGCTGCGCATGGACGATCTCGCCGGCCGCCTGGAGCGCAATGGCTTCGAGCGGGTCGCCACCGTTCGCGAAGTCGGCGAATATGCGGTGCGCGGCGGCATTCTCGATGTCTTCGTGCCGGGTTCCGAAGAGCCGGTCCGCCTCGATTTCTTCGGCGACACGCTGGAGAGCATCCGCTCCTTCGATCCGGCCAGCCAGCGCACGATCGGGCAGGTGCGTTCCCTCGATCTCAATCCGATGAGCGAGGTGACGCTGACGCCCGATACGATCAGCCGTTTCCGCAAGAATTACCTCTCCGCTTTCGGCGCGACCACACGCGACGACGCGCTCTATCTTGCCGTCTCCGAAGGCCGCCGTTACCCCGGCATGGAGCACTGGCTGCCGCTCTTCTACGAGAAGCTCGATACCGTCTTCGATTATTTGAGCGGCTTCCGGATCGTCATCGACCATACGGTGCGTGAAGCAGCCGAAGAGCGCTCCAAGCTCGTTTTCGATTATTACGACGCCCGCCTGAACTCCGGCCAGCCGTCCAAGGGGATGACGCAGGGCACGCCTTACAAGCCGGTGACGCCGGGCCAGCTCTATCTCGACAGCAAGCTTTTCGTCAAAACCCTCGATGCGCTCGGCGCGATCCGCATCAGCCCCTTCAACGAGCATGAGGGCGAGGCGCGGCGGGTCTTCAATGTCGACGCCCGCCAGGGCCAGCGCTGGGCCCGCTCGAACGCCGAAGGCGGCGGCGATGCCGAACGCATCAACATCTTCGACGTCGTCGTCAAGCATATCGCCGACCGCCGCGCCGCCGGCGCGAAAGTGCTCGTCACCGCCTGGACCGAAGGCTCGCTGGAACGCCTGCTGCAGGTGCTGAACGAGCACGGCCTCGAAAAGGTCAAGCCGATCGAGGCGCTGAAGGATGTCGGCTCGCTGGCGAGAGGCGAGGCGGCCGCTGCCGTGCTCAGCCTCGAAGCCGGCTTCGAGGCCGGCGATCTCGTCGTCATCGGCGAGCAGGATATCCTCGGCGACCGTATGGTGCGCCGCTCCAAGCGCCGCAAGCGCGCCGCCGATTTCATTTCGGAGGTCGCGGGCCTCGACGAGGGCTCGATCGTCGTCCACGCCGAACACGGCATCGGCCGCTTCATCGGGCTGAGGACCATCGAGGCCGCAGGCGCGCCGCATGCCTGCCTCGAACTGCAATATGCCGACGAGGCCAAGCTCTTCCTGCCGGTCGAAAACATCGATCTTCTCTCGCGCTACGGCGGCGAGGGCACCGAAGCCCAGCTCGACAAGCTCGGTGGCGGCGCCTGGCAGATGCGCAAGGCCAAGCTCAAGAAGCGCCTGCTCGACATGGCCGATGCGCTGATCCGCATCGCCGCCGAGCGCCTGACGCGCCACGCGCCGATGCTGACGACGCCGGAAGGCCTTTACGACGAATTCGCTGCCCGCTTCCCCTATGACGAGACCGAGGACCAGGAAAACGCCATCGAAGCCGTGCGCTCCGATCTCGGTGCCGGCCGGCCGATGGATCGCCTCGTCTGTGGCGACGTCGGCTTCGGCAAGACCGAAGTGGCGCTGCGCGCTGCCTTCGTCGCGGCGATGAACGGCGCCCAGGTCGCCGTCGTCGTGCCGACGACACTGCTTTCCCGCCAGCATTTCAAGACCTTCTCCGACCGTTTCCGTGGTCTGCCGGTGCGCATCCAGCAGGCCTCGCGCCTCGTCGGCGCCAAGGAACTGGCGCTGACCAAGAAGGAAGTGGCGGAAGGCAAGACCGATATCGTCGTCGGCACCCATGCGCTGCTCGGCGCCGGCATCAAATTCGCCAATCTCGGTCTGCTCGTCATCGACGAGGAACAGCATTTCGGCGTCAAGCACAAGGAGAGGCTGAAGGAGCTGAAAAGCGACGTGCACGTGCTGACGCTGTCGGCAACGCCGATCCCGCGCACCCTGCAGCTCGCCATGACCGGTGTGCGCGAATTGTCGCTGATCACCACCCCGCCGGTCGACCGCATGGCGGTGCGCACCTTCATTTCGCCTTTTGACAGCCTGGTCATCCGCGAGACGCTGATGCGCGAGCATTATCGCGGCGGCCAAAGCTTCTATGTCTGCCCAAGGCTTGCCGATCTCGAGGACGTGCATGCCTTCCTGCAGTCGGATTTGCCGGAGCTGAAGGTCGCCGTCGCCCATGGCCAGATGCCGGCCGGCGAACTCGAAGACATCATGAACGCTTTCTACGAAGGCCGTTACGACGTGCTGTTGTCGACCACCATCGTCGAATCCGGCCTCGACGTACCCACCGCCAATACGCTGATCGTCCACCGCGCCGACATGTTCGGCCTTGCCCAGCTCTATCAGCTGCGCGGCCGCGTCGGCCGCTCGAAGGTGCGCGCTTTCGCGCTCTTCACCCTGCCGGTCAACAAGGTGCTGACGGCAACCGCAGAGCGTCGCCTCAAGGTGTTGCAGTCGCTGGATACGCTCGGCGCCGGCTTCCAGCTGGCGAGCCACGACCTCGATATCCGCGGCGCCGGAAACCTGCTCGGCGAGGAGCAGTCCGGCCACATCAAGGAGGTCGGCTTCGAACTCTACCAGCAGATGCTGGAAGAGGCGGTCGCAGAGGTGAAGGGGGTCGACGAGATCCACGACACCGGCTGGTCGCCGCAGATCTCCGTCGGCACGACGGTGATGATCCCGGAAACTTACGTTCCCGACCTGCATCTGCGCATGGCGCTCTACCGCCGCCTTGGCGAAATCACCGAACTCAAGGAGATCGACGGCTTCGGCGCCGAGATGATCGACCGCTTCGGCCCGATGCCGATCGAAGTTCAGCACCTGCTGAAGATCGTCTACATCAAGTCGCTCTGCCGCACCGCCAATGTCGAAAAGCTCGATGCCGGCCCGAAGGGCGTCGTCGTGCAGTTCCGCAACAAGGAATTCCCCAATCCGGCCAACCTCGTCGGTTATATCGGCAAGCAGGGCACGATGGCGAAGATCCGTCCCGACCACAGCCTGTTCTTGACCCGCGACCTGCCGACGCCGGAAAAACGCCTGCAGGGCGCTGCCGTCATCATGACGCAGCTGGCCGAATTCGCGAAATAGAGCAATTCCAGCAAAAGTTTGCCGCGGTTTTGCGTCCGGAATTGTGTGGAAAAAGGAGACAAGGATGGCAACATACGGCGCAACGATTGCCTGGCAGCGCAACGGCGAGACCTTCACCGACAACCGCTACAGCCGCGTCCACCGCTGGACCTTCGACGGCGGCATCGAGGTGAGGGCCTCCTCTTCCGCGCACGTCGTTCCGCTGCCCTATTCCGCCGAGGATGCCGTCGATCCGGAAGAGGCTTTCGTCGCCTCGCTCTCCAGCTGCCACATGCTCTGGTTCCTGTCGATCGCCGCCAAACAGCGCTTTTGCGTCGACAGCTACACCGATGCCGCCGAGGGCATCATGGAGAAGAATGCCGAAGGCCGCCTTGCCATGACCGTCGTGACCCTCCGTCCGCATGTCGTCTTCAGCGGCGAAAAGCAGCCCTCGCTAAGCGAGTTGGAAAGCCTGCACCATCGCGCCCACGACGAATGTTTCATCGCCAATTCGGTGAAGACTGAGGTGCGCTGCGTTCTGGTTCTGGGCTGAGGCTGGGCCGCTTGCCAAACGGAAGCCCCGCCGTTTCGCTCTACCAGTCATTCTTTGAAAATAGATTGTACAGCTGGCAGCCGGTTCCCACTGAAATCCCGCTCGATCTGGCCAGCAGGACTATGTGCAGCGGAAAGGTGCCTCGACAATGAAATATATCAAAGTGAAATGGTTGCACTCGTCGCCGGACACACCCGTGCTGCTCTACAGCGAATTGGACTCTGATATGTGGGAGGTCCGAAAGGTTGAGGCCTACGCTGATGGCAGGAAGGACTTTGCAGACCGCAATGAGATGTCGGGCAGCACTAGGCTGGGCATCGAACCTTTCCCTTCCTTGGAGATCATCGCGGCTGACCCGGAGTTCAAACCAGAGGTGATATCGAGAGAAGAGTTCGATGTGGTCTGGCAACACGCAAAAGGGACGCCAAGATAAAGGAGTGCCTCCTCCCTGTGGGGTAAGACGTTGTCTGCACATCGTTTTCTATGGAGACAAGCGGCACCTTTGCTAAGAGTTTACTGCACCATTTGGACTCACAAAATCCACCCGATGTCCTAATTGAGGCCCGACCGCGCCTCGGCTTTCGCCTTGGCGATATCGCGCAACGCATTGGCGAGAACGTCGGGCGTCTGCGCGCCGCTGACGGCATATTGCTGGTCGAAGATGAAGAAGGGCACGCCGTTGACGCCCATCTCCTGGGCCGCCTTGATTTCGGCGACGATCAGATCGCGGTCGGCATCGGAGGCAAGCAGCGAGGCGATGACCGAGCGGTCTAGGCCTGATTTTTCGGCGATATCGAGCAGCACCGCATGGTCGCCGACATTGTGGCCTTCCTCGAAATTCGCCTTGAACAGCGCGGCAACGACCTTGTCCTGCTTCTCGCGGCCTTCGATCATCGCCCAGTGGACCAACCGATGTGCGTCGAGCGTGTTCGGGCCGATCTTGATCGCCTCGAAATTGAAGGAGACGCCGACCTCGCGGCCGTAATCGGTGAGCATCTTGTGCGCCTGGGCCACACGCTCCTCGCCGCCGAGCTTTTCCGCCAGCGCCTTCTTCTGGTCGACGCCTTCCTTGGGATAGTCGGGATTGAGCTGGTACGGCCGCCAGTTGATGTCGACGCCGATTTGGTCCTGCACCTCGGCGATGGCGAGTTCCAGCCGCGCCTTGCCGAGATAGCACCAGGGGCAGACGACATCCGAGACGACGTCGATGGTGATACGCTCCATGATGATTTTCCTTGTTCTCATGCGTCTCCAAGGGAGACATTCAAGCCGGGGCGGTTCGGCTGCTTCTTATTGGGCGCTCGTATCCCACCATAGCGGCAGCTGATAGCCATAGAGCGGCACCGCGTCGGGATGGCCGATGCGCTTGCTGCGCGCCACCCATTGCTGGCCCATATGATAGAGCGGCAGCACGTAATGGCTGGACAGCAGCAGCCGGTCGTAGGAGCGCACGGCCGCGGTGAAATCCTCTGCCGAGCGCGCCCGGAGCAGATGATCGATCAACGTATCGAGATCGGGGTCGGCAGCGCCCGCGAAACTGTCGCTGCCCTCGCGGGTTTTCGCGGCCGAAGACCAGCGGCCGAGCTGTTCGTTTCCAGGCGATAGCGAGGACGTGTAGGACTTCATGATCATGTCGTAGTCGAAGCTGTTCGTCCGGCTCTGGTATTGCGAATCGTCGACCGTGCGGATCGAAACGGCGATGCCGATCGTCTGCAGCGAACGCTGATAGGCGACGGCGAGCTTCTCCTGGTCGGCATTCTGCGTCATGATCTCGAAGGCGAGCTGGCGGCCGGAGGCATTGAGCATCTTGCCGCCCTGGATCGTATAGCCGCCCTGTTTCAACTGCTCGACGGCCTGTTTCAGCACATTGCGGTCGCGGCCGGAACCGTCGGTGATCGGCAGCTTGTAGGTGCCGTCGAGAATCTCCGGCGCGATCTTGTCCTTGATCGGCCCGAGCAGGGCAAGCTCGGCTGCGTTGGCGGGAACGCCGAAACTCGACAGCTCGGAATTCTGCCAGAAGCTCTGCGTGCGTTTATAGGCGCCCGAATAAAGGTTCTTGTTCGCCCATTCGAAGTCGAACACCAGCGACAAGCCTTCGCGCACCTTGGGATCGGCAAAGATCGGCCGGCGCGTGTTGAACACGAATCCGAGCATGCCGCTCGGCAGTTTCGGTGTGAACACGTCCTTGAGCACAGCCCCCGAAGTGACGGCGGGGAAATTATAGGCATTGGCCCAATGACCGGGATTGCCGTCAGGGTAGATGTCGACATCGCCCTTCTTGAAGGCCTCGAACAGCGTCGTGTCCTGCAGGAAATACTGGACAGTGATCTGGTCGTAATTGTCGGTGCCGACCTTGGCGGGAATGTCCTTGCCCCAGTAATTCGGATCGCGCTCATAGGTGATGCTCTCACCGGGCTTCACCGTTTTCACCTTGTAGGGACCGGAGCCGACCGGGGGCGTCAGCGAGGAACGGTCGAAGGTTGCCGGATCGATCGCATGTTTCGGCAGCACCGGGAACAGGCCGAAGATCAGCGGCGTCTCGCGGTCGGCCTTGTCGTTGAAGGTGAAGCGCACGCTGCGCTCGCCGACCTTCTCCATCTTGGCGACGACGTTGAGGCGGTTGGCGAAGGGCACGCGGCCCTTGTCGCGCATCAACTCGAAGGTGAACATCACATCCTCGGGCGTCACCGGCTGGCCATCCGCCCATTTCGCCTTCGGATTGAGGTTGAACTGGATGAAGCTCCTGTTGTCGTCCCATTCGACCGTTTCGGCCAGCAGGCCGTAGAGTGTGAACGGTTCATCCCTGGAGCGCTGCATCAGCGATTCGTAGACGAGATTGCCATAATCCGGATCCCACATGCCGCGCGCCGTCGTGCGCATGCTCTTCAGGATGAACGGGTTGAGGTTGTCGAAGGTGCCGACCACGCCATAGGTGATCTTGCCGCCCTTTTTCACGTCGGGATTGACGTAAGGGAAGTGTTTGTAGTCCGGCGGCAAAGCCGGCTCGCCGTGCATCGCGATGCCGTGCAGCGGCTCGGCAGCGACAGTGCCGCACAGCAGCGAGAGGACGAGAGGGACGACAATCCGGAGCATTCGGCAATCCTTGATCCGTGAAAACGGGGCATGATTCACCGCGGAGATTATCATGGGGTCGACCGATTCCAACACGGAGCGGCGATTTCTTTGGCATCGCGACGAAATGCACCTCAAATTGCCAAAGTAATGCTGGATATCTTGAACGCTGCGATGTAACAGGTGAACCCGAAGTTTCGGGGTCATGCATTTGCCTTATTTTTTTAAGAGGTGGAGTGCCGAACGACCCGATGGTTGGGGCGGCAAACCGCTGCTCCGAACGGATATCAGGAGACGGAATTCGTTATGATGTTCAAGTCTGAAAAGAAAATGCGGGCAGCGCTGTCCGTTCTGGCAGTGGTGTTCGGCGCTTCGGCTCCGGTCTCCGCCTTCGCACAGGATGCGGCGGCACAGGCTCCGGCCGATGCCCCGGCACAGGCCGCAGGGGCGCCGAAGCTCGGCTGGTACAAGACCTGCAGCAAGCAGGAAGACAACGACATCTGTGTTGTCCAGAACCTGATCCTCGCCAATGGCGGCCAGCTTGTCACGGCCGTCGGCCTGATCTCGGTTTCCGGCAAGATCAACCGCAAGCTCCTGCAAGTCTCGGTTCCCACGGCACGCCTGGTTCCTCCCGGCGTCATCATGCAGATCGACGGCGGCAAGGGCCAGAAGCTCGACTACGCCGTCTGCCTGCCGGACAAGTGCACCGCCGAAATTCCGCTGACCGACGCGATGATCGCCAGCCTCAAGAAGGGCAGCGACGTGATCTTCACTTCGATCAACTTCCGCCGCGCCCCGAACCCGATCAAGATTTCGCTTGAAGGCTTCACCGGTGCTTATGACGGCGAACCGGTTTCCGAATCCAAGCTCGCTGAAAGCCAGCGCAGCCTGCAGGACAGCATGCAGAAGAAGGCCGAAGAAGCCCGCAAGAAGCTGGAAGACGCCCAGAAGGCAGCCAAGGCGCAGTAATCCTGCCACTTTCTTTGAAACAGAAACCCGGCTTCGCGCCGGGTTTTTTGTTGCGCAAAGAAAAGGCCTCGCCGGGAGAAGCGAGGCCTTGATTCAACGATCGGCAAGAGTGAGTTAGTGGGCGAAGCTCATCTTGGGTTTGAACTGCCCTGACGGGGCCTGATCGAAAATCTGGTAGATCTGTGGGTTGCGAAGCGGCGTGCCGCTTTCGTCGTTCATCAGGTTTTGCTCGGAGACATAAGCGACATATTCGCTTTCGTCATTCTCGGCGAGCAGGTGATAGAAGGGCTGGTCCCTGCTCGGGCGCACCTCGGCGGGAATGGAATTCCACCATTCCTCCGTATTCGCGAACTCCGGATCAACGTCGAAGATGACGCCGCGAAACGGAAAAACCTTGTGCCGAACCACTTCGCCGATACTGAACTTTGCTACTCTTTCTTTCATGGTACGACTTCCTTTCATCACCAAATTTGGTGATTGGTGTCGCGCAAATCAAGATTTTTGCGCGAGTTCGTCACATGAACGTCATATCCTCCTTCTGCATAATTCCTTAAATCGGAATCGATTTAAGGACCAAATTATGCAGCACCCCAAGTTCTACAGCGTCCTTTGCGCGTCTGAAAGACGTACGGCGCTGTAGTGGCGTCCATGACCTGGGAGGTGAAAGCCCCGGCGAGCCGGGACTTTCTGTGTTCAGGCCCGATCAGGCCGAATAGTACATGTCGTATTCGACCGGATGCGGCGTCATTTCAAAACGCATCACCTCAGCCATCTTCAGCTCGATGAAGGCATCGATCTGGTCGTCGTCGAAGACGCCGCCGGCCGTCAGGAACTTGCGGTCCTTGTCGAGGCTTTCGAGCGCTTCGCGCAACGAGCCGCAGACGGTCGGGATCTTCTTCAATTCCTTCGGCGGCAGGTCGTAGAGATCCTTGTCCATGGCCTTACCGGGATGGATCTTGTTCTTGATGCCGTCGAGGCCGGCCATCAGCATGGCGGCAAAGGCGAGATAAGGATTGGCGGTCGGATCCGGGAAGCGGACTTCGACGCGCTTGGCCTTCGGGTTGGAGCCGAACGGAATGCGGCAGGAAGCCGAGCGGTTGCGGGCCGAATAGGCCAGCAGCACAGGGGCTTCGTAACCCGGGACGAGCCGCTTGTAGGAGTTCGTCGACGGGTTGGTGAAGGCGTTGATCGCCTTGGCATGCTTGATGATTCCGCCGATATAGAACAGGCAGCTCTCGGAAAGGCCGGCATATTCGTCGCCGGCAAAGGTCGGCTTGCCGCCCTTCCAGATCGACTGGTGCACATGCATGCCCGAACCGTTGTCGCCGAAGATCGGCTTCGGCATGAAGGTCGCCGTCTTGCCGTAAGCGTTGGCCACCTGGTGCACGACATATTTGTAGATCTGCATCTTGTCGGCGTTGCGCACCAGCGTATCGAACTTGATTCCGAGTTCGTGCTGGGCGGCAGCGACTTCATGGTGATGCTTTTCGACGACGACGCCCATTTCGGAGAGCACCGTCAGCATTTCCGAACGCATGTCCTGGGCGCTGTCGACGGGGGGAACCGGGAAATAGCCGCCCTTGACGCGCGGGCGATGGCCGAGGTTGCCGGTCTCGTAATCGGTATCGTCGTTCGACGGCAGTTCGGTCGAATCGAGCTTAAAGCCGGTATTGTAGGGATCGGCCTTGTACTTGACGTCGTCGAAGACGAAGAATTCGGCTTCCGGGCCGACGAAGATCGTATCGCCGATGCCGGATGCCTTGAGGTAGGCTTCGGCCTTCTTGGCGGTGCCGCGCGGATCGCGGTTATAGGCCTCGCCGGAGACCGGATCGAGGATGTCGCAGACGATAACCATGGTCGACTGAGCGAAGAACGGGTCCATATGCACCGTTTCGGTATCGGGCATCAGCACCATGTCGGACTCATTGATGGCCTTCCAGCCGCCGATCGAGGAGCCGTCGAACATCACGCCGTCAGCGAACATGTCTTCGTCGACGCAGACAACGTCCATCGTCACATGCTGCAGCTTGCCCTTCGGGTCGGTGAAACGCAGATCGACGAACTTTACGTCGTTCTCCTTGATCTGCTTCAGAATTTCGCTTGCGGTCGCCATTAATGAGTTTCCTCCGATTTGCGATGACGGTGTAGGTCGGCGGTGACGGTAACGGACTTTGCGCGATTGGCAAAGTGGTCAGATGGCATCGATGCCGGTCTCGCCGGTACGGATGCGGATAACCTCTTCGACGTTGGAGACGAAGATCTTCCCGTCGCCGATGCGGCCGGTCTGCGCCGCCTTACGAATCGCATCGATAACGGCCTCCGCGTTCTCGTCGGCCAATACGACCTCGACTTTGACCTTCGGCAGGAAATCGACGACGTATTCGGCTCCGCGGTAGAGTTCCGTGTGGCCCTTCTGACGGCCGAAACCCTTGGCTTCCGTGACCGTGATACCCTGCAGGCCGACTTCCTGAAGGGCTTCCTTCACTTCATCCAGCTTGAAAGGCTTAATGATCGCTTCGATCTTTTTCATGAGAAAATGTCTCTCCGCTTCTCTTGTTATGGCAGGAATTTTCCCGCTCGCCGGATATGATGCAGATATCGTGCCAGTTTGAAATCCATCTTGTCGAAAAAAGACGTCGATTCTGCCAAAACAGGCGCGTTTGCGGGGAATTCTATGTGGTTTTGGTGGTGGAACAGGTGGAAAAACATTGTCTCCGATCAAAATCACATCCGAAATGGAAAAAGCCCTGTATTTTCGCAACTGCGAATACACGTCACGCAGAGATGAAAATATCGGCAAATGCCTAAATAGCGTCCTTCTCTTTGCTGTTTCAGCCGGTTGTTTTTTAGGCGTTTTTTGATTGAATAGGGTGATGATCAAACATCTGTTCGACCTTCTTCTCACGCCTGCCGAAATGGCCGCCGTCGATGCAGCCGCTGCTGCATCCGGCATCGACTCCTTCGGTCTGATGGAGAGGGCAGGTGCCGCGGTCGCGGCGGCTGCTCTGCGCCTTCATTCCGGAGCGTTGCGTTTCGTCATACTCTGCGGACCCGGCAACAATGGCGGCGACGCCTATGTGGCAGCCCGTCATCTGCAGGAAAGCGGGGCGAGGGTGGCGCTCTTCCACCTCGGCGATCCCCTGAGGCTGAAGGGTGATGCCGCCCGCGCCCGAGCCGGTTGCGTGCTCCAGGGGCAAAACCTCGACCTCTATCGGCCCGAAACCGGCGACGTCGTCATCGATGGCCTGTTTGGGGCGGGGCTTGGCCGCGCGGTGTCGGCCGATCTGCGCGCGCTGATCGAGCGCGTCACCGAAGCCGGTATTCCCGTGCTTGCCATCGATCTGCCCTCCGGCCTCGATGGTCGCACCGGCAAGGTGCTGGGTGCCGCCTTCCGAGCCTGCAACACCATCACCTTCATGACCCGCAAGCCCGGCCATCTGCTGATGCCGGGCAGGGAGCTTTGTGGTGAATTGCAGGTCTTCGACATCGGTATCCCGGCCCGCATCGTCAGAGCTGAGGCAGGCGGCGCCATCGCCGAGAACACGCCGGATGCCTGGAAGAGTGCGCTGCCGGCCGAGCAGTTGGAAACCCATAAATACAAGCGCGGTCATCTGGTCGTCTTCTCAGGTGAGGCCGACAAGACCGGTGCGGCGCGCATGTCGGCGATCTCGGGCCTGAAGGCCGGCGCCGGCCTGGTGACGATCGCCGCCTCCCGTGCGGCAATGGCCGCCAATGCCGCGCATCTGACCGCCGTCATGCTGCATGCCATCGACGACGAGGCCGACCTCGGCGACTGGCTCTCCGACACCCGGCTGCAGACCTTCGTCCTCGGCCCCGGTTTCGGCATTGGCGCCAGGGCGCGCGGCTTCGTTTCGGCCCTCGCCGATCGTCATCTGGTGCTCGATGCCGACGGCATCTCCTCGTTCAAGGACGATCCGCAACAGCTGTTTGATCTTTTCCGGGGTGAGCCGCGTCTGGTGCTGACGCCGCACGACGGCGAATTCGCGCGGCTCTTTCCCGATATTGGTGGCGACGACGCGCTCGGCAAGGTGGACAAGGCCTTGGCCGCCGCCCGCCGCGCCAATGCCGCGATTATCTACAAAGGCGCCGATACCGTCATCGCCGCGCCTGATGGACGTGCGCTCATCAATACCAACGCTCCCGTCTGGCTTGCCACCGCCGGTTCCGGCGACGTGCTTGCCGGCATCATCGGCGGCTTGCTCGCCCAGGGCCTGCCGGCCTTCGAGGCCGCGGCTGCCGGCGTCTGGCTGCACGGCGAGGCCGGCCAACGCGCTGGCAAGGGGCTGACGGCGGAGGAGCTTGCAGCCGAGGTATTGCCGCTTTAGCGCCGCCGCATCCTCTTGCACCTCGAACGCAGAAGCAATCCGCACCGTCGGTCTGGCCGTGGAGCGGGCTGCGTTGTTTTACCATTGTAAATGCGGCCGATGTGTCAGTTGAGTGACGGTTTTATTTTGAATTTTTAGAGCGACATCGATCAGCCAAAGAATGTCCTGCGCCAAGAATCAGCAACCCGAAAAACTAAACTGTCATTAAAATGTTAATGAATGGAAATACTTAGTCGTGTCAGGAATTTCTGTCGGCTGGAACACGGGTTCGCACAGTGGGTCCCTGAGCTGATCTGGTTTGAATTCTGATCGAAGTGCGCAGTAAACGGTTGCGAGGGGAAGCGCCGATGGAACGTTTTTTTCGGCAAGTCCACAGAGTGACGACCGCCGCCGCCCGCTTTGCCGGACTTGCGGCAGTTGTCGGTTCACTCTTCATCGCTCCTGCAGCCGTGGCCGAGCCCATTCGCGGCGCCGGCTCCACATTCGCGGCACCCATCATCGCGAAGTGGGCGGAAATCTACGAGAATGCACGGATGGATGACGGCGACTTCAGCTCGCCCGACTGGACGGTAGACTACGAACTCGTCGGTTCGCTGGCAGGCCTGATGCGCCTTGATCAGCCGGAGCTGGATTTCGCTGCGACCGATGTGCCTGTCTCTCACGACGAGCTTTTGAAGCATGGCCGCCAGCAATTTCCGATCGTGCTCGGCAGCGTGGCGATTGCCGTCAACCTTGACGGTATCGACAAGGGCCGTATCAACCTGACTGGCCCGCTGCTTGCGAATATCTATCTCGGCAAGATCCAGTCGTGGGCTGACCCTGCCATCAAGGCGATCAACCCGGAGATCAGCCTTCCCGATCAGAAAATCAGCCCGGTTACCCGCAAGGACGGATCAGGCACCACCTTCATGTTCACCGAATTCCTGTCCTCGGCAAGCCCGGAATGGAAGGCGGCACATGGAGCGGATACGCTGATCGCCTGGCCTGTGGGGACGAGTGTCGAGGGAACCGGGGATCTCATTCGCGCGGTGCAGGCAACCAAGGGGGCGATCGCCTATGCCGATTTTGGCCAGGTCGAGCGTGCAAACTTGCCCTATGCCGCTGTTCAGAACAAATCCGGCCGGTTTGTAAAACCGGGACCGGATGGTGTGCGTGCTGCGGCCAGCACCGCCTCATGGGATGAAGCGAAGGATTTTTCGGTGTCGCTCACGGATCAACCGGGAGAGGCGGCCTATCCGATCAGCGGGGCGACATTTGCCGTCGTTCCAATGACGGGACAGGCGCCCAATCGCTATCGCCGCGTGCATGATTTTTTCCGTCTGGCGTTCGAGACAGGCAGTAAGGACGCCGAGGCGCTGGGCTATGTGCCTTTGCCGCCGCAGCTCGTCAGTCAGATCGTCAAATACTGGCTGAAACAGGATGCATCCGCGAGCCAGTAATTCGTTCGGACGCGCATGATACGCGGTCGGGGCATCCCCGACCGTATGAAATCGGGCATGTGAGACGCGGGGGCGTCGTTGAAGCGCGCCGTTTTGGCGCCAAGGGGGTAAGGCGTAATGAACATCGACATTTTCAAGGATATTCTTGTGCCTGTTATCGGCGGGCTGGGGATATTCATGCTCGGTCTGGAGTTCATGTCGAACGGCATCCAGGCACTCTCCGTCAACAAGATGCGCGCATTTCTCGCGAGAGCCGCAGGCACGCCGATCAAGGGCGTCATCGCGGGAACGCTCATCACCGGTGTCATCCAGTCATCGACGGCAATGACGGTCATGGTCGTCGGCCTCGTCAATGCCGGCGTTGTCGGCTTGCGTCCGGCGATCAGCGTCATCATGGGCGCCAACATCGGAACGACGCTCGGAAACGGCCTGATCGCCTTGCCGCTCGGTCCTCTTGGCCTGATCTTTGCGGGTGTTTTTTCGCTGGTCTACTGCTTTGCCAAGAGCGAGCGGATCCGCAATGTTGCGCTTGCCTGCATGGGCTTCGCGCTGATTTTCTACGGTCTCAATCTGATGACCGGCGGCCTTCGGCCGCTGCGCAACATACCGGAGGTCATGGACGTTCTGTCGACGCTGACCGCCGACTCCTATTATAACCTGATCAAGTGCGTGCTGATCGCTGCCGGCGTCACCGCGATGATCCACTCCTCGTCGGCGACGATCGGTATTGTCATGGGGCTCGGCGCGGCCGGTGTCCTTGACTGGACGACGGCGGTTGCCTTCTCGCTGGGTGCGGATCTCGGAACCACGATCACCTCCTGGATTGCTTCGCTCAATCTGTCGAAGAACGCCAAACGCGCTGCCTATGCCCATATGTCCTTCAACATTATCGGCGTCTGCATCACGGTGCCCTTGTTCTTCGTCTCGATCGACGTTCTGGCATGGGCGATGCAGTGGTTCGGCGGCGATCCAGGCGTTCCGGTCGTGGTCGAGGGCAAGGAGACATTTCCGCTGGTTCCGGTCGCTGTCGGTCTCTATTCGACCTTCTTCAACGTCTTCAATACGGCGCTGCTGTTTCCCTTCGTCAGCGTCTTCGAACGTGTCTTGTCGCGCATCGGCCGCATCGACGCCGAGGATGTTGAAGATTATTCGACGCCGAAATTCCTCGACCGCAGGCTCACAAGCGACTTCGCGCGCGCCGTTCCGGCCGTCCAGCAGGAGACCGCGCGTCATCTGCAGGCCGGCGCGATGTTCCTGGATATTGCCCGGTCCGCCAAGTCGGCTCCATCAGATCCGGGCGAACACTATCTCGCCACCGATATCCTCAGCCGTGACATTCGCGATTATACCGCATCGCTGATGAAGGAGGATCTGCCTTACGAGCAACTCGATCTGGTCGCCAGCCTGATCGAGGAGGCGGATTTCACCGCTGCGTTGACGGAATCGATGCATCAGGTCGCCCGGCGCGTGAAGCGTGAAAAATTCAGCGAGCCCGCTTTGGCGATCGTCAATCTGGCACTGAGCAAGCTCGATGCCTCTTTGCAGGATATCATGCCCGACTATGGCGTGGTTCGTCCCTCCATGCCGGCCGGTCATGTCAGCCTTCCGAATGTCACCGAACTGCGGGAACAGACACTGGCACTTGGCCCGAATGCCGGCGCGGCCGAACGCGGCACGATCCTGGCGCTTCTCGGCTCGGTCGAGCGCGCGGAGATCCTGATCCGCCGCATCGACGAGGAGCGCAAATCCGTGAACCGGCAGAGCGTTCTGTCGCGGGTTTCGCAGAAACGGGAACGGCAGGCACGTCCTCCGCTGGACGAGGGCGGGTTGAGCCCGATGCCGGCTGAATAACGGCCATTGTCGTCGTGACCCTTGCGTGGCATCTTCCCGGCGGAGGATGCCACGTCTCGTTGACGGGGTTCCGTTTTTCACTGCGTAAGTCGGTCTTCCCGACGGAGGCTCGAATGAGTGTTGGCCTGATCGCCCTTCTTGATGATATCGCGGCATTGGCCAAGGTGGCTGCGGCGTCGCTCGACGATATCGCCGGCCAGGCTGCCAAGGCAGGCGCGAAAGCGGCCGGCGTCGTCATTGACGATGCGGCTGTCACACCCCGCTACGTCACCGGATTTTCTGCAGCGCGCGAATTGCCGATCATCGGCAAGATCGCGCTCGGCTCGCTGAAGAACAAGCTTCTGATCCTGCTTCCCGCAGCACTGATCCTGAGCCTTGTCGCACCGCAGGCGATCACGCCGCTGCTGATGATCGGCGGACTTTATCTCTGCTATGAGGGTGTGGAAAAAGTCTACGCACTGGTGCTGCCGCATGCAGCTCACGCCCATGAATCGGCACTCGAGACGACAAGCCTCGATGCCAAATCGGTAGAAGACGAAAAGGTCGCCGGTGCCATCAAGACGGATTTCATCCTGTCGGCAGAAATCATGGCGATTACGCTCGCCGCGGTGCCGTCAGGCAGCATGTTCACGCAGGCCCTCATCCTTGCCGTCGTTGGACTGGGCATCACGGTCTTGGTCTATGGCGGCGTGGCGCTTATCGTGAAGGCCGATGATCTCGGTCTGATGCTGGCGCGTGTGCGGACGGCATCGGCGATGGGCGCCTTCTTGCGTGCGATCGGGAAGGGGCTTGTCACCGGCATGCCTTATTTTCTGAAAGTGCTCGGCATTGTCGGAACGGCCGCCATGATCTGGGTCGGCGGCGGCATCATCGTTCACGGCCTCGAAGCCTATGGCGTCAGCAGCCCTGCGCATCTGATCCATGATGCCGGCGAGGCGACCGCGCATGCCATTCCCGTTCTGGCATCGGTGCTGCGCTGGATCGTCGAGGCCGCAGGAGCGGGCATCGTCGGTATCGTCGCCGGCTTGATCGCAATTCCGGTCGCAGGCTACGCCGTCTCGCCGTTATGGCGCTACCTCAAATCGCTCCTGCCGCGCCGCCGGAAAGAAGCGCTGGCGGACGGGAAGAAATGAAGCCAGAGTCCGTCGGCGAGCAAGGCGTCATATCCAGCGGGCGCGCTTGAAACGGATGAAAAGTGCGATGCACATGACAGCGATGACTGCCAAAACGACAAAATAACCGTAGCTGGTTTTCAGCTCGGGCATATTGTCGAAATTCATGCCGTAAATGCCGGCGATCGCCGTCGGAACGGCGAGAATGGCAGCCCAGGCCGCCAGCTGCCGTGTGATGGTGCCCTGTCTTTGCTGTTCAATCAGATTGCTCGCTTCGAAAACCGATGTGATCACATCGCGCAAGCTTGCAACCATCGTCTCGACACGGTGCATGTGCTGAAGCGCATCGCGAAAATAGGGCTTCGCTTCCCTGTCAAGCGACGGCAGGTCGAGATGGTAGAGCTTGCCGCAAAGGTCCAGCATCGCATCCAGCACCCGCTGAAACAGAATGACTTCCCGGCGCAACTTGAAAATGCGGGCGATCTGGTTGCGGTCGAGAAACGCATCGAGCATTTTTCGTTCCATCTCGAGAACGGAATCCTCGATCGTGCGCACGATGGGAAGATAGCCGTCGATAATGAAATCGAGAATGGCATGCAGAATGTAGTCGGTGCCATGGCAGAGCGTCTGCGGCGATGTCTCCAGCCGGCCGCGCAGCTCCCCGTGCCCGCGCTCCGACCCATTGCGGACGGTGATGATATAGCGCTTGCCGACGAAAATTGCGGTTTCCCCATAGGTGATATGGTCCCCTTCGAGCTGTGCCGTCTTTGCGATGACGAACAGCTGGTCGTCGTAAACGCTGAGCTTCGGCATCTGCAGAGAGCTGAGCGCATCGGCGATCGAGAGTTCGTGAAGGCCAAAACGGCCTTGCAGCAACAGGAGCTCGTCCCTGGTAGGCTTGTGCAGCCCGATCCAGATGAATTCGTTGTCCATCGCCGGAATGGAGGCCGCCTCGAAAGGTACGGCCTCGACCCGCCGTCCGTTGCGATAGAGATAGGATGCGGCAACGCTCATGCGGGCTCCCGGGTTACCACGATCATGATGCCCTCATGGAATGCGTGACTGACGATGTGATACCCACAATGTTACGATCCTTTTGTGACTATCCAGCCAGGCCTATTTCGCCAGCGCCTGCTGCAGGGCGATCGCCCCGTGCGGCGCATTGACCTTGCCCTCATGGATCATGAAGGCGAAGACGTCGCGTGGCTCGGTCTTCACCTTGCGATCTCCATCGATCAGCGGCAGATCATCAGGAACCTTGCCCTCGGCCCAAGTCTCCAGCCGGCCTGCCCAGGCCTTCAGGTCCTTTTCCGGGTAGCAGGTCGGAATATCGTCCGAGCCCTTCTGCAGCCGCGCATAGACGAAATCGGCCGTCACGTCGGCGATCATCGGATATTCGAAATGTTCAGCGCAAACAGGAGCCACGCCGTATTTCGAAAGCAGCGCCACGAACTCCGGCACCTTGAAGGAATCGTGCCGCACCTCGACCACGTGGCGGAGCGCCAGCCCATCCTGTTTTGCCGGCAGCAGCTTCAGGAAGGCCTCGAAATCGTTCGAATCGAACCTCTTCGTCGGTGCGAACTGCCACAGCAGCGGCCCGAGATGATCGCCGAGTTCGCTGATCCCCGATGACAGGAACCGCTCCATCGATTCACCGGCTTCGGCAAGCACCCGCCGATTGGTGACGAAACGTGTCGCCTTCAGCGAGAAGATGAAGCCGTCGGGCACGTCAGCCGCCCATTTGGCAAAAACCGCAGGCTTCTGCGTGCTGTAATAGGTACCGTTGACCTCGATGACCTTCAGCTGGCGGCTGGCATAATTCAGCTCGTCCTTCTGTTTCAGGCTCTCGGGAAAGAAATGCCCGCGCCAGGGCTCGAAGGTCCAGCCGCCGATGCCGGTGCGGATAGTGCCGGATTTCGTCATGTCGTCCTCCCCATTTGCAGCCGCTCAGGCCGCATTGATCTCTTTCGTCATGTCGACGAGCGTCCATCCTGGCCGATAAGGGTTCGGCCGGCGACCCGTTTCCTGAAACCCGAAGGCGCTGTAGAGCGCGATATTCCGCTCCATCCGCGCATTCGTGTAGAGCCGGATCTCCGGCACGGCCCATTCCCGTGCCTTGCCCTCCAGCCAGCGCAGCATCGCCAGTCCATGCCCGGCACCCTGAAACGCCGGCGAGACCGCGATGCTGAACAGCATGAGGTGATCGGAATGCTGCTCGACGACCACCAGGCCAGCCGTTTGCCCGCCGATCTCGCGCAGCCAGACCTCGCCGCGTTCGATCCGCGGCGTGTAATCCTCCGTCACCGGCATCGGCGGAGCGCCGAAGAGTTCGCTATAGGGCCGATAAGCGGCTGACGTCAGCGTCGCGATCGTTTCCAGATCATCGGGCGACGCTGGCCTCATCGTCATTCCGCCGCAACCGCCTTCTTCGCCGGCCGCCGTTCCAGCAATTCCTTCAGGAACTGTCCGGTATAGGACCGCTTTTCCTTGACGATCGCTTCGGGCGTGCCGGTCGCGACGATCTCGCCGCCGCCGTCGCCGCCTTCGGGGCCAAAATCGAGCACCCAGTCGGCCGTCTTGATGACTTCGAGATTGTGCTCGATCACCACCACCGAGTTGCCCTGGTTGACCAGTTCGTGCAGCATTTCGAGCAGCTTGGCGACATCGTGGAAATGCAGGCCGGTCGTCGGTTCGTCGAGAATGTAGAGCGTGCGTCCCGTCGAGCGTTTCGACAGCTCCTTGGCAAGCTTGACGCGCTGCGCCTCGCCGCCCGAGAGCGTATTGGCCTGCTGGCCAACCTTGATATAACCGAGACCGACATCCTTCAGCGCTTGCAGCTTGTCGCGCACCGCAGGCACCGCCGCGAAGAAATCGACGCCTTCCTCCACGGTCATGTCGAGCACGTCGGCGATCGACCTCTGTTTGAAGGTGACGTTGAGTGTCTCGCGATTGTAGCGCTTGCCGTGGCAGACGTCGCAGGTGACGTAGACATCGGGCAGGAAGTGCATCTCGATCTTGATGACGCCGTCGCCCTGGCAGGCCTCGCAGCGTCCGCCCTTGACGTTGAAGGAGAAGCGGCCCGGCTGGTAGCCGCGAGCCTTTGCCTCCGGCAGGCCGGCAAACCAGTCGCGGATCGGCGTGAAGGCGCCGGTATAGGTCGCCGGGTTCGAGCGCGGCGTGCGGCCGATCGGCGATTGATCGATGTCGATCACCTTGTCGATATGCTCGAAGCCGTCGATGCGGTCGTGATCGGCCGGGTTTTCACGCGCGCCCATGACGCGGCGTGCCGCCGATTTATAAAGCGTCTCGATCAGGAAGGTGGATTTGCCGCCGCCCGAAACGCCGGTCACCGCCGTGAAAACGCCGAGCGGGATCGACGCCGTGACGTTCTTCAGATTGTTGCCGCGCGCGCCGACCACCTTGATCTCACGGCCCTTCTTCGGCTTGCGGCGCTCGTCGGGAACGGGAACGCCGAGTTCGCCGGAGAGATATTTGCCGGTCAGCGACTTCGGATTATCCATGATATCCTGCGGCGTGCCGTGGGCGATGACCTGGCCGCCGTGAATGCCGGCGGCCGGGCCGATATCGACCACGTCGTCGGCCGACAGGATCGCATCCTCGTCATGTTCGACGACAATGACGGTGTTGCCGATGTCGCGCAGGTGCTTCAGCGTTTCGAGCAGCCGGGCATTGTCGCGCTGATGCAAGCCGATCGACGGTTCGTCGAGCACGTAAAGCACGCCCGTCAGCCCCGAACCGATCTGCGAGGCGAGCCGGATGCGCTGGCTTTCGCCGCCCGACAGCGTGCCGGAATTGCGCGACAGGCTGAGATATTCCAGGCCGACATCGTTGAGGAAGCGCAGCCGGTCGCGAATTTCCTTGAGGATGCGCACGGCGATCTCGTTCTGCTTGGCATTGAAGCTTGCCGGCAGCGTCTCGAACCAGTCGCGGGCGATGCGGATCGACATACCGGTCACTTCGCCGATATGCAGCGTGTCGATCTTCACCGCCAAGGCCTCCGGCTTCAGGCGGAAGCCGTTGCAGGAAGGGCAGGGGGCGGCCGACATGAAGCGCTCGATATCCTCGCGCGCCCAGGCGGAATCGGTCTCCTTCCAGCGGCGCTCGAGATTGGTGATGATGCCTTCGAAATTCTTCTGCGTCGTATAAGAGCGGGCGCCATCGGCATAGTGGAATTCGATCTTGTCGTTGGTGCCGTTGAGGATGACGTCCTTGGCCTCGTCGGAAAGATCGTTCCAGCGGGTGCCGAGCTTGAAGCCGTAATGTTTGCCGAGCGCTTCCAGCGTCTGATTGTAATAGGGCGAGGTCGACTTGGCCCAGGGCGCGATCGCCCCGTCGCGCAGCGTCCGCTCGGGCTCGGGCACGATCAGATCCGGATCGATCTTCTGCTGGGCGCCGAGGCCATCGCAGGTCGGGCAGGCGCCGAAGGGATTGTTGAAGGAGAAGAGCCTGGGTTCGATCTCGGGAATGGTGAAGCCGGAGACCGGGCAGGCGAACTTCTCCGAAAACAGCACGCGTTGATGCGTCTCGTTCAGCGATTTGTTGGCCGAGCCACCGGCCGACGTCTCTTCCGGCGGCAGCGGCTTGTCGGCGAATTCGGCGACCGCCAGCCCGTCGGCGAGCTTCAGGCAGGTCTCCAGGCTGTCGGCCAGGCGCGCCGAGACATCCGAGCGCACGACGATGCGGTCGACCACCACGTCGATGTCGTGCTTGTATTTCTTGTCGAGCACCGGCGCCTCGGCGATCTCGTAGAACTGACCATCGACCTTGACGCGCTGGAAGCCCTTCTTCATCAGCTCCGCCAGTTCCTTCTTGTATTCGCCCTTGCGCCCGCGCACGAGCGGCGCAAGAATATAAAGACGGGTGCCCTCGCCGAAATCGAGGATGCGGTCGACCATCTGGCTGACGGTCTGGCTCTCGATCGGCAGGCCGGTCGCCGGCGAATAGGGAACGCCGACGCGGGCAAAGAGCAGGCGCATATAGTCGTAGATCTCGGTGACGGTGCCGACCGTCGAGCGCGGATTGCGCGAGGTGGTCTTCTGCTCGATCGAGATTGCCGGCGACAGCCCGTCGATCTGGTCGACGTCGGGCTTCTGCATCATCTCGAGGAACTGGCGGGCATAGGCCGACAGGCTCTCGACATAGCGCCGCTGGCCCTCGGCATAGATCGTGTCGAAGGCGAGCGAGGATTTGCCGGATCCCGAAAGCCCGGTCATGACGATCAGCTTGTTACGCGGCAGATCGAGATCGATGCTCTTGAGATTATGCTCGCGCGCGCCGCGGATGGAGATCGTCTTCAGTTCGCTCATCGTCTCTGCTTTGGTTTTCTGGATGACAGCCCTTATTTAGTGATGCCAACGGGCGAGTCGAGGCTGAATGTCCACTACGGTCAAGGTTTTCGATTCTGTTGACAGGATCATACGGATAAACTAGAACAAATAAAGAACAAAATTCCTGATGAATGCATGCGGCTTTCTGATGGATAAAGATGTGGATTAAATGCCGCCCATGCGCATCGGCGGTCCGTGATGGTTTAAGGTGCGCCGATCGATTAAACGCCGCCGGGCAGGGCGGCAGGCAGGGTGAGAAGCATGGCTGGTAGTGTGAATAAGGTAATTCTGATTGGAAACGTCGGTGCAGACCCCGAAATCCGCCGCACTCAGGATGGCCGGCCGATCGCCAATCTTCGTATCGCGACCTCGGAGACCTGGCGCGACCGCAATTCCGGCGAGCGCCGTGAGAAGACCGAATGGCACACTGTCGTCGTCTTCAACGAAGGCCTCTGCAAGGTCGTCGAGCAATATGTGAAGAAGGGCGCCAAGCTCTATATCGAAGGCCAGCTGCAGACCCGCAAGTGGCAGGACCAACAGGGCCAGGATCGCTACAGCACGGAAGTGGTGCTGCAGGGCTTCGGTTCGACGCTGACGATGCTGGACGGTCGCGGCGAAGGCGGCGGCGCGAGCTCCGGCCGCGGCGGCGGCGCTGGCGGCAACGATTATGGCGACGACTACGGTGCGCCGGCTGCGTCTTCACCGCCGAGCCGCGGCGGTGGCGGCGGCGGCAACTTCTCGCGGGATCTCGACGACGATATCCCGTTCTGATCGGCCGCCCTTTCTGGCTTAATGAAAGACTTGAGAGAGCATGATGCCTTGGATGGCGTCATGCTCTTTTTCGTTGATCTCGCACCCGCAGGGGAATTTCTGAATGAGTTGCCACAACTTTGAGAAAGCCTCCGGTACGCGCTTCCGACTTTGGTTGGACGAGGCACCGCCATCCATGGAACCAACTCGATGCCATCTGTGGGAGAGCAAAGTTTTCGTCAGCGCAGAAGGCATACCTCATCGGAAAAGCGTGGCTGCGGAAATAGCTCGGCCGGTTGGAGGCATGACTGTATATGGTCTGCTGTCAGTCACCCTGGATCAGTCCATTAAAACGCAAGGTCTGCAGGTGAATGTCCCAATTGAGCGTACCGAGGGAGAGAGTTGGTCCCTATCACTTGCTCCAAGTTACGACAAAGTGCTTACCGGATTTGTCGCGGAATACATGCCGGGCCTTTTCAAGGGGATAGAGGATATTGGCGAGGGTGCACTACCCAGTTTTGGAATTCTCTCCTTTGAGCGCATGGCACATTCGGACATCGGCTCGTCGATAGATATTTTTCGCGAGTTGACGAGAGCTATCGTGCGCGCTTTGACTATGAAGCAGGTTCCTGAAACGCCGGATGACGCGTTCGCACTTCTCGCAGTGTAGATTGGAAGGCGATCAAGGTTTCAGTGCGGTGTCGCGCTGATCAGATTGAACGCCGACTTCGCCCCGTCGACGACGAATTGTGCGGCAAGGGCGGCGAGGATGACGCCGAGGAGCCGCGTCAGGATCGCCCGGCCGGTGACGCCGAGGAAACGGTCCAGTCTTTCGGCGATGAGCAGCATGACGAAGGTCAGCAGCAGGTTGGCGGCAATGACGCCGATCAGTTGCGCCTTCCCGATCGAGGTGGCCAGCGTGCCGGCAAGCAGTATCGTCGCCGAGATCGCACCCGGGCCGGCAATCAGCGGCAAGGCGAGAGGGAAGACGGCGATATTCTCGATATGATCCTTGGTGATCGCCGCCTCGGTCGCCTTCTCCTTGCGCTCCTGCCGCCTCTCGAACACCATCTCGAAGGCGATCCAGAACAGCAGCAGCCCGCCGGCGATGCGGAAGGCGCCGATCGAAATCCCGAGCACGCCGAGCACGCCCGCGCCAAACAGCGCGAAGACGGCAAGGATGATGAAGGCGATGACCGAGCCGCGCAGCGCCACCTGCTTGCGCTCGGTTCGGCTCATGCCTGTCGTCAGCCCCAGAAAGATCGGCGCAAGCCCCGGTGGATCGATGGTGACGAGCAGCGTCGTGAAGGCGTTGATCAATTGGTCGGCGCTTGCCATCGGCTCTCCGGAACCCCATATGGGTGCGTGGTTTTTATGATTGTGAAGCGGGGATTTCGATTTGGCAAATATCCCGCGGCGGGCCGCGGCGGATTTGTCCGGTCCGGCCGCGCAACTTGCATGTTTTACCCTCTTTAAGCCGCAAAAGCCTGTTCAAAACGCGCTGTGAAATTGGCGCGGCAACAGGCTTTCCGCTATAAATCTTCAAGTGATTCTAGAAGAGATCGTGATCTGTTTTGACTGAGCAAACACCCCCCGGCGGCGGGAAGCTCCCGCCAGGCATCGAGCCCATCTCCATCATGGAGGAAATGCAGCGGTCGTATCTCGATTACGCCATGAGCGTCATCGTCAGCCGCGCGCTGCCCGACGTGCGCGACGGCCTAAAGCCCGTGCACCGGCGCATCCTCTATGGCATGTCCGAGCTCGGCATCGACTGGAACAAGAAATACGTCAAATGCGCCCGCGTTACCGGTGACGTGATGGGTAAATTCCATCCGCACGGCAATTCCGCGATCTATGATGCGCTCGCCCGCATGGCGCAGCCCTGGTCGCTGCGTCTGCCGCTGATCGATGGTCAGGGCAATTTCGGCTCGGTCGATGGTGATCCGCCGGCGGCCGAACGTTATACCGAATGCCGCCTCGAAAAGGCTGCCCACTCGCTGCTCGACGATCTCGACAAGGAAACCGTCGATTTCCGCGACAACTACGACGGCACGCTCTCCGAGCCGGTCGTGGTGCCCGCCAAGTTCCCGAACTTGCTCGTCAACGGCGCCGGCGGCATCGCCGTCGGCATGGCGACCAACATTCCGCCGCACAATCTCTCCGAAGTCATTGACGGCTGTATCGCGCTGATCGACGATCCGGCCATCGAGCTGCCGGAACTGATCCAGATCATTCCCGGTCCCGACTTCCCGACGGGAGCGAAGATCCTCGGCCGTGCCGGCATTCGCTCGGCTTATGAAACCGGCCGCGGCTCCGTCATCATGCGCGGCGTCGCCGCCATCGAGCCGATGCGCGGTGACCGCGAGCAGATCATCATCACCGAGATTCCTTATCAGGTGAACAAGGCGACGATGATCGAGAAGATGGCCGAGCTGGTGCGCGACAAGCGCATTGAAGGCATCTCCGACCTGCGCGACGAATCCGACCGCCAGGGTTATCGCGTCGTCGTCGAGCTGAAGCGCGATGCCAACGCCGAGGTCATCCTCAACCAGCTTTATCGCTATACGCCGCTGCAGACCTCCTTCGGCTGCAACATGGTGGCGCTGAACGGCGGCAAGCCCGAACAGCTGACGCTGCTCGACATGCTGCGCGCTTTCGTCTCGTTCCGCGAGGAAGTCGTTAGCCGGAGAACGAAATTCCTGCTGCGCAAGGCGCGTGACCGTGCCCATGTGTTGGTCGGTCTCGCCATTGCCGTCGCCAATATCGATGAGGTCATCCGCGTCATCCGCCAGGCGCCCGATCCACAGTCCGCCCGCGAAGAACTGATGACCCGCCGCTGGCCGGCGGAAGATGTCGAAAGCCTGATCCGTCTGATCGACGATCCGCGCCATCGCATCAATGACGACCTCACCTACAATCTCTCCGAAGAGCAGGCCCGCGCCATCCTCGAACTGCGCCTTGCCCGCCTGACGGCGCTTGGCCGCGACGAAATCGGCGACGAACTCAACAAGATCGGCGAGGAAATCAAAGATTATCTCGATATTCTCTCCTCGCGCGTCCGCATCCAGACCATCGTCAAGGACGAACTTCTCGCCGTCCGCGACGAGTTCGGCACGCCGCGCCGCACAGAGATCATCGATGGCGGTCTCGAAATGGATGACGAGGATCTGATCGCCCGCGAAGACATGGTCGTCACTGTCTCGCATCTCGGTTATATCAAGCGTGTGCCGCTGACTACCTACCGCGCCCAGCGCCGCGGCGGCAAGGGTCGCTCCGGCATGACCACCCGCGACGAGGATTTCGTTAGTCGGCTATTCGTCGTCAATACCCATACGCCGGTGCTGTTCTTCTCCTCACGCGGCATCGTCTACAAGGAGAAGGTCTGGCGCCTGCCGATCGGCACGCCGACCTCACGCGGCAAGGCACTGATCAACATGCTGCCGCTCGCACCGGGCGAGCGCATCACCACCATCCTGCCCTTGCCCGAGGACGAGGCGAGCTGGGACAATCTCGACGTCATGTTCTCGACGACGCGCGGCACGGTTCGCCGCAACAAGCTGTCGGACTTCGTCCAGGTCAACCGCAACGGCAAGATCGCCATGAAGCTCGAGGAGGAGGGCGACGAAATCCTTTCCGTCGAGACCTGCACGGAAGATGACGACGTGCTTTTGACGACGGCGCTTGGCCAGTGCATCCGCTTCTCCGTCGACGACGTCCGGGTCTTTGCCGGCCGTAACTCGATCGGCGTGCGCGGCATCACGCTTGCCGGCGGCGACCGCATCATCTCGATGACCATTGTGCGCCATGTCAACGCCGAGCCGTGGGAGCGCGCCGCCTATCTGAAGCGCGCCGCCAACGACCGTCGCCTGACAACGGGCGAGGCCGAGGAAATCGCGCTGGTCGGCGAAGAAGTCACCGAAGGGGGACAGCTGAGCGACGAGCGTTACGAAGAGCTGAAGCAGCTCGAGCAGTTCGTCCTCACCGTCTCCGAGAAGGGCTTCGGCAAGCGTTCGTCCTCCTACGACTTCCGCATCTCCGGCCGCGGCGGCAAGGGCATCCGCGCCACCGACACCTCGAAAACAGCCGAGATCGGCGAGCTGGTCGCGGCTTTCCCGATCGATGACGGCGACCAGATCATGCTGGTCTCCGATGGCGGTCAGCTGATCCGCGTGCCGGTCGGCGGTATCCGCATCGCCAGCCGCGCCACCAAGGGCGTCACCATCTTCTCGACGGCCAAGGACGAGAAGGTCGTCTCGGTCGAGCGCATCAGCGAGCCGGAGGAGGATGAGACGGAAGAGGCTGTCGAGGTGGCCGAAGGCGCCCCCGCTGCCGACGAAGGTGCTGCCGGAGAAGGTGGCGGTGACGAGGCGCCGATTGCCGATGGCGATCCGGCCGGGCCTGCCGAGGAATGATCAAATGAACGGGGCGGCTTCGAGCCGCCCTTTTCTTTTCAAACCGGATGATGGGTGAGGACTGCACAAAGAAAAAGCCGGACGCTGGGTGCATCCGGCTTTGAATGGCCCTGGCGACGGAAGGGTGCCGCTCAAGGGTGGGAAGAGGAGAGAAAGGAACGTCAGAACGCTCTATGTTTTTCGTTCAGAGCCTTCACCTCTTCACCTTCGCGCCGAAGCGCTGAAATCGTTGAGGCCACAGACACGATGAACATGACGCTGATTAGGGCGGTGAGCACTGTCAAGATCGTGAACATGGGCATTCCTTTCCTGGGAGTTGCGTTCTCGCCCCTCAGTACTGGCCCAGCACGGCCGTCCGGGCCGAAGCATAGGGACCATAAACCTTGGACGTATCGACCTTCTGATCATAGAGAGCGACAGTTGCGGTCAGCATGCCCGTGACCATTACCATCCAGAGCACGTTAATCATCGTAATCTTACCGGGCATTTTTATTCCTTCCGCGCCGCTCTATGTATCGGTTGAATGAACGCATCCGTCTGTAAATGGTTCCGCCGGATGTTGATCGGGTGTTTACCAATGCCGATCTGAAGCGACCTTGAATGTCTCGTTCATCTGGCATTCAGATTCGAAGCTCGTTTTTTCGCGCAGCCGGCCCTGGGCGCGCACGATCGCCGCATGCTCGGCAAGCTCCGGCCGCACCCAGCTCATCTCGTATCGATCGGCGAAATAGCCATAGGCCATCTCGGCAACGAGGGAGAAAACGACGGCAAGTGCAACGAGCACGATCAGCATGGACTTGGTCTTTCGGGGAGCGCCGGATGCCGGAATGGCATCGGCTGCTTTGATGATCGGAGTTAAGCAGATCCTGTCTGAAACGGTCTTGAACGGGCCATTCATCCGCCGTTTAACCGCCCGGCGCAGAACGTCCTTTACGCGCCTGAAAAGACGCGCGGCGCGTAGAGCCTTTCCGGGTTAGATTGAAGCATTCTGCCGGAGCAGGTTTTCGTCAGGGCAGTGGCGATTGGCGACGGGCATACCCCTTGGTACGTCCGAGCCGATCGCCACTGCCCTGGCGCAAAGATGCCCGGCCCTTCGGGTTGGCTGAAACGGGCCGGCTGATCGACCGGCCGGCTTGGCCGTAGAACTGGGCTACGACGCGCGCCGGCCGGTCGACCATCCGACTCCGTTTGAGCCAACAGAATGCTTCAATCTAACCCGGAAAGGCTCTAGCCGGAGGTGGGCAAATCACTTGCGAGAAGGCGTCATCCGTGACAAAAGGCGTCAAACCAACGGTCGGGCCACATGACGACAGCTTTCTATCCGGGGTCCTTCGACCCGATCACCAATGGGCATGTGGATGTTCTGGTCCAGGCGCTCAACGTCGCCGAAAAGGTGATCGTCGCGATCGGCATCCATCCCGGCAAGGCGCCGCTCTTTTCCTTCGAAGAGAGGGCTGAGCTGATCCGCCGTTCTCTGGCTGAAGCGCTGCCTGGCAAGACCGGCGACATCACCGTCGTCGCCTTCGACAATCTGGTCGTCGATGCCGCCCGCACTCATGGCGCCACGCTGTTGATCCGCGGTCTTCGCGACGGCACCGATCTCGATTACGAAATGCAGATGGCCGGCATGAACCGGACGATGGCGCCCGATATCCAGGCCATCTTTTTGCCGGCGGGCGCGGCCTCGCGGCCCATTACCGCCACATTGGTCCGCCAGATCGCCGCCATGGGCGGCGATGTCAGCGCTTTCGTGCCGGCCGCCGTCTTGCAAGCCCTCACATCCAAGCGCCCAAACTAGCAGGCGCAAAGACTAGGCGGAACCCGCCGCAATGGAGCTCATATGAAACTCTTTTATCTCGCATTTGCCGGCGTGTTGTATCTCGCCTCCTTCGCGGGGGATGCCTTCGCCCAGTCGGCGGATCATTATCTCACCATCCAGCTGAAGGATGGCCCTGTTGTCATCCAGCTCATGCCTGAGGTGGCGCCGAAGCATGTCGCCCAGATCGAGGCGCTGGCCAAGAAGGGCGAATACGACAACGTCGCCTTCCATCGCGTCATCGATGGCTTCATGGCTCAGACCGGCGACGTCAAATACGGCAACATGGAAAAGGGCTTCGACGCGAGCCTTGCCGGCACCGGCTCCTCGGATATGTCTGACATCCCGGCTGAATTCTCCAAGACTCCGTTCGTGCGCGGCACGGTCGGCATGGCCCGCTCGCAGGATCCGAATTCCGCCAATTCGCAGTTCTTCATCATGTTCGCCGACGGTTCCTTCCTGAACGGCCAGTATACCGTCGTTGGCAAGGTCGTTTCCGGCATGGAGAACGTCGACAAGATCAAGAAGGGTGAAGGCCAGAACGGCGAAGTCAAAAGTCCCGACCGGATGATCAAGGTCACCCTGGGCAAGAAGTAAGTTACGAGAGAAACAAGAGGAGAAGGCAAATGGCCGAGATCAAGGATCCCGAAAACACCGTCATTCTGGAAACCACCAAGGGCAAGGTTGTTATCCAGCTTCTGCCGCAGGTCGCCCCGGAGCATGTCGCCCGCATCAAGGAACTCGCTCGCGAGAAGGCCTATGACGGCGTCGTTTTCCACCGCGTCATCCAGGATTTCATGGCCCAGACGGGCGACGTCGAATTCGGCAAGAAGGGCTCGGAAACCTTCAATCCCAGCCGCGCCGGCATGGGCGGCTCCTCGAAGCCGGATCTGAAGGCCGAATTCTCTGCGACCACGCATACGCGCGGCACCTGCTCGATGGCTCGTTCGCAGAACCCGAACTCGGCCAATTCGCAATTCTTCATCTGCTTCACCGACGCGCCTTGGCTGAACAAGCAGTATTCCGTCTGGGGCCAGGTCATCGAAGGCATGGACAACATCGACAAGATCAAGCGCGGCGAGCCGGTTTCCGATCCGGACTCGATCGTCTCCATGCGGGTTGCCGCCGACGTCTGATTGTGATTTCTGCTGAAACCCGCCCTTGCGTGTCAACCGCGCGGGGGCGGGTTTCGCTTTGCCTGAAAGTGCCCTGATGCGCGTAGACCTTTTCGATTTCGATCTGCCCGACGAACGCATAGCGTTGAGGCCGGCTGAGCCGCGCGACAGCGCGCGTCTGCTCGTGATCGATCCGAATACGGAAAGCCACCTGTCGGACCATCGCGTCGGCGATCTCACGTCCTTCTTGCGGGCTGGCGACGCGCTGGTCTTCAACGACACCAAGGTCATTCCCGCCCAGCTCGAGGGCATCCGCCATCGCGACGGCGCCGGCGGCCAGCAGGTGTCGGCAACGCTGCACATGCGCACCGGCCCCAGCCGCTGGAAGGCCTTCGCCAAGCCGGGTAAGCGTATCAAGCAGGGCGACCGCATCTCCTTCGGCCATTCCGGCGAAAGCTGCTTTCTCGGCTCGCTCGACGCCACCGTCGAGGAAAAGGGCGAGGCCGGCGAGGTGACGCTGCTGTTTGATCTCTCAGGCCCGGCGCTCGACGAGGCGATCGCCGCCGTCGGCCATATCCCGCTGCCGCCCTATATCGCCGCCAAACGTCCCGAGGATGAGCGCGACCGCGCCGATTACCAGACGATCTATGCCCGCGAGGAGGGCGCCGTTGCCGCGCCGACAGCCGGCCTGCACTTCACGCCCGCGCTGTTCGATGCGCTCGACAAGGCCGGCATCGAACGCCATTTCGTCACCCTGCATGTCGGTGCCGGCACTTTCTTGCCGGTGAAGGCCGACGATACCGCCGATCACAAGATGCATCTGGAAAGCGGCTATGTCAGCGCCGAGATCGCCGCCCGGCTGAATGCCGTGCGGGAAAGAGGCGGGCGCATCGTCTGTGTCGGCACGACCTCGTTGCGGCTCATCGAGAGTGCCGCCGAGGAAAGCGGAGAGATCGTGCCCTGGGCCGGAGCTACCGGTATCTTCATCACGCCCGGCTACCGCTTCAAGGCGGTCGACATGCTGATGACCAATTTCCACCTGCCGCGCTCGACGCTGTTCATGCTGGTCTCGGCCTTTGCCGGCTTCGAAACCATGCACGCGGCTTATAAACACGCCATTTCGACGGGCTACCGCTTCTACTCCTATGGCGACGCGAGCCTTCTTTTCCGGAAAGACAGATGACAGACAATTTCCAATTCACCCTTGACAAGACCGATGCCGGCGCACGCCTAGGCCAAATCTCCATGCCGCGCGGCGAGATCCGCACGCCGGCCTTCATGCCTGTTGGTACCGTCGGCACTGTTAAGGCCATGTATCTCGACCAGGTGCGCGAGACCGGCGCCGATATCATCCTCGGCAATACCTATCACCTGATGCTGCGCCCGACCGCCGAGCGCGTCGCCCGTCTCGGCGGCCTGCATAAGCTCATTCGCTGGGAGCACCCGATCCTGACCGATTCCGGCGGCTTCCAGGTGATGTCGCTGTCCGGCCTGCGCAAGCTCAACGAGCAGGGCGTCACCTTCAAGTCGCATGTCGACGGCAGCCTCCACCATATGTCGCCGGAGCGCTCCATCGAAATCCAGGGGCTGCTTGGCTCCGACATCCAGATGCAGCTCGACGAATGCGTGGCATTGCCGGCCGAGCCGAAGGAGATCGAGCGCGCCATGGAAATGTCGCTGCGCTGGGCGGAGCGCTGCAGGGTCGCCTTCGGCGAGCAGCCCGGCAAGGCGATGTTCGGCATCGTTCAGGGAGGCGACATTCCGGCGCTGCGCATCCGTTCAGCCGAGGCGTTGAGCCAGCTCGACCTCAAGGGTTATGCGATCGGCGGCCTTGCCGTCGGCGAGCCGCAGGACGTCATGCTGCAGATGCTGGAAACGACGCTGCCGGTACTTCCTCTGGAAAAGCCGCGTTACCTCATGGGTGTCGGCACGCCTGATGATATCCTGAAATCGGTCGCCCGCGGCATCGACATGTTCGACTGCGTCATGCCGACCCGTTCCGGCCGCCACGGCCTGGCCTTCACCCGCCGCGGCAAGGTCAATATCCGCAATGCCCGCCATGCCGAGGATATGCGCCCCCTCGACAAACAGTCGAACTGCCCGGCCTCGCGTGACTATTCCCGCGCCTACCTGCACCATCTCGTCCGCGCCAACGAAGCGCTCGGCGGCATGCTGCTCTCCTGGCACAATCTCGCTTATTACCAGGAGCTGATGCAGGGCATCCGCAAGGCGATCGCCGAAGGCCGCTTCGCCGATTTCATGGCGGAAACGCAGGAGGAATGGGCGAGGGGCGATCTCGAACCCGTTTGATCCAATCAGACGAAGTTTGATCAGATCGGGATCAAATGCCCTTGCTGTCCGCATCGGGCATGATCTGCACGCCGTTGATCCCGTAGCTGCCGTCCGGCTGCCGCGTGATCTGGTAGATCGCCGTCCAGTCCTTGCCGTCGCGGCCTGAAATCAGCACCTCGTGATAGATCAGCGCGCCGTTGTCGATCGAGCGGCTGCGCCCGAAGGCGTAATTGCCGGGGTGATAGACCGGCTCGTAGCTCTTCTTCACCATGGCGAAGAACAGGTTCTTGTCGGGATACAGTGCCCGGATGCCGGGAGCGGCGAAGGAATAGGCGGTCTCGGCATCGTCCTTGAGAAAGGCGTTGATCTGGTCCTCGATCATCGTCCGCGTCGTGTCGATTGGATCTTCGGCGCGGGCCGAGACAGGAGAGAGGGCGGACGCGGCACACAGGATGAGAACTGCGAAGAAGGCGCGCATGGGGGATCTCCGGCTCTATCGGGGAACGACCTCCGATAGAGTAGAAGTGTAGGCGATTTCTAGCGCAAGGAAAGCGGACTTTACGACCAGCGGCGGAACAGGGCACTGGCATTCACACCGCCGAAGCCGAAACCGTTGGTGATCGCATAGTCCATCACGACTGGCCGCGCCGTCTTGCCGACGATATCGATGCCGTCGGCGGCTGGATCGACCTCATCGAGGTTGCGGGTCGGCGGTGCAATCTGGTCGCGCAGCGCAAGGATGGTGAAGATCGCCTCCAGCCCGCCGGCGGCGCCAAGCAGGTGGCCGGTCGCCGATTTCGTCGCGCTGACGGCAATACCGCCATTGCGGCCGAAGACCGTGCCGATCGCCGCGATCTCGCCTCTGTCACCGACCGGTGTCGAGGTCGCATGCGCGTTGAGATGCCTGACCTCCGAAGCCGGGATCTTCGCCTGCCTGAGTGCTGCCTCCATCGCCCGGCGGGCGCCGTTGCCATCTTCGGGGCCTGATGTCATGTGGTAGGCGTCCGCAGCCGTGCCATAGCCGACGAGTTCGGCGAGCGGCGTGGCGCCGCGGGCAAGCGCATGCTCCAGCGTCTCGATCACCAGGATGCCTGCGCCTTCACCCATGACGAAACCGTCGCGCGCCGTGTCGAAGGGGCGAGACGCCAGCTCCGGCGTCTCGTTGAAACCGGTAGAAAGCGCACGTGCGGCGGCAAAGCCTCCGAGGCTCACCTTATCGATACAGGCCTCGGCACCGCCGCAGATCGCCACATCCGCTTCACCGGAGCGGATCAGCCGTGCCGCATCGCCGATTGCCTGGACGCTGGCCGCACAGGCCGTCACCGGAGCACCCAGCGGCCCCTTGAAGCCGTAGCGAATGCTGACCTGACCGGCGGCAAGGTTGACGAGGAAAGAGGGCACGGTGAAAGGCGACAGCCGCCGAACGCCGCGCGTTTCGCCGATCCGCACCGCTTCGGCGATCGCCGGGAAGCCGCCGACGCCCGACGCGATGATCGTTGCCGTGCGCTCGCGCTCGCCTTCGTCGGTGGGCATCCAGCCGGCCTGCCTCACCGCTTCCTCCGTCGCCGCCATGGCGAAGTGAATGAAGCGGTCCATCTTTTTCTGGTCCTTCGGCGTGATGTAACGGTCGGGATCGAAACCTGCCTCGGCATCTTCCGCGATACCGGGAACGATACCGCCGACCTTGGCCGAGAGTTCGCCGACGATATCCTCCGCCAGCACCCTCAGCCCTGAACCGCCATCGAGAAGACGCTTCCAGGTGGGCTCGACGCCGGTGCCGAGTGGCGAGACAAGTCCCATGCCGGTGACAACGATGCGGTCCATTCTTTTGTCCTTTCTATGCGTCGATGCCGAGATACCAGGCGCGCATGCGGGCGATCCGCTCGTGCACCTCGTCATCGGCGGCTGGACCTGCAAGCAGGCTGGTGTTTTCAGGTGTCACTTCTTCGCCGGTCCGCGCATCGACCAGCATCGTCTGGCGCTCTTTGCCGGAAGCGGTATCGCCCAAGAGAAAGGCGAGGTCCTCTTCCGGGATGTGCCGGCTTCCCCAGGAAAACAGCGTCATCAGAACAGGAAAGAAGTCACGGCCCTTGTCCGTCAGCCGATATTCGTAGCGGGCAGGGCGCTGATGGTAGAGACGCCGTTCGAACAGCCCCTTTTCCGTCAGATGTTTCAGCCGCCGCGTCAGGATGTTCGGCGCCACGCCAAGGCTTTTCTGGAATTCGTCAAAGCGCGAAAGCCCCTGAAAGGCATCGCGCAGGATCAGCATGCTCCACCAGTCGCCGACGCTGTCGAGCGCGCGCGCCGCCGGGCATTTGAAATCGCTGAAGCTCGTTCGCTGCATGGCTGATGTCACTACATCAGTGACTATTATCATGCAAGTTAGTTATATCAAACGTCACCCTCGAAAATCCGGGCGAGCAGGATGCCGGTCACGAGCATGCCGGCTGCCACGAAGATCGTATCACCCGGCGTGCCGATATAGAGCGGCCCGACATTGGCAAAGAGCAGGAAGGCGATGAGGAAGTTCGCCCAGCCCCAGACGACATTCGCCGTCGGCGAGCCGAGCTTTGCGCCTTGCGCGAAGGGAATGCGGAAGCGCCGGCCGCTGACCCCGGCGACGAAATGCGGGACGCCGTTGGTCAGAAATGCCGCGGCGATGAAATGGACGATATAGGCGATCCAGGGCAAAGGCTTCTCCGTTGCGGCACGAGTGGCGTCAACGCAGAATGTGGCCGGGATTTAGGCTCCGGCAAGAGGGGGGGATGCGACCGCCCGTGAGGCTGCAGGCCGGCCCCCGCAAGGAGACGAGCCGACCAGGTCAGACAAGCAGGAGATCTTTGAAGTGAAGTGCAGCGGAATTGTCGAGATCGGTGACATGGATTGCCCCGCCCGCTGCGCTTCCATCCGCATCATAGGATAAAATGCCGCTCTTCTGATCGTAGATCAGCTTGTCATCAGCCTCGAGCGCTTTTGTTCCCAGAACGAAATTCTCGGCCGAAAAGCTCGATGGCTTGAGCCCGGTGAAGACAGCATCGTCGAACACCAGCTTATCGCCTGCGGCTGAAGAGAAATCCACGATCTTGTCGACGCTGGTATTGCTGGGCCTCACATCGAAGACGAAGGAATCGGCTCCGCCTCCGCCGGTGAGAACGTCAGCACCGGTTTTGCCGATCAGTTTGTCATTGCCAAGCCCGCCGATCAATCGGTCGTTCCCTTTCCCGCCGTTGAGGGAATTGTTTCCGTCGTTGCCAGTCAGAATGTTGGCCGTATTGTTGCCTGTCGCGCTGAGATTGGCCGTCCCGGTCAAAGTGAGGTTTTCGATCATTCCGACCGCATGCTTCTGATCGGCCAGGCTGAAGGAGATAGAAGCCTTGACGGTGTCCGTACCGCCGCCCCGGCTTTCGTCGACGATTTGCGCGGGGCTGCTCACGGTGAATATGTCGTTGCCCGTACCGCCATATATATGGCCGGTCGCCGGTGGTGGCGGCGTGCTGCCGCGTTCGATGTCGATGATCAGCGGGTGGTCGACGACATCGAGCGTCAGGGATGAGACGTTGCTGAGGCTTTTGATCGCCGTCGTTCCGGTCACGGGGTCGAAGACCTTCACGGAGCCGAACGAGGCGCCGAGATTGACCTTGACGGCTGTTGTCGCAGCCTGAATGGCCGTGTCGGAGGCCTGGTTCCAGATATCGGGCTCATTCCAGAGGATGATCTGGTAGCTCCCATCCGATTTTTCCGTGAGCAAGCTACGGGCCGAGGACGGCATGCCGTCGATCGAATAATTGAGGGTCCCCGTGCTGAAACTCGCCTTCGCGGCGCCGTCGTCCGCAAGGATTTCGGTGAGGTTATGGATCGCCGTCGCAGCCGGCTTGGCCGAATAGTCGAGATGAAAAAGGCCGAAATGCTTTTCCTGATTTGTGCCCTGAGGATCGGAATAGGCGTCCAGCAGTTCGTAGATGAATGTCTGTTTCGATCCGAGGGCCGCGCCATCCATCAGCGTATTGAGCAGGAACTTTGCCTGCGTCGCTTCATTGACGCCTTCCCAGCCGCCATTGGTGTCGGCGGTGAGCGAGGTGTGGTAGCCGGTCTCGGTGATCGCCAGCGGCTTGCCCGGATCGGCAGCGCGCTGAACGCCGGATTCTCGGGAAAGCCACGAGAATGGTTGGTCGCCATCCTTCGCATAGGTGTGGATCGTCGTGTAGTCGGAGGCCGACGCGACCGTATATCCGGTAAAGCCGAGGACTGGGATATTCTTCAGCAAGGGATCGGCGTTGACCGCGGCAGACAGGTCCTTCTGATAGGCGACCGCTGCGGCCTGGCCGCTCAGGCCATGATAGCTGACCGGCCAGTTGTTGACTTCGTTCGGACCTTCGATGCCGACGACCGATCCGGGATGGGCCTGCACGAACGCATGCAGCCGCTGGGCGACGGTGGCGGGGTCGACTTCCCGCTGGGCGCTGAAGACGAATTGCACGCCGGCCTCGGCGGCATCGCCGAGATGCGTTTGGCCGTTGGGGTCGGAAGCGGAGTTGGGGGCATGATCGCGGACGGTATCAAGGCCAAGATAGTCGAGAGCCTTAACAACTTCTCCGACATTGGAATATTTTCCGTCGGTGTAGTCGATATGCGTATCAATTCCAAAGGAACGAATAATATCGTTTATTCTAACGGCTTGAGCCAAAATTTTTTCTCCCAGTTCATGAGGGAATTGGCGATGGGAATTTATCCCCATTTCTGATGCCGATTCGATTTAATACAGGAGGAGGGCTACGCAGTGCTGCCCGTTAACCATGATATATTGTCCTGAATGTGGCCCGTTCCGGATCGCATTGAATGCCGAATCTATGCTTGCATTTTTGCATTCAGCCGGCCGATCATGCCCGAGTGAGACGGCCGCATGAGCGGGGTCCCGCGAAATCCGACACGGCTTGGAGGATCCGATGACCGTCAATGTTCAATTCCGGTTTCGCAGCGGTTTGCCATTAATGGCGTTCGACAATGTCCGTCTCCGCGGCAGTTGGGACGAGCAAGGCCGACCCTCGAACGATTGGACGTCTCATCCGATGCAGCGCTCTCGTGACGAGGATGGCTATGATGTTTTTGTCATCAGCGTGCCCTTTCCCGATGGCGAGATCGGTATGCATTTTCGCTGGGGGATCGAACTTGATCGGCCGGGCATTCCAGACCTCTGGGCGATCGCCACCGAATTGGACGACGAGGCCTCCTCGCGTCGCGAACGCTCCTTCGATCTTCAGCAGGGGATCGGGCCGCAGACCTATTATCTGACATGGATCGGCCGTCTGGGAGCGAACCGGGTTGAGAGGCGCAACAGTGTCGACGGCATTCGCTTTTCGGTCTGGGCGCCGAACGCCAGGGCGGTTTCGCTCGTGCTCGCCGATCCTGCCATCGGCTACATCGCTGATGACGGCACCGGAGCAGTCGCAACCATCGGGATGCGAAGGACCGTTGATGGATTCTGGAGCGTTGAAACCGGCGAGGACCACGGCCTTTCCGATTTCGACAGCATGGTCGGCACACCCTATATGTACCGCATCACCAGGGATGATGGATCGCTCGCCTACCGCACGGATATCTGGTCGCTCATGCAGATCGGCGCCGGAGACTTCGATCCGGATGGAGCCGCCTACCACGGATCGCCGGCGGCATTGGACGGACCGCAGAGCTGCTCGGTGGTCTGCGATCCGACGCGGGTCGTGCTTCCATCCGGGCAGGAGGTTGCCGCCGAGACGTTCTGGGCTGACGAATTCGTTGGCGGCCAAACGCTTCCGGAGCGGCTCGAGGATCTGGTGATCTATGAACTGCACGTCGGCGCGCTCGGTTTCGGTAAGGCCGCGCCCGGCACGCTTGATGATGCCATCGCCTTCGTCGAGCATCTCTCGGCGCTCGGCGTCAACGCCGTGGAACTGCTGCCGATTGCGGAATTCGAGACGCGGGCCAACTGGGGTTACGGCACGTCGCATTTCTTTGCCGCCGATCAGGGGGCTGGCGGTACCGATCGGCTGAAGATGTTCGTCAAGGTCTGCCACCAGCGCGGCATCGCCGTCATCCTTGATGTTTGTTACAATCACTTCGATCCGGATGGCGAACGGGCGCAATGGGCCTATGATTCCAGCGATCACACCCGCAATATCTATTATTGGTATGAGGGACGCCCCGGCGATTACGCCGATCCGACAGGCGGCTACATCGACAATATCTCTACGGGATGGGCGCCGCGCTTCCATGAGGAAGCCGTGCGCCAGCTTTTCATCTCCAGCGCGGCATTTATCGTCTCCATCTGCCATATCGATGGTTTCCGCCTCGATCAGACAAGTTCGATCCATCAATATCCGGTGCTGCATGCTGATGGCCGGCGCGCCGATCGGGCGGCTGCATCAGGCGCCAAGTTTCTGAAACAGTGGACCCGCACGATGCGGCTGATCAAGCCGCAGCTTTTCCTGACGGCTGAAGACTATTCTGACTGGTCGGCGATGACGGAGCCAAGCCTGACCGGCGACGGGCTCGGCTTTGATGCGACCTGGTACGGCGATTTTCATCACAACCTCGTCGAATATCATGGCGGCGCGCAGGCGCAGTTGTTGAAGAATGCCGGTTTCGGGGACAAGCGGGCGCTGACCATGTCGTCTCTTGCCGGCGCGCTGCAGACGAGCGCGCGATCCAAGGTCGTCTACAACCAGTCGCATGACGATTGCGGCAATCGTGAAGGATCGGCGCGAACTGCCGTTATCGCCGTCAATTTCGCGCCTGTTGTCGGTGAGACCAGGGCGTGGGCGGAGGCGAGATCCCGGTTTGCGGCGGCGATGACGCTGCTATCACCAGGTACACCGATGTTTTTCATGGGCGAGGAAATCGGCGCCCAGAAGCCCTATCGCTACAATGATTTCCTGGAGAACCGGGAGAATATTCTCGGCGAAGCTGATGGTAGCGGGGCAGGGATGCTCAGCTGTTATCGCGATCTTATCGCGCTCAGCGTCCATCAGGAGGCCATTCGATCCCGCAACATCGCCATTCCTCTGGTTCACGACGAAAATCGGGTGATCGCGTTTCATCGATGGAACGACGGCGAGGATTTCCTCGTCGTGGGGTCGCTGAACGACGCTCCCTTCGAACACGGCTATCGGCTGCACAGCGAGCGTCTGGGGGATGATCTCTGGGAGGAGATCTTCAATACCGATGCTCACATATATGGCGGCTGGAACGTCGGTAACGGCGGCGGAAGAATTAGGGCAACGGCGGGAGTGCTGGATGCCGTGCTGCCCGCATCAGGCGTTCTGGTCTTTCGCAAGCTGTGACGCATGCGGAACGGTCAGACAAACCCGAGCGGCAGATTTTCCACTTTCCTGTCATTGCCGTAGTCGCGCTCATGCGGCGAGCGACGGCGGCCGTCGCGGCGAGCGGAAAGATCGATCCGGTTTTCGGCGAAAATCCCATCGGGCCAGGTGCCGGTGTCATGGCAATCGGCGTCGATCTTGGGTGCAAGGATTTTCAGGATCATCGGGGTTCCTCCACGGCGAAGCATCAACATTTGGAAAGGTCGTCTGGCTCTGTTTATAAACCCGGAATTATTAATAAATTAACCATAAGGCTTAAGAGCCGGGGTGACATTTAGTGGACGATTGATGGCGAGGACATCGACGCCAGCATCCCCTCGGTGGCCCGGATCAGCCGCGCCGTGCGCGCCATCACCTCGGCTCCGGCCTCCGTCTCTGCAATCGCGGTTGCCATACTGTCCAGTCCGTCGGCCACCTGGATCAGCTTCGGCAGCATATCTGCACGTCCGATCGCCTCGGTCGATCTGGCGAGCTTGCGCAGCGCCTCCGAATAGCTCGATATCAAAGCGAGTTTCTGGTCTGCGGGAATAGTGGAGAACGAACGTTTCTCGGAAGGCGACAGCGGCAATTTCGGCATGGATGCGACCTATTGAACTGCCAATGAACTCGCATAGCCGCTTTTTGTTCCGAGCTTGCCCATTGTCCCAGGGGCGTGTCGCCTTGCGTTGAAATGGCGTTGCGGTGGAACTCCGGACTTGGATGGCCGTTGAGGTGCATGAACATAGGAGGTTTCCATGCAGCTGATCGATACTCGGGTGACACAGGCCGGCGACATCTTCACTGTCGAATTCCTGGGCGAAGGAGGAGAATCGATTTCCGTCAAAATCGACAACTCCCATGGCGAGCTCGACGATACGACGGCGGTCGACCACGCCAAGGTCATGATGGTTCAGCTGACAGCCTTTGCCGGCGGGGAAGCAGACGGCAGCATCAACCGCTACGATGCCTTGAGCAACGGCAATTTCGACGAAGGCAGCAAGGGTTTGATCGGCCAGCCGAGCGCGCGTTCGGCCGGCGACAGGCAAACGCTGGAAGAGGAACTCGATGAAGGCCTCGAGGACAGCTTTCCTGCAAGCGACCCTGTCTCGGCAACGGTATCGTCCATTCCCGCAAACGCGCCACGGCACTGATTGCAACGCAATGTTGCAAGCGCCCGCGTGTTCTTGATTCCAAACACAGGCCAAGGCTGTCCCGTTTCCGGCGGGCGGCCTTGGCCTGCATGACAGATTGATGTCAAAACTGAGAAACAGCTGAAAACTCCAGCTGTGTGATTGACATGGGAGCCTTCTAGAGAGGGCACGAGAAGGGAGCGCCCGTGAGGCGCTGCCGACGTCTCGGAGACGCGCGCCCATGAAAATCATTCAGATCACCGACACCCATTTCAGCCCCGGCAAGCCGCATTTCAACGGCAACTGGGCGCCGCTTCTGAGCTGGATCGAAGAGACCGGCGCCGACCTGATCGTCCATACCGGCGATCTCACCGTCGACGGCGCCGACAAGGACGCGGATATCACCTTCTCGATGGACCTGATGCGCCAGGTGTCGATCCCGATGCTGATCGTCCCCGGCAATCACGATGTCGGCCACCTGAAGGGATCGGACCAGCCCGTCAATGCCGAGAGGCTGTCCCGCTGGCGCAGCCTTGCCGGCGACGACCGCTGGCTGGAGGATGCGGCCGGCTGGCGCTTCATCGGATTGAACTCGCTGCTTCTCGGTCATGAGGATGACGAGGAGGAGGCGCAGTTCGAATGGCTCCACCAGGTGCTGTCCGATAGGGCCGGGCGGCGCGTGGCGCTCTTCGCGCACAAGCCGCTGTTCGTCGATGCCCCCGACGAAGGCGATACCGGATATTGGAGCGTTCGCCCGGCTCAGCGCCGGCGGCTCTATGATCTGATCGCGGCTCATGACGTGGCGCTGTTTGCAAGCGGCCATCTCCATTGGGCCTGGCAGGGGCGCTTCGACAATACCCAACTGACATGGGGTCCGTCGGCCGCCTTCATCATCGACAAGATGGAGCGCGAGATGCCGGGCGAGCGCCTGATCGGCGCGGTCGTCCACGAGTTCGATACTGGTGTCGAAAGCACGATCGTCGCCGTTCCCGGCATGACTGCGCATGTGCTCGACGATGTCGTGCACGAAGTCTACCCCCAGGCGGTCAAGCAGCGGGAACCCGTCGAATGAGCGCGCTCTCGCTTCGCGGCATCACCAAGGCGTTCGGCGGCAACCAGATCCTCAGTGGCGTCAGCCTGGATGTCGCCGCCGGTGAATTCATCGCGCTGGTCGGCCCTTCCGGCTGCGGCAAGAGCACGCTGTTGCGCGTCCTTGCCGGCCTCGACCATGCCGACCAAGGCGAGATCCTGATCGGCGGGCTGGATATGTCCGGCGTTGCCGCCGCCGACCGCAACATCGCCATGGTCTTTCAGTCCTACGCGCTTTATCCGCACCTGACGGCCTCTGAGAATATCGCCGTGCCTTTGGCGATGCGCCGGCTGTCGAGAATGCAGCGACTGCCCTTCATCGGGTCGTTGATGCCGGGCCAGCGCGCCACCCGCAGGGCGATCGCCCGCGACGTCAGGGATATGGCGACGTCGCTGAAGATCGATCACCTGCTCGACCGCAAGCCCGGCCAGATGTCGGGCGGCCAGCGTCAGCGCGTGGCGCTGGCCCGCGCCATGGTGCGCCAGCCGAGCATCTTCCTGATGGACGAACCGCTCTCCAATCTCGATGCCAATCTGCGCGTCCACGCCCGCGGCGAGATCGTCGACCTGCATCGCCGCGCCGGTGTGCCGACGCTCTATGTCACCCACGACCAGGCGGAAGCGCTTTCCATGGCCGACCGTGTCGCCGTGATGATGGGCGGAAAGTTGCTGCAGATCGCCAGCCCCGAGGTTATCTACGACGATCCCGCCCATATCGAGGTCGCCCGCTTCATCGGCCAGCCGCGCATCAATCTGCTGCCGGCCTTTGCCGAAGCCGGCGTCATTCTCTGCGGCGGCCTGCGCCTGACGCTTGAGAATGCGCCCGGCGGGAAGATGCCGGTCACGCTCGCCATTCGCCCGGAATTCGTCTTTGTCTCCAAGAGCCGGCATGACGGCCTTGCCGCCCGGATCGAACGCGTCGAATTCCTGGGCTCCGAAGTCATCCTCCATTGCCGGCTCAAGGCGATCGGCGAAACTATCGTCGCCAAGGTTCAACCGGCCGAAGCCTCCGGCCTTGTTGCCGGCGATCCGGTCGGGCTGCGGCTTTCGCCCGGCCGCACGCTGATCTTTGCAGAGGACGGCAGCCGGCTGGCCGGCGGCGTTGCAACGGGTGATGCCGGGCTCGGCGCTGCCGATGCCGGGCTCGCTACAAGCGATGCCGGGCTCGTAATAAGCGATGCCGGGCTCGTAATAAGCGATGCCCAGCAGGAGAGGGCGCATGGCTAGCATCGTCTCCATGGCCGTGCCGCAGGATGCCGCCGTTGCGCATCGGCGCAGCGAGGCCCGCATCGCCTGGATGCTGGTGATGCCGGCAATGATCCTGCTGTTTCTCTTCGTGCTTTTGCCGGTTGCATCAGTCATCGTGCTCGGCTTCACCGATTTCGAACTCGGCTACGGCAAGTTCCGTTTCGTCGGCTTCGAGAATTACGCACATCTGGTCACCGACCGCACGTTTCGCAAGTCGCTGTGGAATACGACGGTCTATACCGCGATCGTCGCACCCATCTCGATCTTTCTCGGCCTCGGCATCGCCATGCTGATCGAGAGCGAGACGAAGGCGCGCAGCTTCTTCCGCACTGCCTATTTCCTCCCGGTCGCTTCGCTGATCGTCGCCATGGCGACCGTCTGGCAATATATGTTCCACCCCACAATCGGCCCGCTCAACGCGCTGCTCGCCCTCGTCGGGCTTCCCGGCCCGAACTGGCTCGGCAGCTCCGGCACGGTGCTTTACAGCCTCTCGATCATCGGTGTCTGGCAATCGGCCGGATTCAACATGGTGCTGTTCCTGGCCGGGCTGACGGCAATCCCGCGCGAGCTTTATGCGGCCGCCGAGGTGGACGGCGCCAAATCCTCCCTCGACCGTTTCCTGCTCGTCACCTGGCCGATGCTCGGTCCGACGACGCTCTTCGTCATCACCATCAGCATCACCAATTCAGTCAAGGTCTTCGAGACAGTGAAGACGCTCACCGAGGGCGGCCCGAACAAGGCGTCGGAGGTGCTGCTCTTCACGATCTACCAGGAGGGCTTCGTCTACCTGCGCGTCGGTTATGCCTCGGCAATGACGGTGGTCTTTCTGCTGATCCTCGTGGTGCTGATGTTCCTGCAGTATCGCGTTCTCGATCGCCGGGTGCATTACACATGATGACGAATACTTTTTCCCTCGGCAGGATCATCCGCCTGACGCTGCTTTCGCTCGGCGCGATCATCTTCCTGTCGCCCTACGTCTTCATGATCTCGACGGCAGGCAAGGCCCAAAGCGACATCTTCACCTCATCGCTGTCGCTGATCCCGGCGCACTTCACCTATGCCGAGAACTTCGCCAAAGCCTTGAGCCGGGTACCGATGGCGCAGCTGTTGTGGAACGGCGTCGTCGTCTGCGGGCTAATCTTCTTCTTCCAGGTGCTGGTGGCAATCCCCTGCGCCTACGCCATGGCAAAGCTGCGCTTCGGCGCCGCCCGCGCCATGATGGTGCTTGTCATGCTCGGCCTGCTAGTGCCGATCCATGCGACCGCGCTGCCGCTCTATGTCGCTTTCGACCGCGCCTCGCTGCTCAACAGCTATGCCGCCCTGGTCGCGCCCTTCACCATTTCGGTCTTCGCGATCTTCATGTTCCTGCAGTTCTTCCGCGCCATGCCTGATGACCTCATCCATGCCGCGCGTCTCGATGGCATGTCGGAACTCGGTATCGTCGCCCGCGTCATCGTCCCGAATGCCTGGCCGGCAGTCACCGCCTTCGCCATCTTCTCTGTCGTCGCCCATTGGAACGATCTCTACTGGCCGCTGATCGTCATCAGCAAGCAGGACTATGCCACGCCGCCGCTTGGCCTGATGTATTTCCGCGCCGCCGAGGCCGGCGACGACTACGGCGCGCTGATGGCGGCGACTCTCATCATTACCCTTCCCCTCGTCATCGCCTTCCTGCTTGCGCAGAAGCGCTTCGTCGAGGGCATCACCATGACCGGTCTCAAAGGCTGACCGGTTTCAACCCAGGAGAACGAGCGATGAAACATATCACCCAGCTTCTCGCCGCAGCGGCCGTATCGATGGCAATCGCGCTTCCCGCGCATGCCGAGACGACGCTGACGGTTCACTACCCGATGCCGGGCTTCTTCAAGGACGTGATGGACACGATCTCGAAGAAGTTCATGGAAGAAAACCCCGATATCAAGATCCAGTTCGCCAGCCCGTCGGCGACCTATGAAGAAGGCATCCAGACGATCCTTCGCCAGGTCGGCACCAGCGAAATGCCCGATATCACCTTCATCGGCCTCAACCGCCTGCGCATGCTCGACGAACGCGACGTCGCCGTCGACCTCGGTCCGCTCGTCCAGAAGGACGGCAACATGGCCGAGCAGGGCTTTTCCGACACGATCCTCAAGCTTGCCCAGGTCAAGGGCAAGCAGGTGGGGCTGGCTTTTGCGACCTCCAACCCGATCATGTATTACAACGCCGATCTCGTGAAGGCGGCCGGCGGCGATCCTGAAAATCCGCCGAAGACCTGGGATGAGGTCATCGCGCTCGGCGGCAAGATCAAGGCGCTCGGCAATGGTGTCGACGGCATCGATTACCGCTGGCAGGGCGACGACTGGATGTTTTCGGCACTGCTCTTCGGCGCCGGCGGCAAGATGCTGAGCGACGACGAAAGCAAGGTTGCCTTCAACGGCCCGGAAGGTCAGAAGGCCGTCGAGGTCCTGCATCGCCTGGTGACCGAAGGCGGCATGCCTGTGTTCACCAAGGCCGCTGGCGAACAGGCTTTTGCAGCCGGCAAGGTCGGTTTCGAGTTCCAGACCACAGGCGCGCTGCGCAACACGATCAAGAATGTCGGCAACAAGTTCGATCTGCGCACCGCCAAGACCCCGTTGATCGACCCGGTCAACGGCCGCCTGCCGACCGGCGGCAACGCCGTCGTTATCCTGACGCATGACGCCGCCAAGCAGGGTGCCGCCTGGAAGTTCGCCAAATTTGCCGCCGGCCCTTATGGCGCTTCCGTCGTCGTGCCCGGCACCGGTTATGTCCCGAACAACGAGCTCGCCGCGAAGTCGGCCGATTATCTCGGCGATTTCTACAAGCAGAACCCGCTGTTCCAGGCAGGCCTCAGCCAGATGCCGGTCATGATCCCCTGGTATGCCTTCCCAGGCTCGAACGGCGTCAAGGTCACGCAGACGATCGTCGACAATCTCTCGCGCATCGTCGACCAGTCGGCCGAGCCGAAGGAAGCGCTCGATGACGCAGCCGCCGATGTCGAGGGCATGCTGCCGCGCAGCTGATCGGTTTCCCGATCGGGAACAGGGCAGGGCCGCCACACCGAGCGCGTGGCGGCCTTCTTTGTTTCAAGCGTCAGATGGCGCGCACGGTGCCGCCGCGGCGAAGCGTATAGGCGACATCGAGATGACGGGCAGGGGCGGCATTCTCCGCCATGTCGAGAAGCAGCGAGGCGGCCGTCGCCCCCATGCTGGCATCCGGCATTTCGATGGTCGTCAGCGGTGGATCGATCAGCCGGCCGATGGCGATGCCGTCGAAGCCGGCGACCGAAACATCCCCAGGCACCGACAGCCCCTCGCGCTTCAGCGCGCCGATGACGCCGAGCGCCAGGAGATCGTTGGAGGCGATGATCGCCGTCGGCGCAAGCGAAGTCATCGCGACGCCAAGATCGAGCTGGTCATAGCCGCTGACGAACGGGATCTGCACGGCATCGAGGGGTGTCAGCCCGTTCTCGGCCATGGCGTCGAGATAACCGCGGTAGCGAAGGCGGGCGCGGTCGGAGGCGGCAAAATTGCCGGAGAGAAACAGAATGCGGCGATGGCCCATGCCGATCAGGAATGTCGTGATCTCGCGGCCGGCGCCGCGATTGTCGGCGGTGACGGCCGCCGGAAACTGCGCCGTCGGCAGGTTGTTGAGCAGCACGGTCGGCGGGAGCTTCGCAAGCAGCGCCTTGCTGGTCGAGGGGTCACAGACGGTGAGGATCAGTCCGGTCGGTCGGTCGTTCAAAAGTGCTGCGACGGCATCGGCCTCGCGCGCCGGATCGTAATTCGACTGGGCGATCAAGACGCCATGGCCGGCCACCAGCATGCGGTTCTGGATGCTCGACAGCGACGAGGCAAAGACCGGATTGGTGATGCTCGGGATCAGCACGCCGACCACGGGCCTGCGTCCGAGCCGGCCGGCGGACGAGCCGGCCGGGCGATAGCCGAGTTCGGCGGCCGCACGGCGCACCTTGCGCACCATCAGGTCGCTGGCCGGTCCGTTGCGGTTTAGAACCCTGCTTGCGGTCGCCAGCGAGCATCCTGCCCGGAACGCGACCTGCTCCAATGTCGCCATCGAAAACGCCTCCTGGTGACAGCATCGAGGCGCAATCCCTTAGGCGGGTTCGATGACAATTGTCTGACAGCCAGAGCATGATGCCGAAAAGTGTGAGAGGTTTTCGGACGACATCATGCTCTAACTCTTTAATTGAGAACAGGATTCGGATTTCAGGCCGACCGGGTCTAAAATCATCCTGTTCTCAGGCAGAGTTATCTACTTCTTATTCATTACAAACATGGAAGTTGATGGGAAATGCAACCTGTGGAATAGTCAGGTTGGCGCCATCTACCCTCTTCATTCTCATCACCTGGACAAGAATGTCTCACAAAAAAATGGAATGCTCCACGGTGTGGTGGTTTCTCGCGACGGTCTCCCTCGTTGCAAACTTCACGTCGCCAGCCTATGCGGACAGCCCGTCCGTGCCTTGGCCGCAAACGCAAAGCGACATCCAGGCCGACCCCCATGTGCGTTTCGGCATGCTCGCCAACGGCATGCGATTTGCGATCATGCGTAATGTCACGCCGCCCGGACAGGCAGCGATCCGCTTTCGCATCGGCTCCGGTTCGCTCGACGAAAACGACAACCAGCAGGGTCTGGCGCATGTTCTCGAGCACATGGCCTTCAAGGGTTCGACACATGTCGCCGAAGGGGAGATGATCCGTATCTTGCAGCGCAAGGGCCTGGCCTTCGGGCCGGACACCAACGCCCATACCTCTTATGACGAGACTGTCTACGCACTCGATCTGCCCGAGGTCGATGCAGACACGGTTTCGACAGGCCTGATGCTGATGCGAGAAACGGCGAGCGAGCTGACCCTCGACGCCGGCGCCTTCGATCGCGAACGCGGCGTCATCCTGTCGGAAGAGCGGCTGCGCGACACGCCGCAATATCGCGCAGCGCTCGAAATCATGAATTCGTTGCTCGCCGGCAAGCGCGCGACCCTGCGGACGCCGATCGGTAAAGCCGACACCATCAGCAATGCGCCTGTGGCCCTCGTCCGTGATTATTACCGGGCCAATTACCGACCCGATCGGGCAACGCTGATGGTGGTGGGCGATATCGACCCCGCCGCCATGGAAACGGAAATCCGGCAGCGCTTCGACGACTGGAAGGCCGTGGATCCGACGCCGGCAAAACCGGATCTCGGCAGGCTGGTGACGAAAGGCGAAAGCGCCGACCTCATCGTTGTTCCCGGCGGCATGACGAGCGTACAGGTCGCCTGGACGCGTCTCTATGACGCCGCGCCTGACACTTTCGCCAAGCGCCGCGCCGAGCTTGTTGAAAATCTCGGTCTCATGGTGCTCAATCGCCGGGTGAGCACCATCGCCGGCAAGGCGGATGCCCCATTCATCAGTGCGGGCGTCGGCTCTCAGGATCTCGTCGATTCCGCTCACGTCGTCCTGATTGCGGCGAACTCCGAGCCGGACAAATGGCAGGCGGCGCTCACAGCCATTGACCAGGAACAGCGTCGCATCCAGGAGTTCGGCGCTACGCAGGCGGAGATCGATCGCGAAATCCTCGACTATCGCTCGGCCCTGCAGGCCGCGGCGGCCGGAGCCGCGACGCGCACGACCACAGACGTCGCTTCCATGCTGGTGAGCAGCGTCGATGACGATCAAGTCTTCACCTCGCCTAGCGAAGACCTCTCGCTGTTCGAGGCGATGACGAACGGCGTCACGGCGGCCGAGGTCAATCAGGCGCTGCAGCGTGCCTTCTCCGGCAACGGTCCGCAGGTCGTGCTACAGACGGCCCAATCACCTGAGGGCGGAGCCAACGCGGTTCGGCAAGTCTACGATGCGTCAAATGCCGTTGCCGTCTCGGCACTATCCAGTGCAGCTGACGTCGCCTGGCCCTACGCCCATTTCGGCGCGCCGGGCGCTGTGGTCGAACGCCGCGCCGTCGACGATCTCGGCTTGACCATGGTGCGCTTTTCCAACGGCGTGCGGCTTACCGTCAAGCCAACCAAGCTGCGTGCCAACGAAGTGCTGGTGCGTGAAGATATCGGCGGCGGTCGGCTGGCCCTGCCGCACGAGCGTTCCGCCCCGATCTGGGCATCTCCGGCCGTCGTGCTGTCCGGCGTGAAGGCCATGGATTACCAGGATATCCAGAAAGCGCTGACCGCCAACATCGTCAGCATCGATTTCTCGGTAAGCGACAGCTCCTTCAGGTTCGATGGTCGTACAAGGACTGAAGATCTTGCGACGCAACTGCAGCTCATGACCGCATACACCTCCGATCCCGCTTACCGTCCCGAGGCGTTCAAGCGTGTGCAGCAAGCCTATTTGAGCGGTCTCGATCAGTATGAGGCGACGCCCGGCGGCATTGTCAGCCGCGATTTCCCAGGTCTCGTGCATTCGGGCGACGCTCGCTGGACCTTCCCCGATCGCGCGCAGTTGTCGGCCGCTCGTCCAGAGGATTTCGAGGCGCTGTTCCAACCTATGATCTCCAACGGCCCAATCGATATCACTATCGTCGGTGACGTGACGGTGGACGACGCGATCCGGTTGACAGCTGAAACCTTTGGCGCCTTGCCGCCGCGCCCGGAGATGACGTCGAGCGACGATCGCAACGACGTGCGTTTTCCGGCGACGAACGAGAAGCCCGTTGTAGAGGCCCATAAGGGCAGGGCGGATAACGCCGCCGCCGCGGTAGGGGCTCCGATTGGCGATTTGCTTTCCGACCTGCCGCGGTCCTTCACCGCCAATCTCGCCACCCAGATTTTCCAAAACAGGCTGGTCGATCAGTTTCGCATCGCAGAAGGAGCAAGCTATGTGCTGGAGGGCGATGCTGACCTGTCAAGTGAAGTCCCTGGCTACGGCTACGCATATTTCTACGTCGAGACAGACCCGGCAAAGGTCGCGCGCTTCTACGCACTCGTCGACGAGATCGCCAAGGATCTCAGGTCGCATGATGTCTCCCCGGACGAACTCACGCGCGCCCGGGAACCCATCATTGAGACACTGAAGCATCAGCAGCAGGGTAACGAATATTGGATTGAATATCTGCGCGGCGCTCAGACGGATTCGCGTGGCTTAGACAGGATACGCGACAATCTCAGCGGCTACGACAAGGTCGCCGCCGCAGATATCCGCGCGTTTGCCACGACCTATTTCAGCCCGGAAAAATTCTGGAAATTCGAAGTGCTTCCGCCGGCGGTGCGATAGGTCGTGGGCACTGTTCAGGAACGGCGTTTGACCACGCGCATGTTCATCTCCGCGCGAAGCGCAAAGCCGTGTGTCTTGTAGAGCGAAATGGCCGATGTGTTCGCCGCATAGGCGTGCAGATAGGCGGTGTCGCCGCTCGATGCGATTTCGCCGGCAACGAAGCGGAAGAGCAGCGTGCCGAGGCCGCGCCCTTGGAAATCGGGATGCGTGCAAAGCCCGCTGAGCTCGTTGAAGCCTGTCTGCCGCATCCGTTGCCCGGCCATCGCCACCAGGCGGCCTTCGTTCTTGATCCCCCAGAAGCTGCCGAGGCTCTGGGCTCGCAACGTGAACGGGCCGGGTTTGGTCAATGTCGCCAAATCAAGCATGTCGGCGGCATCGGACCCCGTCAGCGGCTGGATGCGAGGATCGGAAATCCGCTCGTGAGGCCGCTCGGCAATCATCTGGACCACCGATGCCGTCGTTGCGACGGCAAGACCCGGTGGAATGGCGATCGGCCCGGATTCGACGAGAATCATGCTCTCCGCCTGCGAAGGCAGGTTCTCCAGGGCGTCGAGGCTCTCCGGCGTGTCGTCGGCGGACGCCGCGAAAGGGACGATGGAGACTGGGTATCGCCGCGCGCACTTGCCGCCTTCGGCAAGACCGGCATGGGCGGTCTCCAGCGCGCTCCAGATCGGTCGGTCGAGGATATGGGTCATGAGTTCTCCTCCTTGGCGGCGTTGCGACGGGCAAGCGGCACCGCTGCAAGCCCGTCCTCGATGGCTGCCAGCTGTTCGAGGATCGGTCCGTCGAGATGGCCGCAGAGATCCGCAACGGCGGCGGCGATGCGCGGCCAGATCACCTTTTTCGAATGATCGACGAGGTCCTGTCCCTTGTCGGTCAGCGAGACCAGTCTGCGACGCTGATCATCCGGGGCCGGCTGCATGTCGACGTAACCGAGTTCGAGAAGCTGGCCGATGGTGCGGGTTGCGCCGGGCTGGGTGATGCCCACCGCCTGGGCGAGCTCGCCGATCGTCAGCGGCCCAGACCGATCGATCGCTGCAAGGAATGGATATTGGCCCGCCTGAATGCTGAGGCCGGCCTCGTCGATGACCTGCTGCGTATCGGCCTGCAGCCTTTCTCCGATGCGCCGCAGCCGGCTGCCCATGCAGAGAAACCCGAGCGTTCGGACCACATCCTCGACCATGCCGATCTCCATTTGTATGGGAAGTTATATAACATGTTATACATTAAGTGACAATTCCTCTACGCGATGGGCCGGCAGGTGAAGCCGGGGCAGGGTGGCACGAGCAAGTGCTCGATCAGCCCCGCCATCTCCTGGCCATCAGCAACACCGCCAGCACACAGCTGAGCAGGCCAAGGGAGGATGGCAGACCCTGATGTCCGATCAGTTGCATCGCCAGTCCTGTCGCGGGCGATCCGACGATGCCGCCGATGCCCCATACCAAGGCGAAGGCGGCGTTACCGGCGATCAGGGCCTGGCCGGTGAAACGCTCGCCGAGCTGGATCAGCGACAGGGTGTAGATCCCGAACGAGACCCCACCCCAGACGAAGACGAGCGGCCAGATAAGCCACGAATTGAAGGCCGACGGCAGCAGCAGGCAGCTGGCGAGGCAAGCCAGGACGCAGAAGAGCATCATCCGCGTCGAGCCGAACCGTTCGGCCAAGCGCCCGAGCAAAATCTGCAGCACGGCATTGCCAGCGATGAAACAGGTGATGAGCGAAGCGATGCGCTCCTCGGCGCTGCCGAGTGCTGCGCCGTAGACCGCGAAGAGGGAAAGCAGGATCTGCTCGAAGGCGGCAGCGGTGAAAACTGCAAATAACAGCAGCGGTGCCAGCGCGAAGAAGCCGCCCACCGATGTTGCCTCGCCTTCACCAGGCATGTCGGGCAGGCGTGGGACGACCGCAAGCACGATCAGGCCGCAGAGGAGGAAGGCGGCAATGCCGATCGCGAAGGGCGGCCAACCCTCCGTGCCGGTGAGCCAGAGCGACAGCGGGCCGATGGCGAAGCCGCCCGAAACGATCGATGAATAGAGACCCATGATCCGGCCCCGGCGTGGCGCCGGCGTGATCGAGAGCAGCCAGGTTTCGCTGATCACGTAAAGCGGATTGGCGAAGACGCCGAGCAGGAAGCGCAGCGGCATCCAGGCCCAGACGTCATGGTTCCACGCAATCGCCATCAGGGTGAGGGCGGCCAGGATCGAACACAGGATCGCCAGCCGCGCCCCACCCACGCGCCGTGAAAGCGCAGGAATGAAGGGCGCCGATAGAATGAAACCGAGCGGCGTCATCGCCGCCGACAGGCCGATCAGGCCTGATGTCGTCCCTTGCCGCTCCAGGATGAAGCTAAGCAGCGGATAGGTCAGCCCCTGCGCCACGGCAAATACCGTGACGGTCGCGATGATACCCGCCATCGCGGCCCATGGGATCCGATCCGCTCGCGGCGATGTCGTGCCGCGCAAGTGCCGGTCCGACACGTCCGCCGGCTCCACGCAGGAAATATCGTTCACAGCAACCTCCATAGGGTTTGAAGGGCCGGGGCCTTTCACCTGAAAGAGGACGAATTCTGCAGGATAGGGTGAACGTCGTACTTAAGCTTTCCCAAAAAGTTCTCAAAAACGTCCAAACAGACTAAACAGGTCAGCATCGAATTCTCAAAAGTCCTCACCACAGCAATTTCAGCCGGACATCATCAGGACCATCAGGAAATGACCGCCTCACCTTCCTTTCTTGGCCTTCCCGATCGCCTCGCCGATGGTCGCTTGCCCCGAGCGGTGATCTTCGCAGCTGCTCACGGCAGCACCTATCCCGGCAAGGACGGCAGCGGCTATGTCCTGGCCGCCGGCGCCATCCGCGCTGCGAGCCAGGATGATGCCGCGCTCGTCGAGCACTGGGATTTCGATCTCGGCGGTCCGCTGTTTGACCACAATCCGGTCTGCTGCGTTGACGCTGGCGACGTTCCAACCATCCTTCATGACAATGCCGGCAATCGAGCCCGGATCGAGGCGAGGACGCGCGAGGTCCTGTCAATGCCCGCAGTGCCGATCCTGCTGGGCGGCGATTGTTCCGTGACCATTCCCTTCCTCGCTGGCTTTGCGGACCACGAGCCGGTCTGGATCCTGCAGATCGACGCCCATATCGATTGGCGCGACGAGGTACATGGCGAGCGCCACGGCTATTCGAGCCCGATGCGTCGGGCGAGCGAGATGCCGCATGTCGCCGGCATGGTCCAGGTCGGCCTCCGCAGCGTTGGCAGCGCACGCCTCGCCGATATCGAATCGGCGCGGGCCTACGGCAGCCGTTTCGTGACAGCCCGCGAGATTCACGCCGAGGGGGTCGAAGCCGCTCTCCGGCATATTCCGAAAGGAGCGCGGGTCGTCGTCACCCTCGACTGCGACAGCGTCGATCCCGGCATCATGCCGGGTGTGGCGGCGCGCACGCCCGGCGGGCTCACCTACACTGAGGTGATTGACCTGATCGCGGGCCTCGGCAGGCGGGCTAGGATTGCAGGATTCGACCTTGTCGAGCTCTATCCTCCCGCCGATATTGACGGCCTGTCGGCCCTGACCGCCGCGCGCCTTCTCGTCAATGTAATCGGCGCCATCGTCCGGCAAGACTGAAGTCCCGCGTCCTCTGGCAGCAAGCAGCGCATGTGCGGTGCGTCTTCTAGGCGACCTTGCCCAGACGAGGCTCCGTCCCTGCCCAAGCGGACGAACAGTTCCATCCAAGCTTTAAAGACTCTAGGATGCGCCTCATGCAGGGATCGCGTTTTGCCTTTGGTCCGTTCGTGCTTGATCCGGGGGCTGGAACGCTCCTTCGGAACGATGATCCCGTTGCTGTTGGCCACCGCGGCGTCAAGCTGCTTGCTGCACTCGTTGAACGACCCGGCGAAATTCTCGGCAAAGCCGAACTGATGGACGCGGCGTGGCCGGGCATATCAGTCGAGGAAGGCAACCTCACTGTCCAGATCGCCCAGCTGCGCAAACTGCTTGGTCCGGCGGCCGGCGGCGATGAATGGATCTCGACGGTGCCGCGCGTCGGCTACCGCTTCATAGGTGCCATCAATCAGCTCGGCGGCGTCAAGCGAAAACCTTTGCCGCTGCCCGACAAACCATCAATAGCAGTGCTTCCCTTCGTGAATATCAGCAATGATCCGGAACAGGAATTCTTCGCAGACGGGCTGACCGAAGACCTGATCACCGACCTCTCCAGGATGCCGGGCCTGTTCGTCATCGCCCGCAACTCGGCTTTCGCCTACAAAGGCAAGGCGAGGGACGTGCGCGAGATCGCCGAGGAGCTCGGCGTGCGCTACCTGCTCCAGGGTAGCGCAAGACGCGCAGCGGGACAGGTGCGTATCAACGCCCAACTGGTCGATGCGGCAAGTGGCGATCATCTATGGGCGGAACGCTTCGATCGCAGCCTCGAAGATATCTTTGCCGTTCAGGATGAGGTGACGGCCAAGATCGTCGAGGCGCTGCTCGGCCGGCTGCGGGCACCGCCGCCGCGCAACCGGCCCAAAAATCTCGAGGCTTACGATCTCTGCGTGCGGGCGCGCAGGCTGATGGATGATACGCCGCAGACGGCGCGGGAAGCGCATCTGATGCTGACGCGCGCGATTTCCCTCGACCCTGATTATGCCGAGGCCTATCGCTGGCTTGCCATGAACCACTGGATGGGAGAGGTGCATAGCGGCGGACCAACGCAACCCAACCGTAGCGTTGCTTTGGAACTGGCGCGCAAGGCTGTCGCGGTCGATCCCAACGATGCCGGCTGCCGCTGGGTCCTGGCTTACCTGCTTGCCTATGAGCGCAGCTTCGACGAGGCGGAAGCTGAATTTGCCAGGGCGATCGAACTAGACGCGAACGAGGCCGACACCTTCGTGGCACTATCCGACATCGCGGTCCTGGCCGGGCGAGTCGGGGAGGGCCTCGAGCATATCGCCAAGGCCTTCCGGTTGAACCCGTTTCCGGCAAGCTGGTACTATCTGACGCTCGGCCAGGCGCAATATGCCGCCGGCCAATACGCAGCCGCCGTCGAGACGTTGCGCAGGGACGAGACCTATCGGACAAGCTCACGCCGTTTCCTGGCGGCAAGCCTTGCTCAACTCGGCCGGCTCGACGAGGCGCGCGCCGAAGCCGAACTGTTTCTCGTCGCCAATCCGCATTTTTCAACCCGCCACTGGGCGACGACCGAGCCATTTCGCGACGCTCGGACGCTTGAGCATTTTGTCGATGGCTACTGCAAGGCGGGACTTCCGGATTAATGCCCCGCGCGCCTCATAAACGGCCCGAGATTAGATGGTGCCGGGCCGCGTGGAGGTGGTGAACTGGCTCGCGGAAGACAAAAAATCCTCTTCGGCGGTGGGCAGTTTTCCGTTTGGTGTCAGGTCGTCGACCGCTTTGGGAAGATCGCGCTTCAGCCGCTCAAGAATCTCTTGATGCGAAAGGCCAGTATTGGCAGCGATCTCGTTGAGAACCTCGGGTCCCAGTGCTTCCGCGAGCTGGCCGTCATCGATGTCCGCATTCGGACCGGGCTGTACCCACGACTCCGCCTTGTCACCGTGACCATTCTGCTGAAACGTCTTCAGCAGATCGCCGAGACCGCCACTGACGATGCTGCCTGATGTGAGCCCGCCCAGAAGGCCGCCGAGACCACCCGAACCGGTCAGTCCGCCAAGAAGGCCGCCAAGCCCGCCGGGCTGCTGGTTTCCCGCGCCAGCCTGCTGGGGGTTCTGGATGCCCCGTAGGAGCTCTCCGATCTTGTCTCTGTTTTGGTAGCCGGCAACGGCAAGGACGGCGAGAAGCGCCTTCAATTGACCGCTCATCATGATGAATCCTCCTATGGTGCTCCAAGGTGCACGCGACCCAAAGCAGGGCGCTGCATGGGCAGCAATGTCCAGAGGGGCCAAAGGTTCCGCCGCTTTGAAAACAAGGGCTCACGGCTGACCCTTCGACGATCTCGAAGGCCAGCTGTCCCACTTCATTTGCTCACGCCGCGGTCAGATTTCCGGGCAGCCTCGGCGGTTTGCAAAGGTCATTCGTTCCGGTCCACGGCGCGTCATCCCCTGCACAACGATACTGCGGGGAGACATGCGTACGATCTGCGCCCTGCGAAGTCCTTCGCTGCGTGCGATGTCGAGAGCATCATCCGGGTCGCATCCGCGCCGTCCGCGCCGATCATATCCGTCATTTCGATCACGATCGCGATTACGGTCGTAAACGCCGACGCCACCGGGGCCGACCCGCAACTCCAAGTCTTGCGCTGCCGCGATCGTCGGCGAGATCGTCAAGCCGGTTATCGCGGCCAAGCCGACTAGTACGAACTGAAGAGATTTCCGCATGAGTTCCTCCCATGATCCTATGTTTATCGTAATGACAACATCGCCATGCGAGATTTGTTCCTTGAGGTAAGAGGAGTCGGTACGGACGCCGAACGTGTCGTTCGTCTCATCGAAAGCGCGTCGCATGAATCCAATTCGATGCGCGCGCTTTAAAGATCATTCGTTTCAAACAGCCATGTTCGACGCTGCCGACGCGGCAACCGGTCGATCAGTCTCAGTCTGGCGCAGCGCAGTTTCGCTCCGGTTTCATGATCGGCCGCCCGGCTCTGGTCTGATCAATCGCGACGTCAGCCCTTCCGGGGACGGATCTCCATGAACACGTATGGCGCGCCGGTTCCCGAGGGGACCGCATACACTGCATAGGACGCCTGCGGATCGTCGCCCATTCCCAAGGAGCCAGGTGGCATGCCCTGCACGGCCAGCCCTCGGACTGGCGGCCGCTCCTGCAACAGGCGTCGGACGGCCTCGAGCGGCACGTGTCCCTCAAGGTAGTATTTCTCGATGACGGCGGTGTGGCATCCCTGCACGTCGGCCGGCACGCCCAACCGCGCCTTGAGCGCTGCAAGGTCGTCGGTGTCGCGGGCGTCAACCGAAAATCCCGCTGCTGCCATTGCCTTCGACCATTCATGACAGCAGCCGCAGCTGGGATCCTTGTAGACCGTCATCTTCGCCGGCGCGGCGGCGTGTGCCCCTCTGCCAAGGAACGCCAGGGCGGATGCCGCCATTGTAATGAAGTTTCTCCTGTACATCGTCTCCACTCCTTGATGTCCTGCCGCCCGGATCGGGGCCGGGCGGCAGGAGCCCACTATTTTACTTCAGTGACGGTCAGCTTGCCATTCACGCGTTCGGCGACGAACTCAATGGTCGAGCCTTCCTTCAGTCTTTCGAGCAGAGCCGGTTCTTCGACCCGGAAGACCATTGTCATTGCAGGCATGTCGAGGTTCTTCAGATCCCCATGCTTGATGGTGACCTTGTTCGCTTTGGCGTCGACCTTGTTGACGACACCCTTGGTGAATTCCTGGGCGAACGCACCGAAAGCCGCGCTGGCAGAGAGCAGGGCGGCCACGCTGAGTTTGATCATGGCAGTTTTCATGTTCGTAGCTCCTTTTTGCGGATTATTTCCCAGCGACGGTGACGTCGCCGTGCATGCCGGCTTCGTAATGGCCGGGGATCAGGCAGGCGAACTTGAATTCGCCGTCGGTGGTGAACTTCCAGACGATCTCGCCGGATTGACCAGCCGGAAGGCGGATGGAATTGGCGTCGGCATGTTCCATTTCAGGAAACTTCTCCATGACCTTCTTATGCTCCAGAATCTTGTCTTCCTGATCGAGCACAAATTCGTGGTCGATGGTTCCGGCATTCTTGATCGCGATCTTGACCGTCTGCCCCTTGCGGACGTTGAAGACCGCGGGAGTAAACAGCATCTTTCCGTCGTCGGTTTCCTTCATCGTGACGCGGATGGTCTGTGTCGCCTTGGCCTTGTCGCCGGGTTCTCCGATAGCCATCTTCTCGCCGTGCCCACCGGCATGATTGCCGGAGGCAAGTGCTGGCGACGCGAGTGCTGCGAGGGCCAATGCCATGAGATAATTCTTCATCCCTAATTCCTTTTCGATGTTGAGATCGGACCTCAGCCGTTTGTCGGCTTCGGCGTGATTTGCGTTTTTGCGTCTTTGGCCTTGGTCGCGTCCGGAAGTTCTCCGGTCCACTCGAAGGCCTGCGTTCCGGGCGGGTTTTCGTACCAGCCAGGATCTGAGTAATCGTCTGCTGAGATCCCCTCGCGGACTTTCACGACCGAGAACATCCCGCCCATTTCGATCGGACCATGCGGCCCCCAACCGGTCATCATCGGAACGGTGTTCTCGGGGATGGGCATTTCCATTTCGCCCATGTCGGCCATGCCCTTGGTGCCCATGGGCATGTATTCCGGCTGCAGCTTCCTGATCTTTTCGGCGACCTTCGATTTGTCCGCACCGATGAAGGTTGGAATGTCGTGACCCATGGCGTTCATCGTGTGGTGCGACTTGTGGCAGTGGATCGCCCAGTCGCCGAGATACTTGGCGTCGAATTCGTAGGCACGCATCGCGCCGACAGGGATGTCGATGCTCACCTCCGGCCACCGCGCTTCCGGCCGCACCCAGCCGCCGTCGGTACAGGTCACCTCGAAATCGTAGCCATGCATGTGGACCGGATGGTTGGTCATCGTCAGGTTGCCGACGCGGACGCGCACCCTGTCGTTCTTCGACACGACGAGAGGGCTGATGTCCGGGAACACGCGGCTGTTCCAGCACCACATGTTGAAGTCGGTCATCTCCATGATCCGCGGCACGTAGGAGCCGGGGTCGATGTCGTAGGCGTTGAGGAGGAAGACGAAGTCTCGGTCGACGCGCATGAACTTGGGATCTTTCGGATGGATCACGAAGAAACCCATCATGCCCATGGCCATCTGCACCATCTCGTCGGAATGCGGATGGTACATGAAGGTGCCGGATTTCATGAGGTCGAACTCGTACACATAGGTCTTGCCGACTGGAATATGCGGCTGCGTCAGGCCGCCGACGCCGTCCATGCCCGACGGCAGGATCATGCCGTGCCAGTGGATTGTCGTGTGCTCCGGCAGCTTGTTGGTGACGAAGATACGGACGCGATCGCCCTCGACCGCCTCGATCGTCGGTCCCGGTGACTGTCCGTTGTAGCCCCACAGATAGGCGGTCATGCCGTCTGCCATCTCGCGCTCGACCGGTTCGGCGACGAGGTGGAACTCCTTGACGCCGTTGTTCATCCTGTGGGGCAGGGTCCAGCCATTGAGGGTGACCACCGGCTGATAGTCCGGACCTGAGGCCGGGTGGAGTGGCGGCTGCATGTCCGCCGATTCCATGGTCGGTGCGTCGGGCAGCCCCATCGCCGACGTCTTCGTCCAGGCGCCGGCCGCCAGCAGTGCCGCGCTGGCCCCAAAAAGTTGTCGTCTGTTGAACATGGTGTGTCCTTTCTCAATGACCGCCGCCAGCGCTGCTTTCGGAAGCAGCGGCGACCTCGGTCTCTGCCGACGCCTTCGTCGCGCCGCCGCCGTAGATCGCAGGAGCCAGATCGGCTTCGGCCAGCCAGAAATCTCGCTTCGCGTTGACGGAGAGCAGGATGGAGTTGATCTTGTCGCGGGTGTCTGTCAGCAGCTCGAAGGTGTTCGAGATCATGCCGTTGTAGGTCAGCAGGGATTCTTCCTCGACCTTGGTGCGCAGCGGCACGACATTGTTGCGGTAGTGCCGCGCGATATCGTAGTTCGAGCGGTAGGCTTCGTAGGCGGAGCGTGCTTCCGAGCGGACGTTGACGGCTTTCTCCGCCAAGAGGTTCGCCGCCCGCATGTAGGAGAGCTCGGACTTGCGCATCCGGGCCTTGCCGGTGTCGAAGATCGGGATGGCGAACTCAAGCTCGACCTGCGCAGTGGTTCGCGTTTTCGTCTCGTCGTCCTCGATTTCGCGTTCCGTTTCGAAACCGGTCAGGATTTCGAGGTCGGTCACATAGCGCGTTGCTTCGGTCAGGCCATACGACCTGGCAGTAGCTTCGAGTTCGAGCTTTGCGACCTGGAGGTCTATCCGATTTCGGAGTGCTTCGGCCTCGATGGTGTCTCGCCTGACGACGGACTTGGGTAGCGGCGGCAGACCGTTGGGAACCTGATAGTCCAGATCGGAGCCCCAGAGACCCATCAGCCGCGTCAACTCCTCCTTGGCAAGACGGGCGGAGAGGCGGGCCTTCGCCGTTTCTCCGGCGAGTTCGGCGACGAAGACATGCTCACGGGCTTGAGCGCCCTTGGTCATTGCGCCGGTCTCGCCAAGCTTCTCCGCGAGTTCCGAGGCTGCGTCGGCGGTCGCCTGGGCACGCTGGAGCTGCCCGACGGTCTCCCATGACGCCACCGCGCCGATCCAGGCGCGCCGGGTGTCGGCGGCGACCTGAAGTGTCTTCACCGCCGCGGTCAATTGCGCTTGCCGGAAGCGGGTGTCGGCGATCGCCATGTCCCTGTTCTTCGTAGCGAGCGCCAGGATGTTCGTCGTGATCATTCCTTCGATCGTCTTGAACGCCTGCAGTTCCGGAGTTCCGATCCCGGTCGTGCCGATGGAGACGGTCGGGTTGATGAACATCGTCGACTGCCAGGCGTCGGCGGCGCTGTCGCCAAGATCGGCATAGGCGGCCTGGAGGCCCTTGTTGTTGAGCAGCGCGATCTGGACGGCCGTCTCGGCGTCGAGGGTCTTTGTTCGGGCGAGGAGGCTTGTGACCTGTGCGGCGGCCGATCGGGCCTGGTTCCGATTCTGGATCCAGACGGTCTCTTTCGCCGTGACAATGGCGGTCTTGTTGGCAACGGAGGTGAAACCCGCCTCTTTGCGGGAATAGTCGGCGCCTGTGACGCAGCCGCTCAAGGCGAGCGGAAATGCCAGCGCCACGATCAGTTTTCTGGTGCCGATCATGAGCCGTCTCCATTCATGGGAGACTGCAGATCGTTCTGTCTGCGCCAAGGTTTGGGATCGACCGGCTGTCGGGCGACGTAATCTGCGATCGGCGACCTGTATGCCGCCGGAGGTGCGGACGGCTGGTCGACTGCGGTGGGAGACGCCACCACGTCGGGAGGAAGTGTGGATGCGCAGCCGCCGACGATAAGCGGCAGCCCCACCACGAAAAGCGAGGGTTTCATTATGAGATGTCCGAATAGGAGATAGCCTACGGGGCGCTCGCCCCGAAGCAGGCAAGCGTCCGACTAGACCCGATCAAACGGGTACGTCTCTATTCAGATATTCGGGGGACGGTGGAGGGGCGGCAGCTCGCCAAGGGTCGTTCGGTCGTCGATGAACTGCCGGATCGAGGTTACGACGGGTCCGCCGACATCCTGGCCTTCGCAAATAATGCCGAGCCCGCCACAAAAATCCTTGCAGCATTCTTGCTTGACAGGCTTCGATACGCCATCTGCGTCATCACTGACGTCGCCCTGGGAGTGGTCATGGACAGCCATCTTCGTCATGTCATGGCCATCGTGATGCTGCATTGCATCGGACTCGGACAGTACCGCTGCCACCTCGGGGAAGGAGGAGCCATGCATAGCGGCGCTGGCGTTCGACAGCGAGTACCCCGCCAGTGATACTATGATCACCAGCCGCATCATCACGAGCAGCCTGCTCATTGCGATTCGGTACATCTTGCCCATGCTCCTCGAACTACATGCAAAGCAGCTCGATTTCAATTGCGACTCATCTGTCGTCGATGTTCGAGTCCTTTATGTGGCACGGACAGCGTGCACAGGTTGGAAAGTCTAACGGTGAACGACATCAGGAGCTGGTCTTTTCTGACGATGATCGATTTCGCATCCTACTTCGGACTTTTCATCGCGGCTCTCGGCGCGGCGACGATCTTGCCGATGCAGTCGGAGCCCGTGCTGGTCGGCCTTCTCGTCACGGGCAAGTTCTCCGTCCCGGCTCTGGTCGCTGTCGCTAGCGTCGGAAATACGCTCGGAAGCGTGGCCAATTGGTTCCTCGGTCGCGGGGCTGAAAGGTTTCGGGACCGGCGCTGGTTTCCGGTCGGCGAGAAGGTCCTCGAACGTTCGTCCCGCTGGTACCGGAGATACGGCAAGTGGACATTGCTCCTGTCCTGGATGCCACTGTTCGGGGACGCTCTCACGGTTGTCGCCGGCGTGCTCAGGGAGCCGCTGATCCCGTTCACGATCCTGGTGTTCGTCGCCAAGTCCGGCCGCTATGTCGTGCTGACGCTGGCAACTCTAGAAATTCTCGGCTGATCGTTTCCGGCGCGAGAACACCATCCGGTCGACCGTCTCGTCACGGGCGACCAGCGTGTGCCAGGCTGCTGGCAATGCCGGCAGAACACGCGTTCCACCTCATGCTTCAAACCTGTACGACCTACCACGCCAGGTTCAGGATGGAATAAGGGCGATCACGCGGGACCGGGAATTGCTCGCCTTGTTCAAGCGTCCGACCTTCAAGCACGGCCTCATTCGCTTCAAACAGCCATGTTCGACGCTGCCGACATCACTTCCCGAGGGGCGGGACCGCCGAACATATGGCGGCCATCCTCCTCGACTTCCGTGAAACACCAGCGCACGACGCCATCCCGATCGAGCAGGAATTCGCCGACGAGTTGGCCGTGGCCGGTGGCGATCATCTGCTTGTCATCCTCGGTGATTTCATAGCCGTCCGCCTTGTCGAGGAATTCCGACGCCGCCATCGGGTCCATAGGCGCTGGAAGCTCGCCCGGCATATCGATGCGCATCGACATCACCGTGTTCATGCTGACTTTGCGCGGCCACTCATTCTCATCTTCGGTGAATTGAAGATTCGGCAGGCCGAAGGCTCTGTGCGATACCCGTTCCGGGTCCGAGGCCGCCAGCAGATTGGGAAGCGGATGGTAACGGAAATAGAGGCGAGCGCGGTCGATCGGCGTGTTGACGATGGTCAGGCTGTCGATGCCCTTCTCCTGCAATGCGTCGGTGAGTTCGGCCATGGCGGCGATCTGCCGGCGACAGAAGGGGCAATGCAATCCGCGGAACAACCCGACAAGCACCGGCTTCTGGCCGCGAAAATCGTCGATGGCGACCTTGCCCTGGCGGGTGATTGCATCCAGCACCACGTTCGGCGCGCGATCTCCCGGCTGCAATGGTCTTGCGGTGTGGTTCTCCTGCATGTTTCGTTCCTCCCTTTATCTTCTTGAATCGATTTACCTAATCGATCTTCAGCGATCACTGCAACGAGGACAAGTCAGTCGAGAAACGGCAGGACGACGAGCGTGCCTGGATCGAGGTTGTGGCGGATGCACACATCCTGTGCCAGTGTGAAATACCGTTCCGCCTCGTCCATGTCGTCATGCTCAAGGCTGAGTGTCGCCAAGCCATCATAGCACGGAAAGAGCAGTTGCGGTTCATCAATTTCCTTCGCAACCTCAAGGGCTTCTTCGTAATACTTACGAGCTAGCTTTGGCTGCCCGTGGCACTGATGAATCTGGCCCAGCACGATCAGCGGCACGGAGAGATGGTCGCGCTGATCGAGCGCCCGGTCGATTTCGACGGCCTTCTCCGCCGCTGGTACACCCTCGGCGGCGCAGCGATCGGTGAAGGTACAGCATGCGACTGCGAGGTTGGCGAGAAGGCGCGCCTGGAAGCCAAGATCGCCGATACGGGTCGCAACCTCCAGACCGCGCCGGCAGATTCTGATGGCGTTGGCAGGATCGACAATCGTGTAGAGAACGCCGAGATTGGAATAGGCGCGACAGGCAGCACTTTGCAGATCGGCCTTTTCGGCAACCGAGAGGCTGTGCTCCACTTCCTGTACGGCCTCGCGGCGACGTCCGAGCCGCGCAAAGGCCGCACCCTTGGTATTCAGCGCCTCCGCCATCGCTCGCGCTGTCTCCCGTCCGGCCTCGGTCGTCCCGTCGATCGGCAGTGTTTGCAGGCATTGCAGCGCCTGCGTCGCCCACTCTGCGGCAGCGGCCTGATCCCCCATGCGGAAGGCCAGATGGCCACGCTCCTGCAGGACATGTGCACGTTCGACCGGCGCATCGATCGTTGCGATCATGGCTTCGGCTTCGGCCAAATGTGTCTCCGCTTGATCGCGGCGTCCTGCATCGAGATGCAAACGGCCGATCTTGCGCAATATCCTCGCCGCGGCGATAGGATCGTCTTTGGTGCGGTGGATCGCCAGCGCTCGCTGATAATGGTTCAAGGCGGCGTCGCGCAGGCCCGCTGGGCCGCAGAGATCGGCAAGACGCTCCAAGAGCGCCTGTTGCTCCGGTGTCACCTCCGCCTCGTTTGCGAAGGCCGCAAGGGCCTGACGGTAAAGGCGCATTGCATCGTCATTGGCGTAGGCCTTGCGCGCCAGATCGCCCGCCGCCATCAGATAGGTGGCGCCCTTGGCCTTTTCGGTGGTCAGGCTGAAGTGATGGCCGAGCTGCGCCAGATGCTCGGGCCGGTCGGGCGCTACGCCATATTGACGTTCCAGAACCTGACCGATCCGTTGATGAAGCTCCATGCGGCGTTGCAGCAGGAGATTGTGATAGATGACGTCATGCATCAGCGTCTGGCTGAAGCGATAGCCTGGTGACCCGCCGGCATCCGGCCCACGCAATTCCTCTATGATATTGGCATCGCAGAGATGATCCAATGCGGCATCGATGGCGCCTGGGTCGGTGGCGATGGTGCGGAGCAGGGCGGTATCGAATTTCGGGCCGACCACCGCCGCCTCTTGCGCCAGCCGTCTGATCTCCTGTGGCAGACGATCGACGCGGGCAAGCAACAGGGCTTGCAGGTTCACCGGTATATCGACATCCGTGTCTTCCGCTGCGACATGCCAGCGCTGGCCGTCATTGTGCAACGTGCCCATGTCGATCAGCACCCGAAGGATTTCTTCGATGAAAAGCGGATTGCCGCCGGCGCGGTCGAGGATGCGTTTGCGCATCGTCACCGGCAACTTGGCATAGCTCTCGCCAAAAAACGCAGCAAGCAGCTTCTGCCCGTCGGTCGCAAAGAGTGGGGCAAGACGTTGGACGGTGACGCTGACACGATTGGAGTCCAGTGGGTCGGTCTGCGATGTCGGCCGGTAGACCGCCAGCAGCATCAACCGGCTGCGCTCCAGCCGATCCATCATGAAGCGAAGCACTTCCAGCGAGGCGGCGTCCGCCCAATGCAGATCCTCGATGACAAGCAGCAGAGGACCCTGCGCCAGCCGCCGCTCGAAGACGGTGCGGACGGCATAGAAGATCTGCCGCCGCAGCTGCTCCGGCTCGATGTACCGCAACGCGCCATCGGGATCGCCGAGGCCGAGGACATGCAGAAAAAGCGGCAGAAGTCCCTCGACCTCTTCCTGCGTCAGATCGAGCGCGCGGAACCCCGTTGCCAGCAATTGCCGCGCCCTGTCGAGATCGTCCCGCTCGCCAATGCCGTAGGCGCTGCGCACGACCGCGCCGAGCGTGCCATAGGATTGTTCGCCGAGGGGAGAGCAGGTGGCTTTGCGGATGGCGAGGCCCTGAAATCGGGCGGCATTGCTGGCTATCGCGACGAATTCATTGACCAGCCGCGACTTGCCGATGCCCGCTTCGCCGATCAGGCGGACAAGCTGCGCAGCACCGCCGCAGGCAAGATCGAGGCATGTCAGCAACCGCGACAGCTCCGTATCCCGTCCGATCATCGGCGCCTGAAGGCCGAAACTCTCGAGCCCGCGCGCCGTATGCGGCGCTTCCGACAGCCCTGTCAGCCGGTGGACAAGGACGTTGCCGCTTTTGCCGCGCAACGCCTGCGCGCCGAGACTCTCGAAGGCAAAGGCATGGCGGGTGAGGCGATAGGTCAGCGGCCCGACAAGGATATCGTTTTCGCCGGCCATGGATTGTAGCCGTTGGGCGGTGTTCACCGTGTCGCCGGTCACCGAATAGGATTTTGTACTGACCGCACCAAAGCCGCCGGTAACGACAGGGCCGCTATTGATTCCGATATGCAGACGCAGCGGCACGCCGGCGCGGGCGTGCCAGCGCTCGCCGACTTGCGTCGCCCGACCGATCATATCGAGTGCGGCACCAAGCGCCCGGACCGGATCGTCCTCATGAGCGACCGGCGCGCCGAACAGTGCCAGCAGCGCATCGCCGACGAACTTGTCGACGAAGCCGCCATAGGCTTCGACCGCCTGGGTCATCTCTTCGAACAATTCGTTCTGCAGCACCCGCATGACTTCAGGGTCGATCTGCTCGCTCAGCGTCGTGAAGCCGCAGAGATCGGCAAAGAGCACGGTCACCGGCCGCCGGTCGGCATCGCCCTCTGATTGAGGTAGCGCCTCGATCTTCGGCTTAGTTGCGGGTTGGACTTTACCTGATATCGACGCGCCACATTGGGGGCAGAAGGCAAAATCGGGCTGACAGGGATTACCGCAGGCGGCGCAGGAAAGCGGCTGCCTTGCGCCGCATCGCGGACAGAAAGCAAAACCGCTCTGAATATCGAAACCGCAGCCGGCGCACTCCATCGCACGCGTCTCACGAAACCCCGATGTACGGCTATTTCAGCCGCAACCAGCAGGCCTCAGACAGGGGACAAGCATGAACCTGCTGCCCCAGGCCCGCAAGCACTAAACAAGTGGCGGACCGACGATGATGATCCTGACCAGAAGATCCTTGAGGCAGCCAGGCTGCCGACGACGTTCGAGAAGCGTATCACTACCAAATTCTGCGTGATGAATATTGACAATATCAGCTACGCTACCACGATAGAAGAAGAACGAAAGGGTAGTGCCGATGGCGTCGAGCAGCATTCATGTGAAGGTGAGCGGCGTGCTGCAAGATCACATTCAACAGCAGATCGGTGAGGACGGCCTCTATGAGAATGCGAGCGACTACATTCGCGCCCTGATCCGACGCGATTTGCAAACGCGCGACGAGGCATGGGATGGCCTGCAAAAGGAACTTGCACCCGCAATGCGTGTCGACGACAGCGAGTTTGTCGTTGTTTCCGCGGAAGACGTAATCCGCCGCAACAAACGTCGCTGACACTTACGGCATAAATACATGATCGAGACGCCAGTCTCGACCATGAGGTCCTCAGCTAGCGTAGTCGGGAATTGCGGTTCACGGGACCGCACGGCTTGCTTTTGGCGTGTTCGATCATCGGCCGTTACTGCTGATCGGTTTCGGCGAGCCTCGCGACCCGGCAGTGAACGAGCACCGGCCTGTCCGCGTCGATCATCTCCTCGATCCTGGCGTCGAGTTCGCTCGGGCTCTCGCAACGAAGGCCGACAGCGCCATAGGCTTCCGCGAGCTTGGCAAAATCGGGCAGCGAAGCCGAATAAGAATGCGATTGACCGCCACCATCCGATATTTCTTCCCAGTCATGCGCCATCCCCGGATACTCGTTGCTCAAGATGAAAATCTTGATCGGCGCTTGATGCTGTATCGCTGTCGACAGCTCTTTCATCGTCGTTTGCACCGACGCGTCGCCGGCAATGTCGATGACAAGGCGGCCGGGATTTGCGAGCTGCGCCCCCAGCGCAGCAGGAAGACCGAAACCCATCGTCCCCAATCCACCAGAGGTAATCCAGCGATTGGGCCTGTCGAAACCGAAGAACTGCGCCACCCACATCTGCTGACCGATCTCCGTGGCGATGATCGGGTCGTGCAGCTTTGTCAGCGCATGCAGGCGCTCCAGGGCATGTTGCGGCATGATTGCATGGTCCAGCCGCTGGTAGGAAAACGAATGGTGGGTTCGCCAGTGATCGATCTCCATCCACCACGCTCGCAACCGCTTTTGGTCGGGCATAGTGGAGAGCGACCGCCAGGCATGGATCATATCCGCCAGCACATGCGCGGCGTCGCCTTGAATGCCGATATCGACGGGAACGCGTTTGTTGATCGACGAGGCATCGATATCGATCTGGATTTTCTTCGAGTGAGGCGAAAACTCATGGACGCGCGAGATCGCAAGATCGTCAAATCGCGCGCCGATGGCGACCATCAGATCGCACTCGCCGATTGCCATATTGGCTTCATGCGATCCGTCCTGTCCGGCGATCCGTAGCCAGTTCGGCCCGGTGGCGGGGTAGGCTCCAAGCCCCATAATGGTGGACGATACGGGAAAGCCGGTGAGGTCGACGAACTCGCGCAACAATCTCGACGCCTCAGGTCCCGAATTGATGATGCCGCCGCCGGTATAGATGATGGGGCGCCGGGCTTCGGCCATCAATGCGACCGCCGCTCGGATCGCGTTTTGATCGCCTTGCATTGCCGGCTGGTAGCTCGGCAGCAGAGCTACCTTGTCAGGTGAGACGTAGGTCCCGCTGGCGAAGAGCACGTCCTTCGGCATGTCGACGAGAACAGGGCCGGGCCGACCGGCTGCCGCGATCCGGAAAGCCAGATGGATCGTCTTGGCCAGATCGTCGACGTGCTTGACGAGGAAATTGTGCTTTGTGCAGGGGCGGGTGATGCCGACCGTATCGCATTCCTGAAAAGCGTCCGTGCCGATCAGACTTGTCGGCACCTGGCCGGCGAGGCAGACGAGCGGAACGGAGTCCATAAGGGCATCCTGCAGCGCCGTAACCGCATTTGTAACGCCTGGTCCTGATGTCACCAACATGACGCCAACTCTTCCGGTCGAGCGGGCATAGCCTTCGGCTGCGTGTCCGGCGCCTTGCTCATGGCGCACCAGGAAATGTTTGATGTCCTCCTGTTGGAAGATTTCGTCATAGATCGGCAGCACCGCTGCGCCGGGGTAACCGAAAATGTGTTCGACACCGTTGTCGCGCAGCGCTTGCAGAACGATCTCGCCGCCGTTCATGCGACGATCAGAGGGGTTGTTGAGGGAAAAGTTGGCTGTCTCGCCGGTCATATCTGGGTTCCGTCGTGAGTGAGGTGATGGGTGCGACGGGGCATAAAAAAAGGCCCCGTCAGGGACCTGTTTTCGGCGCATGGGTGGCTATTGCCGGACGATCAGATCGTCCTGCCCATGCGCGATATCACCACTACGAGAACCATTGCGATTTTCATGGCCGATAGAGCTAGCTCCAAATCTACACGTCGTCAACGTTGCCTCTGCGTAGATTGTATCTGTGGTTGAGAATATTTGAGACCGGTTGGGTAGCCAGTGACGAAGCAAGGGCAGGGGGCAACCCGTTCGCAACCTATCGACAAGGCAAACTCTGCCCGCACGATCGCCACTAAGCGATTTCGACCACGTCTTCCAGTGCGCCCCGATCAGGGTTTCCGAGCTAGCCGCCGGCGTCGGTCCCGGCGCGAACCCAAGTTCTATGAAGACATATGTGCGCCATCGAGGATCTGCCGCGCCTCGGCCCGCGGCGTGGCGACAGAATGGCGCTTGACGAGCGAGCATTCGAGCTTCGCAATGGGATAGCGCTTGCCGGGTGTACTTTCCGGGTTGAGATGTTCGATCGCCCATTGCCCCATGGCAAGATGTGGAAGGACCGAAGTCGTCAGCGGGGGAACGAGATGTCGTGAAATTTCTTCGTCGTCATATCCCACCACCGACATGTCCTGGGGAATGCGAAGCCCTGCATCCTTGAGCGCCTCGTAGCACCCGATGGCAGTGCGGTCGTTCTGGCAGAAGATCGCGGTGGGCGGCTCTTTCAGAGCAAGCAGTTTCATCGTGGCGGCATAGCCGGCACCGGCCGACCAGTCGCCTTCAATGACCAATTCCGGATCGAAGGGTATATCGGCGGTCGCCAACGCGCGGCGATATCCCGTCAGCCGGTCCTGCGCCGCCTGCATCCAGATTTCGCCGGTGATCGTCGCGATACGATGGTGTCCGTGCGTGATCAGATGCCGGGTGGAGCTCTGCCCTCCCGCGATCTCGCTCGGCACCACGGCGGGAAAGGCATGGTCCGCCGTATAACAGTTCAGCAGGACCGTCGGGATGTTGAGCTTGCTGACATAGGATGGAAGCTCCACCTGGCGGGTATAGATCGTCATGTATATGAGCGCCGATATGCCTCCGTTCGTCAACGCCTCGATTGCTTTCGGCTCCATGACGGGGTCACTGAGGGTCTGGGTTACCAGAAGGACATTGCCGGCGTTCCAGGAGGCTTGCCGCGCGCCTTCGATCGCAACGATCGCTTCCGGGCTGGTGGCGAGTTGATCCACGGCGAAACCGATGACGTTGTCCAGTCCCGAATAAGAGGCCTTCGTCGCATAGGTCTTCTCCATATAGCCGAGCGCGCGCGCCGCCTCCAATACACGATCGCGCGTCTGCTGTGAGATGCGGGTGCCGGGCGTGTCGTTGAGAACGAAGGAGACGGCCGCCTGCGAGCAGCCAGCCGCCGCGGCGATGTCCATCATCGTCACGCGCACAGGCTTATTTTGGGTCTTGGGTTTTCGCATTCGTGGAAACTGTCTCTGCTTGGGATAACCGGTCAGGGTGATTGATCGTCGTTTTTGATAATTAATATTAGCATCTATCTGAAAGCGCTGGCAATTGCATGAATTGTTGCAACACTATCAGTTATTGGCCAATGCCAGTACAAAATTGCCATCCTAGCCTTGCGCGATGAAATGTTTTGATCTGCATTGATAATACTATTTACTAATTAAATTTCTTGTATACCGTCAGGGAGCGATCGGAACCTATGCCACTCGTCGCTTTGCGGCGGCCCTGGGAGGGGGCGCGCATCCGGCCGGCCGTAAATCGGAAACGGGCCCGTGCAACTGCGGCCCCTCGGGAGGTGTATTATGAAACAGCTGAAACGCAATGCAGCCTTGTTCTTCGCCGGGTTGATGCTGAGCGCGGCGCCGATTGCCGTATCGCATGCTGCCGACAAACCGACACTCGCATTTGTCGTCAATGGCGCATCCGACTTCTGGAAAGCCGCAGAGGCGGGCGTGAAGAAGGCGCAGGGCGAGATGCCAGACTACCAGATGGAGCTGAAGTACCCTGAGCAGGCATCTGTCGCCGTTCAGCAACGGCTTATGGAAGACTTGGTCAGTGCCGGCGTCAAGGGGGTGATGGTTTCCGCAGTCGATCCCAAGACCCAGACGGACGGCTTAAACAAGATTGGCTCGCAGACCGCTCTCTTCACGACCGATAGTGACGCGCCGCAGACCAACCGCGTCGCCTATATCGGTTCATCGAATATCGACGCGGGCCTGCAGGCCGCCGAAATCGCCAAGAAAGCGATGCCGGACGGCGGCAAATGCATCGGCTTCGTCGGCCTGCTCGGCGCCGACAATGCCAAGGAACGCATCCAGGGCATGAAGGACGGCCTGAAGGGCACGAAGATAGAGCTGACAGATGTACGCGGCGACGATATCGACCAGACGCGCGCAAAGAAGAACGTCGAGGACGCGCTGGTGGCCAGCCCCGACGTCACCTGCATGGTCGGTTTCTATTCCTATAATACGCCACGCATCTATGAGGCGCTGCGCGACGCTGGCAAACTCGGCCAGATCACCGTCGTCGGCTTCGATGACGATCCGATCACGCTCGGCGGCGTCAAGGAAGGGACGATCGCAGCGACCGTCGTGCAGCAGCCGTTTGAATGGGCCTATCAGGGCATGAAGCTGATGGCGGCCTACCTCAAGGGCGACAAATCAGGCGTTCCCAGCAACGGCTTGATCATCATCCCGACGGTAATCATCGGCAAGGATGACGTTGACAAGTATGCCGCCAGCCTGAAGGCCATGTCTGGAAAATAACCCTCCTTCGCGGCGGCGGCACTTGCCGCCGCCGCGAAAGACGTCTTATGCCGACAGCATCAGCAGCCATGGACAGGCGATGAACCATAGCTCCGACATCCCGTCACCGGACGCGCTTGCAACGCCATTCCTGTCGCTTTCCGGCGTTGGCAAGACCTATCCGGGCGTCGTTGCGCTTGAGGGACTGTCGATCGACATCATGCCGGGAGAGGTCATCGGCCTCGTCGGCGAGAACGGGGCTGGAAAATCGACGCTGATGAAGATTCTCGGCGGCGTGATCGCCCCCGACCGAGGCACGATCCTGCTCGACGGCACGGAGCTTCGTTTCCTCACTGTGGAATCGAGCATCGCATCCGGCATCGCCTTCGTGCACCAGGAACTCAATCTCTTTGAGAATCTCGACGTTGCTGCCAATATCTTCCTGGGCCGCGAACCGCTCAAGGCCGGACCTTTCAAGCTCGTCGATCGCGATCGGCTGCGAGACATGGTGAAGCCGCTCTTGAAGCGGGTAGGGGCTCATTTTTCCGCCGACACACCCGTGGCATCGCTTTCCCTTGCCGAGCAGCAGATGGTGGAAATCGCCAAGGCGCTGTCCATCAACGCCAGGCTCGTCATCTTCGACGAACCCACGTCCAGCCTGCCGCTGGCCGAAACCGAGCAGCTCCTGAGCATTATCAAATCGCTGAAAGCCGATGGCATCAGTGTAATTTTCATCTCGCATCGCCTGCACGAGGTTGAGCGCGTCGCAGACCGGGTCGTAGTCTTGCGCGACGGCACGCTTGTGGGCACTCTCGCCAAGAAAGACATCGGCCACGACCAGATGGTCAAGCTGATGATCGGCCGGGTGCTTGCGGCCCGGACCGCAAAACCGCAGCGCTCGCCCGGCTCGGTTGCGCTAAAGGCAAGCGGCGTGCGCACCGAGGCCTATCCCGGCCGTCCCGTTGATCTGGAAATCCTGTATGGAGAAATCATGGGGCTTGCAGGCCTCGTTGGGTCGGGCCGCACCGAGCTTGCAAGGGTACTCTTCGGCATTGACCGGAGCTACGGCGGAGCCATTCTCCAGGACGGGCGGCAAATTGCGATCAAGTCTGCCCGGGACGCCGTCGCTCGTGGCATTTTCCTGGTCCCGGAGGATCGCAAGCGCAACGGCATTCTTCTTGATTTCCCGATCGCCCAGAACATAACCCTTGCCGATCTCCCCAAGCTCTCCAGCCGCTTCATGCTTTCTGCCGAGCGGGAGAGGACGGCGGCCGAAAAGCAGCGCGTTCGCCTCGATATCAAGGCGCCCTCCGTTTCGACGCGAACCGGCACTCTGTCTGGCGGCAACCAGCAGAAGGTGGTGCTTGCCAAATGGTTGTCGATGAGCCCGAAGGTGATGATCTTCGACGAGCCGACACGCGGCATCGATATCGGCGCGAAGAACGAGATCTACGGCCTGATGCGAGCGCTTGCCGATGCCGGAGTGGCGATCCTGATGATCTCCAGCGACATGGAAGAGGTGATTGGCGTTTCTGACCGCATCGCCGTCATGCACGAGGGCCAGATCGCCGGCATATTGGAAGAGGACGAAATCAGCCAGGAAAGCGTCCTTTTGCTTGCCGTCGGCAAAAGGGTAAAATAGCGGCTGCGGCCAATATAGATAAGTATCGGGGGATGGATCTCGAATGATCAAAAAAGATCTCGGACTGCTGCTTTTGATCGTCGTCGTCGGCATCGTCGTCGCCATCATCAATCCGCGCTTCCTGCTGCCGATCAATCTGGCCAACACCGCCAACCTGATCGGCCTATTCGGCATCCTGTCGATCGGCCAGGCCTTTGTCATTATCACAGGCGGTATCGAGCTTTCCGTGGGCTCGCTCGTCGCGCTTCTCGGCGTGCTCTTCGTCGATTTCATCGCGGTCCAGGATATGTCCTGGATGCTGGCGCTGCCGCTCATTCTCGCGCTCGGCGCGGTCATAGGCGCCATCCACGGCTGGCTGATCACCCGGCTCAACCTCCAGCCCTTCGTCGTCACCCTCTGCGGCCTCCTGATTTATCGTGGGGCAGCGCGCTTCTATACGGCCGACGGAACAGCGGGTTTTGCCTTCGGCCAGAATTTCCCCGACCTCGAATTCCTGACCGCCGGACGGTTTTACGGTGTTCCCAACACCTTCATCGCGCTCGTCATCATTACCGTGGTCATGTGGATCATGCTGCATCGCTCTGTCTTCGGGCGTTATCTTTACGCAATCGGGAAGAACGAGGAGGCGGCCCGCTATTCCGGTATCCGTACCGGCCGCATGGTCATGTCGGCCTATGTCATCTGCGGGCTGCTGACAGCGCTTTCGGCGATTTATTTCGCCATGTACACGCGCTCGATCTCGCCGGCGAGCCATGGTCAGTTCTACGAACTCTACGCGATTGCCGCTGCCGTACTTGGCGGTTTTTCGCTCCGCGGCGGCGAGGGATCGATCGTCGGCGTGGTGCTGGGCACGGTCCTGCTCCAGGAGTTGCAGAATCTCGTCAATCTCCTTGGTATCCCTTCGTCGTTGAATTTCGCTGTCATGGGTGGCGTGATCCTCATCGGCGTCCTGATCGACCAACAATGGCACGCGATCCGCGCAAAGCGCCGCATTGTCTCGGCCGCCAGGCAGACCGAAACCCGTCTTTCGAACGAAGGCAGTTTGCCAGTGGTTGCCAATCAGGATTAGGTCAGTGGATGGGGCCATGCGTATCGTGACCTTGCCCAGTTGAGATAATCCGATTTGCAAGATCAGATCAGATCAGGGCGGGTGAGGGCGCCGATTCATCGATCTGCACAAGTTTCCCCGAAACAGTCGCGCCGGCCGCGTGGCTGGAAAACTCGCTTCTTGCGCTCTCGACGCGAGATCCAGATGCCGGCCTCGCTCATCCATTGCCGCAGCGTCTCCTTACCGACCGAGATCTGATGCAGTTCGATCAGCTTCTCGCGAGCCAGCGTCGGCCCGAAGTGCCAACCAGCGTCACGGCATAATCCCGAACACCATCGCTGATCCGGTTGTTCGACGGCCGGCCGATCGCCTTGTGCCGGATCGACGCCGCACCACCAGTGCGGATCCGCTCCAGCAGCCGGCGCACCTGGCGCGTACTCAGATCAAGCACATGCGCCGCCGACACCATCGTCATGCGGTCGGCGATCACTTTCGACAAAATCGCGATCCGCTGCAGATCGCGCTCGCTCATGGCAATCAATCCCATCCGCAATCTCCCAGACGTCGTTCATGTTAGGAGTGGAAACTCCTTGCCGAGCACGCACTGATTTCATTGGGAAATTCCGCCCGCTTTCCCAGACATCTCTGCCAGATCGCATTTGATACTTGCCGAGACGACAAAATCAGCGGCAAAAGCGTTGGCTCACACCGTTTAGATCGATTCCGGATTGGTGCTTTTGAAAGGATTGAGGGGGTCTCGAAGGGCGTCGAGTCTCAGCGAAACCGTCCTTACCTAGGAAGCATCGCGTCCAACATTTGAAAGACGCCAGCCTGCTTCCAGAGCTCGCGGTTGCCGATCACATAGATCGCTTCCTGGCCCCGCGTCGTCGCCGCGTTCAGCAAGTTGGGCTTGGCTCCTGCCCAGCCATGCGATCCGCGTTGACCGGCGTCTGGAGCACTGAGCACGAAAAACATCGCTTCAGCTAACACCGTCTCTGGCTGCAATCGTCCACTCACACTAATCTGCAATCAGACCTCGTCACGAGCCGCGTCAACCGGATCACAATGGGCACAGCAGGCTTGACATCGCGCGCGTTTGGAACAAATACAGAACACTTGATCGCGATTGGAGACGGTCAGTGTCGAGCGAAGTTAAGAAGGTTACTAAGAAGAAGGCGGCGTTCGACGCCTGGTGGTCGGGGCTGCCGTCGAATGTTCGAGAAGGCGCCGACATCGTCTTCGCGAAACGCTGCTTCCGCGCCGGACAAATAGTTGGCGCGCGGCCAGCCAAAATCAAGTACCGTTTCCGGGCAGGGCGCTATCTGGTGTCGGTCTGGTCGACCAGCTTGAAGGATGCTCTCAGAGAGGCGGAAATCGAGCTCGACTTCCGAGTTGCCAAGTCTGGCAAGTCACGACCAGCAGCGGGGTGGAGGTTTATCAAGGTTTCCGACGATGCCTGAAATCCATCCGTTCAAACGCCTGCGGACGTGGACGCTGCGCGCTGCTGCCGATCAGGGTCAAATTATTCGGGTGAGCTGCAATCTCTGCAGGATCACGCATAACTACCTTCCGGACGATCTTGAGAAGCTGAGCGGCAACCTCCAGCTCGACCGGCTGCTGACCAAGTTCAAGTGCGACCGATGTGGAAAGAGAGATTACCTCCAGATGAAGCTGCATTTTCCGCACGGTAGCGAGTACGGCTCTCTTAAGATCAGACGCTTGAAAGACATCCGGACCGTTACGGTTCCAGTCTGGCTGGATGATGTTCTTCGCTGAAGTTCCGAGGCCCGGCCCCCTCGGCAGCAGTGAATTGGGGTTAACGCCAGGTGGGTTTTGATAGGAGCGACGCGGGCACCGTGACGGATTTGTTGAGCCTCGCCTTGTCGCGGCCGGGCGGGTGATGCCTGCTTCGGCACCGGCAAACTGCTTTGATCGGGCCAGCGGCAAAGCCCGGCACTCGAATGGCGTCAAGCCGGGCAGCGCCTCACCTCAACGCCATTCCAAGTTCTAGCCGCGCCACCGCTGCCACTTCGTACAATGCCCTTTCGGGACGCGGGTTGTTGAGAAACGGCGCAACCCCTTCCGCCTCAAGTTCCCGCCTCAGCAGGCGGGCATCGGTGAAGAGCCGAGGCGCCAGCTTAGCCAGAGACGCGTAACGCTCCTCAAAAAGCTCGACGCTCCAAGCGGTCAACACGCTCCAAGGCTTACCGTTGATGTGGTGAGGAACGTCCACCTTCGTCAGGTGTCCCTCGTCTACCAGCCTCCAAATGTCGCGAATTGCGATTGACCCGATTGTTGGGTGCGCGAACTCCACGCGAACGATATTCGGTGACCGCTTTCCAACGATCTCCCGAACTTCCTGCGGATCGACAAGGATCGAGAGAAGCCCCTGCCTGGATTCGTCAAAGTAAACCCGAGTCAAGGTGGAGCTCATCAGAAGATCCAGAACTTCTGCGAGGGTGCAGCCGGCTGCTGCGCGAACCTCCAGGATGTCTACAAATGCGTCCGGCGCCGGAGTTCTGGTGGCGTCACCACGAAGACGCAACAAGAGCGACTGAGCGTCCTGCGGATCATACAGAGGTCCGGCTGCCCGCGGCTGGGAGCTATGCGAAAGCGGCCCTAGGAGTTTGAGTGCCAGCAGCCTTTCGAAGACAGCATCCGTCACGCCCAGGAACTGACGAGCCTGCATAATGTCAAACGAAGCCCGCTTCCGTTCGATGAAGGAGATCATAACGTGTTCGGGGACGATCGTCGCGCTCGGTGGCAAGCGGATGTCGTAGCTCGAGATAATGCCACCGGCCTCGAGCATTTTGCCAAGACGGAATGGTGCAATGCCGAACTCCTTGTAGGCAGTCCAAAGGGAGTGAAAGCGTCGCGCTTCGATCGGTCCGAAGACATCGTCACCAGGCCCGAGAGGCAGCTCCTCTATGCTGACCTCGCGGAACATTTCGCGCACACGGTCAAAGTCTGGATGTTTCAGCCCTGATTTTAGCTCCCGATGGATCTGACGGTGCAAGGTCTTCGCCGTCGATGCTTTACTTTTTGAACCCTTCTCGACGGCTAATTCCCGAAGGAACTCCTTCAGCGGCGCACCCGAGCGATGCAGTAGACGAAATCCCACCTGGCGCATGGCGGCAAAATCATCGCCCGTTTTTCCGCGTGGACGTCCGTGGGTCAAAACTGCACCCACCAGTTCGCACAAGGATCCGGCGACATGAAGAGGCAACTTGTCGAGAAAACTACCCTGCTTACTTCGACCGCCGACCAGCCTGGAGCACACATAGCGCTCGAACTCGGTGAATTCCGCTCTCGGCGCCATCTTAGGATCGGAGCAGGCGTCGAATTCACTGACAGAAAACTGCGAGCAGATCCTCGACAGCTCTAGGGCTTTGGTATCGACATCCAATAGGCTTACTTCATGGACTGCGCACGTGGACACGAACGAAACGAGCCAGGATACCCGACCGTACGGCCGAGACTTCAGACGTCCAGTTCCATGCGCTCGATCTTCGGCGAGGCAATGAGGGCAGTACCTCGCCGGGTAACGCGTTAAATTGCCCGCGAGCAGCCGCTCGTCTCCGATGGCGTAGAAACCGTCGTGGCGGATCAAGCTCCGGTGCCTGAGCGCGCTGAAGTCAACGTTGGCGAGATATGCAAGCTCGCGGACCGCCTCATCCCGCCCACCGGAGACGCCGGGAAGATCGATGCCCAGGTGCCGGCAGAAATCATCCAGTCGCAGGTCCTGCGCCGCGGCCAGCCTTACCACGACACTCATGGCGTGTTCGTCCTCGTGCACTACTACAGCGCGAGAAAGCTTTGTCATCTTTCGCCTCCTCGGTGAGCCCTCATAGGCTTGGACCTTGTTGCGGCCAGGCTTGCGACCTCTGCCACCGTTTCCTCGGCCTCCGACAAGCGGGCCAGCGCACCCTCCCTCGACCGCCAGTTAGTCACCGTGAGGATGTTCTCGTCCTTTGAGCAACCCGTCATCGTTGCGTATGCGCTGGCAAAATTGGAGAGGGCGACGACGTCCTTTTTGGCCACCAACGCATCCTCGATCGCCATCCGGATCAACTGGATGATGGAGCCGAAGCAGCCGCCGGCGCCATGGATAAGGCGGAGCGGAAAGTCGCCGGCCAACAAGTCGTCGAGTCTCATCTTCGCGTGCTCCTCGACGATCTTCTTCACCCAGTGACCAACATGTTTGGCATGTGCGGCGGTGATGTCGCCTAGGTGCATGGGCATGGAGCGGGTGCGGATCTGCTTGTCTTCCCGCAGCAGTTCAAGCGGGTGCACGCCCGCAAGGATCAGCCTGACCGGCCAGTCCCTCATCTGCGTGACATGCTTGAAGATGTCGCGCAGACGCTGGAGATCGGCCCGGCTGCTCGTCGAGTTGACCGCATGCTGCGCCTCGTCGATAAAGAGGATCAGCACCCTGTGACGCTTTAGCTGCGCGCGGAAAAGCGGCCACGCTTCCTTCTCCTTGATGTTCCCCTTCACAGGGTAGCCGAGCGCCTCGAGCCCTTCGATGGCGACATTGACCATATTGCACGGCGATGGGGCGTCCATGCGAAGGACGGGGACGGCCGGAAAGCCGTCATTCGTTGGGTAGGGAGATAGCCCAGGATCGTTGTCGAGGCAGTAATCGATCAGGTTCGACTTCCCCGAGTGGGACTCCCCGGTGACGATGATCATGCGGTGCTGCTTGTTGTCGCCCGTGAAATGGGCGACAAGGCTGCGTTTGAGCTTGCGAAAGCGGCTGCCGAAGGCAATGTCCCTGAACGTCTGCACGTGCTGGGCGCTGATCGCCTCCATACGGTCGGCGATTTCGGTCTCCTCGGGCGGCATCGAAACGCGGAGCCGCGAGAGCGCCTCTGCGAGTTCGGGAGAAATGGCGGTCTTGGGCATGGGAAATCCTCCTTCCAGGATCAGTCGATGATGCCGAACTCGTCGTCCGGGGTGTCGGTGGAAGACGCCTTCGCGTCGGCGGCGCGGCGTACCGCGATCTCGGCGGCAGCGCGTTCGGATGCAGCGGCGTCCGAAGTGATGGCGGTAGCGCTGACACTGGAGAGGCCAAGCAGGGCGGCGCTGCTGGAACGCATCTTCGGCGTCTGGGTGCGGACCTTTTCACTGAGGCTACCCGAGGTGTCGACGATACGGACGAAGCGCCCGATCTTCTCGTCCTCGTAGAGGTATTCGGAAATCGTGAAGGCGGACGACGTCAGTTCCAACGCGGCGTTGGCGACGTCGGCCTCCTGGCCTGCCCATTCGATAGCCTCGGCGACGTCATCGGCGACAAGCTCGAGGTTTTCCTTGTCGTGGATGCGGAGGCGCTCCTTGGCCTTCATCCACTGCCAATAGCTGACATTCTCCAGGCCCTTGATCGTCGCCGGCACGCGCAGGAAACCGTCTTTCCAGATGACCGAGATTTCGCTCAAGTCGTAACGGTCGACGCGGATGTGGACCATGACATGCTCGTCGTCGCGGCGGATCTGCTGGATCTGCTCGGACTGGAACTGGATGTCCTCGTAGACGATGCCCTGCATGGTGATCGCGCGGACGCCTGGGGTGCCGTAGATGTTGCGGCGGAGATAGCCGGTCGGAGCGGGCGGGACCTTCTTGTCGCGGGTCAGCTCCAGCCATGCCTGGCGGGGCGTCGCGCCCCAGAGGCCGGAGTGCGGGGTGTTGTGATATACATCGACGATCAGCCGGATGAAGATCTTGGCGAGCTGGTCGTTGCGGATGGTGGGGGCCGGATGGTCGTCGTAGGCGCGACCCTTCTCGATGACGTTGCTGAACGTGCGGCCGTTGAAGTCCTGGAGTCCCAAGAACGCGATCGTGCGGAAGAAGCGCTCTATCGTGCCGCGCAGGTAAGGCGTGCGTGCGGGCGGGAACACGTCGGTGACGCCGGCGTCCAGCAGGGTGCCGCGCAATGCGTTGGACTTGTTCCAACTCGCGTTGTCGATACCGATCGTGCGGAACTTGCCCTTCATCTCCCAGGGGAACTTGCAGCCCGCCGCCTTGGCGAGAAAATCCTTGTCGCGGGTCGTCAGTTCGAGCGTCGTACGCGCCGATTCAATGTTGGCCGCGTCGACGAAAACGCGAAACGACAAAATGCACTTGGTGGCAACGTCGATGACGGCGCTGAAAAAGAGCCGAACAGTCGAGAGAGCCTCACGCTCCTCCACCGTGAGCTCTTCCCAAACGACCGTTCCCTCGAGGATGGTGTGCAACTCCACCGTCCACTCGTCGGCTTCCACGCGCTGCAAGGGGATGCCTTTGTCGGCACCCGCGCGGACGATATTGAAATAGAGCTGGGCTCGCTTCTTGCCTTCGCGGCCGGCCTTCTTGAAGAAGCTCGGAAGACGACGGATCTTCAAACGGAAGCTGGTTTCGCCAAGCGGGCGCAGCTTTTCCAGGCCCTTAGCCTCGCGCTTCCGGTTGAGACGCCGGAAGGTCGCGACCATGCGACGGTGCAGGTGGCTGACAGTCGGCTTGGTCCGGCTCGCGTACTTCAAAACGAAGCGGGCATGGAGATGACGCTCTTCCGGCGTGAAGCGCGACGTCTTGTCTCCCGTGCGCTTGTCGATCAGCCCGCTGATGTCAAAGTCGGCCGATTCGTACTTGGAGATCCAGTCGTTCAGGGTCCGCAGCGGCGGCCGTTCGCCGAGGAGATAGTCGCCATCAGGTTTTTCCTCCTTTCCGGATGCGTCCTTCTTCCCCTTCGCCTGCGTGGTCTGGAGCTTTTCGCCAACGCGCTTCATCGCGGCGGTGATCGCCTTTTTGTAATCGCGGAGGATGACGTCGGGCAGACCTTCGCCAGCGTCCTTGTACTTGCCTTCGTCCTTTGCTCGGATGGCAAGCTGAACCCAGCGCTCCTTGCGAAGCGCCTCCTGGATCTTGTCGTCACGCATCGCGAGAAGACTTTCGTGACCTACGACGCCGCGACGCTTGTTGGACTGCGGGGCGTAGTAGTCTTCGTGGACCACCATTTCGCCCATCTCGATCATCTGCTCGGTCTGGTGGATGGTGTAGGAAACGGTGCGGCCGGCGCCGCTCACGCGCACGAAGTAGCGGCGTCCGTCGACGTCGGAGTCCCACTCGTATTCGACGTTGTTGATGACGATCTTGTCCAGATCACTGAGGCGGGTGATCGTTTCGATCGGAAGAAGGCTGCTGGTATTCGGCATCTGCTGTGTCCTTTCTGGGAACATTGGGCATGCGAAAGGCGGGGCCGTCGGAGCGATCCGGCGGCAGGCGTCGATCAGCCGTTACGGCTGGCAGAAAAGTTGGAAGAGGACTGGGACCGGGCGGCGCGCTTTGACGAGGCCCCTCGGCCCAAGGCCCTAAGACGGCGTGCAGTGGAAGTTGTGGAAGACGATCATCTCGCCCTTCGCCATCATTCGACGGGCCTCGTCGCTGCTGAACGACGTCACCTTGCACGTCAGAACATCGACGAGAACGTGGTTTGGCCCGATGTCGCACTCCCACAAGTGATCTGCACCGTTGAGGACGATCTTGTCACGGGAGGAAAAAACGACGGCGGCAAGGGGCGGGAAGCGGTAGACGTGTGCCATGGCATGGCCTCCTAAAGTAAGACTGTCTGGATGAAGGGGGCGTCGTCGAACGTGTCGTCCGGCGACAGATGTTCGACAAAGCCGTCGTAGATTAGGCAGTAGAGCGAGTTCTGGACGTCGATGTCCGGCCCAAGAGTGCGCGCGACAGCCATGATGGTGATCGGTCCTTCGATCATGCGCATGTGCTCCAGCACGATCGCGCAATGGCGTTCGTTGCGGTTGTCGCACGCGATCAGGATCTGCTCGCCGTTTCCGCTCCGGGCCGCCGTGATTTGCTCGTCCGTCACAACGACGAAGTCATCGAAGTATTCGCCGGTGTTCTGCTCGAGGATGAGGTCGCGGATCTCCATGATCCCACTCTCTTCGAGTTCTACCGTCGTCTTGACCGCGAACGCGATTCGATAGCCGTCGTCGTAGGTGGCGTAGCGGTCGACGAGATGCTGGTTCGGCGTCAGGCTGCCCGGACGCCAGTAGTTCACGCGCGGAAACTCCTCGCGGAGGTCGACAAGATGGCGGTCGCGCAGCAGCATCATCGTGAAGCGGCTTTCGAGACTGCTGTTGTACGAAAGCGCACGATTGAACTTGTGGATGTAGTCATTCCCGATCACGGATCCGCGCTCCTTAGGGTTCTGCCTGTACAATCCCATCGGCTTCTTCGGACGGATCCAGGCAACGTCAGTTCGTCCTTCCGCTTCCTCGAAGGTTAGCGAAACGTCGTATTTGGTAGTGGCCGTCGACGATGGGCACGAAGCGTCCGTTATTCGGGCGATCCGGGGAGAGGACGCCCGCGGTCTGCGGGACGGGCTGCAGGTCGAAACCGAGCTCGTGCTGTTTCACCTCGCGTAGAATGCGCCTTGCCTTCGTCGACATGTTCGTGCTCCTTCCGGCCCGCAGCCTTACGAGGGATCGCGGGCCATACGCTGGCCCTGACCGGTTGCGGGAGTTCCATCGATTGCGCCGGCGCCGCAGTTTCCTGCAGATTTGCGCGGGAACTGCCCAAGGTGGCTGAGATCGAAGTCGTCGAAGTCGGCGGGCAGGATCTTCGTCAACCAGGCGTTTTCGACGCGGAGCATCACGCGCGAAAGGCGCCTGGTCGGACCGACGAGAGCCTCCTCGTCGAGGTCAAAGCTCGCGACAAGCGCCTCGAAGCGCGCCTGCTCCGCATAAAGTGCCGCAGTCGCGACCTGATGGTCGTAAGTGTTCTCGGCCTCGAGGAAACACCAGTTCTTGGACAAGATGCCGGTCATCGTTCTATCCTTTCGTGATATACCGGAGGGAAGGTGCCGCGCTCAGAAGCGCGACGTTTTAGCGGGGAGATCGAAGCTGACGGGCCAGCTCGGCTGGCTGGCTTCCCACGCGGCTTCGAGCTTCAGGCGGCGGCAGAACCGGCCGTAGGTCGGCTTGAGAAGCTGTCGCTGGAAGCGACCCGGCGCCCGAGCTTCAGCGCGATATACGTTGCGAGCGTCGATCGCCGTGCACAGCTCCTCGTAGAGTGAGCCGGCGCTGTGCGTGGGGTCGAGGCTGCAAAGCACGGCGCAAAAGCGGATGAGCATCATCATCTCGTTGTCCAGCCCGAGGCGGTCGCTCAACGCGCAAGCGAGCGGCTTCAACGATGCGACGGTGATGGGGAAGGCCTTGGTGGTCATGGTCTGTCCTTTCTTGACAAGACTGAGGGGAGGGCCGCGCGTTACGAGCGCGGCTTGAACTGGAAGGGCACCTTGACGTCGCCCGTGGCGTTCGGGATCGTCCAAATCATGTCGAAGAAGTGGACCCGGTCGGCTTCCTGCACCTCGGGTTCATCGACGACGGCGTGGTGGCGCGGCGCCGAAGCGCCGAAATAGGAGAGGGTGTCGGAAATAGACGGACCGCCGGTCTTGCGGCCGGAACGAGCCTTCTTCACCAGGCGGCGGGGCAAGTCTTCGATGCGCTTGCGCATAGTGGAATACGAACATGCTCGCATCGGCTCGCGATCGGCCAGCCGGGCGTCCGCCATGATGAGGACGTGCAACATCGCCAACAGCAGACGGATGCTCGGACGGTCCTTGTTCAGGTAGCTGAGTGCCACGATGCACTGCAGGAGCGTTTCCTCCTCGCTGAAGTGGCGGCTGTGCTGGCGATGAAACCAGGCGCGCAGTTCGTTGCGCAGGCGGATGTCTGTAATGTTGTTGAACTCAAGACGCACGTTTGCCTTCTGCGACACGACGCAGTTCTCCTTGTTGGAAATGTTGGGGATGCTTTTTGCGCTAGAGCGCGGACGCGCCCCGTTGATCGCAGTCTCCTGATGCGATGAGTGCGTCACGGATCTTGCGTTCGAGGGCGACGATCTGCTGCTTGTCGAGGAAGTACGCCATGCCAAACTCCATCCATCCAGCGGGTTCCGGCGGCGTCGACACGCGACTAGCACGACCGCGAACCCAAGGTTCACGCAACTCCGATGGCGTTCGACGGCTGCGCTGGGACGACGGAAGGACTTCCGTCGTGGCTAGCGGGCAGCCGGGAACGCTACGAAGCGTTGTTGGTGGTGGAGGGCATTGAGAACCTTGATCGTCATGTCTGCTTCCTCGAATACAAAAACAAATTTCGAAGGAGTGCCGGGGCGCCAATCTGGCCGCGGCGAGATACCACGGCGCGTTAAGACGCTTGCCGGCAACCTTGTTGGCTGTGTGGTACCCAGGAGTGCATGACTTCCATCTCGTTGCTCACAGTGCCCCTATGGCACCGTGGGATATAAAAAGCGCAGATCTCGGGAATTTCGTCAAGCGCGCGGTGAGAATTTTTTTTCATGATTTAGGCGATCGCCTCCACGTGTGCGCATAGAGTTAACGAAAAGGAGGAAATGAATCCTTCAAGTGGTTAATTTTGAGGAAAGGATTCGAATGTGGCGTTCGGCTGTTGTCAACATTTAGACGGCCGGCTCCTGGCTAAGCGGATCTTTTGTCCCGATATGATACGAGTCCGTTCTTCATGCGTTTCAACCGGTGTCCGGCACTGTAAGAATTCCAATACCTGTTCCGGAGAGCTTAATGACCTTGAGAGTAACTTTCGACACCAACGTGCTCGATTATGCGTGTCGGCCAGAGCGCTACCCGAAAGACCCGCGGGACATCGGGAAAATAAAGAGGGCGCTCGAAAACGGTGATATCGAAGGGTTCTACTCTGTGACAATGTTGACGATCGAGGGCGTGATGAACCGAGATCGAGCAAACGTTTTCGGAGATACGCGGATTGATATCGCCGAGGAGAGCGTAGCCCCCATCGATCCTATGAAGATTCCGCAGGATGTCAGAGAACGTTTCGGCGACGCGGCGAGTGGGAAGAGGTCCGGGTCGAGATGAGGGCGTCTCAGCCAGGCCGGCAGCCGGTCCATCCTGAAGTCAGGAGACGCGTGCAGGCGGCAAAGGCGCTTGGCATCAAGGTTCTCAAGGACCCTCCTCGCATAGGCGCCTACGAGCTTACCGATCCCGACGGTGACTGGTACCTGGACAACGGTGCAGGGCCCGAGCGATCCGCCTGGACAACTCGGATCCATGAAGTTGTACGAGCGATCGAGGCCGGTGATGACGTGAATGCTTGGAAATGGCGGAAGACGTGCGCGTGCGGTATGGTCGAGATCCAAACTCCGAGCATCACCGAATCCTTTGTCGTCGGGATGCTTGACGCACACGGAGCTACTCGAACTATCGCAAACTATCGCAAGCGAAGGCTTTATCGTCTGTATTCGATCGGACCGATCGTTGAGTGCCAGTCTCGCTCGTCCGGTTCGATGTTTTCGCCGAGATACCAGCCGTCAGGTGGGTCGACGTGCCACTTGCCGCTGACCGGAGAGTAGAGGCCTGGAAGGGGAAACTTTCGATGTATTCGCAGAAAGTCATGCACATCGGTGGAAGCTATCGGCAGCCCATGAACGATGGCGGTGGCCGCGATTTCCGGGTCGCACCCGAACATCATCTTAGGTTTTCGGGACTGACTGATCCAAAAAGAGCTCAACTCAGTGTCCATCGTCATCTTTGCAAGAAGCCGTCTGACAGACACGTCGACCGGTGGCAGCCAGATATCCGTCGCCAGCAACTGATCCAGCCAGTCGTTGTAAAGCTGCTCGCGGAGCGGATCACGTCTCCCAATATTGCAGGCGCCGCGCTGGAGTTCGAAGATCGCGGCATGGGGGACGGCGAGTGCCCCCGCCGGAACCTGTCTAAAAAAGAAGACGAGGTCGTCGTTCAGCTTCTCGTCGGTCTTACGCGCTTCCGTCAGCACGCTGGTATCCAAAAGAATAAAGTTCGTTGCCACTCCGCGAAGCCCCTCTCGCGGTTGTCCGGGAATATTGGATTCGACGCCCGGTATGGTTACCAAACCGTTACGGACAGGATATAAAGATTCGATGAGCAAGAGCCCCTCAATGAGCCGGACCAACCGATGGCTGCTTCCTACGCTGGCAGAGGATTTCCGACGAATCCTCGAGGCCGCAAAGGAAGATGGTCCTCAGCTTGTTGCAGACGAAGAAGGTGTATTCACCGTGACCTATGAGAGACGCCGGCCGGTGGGCAGCGCGCGTGAGTTCCTCACTCGCGGCGGTCCGGATGACGAATAAATTCGCCAGCGGGCAATCTGAGGAATTCACCGCAACGCCATGAACGACGACCAGCAGGCCGATATGTTCACTGCGACAAGCGACCTCGGCTTCATGAGGTTTCTGCTCGCCGACCTGCATGACGATCTTTCCGAAAAAATCGCGAGATTTCGACAGCTCGCTGATTTGTCCCTGTCACTTGGTGCGGGCGGTACGATGTTGTCCGGCGGTCAGACGACCTATCGGGCATGGCAGGAGGCCAGATCAAGTTTCGTTCATGGCAATTTCATCGCGACCGTCATGCTTTGCCAAGGACTAGCGGAGCATCTGCTGGCCTCGTTCCTGGCGATGGGGGAGTCTCTACCGCCGAAGATCAGCTTCTACGAGACGCTGAATAGATCGCTCGCGGCCGGCGTGATATCCGAAGCCGACGTGAGCGATCTGAAAAAGCTGATGCAGCTTCGCAATCCTTTGTCCCATTTTAGAGGCATCGACGACGCATCGAACTTGACAAGACGTATGCTGAACAGCGGCGTGATGGAAGAGGATCACTTGAAGGGCGATGCGAGCTTTGCTCTGTCGATGGCCGTTCGGCTTCTTTCGCTCCCGTCATTCCGGCTTGGCGGCTAGCAGGTGCCCGCATGGATGGTCAGCACGCGGCCCCGTTCGAACTCAAGGCTTCTCATACAGCGATGCGGTCAGCCCCATCGTCTAAGATCTGCGGGTGGGCCGGTCGGCTGGATTCTCGGCGTCCGGCCGTCTTGGCTTTTCGAAGTCTTTCAAATATCGCGCAGGCGGCGTGCCCATTATCCGCGTGAACATGGTCGTGAAACTGCTGGCGGTTCCGAATCCGAGGCTGATTGCCGTCTGCGTGATGGATTCCCCCCGCACAAGATGATCGACGGCTTTCACGACGCGTAGATGCTCACGCCAGCGTCCAAAAGTCATGCCGGTCTCGGAAACGAAGAGCCTCGACAACGTCCTTGCACTGCTCATCGCGACCCCCGAAAGGTCTTCGAGGGTTTCGTCGATTGATGGATTTGCGAGCAGCCTGTTGATGACGCGAACGAGGCGGGGGTCGCGCCCCTGTGGAACGAACAAACCGACGTCGTGTCTTGGTTTCGTTGCTTCGATTACGATCAACTTAGCCATCAGATCGCCTTTCTCATCGCCTTCGCCGTGTGGAGGGGAGAGAGCTTCACAAGCTAGCGCGTGTAGAAAGCTAGATACCGCCAGCGCGTGACAGTGTGCCGGAAACGATTTCGAGAGTTCGGGACTGAAGAGTATCTTGATGTGGACGGAAGCTTTGGCATAGCAGGCGGTATGTTCGACACCTGGCGGAACCCAGATGCCGCGCCCCGGAGGCGCCAGCCACCAACCCCGTTTGTCGGACAAGCTCAACGTTCCCGATATCACCAGGCTGAGTTGCCCGGCTGCGTGCGCATGGAGAGGGATGTCTGCCCCGGCCCCATGTTCCACCAGGGTCGCTTCGAGAGCTCCCTGGCCGAGATCTGGTAGATTGGCAGCGACAAGCAATGTTTTGTCCATTTCACGAAAGATGCAGGCGTTTCTTTCGCCTATAAGACGTTGATCGTAATCATTTGCGGCGCATTGGTCAGCGCCGGCTTGTCGGTATCGCTCATTTTTCCTCCTGGAGCTGCCAGCCCGCTTTCGGGACCGGCCAACCCTTTTTGGCCGCGCGAAAATCAGCCTCAGCTTCGGCTTTCTTCCGTGCTTCCATGATGCCCGTTGCCCAGACAGTAATGCGCATGCGGCCGGCTTTGAACACGAAGCGCCGTTCGGTCGTTTGCTTGCCTGCCGTGTATCCTGCGCGAAAGCAAGCGCGCGCGGCCGACAGACTGACGCTCTCGCGGAAAGGCTGCGGCTGCGACCACCACCAGTCCCTGAGAGCCGTTTCGAACGGCACGGTGCTTGGTTGGGAACGGTCAAGCATGAGCTTCGCGTCCGATAATAAGTCTAGTCAGGATATTTTCGGCACTTGGCATGTCAGTCTCGATCGTAGCTCGGCCGCCATCCGCGGGTCATGCCTCGGCTCATGGCACCCTCTGCCAGCGTCAATTGCCGGCGGAGGTGGCGGATGTCCTCCAGCAAGGTGTCTATTGCTGCGCCGGTATCGCCCCTATGATAGGCGATTACCTTTGCACGCTCGTCATCTTCCACGGCGTCGCCGACGGGCTGCTCTCGCATATCCGTCCTCCATAACATCAGTTTTCAGATTGGCGGCCGCAGCGCCGATGTTCTTATTATGTTCGCATGTGGATGCGAGTCAATAATCAATCTGGGTCAATTGCTTTTTGAGGCATTGCTGATGGGATGGAGGCATGACAAAGCCGCCGAAACCCAAACCGCTCCTGCGGGATGCTGATAAGCCGGTTCGATCCCGGCCGCGCAAGCCGCGTGATCCCGCACAGCCGAACCTTCCCCTCGATCCTATGCCAAATCGCATTGAGCCGTGTCTTGCGCTTCTGAAAGCAAGACCGCCGAAGGGCGACGACTGGGTTTATGAAATTAAATGGGATGGCTATCGTCTGTCGGTTCATGTCGAGCCGACCGGGATTCGCATTCTGACGCGCGGGGGCCACGACTGGACAGATCGATTCCCGGCGATCAAACAGGCGGCATTGTGGCTTCCTGTTGGCACGGCAATCCTCGACGGCGAGGCGGTGGTTTTCGACCAGCAGGGCCGGTCGGATTTCGGCCTGCTGCAACAATCGCTGGGCGGGCGGGGCGGCAAGAGCTCAAGCGACGCCATCTTCATGGCTTTTGATCTGCTTTATTTCGACGGCCACGACCTCAGAAACTCCGAGCTCGACATGCGCCGGCATCTGCTTGAGGATCTGGTGCCTGCCGGCGAGCAGGGCGATATCCGGCTCTCGGAGGAGATCGAGGCCGACGGTGATCAATTGCTGGCGAGCGCCTGCGAACATGGCTTGGAAGGCATAATCGCCAAGCGCCGGAACGCGCCCTATCGCAGCGGTCGCCTGGGCGACTGGCTGAAGATAAAGTGCACACAGAGCGACGGCTTCGCGATCGTCGGATATGAGAAATCATCAGCGTCGTTTGGTGGCATCGGCCGACTGCTGCTCGCGGCGCGCAAAGGAGATGAGTTCGTCTACGTCGGCGGAGTAGGAACCGGCTTTAATGAGCGATCCGCAGCCGAGCTCCGGGAGCAGATGGACAAGCTGATCATCAGCAAGCCCGCCGTTGACACGGGGAGGAAGCGAAACGCGGTCTTCATCGATTCCAAACTTGTTGCCGAGATCGAGTATCGGGCATGGACGCATGACGGGAAGTTGCGGCATGCGTCTTACAAGGGCCTGCGCGACGCGGCTGATGTGGCTGCTGTTTATGAGCTGGCGTAATCGCTCAGGCTGGCTTTGAAGCCCCTACACTCATCCAGTACCGTGGAGATTATAGAGGCTGCTCGCCGCCTCATCTGAAATCGGCAGCCTCATCGGAACTGTGCGAGGCCTTTAAGGATTACCTCCTCCGTGCTTGCCAGTACAAGAAGGCACCGGCGCTGAGCTATGAGGACGACATGACAGAAGGCGATGCACTCCGCGAAGAGATCTATCGGCTTGCCGCGGCGGCCGAGGCCGACCCGGAAGCAACGTCGAATTTGAAGTCGCTGGCCGTCCAGCTCTGGGCCAACTTCGACCAATTCACGATCGAGGACCTGGAGGACATACTGAGGGACGAATGGAGGACCCGCGGCCTACCGTTCAACAACAACGCGGATATTTAGTCATCGTGGCACCGCAGTCGTTCGTCGCCAGCGGACGCGAGCGATAATGTATTATCATTCGACGATCCCCCTGGCTGAGGGAGCCTATACCTCGCGGGACGGCACGCCCACGCACGGTCGATGCCCCGATGGCTAGCTTTAGGCCCTGGCAGTTTCCTTGGACACCTCCAAAGCTTGAATGAATGATATTATTGAAGGAGCAAAGAAGTAGCCGCCGCCAAAGCTTAGGGTCTAGGTGTCGCACAGGCAACTGCCACCAGAACGCTTTCGATCCACGAAATGGTTCGATCAGTCCATTTTGTGGACTACCATACTGACATGGCAACTCGCGCGGACACCCTGAGGAGCCATACGAGGAACTCGTTGGATGACTAAAGCAAATGCCAGCTTTTAAATTCCGAAGCTTTGCATGGTTGCTTTTCTTCTGCGCGATCATTCACGGCGAATAGGCGTAATTACGTTCAACTCATCCGAGTGGACCAGCCTATTCACAACGCCGGCAACGTCATCTGCCTCGCTCCATAGCACCTTGCGATGCTTTGGCCTAGCGAAGGGCAACTAGCCGGCCCCCCAGAACTGTCGTTGTCCCCGCATATGTATCGGCCGCTGCGGTCTTAATGTCGAACCTGAAAGCGGTCGTTCATTCATTTGGCGACGACCATCGATCGGAACGACCAGTCAGCACTGCCTAAACCAAAGTCATAACGTATTGTCGCTTTCATCTGTCGGCGCTGCTAGATGGGGCTGCCGGATCGCTCTTGAGCTGGCCTGCTTAAGGACCTGCACTTGGCTTTGCGCTTCTCCGATGATGGCCCAGAATTTCCCTCGACGCTTATCGACGCGCTTATGGCCGGCGAAGTCGTGTTCCTCTGCGGCACGGGCGTCAGCGCGCCCCTGCTTCCCGACTTCAAGTCGCTAGTTGACCGTACCTATCAGCGACTTGGTGTGGAGATGGATATCTCCGAGAGGCGCTCATATAACGGACAACGTTTCGAAGAAGTGCTCGGCGCCCTTGGCCGTCGGCTCGCTGATCCCGACGCAATGGTGCGGACAGCCTCCGAGCTCCTCGCGGTACCCGCCGATCCGCGACTGGACCAGCATCGCACCGTGCTGCGGCTCTCGCGTGATCTCAACAATCGCGTCCTCACCGTCACTACCAATTTCGACACACTGCTTGAACGCGCATTGGCACAGCCGGCGGCTGAAGTCCGTCCGCAGAGCTTCGCAGGCCAGTCTCTCCCCGCGCCTGGCGGCGCGGGCTTCGCCGGCATCATTCATATCCATGGACGCCTGGTCGACCCGGCACTCGACCTCGATGGGACGCCCTTGGTCCTGACCAGTGCTGACTATGGCGACGCCTATATGCGCTCAGGCTGGGCCTCGCGATTCCTCTTCGATCTCGCGCGCTGCAAGACCATTGTCCTCATTTGCTACAGCGCGAATGATGCGCCAGTCCGTTACTTCCTTAATGTCCTCGAGGCCGATCGCGCGCGGTTTCCGGACCTGCGACAAGTCTATGCGTTCGACGCCTTTGAGCATGACCCGGTCGAAGCCGAAGCGGGCTGGGGCACACTGGCGGTCACGCCGCTCGTCTACTGCAAGTTCAATCCAGCAACCGGCGTCCCTGATCATTCGCCTCTCTGGGGCGATCTCCACCAGCTTGCCGACATCATCGAGCGTCCTAAACGATCGCGCGAGGCGCGGGCACGGCAGATACTGATCGGCGACCCCGGTGCGCTCACCGACCAGCAACTGCGCGAACTCTCCTGGCTGTTCACAGATCGCCGCGATCTCTGGCCGGCTGCGCTGGATGCCATCGACGATCCCCGCTGGTTTCGCGTTCTTCAGGACAACAAGCTTTGGTCGGCGCAGGACGCGGCGTGGGTGATCCCGGCTTGGATCGCGCAAAACTTCCAGGATCGTATGCGGTTCAACACTGCCATCGAATGGCATGCGACCCTCGGCCGCGACTTCCTTTCGCGGATCGACCAGCGGCTGCGGCAAGGCGCGCCCAAGTCGGCGTTCTGGCTCAAGGCCTGGCGCATCCTGCTAACCGCTGGCTCGGGCGAGCGGGCCGGGCCAGCAGACTTCGACGAGAACGCCCATGCGCTCAGGCAGAAGCTCGCATCCGGCCTAATCCTCGATGGGGAGCTCGCGCAGGCCGTGGCGCTGTTGGCACCGGTGCTGGTCGCCCGCAAGCCTTGGCGTGCCGATCTGGATGGCGAGGACGATGGGGCCGCTGCCGTAGCTCAAACAGCCGAGCAAGAAACTGCCGAACTGCGCCTTTCGAGCCTCGCCTCGCTCGATCTCCATGTGGCTGACGAATTTGGTGCGACCGAGGTCATCGCGGCGCTCGACGCGCTCGACGGTTATTCGGTGCGCATCCTTGAGCTGGGTAGCGAAGCGCTGCGCTCCTCGCTCCAGCAGTCTGTTGACCTCGGGATGATCGTCGAGGATTACGACGCGAGCGACTATAGCGTACCCTCGGTCGAGGATCACGGCCAGAACGAGTACCACAATGGCGTGCTCTTCCTTGTGCGCGCGATCGTCAATGCCTTTACCAAAGCCGTTGCTGTCGATCGCGACCGGACACGCGCGCAGGCGGCCCAGTGGCGGACATGGCCGGGCCGCATGGGCAGGAGGCTGCTGCTTCACGCCGCACGCGAGGCCGCTGCCTTCTCATCGGACGAAGGGCTTCAACTGCTGCTCGACGTCGAGGACGCCCACTTCTGGATCATTCGGCGGGAGGTCGCGCTGCTGCTGCGCGATCGGGCCGCGGATGCCACGCCCGCGCTGCTAGACGCGGTCGAAGCACGTATCCGGACAAGCGGCGATGCCTATTATGCGCGCTATTTCCTGGAGGAGGGACAGGTCGATTGGCGCGAGCACGCCCGCGACAGCGAAGTCTGGCTGCGCCTGAAGATGCTCGATGCTGCCGGGGTTCTGTCACATGCGGGTCTCGCTGAGCTCGAGGCGATCGTCGCGCGGCGGCCCTATCTGGACCGCGGTGTTGAGGACCAGGACTTCTTCGGATCTTACAGCTATGGCGTGCGGACCATCGTGGGCGACAGCGCCCCGATCGTCGAGGCGGATCCCCACGACCGTCTAAAGGTCGCCACGGCGCTCAGACTGAGCCCTGATATCGACCGGCAAATGGGCTGGCGCAGCTATTGCCGTTCAGACCCCAGAGGCGCGTTCGAGACGCTCTCCGCAGCCGAGATATCCGAGCCCAACATTGCCTTGTGGGACGATTTGCTGGCGGCCCTGGCGTTCCGGAACGACGAAAAGGAAGTGCCGTTGCGCGACGAGCTCGCTGTCGCCGCTTTCGCGCATCTGGAGGCGCTCGGGGCTGAGGCCATCAAGACGATCGCGACGAGCCTCGTCGACGTGCTGATGTTCGGACCACGAAGGCTCATCGCCAATCTTGAAGACTGGTGCGATCGCCTCTGGCCGGCGGTTCGCCTCGCGGATCATGAGATCGACTTCGAGAAGAGCCTCTACCAGACCGCGATCAACCGCGCCACCGGCCGGCTCGCCCAGGTCCTGCTTCAGGAACTCGACTATTCGCGCAAGTCCGGGGGACCGGACGAGGCGCGGCAGTTGGTTAGGCTCGCCCTCGTTGCGGGCGACGACAGCCAAGCGGGGATTGTCGGACGCGCGGTGCTCGTCCATGACCTTGCGTTTCTGTTGCTGGTCGATGCGCCGCTGGTCGAGGAACATCTCCTCCCGCATCTGAGGCTGGATACGGACGAGGCGCGCGGACTGCGCTCGGTGCTCGTCTCGCATAGCAACATCACGCCCGAGGTCACCAAAGTGGCGCACGAGGCCATCCTGCGCGGCGTGGTGGAGACTCGGGCCGACTCCGGTTTCGCCATGCAGATTGCTTCCGGCATCCTGCGCCCCGCGCTCGCCTCGTTGCGCGGGGACGATCCCGGCCGCTGGGGTATCAGCGAGGCCGATGTCGGTCGCGCGCTGCGAGAGGCGCCGCTCAAGATCCGCTCCGGCGCGCTCGATGTTCTGGTGCGCTGGATGCACAATGACGAGGGCGGCGCTGAAGCGGCCTGGGAGGTGATGGTGGTCCCCTTTTTCGATCGGGTTTGGCCGAAGGAGCGTCGCTTCGTGGACGATGCGCTGAACAGCGACCTGATGGCGCTCGCGGTCGGGTCTGGTACGCACTTTCCTGATGCGCTGGCGAAGCTGCGGCCATATTTCAGGCCATATACTCGCGATCGAGCCAGCGTGCTTCCGATCAAGCAAAGCAAGGCGCCCGAGTCGCATCCGCACGAAGTGCTCGATCTGCTCTGGCTGGTCTTCGGTCCCACCGGCGGCAGCAGCTACGACATGGGCGAAATTCTGGATCGCCTCTCGAAGGCGAGCCCCGCGATCGAGGTCGATCGCCGCTATCAGTCGCTTGAACAGCGCACCATCCGTTACTAAACGCTGCCAGCGATGGCGGAATTTCTAAATCGAACGCCCAAGCGCTCCAGCTCGCAGGAAACATCCAGATGCGGTCGCCGCCAAAATATTGCGGGGGTGCGGCCCCACCTCACAGCACAGCAGCGTCGTCATCTCAACGAGATTTCACCGCTGAAGTTGCGACTGTTTACTCCAAGATATAGATCAAAAAGGCTTAGGGCAGTCGATTCATGAGTAGGTGGAGCTTGCAACAGCACTTTCGTCGGACCGCCGGAGACCTGATAGTAGCCTTCGAATGCAGGAAAATTGTCCATACTTCCGGTTATCGTCACCTTTCGGGCTAAAAATTGGTATCGGACGGTGAAAGAAAAATCGACTGAAGGAGCAGGAACAAGCGTGTAGAATGGATCTGAGGCTGATGCCTTCACGAAAAAGACGCTGTCGAACCCGTCATTTCTAACAGATCCAATACTCATCGCGCCGGTACCCGCTTGCCTGGTCGCTGCGATTGCTTCCCCGGTTTTGCAGTCGATGTTCTGCGTGACTCCAGTTCTGTTCATAGGACGACCATCGAAACTCTCCACCGTCATCTCGCGCCCCCTGATTTTCAGCGAGAATTCAACGGTGGTTCTCGCGGAGGCCGTTGGCGATGGATCAAAACCGCGCTCATCTGTTGAGAAGCAGGTTCCATCCAAGCTGGGGTAAACAGGCCAAGTTTTCGGTGCCTTGATGACGTGGGTGCCTTTCTCGGTAACCGTGATAAACAGAGAAAGATCGGGATGTGTGCTTGGAATGAAGGAGCGGAACCAGATGTGCACATCCGTATCCAAATCAGCCGCTGCAGCCTGAGAGGCTACGGCAAACAGCACTGGCGCAAAGAGGAATGCTACATTCGTGCGCATACACCCGGTCCAATCCGGCGAATAGCCGCTTATTCTGAAGTATCAGGGGTGCTCGGCTCGAAGATGACCGTCGTGTCATCTGGGGAAACAACGTCTGGCGTCTCTGGAAAGATGATTTCGGTCTGCGGTCCATCTGGCATCTGGCTTGTCAGGGCCTCACCTGGTGCGCTGAAGGCAGCGCCGGTATCCGGATTGATTGTCAGAACCTCGACCTCATTGCCCGATGGTGCTGGATCAACTTCTTGTGCGAAAACCGGCATACCAAAAGCAACACATATGCCGATGATTCCATATCGTAGCATGTGAGTTCTCCTACAAGGATAAGTTTGATAGAGGCGTCATACCATGCAATCACTGGCTGTTAAACTTGCCCAATCGGGCTACGCCATTTCTCAGGCCGCAGCCGCGTTTAGCAGAACGACGCTTAGATTTGCGAGGATTCCCAACACGACATATTCCGTCGCGCGATAGAACCGACATCGCCATGAAGGTCTATCGGCGGTAGGGAACCTCAAACGCCGCATGGTTCGCAAGGCACAGGGTCAAGGCCGCAGCGGGGCTCGCGTAACCCGGCCACATATAAACATACGCGAACCGTAGGTGAGTACCGTCGAGACTCAACCGAGCCCGGACATAGCGATCAGCGACGAGCCGCAAGGGATCAATTTGGTCACTCTTTTGGTGCGCTGGTTCAGTTCCAGACGCCGCGCCAAATCTTAAGCAACCGAATCACCGGTCAGTGCTTTTTCAAGCTCACCCTTGTTCAACAGGGCTGACCCGCCGAGCTGGCCGTCCTTAAAGAACCCATCTGGAAAATGGATGTGGTTTGTCGTCGAGACCACCGGATGTCCTCCCAAAAAGTCGGTCCGCTCTTCGACGGTGATATCATAGGTACCGGGGGGTAGAGGTTCTCGTCGGACACTCGGAAGCTTGAATAAATGTCGAAATGTTACCTGTTTCGAATATCGCTTAATGCTCATGTTCTGCATCCAGATATGAAAATTCAAGCTTTAGTTACTAAGGAAATCAAAGTTCCGAAAGCTAGAAAATATCGGTCGGGATTTTTGTCGGTTTTGCAAAATTATGCGGAAATCGCTTTCAAAAATTCGGGAGAGCGTTCGAACGATTATTCTTCTGCGAGCGTACCGCAAGACGCCAAGCGGCGTCGACACGACGATGGAAATCAGACATCCACTAAGACTACCGTCAACATTTCTGTCGAACAGAAGAGTGAAATTCGAACAGTCGTGAAGAAAATCCGTGTCGAGCCAGTGGAATAAGTGAGTCTCGCGGTCGAAGTCGGAACGGAGATCCCGATGGGGACCTAAAGGCCACCGCTTGCGTCGTTTGTGCGTCGCTCCACAACAAAACCTTTGCGCGGGGGAAATCTGCTTGAGGAAGCTTGCGGACCACTATCCTACGCGTTGCCGAGTTCATCCAACATTGCTTGGTTCGGTCGCGCCCTCCGTAGGAATTCGGCCCCTTTGCGCTGAGGCGCAAGTACTGATAGTACGGCTCTGCGCCTGCAGGGGCCGGTACATAGGCGGTGGTTCAACGACAGTTCTGCGGGTTCCTGATCGTTGCCCATCGCTTGGCCAAAGCATTGCTTCAGTGTCGAATTCGACCCACTCGAGCGCCTCGTAAATTGCAAGCCCAACGGCCATAGCGAGGCGGGGCGCGACAGCATTTCCGATCTGCCGCGCGACGGACTGCTTGCTGCCCACGAACTGGTAGGAGTCGTCAAAGTCCTGAAGGCGGGCTCGCATGCGGATGGTCAAGCCGGGAACGAATCCTTTACGAGCCTGGGCAATCGTATCCGTCGGCGCGTGGTCCGGGATGCCGGCGGGCGTCAGGCCGTTTTTAGCCCATCGCAACCCTTCCTTTTCACGCGTAGCACCCTTGTAGCCCGTCAATGTCGACGCCTGTGCACCTTGGACGATTGTTCCGTCCTGAAGTTCGAAATTGACCGACCGGCAATATTCGGCCCAGTCGTCGACCTCGCTCCAGCGGTTGGCGGCCATCAGGTCGTAGAGGACGTCACCGACGTTTGCACGGCGGTTGGGAAACGCCGGAGGCATCTTGAAGTGGTTTCTGGTCTTGCCCCGAAAACCTATGAAAAGAATGCGTGGCCTATTTTGAGCTATCCCGTAGTCTTGTGTGTTTACCTCGATGATCTGGATTTCGTACCCAGCATCGGCCAGTTCGGCAAGAAACGCGGCGATCTGGTCAGCGTGCTTGCCGAACAGTGCTCCGCGAACATTTTCAAAGAGGAAAGCTGTAGGATTGATCTCGCGAACCGCCCGAGCGCCTTCCAGAAGCAGGTCGCGGGCGTCGTGTTTTCCATTGCCGTCGCCTTCCTCCGAGTACGGCTGGCAGGGAAGACCTCCACAAAGCAGGTCCACCTTCCCCGCGTACTGGGTAAAATCTATCGTTCTCATGTCCTGTTCGGCAACCGGCCAATGCGGGCGGTTCAACCGCATCGTCGCCGCTGCGTCAGGGTTTAGCTCGACAAGTCCGACGTGATCGAAGCCTGCTGCTTCGAGACCGAGCGCCATCCCACCGGCCCCCGCGCACAGCTCCAAGGTCGTGAGGCGCTTCTTCGGAAGACACTTGAGACCAACTTTTTTATCGGGCGGCGTTACCATCGCGAAGAACTTCCGGCTTCCAACGAAGTTGCCAAGATTGTTCAGGTAGCGAGTGCTTTGCGCTTTTAGCCTCTCAGCACAATCGAACAATTTCTTATTCGGACCGTCTCCGGGCGCCGCGAGTGACGTCAGCAACGAGTGAGTCATGGCGGCGCTCTGCGCCGCCGGCTTAAGGTTCCGCCAGGCGGCTTCGCCCGGACGAGCATGGTCTGTCCCGAAGGCGGCTTCGAAGACCGGCAAAAGCTTTTGGGCGTCGCCGGCGATCTCACCCATCGCTTTTGATTGAGCAAGCTTGGCGGGTGCACTCCTGGAAAGATCGTAGATCTTTTCAAGGAGAACCGCAGTCCCCGCCTTGAACTCTCGTATCGAATTGTCGGCGCGCCGTCTCGCTTGCTTGGTGAGTGCTTTCTCGCGACGCTTCAGAGCCGATTCCACCGGCGACAGTTTACGCTCGGCCACGTCGTTTCGTATGGCTCGGAGATCCGACAGTTCGAAACGCGCGCCGGATGCCATCTTTGCAAGCGATAGGTTTCGTGCGGTCTGGTTTGTCGAAACGAGTCCTCTTATCACGGACCATGACGCGTTGCTCTTCCGAAGGACGCCTTCATATCCCTTGAGCGTCTTCGAAAACTTGGAGAGGGTGGAGATCTCACCGGTGGTTAGTCCGCAGCGGGAAACTAGAAACTCGCGAGCATCGGGGCGCGCGACCTGACGCTCTAGGATCTCGATCTGCGCCGCGAGTTCGATGATCTTGTTAGTCATCGTCTCCCGGATTTTCGCGATCCTTGTCCGGGTCTCGCTCAAAACTGCTGCGGTATTATTCATTTCACCAGCGTCCAAATGTACCATGTCGGCACACTGTTAAAGCTGCACCAATTTCCCGAGCGGAAATTCATTCCCTAAAATGCAATCAAAGCTCCGAAAATATCAGCGGCGCGAAGCCATCAGGGAGGCGTCACTTGACGTCATGCGCCGGGTGTCTCGAGAAAAGGTGATGGCAACATGCGTCCGACAGCAGTTTCCAACCCAAGACTGAGTTCGATCTCCCAGGACCAGAGATGAGATGCCGCAGGAGGTCGATGCGCGGCCGTAAACGTAAGGATATCGCGGTGCTCGGCCTTAACCCTGACCGTCCGCCTTTTTTAGCTCAGGTTTCGGCGCGAATAGACGGTTCGCCAGCCATCGTGATACCAGCGGCGCGACTTTGACTTTCCGGTCGTCAAGCGCCCAGAACACGGCATCCCGTATATCGAGGAGCGATTGATCGACGTCGATGCCATAGAAATCAATGTCAATATCGGTGCCGAAATACGATCGAAGTTCTTCCTTCGTGTCAGCGTTCATCAGAATGCCAGAAACTACAATCGCTTCGGCCGAACGTGTGTTCAGCACACGGGAAATCATCGCAATCATCTCCTCGGCGGTAGCGATGATTGTCTGACAGAACAGGAGAGTTGGGGCCGCCGATTTTGAGCGCTCCATACATTCGTTGGGTATGCTGAACGCGGGACGTCCATCAGGACGAAGGTATTCCATCTGGTGAGTCCACAAGCAGGCGACGCCGGCGAGGGAAGTGCCAAGACTCTTCGCGATCGGGACAGCGACTTCGCGAAAGTCACCACCGTTTCCTACAACATAGACTGGACCGACTATTCTGCCTGCGCGCGAGATGTGGGAGCCGATCAGTGTAGAAACTGCTTCCTCGACATTTCTTCTATCGTAAAGTCCATGAAGGAGGGTATCTACAGCATCGCTAGCGGTCATCAAGTTCGTCACCCCCTTGAAACATCGCCGACTTTGCCATGAACTCCATGACCGACGCCGGAGGAGCACAGGATGATCTCCCTCAAATTGGATTCTGTGTCATCGAGCGACACGCTGATCCCAATTTCTGATCCACTTAGTCGGAGTCTTTCGCCATCGGCCGAATAGGTCAAATCGTCGGCGCCTGCATGGTTTGCACTCGGATGTCTCTCGCTAAGGGTGCTGACGACTTGGACGCCCGAGTGCGTGGTCGTGGCGATGGTGGCAGTTTCGAACACGAATGGCGAAGCTCACCGATGATCGCCGTGAGAGATGCCACCGTCACTGAATTCGAATGAGGTCGCCAGCCGGAACCAGAAGTTCCGTTCCGTGAAATAAAACAGAATCGATCTTACAATCTAGGCGATAGTAATGTATAACTATTCAGTTCTAGTCCGTAGTCCACTGTATGCATCAATAATTGCACAATATGCGGATTTATTCTTACTAGAGTTTTTAATTCCCTGAAGGATTCACTGCCTGCCGATATTTACTCGGAAGGCAGACCAATTCGTATGCTCGATCGATGTTGAGCGCAGTGATCCAACGAACTTAGTATTTGGGGAGACAACGGAAATGAAAGCCAGAATTATTTCATGCCTGGTGTTCTTTGCATCACTTATGCTGTCTGCATCTCCAACGAATGCGCAGTATCTTCAAGTTATCTCTATCGATCCAAATCTCGGGCCAATATGCACGGGACCGGTCGGTCCTGGACCTTGTCCCGCAGTTCGGGACTGGATGGCTAACCACGGAATGCTGGGGAACGCTGGGTCCCCGCCGCCGTCTCAATCCATTCCACCACTGATCCAGATCGCAAATGACCCCAATCTGGGACCTATCTGCGCAGGGCCGTTGGGACCAGGCCCATGCGGGGCCGTCGCTCGTTATATCCTGCAACGATATGGTCAACTGCCGTCGATCCAGCGGCAACCCATGCCGGAGGTTTCTCAGATTGGCGACGATCCGAACGTGGGTCCGATTTGCATGGGGCCACTTGGGCCTGGGCCCTGCGGCGCGGTCCGCGCTTATCTCGCGCGGCTGGCGGCGCCATCGCCATCGGTTGTGGGCGACTTCGGTGACGTCACGGTCGCCGCCAGCGATGTGCCTGGCGTCGAAGCGATGTGTAGCGGTCCAACGGGCCAACAGCCTTGCTCGCTGCTGCAGCAGTCGGTGGTCGATTCCGGTCGTCCTCCCTCGATCGGAATGCTCCCCAACGCACAAGACCTGCCGCTCGAAGATCTCGCAAAACAATGCGCTCAACGAGCCGGCCTCGATGTCGTGAACTTCGCATCGTGCACAGGTCGGGAAATGATCCTTACGGAGCGGCAGAAGGAAATCGTGGACTGCGCGAGTACTTCCGATGACAAAGTTGCGTTCGGCTCGTGCGCGGCAAAATCGATGGGCTTCAGCCTGAATGACCGCCAGCAGAAGCTACTGGATTGCGCACACGAGAATTCAGCCGACATGGACGATTTCCAGAGCTGCGCTGGGACCGCCGTCCTTGGCTCGCGTGCTTCGGGTACCCTGAAGTGTTACAAGGACGCCAACGGCGACGGCGAAGCTTTTGCAGCATGCGCTGGAGGAAAGCTCCTTGGGGATGCGCTTACATCCGACCAGAAGGAGGCGATAGCCTGCGTCGCCAGGTCTTCCGACGCATCGGATCTCGCGCTGTGCGCCGTCGATCAGTCTGGCCTCTCTGACGACGAACAGGCTGTCGTGAAGTGTGCAGTTCAATCGGAAGGCACCGCATCTGATTTCATGGGCTGCGCCGGTACCGATGTCGTTGAAAAGTACATCGGACGCGATGCTTCCGCGGTCCTTAGGTGCGGCGTCGATTCCGGCGATGCGGAGGACTTCGCCACCTGTGCCGCAACGGACATTCTTGGACGAAATGCTACCCCCGAGCAGAAGGTCGCGCTGAAGTGTGCTGCGGAATCTGGAGGGGACATAGAGCAGATGGGCGTCTGCGCGGGCGCGAACATGCTCAATATGAAGCTCGATTTAAATCCCGAACAGCAGATTGCTGTTCAATGCCTCGTGTCCAGCGGCGGCCAGCCTTATGCCGCCGCAGGGTGCATGGCAACGAGGCTGACCGCAAGGGAATTAACGAAATGTTTCACCGATGGCGTCGGTGGTCGCGGCTGCTTCGGAGATAGCAACGATCTGGTTGGAAAGAACGGCTGGGTCGCTCAACGGCTGAAAGACCTCGCCGGGGGACCGAACTCCGTCATAAACAATCCAGACCAGATTTGGGGCGGGAACAATTCCTTCGTGCGCAACCCCGGTCAGATCTGGGGCGGCGACAACTCCTTTGTAAGGAATCCGGGCCAGATCTGGGGCGGGCCGAACTCCGTGTTCAACAACCCAGGTCAGCTTGCGCCCCAACCGATTCAGATCGGCAAGATCGGAAACACCCGGATATGTCTTCCATGGTGTTAATCCAAGCTTGTTTCAGTCGAAGTAGTGGTGCTGGAGTTAACATCCGATTGCGGGCGCCGCCCATATCGATCTACTCCGCCGATGCATCCTTGGCGGCTACCCGTGGTTCGAATTCCCTGACCGGACGGTCACCCATTTGTAGTAGGAATTTCACCCCTTTAGCTATAGTAAATTGATTTTATACAATCTAAAGTAATGTCCTCATCTTAGGGGAGGGACATGCGTATGAAATCTCTCACGACGCTAGCTTGCGCAACTCTATCCATGGCGCTGTCCACCAGCCCCGCCGTATCTGCCGATACCGACTACGTGGTTGTATCTGCGAAAGTAAACCCAGTAGAGCACCCAAAAGGGCCCGGAGACCTTCTCGGGGAGTGCGCACGGAACGATGCTTGCTCGGCGGTGGCCAAGGCCGGCGCCGCGTACGTTGGGAGTTCCTACCATGGCGGTTTCAGCCGCGCTCGCCTTGGTAGCGGGAGACAAGCCGTCCGGCAGCGAGGAGGGTAGGTTCACGATCTCCTTCCCTGCTGGATACGTCTACTGCCGATCGCAGATACGCATGAATTCCGTCGTTCCGGCCGATGGAGAAAGGGCTTCGATTTTTAGTGCGTCCAGCGTTGAAAACGGAATGACGTTCTACACCTGGACTCCGAAGCGCGGTGTTGGCCAGGGAAGAAGCTGGGTGGACGCGGACGTAACCGTATATGGTGTCAAGGCGAGTCTCGTACAGCAGGCACAAGCTGACAATAAATGCACGGCCTGGGGCAAGAATATAGAAAACTGCCGAGGAAACGGCGGCGGCGACAGACCGGAATGCAAGAGCATCAACGACTAGAACGGGCTCAATGGAGGCTTTTCAGATGTCGAGAAAATTCATTCCAGCCGTGTCCGCAGCTTGGGCGTTTATCGCTAGATTACGCACATTCCGCTGATCTCGAAGAAATCGATCTCGCCACCAAGGAACGGCTGAAAAACAAGTCCGCGGCCATTGCCGAAAGAACCGCGATAGCGCGGACCCTGGTCATGGTGTGAAAGGCCGGCGTAACGATGAAGGCGTTAGCAAGACTCTGGACATGGATCGGAAACCTGTTCGTCCCGCTCGCGATAGGCTGGGCCGTCTATGTGCGCAACGGCCTCGCCGACAAGCCGCCACCGGACGGTGTTCTGGTTTCACGGGCCTATTGGGGCGTCCTGATAGCTCTGGCGGCCGCGGCCGCGATGGTATGGACGGTAGCTCTATACGTTCATCTGGCGAAAACCGAAGACAAACCGATCCTCGTACCACCCAATACGACGTTCGAGGACGACGAATCCCGAAACCGCATCATCTCCTGGGGGACGGTCGCGATCTTCGTGCTGGCGGTTGTGGCATCGCTCGCCGTGTTCGGCGCCAGGTATTCGGAGAGTAGGATCCACGGATGGAACGATCAACAGCCTCTTCAGCCCAACTTTCTCGGAAGTCGGGCAAGGGCGTTCGAGCAAGGCTGCGACGCCCAGCCGTCGCAGCGGGTCGATGCGGACGACAATCCCATTTTCGGAGTGAACGAATATATTCTGTATCTGACGGACGGCGTCCTCATGTTTTTCGCACTACTTGCGGCGTCAGGCCTTGTCTTTCTGATGTGGCAGATACTGCTTCGCCGAAGACCGCGGCCATTCGAGCTGTGAGCGACGATTCCATGCCGCTTGCTACGACAACGTTATCGGAGCGTAGCGGCGGCCTCCTTAGGGCGATTGGCAAGAGCATGATGGCCTCCACAGAGAGTTTTAGCGAACCCACTCTGCCACGGCCCAGGTCGGGCTTCGGAGCGTCGCCGCGGCCTGCCTATCGATTTAGATCGGTGCCACCGGCTGGAACCCCGCTCGCTCGAGACCGAGGGCCATGCCGCCGCCTCCGGCGCACAATTCCAGAACCCTCAGGTGATATCTCTTCGGCGGCAACTCGGTCAGACCCTTGGGGAAGTGGGCGAGTCCGAAAGCCTTCACAAGTCGGCCGGTCATCACCTGCAGGGCGTCGACTGCTGTGGGGTCTAGGGGACTGCAATCCAAGTCCGGCCCCACGACAACGGAAACGCATCGGCATCTACAAGCAGTGTGAAGCTGATGTGACTGCAAATGAAGCGAGTACATTGCTCACAGATCCGGCGTTGCTCAGATAAAAACACTTCTCTGGCGGAAAGCTTCTTTGCTATAACATGCGCAAGCGGGGGATGCATGGACAACATCGAGCGTTTCGACGCCGCTTTGCGCGCGTATCAATTTGCACTGAGACAGTGGCGTGGCGATTTTCCGCCCGACAAATTAGCGGCACTTCCCAATATAAATGGAAGTATTCGAGATTTGGTCGTCGATGTCGCCAGATTCTTCGATTTCGCGGCCGAGACGCACGTTCCCGCTCTGGTGTCGTGGCGAAAGAACTTCGGGCAGGAAACTGCTTTTGAAATCCCGTTGCCCCCTTGGATCGATGACGAGCTTTCGGCCGTCGAGGAGCAGCGAGAAGGTTCCGTCGAAACCTGGGTACAGTTGAGCGAGGACCTCGCCTGGCGCCTCATTCAAGCTAGCGTGCTCCTTGACTACCTCGAGCAACACCTGCTGTCGATGGAGAAGGTCCAGGCTCGCCAAGCCAAGAGCGTCGACGCAGCAGTCGTGGATGGTAATACGGTTCGAAAACAAACTGGCAAATCTCTGTCCTCTGGGAGACGAGCGAAATCCGACCCGTTCCTGTTGGTCGACCAATTTAATGAATGCAAGAAAAAGCATCGGGCCGATTGGGTTGCCTATATAACCTGCCACGCCGTTTTGGGATGCGAGCTCATATCACGCTTTGCAAGCGCACTGTCGAAACTGACTACGTTCGTGAAGATCGTCTCGAAATGAATAGTCGTCCCACCGGAAACTCGCGGATCGAATCCCAGTATATGGATTTCGGCGTATCAGTCCGATCTGGAATTCATGGGCGAACCATGCCAAACGGCTGGCGCAGAGTGAACCTCGCGGTGCCCGCATCGAGCAGGCAGCGAATGAACAGACCTATCCGATATTTTGCTTGCCGATTTCGAAGCGTCGTTCGACAAATGGCTGCACTACGGAGGCCGCGGTTGGTGCGAGTCCTTTCGGGACAGGATGCCGGCGCGGCCATGAGATGGTTGCGCCCTCGTACCCGACCTCGCGTTGCGCCGGCGAAATCATGAAGCGACGATCGCAGAAACAGCAAGTGGAGACGGACACTCATGCGAAATCCAACATCGTTACCTGGAGGTCATTCAACGCTCGCCCACGAACGTCCCTTCACGCCACCGGCTTAAAAATCCATGTTCGCATGACGGTCATATTGGTGGTTCCACCAATCAATGTAGTCATCGAGATCTGCGTCAGTTCCTGATATCGCTTCTGCATATTCTTTAATGACGGCCGCATCAAAGGACGGGTCTATGCCACCCTTGACCATCCGATGCGGCCGTTCGAGTGGGCCTGTCTCAAGCAGAGCGCTTAGCTCGTCGAATGTACGGCAGATTTCTGTATGGCTTTGACTTTCAATCGGGACGACCGAGAAGCGCACCGAACGGCCGAAGCCTGAGAAGTTGCCCGGTATGGCACCGACTCGCGGCAGATGAAAGAAAAGCGAACCTCGATCGTTCTCATTGCCGCCGTGTGCGAAAGGGTTCCTGATGCGTTCCTTGATGTCCCTCATCTTCCCCAAGATGGGTGCCAACTTCTTGGTTTCGGTAACCGGCACGACCAGTTTGAGTTTCTGGTCCCATCGTGCCGCCAGCAGCGAGAGGACAGCGCCGTCTGTGAACGCGTTGCCCGTGAATGCCCGGAGAAGCACAAGGCGATGCTCCAAGGCGCTGAAGTATGCGTCGACCATCGCCGTGGAATGATAGAAGCCCTCACGGTTCGCCTGGGTCGTGCGATTGATTTCCGCAACAGCGTTGGTCATCAAGCCAGCCAATGGACGGCCGTCGACGACAGCCATTTTCTTCTTCCGGGTCTTGGCCCTGCGGTACGCCTTATCCGCCAGATCCCTGAAGAAGCGGTACCGGTCCTCGAATTCCCAGAGACGATTGACAATCATAACGTGGCCGTTCTGGACCTGATGCTGTGCGAATGGCTCGAGAAATTTCTCGACGTCCTTCAACCCCGCTTGCAACTGACCGACCACGCGTTCAGGAGATACAGTGCCGCCCTCCTGGATGCCGATAGTGAACCCAGATTTCCGCATCTCCAAGAGCACTGGCGTACCATCGATGCTACCATAGATCGTCCAACGGACCTTCTCTTCGTGTCCGCTCGCCTTCCATTCCATGACGTATCGCATCATGAAGTAGATGAGATCAGGCACAGGGAAGTCGCTTGGCTCGGGTTTGAACGTAGACATCTTTGCGTCCCGATCCTGCTCAGACCAATCCGGATAGTCGTCTGTAAAGCCCTTCATGCCTCTCTGCAGCCGCGTTTTCAGGACTGCGAGCGCGTCCGTCGTTTTTTGGGATCCGTCCGCTGCTGTCGTCATGCTGCTCTCAAATCTTGCAGGGAAATGGTTTCTATCTGATAGCAGAGATTGCAATGCCGAAAGAAGATTCGCGTATATACAACGACGACCTACTACCTGCTCAACACTCTGATGCCGTAGCCAAGAAGTTCTCTGCTTTCAGGCAGGTGCGACGGTGGCTTCCAGGACCGGCTTTGAAGGCGAAAAGGAGCCGTGACGCGCCTGCCGGTACTTCCGCTCTCGGGTGAGCACGATGATCCTTTCTATGGCCATATGCAGGTGCGAAGCGGAAATCATTTCCGATATCGGGCCCTAAGTAGACATCGGACGGGTCGGCGGCTCGTTTCATGAATGGTGATCCGCCTGCACACTACTAATTTCGCCGACTCAAAACAGTCTGCTACATACTGTCTTCACGATGGAAGGCGTGAAAAACGCCAAATGCGGATTGAAACGTAGTGTCTGTCACGAGAAACAATCACTACGTGCCGCAATGGCACCAGACGCGGTTCATGCAGCCCGGAAGCAATACGCTCTCCTATCTCGATTTGAAGCCGACTGTGCATACCAAGGGCGACGGCGCTCTAGTTCCCGGAAAATCGCTATTCCAGACGCCGACAGTACGAGCGTTCTGTACACGGGATCTGTACTCGACGTTTTTCGGAACCGACGTCAACGATGAGATCGAGCGTCGCCTGTTCGGGAATATCGATGCTCGCGGCGCCGACGCTATTCGGGCGTTCTCTGGCACCGATCAGACCGCCTGGCACGACAATTTCGAAAACCTCTTCCAGTATCTCGACATCCAGAAACTGCGCACGCCCAAAGGGTTGTCGTGGTTGCAAACACAGTATCCCGAACTATCGCAGAACGAATTGATGCAGGAGATGCAAGGCATCCGGATGCTCAATGTGGCGACGTGGACTACCGGGGTTCGCGAGATTGTCTCGGCCGAAAATTCGCCCACGAAATTCATACTGACGGACCATCCCGTCACAATCTACAACCACGCCGCACCTCCCAGAGATCGTCGGAATGACTTTCCCGGAGACCCCTCCATCGCACTGAAGGCTTCGCAGACGATCTATCCCCTCGGGCTGGATCACTGCCTGATCCTGACAAATCTCGAGTATGCGAAGGACCCATCCACCAATCCTTTGGAAAAGCGAACATTCGCCAGGAATTTCCAGCGGGCGCTGGTGAACACCATCAACTTCATCCGGACCCGCCACCTCACCGAGACGCAGGTGATCGAGATCAATTTTATCGCCAAGTCGCGGGCCAATCGATACATCGCCGCCGGACGGAATGAATGGCTCCATCCGGAAGCGTCTGTAACAAAGCCCTGGCGGGATCTCCGCACTACGCTGCTGCCTCCCGAAGACGAACTCTTCCATTTTGGCGGGGAAATATACGTCGGATACGAAGGTGGTGGGGTGCATTACCAGGATCAATTTGGCCGAGAGGAGGAACCACGACCTTGGCTAACCAAGGCCCTGCCGGAAGCGTCGCCGAACAACAGGGACATCTGCCCTTGCGGCAGTGGTCTGAAATTCTCGTACTGCTGCAAACTCAAACCTCCCCGACTGCGAACGAGCTGGAGCGAGAAGAGCATCCGAGAGCGAAACCTGATGTTCATGACGGGCATCGAGAACCTGCTGGAGCTGGATGGCAAGGATTGGAATGATGTCCGGTCCGAAATGACCGATGATAAGATTTCAACGCTCTACAAGATCTATGCATCTCTCTGGCCTCGCGAGACCGATCTTCTATCGCTTCTGCCCAAACCTGATGGCACCTTCAGATCGATCTATACCGGATCACTGCATCCCAAGCTCATAAGCGAGTTCGCTCTTGGATCAGCGCTGTATTTCGGCGAGATCATCATCCAGCACCCGTTTACCAACCCCATGTCGCTTCGGGAGGAGATGAGGCCGACCCACGATCCCCGCGCATACCGTGGTGAGGTCTTGAAGTCTCTGTTGACCTTCGTGAGTGTCTTTCCACTTGTGAAGCAGGGTTTGGTACATCTCGTGCCCGATCCCTGGGACTTCGACCTTCACCTGCGCGACCAGACGATGAATATGGCTGAGACGCGCCGCAGAGGTATCCGATTCGATCATGGCAGCGACCCACGCATGGATGTGGTCATCGAAGAAGATGCGCAACGCATACTCATGGGATTGCCGGATGAAGCTCTCCTGTCGCAACTTGTGAAAGTACCAAACCTGGCTTCATCGATCAGTCCGGAAGATTTTATTGCGCACGTCAGGGAGATGCGCAGGCAGGATCCGTTGGGCGTGCTCCAGGATAATGTCGGTGATGGCGGGCAGCTCAATATCATGAAGATGGCGCCGAACTTTGAAATGGCGATGTATCTTGCCCAGGCCACCGGCGCACAAATTCTCACCGACAGTGCCTTCAGATGGATGGAGCTCCAAGGTGCATTGAACCGTCGCCATCTCGGCGCCGCGCCTGCATTGGAAGAACTGCGGACCACGATACGCTCCAGTCCGATCCGTTTTCCGGTCGGCTTCTCTCCAATCATGGAACTCAAGAGCGGAGAAGCATTCGACGGGGTCTCATCGGTTCTCAGCAGTGCCTACCGATATCTTCTTAAAACCAAGCCCGGCGGCGCGAAGCCTAACTTCGAATCTCAGCTTGCGGCCCGGTTCGAACGCGGCAAGCGTCTGGCGGATGCCGCGATCGAAAGCGCGAAAGTTCCGCATGCGCTCGCGAGGATCAGCAGCATCTTTCGGCTTGGTGGCTTGCAGGACAACACTGTCAATCGTCTGCTCCTCATGTCGAGCTCGGAGCATCATCTTCCGTCAGTACCTATGGCCACTTACATCAGCCGGTGGCCGGAGGGAAATCAGGGATGACCGGACGCAATTCAGAATGGTCGCCGGTTTCTCGGCTTTGGGGCAGCTACGCCAGCGCACTCGTCATGCGTTTTATGTGGTCCACAGTGAGGCTCTTCCCGCCACTGGCCTACATCTCGTCATCTTTGGAATTGAACCAGTAAACGATCTACAGTCAACTTTTGAAACGGCATAAAGCTCGCGGCAAGGTGCGGAGAGCGCTGCGGCCGAGGCAGCACAAGCCACTGTGAAGAAGATCCTGATGGGAGTATTTCGTAAGCGGTGTTCCGCCCCCACGTTGTCGTCGCCACCGTGATCTGTGATCGCCTACCTAACCCGCACCCTGACCGCCATCGTCAACGGCCATAAGCAGAGCCGAATAGGAGAACTCCTGCCGTGGAATTACTCGGAACACCCACGGCTGAAGTCCGCTATCCCAGATGTTAAAGAGATAGCAGTTCCGCCTGCTCCGATTGGTCCAAAAGAGCGAAAGTTGCGATAGCGACCTGGCCTTTAGCTACCGAGAGAACCGCAATTATGCTTCTGACTAATAGGGCGTCCGAAGCGTGAGGAAATGCCCGTAAAGCGTGATCGATGCTTGAGGCGATAGCATCATGGTAAACCTCTTTAAGTTCGGCGGGGATCGCAGGTGCTCTGCCCAGCAGTCGCGCCTCCTCAATCGCCGCGATTAAAGCAAATGGCTCCCAGCTACTCTCTTTGTCGGTCAGATACGGAACGACTAAAGGCACAACTGCATATGAGGCCGTATCGATATCTCCTTGGTGGTAAAGCACGTCATTCATCTTCGACCAGTCAGGCGGCGATCCCGTCTTCTTGGCCGTATCAAACCACACGCTAACATCAACTGCTCGCCCGTAGGCATCCAAGTGCACCATGGTAAAATTCGGCCCCGGCTGAAGTCCTCACGACAGACGCATCGCATAACACGTCGACTGGAACCTAGAAGAGATTTGCGCAACTAGGTCAACGTCTTCTTTGGGCGCTTTCTTGCCATGATTGTCACGGCGGTAGCGTTCGAATCGGCCGACTGTACCTGGTCAATGTGCGAGGCAAACAGAGCTTACATTCAACAAGAGCGACGAGTGCAAGAAGCTCCTGCATTTCATCCGACGGGAGAAGCCGTATTTCGAGGCCCGGATCGAGTCGACGGACCTCGAGAGAATCATGTTCGTCCGAGGGCGCAGCACGAACGAACGGATCACGTCTCAATCCGGCGCCTTCCTGCTGTTTGGGAAGGATTCAGTTCTGCCCGAGACCGGCTACAGCTCTTTTAACGTGCAGCGCATGACGATTAGGAATAAGGGCGCGATCCTACAGGACCTCGCCAAGCTCAATATCAAGTCGAGCACGATATACCCCGGCATCGAGAAGACGACGGCGGAAATTGCCAGGAAGCACGAGCTCGCCGCTTGGTGAGCTAGTCGTCCTCGTCCCGGAATGTTCCCAAGCTACGCGGTAGTCGCCGGTTGATGACGTCGTCGAGATTGTCGAGCATCCGCAACACCCGTTGGGCGCCGGCATCGTCGCCCATGAAACCGCAAACGCTCACGGCGATGTCGTATGGGGAGGGGTCAGCTCCTTGGTCGGGATTGATCCGGGCGCATGCTGCTACAAGACCGCCGAAAATGGCCTCGACGCCCCGTCTTTGATCCGCATGTGCAACTGCATTGCGCAGGTCGTTGAACCTGAAAAGAACATCAACCAGCAGGTCCCCGGCCTCCTGGAGTCCCGGCCACGCTGCATTGATGATCGAGATTTTCTGCTTGAATCCTATACCACCGGCCCTGAGGCACTCCGCCCTCGGTAGAAGTCTCGCGAGGAGCTGGTCCATCTCGATTTCGAGCGCCGCGTGATAGGTCAGCACGTCAACTACGAACTTATCCGGCTCCTTTTCGCCAGCATTTGTCACTCTCAGAATGCCTTCCAGGCTATCGTAGCCGACCCGTGCCATCTGCTCCTCCTCCGCGCGTCTGGGACGGCAAGGATCGCCGTTCCAGATGTTGACGATTCCGCCCCCGTTATACCGACGTCGCCGCGGCGCGGAGGTCCATCAAGTTCGTTTCGCCGGTCAGGAAGTCGCCGGGTTTTTGAACGAACGCCAGGGATACTTCGCGCAGTTCGCAGTACTTGCGGCGGAAGGCTTCGAACGAGCCTTGCACGTCGTCGGCGTCCAGGCACTCGACGAAGGCTTTGACGGTCTGCTTTCCCGTCCACAGGATGCCGTCATGGTCTGCAACCGCGCTTACCTCTATGGGTACGAAGAATCCGATCCAGTTTCCCAGAACGTTAACCGGGCAGACAAGTGCTCCCCGGTCGCCGGGCAGGTCGGGGGTCACGTCTCCCGTGCTTCGGCATTGGAAGGTCGCGTTGACATCCTTCAGCATCCCGGCGATCAGCCCGATGGCCTTGCCTTGGAACAGGAGTTCGGAAAGGGTGAAGCTCCTATCGATCCATCTGGCTGCGACGGAGATCGTTCGCAGACGCTCGAGGATCTTGAGAAACCGTCTTTCCTGTCTGGTGTCGAACACCATGTCGGTGTCCGAAACATCGAACTGTATCGTGCCGGGCGCGCCGTCCGTGGCGAACATCAGCGAGAACTCGGACTTTCCAAGGATCAGACCCAGTTCGACGAATCCTATCCAGTCCCTGAGCGTATGCCGGGTTCCGGGGCCGTATTCCTCAGCCTGCGTAAAGACCCAGGTCTTCGACCTGATCACGAAATCGCCGTACAGCGTCCGTGCCATGAGGGCCGGCGGCACTCCTTCGAATAAGTTCTCGGGCACGACCGTGAAGTCGGACTGAAGAACCACCCGACCCGGTTCGTCGGCGGCGAAGTTTTGGATCACCGTCGAACCTGTGAAGTGAGCGGTTGGCAGAAACTCGATGGTAGCGTTTTTGACCGTATCCCAGGGCAGGTCGATGTTGAAACGACGCTCGGTAATGGCGACGTCGCTGACCTCCAGTGGCTTCAGCCCAAGCAGGGTCTCGGCGATGTCGTCAGGAGCATGTGGTAGCGAGAACTTCATACTATAGCGATTGGATTCGAATCCGAGCTCTTCCAGTTGCCGTCGCTTTTCGGCAGCGTAGGCGAGCATGCCGCCTCCTGCGAATTCCGCGAAGGCAGCGTACACGTCCGGCGCCTTGCGCTGAACGCGGTCGCTAGGATCTAGCTTGAAGGAAATCGTTCGCTCGTGCAGCCGCGGAGCACCCAACTTCGAGGCCTGGCGGAGCGCCTTGAGAATGCGACCAAGCGGCCCGTCGATCAGGTGGACAAGGTGGAGATCGACGATCTCGTCTTGCTCGTCGATCCGCAATATGGCGATGGCGGCCGGCCGGGTGTCCTTTGCGAGGCGTTCGGCGACCGACAAGGACAGCCGGGCCGTGCAATTTTTCGCAAGAATCGTCTTTACCTGGACGACGATCTGGATGGGAGGAGGACGCCTGTCGAGCGAGACAAAGCCGCCGGGTTTCGCAAGCTGAAATTCGACGACGAAGTCCTTCCCTGTCCGATCGGGATCGACCTTGCTGCAATGAAGCCTCGCCTTTCTGCACAGGGTCCTGAATTCGCCTTCGCCGAGGTCGCCGATCCGGTCAAGTTCCTCCCCTTGAGGGGTCATGCTCGCCACCGTTCAGTCCTCGTCATCGTCGGCATATTCGATCTCTCGCAACGCCCTTCTCGCGTCAGCCTGGCGCTTTTCGGAAAGAATTTGGCGGTCCATCTCCGCCAACTGCTGCCTGGCGAACCGCGCGACAGTCTCATCCTCCGACAGCCAGGGTTCGAGAAGAGCCTTCTTGTTCCTGAAACTTTCAACGAAACCGAACTCTCCGTGGACCACTCCGTTGTTTCGAATGCTTCTCGCGACGCCGTCCTCGACGTCCTCGTCGTTCGGGAACTTTCGGAGCAGTTCCTTCAGCACCTCATGGGTCTCTGCTTCCCCGCGGTAGTTCTGCATCACGGCGACGACGAACTTCGCATCCTCGGGTCGCCCCTTCGCGACCTCGGACAAGAGAGCCGCCGCGAATGCTTCCGTCACATTGGGAAAAGCGGCCTTTAGCACCCGGCCGCCATAGTAGCTGAACAAGGTGGATCTCTTGCCGAACCACCCTCGGACCTTGGCGACTGCGAGTGCCGCGTCGGAAGAGAGTGTGACGACAAGGCGATTAAGGCGGTGAGGAGCCGCCTGGTATCGCGATCCCTCTATTCCCTCCTTCGGGTGGTCGAGCCGACGACCAAGGTAGTCCCACACGCAATCCAAATGCGTCTCCCCCACATAGGAGAGGACGCGGTCGACTTCATGTGTCACTTCCGGGGACTCGAGGAGGTTGTCGAGGATCAGTTCTGCATCGCCTCGTTCGAGTTCTTGGAAGAACCGCGTCCTGTGCGGCATGAACGAGATCCTCACCCACCGAGGATCGCTCGCGGCGATGAGATGGCGCATCGCAGGACGGAAGAAATCGTCGTGGGAGGGCGTGCCATCGGGGAAGTTCCGCATGGCGAAAAGCATGCATTCGGCGATGGCAGCCCGATCGTCCTCCGCGATAGCTCGGTGCAGCAGACGCGTCAGCGTGTCGATATCGTCCGGCTTGGAACTGCTCCAGTGCGCAGCTAAAGACCAGAGCTGCCCGCGCTCTGATAGGAAGCGCTCAAGGATTCGTCGGTAGACCGTTTGATCATCCGCCTTGAACAGTCCGTTGAGGAACGGTGCAAGGAATCGCAACAAATCACCGTTGCAGTTGTCCAGCATGAAACCAGAGATGCCCGGCGACCGTTGCGACAGGCGGTCAAGAAAGGCAACCAGTCTGGGGAACGTCGCGCCGTCGTTCGACCTAGTTGCCGCGCAGCGCTCGAGGAACGCGAGCCAGTCGGTCTGCGTCTTCGGACCGGCTTCTGCCAGCATCAACTCCAGTTGCTCGTCCCTATAGGTCTCGACGCGCTCGTGATCATATTCGCGATCGTCCCATTGCCATGGCATGACGCCTTCGAAGCCCACGAGCACCTTGTATCGTTCGTAGGTTTGGTCCGCGTTGAAACGGTCCCGCAACACAAGGATGGCGCTCTTTAACGCGGCAGCCTGTGTTTGGCATTCGAAAGGGTCAGCCTCGGCTGCCAGCAGTTCGGACGCGCGATAGAAGTCGTAGAGCGCGGCGTGCTCTATGGTTTCCCGAAGCTCGTACGACAGATGATCGGCCCGGCCCGCGAAGAATTCGGCAATCCTGAGATTGTCGGCCAGACTTTGCTGCACGAATTCCGCGCTGGGTCCGTTCCAGCCCGATCGGGTGGCATTCTGCAACGCATGGAAGACTTCTCGTCGATCACGGTCGTTCTCGGCGCTGTCGAAGAGAGTGAAGAGCGCGGACAAGGCTCGTTGTCTGAGTTCGCGCACCTGGGCCACGGGCACTTCGCCCGAGTTCAGCGACACGGAATCCGCCGACCACGTCGTCGAAGTGGCCTCGCCATCGAGAAGGCTTTTCCACACCTCTACGACTAGGGGCCGGACATCCGTGGCGACGGCGTTCGGTTCGCCGACGACGTCGGCGAGGCGATATTGAATTCCGGGGCCGACCTGCTCCCAGGCTCCGAGGTGATATCCAGCCAGCCGTCCGACGATTTCGACGATCCGCGTCCGGCGTCGCTCATCGGTTTCCCGAGGAAAGATACGCTTCAATGCGAGAAAGGAGTTTTCGACGGAGGCGTACTTGTACTGATCGATGAGGTCGATCACCTTGTCGATAATCTGTTGGCTATCGTAGCCCTCGAACGAAGCAAACGGCGTTTCGAGGGCCTTTGGCGGGGTTGTCCGGGCTTCTTCTGTCGCGTCGACGAGCACGTCCAGGATCTCAGGGAAGATCGAAGTTGTGTCGTCGTACAAAGGAAGGAGATCGTCGGAGAGGGATTGGACGAGTTCGTAACGTCGATTGTTGTCCTCGGCCGTCTTCAGGGATTCGAGCACGTCCTGATCGAATAGCTGCTTTCCGGCGACAAGCCGCTCGTAGTCCTGTTGGACGCGTTGGAACTCGTAGCCAGCAGGAACGAGATACTTGTCCATGATCCGATTGAAGCGCTTCCTGATCTGCTGAAGCGCTTCGTTGCCGAATCCTTCGCGGTTGTCGGCCTTGTAGACGATGTCGTGCGACGTCTCCGCCCAGGCGTGGATCAGGATGGTCTGTATCTGGATCTCGCAGCGCATTCCGGCAAACATCCGGTACTCGGGAAGTTCGGCGCGCGCCGCATTCAACGAGACCGTATAGTGGATCGCCTGATAACGTACCTCGCCGTTTTCCTGCACGGGGTGATGAACCTTGGTCGCCTTGCGATCAACGTCGAAGTTGTCGAAGACGACGCTCGAGTTCGTGAAACGATTCACGTCGTTGTTCGTGTAGAAGATCAGCCGGACCCCTGCGAGATCGCGTCGGATGGACGCGACGTCGGCAGCTTCCAGGCTGCCGGTCTCTTCCAGGCGCTTTCGAAGGCTTGCCGGCGTTTTCGCACGCGCTTGGATGGACTGTGGCCGAGGTAGGTCGCCCGCTGCCGCGATAGCGCTCTCGAGTAGGTGACGCACGGTCTCTGCAAAGGATTGATACCGGCCGAAGTATGAGCGTTCGTATTCGTCGATGTTCATAGCAAGACCTTGAGTTCTATAGCCTTTTCATACAGGTTAGCAGGGCTGCGCGCCACACTCTTCAATCGGGCCGTGTTGCTTGCTCACAACTTTACAGAGGGTTAAGAGCGGGTGCTCCGTGATCGTCCGTGATTCCCCCTCGCGATCTCGCACGACATCCATCTACTAACCGAGATGCGTCGTGAGGTTTGTAGGTCGGTCCATCAGCCAGGCCACAATTGAGAAGCATCATGCGCGCGGCCTCGCCACTGCGGATCCGGTTTTCCGCTATCGACCAAAGCGGCCTTGTAGGCTTCGGGACCACGATCGTCTGTATCGCTCTTTCCATCGCCGATGCGATGTTCCGAATGAACCTTGCAGCGGGAAACTCGAAGTCCGAACGGCCTCCTCGAAGATTACGTTGAGTGCACCGACGAACTTCTGTTTTGCTTTAGTGTGTTGCTCCTAGCCTTTCCGTCACACGATGGATAACGGATGCAACTCAGGAATGGACCATACCGGCCGCTTCGCTCCACGAACCAGCCGTCCTTGCATTGCGGGCATTTCGGCGCATTCGCCCCACATCCACATGAAACCTCCTGTGACCCGTCTTTCGGCCGGGGCAGGGAGGTCCCGCAGGCTTGGCATGCTGGAAGCACGTTGTCGCAGTGCTGCACATGCTCGCAACGATACCATATTCGATCATCTCGACCCCGCGCGATAAGCAACCGTCCACCGCACTCTCCGCACTCTTGCGTCTTCTCGGGTCCCGACGACGCCGCCCCAACGCCATACGCGGGGTCGTTTCGCAATTCGGTTACGAATGACGAAGGACGCGAAACTGAGGTAAGGATGGTCAGGGTCCGGCGCGCCCGCGTCATCGCGACGTACATCACCCGCCGCTCCTCAGCATTCTCGAAAGACTCCTCTTCGGGCGAGACGAGGGAGAGCAGGGCGTCGTCCACGGTCTCTGAAGGAAAGCCCAAGCGGCCGCTGTCGGCCTTCAGAAGAACAACGTGGTCGGCTTCGAGTCCTTTCGAGGCATGGATCGTCTTGAAGCTGATACGCAATTGCGGAAAGCGTTGCTGAACATCCCGCATGTCGGGTTCGAGAAACCTATAGCGCCCTAGCAGCAGTACGCTGGCCGTGTCCCCGACGCCGCAGCCGGTTGAAATCGAGGCAAGGATCTCGAAGAGCCTCCGCCCATCGTCACCCGCTGCTGCCGCAACTATCTTGATCGAGGGTTCAGCCGCCGTCCCAGCGGGAATGATCTGCTTCTCGATTTGCGCCGGGTTCTTGAGGACGAAGGTCCTTGCTGCGAACGCAATCTGGTCTACGGACCGGAAGGTGCGTCCTAGATCGACAGTGCGATGCACGCCGGTCTCTCCGTCGAAGCTTCCACCGAACTCGTCGCCGAAATTGCGCATCAGATGGATGTCGGATCCCGCAAAACGGAAGATCGACTGCCAGTCGTCACCGACGGCGAAGATGCGGACGTCCGGATGTTGGGCCTTCAAGGCCTTTACCAGTCTAGCCCGGCTCTGCGAGATGTCCTGGAATTCGTCGACCAGGATGTGACGGAACGGGCTTTGATATTGGTGGGCCTCCGTATATTGCGCAGCCTTCAGGATCATGTCCTCGAAATCGATGCGCCCCTTCAAGCGCGTCTCGTATTCATCGAACACCGGCGCGAAGACCGAAAGGAAAGCTTGCGCGCGAGCGCCCTGCTTTAACCTCTCCGCTTTGGCTGCGCAGCCGGCAATCGCGTAGCCGCCGCTCTTGTACTTACGAAGGAAAGTGCCGAGCAACTGCGAGAAGGTGTCGACCTGCTTCAGTTCGACGACGCGGTCGAAGATCTCCTCGACTGGGCGGGGCTTGAGAGTCACATGGTTCTGGAGCTTCTCCGCCAAGGCGGTCAGCAGGCGTCCCTCCTGCCGCTCGTAGCTGTACGTCTCGATGAGTGTCGTCTCGTGCGTAGTATGGATCTCGCGCTTCCAGTCCATGCCGGCGAGATACTTATCGCGATCGACGAAGGGCGCCGTAATCAGCCGTTCAACGCCGTCGGACGCCGTCTGGCGTCTCACGCCAAAGTGCTCAAGGTAGACGCCGCTCTCAGTGAGACGAAAGTCGGGACAATAATCCCGGAATCCACCGCCGGAAACCTTATATTCGTAAAGTGGTTCGTATTCGTATTCGACGCCGTTCTCGTATAGCCAATTCGCGATCTGCAGCTCTTCGTAGCTTTTGACCTTTTCACCCTGAAGGGTACGCAGATCCTGCTTCTCGATGTGGGTGTAGTAGTCGTGCTTGGTCTTGAAATCCCACTCTGTCTTGGTCTCTGCCAGGAAGTGGGCGAACCATCTGATGATCGCTTTGGCGACCTCGGGATGGGTCCGCACCAGATCCTTCAGAATCTGTTTGATGGTGTCGATGAAGGCAGCATCGTCGGTGGCGTGATTGGCAAGAGCAGGCTTCGATCCTTCGACCTCTCCGATGATGTCGTACGCGAGCGCGTGGAAAGTCCGGGCCACCAACGGTACCCCAGATCGCGCCTCGACGCGCTCCGACATCTCCTCGGCGGCGTTCTTCGCAAACGCCAGTAGCAGGATTTCCTCAGGCTGGCGGATGCCGGCCTTTGCGAGATAGGAGGCCTTGGCGGTTATCACGCTCGTCTTTCCGGAACCGGCGCCCGCTAGAACCAGAGTAGCATCCTCGTCGACCACGACCGAGAGCCTCTGTTCGGGCGTAAGGGGTTTGCTCTCGATAGTTTCGAAGAAGTCTCTGCTGCGTTCCAGTTCACTTGACACGAAGGTAGCGATAGCGGCGTTTCGCGCGGTCCTGGGATCGTCGATGAAGCGCTTCACATCCGTAATAAGTTGCGCCGCTTCGGCGCCGAGCGCTTCCGGCCGCAATTTCGATAGAATGCTCCCGTGGAAGGATCTGGCATCCCGCAGCAGAGATTCAATTTCGCATGCTGCGGGATATCGGACAGGGCGAGACAGGTCAGATATGGCTCGATGTAGTCGGGCGAAGCGGTCAGCCTCCCCGGTCAGGGCATCGATGTTGACGGCGACCCATGACGCCTCCAGTTCCTTTGCGAATGCCGACGCATCGCGGTGTCGAGCGCCGCGAAGAACAATCGCTTCGCGCCCGTCGACGGACACCGTCAACATGGTGCCGAACAAGCCTCTCCGAAGAAATGGTGGGGACCGCATCGCATGTAACGAAATTGACGATGTCCGACCGCTTTTCGTGAAATGAAGGTCGTTCCGCTGGAGTTCAAGTTCCCGAACCGTCGTCGTAAGGAGATTTACGAACAACCGAACAAATGGGCGTTGTCGCAGCCTAGTCACTGATACTTGCCCACTACGGTTCACTCCTCCGCCCGGCGATCAAGACCGGGCTACGATGGCGTGGTCTGTTTGGGCGTTCCTTCGACCCGACGAATTGTATTGCGCAATTGCTAATGTTGTCTTCTCGTCGAAGGAGAACTGGTGCCTACCCGAAATGGCGAAAAGCTTGCGGATCGTGGCAATTTTGAACGCCGACTTTTCGACAAGCTACTGGTCTGCGAAGGGGTGCGGATCGAGGAACTTCGAGAAGCGGAAAAATAGACCGCCACACTCTCATGGTGCTCGAGCGAAGCGCCGCGAGGCCCCCAAGTTCACGATGCGGCGCCTCCAAGGCTCGGCGTCCGCCCGAATATACAGATCGCGCTCGATCTGTAGACGCGAGTCGGATAGGGAGAAGCAATTTTCAATCGTATCCGGAGCGCTCCATGATTGGCGGCCTTTTCAGACTGGCTGCGCTACTTGGCAACAAGAGCGTTCAAGTTTGGGAATGGGATGAAGCGCACATAATGTTGCCCCGGTTGCCGAACGGTCCAATGTGGAGTGACTACGCGAAAGAATGGCAGCGGCTGACTTTTTCCGGATGGCAGCTCGCTCATGCGATCGCGAAAGCGGATTTCCTCAACCTGAAAAACCCTTTACTTCCTGGCCTTGCGTTTCTTCTTCAGTCCGCCGACCTCATCGACACAAAGAGCGAAAACCTCCGAGTTGTCGATAATATCGCCGGGGTGCTGAATGACTTCGCGTTGACGAGCTACAATGGAAGAATCGCGCAGGGCATATCGTTACTTTTCGCGAACAAGTACGGGTATATTTTTGCCGGTCATCTAGCCTCGGATCCTGCTGTTCCTAATAACGCCAGCGCGGCCGACTTCATTTTCGAGACCGGGGCCGGAACCCGAATGATCCTAGAGTCGAAGGGATCGTTTTCGGTCGAAACGAACGATCCGACCAAGGTGAAATCTATTCTAAAGTTGGCTTTAGAGAGGCAAGTGAAGCCTTGGCTGGGTATGATCTCGCCGCCGGCAACCAAAGGGTTCGCAACGCTGACATGCATTCGGGGTATCAGCCAGCTTGAGGACTCCGCCTTGATCTTTGTCGATCCGCCTGGGCAGGGCGGTGACGATCCGACCCCGCTGGAGAAATCCTGGGTCCGACGGCGAAACTACGCTGCATGGCTCGATGTCATGGGTCTTAGGGATAGCGCAACGCTGCTGCTGAACGTAGCAGATCGGACGCCACGGTTGGCGCAATTGCCGGTTTTCCGGGTGGGTGAATTCGAGGTCGCCGCGGTTCCGTCATGGGATCCATTGGGAGCCTTCGATTTCATTGGTTCAGGGATCGAAGTTTCGACGCTGCGACGTCTGCAAGCAACCCTGTTTGGAGATGAACGCGAACTGCTCGAATTCCAAGGAATCGCTCGCCTGCCGTCATCGGAAAGCAGCTTTTTCGACGGCGTGCCCGTGCTTGACTTCGGTAGCCAGCCGGATGGCAGCATGATGCCGGATGGGACATACTTCGGCACTCTGCGCAGCAGTGACTTCCTCGGCTTTGATGACTTCAAGCTCTAATCGAAGACAATAACAGGTAGTGCATTTCTGGAAGAATCACCCGTATAACGATTGAAAGATCCCAGTTGGCGCTCCTCTATGCAGATTAAAAATCTCGAATTCTTCGATTTCAAGACCTATCCGCACTTTGGCATCTCCTTGCGAGACCGGAATGTACTCGTCGGGCCAAACAATATCGGTAAATCGACCGCTCTCGATGCGCTGCGTATCACTTTCGACGTTCTTCGGTATGCAAAAAGGTTCGCACCCGATTTAAAAGATCAGACAGGTGATGGTGTCTGCCCGACATACATGGTGCCGCCCAGCGTGATACAGACTGACCTGCGTTACTGCGTGCATGATTTCGGCGAAGGGCCGGCGCGGATCCAAATCAAGATCGCCAACGGATCGACCTTGAAGATGAAGGTTGCTCCGCACGCCGACGTGGAATGCTGGCTAGTTTCAGACATGCGCGTGCAGCGATCAGCCGCGCACCTTCGCAAGGCGTTCCCCCTTGATATCGTCGTCGTACCGACTCTCAGTCCCCTGGAACAGAACGAGGAACTCGTCACCGAGACTACCGTCGACCGGAACCGCTTCGGTCGGCTGGCCAGTCGAAGCTTTCGCACCTTCTGGTACCGCCAGGACGACAATGCATTCGAAGACTTTGCCGACCTAGTGGAACTTGGATGGCCCGGCGTTCGAATACAGAAGCCCGTCCTCGAAGGGAACGATGGCGGCAAAACCATCGTGAGGATGTATTTCCGTGAGGGTAAGAAGGTAAGGGAGGTTCAGTGGGCAGGTTTCGGCTTTCAGGTCTGGATGCAGACGATGATGCACCTCCGGACCGCGGGAAAGAACTCAGTGCTGGTCCTCGACGAGCCGGACGTCTATCTGCACCCCGACTTGCAGCATCGCCTTCTCAGGATCGTGTCTCAACGCGTAGGCCAATTTCTCCTTGCCACCCACTCGACAGAGATCATCAACGACGTCGATCCCGGAGACGTCTTAGTCTTGAGGCCCGGCGCCAGATCAGCAAAACGCATCAAGAGTGAAGAAGGTTTTGGATCTGTTTACGACGCGATCGGTAGTTCTGAGAATGCGCAGTTTGCACGCTTGGCTCGCACCAAGAAAGTTCTCTATGTGGAAGGCAAGGACGCACGGCTTCTCGGAAAGATCGGAAAGCTTGCAGGCGGTTCCGACTTCCTAGCCGACTCGTCGGTAACGCTAATGAAGACGGAAGGTTTTGCAAACTGGAGCAGGGTGTCGACCTCGGCATGGGTCTTCAAAGAATTCTTTGAGTTCGACGTGAAGGTCGCGTCGTTGTTCGACCGAGACTATAGGACGGATCACGAGGTCAAGGACTTCATCGGAAAACTGAACGGGAACGACGTCCTATGTCACGTCCTGCCGTTCAAGGAGATCGAAAACATACTTCTCGTTCCGGAGGCCATCAAGAAAGTGATCTCCAAGTACACCCGCAAACAGCTCCCCGTCGGTTGGCAGGAGGAGGTGGAAGCGATCTTTAGCAACATACTCGAGGGACTTGAGGAGCAAACGTCGTCGAATATCGTGATCGCGGGGGTTCAGGAGGAGATGAAGAGGAAACCTGCCTCAAATATGCATAGCGTCTACCAGCTCGAAGCGGCGCGGTTCCGCAAGAACTGGGCGAGTCAGGAGTACCGCCGGACCGTCGTCGGGGGGAAAGAAGCGTTCTCGGGGCTCGCCAAGCAGGTCCAAGACATCTTCGGGGTCAACTTGACAGAGACGCGTGTGATTGAGGAAATGACGATGGATGACATCGGGCTGGATGTCCGAGAAATCTTCCAGTCTTTCGAGAAATTCTTCCGCGACTGAGTCTTCCGGAAGCGTCCACGCATCAATTTTAGGCAAACGTATCGCTATTGCGCTGGTCCGAGACACGGACCTTCGCACTTGCCTCATCCCAGAAAAAGATTGGAGAACCTGCTGTGCAGAACCCTTTCTCCAAAGCGGCCGGCGAAGTAGGTGAGGAGCAGAAGGGTGACAACCTACCGGCTCAACTAAATGCTCCTGAAGCTTGAACAATTCCTTGCCGACTTCAGGCAAGCTGTAGGGACTTCAAAGCCAGCCCGAGCGATTACGCCAGCTCATAAACAGTCGCCACATCAGCCGCGTCGCGCAGCCCTCATTGAAGAGGTCGACTGCACTTATTCAATTGCCGGCGGAGGGCATAGCAAGAAGGTCATGGAGGTGATTATATCGCCCGCTGGATAGAACCCCCAGTCCGGCCAGGGGCGCAGGGCTCGGCTACGTCAAGGCCTTCACGTCGACATACAGCTTGCGCAGGTGCTCATCCGACATATCCAATACCGGTTCGTACATAAAAGCGTTGAGATGTATGTTCTCAGGCGTCATGAGCATAACGCGGTCCAGGGTCGTCGCGGGCCGTTGCAGACACTGTGTGCTCCTCTAAGCACAGGCGTAGCTCACCGATCGGCGCCGCGCAAAGCAAATCCCCGCCAGTGTTGTGCTGACGGCGGATCGGGGTCGCGAGGTGAATTAGGCTGCTTCGGGCTCGATGGCGTCGTCCCATCCGATGCGTTTCGCCAAGTCCAATATTCAAGGATACGGCCACGCTCACCACAACCCGTAAACGGTGCCTACGAGAATGGTGTGCGCTGGCGGGGCACGGCGCAAACGGCGGCGGAAATCAGCTTGTCGCGGATTGCGACCGCAGATAGTGTCCGTCGACTATCTATCGGGGCGGGAAGATGGACATCAAACAACTTGCGGCAACATTTCTGGATAAAGCTGGGCAGTATCTCTCGAAGATGGGAGAACGGCTGATACTGTTGCAATCGACAGGCTTGGCGGCGGTCGCAATGTTAGTGTCTTACGCTTACGGACGTGCAAATTACACGCCTCCTGGAACCCAATGCGCTCCTTATTCGAAGTTCATGCAATTCGACCCATCGACCTGCCATAAGATACCCGCCGTCATTGTCTACCCGGAGCCTTGGCTCGATATGCTCGTTGCCGCGATCGTAGGAACGGTCATCTTTGGCATGATCGCCGCGACAATGGACCGGTCGGTGTTTGTCAGATACCTCTTCTGCGGCTGGCTCACATTCTGCGCTGTCATCGCAGTTTCAGGATATTTCAACTACTCCGGCATGGGCCAGTTTCCTGGCGCCTATTTCGTGGTCTACCCGGCTACGCCCATCATCGCGTTCGGTGTTGCAGCAGCGTGTGTCGCTTCAATCGCGAACGTTGTGCTCAGGATAAGAGCCAATTCTGCAATTGTGGAACTGTAAGAACCATTCTGGGGGACTGAATGCGATATCACAAGCTTGAGGGTGCTACACTCGTCAATCACTTCACGCTGCACCACGCGAGCGCGAAGAACGATGGCAGGCCGTTCATTTCAACCCGTGTCCCGCAGACGGTCCACTTGGATCTCGACTGCATCGAAATCACTCATGCCGCCGAATGGCAGGATAAGGATTTCGTCGAGAAGACTCCGGAGACGCCCAACTTCAAGCTCGCGACCACGCTGAATGCCCGCGGCACGACCATCGACACGATTACCGTTTTCCGAGTGCCCGAGGGGGAGGTGGGGGGGTTCCAAGAAATCGAGATCCAAATCAAGCCACTGCGAAAAGGCATTGTTGGTGGCAAGACTCAGGCGTCCTCCATGGATGGCGTAAAGTTCTCGGGCATGTCCTCGACGACCGTTCCCGAGGAGGGATTGATGGACGGCGAACCGGGCAGGATATTTTACCGCGATCCCGAGGATGACTGGTGGGACAAGAAGTCGGAGCCAGCTCGAAGCGTACATTGATGAAGCTGAATTCAATTCGCTCCTGCAGAGGCTGTCGGTCACCTCCGCACCCATTGCAAATGGAAGGCTGCAGATCACAGCCGAGCTTTTCGAAAACGAAGTCGATGCGACGCTATCGGAACCGTGGCACCCTAAACAGTACGGCCTGCTGATGAAGGGTGAGAAGACTCTGTATGCCTGGACAAGAGCGCGGGCGGACAGGATACAGATTGACTATCGGCCGGTGGCCGTTCCCCGCTCACCTACAGCAACGATCGATGAGGATGGGGAGTATCAGCCGCCAACCCCATTCGAGCCAGTGTCGGCTGCGGCGGTCAAAGAGATCGAAAAACATCTAAAAAACATCGCCATGACCGTAGGAATTGGTCTCGCGGCTATCTTCGTCGTTCTCATTTCAAGGTAACGCTATGAAACAGAAACTGTCATCCGGTGCTCAGAAGGTCGCAGCAGCGGCCAAGGCTCGCCCTGCTGAGACGCGTTGGTCGCTGATTGGAGCGGTGGTCGGAGTTTTTCTCGGCCTGCTTATCGGGGGCGTCGGGGTAGCCGCGATGGGCGGCGCTGCGGGTGTGCCGGCAGCACTGATATTGGCTCTCGTCGGCGGAATTGTCGGCAACAGGTACGGGATCAGCAAGGATCGCCCTGTCCGCTGAGGAGAGACGACATGTAGCCATCTCGAAGAAGAAGAATCCTGGAGTGGGTTCGTCTGCCTGATCGCACTCGACGATCTGGTGGAGATCGTTATGGACGCGTCGCCAACCCTGGGAGAAGTGATGAAGGACGGCCGGGCTCCGAGATGAGAACTTTCGAGAGGCCTCACCAGTCCGCCCCGCTAGGCGTCTCACGGACCCAGCGACAAGATCTGTTGCTGAAGGAGAGGTTTCAGCGTTTCTGGCATGCCAAATTGATGCGGACTATCTTCCTTGTCGCAGCCCCATCCCATATCTGCGAGACTCGGGGACCATTCGTTCCCCGAGTTGATTCCGAGATAGATCGACGGAATTGGCGCCTGGCGATAGTTCGCATGATTCATGAGATCGAGGAGGTCGTCGGCCGACGCGGTCGGAAGAAGCGCGATCTGGGAAGGAGCGCGAAACCGGGCGGCCGTCCGCCGCAGGTTTTCGACGACTACCGCTGCTTCTCGCGATGTGGATGACAGCGCGACGAGATGATCAACGGCGCCGACGTCGCTCTCGTGAAATTGATGGAAGACGGGAGCGATGTCGGGAAGGAAATTTGGCAGTGTCTTCCGAGCCGAGGGAATAAATTTATTCCAGTAGCAAGAAACACTGACCGCGACCCTGCTTTCTCGCATCTGGTCTGCAAACCCGGAGAAGATGACGTCGACGTCCACAGCAGAGACGCTGACATGGACGGCCCCGAGAGGAAATTCGAGCTTTCGTAGGAGGAGATTTGCCAAGTGACCACCGAGGCGGAACAACGTGACCTCATCCTCGAGCCCCTCCCGCAGCAGACTTTCTATGTCCATTTCGATCTCGATATCGGTATCCCCTACCATTTGAACCTCCAGAGGAGCTCGATGAGCGTTTGCACATCATAGTTCGGCATGGCCTTCACCGCCGCCTCAAAGCGCCGACCAGCTTCCGTGCCGATTTCCGCCGGTACGATGCCGTGATCGCCCTTCCACTGATAATGGAGCGTGGTGCCGCTTACCGCAAACTGCACGTCCGCCTTGAACAGCTCAAGGATGCCCCAGGTTTCCGGATTCAAGCGTCCTTTGCGCCCGATGGAAAGCACTCCATGATATCGCTTTGCTGCAAGTTTCCCCAATTCTAGCAAATTTAACGCGACGCCCGGCTTTAGCTTCGCGATCGCACCCTGAAAGGCGTCGTAGACGACCTCGAAATCTTCCTCGGATTCCGTCAGCGGACTCAATGCGCGCAGCCACTCCTCGAATTCAGGCTCGATCTCCCAGATTTCCGATGGCGAATGGCTGTCCGGTATCCAATGGACCTCAACACCGGGAAGGTCATGATGCCGGCGTTCGTTTCTGAGCTTGTCCCGGAGTTCCCCATCAGCAACTACCAGAGTAAGCGTCGACGGATATCCAATCGACTGATCGACGCTGGCCTGGCTTCGAAAGTTGTCGGCTACCGTTCGCTCCTTCCTTTCGACGACACCAGTTTCCACTTCCGCGTCAGGCACCTTTCCCCAGTACACTTTCCCGGACTTGATTTCGTACCATTCGATCTGGTCGTCGAATATGATCGCGAAATCATCCACGAAAGACCGCACCTGAATCTTCAGGTGCACGCGGGCCGCCTCAAGGTCGCCATTCAGTAGGGCAGCCGCCAGTTCGACAAGGCGAAACGCGGCGTACCTTCCCTCGAAGATCAGCCCCTTCCTGCCGCTGTCTCCTCCGATTTCCTTGTTGCGAAGGTATGTCTGCTCGCGGGGTGTCGTGTGTGCGGCGAAGTCTGGCCAATCAGGATACATTTTCTGCCCGGCATAGTTGAACACTCCGTGGGTGTAGATCATCGATCGTCACTAAATGGTTAGAACCGCTGGAAAAGAAGCGGCACATGCTCCGATCGCTGTACAGGCAGAATGCCCCACCGCCTGGCTAGTTCGGTTTACAAGACAGACGTTGGAGCCGTCCGGTCTTGCCTAGAACTGCCCCGAATACCTGTTCTTCGTGCGCAAGAGGCGCCAGCATCGACTGTAGGGCTGGGTAGCACAACATGCTCAGGCGCCCTAGTTCGTTCATGTGCTATGAGTTCACGAACGGAAATCAGAGCAGGCCCAGATGTGGGCGTCTAGGGCAAGAGCGCGAGGGCGAGGTCGTGCATCTTGTGGCGCATCGTCTGACGGATCTATCTTCCGATTTGGCGAGCGTCGGTGGCCGGGACAGCACGTTTCAAGCTCCGCATGGTCGCGGCGACGAATTCCATCACGGTGCTCCGAGGCCGGATCCACGAGGAATGCCGAAGGTACGGGATATCGTGGATCCCTATGAACATCTCGACCAGATCCGGGGTGAAGACGCGGAATTTCAGATAGACAATGAGACGGGCTTTCGGTCGTCGATGTCGGTGGGCTTCGTCTGACCTGTCGCCGCCCCACTAGCCGCAACTTGGACTCGCCCGCGGCTCTTCATACGCTCGCACGCCGTCGCAGCGCGACGCCGTTACTGCGCCGAGGGCCATCTCTCAACCAGAGAAAGCAGCCGACGCCAATCGCGCCGCCCAGAATAAACGGCGTCGAGATTCCGAATAGCCCAGCTTTCCGAGCCGGTATAGAGCTGCCGCCAGGCATTCAAGGAGTAGAGTGTCGGGTCTGCCTGTGGATACACCTACTAGAGCTTTGAGTCCCCGACCAGGTGTAGCCCAAAGCATCTGGTCCGCTTCGGGGGCATACAGCACAAAACAGGTTGCTACCGGATTGCACCAAGCGGTCCTGGACGGAAGTCCAGCCCTCAAATAGGGTTCGAATTTCAACAACGTGTCTCACATTGATCGAAATCATAATGGCAAAACATCTTCCTGGCAAAGTTGCCCGAATAATCTCTGATCTGCTGACTGTAGGCGAATTGGTTCGCCTGATTGAGCATGAAATGGAGAAGAGGATCGTCGCTCGTCATGCCCTTGTTAAGCTAGATGCTCTTTTGCAGCTCGGCTCGCGATTAAAAAACGAGATCCGTTCATCTCTAGCTCCAAGGGACAAAAGGAATGTTGACGCCCTAGAAAGGCTCCTCGCAAGGCTGCGTCTCGATTTGGATAAGAGCCACCTGATCATTGGTCGAGATGCCTTCAGCGCGCACGCACTACACCTTGATCTCAAACTAATCGTCGAGACATGGAAATTCATGGGCGAAACGACATTCGGGGTTCTTGAATCCGATGTCAAAGACATTGATGAGGAGCTGTGCCGCCTTTCAACGCTCCATCCGAAGATCCTTTGGTACCCAGGGGGGGCGGTCGCAAATATCGACCCGGCCTGGCGCCTTTTCTGGCGGGAAAACGAAAATCTGGGGGATCCGTCAGGGTTCCGCGTGGTCAATATCTATCCGGGGCTGGCGACCGCGGGCGTGATTGCGCCGGTACCAGGCGGCCATCCAGCGCAGGATGTAACGATTCGCGCCGCGGGTCTGGCAACGTTCCTGCGCCAAGTCCGCATCATGCTTCAGGCTGTCGACAGGGGAAGCGAGGTCGAACGGCTGTTTGCGGAGATGATGGTCAACGACTACTTTTCGCTTTGGGAGCTGCTCTTTAGTTCTGGAATTCTAAATGAACATGGGCAGAGCGACCTTTGTGTTCTCGAACATTGGCAGCAAACTGGCTTTGCGGGGGCGGCCTGCCTCGCCCGACTCAAGCAAGCGGTTAATCCAGACATCGACAAATGGCGGCTGGAAGTTCGAAATCGTGTGACCGCGCATGTTGACGCTGACGCCGACATATGGGCTGCAGACCTTAAGAACTGGCCGATGACGATCGATGCGCTTATAAATGAATGCCTGCGGGTTATTGAAAGCGTCCGGGCATGTGCCAGGGCGGAAATCCGCTCGGACATATTCTTCGTCCCACCAACCTACCTGGGGCCGAAGGTCATCGGACTTTCTGGGCAGGAGGGGCGGCGATGGAGTGAGGGCTAAGAGTTGCAAGCCAGTCTAATTAGCGCCGATAGTGAAAGACAGCTTGGCCGGTTCGCGCTCTCATTCTTGCCGTCTTGGGGAAGATACAGACTTCTGAAAACAGCCGTCGGCCTAGTCAACCTTATCGCGATGCTTGCGAGATAGGGTGACGCACGCCGACAAACAACAACACGTTGTGTTTACGGCCGAAGCGAGACATCATCCGGCCACCATGCCCGCCAACAAGTCCCAGCACTTCGTACCCCGTTGTTATCTCCGCGCTTTCTGCGCGCACGGTGAAGGCGCAGCCATCAATCTGTTCAACATGGCCCGCGAGCGGTCGATCGAATCGGCACCGGCGAAGGGACAGTGCGCAAGACCATATTTCTATGGGCGCGATGGCGCTCTGGAGCGGGCGTTGCAGGAGCCCGAAGGTGAATACGCGGAAATCATGCGGCGCGTCGTCGACGATCCCAATTCCGTGACACAGGCAGACATTCTACGCCTCCACGCCTTCATGCTGCTGCAGTCCTACCGGAGCGCAGCGTGGATCGAGGGCGAAATCCGGCTAGCAGAGGCGGAACGGGCGATGGTGGCCGACGAGGCCACACCGGAACTGCTGGAAAGCCTGGTTATGACGCACGAGATGGCCCTTCAGCTCGCTCTGGACGCGTTCAGGAACAGCGTTGGAGGCACGGCCCACTTACAGACGCGGATTATCCTCAATCGCACGGCGGTGCCATTCTTCACGTCCGATGATCCGGTGGTCTACACCAACCGCTTCCACCTGCAAAAGGACGTGCTGGGTGGGGCTGGCCTTGGCAGTCCGGGCGCCATGCTCCTCATGCCGCTGACGCCGCAGCTCCTGCTGTTGTCGTTCGACCCGGCCATCTACCGCCTAGAGAAAAAGCTTGGCGAACTTGGCGTAATCGACCGTGTCTCGGACGTGGCCGCCTTCAACGACCTGCAGGCGGTCCGCGGTCACGCCAATCTTTATTTTCGGGACTGGGATGACCGGGCGCTGGTCGCGTCGATATACGAAAAGGCCAAACCGCGCCGCAGGGCGACATGGTATGACGTGGAGACCCTGCAGGAGACCGAGGCCGGCAGCAACACCTTCGTTGGCGTAGCGGGCCGCTGGGTACACCACCCTGACCGCAGGGAACTACTCCGTACACAGCGCAACATACCCGAGCCCGCCGCGTGGCCTTTGTTGTTGACCTATAAGGAGCACGCCCGCCGCGCCAGACGCGGCGTCGACCAGGCCAGTCTGTGGGAATAATCCGGCATTATGGAGCAGGTGCCACAAACCTGATTAAAGGCTCATGGCACCTCGAGGTGGGATAGGCAAATTTAAGGTGATGGTTCTCGGCGACGTGTGTTGGCCGACTAAGCAGGGTCGATCATGCTGACCACTCTGGCGACAATTTCGTCGATGGTGGAGGCGTCCAGCGTTTCGACATGCTTGGCAGTCTTTTGCTTCACCCGCTCCAGGATATCGAGTGCTCTCACCTGATTGCAGAGAGCCACACCGGTCGTTTTGTGGCCTGAGATATTGACGGCAAGACCGGTTTTGCGGGCGCCCGTCGTAATGGGAACCGTAAGGCACATGCCGACCAGATTGAATTCACGAGGGGTGATCACGACACAGCGATGATCATCCCTCATTTCATTGCCTACAACGGGATTGAGGTCGACGAGACCATCAGAACACTTCGTTACCGACGGGCGTGCTAACATTCCAGGAGGCCGCTTCTTTATTGAGCGCAGCCATTTCATCTGCTCCTTCGAGCAGCTCAGCTAGCGTGTATCTTTTCTTCCCCTGCTTCGGCGTCGCCACAAGAGACCCATTATTGACAACCAAGGTCAACTCTGTGCCGACTTCGACGCCGAGCATCTTCAAAAGCGCGGGAGGAATGCTAAATACGGTCGCGCCGCCCTGGCGGCGAATCTTTGCTGTGTTGCTCATCTGATGAACTCCAGTTTATGCTACTTAAATGGCACATTCCTCGAATGAAGCAAGGTTCCTTCAAGGCTGAGTGGCGCGACGGGTCCAATCGGTTCGAAGGTCCTGGCGAACTACTAGCGCTAGCCACCATCCACGATGAAATTGCCAGCATCGGCGGCATCACGCAGGATTTCGTCGATAACTTCGGAGGTCTACCACCAAGACTTCGAAGAACCTGTTATATTAATTGCCTGCCCTGAAGGGGGTATTCGCAAACTTCTTTGCGGCGTCCGTCCGAAGTCCGTCCGGAACCGAAGGTGAGTCAATGAGTTTGCCCTCGGTAGGAGACCCAACCCACGACCGAGGAAAAGAAGTTCGTCGAAGGGACTGCGATAAACGATTGCGGTCAACAGGTGCCCGTAGGCATTGTGAACACAAATCAAGCGCTCTCGCTTCCGCAGGGGATGGACGTTTCCATATCGCACCCGGATCGCGAAGCCGGCGCCGATGAGTTCATCGGTCGAGACGAACTACGGCTTCTGACCGAGCCATGGATAGAACCGGTCGGCTGCCGCTTCCCGGCGCCGATCAGTGAAGACTCGGCGGATCGGTTGGTTGAAGCGAAGGCCGTGGCCCGAAACGTGTTGGAGGAAATTATCGCATCGGCGAACGATGTTGGTTGGGCGACGCGGGAGATCGTTGTCGCGCTGATCGAGGCGGCAAATTCGCTGAACGATGCCGCCAGCGCCGATTCCGATCCCGATCACGCGGACGATCCCGATGTCAGCGACGCTGTGCAGGCGCAAATCGGCCACGAGGAGCAGTTCGATTGACGTAATACCTTTATCCGAAAGCGTCGGATGGAGGTTGATCCGTCAGGCCCGGTATTCCTGGAATTGCTCCGCACTCTCGATCGGCTTTATCCAGCCTTCGAGGGGTTTTCTTGGATTGGCAGCGTCGACACTCGGAGGGACGCGGATCAGCGAAAGAAGTGGGCCTGAGGCCCTGGATCGCGCCCTTCGCGCGCTGGACTCCGAGGTCGTAAACCGGGGCGCTCTCCCGCCGGGAGTTTGAGCGCCCATATCGACACGCCTGAACAGATGATCCGTTGCTGGCAGAGTACTCGCTGAGTAACAGCATTCGATAGATGCTCATTTTTGGCCATCCGGATCTCGGACAGGCCTCCACTTGGCGGGACACCGGCGGCCCGGTTGCGAGGGCGATTTACCAAATGTCAGTGAAAGTGTTGCGGGGGTTTTCTAGCGGCGTATGTTTGACTGCGTCATGGGGTAGTCCTGGTGCCGCGGATCCTTCTTTTATTTGTCTTTCTCGCTAGCCTGTTCGCGGGACCGTCCTATGCTGCCATAACCTATGAGCGCATGACGCTGCCCGGTGACATGCGTGCTCTGGTGGTGAGCGGTGAGTTCGAGATCTCGGACGATCCAGTAGCGTTCGCCGGAGAAGTCGCCCAGCTCAAGCCGGCATTCATCACCTTCCGATCGGTCGGCGGAAACGTTACCTCTGCAATGAAGATCGGAAGAATGATCCGTGCGCTAGGCATCTCGACATTGCAAATCCGGTCGGCCGAGTGCGCCTCAGCCTGTGCTCTCGCCTTCGTGGGCGGCGTCCGGCGCTCGGCCGAGGCTGGGTCCATCGGCGTCCACCAAGCTTCCTTTTCGGACGACACCGCGCTCGATAGCAAGACTGCGGTGACCGCCGTGCAGGCGATGACCGGGGAAATCATCGGTTATCTCACCGAGATGGGCGTCAGCCCGCAGTTGCTTCAGTTGAGCCTTTCGGTCGAGAGCTCGGACATGCGCTACCTCACTTCTAGCGAGATGGCGAACTGGGGCGTCACGACGCCGGGTGCTGTAGGCGGGACCGATGTCGCAAGCACACCGTCCTCCACTCCGGCACAGGTTCCGACTACATCGCCGTCCGAAGACGCGAACCCAACGTCGAAGTCGGATGACCCTTCCCAGGCGGCGTTGGCATTCGTCTCCAGGTACCATGACGCATGGTCGCTTCCGAACAGCCAGGCGATGGCATTCATGCGCCAAGCTTATGCCGACAGCGTAGACTTCTACGGCAAGCAGGTATCGATCACCGATGTCCTCACGGACAAGGAAACCTTTGCAGAGCGTTGGCCGGACCGCGCGTACAACATCAGGCATGGCAGCGAGACCGTGAGTTGCATCGTGACCTGCCGCGTCACCGGGACAGTCGAATGGTTCTCGCGCAGCGTCCGACGCGGCAAGACGTCTTCCGGGATCGCCGACTTCGAAGTCGTGTGGGATCCGGCCTCCAAGAAAATTCTCGCCGAGAGCAGCAAAGTTTTGAAGGCGGACAAGGGGCTTACCGAGCCGAGCCGACTGATCGCTCAGTGGGGAGAGGAAAACGGAAGCTGTCGAGGCAACTCCGGCGACGTTCCAGAAACCTGGAAAGCTTGTGAGCGACGGGAAGCTGTAGGCGCGAAGCTCGATAAAATCGGTTGGTGCTACGGCCGCGAAGGCGAGGCCGGATACCAACATCAGTGGCACGAATGCGGCCCGGATTCAGATCGGCCTTAAAGTCCGTCTCCTCGCTCGACCGCTTGCTGTTGCGCCGGCGAAATCAAGCTTGGAACGCTGATGACGAGTCAGATGGTCGGGCTTCCAGGTTCATCACCGCAACTGAAAATATTTCTCGTACAGGTGATGCTACCGCCTTGAATTTCAAAAAAACAACCTATAGGTTTAACAACGGCAGACAGTAGAGCGTAATTTTGCAACCGCGGCAGATCACACCCCGTGAGCCTTTTGCAATGGTGAGCTGTGGGCGACGCAATACATTCTGGCAGGTTTAGCAATCCGAGTCAGCGGGGGCTATATTTCGCATTCTTATGCTGCAAGCCCTGCGACAAGGCGTACGCGTCATTATTGGTGACCAGTATTGGGAAGGGTTCCCCTTAAATTGATATGATAAAGTTTAATTTCACAATTCTCGCGTGGTTATTGTTGTCATTATCGATAATCCAAAGTGAAGCTCACGCAAACCTGATTGGAAATACTCTTTATTCGAGGCCGGACAGCTTCGCCAGGATGTATCTGGCTATCAACCCTTTCGACGAATCCTTTGCCCGCTGCAAGGTGGCGATCGGCCTTTCGAACGGCAGCCGCGACGCGAGTTGCAAAAAGACGCTACGTCTTCTCAACGCGTTCTCCGACCTAGTCGGTATGGGCGTAATACGAGACGACGACAAGGAAACTCTCAATCGTGTTTTAGATCACATGATCCGCTACAAGGAGCGTCATAAATGAGCTTGCAGTCCGTATTGTCGAAACTCGTATTTACCCCATTCGACACGCTGCCTTTCCCATCGCTGGATAGCCAGCTCATAAGGGAAGCCATAGAGATAATTTATACCGGCTCTACAACAGGGAGGAACATGTTGGAGAGCATTCCAAACACGTTGGAGTTCATCTACAATCCGGCTCTCGGAAATGGCTCCGTGAGGGGTAACTACAAAGTATATTATGATCAGACGGAGATACAGTCGACGAATATCATAGATTCTCATGGAAATGTACTGGAATTGAGTTTGCTCAGGACGATTACCCATGAATTGACTCACGCGATACTTAATTTGAGAGACCCTGCCGACAGCAGCCTCCCGAACCTGACAACACCCGAATTCGATTATACCGGCGAAGCAGTCGAAAAAGAAAACGAGATTATGTCCGAGCTTAAGGCTCCTGGAGATCGAGTTTCTTACACTGCGGCCATCGATGATGCGTTTTTGGCATCAATCGGAGTGAAAATCGGCGATAGTCTAAGCTTCGGAAATGAAGTGAAAGTTGCAATTGTTGACGCATACACCACTAATTTTGATGAGATAGATATATCAGACAAGGACGTATCTTCCATACTCGTCGGCGCAGGGGGGAATGACCTTATCACAGGGGGGAAGTCCGTCGACTATATATATGGCGGTGTTCAAGACGATACCCTACTGGGTTCAGAGGGTGCCGATTTTGTCTTCGGCAATGATGGCGCCGATGTTTTGGTCGGAAACAAAGGCGCCCCCATTGACCTGTCGGCACTGGATTTGAGCCAAAATCACTCTGAGTGGGACGACGGCGTGGGGGACCTCCTGGCCGGTGGACAGGGTCTTGATGAGTACCTGATCCACCATACCAATGGCCAGACGCAGGATTGGACGGCCGACATTGAAGCCGTATTCCTTAAGATTGACACCATTGCTGAGACAGACGGTGTGGGGCACGTTACCGTGCAACAGTTCACCGATTTTGGAAGTTATCAGGAGCTCAAAAACCTCAAGATCGAAGGCAAATATACTCAGTATCGTCTGCTTCCTGGCGACACGAGCGTTGGTGCGCATGAGCCCACAGTAACATACTATGGGAACTCCGAAGGATACTATCTGACGAGCTACGTTCGCTCTGAGAACGGCGTGGATATTCCTTACGTTTTTATTATGCAGGCTTATCCCTATGCTGAGGAACCAATAGCCGCGATACGCGACTTCCGGCAGGGTGACCTTGGGATAACATTGGAGGGGTTTGTCGGGCGAAAGGAAGGCACTCGTGCCGACGATCGGTATCAAGGCGGCGGACCAAGCAATAGTCTCTTGGTTGTGAGCGGTGCTGAAGCGGCGTACAATGAGATTTCGGGCTCAGATCCGGATTCCGATCAGCGTATCCATATGGATGCAGGCAATGACATTGCATACGGTCGCGGCGGTGCTGACGAAATCCGCGGTGACGAGGGGGATGATCAGCTTTTTGGGAACGAGGGTTCCGACAGAATTTCTGGCGGCGATGGAGCCGACTTTATCGAGGGTAACGAGGACGATGACACTCTAATCGGAAATTCCGGCGACGACGTCATCGCGGGAGGCACCGGAAATGATACGTACATCTACCAGAAAGGTGACGGGAACGATCTAATCGAGGGCGAAGCTGACTTCGCCCAGGAGACGGATATTCTCAATCTGGCCGATCTATATGAATACGATATCACGTTAGCGGCCAACGGCGACGACTTGGTGGTTACGGTCAGCAGCACAGGCGAAACCATCACCGTCGCCGGCCATTTCACCTCACAAACTGGGGGGCATGGCGTCGAGTCGATCGTCTTCGCTAGCGGTACCGTTTGGGACAAGGCGACAATAAACGAGAGAATTTCAAACCCCCTAATCAACGGAACAGCGGGCGACGACACTTTGCAGGGCACGTCGGGGAACGATGTGCTGCACGGTGGGAAGGGTAACGATCATCTGCTCGGAGGAATCGGTTCCGACGTTTACCTTTACGCGGCGGGCGATGGCTCCGACAGCATCGACGACCAAACCGGCCAAGCGGGCGATGCGGACGTTCTCCGGCTATTCGGTCTAAAATCGACCGATGTCTCGTTGAGCCGCGCCGGAAATGACCTCCAGATAACCGTTGTTGCAAGCGGAGAGCTACTAACGATCACCGGTCAATTCCTCGCCTCTCCGAATGGTGCAGGATTGGAGGAAGTTCGCTTCGCTGACGGCACTTTCTTGGACAGAGCTGCACTTCTGGCAATTCCTGAAAGCAACGGCGATGTGCCGACGATCGTTGGCACAAGTGCGGACGAAACCCTGAATGGCTCGTACGATGACGACATCTTCGACGGCGGGCTGGGAAATGACGTGCTGGTTGGCGCCAGGGGTAGCGACACGTATCTTTACTACCTGGGCGATGGCAGCGATCTCATCGACGATGTGGACTGGCCGTTCGACGTCGATACCCTGAAACTGATCAATATCAGATCGAGCGATGTCGTCGCCGTACATAACGGTGTGAACCTCCAGATCACTATCACCAGCACGGGCGACGTCATCACCGTCAAAGATCAGTGGTACACGACCTGGGGGAATGCCGGTCTCGAGTCGATCGAGTTTGCTGACGGGACGTGGGACCGTGAAACAATCATGGCGATCGAAGCGATCCCTATCGTCGGCACCAATGGTAATGACACGATTGAAGGAACGACAGACGACGACAACATCACTGGCGGCCTCGGTGATGACCATCTGAGTGGAAGACTTGGCAGCGACGTTTATGTCTACCGTTCTGGAGACGGCAACGATGTTCTTGATGATAAAGGAAGCGATATTGGAGGTGTCGATGTCCTTCGACTGACAAATCTTAACGTCGCCGACATTGTCGCTACGCGTGACGGCTTGGCCCTTACGCTCCGAGTCATCAGTACGAATGCCGTCATCACAATCGAGCAGCAGTATTCATCTCAGTACGACTACTATGGCTTGGAGAAGATCGAATTTGCTGACGGAAGCTCCTGGAACCGCGACGCTCTCATGGAGCTTGGGCGGATTCCCAATATCGTGGGAACGTCGGCAGACGACACTCTGGACGGCATTTGGTTCAACGAAACGATCAGCGGCGGCCTGGGTGACGACTTGCTAAGGGGAGGCTCCGGCGGCGACACCTACGTCTATAGCTCGGGAGACGGTAACGATCGCATCGACGATTTCTACTCTTCTTCCTCAGACAACGATGTCCTGCGGCTGGCGGATATCAACGCAGTCGGTATCTCGTTGGCTCGAAGCGGTCTGGATCTCAAGATTACGATTCTGGCGACCGGCGAAATAATCACTGTCGATGACCAGTTCGATCCAGCCGGGTCTTACGGACTCGAGAAAGTCGAGTTCGCCGATGGCAGCTATTTGTCTCGCGCTGACTTGCTGGCGGTCAACGAACCTAGTCAGACGCTGATTGGAACAAGCGCAGTGGATTTTCTGAATGGCGGATCTACAAACGATACACTTCAGGGCAAACAAGGTGACGATTGGCTGGATGGCAAGGCCGGATCCGATGTCTACATCTACGCGTCGGCCGATGGGAATGACAACATCACCGACAGGGAAGATGACCGGGTGAGCGATGTCGACGTTCTTCGGCTGACCGATCTGAACGCATCCGACGTCGCCCTGGTGCGCGCCGGCCCGGATCTCAGGGTCAGAATCCTGAGCACAGGGCACGAAATTACGGTCTGGCAGCAATTCTCTAGCCAGTCCGACTTCGCCGGCATCGAGCGAATTGAGTTTGCTGACGGAAGTTCCTGGGACCGATCATTTATCATGGCGGCGGAAAGCGGCGAGATTACCGGGACGGGTGGAAATGACATTTTGAACGGTACCTCCGGCGACGATGTGTTCAATGGCGGACTGGGCGACGACCGTTTGTATGGCGCGGGGGGAACAGATGTTTATGTGTATGCATCGGGCGATGGTTCCGACTACATCGACGATGAAGCGACCGAACCGAACTCGGTCGACACGCTTCGCTTCACCGATATCAATGCGTCGGACATTTCCGTAGCGCGCAATGGCGTCAATTTGGACATAACCGTTCTGGCGACCGGCGACGTCATCACCATCGATGAGCAGTGGTACGACGTAAGCGGCTATTGGGGGTTCGAGAAGATCGAATTCGCAGACGGCAGTTCCTGGAACCGGTCTGACATTATGGCCATTGGTGCCACTCCGGTGGGACCGATCACTGGAACGGCAGGAAACGATACGCTCTCCGGAACGTCTGGCGCGGACACCTTTATCGGTGGACGGGGTAACGATCGTATGCTCGGTGGCCAGGGCGCGGACGTCTATGTCTATACGTCGGGTGATGGGACAGACTACATCGACGATGAGGCTAATGAGTCCGACGCGGTCGACACGCTTCGCTTCACCGATATCAATGCGTCGGATATTTCCGTAGCACGCAACGGCGTCAACCTGGATATAACGGTCCTTGCGACCGGCGATGTCATCACACTTGATGAACAGTGGTACAGCGATGCTGCCTATTGGGGCTTCGAGAAAATTGAATTCGCGGACGGATCCTCCTGGAATCGCGAAGTCCTTATGAATATTACGAATACCGTTGCACCCACGATCGGTACAAGTGTGGGTGACACGCTACTCGGTACGGGGGGAGATGATGTCATCTCTGGTCTCGCCGGCGACGATCAGCTTCAGGGCGGCAATGGTAGCGATCGGATGGATGGCGGCGCCGGATCCGACGTGGCACTCTTCGAGTACGATCTCAGCGCCTACACGATCTCGGTGGCGGATGGTCGGGTCCTGGTCGTCGATGGCTCGTTCACGGACACAATCACCAACGTCGAGAAACTGCAGTTCAGCGACATGAGCGTTTCGGTTGGTGCCGATGGCTCCCTGACCTACTCGGGGACGGCAGGTGACGACGCTATCACCGGGACGACGGGCGATGACACTATCAAAGGATCGGCCGGCAACGATGTTCTCAATGGCTTCCTAGGAGACGATTCTCTCTATGGCGGCGTCGGGAACGATTTGCTCGATGGCCTGGAAGGCAACGATACCTATTACTATGCTGCTGGCGACGGCAATGACACGATATCGGACGAGGCGATTGCGTTGGGCGATACCGACGTGCTTCGCTTCACCGATCTCAGCATCGGCGATCTGACCATATCGCGCACTGGGGAAGACCTGTTCATTACCGTCAATGCAACCGGTCACGTGATCACAATCAACACGCAGTATTATAACGAGGCACAGGGATGGTCGCTCGAGACCTTGGAGTTCGCCGACGGAACTTCGCTTGCCCTGGATCACTTACCCGACACCAGTTGGATCTATGGCACCAACTCTGATGAAACGATTGATGGCAACTGGGGCAAGGACTACTTCTTCGGAGGTCAGGGCGACGATGTAATCAATGGCAGCGCGGGGGGTGACGTCTATATCTATAACCAAGGCGATGGCAGCGACACCCTGAACGACTATGTCGGTTTCACCGATGCTTTGGACGTTCTGCGCTTTAACGATTTGAACGCATCCGATCTTGCGGCTGCTCGTCACGGAGATGACGTCGAGCTGACGGTCGTGCCGACAGGCGCCGTGATTACGCTGAAGAGCCAGCTTTTCGGGGATCCCGGTTATTGGGGTATCGACAAGTTCGAATTTGCCGACGGCAGTTCCTGGGACCGCGATGCGATTACCGAATTCGGTATGAATGCCATCGACAAGATTACAGTCGTTGGCACAAGCGGTGACGACACGCTCTATGGAACCTCGAATCATGACGTTTTTGATGGTGGCGTCGGGAACGATTTCCTTCTCGGCGGTTATGGTAGCGACACCTATCTTTATGCAGCGGGAGACGGTACCGACTACATCGACGATGAAGCCAATGCCGCCAATCAGATCGATGTTCTGAAATTCACCGATCTAAACCAGTCGGACATCGTTGCTGAACGCGACGGCATCAACCTGAAGCTAACAGTGGTCGGCACTGGGGATACGATCACGCTCGACGAGCAATACTATGCCGACACCGACTATTGGGGCTTCGAAAAGATCGAGTTCGCGGACGGTACCGTCTGGGATCGCGATGCGATCATGGGTATCGGTTCGCCGAGCGCAATGGTCGCTCCGGCCAGCCCGGCATCCCCGTCCAGCAGCGACGACGTCCTTGTAGGAACGGAGGGCGACGACACCTTCATCTTCCGGGGCAATTTCGGCCACGATACGATCGTTGATTTTTCCGCAGGCGCCGGATCGGCCGACGTCATCGAAATCGAGAGTGACATCTTCGCTGACTTCGCATCCGTGATCGCGGCCGCCGCGCAGTCGGGTTCTGACACGCTAATCACGAACGACGGCGACAGTTCGATAGTGCTGAAAAATATTGCTCTGACGAATTTGCATCAGGACGACTTCCGCTTCGTCGCGGCAGCATAAGCGGAGTCCGAGTTTGTCGACAGGTAACTCAAAGCCGCCACAGGTTTTTCTTGTGGCGGTGCTTTTCTCGCTGAAGAAGGCCGTTCTAGGCATCGGGGCGACCAGCGCCATCGTCAATATCCTGGCTTTGACCGGCTCATTCTTCATGCTGCAGGTCTATGACCGCGTCATTCCCGGCCGAAGTCTTCCGACCCTGGCTGGCCTCGCCATCATCGCAGCCACTCTGTATGTCTTTCAGGGTGTCCTCGAACTCGTTCGCTCGATGCTCCTGGTGCGTATCGGGCTTTCTGTCGATGAGCGCTTCGGAGAGACAGTTCACGACTCCCTTGTGCTTCTTCCATCGCGCATGCAGGTACCCGGCGACGGGCTCCAGTCGGTGCGCGACATGGATACGGTGCGAGGTTTCCTATCAGGTCCTGGGCCAACCGCTTTGTTCGACATTCCCTGGATGCCGTTCTATCTCGGCCTTTGTTTTTTCTTCCATGTCTGGATCGGATGGACCGCTCTCGCGGGTGCTCTGGTGCTCGTTGGGCTTACGTTCCTGGCGGAACAAAAATCCCGTGAGCCCGCGAAGGAAGCAGCGAAAATCGCATCCGAACGAATTGCTCTTGCAGAAGCGACCCGCCGGAACTCCGAAGCTGTCCTGGCAATGGGTTTCGGCCATCGCCTTGGGGGGAGGTGGCGTGAAGTCAATCAGCGGTATCTCAGCAACCACCTGCGCGCATCGAACGTCACCGGTACACTTGGAACACTCTCGAAGATCCTTCGAATGATGTTGCAGTCTGCGGTGTTGGCCGTAGGGGCTGTGCTTGTGATCCGTCAGGAAGCTTCCGGTGGGATCATGATCGCCAGTTCCATCCTGGTCAGTCGCGCTCTCGCGCCCGTCGAATTGGCGATCGGCCAATGGAAGGGATTCGCCGCGGCAAGAAGTAGTTGGTCACGCCTGGTACAGCTTTCCCAACTTATGCCGGGCAGTGAGCGTGAAGTATGTCTGCCTGCCCCCGCGGGCGCGTTGAAGGTTGAGAATCTGCACCTCTGCGCGCCCGGCTCAAAGAGCCCAATCCTGCGCGGAATCTCCTTCGAGCTGCGGGCGGGGGATGCGGTCGGCGTCATCGGTCCCAGCGCCTCGGGAAAGTCCTCGCTTGCGCGTGGCCTCGTCGGACTATGGCAGCCGCTTGCGGGTGCGGTCCGCCTGGATGGCGCTTCGCTGTCGCAATGGGACCCAACGGCACTCGGTGAGCATGTCGGATATCTGCCCCAGGATGTTTCGCTTTTTGGCGGATCGATCGCAGAAAACATAGCTCGTTTCGAGCCTGAAGCATCTTCCGAAAAGATCATTGCCGCAGCAAGGGCGGCAGGCGTCTATGACATGATCGTTCAGTTCCCCGATGGCTTCGACACCAAAATCGGTGATCAAGGATCCACGCTTTCAGGCGGCCAGCGTCAGCGCATTGCGTTGGCAAGAGCCCTATACGGCAATCCTTTCTTGGTCGTTCTCGATGAGCCGAATTCCAACCTCGATGCGGAGGGAGAAGCAGCGCTGACGAGGGCTGTCCTTGGTGTCCGGGCACGGGGCGGCGTTGCGATCGTAATCGCTCATCGTCCGAGCGCGCTTGCGGGTGTCGATTTGGTTCTCATTCTCGCCAATGGTCAGGCCCAGGCGTTCGGTCCGAAAGACGAGGTGTTGAAAAAGGTAACGCCACCGCCCACAGCAGTGTCCACTCCTGTTCGGTTGATGGTGTCAGGTGAGGGAATGGCTCAATGAAATCCGGCAACGCGCCATTGGCAGAACGGGCCATCCGCCATTTGACGCTGTTTGCTCTGGCAGCAATCGTCCTATTGGTCGGCGTCCTCGGCGGTCTTGCGGCGACCATCCGGCTCCAGGGTGCCGTCATCGCCGCCGGGACGCTTGTGGTCGACAGCTACGTAAAACCCGTCCAGCATCAGAAGGGTGGTACGGTTGGTGAGGTATTCGTCAAAAACGGCGACATTGTCGAAGCCGGCCAGATACTCGTGCATCTTGATGACACGCAGACGCGCGCCAGTCTGGCGATTGTCTCGAAGCGGCTGAAAGAGCTGGCCGCACGGACCGCACGACTGACGGCGGAACGGGATGCGAGCGACGCGATATCTTTTCCAAAGGCGCTCCTCACGCATCAAGAAGATCCCGAAGTCGCTGCGATGCTCGATGGTGAACAGCGTCTGTTCAACGATCGACGTTCATCGGCGAGGGGACGCAAGGCGCAACTCGCCGAACGCGTTCGGCAACTTTCAAAGGAGGCGGAGGGGCTGATGGCGCAACAGCAAGGCAAACGGGAGGCGATTGCCATCATTGATAAAGAGTTGGCCAGCCTACAGCCATTGCTCGATCAGGGCATCATCCCAGCAACACGCGTCTACGCTTTGCAGCGGGATGCTGCCGACCTCGCCGGCGAGCTTGGAAATCTCATCGCGTCCGAAGCACAAACAAAAGGAAGAATAGCCGAAACCGAGCTGCAGATCATTCAGGTCGATGATGATCAGAGAACCGAGGTATCGGACCAACTGCGCCAGGCGGAAAGTGAGATTGGAGAATATTCCGAACGGCTCATCGCAGCCGAGGATGAGTTACGGCATATCGATATCCGATCGCCGCAGGCCGGGATCGTCCATGAACTAGCTGTCCACGCGCCGGGCGCGGTCGTGACACCAGGCGAAGCGATCACGCAGATCGTGCCCAACAATGATGCCCTGACGCCGGAGCTTAGGCTTTCACCTCAGGATATCGACCAGGTAGCAGTTGGACAGGATGTCACGCTGCGGTTCTCCGCTTTCAGCCAGAGAACGACGCCGGAGTTAAATGGCCACGTGACTAAGATCGCAGCAGACTTGACCGTCGATCAACGGACCGGCCAGAGTTATTATCGCCTCAGAGTTTCCATTCCCGTCGCTGAATGGACCCGTCTTGACGATCTTACGCCTGTGCCCGGCATGCCAGTGGAAGCCTTCGTTCAGACGGGGGAGAGGACGGCACTCGCCTATCTTACGAAGCCTCTTACCGATCAGGTAGTTCGGGCGTTTAGAGAGGAATGACAGTGGCTTGCAGCAATCTGAGCAGGACCCTTAAGGCCAGATTCACGGCAATTTTTGCCTCGCGGGATTCGAGTGCGCTGCGTCTAGTATGGCGCGTTTTGTATCGTCGCAAAGTTAAATGTGTCAACCATGGTAGCAATGGGGTCTGGGAAATACCGGTAAGTTGCAACGCGCTTCCCATGCACAATGTAGTCTTTTGGCTCGACGTCTCCCATCACAATCAGCGAAACCGTCACCCTGGAAGTTCCCAGCATCTTGAGGGCAACGATTCTTTCCCGTGGGTTCGGGCATTGCTCCCCGACGTCACACAGCCTGCCAATCAATCTCATTTGAGCGAAAGGCTCGAAACCTGCGAAAGATGTACCGCCTATAAACTTAACCTTGTCCTTGAAGGCCGACCATTCTGTTCCGGCGGTAATCTTCTCAAACATCGGGACTGCGTTTTTGAAGGTGAAGTCCTTTGCAACGAAAGGCGCGACCGAAGAGATTAAAAGAGTGACATGCTTTTCGCCAATCCCGCAGTCAATCCACAGATGGTGGTCGTCAGGCGCGCTGCGCTCGTTGTCGCGAACTTTACATGCGGGGTCGGCAGCCATGCTAGTATTGGCTGGCCCCCTCACAAGCCACATGGCTGCGGATGATCTCTCAGCGGATACAGCCCAAAGCGACACAAGGAGAATGATTGCAGGAAAAAATCTTGGCATCAAATTATCCTATTCAGGTCCGTTGTGAAGCTACGATGGTTTTTCTGTTCTTCAGCGTGGTCGGCGGGAGACAGAGGTGGACTTTCGATAACTGGGCGCCAAGTTCCCTGCGGCGGCCCGATCAAATTCTGCCAGTCCATTTCCAGGCCTTTCAGTGCCGCCACCATTGCCAGGCCGACCACCTTTGCTACCCTGAGCATACTGCGTTGTCGATCTGCTCGGCTACCTTTTCAAAGCCCCCAACAAAGTGCCAATCATCGGGGAAGTCCTGTAGTCGCGCACGCATGGGCAACATCAAGCCGGGGACGAATCTCTTGTTCACGGCGTCCTCGCCGGTCGGGCAGGCGATCTCCATCATCTTGTCAACTTCGGCTGCCATCTGCAGGACGCGGTCGGTCATCTGTTGCTGAAGTTTCAGAATGCGTGCTCGGGCGGCGGAAAGCGCCTGCGCCTTTGCGTCGATGTCGGCCATACGGAGTGTCCCCTTTCGGGACGCTTTAGCTGACCGGATATTTCGAGGCCGGTAATCGGATCGGTAAAATGTGAGTGATCTCAAAGGATTCACTTCGCTTACCGTCTTAATGAATCCATACAGGCTCATGTACGGGGAAGACGATATCGCCTAAATGAGGATGGAGAAATCAAGCCTGTTGAGGACAGGGCACCTCCTTCCACCACGCGATTGCCGATTCCGCCAAAGCCGCCGGCTTTTGGGAGAACCGTGACTTTCTCACAGCCCACGCCGAGCGTGACCAAAACACCGGGCATGGGCTTGGCATCCATCATGGCGAAGGGGGGGCATTCAGATCAGCACATGAGTCTCGCGCGTCGCGCTGCGGCCGGACTTCTTGGACCGACAGATCATCTGTCCAGGCAACAGAAACAGATGTCGGCGATTGGCGTATGGCTCTAAGATGTGCCGACGAGTTATACGTAGAGTTCCATGCGCCGCTCAATCAGCCCCTCTCATAAGCGTGGCGTCAGTTGAGGCTGCGCGATAGCGTCACGGCTAGTCGACCCCAATCAGCGGCACCCGAAATTCCCGTAGCGAAATCTGGTCCGACCGCGCCTGCATGGCAACTGCCGCATCAAATCCTGTGTCCAATACGATACGGTACAGGTATGCCTCTTCCAATACACCGGCGTTCCCATAAGGATTCGCTTCATTGAAATCCGGAAGTCGTCATGGTGCGCAGTCCCAGCCCGAGAAAGAAGAAGCAGGCCAAGTCGGCGAGGTGGCATGGGCTTCAGGACACGCCTGCCACCGATCCGATTTCGCAGCCCTCGCTCGCCCGCCACCGACTGCTGCCGATCGTTGACGTCGGCAGCATCAAGTTCGAGCACCTTTGTCAGGACTTGTTGAGAAACGCCTTTAAGGAGGACGTACGTCGCGTCGCATTGAAAAGGCGGAGCGGTTTCAAACAGTTCGGAGCGGACATTGAAGGATTTGACGAACTGCAGAGGCCGGTAGTCGTCGTGTCCTGCAAATGCTATCGCGCGATCGATGCGTTCGAAGTCCGACTCTGGATCGAAGACTTTCGAAAGCACCTGGACGACCACTGGGCCAAGAAAGGCGTCAAGCATTTCGTACTTGCCGTAAGCGTTGAATTCAACGACGACGACATGAACGGCTCCGCGCGGGCGCTGGCGGAAGAACTCCACGAAAGAGGCATCCGGTTCTGGATCTGGGATTCGGTCGAGCTATCAGAGATGCTGCGAAGGGATCCGGCCACGGTCGAAAAATACTTCAACAAGTATTGGCGCGAGGCGATCGCCGGAGACCTTCCGGAAGGCGCTCCAACCCAGACGACGTCGGCGCCGTTTGCGGTACAGAACCCGGTCATAGTCGGAGGGATCTTTGCTCAGATAGAAGCGCAGTACCTTCCGCAGCTCAACGACCTCGCTGCGAAAACCCTGGAGCATGCACTCCAGGAGCTAAGGGAGGGCCGTCGCTCGGCTTTCGTTCAGTGGCTTGCTGACGCCAGAGGGAACGATGTCGTATGGGCGGGCACGTCGAACAAGATCCGGTCCAAAGCATTGCGGGCAGCAGCCATGGTCGCGCTTGCCGATGGCGACGTAAAAGAGGCCAGCGCGCTCCTCGACCAGTCGGAAACCCTTCAGCAACTTCCCGACAGGACGGCGAGGGCGATGTTGCTTCGAGCGACCGAAGGAATGGCCGCCGCCGTCTCCTATCTGACCGATCCCGCCGATAGGAAGGAGCGGGAAACGCTCGCCGGATTTCTGATCGAATCCAATCGACCGAAAGATGCCCTGGAAGTGCTGCTTCCGATGGTTGGCGACGACGCCTCCTCGGACGTCATGCGGTTACGAGCTATCGCCAAGTTTCTCGCCGGCGGCTCGGTCGGAGACGCCTTGAGCCTTGCGAACTCCGCCGTCGCGAAGGATCCGGATTCGCCGATGGCACGGATGGCGCTCGGTCAGATCCGTCTCGCGTCCGCCCTGGTAAGTGGCCTCAATCTCCAATTCGGTTCTGTACCCAATCCCATCAGCCGCGCGCTCGTGCGGCCTGCACGAGAGGCCCGAGTGGAGCTCGCGGCTGCCGCGCAGGAATTCGAGCGAGTTAGATCCAACGTTGAGGGCGAATTCAGGCGCAACGTCGAGGTCTGGAAGCTGGCGGCGCTCCTTCTCAATCGTGAAACCTTCACCGAGGCGCGGTCGTTCGCGAGAGGGCTATTAGCACGAGACGAGCTAGAGCCTGCTGTCGTCGTCTGGTGCATGCAATACGGCGTTCCGCTGAAGAAGGGCCATATCAAGAAGCAGCTCTGGGATATTCTGCGCAACGGCACAGGCTCGCCCGGCCATGTGGCTGTTCTCGCCCTCCTTTCGGCCGCTTCAGACCGGCCTGACAAGGGTCTAGCCGTCGTTGAACGGTTTGCTCCGAAGTTTCCGGAAGCGTCCCTTTTCTTCGATCACTGGCGAGATCAGTTCGCTCCCGTCAACTCCGAGGGCGTCTCGAACTTCGCTGCGACGGTCCGTACCGCACTTCAGGCTGGCGATGTCATGCCGCTGGTAGATTTTCTCTACTCAGACGGAGCGACCATCGAAAACCTCATCGCGGGCGCCGAGGTGCTCGCACGACGAAACGCCTTTGCGGAACTCGACAGCCTTCGCAATCGATTGGCGGCGACCAGGACCGATCGAGGCGTGGAACTCGCTGCTACGGCGGCTCTTAATGTCGATGATCCGGAAGGTAGTCAACGGCTCCTCGACGAAGCCCTTGCGGTTGGAATGGAGGAGAATCCGCGACTTCACCGGTTGCGACTGATGACAAACGAGGCCCTTGGAAATCATGCGGAAGTCATCCGCGAACTCGAACATCGACTTTCAAAAGAGCACGACGAATTCTTACGAGACAAGCTTCTCAACGCGTACCTGCGCGTCGGCGATCTCGACAAGTTGAAAAAACATGCGGAACTTGGGATCGAGGCCGGCACGATCGCCATTCAGAACGCAGTGAAGCTTGCGTGGGTGCTGCGCGACTTCGCGCCGGATACGGCCCGACGCGCTCTTCAGTCCGTCCCGAAGGAGAAGATTACGGACGAGATGGCGGCAGCGATCTTCCAGGTCTCCATCAAGCTGGGGCTCACCGGGCTACAGGACGAGATGTTGCAAAAGATCTTTTCCCGTGGAGACGGAACACCGATGTTCCGCAAATTCGATAGAGTTGAAGATGCCATCGCCATGGTCAAACAGGCTGCCGCAGACCAGCTCCAGCGAGTCGAGGAATGGCTCCAAGGGCGTCTGCCGGCGGTCTCGGCAATGGGCGGCGACGGCAAGGAGTTCGCAATGCTGCTCCTTTCTCCGCTTAGTGCTCGGTTAGACGGGGTTCCGTACAAGATCCCACTGATGTTGCGTTCGGGCATTTCGGCCCGCGACGTCGAACCGGTTGGCGCGATCCGGAGACGACTTCGGCTTGATCTGAGCGGCCTGCTGCTTTCGGACCGTCTGGAACTGCTGGAGCCGCTGGAAAGCTGCTTCGACATTGAGGTACCAGAATCGCTTCCCGAAGCCCTGATGGAGGCGGCGGGCGCTATCGCGGAATTCAATCAGGCCGCCGCGCTCGCCGTCCGGTCGCTGACCGGCGGGGACCGCGCCGTGCTCATCAACGATGAAGTCGTCCATGCGGATGAAATCATGGTTTCTCCGAAAGGAATTATCGAAGATCACAAGGCGGCATTTGCACACGTCGTCGACGAGGCATTCCGCGCCGGTCATCTAACAAGAACGCGTGCTGAAACGATCTTCGAAGAATTCAAGATTGAGAAGACGGATACTCGGCGACGCGTGGACAAGATCCTCCTTTCGGGGAACGTCGTCGCCATTTTGGCGCGCATTGGTGTCTTGGACGACATCGTTCGTGGTTTCCCGGTCGAGATGCGCATGTCCGAGCTTAAATTGTTGGTGACGACGATCGACCGGCTTGAAGAGGAGGCCCGAGTGAAGGGGCGTCTGGTCGCGCTGCGGAAGATCGTGGCGGATCGGCTCTCTTCTTCCAAGTGGAAGTCGATTACTCCCAATCGTGACCTCGACGATGCAGCAGGTCTTTCTGCCCATATGCGGTGCCTGCTGGAAACGCTCCCGAAGGAGGAAGGACCGGAGGGAGGGCTGTTCTGGATCGAAGACCGAGCCATATCGAAGCAGAAGCTGCGAGGTGGTCTCGATCTTCCGGGCGTGATCGCCTATCTCGCGGACGCGGGCGCCATAGAACCACGCAGGCGTGACGAGCTTTCACTGGAACTGCGTCGCATAGGGTATCTGTTCGTTCCAATGGATGCGAAGGAAGTCGTGGCGACGATTGAACGAGCCGCCGTCGATCGAAGCTCTCTCGTGGAAAACGTGGAGCTCGCGGATCTACGCAGGTGGTTCGCACGAGACGTCCTGCACCTCCGATACCTAGATCAGACTCCGGTCGTCGACGAGGAGGGACGCTTTGTCGGCGAGGGGCGTCGTACGATCGATTTGAGCCATTTCGCAGCAGATCTCATCGAGCTGGTCTGGAAATCGGAGCAAGCGTCCACCGAGGAGAAGACGGCGCGTTCGAATTGGATTTGGACGGCCCTGCGGCTTGACTTCGTGCCATCCCCTCCGTTCGCTGGCACCGACACCGCCCGACGTCAGATGGCAAGCCTGTCGGCGATGCAGGTGCTGACGATTCCACTCCAGGCGGATCTGAGAAATGATCGCCTTCCAAAGAACGCACAGCAGCCGTTCGTCGATTGGGCGATGGGCAAGATCGTCAGGCCGTTGAACTTAGCGGACGAGGAAGCCGGAGACGAGGTGGTCCGCATGGCGGCTAGCACCATCGCAAGCTTGTTTAAGTTCGCGGGCGAGGAAGATCCTGCATTCGAGAACGACCTTCGGCACCACCTCAGCCGGATGGTGGGCAGCTTCCTCGATCTCCTTCCGCACGAGTGGGACACTCGTATAACATCGCTGATGGGCCTCAGAGGCATCCTTGGTCGCGAGACCATGCTCCTCGTCGATCTAGACACGCGACACCAGGTTGTCGTTCGCGACATATCATACGCCATCGCCGAGAGCCGTAGGAAGGGCGAGCAAACGCCGATTGAACTGTACCCGAGAGGTCTGCAAGCCATGCTAACGGCCACAGGCAGTTCCGAAGGATCGCCCGTGATCGTCATCGCTTCCAGCGAGGGAACATGGCGTCTCCATGAGAGTACGGTTGCGCTTCTCAGTCCCGACGAGGAAGAGCGTGAGAGTCTGCTGTTAGCGCTGACCGCGGGCACGAATGTCGGCAACCCGATGACGCGTGAGTTCCTCACAGAGGTGGCCCGCGAGCAGGATGTGGACCGGCGCGTCGATATCTTTCATAAACGTATCAAGGCGGACTATGCAAGGACGCGGGAAACCTTGTGGGAGAAGGTATCCACGGGCGGAGCCATACATATCACCGACCTCGCGGTGCCGCCTCCGGAAGACATCCTGAACTTCCTCGGACTGCCAGGAGATTTTCGAGGCGATGGAAGCGAGCTGCTATCCGCTGCGCTACCGATCCTGAAGGACGCACTCGGGATCGATGAAGCCGTCTCCAGGCTGTCGGGGCTGCCTCTGCGCCTTCCAGACGACCTCCTGCGTGAGCTGGGAGAGCAAATCGAAGCGGAAGACGAAATGGAGACAGACTTCCTCTCTCCTATGATGTCCCTGTCGCTGATGGCGGGCATAGTTCTCTCCGGCAAGCAAATTCCGAACGGCGCCGAGGCGCTTTTTTCGCAAGAGCGCACGTGGCTCTTTCTCACGATCCTCCGGCATGTGGCACGCCAGACTTTCCAGAACGTCCAATGGTCTGCACTTCCCGATGAGATGATGCTGTGTCTCGTGTGGGTTCATGCCAACGAAATGGCGAAAAACCTCTCCGTCGACGGTCTGGATGCTGTTGAGGTCGCCAAATGGATCGCCGAGCGAACGCCTACGCCGGTGCTTGATCGAGAAAAGGAGGTCCGACGCTCCGACTGGATCGTGCAGTGCGCGACGAGAATGTCGGCGCCGACATTCATCGCAGCGGCTCTCTGCGAGCTGATGCGCAGGGGCGCAACACTGCCAGATGAATTCAAGCATCTCATTGGACAGGACGGGCCTGCCGAATTCATCATTCACACCGACGTGCTTGTGCCACGACGACCTGCAAGTTCCAACTACTGGGTGGCACAGGACAACGTTCCCGAGCTGGTTGCTTGCGGCTGGCTCAGTACAGACCATCCATTTGTCGAGCGCGATCCTACTGCGCTCCTACTCCAGGCCCTGTCGCAGGGAAAGGAACTCGAGTGGTCGGTGCTGGTATCTATGATCGAGATGTTCGTTGATCTCGAGCGGGTCGACGCTGAGGCTTTGTCGGCGCTAGAAAAGCTGCTGGACTTCATCGCGAACACAGACGGGATCAAAAGTTCCGATCCGAGGTATGACGCCTTCGCGATCGTTCGGGCAAAGGTGTGCCGTCTTCGTGATGACAGCGCGGGCTTCAGCGCATGGATCGGAAAATCTGCAAGCGGCCTCGACGAAAGGTGGCCAGGCAGGACGGTCCGCTTGAGTACACAGAGCGAAGCCGGGGTCGCACTCGCAGCGCTCGTCAACGCATGCTACGTGTTCGCTTGGACCGGAGGCGAATCCGTAAGAGAACGAGTCGGCACCCTTTGCGAACTCCTGGTTGTGATTGCGAACGCATGGCCTGGAACGACCGGCGTCATGATCTCCTGTCTCGACATCCTATCTCAGCAGGCGACGGTCGAGGTCGCGTCGGAGTCGTTGCTGCCAACGCTCCTCGAACTACGGTCGCGGTAATCCGCAAGTCGACATAACTCAGAAATCGCAAACGATAATTTGATATCGACAGCCAGCTTCCATCCCGTTTTTGTCCCATGACTATCTTCAGGGCATGTTCCTGCCGGAGATGCGCGGGCAGTCAGGTTGTTATCAAACGCGCAATTTGCAGTCACTTTTGCGAAGCTGCCGTTCAGCGTAACCGGTGTTCTGTCCCCACGTTGTCCCTCTGCGTTAAGATTTTCCGAGATCAGGGAAACGACCCGTCTGGGATTATCAATGCTAGTTGAGCAGGCATTTGATCGCTGGCCTGCAGGTTGCCGTTGCGAAGACGTCCCGCAAACAGTTATTTGGAACAACAGCGCTGATGGCTCACCGGCGAGCGAGGAAGCCTTGAAACTCAGTCGGTAACGGCGAAATGTTTGCGATTCGGCTCGGAGCGGGGATTGGATGAATTTGAAAGCAGCGTCAGTAATTGCCGTTACCATAGGATCAGCAATCGCGGCATTTGGGGCTGTCGATGCGGTCATCGCTGCTCCTGAACGGATTGGCTGCTACGGCGACAATTGGCGTCCCACTCTCGCCATGCTTGAGCCGACGCCCGCCGGTCCGATGAAGTTCAAGACCCTGCGGTGCACGCCGATCCCAGAAGGCTGGCCGAGGATGGTCCCGCCTGCGCTGTCGCCAAACGGCGAGCTTGTCTACGCGTTCGGTTCCTGGAAAGGTTTGTGGCTCGGTGATGTGACGCGTGGTGGTCGCGCTCACACGGTGAATGAAAGACTTCCTGGAGACCTCTTCACACTGACGGCTCCCTTTACCTGGCTGAATGACTCCTCGTCAGTCATCGGCGTGAAGCGTGAGACGACCGTGGCCGGCAGCGTCTCGAATAGTTCTCTGCGGCCATATCTCTTCAGCGTGGACGGCTCACAGACGAAGCTGCCCGAACTCACTCATCCAGGTGGCTCACTCGATAAGATTTACTGGATCGATGGTTCGGGGTTAGCACTTGCGGGCTTTGGGATGGACGAGCGTGGCGACGAAAAGGAAGACCAGCATAGACAAACGCTCGCTTTCGTTGACGCTCATACCGGAGCGATTTTACAAGCAGTGGAAAAGGCAAGCGTGCCAGGGCTAGCCGATCAAAGAAGCCTGGAAGCTGTTAAATCCAAGATCGACCCATCCGGGAAGGCACACGTTCTCGTGAAATGGGAACCCAGCAAATGGTTGCTCTGGGTTCAAGGTCAATCACCGAAAATCGTTCCTTTGCCGCAGACTGCCCACTGGTCGCCGTTCGTTCTTTCGAGCGATGCCTCGAGCGTCCTGATGATGGGCAATTTGAGCGCGACTGGTTCGAGTTGTGAACTACCAGGCCGTTGCCCTCAGCCGACGCCACAATCGGGAATGATCGCCGAACTCCGGGACCTCACAACCGGTCTCGCGAAGTGGAAGATTTTTGGCACTGCTTCGTATTTTTCCCGGAGTTTACACCCGGCCGTCAGCCCAGATGGCCGCTGGGGTTTGATATCGCTCCCGGACGAGCAAGGAGCCGCACTTGCATTGATTTCGATGACATCTGGTAAAGTGATTCAGAAAATCCGGCAGCCGGGTTGGGGGCCGATAGGCCTGTCATTCTCCGCTGACAGTAAGTTCGCATTCGTCACTGGTGGAACGATTGTGGCTACATACGCCGTGATCGAATAAGTGTCGTTTGGATAGAAGGCAAGATATCAAAGTATGTCCTCTACGGCTTCATAAGGGCTTTCGTGGTCCAGACGGCGTTGATCGCGCGTTCGCCCATGAAGGGATGGATAGGCCCACTCGCCCTTGTACGGGCAATAGGTCGAATCGTGGGGCATGGGCGTTGCGCCATCCGTTGAGTAGGACGGCGAAAAATATGCTGATGGGAAGGGCAACGCCCGGAAATCACGCGGAGGTACGCCAGAGAAATGCGGCCGCACCGGTTAGGTGGCTTGGGCAAGTTCAGCACGAACGTCGCGTTGCCAAACCTCGTCCACTCGAAGATAGCCGTCCTTCAAGCTGCAGCCTCGGCCGATAGCACTGTTGATGTCGTTGTTGTCACAGTCATATTCGCGGTAGAGCCTTTCGATGACTTCCTTTTCAGTGGCCCTGCCACGCTCGTCATCTCCGCCATAGAACTCGTTGAGTGTCGAGCGTTGCGTCGCGTTCCGGTCGAAGGCAAGGATCGACAACATGTCTAGGAGCGAAGCCAAAGAAAGTCGTGAGATTTCCCTTGTCCAGCACATTTCGGAAACGATCTCACTTCGACGTTTCGCCACATCTTCGAACATCCCGCCTATCGTTTCCCGACGGCTTGCACCAGCCCTGTGCCCTCACTGCGCTTATCCATGATCATCTCCGTTCATTTCAAGAATGCTGGTACCGCACGATGCCGGCGTCAACGTCCTGGACAAGAACTCGACGTCCGTCCAAGCATCCTTCTTGGAATGAGCGCATGATCGATGTGTCGACGTCGGCAGCGCCGACGGTGCTTCGAATTTGCGCGAACTGAACGTTTCCTCGCGATTGGCGATCGGTATCGCCTTCAGGGGCAGGGACTACGTACAGATTCCGCCGGCGAAAGCGCCATCGTTACCAAGTCTGCAAAAAATCGGTTGCGCGACGACTTGACGCCGCAGTTCTTGTTCCGTATTTGTTCTGACCATGATCAAAACTCGTCGACAACCGCAACAACGCTGAACGTCCCGCCGCAATCGCGGCGACGCCTGGCTATTGTTGTGGAGATAGACGATGAATCCTTCAGATCAGACGGGTCATGAGGCCCGCGAACGCGCCTGTGCAGCGAACGAGCGATACAGACCATTCGGCACCGTCAGGTGCTCCAATCCTTCATATTTCCGCAGCCAACTTGCCCGCGATCTCGGATGTCTTCTCGACGTGGATGACGACGTGCTCGGCTGGTGCTGCCGGCCATACGGCATGGACGATCTGCTGCGCGACCGGGGCTGGCAGGGGGTATCGCCAGATTTCATGGCGACTCGCCGAAGCGGCAAGGACGTCTACCTGACCGTCGTCGAAGGCGAGGGAGATCCGCAGCTCACCGAGATCGCTGCCTGCGGAAGGCTCACTCATCAGTATGTCGCCAAGGCGGAAATTCGATCCGGCTACCGCCTGCAGAACTCCAAAGACCTTCTTCGCTATGCGAACTACCGGTGCCCGCTCGGCGACCGGATGCGCATCATGTCGGCCCTCGAACAAGAAGGCTCCGCGACGATCGCCGAGTGCATGGGCGCCTTCCAGGAACTTAATCCAATGGCCGGGCTATCATCGCTCATCCTCCACCGTTTCGTGACCATAGACCTCGATGCCGAGCCGATTGGGCCGCACACCATCGTTAGGATCTTCAGGGATGACCGCCATGCGTAACCGACACAGAAATGCATCATCCGCATTTGCGCGGATCACCTGCACGCTAACGCTTCGAGAGACGTTAGCTAGTTGGAAAAACCTACAGGAGAACAGTAGCTTCTCGCTCGCCGTTCGTGTCCCAAATGAACTTCTCGACGACTATGTCGGAGCGGCCTCCGACGTATTGAAAGTCATGCCGGGCGTCGAAGATTTCGAGATTTGCACGCCAGCCATCGCCACCAGGGGTAAGATCGACTTCTCCGAAGTCACATCGACTCTTCGCCTGGCGAAGCGGGCGCTGATCTTGCTGGATCAGACAACGCCAGCTCCAAGAGCGATACTGGCCGCAGTGGACGAAGTGGTGGACGTGCTCCCCATCGCCGCCACGACCATCGTGCGTGCAGTTCACCTTCTTGAAGAACGAGAATACCCGATCGACGTGGTCGAAAAGATGCTAGCCTATCCGATCGCCGAGGTGCTTGGCGCCATCCGGCCGGGGAGGGACGCCGAACAGGCTCTCGAGCGGCTTCGTGAGGCGCACCGCCGCACAGACTCGTCTGAGGACCCTCCTCCCGTCGAGGAACTGCACGGATATGGCGACGCCGCCAAATGGGTGCGCGATCTTTCGATCGATATGGATGCATGGCGAAAAGGCGTGGTTCCTTGGAGCGAAATCGACGCCGGCCTGCTTCTCTCCGGACCGCCCGGCGTCGGAAAATCGATGTTCGCCAAAGCAGCCGCGAAAAGCTGCGGCGCCGCCTTCCTCGCGTCATCAGTCGCGCAGTGGCAGTCACGCGGCCACCTGGGCGACCTGCTCGGCGCGATGCGGGCAACCTTCGCAGAGGCGGCGACCAAGGCGCCGTGCATCCTCCTCATCGACGAATTCGACAGCATCGGAGACCGCACGCGGTTCAGCAACAGGGATGCCCAGTACTGCACCGAGGTCGTCGCAGGGCTGCTCGAATGCCTCGACGGCGTTCATCGGCGAGAAGGCATCATCGTGATCGGCGCCTGCAATCACCCGCAGACGATTGACGCCGCGCTTCTGCGGCCGGGCAGACTTGGAACCCATATTCGGGTCGGGCTGCCCGATGCGGCAGCTCGAACTGCCATCCTTCGCGGCTATCTCCCCAATTGCCCCGGCGACCACCAGCTCGTGGAGGTCGCACGGGAATGCGACGGCTTTAGCGGCGCCGATCTCGCTCACGCGGCAAAGGCCGCGCACCGTCTCGCCCGGCGTCGCGGCGAGGATCCGACTGTCGCCGATCTGATTGCCAGCTTGCCCCCGATGACCCCGATCGAGGGGGAGATGCGCAAACGGATCGCCCTCCACGAAGCCGGTCATGTTGCGGTAGGCCTCGCGCTGGACATCGGCGCACTGACGGGCGTCGTCGTCAGGAAGGGTTTCCGTGATAACGCACCCGTGGGAGGAGGGGCCGTGTTCGAAACGACCCGGAGGCTGCCCACCAGACCCTATTTCCTCGACGCGATCGCAATGAGCCTTGGCGGGATGGCCGCAGAGATCGTTCTTCACGGTGAACATCTCGAGGGCTCGGGCGGCAGCTCCGGTAGCGACCTTCACAAAGCGGCGGACATCGCAACCATCATGGTCACGCAGATCGGAATGGGTCAGACGCTCAACCATTTCAAAGCCGACACCCCTGAGGCAAGGGAGAGGCTTCGCCGCTCGATACCGGCAATCAACCGTCAGGTCGAGAAGACGCTGGCGACCCAGCTCGAGCGGGCGAAAGACATCGTCCGCGAGAACATCGATTTCGCCCGCGAGCTTGCGGCAATCCTTGACAAGGAAGGCGCCGTCGACGGTGAAAGGGCAACGGCGCTCTTCCTGTCCGAGGAGAAGTCCGATGCCTCATGACTGGCGAGATGAAGTGGCGGCATTGCGGTTCGCTTCAACGGCCGAGGCCGCCTCCCGCTTGGTTGGAATCCTTGCGGGGGTCGGTGGAAAGCCACTAGGGCTCCGGGACGCCCGCTCCCGTCTGTTTATGGTCTCGCTGGACGTGCTCAGGGGATCGCCGAAGATGATCGAAATCGACGGAGGCGTGGTCGCGATCGTGGCGGTCGGAGACTTGGCGGCAATCCTTTGCGACCCGTCGTTCGAATCCTTCAGGGAGGAGGCAGAGAGGGCGGGGAGAAAAGTGGGTCGGCGACGGGTCTTGAACAGATAGCACACCTAGAGCCGCTGCCGATGACCGCCGACGAGGCCGGGCAGGGATGGCGGCCCGTTGGCCACGGTTTGTTAAGGATGGGGTCACTTTCCCTCCTTTTGAAAACGCGGTTTTAAGATCTACCGATCCAAGACACGGCTACGATTTGCGTAGGTGCGAGGGTTCTGTGACTGACGTTTTAGCGATAGATGAGCTGTACCAACGGGTTAAGAATCGACCCCACTCGGATTACGTTCTGGAGGCGGTCAGGTGCTACAACGCACAAGCCTACCGGGCGTGCATCATCATGACGTCCAACGCAGTCTTTGACACTCTACGCGATCGCATGAACGAGCTCGAGGCAGGCCATGTGCCGCGGGCGGCAAGTGTGGTGGCAGCCATCAAGGATGCGACCAGTGGCGGAAGAACATACGAGGGTGCACTTGTCACGAAGCTCAAGGAGACTGGCGTTGTTCCGGTGGTCGAAACCGATGCACTCGCAGAGATCCTCGATAAGCGCAACAACGCCGCGCACCCGAGCAAGGCTGCGTCGACCGCCAAGGACGCATACTACGTCTTTGAGAAAGCGGTGACATATTTTCTTTGCGAGCGGGCAAGGCCGCTACGGTTCGCAATTGATACCCTGATGCGCGACATCTACAGCGACGGGTTCTTCACCGACCCGGTCGTCGACGACGTCGCAAAGAAGGTGGATGAGGAGATAGCCGCTTTCGATGAGCCTGACTACTATCTGCTTATGAACGAGCTGAAGAAGCGGGTGGTGGTGGATAAGGGCGACGAAGATTCGAGAGCGCTCTGGTTCTTGCTAGGCCTGCTGGAATCCGACCGTCCGAAACTTCATTCCATCATCTCAAAGGAATTCTTTGCAAAGAAGGGCTTCACCCCCGAGCATGATTCCTTTCTGGTCGACATGTGCGTTGTTCGGCCGGTTCTCCTCTCCATGATAAGCGGTCAGAACCGCGAACGTCTTGACCATACCTTTGCTAAATTCGCCGGATCCCTAACGGCAGTGTCCGCTGAGAGAGTGGTTAGAAGTCCGACGGCCCTCCTCGTTGCTTTGACAAGCCAGTTTGATGATCCGAGCGCCGAGGAGTGTTACCCGAAGACCGTGGACGTCGTACTGCGCCGCTTCTGGTCGCATCCCGACCTTGGTCCGCTTCTTCACACCAAACTCAGGAACAAGTTGTTCAAGGAAGTCCTGAAGCAAGCAGAAACTGGTGACGCCGCTGCTACCAACGATGTGGCCCTTTATCTCGAACGAGAGGATGCTACGCTTGCTTCGACGCTCTCTCGTGTTCAGGTTGAGAGCCTGTTCAAAGCGGCGGTGGCGCCCGGTTGCCGTAAAGACCTTCACGAGTTGCACGAGAGCGGCTTTCACTGCATCCCGCGCCTGCGGTCGGTAATGTCCAGCACGATGCCGCCAGCGTCCGGCTGGCGAAGACCGTCTCCTTACCTAGTGTGGCAAGGAAACGATCTGGTCCTAAAGGAAAGAGAATTGGCAACGCAGTGATTGGGCGCTCGGATCATATCTTCAAAGGAACGCCATCCCAGGCTGGCAGAAGTGGATCTGAAAGAAGAACGTCCGAAATCTCTTCTGAAGCGCTGGGATTCGACATCATGAAGCGAGGCAGAATGCGCTCTGCAGGCACGATGAGGTACTCGTCCGGCTTTTCGGCAAGCACCTTATGCGCGGCTGCAAGCAAAATGTAGCAATAAGCTAGCGAATTCCCCGCAAATTCAACGCCTTCATCAAAATCGACGGGGGCACGGTAGCCGTACTGGAGTTCAAAAAAATCGTGATCGCTTAGAACCGTGGGGGTCGGACGCCAACTGCCGGTCAGCTCGCCTGCGATGTCTGAGATGCAGGCAACCGAATCCAATGCAGGCCGAAGCCCATCAAACGGATCGATGCCCCAACGCCAGCATATCGAGGTTTCCTCGAGCAGACGCTCCAATTCCGTTGCCAAGGTGTCGGGGAGGGCGTGACCGTTGTCCACCAAGCAAAGCGCCGATAGGAAGAATGCCGTTGATTCGGGCGTGTCGCCGTCCAGGGTGAGCGAAACATCCCCTTGAATAACCGTCGCCACCTGCAACAGTACCGCCGCCGGATCTGAGGGGTCAATACTCTGCTCGAAGGCCGTCGCGTGAACAGGGCCCTGCCGGCGAATTCCGGTGATCTCGGTGTCTGCGGGGTATCCTATGGCTAGTTTAACGCGAGCCGCCTTGAAAGCCTGTTCGACGTCGCTGGCTGTCACGATGAGGTTGTCCTCGGTGCCGCGAGTCAAAAACGTCACGTCGAAAGTCCGGAAGCCGGTTGTCACGGTGATGCTCCTTGCATTCATCTTGAAGGTCTGGCCGACGGATTTCGTCGCCTGCGATACTGATCATGCCAAGAGATGTCGCAAGGGATGAGCGCCGGCGGGGCAGATGGTACCTGGTGGACGTCGTGATGGAGGGGGCCAACGCTGAGGGAAGTGATGCAGGCGGAGGAGGGCGCCTTGAATAAGAATCGTTACAACGAGGCCGCCTTCTCAAAACGGTGTGCGCGGGGTTGAAATCGATGTTTAAAATCTCGGAACAGCCTGTTCTGCCAAGCGTGGCGGCCCTCGAAGGAGACGCCGCGCAGGCTTTTATCCTCCGAAAGATATTCGCCCCAGTTGTCGAGGCTTAGTGCGGTGCGAGTTGAGATGACCTCTGTAATGAGGCTTGGGGGAAGCCATCCAAAGAACAGATACCAGGTCTCTGAACTGTGACCACCCGCCGCAACTAGATGCCGCCGCGTCAATTCTGTCGCGTTTCCTGGAGCCCAGTCGACCCATCTCACGAGCCTTTCATCTTCTGGCACTTTCACGGTTAACCTGAATTCGGTCTTGTCGACGGCGCTGCCGCCGAGGCCGTGCCCCTCGGCACTCGGAGAACTCGTGAGCCAGACCGCAATTCGACCGTCGAGTCTTTCGATATCCGTGACCACGTCGCCAATGGTCAGTCCGAATTTGTGGATGCCCCGAAGATGTGCTGACGAGGTGAAGTGGTACAGTTCCATGCATAGCTCCAATCAGACGGCCTACCAAAAGCGTGGCGTCGGTTGGGACTTCCGTCAACAGGCGTCACAACAGGTCGGCTGGCCTGCTATCCGTGCGGCCGTTCTCCGATAATCGTTCGGCAAGCGGGTCAAAGCGGTCCTGGGTCACTGGCGCTTCCTGACGGTGAAATCAGCCCGTTGACGGCATGAGTTCTTTGGGTGATTGGCAAAGTAGTGCGCGGTTCGGCAAGATGTCGGTGCGGATAACAGTTCAGACGCGGGGAGTGTGACATTCCAACTTTGCAGAAACAGGACACTTCAACTTTGCGGCTACACACGCATATCGCATAAGATAGATTATGGAACATAAGGATGCCGTTTGATTACAATGGCATACCTTCGTCATCCATCTTATAACCCACTCTTTAAAATCGCCCCGCTCGAATTTGCGCCTGGACGATCCAGCATATCGACGAGTTCGCCTGCGGACGTGCCTCGTTGAGCGGCTGATCCCAGCCAACAGATTCTTTTAGAAACCCGTGTCGGACGACGTGTGCTTGGCGACAACGTCCGGGTCAGAGTGCTGAGCATTGACGGGATTCGACGGAAAGCTCGCCGTTGTTATTCCTCAAGTGTCGGGATGACTTTCGATGGTCTTTGCAGCTCCGAGGCGGCAGCGGTTGCCGCTGCATCGGCGGGACCGCCGGAAACATGGACGGTCGGCGTTGCAAACTGGATGCCTTTTTCCGCGAATGTCTTCTTGAGCATGGCAAGGGCCTTTCGGCGAACGCCGAACTGTTCGCCGGGTTTCGTCATGAACTTCAGCCGTATCTGGACACCATAATCCGCCATCTGCTCGATCCCCTGCATTTTCAAGGGCTCGATGATGTTGGGCCCGAGTTCGGCATCCTCCAGAAGCTCAACGCCGATGCGTTTGATGGTCTTGCGGACCTCCTCGAGGTCACTGTCATAATTCAGGGTGAGCGTGATGATGTCGATGACCCAGTCGCGGCTGAGGTTTTGCACCGCGCCGAGTTCGCCGAAGGGAACGATGGTGACCGGACCGCGGTGATGGCGCAAGCGGATCGATCGCAGCGAGAAACCTTCGACCGTCCCTTTATATTTTGCCGCCTGGATGTATTCGCCGATGCGAAAGGCATCGTCGAACAGATAAAAGACGCCGGAGATGATGTCCTTGACGAGTGTTTGCGCGCCGAAGCCGACGGCTATGCCGACGACACCGGCGCCCGCCAGCAGCGGTCCGATCTGGATGCCAACTGCATCCAGGATCATCAGGAAGCCGACGGCTCCGATCGCCAGGAACAGCACATTGCGAAGAATGGGAAGGAGGGTATTCAACCGCTGACGCCGGCGCGCGTCGGGACCCTCGTGATGCCCCCCCTGCTCGCTTCGCGACGCCACCGCCATCTGGCTGTCGATCAGCGTGCTTGCGAGCTTCCAGATAACGTCGGTCACCAGCAGCACGATAACAATGCGGATTCCTGCGCGGATCAAACGCGTGGTGACTGTTTCGGCAGCGGCAAGGTCACTGAGATTGACATTCCACGCCCGGGCAATGAGCAGCGCAGCGACCACGATGAGGCCGTTCCGCAGCGTTTGCATGATGACAACAGACCATCCGACGATGGCCGGATCTTCGACCGCCTGCCTCTCCCCGGATTGAACAATGCGACGGATGATATCACGAGCCACCGAAACGGTAAGCGGCAGAAGCGTGATGACGATCACTGTCCAGAATGCCCCGTGGAGCCCGGACACCCATAACAGCCACGATACTATGATGCTCGCGCTGAAGCCGACACAGACCAGCCGGCTCACCGACGGCCCGTCGGAACGAAAGTGCCGCAGCCAGATCATAACGATCAAAGCGATTGAAACGACACCAAGCCATGCTGCGGTAAAGAGGTCGACCAAGATCGGTGAAGCCCGGATCGTCCCGATCACTTCAATGGTGGCCCAGCCAGCCGCCAGCACCGCGACGATTCCGAGGAGCCAGTAGTACCAGAACCAGGCAAGCGTGGTGACAAGCGTCAGAAGCCGCATATGCGGCAGACGGGCGCCTGGCGCGATGACAATACGGCCCACAAGCACACCAAGGCGCACCATGAGCGCGGCTGATAGGAGGATGAGCGCGATATCGCGAAACACGGCAGGCCATGGAAAGAGGATAAACGCGCCGAGACTTCCTATCAGGTAACCGACCAGCGCGAGAAGACCCATAGAAAGCCGGGCGGCGTGGAGCTTGATGCGTTGCCGGACGGTGTCGGCAGGCGCGTTCAGCACAAAATGGAGCAGCCCTCGCCCTGACCACCAGGCAAGACGCTGTGCAACGAATCCGCCCGCGACGAAGAGTATGACCGCCAAGATCAGGCCGACAGGTTCGATACGATCATCCGTTTGGAAGACCCGGATCGCCGACTGGATCTGCCCGGGAAGGGTCGGAACGGCATCGACGAGTGTCAGCAACCTCTGGCGCAAATCCTGTAGTGACGTGGCAATCGATGTCGGTGCCGCCTCTTGCGTGACTGCTACCGGCTGCGCCGGTTCCTGATTGCCGGGGACGATCCGATCGACCAGCGCTCGTCCGGAATTATCATTCGGCAATTCGATAATAACCCGGATCGGCGCCGAGGAATTGGTCGGCTCAGCCGCCGAGGCGGGGTTTGCGCTCGCCAGCAGAAGCGTTGAAAATACTGCCGTCAGCAATGCGCACACTCTGCGGAGAAAGTGACGGTCGTCGATGATGCGCATATGGCCGCGGTCCCCGCGACGGTGTCGTCGCTTTTGCATGGTTGGTCGAAACTTCGGACTTTGTGAAGCGTTGCACGACCAACGTCAATCGACGAACCCGTCCGGCGGACGGAGACTACGAACCAAGGGCCAGTCTGCCTTAAGACCGCAGGCTTCTGAAGGCCTCCCTGATCTCCTGACTGAAGAGTTCCGGCTCCTCCCAAGCGGCGAAGTGACCGCCCTTGGAAGCGCGATTGTAGTAGATGAGCTTCGGATAGGCGTTCGACAGCCAATGCCTTGGCGGCTTGTAGACCTCGCCGGGAAAAACTGTGACGGCGACCGGGACTTTGACGGCCGTAAGCTTCGCGCCCGACATGACGTTTTCCCAATAGATGCGGCCACTTGAGGGGCCGGTGTTCGTCAGCCAGTACAGCGTGATGTTGTCAAGGATGGCATCCTTACCAAGCGCCTGTTCGGGATTGCCTCGGGGGAACACCCAGTCGGCGATCTTGTCGTAAAGCCAGGCAGCGAGGCCAACCGGAGAATCCGCAATACCGTAGCCGACCGTCTCCGGCCGCGTGCTCATGATCGCTGCGTAGCCAAAACCGTTGTTGAGGAAGTCCCGGGCCTCGTCAAAGACGACCTTCTCATCGGCAGACAAGCTGTCGGGAGCCGGCCCTCCATTTTTAAGAGCCTGCGCTGCGTCCGCTGGGAAAGTCGTGGCACGCTCGACCCTGTTGACGTGGATCGCGAGTAGCCCATCGGGCGCCTGGCGACCCAAGGCGTCGCTGATGATCGCGCCCCAGTCGCCGCCTTGCGAGACATAGCGGTCATAGTTCAGTCGCTTCATCAGCACGTCCCAGGCAGCCGCTATCCGCTGGGGGTTCCAACCCGTTGCTGGTGGTTTCCCGGAGAAGCCGAATCCTGGAATCGAAGGGATCACCAGATGGAAGGCATCATCAGCCCTGCCGCCATGCGCCGTCGGATCCGTGAGCGGCCCGATGACGTCAAGCAGCTCGAAGACCGAACCTGGCCAGCCGTGCGTCATGATCAGCGGCAGCGCGTTATCATGACGGGAGCGGACATGGATGAAATGAATGTCCAGTCCATCGATATTGGTGAGAAACTGCGGAAAACTGTTCAGCCTGCTCTCTGCCTTGCGCCAGTCATAGGACGACTGCCAATAGCGCACGAGTTCCTTCAGTCTGTCGGGCTGGACGCCCTGCGAACGATCCCTGACGGTTTCCCCGTCGGGCCAGCGGGTCTCGGTGAGACGCCGCCTGAGGTCTGTAAGCGCCGCCTCGGAGACCTCAACCTTGAACGGTCGGATCTCCCCGGGTGCGGCGACGACGACATCTGCGGCGGCGGACACGCGTGGAAGGAGAGCGGCGGATATGCCGGTCGCGGCAACCCCCAACAACAGCGAGCGTCGCGATATATCCCTGTGTTTCAAAGAGTTCGGCAGTGCCATGGCACGTGTCCTTTCATGACATCGAGGGTCGTCCTGGGGCGGGAGGGGAAACGATGGCCCTGCCCCGCTTCAATGCCGAAAACGTCAGGCCTCGTCAGCTCCGGAACGAAAGATCAGAAACTTGTTGCCTTCCGGATCGCGAAAATAGGCACAGTAAGGACCCGTGCCATTCTCGCCACGTGGGCCAGGCGCTCCTTCGTCCGAGCCACCCGCCGCCAATGCCGTTGCATGGGCTTCGTCGACCTTTGAACGGGACGGAGCTTCGAAAGCAATCATTCCGCCGTTGCCGACGGTGGCAGGGCGGCCATCGAACGGCTTGATGATGCCGAATTCGAGCGTGCGATGACCGTAGTAGATGGCTCGGTTGGGCTGGACGAGGACTCGTCCGATCCCGAACACGGCCAGAAGCTTGTCGTAGAATACCGACGCGGCATCCAGATCATTCGTGCCGACAGTGGCATGGCCGGGGAGGCTGCGGACCTTGTCGGGGGCGGCCGCAACTTGTCTGCTTTGGGAAATGTCGTTCATATCAGTTCTTCCTTATATTGTCGCGGCCGACGCTCTGCCTTCCGCACGCAAACGCCAACGAGCTGTCTCAAATCGGCGGCTGGTGGATATTTGGGCGGGTCGATGGCCGGCCGGCACCTCGCCAAAGTGAGAGGCACCCTCTCGTTCAGATGTCAGCCTTGGGCTGACGGGTTTCAGCGTGCCGCCGTCGAGAGGGTTCCTCTCACTTTCTCCGGCTACCGCGGGCTGACGCCGTGCTCAATTATTTGTGGCGACAGCCGGCTTTAGGGCTTTGGCTGACCGCCGTTCAGAAAGGACATCCTATGTCTAAGGACAAAACCGTAAATGCTGCATCGGCCGCAACAACTCTCTCTTCCCAGGGGGCTGGAGCCTTCACTTCCGCGTCCAGAGAGGCCGCGCAAGACGCCGTCGACTTCATCGAGATCGATGAGGTCCTCACGCTGAGGAGGATGATTGTCCGCGCCCCCGCGCCAAAAGGCAGCGTGCTTTTGCTGCATGGATTTCCGGAAACGCTGACGGTTTGGAAGAACATCGCGACAACGCTGGCGCGCGATTATGATGTCCACGCCTTCGATTGGCCGGGCTACGGGCAGTCGTCGCGCCCGGCTTTGGAGCGGTTTTCCTATGCGCCCAGGGCGTACGCCCAGGTGTTGAAGGCCTATATTGAGCGGGCAGGCATCGACCGGTCGACCCTCGTGATCTACGCGACTGACATCGGTGCCCTCCCCGTCCTGCTGCTTGCTCTCGACGAGCCGTCGATCGCCAGGCAGATCATCGTCGGAGACTTCGCTCCGTTCGACCGGCCGCAATATATGTGGGAGAACCTGCAGAACCTCAAAGCCGAGCCGACCGCTTCGCCGACCCGTGCCTACATGAACAAGACGAGCGACGAGATCCTCCAGAACGTGCACAGGCGCGGCCTCTCGCCCGCTGAACAATTCGATCTGCCGGCTGACGTCCAGCAGGACATGACCCGTTCGTGGAGCGTTGACGGGATGACTTCCGCGGATGCCTTCGCCCACTACTACGCGAATTTCACCGCCGATCAGCATTATCTCGAGGCCAACCTCTCCCAGCTGAAGACGCCCGTGAAGGTGATCTGGGGCGAGAAGGACATCTACATTGCAAGGGAGATGGGCATCGAGTTCGCCGGCAAGATCGGTGCAAAAGTCGATATCCTCTCAGGTATCGGCCACTTTCCGCATCTTCAGAGCTCGAAACAAACGGTTGAAGAGATCAACACATCATTCAGATAATGTTTAATTATCTTCCTTTTCAGATAGCGCGCAAGTGAGGCAATGCCCAGTCGACGAAAGCCCGTACCTTCAAGGCGAGAAGCCCCTGTCGCGCGTAGACGATATGAATGGGCTGGGGTTGGCCGTCGAAATCGCGGAGGATCGGAACGAGCGTGCCAGACGCCAGCTCGTCGGGAATCTGATAGTCGAACAGCCGCGCGATCCCCGCCCCGCCGACGGCCGCCGCAACACAGTTCGCCGCCGTATTCACCTCCAGCCGGTTGCGGGGCACCGCCTCTATCGGCGTGCCGTCGACGTCAAACGTCCAGAAGAATGTTCGCTTGTTGAAGATGATCCCGTCGCGACCGATGAGATCGCCGGGACGCTCCGGCATGCCATGCCGCTCGAGATAGGCAGGGCTCGCGCAGGTCATCAGGCGGAATTCCCCGACCTTGGCGGCATGGAGCGAACTGTCGGCGAGGTTGCCGAGACGGATCGCGATATCCACCTGCTCGGACACGAGATCGACCGTGCGGTCGAGCGACAGTAGGTTCAGCGATACCTCGGGATATTTGTCCATGAAGCTCAGCGCGACAGGCAGCACGTAGCGGCTCCCGTATTCGATCGGCATCGTGATCGTCAGCACGCCTCTGGGTGTCTGGTATTCCCCGGACGCCCTTCGCTCGGCCTCCTCTAGATCCGCCATGATCTTTCGGGCGGCGTCGACATAGTCGCGCCCGGCATCGGTGAGCTGAAGATTGCGGCTGGTGCGGACGATGAGGTTCGCCCCAAGATGGCGTTCAAGTTCGGCCACCTTGCGACTGACGCTGGGTAAGGGCGCGTTGAGCTTCCTGCTGCCGGCAGAGATGCTTCCGGCGTCGACGACCGCCAGCAGCATGCGCATCGCTTCGAGACGATCCATCTGACACCGCCAATAAGATACCGCTTCTGTTGTGTCGTTCGAGTCGCGGCCGCCACACCGGTCCCAAACAAATTTCCGCTTCAGCCCAGCTTAAGGCTTGGCTCTAGATCAGGATGATTTAGGCCGGGCCGGCCTAAAATCCTGAATCCTGTTCTACATTATATAGTTAGAGTATGATGTCGTCCGAAAACCGCTCACACTTTTCGGCATCATGCTCTAGTCAAGGAGCTTGCGTATGGCCATGATCCCCTTTGCAGCATCCGACCAGGATTGACGCCAGATCAAAATGCCGACGCTGAGGATGGTCGCAACAGTGAAGGGGATTGGCCCGAGAAACCAGAAGGCGGCTGCGAAAGTGAAGTAATAAGACCGGACACCGACACTGAACGATCGAAGTGCAGGATTTAAAACCAGGGTCAGGGCATTCGTCCAGCCGGCGATGTCCCTCTCCTCATCGCGGGATGGGCTCGCCCCGATCGCCGCCAGGCAGTAGTTGATCTGCCGGACCGCCCAGATGAAATCGGATAGTCCCCGCAGCAGCGTCGCCATGATAAGGAGGACCTTGCATTGGAAAAACCACGCCGGATCCTGGGCCGCAAACATCGAGATCAGCCCACCACCCGATCCATAGTTCGGCTCCATGAACAGCGCGCCGCTGAGCCCGACGATGACGATGAGATTGGCGGAGCCGAAGAAGGACGCCGAATTGATCGTGTGCCCGAGGATCGCGGCATCTCCGATGAAGTTGTTGTCTCGCGTCAGCACCTCGCGCATCCAGGCGGCGCGAATGCGCACCATGTCAACGGAAAGGCTGTCGTTCTTCCTCGGCCACCCCGCTGCCATCAAAGGCTCGACGGCCACCCAGACGAGAAGGAAGAAAATGATCGCCGCGATGTTCAGAAAATCCATGGTGCCCCCGAACCGAATGTGGATTTTTTCTGAACAATACTTCGAGCTAACCGCAGCTCCAAGCGACTATCGCCGCCCTACCCTTCAGATCGACACGCCTATGTTCGGGCGTCATGGTCCGTCGCGGACTGCCGCGAGGTAACGGGACATCGTCGACGCCCGAAGCCGAATGTGCTCGATCGCCTGCTGCGGCGTCACGGCCAGGAAACCGACATGGTCGCGTGGGCGTAGCTGGACGAAGGCGTCCAGGTCCGAATCCACCACCGTGGCGATCTTGGGATATCCTCCGGTCGTCTGGTGGTCGGCCAGCAGAATGGTGGGAACACCGTCTCCGGCGACCTGCACCGAGCCCCGCACGATCGCTTCCGACGGCATGTCCAGCGCAACGCTTGGCGCAAGCGACGGACCTTGGAGGCGTACTCCCATGCGGTCATAGGCGTCGCTCAGGCGGAAAGGCGACGAAAGGAAATTCGACAAGGTTTCCTTCGAGAAGAACCGATCCTGTGGACCGACCACCACACGCAGCTCGGATCGCGGTCTTGCGATGACCGGACATGTGATCGGACCATGTCGACCGTCTCGCACTTCCGGATCGGCGACGGTGAGCGTCTGTCCGGCTGCAAGGCGCCCGCCGCCGAGGCCGGAGAGACTGTGCGTCGACATGCTGCCGAGCCAGGTCTTCGCCTCGATATGACCGGCGAAGGCCAGATACGTCCAGCTTCCCCAGTGTCCCGGACGAATTGCCAGCCGCTCCCCGGCCCTCAAGGTGGCGACCATCCATGCGCCGCGCTTGTCGCCGGCATGCTCTATGATGAATCCCCCTCCCGCGACGGCGAACGTAACCTCCCCCGACATGCAGTCGAGAACGAGGCCGCCCATGGAGACTTCGATTGCGGACTGAAAGGCAGGATTGCCGACGGCGACGTTGGCGGCGGCAAACGAAGTCCTGTCCATCGGGCCGGAGGCCGGAACGCCATAACGCATCAATCCGTGACGTCCTCCGTCCTGGACCGCGACGTGAGGACCCGCGAAGTTGATTGCAAGAACGGCTTGGCTCATGCGAGGCACCTCGCGTCGAATTCGGCCCTCGATATGCGGCGGAAACGCACCGCATCGCCGACGTCGAAAAGGAACGGGCGGTCGTTGGACGCGGCGTCGAGGATCTTTGTCGGCGAGCGGCCGATGATCCACCAGCCGGTCGGCATGGCGAGCGTGCTCACCAGGCATTGCGGACCGGCGATCAGCACGCTTCCGGCGGCGATGCCGCGAATAGGCGCCGGCTTCCTCGGCTGCTGAATGGCTTTGGGCACGCCTGCGAGGTAAGCGTATCCTGGAGCGAAGCCGTACATGAAGACGCTGTAGTCGCCGGAGAGATGGGCGGATATAACGTCTTCCGGCGATAATCCGCTTGCCTCGGCGACGGCGGCAAGATCGGGCGCAAGATCAGGATCGTAGCAGACGTCGACTTCGCGCATCGCTCCAATCGTCTGTGGAACCTCGGCCGTCAGACGCTCGGCAATGGCCGCCTCCGTCGTCCGATGATCGGTCACAAGCGGATCGAAGCATATGAGAATGCTGGCATAGGCCGGAACGGCTTCGACGAATCCTTCAAAGGGTGCCGCCTTCAAGGCGGCATCCAGCTTGACGACCTGATCGTGGATCCGCTTATCGATGGTCGCGCCGAATTCGACGAGCACCGCGTGGCCGCCCACGGGACGATAGTTCGGAACGCTGCCGGACGATGCGGACGGGTCCTGTGACAAATCAGTCGGCGCCTTCGATCAGAATGAAATCCGCATCCGCGGCCCGCGCGCAGGTCCCGTAGGCGTCCGGATCGGTGACGGTAACCTGGGCGATAAGATAGCCTTTGACCATCACCTGTTTTCCTGTGTCGGTTGAAGGAATGGACCCACCTCGATGCCTGCCATTTGCAATTCCTTTCGCACGTGGACGGCCATGGCGAGCGCTCCTGGGCTGTCCCCGTGAACGCAGATCGAATGCGCATTAAGAGGGATCGGAACGCCGTCGACCGTCGGCATGAGGCCGCTGGACAGGTACCCGATCAATCTCGATGCCGCCTCTGCCGGGTCATGGATCATCGCTCCCGGCAGGTTACGCGGCACGAGCCGACCCGTGGAGAGATAGCCGCGATCGGCAAAGATTTCGCTGAAGACGGTCATCCCGGCATCGCGGGCCGCATGCTCCAGCTCTGTCCCGGAGATCGCCAGTATGGCAAGTTCCGGAGAAACCGCTCGGGTTGCGCGTATGATGGCGTCGGCGACCGGCCGTTCGTCGGCCGCCCAATTGGCGAGTGCGCCGTGTGGTTTGACGTAGCGGACGCGGGCGCCCGCCAGAGCCGCAGCTCCCATCAGCGCCCCTGTCTGCGTCGCGACAAGCTGCTCCACTTCCCGGATGTTCAAGGGGATCAGGCGTCGTCCGAAGCCCTCGCGATCTGCAAAACCCGGATGGGCTCCGGCGACGACACCCCGCTCGCTTGCGAGCGTGAGCGTCTCGACCATCGTCGCTGGATCTCCGGCATGGCCGCCACATGCGATGTTCGCACTGGTAACGACGTCAAGGATCGCCTTGTCGTCGCCCATGCGCCAAGGTCCAAACGCCTCCCCCAGATCAGAATTGAGATCGATTGTCGTCATGATATCCGTCAACCCTTCGCGCCGGTCTTGTCAGCTTCGTCGCATTCTGGAACGTCGAAGCCGAGGTGGAGCACATCTTCGCCGTGCCCGTCAAGAAAACGACTCCGCTGGTTGCGCGCAACGAGCGTGTGTGGTGGTCGCAGGCCCGTGGGTTGTCCTTGCAGTTGCGTCCGATGGAAACGCGGCTAAGATCGGGGGTGAAATGGTCGACCGCCCTGTCGTTGATCGAGCGCGTCGTATTCTTTCAAGAACCGGGGGGACCTAACCACCCGGCAGCATTGGCGTGCAGACCGGGGATGCGGAATGAGTCTTGTCAACAGAGCTTTGGGAACGTCCGAATTTTCTTTTACCGAAGAGCCTGGCATTTTCACCTGGGACTTGGCGACCGACAAGGTTTATGCGGATTCGGCGCTGGCAAACCTCTTTGGGCTTGATCCTCAAGAGACTCTCACGGGGCTGCCGGTCATAAGATACCTCGACCGGATTCATCCGGACGACAAGCCATCCGTGGCCAAGGCGATTTCAGAATCGGTGATCACAGGAAATCCGTATCGCTGTGATTATCGGGTATTTGATCGAAGCGGGCAAATAGTCGCCGTGGCGGCCTTGGGCCGCTGCTTCAGGGATGAAGCCGGAAACCCGTCGCAATATGCGGGCATCGTATTCCCGACGAATGATCCCGTCCAACAGGACGAATTGTCCGCTCACTGCAATGCGGCACTGAAAATTGCGCGATCATCCGGCCTGCTGACGACGGCCGATGCGCTTGAAGCGATCGTCAAGGAGCTTGCCAAGCCGATGCCTTCAGACGTCGCGCAGGTTCATTGATTCCTTCCAAAGCGTTGGTTGCGGCATCAGACTTTCGGTGATGGCGATATTGCTGCTATCGGCGACGCGACGCGCGCACTCTGAATTAAAGCATGTCGCGCAAAAGTGTGTCGCGGTTTTGCGACAACGACATGCGTAAAAACAAAGATCTAAAGCGCGAGGAGCGAATCTGAAAGATCGCGACGCGCTTTAGTGACAAAGGAGAATGGGCATTTCGAGGTGGGTCAACAGCGACCGTGTCACCCCTCCCAACAGGAATTCGCGTAGTCTCGAATGGCCGAACGCGCCGGCGACGAGCAAATCTGCCTTGCGTTCCAGGGCGGCGGCTTGAATGACGCTGGCTGGCGAGTCTCCCTGCGCTTGCACGGCTGCGATATCGACGGCAAGACCAGCCTTTCGGAGCGCGGTCGCAAGGCGGTCTCGGGCGCGCTCGTCAATCTGCTTATCATCGGTGACGGAAATCAGGACGACACGCGAGACCTGTTCCAGCAACAATCTGGCGCCTGTCAGTGCCCGCGCGACAGTGGCTCCTCCATCCCAGGCGACGGCGACAGCATCGATGCGGCCGGAGAAATTATCCGGGGGAAAAAGCAGGAGCGGTCGACCGCTTTCAAACAGCACGCTCTCGATCAGCGGCCTCATCAGTTCAGATGCTTCCAAAATGGAAAGATCATATGCGCGCGACAGATCGGCAAGAGTTTGTGCGACAAACGGCTGCCTCACATCGAATGGCTGGATCTCGACCTCGACCTCAGCTTTTTTCGCATAATCACGGAGCGTCTGCCCGAGAACGGTTCCATTGTCTCTGCTCAAGCGCTCCGCCTCTGCACGCATTTTGTCTACGTCAAGGAGTGATGGAAATCGCGGCTGAAAGGGTTCGATCCTGACCAGCGGTATACTTGCCGTCAACCCGGCCTTCTGGTGAAGGGAAACAGCGACAGCGTTCTGAAGGAGCGAGAAGGAGCTTGCGTCTGGATAGGTGGCCAGCGGTAAATGGAATTGAGCTTTCACGGCTGATGTCCTCCGAATGGTTGGAGGTTATCATAGCGCAGACGTGTCTCTCGCGCTTTGACGAAGATCAAGGTCGTTCCACCGCGAAAGTGCGAGCCTGATATTGACCGTCCTCATCAGGAAGCAAGCGGAATTCGTTGGGCGAAGCGGCGAAGATCTATGCTAAGCGATGACGTGCGGAGCGCGATTGAATATCAGCACTGCGCGGAGCAAACTCATCCGGACGCCGCTGAGCAGCAGCTTGCGGATGAACAGCAATGGCATATACGGCGCAGCTGCCTTCGATGAATCGGCCGGCGCGTCTGGACCCCATCGGATGGTGACATCATTGGTAACGACGGAAGCATTCCAGCGCCTCAGTCTGGCGCTTGCAATCGGCATTCTCGTCGGCATCGAGCGCGGCTGGCGGGATCGTGAGGCTGCGCCGGGCAAAAGAGTAGCCGGTATCCGCACCTATGGCCTGTCAAGTTTCCTCGGCGGTTTCTGCGGTTTCCTGCAGCCTGTGACAGGGCCGATTCTGCCGACAGCTATCTTTATATTCTTTTGCATCACGGTTCTCCTCTTCAGCCGCATGCAGGCGGCACAAGAAGAGGATTACAGCGCCACCGGCACCATTGCGGCCCTGGCGGTCTTTGCGCTGGGCTTTGGCGCGGTTGTGGCGGATATGACGGTAACGGCCGCAAGCGCTGTGGCAATAACCGCCCTTCTTGCCGCGCGGGAGCCGTTGCATGGATTTCTGCGCCGATTGACCTGGCTTGAGCTCAGGGCCGCCCTGATCCTCTTGACGATGACCATCGTCATCCTCCCGATCCTTCCCAACAGGCCGATTGATCCATGGCAGGCAATCAATCCTTTCGAGCTTTGGATGATGACGATCCTGGTGGGAGCCGTTTCCTTTGCCGGTTATATCCTGATCAAGCTGAGCGGCGCCCGCGCCGGAATATTGCTGACCGGGACCAGCGGTGGCATCGTCTCCTCGACGGCCCTGACGCTTTCCTTTGCCCGTCAATCGAAGCAGATGCCTGCCCTCTCGCCACTCCTCTCGGCGGGCGCAATGCTGGCGGGAGCCGTTTCTCTCGCCCGCGTGCTTTTGATTTGCAGCGTCATTGCACCAGCCATTTTCAGGGATCTTGCTCTATCACTCGCTCCGGCTGCAGCTATCCTCGCCATAGCTGGCGGATTCGCCGCATTGCTGCAACGCCCGGATGATAGCACCGATTTTTCACCCCGAAACCCGCTCGAGGTGATGGTCGTGCTGCGCTTCGCACTCGTTCTCGCCGTCGTGACAGTCCTGACGCGAATGACCCTGATCGTCTTTGGAACTCAATCGCTTATTGCCCTTGCATTCATCACAGGACTGGGCGATCTCGATGCGATAACCCTTGCTGTGGCGAAATTGCCATCCATCCAGGTGCCCGCGGATGCGGCCGCTCGCGCCATAGCGGTCGCCGCTTTCGCCAACTTTCTTGCAAAAGCCGTTCTTGCTGCAAGTATGGGGAGCATCGCCTATGCGGTTCGTTTCGCGATCGCCGGCACTGTCGCGACTTTTGCCGGAATTGCTGGCCTGCTTCTAGCATGAGCGCTTGTTCGCGTATCAATCGCCGCCCGCACCAGACAGTCACCATCAACGACGATCCGTCACTGCCGTCTCACTTCGTGGATATGACCGGCAAATCCCGCAAGCAACACGCCGAGCGGAAGACGCCGAACCAGCCTGGCTGCAACGAAGGTTGCGCCGATCGCCGCGGCAAGTTTCAGCCAGGGATAATCGCCGAGCTGGACATGGGCGCTTGCATCGACCGATGTGGCTTTGGCTTTTAGCGCCGCTTCCGCATCCTCGCGCAGCACGCCTATGCGGGCATTCAGCAGCCTGACCTCATGCTGCAGGGCATTCAGGCTCTCGTCGGCCTTTTCACGCGCGGTCTGCTCCGCGGTATCGGCAAAAGGCGGATCACCTTCCGCGATCAGTTCGTCAGGATCTGGCGGAAGGCCGTGGCGGTTGATGGATGATTGCATGGAGGTATCCTCGAATAGGTGAACGAGAGGAAATGAGGCCCGGCATTGCGGCCGGGCCTCATGATATCAATGGTCGCGTCGGAAACCCTGGCTCTGGTGAGATCCACCTTGCGATTGGGTTTGGGATTGGCGATTGCTTTCATCCGATGACGTGGTGCCAGGGTCGGGCAAGGTATAAGCACGCACCTTGGCGCTTCCATGCGCGGTGTCCCGCATTGCCACCGGGCGCGCATCGTCGAATGCACTCTCGGACACGGCGAGGTTTTCCGAGGCTTTGCCGCCCTGTGTCGATCCGGCAAAACCGGTATTGGATGCGCCTTGCTGTCTGTCCTCCAACGACCAGAGATCCGCGCGCTCATCCATGTCGATGCTGCCCTCGTCGTCCAGGATATCGTGGACGGTCTCGTAGAGCGCGTCATCGATATCATTGATCTGGACGAGGAAGCCGCCTCGCCGGAGCCCTTCTGCGTAGACCGCACGATCCTCGTCGGGGAAGAAGAAGTCTGCCAGCGCGTCGAAGAAGCCGCTGCGGTCGTCGCTCATCGCGCCGGTATTTTTTGCGCCCGCCTCATATCCGGGCATCAGCCTTATTCTCGCAACCGGCACGCCCGCGTCTTCAAGACGCGAGACGGCGGATTCGGCGTCCGATCGGTTATCAAAAAATGCGGCAAGGCTGCTGCCGCCTGTCGGGCCTGAAAAGGCCGGGTTGGTATCATTGTAAATGCTGCCCATGGGACTCTCCTCTCGGTGTCTGGATCCAGCCGCCAATCCGAAGTTTGGCCGAAGTCTGGTTTCCTGAATTGAAGAACCGGCGGCTGAGTTGAATGTTCCAAGGGAATGGCGATGCTCTACTGTATCGCCTGCTGTTTCATTGCCGCCTGCCATTTCGGCGCGCAGACTCGCAAATTACGCCGCTTGCGAAATCGCTCAGCGGTTGACGTCAAACCTTCGAGACGCTAGCACGGCTTTGACGCATTGGGGATAATTCATATGGACATGTTTACGGCAGCCGGTATGACGGCTTTGCTGCAGGTCATTGCTATCGACCTCGTTCTCGCCGGCGACAACGCCGTGGTTATCGGTCTTGCTGCTGCCGGCCTCGAGGCGACGCAGCGCCGCAAGGCGATCATCGTCGGCATTGTGGCCGCGACCGTTCTGCGTATTCTCTTTGCCAGCGTCGCAGTCTATTTGCTGGCGATCGTCGGCCTGCTGCTGGCCGGCGGCCTGCTGCTGCTCTGGGTCTGCTGGAAGATGTGGCGCGAGCTTCGCGCCGGCCATGGCGAGAGTCACGGAGCGGTGGGTGGCGAAGGCGCGCCGAAAAAGACCTTCTTCCAGGCGGCAACCCAGATCGTCATTGCCGACGTCTCGATGTCGCTCGACAACGTGCTGGCCGTTGCCGGTGCTGCGCGCGAACATCCGAGCGTGCTGGTCATCGGTCTTGCCCTGTCGATCGCGCTGATGGGTATTGCCGCAAACTTTATCGCCCGGTTGCTCACCAACCATCGCTGGATCGCCTATGTCGGCCTGCTGATCATCCTCTATGTCTCGCTCGACATGATCCATCGCGGCGGCGTCGAACTGCTGCCCTACGTGCAAGCGAGCGGGTTCAAGCTTTAGAGCTTGACCTCGGTCTCGAAGCTCATCTGGTCATACGCCGGCACCACATGGTCCGGCGTCTCAGCCATCACCACGTCGTAATCGAGCGGCGTGTGCATATGGGTGAGGATCGCCCGTTTGGGCTTCAGCCGGCCGATCCAGTCGAGCGACTGTTCCAGCGACAGATGGCTCGGGTGATAGGTATATTGCAGCGCGTCGATGATCAGCATGTCGAGATTTTGAAGCTTCTCGACGGTCTGCGGCGGGAAATCGCTGATATCGCTGCAATAAGCCACATCGCCGATGCGGAATCCGAGCGAGTGGATATCCCCGTGCTGCTGGATATGCGGATGGAAGGCGATCGTTCCGCCCGGGCCACGGATTTCGACGGGCGCGTCTAGGTTTTCGATGACGATCGGCAGCACGATCGGCGGGTAATTACTGCCCGGCGGCGTTTCCAGGCAATAGCCGAAGGCTTCCCGCAACCTGTCCATGGTAAATTGGTCGGCAAAGATCGGCACCCGGCGGCGCGTATTGTGAAAATAGCCGCGCAGATCATCGATGCCGTGAATATGATCCGCATGCGGATGGCTGTAGAGCACGGCATCGACATGGTCGGCCCCTGCCCTGATCATCTGCTCGCGAAAATCCGGCCCGGTGTCGATGACGACGGTGGTGACACCGCCATCGGGTGCGAATTGCTGCACCATGAAGGCAGCGCGCGTGCGCCGGTTCTTCGGATTGTCGGGATTGCAGGCGCCCCAGTCGCCGGTGATGCGCGGCACGCCCGGTGACGACGAACAGCCGAGAATGGTGAAACGCCGCCGGTAGAGCACGCCGCTAGATCCTCGGCATCTTCGAGAACAGGCGGAAAGCGTTCTCCGTCGTGATCCGCGCGACCTCTTCGGTGGCAAGGCCGATCGTATCGGCGAGCACCTCGGCCGTGTTGACGACATAGGACGGCTCGTTGCGCTTGCCGCGCCAGCGCTTTGGCGCCAGATAGGGCGCGTCCGTTTCCACAAGCAGCCGATCATGCGGGATCGTCCTGGCGATCTCGCGCAGCTCTTCCGACTTCGGGAAGGTCAGGATGCCCGAGAAGGAGACATAGCCGCCGAGTGCGACGCCGGTCTTGGCAAGTTCCGGGCCTGCGGAGAAGCAGTGGAGAATGAAGGGGAAGGCCCCCTTCCCGATTTCCTCGGTCAGGATGTCAGCCATGTCCTCGTCAGCGCTGCGGCTGTGGATGACGAGCGGCAGCCGGGTCTCGCGCGCCGCCGCGATGTGCCGGCGAAAGCCGGTCTGCTGATCCTCAGGCTTTTGCGTGTCGTAGAAATAGTCGAGACCGGCCTCGCCGATCGCGACCACTTTCTGATGGGCATTGGCGAGACGCACCAGCTCTTCCGTCTGGATATCCAGCTCTTCGTCGGCATTGTTCGGATGCGTGCCCACCGAGCAGAACACCGAAGGATATTTCTCCGTGATCGCGAGTAACCCGTCGAGCTTGCGCACCCGCGTCGAGATCGTCACCATCTGCGCAACGCCAGCCGAATGGGCGCGCGCGACGATCTCGTCCCGCTCCGCCTCGAAGTCGGCGAAATCAAGATGGCAATGCGTGTCGATCAGCACGGCTCAAGCCTCCGGAGCCACGTAGCGCGGGAAGACCGGCGTCGGCGCTTCGAGTGCCGTTCCGGCAACCAGACGGCCGGCTTCGCCGAGGGCAGCAAAATCGCGCTTGTCTTCGGGTGCTGCGACCAGATCGAGCAGCTTGGCCGATGATTCCGGCATGAAGGGCTGCAGCAGGATGGCGATCTGGCGCACGACTTCGGCAGTCACATAAAGCACCGTGCCCATACGCTCCGGATCGGTCTTCTTCAGCGCCCACGGTGCCTGGCCGGCGAAATAACGGTCGGTCTCGGAAACGACCGAAATGATCGAGGCGAGCGCCCGGTGGATCTGCTGCTTGCCCATATCTTCGCGGGTCGAGGCATGCAGCGCATCGACCTCAGCCAGCATCGCCTTGTCCTCGTCGCTGAGCGCCCCGCATTCCGGGATCTTGCCGTCGCAATTCTTGACGATCATCGACAGCGAGCGGCTGGCGAGATTGCCGATGCCGTTGGCAAGGTCTGAGTTGATGCGGGTGCCGATCGCCTCTTCGCTATAGCTGCCGTCCTGGCCGAAGGAGACTTCGCGCAGGAAGAAATAGCGCACCTGGTCGAGGCCGAAATGGTTCACCAGATTGACCGGATCGACGACGTTGCCGAGCGACTTCGACATCTTCTCGCCCTTGTTGAGCAGGAAGCCATGGGCAAAGACCCGCTTCGGCAGCGGTAGCTTCGCCGACATCAGGAAGGCCGGCCAGTAGACGGCGTGAAAGCGGATGATGTCCTTGCCGATGATGTGAACATCGGCCGGCCAGTATTTCGCCCGCGGGCCGTTCCTGTCCTCGATATAGCCGGTCGCAGTGATGTAGTTGGTCAGTGCGTCGACCCAGACATACATCACGTGGGCCGGATCGTTCGGCACCTTGATGCCCCAGTCGAAGGTCGTGCGCGAGACCGAGAGGTCCTTGAGGCCCGACTTGACGAAGGAGATCACCTCGTTGCGGCGCTCGGCCGGGCCGATGAAGTCGGGGTTTTCCTCATAATGCGCAAGCAGCTTCTCCTGGTATTCGGAGAGCTTGAAGAAATAGCTTGCCTCTTCCACCCACTCGACAGGCGTGCCCTGCGGCCCGTAGCGCACGCCGTCGGCGCGCAGCTCCGTCTCGTTTTCCTGGTAGTAGGCCTCGTCGCGCACCGAATACCAGCCGGCATAGCTGTCCTTGTAGATGTCGCCATTGTCGGCCATCAGCTTCCAGATGTTGCGCGACGTCTCGTGATGACGCTCCTGCGTGGTGCGGATGAAGTCATCGTTCGAGGCGTTGAGCAGCGTCGCCATCGCCTGGAATTCGCCGGAGTTGCGGTCGGCGAGCGCCTGCGCGGTGATGCCCTCGGCGCGCGCCGTCTGCTGCATCTTCTGGCCGTGTTCGTCGGTGCCGGTCAGGAAGAAGACATCCTTGCCGTCGAGGCGCTGGTAGCGCGCCATCGCATCCGTCGCGATCAGTTCATAGGCATGGCCGATATGCGGCTTGCCGTTAGGGTAGGAAATCGCGGTGGTGATGTAGAAGGGTGTCTTGTCTATCATGGCGGCCAATGTCCGGCTAACTCTATAAAAATGGTCAGCCGCTCTTAGCGCATGTCACCGTCAAGCGAAACCTCAAGTTTCGCCGCCGTCGATGATTTCCGGGACGATGGGCGCGTGAACTTGACTCAGCTTCTCGCCCAATCTACCCGTCTTGGGAAAGAGGGCGGGACAAGAAAGAAGTGCGAGTTTTCATCTACGGGATTTGTCGTGGCCGCGCGCCGTCAGGGGCGTTTGCTTGACATTCGAGCCGCTCTATTCGCTTTCCGGCCTGTTCGTCGGCGCCCTTGTCGGCATCACCGGCGTTGGCGGCGGTTCGCTGATGACGCCGCTGCTGGTGCTGCTCTTCGACGTCCATCCCGCGACCGCCGTCGGTACCGATCTTCTCTACGCGGCAATCACCAAGACGGCGGGCACGGCCGTTCACGGCATGCATGGGCGGGTCAACTGGAAGATCGTCGGCAGCCTCGCAGCCGGTAGCCTGCCGGCCGCCCTGCTGATGCTCTGGCTGCTGGCCGGCGTCGATCGCAAAAGCATCGGCGTGACCAATACGATCACCACGGCACTCGGCTGGCTGCTCGTCATGACCGCAATCATGCTGGTCTTCCGAGGCCCGATCCTCGAGCTGGCACGCCGCGCCATCGGCGATCGAACGCCGCCGAAGCCGACGACCATCCTCGCCCTCACCGTCATTCTTGGGTTCGTTCTCGGCGTCCTCGTCACCTTGACCTCGGTCGGCGCCGGCGCGCTGGGTGTGACGATCCTGCTGGTCCTTTATCCGAGGCTCGATGTGCGCGAGATCGTCGGTTCCGATATCGTTCATGCAGTACCGCTGACCTTGATCGGCGGCACGGGCTATTGGCTGATCGGCGAGATCGACTGGCCGATGCTGTTTGCCCTGCTGATCGGCTCTATCCCCGGCATCATCATCGGCAGCCTTCTGGCGCCGAAGCTGCACGAACGCACCATCCGCATCGTCCTTGCCACTACGCTTGCCGTCGTCGCATTGAAGCTATTGACCGGCTGATCAGAGCACGGTGCCGAAAGTGTCAGCGCTGACGCGCTTTAAACGCCCGGCTGCTTGATATCGGCAAGAATGCTGATGATCGTCTGCTTGCGGTCGAGGTTGTAGCCATCGGAAATGGTGAGCCGCTCGGTGATCTCGGAATAGAGCCGAGCCAGCCGCTCCGCCGCGGCGATCTGCCCCTCGCCGGCCGCCGCGCGCGCGCGGCTCATGATGTCGTCGCCGACATGGCTGACGAAGAAATCGAAAATCGTGTCGCTTTCCCGGCCCGAAAGCGCGTCGGCCAGCCGATGCATCGCCTTGCGGGCTGTCGGCCCCTCGGCGGCAAGCATCTCGTCATAAGCGGCGATGATCTCGCCGCCGCCGTAATTCAGGAGTTTCAGCGCCTCGCCGACGCTGCCCTTGGCGGCCGAAAGCACCGCCCCGCCCTCGCCTGATATGCCGAGATGGGCAAGGGCCGCGACGAGTTCATCGTCGGCAAGCGGCGCCAGTTTCAGCGGCAGGCAACGCGAGCGGATCGTCGGCAGCAGCCGTCCCGGCGCATGCGACAGCACCAGGAACAGCGCCCGCTTCGGCGGTTCTTCCAGGATCTTCAGGATGGCGTTGGCCGCATTGCGGTTCATGTCGTCGGCCGGATCGATGATGACGATCCGCCAGTTGCCGGTGCCTGAGGTCTGCGAGAAGAGCTTGCCGGCGCGGCGCACCTCGTCGACGGTGATCGCCGATTTCACCTTGCCGGTCTTTTCGTCCACCGGCCGGGCAAGGTGCAGCAGATTGTGCGAGGCGCCCGACGCGATCTGCCGGCTGACGGGAGAGGCAGGATCCGGATCGCCGATCGTCTCCGGCGCTGTCTCTGGATCAGGATGCGAGAGCACGTGATTGGCAAAGCGGAAGGCGAGCGTCGCCTTGCCGATGCCTTCCGGTCCCTCGATCAGGATGGCGTGATGGCCCTTGCCGGATCGGTAGGACTGCGCAAGGAAGGCTTCCGCCTCCTTATGCCCGAACAGCCTGGTATTTTCCCCCGGCCAGATGGCGCCGTCGAGCAGTCCGGGCCTTTCCTCACTCATAATGGGCTTCACTCATGATGGGCGGCTTCCGGCATTCGGGCATGGCCTGCAGGCGACAGCAGCTGTTTGACGATCGCCAGGATCTCGGCGGCGATCGCCTCCTCCGTCTGCATCGCGTTGACCACGTGGCAGCGCTCCGGTTCGCGGGCGGCGACATCGAGAAAGGCCTCGCGCCGTTTCTCGTGCGTTTCCAGCCGCTCCTTCTCGAAGCGATCGGGAGCGTCGGCCGCGGCGCGCTTCTGCGCCCGCTCCAGCCCGACCTTGGCGGGGATGTCGAGGATCACGGTGCAATCCGGCATGACGCCATTGATGGCGATGCGCTGCAGCGTCTCGATGAAATCGGGCTCGAGATTGCCGGTGATGCCCTGATAGACGCGGGAGGAATCCATGAAGCGGTCGCACAGCACGACCTTGCCTGCGGCCAGGGCCGGCCGGATCACCTCTTCGACATGGTCGTTGCGGGCCGCTGCAAAGAGGATCGCCTCCATCCGCGTGCCGAAGGCTTCGGCAGCCCCCGACAGCAGCACGTGGCGCACGGCTTCGGCGCCCGGCGAACCGCCTGGTTCGCGCGTTACCAGCACGTCGTGACCTTCGCCCTTCAGCGCTTCGGCGAGGCGGCGGATCTGCGTGGATTTCCCAGCGCCTTCCCCGCCTTCAAACGTAACGAACAATCCCGTACCGGATGACAATGACAACTTCCCGCATTCCAGGCGCCGCACGCGCCCCGCTCCTTCTATCTATCCGAAGATACCAGGGAGGAAAACCTTTCGCCGCGGCGACATATTCACCTTTCCCGGCAAATTGCATTGGAAACAGCTCGTCAGACGGGCGCTGGCTTGTCCCAGAGCCAGGAGAAGAACAGCGATTCGCCGAGTTCCAGCATGGCGTCGACCGCCCGGCTGCTGAGCGAGCCCTCGCCGACCGCCTCCACGGTATAAAGCGGCACTTCCCTAAGTAGCCGGCTGCCGGCGAAAATCCTGAGCGTGCCTGCCCGGGTATCCGGCTTGACCGGCGCCGTCAGCGGCCAGCGATAGATGATGCGCGCCGACAGGCGGTCGGGATTGCTGATCGGAATATAGACGCTGACCGGCGCCTTGGCGACGAGATCGACGGTGCGCGCCGTGCCGCCATAGACGCTGGCAGCACCAATCACTTCCTTCTCGCCGAAGATCTGCCGGCTCTCGAAGGCCGTCAGTCCCCATTCGAGCACCCGCTTGGCTTCCTCCGTCCGCTCCTTGTCGGAGGCGATGCCGGCAAGCGCCAGAAACAGCCGCCTGCCGTCGCGCTGAACCGAAGCGACGATCGAATAGCCCTCGCCCTCGGTAAAGCCGGTCGCCAGCCCATCGGCGCCGAGATCGAGCCCGAGCAGCGGGTTGCGGTTGCGCTGGAAAATCTTGTTCCACTCGAAATCCGGCTGCGCGAAATAGGGATAGAGGTTCGGATAGGTCTGCTGAAGGGCGGCGGCGAGCGTCACCATCTCGCGTGCCGTCACTTTGCTCTTGCCATCGGGAAGGCCGGTGGAATTGCCGAATTCGGCCTTCTCCATGCCGAGCTCGCGGGCGCGCCGCGTCATCGACACGGCAAATTGCTGTTCGCTTCCGGCCATGCCCTCGGCGAGGATGATGCAGCTGTCATTGGCGCCCTGGATGGCGACACCCTTGATCAGGTCCTCGACGCGCACGCGTGATTTCAGGCTGGCAAACATCGTTGCCGTCCGTGACGGCGCGCCGCCCGTCCGCCAGGCATATTCGGAAACGGGATATTCGGTATCGAGCGTGATCTGGCCCTTGGTCAGCGCCTCGAAAACGAGGTCCATCGTCATCAGCTTGGCGAGCGAGGCCGGCGAAAAGCCCTGATCCTCGTTCTTGGCAAGAAGCACCGTGCCGGTGGTCGCCTCGATCATATAGCCCTGCGCCGCCTTGGTGGCGAAACCGGCGGCACCGCCATCGGCTGCAAGGGCTCCGGTGGCGAACGGCATCAGGCATGCAAGCAGGCGAAGCGCGGGCTTCAGCATCGCAATTTCCACTTATGGAGCGGCGTATGTCGGGAGGTTAGAGCGAGGGGGAATCCGATGCAATGCCATGCTCAGCGGGCGGCGAACTTTGCCTGCTGGCGCTTGGCGGAGGCAAGGATGGACTGTTGGGTCAGCCCGTCATTGCGCACCATCACCGCGTCGAAGGCGAGATCGACGGTCACCGTCTTCACCTCTTCGTTCTGGTAGCCGAGCGCCAGCGAATTCTGGGGCCGCTCGTAGGGCATCGGACCGATCTCCGGCAGCACGACCATCTGGTCCATCGCCTGCGCGCCGTTGTTGAAGGTCGGTGCCGATGGCGCCACCAGAACATGGGCAGCCGGTGCCAGAGCGGGTGCTGCGGCGGCTGCCGCATTGTTGCGGGCGCTCGGCGTCGAGCCGGCATAGGAGGTGGCCGCCCTTGGCACCGGCACGTTGGCCGGCGTTTCGTAGTCTTCCGAACTCTGCAGCTGGTCGCGGGTGATCTTTCGGCTGTTGGAGGCGACCATCACGCCGGTTGCGATCTGGCCTTCCGGATTGACGCCGGGAATGCGGCTGCCCTTCGGCGCGTAGGAGGCCATCAGATAGGGCATGTCGTGGCCGTCCATGCGGGCGCGGCCGACATATTGCACGCGCACCTTGCCGGTGCCGCTGTGCTGCAGGTCCAGCATGTCGGCCGTCTTGTTGGAAAGATCGATGATGCGGCCTTCGTGATAGGGGCCGCGATCATTGACGCGCACGATCACGGAGGAACCACTTTCGAGATTGGTGACGCGCGCATAGCTCGGCAGCGGGAAGGTCGGATGTGCGGCGGAAAGATGCATCTGGTCGTAGACTTCGCCGTTCGCCGTCAGGCGCCCATGAAAGGCAGAGCCATACCAGGAGGCGACGCCGACCTTGTTATAAGCAAAATCCTCCTTCGGATAATACCACTTGCCCTTCACCTCGTAAGCGTTGCCGACGATGTAGCGGCCGCCGCCCTTCGGGATATTGTTGCCGGTGGCGACCCGCGGGCTCGCCTTCACGCCATATTCGGATTCGGAGAAATATTCTTTGCCGTGGGATTTTTTCTTCGGCACCGCCTGCGTCGTGCCGCAAGCCGCAACCGTCGCACACATTGCCGAGATCGCCAGCCACCGTGCTGCCGTTGCGAAAGACGCCGCCCCGTAATCCAGTTTCATATGCCCCACGCCGCTCAAAGATCGCTATGGTTAAGGAACCCTGCCCCACCCTGGGGCAATAGCGCCTTATTCCCGCCCGCCTAACGAGGCTTTAATCTTGCTAAGTTCGTGGCAATTTTACGAACAATTTCGCGGCGATAGCGACAATTCTAATGATTATGGTTTATGAATCACTAACGCGAGCCCTCCCCGCCTGCCATTCCATCGCCGCAATGAGGCCAGAAATCAACGTGCCGATGCGGGGCATATGGTGAACATCCGGGCGCTTCCGGACGCCCCCAAAGCTCCATATTGAAACACGGCCCGCGCGTATTTGATGCGCCGCAGCGGGGCGGCGCTTCCGTCTGTATGGGAACGAATTGTCCGCCACGAGCTTTGAAGGTTTAGACCTTTGGAGGATCACCATGAACGATGAAACCATTATGCAGCTCGACACGATCAGCCAGCAGTTGCACGCCAGATCTCGCGCGCTTTCCCAGCTGGATAACGACAATGACATCGCAATCCTGATGTCAGCGCTCGCAGCGACGATGGAGGCGGTTCGATCTCTCGGCGAGAACATGAACCAGCTCAACGGTCTGAAGGGCCTTGGATCTGACGGAAGTTAAGTCTGTCATGTCTCCGGCGCAATTCACAGAAAGTTTGCGCCGGAACGAGAAGCGCAAAGCGCTCATCTTCGACATGGATGGGAAGCAGTGGGCCGCGCCTACGCTGCCGGGGGGCGATACCGAATCGACTTCGCCTTTTCCAAGGCTTCGATCGTATCCTCGACGCTGAGGAGGACAGTGGTCTCCATGGAACTGAGCGCGCCTCCTGCGCCGATCGCAAGTGCGACAGCCGCCATCGACACGTTATCAGGCGCCTCCCACAGGTTCCAACCATCATGCTCGCCGAAGGCGTACCAGAACCCATGCAGCTTTCCGCCCACGGATTCAATGTAACTACGTGCCGCCTCTCGGCGATCCTCGGGGTTTTCGATCATCCGCGCCCAGGTCTCGGGCGTGTAGCTGAAGCGCGTGAGATACATGGCCATGGTTTGTTTCCTCCGCCAGAACAACACAGTTAACGCTCAAGCCGGGGAGAACGCGAGTCATTTCCAATGTATGGAACGGGCTCCCAACGGTCTCGGTCGGCAGTCTCCGGAAGAACAGCGAGTTCCGCCGTCAGAAGGTCGCGCGGCGTTCATCGAAAAGTAGATTTTAGCAGCTATTCGGACCCCGCTTCTCATCTCACATCGGGTTCCGGCAATGGATCTTGCGACAGTCCTTCTTCTACACAAGTCTTCGTTCATCGTCGGAGCGATCTGCTTCTTCTATGTGAGATGGCGTTCCGGAGCGACGCCGGGGCTCGGCGTACTTGCCGTGGGTTTTACTTTGCTCGCGATCGCCTCAACGCTGGCAGGGTGGGACGAGAGCCTTCACATGTCCGACAATGCCAGGACGTTCTGGAGTTTTTCGCTGGGCGCCAATGGTTACGGGCTGATGACAGTTGGGCTTTTCGGCCTCAGCCGGCGTCAGAATTCTCTACGAGACTGGTGGCCGTTGCTCCTGCCCGTCATCCTGATGCTGAGTGCGGCTATCACGCCATGGTATTTGAACAATGGATTGAGAGCATCCGTGTTCAATGGCAACGCCACCATTCTGCTTGCCGTGTCAGGTTTCGTGATCGCCCGCGACTTCTTCCACGAGCGTCTTACCGCGCGGCTCGGCCTTTCCGCTTCAACATGGGTGGCGACGTCTCTCTCGGCTTTGGTCGTCGTTGGTTTCATCTTTCCAAACGATGCGCCTCTTCCCCCGCGCTACGCTTTCTTTCTGCTGATCATCTGTCATTTCGCAGTGGCTCTGTTCGTGCTCGTCCTCGTGCAGGAAAGAGCCGAAGAAAAGCTTATCAGACTTGCAAATACCGATATGCTGACCGGCATTCCCAACCGGCAGCATTTCTTCAATTCCCTTCCGAAAATCCTCGGCCCCGGGGACGCATTCGTCCTCATCGATATCGACTTTTTCAAGCGTGTTAACGATATGTACGGACACGACAAAGGTGATGTCGTTCTCATAAATGTTGCTCGGACGATTGCTCGGAGTGCCCCCTCTTCCTGCGTGTTAGGTCGGTTGGGCGGCGAGGAGTTCAGCCTCTTTTTTCGCGGCCAAACGGCAGCCTCTGCCTTTGCGCTCGCTGAGCAGATACGCGAGGCTGTCCACGCCCTGAGCCTTGTCTTCGAAGGAAATCAGGTCACACCTTCCGTCAGTGCAGGTGTGGCACTTTGGGAAGCGGGTCTAACCGAACAAGACGTCCAGAAGCGTGCAGATCAGGCGCTCTACATTGCCAAAAACAAGGGTCGCAACAGGGTTGAGTTGTTCAGTAGCGTCGGGTTGACCTCCAGCGTCCTTGCGCCGGAACCTCTACCGGCTCGCGCAGGCTGAAGAACAGCTGAAGGTCGGCTCTCTCGAGCTAGTCGCACGTCATGGCGAAGATGCTGGCAAATGCTGCAGAGCACGTTGACGCTGCTATCAAAGCTGCTAAAAAGCCAGCCATTGAGTGATTGGGTCGCAAATCGGTAGCAATGGCCGGTTCGTAGACATCGACAGCATATTGATGTCTCAACCTTTTCAATCAGATGGAAGAGTGTCCGAGTGGTTTAAGGAACCGGTCTTGAAAACCGGCGTGCGGGAAACCGTACCGTGGGTTCGAATCCCACCTCTTCCGCCATCCTATATTGATTTTATTGCACAATTTTCCGCTTTCCGCCCGAGAATTGCACGCTTGTCATAACCCCGCTTCTGGTATGAAAACCGCCGGCAGGTGAGGCCGGCGGCGCATTTGCTGAGCACCAAGGTTGGTTTCCGTGGCAATGTCGGCTAAAAATCAAAATACACGGTCACACCTGACCGACGACGATCGGGGTAACGGTCGCGATAGCCGTAATAGTCGCGACTGCCGTAATACCGCGGACGATAGCACGAGCCGTAATACCGACAGTCGCGGTAAGCGTACCGGTGTTTCTTCCGGTGGCCATACGCATGTCCATTACCGTGGCGACGGTGTTTGACCTGCTCGACGTCGGGGGTATGCATATGTACTGCGTTCGGCACGACGATCGGCGCGGCGTTCAGCGGCAGGGCGAAAGATGCAGACAAGATCATGGCTGCAAGTGAGGAAAAAAGCATCTTCATCGGCGCATCCTTTCAGGCTGCGATTCTGGGTTAACAAGCATTAACCTCCGATGAACGTCTGCGAGCATCCCAGAAAACACCGGCCGGCGCGCCGCTGGTGTGGTCGCGGGTGGTGGTCGCGCCGGCCTATTGTGTTGGTCCCGCCGCCGATGCGGCTCGGCAGGAAGGTTGGCCTTCCCTGAGGGCAATAGATGAGTTTCACCCTCCTCCTTTGCGTCGACGATGAGATGATATACAGGCAGCAGCAGGACGCGACCGCCATTAACTTAAGAATGGGGTCGGGCGGCAGATTGACGTCACGTCGCTGCCACGAGATCACGTGGCCGTCCTGTGGTCGGCGTGCGCGCAGCTTGATCCTGTAGGAGATCAGCAGTCGCCTATCTCGACTGAGATGATATTATTGGGGCTGCAACGGCAAGGGAAATGACTTTGTCAGCAGCACCCTAGGTCTTCAGGTTTCCAATTTGGTATACCCGGCGTCTTAAGCGGCCCAACAAGCGCGAGGCTCCTTTTATGATCGTTCAAGCTTGCATCAACGGCGCACGTCCGAGCGATTTCCATCCCCTCCTTCCCCTGACGATCGATACCTTGGTGCGTGATGCCACGGCTTCGGTTGCTGCCGGCGCTGCGGAGCTCCACGTTCATCCGCGCGGAGCCGATGGCAAGGAGAGCCTTGCCGCCGTCGACGAGACTGTCGGCGCGATCCGCCGTATCTGCCCGGGAACGCTGATCGGCGTGTCCACGGGCGCCTGGATCGAAGGTGATCGGGAGAAAACGCGGGAAGCCATCCGCCGATGGGATGTCCTGCCGGATTATGCCTCGGTGAACCTCTCCGAAGACGATGGCCCCGGCGTCATGCAGCTGCTGCGGCAGAAGGGTGTCGGCATTGAAGTCGGGCTGGCATCGGTCGCCGATGCGGAGCGCTACATCGGCCTCGATGATCATGAGCGGGTCTTTCGCGTGCTCATCGAGCTCGATGACGAACAGGATCCGCAACACGCATACGATATCGCGGACGGCATTATCAAGGTGCTCAGGGATAGCCGGGTCAATCGGCCCATTCTTCTGCACGGTTTCGACGACACCGTCTGGCCCTTCGTCAGGTTGGCGCGCGAGCGGCGCTACTCCACCCGTATCGGCCTGGAAGATGGCAAGCACCTCCCGGATGGGACGATTGCCAACGACAATGCCGCGCTCGTCACTGCGGCCGTTGCGATCTTCCGTGGCCACTCGAACTGATCCTGATATGTGGGCGGTCAGGCGGCAGCCCGGAACCTCTTCGGCGCCATCGAGGCCGGTATCGTCAAGGCGCAGAATGTTTCGAAATACGGGCTCGGCGATGTCGATGTTTCGCCTGACAGCCCTCACGAGAAGTACGCGTATATCAGGACGCCAATAGAACCCCAGAAGATGAGCGGCGCCAGTATCATCCCCGCAACGATCATTTTAGTCACAGCAAAACTCCGAGCACCTCCACGCATGCCGAAGCAACCTATTGCATCGATGGCAAGTTGCTATGGGCACGAAGTCCGGGATGGATCGGACCTTGGTCTGGGGTTCACTTGCGCCGATCAGTGCCTGACTCAACTCTTCCCGAGCGCTCGGCGGCAGTAAGTCCCGGCCGCGATGGCGAGCGCGACGACAACCAGCACTGTCGCAACGGCGAAGGTCATCCGCATGCCTGAAGCAATGGCCTCGGGATGCGCCGCAGTGACATCGGATGTTCCCGAAGAGAACGCGAAGACGGCGCCCATCACGGATGCGCCGGCAATCAGCCCGAGATTGCGCGACAGGTTGAGCATGCCCGAGATGACGCCCCGCTGCTCGGAGCGGACATCCGCCATGACGGCGGTGTTGTTGGCCGCCTGGAACAGCTGATAGCCGGGTGTCAGCATGGCGATGGCGGCGATGTAGCCTGATATCCCGGAAAGCACGGCCATGGCGACGGAGGCTGCCGCCATGGCAACGAGCCCTGCGACAACCACGAATGGCGCGTCCAGACGGTCCACCAGCCGGCCGGCCGGGACACCGCTCAAGATGGAGATGATGGGACCGATCGACATGACGATGCCGACGAGAGCTTGATTGAGCCCGAGCGCATGGGAGAGGTAGAACGGCGCGACTACCAGCGTCGCCATCATCACAGTCGACACCAGCACGTTCATCGCTAGGCTGGCGGTGAGAACGCGATTGCGGAACACCGTCAACTGGATCAGCGGCGATGCCGCTCTCGCCTCGGCGAAGACGAACAAACCGGTGCCGAAGACGGCGGCCGAGAGCAGAGCGATGTTCAATAGGCCAGAGCGGCCGTGCCCAATCGTCATCGCCAGCGCATAGGCCGAAAGCGTCAACGCAAGCAGCAGTGTGCCCGCCATGTCGAAGTCCTTCCGATCCGTCTTCCCCTTGCTGATATCGGCGGGCAGATGGCGATAGGCGAGAACGAAGGTCAGAACGCCGACCGGCACGTTGACGAGAAAGATTGCCGGCCAGCCGAGCCCGGCGATCAGCAGGCCGCCGAGCGAGGGCCCAAGAGCGGTGCCGATCGCCGACATCGTTCCGAGCAGCCCCATGGCGCTCCCGGTTCTTTCCTTCGGCACGATTTCGCCGACAAAGGCCATGGTGAGCGCCATCATTATGGCCGCACCCAGGCCCTGCACAGCGCGCGCGGCAATCATCAGCCATAACGTCGGCGCGACGCCGCAGAGGATCGAGGCCAGCGTGAAGAGCAGGATGCCGATGAGCAGCAGCCGGCGTCGGCCGATGATGTCGCCGAGCCGTCCGACGCTGACAATCAGGGTGGTGATGGCAAGGAGATAGGCGAGAACGATCCACTGCACATCCTGGAAGGCGGCATCGAACGCCTGCGCCAGGCTCGGCAGGCCGACATTGGCAATGCTGGTGCCGAGTGACGGCAGCAGCATCGAGAGGGAAATACTGGCAAGCGCCCATCGTGCGGAGGGTGCCCGTTCGGCGATGGCCCCGCTTCGCTCTGCAATGATCGATTTCACCCCGTGAACTCCGTTTTCTCTTAGTTCCCCGAATGGAACTGATGAAAACCTAGTCCTCTGCTTGATATGGCGGAAGGCGCATGATTTGCACTTTATTCATGCATTTGACGCCACATCAGGATGAAGCCGTGTTATAGCTGACGCATGTCGACACCCGATCTCAACCTGCTAGTCACCCTCGATGTGCTGCTTGCCGAGGGCAGCGTTGCGCGTGCGGCGCAAAGGCTGCGGCTCAGCCCGTCGGCGATGAGCCGGGCCTTAGCACGACTGCGCGAAACGACCGGCGATCCGTTGCTGGTGCGGGCCGGCCGCGGCCTCGTTCCCACGCCGCGCGCGCTCGAACTGCGCGAGCGGGTCGGCCGGATTGTCGAGGACGCGCAGGCGGTCCTGCGTCCTGCCGAGGCGCTCGATCTTGAACAGCTGGTCCGGACGTTCACGCTGCGCACCAGCGAAGGCTTTGCCGAGAGCTTCGGACCCGATCTCATCGCCCGCCTCGTCCGGCAAGCGCCCGGCGTGCGGCTGCGCTTCGTGCAGAAACCGGACAAGGACAGCGCCCCGCTTCGCGACGGGACCGTCGATCTGGAAACCGGCGTCGTCGGCGGGACGACCGGGCCGGAGGTGCGGGCGCAGGCCTTGTTCCGCGATCGTTTCATCGGCGTCGTGCGCTTGGGACATCCGCTTTGCGAGCGCGAGATGACGCCCTCCCTTTATGCCGGCGGCCAGCACATCTACGTCTCGCGGCGCGGCCTCGAGAAGGGACCGATCGATGACGCCTTGAATGCGCTCGGGCTGGAACGGCAGATCGCCACCATCGTCAGCGGCTTTTCCACGGCACTGGCGCTCGCCCGAACCTCCGATCTGATCGCCAGCGTGCCCGAACGGCACACCGGAGCCTTGCGCGCGGGAATGCACAGTTTTCCCCTCCCCGTCTCGACGCCCGAGATCACGGTGTCATTGCTCTGGCACCCCAGGATGGATGCCGATCCCGCGCATCGCTGGCTGCGCGGCTGCGTTCGGGACGCCTGCGCGCGAGATGATTGAAGGGCCGCGTCGGATCTGAGGTCAGGTCGATTGATCCGTTCGTATTGACTATCCTGCGTCGCCATGATTTCCCGTCCGGGATCACCAAGCGGGGACATTATGACTGACATCATTGTAAAGGACAGCAACGGAAGCCAGCTTCACGACGGCGATTCCGTGACGCTGATCAAGGACCTCAAGGTCAAGGGAACCTCGGAGACGCTAAAGCGTGGAACGTTGGTCAAGGGCATTCGCCTGACGGACAATCCAGGCGAGATCGAGTGCAGCACCAAGCAGGTCAAAGGCCTCGTGCTGAAAACCGAGTTTTTGAAGAAGGCATAGGATCTGCCTCGCGCGCGATGCTGGGTGGCGATGCAAGTAAGGCCGGCCCCTGGATCAATCGGCTTTCACCGCCTCCTGCGGCACTTCCTCGGTGATCACCTCGAAACGGGAGAGCGTTGCCGGACCGAAGGCCGTCGACATGGCGACGTCGGTGGCGTCGCGGCCGGTCCCCATCAGGATCCGTCCGATGCGCGGCGTGTTGTGGCGGGCGTCGACCGTATGCCAGTGGCCGCCGAGAAAGACCTCGAACCAGGCGCTGAAATCCATCGGATTGGGATCGATCGGAACGCCGATATCGCCGAGATAGCCGGTGCAATATCGTGCCGGGATATTCATGCATCGGCAAAGTGCGATGGCGAGATGGGCAAAGTCGCGGCAAACGCCCGCCTTGTCGGTGAAGCCGCCATGCGCGGTCCTCAGCACGTCGGCCTTCAGGTAGTCGAAGGTGATGTGGTCATGGACGAAATCGCAGATCGCCTGGACGCGCGCCCAGCCGAGCGGCGTCGACGAGAACCTGGCCCAGGCGAAATCCGCAAGCCTGTCGGTGTCGCAGTAACGGCTGCCGAGCAGGAAGACCAGCACATCGTCCGGCAGGTCATTGATCGCGTGCTGAACGGCATCGTCGGGAACGATGTCGGGTTGGCCGCTGTCGTAGATCTCGAATTCCGTTGAGATCGTCGTCAGCCCCGGCGGAGCGACGATCCGGCTGCAGGCATTGCCGAACACGTCGGTATAGCTCCAGGCCTCGATCGGCCGGTCGAATGTCAGGGTCTGATCGCTGAGAAGATCGGCGCGACGGGAGGGATGGATATTGAGGACGAGCAGCATCGGCGTTGGCTGCGTGCATTCATAGCCCAGATGAAACCCGGCGCGTATCTTCATTGTCGCTTCCTTGTCGCGTCCACGCATCAGTGGAGGTGAGTATGGAACGTTGATCGCGCTACCCGGTTCCGTGGCCGCGGGACTCTCACTGCGCGGCCGGCTCGGAGTCATCCAAGATTACCTCGGAGGTAGTCGAGATTACCTCGTGGTGACGTTGACCTGCACCGTCATGCTGTCGAAATCCTTCCCATCCCCATCATAGCTGCCGCTCAACGGGACTGCCTGGCGCGGATCGCGGGCAACCGCGACACGAATGAGATCGCGGTTGCCGACGATGCCGTTGGTCGGATCGAACTCCGTCCAGCCGGCGCCTGGAAGATAGATCTGGCACCACGCATGCGTGGAACCGCCGCCGAGCACGGTGGAACCGTCCCGGTCGGGAACATAGACATAGCCCGTGACGAATCGCGCCGCGAGGCCGAGGATGCGTGCCGCCTCCATCATCAGAAGCGCGAAATCCCGGCAGGTGCCGGAGCGAAGCTGCAAGGTCTGTACCGGCGTCTGCGTTCCATGTTCCTGGCGCCGCGCATAGACGAAGCTTTCGCGGATGGCGTAACAGAGCGTCATCAGCAGATGCCCGGTCTCCGTCGGGCGCCCCTGGCGCACGAATTGGCGCGCCCAGCGTCCGACCTCGTCGCTCGGGTCGGGATAGTGGCGCTGCATCGCCGGTGTCAGATCGGCGATCTCATCCTTGTCGTAGGAGAATGGATAGGTCAGGGCCGCGTCGTCGACCTTGAGATCCAGGGCGACCTGGGGCGTATGATCGAGCGTGATCCAGGTTTCGAAACGGAGTTCGGACGCCGGCCTCGAAAAATCGACGAGCGCCACGCAATTGCCGAAAACATCGTGGATCCAGCGCACATGACTTTCCTCAGGATAGATCGTCAACGACGCCTCCATCAGCCGCTGGTCGAAACTGTCGCGCGGCCGGAACATCAAACGATGCTCGCCGAAATCTACGTCCCTGACGTAACGATAGGACGTGATGTGGCGGACGGAGAAAATCGTCATAAGCCGCCGTCGAATCTGTTCACTTTGCTGCTCCAAGGCGGTAACGCCGCCTCTCCTCTGCGGAAGCGCCCTGCCGGCTTTCCCGCTCATCCTGATTTCTTGTCATATAAGCACGTTCGAAAGATTGCTATTGTATCTTCACCGATCGACGGCAGGGCCGTCCAACCTAAGAGGATAACATGCATATCATCTGGGACGTTCTGACGCTTCTGCTGACAATCGGCTCGCTCTATGGCGGTCGCGAATACCGGATTATTCGCGCTCGTGCCCGTGCTCAGAACTGGGGCAACTTCTGATTCGATCCGGATATCTCCGATTCGATAGCGAATCATGGCCGCATCGGTCGTTGCCGGTCGCCGTTACGTCGAATGACGTAACGTCATGCGCTTAAGAAAATGCTTTATTAGTTGAGGCGGAGTCTATCCGTCCATTCTCCCTGTTAGTCCTAAGCCCGCCTCACCCCAGGCGGGCTTTTTTATTCCATCGCCTGCATCACTTCTTGGCGCCGGCCGAAAGCACCCGATGTGTTGCATTGTCCATTGCATGGCTTGCTTCCTGTCCATCCTTCTTCAGCCCGTATGCGGTATTGCCGCAGCCGGAAAGTGTCAGCAAGCCGATGCAGGCGATGGCGATTGCAGCTTTTGGCATCAAGTGGTCCCCTTGGTTGAATGGCGATTCAGAGCATAATCGCGAAAAGTGTGAGCGGTTTTTGGCATCATGCTCTAACTCTTAATTTAGAACAGGATTCAGATTTTAGGTCGACTGGGCCTAAAATCATCCTGTTCTAGGGAAAATGATACACTCCTCGGCAAAATCAATCGGCAGGCGATAAGCGCGACTGGCGGTTTGGAACTCCCTGACGCGGATCGGCGTTTAGGGGAGCCATCCAAACCGGGTTAACGACATGGATTATGAGCTTGCCTTCGCCGCGACGGTCGCAACAGCGTCTTTCCTCGTCTTTATGCTGATCGTCCACCGGACCTGATCGCCCGCGACGGCGGATTGCCCGAAGGCGCGCGACAGCGCCGGCCCGTTCTGCGGCCGCGTGTCTGCGATCCAGAGAGAACTGCATCTCCAGCTGCCGCTGCGTCTAAAGCATCTCGCGAAAAAGGCGAGGAGCCGGCAGAGAGTGGAAGGTCTGGAGCGAAAGTAGAATGATCCGTCAGCAAGCACGGCAAGGCTGCAAAAATAAATGTTTTGACATCCGAAAGTATTACGACGTCCGCGAACGTATTAAATTTTAACTAATTGCCATACTTAACTATCTGTTAACAATATTGTTGCGCTCCGCCCGCTTCCGCTTATGCTTTACGCAAACGGGAGAGAAAAGATGTTTAGCAAAAGCTTGATTATGCCTTTTGGCTTCGCATTGCTTGCCATTGCCGGCCTCCTGTTCCAGATCGTCGCCTACGCGGTGCACTCTCCGGTCACCCTGCTGCAGCCGTGAGTCACATAAGTTGCTGAACCCGCAAAGCAATCTCAGTAACTAGGAGTGGAACTTCGTTTCGTTTCGTGCATTCTGTGACTCGTTTTGCCAGGAGGGAGATAACCATGGAAAGCGCAGGCGTGGGTTGGATTGCAGCCATCATTATCGGCGGTGTCGCCGGATGGCTGGCGGAAAAGGCCATGCGCAGCAGCATGAGCCTGCTTATGAACATATTGCTCGGCATCATCGGCGCTATCGTCGCCAACTGGATCCTGGGTCTTTTGCACATCCAGCCGCTCGCCGGTTGGCTGGGTTATCTGATCACCGGTTTCGTTGGTGCCTGCATCTTGATCGCGATCGGGCGCGTCATCCGCCGCTGACTTGGTCGCGCCAGCTGAGCCCGGTGGCGTTAGCTGGCCGGTTCCTTTTGCTGACGGATGCAAACACTAAAAGCCGGGCGTTCATAGCGCCCGGCTTTTCTTCATTCTAGATTCCGTTCAGCGACGGCTGAGCAGGCCGAACACGTAGGCAATGCCTGCCGTCACGGCGAGTGCCACGAGCGGTTCTTCGCGTACCTTGTCGCGCAGCCGTTCCGTCATCACCGAAGCCTCGTCGGTCACCGCCGACTTCGCCCCCTGCCCCAGCGCGACCACGCTTTCCGTCAGTCGGGAGAGATCGTTGCGAAGGGCTGCGACCTGCGCCGACAGATCGTCTGCTGCTATATCAGCCTTGACGCGCGCAGCGGTGGATTCGGCGGAAGCGGTTTTCAATTCTGCCATGGTCTGCTCCTGTTTCATGGGATGCCGCTTCAACGAAATGGCGGCCCGAAAGGTTCCGCCGCAACCGATCTTTTGTTCGCCGCAAAGCCGCCGCGGCTGAGCGGCCGCCTTGTGCAGCTTTTCGCGCGACAAACCCTTCATTTCCTGTCGGGTTTGTTTTAAGGAACGTCGAATGTCCGCCCGCGCGCGGGTCAATGATACTGCGAGGTTTGCGTTTCTATGTTCCATATCCTGAGAAGAGCTGCTCAGACCTGGGTTGCCAAGCTCCTCCTGCTTCTGCTCGTCGCGTCCTTCGGCGTCTGGGGCGTGTCGCATGAGCTGCTGTCAGGCGGCAACAGCACCACGGTCGTGACCGTCGGCGATCAGCATGTGGACGTCAACGAATTCCACCTCGCCTATCAGCGCCAGGTGGCAAACCTCAGCCAGCAGTTCGGCACGCGCCTCACCCCCGAGCAGGCCCGCGCCTTCGGCGTCGAGCAGCAGGTGCTCGCCCAGCTCGTCGCCGGCGCCTCGCTCGACCAGCTCGCCGAAGACATGAACCTCGGCCTTTCCGAAGATCGCCTCGCCCAGCTTATCGCTGACGATCCGGCTTTCAAGGCCGTCAATGGCCGGTTCGACCGCGAGCTCTTCATCTCGCGCCTGCAAAATGCCGGCATCCGTCAGGACGATTACATCAAGGAGCGCAGCAAGGTTGCTGTCCGCAGCCAGGTGGTCGATGCCATTTCCAACGGCTTCACCGCACCGAAGACGCTGGTCGACGCCCTGAAGCTCTATGGTGACGAAAGCCGCAGTATCGAATACCTGCTGCTCACCAATGCCAATATCGAGCCGATCAAGGCGCCTGCCGACGACGTGCTGGCGACGTGGTTCGAAGGTGTCAAGCAGCGCTACCGGGCGCCCGAATACCGCAAGCTCGTCTATCTCAAGCTGCAGCCTGGCGATATTGCCGATGCCGCAACCGTCACCGACGACCAGATCCACGAAGCCTTCGACAAGAGCAAGGATACCTATCGCACGCCGGAAAGCCGCACCATCGAACAGCTGACCTTCGCCAGCAAGGATCTCGCCGCTGCCGCCGAAACGGCGCTGAAGAGCGGCACCACGTTCGATCAGCTGGTCTCCGACCAGGGCAAGACGGCAAGCGACGTGCTGCTCGGCGAGTTCACCAAGGACAAGGTTCCCGACCAGGCCGTTGCCGATGCAGCCTTCGCGGTTTCGCGGGATGGCGGGACGACGCCAGTCGTCGATGGCTCCTTCGGAGCCGTCATCCTGCGCGTCACCAACATCAAGTCGGAAACGACGAAGAATTTCGACGAGGTGAAGGAGGATATCCGCAAGCAGCTGGCGCTCTCCAACGCCTCCCAGGAAGTGATCAACGTTCACGACCGCATCGAGGACCTGCGCGCTGGCGGTTCGACGCTCGAGGATATTGCCGGCCAGTTGAATCTCAAGGCCGTGACTGTCGATGCCGTCGATATGACCGGCGCCGACAAGGATGGCCAAGAGGTCAAGGATATCCCAGCCAGGCAGCAGCTGCTCGGCGAAGCTTTCAAGACCGAGGTCGGCGTCGATGCGCCACCGCTCCCGATAGGCAATGACGGCTATGTCTGGTTCAACGTCCGCGAAATCACGCCGGACCGCGACCGCCCGGTCACCGAAGTGCGCGAAAAGGCCGTCGAGGACTGGACGGCGGAGCAGCAGAAGGCCGAGCTCGCCAAGAAGGCCGGTGAATTGAAGGCCGAAGCGGCCAAGGGCACGGCGCTTGCCGATATCGCGACGCCGCTCGGCATCGCCGTCGAAAGCAAGAGCGGTGTCACCCGCTCCACCGATGACGCAGTCCTCGGCCGCGCTGGCGTCACCGCCGCCTTCTCCGGCCCGGTCGACACGGTCGCGAGTGCTGTCGGCGCCGATCCCTCGACGCAGATCCTGCTGAAGGTCACCGAGGTCAACACCCAGCCGACCGGCGACGTGCTGAACAACCGCGATGCCCAGATCACCGCCATGGCCAATGCCGCCGGCGACGATATTCTCGATCAGATGGTCAACCTGCTGCAGACGCAGTATGGCGCTCAGATCAACCAGACGCTCGCTGAAAAGGCGACGGTCCGCTAGGAGATTTTATGACCGATCTGAAGCCGTTCCTGGCCAAGGCCGCAAGCCGCGAGCCGCTGACGCGTGACGAGGCCCGCGCCGCCTTCGACATCCTGATGTCGGGCCAGGCGACGCCCTCGCAGATCGGCGGCTTCCTGATGGCGCTGCGCGTGCGCGGCGAAACCGTCGACGAGATTGTCGGCGCGGTCACCGCGATGCGCTCGAAAATGCTGACCGTCGAGGCGCCGGCCGATGCGATCGACATCGTCGGCACCGGCGGCGATGCCAGCGGCACCTACAATATATCGACGCTGGCGGCGCTGATCGTCGCCGGCGCCGGTGTGCCCGTCGCCAAGCACGGCAACCGGGCGCTGAGTTCGAAATCGGGCGCGGCCGACAATCTGGCCGCACTCGGCGTCAAGCTCGACGTTGGTCCCGAGATCATTTCCCGCTGCATCGCGGAAGCCGGCGTCGGCTTCATGTTCGCGCAGCTGCATCATTCCGCCATGCGCCATGTCGGCCCCTCAAGGGTTGAGCTCGGCACACGCACGATCTTCAACCTGCTCGGGCCGCTCTCCAGCCCGGCCGGCGTCCGCCGCCAGCTGCTCGGCGTCTTCTCGCCGCAATGGCTGGTGCCGCTCGCCGAAGTCATGCGCGATCTCGGCTCCGAATGCGTCTGGGTGGTCCATGGCGACGGCCTCGACGAGATCACCACCACCGGCATCACACAAGTCGCGGCACTCGAAGGCGGCAAGATCCGCACCTTCGAGCTCTCGCCCGCCGATTTCGGCGTCAGCCCTTGCGTGCTTGCCGATATCAAGGGCGGTGACGGTGTCGCCAACGCCGCAGCCCTTCGCGAGGTGCTCGGCGGCGCCAAGAATGCCTATCGCGATGTCTCGCTCGCCAATGCCGCCGCCTCGCTCGTCATCGCCGGCAAGGTCGAGACGATTCGCGACGGCATGGCTCTGGCCACGCAGTCGCTGGATAGTGGCTCCACCGCGCTCGCCCTCGACAAACTCATCGCCGTTTCCAACGATATCGACTAGGATTGTTCGATGACCGATATCCTGAAGAAGATCGAACTCTACAAGCGCGAGGAGATCGCCGCTGCCAAGGCGGCCGTGTCGCTTGCCGATCTGAAGGCAATGCAGGCCGGCCAGTCCGCCCCGCGCGGCTTCCACAAGGCGCTCATTGCCAAGCGTGATGCCGGCCGCTTCGGCCTGATCGCCGAGATCAAGAAGGCGAGCCCCTCGAAGGGGCTCATTCGCCCGGATTTCGATCCGCCGTCGCTGGCGAGCGCCTATGAGGCCGGCGGTGCCGCCTGCCTTTCGGTGCTGACCGACAGGCCGAGTTTCCAGGGCGCCCCGGAATTTCTGACAGCCGCCCGCGCTGCCTGCACGCTGCCGGCGCTGCGCAAGGATTTCATGTTCGAGACCTATCAGGTGCACGAGGCCCGCGCCTGGGGCGCCGACTGCATCCTGCTGATCATGGCCTCGCTGTCCGACGACGAGGCCGAACGCCTGCAGGACGAGGCCTTCGCCCTCGGCATGGACGTGCTGGTCGAGGTCCACGACACCGAGGAGATGGAGCGGGCGCTAAAACTCTCCTCGCCGCTCATCGGCATCAACAACCGCAATCTGCGTACCTTCGAGGTCAGCCTCACCGTCAGCGAGGCGCTTGCTCCCATGGTGCCTGATGACCGGCTGCTGGTCGGCGAAAGCGGCATCTTCACCCATGCCGATTGCAAGCGCCTGCAGGCCGTCGACATCAATACTTTCCTTGTCGGCGAAAGCCTGATGCGCAAGGAGGACGTCGCCGCCGCCACCCGCGCGCTGCTCTTTGGCGAAGCCGCCATCGCGGCCGAATGATATGAGCGGCCAAAAGCCAGGCCTCACGCATATCGGTGCCTCCGGTGAGGCGCATATGGTCGATGTCTCCGACAAGGCCGAGACGGTGCGCATCGCCACTGCCGAGGGCCATGTGAAGATGGCGCCGGAAACGCTCGCTCTCATCGTCCAAGGCAATGCCAAGAAGGGCGATGTGATCGGCACGGCGCGCCTTGCCGGCATCATGGCGGCAAAACGCACCGCCGATCTCATCCCGCTCTGCCATCCGCTGATGCTGACGAAGGTCACGGTCGAGATCGAGGAAGATGCCGCCCTGCCCGGTCTGCGCGTTACGGCAACCGCCAAGCTGACCGGCAAGACCGGTGTGGAGATGGAGGCGCTGACCGCCGTCTCGGTCGCTTGTCTGACGATCTACGACATGGCCAAGGCAGCCGATAAGGCAATGGAAATCGGCGGCATCAGACTTCTTGAAAAGTCCGGCGGAAAATCCGGCGATTTCCGTCATCCGGAGGCAAGATGAACCTTCTCCCGGTCGCCGAGGCCCTGAACCGCTTGCTCTCCCGCGCAAAGCCCATTGCTGCGTCCGAGACGCTGCCGCTTGCCGAGGCTGAGGGCCGCGTCCTGGCCGTCGATCTGACCGCCGGCCTGACCCAGCCGCCCTTCAATGCTTCCGCCATGGATGGCTATGCGCTACGCCGCGAAGATGCGCCGGAACCGGGCGCCGAGCTGAAGGTCATCGGCATGTCTTCCGCCGGCCACGGCTTCGAGGGAAGCGTCAGCCAGGGTGAAGCCGTCCGTATCTTCACCGGCGCGCCTGTTCCGTCAGGCGCCGATAGCGTTCTGCTGCAGGAGGATGCGGAGAAGATCGAGGGCGGCATCCGAACCAATTTCCCTGTGCGGCAGGGCCAGCATGTGCGTCCCCGTGGCCAGGATTTCACCGAAGGCGAAGCCGTGCTGTCGGCCGGCACCGTGCTCGATTTCTCTCGGCTGACGGTTGCTGCCGGCATGAACCGGCCTGATGTCGAGGTGCTGCGGCGCCCGCTGATCGCCATTCTCGCAACCGGCGACGAACTGCTGCCGCCCGGAAGCACGCCCGGCCCTTCGCAGATCATCGCATCCAATACGTTTGGTATTGCAGCCCTTGCCCGCAAAGCCGGCGCCGATGTGCTCGATCTCGGCATCGTGCCTGACGACAAGGCCAAGATCACCGCTGCGATCGACACGGCGCGGGACGCCAAGGTCGATGTGATCGTCACGCTCGGCGGCGCTTCGGTCGGCGACCATGATCTGGTGCAGGCCACGCTGATCGAAGCTGGCATGCAGCTCGATTTCTGGCGCATCGCCATGCGCCCCGGCAAACCGCTGATGGTCGGCAGCTTCGGCGAGACGCATGTCCTCGGCCTGCCCGGCAATCCGGTCTCCAGCCTCGTCTGTTCGCTGCTCTTCCTGGAGCCGCTAATCCGCAAGCTCGCCTCCCTGCCGCCGGTGCAGCGCGAGGCAATGGTGGAGGCGGCCGTGACACTGCGCGCCAACGACCACCGGCAGGACTATATCAGAGCGAAACTTTCGAAATCCGCTGCCGGCCACTGGCTCGCCGAACCCTTCGGCAAGCAGGATTCCTCGATGATGAAGGTCTTCGCTGCAGCCGATTGCCTTGTCATCCGCCCGCCGCATGCCCCGGAGCTGCCGGCCGGAGCGCCCTGCCCGGTCATGCTGTTGCGGCCGGATCTCTTGGCATAATCTCAGCCTTTCAGCCTTAGCCGAAGAGCGAAAAGACGCCCGCCGGCACCGCCCCGCCGCCGCTGCCTCCGCCGAAATCCGCAACCGCATGGGTGGCGATTCGCCTGAGTTCGTCCTGCGGCAGGTAGGCCCGCTCGGGATCGCCGATCAGCACCTCGACGCCGCTCGCCTGGCAACGCCGCAGGAAGGCCATCACCCGCAAGGCAAGCGAGGGATCGTAGAACAGGTCGCCGACCACGAGAAGGTCAGTCGCGGGGGGCTGATCCTCGATGATATCGGCGGCCCGGGCCACGATGTCCACACCGTTGATCGCTGCGTTGAGGCCGATCGCGGCAATGGCATTGGCATCGATGTCGATAGCGGTCACTGTGGCTGCTCCAGCCTTTGCCGCCGCGATGGCGACGAGCCCGGAGCCGGCGCCGAGATCGAGGACACGGCGCCCGGTCACCATTTCCGGTCGATCGAGCAGATGGCGGGCAAGCACCGCGCCGCCAGCCCAGGGATAGGCCCAGTAAGGCGGCGGGTCGGCCTCTCTGCGACCAGCGAGCCGCCAGAGCCCGCTCGCAGGTCCCGCCGTATGAAGCCGGATCTCGGGGATGGAGGGAACGGGTGATATCGGCAGGTTGGCCTTGATGAAGGCGGCCGGATCGGGTTGCGACATGCCCGGGCGTTTCATCGTCGTCTGCTCCTGCCGGCGCTGTAACGGCGTATCGTTTTTAATAGCAAGAGCAGGCCGCCGTTGTGGAATTCACCGCAATTTATGCACGCCACGATTTAGGTGAAATAATGAAGACGAGCCAGGCTTTTCGCAAGGAACTGAACCGCTATTCGTGATGAGGCGTGCCATATGCCATTCAAGAACGCAACACAGGCCGTTGAAGCGAGACCATCTTAGCGGCAGGCATCGAGAGGGTTGCGTCCTGCTGGTGCAAAGCAAGGCAGACAACCTCCGTCGACGATCGTTGGCTGTCGGGCATTTATGAACCTCATTTCTAACATCATGCAGATAGTACCGCCTAATGCTCCATGCTGAGGCGAGGTAACGTCCCCAACCAACCGCCGTCTCCAGTGCGATGCCATGTCCGGCGACGATGAGGCGTGTCTAGGGTCCAAGGTCTTTAGCGCGGCCTGCCAGCAACGGTGCTGGCGCGCGCTACTCCACCGTCCTTTCAGGGCTTCGACAGCCTGTATTCGGGAAGAACACGCATGACAAAAATTTTGGCCTCCGTTGTGATCTCCACCTTGATCCTTGTGTCGGCGACGGCTCCTGCGGCAGCGGAGGGAGATGTCGCCTTGGGACAAAAAGCGTTTCAGCGCTGTTCCGCCTGTCATTCGACCACGGATCAGAAAAAGGCTGGGCCGGGGCTCGGTGGCGTTGTCGGGCGCGCGGCCGGCTCTGTAGAAGGCGTCCGCTATTCGGCGGCCATGAAGGCGTCGGGATTAGTATGGGACGAGGCGACGTTGGACCGATTTCTAGCAGCGCCTCGCGAGGTTGTACCGACCACCACAATGACCGTGGGCGTACCCAAGCCTGAGGATCGGCTAAACATCATCGCTTACCTGAAGTCCCTGTCGGAGTAGCGGCGAACCTCTTGGCTGAGCAAGCCGGCGATCGATGGGCACCCAACGCGGCTGATCATCGCTGACCGGTCTTGGGTTGACGTGTCTGCTCGTGCTTTTGCCTCGCATTCAGAAGCCGCCTTTCTAACGTCGTGCAGGTTTTGCCAACTAATTGGGCGCCGCCGGACGAGCTAACGTTGCCGCGGAAAGCAGGCTCTTGGTCGACGGCGTCTCATCATCCTGGAGGTTGCTGGCGGCACTCCCGTCGCCGTCGCTCTCCTCGGAGATCGACGGTTCTGACCGTTAGCTGAACGACTTCAGTCAACGAGCACATCCACTATGAAACATCGGAGAACCGACCAGTCATGATCACACTGAATATCAACGGTAATCAGCACGAGGTCGATGCCGACCCGGAGACACCCATCCTTTGGGTCCTGCGCGACACGCTCGGCATGACCGGGACCAAGTTCGGCTGCGGCGCCGCGCTTTGCGGCGCGTGCACGATACATCTGGATGGTGAGGCTGTCCGTTCCTGCAGCACCCCTCTTTCCGCTGCCGAGGGCCTGAAGATCACCACCATAGAAAAAGCGACCGACGGCAGCGACCGCGTCGGCGCCGCTGTAAGCGCAGCTTGGGTCAAGCACGATGTAGCGCAGTGCGGTTATTGTCAGAGCGGTCAGATCATGAGCGCCACGGCGTTCCTGGCATCCCTGCCCTCCGGTTCGCAGCCGACCGCCTCGGAGATCGATACGGCAATGGAAGGTAATATTTGTCGTTGCGGAACCTATGTCCGTATCCGCGCCGCCGTAGCCGATGCTGCCAGCAATCTAGTCTGAGGGAGACGCCATATGTTGCCGAACATGGATTATAGCGAATTACCGCGTGCGCTGCAGCACATGCTGGAACGAGGCCGTTCAACACCGGTCCAGGCGTTGCCACGCCGCAGCTTTCTAAAGCTGACGGGGACCCTCGGTTTGGCTGTCGGCATTTTCCCCCATCTGGCCGCCGCCCAGCCCATCTACGCGGGTGAGGCGCCGATCGCTCTGAAGCCGACCGAGCAGCCTTCCGCATTTGTTCAAATCGCACCAAATGGCGAGGTTATGGTCACAATCAACCGGCTGGAGTTCGGTCAAGGCGTCCAAACGGCATTGCCGATGATCCTTGCCGAAGAACTCGACGCGGACTGGAATTTAGTACGCAGCCAGCTCGGCACCAATGACATGGCCTATGTTGATCCGCTCTTCGGCATGCACCTTACCGGCGGTTCGAACACCATCAAGAACAGCTTTACGCAGTATCGCGAGCTGGGTGCCCGCGTCCGCGCCATGCTACTCGCAGCCGCGGCAGACCGCTGGAACGTGGATGTTTCCGCGCTGCGAACCGAGGCCGGTGTGGTTCTGGCTCCCGATGGCCGCAAACTCGGTTATGGAGAACTTTCCGAAGCGGCCATGGCCCTGCCGGTGCCTCAGAAAATAGCGTTGAAGGACCCGAAGGATTTCCGCATCATCGGCCAGCCCACCCAGCGTCTGGACGCACAAGCCAAGAGCAGCGGCCAACAGAGTTTTGGCATCGACTTCAAGCTGCCGGGACAATTGACGGCCGTGGTGGCTCGCCCTCCGGTCTTCGGAGCCAAGATAGCCTCTCTGGACGACAGCGCAGCACGTTCAGTAAAGGGCGTGAAAGCTGTTTTGCGTGTACCGCTGGATCGCGGTGCAGAGGGCGTGGCCGTGGTGGCCGACGGATATTGGCAGGCATCTCAGGGTCGCAACGCCCTTAAGGTGGAATGGGAAACATCGGCTGTCGAAAAGGTCGATAGCGAAAAGCAACTTGCTCAGTTTCGCGAGATCGCCAATCGCCCCGGCCCGCGCCAGTTCGATGCCGACATGGCGCCATTGGAAACCGCTCCCTTGAGTCTGGAAGCTGAGTTCGTGTTTCCGTATCTCGCCCACGCGGCGATGGAACCGCTGAACTGCACGGTTCGGCTTTCCGACGATCGTGCCGAGATCTGGATGGGGAGCCAAAGTGCAGGGCTCGATGCCGGCGTTGCCGCAAACGTGCTCGGCCTCAAGCCGGAACAGGTGGTGGTGAACGTGCAGACATCGGGTGGTGGCTTCGGCCGGCGCTTTTCCAGCAGCAGCGACACGGCAATGGAGGCCTGCCAGATAGCCAAGGCCGCCAGGTCGGCGGGGCTGAACGCACCGGTGCGAACGCTTTGGAGCCGCGAGGACGATATGAGGGGCGGCTATTACCGTCCGACGCATCTTCACCGCGCTCGCATCGGCTTCGACAAAGAGGGCAATGTGCTGGCCTGGGACCACACCATCGTCGGCCAGTCCATACTGACGGGAACCGTGTTCGAGAAGTTCCAGGTGAAGGACGGCATCGATGCCGCCACGACCGAGGGGATGCGGAGCCCCTATCCGCTTCCCATGCGCCTGACAGTACATCATCCTGTTGCCAACGTGCCGGTTCTGTGGTGGCGCAGCGTTGGCTCCACTCATACGGCTTTCGTGATGGAGACCTTGCTTGACGATATAGCGAGAGCCACCGACCAGGATCCGGTCGCATATCGCATGAAGATGTTTGGCGATGAGCATCCTCGTCATCGCGATGCACTGCAGCTCGCCGTAGACAAGAGCAGTTACGGCAGTAGGACATTGGCAGAAGGCAGGGCTTGGGGTGTGGCCGTGCACGAATCCTTTTCATCCGTGGTGGCCTACGTGGTGGAAGCCTCCGTCGTCGACGGGCAGCCCAAGCTGCATCGGGTTACGGCGGGGGTGCACTGCAATCTGGCCGTCAACCCTCGGACTGTGGAAGCGCAGGTCCAGGGCGCGGCGATCATGGGCTTGTCGACATGCCTTGCCGGCGCGGAAATCACGCTCAAGGACGGTATTGTGGAGCAAGGCAACTTCAGCGAATTCACGGTGGCAAGGATCACGGATGTGCCGGAGTTCGACGTCAACATCGTTCCAAGCGCGGATGCACCGACAGGCATGGGCGAACCCGGCCTGCCGCCTTTGGCGCCGGCATTTGCCAATGCCATCTCGCGTCTGACAGGCAAGCCGGTCAGGCAGATGCCTTTCAACCTCGCTTAGAACCTGGCTCGGACGAGAGCCTGCCCCGGTCCTGTGCGCCGCTGAATGCAGCGAGCCGCACAGGGCCGCGATGTTCCTGTCGCGTGACGTCTTGACAATAACGGCGCTAAGACTTCGCAGTCAGCGATGACCGCGCGCTTCATCAGCAATCAGGACAGACAGGACCTTACATCTATCGGCAATCGCGCAAGTGAGATCAGTCCCCCAACCCATCGCGACCATCTTGCGTACAGCCCTGGCAGGAGCGTCAGCCTTTGAAACGAAGCGCCTCGACGAGGAGCGCAAACGCGGCCGTATGCTGACGTCTGCTTGGGTAATAAAGGTGATAGCCAGGGAACGGCTGGCACCAATCCTCGAGGACTCGGATCAGTCGCCCGTCTGCAACGTATTGTGAAACCTGACTTTCGAAAGTGTAGGCAAGCCCGAGCCCATCCAAAGCAGCGGCTTCCAGCATCAAACTATCGTTGATGATGAGCGGCCCATTCATTCTGACCACAAGCTCCTCGCTGTCGCGCTCGAACTCCCAGGCATACAATCCACCTCCTGTGGTTTGCCGGTAGCTAATACCCCGGTGGTCGCCGAGATCGCGGGGCGTCATCGGGATTGTGCGGTTCTGGAAGTAGGACGGCGATCCCACGACCGCCATGCGAAGGTCAGGGCCGATCCTGACGGCAACCATGTCCTTTTGAACCTGTTCTCCGATGCGAATACCGGCGTCGAATCGGCCGGCCACGATATCCGTCAGGCCCTCGTCAAGAATGACCTCCATTTCAATATCCGGGTATTCCGCCAAGAATGTTGTCATGACAGGCCAAAGCACGCTCATTGCGGCATATCGAAACGTCGTGATGCGGATAGTGCCCGCCGGCTTGTCACGAAGTGAGGTGACGGCAGCGATCTCGCTTTCGATGTGTTCGAAGGCAGGGCGGAGGTTCCGAAGCATACGCTCTCCGGCATCGGTCAGCGACAAGCTTCGTGTAGTGCGTGAGATTAGCCGCACCCCCAGCCTCTGCTCCAGCATCCTGACTGAGTAGCTGACGGCAGACTGAGACAGTCCCAGCTTGGCGGAGGCGCGCGTGAAACTTCCGGCCTCGGCGACGGCGATGAAGGCTGCAAGCTCGCTGAAATCACCGTGCCTCATTTATCTCCCTCATTTCTAACTTCATGCCGATTATACCAGCTAATCAAAGTTTGTCTTCATTGCTACCTGTCATTTCACAAACCGCTTGAACGGCATGCAAGAGAGACAATGATGATGGAAGCCACCTCCGCACTATTTGAACCCTTCGTTTTCGCCAATGGGATCACGCTTCGAAACAGGGTCGTCATGGCTCCGATGACGACGTGGTCAGCCAATGACGACGGAACAGTCTCGGATGAGGAAGTGTCCTACTATCGACGCAGGGTGAACGGCGTTGGCCTCGTTCTAACGGGTTGCACGCATGTCTTGCCCAATGGCATCGGGTTCACGGGCGAATTCGCTTCTTATGATGACAGCTTCACACCAAGCCTCCGGCGTCTGGCTGAGGCGGCCAAAAGCGGCGGTGCGCCAGCGATTCTTCAAATTTTTCACGCCGGCAGCAAGGCCGTGCCGGCGCTTATCCCGGACGGAGACGTTGTCAGCGCCAGTTCGCTGCAAGTTTCAGCCGGTCCTTTCAATCCAGGCGGCGGCACGACGCGCGCACTGAGCCACAACGAAATACTTGATGTGATTTCTGCTTTCGGCGAAGCAACCCGCCGCGCTATCGAAGCCGGCTTCGATGGGGTCGAACTGCATGCGGCCCACGGCTTTCTGATCCAGAACTTTTACTCGCCGCTCCACAATTATCGCGACGACGAATGGGGAGGCTCGCTGGAAAACCGGATGCGGTTTCCGCTCGCCGTGGTCCGCAACGTGAGGCGGGTGATAGGCACACACGCGACGCGTCCGTTTCTTCTGGGATACCGGGTCTCGCCCGAAGAACCTGAAGAGGGCGGCCTTCGTATTGAAGACACCTACGAACTCATCGAGCATCTGATCGACGGCGGCGTCGACTACATCCATGCTTCGCTGACGAGCGTACTCGAAGCCCAACCACTCGAAGCCATCGCCGATCGTCCCATCGCTGAACTGATCGCCGCCACGGTAGCGGGGCGCGTTCCGGTTATTGCCGCTGGCCAGATCAAGTCACCCCAACAGGCGGAAAGCGCCCTTCATCTGGGCCTTTCGCTTGTGGCTGTAGGCCAAGGGCTGGTGATAAACCCGGAGTGGGTCGAACTTTCACGCAGTGGCAATGAGAAGCTGATCGAGAACGAGATCAGGACCACGACAATCCCGGAAATTGCCCTTCCGGCTAAACTCTGGGGCGTCATCGAGGCGGCCACCGGCTGGTTCAACATCAACGATGATCACGAAGCGCAGCGGCAGAAGGCCACCGCATAGCGGATCGGCACACAATCTCGCATGAAGGAAAATTCGATGAGTAAGGTTTGGATGATCACAGGAGCCGGGCGCGGCATGGGCCTGGATTTCGCAAAGGCGGTTCTGGCTGTTGGCGACAAACTCGTTGCAACCGGCCGCAACCCGGAGCGCGTTGCCAAGGCGATCGGCCAGTCGGAAAATCTGCTCGTCGTCACACTGGATGTAACCAAGCCGACCGACGCGGACTATGCCGTCAAGGCCGCACTCGAGCGCTTTGGTCGCATCGACATATTGGTCAACAATGCCGCAAACTTCTACTCAGGCTATTTTGAGGAGCTGACGCCGCCTCAGATCGATCTGCAACTGGCTAGTAGTCTCCTCGGCCCCATGAGTGTCACCCGCGCCGTCCTGCCGGTGATGCGCCGGCAGGGGTCCGGCAAGATCATCTCGATCTCATCGACGGCCGGCCTGCTGGGCTTTGAGTTTTGCAGCGCTTACTCTGCCGCGAAGTTTGCCCTCGATGGTTGGATGGAATCGCTGCAGCCCGAAGTGGCGCCGTTTGGTATCGAAACGATGATCGTCAATCCGGGCTTCTTCCGCACGGAATTGCTGACTGACGAATCAACCCAATATGCTCCGTCATCTATCAGCGACTACGACGAAAGGCGCGCCCAACACCTGGCATTCTGGAAATCCGCCAGCGGCCAGCAGAGCGGCGATCCCGCAAAACTCGCCCAAGCGCTGATCACCCTGGTCAACCATCCGGAGCTACCCCGCCGGTTCATCGCCGGAGTTGATGCTGTTGGCATGGTGGAACAGAAAATCGCGCTGTTGCAGCAACAGATCGATGCCTACCGGGACCTTTCAAGTTCGCTTGCCTTTGACGTGAAATCCCAAGCCTGAACGACGCTTTGCTGATGCTCAGTAATTCTTCATCGCAAGATGCGGCATGCCGCCGTCAAGAAATTCCGCGCCATAGGCAACGAAGCCGAAACGCTCGTAAAGCGGCAGCTTGTCCGCCTGCGCGGTGAGATAGAAGCGGTTGTCACGGGCGCCGCGATGCAGTTCCATCGCTCGCCCGATCATTGCGGCTGCAATGCCTTGGCCGCGCCATCGGCCGGCAACCGCAACCCGGCCGATCTTCACATGTTCCTCTGCGTAAATGACCCGCAGCGTGCCGGAGACTTCGCCCGCCGTGACGGCGACAAGATGATGGGCGTTGAGATCGTCGGCATCGAATTCCTCGGCTTCGGGAACCTTCTGCTCATGCACGAAAATAGCGCGCCGCAGCCGGAAGGCCTCATTGCAGAGCGTACTGAAAACCGGGACGCTGAGGATCGCCGTTTCCATCACCATCCTTGCCTCCCTCAGGGATACGGCCCAAAGCCCTCCGCCGGATCAGCGAAGGGCTGCCGGCAAAATCAGCCGGGCTTCTTCTTTGAAAATTTAGCTTTCGGTCCGGCGCCGCCCTTACCCTCAAATTTGGGGGCCTCGGATCTGGGACCTTCGAATTTCGGCTTGTCGGACTTCGGGCCATCGAAGCCGGGTTTGCCCGGCTTCTTGCTCCAGGGCTTGCTATCCCGTCTTTCCCCGCCGCTATTGTCGGCTGCAGCATATCCGCCGCCCGGACCCTTGCCGAACTTGTTCTTCGGCCGCTCGCCGCGGAACGCGTCGTCCGGCCGCTCGTCGCGCGATGGCTTGCCGGCATAGGGTTTCGGCGCAGGCGCCCGGTTGAAATCCGGCGTGCCGGAAAGCCTGGTCACGCGGATGCCGCGTTCGAGCGCTTTGTTCGGACCGATCGCCGCCAGGAAGCTTTCGGCGCTCGCCGCGGCGATCTCCACGAAAGTTTCTTCGGGCTGCATCTTGATCGCGCCGATCTCGCGCTTCGTCACATTGCCGTTGCGGCAGAGCATCGGGATCAGCCAGCGCGGCTCGGCATTCTGCTTGCGCCCGACCGAGACGGAAAACCAGACGCTGGCGCCAAAATCTTCGCGCGGTCCCTTCTGCGCTGGCTCGTAGGGCTCGGCATTGTCGCGGCGCTTGCGGCTGCGGTCGTCCTGCACGGTAATCTCAATGAGGTCCTCCGGCGCCGAATGATTGGTGCGGTAAAGACGTAAGAAAGCGGCGGCGAGCTTTTCGGCGCCGTGGCTGGCGAGAAGCTGCTGTACCAGCCCCTGCTCTTCTTCCTGCGGCGTTTCGTTGAAAATCGGATCGGCGAGCAGGCGCTCGTCGTCGCGCTCGCTCACTTCCTCGGCCGAGGGCGGCCGCGCCCAGGCAGCCGAAATACCGGCATTCTCGAGCAGGCGCTCCGCCTTGCGCCGTGCATTCAACGGCACGATCATGGCGCTGATGCCCTTGCGTCCGGCCCGGCCGGTTCGGCCGCTGCGGTGCAGCAGCGTGTCCGGATTGGTCGGCAGGTCGGCATGGATGACGAGATCGAGCCCCGGCAGGTCGATGCCGCGGGCGGCAACGTCGGTCGCGATGCAAACACGGGCGCGTCCGTCGCGCATCGCCTGCAGCGCGTGGGTGCGCTCGTTCTGGGTCAGCTCGCCGGAAAGCGCCACGACGGCGAAATTGCGGTTGTTGAAGCGCGCGGTCAGATGGTTGACGGCGGCACGCGTCGAGCAGAACACGATGGCATTGGTCGCCTCGTAATAGCGCAGCACGTTGATGATCGCATTCTCGCGGTCGCTCGGGGCAACCATCAGCGCGCGATATTCGATGTCGATATGCTGCTTTTCCTCGGCCGCGGTGCTGATGCGCACGGCATCGCGCTGGTAGCTCTTGGCAAGCTTAGCGATCGCCGCCGGCACCGTTGCCGAAAACATCAGCGTCCGGCGTTCGTCCGGCGCCGCATCGAGGATGAATTCGAGATCCTCACGGAAGCCGAGATCGAGCATCTCGTCGGCCTCGTCGAGCACGGCGGCCTTCAGTTCCGACATGTCGAGCGCCCTGCGGCGGATATGGTCGCAAAGCCGGCCGGGCGTGCCGACGACGATATGGGCGCCGCGTTCGAGCGAGCGGCGCTCGCTGCGGATGTCCATGCCGCCGACGCAGCTGACGATCACCGCGCCGGTCATCTCAAAGAGCCATTCGAGCTCGCGCTTCACCTGCAGGGCAAGCTCGCGCGTCGGGGCAATGACGAGGGCGAGCGGCGCGGCGGCATTGCCGAAGCGCTCCCTGCCTTCGAGCAGCGTCGGCGCCAGCGCCAGGCCGAAGGCGACGGTCTTGCCGGAGCCGGTCTGGGCCGAGACCAGCGCGTCGGAAGCGGCGAGCGCCGGATCGAGCATCGCCTTCTGCACAGGGGTGAGTTCGGCGTAACCGCGCTTCTGCAACGCCTTGGCGATCGCCGGAACGACGCCGTTAAATTCTGTCATGAGTTCGATCTTTCGGAGCTGTCAGGCGCGTTGCTGCGCCATGGCCGGAGCCAGCCGGCGGGGTATTTGCGCCGTTCCTAGCCGCTCCCGCGGCGATTGTCAAAGCGTGCGGCTACGCCATAGCCAGGCGTCGATGCGGCTTGCCCGGCCGCGTAGCGCCGTTTCCAACGGTCCTTCCATCCGGCCGGACTGCGTGAGCACGCTATCGGGACCTGCAGCGCGGACGATTTCGGCGCTCAGCGCCAGCTCGACACCATGGCGGGCGGCGACCTCCATCAGCCGGCTGCCGACATTGATGGTGTCGCCTGCCGCGGTGATCTGCTGACGGTCGCCGGTGCCCAACCGCGAGGCGACGATCGGGCCGCAATGGGCGCCGACTTTGAAGCCGATCTTCTTCTGGGCAAAGCCCGCATGCGCTTGAAGCCAGGCCCTTGTGCGCTCGCATAGGCTGACCGCGCAGGCAGCGGCGCGGGCGGCGTCGTCATCGGCAGGCTCCGGCAGGCCGAACAGGATCATCGCCCCGTCGCCCATGAAGCTGGTGATGGCGCCGCCATGCGCGCGCGCCTCCTCGTCGACCAGTTCGAAGAAGCCGCTCAGCATCTCGCTCACCGCCACCGGCCCGACATTTTCGCTGAGGCCGGTGAAGCCCGAGAGATCGATGAAGATGACGGCGGCGTTCTGGCGCACCGGCGCGGCAAGGAAATTCGGATCGCGCGCCAGCCACTCGCCGAGCCCGGGCGCCTCGATGCGCTGCAAGAGCGCGCTCTGCTCGGCGAAATGACGGGCGCGGCCGCGGTCGAGCCAGAGTTCGGCCGCGCCATAAGCCAACGCCGGCGGCAGCGCTGCGGCGATCGGCAGCGCCGCACTCAGCCAGTAGCCATGTGCGAAGGCCGACAGGTTGAGCATCGCCCAGACGATCAGCGTCAGCACGATGATGACATAGCCTGCCGCACTCCGCCGCCAGGCGACCAGCGACACGAGCACGATCGGCAGTCCGATGGCGGTGGCGGCATCGATCAGCCGCATCCTGCGGTCGCGCACCATGCCGTCGCCGGTAACAAGATGGGTGATCGCCGTCGACATCACCTCGACGCCGGGCATGACGGGATCGAACGGCGTCGGGAAGACGTCGCCGCCGCCGGTGACGGTCGAACCGATGACGACGATGCGGCCTGCGACCGCATCCGCCGAAAGCTTGCCATCCAACGCATCGGCGGCGCTGAAGGTGGCGATGCTGCCGTGCCCGCCATAGAAGGTCACCGGCAGACGCTGGCCGATATCTGTGGGAATACGCAGCTTTCCGAGCATGATGGCGTCACGTTCGATGGTGGGATCGACGCCGAGCGCCACCGACGCGACACGCAGCGGAAAAGCCGGATCCAGCCGGTCTGCGGCACGCGAGATCAGCGGGATAAAGCGCGGCGTGCCGGTCTGGTCGGTTGCGACGTTGACGATGCCGACCGCGGCGGCCCCGGCAAAGCGAGGAAGCGGCAGCAGCAGCTGGTTTGCCTCCGGGATGGCGGCAAACGGATCCTCGGCCGCATCGGTGACCCGCTGGCTGCTTTGCGCGAAAGTGGCCGCGGCCGCAATCACGCTCGGTCCCTGGCGAAGGGCGGTAGTCAGCGCCGCATCACCCGCCTCCGGTCCCGGATCGACCAGCAGAATGTCGATCGCCAGGGCCTTCGGCTTCAACGCGGTGATCGCGTCGGCGAGGCGCGCAAGTGTCGCCCGATCGAGCGGATAGCCGTGGGCGGCCGCGGTGCGGTCGTCGATCGCGACGATCGAGACGACGGGAGGCGGAGTCTTCGCCCCGATGATGGCGCTGCGGATATCGGCAAGCGAGGCCTCCATCCGGTCGAGAAGGCCGCTTCCGGCATGGAGATTGACATAGCCGAGCGCAGCTCCCCAAAGACCGGCGAGCAGCAGCGCGATCACTGTCAGCAGGCGATGGTTCATGGGACTTATTGGCCGAGACGGGCAAGAAGGGCAGCGGCGCGTGGCGCCGGCCAGCGACGCACGACGAGGGGTTCGGTTCCAGCGGTAACGTCGACGCCCTCGCCCTGCGACAGCACCACCGGCTCGCCGGCCGACCGGCGAACCGCGACGCTGCCTCTGACGACCAGCACCGAGGTCTGGCCGCCTGCGACATCGACAGCCCATTGGGTGCCGCGCACGGCCGCGATCGCCTGCGGCGTCACGACCTGGAAACCGCCGGCGTGCTGGGTGTTATCGACATCGACGAGAATGGCCTTGCGGCGCAGCGATGCCGAATCCGGGCTGCCGTCACGGTTGCGGTCGACGAGGCTGTAGGCCGCGCCGGCCTCCGCCGTCACCGTCACGCCACCGGGACAACTGAGCACCTGGCGGGCGCCGGCATCACGCGATACCGTGCAGCCGGCAGACTGCGCAAAGGCCGCCCCATGCGGAATAAGGCCGGCAGCGAGTGCGGCGGCAAAAAGGCTGCGAAACGTCGTATTCATGGAAAGTCCCCTTGACCGTGCGGAACGGCTCTTTTCGAAAGCGCCCGCCCACCGTCTTCTTCCCAACCGTCTTCTAATATGAAGCATGATAGCCGAATTCAAATATTTCCCTAGACCAAAAAAGCAAATCGTCGCAATCGCCGACGGAATTCTTACGTTCTATTATCCGTTTCAGGAGCCGGTCCGGTATAACGCGCCCGCGGCCGGATCAATTCGCCGCTGTCGATCTGTTCCATTGCATGGGCAAGCCAACCGACTGAACGGGCAAGCGAGAAAATGATGATCGGCGCCTCCCTCGAGAGATCGAAGGCGGCGGACATCGCGGCAAGCGCAAAATCGACGTTGACCTTCTCGCCGACCATCTCCTCGCCGGTTTCCCGGACCTCGGCAAACTGCGGCGGCAGGGAGAAGTGCGAAAGCAGCGCCAAGGCCCTGACATCGCCATCGGGATAGAGCGGATGGCCGAAGGCCGACAGGCGATTGCCCTGGGCAAGCGTACGGCGGATCGCCTGCTCCGCCCCAAGCGCGGAAGCGGTCTCGATCAAGGCGTCGACGCCTTGCCAGGCGGCACCATGCAACGGCCCTGTCAGCGTCGCCAGACCGGACAGCACGGCGGCCGAAAGGGCTGCACCCGCCGATGCCGTGACCCGCGCCGCAAAGGTCGAGGCGTTGAGTTCGTGATCGGCAAGCAGCACCAGCGCGCGGCGCAGACAATCGGCGGCATCCGGCCGCTGCCAGCTTGCCGCAAGCCTGAGATGCAGCGGTCGGTCCGACGTCCCAGGCGCCAGCGCATCGGCGACTGTGTAGAGAACCCCGCTAGCTTCGCGACGAAGTGCTGCCTGCGAGCGGCCGAGCGACGGCAAATCCGATGTTATACGCCCCGCTAGCGCCAGGAATGCCGCCTGAAGCGACGGAGAGGCATGTCCGGTCCCGCTGCCGCAGGAGAGTGGCTCCGCGCCGTTCCAGAGCAGTGCCGCCGTCTGCTCCAGCGTCGCGACTTCAGCGAAACCGGCCGCATCCTTTCCGCGATAGAAAAGCCGCCCGCCGATGATGGTGGAAATTGCCGACGACAGAACCGGATCGCCCCAGCGGATCGCCTCGGCGGCGACCGTTTCGGTCTTGCGGCGGCCGGCATGGCGTTCGGCAAGCCGCTGTACGTCGGCAGCCTGGTAGAGGCTGCGCCGCGGGTCGGCAGGATCGGGCTTGGCGCGGATGCGTCCGCGGCTGACATTGGCATAGAGCGTCTGTGGCTTGGTCTTCAGCGCCTGCAGCGCCTCCTCGGCGGTCAGCCAAGACATCGGAACCTCATGTTGATCAATTGCATCAAGATTGACGTCAATGAAACTAGGTCGGATCATCCGGACCGTAAAGGAGAAACAACATGAAAAACGGCTTGGAAGATGTCATTGCTGCCGAAACGCAGCTTTCGGATGTCGATGGCGAAGCGGGACGACTGATCATCCGCGGCGTATCGCTGGATCACCTGGTTGCAGACGGCACCTATGAAGGCGTCGCCGCCCTGTTGCTCGATGGGCTGATGGAAAAAAGCTTCGACGAAGCGGAATTGCGCGACTGGTTGGCACAGGCGCGAACGAGGATTTTCGGCCATATCAAGGCCGCCGATGCCGCCCTGCTCGCTTTGCCTCCTGTTGATGCGATGCGGGCGCTGATCGCCCGCCTGCCCGACGGCGAGGATTTCGATACCGCTCTCAGCCTTCTGGCTGCGCCCGCAGTTTTCCTGCCGGCGATCCTTCGCATGCAAAGCGGCAAAAGACCGATCGCGCCCGACGCCTCGCTGCCGCAGGCGGCCGATATCCTGCGCATGCTGACCGGAAAATTGCCGACCAGGGAGCAGACGTCAGCACTCGACACCTATCTCGTGACGATTTCGGACCATGGCCTCAATGCCTCGACCTTCGCATCGCGCGTCATCGCCTCGACGCAGGCCGGCCTCACCTCTTCCGTACTCGCGGCACTGAGCGCGCTGAAAGGGCCGCTGCATGGCGGCGCGCCCGGTCCTGTACTCGACATGCTGGATGCGATCGGAACGGCGGAGAATGCTTACCCGTGGATCGAGGAAGCACTCGACCGCGGCGAAAGGCTGATGGGCTTCGGCCACCGCATCTATCGCGTCCGCGATCCGCGCGCCGATGCGCTGAAGGGCGCGCTGAAGCCGCTGATATCAACCGGACAGGTAAACAGCGCCCGCGGTACATTGGCCGAAGCCGTGGAGGTCGCTGCATTGGCGATCCTGAAGGCACGCAAGCCGAACCGGCCGCTCGACGTCAATGTCGAATTTTATACCGCGCTGCTGCTCGAAGCGCTCGGCTTTCCCCGCGAGGCCTTCACCGGCGTCTTCGCGATCGGCCGCACCGTCGGATGGCTGGCGCATGCGCGCGAACAGGCGCTCGACGGCCGGCTGATCCGGCCACGCTCGGTCTATATCGGGCCGTTGCCGGCGGCCGCGTGAAGGTTGAATTCGGCGGCAGCATGTCCTGCCGCCGATCCTCAACCGCCGACGAAAGCGGCCAGATTGCCGAGCGTCGAGCGGCACCCTTCCTCATTGTCTTCGAGGCGGATCCCGGGCGGAATATTGTCACAGACCATCGTCACATCGGTGCCTCCATCCGCAGGCGACAACATCGTGCTGACGGTCATCTCGCCGGAAAAGCCCTCGTCCTCGGAATCGAAGACCGTTGCCCAGACGATTCGTTCATCCGGCACGAGCTTGGCAAAGCGGCCTTCAAACCTGTCTGTCTTGTCGGAGGTCTTGCCCGGCTGCGATGTCTCGTCGTCGGGATAGACGAGCGACATGCTGAAGGCACCACCTTCCCTGCCCTCGAAGGCATGGGCAATGCCCTTCATCGTATCAGGCGGAAGCCAGGTGGCGACCGCGTCTGCATCGAGGAAGGCGCGGTAGATGCGCTCGCGCGGTGCGGCGATGAAGCGTGAGACGGTGGTGCTGCGTGAAGGGGTCATGCCGGCAAGTTAGCGCAGGCACGGATGTTATCCAGATCGCGCCTGAAACAACGCGATCTGGGGCTGTCAGTCGTCACACGAGACGGCTCTGTTCCGTCGCCGCTTCTATGAAGCTGGCAAACAGCGGATGCGGGTCGAGGGGCCGGCTCTTCAGTTCCGGGTGGTATTGCACGCCGATGAACCAGGGATGATCGGGATATTCGATCGTCTCCGGCAGCACGCCATCAGGCGACATGCCGGAGAAGACGAGGCCGCAGTTCTCGAGCCGGTCCTTGTAGTCGATATTGACCTCGTAGCGGTGGCGGTGACGCTCGGAAATATCCGTGGAACCGTAGATATCCGAGATCTTCGTGCCCTTCTTCAGCGCCGCCTTGTAGGCGCCGAGGCGCATCGTGCCGCCGAGATCGCCGGCTGCCGTGCGCTTCTGCAACTCGTTGCCCTTGACCCATTCGGTCATCAGGCCGACCACCGGCTCTTTCGTCGGACCGAATTCGGTCGAGGAGGCACCGGACACGTCGGCGAGATTGCGCGCCGCCTCGATGACCGCCATCTGCATGCCGAAGCAGATGCCGAAATACGGCACCTTGCGCTCGCGGGCAAAGCGGGCAGCGTGGATCTTGCCTTCCGAACCGCGTTCACCGAAGCCGCCGGGCACGAGGATGCCGTGCACCTTTTCGAGATAGGGCGCCGGATCTTCCTTTTCGAAGACCTCGGACTCGATCCATTCGAGATTGACCTTGACGCGATTGGCGATGCCGCCGTGATGCAGCGCCTCGATCAGCGACTTATAGGCATCCTTGAGGCCGGTATATTTGCCGACGATCGCGATCGTCACCTCGCCCTCCGGCGTGCGGATGCGGTTGCAGACCTCTTCCCACGGGTCTAGCCGCGGCTTCGGCGCGGGCTCGATACCGAAGGCCGCGAGCACTTCGTCGTCGAGGCCTTCCTTGTGGTAGGCTATCGGTACATCGTAGATGTTGGCGACGTCGAGCGCCTGGATGACGGCAGACGGGCGAACGTTGCAGAACAACGAGAGCTTGCGGCGTTCGGCTTCCGGAATTTCGCGGTCGGCACGCACCAGCAGGATATCGGGATGAATGCCGAGTGCCTGCAGTTCCTTCACCGAATGCTGCGTCGGCTTGGTCTTGAGCTCCCCGGCCGCCGGAATATAGGGCATCAGCGTCAGGTGGACGTAGACGGCAGTGCCGCGCGGCAGGTCGTTTCCGAGCTGGCGGATCGCCTCCATGAACGGCATCGCTTCGATGTCGCCGACCGTGCCGCCGATCTCGCAGATGACGAAGTCGTAGTCGTCATTGCCCTCGATGACGAAATCCTTGATCTCGTTGGTGACGTGCGGGATCACCTGCACCGTCGCGCCGAGATAGTCGCCGCGCCGTTCCTTGTCGATGATGTTCTTGTAGATGCGGCCGGTGGTGATGTTGTCGGTCTTGGTCGCCGAACGCCCTGTGAAGCGTTCGTAGTGACCGAGATCGAGATCGGTTTCCGCGCCGTCGTCGGTGACGAAGACCTCGCCGTGCTGGGTCGGGCTCATCGTGCCCGGATCCACGTTCAGATAGGGGTCGAGCTTGCGAAGCCGAACCCGATATCCACGGGCCTGCAGCAACGCTCCAAGAGCCGCGGCCGCAATTCCTTTTCCGAGAGAGGAAACCACGCCGCCAGTGATGAATACGTATCGCGCCATGGGATTCACCGGATACCTTTTCAAAAACGATTCCACCAGCCCAAAAATTCTTTTCCAGAACTTTCGATGCGTGGCGCAGGAATCTGAACAAAAGAAAACCGGCAGACCCGAGGGCCTGCCGGCGGTTTATGTCGAAGACCGGTTTACTGTCCCGTCGGGACGCCGGAGGGAGCCGGTGCCGGCGCGGCCGGAGCTGCGGGCGTTGCCGGGGCAGTCGTTGAAGGCGCGGTGGCCGCCGGGGCCTGAGTGCCAGTTGCCGGCGCCCCAGTTGCTGGCGCCTGAGCGGCGGGAGCCTGCGGTGCGGGTGCTGCCGCGCCGCTGCTCGGAACGCCGTTGCCGGCCGGCGGGGTTGCCGGAGCCTGCGCGCCGCCGAGCGAATCGAGAATACCGTTGCCCTGGCCGCCTGTTGCCGGAATGCGGTCGAGAATGTCGCTCGGACGGCCCTCGTAACGCGTCAGGATGCCGAGGCCGAGCGAGGTCAGGAAAAACAGGGTCGCAAGGATCGCGGTCGTGCGCGTCAGCGCATTGGCCGTGCCGCGGGCCGACATGAAGCCGGAACCGCCGCCGATGCCGAGGCCGCCGCCTTCCGAGCGCTGGATGAGCACGACGCCGACGAGGGCGAGCACGATCATGAGATGGATGACAATCAATACGGTCTGCATGGGTCCAGTCCTGCCCGCCTGGAGACGGACATAAGTAAGAATTCTGGCGGCTCTTTACATGAGGCTTTCATCTATTCCAAGCCCTTCAGCCCGGAATAAACTCGGGAATAAACCCAGGAATAAAAAATGCCTCAGGCGAGCAGCGCCTCATAGGCCCGGTAGATGGCGAGGAAGTCGGCCGCTTTCAAGCTCGCTCCGCCGATCAGCGCGCCGTCGACATTGGCAATGCCCATCAGCTCATGGGCATTGGCCGGCTTGACCGAGCCGCCATAGAGAAGACGCATCTTGCGGCCTTCGTCGCCGAAGCGGGCCACAAGCTCTGCCCGCATGAAGGCATGCGCCTTTTCGACATCACCTGATGTCGGCGTCACGCCTGTGCCGATCGCCCAGATCGGCTCGTAGGCGATGACTGTGCTCTCAGCGGTGGCGCCGTCCGGAACCGAGGCGGAAAGCTGGCGCTTGATGACGTCGAGCGCCTGGCCTGTCCGGCGTTCATCCGCGGTCTCGCCGATGCAGATGATCGCTGTCAGCCCTGCGGCGAAGGCGGCCTCCGCCTTGGCGCGCACCAGATGATCCGTTTCGGCATGGTCGGTGCGCCGCTCGGAATGGCCTACGATGACATAGGTGCCGAAACAATCGGCAATCATCTCGGCCGAGATGTCGCCGGTATGCGCACCAGAGGGGTTCTGATGGCAGTCCTGAGCGCCGATCGCCAGCGGGCTGTCGGTGCACAGCGCCGTCGCCACATAGAGCAGCGTCGCCGGCGGGCAGATCAGCGCTTCGACCTTGTCAACCAGCGGCGGGCGAACACCCTCGGCGATCGCTTTGATCTGATCCAGCGAGGCACGCATGCCATTCATTTTCCAGTTTCCCGCCACAAGCGGGCGCACATCAGGTGTCATGCTGGCCTTCCACAATCTGCTTATGCCTTGGGCAATATCAAAAGCTTGCAGCAAAGAAAAGCATCATGCCCTTGACGTAAGGGGAATCTCCGCAATCCCGCGCATATTTCTGCCGAAAATCGTCCGCTACAGCGCTGCGCGTCTTTGCAGACACGCAAAGGTAGCATTTTGAATCCACGCATCGGGTCGATTCGCGCTAGCCGGCCAGAATCCAGTTCAACACCTTACGCCAGTCGATCATCCGGATCGGCGTCCCGTGATTGCCGGTCTGAAACAGCGTGAAACGCGCCGGATACTTTGCATTGTGCAGGCTTTCGAACAGCGCCTGCTGGTTAGTGGCGGCATAGACCGGGTCGCGGCTGCCATGGGCGAACCACAGCGGCAGCTTCGCCTTGTAGAAGGCGCTCTTGGTGAAATCGCGATCGGTGACCCCGCTCATGATCAGCATGCCCTTCAGCCGCTTGACGCTGTCGCTGTCGCGCGCAACGCCCCAGCAAACCTGGCTGCCCATCGAGGCGCAGGAAAGGATGATCGGCCGGCCGGGCGATTGCGCGCTGGCATAGCGGATGAGGCCGCTGATCGCCGCAACGCCGCTGCTGTCGAAGCTTTTGACCGTCGGCGAATAATAAACGCCGCCATTGCCGGCGACGAGGTTCTTGAGGCGGTTGAAATTGCCGCCGAAGCTGTAATCGTTGGCGCCGAGCCGCCGGTCGCCGTCGCGCCCATGGATGAAAATCACCGTGAAAGCGGCATTTCCGGCCGGTCCCACCCTGGTGACATCGAGCTTGATGCCGTCGAGAGACAGCGTCTCGTCCGCTTGCGCCTTGCGGATGGCGAGCGCCACATATTTCTGCTGCACCCGCTTTTGCGGGATCTGATCGCGGCCGTTGATATCGCGCATCTCGTCATAGTCGATGACCTCGAAGGCGCCGCCGTCGCCTGTCTCCAACACGGACTGCTTGGAAAACAGATCGTCCTTGAAAGGCGGCAAAGCGTCGGCCGCCTCTGCCGGACCAACAGCGGACAGGATGGCCGCGGACAAGAAAAACGCCGCAATTGCAGTGATGATGGTGCAATGACTTGTGGACATTCGCATTCGGATGGTTCCTGAAGCCTGCCGCCGCTTGCCATTCTGCGCCCGGCAACGCAAATCATTTGGGAAAATCCCGCCAAATCAGGCGGTGTCGCGTATAGAGGTGCTTTCTGGCAAAATCTGCCTGATTCGCAAACGTGGCATGAAATGCGGTGATTTTGGGTCGGCGGCGGATGCCCGCCCAAGCCAGACCTAAGACAGGATGAAGATCTGAACGGCTCCATGGACGATAGCAACGACCTTTTTTCCGGAATGCCCCTCTCTGAAAAACGTGAGGAGGCGCAGAAGCCTGCGGCGCCCGCCGAACGGCCGCCGGTGACGGCTGCGCCCGCCGCAGCGGCAGCGCCCCCTGCTGCCGGAGCCTCCGCACGCCCGGCGCCCACCGCCTCGAACTCCGATGATTACGGCGCCTCGTCGATCCGCGTCCTCGAAGGCCTCGAGCCGGTGCGTATGCGCCCGGGCATGTATATCGGCGGCACCGATGAAAAGGCGCTGCACCACCTCTTTGCCGAAGTCATCGACAATGCGATGGACGAGGCGGTCGCCGGGCATGCCAATTTCATCGAGGTTTATCTCGACCTCGAGGGTTATCTCACCGTCTCCGACAACGGCCGCGGCATCCCGGTCGAGAACCATCCGCAGGTGCCGGGCAAGTCGACGCTCGAAGTCATCATGACCAAGCTGCATGCCGGCGGCAAATTCGACGGCAAGGCTTATGAGACGTCGGGCGGCCTGCACGGCGTCGGCGTTTCGGTCGTCAACGCGCTCTCCGACGACCTCGAGGTCGAGGTGGCGCGAAACCGCAAGCTTTACCGCCAGCGCTTCTCCCGCGGCCTGCCGCAGGGCGGTCTCGAAGAGTTGGGCGACGTCCACAATCGTCGCGGCACCCGTGTGCGCTTCCATCCCGACCCCCAGATCTTTGGGGATCACATGAGGTTCGACGCCGCCCGCGTCTTCCGCATGGCGCGCTCAAAAGCCTATCTGTTCGGCGGCGTCGAGATCCGCTGGAGCTGCGAGGCGGGCGTGCTGCCCGAAGGTTCCGAGGTCCCTGACAAGGCCGTGTTCCACTTCCCCGGCGGCCTCAAGGACTATCTCCAGGCGACGATGGGCAAGGAGTTCACCGTCACCCGCGAGATTTTCGCTGGCAAGACGGAGAAGGTGAGCGGCCACGGCTCGATGGAATGGGCGATCACCTGGTATGGCGGCGATCCGCAGGTGCATTCCTATTGCAACACCATCCCGACGACCGAAGGCGGCACCCATGAAGCGGGGCTGCGCATTGCGCTGACCAAGGGCCTGAAGGCCTATGCCGAGCTGACGCAGAACAAGCGCGCCGCGCAGATCACCACCGACGACGTGATGATCTCGGCCGTCGGCATGCTGTCGGTCTTCATCCGCGAGCCGGAATTCGTCGGCCAGACCAAGGACAGGCTTGCGACAGTCGAGGCCCAGCGCATCGTCGAGAACGCGCTCCGCGATCCCTTCGACCATTACCTTGCGGACAATCCGAACGAGTCGGCCAAGCTGCTCGACTGGGTGATCGAGCGCGCCGAGGAGCGTCTGCGCCGCCGCAAGGAAAAGGAAGTCAACCGCAAGAGCGCTGTGCGCAAATTGCGCCTGCCCGGCAAGCTCGCCGATTGCTCGCAGAACACCGCCGAGGGCGCTGAACTCTTCATCGTCGAGGGCGATTCGGCAGGCGGTTCGGCCAAGCAGGCGCGCAACCGCGCCAACCAGGCGATTCTGCCGCTGCGCGGCAAGATCCTGAACGTTGCCAGCGCCGGCCGCGAAAAACTCGGCGCCAACCAGCAGCTCGCCGATCTCGTCCAGGCTCTCGGCTGCGGCACCCGCTCGAAATACCGCGACGAAGACCTGCGCTACGAACGCATCATTGTCATGACCGATGCCGACGTCGACGGCGCCCACATCGCCTCGCTGCTCATCACCTTCTTCTATCAGGAGATGCCGGAGCTGGTGCGCGGCGGCCATCTCTTCCTTGCCGTGCCGCCGCTTTACAAGATCACCCAAGGGGCGAAATCCGCCTATGCCCGCGACGACAATCATCGCGCCGAGCTGATGCAGACGGAGTTCAAGGGCAAGGCCAAGGTCGAGATCAGCCGCTTCAAAGGCCTCGGCGAAATGATGCCCGCCCAGCTTAAGGAAACCACGATGGATCCGTCCAAGCGCACCCTGCTGAAGGTGCTGATCGACGAGGTGGATTTCGAAGGCACCCGCGCCGCCGTCGACGATCTGATGGGCACCAAGCCGGAAGCCCGCTTCCGCTTCATCCAGGATCGCGCAGCCTTCGCCGAAAACCTCGATATCTAGAATATACCATCGAGCTCGCCGAGCGGTCGGATAGACACGGGTTCGGCGCGCCGCATTTTAGCATTCACGATTTCACGGAACTGACGAAGAACCGTAACAACTCCGTCAAACAACCGGCGCATGAAGCGGTCGGCGTGCCTCCCAAGGGAGCATTGGCGCCGGTCGAACCGTTTTCAACCTTTGCCGGATATTGTCATGACCAAGCGTTTTCTCGCGGCTGCCGCTTTCGTTCTCCTGTCCAGCACCGTCACCGCCAGCACCACAGATATTGGGGCCACCGATATCGGCGCCACTTTCGAGACCGCCTGCCCCTTCGGCGATTGCGCCGCCGGCATCTCGCTCTCCTATCTCGGTGAAGTCGTCATCCCCACGGGCCACATGGAAAACGGCGTCGAATTCGGCGGTATTTCCGGCCTCGATTTCGATGCCGCCACCGGCCACTATATCGCCGTCAGCGACGACCGCTCGGAAAGAGGACCTGCCCGTTTCTATGAACTCGACGTCGATCTCGACGCGTCCGGTCTCAGGGGCGTTTCGGTCGTCAAGCAGGTGACGCTGAAGGACAAGAACGGCGAGCCCTTCGCTGCCCGCACCGTCGATCCGGAATCGATCCGCCTCGGCAAGGACGGCATCTATTGGGGTAGCGAAGGCGACGGCAAGGCGCTGCTGGCGCCCTTCGTCCGCGTCGCGTCGCCGGACGGTTCCTTCGTCCGCGAATTCAAGCTTCCGGAGGGCTTTGCGCCGACCGCGGACAAGTCGACCGGCATCCGTGACAACCTCGCCTTCGAGGATCTTGCCATCGCGCCCTCCGGCGATGTTTTCGTCGGTGTCGAAGCCGCCCTTTACCAGGATGGTCCGAAATCCTCGCTGACGTCAGGCAGCCTGTCGCGCATCGTCCGCTACGACGGCGCCACCGGCGAGCCGAAAGATGAATATGTCTACCCGGTCTCGCCGATCCCGCAGGCCGCCACCAAGGCCGATGGCGGCAATGACAACGGCATGTCGGAGATGCTTGCCCTCGACGATCACCGCCTGCTCGCCGTCGAACGCAGCTATGCCCAGGGCTTCGGCAACAACATCAAGATCATGATGATGGATCTGACTGATGCCACCGACGTATCCGCTATCGCTTCGCTCGCCAAAAACGACCAGCGTGTCGTCCCCGCCCGCAAGAACCAGGTGCTCGATTTGAGGGCCATCGGCCTCGTTCCAGACAATATCGAGGCCATGTCGCTCGGTAAGGCCAAGGATGGAACCGATGTTCTCATTCTCGGCTCCGACAATAATTTTTCGACCAGCCAGAAGACGCAATTCTATGCCTTCAAGGTTCTCAGCCGTCCGCAGCAGTAAGACGTCCGGATCTGAGGGTCGAATAGCGACGCTTTGTATACGCTTTCATGGTGCGGACCTTGAAACCGCCGGGGTGATGGCCCATAACCAGAGTACAAGAAAAAGAAGAGGCGCGCGTGGGTGTGTTCGACCGTCAGAAAAGCAATCATGAACCGCGATGGCTCGGATCGTCGGCGCAGACGCGCACGCCGCTGATTCCCTCCATTTCGGCGGCGCGCTGGCTGCTGGTCCTGGTCGTCGCTGCCGGCGTTTATTTCTTCTACGGCTTCCTCGTGCCGGTGCTCGCAGCCCTCGTCATCGGCTTTGCCAGCTGGCCGCTCTACCGCAAGCTTCTTGCCCGCGTCGGCGGCAATACGACGATCGCCGCGACCATCGCCATCATCCTGATCATCACCTTCCTGGTCATCCCGATCGGGCTTGCGGTCACCTATACGACGGGCGAAGTGCGCACCTGGGTCGCCTGGGCAATCCATGCCAACCGCGCCGGCGCCCCGACGCCCGACTGGATCGTCGCGCTGCCTTGGGCCGGCGCCTATCTCGATGAAGTCTGGACAAAATATATCGGCAGTCCCGGCGCGCTCGGCGAGGTCATCCAGGCGGTCAGCGGCGCCAATATCGGCAACATCTACCGCGCCGTGCTGGCGGCCGGCGGCGGCGCCTTCCACCTGCTGCTGACGCTGCTCTTCATGCTGATCGCGCTGTTCTTCGTCTATCGCGACGGCTTCTCCTTCTCCAAGCAGATCGACATGCTCGGCGAGCGCATCCTGCCCAACCGCTGGGAGCGCATTTCCCGCGTCGTGCCGGCGACGATCAGCTCCACCGTCATGGGCATGACGCTGATCGCGATCGGCGAAGGCATCGTGCTCGGCCTTGCCTACTGGATTGCCGGCGTGCCGTCGCCGGTGACGCTCGGCGTCCTGACGGGCGTGATGGCGCTGATACCGGGCGGTGCGCCGCTCTCCTTCACGCTGGTCTCCATCTACCTGCTGGCGAGCGGCTCGCATGTCGCCGGCATCAGTCTCTTCGTCTGGGGGACTGTCGAGCTCTTCATCGTCGACAAGACGCTGCGGCCGAAGCTCGTCGGCGGTCCGATCAAGCTGCCCTTCCTGCCGACCTTCTTCGGCCTCGTCGGCGGCGTCAAGACGATGGGTTTCCTCGGCCTCTTCATCGGCCCGGTGCTGATGGCGCTGATCGTCGCCATCTGGCGCGAATGGATCCACGAGGCCCGCAACGCCGACAAGAGCGAGACCGGACCGCAGATCATCATCGACGAACAGGCCCCGCCGCCGGTCCCCGGTTCGCCGAAAACCATGCCGCGCGTCGCCGAAGGCTGAAGATGGCTTCGCAGACCGGCTACCCCAGCTGCTTTTCCATGAACAGGCTGAGCGGGTCCGGCAGATAGCTGCCGAAAGGCTCGATTTCCCGATATCCGTATTTGCGGTAGAGAGCGATCGCCTCGGGCTGGAAGATGCCGGTCTCAAGCCGGATCGCCGTCAGACCCTTTTCTCCAGCGATCGCTTCGAGCGCATTCATCAGGCCGCTGGCGATCCTCAGCCCCCTCGCCTCGGGATCGACGAACATGCGCTTGATCTCCGCCGTGCCGTCCCCGCCTTCGACCAGCGCGCAGCAGCCGACGATCGCATCGCCATTACGCGCGACCAGAAAGCTCACCGAAGGCTTTTCCAGCAATGAAAGGTCGACCAGATGGTTGCTCTCCGCAGGATAGAGCGATTGCGCATAGGCATCGGAAAGATCGAGAAGCCGGATGACGCCCTCCTGGCGAGGCGGCTCAAGAGCGATGGTGACGGACATGTTGGCTCCCTCTGCCGGCGCGGGACAAAATTTCCCCGATATGACGAAGAGTTAATGCCCCTTGCCTTCATTCGGTTGGAATTGCGCCCTCTAAGACGATGATGTGCTCAATAATCAAGGAAGCAGAATATGCAAGCGGTGCTGATCGCGATGACCATTCTCGGCTGCGACGATTCCATCAGCCAGTGCAATTATGTCGCGACGGTCGATAAACGCTGGGAAACCGTTGCCGCCTGCGATGCCGAAGCCGAACGACGGCTGAAGACCTATGTGAATGTCAACTATCCCTCCGTGATCGCGGTGTGCGAGGCGCCGAAAGCCATAGCCGCCGCCGAGCCGCCGAAACCGGCGCCCGTGCCTGCCGCCACGCCCGAGGTCGCTGTCGCAGCGCCCCAACCCGCAGGAAGGATTGCCGGTTTTGCTGAAGGCATCGCCGGGCAGGTCCGCGCCCACCTGCCCTCGGGCAGAAGCGTCAAGGACACACTGACCAAACCCGTGCACTTCGTCTCCGCCAGCTATTCCTGGGTGGTGACGCGGCTGAGTGATTAGGTCGTCGCGCATCCGACAAGATCGTACCGAGCTCCATCGTTCTGCTCATGCAATAGGTCATGTTGACACAGTCTGGATGAGCAGGCTTGAAGAAGCGCCTTCTCGAAACTCAAGGCGCTTCTTCAAGCCAACGCCGCGTCTACAGCCGTTGCAGGAACTATTCAGCCCAAGCGAGAAAACTTTCAATCATTTCATTGAGACTAATTGACCCGCCAAATGCCTCAAAGACCTGATCATTTCTGCGAGCAACAAACCAATCACGATCCGATCTTTCAACTCGGATCTCCTGAAAGTCCTTGTCTTGAAGGGCGGTTCCTTTGAGGTCAACTTTCATCGACCAGCCAGGATTGTCCATGGTGTCGATTTTGACGCCACGGTCCTCAACCATTCGTCTACGCATTGACGCTCAAACCAGGCACAAAGCCTTGAAACGGTCTCCATTACTCACCCCATCATTGGGGCCACATGTGCCCAGCCCACCACGTTTACGTCGGATCTGTTTCCGGCGTCCAGCCAGATTCAATTCGCTCAATCAACAACGTATCGTTCCATACTCCGCGAATCGAGAGATGACGCTGTTCAGCAGCTAGCTGTCCGATCCGCCATTCGTTCTCTCCATCCCATAGCCACCACACACCCACCTTTTGCGCAGCCGGGTCGACAATACCAGCACGGAACGTAGGGAATTTCTTGGCATCAGATGGCAGTGCCACATTGTCAACAATTGAAACAATACGTTGCCCAACCGCTGCGTTTAGCGGAAAGAAGCACATAAACACCGGTTATTCGCTTACTAGATCGTTGAAGCTATCAGGCCGAGACTCAAAAAATTTTCCAAACACGCGCAGCAACACACCATATTGCTTATGTTTATGCGCGTACTGCGCGTAGGAAAATCCTTTCGCCGTATTGATCTCGACAATATCGCCAATTTTCAGCTTCGCCATTCTGTGCCTTCGATACCCAGCTTGTGTCAATAGCTTAGCTCCGCGCTCCAGTACTCCGGTTCCGCGTGGCAGTATCAATACGTTAAGCTTGCGCCGCCGTTATAAATTCTCAATAAATCTCAATAGACCCAGAGCAAATCCAGGAAAAGTGCCAAGCAGTTCTACGGAGGGCTTCAGGCGGCCGCAAGCGCCGCGTAGACGCGGGCCGATTGTCGCTGCTCGTTAACGTGCAGCTTTTCCACCATGTCGAGCAACTCGCCGATCGCGCCATGCGCGTCGTGATGGCGGAATTTTTCGAGAAGACGACCGCAGACATTGCCGAGCACGCTGGCCGGCGCTTTTCTGGCGGCGTCGCGCCACAGCATCGTCGCTTCGACAAAGATCACGCTGATGTCCCTCGGCAGGCCGGCGGACTCATAGAGCGCGCGCACGGCATGCATACGCCCGGTTGCCAGGATCGAGCGCACGCGGCGCTCGCTGCACGCGGTCAGATCGACGATAGCGCCGGCGAAAAAATCCACCTTGCCGGCACAGAGCGCATGCATCAGGAAGGACGGCGTCAGCCGGCCGTTGAGGCGCAGATGCTGGACGAGATCGGGTATTTCGCGCGCTGCGATATCGCCGGCGATCGAGACGATGGCAGCCTCGGTCGCCTCGCGGCTGATGCGCTGAAGCCGCTGCAGGCCGATCGCCGCCTGTGCCAGCGGCAGGCCGACCAGCGCATTGCTGACATGCTGGGTCAGCAACTGGCGGGCATCGGCGGGAAGATCGCTGCGGTCGAGAAGCAGGTTGCGAATATCGCAGCAGTCGCCGAGCCGTTCGGCGATGCGTTTCAACGATAGGCTGGAGATCACCGCGCCGTCATTCTCCAGCAGGCAGAGCAGTTCTTCCTCGTCGCCGACCTCCGCAAGGGCGGCGGAGACCGGGCGTGTCACATGCGCTCTGCCGGCGATCAGCATGCGGGTGGCGCCGTTGCCGCGTGCGGCAAGGTCGACGAGATCGGCGTCGCTCAAAAGCGGCGAGCAGGTCACCGCGTGGCAGGCGACCTCGGGCTGGTCTTCGGCAAGCGAAAGGATAAGGTTGCGCGGCGCATCGGGCGACCAGGCGATCGCCTCGGCAAGCGCAAGCCGCACGCGCGGCGACGGATCGTCGAGAAGAAAAGTCATCGCCATTTCGGCCGCCGCCCGCTCGTCCGCGGACATTTCGGACTGAAGATAGGCGCGCCCGAGGGCGTTTGCGGCCCGGGCCCGGTCACCGGTCTTGGCCGTTTCGATCCAACGAAGGAAAGCTTCTACGATCACGCGACGCCCCAGCATTTGAACGCGATTCCCTCGCGTTCCATTCAATGCTGCGACCGTAGTGGCAAAAGGTTTAAGATTGGTTCACCATGTTTCTTAAGCCTTTGGGCGCCTTGCCGGTTCAGCTCAGCCTTGCTGCGTCTTCGGCCGGATCATCTCGAAAACATCGCTGCCTTCGCTGTAATCCATGTAGCCCATGCGGGCCAAAGGTCGGGCGATCGACATGTCGAGACGGCCGTCCCTGACGATCGCTTCATCGATACGGATGCCGACCACTTCGCCGAAGACGAGGACGTTTTCGGACGGTTCGCCCGACAGCGTCATCGGCTCGATGATCTCGGTCACCCTGCATTCGAGCACCGCGAAAGCCTCGCCGACATAGGGCGCGTCGATTAGTTCCGCCTGCTTCGCCGTCAAGCCGGCGAAGTCGAATTCGCTGTCGCCGTAGGGCAGCGCCGCCGAGGAGAGGTTCATCTTCTCGGCGAGATCGCGGCTGACGAAATTGCAGGTGAAGACGCCGGTCTCGGCCGCATTGCGCTGGCTGTGCTTGCGCCCGGCCGAAGAAAACATCACAAGCTTCGGCCGGTCGGCAACAGCATTGAAGAAGGAATAGGGCGCCAGATTGATCGATCCGTCCCTGCCCTTGCTGCCGATCCAGCCGATCGGGCGCGGCGACACGATCGCCTTGAACGGATCATGCGCGAGCCCGTGCCGGTTGCTGTCGGTGGCGTAGAACATCAGTCTTCTCCGCCGACCCAGGTCACGGTATCGGCAAGCTCCGGCCGCGGCCGCTCGATCGCCGGAAATGTCGTCGAGCCGATATGGATGAAGCCCGCCACCTTTTCATCAGGTCCGACGCCGAGCAGCGGATAGGCGCGCTCATCATAGGCGAACCACTCCGTCAGCCAGTTGGCGACATAACCGTTGGCGTTGGCGGCGAGGATGACGTTGAAGCAAAGCGCGCCTGCCGACATCATTTGCTCCCATTCCGGGATCTTGATATGCGGCCCCGCCTTGCTGACGATGGCGACCACCACCGGCGCACGGGTGAAACGGCTGCGCTCGACCTGGATCATCTCTTCGGAAAGGTCGGGCTTTGTCTGAAGCGCCAGCGTCAGAAGTTCCTCGCCGAGACGCACGCGCTGCTCTCCGCGATAGACGATGAAGCGCCAGGGCGCGATCTTGCCGTGATCGGGAACACGCGAGGCAAGACGCAGGATCTCCTCGATCTCGGCCTTCTCGGGGCCTGGTTCGCACATCTGAAAAGCGGGGATGGAGCGGCGCACGGCGAGGTAGTCGATCAGCTTGATATCGGATTTCATACGGGAGAAGCTCTCATTTTTATGCTGCTGCAAAGGGTGGGTCTTGAATTTGCCATCGCGTTGGTCTTGAAGTGACCTTTGCGATTTCAGAAGTCAATCGGTTCACGAAACAGATGTTTGGCATTTTGCCTTTTGCACGCATCGGCCTTGCCATTGCCCTGATGGTATTGATGCCCCTCGGCGCCGGCGCTCAGGATGCCTTCAAGGAATTCAAACAGCTTGAATCGACACCGAAGATGCCGAAGCTCGATGCCTTTATCGCACCCGGCACGGTGCCCGCAGGTGTCAAGCTGCGCGACGTCCCGATGGAAGCCAAGCTGACGGCCGACGGCACGCCGGTCGAGGAGGGCCTTTCCTGGTACGTCTTCAGCCCGATCGCCGGAACCGATGGCAAGCTGCCGCTGATCGCCAGCGCCAAGGGCGGCCCCGCCGCCTTCCAGCTCGCCCCCGGCGATTATTTCGTCAACGTCTCCTTCGGCCGCGCCGGGGTCACCAAGAAACTGACCGTGCCCGCTGAAGGCGAGGTCGACAAGCAGGTGATGGTGCTCGATGCCGGCGGCCTGCTGCTCAATGCCGTCTCCGGCGCCGATGCCCGCATTCGCCCCGACCAGTTGAGCTTCTCGATCTATTCCTCGGAAGTGCGCGACGATGGCGAGCGCGGCCTGGTCGTGGCCGATGTCTCGCCGAATACCGTCGTCCGTCTCAATGCCGGCACCTATCACATCGTTTCCGAATATGGCAGCGTCAACGCCGTGATCCGCGCCGACATCCAGGTCGAGGCCGGCAAGCTGACCGAGGCGACGATCCAGCATCGTGCCGCACAGATCACCTTCAAGCTGGTCTCCGACGCCGGCGGCGAGGCGATCGCCGATACAGCATGGTCGATCCTGACGGCGGCCGGCGACAGTGTCGGCGAAAGCGTCAGCGCCTTCCCGACCATGGTGCTCGCCGAAGGCGGATATTCCGCCGTCGCCCGCAACAAGGACAAGATCTACCAGCGCGATTTCACCGTCGTCGCCGGCAGGAACACCGATGTCGAGGTTCTCATGAAGGACCAGCAGCCGCAGCCGCCGGTCAGCGACGCGGCCCGCACGGTTCAGCAGGTGCCCGTGGGCACACCGACACCGCCGGGTGTCCAGCCGGCCCCGGTGGCGCCGCTGCCGTCCTACGAACAGCTCGTGCCGCAGGACGGCGACGACACCAGCCTCGATTGACTTTTACCGCGAGCGGTTTCGGCCCGAGACAACGCCGGCGCCACTGAGAGGACGGATCGCGGCAAGAAGCCCCCGACCGTGCAGCTCAGCAGTGCTCAGGCGCGGATTCCATCATTAGTATAGAGTATTTTCTGAAACGCCCCCGGTCTCGGGGTGAGACGTTCCGATAACATTATGGCTATCGATCAGCTTCCGACAGCGCCGAAGCCCGGCGCTGTCGGATACCGGCCATTTGTTCAGGCCGCCTTGGCCTTTTTTGCCTCGGCCTTGCGACGGATGTCGGGCGGTGTCGCTTCGAGAGCAAGGCTCTCGACCGCTGCATCGAGCCCCATCGAAACCTGATCCTGGCTGCCGAGGCGGCGGATGTTGACCGTGCGCTCCTCGGCCTCCTTCCTGCCGCAGACGATGATGACAGGAACCTTGGTGACCGAATGCTCGCGGATCTTGTAGTTGATCTTCTCGTTGCGGAAGTCGGTCTCGACGTTGAGCCCGGCCTCGCGCAGCGCCTCGGCCACCTCAAGCCCGTAGGCGTCGGCTTCCGAGGTGATCGTTGCGACCACCACCTGCAGCGGCGATACCCAGAGCGGCATGTGGCCGGCGAAGTTCTCGATCAGGATGCCGAGGAAACGCTCCATCGAGCCGCAGATGGCGCGGTGGATCATCACCGGCTGCGTCTTTTCCGAGTTGCTGTCGATGTAGAAGGCGCCGAACCGTTCCGGCAGGTTGAAGTCGACTTGCGTCGTCCCGCACTGCCATTCGCGGCCGATCGCATCCTTCAGCGTATATTCGAACTTCGGACCGTAGAAGGCGCCCTCGCCCGGCAGGATGCCGGTCTTGATATTGTTGGACTGCTGCTGGATCGTCTCCAGCACGCCCATCATCACGCTTTCGGCGCGGTCCCAGAGCTCGTCCGAACCAACGCGCTTGTCCGGCCGGGTCGAGAGCTTGATCGTGACTTCGTCGAAGCCGAAATCCTTATAGACCGAAAGGATCAGGTCGTTGATCTTCAGGCATTCGGCGGCCATCTGCTCGTCGGTGCAGAAGATGTGCGCATCGTCCTGCGTGAAGCCGCGCACGCGCATCAGCCCGTGCAGCGCACCCGACGGCTCGTAGCGGTGGACATTGCCGAATTCGGCGAGCCGGATCGGCAGCTCGCGGTAGGATTTCAGCCCGTGCTTGAAGATCTGGATATGGCCGGGGCAGTTCATCGGCTTCAGTGCGAAGACGCGGTCGTCATCGGTGTCGTCGCCGGCAACCGTCACCTTGAACATGTTGTCGCGGTACCAGCCCCAGTGACCGGAGGTTTCCCAAAGCGACTTGTCGAGCACCTGCGGCGCGTTGACTTCCTGATAGTCGCCGGCAAGCCGGCGGCGCATATAGGCGACCAGCGTCTGGAATATACGCCATCCCTTGCCGTGCCAGAAGACGACGCCAGGACCCTCTTCCTGGAAATGGAAGAGATCCATCTCGCGACCGAGCCGGCGGTGATCGCGCTTTTCGGCTTCGGCAAGCATATGCAGGTAGTTGTCGAGTTCCGACTGCTCGGCAAAGGCCGTGCCGTAGATGCGGCTCAGCATCGGATTGTTGCTGTCGCCACGCCAGTAGGCGCCGGCAACCTTCAAGAGCTTGAAGGCGCTGCCGATCTGGCCGGTCGAGGCCATGTGCGGGCCGCGGCAGAGGTCGAACCAGTCGCCCTGGTAATAGATCTTGAGATCCTGCCCTTCCGGGATAGCATCGACGAGTTCGACCTTGTACTGCTCGCCCTTGTCGGCGAAGACCTGTTTCGCCTTCTCGCGCGACCAGACCTGCTTGGTGAAGGCGGCGTTGCGGGCGATGATCTCCTTCATCTTCTTTTCGATCTTCGGCAGATCGTCGACTGTGAAGGGCTCGTTCTTGGCGAAGTCGTAATAAAAGCCGTTTTCGATGACCGGGCCGATCGTCACCTGGGTGCCGGGCCAGAGCTCCTGCACTGCTTCAGCCATGACATGCGCCGCGTCGTGGCGGATGAGTTCGAGCGCGCGGTCGTCATTGCGGGTGATGATCTCGATCCTGCCCGTCGTCACGGGATCGGAAAGGTCGCGCACGGTGCCGTCGATGGCAATGGCGACCGCCTTCTTGGCGAGCGACTTGGAAATGGATTCGGCGACATCCCGGCCGGTTGCGCCGGCATCATAGCCGCGCACGGAACCATCGGGAAATGTCAGGGAAATAGCTTGGGACATCGAAATTCTCCTTGTCCAGTCCCGCCAACGAATGCGGGTGGTTGACACAAACGCGCCTCCGCGGAGCTGAATGCGCAGCCGCCTGATAGCCAGATTTCCTGTCTGAGTAAAGATGAAGCGGGGGTTATATAATCATTTCAGTCAGCCCGCGCACCGTGTTCCAGTTGCGCATCGTACCGACACCGAGCCGCTTGGTCGTCAGCGCCGAAAGCAGCTTGGATTGGCTCGGCTTGCCGGCGAAATCTATCCAGAGATCGCCGCCGACGACGGCGATGCGCTGTCCCTCCGTCATCAGCGGTTTCAGCGCCTCTACCTTCTCCGGGTCGACCGGCAGACGCATTACCCGGACGATGACCTGGTCGCCATTGCCGTCTTTGAAGGGATTGGTGCTGCAAAGCGCCATCCAGGTGCAGTCGCTGCGGACGATGATATCGACATGTTTGCCGAACTTTTCTTCAAAGCCCTCTTCCAGATGGGTCTCAACTTCGTGCGGCCGCATCTCGTCGGCCTCGAAGACAAGATTGCCTGTAGAAACCAGCGTGCGCGGCTCGCGATAACCGAGCTCTTCGGCAAGTGCGCGCAAATCCTGCATGATGACGCGGCGGTCGGGCGTCAGGACAATGCTGTGCAGAAGGGCGATGAAGGTGCTCATGGCGCTCACCCTTTCTTCCGCCCGAGGGCGAGATAGCGCCAAGGGGTCCACCAGCGGAAGCTGTCGCCGAGCATCTCCGGCACCTGGTCGAGGCCGCTGGTGCCGCCCGGGCCGCAGCGGCCGACGCGAAACAATGTCATCCAGCCGCCGGCCCAAAGCCCGTGGCGGGCGATCGACTCGTAGCCATATTCGGAGCAGGTCGGGATATGGCGGCAGGAATTGCCGACAAAGCCGGAAAGCGTCAGCTGGTAGAGGCGGATCAGCCCCATGCCGAGCAGACGGTCGGGAGTCTTGCGGAACGGACCGGTATAATTGCGGGAGGTGCGTGCGGCCTTTTCGCGCGGCTTTGCTGATCCGGCGGCACCGCCGTCGTCCTCATCATCAGCCTGCCGAGCGCAGAACTCGCACATGTCAGTTACGCCTCGACAACTTCCGCTCGTTTCGCCTCGATCTGCCCGATCGCATCGACAACGGCATCGAAGGTCAGCATCGTCGAGGCGTGGCGGGCCTTGTAGTCCCGCACCGGCAGCAGATAGCGCATGTCTTCGAATCGTCCATGGGGCCCCGCCCCGTCCGCCTTCAACATGGCGAGCATGTCCTGGCGGGCCTGGCGCAATTCGTCCGATGTGGCACCGACGACATGGCGGGCCATAATCGAGGACGAGGCCTGGCCGAGCGCGCAGGCCTTCACGTCATGAGCGAAACCGGTCACGGTGTCGCCATCCATCTTCAGCCAGATCCGCACCTTCGAGCCGCAGAGCTTCGAATGGGCCTGGGCGCTCGCATCGGCATCATCAAGCGTGCCGGTCAGCGGAATATTGCCAGCGAATTCGAGGATTTTGCTGTTGTAGATATCGTCCATGCTGGATTTCCGCTCCAAAATCGCTGCGGATCGGCCTCGCTGAGGGCGTTATTGTCGTCAAAACAAAAAACACACCGTGTCGTGTGAGGATACTTACATACGATGGCCGTCTTCCTATATGTATGTCGTTCGAAGGCCATGAAAATGCAATGGCCTGGTGTAAGTTTGATTGGGAAACCGTGCCGGACGGGCGTTGAAATTGCCCTGAAAGCCCCGGAGCCCGCCAAAGGTGCATGAATTCCCGCATGGGATTGACCAGTGGCGATTCCGACAGATGGGTCCGCGGTGCGGGCCAGGAGACCATTGTTCATGGACGCCATCGTAAAGAATTTTCCGCAGACGAACCGAGATTCGGATCGCCCCTCCCAGCAGGAGGCGGAGGAAGCCGTTCGCGTTCTGCTACGCTGGGCCGGTGACGACCCGACGCGCGAAGGCCTGCTCGAAACGCCGGCCCGCGTCGTCAAATCGTACCGCGAGCTTTTTTCCGGTTACGACATGGCGGCGGAAGACGTGCTCGGCCGCACCTTCGAAGAGGTCGCCGGTTACGACGACATGGTCCTCGTCAAGGATATTCCGTTCTACTCGCATTGCGAACACCACATGGTTCCGATCATCGGCAAGGCCCACGTTGCCTACATGCCTGATGGCCGTGTGCTCGGCCTGTCGAAGATTGCCCGTGTCGTCGAGATCTATGGCCGCCGCCTGCAGACGCAGGAAACGATGACCGCGCAGATCGCCCGGGCCATCGACGATACGCTTAATCCGCGCGGCGTCGCCGTGTTGATCGAGGCCGAACATATGTGCATGGCGATGCGCGGCGTTCAGAAGCAGGGCTCGACCACGTTGACGACGACGTTTACGGGAACGTTCAAGACTGAGCCGGCCGATCAGGCCCGTTTCATGACCATGGTGCGGAGCCGCTGATACCGGCTCCCTCAGGAGGGCCGCGATGAGTCAACTGATCTTCAATCAACCATCCGAGGACAAGTCGGCGTTGGAAGACGCCGGCGATTTCACGCCGTGCTTCGACGACCGTGGCCTGATCACCGCGATCGTCACCGACGCCGGCGACGGCGAGTTGCTGATGGTGGCGCATATGAATGCTCAGGCGCTGGCGCTGACCATCCAGACCGGCACGGCGCACTATTTCAGCCGTTCGCGCGGCAAGCTCTGGAAGAAGGGCGAGACCTCGGGCAATCTCCAGACGGTGAAGGAAATCCGCACCGATTGCGATCAGGACGCCATCTGGCTGAAGGTCGAGGTCGCCGGCCACGACGCCACCTGTCACACCGGCCGCCGCTCCTGCTTCTACCGGGCGATCACGCTTCGAGACGGAAAGCCGATGCTTGATATCGTTGACGACGAGCGTCATTTCGATCCGCAGGATGTTTACGGAAAATAGCCTAATTTTCCTGGCATTTGCTCCTTATTGCGCCAGAAACCGCTTCTCTATACCATTTGGAAACTGAACGGGCACACTATCGGAAATCAAGTGTTCTGCTGGGAGGGGAGAGCGCCATGCTGAGCTGGAGTCTGCATCGTCAAAGCTCTGAAGGCGAGGGTTCCGATTCCGGCATGTCGACCACGCTCGATATGCTTCCGCCTCCTGCGCCTCAAAAGAAAATCAAGATCGCGCTGGCACTCGGCGGCGGCGCTGCCCGCGGCTGGGCCCATATCGGCGTGCTGCGCGCCCTCGACGAGGCAAAGGTCGAGATCGGCATGATTGCCGGCACCTCGATCGGTGCGCTGGTCGGCGGCTGCTATCTCGCCGGCAAGCTCGATGAACTCGAAAGTTTCGCGCGCTCGCTGACGATGCGCCGCATCGCAAGTCTCCTCGATCTCACCATCGGCGGCAGCGGCCTGTTCGGCGGTATGCGGCTGACCAAGCGCATGCAGGAACATCTCGAAGGCTTGAACGTCGAGGATCTCGACCGGCCGTTCGTCGCGGTCGCGGCCGAGGTCAATACCGGTCATGAGGTCTGGATCGCCAATGGTTCGCTGATCACGGCGCTGCGCGCCTCCTATGCCCTGCCCGGCATTTTCGAGCCGGTGCGCAGCAATCACCGCACGCTGGTCGACGGCGCGCTGGTCAATCCCGTCCCCGTCTCCGTCTGCCGCGCCTATGAGCAGCCGCTCGTCGTTGCCGTCAATCTCAACTACGATCTCTACGGTCGCTCGGCCGTCGTCCGCCACAATGCCAGTCTGTCGGCCCAGGAAGTGCAGAAACAGGAAGAAGCGCCCTATGCGCGCCTCGGCATGACCGGCGTCATGGTGCAGGCCTTCAACATCATCCAGGACAGGATCGCCCGCGCCCGCCTTGCCGGCGATCCGCCCGACATTTCGCTGCAGCCGCGCCTCAGCTATATCGGCCTTTCCGAATTCCACCGGGCTGGCGAGGCGATCGAACGCGGCTACGAGGAAGCCAGAGCCCGGCTCCCCGAGATCAAGCGCATGCAGGAAGTCTACGCAAGCAACCCCTGATGCACGTCGTCCAAAAGCGCGTGGCGGTTTGGGACGACGACATTAGTCAAGCGAGGCAGGCGAAAACCTCAGCCGGCGATATAGGCCTTGATTTCCTCGGCCTCACGCTCAACCTCGGCGATACGCGATTTCACCACGTCGCCGATTGAAATGATGCCGGCAAGCTTGCCGTTGCTTTCCACCGGTACGTGACGGAAACGGCGGCTGGTCATCAGCTCCATCAGCTCGTTGACGGTCGTCTCCTCATGGCAGCGATAGACCTTTGCGGTCATGACCTGGGCCAGCGGTTGGTCGAGGCCTTCCTTGCCGTGTTTGGCGATCGCATGCACGAGATCGCGCTCGGTGAACATGCCCGAAATCCGGTTCTCCATGCCGACGACGACGATGGCGCCGATCTTCTTTTTGCTGAGGATGGCGGCCGCCTCGGCAACGGTGGCATTCGGCCCGGCGGTGACGACGTCCCTGCCCTTCAGGTCGAGGATTGCTTTGACTGAACTGGTCATTCGAACCTCCTATGTCCGTGAAACACTTGTCACAGGCATCCGCGGCGGTTTCTCCCCCCGGCACGGATATAGGTCGATCGTGCACTGCCCGGCTCAGGATTGCAACACATCCTTCTCGGTTCCGTCAGGTTCCATCACCGGCGGGCGCGGCGCCCGGTCGAACAGCGAAAACAGCAGGAAGCCGAAGACGAAGCCGCCGATATGCGCGTCCCAGGCAATCGCCTGGTCGCTGTCGCCGACGAGCGGGATGCCGACGGCGATCAGCGCATTGCCGACCAGCCAGAGCAGCATGAAGATGATGACGGTGCGGCTCTTCAGCGCCTCGAAAATGGAAAGCCGGGGATTGAGATGCGCAGGCAGCATCGGCCGCCGTTCGGCCGGAAAGGCGAATCGGCAGGCGGCCCCCATCAGCCCGGAGATGACGCCCGACGCGCCGATCAGCAGCGACACGTCTCCCCAGTTCAGTGCCGCGTGCAGTATGGCGGACGCGACGGCGGAAAAAACCCAGAAGAGCACGAAACGCAGCGTCCCGATGCGGCGCACGACCGGCGCGCCGAAGGCCATCAGCCAGAAAGCGTTGAAGACGATATGCTGGAGGCTGCCGTGCAGCAGCGAATAGGTGACAGGCGTCCAGAACAGCTCCAGCCCCTGCTGCGACAGCGGAATCACATAGCGGGCGGGAACGAAGCCGAAGGTGAAGAACAGCCAGTTCAGCGCATCGTCGGACAGCAGGAGCTCCTGCACCGCATAGATGACACCAAGCAGGCAAAGGCTGAAGAACAGCGCCGGCGGAAGGTTGAAGACCGGTTCGCGCGGTGGCCGTGCCGGCGGCTGGACCTCGGGAGGTTCGGACGCCTTATGCGGCTCGGCCGTCTGCTCATTCATCTGTGTTTTGCCTCGTTGAGGCCACAGCCATACAGGAGCGACTGTCAAAAAAAAAGCCGTCCGAAGTGCCGGACGGCGTACCGGGAGCTCCAGGAAAAGACCTCGGCCCGGGCAGGTTGTGCTGAACTTCGAAAGTCGAAGCGATGGCAGGACAGTGTCACGACGGACACGGCATCTCAACCGAAACCATCTCTTAACCTTAACCGCCGCGATCTGGCATGAAATCCGCAAGGTAGAGCCTGTAAGGGCAATGACTGCCCGAAAATGCTCCGGAATGGGACAGGTTGGTGTGAAATGCGTGTGCAAACGACCATCGAGATTTTTGACTACTGGAACCGTATCCGCGGCGCTGCCGATGCGCCGCTGAAATCACAGGTCGAACCCTCCGCCGTCCCCCACCTGCTCCAGAGTCTGTTCATTCTTGAGAGGCGCGAGGGCGGAGACATCGGTTTCCGGCTCGCCGGCACCCGCATCTGTGATCTCTTCGGACGTGACCTGCGCGGCGAACGTTTTTCGTCTCTCTGGGCAAATGGTCAGCTCGCCGACATCGAACGCACGGCGATGGGCGTCATGGACCATGCCATGCCGGCCCTGTTCAACGCCACCGGCTACAGCACTGTCGGTCATCAGGCCTCCTTCGAGATTATCATGATGCCGCTGCGTTCGCCGGACGGCGCCTGCGACCGGCTGCTCGGCGCCATCGCGCCGGCAGCGGCCGCGAGCTGGCTGGAGATCGTACCGCTCGAATTCCTGGCGCTCGACCGCAGCCGCCTGCTGCCCGGAAAATTCGACAAGGCAGCACCGGCCGAACCGCGCCCCATCAACAGGATCGTCGCTGGCAAAAGCATCCATTTCGGCCAGCTCATGCGCCGCATGGTCTCGCAGCTGCTGAGTGCGGAGGCGCGCTGACGGTCCCATTTCGGCACATCCGGCATACTCGTTTTCCGCTATATGCGGACCGAGCAAAACAACCTTCTGTTAATGGATTGTGGGTAAAGATCGGTCTCTGCGATTTTCATGAAGAAGCCCTTTGATGCACTCGTTCCAGCCAGCTCAGACGCAACGACCTGCGCCGCGCCCTGAACAGGGCGTTTTTCAGCGCGTGCCCATCAATATGCAGGGCCGGCTGATGCTTGCGAACTACGAGGAATTCGAATGCATGGTGATCGACATGTCGCCTGGCGATATGTACGTCACCTGCCTCGGCCGGCCGCGCGCCAACGAACGCGTCGTCGCCTATATCGACCATCTCGGCCGCGTCGAAGGTTATGTCCAGACGATCGACGGCCGCGGCTTCACCATGTCGATCAACGCCACCGACCGGAAGCGCGAGAAGCTCGCAGCCCAGCTCACCTGGCTTGCCAACAAGCACGAACTCGGCCTGCCCGAGGATCGTCGCCATGATCGTCTGACGCCCCGCGACACGAAGACCGAGCTGACGCTCGAGGACGGCACGCGTTATTCCTGCCGCATCATGGACCTTTCGCTGTCGGGCGCTGCCGTCGACGTCGAGATGCGCCCTTCGATCGGAACGGCCGTGCGCCTCGGCAACATGCGCGGTCGCGTCGTGCGCCACTTCGTCGAAGGTGTGGCAATCGAATTCCTGTCGATCCAGTCCCGCGAGACGCTGCGGGAATTCCTTTAACAACTGCGGAAATTGGCGCTGCCTTGCCGGCGGTTCCGCGGCGGGATGCAATTCTCGACGGGCTTCCATCGAATGCGATTGCCAGGTCCGGTGCGCGCCCGGTCAGGTCGTGTTGAAAAGCCGGCACTTCACGGCAGGAGCTTTGCAAGCAGCAACGAATCTGGCTTTGGAAAGCAAGCGCGAAATCCTGTCGCAAGTCGTTCCACCCAGGCGGTAGATAATTTTATGAGTGGAACAAGCTGCGACACCGATCGATACCCAATCAGGTTGCGCAAAATCTGCAGTGATCTTGCGTCCGGGAATGCCCTGCCCTCGCCCGTCATCCATTCGTCACGGATATGACGGATAAGGCCCGCCTCGATCTCAAGTGCGTCCATGTCAGCTCTTTATCCCGAAATCGAACCCTATGATCACGGCCTGCTCGATATGGGCGACGGCAATCTGATCTATTGGGAAGCCTGCGGCAATCCGGCGGGCCGGCCAGCACTGGTGTTGCATGGCGGCCCTGGTTCCGGCTGTTCAACTGCGGCACGGCGCTACTTCGATCCCGATGCCTACCGAATCATTTTGTTCGATCAGCGCAATTGCGGCCGCAGCCTGCCAAGTGCTGCCGACCCTGAAACCGATCTCTCCGGCAATACCACCTGGCATCTCGTTGCCGATATCGAGCGGTTGCGGGCATATCTCAGCATCGACAGCTGGCTCCTTTTCGGCAATTCCTGGGGTTCGACACTGGCGCTGGCCTATGCCGAAACCCATCCGGAGCGTGTCGCGGCGATCGTCCTGTCAGGCGTGACCACCACCCGGCGTTCGGAAATCGACTGGCTCTGTCGCGGCATGGCGCCACTCTTTCCGGAGGAATGGCACCGTTTCCGCCAGGTGATTCCCGCAGACAGCCAGGGACGAGACGAGGACATCGCCGCCGCCTATCATCGTCTTCTCAACGATCCGGATCCGGAAACGCGCTTCAAGGCGGCGCGTGACTGGCATGATTGGGAGGCGGCCTCGATTCTGCTTGCCGATCCCCAAGGCCTGCCACGCCGCTGGGCCGATCCGGCCTATATGCTCACGCGCGCCCGCATCATCACCCATTACTTCAGCAATGGCGCCTGGCTGGAGGACGGCCAACTCTTGAGGAACGCCGCTCGGCTCATCGGCATTCCCGGTATCCTGCTGCAGGGAAGGCTCGACATCGAGGCGCCGCTCGTCACCGCCTGGGAACTGGCCCGCGCCTGGCCGCAAAGCGAGCTCACCATCCTTCCGCATGCTGCCCATTCCACCGCAAATCCCGATATGAGCGCGGCGATTGTGGCTGCCACCGATCGATTTCGCGATTTTCCTCAAAAATAATTTTCCCGCCCGGACCGGCGATCTGAGCGTTATGCCGCTTTTGAGCCGGCCGAATCGGTCGTTTCCGGCGGCATCGTCGGCCGGCTACGCGCTGCCGCAGATCGCCAGCACACTGCTGAGATTTACCCGGCTCAACGAAAATCCTTAACATCAGGACGGCAACGCAGCGTTTTCGCGGGCGAAAGCCTTGTTGCGTCGATTACAATTTTAATCGATTTCAAGACAAATCCGCGTCAAATTTTATGCGCATTCGAATCTGTTTTTAGTCGAGTTTTCTCGGCATTTGAATCAACTAAGCCTTTAATTCTATTACGTAATTTTGCGTGAGATAAAAACGTCTGTGCCATTGTCGCCTCAACTTACGGGGAGACGGCAATGACAACTGCGAACATCCTGAAAGGCGGCCTTCTGGCCGGTGCCATCATGATGGCAATGGCGGGTTCGGGACAGGCGATGCCCGCCAGCATGGCCCTGGCAGGCAATGCCAGCCCGCCGATCGGACACTACGAATTCTGCAAGGCGAATCCGACGGAATGTGTCGAAGTCGGCGGCGATGCCGGACCGGCCATCCTCACTGAGGATCGCTGGAAGGAAATTCTCAAGGTCAATTACACTGTCAATTCGACGATCCAGCCGATGACGGATGAGCAGATCTACGGGGTCGAGGAGCGCTGGGCCTATCCGCGCACCGTCGGCGACTGCGAGGATTACGCCCTGCTGAAGCGCAAGATGCTGATCGACGACGGTTTCTCGCCGTCCGACACGCTGATCACCGTCGTGCTGCAGCCGAATGGCGAAGGCCATGCCGTGCTGACTGTTCGTACCGATCATGGCGACTTCATCCTCGACAACATGCGCAACAAGGTGCTGCTGTGGTCGGACACCGAATACACCTATCTGAAGCGCCAGTCCGCCGACGATCCGGCCCGCTGGTCGAAGCTTCAGGACGGCCGCGCTGTCGCGGTCGGTAGCGTCAAGTAAGAACAGCCTGCCGGCCGTTGCCGGTTGCTGCCTGCGGCCCGGTCAGTCCCCGCATCCCGTCCCCGACCGGTGCCCAAGAGCCGTTCCCGCTGTCCCGGGAACGGCTCGCCCCTTTTCAAGACGGCCTCACGAAAGCGCATCGCGATCTTAAGATGCGCTTCCCTGTGCTTTAAGCCTTTGTTTTTACGCTTGTCGCTATCGCAAAACCGCTGGATAGTTTTGCGCGACAGGCTTCAGCATCTTAGTGAATTGTTAACCCTGCCGGTCCGATCATGGTGACGAGAATCATTATCGGCACCGGCGGCTCATGTTCTTCCTGCGGCGGACCGAAACGCGAAGAACCGCCATGAGCCATGCAGCGCACAGCGCACCCGACGAGCAGCCGCTTCTTTCCATGGGGTTTCTCCTCCGCACGATGGCGGTGATCTCGGTCCTGGCAGTCCTGACTGTTGCCATCAGCATCGGCGGCCGTTGGTTTGGCCGGCATATCTCGCTCGCCGGCAATACCGACAGCACGGTTGAAATCCAGCTGGCCATCGGCCGCGACACCGTAAAATTCCCCGAGAATACCATCCGTTTCCCGAGTGAAAGGCATGAGGGCGCCGCCGAGCGCGTCGATCTCTACCTCGCCTGGCCGGAAATGCAGGGTTACGGCAAGGAAAATCACCTTCGATTCGACGATATCGCTCAATCCTCCGGGCTGATCTTCCTGCAGATCACTCAGAGCACCATGTCGCGCGACATGTCCGGGCGGCTGGAACCGATCTATTCGCATCTGCTCGAAGGACCTGCGAAGCCCTTCCGCGACGGGCTGACGCTGCACCGTCTTCGCGCCGATGCGGGTTACGGCGACGAGGTGCTGCTGACGGCGCCCGTCAAGGGCGGGCCGGATTACGTCGTGCGCTGCATCTTGCCGTCAGCCCCGGATAAGGCGGCGGGCGGAGATTGTCAGCGCGATATCAAAGTCGGCAGGGATCTCAGCGTTCTCTACCGCTTCTCAAGCAGCCATCTCGACGACTGGGAACATATTGATGCCGCTATCCGCACCTTTGTAGACGCGCGTCTTGTGAACCGTTCTGCGACAAGTCCCTAAAATGCTCACCGGACAGCGAAATAAACGATTCATCATAAACGGATTGGTAACGCCCAACCGGTAATTTTAAAAGACGAGCTGTGCGGCGGGAGGTGTGCGGTTCCTGCCAAAATCTGAAGTGCCAAATATCTGAAATGCAAGCGAAGAGTGGAATAGTGTCAAGGTCAGTCTCCTCCGTATCATCGTCCCGATCCGGCAATTTTTTCGCAAGACTGCTGGCGATCCTTTCGGTGGCCGTCACGATCGTCATGGTCGATTCGGTGAATGCCGACGCGGAAGCGGCAAATCCGAAATATGCAGGCATCGTCGTCGACGCCAAGACCGGCAACGTTCTCTACAGTGAGAACGCCGACCGGCTGCAATACCCCGCCTCCCTGACCAAGATGATGACCCTCTACATGACCTTCGAGGCATTGGAGCAGGGTCGCATCCGCCTCGATACGCCGGTTCCCTTCTCCGCCCATGCGTCGGCCCAGGCGCCGACCAAGCTCGGCGTGCGCGCCGGCGGTACGATCACCGTCGAACAGGGCATTCTCGGTCTCGTCACCCTGTCGGCCAATGATGCCGCAACGGCGCTCGGCGAAATGCTCGGCGGCGGTAGCGAGGATCGCTTCGCCCAGTTGATGACCGCCAAGGCGCATGCGCTCGGCATGACGCGCACCACCTATCGCAATGCCAACGGTCTGCCGAATACGGCGCAGATGACGACAGCGCGCGACCAGGCTCGCCTCGGTATCGCCCTTCGCCAGCATTTCCCGCAATATTACGGCTATTTCTCTACCCGTGCCTTCAAGTTCGGCAGTCGCACGATCCGCAGCCACAACCGCCTCGTCGGTTCAGTGCGCGGCGTCGACGGCATCAAGACCGGTTACACCCGCGCTGCCGGTTTCAATCTGGTAAGCTCGGTGCAGGTCGATGGCAAAACGATCGTCGGCGTCGTGATGGGTGGCGCCTCGACGCCTGCCCGCGATGCCCAGATGCGCAATCTGATCGCCACCTATCTGCCGAAGGCATCGAGCCGTGGCGGATCGTCGGCGCTGATCGCCCAGGCAGCCCCTGCCCCGGCGATGATCGTGACGCCGGCTCCGGTCGCGCCCAAGAAGGCTCAGCAAACGGCGAAGACCATCGCCGCAGCGCAGCCGCCGGTTTCGGCCGCCGCTGCCGATCTCAGCCTGCCGCACAAAGGCCCGCTGCCGGATGCGCGCTATCAGGTCGCCGAGACCGAGGTCGCCTATGCCGAGACCGCTGCGCCGAAATCCGACAATCCGCTGGTAGCACAGCCGATGCCGGCGCCGACCAAGGTCAAGACCATGACCTTCAAGCAGCAGGCAGCGGTCACAGCGCCAAAGCCGACGCCCGCGTCTATGCCGACGGAACAGGGCGATACGTCGGTTGATAATGTCACCACCGCGTCGACCACTCCCTCCCCGACTCGTGCTGCTTCAACCAGCAACGGTCCGACCGGCTGGGTGGTGCAGGTCGGCGTCTCGCCGAGCCGGCAGATGGCCATGGATCTTCTGGAAAGCGCCAGGAGCAAGGGCGGCAAGGCTCTGGCCTCGGCAAAGCCCTTCGCGGTCGCCTATGCCGCTGGTGGTGACCAGCTTTACCGCGCCCGCTTCGGTGGCTTCGACGATCAGCGCGATGCCGTCAACGCCTGCAAGGCCTTGAAGAAGGCCGGCATCAAATGCTGGGCAGCTGCCCAATGAGATATTCGATGCTGCCTGCAAGATGGCCGGCGGCATCGGTGACGGCCGGAATCGGTGTTTGCGTTTCCGGCCACCGTTCTTGAACTCGATCAGTATTGCGTACGGGGAAAACAATGGCGATCAATGAGAATGTTCCGGGAATGCCTTCAGACCGCCGCATGGCGGCTAAAGGGCGCTCATCCCTCCATCCGCTGCACGAGGCGGCTTTGCGCCTCGCCGAGATCGGCCTGCAGCGGCCGAAGGCGAAGTCTCCGAAGACCCGGGATCTCATCAATCTGCTGCTGTGCCATGGTGCGCGCGCATGGCGCTATTCCCAGCCCGAAGCCCGCATCCATCTGCATGTGACCTCGCCGGATGGCAGCGCGCCGGTGCAGCTGCGCCTGCGCTGAACAGGACCGCGCGCCCGAAAGGCCCCGCGGAGGACGTTCAATCCACGCATGAAACTTTCCGGAAATCGGCTTCGATTTTCGGGGATTAGAGCAGACCAAGGTCCGTAAGCTCGCGGCGAAGATCCGCGGGCATTTCGGCAATGCCGGCGCCAAGGCTTGTCAGGTCGCGCGGCACATCGTCCTCAGTGTAATAACGCCAGCCCTGGAACGGACGCTTCGGCTGCACGGACGTCTCGATGACCTCAGGGCCGAGCATCAGGCGGCAGCGCGAAATCCCCTCGCCGTCGGTGAAGGTCTCGATGTCGAGCAGCTTCTGCCTCGCCTGGACCTGCCCCTTGATCACCCAGTAGAGCGAGCCGCCGTCAAGCAGCTCATCCATGCGTTTCGGCGCCATGCGCGTCGTATGCACCGAATGCGGCTCGAGCCCGGCGGCGATGGCGCGCAACGAGCGTTCCGCCACCCATTCGCGCAGATCGTCTATCGAGTCGGCCCCAACACAGAGTTTGATGAGATGCAATGCCATGCTGCCGTTGAAATCCTTTTGGCAGCGAGCGTCAAGCGTCAAGCACCTGATGTCCACAAACTCAGCATTCGACGACGTTGACGGCAAGGCCGCCGGTCGAGGTTTCCTTGTATTTCTCGCTCATGTCGTGGCCGGTCTGGCGCATCGTCTCGATACAGGCATCGAGCGGCACGAAATGCTGGCCGTCGCCCTTGATGGCGAGCGAGGCCGCCGTGACGGCCTTGACCGCGCCGAGCGCGTTGCGCTCGATGCAGGGAACCTGCACGAGGCCCGCGATCGGATCGCAGGTCATGCCGAGATGATGTTCGAGCGCGATTTCGGCGGCGTTCTCGATCTGCTCCGGCGTCCCGCCCATGACCGCGGCAAGGCCCGCGGCAGCCATCGCCGCCGCCGACCCCACCTCCCCCTGACAGCCGACCTCGGCGCCCGAGATCGAGGCATTGTGCTTGATGATGCCGCCGATGGCGGCTGCCGTCAGCAGATAGTCGCGGATGCCGTTCTGGTCCCAGTCCTCGTGGAAATGCTCGTAATAGCGGATTGTCGCCGGAATGACGCCGGCGGCACCATTGGTCGGCGCCGTGACGACGCGCCCGCCGGCCGCATTCTCCTCGTTGACGGCCATCGCATAGACGCTCAGCCAGTCGTTGGCGAGCAGCGGGTTGATGCGGTTGCTGCGCCATTCCTCTTCCAGCTTGTCGTGAATCCTGCGCGCGCGGCGCTTGACGTTGAGGCCTCCCGGCATGATGCCCTCGACCTTGAGGCCGCGTTCGATGCAGGAGCGCATCGCCTCCCAGATGCGGTCAAGCCCCTGGTCGAGTTCCTCGGGGCTGCGCTGGCTCTCCTCGTTCGCCCGCTTCATCTGGGCGATCGACAACCCCGAGCGCTCCGCCATCTCGAGCATCTGCTTGGCGGTGGAGAAGGGATAGGGCACACGCGTGCCGCCGGGCGCGTTCTTCTTCGCCCGCATCTGCTCGAGCTCGGTGTCGGTAACGACGAAGCCGCCGCCGACCGAATAATAGATGCGCTTGACGAGAAGCCGGCCGTCCCTGTCATAGGCGGAAAAGACCATGCCGTTGGCATGGCCGGGCAGCGGCTGTTTCTTGTCGAAGATCAGGTCGGTTTTCGGCTGGAACTGATAGCCGGGATGGCCGTCCGGCGTGATGCGGCCGGTGCGCTCCACGGTGTCGACGATGCCGTCCATTCTGTCGGGATCGACGCTGTCGGGCGCTTCGCCCATCAGCCCGAGAATAACAGCCCTGCCCGTGCCGTGGCCGATCCCGGTATGGGCGAGCGAGCCGTGCAGGCTGACCTTGATGGCTGTGACCTGGGCGCCCGATGACGGGCGCGGCCATTCGTTCGAGAGGATCAGCTCGAGAAACCGGTTGGCCGCCGACATCGGACCCATCGTGTGTGAACTCGACGGCCCGACACCGATCTTGAAGACATCGAATACCGAGAGAAACATGGGTGCGCTTTCTGAATACGAGGATGCAAGCTTAAGCGAGGTCGGTTTCGAATCCGTGCAGCACACCGACATCGCATGGAGCCGGTGCGACATTCCGGCTGCACACTGGAGCGCCGCGTGTCCAATAGGACGCGCAGGCACTTTGAGTGTGCGCATAATCCTCCCCGAAAATCGAATCCGATTTTCGGGATCATGCGCTAAACCAAGTGGTCCGGCTTGCCACTCATTGCTGCAATCAATGAAGCCTATGCGGAGGAAGAACCGGTGGCCTTATCTTGACAGTCTGCACCAGCTCCCAATGTCCTGCTGACGTCGATGCTAGACGACACCTTGTAGATTGGGAGATTGGACACATGGCGCTCAAACGGATGGACAACGTGGGAATCGTCGTCGATGACCTCGAAGAGACGATTGATTTCTTTCGCGACCTCGGCCTCGAGCTCGAAGGGCGGGCCATGATCGAAGGAGAATGGGCTGGACGTGTCACTGGACTGGGCGATCAGCACGTCGAGATTGCCATGATGCGCACGCCTGATGGCCATAGCCGGCTCGAGCTCTCCCGCTTCCTCAGGCCGCCTGCTGTCGCGGATCACCGCAATGCCCCGGTGAACGCTCTAGGCTACCTCCGCGTCATGTTCGCACTTGATGACATCGACGAGACGCTTGAGAGGCTCCGCAAGCGCGGCGCGCAGCTGGTTGGCGAAGTCGTGAACTATCAAGACACCTATCGGCTCTGCTACATCCGCGGGCCTGGAGGGCTTCTCATCGGACTCGCCCAAGAACTTAGCTGAGCTATGCGCGAAGCTTCTCGTCGCGTTCGTCTTGAATGACCGTGCCGTCGGCTCCATCCCGGGGTTCGGGCGTCGTCGAGATTTGTCGTTGATCGGCCATGGCTGGTGTTGCGCCGCTCAGCATGCGCTTTTCGATCTCCTGCAGGCCGAGAATTGCGCGGTCCATTTGGTCGGCCGGAGTTTCGCGCGAAACCAGACGCCAGCGATTATCCTGCCATATCAGGACCAGCAGCCGACGGCCTGGAACCTCTATCGTCTCGTGGATGAACCATGCCCCGACGACCGCAACGCAAAGCGTCACCAGGATGAGCGCCGGTTCGGGCATGAAGGCATCAAAGGTCAGACGCGCCAGGAACATGATGGGGACATGGAAAAGGTAAAGTGAAAAGCTGATCTTTCCGAAAAACCGTACTGGTGCAGCTGCCAGGACACGGGTTGCGATGGGCGGCTGTCGAGCGACGAGCCCGACAATGACGGCTGCAGCCACCGCACTTTGCAGGCTCCAAAATTCCGGGGAAAAGCCGGGCAAGATATGCCGGTAGGTGAAAAACACCACCAGAAGGAAAAGCGTTGAAATACCTGTGAGGACAGATGGAACCCAGCTGTTCCAGTAGGAATGCATGATTCCGGCAAGTGCCCCGAAAAGAAAGTAAGGAAGCTTGGAGACGAGCACTATTCCCGGGCCTGGCAATTCAACCAGGCCATCCACGACGACGGCCACGGTGAGGCCCACAATCACGCCGCTATAGCGGTGCGGCTGGGCCAGGCAAAGCCACAGGACAGGAAAGAGCAGATAGAACTGAATCTCGGGTGGTATCGACCAGAAAACACCACTAGAGCCGAGAAGAAAGACATGGCGCACAAAATCCGTGCCGCTAACGATCGGCTGAACAAAATCCAGATTTTGCATGCTCGACAGCATCGCTACGAGAACGACGGCCACCAGGTAAACCGGATAGATGCGGGCAAAGCGGCTCACAAGAAAATCCAGCACGTTTTCTTTCGTGACCGGCCGTGAGCCGTAAAGATGCGCCATCAGGAAGCCGCTGAGAGCAAAAAACAAACCGACAGCTTCGTCGCCCATCGTCACGAGATGCGGAGCTGTGATCGGAAAGATAAGGCCAATATGGGCTCCAACGACCAGAAGCGCAGCGACACCGCGCAGGCCATCAAGACTCGGGATGTAATCCGGCCGACTCATGGGTCACTTTTGAATTCGGAGTTCAGGTTCAGTCCTGAAGAATTGGCCATCACGACTTTATAAGCGGTTAACGCGGCACCCTGCTCGTGCGCCTCTAGACTGCTGTGGCGCCAACGTGCATCGTCAGGACGGCAAATTGCTTTGGAAACTGGGACCACTTCTCCATGACAGCCACCAACCGCATCGCCCTCTCCAGCGACCACGCCGCCATTCAGCTCCGGCAGGCCATTGCCGGTCATATCGCGGCGCAAGGCTGGATAGCGGTCGATATCGGACCGACAACGCCGGAGAGCACACACTATCCCAAGCACGGCGAAGCGGCGGCGCGTCTCGTCGCCTCCGGCGATTGCCGGTTTGGCATCATTCTATGTGGCACCGGCCAGGGCATCATGATGGCTGCGAACAAGGTAAGGGGCATCCGTTGCGGCGTCTGCGTCGACACATTCTCGGCCCGCATGATCCGCCAGCACAACGATGCCAACATGCTTTCGATTGGCATGCGCGTGGTCGGCGAAGGGCTAGCGCTTGATATCGTGGATGCGTTCCTGACCGCTCGTTTCGAGGGCGGCCGGCATGCGACGCGGGTGGGGATGATTGAGGCGCTGGAGGTGTAGCGCCGTCCTTTTTCTTCTTCTTTGGGTTGCCGCGCCGAATCCGCAAGCTGACGGATGACCGCATTGCTGTCGTTCGTTCCAGAAGATGCCGGTCGCCTATCCACCAAGCCTTGTCGTTTGCCGACGGCTCGATTATGCCGAACTGCCGCATGGCCAAAAGCCCGCGTAAAGCCGCCGAACTCGGCCATGCGGCATAATCCGACTTGCGGCATAGTGGCCGCGTTCATGCGGAGACCGAATCACTGATGACGACGGCGGATTATATCGCTCTGGCTTTCTTTGCCTTTGTCTGGATGGGCTATTCCTGGCTGCTGCACGGCCGTACCTTCTTCGGGCGCACCAGCCTGACCCATGCGATGACCGAACGGCGCCGGGAGTGGATTTACAATTCGCTGCGCCGCGACCTGAAGATGATCGACACGCAGATCATGGCCGGCCTGCAGAACGGCACCGCCTTCTTTGCCTCGACCTCGATCTTCGCGATCGGCAGCTGCTTTGCTTTGCTCGGCGCGACGGAGAAGGTCGACGCCGTCTTCGCCGACTTGCCCTTCGTCTTCCATGGCGGCCATGCCGTCTTCGAGATGAAGGTCGGCGGGCTGGCAGCGCTTTTCGGCTATGCCTTCTTCAAATTCGGCTGGTCCTACCGGCTGTTCAACTACTGCACCATCCTCTTCGGCTCGATCCCGATGATGCGCGACACCGAGCGCGACGTCATCGCCGCCGAGCGGGCCGCCGAACGCGTCATCCGCATGAACGTCATTGCCGGCAGCAATTTCAACGAGGGCCTCAGGGCGATCTTCCTGTCGATCGGCTATCTCGGCTGGTTCATCAACCCCTATGTCTTCATGCTGACGACGGCGATCGTCATCTTCGTGCTGACACGCCGGCAATTTTTCTCGCAAGCGCGACTGGCGATCATGGATACCGGCCCGCCATCAAATCTCCACCTTTCTGCTATTCGCCGCGATGGGCCGTCGAGCGACGGAAATGATTTGTCCGAGGGACTTTGATGACATTGCCGGCAAGGGAAGCCGATGCGGCGGCAAAACCGCCGCGCATCGGTCTATTGGATACGGCGCGCGGCGTCGCGCTGATCGCCATGGCGAGCTACCATTTCAGCTGGGACATGGAGTTCATGGGCTATCTCGCGCCAGGCACGGCCGAGACCGGTTGGCTGAAGATCTATGCCCGGGCGATCGCCACGACCTTTCTCTTTATCGTCGGCATCAGCCTGGTGCTCTCAAGCACGCCCGAGATTCGCTGGCCTTCCTTCTGGAAGCGCTTCGGCATGATCGCCGCGGCGGCCGCGGTGATCTCGATCGCCACGCGCATCGCGATGCCGAACGAGTGGATCTATTTCGGCATCCTGCACTGCATCGCGGTGCTCACGCTCATCGGCGTCGTTTTTTTGAGATTGCCGCTCGCCTTCACGCTCATCGCCACGCTAGCGCTCTTTGCCGCCTGGATCACCGATAATTTCGGGCCGCCCGGCCTGCTTCGCTCATCCTTCTTCGATCCGCGCTATCTCGCCTGGATCGGCCTTGCCGTGGCGCCGGAACGGTCCAACGACTATGTGCCGCTGTTTCCCTGGGCAACGCCCTTCTTCGCTGGATTGAGTATCGCTTCGATCGCTATCAGAACCAGGCTGCTGCACCGGCTTGCCGCCGTCGGCACCGGCTCCTGGTGGCCGGCAAGGCTCGGCCGCCACAGCCTTGCCTTCTATCTGATCCATCAGCCGGTATTGATCGCCATCGCCTATGGGATTTCGCTCGTCGTCCCGCCGCAAGCCCCGGATCCGGTCGCAACTTACCTAAGGCAATGCAACGCCTCTTGCGTCATGCAGCAAGGCGAAGCGCTCTGCCACAGCTTCTGCCAGTGCACGCTGGGGAAACTGCAGGCGCAAGCCCTGTTCACGCCGCTGCAGGAGGGCGCGATCGATATACAGAACGACGAGCGGGTCCAGACAATCGCTGCCGAATGCAGCGCCGAGGCTGAATGAATTCGCCGACAATACGGCGCGTGATCAGGTAGTGACGCCGATTTCGGCGAGGCGGCCGAGGCAGGTCTCTTCGATAGCGTCAAGTTCCGCCAGCGTGTCGTCGATATCCTTGCGCTTCTGACGCAGGTCGTCGCGCTTCTCGTCGACGCGCTTCATCAGGAGCTTCAACTGGCCGAGTTCGCCCGGCGGCTCCTTGTAGACCTGGATGATCTCGCGGATCTCCGCGATGGTGAAGCCGATGCGCCGGCCACGCAGGATTTCCCCGATCAGCCGCCGGTCGGCTTGCCGGAACAGACGCGTACGCCCGCGCCGTTCCGGATGGATCAGTCCCTCGTCCTCATAGAAGCGGAGCGTGCGCGTCGAGACCCCGAATTCGCGCGTCAGTTCCGTTATGCTATAATATTTGTTCACCGGCATGTGTTCCCCGTCGTCGGACAGACGATAATATTGACTTTTACGTAATAGTCAATTTTTGGGCGGTTCAGATGCCGAACCACCATGTGGCGATACCAAGAAAGGCGAAGAAGCCGGTACAATCCGTCACCGTCGTGACGAAGACGGAAGAGGCGATCGCCGGATCGGCCCCCATCTTGTCGAGCAGCAACGGCAGCAGGATGCCGGCAAGGGCTGCCGCCATCAGGTTGATGACCATCGCCGCCGCAATCACCCCGCCGAGCTGGTAGTCGTGAAACCACGTGCCGGCGATGACGCCCATGATCGAGGCGAAGACGATGCCGTTGAGGACGCCGACGCCCGCCTCCCTGCGGATGATGCGACCGGCATTGTAGATGTCGAGATCGCGGGTGGCGAGCGCGCGCACCGTCACCGTCATCGTCTGCGTGCCGGCATTGCCGCCCATCGAGGCGACGATCGGCATCAGCACGGCAAGGGCGATCATCTTCTCGATCGAGCCGTCGAACAGCCCGATGACGCTTGCCGACAGCATCGCCGTGCCGAGATTGATCAAAAGCCACAGGAAGCGCGAACGCACCGTCGAGAGCACGTTGTCCGACAGCTCTTCGTCGCCGACGCCGCCGAGGCGCTTGATGTCCTCGTCCGCCTCCTCGTGGATGACGTCGACGACGTCGTCGATGGTCAGCACGCCGACCAGCCGGCCGTTTTCGTCGACGACGGCGGCCGAGAGAAGGTCGTACTGCTCGAAGAGCTGGGCCGCCTCTTCCTGGTCCATTTCGGCGGGGATCGGATGGTTCGTCTCCCGCATGATCTGCTCGATCTTGGTCTGCCGCTTGGTGCGGAGAATCTGGTCGAGATCGACGGCGCCGAGCAGCTTGAAGGTCGGATCGATGACGAAGATCTGCGAGAAGGAATAGGGCAGATCCTCTTCGTCGCGCATGTAGTCGATCGTCTGGCCGACCGTCCAGAACGGCGGCACGGCGACGAATTCCGTCTGCATGCGGCGCCCGGCCGAGCTTTCGGGATAGTCGAGCGCCCGACGCAGCCGCACCCGCTCGGTAAACGGCAGCTGGGCGAGGATCTCTTCCCGGTCCTCCTTGTCGAGGTCTTCGAGAATGTAGACGGCATCGTCCGAATCGAGCTCGCCGATCGCGGCGGCGATCTGTGCGTTCGGCATCTGGTCGACGATTTCGCGGCGGATCGCCTCGTCGACCTCGGTCAGCGCCGTCATGTCGAAATCGTCGCCGAGCAGGCGCACCAGCGCCAGGCGCTGATCCGGCTGGATCGATTCCAGCAGGTCGCCTATTTCGGATTCATGCAGGCGGGCAACGTTCTGGCGCAGGAACAGCGTGTCGCGGTCGGCGATCGCAGCACCGACGAGCGCCAGGAAATCGCCGCGGACATTGCCGTCCTCGTCGTAGATATCGGCTTCCTCGTCATCGGGGCGCCTGCGAATACGGTCTTCCCCGTCGGTCGTCGTCATCTGCCGCCCTCGCATCTGGTTCGAATTTCAACGACTGCCGCGCCGCATTCGCAAATGTCGGCCGAAAACACATTATCAACAAGCGGATAAGCAAATCCCGCGCGAGGCTCCCGCAACCGGAATTCTTGGCCCCTGCTAGCCCAAAGCATCCGCTTCGTAAAGCGGCAAACCGTGCTTCGTGATGACAATGCACGCGGCCGGCGATAGTTTCCTCACCCGTTCAAACAGAGGAAGCCTGCCCCATGCCCATCCGTCCGATTCTGCGTTATCCGCAACCGGGCCTGAAGACTGTCTGCGCGCCCGTGACGGTCTTTGATTCCTCGCTCACAGCGCTTGCCGAGGACCTGCTGGCGACGATGCGCGCAGCCCCCGGCGTCGGCATCACCGCCGCCCATATCGGCGTCTTCAGCCGTGTCGCGGTGCTGGAGCTCGACAAGGCCGACGGCGTGCGCCTTTACGTCAATCCTCATATCACCTGGTTTTCGAAGGAGACGATGAACCATACCGAAGGTAGCGTCTCGATGCCCGGCGCGACAGACGAGATCACCCGCCCACGGGCGATCCGCTTCCGCTATCAGGATGCCGAGGGCGCCGTGCACGAGGATGGTGCCGAAGATTTCCTCGCCATCTGCATCCAGCACGAAGTCGACCAGCTCGACGGCATTTTCTGGCTGCAGCGCCTCTCGCGGCTGAAGCGCGACCGTCTGGTGAAGAAATGGGAGAAGGCACAGGGCTGACAATCACGGCTGACAAATCGCCGTCTGCACCGAACCATTCGCCGCTGCCGGCGTTTCCAGCAAAGAAACAAGGAGCGAGTGCAATGGCAAGGATCGGTGACAAGACCCAGTTTTCCCGGGAGAAGCCTGGGCTTTCCCGGGAGGAAGATTATCGCGACCTCGAAGAGCGCAATCTCGACGAAGGCTGGCCCTATGCCGATGGCAGCGGCGCCGGCACCGGCGGTCCGGATAATCGTCCTTACGGCGAGACCACGGCCAATTTCGACAGCGATCCAAACAAGGGCTTCCGGATCGATGGCACGGATGAAGACGGCAACGAGAACCGCCTGAAAGATTCGCTGCGCGCCGATACGATCGACCGCAATGAAAGCGACGATCTCGAAGCGCGGGTGAACGACAATCTCGAAAACATTCCCGAGGTCGATATCGACAGCGTCGAGGTTCATGCAGACGGTCACGTCGTTACCCTGGAAGGATCGGTGGAGACGATCGGCATCGCCCGCAAGGTCGAACTCGGCGCGCTTTCGGTCGACGGCGTCCATCATGTCCGTAACAAGTTGCAGCTGACCGGTGTCGATGCGCATATCCCGAACGAGGACTAACGCATTGCGCACAGCCCAGATCATCAACGAGAGGGCTACCGCCTTCCGTTGATGATCATTCTCAACATTACCAAAAGTTAACAATTTACGATTGTAGCAACAACTGTCTTATTCACGAGACCAATTGCCAATTTCTGTTAGGCGGCTTCTGTCACGAGAACGTCAATTCCGTTGACAACACTGTGATTTCATTTGGACAAATGGTCGCGGCTGCGCCGCCATATTATCACAAAATTGCCTGAATTGGGGCGCGAACTCGTATGTGCCGAGGGTTAGTTTAATGTTGTGGAATTCAACAACAGATTGAGGAGATAGACCCCATGCGCATCAAATTTGCCCTTGCCGCGTCCCTGTTCGCCGTCAGCCTTGCAGGCGCTGCCTTCGCCCAGCCGACCTATTCCAGCGACTACACCAACGACAGCGACGGCTTCGCCCCAAGCCCGATGTCGAAGCCGGCTCCGGTCCACTATAGCAGCCACAAGGCCCCGGCCTATTCCAGCGACTACACCAATGACAGCGACGGCTTCGCCCCAAGCGCCATGGCGACTCCTGTCGTCGACAAGACCGCAACGGCCAGCATCAACTCCCTGCCCCCATGCCACAGCATGATTGGCCCGAAGGGCTCCCACACCAAGGGTGCAGACAGCGGCGCCTCCCGCACCGAAGCATGCCGCGCGACGCATTGATCCGATAAATGCTGGGATCCGACAAAAGAAAGGGCCGGAAACGGCCCTTCTCTTTTTCAATCCATCTCGCGCGTCGTTTCCCCAAAAACCGCCTCGAAGGCGGTGCGCAGCCGGATATCGACATCAGCCATCATCACAGGCAAGCCAAGATCGACGAGGCTGGTCACGCCATAGGCTGAGATCCCGCAGGGCACGATGCCGCCGAAATGATCGAGATCGGGGTCAACGTTGAGCGACAGTCCGTGAAAGGTCACCCATTTCCGCAGCCTGATGCCGAGGGCGGCGATCTTGTCCTCGGCCATTGTCCCATCGGCCAGCAATGGCTTTTCCGGCCGGCGCACCCAGACGCCGACGCGATCCTCACGTCGCTCGCCGCGCACATTCATCATGTCCAGCGTGCGGATGACGACATCTTCGAGGGCGGCGACGAAGGCGCGCACGTCCTGACGCCGCCTCTTCAGATCGAGCATGACATAAGCGACGCGCTGACCGGGTCCATGATAGGTGTATTCCCCGCCGCGCCCCGTCGCAAAGACCGGAAACCGGTTCGGCTGGACGAGATCCCTCGCATTGGCGCTGGTGCCGGCGGTATAGAGCGGCGGATGTTCGACGAGCCAGACGAGTTCATCACCGCCATCGGCGATTATCGCCACCTCGCGCTCCATCGTCTCCACCGCCTCCTCATAGGGAACGAGGCCGTCGGCGATGCGCCAGCGTACCGGCCGGGTGCCGAGTTGGGGAAGCATGGAGAATTCGAGATCGGTTCGAAGCATGGCCATTCCTTGCCGCTCTCCCCGAAATGCCTGTAAAATAGGGGCGGCAGCACAGCTATATGGACCCGTTTCGGGGCCAATTCAAATGCTGTGAGCGGTTTTCAAAAAAACTGTCATATCGCCCTTGTGCACCCCAGATGCTTTTGCTACATGCTGCCCCGCCGACGCAAATCGGCACCTACCACGATGCGGTCGTGGCGGAATTGGTAGACGCGCAGCGTTGAGGTCGCTGTGGGGCAACCCGTGGAAGTTCGAGTCTTCTCGACCGCACCATTTCCCTTCAGGGAAACGCTCTGTAAGCGACGATTTCGTTTTCACCTCGAAGCCATTTGCGATAGCTCGGCTTGATTGCCCGGCTTTCCCGTGGTTGATGGCGTCATCCTCGCAAGAATCAGCAGCCATGTCAGAGCCCCATCAAAATTCCCTGCAGGGCATGGCCATCATGTCCGGCGCCATGCTCATCCTGCCGATCATGGATGCCATCGCCAAATACATGGCGACCTTCGAGGCGATGTCGCCGGGTCAGGTGACCTTCTACCGATTCTTCTTCCAGATCGCCTGCACCCTGCCGATTCTTTTCGCCCTTTTCGGGCTGAAGGCGCTTTCGGCCCAACGGCCGTGGATGAACCTGCTGCGCGGCGTGCTGCATGGTGGTGCGAGCTTGCTGTTCTTCGTCGCCGTCAAATACATGCCGCTTGCTGATGTCTTCGCTATCTATTTCGTCGAGCCCTTCATGCTGGCCGCTCTGTCGGCGCTGTTTCTCGGAGAGAAGGTCGGCTGGCGGCGCTGGGTGGCGATCGTCGTCGGTTTCGGCGGCGCGATGATCGTCATTCAGCCGAGCTACGAGATTTTCGGCCTGAAGGCGCTGCTGCCGGTCGCCTGCGCCTTTCTGTTCTCGCTCTATCTCTTCCTCAATCGCGCCATCGGCGAGGCCGATTCGCCACTGACCATGCAGACGATGGCCGGCATCGGCGGAACGGTGTTCATGGCGGCCGCCCTTTTCCTCGGCAACAGCTCCGGCAGTGCCGATTTTACCGTCTCCCTGCCCTCCTCCAGCCTCGGCCTTGTTCTGCTTCTCGCCCTCGGCTCGATCTCGGGATATGCGCATATGCTCATCGTCCGGGCCTTCCGCCTCGCGCCGCTGTCGCTGCTTGCGCCGTTCCAGTACTTCGAGATCATCTCGGCGACCGTTCTCGGCTATGCGCTTTTCAACGATTTCCCGAGCTTTTCCAAATGGATCGGCATCTTCATCATCGTTGCGTCAGGCCTCTTCATCATCTGGCGCGAGCGGCTGCAGGCGCAATCGTTAAAATCTTCCTGACCCGGGGAATATCGGGTTAACTCCTCTTCTTGAGGGATCGTCAATTCGCAGACGGTAAAACTGTCTCCGGCTTCATGATGAAGCCTGGAGTTAAAACATGAGCGAATTTCGTCTCGCTTTTCCGGCCTGTGTCGTGGCCGGCAAGCATCGGCTGACGGCCGAAGATATAGTACTGCTGCGCAAACATAGTTTTCCGGAGGGTATCCGGACATCCGACGATGTCGTGGCGATGTTGGCGCTCAACAATTCCTGCCCTGAAAAATGTGCCGACTGGAACGCTTTCTTCGTGGAGCAGCTCGCCGGTTTCATCGTCCATTACACCTATCCGCAGGGCTCGCTGGATGAAATCAACGTCGCCTGGATCATGCGCATGTTCACGACCGATGGTGTCGTCAACTCGGCGCTCGAGCTCGAACTCATTCTCCACGTCATGGAGATTTCGGCCGATGTTCCAGTCGAGTTGAGAGCGCTCGCCCTCGATCAGCTCCGCCTGGCGATCACCGACAATATCGGTGGCTACAAGCTGTCGCGCGCCATCGATCGCCGGGGCATCACCCGCCAGGACATCGACTATGCGATGCGCATCTTCAGAAGCGTCGCCGAAGGCGGCGTCATCCCGGTCTCGTCGGTCGAATACGGCGTTCTCCAGCAGATCGAGCAGGCAACGCTGCGCGGCGCCAATCATCCGCACTGGGCGGGGATCATGGCTGCCGTCGAGCTGCGCGATTATGCCGAGCCGCGGCGCAGCCGCTGGCTGCGCATCGTCGACGAGGAACCCGTCGCAGAAGCCGCCGTCGCCTGACGCTCCGCAAGCCTGATTGTGCGTTCCGGTGTTTTGTGCGTAAAACTCCGGGATGCATTTCTGGGTGGAGTCTCGATGTTCAAGAAAATCCTGATCGCGAATCGCGGCGAAATCGCCTGCCGCGTGATCAAGACTGCGCGCCGCATCGGTATTTTGACCGTCGCGGTCTATTCGGATGCGGATCGGGACGCGCTGCATGTCGAGATGGCCGACGAGGCCGTTCATATCGGCCCGGCCGCGGCGTCGGAGAGTTATCTGGTTGCCGAAAAGATCATTGCCGCCTGCAAGGCAACCGGCGCCGAGGCGGTGCATCCCGGCTATGGCTTCCTGTCCGAACGCGCCTCCTTCTGCGCTGAATTGGAAAAACAGGGCATCGTCTTCATCGGCCCGAAGCCGAAAGCCATCATGGCGATGGGCGACAAGATCGAATCGAAGAAATTCGCCAATGCCGCCGGTGTATCCACCGTGCCCGGCCACCTCGGCATCATCGAGGATGGCGCCCATGCGGAAGTGATATCGGGCGGGATCGGTTATCCCGTCATGATCAAGGCATCGGCCGGCGGCGGCGGCAAAGGCATGCGCATTGCCTGGAACGAGGCGGAAGTGCGCGACGGCTTCGAGCGCGCCCGCTCGGAGGCGAAAAGCTCTTTCGGTGACGACCGCGTCTTCATCGAAAAGTTCATCGTCGAGCCGCGTCATATCGAGATCCAGGTCCTGGCCGATGCGCATGGCAACGTCGTCTATCTCGGCGAGCGCGAATGCTCGATCCAGCGGCGGAACCAGAAGGTGGCGGAAGAGGCGCCCTCGCCCTTCCTCGATGAAGCGACCCGCAAGGCGATGGGCGAACAATCGGTGGCGCTGGCGAGAGCCGTCGACTACCAGAGCGCCGGCACCGTCGAATTCATCGTCGACCGGGACCGCAATTTCTACTTCCTCGAAATGAACACCCGCCTGCAGGTCGAGCATCCCGTGACCGAACTCATCACCGGTATCGACCTCGTCGAGCAGATGATCCGTGTCGCAGCGGGAGAGCCCCTTCCCTTTGCCCAGCAGGATATCAGGCTTGATGGCTGGGCGGTCGAGAGCCGGCTCTATGCCGAGGATCCCTATCGCAACTTCCTGCCCTCGATCGGCCGCCTGACGCGCTACCGGCCGCCGGCGGAAGGCAGGACCGGCAATGTCGTCGTCCGCAACGACACCGGCGTCTTCGAAGGCGCAGAGATCTCGATGTATTACGATCCGATGATCGCCAAGCTCTGCACCTGGGCGCCGACACGGCTGGAAGCGATCGAGGCCATGGGTCAGGCGCTCGACGGTTTCGTCGTCGACGGCATCGAGCACAATGTTCCTTTCCTGTCGGCGCTGATGAAACATCCGCGCTGGCGCGAGGGCCGGCTTTCCACAGGCTTCATCGCCGAGGAATATCCCGATGGTTTCGCGCCGATGAAACCGGACCGGGCGCAAGAAGCCGTGCTGGCCGGCATCGTGCTTTCCGCCTCGCTGATCGAGACGAACCGCCGTGAACGTTTCGCCGATCGCCTGCGCGCCGCAGCGGGCGCGCTGCGCGAGGATTGGGTGGTGAAGATCGGCGACAACCACGTCGCGGCAAGGTTGCTCGACGGCCTCGTCACCATCCCCTTCGATATGGATATCGCGATCGATGGGGCGATAGAGGGCGAGAGCCAGAATGTTGTTACCGATTGGAGACCGGGCGACCCTGTCTGGAGGGGCAAGGTCGGCGGTCGCGACATCACCGCGCAGATCCGCCCCGTTCTGAACGGCTTGCGTATCGATTGGCAGGGACTTTCAGTGACGACCAAGGTCTTTTCGCCGCGTCATGCCGAACTCGACAGGCTGATGCCGGTGAAGCTGCCGCCCGATACGTCCAAGCTCCTGCTCTGCCCGATGCCCGGCCTCGTCGTCGCCATCGCGGTGGCCGAGGGCCAGGAGGTCAAGGCCGGTGAGACGCTTGCGATCGTCGAAGCGATGAAGATGGAAAACGTGCTGCGCGCTGACCGCGATCTCGTTGTCTCGAAGATCAATGCCGCAGCCGGCGAAAGCCTGGCCGTCGATGCCGTGATCATGGAATTCGCCTGAGAGACAAGCCAACTGGTCGGATTCACATCGGCCCGGCTTGCCGAGCATGCCAAGCTCAGCCCGACAAGCAGCTGGGTACCGACAAAATCAGCAGGGAGATATCAAATGGACGTTCGCGCCGCCGTTGCCGTTCAGGCAGGAAAACCGCTGGAGGTGATGACCGGGCAGCTGGAGGGGCCGCGGGCCGGCGAAGTGCTGGTGGAGGTCAAGGCGACGGGGACTGCTGCCACCTACAGGGTAGACCTCAGGAGTCTCGATGAACTTCCCGCGCGGGAACTCTACGATCTCTTGAGAATGCGCGTCGATGTCTTCGTCGTCGAGCAAAACTGCCCCTACCCGGAACTTGACGGCAAGGATATCGATGCCTTGCATCTGCGGCTGCTGGAAGGTGCCGAACTCCTGGGCGCGGCGCGAATCCTGAAACCGTATGAGCCACAGGATCCGTCGAAGATCGGCCGCGTTGTTGTCGCGCCTGACCATCGCGGCAAGCGGCTGGGCGATGTACTGATGAGCGAGGCGATTGCCGCTTGCGAGCGGCTTTATCCGGAAAATGCTATTGCCTTGTCGGCACAAGCCCATTTGCGGCGGTTCTACGAATCTTTCGGTTTCACAGCGGTGTCACAGGAATATCTGGAAGACGGCATTCCCCACATCGATATGGTCCGCCAGCAGGCCACGCAACCGGCATGAGGATATTGCCATGATCTATGTCGACGCCGATGCCTGCCCGGTGAAGCCGGAAGTCCTGAAGGTCGCGGAACGTCACGGCCTCGAGGTCACCTTCGTTGCCAATTCCGGCCTGCGCCCCTCGCGCGATCCGATGATCCACAACGTCATCGTCTCCAACGCCTTCGACGCCGCCGACAACTGGATCGCCGAACGTGCCGGCGCGGGCGATATCGTCGTCACCGCCGATGTGCCGCTTGCCGTGCGCTGTGTCGCGACCGGCGCCTTCGTCAGCGGCCCCACAGGGCGCGTCTTCGACGAGACCAATATCGGCATGGCGAGCGCCATGCGCGATCTCGGCGCGCACTTGCGCGAAACCGGCGAGAGCAAGGGCTACAACGCCGCCTTCAGCCCGAAGGACCGCTCACGCTTCCTCGAAACCTTCGATCGCCTCTGCCGCCGCGCCAAGAGCCTTGCCGCGGAGGCTGGCGGGCAGCCGTGATGTGGCTCGCACAGGCTCGCAAGAAACGGGTGGCATGGCAGCCATGCCGATTCCTAACTTGAAGTCGGCCGTTTCCTCACGCATATAGGCACTATCGCAGACGACTGCGGCATCCTCTGGGATGCAACTGTCGCGGGGACGGCCTCGCTCTTGAACAAGGAGAGTCGCATGGCCTGGTTTCTGCTTTTTCTCGCCGGTCTTTTCGAATGTGGCTGGGCGATCGGCCTTAAGTATACCGAAGGCTTCACACGGCCGATGCCGACGGCGCTGACCGTCATATCGATGGTGATCAGCATCGTGCTGCTCGGCCTGGCGGTGAAGCATCTGCCGATCGGCACCGCCTACGCGGTCTGGACCGGCATCGGTACGGTCGGCACCGTATTCCTCGGAATATGGCTGCTTGGCGATGAGGCAAGTGTCTCCCGCCTTGCCTGCATCACGCTGATCGTCGCCGGCATCGCCGGCCTCAAGCTTACTGCCTGACATGAAGCTGAGGGGCGTCACCGACGCCCCTCAGCGTATCGTTCAGGCTGTCTTGCGGTTATCGACGGCAAAAGCGCCGGGACCGGAGAAGACCAGGTAGAGGAAAACGAAGCAGAACAGGATCGCGGCGTCGCCCTGGTTGACGGCCGGGAAGAAGCTGCTCGGGGCATGCGCCATGAAATAGGCGACCGCCATTTCTCCGGCCAGCAGGAAGGCGACCGGACGGGTCAGCAGGCCGACGAGAATGAGGATGCCGCCGACAAGCTCAAGCAGAGCGGCGAACAGCATCAGCGGCGGCAGCGAGCCCGACATCTGCGAAGCAGGGAAGCCGAAAAGCTTCATCGTGCCATGCTCGATGAACAGCAATGCGGTGATGATCCTGAGCGCAGCCAGCCCATAGGGCTGATAGGCGGAAAGACGGTCGAAAGTTGACATTAAAACCCCTCTTTAAAAGACACAGCCGAGCGTTAGCCTGTCCTCGCCAAGGATTGAACACACGGATTGCTGACATCCGTTCACTTTTTCGACAGCAGGTAAACGCCTGAATGGACGATCTTATTCGCCCGCGCCATGGTCAGAGCGGGATGTTGTCGTGTTTCTTCCACGGATTGGCGAGATCCTTGTTGCGCAGCATCTTCAGACCGCGCGCCAGCCGCCGCCGGGTCGAATGCGGCATGATCACCTCGTCGACATAACCGCGCTCGGCGGCGACGAAGGGCGAGAGGAACCGGTCCTCGTACATCTTGGTATGGGCGGCGATCTTTTCCGGATCGGCGATATCCTTGCGGAAGATGATCTCGACCGCGCCCTTGGCGCCCATCACGGCGATCTGCGCCGTTGGCCAGGCATAATTGAGGTCGCCGCGCAGATGCTTCGACGCCATCACGTCATAGGCGCCGCCGAAGGCCTTGCGTGTGATGACGGTGAGCTTCGGCACCGTCGCCTCGGCATAGGCGAAGAGCAGCTTGGCGCCGTGCTTGATGAGGCCGCCATATTCCTGTGCCGTACCCGGCAGGAAGCCCGGCACGTCGACGAAGGTGACGATGGGAATATTGAAGCAGTCGCAGAAGCGGACGAAGCGAGCCGCCTTGCGCGAGGCGTCGCTGTCGAGAACACCGGCCAGCACCATCGGTTGGTTGGCGACAAAACCGACGGTGGAGCCTTCAACGCGGCCGAAGCCGCAGACGATGTTTTTGGCAAAGCTCGCCTGGATCTCGAAGAAATCCCCCTCGTCCGCCACCTTCCGGATCAGCTCCTTGATGTCGTAAGGTTTGTTGGAACTTGCCGGCACCAGCGTATCGAGCGAGGCATCGACATCTGCCACCGACTGGTAACATTCGATCTCCGGTAGCGGTGCTGTGTTCGAAAGCGGCAGGAAATCGATCAGCCGGCGCACCTGCAGCAGCGTTTCGACATCATTCTCATAGGCGCCGTCGGCAATCGACGAGCGCACCGTATGCACCACGGCGCCGCCGAGTTCTTCTGCTGTCACCGTCTCGTTGGTGACGGTTTTGACCACGTCCGGCCCGGTGACGAACATGTAGGAAGTATCCCGCACCATGAAGATGAAATCGGTCATCGCAGGCGAATAGACATCGCCGCCAGCGCAGGGACCCATGATCACCGAGATCTGCGGAATAACGCCGGAGGCGAGCACATTGCGCTGGAACACCTCGGCATAACCGCCGAGAGCCGCCACGCCCTCCTGGATGCGGGCGCCGCCCGCATCATAGATACCGACGATCGGCGCGCGGTTCTTCAGCGCCATGTCCTGCACCTTCATGATCTTCTCGGCATGCGCCTCAGACAGCGAGCCGCCGAAGACGGTGAAGTCCTTGGCGAAGACGAACACCGTGCGGCCATTGACCGTGCCCCAGCCGGTGACGACGCCGTCGCCGGCAATCCGGCTCTTGTCCATGCCGAAATCGGTGGAGCGATGTTCGACGAACATGTCGAATTCCTCGAACGAGCCTTCGTCGAGGAAGAGATCGATGCGCTCGCGCGCCGTCAGCTTCCCACGCTTGTGCTGGGCGGCGATGCGCGCCTCGCCGCCGCCCAGGCGGGCGATGCCGCGGCGCCGTTCCAGTTCTTCGAGAATTTCCTTCATGCGATCTCCCTCGCCGCTGCGGGCGGCAATCCGGCGATGATTATGCGCTAGATCATGATGCCGAAAAGTGTGAGCGGTTTTCGGACAACATCATGCTCTAAATATTTAGCGACCGCGCCCGCTGAGTGAGAAAACCGAGCGGATCCTTGCGGCGGCGTCCTCGGCCAGGATCTCGTCGGCAAGCTTGGGATCGGCAGCGATACTGGTGACGTCGAAGGCGCTGACGGCGATGACCGAGCCGTCCTCGACCGAGGCTGCGTCGATGCTGATCTTGGCGACGTTGCGGTCCTTCTGGAAGCCGAGGCCCTTCTGGACGGAAACCACGCGGATCGTCAGCACCACCCGCGGCAGCACGGTGTCGCGCACGGTGGCATTGATCGCTGCGTTGACGCGGTCGTTGATACCGGAAAGCAACTCCGCCGGCATGTTCGGACCGGAGAGAACGACGGCGCTGCGCACATCATAGACCGGCGCCGCCGGCTTGGTGGCCGAGAGGCTGCCGCAGGCCGTGAGCGCGACACAGACGAGTGTCGCCCGGCAAAAACACGACCTCAGCCAATTCATTGCAAAATCCCGCACCACCCCGTTGGAGTCGCAGACTTGGTCATAATGCATTGGAAGGCAATATGTTTCAGGCGCTTAGGGCGAAAAAAACATCGGCTGCGGCTTTGAACTCGGCAAAGCGCTTGGCCCGCCGCTCCTCGGCTTCCTCGTCACTGCCCCAATGCTCGATCGTCCAATCCTCGTCGAGATGGGCAAGCGACCAGGCCTCCTCCACCATCACCCGGCCCTCGGCGAAGGCGAGCGCCAGGATTGCCGAGCCGGTCAGCGTGGTGACTGTGTGGAGGGCCGCAAGCGCCATCGGGCTATCATATCTCGCGAGCGTAACGGCGAAGGCGGCAATCGCCTCGCGCGGCTGCTCCTGAGGCATCACCCCTTCGACGAGGATGAAGCCGGCGCCGAGATCGGTCGCCGCCCAGTCGATCACGGGATCCCAGCGTTCGGCCTGGCGCTCGACCAATAGTTCCGGCTCCTCGGCACGGTAGCAGATGAGGTCGCTGGATGAAAAACGCAATATATCCTCGAAGATCGCCTGGGCGTTGGCGGCAACGCCGTCGAGTGCGGTGTTGACCAGCCGGGTCACCGGCATGCTCACGGGATTGATCTCTTCGCCCTGCGCCCGCCATTCGGCGGCGACAAGCCGCGCAAGCGCTTCGGTCGGCACGGCGAGAACTTGGCGCGCCGGCGTGCGCACCATCTTGCCGTCGAGCGTGATCGCAAAACCACCCTCGTGCTCGGCAACGGAGACATCGGTATAGAAGCGCTTCGGCAGCGGCTTCTTCATCTGGATCTGCGCGCGGCGGATGGGATCGGGATGGCTCAGGCCTTCGGAAAGGTCGTTCAGCAGATCGCGCATGGGCTCACCTCAGGAAAAATGACGCAATATCTCGTTCGGATGGTAGGCGATCGCATCAGCGCCGTTGGCGATCAGCTCATCCACGCTGGCATAGCCCCAGGCAACGCCGATCGCCTTGGCGCCGGCAGCTTTGGCCATCTGCATATCGTAAACCGCATCGCCGATGACAATGGTGTCGACAGCATTCACGCCGGTTTCATCGCAGCATTCCGTCACCATGGCCGGATGCGGTTTGGAGGGGCAATCGTCGGCGGTGCGTGCGACGATGAAATGCTTGTCGAAGCCATGCGTCTCCATCACCAGCTTGAGCCCGCGCCTGGATTTCCCCGTCACCGCGCCGATCAGCAGGCCTTCTCGCCCAGTCAGCGCATCGATCATTTCGCGGATGCCGGGAAACAGCGGCTCCTTGTAATCGAGATCCTGACGCACGATCGAGAACAGCGATTTGTAATGCGCCGTCATGTCGACGTCTTCCTGCTCCACATGCTGCCTGCCCTGCATGCGGGCAATCGCAATATCGAGAGACAGGCCGATAATAGCCTTGGTGTCTTCAAATCGCGGTTCCGGCTTGCCGAACTTATCGAAGGTCCGGCGCATGGTTTCGTGGATCAGCGCAGCACTGTCGACCAGCGTGCCGTCGCAATCGAAGAGCGCCAGTTTCATTCGGCGTCCCTTTCGGCACCGGCGAGATCGAGGCCGAGAAGATTCCACGTCTGCACCATATGCGACGGCAGCGGCGCGGTGACGCGCAGGCGCCCGCCGGAGGGGTGCGGGATGTCGATGCGACGGGCGTGCAGATGCAGCTTCTTCTGGACGCCGCCCGGAAAATCCCAATTCGGATCGTCGTCGAAATATTTCGGATCGCCGATGATAGGATGGCCGATATGCAGGGCATGGACGCGCAACTGATGGGTACGGCCGGTATAGGGCTCCATCTCCAGCCATGCGAGGTTCTGTGCCGCCGTCTCCAGCACACGGTAGAAGGAAATCGCATGGTCGGCGCCGTCCTCGCCATGCTTGGCGATGCGCATGCGGTCGCCGTCGGCGGTCGGCTCCTTCACCAGCCAGGTCGAGATCTTGTCCTCGTGCTTGCGCGGCACGCCCTTGACCAGCGCCCAGTAGGTCTTCTTGGTATCGCGTTCGCGGAAGGCCGCCGTCAGCTTCTGCGCCGCGCCGCGGGTGCGGGCGATGACGAGAACACCCGATGTGTCGCGGTCGAGACGGTGAACGAGCCGCGGCTTCTCGCCTTTCGGGCTGGTCCAGGCTTCGAGCATCTGGTCGATATGCCTGGCCACACCCGAGCCGCCCTGCACCGCAAGGCCAGCTGGCTTGTTGAGCACGATCACCTTTTCGTCCTCGTGCAGCACCATGCGCGACAAGAGTTCGAAATCCGTCGAATGTTTGAGATCCTTGCCGGCGATCGGTCCGGATTTCAGCTTCGCATCGACATCCATCGGGGGCACACGCACCGTCTGGCCGGGCTGCACACGAGCATCGGATTTGACACGTCCACCGTCGACGCGCACCTGGCCGGAGCGCAAGAGCTTCTGCAGCGGACCGAAGCCGAGCCCGGGAAAGTGCACCTTGAACCAGCGATCGAGCCGCATGCCGGCTTCGTCGGGTTCAACCTTGATATGTTCTATGCCAGCCATAAAAAATCTTTCGGAAATTGCAGCGCAGGCCGAGCCGGCGTTCTTGCCGCAGCCTTTAGAGCATTTTCAAGCAAAACGGAAACCGGAAAAGAAATCAGGCCAAAGCGCGCATGACAGCGAGCCCGGCGATAACGGCCGCCATCGAAAGCCCGACGCTCGCAGCGATGTAAATACCGCCGGCGACGGCTTCGCCGCGCTCGAATAGCGAGATCGCATCCAGCGAGAAGGCCGAGAAGGTTGTGAAGCCGCCGAGGAAGCCGGTGATCAGCAGGAGGCGCAGCTCCACCGAGGCGTTGAATTTCCGCGCGATCAGCTCGGCGAAGAGGCCGATGACGAAGCAGCCGACGACATTGACGGCGAGCGTGCCCCAGGGAAATGCTGGCCCCATGAGTCTCAGCGCCCATTGGCCGACATAATATCTGAGAAGAGAACCGATAGCGCCGCCGACGGCGACGAGAAGAGCCTGGATCATCAGCCCGATTTATCGCAACTCCGCAGCGATTCCAATCGAGAAGGAATGAATTCTTACCATTCGGTAAAATGCTCGTTATTTTCTTATGAGGGCGCCAAGATCGTATCGATACCGTGACGGCATGACCCAGCTCCTGTCCATATCGGCAAGCACCGCCGCCATTGCCTTCGACTCGCTCCGAATCCCGCAGCGTGTCGCGACGAGCACCGCCGCCCGCGATGCGCGCCGCGTTGCCGACCGGCAATTGAAGGCAGAAGGCACTGATGAAATAGACGAGCCCTCCAGCATCATCCAGTCGACCGAAGTGGCCCTCGACCTGATGGCCAAGGGCAATCGCCAGCCGCAGGCCGGCCTGAAACAGGCGCTGCGATCCTACGAAGACTTCTGAGGCCATCGCCTTCCAAACGACAGCCCGCGACTGCCGTTACAGTCGCGGGCTTTTCAGACGAGCAAAGGACGCTGTAGCACTTTGAATCGCTGCTCTCACTTGCCCTGGGCGGAGAGTATCTGCAGGACCAGGTCGACCTTGCCGGCTTTTTCGAAGGTCAGCGTCACCGGCACCGTATCGCCCTGCTTGAACGGCGTCTTCACCTTCTGGAACATTAGGTGCAGGTTGCCGGGCTCGAGCTTGACCGTCTCGCCGGCGCCGATGGCGATACCGTCCTTCAGCTGGCGCATCCGCATGACATTGTCCTTCGTCACCATCTCGTGGATCTGAACCTCGCCAGCTGCGGGCGAGCTGACGGACACCAGGCGATCGTCCGCCTGGCCGTTATTCTTCACCGTGAAAAAGCCGCCGCCGACCGGCTGGCCGGGCAGCATTGCCTTGGCGAACCCGCCGGAGACTTCAAGATCGCCGGCCTTGACCGTTTCGCCGGCCGGTGCGGCCCCGCCCATGCCAGACATGTCCATGCCGGCCATATCGTCATGATCGTGACCATGGTCTTCACCGGCAACGACCTTCAACAGCGGCGCCGGACTTTTCATCCCATGCGCGTCGCCGCCTTCCTTGGCCACCTGATCCCAGGCCGCGACCGTGTCGCCGCACATCTGCGTCACCGGAAAAGCGAGCGAGGTGTCGGCCTCGACGCCTGATACCTTACCCTGGATAACGAAGGTGTCGTAGAAATCGTCGGAGAGATTGCCGTTCTTCCAGCGCACTTCGATCGCGCCCGTCTTCACCTTGTCGCCGTGATTGTCGTAGGTCTTTTGGTAGTCGCCCTTGATCACTTCGAGCTCCCAGCCGGCCTTCGGCTGCGGCTTTGCGAAAACGAAGCCTTCCGGCAGCTTGACCCGCACTTCCGTGGTCGCCTTGCCGTCGCAGCCATGCGGCACCTGCAGCGCAGCGAGAATGGTGCTCTCCTGCTTCGCCTCTCTGTCGAGGAAGGTCACATGCGCCTCAGCGCTGGCCAAGGCGGTCACGGAAAGAAGGGCGGCAAGCCCGAATGACTTGCCAAATGTCTTGCCAAATTTCTTGATGGCTTTCATCGGATGTCTCCTCGCCGGCCGCGGACTTCTCTCGGGCGGACCGGCATGCTGCATCATGGATTGCGACGGCAGATCAGGCGAGGATGGGAGGCGCGCGGGAATTCGCCCGGCTGACAGCGCTTGCACTGGCAACGGCTGAGGTTTCGATCGGCGCGTTGATCAGCGAGGCGAGTTCGCGCTCGAGCCAGGAGCCCGCATCCGGCGTCGGCAGAATAGTGGAGGCGGACAACCGGCAGGCTTCGCAATTCGGTTTGAAGGCGACGGTCTTGCCGTCGGCATCCTTCACGGTGATGCAGAGCGAGGCGAACGTGCCGTCGGGCAGCACATAGGCCGCGGCATCGTAGCCTTCGGAGGCGACAGCCTGCGGCGCCTGATGGGCGAGGCCGAGCAAAAGCAGGCTCAATGCGCAAAGCATGCGCAGGAAGAGAGTCGCTTTCAATCCGGTCTGCCGCATGAGATCCCCTTCAACAGCATGTCGCGATAGCCGGTTTCCCCGCGAAATGCAAAAGCAGATTGCCGTAGATCAGGGCTCAGCCGGCCTATGGCGACAAAAAATTGTCCGGTCACGACATTTGGCCTTGCCAAGCGCTGCACCCGCCGGATAATTGCGCCAACCTTGTTGGGAGAAGCCGGTGCTTTCGCCACCGGTGCCGAAGGAGCAACCGCCCCGGAAACTCTCAGGCAAAAGGACCAGCAAGGGGCAGACGGAACTCTGGAGAGAAGCGTTCTCGAAACGCTCGCCGAAGGGATAACAATCTCAGGCAAAGGGACAGAGGGGGCTCAGGAGAGAAGTGCGCAACCGCGCCTTCAGATTTGAGCCCGCGCCTTCGCGAGAAGGCGCAAACCCCGGAGGCGTCTTTTGGACGATACTGCTGCCCTGAAGAAAACCCCGCTGCATGCCCTGCATCTTTCGCTCGGCGCCCGCATGGTGCCGTTCGCCGGTTATGACATGCCGGTGCAATATCCCGCAGGCGTGATGAAGGAGCATCTTCATACCCGCGCCGAAGCCGGCCTCTTCGATGTCTCCCACATGGGCCAGGTCATCGTGAAGGCGAAGTCGGGCAGCTACGAGGATGCGGCGCTGGCGCTCGAAAGCCTGGTGCCGGTCGACATCCTGGGCCTTGCCGAAGGCCGGCAGCGCTATGGCTTCTTCACCGACGATACCGGCTGCATTCTCGACGACTTGATGATCGCCCATCTCGACGACCACCTCTTCGTCGTGGTCAACGCCGCCTGCAAGGAGGCCGATGTCGCCCATCTCCGGGCCCATATCGGCGACCAGTGCGACATCACCGTTCTCGACCGCGCATTGATTGCGCTGCAGGGACCGCGCGCGGTTTCGGTTCTTGCCGAACTCTGGGCCGATGTCGCGGCGATGAAATTCATGGACGTGCGCCACTGCCGTCTGCACGACGTGTCCTGTCTGGTCTCGCGCTCCGGCTACAGCGGCGAGGACGGCTTTGAAATCTCGATTCCCTCAGACAAGGCCGTGGATGTCACCATGCGGCTGCTCGAACATCCCGATGTCCAGGCGATCGGCCTCGGCGCCCGCGATTCGCTGCGCCTGGAAGCCGGTCTCTGCCTCTACGGCAACGATATCGACACGACCACCTCGCCGGTTGAGGCAGCACTCGAATGGGCCATGCAGAAGGCAAGGCGCGGCAACGGTGCGCGTGCCGGCGGCTTCCCGGGCTCCGGCCGCATCCTGTCCGAACTCGAAAACGGCGCCGCCCGCCGCCGCGTCGGCCTGAAGCCGGAAGGCAAGGCGCCGGTGCGCGGCCATGCCAAGCTTTATGCCGATGCCGAGGGCAAGATCGAAATCGGCGAAGTCACCTCGGGCGGCTTCGGTCCCAGCGTCGAAGGCCCCGTCGCAATGGGTTACGTGCCGCTCTCCCATGCTGCGGCAGGCACGCTCGTCTATGCCGAGGTGCGCGGCAAATATCTGCCGATCACCGTCAGCGCCCTGCCCTTCGTCACACCGACCTACAAACGCTAAACCTTTTCCAGAGAGGACGAACAATGCTGAAATTTACCGAAGAACACGAATGGCTGAAGATCGAAGGCGGCGTTGCAACGGTCGGCATCACCACCTATGCCGTCGAACAGCTCGGCGACCTGGTTTTCGTCGAACTGCCGGAAGTCGGCGCGACCTTCTCCAAGAACGGCAATGCCGCGACCGTTGAATCCGTCAAGGCTGCTTCCGACGTCTATTGTCCGCTGGATGGCGAGATCACCGAGGTCAATCCGGCCATCGTTGCAGACCCATCGCTGGTCAATTCCGATCCTCAGGGCGCCGGCTGGTTCTTCAAGCTGAAGCTTGCAAATGCTGCGGACGCCGATGGCCTGCTCGACGAGGCGGCCTACAAGGAGCTCACTGCGTAATGACGACGCCGACAGAATTCCAGTTCACCGACTATCAGCCCTACGATTTCGCCAATCGCCGCCATATCGGCCCCTCGCCGGCCGAGATGACCGATATGCTCAAGGTGATCGGCTATAACAGCCTCGACGGCCTGATCGACGCGACGCTGCCGCCCTCGATCCGCCAGAAGGCGCCGCTCGTCTGGGGCGCGCCGATGACCGAGCGCGAGGCGCTCGACAAGCTGCGCGAGACCGCCAACAAGAACAAGGTGCTGGTCTCGCTGATCGGCCAGGGTTACTACGGCACGATCACGCCGCCGGTCATCCAGCGCAACATCCTTGAAAACCCGGCCTGGTACACCGCCTATACGCCCTACCAGCCGGAGATCAGCCAGGGCCGCCTGGAAGCGCTGTTGAACTACCAGACGATGATCTGCGACCTCACCGGCCTCGACGTTGCCAACGCCTCTTTGCTCGACGAGGCGACCGCCGCCGCCGAAGGCATGGCGATCGCCGAGCGCGTCGCCAAGTCGAAGGCGAAGGCCTTTTTTGTCGATGCCGACTGCCATCCGCAGACCATTGCCCTGATCCGCACCCGCGCCGAGCCGCTCGGCTGGAGCGTCATCGTCGGCAATCCCTTCACCGATCTCGATCCTGTCGACGTCTTTGGCGCGATCTTCCAGTATCCCGGTACCCACGGTCACGTGCACGATTTTACCGGCCTGATCTCGCGCCTGCATCAGACCGGCGCCATAGCGATCGTCGCCGCCGATATCCTGGCGCTGACGCTGCTGAAATCGCCCGGCGAAATGGGTGCCGATATCGCCGTCGGCTCCTCGCAGCGCTTCGGCGTCCCGGTCGGCTACGGCGGCCCGCATGCGGCCTATATGTCGGTCAAGGATGCCATCAAGCGCTCCATGCCTGGCCGCCTCGTCGGCGTTTCCGTCGATGCCCGCGGCAACCGCGCCTATCGCCTGTCGCTGCAGACCCGCGAACAGCACATCCGCCGCGAGAAGGCGACGTCGAACATCTGCACCGCCCAGGTGCTGCTTGCCGTCATGGCCTCGATGTATGCCGTCTTCCACGGACCGAAGGGCATCAAGGCGATCGCCCAGCAGGTGCACCAGAAGGCCGTATTGATGGCCAAGGGCTTGGAAAAGCTCGGTTATAAGGTCGAGCCCGACACCTTCTTCGACACGATCACCGTCGATGTCGGCCACATGCAGGGTCTCATCCTGCGTGCAGCCGTCGCCGAAGGCGTCAATCTGCGCAAGGTCGGCGAAACCAAACTCGGCATGAGCCTCGACGAACGCACCCGGCCGGCGACGCTCGAAGCCGTCTGGCGCGCCTTCGGCGGCAACTTCACCATTGCCGATTTCGAGCCGTCCTATCGCCTGCCGAAGGGCCTGCTTCGGACCAGCGATTACCTCACCCATCCGATCTTTCACATGAACCGCGCCGAAAGCGAGATGACGCGATACATCCGCCGGCTTTCCGACCGGGATCTGGCGCTCGACCGCTCGATGATCCCGCTCGGCTCCTGCACGATGAAGCTCAACGCGACGGCGGAAATGCTGCCGATCACCTGGCCGGAGTTCTCCGACATCCATCCCTTTGTGCCGGCCGACCAGGCGCTCGGCTACCGCGAAATGATCGACGACCTGATCGAAAAGCTCTGCGCCGTCACCGGCTACGACGCCTTCTCCATGCAGCCGAATTCCGGTGCGCAGGGCGAATATGCCGGCCTGCTGACGATCCGCAACTTTCATATCGCCAATGGCGACGGCCATCGCGACGTCTGCCTGATCCCGACCTCGGCGCACGGTACCAATCCGGCTTCGGCCCAGATGGTCGGCATGAAGGTCGTCGTCGTCAAGGTGCGTGAAAACGGCGACATCGATCTCGACGATTTTCGGGCCAAGGCTGAGCAGCATGCGGCAAACCTTTCCTGCTGCATGATCACCTACCCTTCGACGCACGGCGTCTTCGAGGAGACCGTCAAGGAAATCTGCGATCTCGTGCATGAGCATGGCGGCCAGGTCTATCTCGACGGCGCCAACATGAATGCCATGGTCGGCCTGTCCCGCCCCGGTGACATCGGCTCCGACGTTTCGCACTTGAACCTTCACAAGACCTTCTGCATTCCGCATGGCGGCGGCGGACCCGGCATGGGGCCGATCGGCGTCAAGGCGCATCTGGCTCCCTATCTGCCCGGCCATCCCGAAACCGACGGCCGTTCGGGTGCTGTCTCGGCCGCCGCCTTCGGCTCGGCCTCGATCCTGCCGATCTCCTGGAGCTATTGCCTGATGATGGGCGGCGAAGGCCTGACGCAGGCGACCAAGGTGGCGATCCTCAACGCCAACTATATCGCCACCCGGCTGAAGGGCGCTTATGACGTGCTCTACAGGTCGGAGGCCGGCCGTGTCGCGCATGAATGCATCATCGACACCCGCCCGCTGGTCGACACCTCAGGCGTCACGGTCGACGACGTCGCCAAGCGTCTGATCGACTGCGGCTTCCATGCGCCGACCATGAGCTGGCCGGTCGCCGGCACGCTGATGATCGAGCCGACGGAAAGCGAGACCAAGGCTGAACTCGACCGTTTCTGCGAGGCGATGCTGGCGATCCGCGAGGAAGCCCGCGCCATCGAGGATGGCCGCATGGACAAGGTGAACAACCCGCTGAAGAACGCTCCGCACACAGTGGAAGATCTCGTCGGCGATTGGGATCGTCCCTACAGCCGCGAACAGGCCTGCTTCCCGCCCGGCGCCTTCCGCGTTGACAAATATTGGTCCCCGGTCAACCGCGTCGACAATGTCTATGGCGACCGCAACCTGATCTGCACCTGCCCGCCGGTGGAAAGCTATGCGGAGGCGGCTGAGTAGCGGTCAAGCCTGATGCAGCGAAAGGCCGAGTAATCCAATGCCCCTTCCATCATGGGAGGGGCTTTCCTAATTCTGATAGAAATGTGCAGCTAACCTGTCTGGTTAGCAGCCGATCCAGGTTCAATTCCTCGGCAGGGGCACCAGTTTCCCAGTTCCCCTGCTCTCTATCAGCGTCGAAGCGTGCCGGTTTGCGGCCTAGAACAGGATGATTTTAGGCCCGGTCGGCCTAAAATCTGAATCCTGTTCTACATTATATAGTTAGAGCATGATGTCGTCCGAAAACCGCTTACACTTTTCGGCATCATGCTCTAGAAGCGCTCGCCGACCATATCCTCGCTTTTGGCCCACAATGCCCTGGCCGTCTCGGGATCGAGCGCGTAGGTGCGCACGCCTTCGGAAATCGGGCTGATCTCCGCATCCGTCACTCCGGAGACGTGGCAATTCTCGCAATATCTGCCGCCGACCGCGTCAGCCGGCGCGACGAAACCTGCCCAGACGGAGGTAGCCGCACCCTGAGGAATCGTCTTCCACTGGAAGGGCGGCTTGCCCTCGGCGGCGAGAGCTGCGTTGATCTGCGCTATCATGCCTCCAATCATGTCAGGGTCGAGATGACGGTCGAGCTCGGTCTGGATGCCGCCGGGATGCAGTGCCGTTGCGCGGATGCCGCGCTCCTTGAGGCGCCGGTCGAGTTCCACCGCGAACAGGATATTTGCGGTTTTCGACTGGGCATAGGCCGCCCAGGGCTCATAGGTCTTGCTCTCGAAATTGAGGTCATCGAGGCTGAAAGGTGCCATTCGATGGCCCGAGGATGCGACGATCACCACTCGGCCGCCCGATTTGACGAGCGGTGCGATGCGGTTGACCAGCACGAAATGACCGAGATGGTTGGTGCCGAACTGCGTTTCGAAGCCATCGGCGGTGCGGCCGAAGGGAGCGGCCATCACGCCGGCATTGGCAATGACGACATCGAAGGGGCGGCCATCCGAAATGAGCGCATCGGCGCAGGCGCGCACGCTTGCCAGAGAGGCAAGATCAAGCTCGACGATATCGAGGCTGCCGCCATCGGCCGCACCGGCGCGCACAACTTCCGTTGCCGCCCTCGCCTTTGCAAGGTCGCGTGCCGTACCCGTCACCTGCGCACCATGGGCTGCCAGCACGCGCGCGGTTTCCACGCCGAGGCCGGCCGAAACACCCGTCACCAGAACACGCTTGCCCTTGAGATCGACGCCTGCGAGCACCTCATCGGTGGTTGATGTTGCGCCAAAAAGTCCACTCATGATTATCTCCTTGATCATGGACGCACCACTCCAGGCTGGTGGACCATTGCCCGCCGGCCTCAAATGAAATAAAAGGAGGATGCCTCCATATAAATATGGAGGGCACCTCCGCTTATCAAGGGGACTTCTCGGAAATGGCCGAAAAAAGCGACCAGCCCACCATCCGAAAGCCGCGCGCGGATGCCGAACGCAATCGTCTTCTGTTGATGGAAACGGCAAAGACCGTCTTTGCCGACAAGGGTTCCAGCGCCAGCCTGGAGGAAATCGCCCGCATCGCCGGCGTCGGTATCGGCACGCTCTATCGCCATTTTCCGACGCGCGATGCACTGGTTTCCGCCATCTACCGCAACGAGACGACGCAGCTTGCCGCTGCCGCCAAAAGCCTTGCTGAGAGACATCCGCCTGTCGAAGCGCTTCGCCTGTGGCTGGTGCAGTTCGTCGATTATGTCGTGACCAAACACGGCATGTCGGAGGTGCTGGATTCTTTGGTCGGCGGCACCTCCGAGCTCTATGCCGATTCTGCCGATTTGATCATAGGCGCCGTCAATCTGCTGGTGGATCGCGCAGTCGCCACCGGTGAAATCCGTCTGGCGATGGACCCGCTCGATATCCTGCGCGCGCTGGCGGGCGGCGCGAGCATCAGCAGTGGCCCCGCCTGGCGGGATGCGGCAAGGCAACTCATCGATATTCTGATTGCGGGTATGAGAGCCAGTCGCTGACGCTGTCGCACCATTTCGGCACGGCTGTCTCAGATGGAGCTGCGCGAGAATAGCGATATCGACATGGAGGATTTCCGCACACAAGATGGAAGAACCTCGTCGGCGATTGGGATCGTCCCTATAGCCGCGCCGAGGCGGCTGAGTAGCAGCGTTAGGCAAACCTCCTTCCACAGGTTGGGAGGGACTGCATGCTTTTGGCGCGCAGGGATCAAATTTAACCTTTCTTAGCAAGTCTCTGTTAGCAATTCAGAAAGGCGCTTCCATCAACATGGATCTCCGTCGATCCCTTGTTTTGCGTGCAGGTTCTTATGCGTACATCGGCAGTGCCAGCAATCCTCCTCGCCGCCCTGATCCTGTCGGGATGCGCTGCCAGTTCTGGCGCCGAAGATGTGCTGGGCAACGTGCCATCGCCGGAAACGACCAATGCCATCACCCAGCCGAGCGGCCCGATTCCTGCCGCCGCCGTTGGCGATACTGCGCCGGAGGCAAGCCCGCCGCAGCAGGCGTTGCGCTGGGCGGGAGAGGTTCCGGAGCCGCAGGCACTCGTGCCCGCCGACAGGCCGGTCGGCATGCCGCTGCCGACAGATAAGCCGGTCGCGCTGCTGATGCCGTCCAATCCCGCCGGCAATGCAATGCCCGATGTCGGCACGAGATCGCCGACACGCGGACAAATTTACGGCCACCGCTTCCGCGATGCCAAGCCGATCAATTTCGGTTCCACTTCGCCGAGAAAGCTTGCCGTGCACGGCGTCGATGTATCGCGCTGGCAGGGCGAGATCGACTGGGAGACGTTGCGGCGGCAAGGCGCGAACTTCGTCTACATCAAGGCGACCGACGGCGGTGATCACCTGGATCCGATGTTCAAGAAGAACTGGCGCCGGGCCAAGGAAGCAGGCCTGAAACACGGCGCCTATCACTTCTTCTACTGGTGCCGGACAGGCGGTGAGCAGGCCGACTGGTTCATCCGCAACGTGCCGAGGGAAGCCAACGCTCTTCCGCCCGTCATCGACGTCGAATGGAACGGCGAATCGAGCTGCAAGAGGCGCATCTCCCCCGCACGTGTCCGGGAAAAGATGCAGGTTTTCATGGATAAGCTGGAGCGCCATTACGGCCAGCGCCCGATCATCTACACCGCGCCGGATTTCTACCGCGATAATTTGAAGGGGCAGCTGCTCAACTATCCCTTCTGGCTGCGCTCGGTGGCCGCTCATCCCTCCAAGGTCTATCCCGGCCGCAAGTGGGTCTTCTGGCAGTATTCCGGCTCCGGCCTTTCCGATGGCGTCGACGGCAAGATCGACCTCAACGTGTTCAACGGCAACGAGAGCGATTGGCACGACTGGGTGGCGTCGCGATAGCGAAGCTAGCCATGGCTCCGCGCGCGCCCGACCCCGTTCCGTGCCAATCCGGAACAGATGGCGCGAACCTATAGGTCTTTGCTAACGCAACGCCTTCAGCATTCCCTAAACCCTTGCATGTACAAGAATTTCATCCAGTTCTGGGGAAACGGCTGATGAGCATATCGGGTATTACGAGCACTGCTCTTTCGGGAATGCGAGCGCAGACGACGCGGGTCGGCGCGATTGCCAACAACATCGCAAATAGCAGCACACCGGGCTATGCCAGGCTGAACACCAGCCTCACCTCCGTTGAGTCAGGCGGCGTGCAGGCCGTCGTCAGCCCGACTGCGTCGGATGTCGATCCGGCTGCCGAACTGACCGACCTGATCGAAGCCGAGCAGAGCTACAAGGCAAATGCCGTGGTCTTTGAGACCGGCGCCGACATGTGGGAAATGCTCATGAGCATCAAGCGCGACTGAACACGCTCGATTTCATCGGAGACTTGCTGGTGGAGAATTTTCCGCCGCTCTGAAGCTATATCAGGAATGCGCCGGCTCGCCCTGGCGCTGGGCGGCAAGGGCCGCGAGATCAGCAGGCTTCAGCTCGACGGATTCGCCGCAGCCGCAGGCCGATGTCTGGTTCGGATTGGTGAAGGTGAAGCCGGAGCGGAGCGTCGTCGTTTCGAAGCCCATCTCGGTGCCGAGCAGATAGAGAGCTGCGGATGGCTCGACCCAGACTTTGGCACCGTCGCGCTCGATCAGGTCGTCCTTGGCATTGGGCTCGGTCACCAGGTCGATGGTATATTCCATCCCGGCGCAGCCGCCCTTCTTGATGCCGACGCGGACACCCTTGGCATCAGATCCCGAGTTCTCGACGATCGCCTTGACGCGAGCCGCAGCACCGTCCGTCATGCTCATGATTGCAAAGCCCATCGGCTCATTCTCCTTCCGCAACCGGGGTCAAGATCCGGCGCTTCGTGATTCAAATGTAGTCTTCCGAGGTAAACGGATCAATACCACGGTACTGTATCAGTACCAGCCGACGGCGACCTGCGCCTCTTCCGACATGCGGTCCGGCGTCCATGGCGGATCGAAAGTCATCGCGACCTCGACGCCCGACACGCCTTCGACGGCGCCGACGGCGTTTTCGACCCAGCCGGGCATCTCGCCGGCCACCGGGCAGCCGGGTGCGGTCAGCGTCATCATGATTTTCACCATCCGGTCGTCCTCGATGTCGATCTTGTAGATCAGACCGAGCTCGAAGATGTCGGCGGGAATTTCCGGATCGTAGACGGTCTTCAGCGCGCTGATGACGTCGTCGCTCAGCCGCGCCAGCTCATCGGCCGGAATGCTGGAATGCACGATGCCTTCGCGCACGTCGGTCTTCTGTTCGCTTTCGTCCAGGCTCATCACGGACACTCCTCAAGCAAAGAACTTGCGCGCATAATCAAGCGCATCGGCCAGGGCATCGACCTCGGCGCGGGTATTGTACATGCCGAAGGATGCACGGCATGTGGAGGTGACGCCGAAGCGTTTCAAGAGCGGCATGGCGCAATGCGTGCCAGCCCTGACTGCAACACCCTGCCGGTCGATCACCATCGAGACGTCGTGGGCATGAATGCCGGCAAGTTCGAAGGAAAAGATGCTGCCTTTGTCGGGCGCCGTCCCGAAGACTCGCAGCGAATTGACGGATTTCAGCCGCTCGACCGCATAGGCGGCAAGATCGGCCTCATGCCGGGCGATCGCCTCGCGGCCGATCTTCTCCATATAATCGAGCGCATAACCGAGCCCGATCGCCTGCACGATCGGCGGTGTGCCGGCCTCGAAGCGATGCGGCGGGTCGTTATAGGTAACCACGTCCTCGGCGACTTCGAAGATCATCTCACCACCGCCCTGGAAGGGGCGCATCTCAAAAAGCCGCTCCTTCTTGCCGTAGAGCACGCCAATGCCCGATGGGCCGTAGAGCTTGTGGCCGGTCATGACGTACCAGTCGCAATCGATATCCTGCACGTCAACAGGCAGATGCACGGCGCCCTGGCTGCCATCGATCAGCACCGGGATGCCGCGCTCATGCGCGATCCGGCAGACTTCCTTGACGGGAACGATCGTGCCGAGCGCATTCGACATATGGGTGATGGCGACGAGCTTGGTGCGCTCCGTCAGGCTCTTTTCGAAATCCTCGATATGGAAGGCGCCCTCGTCGTCAACAGGCACCCAGACCAGTTTGGCCCCCTGCCGCTCGCGGATGAAGTGCCAGGGCACGATATTGGAATGGTGCTCCATGATCGTCAGCACGATCTCGTCGCCTTCACCAATCTTCGGCATGCCCCAGCCATAGGCCACGGTATTGATCGCTTCCGTCGAATTCTTGGTGAAGATGATGTCGTTGACCGAGGGCGCATTGAGGAAACGGCGCACCTTCTCGCGCGCTGCCTCATAGGCGTCCGTGGCCGCATTCGAGAGATAGTGCAGGCCGCGATGCACATTGGCATATTCATGGGAATAGGCATGCGAGATGGCGTCGATCACCACCTGCGGCTTCTGCGCCGATGCGCCGTTGTCGAGATAGACCAGCGGCTTGCCATGCACCTTCTCCGCCAGGATCGGGAAATCCCGGCGGATGGCTTCGACGTCGTATTGCGTGGCCGGCACTATCTTGTCCATTGATATATCCGATCAGGCGTGCTTTTCGAGCCAGGCCGAAATCACGCCTTCCAGCGCCTCGACCAGGGCTTCGTCTTCCAGTTCCTCGACGATTTCGGCGACGAAGGCGTTGACGAGCATCGCCCGCGCTTTGTTCTCCGGAATACCGCGCGCCATCATGTAATAGAGATGGTTGGCGTCGATATCGGTCACCGTGGCGCCGTGGCCGCACTGCACGTCGTCAGCGAAGATTTCGAGCTCGGGCTTGACCGAGAATTCGGCATCGTCGGACATCAACAGCGTGTTGCAGGCCATCTTGGCATCGGTCTTCTGCGCATCGGGCGCCACCCGGATCATGCCCTGAAAGACGCCCTTGGCACGGTCGAAGACGACGTTGCGGATGACTTCGGTCGAGCCGGTATTCGGCACGTCGTGGCCGAGCACCATCGTCACGTCGGTATGGCTTTCTGCTCCGAGCAGGTTGATGCCGCGCAGGGTCAGATCGGCGCCCTCGCCCGTCACCTTGATGTTAAGCTCCTGGCGCACCAGCTTGCCGCCGGCATTGATGACGAAAAGCCGGAGCTTGGCGTCAGCGCCGAGATCGATGCGGATCTGGCCGAGATGCGTATCGTCAGGCCCCTGCTGCTGCAGGATGATCCAGGTCAGTTCCGTGCCTTCGCCAACCGTGATGTCACTGACATGGGACACGAGGGCCGCATCGCCGGTCACCGTGAGGTGACGCTCGATGACCGTCGCCTTGGCACCGGCGCCGAAGGACACGGGAAGGCGCGTATGTGTCTGCCCGCCCGCATGGATGAACTGGATTTCAAGGGGGTTTTCAAGCTCGGTATCGGCAGGCACGTCGATGACATAGCCGTCGCGCACGAAGCTGCCGTTGATGCGGCCGACGGCATCGTCGCTGCCGAGCGCATCCAGGCTGTCCGCGGCAGATCCGTCAAGCAGACGTTCGGAATAGGCCGAAACGCCAAGACCGTCGACCGTAGCCTTCTGGTTGGAATGGCCCTGGATCACCGCCAGCACCGTGGCATCAGCAACGAGCGGCTCCAAAGCCTGCGAGCCGGCATCGCCCGCCTGCTGCGGGACAGTGCGCAGCAGATTCTTGAGGTCGGTATAGTGCCAGGCCTCGATGCGGCGCGTCGGCAGGCCGGCTTTCTTCAGGTCGTCGAGAAGCCGGTCGCGCAGTGCCGTCACCGCGCCATTGCCCGGCAGCTCGCCGATCTGCTGGTTGAAAGCCTCGATCAGCGCCGTCTCGGCCGCAGTCAGGCGGCTCGTCGTCTGCATGTTCATGGACGTCGTCCTTTCCACCCGAAACTCAGGCCGCCGTGCCGATGATGTCGGCATAGCCGTTGGCTTCCAGCTCATGCGCCAGCGTCTTGTCGCCCGACTTGATCACCTGGCCCTTGTAGAGCACGTGGACGGTATCCGGCACGATATAGTCGAGCAGGCGCTGGTAGTGGGTGATGACCACGACCGCGCGGTCCGGCGAACGCAGCGCATTGACGCCGTCGGCGACGATCTTCAGCGCATCGATGTCGAGTCCGGAATCGGTCTCGTCAAGCACGCAGAGCTTCGGTTCGAGCAGCGCCATCTGCAGGATCTCGGCCCGCTTCTTCTCGCCGCCGGAGAAGCCGACGTTCAGCGGCCGCTTCAGCATCTCGGTATTGATCTGCAGCTTGCCGGCGGCATCCTTGACGCGGCGCATGAAGTCCGGCGTCGTCAGCTCGTCCTCGCCGCGCGCCTTGCGCTGCTCGTTCATCGCCACCTTCAGGAACTGCATGGTGGCGACGCCCGGAATTTCGACCGGGTACTGGAAGGCAAGGAAGATGCCCTTGGCAGCGCGTTCGGCCGGATCGAGCTCGAGAATGCTCTCGCCATTATAGAGAATGTCGCCCTCGGTGACTTCGTAGTCGCTGCGGCCGGACAACACATAGGAGAGCGTCGACTTGCCAGAGCCGTTCGGCCCCATGATCGCGGCAACTTCGCCGGCCTTCACCGTCAGGTTCAGGCCACGGATGATCTCGGTGCCGTCTTCGGCGATACGGGCATGAAGGTTCGTAATTTCAAGCATCTTTGGTTCCTGTTCATAGAGCGGGCATAGGTGCCGCTTCATAGACCGTCTGAGCGGTCTCAATTGTTGCGATCCGTCATCCTCGGGCTTGTCCCGAGGATCTATGCCCTCAATTGTAGTCGCTCCACTCCCGCGTATTCGGATGCGGTCGATAGACATTCTCGATTTCATCAATCCGCTCGTAAAGGTCGATCCAGGTCGGATTGAGACCTTCTACGAGCTTGATCTTCCATTCACGCAGGTAGCGTTTCAAAGATTTCTCTCGCTGGATCGCCAACACGATGTTCGGATGGCCCTCAGATCCTCGGGACAAGCCCGAGGATGACGGAAACCGTGATTACCCCACGCTGCCCTCAAGCGAAATGCTGATCAGCTTCTGCGCCTCGACGGCGAATTCCATCGGCAGTTCCTGCAGCACTTCCTTGACGAAACCGTTGACGATCAGCGCGATCGCCGCTTCGGTCGGGATGCCACGCTGCAGGCAGTAGAACAGCTGATCCTCGGAGATCTTTGAGGTTGTCGCCTCATGCTCGAACTGCGCCGTCGAATTCTTCGCCTCGATGTAGGGCACGGTATGGGCGCCGCACTTGTCGCCGATCAGCAGCGAATCGCACTGGGTGAAGTTGCGCGCGTTCGACGCTTTGCGGTGAGCCGAAACCTGGCCGCGATAGGTGTTGTTGGAAACGCCGGCGGCGATGCCCTTGGAAACAATGCGGCTCGACGTGTTCTTGCCGAGATGGATCATCTTGGTGCCGCTGTCGATCTGCTGATGGCCGTTCGACACGGCGATCGAATAGAACTCGCCGCGGCTGTCGTCGCCACGCAGGATGCAGGACGGATATTTCCAAGTGATCGCCGAGCCGGTTTCGACCTGCGTCCAGGAAATCTTCGAACGGTCGCCGCGGCAATCGCCGCGTTTGGTGACGAAGTTGTAGATGCCGCCCTTGCCGTTCTTGTCGCCCGGATACCAGTTCTGCACCGTCGAATATTTGATCTCCGCATCGTCGAGCGCAACCAGTTCGACCACGGCGGCATGCAACTGGTTTTCGTCGCGCTGCGGCGCCGTGCAGCCTTCGAGATAGGAAACGTAGGCGCCCTCTTCCGCGATGATCAGCGTGCGCTCGAACTGGCCCGTGCCCTTCTCGTTGATGCGGAAATAGGTGGAAAGCTCCATCGGGCAACGAACGCCCTTCGGCACGAAGACGAAGGAGCCGTCGGTGAAGACCGCCGAATTGAGCGTCGCATAGTAGTTGTCGCTCGTCGGAACGACGGAACCGAGGTACTTCTGCACCAGTTCCGGATACTCGCGGATGGCTTCCGAGATCGACATGAAGATCACGCCGGCCTTCTTCAGCTCTGCCTTGAACGTGGTGACGACCGAGACGCTGTCGAAAACGGCATCGACGGCGATCTTCGGCTTCTCGACGCCGGCAAGGATCTCCTGCTCACGCAGCGGGATGCCGAGCTTCTCATAGACCTTCAACAGCTCCGGATCGACCTCGTCGAGCGACTTTGGACCCGGCGTGCTCTTCGGCGCGGCGTAATAATAGATGTCGTTGAAATCGATCTTCGGATAGTCGACGCGCGCCCAGGTCGGCTCTTCCAGCGTAAGCCAGCGACGATAGGCCTCAAGACGCCATTCCAGCATCCACTCCGGCTCCTGCTTCTTCGCCGAAATGAAGCGGATGATATCTTCGGACAGGCCTTTCGGCGCCTTGTCCATCTCGATGACGGTCTCGAAACCGTATTTATACTGGTCCACATCGATCAGGCGCACCTGTTCGATTGTTTCCTGCACCGCAGCCATCTCATTCTCCAATCTCGCCGGATACAAGGTCCGGCAGCTTGTAGCGTTTGGGCAATTGTCTTGCCCTTTATGTAAGAGGCCAAAAGGGACTTTTCAGCCCGATTGGCAAGCGGAAATTTGCATTTCCGCAAGTTTTGACGCGGCTCAAGCCGCCTCGCCAGCCGATCTTCGCCGGCAGGCAATCTTGGCGAAAGCCGCAATCGCCCTGTCGATATCCTCTTCCGTCGTCGAAAAGCCGAGCGAGATACGCAGAGCGCCGAGCTTCGCGTCACGTCCCATCGCCGTCAGCACATGGCTTTCGCCAAGCCGACCCGATGAGCAGGCCGAACCTGCGGAAAGTGCAACGCCTTCGAGATCGAAGGCGATCTGTCCGGTCTCGGCCTTCAGCCCCGGCAGGGTGAAGAAGATCGTATTGGTGACACGCTCGCCACCCTCGCCGTGGATCATCACATCGGCTGCCGCCTGACGCATGCCGGCTTCGAGCCGCTCGCGCAACGCGCCGATTGCCGCATTGCGCGCCGCGAGTTCGTCGATCGCCGCTTCAGCCGCCGCGCCGAAGCCGATCAGCGCCAGCGAATTCTGTGTCCCTGAGCGGTGACCCCGCTCCTGCCCGCCGCCCTGAATCAGCGGCCTGGGCATCAGCGCTTCGCCCTGCGCGATGAGCGCACCGGCACCCTTCGGCCCGCCGATCTTGTGCGAGGAAACGATCATGAAGTCGGCGCCGATCTTGCCGACATCGAGCGCGATGCGGCCGGCCGCCTGCACGGCGTCGACGACGAAGAGGCCGCCATGGGCGTGGACGATCTTTGCTGCCGCCTCGACCGGCTGGACGATGCCCGTCTCGTTGTTGACGAGCATGATAGCGACCATCGGCAGGCCGGCGGCTTTGTCATGCGCATCGAGCAGGAGGCCGAGTGCATCGAGATCGACGATACCGGCTTCCGTCACCGGGATCTCCGTCATCTTCTCTCTGGCGAAGCGGCCGCCTTCGCGCACCGCGGGATGCTCGATCGCCGAAAAATAAAGATGGCCAAGGCGAAGCGGCGTGCGGCCCATGCGGAAATCCGAGGTCAGCACCAGATTGGCGGCTTCGGTCGCGCCGCTGGTAAAGACCACATTGCCGGCATCGGTGCCGGCAAGTGCTGCCACCTTGCGTCGTGCGCCTTCGATGGCAGCGCGCGCGGCGCGGCCCTCGCCATGCACGCTGTTCGGATTGCCAAACACGTCGATGGCGCGCATGATCGCCGCGCGTGCTGCGGGGTGCAGCGGCGCTGTGGCATTCCAGTCGAGATAAAGGCGTGGCGGCGCCATGATCTTCAGTCCTGCGCTTGACGAGCTTGCTTCAGCGGCCGCGGTTCATTTTTCTTGAAATTTCCGCCGGGCTTGCCTTATGACACGTTCCACGATGCGTGGATCGCCATGCAAGTTTCGAATTGTTCTAAACTGCGTTTTAGAAAAGCTGACAACACTAGTCAAGTCATGTTGTCATCCAACGCAGCGCTAACGCGAAATAAAACCCGGAGTACCAATGCCCGAAGTTATTTTCAACGGCCCAGCCGGCCGTCTTGAAGGCCGCTACCAGCCCTCCAAGGAAAAAAGCGCGCCCATCGCCCTGATTCTGCATCCGCATCCGCAGTTCGGCGGCACGATGAACAATCAGATCGTCTATCAGCTCTTCTACATGTTCCAGAAACGCGGGTTCACGACGCTGCGCTTCAATTTCCGGGGAATCGGCCGCAGCCAGGGCGAATTCGACCACGGCGCCGGCGAGCTCTCGGATGCCGCCTCGGCGCTCGACTGGGTACAGAGCCTGCATCCTGATTCCAAGACCTGTTGGGTCGCCGGTTATTCCTTCGGCTCCTGGATCGGCATGCAGCTCCTGATGCGCCGGCCGGAAATCGAAGGCTTCATGTCGATCTCGCCACAGCCGAACACCTACGACTTCTCGTTCCTGGCGCCCTGCCCCTCCTCCGGCCTGATCATCAATGGCGAGGCCGACAAGGTGGCGCCTGAGAAGGATGTCAACGGCCTTGTGGAGAAGCTGAAGACCCAGAAGGGCATCCTGATTACCCATCGCACCGTCGCCAATGCCAACCACTTCTTCAACGGCCAGGTGGAAACGCTGATGGGCGAATGCGAGGATTATCTCGACCGTCGCCTCAACGGCGAACTGGTGCCGGAACCGGCCGCCAAGCGGATTCGCTGACACCACAAATCTCAGCCTCATCAATGCCATGACGGTCCGGAACACAACCGGGCCGGCTGTGCCGGAACAGATCACCTATCGTGTTGCAATCCATGTTGCAGTGCGGTAGGGTCCTCGCGATCCTAACAAAAGCGAGGTCCGCAATGACCAAGTCGTTCGGGGAAGTCCTGGATAAGTATAGGGGAATTGGTCCGGGGTTCGATTTCCTTCGAATAGGGCTCGCCTTTTCCATCGTATTGACCCATTCTTTTTTGTTAACCGACAACAATGACTTCATCAGGGGGTCAGTATTCTGGTTCACTGAATACGCTCTTGTTCCGATGTTCTTCGCGTTGAGCGGATTTCTGATCGCCGGCAGTGCACAGCGCCTGAGCCTCCGAAATTTTCTGATCAACCGAGGCTTGCGCATTGTCCCGGCCCTTGCCGTCGATATCGTCGTTTGTTCGTTGATCATCGGGCCGATCATTACGGTCGTTTATCATTCCGAATATTTTACCGATCAGCGGTTTTTCAAATACTTCCTGAATATCGTCGGCTGGATCCATTACGAGCTTCCGGGCGTCTTCCAGGATAATCCGAGCCAGCGCGTCAACGGCGCTCTGTGGACGGTTCCCTGGGAAATCTTCTGCTACATCATCATGTCGTTCCTGATGATCACCGCCATCGTGAAGACGCGCTACAAGCTGCTGGCGGTGACGATCGCCTACATCGTCATCGGCCTTATCGTGCAGAAGATGCCCTACCTGCTGCCAGGCTCGATCAAGCCGATCGCTCGCTTCCTGTTCATGAGCCGAGGCTCCCAGCTGATAACGGCCTTCATGATGGGCATCGTCGCCTTTCAGTTCAGGGCAGTCATTCCGCATTCCCGCTGGATATTCGGCGCTGCCTGCCTGGTCTGCATCGTCGCCATCCTCACCCTGGACAGCCGGGCGACGGAGTCGGTGCTCAACCGGCCCCTGGTCATCACCTCTCTTGTTTACATCACCGTCTTCGTCGGCCTGTCCGAGGTGCCCATCCCGGCCTTTTTCAGGAAAGGCGACTATTCCTACGGCGTCTATCTTTATCACGACCCGTTTTTACAGATCTGGATCAGCTCGTTCCCGTCGGTTTTCCTCTATCCGAAATATGGTGCGCTGGCGCTCTATCTCGTCGGCCTGCCATCGGCTCTCGCCGTTGCGGTGCTGTCCTGGCATTTCATCGAGAAGCCGATCCTCGGCCTTCGCAAGAAATTCTCGTTTATCGCCCAGGTCAGGGGCGTCGAGGATGGCAATCAGGCTGGGCGCGAATCCCATGTCCGGCCGGTCGCCGTAAAGAGTTAGAGCTTTGCCGGCCGCATACTGGCGGTCAGTTCGAAAGCCGTGTCCAGCACTCCATCGATCAGGATCGGCGCGCGTTCGCGCATGCCGATCTTTCTGAGGACACGCTGCGAGGCGATGTTTTCGGGATGCGTGAAGGCGATGAAGCCGGATGCAAACTGCCGTTCGAGGAACCAGTCGGCCAACGCGCTCGCCGCTTCGGTCGCTAGGCCCTTGCCCCAAGCCTCCTCGCGCAGGGAATAACCGAGTTCGAATTGCTCGTTCCTGAACTTCGAAATCCCCGCGCGGCCGACGAAGCTGCCGTCCTCGGCGAGGAGCTTGTATTTGGTCGTGCCGTCGCGCGCCTGTTCCTCGAACCAGCCGCGCAGCCGTTCCTCAGCCTTTTGGAGGCTCCACGGCGCGTTGCCGGACAAATATCGGGTCGTCGCCATCGTCGAATGCAGCTGTTGCACCAGGATCGCATCGCCTTCGTCCCACATGACGAAGGTAAGCCGTGGCGTCTTCAGTATGACCCTTTGCTCTGTCATGGCGTTGCCAGCACCCCACCGCTGACAGGAGCCGCGACCCCTGTCGTGCCGGGGAATGTCAGCGGCAGCCCGTCCAGCGATCGGACGGCGAGATAGGCCCAGGCCTCGGCTTCCATCGCATCGCCGTCGAAGCCCGCCTCCTCGGCCGTCAACACCCTCGAGCCCAGCCTTTCGGCCATGATTGAGAACTCTGCCATGAGAGTGGCGTTCAGCCGCCCGCCGCCGCAGACGATATAGAGCGCTGGGGTCTCCGGCAGGAAACCGCTGGATTTGATGATCGAGGCGGCGGCGACATGCGCCAGCGTCCGGGCGCCGTCTTCAAGGCTCGCCTCCTCGGACTGAAGCGGCGCAAAATCGCCGCGGTCCAGCGAACGGCGAACATTGCCGCGGAAGAATGGGCTTTGCAGATAGCGTTCCGCCAGGCTGGCCACGACCTTGCCGCGCCCGCCGATCTCACCGCCGGGATCATAAGTTTTGCCGGTCTGCATCTCCACCCACTGGTCGATCAGCGTATTGCCCGGACCGCTGTCGAACGCCGATATCCGGCCGTCGGTGCCGATAAAGGTGAGATTGGAGATGCCGCCGATATTGACGAAGCACACCGCCTGTCCCGCCTGCTGGAATTTTCCCGCAAGTGCTGCGTGATAGGCCGGCACCAGTGGCGCGCCCTGCCCGCCATGAACCATGTCGTTGGCGCGCATGTCGTAGACCACAGATATGCCGGTCCGGCGCGCCAGTTCCTCGCCGTCGCCGATCTGGATCGTCAATCCGTCATCAGGACGATGAAGCACTGTCTGACCATGGAAGCCGAGAACATCGACAGCATCGGCCGCTAGCCCGAAACGCTCCATGAATGCCGTAACGGCAATTGCATGCCGCAACGTCAGTTCAAGCTCGATGTCGCGAAGCTCAGCCGGTCGCTGGCTTCTCTCACTGAGTGGACGCGATAGTTCCAGCGCCCGTTTGAGCTGCGCGCGAAAATCCGCGTCATAGGGCACGCCCATGAACGGCCCGCGCTCGATGAAGCCGCGGCCGTCGGTCCTGATCAACGCGACGTCGATTCCGTCCATCGACGTGCCGCTCATCAGCCCGATCGCGGTCCTGATGACATCCATGAGGCTTGCCTCCCATGCGATTCCCGGATGCACTTTTATAAAAACAGTGCTAAACGCGCCGCGACAGATCAACAACAACGAACTTGCGCCAAGCCCCCATGGGGTGCGGAGCAGACACCAAGAGACGAAACCTATGTCCGAGTTCAAGTCCGATTTCCTCCGCACGCTGAAAGAGCGCGGCTTCATTCATCAGATCTCCGATGAAAGCGGCCTCGACGACCTGTTCGCCAAGGAAACCGTGACGGCCTATATCGGCTACGACCCGACGGCATCCAGTCTTCACGTCGGCCACCTGACACAGATCATGATGCTGCATTGGCTGCAGGCGACGGGCCACCGCCCGATTTCGCTGATGGGCGGCGGCACCGGTATGGTCGGCGATCCCTCTTTCAAGGAGGAGGCGCGTAAGCTGATGACGATCGAGACGATCGAGCAGAATATCGCCTCGATCAAAACCTGCTTCTCGAACTACCTCGATTATGACAGGCCCGCCACCGCCGCGCTGATGATCAACAACGCCGAGTGGCTGCGCTCATTGAATTATCTGGAGTTCCTGCGCGATGTCGGCCGCCATTTCTCGGTCAACCGCATGCTGTCTTTTGACAGTGTGAAGACGCGCCTTGACCGCGAACAGTCGTTGTCCTTCCTGGAATTCAACTACATGATCCTCCAGGCCTACGATTTCGTCGAGCTTGCCAAGCGCTACGATTGCCGCCTGCAGATGGGCGGTTCGGACCAGTGGGGTAATATCGTCAACGGTATCGATCTTGGTCACCGCATGGGGACCCCGCAGCTTTATGCCCTTACCTCGCCGCTGCTGACGACGTCGTCCGGCGCCAAGATGGGCAAATCGGCTTCCGGTGCGGTCTGGCTGAATGCCGATCTGCTGCCTGTCTACGACTTCTGGCAATATTGGCGCAACACCGAGGACGCTGATGTGCCGCGCTTCCTCAAGCTCTTCACCACGTTGCCCATGGATGAAATTACAAGGCTGTCGGCGATCGGTGGTTCGGAGCTGAACGAGGTCAAGAAGATCTTGGCAACTGAGGTTACCGCGATCCTGCACGGCCGCCCGGCCGCCGAGCGGGCCGCTGAAACCGCGCGCAAAACCTTCGAGGAAGGCAGCCTCTCGGAGAACCTGCCCTCGGTCGATATCCCCGCCACCGAACTCGACGGCGGCATCGGCCTGCTGTCGCTGATCGTTCGTGCCGGCCTTGCCTCGTCGAACGGCGAAGCCCGCCGTCACGTCCAGGGCGGCGCAGTCCGCATCAACGACGAGGCGGTCAGCGACGAACGCAAGATGATCGGCAGCGGCGAAATCACCGCTGACGGCGTCATCAAGCTCTCGCTCGGCAAAAAGAAGCACATCCTGATCCGCCGCGCGGCGTAAGGGCCTCCAATTCCGAACCGATATCGAAGCCGGCGCCCGCGCCGGCTTTTCTTTGCCTCGCTATTCGGGTCGGCGAGCAAGATCATTCGGCTCCCCGCCGGTATTCTTCGTCATCTCGTCTGGTCTCTTAAGAAGGTAACCCGGCGGATCGACGCTTGAAGCGGGCTTCACCCGCGACCACCAGCCGATCGAGAAAATCGGCGGCGTCATTACCGCGTCCAGAGGAACCATCAGGACGTGGTAGGAACGGATGACCGCCTCTTGCGATTTCAGCCGCACGCTCTTTTCCGCAGAAAGCGAGGCGTCGGCAATTGTGACTGCGAGCACGGCGGCCGATGCAAAAGAAGCTGTCCGGGCGCACTGCATGGCATCCTCCGACATTGCGCCGGCCCATGTTCCAGGCCGGGATCGTATCTTATATCAGATTTCTCTAAATCAAGTTGGGCGTCGATGACGGACTTGTCAATCGCGCTCGGCAGATGAAGACAACCGCCACCCCGTCATGCTCGATGCATACGGCTACCGCTGGTATCGTGTCGGCGGCCTCGACTATCTCTTCAGGCGGAGAGAGGTTTAGCTACGTCTAGCCACGACCTCTGCCGTGACCGCCTCCCCTCACTGGAATTCAAAAATCTGGCGGAAGACGCCCGGCGCGATGATCGACAGCGGATTGATCTGCAGGTTCGGCTGGTCGAACTTGCCTGTCAGCTTGAAGGTAATGCCGATCAGACCGCGGTCGCTGCCATTGCCGAGGATGACGCCGATCAGCGGCAGTTCGGCGAACAGGCGGTTGAGGCCGTAGGCGGGCATGAAGGTGCCGGTCATGTCCATGTTGCCCTTGCGGTCGCGCACGATGCCCTGGAAGGTTGCGCCGATCTGATCGCCGCGCAGCACACCGTTCTCGATGCCGACCATGCCGTTGCGCGAGACGACACGGGCAAAGCCGCGCTGGAAGCGCTGCGACGAGGTATCGATGTCGCGCTTGACCGCTTCGTTGAGGCTGCGCTGCTCATTTCCGACGGGCGTCGAGACGATCGACCGCAGCCGTTGTTCGTTGACGATCGCGAAGCGGCGCACGTCGAGCGAGCCGTCCCAGCCGCCCTCCGCCCCCAGCCGGATCGCCAGATTGAGCAGGCCGCCCTGCATGTGCTGGTAGAGATCGGCGAAACGCGATACCGCGCCGGCATCGCCGCTGGTGATGTTGATGACGCCGCCGTCCTTCATCTGGCTGACCACAGCCTCGCCGCTATCGGTAACGGCGGAAAAATTGAGCGCCTGCAGCTTGTCGCCGCGCAGTGATATTTGCGCCTGGAAATTGCCGACCTTCTCGTCGTTGAAGCCGATGACGTTTTTCAGCCTGGCGCGCACCGATACGCCGGCGTCGCCGGCATCCCCATCACCATCGCCGTCCGAGCCCGATTTCAACCGCTGGATCACCGGCCGCGCATCGGCGCTGTCGCCGGAGACCGAGACGTCGAAATTGCCTTTGCTGCGCTTCACCGATAGGGCGAAATCGTCGAGCGAGGAGAGTTTGACGCTGTCGAAATCGGCCGAGATCAGCCCGCCCTTGCCAATGTTCAGCGATCCATTGGCGCCGAAACCGTCGCCCTTCAGCCGGAAGTTCTTGATCTGGGTATTGTCGGCCGGCCCGGATGTTTCGAATTCGGCCGTGGCGGCAATGCCGCTGCCCTTCGCCCAGCCGATCCAGGGCAGTTCGAGCAGCGACTTGGTGAGGTCGAGCTGGACGTCCTGCCGGTCGTCGTCGATCCGCGTCAGCACCATCTTCACGCTGCCGCCGACGATGCCGGAAAGGCCGGGTATCAGCTTGTTGCGCTGGTCCTCGGAAAGGGTCGCAGTGATCACCCGTTGTTTGACCGCCGTGTCGGATGCCTCGACCGGTTCGGTAAGATCGATATCGGCCGGGACGCCGTCGATCTGGGCCTTGGCGTCAAGCGTTATTCTCTTCGGATTGCCGTTCAGCGTGCCGTCGAGATTGCTGATCATCCTGCCGGAAAACGGCTTGGCAAGATCGATATCGGTGAGCTTCATTGCCGCCGTCCATTCGGCCGGCGGCGGGTTTTGCGAGGAGAGCAGGCCGAAATGGGCCTTCACATTCGCCTCGATCCGGCCCTTGAGATCGTCGGGCGTAAAGCCGGCACGCTGCAGCACCCGGATCGGCCGGTAGGTCAGAAGCTCGCCGACGGCGTCCGCCGCCCCGGAGACCGCGAGATCGATATCGGCCATCAGCGGTTTATCGTAGGTGGCAGGCAAGATGAACGTCCCCTGCCCGAGACCGACGGACCGGCCGGACGGGAAATAGGACGTGCCGCTCTTGATCGCAATCATCGCAACCGGGCCGGTCAGGTCGAAATGGGCTGACGTGTCGCGGATCGGCGGAATGTCGCCGGCAACGTTCATCCGCGCGCCCGTGATGTCGAAGCCGATGCGGATCTGGTTGGCGTCGAGCTTCAATCCCTTGCCGCCGGCTGCCTCGTCCAGCCTGCCGAAGGGAATGAAGACGGAAATAGCGGCGTCGGTGACGGTGCCGCCGAAGAGATTGCCGTGCACCCAAGTGCGCACTTTGGGCGCCATCCAGAACGGCCAGAGCTGCTTGATCGCTATCGTCTGCAGCTGCGCCGACTGGCCGGCAAAGCTGATCTCCGGCGATTTGTCGCCGAGCTTGACATCAAGTGATCCGTAGAGCGCGCCCAGCGGGCTGGAAGCGGTTATGTTGGGAAATTGGAATTCTCGGCCGGCGACCATGTAGCGCCCGGTCGCCTGGATGTCGAAGGAGAGCGGCTGCTCGCCGGAGCCGCCGGGGGCTGCCGTGCCGCCGCTGACGAGCAGGTCGATGCCGAAGCCTTTGCCGGCCTGCGGGTCGAGCTTGTCGAGATCGATCAGCGCGCCATTGATGGGAAGCGTGGTCGCGCCGAACCGGGCGTTCGATCGGGCGATCTCGATCGTCTGCTTGGCGAAATCATAGACGAGATTGATTTGCCCGCCCGACAGCTCCTGCGGATCGCCGTCCGCATAGATCAGGCCGGGATTGATGTCGACCGTCGCCGCCAGCGCCGGCTGCACGCCATCGCGCGCTCGGCTGGCCGACACTGTCAGATCGGCAAAGGCACTCAGTCCTTGCCGGATCATGCCCTGATCGTTGCGTTTCAGCGCGAAGGGGGTGAGGTCGGCATGCTTGAGCGTCGCCACGACCTTGGACACGTGGCCGTCTTCCTTCTCGGCCAGCACGTCGAGCTCCGCCACTTCGCCGTTGAGCGCGACTTCGCCGGTCAATTGCAGCGAGGACGGGCCGGCATGGGCAAAGACGAGATTGTCGATGACCAGCGACAGCGGACCGTTGGCGGTATCGGCAAGCTTGATGTCGATGCCGGAGATGCGCACCGAATTGGTCGAGCCGCGCGTCACGATGCTGTCGAACATGTCAAACTGCGAGAAGATCTTCTCCATCGCCGCCGGCATGGCGTCGATCCGCAGATCGTCGAGCTTGACGGCATTGCCGGAGGGCAGAAGCGCGGTATCGAGCGCGATATCCTCTGCTTCGATGTCCGCGACGGCGATGCGGCCGCGGAAAAGCTGCAGCGGATCAAGCCCCAGGCGCACCGAACCCGTCGTCGACAGGTGCTGGCCGCTCTCCTGGTCGATCATGTTGACGTTGCGCGCTTCCAGCGCCAGCCGGAAATCCGAAGTGAAGCGGATGACGGTGGAGCCGACCTCGGCACGGTAGCGCGGTCCGGCCACGCCATTCAGCGCCGCCTGCGCCTGCTGCGACAGCGGCTTGTCGAACATGCCGCTCTCGACGGTGAAAACGATGCCAGCGAGAATAACGAGGATCAGCCCCAGAAATCCTGAGGTCAGCTTCGCCGTGCGGCGCATCGGCGAACGCGGCGGCGGGCAATGAACGATGATCGGATCCTCGGCCTGGGCGGACGGCAAGCGGTCCAGCGCAACGATATCCTTCTTGCGAAACGTGACCTTTTCGCCGCGGATGGCTGACATGCGCCCTCGGGCTCTCCCTTTAAGTGAAGAATTGAACCCGGCCATGCTGGACGGGTATCCGTCCACTATATAATTCGGGGAGAGAAAGTGTCATCCACAAACCCGGCAAAAGAAAGGTTTTCCTAATGACGGTTCCCGGCATCGGCGTTTCGGCCCCTGATTTCAACCTTCCCCGCGACGGCGGCGGCCGCGTTTCGCTGGCCGAATTCCACGGCAAGCCGCTCGTGTTGTTCTTCTATCCCAAGGACGACACGACGGGCTGCACCGCAGAATCACTGGCTTTCACCGCATTAGCAGCCGAGTTCGAAGCGGCGGGTGCTGCCGTCATCGGCATGTCGCCCGATTCGGCCGCCTGCCATGACAAGTTCATCAAGAAGCACCGTCTTTCGGTGGCGCTCGCCTCGGACGAGGAAAAGACGACGCTGCAGGCCTATGGCGTCTGGAAGGAAAAGAGCATGTACGGCCGCAACTTCATGGGTGTCGAGCGTACCACTTTCCTGATCCGCCAGGACGGCACCATCGCCACCATCTGGCAAAAGGTGAAGGTGCAAGGCCATGCCGAAACCGTGCTCGCGGCCGTGAGGAACCTGGCGGCGTGACCGGGGATCTCACGATAACCTCGCTGCGCGGCGGCGCGATCGATGCGATCTCTTCCGCCGATCTTGATCGCAAGACGGCACTTGCGCAGGAAAGCGCCACCCGCTGGTTCGCCCGCCGGGTGTCGTTGCGCTCGCCGCTCGATGCAGACCTGCCCGACAGGCCCGGCCGTCCTGACAAACCGGTGCTGACGCCGCCGACCCAGGTGGAGAAGCGCTCGCTGCATACGCTCAAAGGGCGGATCGCTCTGCTGCACGCCATCGCCCATATCGAGCTCAACGCCGTCGATCTGGCGCTCGATATCGTCGCGCGATTCGCGACCGAGCAGGTGCCGAATTCCTTTTTCGACGGCTGGATGCTGGTCGCCTTCGAGGAGGCGAAGCATTTCCGCATGGTGCGCGCCAGGCTTAACGATCTCGGCGCCGATTACGGCGATCTGCCCGCCCATGACGGGCTCTGGCAGGCAGCCCATTCGACGCGCAACGACCTGACGGCAAGGCTCGCCGTCGTACCGCTGATTCTGGAAGCCCGCGGCCTCGACGTCACGCCATCGCTGCAGGCGAAGATGCGCCAGACAGGCGATCTCGAAAGTGCAGCGGTGCTCGACGTCATCTACAATGACGAGAAAGGCCATGTCGCCGTCGGCGCCAAATGGTTCCGCTTCCTCTGCGCCCGCGAGAAGCGCGATCCGGCAAAGGCCTTCCAGGAGCTGGTGCGCGCCAATTTCCGCGGACCGCTGAAGCCGCCCTTCAACGATCTTGCCCGTGCCGAGGCCGGACTGACGCCGTCTTTCTACCGATCGCTCGTATCGATCAGCCACGCTTGAAGTCACTGAAATTTATGACGCGACAGCGACAATGAAAGCATTCATTAACCATAACGGTGTCTAATTTCCGAAAGAGGCGTAGAGCATCAATCGGGAGAGCCTGCGTGAACAGCGGACATCAGCACCGGGTATTCGGCAGGCGGGCGCAGGAACATATCCTCATCCTGGCAAGCGGCGACAAGGTCCGCCATATGACGGTCCGGCCGTGGATGGCAGCACTGGCCTTCTGCTTCGTCGGCGTTTTCTCGATCGGCTACCTCCTGGCCACGTCCTATCTCGTGCTGCGCGACGACCTGATCGGCGCCACCATGGCCCGCCAGGCCCGCATGCAGCACGATTATGAAGACCGCATCGCCGCCCTCCGCGCGCAGGTCGACCGCATCACCTCCCGCCAGCTTCTCGACCAGCAGGTGGTGGAAGACAAGGTCGACAAGCTGATGGAGCAGCAGATGGCGCTGACCTCGCGCCATGGCAAGCTCGACAATCTGCTCGACCGCGCCGAAAGCTCCGGCCTGACGGAAAAGGATGGCGCCCCGCCTACGCCGTCTTCACCCGTTCAGTCCTATGCACCCGATGCCAAGGATAAGCGTGCTTCACTCACCGGGAGCGGCATCGAGGCAATCGAGAAACAGCTGGCGAGCGGCGCGCCCGCCGATGCGACGCCCGACAATTCGACGCTTGCCTATGTGCCGGCCACCGACACGGTCGGCGACCGGGCTGACCGCATCTTTTCGAAGGTGACGCTGTCGCTCAAAGATGTCGAACAGGACCAGCGCAGCCGTGTCGAACAGCTGACGAGCGATGCCGGCAATGCCGCCAACGCCATCGAGACGGTGCTGACCCGCTTCAAGATTCCGATGCCCGAGACCGCTGCCAGGAAAGACGACGACGATGCCGTCGGCGGCCCCTATGTCGAGCCTGAAAGCAACGACGGCTTCAACAATTCGCTGGCAGCGCTCGACGGCGCGCTGACCCGGCTCGAAGCGGTGCGCAGTACCGCCGAATCCCTGCCCTTCCGCAATCCCGCTATCGGCAAGGACGTGACCAGCCCCTTCGGCAATCGCCGTGATCCCTTCCTCGGCCGCCTCGCGCTCCATTCCGGCATCGACTTCCGCTTTTCGCCGGGCGAAAGGATCCGCCCGACGGCGCCCGGCAAGGTGATTTCGGCCGGATGGACCGGCGGCTACGGCAACATGGTCGAGGTCGATCACGGCAACGGCATCTCGACGCGCTACGGGCATATGTCGGAGGTTCTGGTCAAGGTCGGCGACACGGTCGACCGCAACGACGTCATCGGCCTTGCCGGCAGCACTGGCCGCTCGACCGGCACGCACCTGCATTATGAAGTGCGCCAGGACGGCCATGCCGTCGATCCAGTATATTTCATGAATGCCGGCCTTAAACTCGCCACCTATATCAAGTAACTCCTGCCCGGTAACCAACGCTTCACTCTGCAATGGGTGCGGCGTCTCTATTTCTTGACTTGCCGGCCATTCGGGGCTATGTCGCGCTGCATTGCGGCATGCAATCCCGCCGACTCGTTCAGAGCTCGGCCGAACGGAATGGAAACAGTTTTCCCTTTGACGACATTTGCTGACCTTGGCTTAAGCCAAAAAGTGCTATCCGCTGTTACGGACGCGGGCTACACGATCCCAACGCCTATTCAGGCGGGCGCCATCCCGTTTGCGCTCGAGCGCCGCGATATTTGCGGCATCGCGCAGACCGGCACTGGCAAGACGGCATCCTTTGTTCTGCCGATGCTGTCGCTTCTGGAGAAGGGCCGTGCGCGTGCGCGCATGCCCCGCACGCTGATTCTCGAACCGACGCGCGAACTCGCCGCCCAGGTCGCCGAGAATTTCGAGAAATACGGCAAGAACCACCGCCTTAACGTCGCCCTTCTGATCGGCGGCGTTTCCTTCGAGGACCAGGACCGCAAGCTCGAACGCGGCGCCGATGTGCTGATCTGCACCCCCGGCCGCCTGCTCGACCATTTCGAGCGCGGCAAGCTCCTGATGAGCGGCGTCGAGATCCTCGTCATCGACGAGGCCGACCGCATGCTCGACATGGGTTTCATCCCCGATATCGAACGCATCGCCAAGATGATCCCGTTCACCCGCCAGACTCTCTTCTTCTCGGCAACCATGCCGTCGGAGATCCAGAAGCTCGCCGACCGCTTCCTGCAGAATCCCGAGCGTATCGAGGTTGCAAAGCCGGCTTCCGCCGCCGCGACCGTGACGCAGCGTTTCGTCGCTTCGCACGGCAAGGATTACGAAAAGCGCGCCGTCTTGCGCGAACTCGTCCGCGCCCAGACCGAACTCAAGAACGCCATCGTCTTCTGCAACCGCAAGAAGGATGTCGCCGATCTCTTCCGGTCGCTCGAGCGTCACGGCTTTTCGGTCGGCGCCCTGCATGGCGACATGGACCAGCGTTCCCGCACGATGACGCTGCAAAGCTTCCGTGACGGCAACCTCCAGCTTCTGGTGGCCTCCGACGTAGCCGCCCGCGGCCTCGATATCCCCGATGTCAGCCACGTCTTCAATTTCGACGTGCCGATCCATTCCGAGGATTACGTCCACCGCATCGGCCGCACCGGCCGTGCCGGCCGCTCGGGTGCCGCCTTCACCTTGGTCACCAAGCGCGATACCAAATTCGTCGACGCCATCGAGAAGCTGATCGGCGAAAAGGTCGAATGGCTGAGCGGTGACCTGACGTCGCTGCCGCCGCCGGCAGAAGACAGCCGGGACAGTGAACGCCCGCGCCGTAACAGCCGCGAACGTGGCGCCAGAGATGGCGCAGGCCGAGATCGTGCGCCGAGAGAGAATGGCGATAAGGATCGTGGGCGCGGACGCGGCAATCGCGCCGCTGCGAGTCATAAATCTGATAACGACATACAGGATAATGGCGTAGACGTGATCGAAGCAGCACCAGTAAAGGCCGACATCGTGAAGAACGAGCGCAAAGCAGAGCAGAAGCCGCAGAACAATGCGCGCAATAGTCGGCCTTACCCGGCAAACGACGACAGCCGCGACCGCCGCCGCCATCGCGACCACGACGACGGCCCGACCCCTGTTGGATTCGGCGACGATATCCCCGCCTTCATGCTGATCGCCGGCAGCGCCAAGGTCTGAACTTCCAATGGGCAGGCCCGGTCTCGATTTTCCGGGTCTCGGCGTCGGTCTGGTGATTCTGCGCGACGCCAGGATCCTTCTTTACAAACGCATGCGAGCACCGGAAGCCGGCTATTGGAATATCGTCGGCGGCAAAGTAGACCACATGGAGCCGGCAGAGACTGCCGCGCGCCGTGAGGCCGAAGAGGAAACCGGCCTGACGATCGGCCGCATCGAACGAATCGGCATGACCGAGCAGATCATCGATGCCGATCGCCAACACTGGATCTCGATTCTCTATCTCGCTCGCGACGTCGAGGGCGAGCCGCAACTGACCGAACCGGACAAGCTTTCGGATTTCGGCTGGTTTCCGCTGACGGATCTACCCGAGCCACTGTCGGCCTTCACCAAAGCCGCCATCGCAGCCTTGTCGCCCGCTGAACGCGGCTAGCTATTCGGCGCGAAGCGACGCCTCATAGGCAAGCCGCACCCATTTCGCCATCAGATCGGGATCGTCGTAGGCCTCGTCGGGGATCGACCAATAGGGCATTTTTACCGGCTTGCCCTTCTTGCCCTCATAGGTCCATTGCGTGGCGCCGGCAGCGGCAAATTCCGGGGCGCTCGTCTCGTCGGCCTTCAGCAGCATCTCGTCGCGCACTTCGAGCGCGATGATGCGCCCGAGATGATAGATGCCTTTGCCGCCGAACATGCGCTTGACCGTGACGGGGCCAAGCCCCTGAAACATTTCCTCGATGCCGGCATTGTCCATTCTCTATTCCCTCGAGATGCTTTCGAAAGGACGCACGGCGCTCTCATCACAGCGCGTGATAATCCCGGTTCATATAGATGAGCGCCGGGTGCTTTTCGCTGAAGCGGACAGCCGCGACCTCGCCGAAGATGACATTGTGCGTCGGCATTTCCTTGATATCGATCACCCGGCAATCGAAGGCGGCAAGTGCGTCGGCCAGCACGGGCGCACCGGTGGCAAGCATATCGAAACGGGCGCTGGCGAAACGGTCGTCATTGGCAAGCGACGTGCGCCCGGAAAAGGCATCGGCTACGCCCTGGTGGTGGGCGCCGAGCGTGTTCAGCGCGAAGATGCCGCTGCGGAAGAAGATCTCGTTCTTCGGATTGGTGTTGTTGAGGCAGATCAGCACCGAGGCCGGATTGTCCGAGACCGAACAGGCGGCGGTGATGGTGACGCCGCGGCGCAGCTCGCCCATCGCCGTCGTCACGAGTTGCACATGGCCGGCATAACGGCTCATGGCATCGCGATAAAGGCCGGGGTCGATATGCTGCCTGTTCAACACCTGCTTCTCCCGTACGCGCTTATTCTGCCTTGATCGACTTGCTCTGATCGACTTGCTATCGCGCCAATATGGCGAGCATCGGTTACCTTTTCTACAATAGGACCGGTGAAAAGCGCTGTGTTGCGCTTGTTTTTCTTTGACGATCGCGGCCTTGCGGATAAAAGGGCATGGACGATGGCTAGGGATCTCCGCCTTTCATGATCAACCTGCGTGGCATAGCAGCCTTTCTGGTGCTGCTGGGAGCGGCGGCTGAAAGCCATGCGGCCGGCGTGACGATCGGTGTCGTCGCCCCTCAGAACGGACCGCTCGCCCTCCTCGGCGCCCAGATTGCCGCCGGCGCCGGTTTCGAGATCCAGCAGTCCGGAAATACCCTCGTCGCCATCAACGAGACCTGCGAGGACAATAGTGGTGCCGCGGTCGCCGATGCGCTTGTCAATGCCAAGGTGCAGGTCGCGGTCGGCTTTCTCTGCAGCGAGACGCTGGAAGGTGCGCTGCCGAAGCTGAAGGACGCCAATATTCCGGCGATCACCGTCTCGGTGCGCTCCCGCATCCTCATGGAGGATGCGCTGAAGAACGGCTGGCCGCTTTTCCGGGCGGCGCCCGCCGACGGTGCCGAGGCGGCAAAGGTCATCGAGGTGATCCTGAAGGACTGGGCCGCCGATCCGATCGCCCTGATCGAGGACGGCACCATTCATGGCCGCGAACTGACGGAAGCGGTGCGCAATGCGCTGGAGCAGAACGGCCTGAAGCCGGTCTTTACCGACACCTACCGGCCGGGACAGGAACAGCAGATTGCCCTCGTCCGCCGCCTGAAACGAGCCGGCGCCACCAGGGTCTTTATCGGCGGCGACCGCAACGACGTCGCCGTCATCGCCCGCGACGCCAAGGCAGAGAACATCCAGCTTTCCATCCTCGGCGGCGATGCCATGCGCGCCGCCGACCAGCCGCTGCCGCTGAATGAAGGCGTACGCGCCGTCGCCCTGCCCGAATACACCATCCTGCCGGAAGGCACGGCTGCGGCCGACGCGCTGCGCGCCAAAGGCATCGAGCCGGAAGGTTATGTCCTGCCGTCGCTGGCCGCGGCCCTCATTGCCGGACAGGCCGGGCAAGCCGCCGCTGCGGCGGGCAAGCCCCTTCAGGAGATGCTTCTCGGCACGACATTCCAGACGCCGGTCGGCGCTATCGCCTTCACCGGCGCGCATGAACTTTCGCAAAACCCCTACCGCCTGCTCGAATGGCGGGGCAACGGCTTTTTTCCACCTGCCGCGCCGACGCAATGAGCGGCGCGCCAGCCTTGAATTCGGGCCCCGCGCTCAAATGGCGGCCCATACGGAGTAAGATTTGATGACGCTGCCCATTCGCATTGCCCCCTCGATCCTCGCAGCGGATTTCGCCAGGCTCGGCGAGGAGGTGCGCGACGTGACGGCCGCCGGCGCCGACTGGATCCATCTCGACGTCATGGACGGCCATTTCGTGCCGAACATCTCCTTCGGCCCGGATGTCATCAAGTCGCTGCGCTCCTATACATCAGCCACCTTCGACTGCCACCTGATGATCTCGCCGGTCGACGATTATCTCGAAGCCTTCGCCAAGGCCGGCTGCGACCGTATCACCGTCCATGCCGAAGCCGGACCGCATCTGCACCGCTCGCTGCAGACCATCCGCAATCTCGGCAAGAAGGTCGGCGTGACGATCAATCCGGCGACACCGCTCAGCGCCATCGAGAACGTGCTCGACGATGTCGATCTCATCCTGATCATGTCGGTCAATCCCGGATTCGGCGGACAGAAATTCATTCCGGCGATGGCGAAGAAGATCGCGGCGGCGAAGTCACTGATCGGTGATCGGCCGATCGAACTCGAGGTCGACGGCGGCGTCACGGTGGAAACGGCGCCTGATATCGCGCGGGCGGGCGGCAACGTTCTCGTCGCCGGCTCGGCAATTTTCAAGGGCGATACGGTCGAGGATTATCGCCGGACTGTCGCCGATCTGCGTCAGGCAGCCGAAGGGGCACGAGCATGAACAAACGTCTGATCATTGGTGGCATGCTTGCTGCTGCATTTGCCGGCCTGCCCGGCCCGTCACTTGCCGGTGACATCGCCAATATCCAGCCGATCGGCTTTTCCGCCGACGGCAAGGTCTTCGGATTTCAGGAATTCGGCATCGAGGAGAGCGGCAACCTTCCCTACTCCAACACCTATTTCATCGATACCGAAGACGGCCACTATCTCGAGGGCACGCCCTTCCATACCGAGTTGACCGATAAGGACGCCAATCTCTCCAAGGCGCGGCGGCAGAACCTGACGGCGGCGCGCAGCCAGATGGATAAATATGATCTCCTGACCAATCCCGGCCTGATCGCCGCCTTCAATCCGCCGACTGAACTCGGCTCGCCTTCGAAGACGATCCGCTACACGACGCTTGCGACCGACGGTCCGCCGAAATCGCCTTATACGCTCTCGCTCGGCGAGATGCCGGTGCCGACGCCGAAGGATTGCGCTGCAGTCGACAAGCGCGTCATCGGCTTCAGCCTGCAGATGATCGAGAAGGAAGGCGCTCCGAACCGGCAGGCAGCGCGCCAGGCCACCGCAGTTCCGGCCGAGCGCGTATGTTCCGTCGAATACCGGATCGGCGGCGCCGTGGTCTATCAGCCGGAAGCCGGAAACCAGGTTCACATCGCCCTCGTCCTGGCCTTCGATGCCGACAGGAACGGACGCTGGATCGCCGTTCCGGTTCATCCCTGAGCATGGATCGCCCGAGGACGGATCGCCCCCGGATGGATCGTCTAAGAGCTGCACGGCCGTCCTACCCCGATTTGATTGCCGGCGCGTTGCTTTGGGGCATGCAGATGCTTGCCGCCGCCATGCTCGGCCTTTACCTGCGCAACGGCCTGCAGACGAGCCGCCTTGCCGAGATCGCCGCACTCTATTTCGCCGGCGGCCTGTTCGCCTGGCCGTTCGCCCTGCCGGTCGCCCGCTACCTCGCCTTTGACAGGCCGCTGGAAACGCGTTTTGCCGCTTTTTTCGTGACGCTGACAGCGGCCACGATCTTGATGACCGCCTTCCTCTTCGCCATGGAATACCGGATGTTCTATGCGCGCTGGCATGCGCCCTTCGGCAGTATCGTCTGGGCTTTCCAGTTCGTCTTCACCAGTATCAGCGCAGTCTATCAGTTCCTGGTGATCGGCCTGCGTCTCTTCCTGCCGCTTGGCCTCGTCTGTCTTGTCGCAAGCAGCTATCATCTTGCCAAACGCATGCGTTGAGATTGCCGCCCGTCTTTGCTACAGGGGCGCTAAAGCAATTCCAGCAAAAGTGTGCAGCGGTTTTGCGTCCGGAATTGCGTCTTAAACGCTCAACCTCTTGAAGTGAAGGCAGCCGCCCATGATCCCGCGTTATTCCCGGCCTGAAATGGTCGCCATCTGGTCTCCCGAAACCAAGTTCCGCATCTGGTTCGAGATCGAGGCGCATGCCTGCGACGCGCTGGCCGAACTTGGCGTCATCCCGAAATCGGCGGCAAAGACGATCTGGGAGAAAGGCGGCGCGGCCACCTTCGACGTCGACCGCATCGATGAGATCGAGGCCGTCACCAAACACGACGTCATCGCTTTCCTCACCCATCTCGCCGAGATCGTCGGCCCGGATGCGCGTTTCGTCCACCAGGGCATGACCTCGTCCGACGTGCTCGATACCTGCTTTAACGTCCAGCTGGTCCGCGCCACCGACATCCTGCTTGCCGATATCGACCGGCTGCTCGAGGCGCTGAAAAGCCGCGCCTTCGAACATAAGGACACCGTCACCATCGGCCGTTCGCACGGCATCCATGCCGAGCCCACCACCTTCGGCGTCAAGCTGGCGCTCGCCTATGCCGAATTCGAGCGCTGCCGCCAGCGCCTCGTCGCCGCCCGCGAGGAAGTCGCGACCTGCGCCATATCGGGCGCCGTCGGCACCTTCGCCAATATCGATCCGCGCGTCGAGGAACATGTCGCCGAGGCCCTCGGCCTGAAGGCCGAGCCGGTCTCGACGCAGGTCATCCCGCGTGACCGCCACGCCATGTATTTCGCCACCCTCGGCGTGGTCGCCTCGTCGATCGAGCGGCTGGCAACCGAGATCCGCCACCTGCAGCGCACCGAGGTGCTGGAAGCCGAGGAATATTTCTCGCCCGGCCAGAAGGGCTCCTCGGCCATGCCGCACAAGCGCAACCCGGTTCTGACCGAAAACCTGACCGGCCTTGCCCGCATGGTCCGTTCCTACGCCATGCCGGCGATGGAAAACGTCGCCCTCTGGCACGAGCGCGATATCTCGCATTCCTCTGTCGAGCGCATGATCGGCCCCGATGCCACCGTGACGCTGGACTTCGCCCTGTCGCGGCTGGCCGGCGTCATCGAAAAGCTGCTGGTCTATCCCGAGAACATGGAAAAGAATCTCAACAAGTTCCGCGGCCTCGTCCATTCGCAGCGCGTCCTGCTGGCACTGACCCAGGCCGGCACCTCCCGCGAGGACGCCTATCGGCTGGTCCAGCGCAACGCCATGAAGGTCTGGGAACAGGGCAAGGATTTCCTGGAAGAGCTGCTCGCCGATGCCGAAGTCCGCGCTGCCCTCTCGGAGGAAGACATCCGCGAAAAATTCGACCTCGGCTACCACACGAAACACGTCGACACGATCTTCCGGCGCGTGTTTGGAGGAGCGTAAGCGGGCTTGAGATCGGTGTTTATCGATGGAAGCGAGCGATAAGCTCGACGCCTGCTTCGGAAGTAGCGCTTTGGATCTCAGTGATGATGATATCCCCACGCCCGGCCGACGCATTTCGCGTTTTTGGATTTGATGAGAGGTGAAAGTCGCCCCCTGCTTCACAATTCGCTATGACCGGATTTCAGCCGCTGACGCGGTGATGCGTGCCGCCCAAAACACAATATCAACAATGACAACAGAGGTTCTCATGAAGAAAGCATTCATTCTGTCGGTTGCCACGATGTGCGCCAGTGCAGCATTGGCGAGTTGCACGACGACCGGTCCGGATGGATTGTCGCACTACCAAAGGAATATCAGCGTGGCGAGCGGCGAGCGCACCAAGATTGGCGTTGCCTTCAGCCTCAACCCCGACTGTAGCGCGAAAGTTGTACCCGAGGTCCGCATCCGCGAGGCCCCAAAACATGGCAAGGTGGAGAGCCTGCGCGAACTCGCGTTCCCCCATGGCAAGGGTGAATATAAGAAGTGCAATGGCACAAAGGTACCTACCACGGTAGGGTACTATACATCTGACAAGGGCTTTGTCGGCAAGGACAGAATTGTAATTCGCACGTCCGATAAAAACGGCATTGTCACCGAAGGGGTGCTGAATATTACGGTTGTCGAATAGTCATGCTGCGTTGGCGGCCGGTATCGTAATCTTATGATGCCGCCTGCCCCGGAACCCAATTTCAATACTGGTGAGAATTCCATGAACATCCGATACGGACTTTTGGGTTCGGCCCTTCTTCTCATTGCCGGGGGACATGCCCAAGCGCAGGAGATCAAAAAGGTAAATACTTCCGCTACAGTCATCTCCGGCAGTCGAACCATCATTTATCAATCGTCATTTGTGAATCCCGACTGCAGCTTGGCCGCTGTGCCGCGTCTAAAGATTCTGGACGGCGGCAAACATGGAGAGATTCAAATCGCCCATGAAAAGGTGTTTCCGATTTTCAAGCGAAGCAATCCCCGCTTCAAATGCAATGGCCGCAAGGTCGAGGGAGCTGTGGTCTACTATACGCCAGGCGCCAAGTTCACTGGATCCGATAAAATCAAGTTGCGAGAGTCGAGCGAGTCTGAGGCTGGGGTTTGGGAGATCACTGCCCGTGTAACTGTCGTTGACTGACAGGGTTTAGGGAGCTTTGTCAGGCCTGGATGCTTATCCCCCGGCGACTTCACTGCCGAAGCATTGGGCTTGGCGCTTTCGCCGGGCATGTCCGTCACCGTTGAAGTCAAGACTGGCAGCCGGCGCATCCTTGAATATCTCTTGCGTTAGCGGAGATCGGATCGGAAGCGATGCAGGAAAGATAAGCCTGATAAAAATAGCCGACCGATCTCTACCTCTGCTTCACCGGCTTGGCTGAAACCCGTCGTTTGCGCACCTCCGCCTTTTTCGACGGCGCCGCATTCGCTGCTTCGGTTGAGTCCGATGTCCTGCAAGCCTCCCTCTCACCCCTGCCCTTTGCGGCCTTCGCGACCAGCTCGTCGAGACGTTTCAGTTCTTCCTCGTCGAGATTCTCGATGCCGATGAAACGGTTCTCGGCATGGCTGGTCAGGATGATTTCGTTGAGCTTTGCCTGAATCGCCCTGGTGTCGCGCGTTTGGGCGTTCTGCAGCACGAAGACCATCAGGAAAGTGACGATCGTCGTGCCGGTATTGATGACCAGCTGCCAGGTTTCCGAATAGTCGAAGAAGGGGCCGAGTGCCGCCCAGATAACGACGGCAATCAGTGCCAGGATGAAGATGACAGGCTTGCCCGCCCATTCCGATACCTTGGTTGCGAAGTGGGCAAACAGATGCTTCATCGTCACCTCAAAATCCTCCTCGAAATCCCGAGAGCATGATGTCGACGACATCATGCTCTCGGCTAAACAAACTCCGAGGCAGGATCGAGGTTCCCGGGGGTATCCCAGATTCCCGCGGGGGTCCTAGATTCCCCCCAGGGATCTCCGGAATTCCCCGCAGACTAGGCCGTGGTTATGCTGTGACTTCCCCTTCCCGCGCAATCAGCTTGCGATAGAGATGCCAGGTCGCATGGCCGAGGATCGGGATGACGAGCGCAAGCCCGGCAAAGACTGGGATCGTGCCGATGACGAGCAGCGCGGCGACGATCAGGCCCCAGAGCAGCACCGGCACCGGATTGAGAATCGTCGCGCGGATCGACGCCGTGACGGCGGCGACTGCCCCGACATCGCGGTCGAGCAGCAGCGGAAAGGTGATGACGGTCATCGCCAGCACGACGAGCGCAAAGACGAATCCGATGAGATTGCCCCAGATGATCAACTGCATACCCTCTGACGTGCCGAAGACCTGGCGGAAGAAATCCCCCATGCTGCGCGGAAAGACCTCGCCGAGCAGGTTGCTATAGAGCGTCTGCGCCGTCACCAACCAGACGACGAAGAGGCCGCAGAGCATCAGCCCGACCGCCACGATCGACGGCAGTGCCGGCGAATGGCGCACGTCGAGCGCATGCCTCCAGGACGCGTCGAGGCCGGCCTCGCGCCGGCGGCTGATCTCATAGAGGCCAATCGCTGCGATCGGGCCGATCAGCACGAAACCCGCCATCAGCGGGAAGACCATCGGCAAAAGGTTGGCACCCGAGGTCCACAGCGTCAGGAAGACGCCGGCGATCGGGTACATCAGGCACAGGAAAACATAGTGGGACGGTTTCTCCATGAAATCGTCGTATCCGCGCTTCAGCGCGTCGAAGACGTCGGCGATACCGATGCGATTGACGACGGGCCGCGCTAAGCTTTCGCTTGCACCCGTCATGACGTGAAATGCCGCCATGGCTTTCTCCTCCTCAGCCGAGACCTGATCGGCGGCGGACAGCATCGGCGGGCAAGCCGATACGAATTCCGCAACCGGCACTGGAGGAATATAGCAACTTTCAGAACCCGTGTCGCTCCCTCCCTTGACATCCCCCTCTTGACATCTTGGACCAGCTTTCTCACATCGGCGGCATCATGAAAGCCTCAGACGCAGATATCCTCATCATCCCCGGTTACACCAATTCCGGCCCGAGCCACTGGCAGAGCCGCTGGGAGGCAAAACTCAGCACGGCGCGGCGCGTCGAACAGGCCGAATGGACGAAGCCGGTCCGCGAGGACTGGATCGCCCGCATCGCCGAGGAGGTGAACGCCTCGACCCGTCCGGTCGTTCTCGTCGCCCATTCGCTGGGCGTGCCCTCCGTGATCCATGCCATCCCGCATTTCCGCAACCGGGTGGCGGGCGCTTTCCTCGTCGCCCCGCCCGATGTCGCCAATCCCGACATCCGCCCGAAGCACCTGATGACCTTCGGCCCCTATCCACGCGATCCGCTGCCCTTTCCGTCGATTACGGTCGCCAGCCGCAACGATCCGTTCGGCAGCTACGAACATGCCGACGATGTCGCCGGCAGTTGGGGCTCCTTCCTCGTCGATGCCGGCGAGGCCGGCCATATCAATGCCGATTCCGGTCACGGCCCCTGGCCCGAAGGCACGATGGTCTTTGCCCAGTTCCTCGGCCGGCTCTCCGCCTGATCGCGGAAAAGACGCCGCCTCGCTTGTTGAGCAGGTGCTTTCTAAGTCTTTCTTAATGGAATGACAGCAGACTGCGCCGAGGTGACATAAGCGAGAATGCCCGTGAAGAAAGCCCATACAGAGGCCGGTGATCCGCATGGCGATGCTGCATCGGTTGAGGCAGGCATCGGCAATGGGACAACAGACGATTCCGACCTCACCGAGCGGGAGAGCCGCTGGAATTATGCGCTCGTCGGCTCTGGCCTCGGCGTATGGGATCACAATTACCGTCTCGACCGGAAATATTACTCGCCGACGTGGAAAACCATCCGCGGCATGGCGCCCGACGAGGAAGCGGACGGCGATTACGAGGCCTGGCTGCAGCTCGTTCATCCCGACGATCGCGATTTCGTCGTCCATGCAATCGACCGGCAGAACGCCGGCGATCCAAATTACCAGGTCTTCGAATATCGCGAGCGCCACAAGGACGGCCACTGGGTGTGGATCGAGTGTCGCGGCGCCTGCGTCGAATGGGACGAGAACGGCGTGCCGACGCGCATCATCGGCACGGATACGGATATCACCGCCCGCAAGGAAGCCGAGGAGACGCTGTCGCGTTTGTCGCGCCGGCTCGATCTGGCGCTGGAGGTTTCCCGCATCGGCGTCTTCGAGGCCGATATCGAGCATGATACCGTCGAATGGGACGACCGCCTCATCGCCATCTACGGGCTGCAGGGTGCCTCGCGTCAGATCGGCGGCGACGTCTGGGCGAAAAGCCTGCATCCAGACGACCGAGAGCGCGTGCTTGGCTTGTCCGACCGCAGCGTCGAAAGCGGCAGTGATTTCCAGCAGGAATACCGCATCATCCGCGGCGACGGCGCCGAACGCGTCATCCGCGCCCGCTCGGCCTTCTTTATCGACGGCAACGGCCACCGCAAGCTGATCGGCGCCAACTGGGACGTCACCGAGGAAGTGGCGCTCCGCAACGAGCTGCAGCGCGCCAAGGATCTGGCCGAGGCGCGCAACCGCGAGCTCGAAACCGCCAAGGAGAGCATCGAGCACCTGGCGCTGCACGATTACCTCACCGGCCTGCCGAACCGCCGCTATCTCGACAAGATGCTGGACGAGCGTGCGGCGGAATGCCGGGCCAAGGGCCTGGCGCTGGCGATCCTGCATATCGATCTCGACCGCTTCAAGCAGATCAACGACACGCTCGGCCACCGGGCTGGCGACGCCATGCTGCAGCATGTCGCAAGCGTGCTGAGAACGTCCGTCCGCGCCGTCGATTTCGTGGCCCGCATCGGCGGCGACGAATTCGTCATCCTCTGCATTGTCGATCCCGCATCGAAGAAGATCGCCAGCCTTGCCGAACGTGTCATCCGCGAATTGCGCAAACCCGTCAGATATGAGGGGCACGATTGCCGTTTCGGCGCCAGCATCGGCATCGCCATCGACAGCGGACCGAAGCTCGACGCCAAGCAGATGCTGCTCGACGCCGATATCGCCCTCTACCGTGCCAAGGGCCTGGGCCGCAACCGCTTCGAATTCTTCTCGGCCTCTGCCCGCCGCGACATCATCTCCGCCAAGCACCTTGCCGACGAGATCCTGATCGGCCTCGAACGCAATGAATTCGTACCCTTCTATCAGTTGCAGTTCGATGCCCGCACGCTCGATGTCGCAGGCGTCGAAACACTTGCCCGCTGGCAGCACCCGGTGCACGGGCTGCTTACGCCCGACCGCTTCCTCGACATCGCCGAGGATCTCGACGTCGTCTCGACCATCGACGCCCTGATCCTGGAGCGCGCCATTGCCGACCGGAAGGTGTGGCTCAAGGACGGGCTGCCGATCCCGAAGATATCGGTCAACGTCTCCGCCAGGCGGCTCGCCGATCCCGATCTCGGCAAGAAGCTCCGCGCCTTGAAGATCGAGCCCGGCACGTTCTCCTTCGAGCTGCTGGAATCGATCTCGCTCGACGATTGCGACGAGGCGGTGGCCGCCAACCTGAAAAAGCTGCGCAAGCTCGGCATCGACATCCAGATCGACGATTTCGGCACCGGTCATGCCTCGATCGTCAGCCTGCTGCGTTTGAGCCCGAAGACGCTGAAGATCGACCGCGAGTTGATCCGCATGCTGCCGCAATCGTCCGAGCAGCGCAAACTCGTCGGCTCGATCATCGATATCGGCCGCTCGCTGAACATCCTCGTCATCGCCGAGGGCGTCGAAACGGCGGAGCATATTCGCATTCTCGAAGAACTCGACTGTGACACGCTGCAGGGCTACGCGCTCGCCCGGCCGATGCCGGCCATGCAGATCCCCTCCTTCATCCGCGCCGGAAGTTGGCGCCACGGGCAAATCGCCGCTCGCGCCTTGCAGGCGCAGCTTCGCCGCGCGCTGCCAAGCAGAGCCGCCAAATAAAAACCTGCATAAGCGGCCCGCCATTTCGCCTTCATTCCTCCGTAGAGGAAAAGGCGCTAAACTCGTCTTGCGAATTCATTCGATTCTCTTGGTGGTATTCCGTAAAATTGGAAACCAAGGCCGCGAAATCCGGAAACCGGGGCCACAGAATCTTGAAACCGGGGAAGGAGCGACAGGCGGATTGTGAAACCATCTCTTTTCCTTTAAGGGGACGCCACGAGATCGATCCACTCGCGCTATCCCAAGAGCGCCAACAACAGAGAATGACCACGATGAACCGTCGCCGCCGTATCTACGAGGGCAAGGCAAAGATTCTGTATGAGGGCCCGGAACCGGGCACTTTGATCCAGTTCTTCAAGGACGATGCCACTGCCTTCAACAAGAAGAAACACGAAGTCATCGATGGCAAGGGCGTCCTCAACAACCGCATCTGCGAATATATCTTCAGCCATCTGAACAAGATCGGCATTCCCACTCATTTCATCCGCCGGCTCAACATGCGCGAGCAGTTGATCAAGGAAGTGGAGATGATCCCGCTGGAGATCGTCGTGCGCAATGTCGCGGCCGGTTCTCTCGCCAAGCGCCTCGGCATCGACGAAGGCGTCGTGCTGCCGCGCTCGATCATCGAATTCTATTACAAGTCCGACGCGCTCGACGATCCGATGGTCTCCGAAGAGCACATCACCGCCTTCGGCTGGGCAAACCCCGCCGAACTCGATGACATCATGGCGCTTGCCATTCGCGTCAACGACTTCATGACCGGCCTCTTCCTCGGCGTCGGCATCCAGCTCGTCGATTTCAAGATCGAATGCGGCCGTCTCTTCGAAGGCGATATGATGCGCATCATCCTCGCCGACGAGATCTCGCCGGACAGCTGCCGGCTCTGGGATATCGAAACCCATGAGAAGATGGACAAGGACCGCTTCCGCCGCGACCTTGGCGGGTTGCTCGAAGCCTATTCCGAAGTCGCGCGCCGTCTCGGCATCATCAATGAAAACGAGCCTGTGCGCGGCACCGGCCCGGTTCTCGTCAAGTAAGGCAGGAAAGACAAAGTGATCAAGGCTCGTGTCACCGTCACGCTGAAAAACGGCGTTCTCGATCCGCAGGGCAAGGCTATCGAGGGTGCGCTCAGTGCCCTCGGCTTCTCGGGCGTCGGCCATGTAAGACAGGGCAAGGTCTTCGACCTCGAGCTGGAAGGCGCCGACAAAGGCAAGGCTGAGGCCGACCTCAAGGCCATGTGCGAAAAACTGCTCGCCAACACGGTGATCGAGAACTACGCAATCGCGATCGACTGATGATCACAGACCCGTCGTCTGGCGGACTTTGAGGATTTGGCGTCATGATGAAAGCAAAGCTGGAGACGGAAGTCTCGAAATATATGAGCTATGTTTTGCGTCATGCGCCTGATGCTGCGGGCTTGACGCTTGATAGCGAGGGTTGGGTGTCGTTTGATGAGCTCGAAAAAGCGTTGGCGTCGAAATACGATGTTTCCCGCGCTGATATTATCGAGATCGTCGAAAACAATCCAAAGAAGCGCTTCAGCCTCGCCGATAACAGAATTCGTGCAAACCAAGGTCATAGCCTCGAGGTCGATCTTGCATTGAACCAGGTCGAACCGCCCGCCGCTCTTTTTCACGGCACGTCTCTGACGAACTGGCAGTCGATCGAGCGCGAAGGCTTGAAGAAAATGCAGCGGCACCACGTTCATCTGTCGGCGGATGTCGAAACGGCGAAAATTGTCGCAATGCGCCGCAAGGGTGAACATATCATCCTGCGTGTCGACGCGGCCCGCATGTTTTCCGAGGGTCATTCTTTCTTTGTCTCCGACAATGGAGTATGGCTCGCCGAAAGCGTTCCAGTTCAATATCTTTCGCGAAACGCAGGGACCCCATGAAATCAGCCGTCGTTCAACTTCCGGGCCTCAACCGCGACCGCGACATGATCGCCGCCTTGACCAAGATCTCCGGCCAGCCACCGGTGACGATCTGGCAGACGGAAACCCAGATCCCCGATGTCGACCTGATCGTCATCCCCGGCGGCTTTTCTTATGGCGATTATCTCCGCTGCGGCGCGATCGCAGCCCGCATGCCGGTCATGCAGGCGATCATCGACAAGGCTTCAAAAGGCGTGAAAGTCCTCGGCGTCTGCAACGGCTTCCAGATCCTCGTCGAGGCCGGCCTGCTGCCCGGCGCGCTGATGCGCAATTCCTCGCTGAAATTCGTCTGCCGCGAGATCAAGCTCGAAGTCGTCAATGCCGAGACGGATTTCACCCGCGCCTATGCGCAAGGCCAGGTCATTCGCTGCCCGGTCGCCCATCATGACGGCAATTATTTCGCCGACGATGCGACGCTGGCTGCGATCGAAGGCAATGGCCAGGTGGTGTTCCGTTATGCCGAAGGCACCAACCCGAACGGCTCGATCAATGATATTGCCGCCGTCATGAACGAAAAGGGCAACGTGCTCGGCATGATGCCGCATCCCGAGAACCTGATCGAGGCCGCCCACGGCGGTTCGGACGGCCGCGGTCTCTTCGCCTCGGCGCTCGACGTCATCGCCGCCTGAACCTCGGCACACGAAAATCCTTCTTTTCGGATCTGGAGCAATCGATGCGCCCTCGCCTCTCCGTCGCAAACGCCGCCCTGTTGACCGCTCTTGCAGCCATGGTGGCAGCCTGCCAGACGCCGGCGCCGACAGGCCCGAACCGCGCCGCACTGCCGACGATGGAACGCGTGGCGCTTGGCGCCAATGCCTGCTGGTTCAAGTCGGGCGATCCGGCCTTTGCAGCCTACAAGCTCGCGCCGGAGCTCAATTCCTTTTCAGGCCGTCCACGCATCCTGCTCGTCCACAAGGGCAGCCCGGAAAGCCGGCCGCTGCTCGTCGTCCAGGCTGAGGGAAGCCCTTCGCGCCTGCAGGCCTTCGGTCCGATGATGCAGGAACCGGTCGCCGGCCGCATCACCACCGACGTCAATCGCTGGTCCGGCGGCAACAAGGCCTGCAGCTGATCGCGGCGATGACAGCGCCACGCGTCTTTTCAGACGCGCGAAGGGCTCTGCAACGCTTTGAATGCTGCATATGACCCTGAAATCGCTTCCGATTTAAGGAATGATGCGGCAGCCCGAAAGCATGATCAGTCCCAGAAAAATGACTTGCCGACTTCGCGCGCGGCATCGGATTGCGACACACCGATATCCTTGAGTTCGGTCGCCGTCAGGCCTCTCAGCGCGCGCCGGCCTTCCCGCTTTTGATGCCAGAGAAGAATGGCGGACCAGATTCGCTCCAAACGCGTCGTCGCCTCGGCGGGCGCGTCGCGGAGGATGATTTGTCTCCTGTCATCGCAAGAGACAATCGGTACAATTGGCATTTTGATCTCAGGCAAGGCAGACATTCCAGAAATCCTCTCGGTTTGCCATTGGAATTGACTCATACGCTTGACGGGTACAATGTGCCAATATATACAATTGTCACCATGACAAATTGGCTTCCCGATATTTCCCGCGGTTCCGGGCCGGTCTATCTCCGGCTTGCCGACAGCATCGAATCCGCCATATCAAGCGGCGCCCTGCCCGCCGGCAGCAAGTTGCCGCCGCAGCGCAACCTCGCCTACGATATCGGCGTGACGATCGGCACGATCGGCCGCGCCTATGCGCTGGTGCATGAGCGCGGCCTGGTCGCCGGCGAAGTGGGGCGCGGCACCTATGTGCTGAACCGCTCCGAAACGCCGCCCGGGGAACAGATCGATCCGCTGACCGTCTCGCTCGGCGGCACCCGCATCCAGGATGCGCCGGCCAACAAGATCCGCTTCGACACGACAGCCGCTCCCGATCTCGGCCAGGGCAAGATCATCGCTGGCATCCTCGCCGAGATCGGCGAGCAGCATCTTGCCGAAATTTCCTCCTATTCCCGGAGCTTCCCGCGCAACTGGTTCGAGGCCGGCCGCCTGTGGCTTGCTCGCAGCGGCTGGACGCCGGAGGTCGAAAACATCGTGCCGACGCTCGGCGCCCATGCGGCAGCAATCGCCGTCATCGCCGCCGTCTCGGCGCCGGGCGACAAGATTGTCTTCGAGGATCTCACCTATACCCAGGTCAGCCGCAGCGCCCGCCTGCTCGGCCGCCGCACGCTGACGGTCGATTCCGATGAGCTCGGTGTGATCCCCGAGGATTTCGAGCGGCTCTGTCAGCAGCAGCATCCGAAGATCGCCTTCCTGATGCCGACCGTCCACAATCCGACGCTGGCGATCATGCCGTATGAACGGCGCGCGGCCATCGCCGCAATCGCCAGGAAACACAGTGTCTGGCTGATCGAGGACGACCTCTACGGCGGCATGGCCGACGACGATACGCCGCTGCTGGCCTCGATCGCGCCCGATCGCACCTTCCTCGTCAACGGGCTGTCGAAATCGGTCGCCGCCGGCGTGCGCGGCGGCTGGGTCGCCTGCCCGCCGCATTTTGCCCAGCGCATCAAGGTGACGCATAGGATGATCACCGGCGGCCTGCCCTTCATCCTGGCTGAGACCTGTGCGCGCCTCGTCGAAAGCGGCATGGCGCACGAGATTCGCAAGGCAAGTGTCGAGGAACTCTCCCGGCGCGTCCGGCTCGCCCGCGAGCAGTTGCAGGGCTTCGATTTCGAATCGCACATACACGCGCCGTTCCTCTGGCTGAAACTGCCGGAACCCTGGATGTCGGGCACCTTCAAGAATGCCGCCTTCCGCGACGGCGTGCTCGTCGACGACGAGGACGAGTTCAAGGCGGCGCGCGGAGAGAGACCCTATCATCGCGTTCGGATCGGCTTTTCCTCGCCGAAGACGGGGCAGGAACTGATCTCGGGCCTGATGATCCTGCGCCGTCTGCTGGAAAATGGCGGCTCCGCCTATGATGGCGAAATATGACGTGTTGCAAATACACGCCATAAATCGGAAAAAACGCCGGAGCCTATTCGGAGCGCTATACCGACTCAACCTCCATGTTACCTCTTTGCTGTTCCCGTCTGACGCGAATCAAAGGACAGCAAATGAGGGTCGACTTCGGAAAGATCGCGTTGCGTTTTTTGGGTATGGCATCATTGGCAGCGGCAGCCGCCATCCCGGTTGCGAGCTCGGCAACTGCCGGCGAGCAGATATTCGATGAATTGCGCTTCGGCGTCTCGACCTCGGTACAATCGGGCCATTCCAGAGAAGACGGCGTCTTTCCGGAAATTACCGCTCTCTTCGATCCCTTCGGCTACGATATGGCAGTCGGCTGGCAGCAACAGCTGCTGCATCCTCGTGTGCATCTCGGCACCTCGATCGGCACGTCAGGCGAGGCCACCCAATTCTTCACCGGTTTCACTTGGACGGTCGATTTCAACGAGAAGCTTTTTGCCGAAGCCGGCTTCGGCGGCGTCATTCATACCGGCGATCTCGAGGGTGATGATGACGGTCCGGAACTCGGCTGTCGCGTCCTCTTCCACGAATATCTGGGCGCCGGCTATCGTTTCAACGCGCACTGGAACGTCATGGCCCAGATCGCCCATTCCTCGCATGCCAACCTCTGCGATGGGCCGAACGACGGCATGACACGCGCCGGTCTGCAGATCGGCTACAAATTCTAGGCAGCGACCGCTTTTTTCATCGTGCGGAAGAAGTTGCCGACCCGCTGTTGACGGCGGGCATTTTCCTGTCGCGCGCCGTCGCTACATAGGTTAAAGAGCGGAAAACGCGCTAGAGCATCTCCGTTTTTCTTCGAATCACGGAGATGCTCTATCTCTTTCTTTTCACGCAATTCCGGACGCAAAACCGCTGCGCACTTTTGCTGGATTGCTCTAAGGCAGGGACTTCCGAGAGCTCATGACCATTCCAAACACCATCCCGATCACGCCGGAACTCATTGCGAGCCATGGCCTGAAGCCCGACGAGTACCAGCGCATTCTGGATCTGATCGGCCGCGAACCGACGTTTACCGAGCTCGGCATCTTCTCGGCCATGTGGAACGAGCACTGCTCCTACAAATCCTCGAAGAAATGGCTGCGCACGCTGCCGACCAAGGGCCCCCGCGTCATCCAGGGTCCGGGCGAAAATGCCGGCGTGGTCGATATCGATGACGGCGATTGCGTCGTCTTCAAGATGGAGAGCCACAACCACCCCTCTTATATCGAGCCCTATCAGGGGGCTGCGACCGGCGTCGGCGGCATCCTGCGCGACGTCTTCACCATGGGTGCGCGCCCGATCGCCGCGATGAACGCGCTGCGCTTCGGGGAGCCGGATCATCCGAAGACCCGCCACCTCGTCTCCGGCGTCGTCTCCGGCGTCGGCGGCTACGGCAATTCCTTCGGCGTGCCGACGGTCGGCGGTGAGGTCGAATTCGACGCCCGCTACAACGGCAACATCCTCGTCAACGCCTTTGCCGCCGGCATTGCGAAGTCGAACGCCATCTTCCTCTCGGAGGCCAAGGGCGTCGGCCTTCCGGTCGTCTATCTCGGCGCCAAGACTGGCCGCGACGGCGTCGGCGGCGCGACGATGGCATCGGCCGAATTCGACGAATCGATCGAAGAGAAGCGCCCGACCGTTCAGGTCGGCGACCCCTTCACCGAGAAGTGCCTGCTGGAAGCCTGCCTCGAGCTGATGAAGACCGGCGCCGTCATCGCCATTCAGGACATGGGTGCCGCCGGCCTCACCTGCTCTGCTGTCGAAATGGGCGCCAAGGGCGATCTCGGCATCCTGCTCGAGCTCGACAAGGTGCCTGTGCGCGAAGAGCGGATGACCGCCTACGAGATGATGCTGTCGGAAAGCCAGGAGCGCATGCTCATGGTGCTGCAGCCGGAGAAGGAAGAGGAAGCCAAGGCGATCTTCGTCAAGTGGGGCCTCGACTTTGCCATCGTCGGCTGGACGACCGACGATCTGCGCTTCCGCGTCATGCACCAGGGCGAGGAAGTCGCCAACCTGCCGATCAAGGATCTCGGTGACCAGGCGCCGGAATATGATCGCCCTTGGCGCGAATCCGGCAAACACGCCCCCCTGCCCGCCAATCTCGTCGCAGCACCCGAGGATTATGGCCAGGCGCTGCTGCAACTCGTCAGTTCCGCCAACCAGTCGAGCCGCCGCTGGGTCTATGAGCAATACGACACGCTGATCCAGGGCAATTCGCTGCAGCTTCCGGGCGGCGATGCCGGCGTCGTGCGTGTCGACGGCCATCCCTCCAAGGCGCTCGCCTTCTCCTCCGACGTCACTCCGCGTTATGTCGAGGCGGATCCCTTCGAAGGCGGCAAGCAGGCGGTCGCCGAATGCTGGCGCAACATCACCGCGACAGGCGCCGAACCGCTTGCCGCCACCGACAATCTGAACTTCGGCAATCCGGAAAAGCCCGAAATCATGGGCCAGTTCGTTCAGGCGGTGAAGGGCATCGGCGAAGCCTGCCGCGCGCTGGATTTCCCGATCGTGTCAGGCAACGTTTCGCTCTACAACGAGACCAACGGCGTCGCCATCCTGCCGACCCCGACGATTGCGGGCGTTGGCCTGCTGCCGGATTGGAGCAAGATGGCCCGCATCGGTGCTGCCAACGATGGCGATAAGGTGATCATGATCGGCGTCGACGGCAGCCATCTCGGCCAGTCCGTCTATCTCCGCGATGTACTTTCCAGCAGCGAAGGTCCGGCTCCTGAAGTGGATCTGTTCGCCGAAAGACGCAATGGCGATTTCGTCCGCTCTGTCATCCGCAACGGCCAGGCGACCGCCTGCCACGACATCTCCTCTGGCGGCCTTGCCGTGGCGCTCGCCGAAATGGCGATGGCCTCGGGCAAAGGCCTGACGATCGATCTGAGCGAAGGCAAGGGTGAACCGCATGCGCTGCTCTTCGGCGAGGATCAGGCCCGCTACGTCCTGACCTTGCCTGCCGATGTCGCCGATTTCGTCTGCGTCAACGCAGAAGGTGGCGGCGTTCCCTTCCGCCGTCTCGGCACGGTCGGAGGAACGGCGCTCGTCGTCGGCGATCTCATCTCGCTGCCGATTCAGCAATTGCGCGATGCCCATGAATCATGGTTCCCTGATTTCATGGAAGGCCGCGGCGAACTTGCCGCTGCGGAATGATGCGCAAGGAGTAACGATCATGGCCATGAAACCCGGCGATATCGAAGACATGATCAAGGCTGGGATTCCCGGTGCCAAAGTGACGATCCGCGATCTGGCGGGCGACGGCGATCACTACGCCGCCGAAGTCGTCGCCGAAGCCTTTCGCGGCAAGAGCCGCGTGCAACAGCACCAGATGGTCTACGAGGCGCTGAAGGGCAACATGGGCGGCGTGCTGCACGCTCTGGCCCTGCAGACCTCCGCGCCGGAATAGAGCCCGACCCAATCCGGATGACGATGCCCGGCCCTCAGCCGGGCATTCTATTTTCGTCGGGATCGGCAAAGACCGAGGCCGGCATCGGCCCGGATGTCAAAAGCGTGAAGTCGAAGGGCGCCTGCAGATCGGGCCCAAGCACATATTGCCGGTGAACGCGCAGCTGGTCCTTGCGGATCTTGCGGTAGTGTTCGCGCGTCAGCATCTGCTTGACGCGGATCAGGATCATCTTCGCCTGAGGCGCATCCGCATGGCCGGAGACGGCAACGACCGGCACCTTGTAGAAATTGATCGAATCCGTCAGGCACTGTACGTCGAGCCAGGAAATCTCGGGACAGCGGGCGATCAGCCCGACGCGGGCGCGAAGCAGTGTCGCCGATGACATCAGCGCGCATTGCAGGATGGCGCTGCCGAGGGTGGCAAACACCACGCGCTTGCCCTTGAAGATCTCCGGTTCCTTTTCCAGCAATATGCCGATGACATGGGCGGCGACGCTCGATCCCATGCTGTGCGAGGAGATCACATATTCGTCCGCCTCTTCTTCAAGCGCCTTGCGCACGGCAGCGGCCCGGTCTTCCAGCCAGTCGTTGAAATCTGTCCGGTCCATGCGGCCGAGTGCCACGGCCATTGCCCAATCGGCGAAGAGATGCAGCGTATGGAAGCGTTCGGAAAATGGCAGGAAGGCGAAGATGAAAAAACAGAGCGCCAGCGGCCCACTCCAGAGCATGTGCCACGGCGAAAAGCCGACAGCATAGGGTAGGATGGCGATCTGCGCGGTCAGCGCGATCGCCAGTGCCGTCAGCAGGAACGGAAAGAGGAAGAACAGGCCGAAGCGCCAGGCATGGCGGAAATATCCCCGCATCCCGCCTTCCAGCATGATCTCGGCGCAGCTTCGGAAGCCTGCAATGATCTGGCTCAGCGTGTTGCCGGCACGCAGCCTGCTTACCAGTATATCGTGATCGACCATATGGATGCGGCTCTTCGTCTGCCAGCCGGGGGAACCGGTCCCTTCCCCGGCCGCCGCTTTGTCAGCGGCCCCGGGCGCCGCTTTTGCGGCTGCCACGGGCGCCACTTCGGCTGCCCGTTCGCCCGTCGTGACCACGAAACTGAGGGGATCGCTTCCCGCCTCCGGTGCGCCCGTTTCAACCGAATAGCCCCAGACGGCGGCACTCTGCCTGGCCGAGCGCTCGTAGCGTGCCCTGTGGGCAACGCCGTCGAGCGGCTCGAAGCCAGTGAAATGCAGGACGACCCGCTTCTCGATCAGTTTCATTCCACTCTTCCGGCCGGGCGAATGGCCGGCATGTTGCTGCGATCCGGCTGCTGCGCCACTGATATGGGCAAAAAGCAGCCATGGTCTCGAAGCCGTCTTGCTAACCGAACTCTTCCGGAATTCAATAGCAGCCATGTCGTTTCCATCACGAACGGAGGGGTTTTGTGGCCGACCTAGTCAAAGAATTGATATCAGGCGTCGTCGACAGCGTGCTGAAGGAGATCCTGAAGAAAACCACCGGCCGCGTCACCACGAAGCGCAGGAGGCGTAAGACACGCCCCGCCACGACGACGAAGGATACGCGCAAGGCCACCTCGGCCAAACCCAAGCCCGCCCGCAAACAGGTCAGCAAGCGCCGCACCGCCGCCGGCCGCAGCCGTCAGCGACGCAGCTAAGACACCATGAAAATACGAGCGGCTTTCGGATGAATTGTGCTCCGCTGCAGCGCCGCGCGTCTTTTAAGACGTGCAAAGGACGCTGTAGTACTTTGATGTGCAGTAGCGCGAGGGCAACAGCCCCGGCAACGGCCTGCCCGAATTGGTATTTTTTTGGTTCGGGCAGCTGGAATTCCTGCTGTCGCATGCTATCTAAAGGCAACGATTGAAACGGTGGGCCTTTAACCCGCCTGTTGAAAGGATTAGGTCCCATGAGCGGCATTCACGAATTCATCGGCAACGAAATCAAGAGCAACGACGTCGTCCTTTTCATGAAGGGCACGCCGCAGTTTCCGCAGTGCGGTTTCTCCGGCCAGGTCGTGCAGATTCTCGATTACATCGGCGTCGATTACAAGAGCGTCAACGTGCTCGCCGATTCGGAAATCCGCCAGGGCATCAAGGAATATTCCAACTGGCCGACGATCCCGCAGCTCTACGTAAAGGGCGAGTTCGTCGGCGGCTGTGACATCGTCCGGGAAATGTTCCAGGCTGGTGAACTGCAGCAGCATCTCCAGGAAAATGGCATCGCTGTGCGCGCCGCCTCCTGACCGGTCACCGGACGTCCGCCCGGTTTCCAAATCTGTTTCTTGAGTTCGAGGCGCTGCGGCTAGCAGCGCCTTGACCTGTTTATGGGAATTTCATTGTGACAGATTCTTCACAAGCCGTGTCCGCGGGCCGCCTGCCCATGGGCAAGCGAGAATTCATCGCGCTCGCAGCCTTCCTGATGGCCATCAACTCGCTGGCGATCGATATCATGCTCCCGGCCTTGCAGCAGATCGGCGCGAGCCTCGGCGTCGAGAGCGAGAACCACCGGCAATTCGTCGTCTCTTCTTATCTGCTCGGCTTCGGCTGCGCCCAGCTTTTCTACGGACCGCTTTCCGATCGCTTCGGTCGCCGCACACCGCTATTGTTCGGCCTCGTCGTCTACATCGTTTCGGCCATCGGCATCGTCTTCGTTCCCTCCTTCGCCGGCCTGCTGGTGCTGCGTTTCGTGCAGGGCATCGGCTCGGCGGCCACCCGCGTTATCACCATCTCCATTGTCCGCGATGTCTATGGCGGACGGCAGATGGCCGAAGTCATGTCGCTGATCATGATGGTCTTCATGATCGTGCCGGTCATTGCGCCTGGCACCGGCCAGATCGTCATGTTCTTCGGCAACTGGCACCTGATCTTCCTCTTCATCGCCACCATGGCGACGGCGATTGCCGTCTGGGCCTATCTACGCCTGCCGGAAACCCTGCATCCCGCCAATGTCAGGCCCTTCACCGCCCGATCGATCTTCGGCGCCTTCAAGCTGGTGCTGACCAATCGCGTCGCGCTCTGCTACACCATTGCCAGCACCTTCATCTTCGGCGCGCTGTTCGGCTTCATCAATTCGGCCCAGCAGGTCTATGTCGGCATTTACGATCTCGGCGTCTATTTCCCGTTCGCCTTTGCCGGCGTGGCGATCTTCATGTCGCTGTCGTCCTTCTTCAATTCGCGCTTCGTCGGCAAGCTCGGCATGCGCCGCCTGTCGCATGGCTCGCTCATCGGCTTCATCGCCATCAACACCATCTGGCTGATCGTCCAGATGGCCAGCACCGAGCCGATGCCCTTCGCTCTGTTCATCTCTTTCTTCGGCCTTTCGATGTTCCAGTTCGGCTGGATCGGCTCGAACTTCAATTCGCTCGCCATGGAGCCGCTCGGCCACGTCGCCGGCACAGCCTCCTCCGTCCTCGGCTTCATGAGCACGGTCGGCGGCGCCATCATCGGCGCCGGCATCGGCCAGGCCTTCGACGGCACGGCGCTGCCGATGGTCGCCGGTTATTTCGTCGTGTCGATCATCGGGCTCGTCTTCGTGCTGATCGCCGAAAAGGGCCGCCTCTTCCAATCGCAGAACCCAGCCGTCTGAACGGCCGACCTCATTCGCATCCGGGATTTCACCACATGACGCCGCCGCATAAACCGCACCAGGAAAACCAGGGCTCCCGCCGCATCGGCATGGGCTTTGGCGAATTCGTCTTTACCATCGCCATCATGACCGCCAGCGTCGCTATGGCGATCGACAGCATGCTGCCGGCATTGCCCAATATCGGCCATTCCCTCGGCGTCACCAATACAAACGACGCGCAGTTGATCATCGGCGTGTTCTTCTTAGGGTTCGGCGTCTCGCAGATCTTCTTCGGCAGCCTTTCGGATACGTTCGGCCGCCGCAACATCCTGCTCGGCGGCTTGGCCTGCTATATTGTCGGAATGTTTGCCGCCGCAGCGACCGGCAGCTTCGAAATGCTGCTCGTCATGCGTTTTGTCCAAGGTATTGGCGGTGCGGCCGTGCGCATCACCACCATGGCCATGGTGCGCGACTGCTTCGGTGGCCGCGAAATGGCCCGTGTCATGTCCTATGTGATGATCGTCTTTATGATCGTGCCGATCGTTGCCCCATCCGTCGGCCAACTCATCATCCTCTATGCCAACTGGCACTGGATCTTCATCCTGCTCGGCATCATCGCCACCATTCTGTTCGTCTGGGCTCTCCTGCGGCTGAAGGAATCGCTGCCGCCGGAAGAGCGGCTGCCGCTGTCGGTCGCCTCTGTCGTGGATGGCTTCAAGACCGTGCTCACCAACCGCATCACCTGCGGCTACATGATCGGCCTCACCATGTTCACCGGCGTCATCAGCGCCTATGTGATCTCGGTGCAGCAGGTCTTCGGCGAGGTCTACGGCCTTGGCGACTGGCTGCCGATCGCTTTTGCGGCCACCGCTGGCGGCATCGCCGTCGCCAATTTCGCCAACGGCTTCTTCGTCCGCAAATTCGGCATGCGCCGCATCTCGCACGCCGCCCTGCTGATTTTCACGGCGCTATCGGCTGTCGGCTTTTTTTATTCGCTGGCCGGCAAGCCCGATTTCGCCATTGCCTACGGCATCTTCACTATCGTGCTGATGATGTTTGCCCTGATCGCCACCAATTTCACCGCCATCTGCCTGGAGCCAATGGGTAATCTCGCCGGCACGGCGACCGCCATCACCGGCTTCGTTTCGACGACGGCCGGCGCCATCCTCGGCGGCCTGGTCGGCCAGATGTTCAACGGCACGGTGCAGCCGCTCTTCGGCGGCTTCGCGCTCTTCGGCGCGGTGACGATCGCAGCCACCCTTTGGGCCGAAAACGGCAAGCTCTTCACCCACCCCGGCGACAGCCCGCAACTCGATCCGGGTGCTGCGCATTTTTGAATGCGAAGAGTACCGGACCCGGACACTTCCGTTTGTTGACAAACGTTCTTCACTCGACGTCATCCTCGGCCTTGTGCCGAGGATCTGCTGCATATCAACGAATTGCAGATGCTCGGGACAAGCCCGAGCATGACGAAAGAGGAGTTGGACAACTGTCTCAGTAGTCTGAGGCTCACCGGAACGGCGGGTTCAGACCGTGAAAACCTCACGCCGCAGCACGTCCCACGAAGCCTTGTCGGGGGTAATCAGCAGCCCGCCGTCCAGATGATGCGGCAGGTAGGGCGAGCCGTCGAAGCGCGCCGCATAGGCGCCTGCCTCCTGCGAGATCAGCGTGCCGGCAAGGTGATCCCAGGGCATCAGCTTGTTGTACATGAGGTAATGCACATGGCCGCCGGCAAAGGTGCGGTATTCGTGGGCGGCGCAGCGGTAATTGGTGAGGAAGCGCACCTTGGCGAGATTGGCGAGCACTTCGGCCCGCTTCTCCTGCGGCAGGTAGCCTGTCGAGGCCATGCCGACCATATGCTCCAGTTCCACGGGAGCTGCGACCGAGAGCCGCTCGGCGCCGCCATCCGGCCGCCGCAGCCAGGCGCCGCCGCCTTTTTCGGCCATCACCCAGTCGTCGCCCATTGGATCGTAGATGATGCCGGCAACCGTCTCGCCGCCGGAAATGACGGATGCCATGACGCCGAAGGCCGGGATGCCGGAGGCGAAATTGAAGGTGCCGTCAACCGGATCGACGACGATCGCGAGATCGGCATGCTCGAGCCTGCCGAGCAAATCAGGATCGGCCGCAACCGATTCTTCGCCGAGGAACAGCGCGCCCGGCCAGAGTTGCGCAGCTTCCGCTTTGATCATCCGTTCCGCCTGCTCATCGGCCTCGGTGACGAGATCGGTCGCCTCGCTCTTGGCGCGCACGTCGGCCTGACCGAGCCGGCGAAAACGCGGCAGGATCTCCGCCTTCGCCGCGCGGCGCAGCAGATCGGCAAGAACGGTCACGTCGACAATCGAAGTCATGTCAAATCCTCTCGCTTGGGTCTCTCAGAAGAACCTTGAATCAGATGCCGACGATCTCGCGCCGGATGAGCTGCCAGCTCTCCTTGTCGGGCGCGGAGATGATACCGCCCACGGTCTCGCCGGGGCGATAGGGCGTGCCGTCGAATTTCGCCGTATGGCCGCCGGCCTCCTGATGCGCGAGCACCCCGGCCAGGTGATCCCAAGGCATCAGCTTCGCATGGCCGATGAAATGCAGCTTGCCGGAGGCGACCATCCAATATTCGTAGGCCGAGCAGTTGAAGGCGAAGGTCATCCGGATCTTCGCCATGTTGGCGCAGATACGCGCGCGATCCGGTTCGTCCATGTGGCTCCATGACAGGCCACCGACCATCTGGTTCAGGCTAGCAGGCTCAGCGACTTTCAGCTTTGTCGACTGCCCGTCCCAACGCGTCAGAAAGGCGCCTGCCCCCCTGATCGCGGTCACCGTGTCACCGAGAACAGGATCGTGAATGATGCCGGCGACCGTCTCGCCCCGGACGGTCACCGCCAACATGGTCCCGAATACAGGAAGCCCGGCGGCGAAATTGAACGTCCCGTCGACAGGGTCGATGACGAAGGCGAGCTCGGCATCGGCAAGTGCCGGCACGACAGACCGGTCGGCGTCATAAGCCTCCTCGCCGACGACGAGTGCTGCGGGAAAGCGCTCTCTCAGCGCCGCGGTGATCCGGTGTTCGGCAAGCAGATCCGCTTGCGTCACCAGATCGATTGCCGAAGTCTTCTCCGAAACATCGGCAGCGCCGAGATTGCGGAAACGCGGCATGATCTCGGCTTGCGCCGCCTCTCTGACGCAATCGCCGAGAAAGAGAATATCCTGATCTGAAATAGTCATGCGAAATCCTGCCTCATTCAATAGCCTGCCTGCATAGCTGGCCTTTCATGAAGGATCGGTGACACCAAGGGTGGAAAAGTCGAAGAGTTTCGGATCGAGCAGATGCGACGGGTTCACATGCGAAAGCGCCCGCAGCATCGTATCCTTGCGGCCCGGCATCCGCCGCTCGATATCGGCAAGCATATCCTTCATCGCATTGCGCTGCAGCCCGTCCTGCGAGCCGCAGAGATCGCAGGGGATGATCGGAAACTGCATAGCGACGGCAAACTTCGCGAGGTCGTCCTCAGCGGCATAGGCGAGCGGACGGAGCACCATCAGATCGCCCTCGTCGTTCAGAAGCTTCGCCGGCATCGAGGCGAGCCGGCCGCCATGGAAGAAATTCATGAAGAAGGTTTCGAGAATGTCCTCGCGGTGATGGCCGAGCACCAGCGCATCGCAACCCTCTTCCCGCGCGACACGGTAGAGATTGCCGCGCCGCAGCCGCGAACAGAGCGAACAATAGGTGGCGCCTTCAGGCACCTTCTCCTTCACGATCGAATAGGTGTCGCGATACTCGATCCGGTGGCGGACGCCGATCTTGTTAAGATAATCCGGCAGAACGTGTTTCGGAAAGTTCGGCTGGCCCTGGTCAAGATTGCAGGCGATGAGCTCGACCGGCAGCAAGCCGCGCCATTTGAGATCGAGCAGCAGCGCCAACAGCCCATAAGAGTCCTTGCCACCGGAAAGGCCGACCAGCCAGCGCTTCTGGCCCTTCAGCATGTCGAAATCGTCGAAGGCCTGGCGCACCTGCCGCAGCAGCCGCTTGCGCAGCTTGTTGAAGGAGACCGAGCGCGGTGCATCGGCAAACAGCGCATGGCCGCTGGTGTCGGCTTCGCCGGTTTCCAAATCATCGGCGATGTTGGCTGCGATATTCATTGCTTCGTCCTACAGAAATTCCACATTTGCTCTAGCAGAAAGCTGCCTGGCAACACAGCATCAATCGCCGAAAACCGACCAGCCGGTGCGGGCTGCGAGCATTTCCAGCGCCGCGGCGCCGAGCTGCGAATTGCCGACCTTGTTCAGCCCCGGCGACCACACCGCGATCGAGGCAATGCCCGGCGCCACCGCAAAAATGCCGCCGCCGACGCCGCTCTTACCGGGCAGGCCGACATGATAGGCGAAGTCACCCGAGCCATCGTAATGGCCGCAGGTCAGCATCAGCGCATTGATGCGACGCGCCCGCTTCGGCGAGACCACCGAATGGCCGGTCGTCGGATTGCTGCCGCGCGCCGCCAGGAACAGCCCGGCGCGGGCGAGCTGCTCGCAGCTCATCGACAGCGCGCATTGATGGAAATAGACGCCGAGCACATGGTCGACCGGATGGTCGAGATTGCGGTAGGCGCGCATGAAGTTGGCAAGCGCGAAATTGCGGTATCCCGTCTGCGTTTCCGAGCGCGCCACCTTGTCGTCGATGGTGATCGACTCGTCATCGGCGAGATAACGCACGAAGCGCAGCAGCTCGCCGATTGCCTCGCGCGGCGCATGGCCGGCCATGACGACGTCGCTGACGGCGATCGCGCCGGCATTGATGAAGGGGTTGCGGGGGATGCCGCTCTCATGCTCCAACTGGACGATCGAGTTGAAAGCCGATCCCGAGGGTTCGCGCCCGACCCGCTTCCACAGCCCCTCGCCGACCTTGCCGAGCGCCAGCGTCAGCATGAAGACCTTCGATATGCTCTGAATCGAGAAGGCGGTATCGGCATTGCCGACGCGATAGACTTTGCCGTCGACGGTGACGATCGCCATGCCGAACTGCTTCGGGTCGACCTTGGCGAGCTCCGGAATATAGTCCGCCACCTTGCCCTCGCCGATCCGCGGCTGGATATCGGCGTAGATGCTATCGAGGGTCGCCTGCAAATCTGCCATTGCTTCTCTCCAGATCGCAAAAAAGCCGCTCGAAAGAGCGGCTTTCCGTATATCGACGCATGCTGTTGTCTCGCAATCGGTTTCGACTGCGAGACGAATGCATTAACGCGAGTAGAATTCGACGACCAGATGCGGTTCCATGACGACCGGGAACGGAACGTCGCTGAGCGTCGGAACGCGGCCGAAGGTTGCGACCATCTTGTTGTGATCGACTTCGATGTAATCAGGAACGTCGCGCTCTGCGAGGCTGACGGCTTCCAGAACGATCACCAGCTGCTTCGACTTTTCGCGAACTTCGATGACATCGCCGGCCTTGCAACGGTAGGAACCGATGTTGACGCGCACACCGTTGACCGAGACGTGGCCATGGTTGACGAACTGGCGGGCAGCAAAGACCGTCGGAACGAACTTGGCGCGATAGACGATTGCGTCGAGGCGCGATTCCAGCAGGCCGATCAGATTTTCAGAAGTGTCGCCCTTGCGGCGGTCGGCTTCGGCGAAGATCGCGCGGAACTGCTTTTCGCGCAGGTCACCGTAGTAGCCCTTGAGCTTCTGCTTGGCGCGCAGCTGCACACCGAAGTCCGAAAGCTTGCCCTTGCGGCGCTGGCCGTGCTGGCCCGGGCCGTATTCGCGGCGGTTTACCGGGGACTTCGGACGGCCCCAGATGTTTTCGCCCATACGGCGGTCAATTTTGTACTTGGACGATTCGCGCTTGCTCATCGTATTTCCTTTCAAAGGTTTATGACGGCTTGTTGCCAAACCGCACGAAGGAAACACGCCCTCCTCTGGTCTTTTCCGAGACCTGACAGGATGTTCCGGTTAGCGAACAGGAACGATCCACGGGACATGTCAAATGAAACACCGGGCATTGCTGCCCGGTGCTTGCGGCGGTCTTTAGAGGGCCGTCATGAAATTGTCAACAGCGGCAAAGCTCGAAAGCACCACTATTCCGCCGCCAGCCGTGGGTCCCCGCCAGCATCAGGTGCGTTGGCGTCGCCCGGCGCCGTCTGGCAGTCCATATCAGGGAAAGCGACGATACGCTTGCCGGAAAAATCGGCGTGCACGACGATGATGCCCTGCTCCTCGAAATAGCCGAGCAGGCGCCGCGCACGGCGGGCGGAATGGGTGCCATAGGCACGGGCGATGCGGGCGTCCGACGGGCACGGCTCGCCGCAGACGGCGGCCTTGGCGAGCATCAGGAAGACGCCCTGCAGGTCGTCGGTGACACCTGAAGACAGCGACAGCGCCGTCGCCCAGGCATCGGTTGCGGCCGTTGCCGCATCGACGCCGGAGCGCGAGATCGCCACGCGCCGGCGGAAATCCGGCAGCGCGATCGGCGGTCCCGGCACGCGACGCATGCGCAGCCTTACCAGAAAGTCCTGGTAGAGCACCGAATCGGTGCGGAAGGCGGATGCCGGATCGTCCAGTATCTCGGCCAGCACACCGGCAAGGCGCTCCTCCCGCTCCTCGGCGGAGACTTCCACCTGGCTCGCCCTCGCCTCCGCAGGTACGGCCGATGCAGCCGGCGTTGAGCGCGAGAGTTCGGCCAGAATATCGGTCGTCGGCCGTGGCGCCGGCGGGGCGCGGCGCACCAGCGGGCGTTGGAATTCCTCCGGATCGGGCGTGAAGATCAGGTCTTCGACATCCTGCGGCGCATCCGGCAGCGGCATCAGTTTCGGGCTGGAGGAGCGCGCCGAGGTCTCCACCGCGCCGATCTGGATCGGCAGCGGCCGGCGCGACAGCGCGGGTCCGAGAGCGACGAAATTGCCGCGCTTCAGGTCGCGGAACATCTCGGCCTGGCGCCGGTCCATACCGAGCAGGTCGGCGGCGCGCGCCATGTCGATATCGAGGAAGGTGCGGCCCATCAGGAAGTTCGAGGCCTCAGCCGCAACGTTCTTGGCGAGCTTGGCAAGCCGCTGCGTCGCGATCACGCCGGCAAGGCCGCGCTTGCGGCCGCGGCACATCAGATTGGTCATCGCGCCGAGCGACATCTTGCGCGCATCTTCCGAGACATCGCCACCGACCGACGGTGCAAACATCTGCGCCTCGTCGACCACGACGAGAACCGGATACCAGTATTCGCGATCGGCATCGAACATGCCGTTGAGGAAGGCGGCGGCGGCGCGCATCTGGTCTTCGAGATCGAGGCCTTCGAGCGTCAGCACGCAGGAAACGCGATGCTGACGGATGCGGTTGGCAATGCCCGCCAACTCCGCCTCTGTGCGCTCACCGTCGACGACGACGTGGCCGAACCTGTCGCTGAGCGTGACGAAATCACCCTCGGGATCGATGATGACCTGCTGCACCCATTGCGCCGATTGCTCGAGCAGACGGCGCAGAAGATGCGATTTTCCGGAGCCGGAATTGCCCTGCACGAGCAGACGTGTCGCCAGCAGCTCCTCGATATCGAGCGTCGCCGGAGCGCCGGACGCCAATCCCATATCGATGCCAACCTGCACGTCCAATTCCCCTTACAAATTCCCGGCCCGTCTCTAGATCAGGATGATTTTAGGCCCGATCGGCCTAAAACCTGTTTCCTGATCTACATCAAAGAAATAGAGCATGATGTCGTCCGAAAACCGCGTACACTTTTCGGCATCATGCTCTAGCAGATTCGCAGGCACCGTTGTCGTCAAACCTTTAAGAACCCACAGGAAAGCCAGCCCTGGGAAATAAGGCTTCACACCGCCTCGCGCTCGACGAGGTCCCCCGCCATGTCCGTCTGCGTCGGAATTAGCAAACGTGTGCAGAGCAGGCTGACGAAAAGCGGTACCAGCAAGACCGCAAGCCCCGCGCGCAAGCCCAAGAGTTCGCCGAGAAAGCCGATGATCGGCGGCCCGATGAGAAAACCGGTCAGGGCTGCGAAAGAGAGCGTCGCAACGCTTGAAGCGGGCGGGCGGTCAGTCAGCGAAGCGACGGCCGTCACCGCAAGCGGAAACCCGACCGAGACGCCGACACCGACTGCGGCAAAGCCGAGGAGCGCAAGCGGCGTCGCCGGTGCAAGGAGAACGACGAGCATGCCGGCAAGCGAGGCGATGCCGCAGCCACGGGCGATGGCAACCGCGCCGAAACGGCCTTTCATGTAATCACCGCTGAAGCGCCCCGCCGCAACCATGAAAGCGAAAACCGAATAACCGAGGCCGGTTTGCGCGCCTTCTGCATTCATGACATCGCGGAGGTAGACCGCCGACCAATCGGCGATCGCACCTTCGGTCATCGTCACGCCGAAGACGAAGGCGCAGATCCCGAGCAGAGCAAGACTGGGCAGCTTGAAACCGGTCATTGCCTGCGAATTCTCCGCATGGTGACTTTCCGACAATTTCGGCAGGCGCAGGCTGGCAATCAGCGCAGCCGGCAGGATGACGATCGCCGTGATCAGGATCGACCAGTGCGGCGAAAGCCCGATGGCTATGGCAGCAACGCCGATCAGGCTGCCGGCCATGATTCCGAAGCTCCAGAAGCCGTGGCAGCGGCTCATGATAATCAGCCCGGTCGCCTTCTCCGTCACATCGGCCTCGACATTCATGCCGAGTTCCACCGTCGAAAGCGCGACCCCAACGACAATCAAGGCGAAGAATAGAAGCATGACGCTGGGCGCAAAGGCTGGAAGCGAAACCACGGCAAGAAAGAAGATGAAACCATAGATGATCGCCATGCGCCCGCCGATGCGCGAGACGAGGCGGCCGGCAAACGGCAGGGTGATCAGCGTGCCGATCGGCAATCCCAGAAGTGCGACGGCGAGATCGGCGGTGCCGAGTTCAAGCTTCGCCTGGATATCAGGAATGCGCGGTAACCAGGCGCCAAAGGCTATCGGCTGCAGAAAGAAGATCAGCATGACAAGTCTTTGCAGCGGCACAGCGCATCCCTTTATGTCTTGAGCGGCAAACACCCGCCCGCGATTCTCCGCGGAGATCTTGCGCGATGACATCGGCGAGATAAAGCGCGCAGTGCCTTATCGCGTGTTGAGACCGAAACCCTGCATAAGTCGGCGCGTCGCAAAATCGGGATTGCCGGATGTAAAGACGGCAAAGTCGAAATTATCGGGGTGAACGGCATCGGCGATCTGTGGAACGAGTGTGCGCGCCCGCCGGGCAATGGCTTCTGCCGGATCCAGCCAGTCCACCGGCCAAGGTGCCAGTCTGCGGAATAGATTGGCCATGAAGGGATAATGCGTGCAGGCGAGCACGACGATATCGGTCTTGCGGCCTTCCTTCTCGACGAAACATTGGTCAATCTCGGTCAGCACCGCCTCATCGGAAATCGCGTCACCTCGGATATAGGCCTCCGCCATGCGCGCCAGGTTTTCCGAGCCGACGAGCCGCACATGACATTGCTGCGCAAAGGACTGGATGAGATCGCGCGTATAGGCTCGCTTGACCGTGCCCGGCGTCGCGAGCACCGAGACCAGGCCGGAGCGCGTGCGCTCCGCCGCCGGTTTGATGGCCGGCACCGTGCCAACGAAGGTCATCTGCGGAAAGGCGGCGCGCAGATCGGCACCAACAAGCGTGAAGGCGGTGTTGCAGGCGATGATGCAGACTTCGGGATCGTGCTCCTCGAGCAGCCGGCCGAAGAGGCCGATCACCCGCTCCTTCAGCGCCTGTTCCTCCCAGCCGCCATAGGGAAAGCCGGCATCGTCGGCCACATAGATGAAGCCGCGTTCCGGCATCAGCACGCGCGCCTCGCGCAGGACGGTCAGCCCGCCTATGCCTGAATCGAAGACGAGGACGGGTTTCAGCTCATGCGTCGGCGCTGTCATCTGGCGGTGTTTCCTTGGCCGCTGTCGGGAACCGGCCGCCGCGCGGGCTCTTGCGTGAGAAGCGGTCGAGGGAAGAGATGACGCCGCGCAGCACGCTGATTTCCTGCTCCGTGAAGGCCCGGCGGGATAGAACGGCACGCAGATTGTCGACCATTTTCGGCTTTTTCCCGGCGGGATGGAAATAACCGCGCGCATCGAGCGCCTCTTCGAGCTGGTCGAACAGGCCGAACAGCTGGTCCTTGGTCGAAGGTGTCTGCCCCATTGCCTGGAAGGGCACGGCGCCGAGATCCTCCATGCCTGATTTCATCCACTCATAGGACATCAGCAGCACCGCCTGGGCAATGTTCAGCGAGGCGAAGGCAGGGTTGACGGGAAAGGTCACGATCTCGTCGGCAAGCGCCACCTCTTCGTTGGTCAGCCCCCAGCGCTCGCGCCCGAAGAGGATGCCGGTGCCTTCGCCGGCGCGAAACCTCGCCCGCAGCGTTTCGGCGGCAATGACCGGCGAGCGGACCGGCTTATAGCCATCACGCTCGCGCGCCGTCGTCGCATAGACGAAATTAAGATCGGCGACCGCCTGTTCCAGCGTGTCGTAGACCTTGGTCGCCTCGATGACGTGATCGGCCTTGGAGGCGGTCGCCAGGGCTTTCTCGTTCGGCCAGCCGTCGCGCGGATTGACGAGGCGCAGTTCAGCAAGCCCGAAATTCGCCATGGCGCGCGCCACCATGCCGATATTCTCGCCCATCTGCGGCTCGACCAGAATGATGGCCGGCCCTTCGGCCAGAAGTTGACGCTCGCTGTTCGTGCCTGCCATGGTTCTATCCCTGTTTCGAGCGCGCAATAACCTCGCCCGGCGCAAACGGCAAGACATCAGCCTGCGGATAGAGCCTTTCCAGCGCCGAACCGATCATTTCGAGCCCGAGTCTGGCCCCTTCGCGCGACAGCGGCAGGTGCCGCCCTGTCGTCCGCGATGTCTTGCGCTCGATGAAGAAACAGGTCGAGCCGCGCGGGGCCGCATCCTTCATCAGCGCCAGATCCGACGCGATCAGCCTCTTCAGCTCGTCGGCCTCGGCCGATGCCGCGTAGCTCTTCGCCAGGATGCGCGCCCAATAGGTGCAGGAGAGGAAGATCGCCAGCGTCTGGCGGATCTGGCCCGGCCGCGTCACCACCGACCAGGACGAGCCGAGCGGCCGCGCCGCCACCGTTACGTCGCGGTAGCAGGCATCGATCTTCTGCGATAGCGTAATCAGCGCAAAACCGCTCCTGCCTTCGCCGATCGCGCTCAACAACTCGTCCAGCGCCTGAAACCAACGGGCGAGTGCCGCATCCAGCGCGCCGCGCGTGCGTGCCGGAAAGACCAGGAAGGCGACCGCCGTTCCGGCCACCGCGCCGATCAAGGTCTCCCCGATGCGCAGCTGCAGGAGATCGAGCGTCAGCACCCCGGTCATGCCGTAGACCAGGCAGAGCACGATCGAGATGAAAAAGGTCATCGTCGCGTAGGAGACCTGCAGGAAATAGAAAGCGAGGAAGATGCAGATGCCGGCGACCGGAATGGCGATGACAGGCTCACCCGAAATCAGCGTCGCCAGCAGGAGGCCGATGGCGATCCCGAACACCGTGCCCAACGAGCGCGACAGCGCTTTCGTCGCCGTGTCGCCGCGCGAATTGGTGTTGGTGAAGACCAGGAAGGCGGCAAGCACCGCCCAGAACCAGCGGTCGCGCGACAGAAGCAGGCCGAAGCCCATGGCGAGCGCCGAGGCCAGCGTGATCTGCAGTGCCGAGCGCAGCAACGGATTGGCAAAGGAAAAGTCGATCCTTTCAGGCTGCGCAGTGTCCTTGACGGCATCGATGCCGGCAAAACCGGAGGCCTGCCCCTCGCCGATCGCCTGCGTCAGCTGCTGCCGCGCCTCGCCGAGCCAGAGAAGCGCCCGCACGGTTTCGCCCTGCGGCTCGTCCTTGATGGCTTCCGCCATGGCACTATAAGGTGCAAGTTCGGCTGCATCCGCCTCGATCACCGCATGGACGAGCGCAAAGGGCGGCGGGCTCTGGAAGCTCAGCACTATCGCGCTCTCGGCGGCAAGATGCGCATCGAAGAGCCGGATCGCCAGCTCTGCGGCGGGATCGGCGGTGGCATCGAAAACCCCGCCGGGCGGGCGTGGAATAAAGGTCTCCGCCATCAGCACCACTTCCTTCAGCCGGTCTTCCAGCTGGCGCAGCTCCTGCCGGTCGGCTTCGCCGATCTCGGCGCCACCGGCAAGGGCGGCGAGCTTGAAAAGGATCTGGTTGATCCGGCCGCGCACGCTTTCGAGTGAGCGCAGCAGGTCGCGCCGCCAGTCGTCCGGCAGGAGCACAGCTCTCACCAGATGGCCGACGAGCACCGAGACGACGGGGCCGATCGCCACATCAGGCAGCTCGGCAAGAGAAGGCCGGAAATAGGACCCCATGAAATAGGAGGTGAAGGCGAACATGCCGATCGCAAAACCGCGCGGCCCGAACACGCGGCCTGCCGATGCGAGCGCGATCACCACCAGGAAGACGAGATCGGAGAGAAAACGGCGATCCTCGAGGCCCGCCGCGATGGCGACGACGCCGAGGCTTGCGACGCAACCGAAGAGCCGCGTCACCAATTGTCGCGAATTGCCCTTGTCACGCACCGCCACCCCGCCCTCGATCGACAGCACGATGCCGAGGCCGAAGGCCGCCGTCGGCAACGGCACGATGAACATCTGGATGGCGAACAGGATGGTGAAGGAGAGGACGATCGTCAGCGTCACCCGCGAAGCCATGCGCAGGCGCGAAAGCGCCGGATCGTTGGCAAGCAGCCAGTCGCGGAACTGAAAACCGGAAAACAAGTGCAAGAGCCCCTCATGCTGCCCAGATCGACAGATACCGCCGCACGAGCGGAAATCAAACCGCCAGAGAACAAGATCACGATCGAATCCCGATGCTCTCGAATGTCGCGCGCCTATTGGCCCTTGGCAATCAGCGCCATCGTCGCCTTCAGGGAATCGCGCGCCTGCGTTTCGATATTCTCGGTGACGATATCGTCGATGACGGGCTTGCCGCCTTCATCGACCACCAGAAAATGAACGGTCGTATAGTCCTTGGCATCGGGCGCATCCGAGCAGGCGGACTTTCGGAAGCGCACTGTCACCTCAGCCACGCCGTCGACCACAGGCGCTGCCGCCATCGTCAGATCCTCCAGCGGGCAGGCATCCTGGCCGTTGACGATGACGTCGTAGTCGAAGGGCGAAATGCCGTCGTCGTCGACGGCAGGAAACTGTGCCGCCGCCTGGTATCTCGCGACGAAATCGCGGCTGTAGAGATGGTCGAGCCGGCTCGCATCGAAGATGTCGGTCCAGTCGCTGTTATTGTCGGCCCAGTTGCTCTTGGTCGCCTCCATGATCTCCTTCACGGGAGCGGTAATGTCGGCGGCATGGCCGATGCCGGAAAAGGCGATAAGGCTTGCGATAACAACGGCGATTGTCTTCATGGTCGAATGTCCGGGGCGGCAGATCGAGGCGGACACTAGCCAATTTCCGGCGCTTGGCAATGGTGGCAAAAACGCATTGTCGAGCCCCTTGCAGCTTTGCGTTCCCTGATCACAATGCTATAGCGCTCCTCATCACATCACCCACCCGGGACGCCGGTCCCCATTGAAGCTCGAACGAGGCAGATACATGAACAAGATCAAGGTCGCCAATCCCGTCGCCGATCTCGACGGCGATGAAATGACGCGCATCATCTGGCAGCTCATCAAGGATAAGCTGATCCATCCGTATCTCGACCTCGACATCGACTATTTCGACCTCTCGGTCGAAAACCGCGACGCCACCAACGACCAGGTCACCGTCGATGCCGCCAACGCCATCAAGAAGTACGGCGTCGGCATCAAGTGCGCGACGATCACGCCGGATGAGGCCCGCGTCAAGGAATTCAACCTCAAGGAAATGTGGAAGAGCCCGAACGGCACGATTCGCAACATCCTCGGCGGCGTCATCTTCCGCGAGCCGATCATCTGCAAGAACGTGCCGCGCCTCGTTCCCGGCTGGACCAAGCCGATCGTCGTCGGCCGCCACGCCTTCGGCGACCAGTACCGCGCCACCGATTTCAAGTTCCCCGGCAAGGGCAAGCTGACGATCAAGTTCGTCGGCGAAGACGGCACCGTCATCGAGAGGGAAGTCTTCAACGCACCGGGCGCCGGCGTTGCCATGGCCATGTACAATCTCGACGAGTCGATCCGCGAATTCGCCCGCGCCTCGATGATGTACGGTCTGATGCGCAAGTGGCCGGTCTATCTGTCGACCAAGAACACCATCCTCAAGGCTTATGACGGCCGCTTCAAGGACATTTTCGAAGAAGTCTACGAGACCGAATTCAAGGATCAGTTCAAGGAAGCCGGCATCACCTACGAACACCGCCTGATCGACGACATGGTCGCCTCGGCGCTCAAGTGGTCGGGCGGCTATGTCTGGGCCTGCAAGAACTATGACGGCGACGTCCAGTCCGATACCGTCGCCCAGGGCTTCGGCTCTCTCGGCCTGATGACCTCGGTTCTGCTCACGCCCGACGGCAAGACGGTCGAAGCCGAAGCCGCTCACGGCACGGTCACCCGCCACTACCGCCAGCACCAGAAGGGCCAGGAAACCTCGACCAACTCGATCGCCTCGATCTTCGCCTGGACCCGCGGCCTGGCGCATCGCGCCAAGCTCGACGACAATGCCGAGCTTGCCCGCTTCGCCGCAACGCTCGAAAAGGTCTGCGTCGACACCGTCGAATCCGGTTTCATGACCAAGGACCTGGCGCTCTTGATCGGCCCCGACCAGCCGTGGCTCTCGACCACCGCCTTCCTCGACAAGATCGATCAGAACCTGCAGAAGGCCATGGCGTAAGCCGGCCTTTCCAAGATAACATCGAAACGGCGGGGATTTCCCCGCCGTTTTCATTTTGGGAGAATGAACCGATGACGGCCATCCTGCGACCGCTTGAATCCTCGGACCGCGCCGCTTGGGAACCCCTGTGGGAGGCCTATCAGCGCTTCTACGAAGTGGTCATCCCGCCCGAAACCACAGATCTCACCTGGGCTCGCTTCCACGATGCTGACGAACCGATGCATGCGCTCGGCGCCTTCGACGAAGACGGCCATCTTGTCGGCATCGTCCATGCCATCTTTCACCGTTCCTGCTGGCTGCCGCAATGGACCTGCTATCTGCAGGATCTCTATGTCGAAAACAGCCAGCGCGGGCTCGGCACCGGGGCCGCTTTGATCGAGGCCGTGGCCGACCTCGCCCGCGCCAACGGCGCAGGCAGGCTCTACTGGATGACCCACGAGACAAATGCAACGGCCCGCCGGCTCTATGACAGGATCGCCGAGCGCTCGGGCTTCATCCAATATCGCAAGGCGCTCTAACGGTCGGGACTTGCAGGCGGCCATCGCTGCGCTATTGATTCCGTGGGACCCAATAACGGCAACACGAGGAGGACGTCATGACCGAAGAATTGGTATTCTATACGAACCCGATGTCGCGCGGCCGCATCGCGCGCTGGATGCTGGAGGAGATCGGCCAGCCCTACCGCACCGAACTCCTGACCTTCGGCGAAACCATGAAGGCGCCGGAATATCTCGCGGTCAATCCGATGGGCAAGGTGCCGGCAATCCGCCACGGCGACACCATCGTCACCGAATGCGCGGCGATCTGCGCCTATCTGGCCGAGACCTTCCCAGAAAAGGCGCTGGCGCCGAGGCCGGAGGAGCGCGCCCGCTATTACCGCTGGATGTTTTTTGCCGCCGGTCCGCTCGAATCGGCGGTGACGATGAAGGCTCTCGGCTTCGAAATTCCGAAAGAGCGGCTGCGCATGGCCGGCTGCGGCAGTTTCGGCAACGTCATGGACACGCTCGAGAAAGCCGTCTCCGCTTCGACCTACATCACCGGCGAGCGTTTCACCGCCGCCGACGTCTATGTCGGCTCCCATATCGGCTGGGGCATCGGCTTCGGCGGCATCGAAAGACGCCAGGCATTCCTCGATTATGTCGGCCGCATCAGCGAGCGCGAGGCCTACAAACGGGCGAACGCCCTTGATGACGAAGCCATCAAGACCATGCAGGCCGCTTGAAAATTCCAGGACGCGGCAGATCCGCCGTGCCCCCGATCGACGACTTTAGACAAGCGGCATGTGAATATCCGTCAGAAGCTCGGTCGGCGACACCTCGCGCGGATTGTTGAGATATTCCTCGAACATGACCCTGTCCTTCAACTGCCGGCCGGATTTCGGCAGCCATTCGGCAAAGAGCCACTGATAGGACTTGGACATGTCGGCATAGGGACCCTTGTGGCGCAGCACCGCATAATCGCCGCCGTCGATCGTGCGCCGCTCGAAGGGTGTCGCGGCCGGCACTTCGGCAGCGCCGGTGACGCAGGCTATCGAGCGCAGCTTTTCCTCCGGCACAAGATCGGGATCGTCGAGATAGACGCCGATCATCCGCATGTCGGGCTTGGCGAGGCCGCGGGCATAAAGCGTGCCGAACAGCGTCTCGAAGGCCTTGTCGATCTGCATGTAGGAGCCGGTATGGGCAACGCCGATCAACTCGATCGACCCGATCTCGCGTATGGTAACGTCTAACATGGCTTTGGTCTTTCCGTTAGGTGAGGGTTCGAAGGCTGTGTGGCTTCCCTCTTTCCGATAGCGGGCCGGCGGCATGCCGTAGACCGACTTGAAGATACGATTGAAGGATTGGAGATTGGGATAGCCTGATCGCTTCGCAATTTCGCTGACGGCAAGCTCCGTGCGGACGATCTCGCCCGCCGCACGATGCAGCCTGAGCCGCTTGACGGTGGCCGCCAGCGTCTCGCCGTAAATCGCCCGGTAGATCCTGTGCCAGTGATAGCTCGACATGCAGGCGATCTCGGCAAGGCGCCCCATATCCAGCTCCTCGTCGAGGTGGTCGTGAATATAGGCCGAAACCCGTCTCAGACGGTTTTCATAAAGTGCCCATGCCGTTTCGCCATTCATGTCGGAACCTCGTGCAAATTGATCGACCGCAGAGAACCATAACCCGATTTGACAAATCCTGCTGACTTGCCCCTCCGGCGAATCCTGCGTAAACCGGAATTCCGGCTCGAACCCAAGAGGAATGATAGATGCCGGATTTTTCAACATTAATACTCTTTGCCGCCGCGGCGCTGGTGCTGACCGCCACGCCCGGTCCCGACATGCTGCTGATCGCCTCCCGCAGCATCAGCCAGGGACGCGCTGCCGGTTTCCTGACCTATGCCGGCATCGCGCTCGGCACCTATTGCCACGCCCTTGCCGCAGCCTTTGGGCTGTCGCAGCTCTTCATGACCGTGCCGGCCGCCTATGAGACGGTGCGCTGGGCCGGCTGTTGCTATCTTCTCTATCTCGCCTACAAGACGGTCCGCTCGGAAGGCGCCGCCTTTCAGCCGGCATCGACGCTGAAGCGACTGTCGGGCCGGCGTATCTTCTTTGCGGGCCTTGCCACCAATCTGCTCAATCCGAAGATGGCGCTCTTCGTCATGGCGCTCTTTCCGCAATTCGTGAATGCGTCAGCCGGATCGCTGACGGTGCAGATGCTGATACTTGCAAGCATCCTGAACGGCATCGGCCTCGTCGTGAACGGCGCCGTGATTTTCCTCGGAAGCACGATCCGTTCGAGACTCCAATCGGCGAGCCGTTTCCCGAAGTTGCCGCAATACATTCTGGCAACGGTCTTCACCGGGCTCGCCTGCCGCCTGGCGTTGCAGCCGCGAAACTGAACATCGAGTGACCACGGCCGCTGAAAACAAAACCGGCTGCGAAATCCGTGATCTCGCAGCCGGTTTGAATATCAAACTGTTGTCAGGCGGCAGTTCAGCCGGCAAGTGCTACGGCAACTGCCTCGATCGCTTCATCGGCTTTCGATCCGTCGGGGCCGCCGGCCTGCGCCATATCGGGGCGGCCGCCGCCGCCCTTGCCGCCGAGGGCGGCAGATGCGATGCGGACGAGATCGACGGCGCTGTAGCGCTGCACGAGATCCGGTGTCACCGCCACGACAGCACTTGCCTTGCCGTCGTCGGACACGCCGACGAGGGCAACGACGCCGGACCCGATGCTGGTCTTGCCGTCATCGGCAAGACCTTTCAAATCTTTGGGGTCGACGCCCGAAATCGCCTTGCCGAGGAACTTGACGCCGGCGACTTCGCGCACGGCATCGACCGAACCGCCCTGCCCGCCGCCCATGGCGAGTTTGCGCTTGGCGTCAGCCAGTTCCTTTTCGAGCTTGCGGCGCTCGTCCATCAGCGCTTCGACACGCGACAGCACTTCGCCCGGCTGCACCTTCAGCGAGGCGGCAAGCGTCTTTACGCGTTCGTCCTGTTCGGCGAGATATTCCCGCGCCGATTCGCCGGTGACGGCCTCGATACGGCGAACGCCGGCGCCGACGGCACTTTCGCCGAGAACGCGGATCAGGCCGATCTGGCCGGTGGCCCCGACATGCGTGCCGCCGCAGAGTTCGATCGAATAGGCTTTGCCGGCCTTGGCGCCACGCACGCCCTCGCCCATCGCTACGACGCGGACTTCATCGCCGTATTTTTCACCGAACAGCGCCATCGCGCCTTCGGCGATCGCATCGTCGACGCTCATCAGCCGCGTTGTAACCGGCGAATTCTGCAGCACGATCTCGTTTGCCATATCCTCGACGATCTTCAGTTCCTCGGCCGACATCGGCTTCGGATGCGAAACGTCGAAGCGCAGGCGCTCGGGCGCGACCAGCGAGCCCTTCTGGGCAACATGGGTGCCGAGCACTTCGCGCAGCGCCTCATGTAGCAGGTGGGTCGCAGAATGGTTGGCGCGCAGCCGCGAACGGCGGGCATGATCGACCGTCAGCACGACCGCATCGCCGTCCTTGAACACGCCGTCGACGACAGTACCCTGATGCACGAACAGGCCTTCGCCCCTCTTCTGCGTATCTGAAATCTCGATCTTGCCGTGGTCGGACGAAATCACGCCGGTATCGCCCATCTGGCCGCCGGATTCGCCGTAGAACGGCGTCTGGCTGACGACGATCTGCACCTTGTCGCCGGCCGACGCCTCGGCAGCGACAGCGCCGTCCTTGACGATTGCCTGCACGACACCCTCGGCAGTCTCGGTATCGTAGCCGAGGAATTCGGTGGCTCCGTGTTTTTCCCTAAGCTCGAACCAGACGGTTTCCGTCGCCTTCTCGCCGGAACCGGCCCAGTGCGAGCGGGCTTCGGCCTTCTGGCGCTGCATCGCATCGGTGAAGCCGGAGATGTCGACGCCGATCTCACGGGCACGCAGTGCATCCTGCGTCAGATCCAGCGGGAAGCCGTAGGTGTCGTAAAGCTTGAAGGCGGTCTCACCATCCAGCATATCGCCCTTGGAAAGATCCGTCGTCGCGTCCGACAGAAGCGACAGGCCGCGTTCCAGCGTCTTGCGGAAGCGGTTTTCCTCCAGCTTCAGCGTTTCCGAGATCAACGCCTCGGCGCGCACCAGTTCCGGATAGGCGCGGCCCATCTGCTGCACCAGCGTCGGCAGCAGCTTGTAGACCAGCGGCTCCTTGGCGCCGAGCAACTGCGCATGGCGCATGGCGCGGCGCATGATGCGGCGCAGCACATAACCGCGGCCCTCATTCGACGGAAGCACGCCGTCGGCGATCAGGAAGGCCGAGGAGCGCAGATGGTCGGCGATGACGCGGTGGCTGGCGCTGCCCTCCGCCTTGACGCCCATCGTGTCCTCGATGGTGCCGATCAGCGTGCGGAAGAGATCGGTGTCGAACACGCTCTGAACACCCTGCAGAATGCAGGCCATGCGCTCCAGTCCCATGCCGGTATCGATCGACGGGCGGGGCAGCGGGTTGCGAACGCCAGGCTCGGTCTGCTCGAACTGCATGAAGACGAGGTTCCAGAATTCCAGGAACCGGTCGCCATCTTCCTCCGGTGAGCCCGGAGGGCCGCCCCAAACATTCTCACCCTGGTCGATGAAGATTTCCGAGCACGGGCCGCAGGGGCCGGTATCGCCCATCTGCCAGAAATTGTCAGAGGTCGGGATGCGGATGATCTTGTCGTCGGAAAAGCCGGCGATCTTCTTCCACAGCGTCGCAGCTTCTTCATCCTCGGAATAGACGGTCACCAGCAGGCGGTTCTTCGGAAGGTCGAAGCCTTCGGTGACGAGCTTCCAGGCAAGCTCGATCGCATTCTCCTTGAAATAGTCGCCGAAGGAGAAGTTGCCGAGCATCTCGAAGAAGGTCAGGTGGCGGGCAGTATAACCGACATTGTCGAGGTCGTTGTGCTTGCCGCCGGCTCGCACGCATTTCTGCGAAGACGTCGCCGTCGAATAGGGACGCTTTTCGAGGCCGGTGAAGACGTTCTTGAACTGCACCATGCCGGCATTGGTGAACATCAGCGTCGGGTCGTTGCGCGGCACGAGCGGGCTCGACGGAACGATCTCATGGCCGTTCTTCTTGAAATAGTCGAGGAAGGTCGACCGGATATCGTTCACACCGCTCATGCTATGCCCTTCAATGCTGCCGGAGGCAGGTAATTTAAATTCATCGGCTTTTAACGTTCACCCCCGCCGCTGTCCAGCAGACAAACAAAACCGGCCGCATTCTCATCAGGAATGCGGCCGGTTGGAACTGTTCGATGAGTTTAGGCGCGAAAATTACATTTCCGCAGTGGCATCGCCATCGCCGTCATCGGGGTCCGGTCCGCCATTCTGCAGGAAGCGGTCGGCGATCAGGCCGGCATTCTGGCGCAGCGACAGTTCGATCTCGCGGGCGAGATCCGGATTGTCGCGCAGGAAGGTCTTGGCGTTTTCTCGGCCCTGGCCGAGGCGCTGGCTGTTATAGGAGAACCAGGCGCCCGACTTCTCGACGATGCCGGCCTTGACGCCGAGATCGACCAGTTCGCCGGTCTTGGAAACACCCTCGCCATACATGATGTCGAACTCGACCTGCTTGAAGGGCGGCGCCATCTTGTTCTTGACGACCTTGACGCGGGTCTGGTTGCCGATCACCTCTTCGCGCTCCTTGACCGCGCCGATGCGGCGGATGTCGAGGCGCACGGAAGCATAGAACTTCAGCGCATTGCCGCCCGTCGTCGTTTCCGGCGAGCCGAACATGACGCCGATCTTCATGCGGATCTGGTTGATGAAGATCACCATGGTGTTCGACTTCGAGATCGAAGCGGTGAGCTTGCGCAGCGCCTGGCTCATCAGTCGCGCCTGCAGGCCGGGAAGGCTGTCGCCCATCTCGCCTTCGATTTCGGCGCGCGGCGTCAGTGCCGCAACCGAGTCGACGACGAGAACGTCGACGGCGCCCGAGCGCACCAGCGTATCGGTGATTTCGAGCGCCTGCTCGCCGGTATCGGGCTGCGAGATCAAAAGGTTCTGCAGATCGACGCCAAGCTTGCGGGCATAGACGGGATCGAGCGCATGTTCGGCATCGACGAAGGCGCAGATGCCACCCTTCTTCTGCGCTTCGGCAATCGTCTGCAATGCAAGCGTCGTCTTACCGGAGCTTTCCGGCCCGTAGATTTCGATGATGCGGCCCCTCGGCAGGCCACCAACGCCGAGTGCAATATCGAGACCAAGCGAGCCGGTCGAGATCGTCTCGATCTCGACAACATTCTCGTTGGAGCCGAGTTTCATGATCGAGCCCTTGCCGAACGACCGCTCTATCTGTGAGAGTGCCGCTTCAAGCGCCTTGCTTTTGTCCACCGATTTGTCCTCTACCAGCCGCAATGAATTCTGAGACATCCGATCCACCTTTAGGTTATTGAAGCCGCTCTAGCAATGTCGAGTTTGTACCCTATTTGTTCCATTTTCGCAATAGGCGATCAAATAATTGAAAGAAAAAGGTAAAACGACCCGTGTTCTGTATTTGTTTTATCGATGAAAAGCAACGACTTAGGTTTGAAGTGCTGGCACGAACGGCGCAAGGCGCACCGCATCGATTCGTCTTTCGGGCATCGGGAGAGCGGCTCGGATGAAGAAAAAGATTCTTGTTCTCGGCGGCGCCCATATCGATCGGCGCGGCCGTATCTCCGGCGAGACGGCGCCTGGCGCCAGCAATCCCGGCACCTGGTTCGAGGAGCCGGGTGGCGGTGGCTTCAATGCGGCGCGCAACCTGGCAAGGCTCGGTTTTCAGGTGACGATGATCTCGCCGCGCGGCGGCGATCCGATGGGCGAGACGGTCGGAGAAGCTGCCGATTTCGCTGGCATCGACGACCGGCCCTTCGTCTTCCTCGACCGCAAGACGCCGAGCTACACGGCGATCATCGAGAAGGACGGCAATCTGGTGATCGCCCTTGCCGACATGGATCTTTACCGCTTCTTCGTGCCGCGGCGTCTCTCCATCCGCTGGGTGCGGGAGGCCTTCGCCGCGCATGATTTCATCCTCTTCGACGCCAACCTGCCGGAAGAGACGATCGCGGCGATCGTCGCAAAGGCACGTTCGCTAGCCAAGCCCGTTGCGGCAATCGCGATCTCGCCGGCCAAGGTCGTCAGGCTGAAACCCTGCATCGGCGATATCGACTACCTGTTCCTGAATGAGGCTGAAGCTGCCGCACTTGCCGGTGACCGGCCGGAAGACGCCGCCGGCTGGCCACCTTTGCTGAACCAGATCGGCATCCGGAACGCCGTCGTCACCCGCGGCCGGCGCGAGCTCGTCGCGCTTTGCGAGGGCCGCGCCGTAACGCTGCAGCCGCCGATCGCCGAGACCGTCGCCGATGTCACCGGTGCCGGCGATTCACTTGCGGCCGGCACGCTCGCCGCCTTGATATCAGGCCTGCCGCTCGAAGAAGCCGTTCGCCACGGCACCGCGGCTGCCACGCTGACCGTCCAGTCGCGGCATGCCGTCAACGAAAATCTGACGCCCGATCTGCTGAATGAGGCGCTTGCCCTTGTTCCCAAGGTCAGAATTCTGCATTGAAGCGGCTAAATAAATAGTTGAGCATGATGTCGTCGGAAAACCGCTCACACTTTCGGCATCATGCTCTGTCGATCACAGGACAAGACCATGACCAAGCCCATCTCCCCTCTTCTGCCGATCGCCTATTCGAAGGAAGTCGCCAGCGCCAAGCAGCGCGGCGCGCCGCTGGTGGCGCTGGAATCGACCATCATCACCCACGGCATGCCCTATCCCGGCAATATCGAGATGGCCCGCAGCGTCGAGGCGATCATTCGCGAACAGGGTGCTGTGCCGGCAACGATCGCCGTCATTCACGGCACGCTGCATATCGGCCTTGAAGCTGCGGAACTGGAGCAACTCGCCAAGGCGACCGAAGTGATGAAGGTGTCGCGCGCCGATCTCGCCTTCGCCATCGCCGAACGCCGCACCGGCGCCACCACGGTCGCGGCCACGATGATCGCGGCGGCGCGCGCCGGCATCCGCGTCTTTGCCACAGGCGGCATCGGCGGCGTGCACCGCGGCGCCGAGGAAAGCTTCGATATATCAGCCGATCTCGAGGAGCTCGCTCGCACCGGCGTCATCGTCGTCTGCGCCGGCGCAAAGGCGATCCTCGATATTCCAAAGACGCTGGAAGTGCTGGAAACCCGCGGCGTGCCTGTCGTCACCTATGAGAGCGAGGAATTCCCCGCTTTCTGGTCGCGCTCCTCGGGCATCCGCAGCCCGCTGTCGCTGAACAGCCCGGCCGCCATCGCCAACTTCCAGAGGGTGCGCGAACAACTCGGCATCGACGGCGGCATGCTCGTCGCCAACCCCGTGCTCGAGGCCGACGAGATCGCGCGCGAGGAGATGGAAATCTATATCGAGCGAGCGCTCGACAGCGCCGAGCGCGACGAAGTCACCGGCAAGGCGGTCACACCCTATCTTCTGTCGACCATCTTCGACCTGACGGATGGCCAGAGCCTGAAGACCAACATCGCGCTCGTCGAGAACAACGCGCGGCTTGCCGCTGAGATTGCGGTGGCGCTGGGTGAATGAGGATTGACGGGGCCGGCCGGAATCGCCTTTCCAGATAGGTGGTGCCGTTCCAGCCCCCTCTGCCCTGCCGGGCGTCTCCCCACAGGTGGGGAGATGACAAGCGGCGAAACCTTCGCATCACATCAACGTTTCGCCGAACTGCAATAGATACTTGGTTGGGGAAGCCGGTGCGCCCATCCGATCTCCCTCCTTGTGGGGGAGATGCCCGGCAGGGCAGAGGGGGGTGTGGCACGGCACAACCTTCCCCAACTCACCCGTCCAACGTCTCCTTGACGACGACGGCGAGCTGCTTCAGCGAAAACGGCTTCGGGAGGAAGCCGAATTTCGCCTCCGGCGGCAGATTGCGGGCAAAGGCATCTTCGGCATAACCTGAGACGAAGATGAATTTCATATCTGGATAGGTCTTGCGCAGTTCGCGCAGCAGCGTCGGGCCGTCCATTTCGGGCATGACGACGTCGGAAACGACGATATCGACCTTGCCGTCGAGTTCTTCCAAGATGGCCAGCGCCTCGACGCCCGAGCCCGCCTCGTGCACGGTGTAGCCGCGCGTTTCCAGCATGCGCTTGCCACCGCGGCGCACCGCCTCCTCGTCCTCGACAAGAAGAATGACGGCCGATCCCGTCAGGTCCTCCGGCTGCTGCCGCGATACCGGCAGCGGCACCACTTCGGCCCCGGCGATGGCGCCATCGATCGAGCCTGCTTCGGCGGCCACCGCCGGCTCCGGAATGTGGCGCGGCAGGAAGACGCGGAAGGTCGTGCCCTTGCCGACTTCGGATTCCGGCTGGATGTAGCCGCCCGACTGTTTGACGATGCCATAGACCATGGCGAGGCCAAGTCCCGTGCCCTTGCCGACATCCTTGGTGGTGAAGAACGGCTCGAAGATCTTGTCCATGATCTCGGGCGCGATGCCGGTGCCGTTATCGGCGACTTCGACGAGCACCATGTCCTCGGCCGGCATGTAGGAATAGTTGAAGGCCGAGACCTCGGCGGCGGTCAGATTGCGGGTGCGCAGTGTCAGCGTGCCACCCTCGGGCATCGCGTCGCGCGCATTGACGCAGAGATTGATCAGCACTTGCTCGAACTGCGAAAGGTCTGTTTTGACAGGCCAGAGGTCGCGGCCATATTGCACGTCGAGCTTGACATTGGTGCCGGAAAGCAGCCGGTCGACCAGCATGCGCAGGTCGCCGACGACATCGGTAAGGTTCAGCACCGAGGGCCGCATCGTCTGCTTGCGCGAGAAGGCGAGCAGCTGGCGCACCAGCACGGCGGCGCGGTTGGCGTTGCGTTTGATCTCTATCAGGTCGGCGAAACTGGCATCGGCCGGCCGCGCCTGCAGCAGCAGGTGGTCGGAGGAAAGCAGGATCGCCGTCAGCACGTTGTTGAAATCATGCGCGATGCCGCCGGCGAGCGTTCCCACAGCATTCATCTTCTGCGTCTGCGCCATCTGTGCTTCCAGCGCCTTCTGCTCGGTCACCTCGACGGCATAGACGATCGCCGCCTCCTCTGGCGCCTCGTCGCTCTGGTCGATGACGGCATTGACATAGAAGCGGAAATAGCGCGCCTCGTCGGTCGGTGTGCGGGTGTCGAGGGGCGCGATGTCGCCCTGGCGGTCTTTGGCCGCCGCCAGCGCCGCGGCCAGCTGTGGCCGGTCGCTCTCCTGCACGATGGTTTCAAGATGCGGCGCCTTTTCGAGATCGTCGCGCGAGACGACGCCGGAGAACATCTTCAGGAACGGCGCGTTGGTCCGCAGGATGCGCCCGTTGCCGTCGACCGAGGCGATCGCCATCGGCGTATTGTTGAAGAAGCGCGTGAAGCGCATGGCGGCGGCCGAAGCGGACTGGCCGCCGGCATCGCTCTTTTCACGCGCCAGCACGATCGTCCGGCTTTCGCCGGGTGCGCCGTCGCGCATCGAGGTGACGCTGTGGACGATCTGCACCGGCAGGCTCTGGCCGTTGCTCTTGCGCAGGTCGAGATCGAGCGTCACGGTCTTCTTGAGACCCGGTTCGGCCTGCACCGACTGGATCAGCGCCAGTCCCTCGCCCGCCACGACGTCGCCGATCGTCATCGAGCCCGGCACGAACTTGGTGAGGTCGAGGCCCAGCCATTCGGCAAGCGTCGCATTCAGGTAGAAGATCTCGCCCTTCCTGCCGGCGGAAAAGAAGCCGGCCGGCGCGTGGTCGAGATAATCGATCGCGTTCTGCAATTCCTTGAAGAAGCGCTCCTGGTCGTCGCGCTCCGTGGTGATGTCGGTGATCTGCCAGATCTGCAGCGGCTTGCCACCGTTTTCCTCCGGCTGCAGCAGCCGCGCCTTCAGCCGGTACCAATGCGCGCCGGAGCTGTTGCTGCCAGGCCCGACGGCGCGCAGCAGGCGAAATTCCTCCCGGCCTTCCTTGCCCTCGCGCAGGCCGTTGACCAGCCTGTAGAGCGCCTCGTTGGATTCGCGGTGGCGCGACAACAGCGTTTCCAGCGTCTGCACCTCGGTCGCCTTGCGCGCGCCGGTCAGCGCGCCATAGGCGGCATTGGCATAGATGATCCGGCCTTTTTCGTCGGTGATCAGCGTGCCGTCGGGATGGCTGTTGAGGAAGGCGCGCGCCAGGCTGTCGGACTGGCGCTGCGGCATCACTTCGATGAAGCCGATGACCGAAGACACCAGGAAGAAGATGCCGACCATGGCGAGCACGCCGAGACCGCCAAGCACGACCTCGTTGTCGAGCGATTTTTTGAAGAAGACGAAGGCGCCGGCAGCAGCAATCAGCACGAGCGCCAGCAGAAGAATGCGCAAGACCGTGCCAGAACGCCCCCCACGATCCACAAGCGGTGCGTTATAGTCGTCGGCCTGACGCGGTTTCGTCATATATTCCTCACATAAACCCTACCGCTTCGTAGCACGAACACGAAGCAGGAATCAGGCACTCTTTCCTTCTTAGCAATTTGCCGCGTCGGCAAAAACACCGCTGGCCGGCAAGACTGCTTGAATTCACAGGCAACAGCGCCATCTGCCCCAGAAGTCCAACGCTGCCACCCGTGCGCAAGGTCGCCGGGTGCCAAGCAGCGGAACACGAAATCGCGTTCTCCCGTGACTGGACAGCACCGGCGGCCCTTGCCTAAGGAACGGAAAAGTCGTCAATATGTGCCGAATGCGAAATGGAGTAAGTGACTATGTTGGATGATGTTGTCGGAGCTTATGGCAGCCGTTTCCTGCTTGCGGCCGGTGGCGTCGGTCTGGCGCTTCTCCTGCTCATCATCGTGCTCTGGGTGATCCGCAGCCGGGCGCCCTCGCCCTTCGTGCGCGGCGGCCGCAACCGCCAGCCCCGCCTGCAGGTGCTGGATGCCGCAGCCGTCGATGCCCGTCGCCGGCTGGTGCTGGTGCGCCGCGACGACGTCGAGCACCTGATCATGATCGGCGGCCCGAGCGATATCGTCATCGAAAGCCGCATCCTGCCCGCGGCGGCCGAGCAGCCGGACAGCGCCATCCGCCCGCAGCCCGTCGAGCAGCGTCCGATATCCGTCGCGCGGCCTGAAACGCCGCCGGTCTCGCCACCGCGCCCGCCGGTCGCAGCCCGTGTTGAGCCGGCCGCCGAGCCCTCTTTCTCCGCGCCGGTTTCGCCGGAGCCGCGCCCGCGCCCAGAACCGCCGGCGCAACCGCCAGCTCAGCCTGCCGTGGCGCCCCCGGTGGTCACGAGCCCTCTTCCGGCAGAGCCGGTGACTGCTCCGCTGTCGGCCGAACGGGACAATCCTCTGCGCGCCGTCCCGCCCCAGCCGCGCCCGCTGGAGCGTCCCGTCGTTCCCCCTGCCGCGCAGCCCGCACCGTTCCACGATACCTCAAGTGCCGCCGAGATCCTCGATGCCGCCCGCCAGCGCGTGCTGCCGCAGCAGCGCATCGAACCCGAAGTCTCCGCCCCGCCTGTCAAGGACATGCCGGCGGCCACACGTGCCGCACCGGGTAGCGCCGAAGACGATTCGGCTGCGCAGTCGGCAGCAGCGAGCCGTCTTGATTTCCAGCGGGTGCTGGAACAGGAAATGTCGAACAATCTGACGGCCGAACGCATCGTGCCGGCGCCGGCAAACCAGGCGCCTCGGCCCGGAGCGCAGCAACCCGGAAACCTGCCGCGCCGCGATCCGGAAATGGCCCCGATCACCGGCGCCGATACCGATCTGCAAAAGGAAGTCGCCCGCATCTTCGGCGAGATGAGCGTCAATCGCGACAAGTGAGCGGGCGCGCCAAGTGACCGGGCGCGACAAGTGAGCGGAAACGCACTTCCGACCTTCCTTCATCACCAAGTTGCATAAAAGCCGCAATGCGGCGACTTTCAGTTCCCTATGCGTCAAGGGACTCCATCTTGTGCTGATAATTTGTTATCGCTCCGGTTGAAGAGCGTTGGCGCATCGAGGTCATACTTTGCCTAAGTAAATACCGGTCTCACTCCAGTTTCACCCGTACTGCCGGACAGCGACACGCTGACGGCGTATGAACATGTTCATCGGGTGGTGGCGAGAGACCGGTTTGGCATTGTTGACATGTGCCATGTGCAGCTCCGCTGTCTCAGCTCTTCCGCCGCCCAGAACATCGCCACACCGCGCCCGCAAGGGCTTTCTCACGCATCATCCTGGTGGACTTCCGAACGGAAGACCAACACGATATGTGCAATACCCTTCGGGTCCGATGGACCATTTTGCCGAAAACAGCGCCCCAGCCCTGGATTGTATGCAGCGGCTGCGGGGGCTTCAGAGCTTTCCGATGCAGTGACAAGATCCGGCTCAACGCCAATGGCCGCAAGCTCGATGCCTGGCTTATCTACAAATGCTCGACCTGCGAAAAGACGTGGAACCGTCCGATCTTCGAGCGCCGCAATGTTCGCGACATCGATCCCGCAGTCCTCGAGGCGTTGCAGTCCAACGATCCAGATTGGATCCGGGCAGAAGCGTTCAACCTCGAGGCTCTCAGGCACAAGTCGCAGCGTGTCGACGAGTTTGCCGAATTTGAAATCGCAAAAGAGATGCAGCAGGAAATTGCCAACTGGACGAGACTGGAAATCGAACTGATCGTCCCGGTTCCAACAAGCACGCGCCTCGACCGTCTGCTGGCGTCCGAGTTGCAAGTTTCGCGCACCCGGCTACAGGCTCTTCACGATAGTGGTCTGCTGCGGACGGATTCGAATCGAGCAGACGTTTTGCGGCGGCGGATCAAGAACGGCACCAGGGTTGCAGTCGACGCCACCGCCGAGACCGGCCGGGAGCAATGGTGGAGGTCTGTGGCGACCGGAAGTTCACCGTAATTGTAAAAGGCGCCGCGATCTGATCGCGGCGCCTATTTTGCTTTCATGCCTGCATGAAAACTCTCATTCGTCGCGATAGACCTTTTCGCGGCGTTCGTGACGCTCCTGCGCTTCGATCGACAGTGTCGCGATAGGGCGGGCGTCGAGACGCTTGAGGCCGATCGGTTCACCGGTTTCCTCGCAATAGCCGTAGGTGCCGTCGTCGATGCGCTGCATTGCCGCGTCGATCTTCGAAATCAGCTTTCTCTGGCGATCACGGGCGCGAAGTTCGATCGCCCGATCTGTTTCCGATGACGCCCGGTCGGCGAGGTCGGGATGGTTTGCGCTTTCCTCGGCCAGATGGTCGAGTGTCTCACGCGCTTCTCTAAGGATATCATTTCTCCATGCAACCAGCTTGGCCCTGAAATAGGCGCGCTGGTTTACGTTCATGAACTCTTCCTCTTCCGAGGGAACGTAATTGCTAAGATCGATCTTCTCACTCAACGCGATTCTCCTGAAGAACATCTCATCTGGCGGGGTGTATATCCCAAGCGCTAGTCGCGATTCAAGCCAAATACGACAGGTAAACAGATTTTTAAATCTGTCACAGTTTTCGGCTAACAGACTATTTTCTCATCATTATTCCGGCTTGCGTTTTTTGCTTCGCCTTCAAAAGGCCGTGTTGTCAGCCGCGTTTTGGGCAGCTGGAGCAGCGCGGACGGTTGACGCCGGCCGATTGCAACCGCTACTGAAAAGGCCCGCTGGATCTTGGATTTGCCCATGACCGTACCCCTGCCTCCGCCCAACCGCATCTATCTCCTGCGCCACGCCGAGGCCGCCTGGGCGGAACCCGGACAGCGCGATTTTGACCGGCCGCTCAACGAAAAGGGCTTTGGCGATGCCGAGATCATCGCCGATAAGGCCGCCGACAAGGGCTACCGTCCCGATCTTCTGATCAGTTCTACGGCGCTGCGCTGCCGCGATACCGCCGATGCGGTGTACCGGGCGATGGGCCTTACGCTCGAGGTTCGTTATGTCGACGCGCTCTATAACGCCACGGTCGATACCTATCTCGAGATCATCGATGCCCAGGATGAGGCGGCCGTCATGCTGGTCGGCCACAATCCGACCATGGAGCAGGCGCTGGAGGCGCTGATCGGTCATGAGGCGATGGTAAGCGCCCTTCCCGGCGGCTTCCCGACGGTAGGCCTTGCCGTCGTCGATTACGACGCTTCCGCCGCCGTCTGGCGCCTCACCGATTTCGTCGTCGTCTGAAGACTAGAGCAATTCCAGCAAAAGTTTGCCGCGGTTTGCCAGGCAAAGCGCGACGCGCTTTTGCCGGGAATTGCGAAAAAACAAGGAAGTAGAGCATTTCCGTGATTCGAAGAAAAAAGGAAATGCTCTAGCGCCGCTTCTTTTGCGGGCGGCGCGCCCTCCCTATATTGCGGGGCAGTCACCAACCGGAATTGCGCCTTGCCGCCACGCCTGACATCTTTTGCCGATGACGCCCGCATCGCCTTCGACAATCTCGCCGACCGGGCGAGTGGTCTCGTCAATCCGACCGTGCGGCTCGGCGTTACCGGCCTCTCCCGCTCCGGCAAGACGGTCTTCATCTCCTCGCTGGTCCACAATCTGCTGCATGGCGGCCGACTGCCGCTGTTCGAGCCGGTCCAATCCGGCCGCGTCTCGGCGGTGCGGCTGGAACCGCAGCCGGATGATGCCGTGCCGCGCTTCCAGTACGAGGACCATATCCGCGCGCTGGTGAAGGACCGTATCTGGCCGGATTCGACCCGCGCCATATCCGAACTGCGCATCACCCTGGATTATCAAAGCGCCAGCGGCTGGAACCGGTTGTTTTCGCCCGGCCGCCTGTCGATCGATATCGTCGATTATCCCGGCGAATGGCTGCTCGACCTGCCGCTGCTCGGCAAGGATTATCGCACGTTCAGCGAGGAAACGATTGCGCTTGCCGAAACCGGCGTCCGCTCAGAACTGTCGAGCCAGTGGCTGGCGCGAACGCGCGCCGCCGATATCCATGCCGGCGCCGACGAGATGGTCGCCCGCGACCTCGCCACCGCTTTTGCCGATTATCTCAAAGCCTGCAAAGCCGACGAACGCTCGCTTTCCACCCTGCCGCCTGGCCGTCTGCTCCTGCCCGGCGATCTCGACGGCTCGCCGGCGTTGACCTTCGCGCCGCTGGCTCTGCCGCCGGACGGCCGTCCCGGCCGTGGCTCGCTCTGGACGATGATGGAGCGGCGCTACGAGGCCTATAAATCCGTCGTCGTCAAACCTTTCTTCCGCGAACATTTCGCCCGACTCGACCGCCAGATCGTCCTGGTCGATGCGCTGCAGGCGATGAACCGCGGCCCTGAAGCCGTGCAGGATCTGGAACGCGCGCTGACCGACGTGCTCGCCTGTTTCCGCCCCGGTACGAATTCGCTGCTCTCCTCGCTGCTCGGGCGCCGCATCGACCGCGTGCTGGTCGCCGCCACCAAGGCCGATCACCTTCACCATGAAAGCCACGACCGGCTCGATGCTCTGACCCGCCGCCTGGTGGATCGCGCCATCGACCGCATCGGCATGGCCGGCGCCGGCATCGACGTCATGGCGCTTGCGTCCGTGCGCGCCACCCGCGAAGCGACTGTCAAGCGCGACGGCCATGAACTGCCGGTCATCGTCGGCACGCCGATGGAGGGCGAAACCATCGCCGGCGAGCGTTTCGACGGTGAGAGAAAGACCGCGATTTTCCCCGGCGACCTGCCGGAGGATCCGGAAAGCCTATTCGACCGCATCGCCTCGGGCGAGACCGGCCTGCAGCTGCCCGATGTCAACGTCGTCAGGTTCCGCCCGCCGCATCTCGAAGAAACCGGCGGCGGCATCAAGCTGTCGGTGCCCCATATCCGCCTCGACCGCGCCATGCAGTTCCTGTTCGGAGACCGTCTCGCATGAGCAAGCCCCCGTCCGATCCGCCGCGCCGCGCGCCCGCCGCCTTCATCTATGAGGACGAAGCCACCGAGCGGCGTGACAACGGCCGGCAAGGAGGTGAGCGGCGCAAGCCGGAAAGCTTCTCGGAGCATATCGTCGTGACGCCTGATGAAGACGATCCCTTCCTCAATCCCGACAAGGATCTGAGCGCGGTTCCGGTTGCCGCGCCGCGCAAGCGGCGGACCTCCTTCGGCAAGATCGCCGCCGGCGCCTTTGGCATTCTGCTATCCCTCGCCATCGGCCTCTGGACCGATAGCCTGATCCGCGATCTCTTCACCCGCGCCGACTGGTTAGGCTATGCCGCCCTTGCCGTGCTCGCAGTCGGCATCCTTGCCGTGCTGGCCCTCGTCATCCGCGAAACATCAGGCATGATGCGCCTTGCCGCCGTCCAGACGATTAAGGCCGAGGCAGACGCGGCGATGCTCGAAACCCGACCAGTGAAGGCGCGCGCCGTCGTCGCACGCCTTACCACGCTCCTTTCCGCCAATCCGGAGACGGCGAAGGGCCGCGCGACGCTGAAGGCGACCGAGGGCGAGGTCATCGATCCCCCGCATCTGATTGCGCTTGCCGAACGCGAACTGCTCGCTCCCCTCGACCGCAAGGCCCGCGCGCTCATCGTCAACGCCTCCAAGCGCGTCTCGATCGTCACCGCCGTCAGCCCGCGCGCCATCGTCGACCTGCTCTACGTGCTCTACGAGGCGGTGCGTCTTATCCGTGCCATGGCCGAGCTTTACGGCGGCCGGCCCGGCACGCTCGGCATGTTCCGTCTGTTGCGTGACGTGCTGGCGCATCTGGCCGTCACGGGCTCGATCGCCGTTGGCGACAGCCTCGTCCAGCAGGTGCTCGGCCACGGGCTGGCCTCGAAGCTCTCGGCACGACTGGGCGAAGGCGTCATCAACGGCCTGATGACCGCCCGCATTGGAATCGCGGCGATGGATCTCTGCCGCCCGCTCGCCTTCCGCGCCCTGAAGCGGCCGGGAATCGGTGATTTCATCGGCGATCTCACCCCATCCATGTCGCCGCGCGGCAACAATCCTTGAACGAAGCAGCGATTCCGCAGTTTTCGCTTGCCGTAGCGTAATGCCGGAGAAATTTCAGCAGATTCAAGGCTCTAGTGACGGGATTTTAAAACCATCACCGCGCGAAAACCCTGTACTACCTTGCATTTCGGCACAATCGAAAGGAAGGATTAACCATTCTTCGGCAAAACTTGCAGCCAGTTCGTGAGTGGTGTTTGCCAAGGAAAATCCATGTATTCGCGCAAGTTTCTCATCGTATGCGGCTTGGCCGCCGCGGCATTGTCTCCCGTCGCAGATGTCGCACCGGCAGCCACCGCTGCAACCCGTGACAAGGCCTTCTTCGATTCCGTCGCCGGCTCCTGGAAGGGGCCCGGTGAAATCGTCGCCGGCAAGTACAAGGGCACGAAATTCACCTGCAACCTGATCGGTGAGCCCACCGGCGACAGCAGCGCCGGCATCAAGCTCGACGGCACCTGCCGCGTCGGCGTCTTCAAGCAGCCGATGACCGCCGTCATCTCTCAGTCGGGCTCGAGCTACAAGGGCAAATTCCTCGACGGCGCCGCCGGCAAGGGCCTTGACGTCGTCTCCGGCGCCGTCAGCGAGGATACCGTCGTCGTCGGCATCAACCGCGCCAAGCTGAATGGTGCGATGATTGCCCGCGTGCGCGATGACAAGACGATGAACGTCACCGTTTCGGTCAAGGTCGAAAGCCAGATGATCCCGGTGATCGGCCTGACGCTGACCCGCCAGGTCGACGAGATGGCCGTCGGTTCCATCCAGTAGACAAATCGCACAGCGGATTTTCCTGAAGCGGCGGGGTTCCCGCCGTTTTCCGTTTCAGTTTCCCTGCTTCAGGCGCTCAGCCACCAGTCGCGACTATCGTCGGCAATCTCGATGCCGGCCACCTCGGCATCATCAAGCCAGTCACTCACCGCCCTGCCCCTGACCAGGAGACCCGGCGCGATGTCGGCAAGCGGCATCAGCACGAAACCGCGATCGGTCATGCGCGGATGCGGCAGTTCCAGCCGCGGCGCGTCCTGGATCACGTCGCCATAGGTCAGCACGTCGATATCGAGCGTGCGCGGACCCCAGCGCTCGATGCGCTCGCGTTTCATCTCGCGTTCGATCGACAGGCAGACATCGAGCAAAGCCTCCGGCTTCAGCCTGGTCTCGACGGCAGCGCAGGCATTGAAGAAGAACGATTGGTCGGTCTTGCCCCAGGGCGGCGTGCGATAGAGCCGCGAGACCGCCGTAACCCGGCAGTCGTCCCGTCCGTTGAGCCTCTGCAGTGCCGCAGCCATCGCCTTCACAGGGTCGCCGATATTGCCGCCGAGACCGAGTGTGGCGGATTGCAATGCGGCCTCAGGCAAAGTGCTCAACGCTCACCTGCACGAAATCGAGCACGCCGGGCACCGGCGCGTTCGGCTTGCGCACCGTGATCTTCGCCCGCCGGATCTGCGGGAATGTCTCGCAGAGCCCCTTGGCGATATCGAGCGCCAGGGACTCGATCAGGTAGCGCCGCTTGCCGGTGACGATCTGCTCGATCACCGTAAAGGCGATGCCGTAATTGACGGTATCGTTGATCGAATCGCTTTCCAGCGCCTCGCCGGCGACAACATCGAGCTCGGCATCGACGAAGAAACGCTGGCCGAGGAATTCCTCCTCGTCATGCACGCCGTGGCGCGCGAAGAAGGCGCAGTTCTGCAGCGTGATCGTGTAGGTGGTCATGTCGGCCGCTTCCTCTCGAATTCCTGGCGCGCATTAAGCATAGCATCGGCGATATCGAGCGCATCCCTGTTGATTGCGACATTGTGCACGCGGAAAACCGCAGCCCCTTGAAGTCTGAGCAGCGCGCTGGTCGCAGCCGTCGCTGCATCCCGCCCCTGCGCCTCACGCCCCGTCACCGTGCCGAGGAAGCGCTTGCGCGACGTGCCGGCGAGCAGCGGCAGGCCGAAACGGGAAAGTTCGGAAAACCGCGCCATCAGCTCCAGGTTCTCCTCCGCCGTCTCCTTGGCGAAGCCGAAGCCCGGATCGAGCACGATGCGGTCGCGGTTGACGCCTGATGCAGCGGCGATCGCAAGCGACCGTTCGAGGAAATGCACCTGATCGGCAATCACATCGACGAGTTTTACCCTGTCGCGGCCGGTATGCATGATGCAGAGCCCGGCTCCGGTCACCGCAGCAATATCGGCGATATCGGGCTCCCTTTGCAGCCCGAAGACGTCGTTGACGATATGGGCGCCGGCACTGATTGCAAGCCGCGCCGTCTCGGCGCGATAGGTGTCGATCGAGATCAGCGCCTGGGTGCGCCCGCGCAGCGCCTCGATGACGGGCAGCACGCGCGCCTGCTCCTCGGAAGGGCTGACGGTTGCAGCGTTCGGCCGGGTCGATTCGCCGCCGATATCGACAATCCCGGCACCCTCGCTTACCGCCCGCAACGCCTGTTCGACCGCCGCATCGACGGTTTCAAAGCGTCCGCCGTCGGAGAAGGAGTCCGGCGTCACGTTGATGATCGCCATGATCACCGAACGACGCCCGAGTTCGATCTCCCGGCCATGGCCGACACGCCATATGATGCCTTCGAGCCCTGTCACCAGACTTATCCCATTGATGACGAAAAAAGCGCCATCTGATATTGCGCTTGGGGTGGCTATGCCCCAAGCTCCTGTCGATTTCAACACGGGTTGCGTTCAGAATGCCGCTTGCAGTGCGTTATATGGTCGTTCCTATCGCTTTTTCCATTGCTCTTTCCCTTTGCAGCCCGTCGGCAGCCGAAGTGATCGCATCGAAAAGCTATTCCTATTTCGACATTCGCGGCAAAAGCGCGGATGAGCTCGACCGCGAACTCAGCCGGCGCGGCCCGACGGCGAGCGGTTCCTCGGCACGCCACCCCGGCGCTACGAAGATCCGCTTCGGCGGCGAGGCAACCTATATCCAGAATAACGGGCGCTGCCGCGTCGGTAACGTCAAGGTCACGGTCCACACCCAGATCATCCTGCCGCGCTGGAGCAGTCGCAAGGGCGCCAGCAAGGAGCTGTCGATGATCTGGGACGCGCTGTCGAGCGATATCAAGCGCCACGAGGAGCGCCATGCCGAGATCGCCCGCGACCAGGCCCGCGCCATGGAGCGCGCCATCCGGGCGCTGCCGCAGCAGCGCAGCTGCGAAGCCATGCAGGAACTCGTCTCCGGCGAATCAGCTCGCGGTATAGAGGAGCACGACCAGCAGCAGGCGCGATTCGACCGGGTCGAGGCGGTCAATTTCCAGAAGCGGATGCTGAGGTTGCTGAACAATCGAATCAACGGTCGAGCCGGCGCAAAATAAGGCTTTTTCAGTCTGGTTGCGAGCGGAAACCCTTAGCTGAATAACGAAACTTGTGCGAAACTTGCACCCTCCCCAGCGATTCACTGGTCATTTTTCATCCTGGCAGACTCAACCGGAACGCGTTAATATGAACACATTCGAAAGTTCAGGTACGGCATCTGCACTTTCATCGCTGGGTTCTCCTGGCGCGTTCCGAAGCCGCGGATGTTCCTCCCTCATCCGTAGGTAATGCGCCCGCCTCGCCTCGCTCGCTCTAGCGCGCGAGGCGTCTTTTTTTTGGTATCGAATTTTTCGACGACGTTTGAAGCGCAGCGCGCTTCAGGCCTGGCGTTCCGGCACGTGCACCACGAGCCCGTCATAGACAGCCTTCATCCGGATCTGACAGGACAGCCGCGAGGTCGGGCGCACATCGAAGGCGAAGTCGAGCATGTCCTCTTCCATCGCTTCCGGCTGGCCGACCTTCTCCGTCCACTCCTCGTCGACATAGACATGACAGGTCGCGCAGGCGCAGGCGCCGCCGCATTCGGCCTCGATGCCGGGCACCGAATTGCGCACGGCATTCTCCATAACGGTGGAGCCTTGGTCGACGTCGAGGTCGAAGCGCGTGCCGTCGAAGGCGACGATGGTAAGTTTTGGCATCAGGACTATTTCCGGTCTTCAAGTGGGTGGGCGGATTTTCTTCCGACAATTCGACGCATCAGTCAACATTGGGAAATCCGCGACAGCCTCGCAGATCGGCCCTTCGCCCGCCGTCTTCAAAGCGTCATAAAGGACGTCGCAAAAAGACCCGCGGTTCCGCAATGGAACAACGGGCCTCGTTCGAACGGTATCTTATGCACGTCGCCCAAAAGTGCGCAGCGGTTTTGGCACAACGACATGCGTCAGATAAAAACTTGGAGTCAGCCGCGGCAGAGCTTCAGAATGAAATTCTCGGCGTCGATGACGGCGGCACCGAGCGCTGCCGTCGCGCCGGCATCGCCGCCGTTTTCCTCGACGGCTTCCGCCGTCTGCGACACGCGGAACGCGCCGACCGAGCTTGCCGCGCCCTTCAGCCGATGCGCGGCTGCGCCGATACGGATGGTTTCGCCGCTGGCAATATCCTGCAGGCATGCGCGAGCCTGGCGCGCAAACATCTGAAGGACTTCGAGTTCCAGTGTCTTGTCGCCCATCGTCTGCTTTGCGAGATGGACCAGATCGATCGGCCGGACCTTCGAGGGACACGGTCCCTTTGCATTATCAGGCGCCTCGAATACGATGTTCAATGCTGCCATCTGGGCTGCCATTGCCAATTCTCCCGTCTCTGTCGTCCGCAGTTGCAACAGTTCTGCGACAGGAGGGTGGCCATCACGTTAAATTCCGGCACAGTCAGGGCGGAAATCTCGCCATATGGTTAACATCCGTTAAATATCCCTAAACTATTGGCTTTTGAGCCGCGCCTGGGATTCAAAGGTGTTAACAAAGGGTTAACGCGCCATGAATCTCAAGCCTTCATTAATTGTGTGAAGAGCCCAGATGTGTCACTACGATACTGGTGGAGCGGGTTTATGGTACGCGCCTTTGCCGAGCGAGTGGATAATGGTAGTGTTTTGATACCTTCCGTTTGAAAAAGCGGCTATCTACTCTGAAATGACATGCTTATCCGTCCTTCGTTGGGATGGAAGGCTGGAACGGCAAAGTTGTTCCCGGGTGAGGCGGAAGCCCAGGAAGCGCTGTCGGACTGGCTGACAGTAACGAGGCATAACCGAATGGCGAACAACAAATATAACGAGTCGATTGAGGACAAGGCGTTCAAGGCATTGGACGAGGCGCTCCAGATCGACTTTAGCAAGGATAACGTACCGTCTCGCCGCGGCGACGCGCCCCAGGCCCCGGAGGCTAATGTGTCTGATCCAGTAAATGCGCGTAACCAGCAGGCCCAGGAAGAAGCGCAGCGCCGCAGCCGCCGCGGTGCCGGCGGCGAGCAGGCTTCCAGGGGTCCGGCTTTCGCGCCCGCCAACGATGCCAGCCGCAATACGCCCGCCTCGATCCTGAAATCCTTTGACGGCGCCTCCAGCCGCTCGGCGGTGCGCACCGCCACCCTGTTTTCCGTACTTTGGGTCATGGCCGGCCTCGGCCTGATGTCGCTGCTTTATGCTCCGCAGATCTGGCAGATCCGTTCGCTCGCCGATCTCGTCGCCCTGCCCGGCGTCATTGCCGGCCTCGTCGGCATCATCATTCCCGTGATGATGTTCTATGCCTTCGCCATCATGATCTCCCGCGCCCAGGACATGCGCAACGCCGCCCGCTCCATGGCAGAGGTGGCATTGCGCCTCGCAGAGCCGGAAACCATCGCCTCCGAGCGCATCATGACCGTCGGCCAAGCCGTGCGCCGTGAGGTCTCGGCCATGAATGAAGGCATCGAGCGCACCATCGCGCGTGCCTCCGAGCTGGAAACGCTCGTCCATTCCGAAGTCAATGCGCTTGAACGTTCTTATGCCGACAACGAGTTGCGCGTTCGCGGCCTCGTCCACGAACTCGGCTCCGAGCGCGAGGCGATCGTCAACCATGCCGACCGTATCCGCACCTCGATCGGCAGCGTCCACGACCAGTTGAAGGAAGAGCTGTCGCTTGCGACCGAAGAGATCGCGGTGCGGCTTGCCACATCGGGCGAAGCCTTCGCCTCGCTGATCGATACACGCGCCGCGACGATCCTGGAAAAATCGGACAGCGCCCTGCAGTCGATGGGCAGCCTGCTCGCAGCCAAGACCGATACCCTGCTGCAGACCCTGAACGCATCGGGCTTTGCGCTGGCCACCGAATTCGACAACCGCCTCGAAGCCCTCTCCGTCAATCTCAACGATCATGGCGAAAGGCTGCTCAGCCAGTTCGAGACGCGCGCCTCGACCATGGACAGCAGCACCGAAAAGCTGAATGCGGCGCTGAATGAGCGTACGCACCAACTCAACGAGATCCTGATCGCCCGCACCCGCGAGATCAATGAGAGCCTGACGTCAGGCGAACGCACCATCGGCGGCACGCTCGACGACGTACTCTTCAAGCTGAACAGCGCGCTCGACGAAAAGGGCGCAAGCTTCCGTCAGAGCCTGCAGACCACCGCCGACGACGCCGTCATGGATCTCGACGTGCGCTCCGGCTTCTTCGAGGAGCGGCTGCAGACGACCGTTGCCCAACTTTCGACCGCCTTCGACGAACGCGTCTCCGAATTCACCAGCGCCTTCGACAAACGCACCGGCTCGCTCGACACCAAGCTGATGGAGAGCCTCGCCCGTATCAACGAGACGCTGACCGGCGGCTCGGATTCAATCGACGGCATTCTGAGCTCCGGCATCGACCGGCTCGGTTCGTCTATGACCGACCAGTCGCTGGCGCTCGCCACCGCGCTCGCCACCGGCCACGAAGTGCTGGAAAGCACACTCGGCAGCCGCGCGGACGAAATCACCACGGCACTCACCAGCCGCACCGGCGAGCTGACCTCGGCGCTGCAGAGCGCGACCTCGGAAATCGCGCTGACGCTTGCGACCGGCACCTCCGAGCTGCAGAACAACCTTCAGACACGCTCGGCCGAATTCCGCGACACGCTGCGCACCACCACCACCGATCTGACGACTGCCGTTGCCGCTGGCACCGAGCAGGTCACCTCTGCCTTCGGCGGTCGCGCCGAAGAGCTGAGCGGTGTGCTTACCGCCCGTGCGGCCGAAATCAGCGAGGCGCTCGGCACGGCCCACGGCCGTATCGACAGCGTCATGGCAGAGCGCGGCGGCGCACTTTTGGAGGCACTGACCACCCATCACGGTCGCTTCGAAGAAGCGCTGACGACCCGCTCCGACGCCATCATCAATGCCGTCTCCGGCACCCATGACCGTCTTGCCGAGACGCTCGACGAAAAGGCGATGGCGCTTGCCATCTCTCTGAACGAGAGCCAGGCCCGCATCGAGGACACGCTCGAGACCCGCTCCGAGGCTCTGTTGAACGCCGTCTCGGGCACCCATGATCGCCTCTCCGAGACGCTTGACGAGAAGGCGATGGCGCTCGCCATTTCGCTCAGCGAAAACCAGGCCCGCATCGAGGATACGCTCGAGACCCGCTCCGAAGCCTTCCTCAACGCCGTGTCTGGCACGCATGATCGCCTGTCGGAAACGCTGGACAGCAAGGCGGCGGCCCTTACGACCTCGCTCGACGAGCGCCATGCCCGCATCGAGGATGCGCTTGGAACGCGCGCCGAGGCACTGCTGAACACTGTATCCGGTACGCGCGACCGTCTTGCCGAGACGCTCGACGAAAAGGCGATGGCGCTCGCCATGTCCTTGAACGAGAGCCAGGCCCGTATCGAGGAGACGCTGGAAACCCGTTCCGCCGCCCTGCTGAACGCGGTCTCCGGAACCCATGACCGTCTCTCGGAGACCCTGGACGGCAAGGCGGCAGCTTTTGCCACCTCGCTGAGCGAAGGCCATGCCCGTATCGAGAATACGCTCGAAACCCGCTCCGCAGCCCTGCTGAACGCCGTCTCCGGCACCCATGATCGTCTCTCCGAGACGCTGGACGAAAAGGCGATGGCCCTCGCCATTTCGCTCAACGAAACCCAGACACGGATCGAAGACACGCTGGAAACCCGCTCGGCGGCCCTGCTGAATGCGGTCTCCGGCACGCATGACCGTCTGTCCGAGACGCTGGACGAGAAGGCGATGACGCTCGCCATCTCGCTCAATGAGAGCCAATCGCGGATCGAAGACACGCTGGAAGCACGCTCCGAAGCCTTCCTCAAGGCCGTGTCCGGCACGCACGACCGTCTCTCAGAAACGCTCGACGAAAAGGCGACGGCGATCGCCGCCTCCCTGAACGAGGGTCAGAGCCGCCTGCAGGATACGCTGGAGAGCCGCTCGGAATCCTTCCTGAATGCGGTCTCCGCCACCCACGACCGCCTGTCCGAGTCACTCGACGATCGGGCGATGGCGCTTGCCATCTCGCTGAACGAGAGCCAGAGCCGTCTCGAGGAGACGCTGACAACAGGCGCCGATGCGATCACCAATGCGGTCTCCGGCACGCATGACGGCCTGAACGGTGTACTCGACCAGAAGGCCGCCACCCTCGCCGCCTCGCTGAGCGAAGGCCAGGCCCGCCTCGAGGAAGCCTTGGGCCACCGCACCGCCGCGATCATCGGCGCCGTGACGGCAACCCACGACCGGCTCACCGATACGCTCGACGAAAAGACCATGGCGCTCGCCATTTCGCTCGACGATAACCAGAGCCGCTTCGACAGCGTGCTCGAAGCCCGCAGCAACGCCATCATGGAGGCCGTCTCCGGTGCCGAGGCACGAGTCGCCGGCGCCTTCTCCGACAAGACCGATGCGATCCGCACCGCTTATACCGACAATCAGCAGCGGCTCGAAAATGCGCTTTCCGAACATAGCGCCGCCCTCTCGGGCGTTCTCGATGCCGGCGGCAACCGCTTCGAGGATCTCGTCGGCGGCTTGACCGGCCGCATCGAAGGCCGTCTGACAGATGCACATACACGGCTCGGAGGCCTCGCCGACGAGGCCGCGGCTCGTATCGAGGGCGGGCTCGCCTCTGCCCATGAGCGCATCCGTACGACGCTCGAAGACCGCGCCAACGCCATCGACCTATCGCTCAACCAGGCCCATGCGCTGATCAGCGATACGCTGGCCGAACAGGCGACCAGCATCGGCACCTCGGTGGCGACGAGCGTCGGCATGCTCGAATTGTCGCTGGAGCACCGTGAAGCCGCGATCCGGCAGGCGATCGATGCCGGCGCCCAGACATTGGAAGATCGCATGCATGCCGGCGCCGGCCAGATCGCCGGCCGCTTCCAGGAGGCGGCAAGTGCGATTTCGAGCTCCACGCAGGATTTCTCCGCCCATCTCGATCGGTCGGTCGAAAGCCTGACGGGCCGTTTTGAAGAAACCGGATCGCGTGTGGAAGCCGGTCTTGCGGCGATCGAGACCCGAATCCGCGACGGCGTCGGCGGCGTTGCCGAAAAGGTCGAAGCGGCCAGCGGCCAGCTGTCCGGCGTGCTTGCCGACGGCGTCTCTCGTATCGGCGCGCTCAGCGACGACGCCACACAGCGCATCTCGGCGACGCTCGAAGGCAGTGCTGCAAACCTCACCCAGGCGATCGACAGCCGCACCGCCAATCTGGCCGAGACGCTGGACAGCCGCACCACTAGCCTGACCGGCGCCATCGACGGCCGCACCGCGAGCCTCGGCGAAACTCTCGACCGCGGCAATGAACGCATCGAGGAACGCCTCTCCACCATGGACCGTGCGTTGACCGTCGGCCTCGAGGCCGTCAACCGCACCATCGAAGGCAAGGCCGCCGGTCTCGCCTCGACGCTGCGCAGCGCGGTTGCCGACGCAGCCCAAGGAATGGAAGGCGAAGCGACGAGAACCACCGAACTGCTTGGCAAGACCGGCCAGCAATTCGCCGAGGATCTCAATACGAAAAGCGGCGAATTCACCCGCACCATGGATGAGCGCTCGTCGCAGATCGTCACCCGCGTCGCCGAAGCGCAGAACCGGCTGGCAAGCCAGGCCGCTGCCGTCGCCCAGACCTTCTCGGAAGCCGGCAACGCCATCGTCAACAAGGTCGCCGAGGCCGAGACCATCGTCGGCACGCAAGTCAATGCCATCTCCAAGGTGCTGTCGGATGCCGGCCAGTCTCTGGAGACACGCGGCAATGCCATCCGCTCGACACTGTCGGGCGCCGGCAGCGAGATTTCCGCCACCATGGCGGATGTCGACCGGGCGCTCGAAGCGCGCAGCAACGCCATTCGTACCAACCTCGAAGAGCGTGCCCGCGAGATCGATACGACGTTCTCCGAGGTAGACCGGGCGCTCGAAGCGCGCGGCAACTCGATCCGCTCGACGCTCGAAGAGCGCACCCGCGACCTCAACTCGATGCTATCAGGCCGTTCGGTCGAATTGACGCGCATCCTCGACGAAACGGCCCGCCCGATCATCGACCGCTACACCGATGCCGGCGAGCAGGCCGCCGCTCGCATCACCGCGGCGGCCAACCTCAGCGCCGATCGTCTGCGCGCCGAAAACGAAGCGCTCACCAGCGCCGTTGCCGCCCGCACCGAGAATGTCGCCAATGCGGTCAGCGCCATCGAGAACAGCCTGGTCGGCAACGTCAACGGCCTCGTCGAGCGCATGTCGGAAAGCAGTGCGGCAATGGCGATGATGATGAACCGCGCCGCCGAGCAACTGGCCAGCGTCGACGGCCGTCTCGGCGATACCACCACACGTTTTGCCGACTCCGCCACCAAGGCCGCTGAAATGGTCTCCGCCTCGACCAGGCTTCTCGAAGGCAAGGTCGACCGCCTCTCCGACATCTCGGGCCAGACGCTGGCACAGGTCGGCGGCATCATCGGCCGCTTCGACGAACACTCCAAGGTTCTGACCCAGGCGTCGCAGCTTCTCGGCGCCGCCCAGTCCAACCTCGCTTCGACGCTCGAGGAGCGCGAGAGCGCTCTGCAGACGCTCTCCGTCGGCCTCGTCCAGCGCTCCGCCGAGATCGAAAAGACCATGCAAGGCCTCGGCGGCATGATCGAGACCGTGTTCGAGCGGGCAGAGCAGCGCTCAGCCCAGGTCACCGGCAATCTGCGCCAGGGCGTGCAATCCTCCTTCGCCGATATCGGCCGCATTCTCACCGAAACCGAGAAGCGCGCCCAGGAAGCGGCAGAGACGATGCGCGAGGCGATCACCCGCGCCGGCGACGAGGCCAATACGACGATCGACGGCACCTTCGCCAATGTCGAGCGCCGCTCCGGCGATCTCTCCAACCGCATTCGCGGTGGTCTCACCGCCTCGCTGTCGGAAGTCGAGCGCATGCTCGGCGAAGCCGGCCGCGCTTCCGACGGCGCCGCCCAGAACATGCGGGAAGCGCTGCGCGAGGCCATCGACGATGCCGTCGGCCGCTTCTCCGGCGCCACCGAGGATATCCGCCGCTCCGCCGCCGACATCCGCAGCGAGCTCGACGCCACCCGCGCCGAACTGAAGCGCGGCGCCTTCGACCTTCCCGAGGAAGCCAAGGAAAGCGCCTCGGCCATGCGCCGGGCCGTCGCCGAGCAGATCAAGGCGCTGCAGGATATCTCCCAGCTCGTCGGCCGCTCCAGCCAGCAGCTCGAGATCTCCGAGCCCGTCGCCCGCACACTCGCCCAGGTGCAGCCGGCCCCGCGTCCTGCCCAGCCGGTCGCAGCCCAGCCTCCGCAGCCGGCAGCACCCCCGCCGATCGAAGCGACAGGTCTGCGCGGAACGATCGCACCGTCTGCGCCGGCTGCCGCCCCCCAGCGTGCCGCGCCGCAGCCTGCCCCCGCTCGCCAGGAAACAGGCCGCCCGGAAACAGCTCGCCAGGAGCCGGCTCGTCCGGAAAGCGGCGGCTGGATCAGCGATCTCCTGCGTGGCGCATCGCGTGAGGAAGCCGCCGACGAGGCCGCGGCCGCTCGTGCTCCCGCCCGCCCGGCGGAAACTGCCGCGCCGGCCGCGCGCAGCAACGACAGCCGCAATCCGCGCCACGTCGTCGAATCGCTGAACTCGCTCTCGGTCGATATCGCCCGCGCCATCGACCACGACGCCTCGGTCGATCTCTGGCGCCGTTATCAGCGCGGCGAGCGCGACGTCTTCACCCGCCGCCTCTACACGCTGAAGGGCCAGCAGACCTTCGACGAGATCAAGCGCAAATACGACCGCGAACCGGAATTCCGCACCGCCGTCGACCGCTACATCGGTGATTTCGAAAAGCTGCTCGCCGACGTCGCCCGCACCGACCCGAACCGCACGGTGACGCAGTCCTACCTCACCTCGGATACGGGCAAGGTCTACACCATGCTCGCCCATGCAGCAGGCAGGCTCGGCTGAGCCTGACTTTTACCTGGGGTGAAAACCTCCGAGCGAACGGAGGCCAATTTGATCGTCGAATGGGAGAAAGCCGCTTGAACTGATGTCAGGCGGCTTTCGCTTTTGACCATGGGCTGCGCTTTGCGCCTGGAAACCCACGCAGCAATTCATAGGCCAGGTTTGGTGCTACCATCTTTTTATTGAGCATTGCCGGCATCAGTCCGGACCAGATCATTTGACGCCCAAGCCTGAATTGCCTGGTTGAACACACGCTCACCATCGGCGCCCTTTTCAAGCGTCAGCAGTGCTCGTTTGCCGTCCTGATAGGAAATCGGCAAATCGATCCATTGGCGTTCAAGCAGTTCAAGGTTCTTGGCACGAGCCTCAGGCAGATCATTGAGCGCCAGCATGTAGAGATTGTCCGTGACCTTGGCGGGCACGGCTATCAATGTGTCACCGCGATCGCTTTCCGTCGCCTTCATTGACATGTGCCGGAGACTGTAAATTCCACCTCCCTTAAATCCTGGTGCGATCTGAAACGACAATTCAATGAGGTGGCTTGCGGAAACGGAGGGATCTGCATTCCGTTCCAGTGTCAGCACTGCAGTGAAGTGACGCTTCGGCACAGCAATGTGCGCTTGGATAACAGGATCGGAGTGTCCCCTGGCGTCGGTGCGCATATCGATTGACCACCTGACAGAACCGGGAACCGTCGTCGGCTGTGCCATCTCCGGTTTTTCCTCATACAGAAACATTTGAGGAACTAACGAACGCGGGACGGAGCGTCCGGATGACGCAAAGGCGGAAAAAGCTGAAAGAACGAGCACGCATATGCCAACGACCAAAACCATTGCCGAACGCATCATAGAAACCCCACCCCTCGCAGCATAACGCTGTCTCTTACTGTATAATTTCTTAAATCGGAATTACGCAGCAATTCAAAGTGCTGCAGAAAATTCAAGGATAACTGCAACGGCGAAAACCGAGACCGCTTGCGCGGTCCCGGTTCTTCATGTTTTACTGATCGGCCGCTATGTTCCAGTTGTAGACGCACCGATCGAGACCGATGGCGATCTCAAGCACGAGCACGTCATGGTCGACCGCCGCTCCCTTCTTCGGTTGCGACTGGTAGCGCTGCGGAAAGTCCGTGCGTCGGGAGATCGAGCAGACCTCCATCCACTTGTCGCCATTGTCGACCTCGATATCGACAGTCACCTCGGAATAGGCCGGCAGCCGGTCGGAGGCTACGATCCGCGTCGGCAGGTGGATCAGCGATGCGATCATCCGGTGGACCGGCTCGAGGCAGGCGGCATGATAGTCGTTGCCGCTATCGGCCGTGAAGGCACATTGGAATTCGAGCTGCCAGAATTCCTTCAGCCGCATGTGTTTCGTCGGCTGTTCCTGCTCGCGACGATAGGATCTGCCGGCCTGCCAGACGCAGAGCGGCAGCCGTGTCTTCGAGTGATTGCCGAGAATATGCTGCATGTAGATGTAGGTCGACGGCGTGGTCTCCGGTCTCAGCACCAGCGCGGTATCGCTGGTGGAGAACTGTTCCTGGACCCAGATATCGGCGTTCGAATAGGCGCTTGAAACCAGAGACCGCGGCATCAGCGCCGGCGCCTCGACCCTCCTGACATCCCAGGCCGGATTGACGGATCTGAGAAAACTGCGGACCTCTTGCGAAAAGAAGCCGATCATATGATCGCGCAGATGGATCTCGCGCTCCTCCCAATGGACGAGCGAATTGACATGATAAATATTGAGCACGGTGCCTGTCTCCCTGGCAACCTTGATTGACGTGGTGAGGGGCTTTACGTCCAGCAGCGCGCCGGACGCCTGGCGCCCTGACGTCACAGCAGGACGCGAAGACCTCGTCCGCCAAGAGCGCGCACGATCGCGACCTGCGGGCAGGTGCTGATATGACGGGAGAAGGGCGCGTGCTTCATGCTCATGGCGCATTTTTACGTGCCGTGCGCATCATTGTCAAAACCGAAGAGGGTGAGACAAAAGGAATCAGCTGTGGATGACCCTTTTTTATTGCCCCCTGTCCTTCATTCCGTCACAAACTTTTCTGATCCGCTCACATTCAAACAAGCGGCTCACTCCACCATCCAAACGACAGAGACAGCAACATTGATGACCAAGACGACATCCACGCTCCTTGCCACCGCGCTCTCTTCCTTTTTCCTGATGGGCGCTTTCACTCAGGTTCAGGCAGGCCAGGCAAGCTTCGTCGTGGATGCCCAGTCCGGCCAAGTCCTCGAAGGTTCCAACCAGGACGATCTGAACTATCCGGCGTCGCTGACCAAGATGATGACGCTCTATCTCGCCTTCGAAGCCCTGCATGACGGACGCCTCAACTGGGACCAGAAGCTCACCATGTCGGAAAATGCCGAGAGCAAGGAGCCCTTCAAGCTCGCTGTCGGGGCCGGCCGCAAGGTGACGCTGCGCGAAGCGGTCGAGGGAATTGTCGTGCTCTCCGCCAATGATGCGGCTGTGGCGATCGCAGAACAGCTTGGCGGCTCCGAACAGGTTTTCGCCAAGGCAATGACCGACAAGGCACGTCAGCTCGGCATGAAGGATACGGTCTTCAAGAATCCGTCGGGCCTTCCCGATCCTGAGCAGGTCACCACGGCGCGGGACATGGCGACACTCGGCGTTTCGCTGATGCGGGACTTTCCCGAGGAGTTCAAGCTCTTCTCCATGCGCGGCTTCCAGTTCCGCGGCATGAAGCTGCGCGGCCACAACAACCTCATGTATCGCTACGACGGCGTCGACGGCATCAAGACCGGCTACACCGATGCATCGGGCTACAATGTCGTGACGTCGGCGTTGAAGGATGGCCGCCGCGTGGTCGGCGTCGTTATGGGCGAAAAGACCGCGAGCATACGCGACGACAAGATGGCAAGCCTGCTGGACAGCACTCTGTCGCCGTCATCGACCGCCACAGCTTCGACGACACCGGGCAGCCAGCCGGGAGCGACGATGACGGATTCACAACCGACGAAATAGGCCCGATGAGCGGAGACTTGCCGGCAGGATTTTGCCGACGGGTTATCTGAAAGCGACTTCCAGATGCTGCCGGTCTTGCGCGATCACCCTGCAATTCGTTTCGAAACCTTCGCCTTTGATGGCCAGGATGAATTCCGAAGGAATGCCTGATGTGTTGGAGACTGAAATGCCGGCGCTCTCCGAGCCTATGGTTTTGACGGTGCAGTCGATGGTCGAACGCCGATCGTTGAACAGGATCGAACCCGCCTTCAGCACCCGCCGTCGAGCCCCAATGGCGTGATCGGCGTGGATGGAGCTCCACGACACACAACGATTCCGTCCGCCATGCTTGGCCTGATACATCGCCGCATCCGCCTGAGCCAACAGGGTCTCGATCTCTTTGGTGACGATCGAGAGTGCCGAAGTTCCGAAGCTGGCTGTGACGGTCAGGGCGCCATGATCGCCGCTTATGATCTGAGAGGCGATGGCGGCTCTGAGTTTCTCGGCGACCGCGGCAGCACCTTCCCGATCGACATGCGGCAAGATGACGGCAAACTCCTCGCCGCCAAGACGGCCGAACAGATCACCGGCTCGAAGGGTCGTCTTGCAGGTCGATGCCACCGCCTTGAGAACCTCGTCTCCTGCGGCATGTCCATGCGTATCGTTCACCTTCTTGAAATGGTCGATATCGAAGACGATGCATGAGAGGTCGTGCTTGTGCCGTAAAGCGAGCGAAATGAGCTGATCGGCCTCCTGCTTGAAGGCACGCCGCGTCATCGCCTCGGTCAGGCTGTCGATCGCGGCCGACTGCATGAGCTCGATGCGGTCCATCGCAGCGCCCGCCAGTTCCTCGAGAATGCCGAGATCTCTGTTGCCGAACGATCGCGGCCTGCGGTCGATCGCGCAAACCGTTCCGATCATGTGCCCGGCTTTTGTTCTCAACGGCACGCCGGCATAAAAACGGATATGGTTCTCGCCCGTCACCGCAGGATGTTGTGAAAACCGCGAGTCCTTGGTGGCGTCTTGCACGACAACAGGCTTTTCACAGTCCACGACATAGCGGCAGAACGTGTCTTCGCGCGACACCTCATCGCCCGCGAGGCCGGAGCAAGCCTTATACCATTGCCGATGCGCATCGATCAGCGACACGATGCCGATGTCGATGGAAAAGATCTCCTTTATCAGGCGTACGATCCGCTCGAAGCCCTCGTCCCTCGGCGTGTCGAGGATATCGAGCTGCTGCAACACAGCGAGGCGATCATTTTCGCGTTGGATCGCCTCCAATGACGATTTCCCGAAGACCCGTGCAACCACCATGCAACATTCCTCCTGAAAGGGACTACATGATGCGTTCCATAAATTCGTGAAGAAATTGAATACGATGACGACCCCTATGCCATGGGATCAAATATTTTTCACAATCGACAACCCCCGATATTCACGGGGCGGCATCGAAATTCAAATTGAGCGCAGCGTCCAGCTGACGAGCTCGGAGGCGACGTTGGAGAAGGCGCGGTCGAGGCCTTTGACGAAGCCGTCATTGTCGCCGCCGGCCGGCGCCATGGCGCGGAACACCTTCTGGGCGCGCACCGAGCCGTTGCGATCATTGAGGATCTTGGCGGAAATTTCGACCACCGCCTGGTTGCCGTGCGAAGCGTCGATCTCGAAGGCGCGGATATCGGTGACGATCTGGTAGTCGATCGCCAGCCCCTGCCCCGGCATGCCGACGCCGCCGAGCTTGCCCGAGTTCTCGAAGGCTTCCACCAGCTTCGACTGCACTATGCGCGGCAGCTTGTCGCCCCACTGCGCCTTTGAGAGATACTGGATTTCCGAAGGCGAAACACGGATGACGATCTGCTCGCTGTCGAGCGACCTTAGCGCCGTCGGGCTGGCGATCAGGATCTGGCGGGATTTGGCCGCGGGTCCACTGCCGTCGACGGCAGCGGGCAGGTCATAGGTGTCGTTCTTGGCCGCGGTGCCGCACCCCGAAAGGATCAGCGCCGTCAGCGGCAGCGCGATCACCGTTCCCCTGATCCGTGAACGGCGCGACAACAAATGCGATGCGACCATATTAGGCTACCCCTGATTTCCCAGTTAACGCCGCGTCCGGCCGTCATATTGCTTCACCGTGTCCCCGCCGAAGATCAGGCGTTGCGGATTGCGGTCGAAGTTGGTGATCGTATCGTTCAGATTGCTCACGGTTCCGCGCATGTCGTTGACGAGAGTCTGCACGTCGCGCAAGCCGCCGCTCGAGAATTTCTGCAGATTGTCGGCAATCGGTCCAATGCGCGAATTCAGGTTGTCGGCGACCTTCTTGAAGGATTCCAGCGTATTGCGCGCCTCGGTGAACAGCGATTGCGTATTGTCGGTGCCGAGCAGCGCATCGACCTTGATGAGAATGCCGTCGATGCGGGTCGAGGCCGAATTCAGCTTGTTGGAAAGCTGCGACACGTCCTGGATCGTCTGGTCGATATCTTTCTGACGCGCCGAAACCGTGTTGGCGACCTCGCGGATCGAGGCGACGGCGGCGCGCGCATCCTTGGTCGCCTGCGCGATGTCGTCGACAGAGCCCTTCACCTTCGCCGGGTCGATCTGGGCAACGAGCGTATCGACGCGATCGAGTGTCGCCTGTGCCTGCTTGCCGAAATCGTTGAAGGTTGTGGCCGTCTGGTCGAACTTCTGGATCGCGCCCTTGAGGTCGCCGGAGGCATCGGCGACATTGGCGGTAATCTTCTCGGCATTGGAGACGATGTTATCGATCTTCTGCGCATCGACCGCCTTGACCAGCGACTCGACGGCTTGAAGCGTCGAATCGACACGGCCGGAGACCGCCTTCACCGTATTGGAGAGCTCACCCACGCTCTGCAGGAAGGCGTCGATATTGCCGGAATTCTTGGCAAGTGCATCCGAAAACGTCTCGGCATTCTTGAAAGTCTCGGTCAACGGCCCGCGCGAATCTTCGATGAAACCCTGAAGCTCGCCGACCGCGTCATTAGCGCGATCGAGGATCTTGTCTGCGGTCGCCAGAAGATTGGTGACGCTCGATTGGTCGGCAACGATGACGGCGCGTTTGCCGTTATCGATCGCATGCTGGAGGATGCTTTCCTCGCCCTTGCGACCGCCCGAGAGTTCGATATAGGCAGCCCCGGTCAAACCCTGGATTTCAAGGGCGGCCTTGGTGGAGGGGTAGATCGGCGCATCGGTGCGCACCTGGGTGAAGGCCAGCGAATATTGCGGATCGTCGGCATCGATCGACAGCGTCTGCACCGAGCCGATCTGGATGCCGTTGAAGCGCACCGGCGAGCCGACGCTGAGACCGTTGGCCGAGCCCGGAATACGAACGATCAGTTCCGTCATCGGGCCGCCGCGGCCATATTCGGCCATCCAGTAGACGAAGCCGAAGGCAGCCGCGATCACCAGCACCGTGAAAAAACCGACAATCGTGTAATTGGCTTTGGTTTCCATCTTATCCGGTCACTTTCCGCTGCTGTCGTGCCGCGCGGCAGCATCGTTTTGCGGCACAATCGACCGCGCGCGTTTGCCCTTGAAATAGGCCTGCACCCACGGATCGTCATAGGCCAGCATGTCGCCGATCGTGCCTTCCACCATTACTCGCTTCTTTCCGAGCACGGCAATACGGTCGCAGACCGAAAACAGGCTGTCGAGGTCGTGCGTCACCATATACACGGTCAATCCCAGACTATCGCGCAGGTTGGCGATCAGTTCATCGAATTCGGCCGCGCCGATCGGGTCGAGACCCGAAGTCGGTTCGTCCAGGAAGACGAGTTCCGGATCGAGTGACAGTGCGCGGGCAAGGGCTGCGCGCTTGATCATGCCGCCGGACAGTTCGGATGGATATTTGTCGGCAGCATCGGCTGCAAGCCCGACCATACGGATCTTCAAATGCGCCAATTCGTCCATCAGCGAGGTCGGCAGGTCGAGATATTCGCGCATCGGCACCTGGATGTTTTCCTTGACCGTCAGCGACGAGAACAGCGCCCCCTGCTGGAACAGCACGCCGAGCCGCATGTCGAGCGCGTTGCGTTGCGGTTCGTCGAGCTCGTCGAAATCCTGGCCGAGGATCTTGATCGTGCCGGAGCGGCGTGGCAGCAGCCGGAGCACCGTGCGCATCAGCACCGATTTACCCGTGCCCGACGCGCCGACGAAGCCGAGGATCTCGCCGCGGTAGATATTGAGGTTCAAATTGTCGAGCACGACCTTGGATCCGAAGCCGACGGTGACGTCGCGCGCCGATAGCACGATATCCCTTTCGTCCTTGTCTTCCGTATCGATCGGTTTCTCGTCCACGCGGTCCGCCATCCTAGAAATCGATCGCTGCATAGAACATCGCAAAAAGCCCGTCCATCAGGATGACGACGAAAATCGCCTTCACCACCGCGGCCGTCACGTGCTGGCCGAGCGATTCCGCGCTGCCACCGACCTTCAGCCCCTCGACCGCGGCAACGATGCCGATGACCAGCGCCATGAACGGCGCCTTGATCATGCCTGAGAGCACCGTCGACAATGTGACCGCCTCGTGCAGGCGCGACAGGAAATTGGCGAAGGTGATGCCGGAATAGCCCCAAGCGACGGCGGCAGCCCCGCCCAGCGAGGCGAAATTTGCCAGCACCGTCAAAAGCGGCAGCGCGATGGTCAACGCCACCAGCCGCGGAAAGATCAACACGCCGATCGGGTTCAGGCCCATCACCTTCAGCGCGTCGATCTCCTCGCGCATCTTCATAGAGCCGATTTCGGCGGTGATCGCGCTGCCCGAACGGCCGGCAATCATGATCGAGGTCAAGAGCACGCCGATTTCGCGCAATTGCAGGATGCCGACGAGATCGACGACGAAGACCTCAGCCCCGAAGTAGCGCAGCTGAAAGGCGCCTTGCTGGGCGATGATCGCCCCGATCAGGAAAGACATCAGCAAGATGATCGGAACGGCGCGAACGCCCATATGGTCGATCTGGTTGACGATCGAGGCCGGCGAAACGCCGCTGCCGCGGCCGAACTTCATCTGCGCGCCGCGCACCGCCGAGCCGAGGATATACATGGCAGCGGCGAAATTGTCCCAGACCTCATAGGTCATCTTGCCGATCGGCGCGAAGACGCGCGTGGCAAGCGAGACTTTCTCCACCTGCTCCGGCTCGACCTTAGCCGGCTCCTCGGAAAACATCTCCAGCATTTCGTCGATATGCGAGTTGGTGCCTTCGAAGCGAACCGCCCTCCCGC
>NZ_WUEN01000029.1:0-24206 GCF_010668065.1 Rhizobium leguminosarum | reverse complement strand
TCCTTAACCTCGACGCTGCTTTTAGGGCACGTCCCCTCTCCCCGCGCGCGGGGAGAGGGTTAGGGTGAGGGGCAAAAGCAAGGGCAGATGTTTTTCAATTCAATAAGGCGCCACCACCGGCCCCATGCCGACGTAGACCGTCTTCAGCTCGGAATAATGCTCCAGCGCGGCGAGCGAATTCTCGCGGCCGAAGCCGGATTGTTTCGAGCCGCCGAAGGGGATTTCCACCGGGCAGAGATTATAGGTGTTGATCCACAGCGTGCCCGCTTCCAGCCGGTCGACGACGCGGTGGGCGCGGGTGAGGTCGGCGGTGAAGACGCCGCCGGAAAGGCCGAATTCGCTGGCATTGGCGCGCGCGATCACCTCGTCCTCGGCGTCGAAATCGAGCACGCACATCACAGGGCCAAAGATTTCCTCGCGGGCGATGGTCATGTTGTCGGTGACATCGGCAAACACCGTCGGCTGCACGTAATAGCCTTCGCCGGAGACGTTGTTCGGAATGCCGCCGCCGGCAATCAGTGTCGCACCCTCGGCCTTGCCCTTCTCGATGTAGGAGATCACCTTCTCGCGCTGCGCCCAGGAGACCATCGGCCCGACCTGCGTCGCCTCGTCCATCGGATCGCCGATCAGCATCGCCTCGGTGCGGACCTTCAGCCGCTTCAGGAATTCGGCCTTGATTGTCTTCTGCACGAAGACGCGCGTGCCGTTCGAGCAGACCTGGCCGGTCGAATAGAAATTGCCGAGCATCGCGCCGCCGACCGCCGAATCGAGATCGGCATCGTCGAAGACGATGAGCGGCGACTTGCCGCCGAGTTCCATCGTCACGTGCTTGAGGTTGCCGGCGGCAGCCGCCGCGACCCTGCGGCCGGTCGGCACCGAGCCGGTCAGCGACACCTTGGCGACGTCGGGATGGTTGACGAGCAGCGGTCCCGTGTCGCGATCGCCCTGGATCACGTTGAAGAGCCCCTTCGGCAGTCCCGCCTCGTGCAGGATCTCGGCGATCTTCAGCGCGCCGAGCGGCGTGTTTTCCGACGGTTTGAACACCATGGCATTGCCGCAGACAAGCGCCGGCGCAGCTTTCCAGCAGGCGATCTGCTGCGGATAGTTCCAGGCGCCGATGCCGACGCAGACGCCAAGCGGCACCCGCTTGGTATAGGCGAAATCCTGGCCGAGCGGGATATGCGAACCGTTGAGGCCGGCAGGCGCGATGCCGCCGAAGAATTCGAAGGCATCCGCACCCGAGGTTGGGTCGGCGACGATCGTCTCCTGGATCGGCTTGCCGGTATCGAGCGTCTCGAGTTCGGAAAGCGCCCGGTTTCTCTCGCGCATGATCTCGGCTGCCCGTTTCAGGATGCGCCCGCGCGCCATTGGGCTCATCGCCGCCCATTCCGGCTGGGCGCGCTTGGCGGCTGCGATCGCCCGTTCGACAATCGCAGGCGTTGCGGCATGCAGCCGGGCGATCACCTCGCCGGTGGCGGGATAGAGGCTCTCGATGACGGTGCCGTCGGTATCCTCGACATATTCGCCATCGATGAAATGCGAGGCTTTCGGCTGGGCTTTCATGTCATTTGTCCTTGGGTGGTTCGATGTGGTCGTCCCTTCTCGCTGCGGGGAGAGGGGGAGGCGGTGGCCAAAAGCGCATTCAGATAATCTTCCGTCAGCGCGATCGAGGCTTCAATGCCGATCGGCGCGGATTTCAGACTTTGCCTGATATAGAGCCCGTCGATCATCGCCGCAGCGCCTTCGGCGATGCGTTCTGCGGCGTCAGCTGGCAACAGCACTTTCAGATCGGCCAGCAGATTGGAGCGCAGCCGCCTGGCATAGATCACCAGGAAACGGCGGGTCTCTTCCGAACGCTGCGCTTCGGCGTAAAAGGCAAGCCAGGCGGCAATCGTCTCCGGCGCAAACTGGTCGGCATGGAAGCTGACGCGGATGACGGCCGAAAGCCGGGCGCGCGGCGTCCTGGCGGCCCTGAGTGCGGCCACCGTATCGCTGCGCAATTGCCGGAGAAGCGAGCGGATCGTCTCGATCAGCAATTGTTCCTTGCTGCCGAAATAATGATGCGCCAGGGCTGGTGACACGCCGGCTTGCCGGGCGATGTCGGACATGGTGACGGCAAGCGAGCCGTGATCGCCGATCACCCGCAGCGCCGCATCGACAAGCGCCTTGCGGCGCACCGGCTCCATTCCGACCTTCGGCAACAGACCACTCCTTGAAATCAGCGACAGGTTATTTTTGATTGACTGATCAATCAATAAAAATCTTTAGCGATTTGCTCAGACGCAGATCTTTCCCTGCCGAATTGCTGCAGCATATTCGAATGTGTCAGGAGGTGGATCATGGCCGATGTCTTCGAGGGAACGCCGACATCTTCGCTGCAGTCGAAATGGATCTGGTTCGCCGGCCTCGGCGTGCTGCTGCTCGTCTGCGGTCTGATCGCGCTCGGCAATCTGATGCTCGCCACCGTCGTCTCGGTCTATTATGTCGGCATGCTGATGCTGTTCGGCGGCGTGATCTATCTCGTCCATGCCTTCCAGGTGCGCGGCTGGGATCACGTGCTGTTCTGGATACTGAGTGGCCTGCTTTATGTGCTTGCCGGCATCTGCGCCTTCATCAACCCGATCCTGACTTCGGCGGCGCTGACGCTGTTTCTGTCGCTGGCGCTGGTCGTCGCCGGCGTCTTCCGCACTTGGGTCGGCATGCGCATGAAGCCCACCAAGGGCTGGCGCTGGATCGTCGCAAGCGGTGTCATCACCGCTCTTGCCGGTTTCGTCATCGCGCTCGGCTGGCCGGTGAACAGCCTGTGGATCCTCGGCCTGTTCCTGGCCGCCGATCTCATCGTCCAAGGCTCGACGTTGATCGCCTTCGGCCTCGGCATCCGCAGTTCAAACTGATGCCGCTGACCGTTCTTTTTTGACAAGACCCGTTCTTTTTTGACAAGACTAGGACAGGGGATTAGACTTAACGGGTTACAGGCCGGTCCCGCGCAAGCGAACGGTCTGAGTGCGAATGCACCAAGGCACCGGCGAGTTCGCCGAGAATGCTAAAAATGGTCATGCGTCCCCCAGAGGCAGGGTTCTGCCTGATCAGAAAAGGGAGGAAGTTCATGCCGATGGTCACCGTTTCCATCTCTCCGCAACAGGCAGCGGGCATCCGCGCCGCCGTCGATAATGGCGGCTATGCCTCGAGCAGCGAGGTCGTCCGCGAGGCGCTCCGCCTGTGGGATAGCACCCGCAAGCTCAATGAGTTCCGGGACGATGTTCTCGACGACGAGGGCGTTCCGTCAGGCGGCAGATGCGTCGCCGACATGTTCGCCGATCACGAGGCGGAGCGCCGTCGCTCCGCCTGAATAAGCGTTTGATTGCATTGGAAAAATTGAATAAACGCGGAGCGCGTGAAAGACCCTTGCGCGTTTCATAAAACTTTCACATTGGCGAAAGAGTTCATTGACCCTTCTGCGGCATGTTCCTGGCGAAAAAGAACAAGTCACAGTGGAGATCAGCCCCAATGAAGACCGGCCACGTGAAGACTGGGGTGTCCTTGGCTGCCACCGTCGCGCCGGATGTCCTGCGCCGCTACGCCAGCGATCAGATCGTAACTCTTGCCAAGCTCGTGGTCGAAAATGCCTTCCAGCCGATCGTCGAGGCCGGCACCGGCACGGTCTTCGGCTACGAATCCCTGATGCGCGGCCAGGATCGCATCGGCTACGAAACGCCGGTCGACATCCTCGACGAGGCTCACCAGGCTGGCCAGCTGCTGCAACTCGAACAAATGGTCGCCAGCCGCGCGCTTGCCAAATTCGCGACGCTGTCGAATTTCTCCACCTCGACGCTGTTCCTCAATCTCGATGTCCGGCTCATCCCACATGGCGAAAGCCTGGTCGAGACCCTGCTGCAACACCTGCGCAAGGCGAATATTCCGCCGTCCTCCGTCTGCTTCGAATTCTCCGAGCGTTTCGACAATACCAGCGTGCCGGAATTTTCCGGCCTGGTTTCCAGGCTGCGCAAGGCCGGTTTCAAGCTGGCGATCGACGATTTCGGCGTCGGCCACGGCGAGATGAAGCTGCTCTGCGATTATGCCGTCGATTATCTCAAGATCGACCGCCATTTCGTCGCCGAGATCGACCGCAGCCCGCGCAAGCGCCATCTGTTGAAGAGCATCGTCAACATCGCCCATGTGCTCGGCACGCGCGTCATCGCCGAAGGCATCGAGACCGAGGCCGAATTCATCGCCTGCCGCGAATATGGTGTCGACCTCGTCCAGGGCTGGTTCATCTCCCGCCCGACGACGCATATATCGGAGCTGGCGCCGTCCTTCCCGCACCTGCAGGAGCTCGGCAAGAGCAAACGGGGCAGCCAGTCGCTCGACGAAATCCTCATCCGCAAGCAGATCGAGCTGCTGCCGACGGTCTATGAGAACGACAGCATCGACAGCGTCTTCGAACTCTTCCGCCGCAATCCGCGCCAGGCTTTCTTTCCCGTCCTCAATGCCAATGACGAGCCGCGCGGCATCATCCACGAGCATCACCTCAAGGAATATATCTACCAGCCCTTCGGCCGCGATCTCCTGAAGAACAAGATGTATGAGCGCAGCATCTCGCATTTCGTCGAGATGGCGCCGATCGTCGGCCTCGACAGCGACGCCGAGCAGCTGATGGCGATCTTCGCCAATATGGAAGGCAGCAACTGCCTGATCCTGACCGACAATATGCGTTATGCCGGCGTCGTCTCCGCCGCCTCGCTGATCAAGGTCATCAACGAGAAGCAGCTGAAGACCGCCCAGGACCAGAACCCGCTGACCGGCCTGCCGGGCAATCGCGCCATCCGCGATTTCATGCGTCAGTCCGGCCGCGACGGCGATGAGCTCCGCCACTTCTGCTATTGCGACTTCGATAATTTCAAGCCTTTCAATGATGCCTATGGCTTCCAACTCGGCGACCACGCGATCTCGCTGTTTGCCGCGTTGATGCGCCGCTATTTCTTCGCCGAGCGCCATTTCCTCGGCCATGTCGGCGGCGACGATTTCTTCATCGGCGTCGTCGGCTGGACCAAGGAAGAGCTGACGGAAATCCTCGACCGGCTGATCAGCGATTTCCACGACGATGTGCGGGATTTCTATTCCGACGAGGACCGCGCCGCCGGCCGCATCCTCGGTCACGACCGCACCGGCGCCGAAGCCCTGTTCCCACTGATGCGCTGCTCGATCGGCGTCATCGAACTGCCGGGAGGCCTCGTCATCGACGATATCAACCGCGTCAGCGCCGAAATCGCCATCATCAAGTCGGCCGCCAAGGACAGCGAGGAAGGCCTGGTCTTCCATCTCCTACAGCGCCGCGCGTCTTTTTAGTCGCGCAAAGGACGCTGTAGCACTTATGCAGTGGGCGAGGCGAATTGACGCCTCTGCCACATCAAGCCTTCCCAAGCCTGCAGGGCTGATTTATTTCCTGTGTCTAGCGAATAGAGCAATTCCCAGCAAAAGTGCGAAGCGGTTTTGCGTCCGGGATTGCGTCAAAGCAAAAAGGTAGAGCGGTTTTCAGCCGCTCTAGGGAGGAACCGGGTCATGCCATTGCCTCAGGATATGCGTTTCGTCGATCTGCCGTCCTTCGGCGGGCCGGAGGTGATGACGATCGGCAGGCGTCCACTTCCTGTGCCCGGCGACGGAGAGGTCCTGGTGCGCGCCGAGGCGATCGGCGTCAACCGACCGGATATTGCCCAGCGCCAGGGCAACTATCCCGCGCCGAAGGGTGCGAGCCCGATCCTCGGCCTGGAATTGTCGGGCGAAATCGTTGCCGTCGGCCCTGGTGTCAGCGGCCACGCCGTCGGCGACAAGGTTTGCGGGCTGGCCAATGGCGGCGCCTATGCCGAATATTGCCTGCTGCCGGCAGGCCAGATCCTGCCCTTTCCTAAAGGCTATGATGCGGTGAAGGCGGCGGCCTTGCCTGAGACCTTCTTCACTGTCTGGGCCAACCTCTTCCAGATGGCCGGGTTGACGGAAGGCGAGACGGTGCTGATCCATGGCGGCTCCAGCGGCATCGGCACGACGGCGATCCAGCTCGCCCGCGCCTTCGGCGCCGAGGTCTACGCGACGGCGGGGTCGAAGGAGAAATGCGAGGCCTGCGAAAAGCTTGGCGCCAAACGCGCGATCAACTACCGGACCGAGGATTTCGCCGAGGTCATCAAGGCCGAGACCGGCCAGGGCGTCGATATCATCCTCGATATGATCGGCGCCGCCTACTTCGAACGTAACATCGCTTCGCTGGCGAGGGACGGCTGCCTGTCGATCATCGCCTTCCTCGGCGGCGCCGTCGCCGAAAAGGTCAATCTCTCGCCGATCATGGTCAAGCGCCTGACGGTCACCGGCTCCACCATGCGGCCACGCACAGCGGAAGAAAAACGCGCCATCCGCGACGATCTGCTCTCGGAAGTCTGGCCGCTGCTGGAATCCGGCACCGTCGCCCCCGTCATCCACAAGGTCTTTGCCTTCGAAGAGGTCGTCGAAGCGCACCGGCTGCTGGAAGAGGGCAGCCATGTCGGCAAGGTCATGCTGCGCGTCGGCTAGAGCAATTCCAGCAAAAGTGTGCAGCGCTTTTGCCGGGAATTGCGCCAAAACAAAGAGCTAGGGCGCTCTTAGTGCGTCCTATCGGACGCGCGGCGCTCTAGCGTCAGCGACACCGCGACTGCGAGAACACCGGGCAGCGCCATCAATAGATAAAGCCAGTGCGCCGCCGACAGCGCACCTGATATGCCGCCGGGATGAACGAGGCCGGCGCCATTGGCGATGACGCCGGCAAAGGCGGCCCCGAACGCCCCACCGAGCGAACTCATTGTCGGGATGGCGGCAGAAGCCTTGTCCTTCTCGTTGTCGGCCACGAGCCTCAAAACCATGGCGACCAGATGCGCCCAGCCGAGACCGATGCCGAAGCCCATCATGAACATGCCGATCGCCGCCGGCACGATGATCAGCATATGCCCTTCGGGATTGTCCTTGGCGAGGAAGACGGCGAGGCAAGCGGTCGCTGACGCCTCGATGAGGGCGCCGATGACGATTGCCCAATAGGCTCGGCCGCCGGTCCACGAGCCGCTGAGGAAGGCCGCGAAAGTCCAGCCGAGGGCGACGAGCGCCACGAGATAACCCGAGACGATCGCCGGCACCCCATGCAAGGTTTGCAGGAAATAGGGAATGAAGACGTCGCTGACGAGAACGATAGTCACGGCGAGCATCGCCAGGTAGACCCGTGAAATCGGCTGGGAAAGGCTGACGGCGCCGGAGGGCAGCAGCCGGTTCGGGCTTCGGCCCTCGATGACGATCATGCCGGCGACCGCGACGACCGAAGCGGCGATCAGCGCGACCTTCGTGGCTGTCGCCTCGATCGCGCCGGCCGCACTCACCATCAGCACGGCGGCAAGCAGCAGTCCGATCTGGGCAACCGGGGTTTTCTCCTGCTCGCGGTCGTCCTCGACGTCGGGCAACAGCCGCGGCGCCAAGACCGCCATCAGCAGGCCGAGTGGCACGAGCACGATGAAAGCATAGCGCCAGGCGTGGCCCGCAGAAAAGAAGCCGCCGAGCGTCGGCCCGATGACGGTCGAGACCCCCCAGATTGCCGCGTAGAGCGTCGAGGCCTTCGGCCACAGCGGCTCGGGATAGACGAAGCGGATGAAGGCATAGCCGAGTGCTGCAAGTGCGCCTGTTCCGAGACCCTGCACCGCGCGTCCGATCAGCACCACCGGCATCGACGGTGCGGCTGCGGCAATCAGGCTGCCGGCGCCGAAGACCAGTGCTGCGATCACATAGACGGATCGAAGCCCGATGCCGCGCGGCCGCATGGCGACGAAGATCGAGCCGAGCACGGCGGCGGCGACGAACAGGCTGGTGACCCAGGAAAACAGCGCGAGGCCGCCGATATCGCGCACGATCGAGGGCGCGATCGTCGCCATGATGTAAGTCTCCACCGCGTAAAGCGTCACGCCGCCTGCCAGCATCAGCGTTGCCGGCAGGTGCTCGGGCGCAAAGAGGCGGAAGACGGAGCTGGCGCTGGGGATGGTTGCTGTCTGGTCGATATTCGACATGGGAGGGCCCGGAGATTTTTGCTGGCGAAGGATTATTTTCCAAGTTATAAATTGGAAAATTGCATGCGGCCTCGAATTAAACAAGGCTTGACTTGGAAAATATGCGCCAGTCCCCAGCCAACCGGATCCTGATCCTGATAAAGACCGACGGGCCGCAGCTCGCCGCCGTGATCGGCAATGCGCTCGGCATATCGGGCGAGGCCGCCCGCCAGCAACTGTCGAAGATGGCGGAGGAGGGGCTGGTGGAACCGGTCACCCTTGCCGGCGCGGGCCGTGGCCGGCCGCGCCAGCTCTGGCACCTCACAGCCAGCGGCAACCGCCAGTTCCCGGATGGCCATGCCGAGTTGACGGCAAATCTCCTCGGCACGCTCGTCGAACAGCTCGGCCCCGCAGCCCTCGATACCGTCATCTCCGCCCGCGAGGCCGAGACGCTGCAGCGCTATCGGCAGGAACTCGGCAATGCCGACAACCTTGCCTCGCGCGTCGCGGCTCTTGCCGGCATTCGCACCCGCGAGGGCTATATGGCTGATCACTGGCAGGAGGCGGACGGATCCTTCATGCTGGTCGAAAACCATTGCCCGATCTGCGCCGCCGCCACGGCCTGCGCCGGCTTCTGCCGCTCCGAACTCGAAACCTTCCGCGCCGTCCTCGACGCCGAGGTCGAGCGCAGCGAACACATCCTCGCCGGCGCCCGCCGCTGCGCCTATCGCATCACGCCGCCTTGACGCCTGTCGATCGGCGCGCCGCACTTCACGCCGGTTGCCGCGCCTGCCGCCTGCTGCTTTCGAGATAGAGCAGCGCTCCGATCGATGCGAGACCCGCGGCCGCGCCGACGAAGGCGGTGCCGGAATAATCGGTGATCGCGGTGCCGAAGGCGAAGAGGCCGGCGCTGACGCCAACCCCAATGAACGTGTTCAGCGAGATCAGCGAGGTTCCGAGCCCCGGCCGGTCCGCGATCAGGTCCTGCAGATAGGTGATCGGCACGCTGAGGATCGCTGCCGCCCCGCAGGCATTGAAGAGGAGGAGTGCGTAGACGTGCCAGGGTGCGGAAGCAAAGCCGAGCAGCAGCAGATAGACGCAATAGATCAGCGCGCCGAAGGCAAGCACATGCACAGTTCGGAAGCGGCGCTGCGCAAAGCCCCACATCATCATGAACGGCATCTCGAGCAAGGCCGTCAAACCTGCCATGAAGCCGACATCGACCACGGTGCCGCCGGCCGCATGGGTGATGATAAGCGGCAGGAGCATGGCGTTCAGCCGTTGCAGCCCGAACAGCATCGCCATGACGATGACGCGCGACAGCACATGCGGCACGAAGATCCGTTTCAGCGAAGCAAAGAAGCCGACTGGATCGGGGGCAGGGCCGCCTGAGCCATTTCCGGGTGCGAAGAAGAAATACAGGCAGAAGCAGGTGCAGCTTGCCAATGCGGCGATCCCATAGGCCGGCGTCATCGACGGCGAACTGACGAGATAGAGGCCGATCAACCCCGGCGCCAGCGCCCATGAGCCGGAAAAGAGAGCCCGCACCGTTGCGGTGATCGCCGCCCCCTGGCCGCGGTCCATCTGGTTGGTCCTGGCGCGCAGGCTGGCAAACAGCAGCGAATAGGTGGAATTGCTCATCGGCACCAGCAACAGCGTGGAGAAGATGAAGACCGCGGGGCTATGAATGAGCGCGATCGACCCGAAGCCGAGCATGCCGGCGACGGAAAGCCCCAGCACCAGCGGCCGGCGCTCCTTCAGCCTGTCCGACCAGATGCCGAGCGTCAGGCTCGTCGTGACGTTGACGATCGAAGAGAAGAACACCAGCGCCGAATAGGCGCTATTGCTCAAGCCCAGTTCATTGATCCCGATAATCGACTGATAGGGCGCGGTCGACGCATAGGTGAAGGCGAGCGCGACGAGGGTCACGGTTGGGATGCGGATCCTGTTGTCGCGAAGGATCAAGGAAAAGGTGGATGTCATGGGGAGCGGTTCCTGATGCACCACTCTTAGCTGCATGGGACCTATCAGAGAAACGATAGTTTTAGATTGCTTCGGTCAATTTATGTGATGAATGTTTGGACGATGTGATCGCGCTCCGAGCCCGCAGCGAGGCTGAGCGCCTATCTCAGAATTTCGCGACCAAACTTGAGAGCCAGAAGTCGATTTGCCCGAAGGGAAGAACGTTTGCCAAAAAACCGACCAGAGCTGAGGTGGTGTATATCAACACCAGCCCAAGAAGGACTCCAAGGCTGATTCCGACGCTCGTCTTTGCGGGCCGGCGTGCCAACCAACACGCCAAGCTCAGAGAGACAATCGTGAAAAGTGCCAACAACGTGGACTCGGTGATAGATATGCCCGATTGCAAAACAATTCCTCGGATTGTGAATTGGGTTGCAAGGCATAACGTCTCGAGGCGTCTAAACTCAAGGCCGAGGAGGACGGAATCTGTGTGACATCCAGCCACATATCGACCCGGTGCTCTATCAGGCAGGCACTCGCGCGGCCGCCTAACCCTGGCAAAACGTCAACCCCGTTGGCTTTCGCCGCGTGACGCGTTATGGACTGCCCATCCCGCCAGCATCCGGATAAAAGCTCATGACCAATCCCGTCACCGTCGAAGTCACCCGCGGCCTGCTCGTCGAAAGTCGCCATCGTGGCGCGGTGGCTGTCGTCGATGGCGATGGCAAGCTTGTCTTCTCGCTGGGCGACATCGAGGCCGCGGTCTTCCCGCGCTCGTCCTGCAAGGCGATGCAGGCGCTGCCGCTGGTCGAGAGTGGTGCTGCCGATGCCTATGGCTTCGGTGACAAGGAATTGGCGCTGGCCTGCGCCTCGCACAATGGCGAGGACGAGCATGTGGTGCTGGCCCACTCCATGCTGTCGCGCGCCGGCCGCGATGCGCAAGCGCTGGAATGCGGCGCCCACTGGTCGATGAGCCAGAAGATCCTGATCCAGCAGGCCCGCACGCTCGACGCACCGACCGCGCTGCACAACAATTGCTCGGGAAAACATGCCGGTTTCATCTGCGCCTGCTGCCATCAGGACCTCGATCCGAAGGGCTATGTCGGCGCCCAGCACCCGCTGCAGGTCGAGATCCGCGCGGCGATGGAAAGCCTGACCGGGGCCGTGATTGGCGCCGATAGCTGCGGTACCGACGGCTGCTCGATCCCGACCTATGCCGTGCCGCTGCGCAGCCTTGCCCACGGTTTTGCCAAAATGGCGACCAGCACCGGCCTGGAACCCCTCCGTGCCAAGGCATCCCGCCGCCTGATCGAGGCCTGCATGGCCGAGCCCTTCTATGTCGCCGGCTCCGGCCGCGCCTGCACTGCGCTGATGCAGATCGCCCCCGGCCGCATCTTCTGCAAGACCGGCGCCGAAGGCGTCTTCTGCGCCGCGATCCCGGAAAAGGGCATCGCCATCGCGCTCAAATGCGAGGATGGCATGACCCGCGCCGCCGAAGCCATGGTGGCGGCGACCCTCGCCCGCTTCTTCGAGGCGGAGAGCGAGGTGCATGCGGCATTGATGGCCCATGCCGCAACGCCGATGCGCAATTGGAACGGCATCCATGTCGGCGATATCAGGGTCACCTCCGCCTTGGCCGGATGACTGCGAACTTACATATATAAGTTATTAGAAAAATAAGAATTACCTAATATAAGGAAGGATACGTCCTGCGATCGCGGATGCACCCTTTCGCGGCGACGTGAGCACAGTCCTGGAAGCCGTGAGGGCAGGGCATGTTTGCGGGCCGCTATCTCTGGTGGATGCTGATGGGGATCGGCATCTTCATGTTCGCCGCGCTGAGCCTCGATTATATCACCTGGCTCATGATCCAGTTGTCCGGCTGCGGCGATATGGCCGGTGCCTGCGAGCCGGTTCTCCGGCTGATATCGGGCATGCTCAAACCCGCCTGCATCTGGACCGCGATCTGCATGCTCTTCATGGCGACGCTGCTCCGTCTTCACGCTCTCTCGCTCATCTGGTTCTGGGGGCCGATCGTCGCTGTCTGGTTCGTCGCCTCCACGCCGATCCTCCTCTTCGTTGCAGCGGATGCGGCGGCTCTGACGCAACCCGCCACGCTGGCGGTGCTGCCGGTCGCCTTGCTGTTTCTGGCGGCCTTTGTCACCTATCTCATGTTTGCCCTGGAGGATGGCGACATACTGCCGCTTGCAGCCTCGGTGCCATTGCGCCTCACACTCCGCCTGACGGCGGTCTACGGCGCTCTTGCCGGTTTAGCCTTCATGCCGGAACTGTCGCGGATCGCCGGGACCCTGCTCGATATGCCAGCACTTTCCGTCGTCATCGCGTTGGCGCAGCCATATCTGCAGACGGTGCTCACACTTGGAACCGGCAGCATGGCGCCGGCCTATGCCGTGCTGGCGGCCTTCATCGCGGCCCTTGCCGCATGCCTCCTGCCGCATGCTGCCGCACCGCAGCCCTCCCGCAGCGCCATCATGCTGCGGCGATCGCGCCGTTGAGATCGCGATAGGGTTTCAGCTGTTCGGCCGTCATCTCCATGGGCACGATCAGCCCCGCCACTTCGGAAATGGCAAGCACCGGGCAGGGCGAGACGAGGTCGAACTTCTCCTCGGTCAGCAGCACATGCGTTTCGGCCGAGCAGCGGGCGATGTGCCGCTTGATCGCCGCTTCCTCGAAATCGCCGGTGGAAAGCCCGTGCACCGGATGCGCCGCCGTCACCCCGAGGAAGAAGAGGTCGGGGCGAAGCTGCGAGATCGCCGCCGCCGCTGCTGCCCCCGTCGCCACCATCGAATGTTTGTAGAGCCGTCCGCCGGTGAGGATCACCTCGGCTGTCGGGTGGTGTTCGAGTTCGGCGGCGATGGTCGGGCTGTGGGTCGCAACCGTCAGCGGCATGTCGCGCGGCAGTTGCCTGGCGATCTCCGCCGTCGTCGTGCCGCCGTCGAGGAAGATCATCTGTCCGGGTTTCACCATCGCCGCCGCCGCCGCCCCCAGCCGCGCCTTGATCTGCGACGAGACGCTGCGCCGGGCGGTGAAATCCGGCAGGTCTGGCGCCAGCGGCATCGCCCCGCCATGCACCCGTTTCAGCAGCCCTTCCGCCGCCATTTCCCTGAGGTCGCGGCGGATCGTGTCTTCCGAAAGGGCGAAATCCTCGGCGACGCGCTTGGCGACCACCTGGCCGTCACGGCGCAGGATGTCGAGAATGAGGGTCTTGCGTTGCGTTGTCAGCATGATCTCTTTGCACGAAATTGAACATAATAGCCCGATATTGCACGAAATGACTCGACATTCAAGAAATATCGTGCATTTTCACGAAATCCCGTGCATGAGGCCGGGAGTGCTCACGCAGAAGCGGAGCGAAGGAGTGGATCATGTTGATTTTGATTGCCGGGCCTTATCGGTCCGGAACGGGCGACGACCCGGAAAAGATGGCCGCCAACCTGAAGCGGCTGGAAGCGCCTTCGCACGCGCTGTTTGAAGCCGGCCATGTGCCGATGATCGGCGAATGGGTGGCCCTGCCGATCTGGCACGCCGCCGGCGGCCGGTCGGTCGGCGACACGCTCTACGAAGAGATCTTCCACCCGGTCGCCGGCCGGCTGCTGCAGCTCTGCGAGGGCGTGCTGCGCCTGCCGGGCGATTCCAAGGGAGCGGACAACGACGTCCGCATCGCCAGGGAACGCGGCATTCCGGTCTGGCACAGGCTGGAGGATGTACCGGGCTGCGGCTGAGCGGGTTTTTGGCCTCGTCAGACGTGAGAGCGTCGCAGCAGAGTGTATTCGCTCCCTTGGTAGACAAGACAAGCTCGGGCGCAAGAGCTGCCCCTCACCCTAACCCTCTCCCCGTAAAACGGGGCGAGGGGACGTGCCAAACGGAGGGTAGAGATGGAGGAAGGCGGCTCGGCATGTCCCTTCTCCCCGCGAGCGGGGAGAAGGTGGCGGCAGGCGGATGAGGGGCCAGGCACGGCACATCGGTCATTGCCCTCGCACCCATCCTTTCCTTGATGGCTCCGGAGAGGAGAAGCAAAACCCAATCCCACCAGTTCCGACCCGCGCACCGCTACGCTATAACCCTTGCCGAAAGGGAGTCGAGAACCATGCTGACACTATACTACGCGCCGGGAACCTGCGCGCTCGCAAGCCTTATTGCCCTGGAAGAATCCGGCCTGGCCTTCGAAGTCAAGAAGATCAGCCTCCGCGATGGCGAGCAGCGCTCGCCGGACTATTTGAAGATCAACCCGAAGGGCCGTGTGCCGGCACTGGTCACCGATTATGGCGTGCTGACGGAAACGCCGGCGATCCTGGGCTATATCGCCCAGAGCGCGCCGGCCGCCAAGCTGGCGCCGCTTGACGATGCCTTCGAATTTGCCAGGCTCCAGTCCTTCAACAGCTATATCTGCTCGACCGTGCATGTGAACCATGCCCATCGCCCGCGCGGCTCCCGCTGGGCCGACGAGCCGGCGGCAATCGAGGCGATGAAGGCCAAGGTGCCTGAGAATATGGCCGATTGTTTTACGCTGATCGAGCAGACGATGTTTGAAGGCCCATGGGTGATGGGGGAGGCCTATTCGCTCGCCGATCCCTATCTCTTCGTCATGACCGACTGGCTGCCGTCCGACGGCGTCGATCCCGCCCGCTTCGAAAAGGCGAGCGACCACCACGCCCGCATGCTGCAGCGCCCCGCCGTGCAGCGGGCGCTGGCCTACGATCGGGCCTGATCCTTAAATCCGGCGGCAAGTTTTTTCGGCGCCCGGAACAGCCAGGCGCCGATCAGCCGCAGCCGCAATTCCTCGTCGCCGATCACAGCGGCGCGCACCGGCAGATGCGGCCAGCCGACGTAATGATCGGTCTGGAAATAGACGTCGGGCGCCATCTCCAGCAGGTGATCCTTGTCGTCGAGCGAAATCGAGATCACGATCGTCTCGGCGTTCTTCACCGCGACGAAACTCCTGCCGCCGACCTTCAGCGCCGGATTGCCGTAGGAGGTGCTCTCCTCGACATCGGGCAGCCCGGCTTCCGCCGCCAGCCGCTTCAGACGTTCGAAGATCGCATCGACATGACAGGCCATGGTTCCGCCCTTTCTGCCAGGGCGAAGCTATCATATTTTCACGCGCATTTCGCCAGCTGCGGCTTGGTCTCTTCCTGAAAGCCGGCCGCCATCCCCAGCGGCAGATCGGCTATTTCGCGCATCGACATGCGCTCGACCTCGGGATGCCGCAGCGGATCATCCTTCCAGGCAGGAGCATCGCCAATTTCCGCGGTGCCCACAGGAAGGACTGGTCTCAAGAAAAACTTCAGCAACGACATGGCATGCCTCGCTTTCTCAGTGGCGCGGAACAGATAGTGCAGTGGCTAACGCCCGCTGAACCATCACATTTGCCGCAGACTGCATGTTCGAATGGATTGCCTATGCTTGCAATGTCGGCCTCAACAACCGGATTTTCAATTGAGAATAACGCTGAGGCGGTATAGAAAAACTATATGAAGAACCTGAATATGGTCCATCTCAACGGCCTGCGGGCGCTGGAAGCCGTCGGCCGTCTCGGCTCGCTGCAGGCCGCCGCAGATGAACTCGGCGTCTCGGTCGGCGCCGTCAGCCAGCAGGTGATCAAGGCCGAAGCCCAACTCGGTCAGGTGATCTTCGAGCGCACCGCCAGAGGAATGATCGCCACCGAAGCCGGCCGGCCGGTGCTGCTCGCGCTCGACGAGGGTTTTGCCCGTCTTTCGGCGGCGGTGTCGATCGCCAGCCGCAAGGACGATACGATCCTGACGATCTCGGTGGCGCCGGTTTTCGCCGCCCGCTGGCTCGTTCATCGGCTCGATCGCTTCGCCGAGCGTCATCCCGACATCAAGCTGCGGTTGGATGCAACCACCAATCTAGTCAATCCGGCGCTATGCGACGTCGATATCGGCATCCGCGTCGGCAACGGCAAGTGGCCTGACGTGAAGGCCGAACTGTTATTGGCACAGGAGGTCTTTCCCGTCTGCTCCCCCGAGATGGCGGCGAATTTGAAGGAACCCGCCGATATCCTCGCACTGCCTGCCATCATCGATGGCCGCGCCATGTTCACCTGGGAGGTCTGGATGCGCGAGGCCGGACTATCCGGCGCCACCCTTCCGACCCGCCACGTCTTCAACGACGCCTCGCTCTGCCTCGATGCGGCGATCGCCGGCCAAGGTGTCATGCTGGCCTGGCAGACCCTTGCCGCCTTTGCGCTCGCCGAAGGCCGGCTGGCCGCCCCTTTCGGCATTCGGGCGCAGACCGGCTTCGGCCATTACTTCGTCACCGCCGAAGGCACGCGCGAGCCCAAGAAGGTGAGGGATTTCAAGGCCTGGATCCGCGAGGAAATGGCCGGCACGCTCACGCTTTTCCAGTAGCCCTCAAACTTCGATCGGCTCCTTGGCCCGCGCTGCCTGCATCGCCTTATAGGCCGGGCGGGACTGGCAACGCTCGATCCAGGCTTTGATATTCGGATGCGCATCGAACAGCGCCTCTTCGCTCTGGGCGTAGCGCAGCACCTCGGCGAGGTTGAGATCGGCGACGGTGAAGCGGTCGCCGACGATCCATTGCCTTCCGGCAAGGTGGTTTTCGAGAACCGCCAGCGGCCTGCGCAGCGCCCGGCAGGCGACCGCGATCGTCTGCTTGCCCTCGTCCCTATCTTCGAGCCCGTTATCATAAGTGAGCACGATCTTCACAGTAAGCGGCTCGACCTGCGAAGCCGCCCAGACCGTCCACATCGTCAGCAATCCGTCTTCTTCGACGGTTTTTCCGGAAAGCGGCCCACCGTGTCTACGCGCGAGGTAGAGGTTGATCGCCAGCGACTCGTGCATGACGAGGTCGCCATCCCGAATGCTGGGGATCTGCGCCATCGGATTGACGGCGATGAAAGCAGGCGAATGTGTATTGAGCGGCGCATCCGGAGACAGCGGTTCCGTCAGCCGCCTTGCCTGCAGCACCGGCACCGACTGAAATGCGAGCCCGAGCTCCTCCGCCATCCAGTAAACGCGAGACGCGCGCGATCGATAGACCCCGTAGATTGTCAGCATGAATGATACCCCCTCGATATGTCCAAAGACCGTAAATGGCGGCTCGGCGTGGGAAAAGTCCTTGTGGCTAATGGGACGATGAAAGCTTTTGATGGCCTTCAGGAGACGCGGTTTCTCTCGACGGTCAACTGTGTATAGGGCGAGCCGCCGCCCGCCATCTCGCCGGAGACTTTCTTCTCCCATTGGAAGCCGAGCACCGCCCCTTCGGCAGTCTCCTGGAAAATGTTGTCGGTGATGACGGCGGTCCCGGCGCCGTCGGCGACCGAAACGGCGCATCCCACGGGCGCCTTACGCACCACATTGCCTGTCACAATGACGTTGCGCAGATACGGCCCCCAGCCGATCTGCAGCCCCCAGCGCGGCGCGCCCTCGATCACATTGCCTGAAATCAGCGTGTCGGCCTCCGCCGCGATGCCGATGCCGAAGCCGACCTCGTGCTGATAGGGGCCGCGCAGCGTCAGGTTGCGCACGACATTGGCGGTGACGCTCGCCAGCCGGCCGCCTTCATCGAAATTGGCGATCGAGATGCCGTTGGCCGCCCCGTCGATCATGTTGGCGGAAACGACGGCGCCCTCGAAGGCGAATTCGACATAGATCGCCGTCTCGCCGGAACGCCGGCACTGATTGCTGCTGATCTGGATATCCGAGGCCGAATTGGCGCGGATCGCCGTAAAGGCGCAATCGGAGATCTGGTTGTTCACCACCATCACGCCGTCGGCGCGGAAGATGTTGATGCCGTTGCCGTTTTGCCCGGTGCCGCCGTCATTGGCGCGGATGCTGGAGATGCGGTTGCCGGAGACGACAGTGCCGTCCTCCGCCTTCTTCCAGCGATGCACCAGGATGCCGCCATTGCCGCAATCCGAGACCGTGTTGCCGGTGACCGAGAGGGTGGTGGAATCCACCGCGTAAAGCCCGGACTGGGCAGCCCCCGAAATACGGCTGCGTTCGATCCGCCCGCCGCAGCGCTCCAGTTGCAGGCCGTGCTTGCGGCTGCCGCCGATCTCGCAATTGTCGATCAGCACCTCGTCGACGCCGGTAAATTGCAAAAGCCCGCCGGCATAGTCGCCAAGCCAACGGTTGCCGCCGTCGATGACGAGATTGGAAAGCTCGATCCGCCTCACGTTCTCGGCCGCAAACAGATGGCCTTCACCGGTATAGACGATCCGCGAGGCGCCGGGCACGCCAGTGATACGCGTATTGTCGGGCAAAGTGAGATTGGAGACCCGGTAGGTGCCGGGCGGAAGGAAGACCGGCACGTTCTCACGCGCCGCCTGCTCGATCATCTGCTGCAGGTTGCGGGTCTTGCGGTCGCCGCTTTCGGGAATGGCGCGATATTCCACCGCGTCGATCGCCCCGCGCAGATCGGGCTGAGCGGCCGCAGTCAGCGGCGAGGCAAGCGTGCGCGATGCCCCTCCCACAACGGCCGAGGCGGCAAGAAAGAAAAGCATGTCGCGGCGTGAGGGCATCCGGGTATCACTTGTCATAACGCGCCCGTAGCAGGAAACGTGCCAGACAGGCATGTATTCTTTTGGCACAGGCTGGGCAAAGGCGGACGAAATTGCCGTTATGGCCGAGGCCGACGGCAGGATCTCGCCGCTTATTTTGTCGTCTTGTTCACCCTTTCATTTAAGCAAGCCGAAGGAAATGAGGACTACTTTGAAGGGAATTTCAATGATGACGAGTGCGGGATACGGCCTTCGGCCGGCGGGGAGAATGGCATCATGCACGAATTGGGTGCCAGGCGATGGGAATCAACCGATGCCCTGACGGCCGAAACGCGACGCATCGTCGCCGCGACGGAGGCAATGATGGCATCGACCGCCCACCACCTCTCCGAGGGCATCGAGAACCTGCGCCTCAAGGCGATCGTCCACGAACTGCCGGATTTCCTCTACGTCAAGGACCGTGACAGCCGCTTCGTCTTCGCCAACGCCGTCACCGCCAGCAGCCTCGGCCTGGAGCGCGCCGATCTGATCACCGGCAAGCGCGACTTCGACCTGTTCGATTTCGAGACGGCGTGCCGCCATTTCGACATCGAGCAGCAGATCATGGCGACGGGCGAAGCCCGCATCGACATGGAGGAATCCTACGTCCTTCCCGGCAGCAGAAGGCCGATATGCCGGCTGACCTCGAAGATACCGCTGCGCAACGATCGCGGCGAGATCGTCGGCCTTATCGGTGTTTCCCGTGATATCACCGAACGCAAGCGCCAGGAGGATCTGCATCGCGGCCAGGCGAGCCTGCTCGAAATGATCGCCCGCAACGAGCCGTTGCCGATGATCCTCGAGGCGCTCGTGCTGATGATCGAGGCGCAGCTGGATGGGATTGACGGATCGGTGCTGCTGCTCGACAGCGAGGGCACCAGGCTCTATCACGGCGCGTCTCCCAATCTGCCCGGCGGCTACAGCCGGCTCATCGACGGCGTTACGATCGGTCCCAAGGTCGGCTCCTGCGGCACCGCCGCCTGGCGCGGTCAGACCGTGATCGTCGACGACGTGATGAGTGATCCGCTCTGGGAGGATTTTCGCGCCCTGATCGCCCCGTTCGGCTTCCGCTCCTGCTGGTCGACGCCGATCGCCACCTCACAGAACAATGTGCTCGGCACGTTTGCGCTCTATTCCAGGGAAGTCCGCCGTCCCACCGACCACGAGATGACGCTGGTGGCGCTCGCCACCCATATCGCCGGCATCGCCATCGAGCGCAAGCGTGTCGACGACCGCATTCATTTCATGGCCCATCATGACGATCTGACGGGCCTGCCGAACCGCGCCTTCCTCAAGGAGCGGCTGGCGAGCATCCTCGACCAGGCCCGGCGCAACAACCGCAAGGTGACCATCGCCTATATCGATCTCGACAATTTCAAGGACATCAATGACGGCCGCGGCCACGCTGCCGGCGACGAGGTGCTGAAGGAGATCGCCACCCGCATGGCCAATAGCGTCAGGGCGTCTGATATGGTGGTGCGTCTCGGCGGCGACGAATTCCTCGTGGTGCTCGTCCACCAGTCGAGCCATGATGCCGGCATCACGCGCCGCCTTCGCGAGCTGCAGAAGGCAATCAACCGGCCGATCCGCGGCGCGGACGGCGAAATCACCGTCACCTCGAGCATCGGCGTTGCGGCCTTCCCCTTCGATGGCGCGACCTCGGAAGAGCTTCTCGCCAATGCCGACCGCGCCATGTACCGCGCCAAGGAACTCGGCCGCAACACATTGCAACATCACGAAGGCGGCAGCACGCCGGTCGGAATGCCGCTCGGCGAGCACGAAGAATTGCATCAGGCGATCACCGGCGACCAGTTGTTCCTCCAATACCAGCCGCAGGTTGACGTCGCCACCGGCCGCATCACCGGCCTCGAGGCGCTGGTGCGCTGGAACCATCCGGCAAAGGGCAGGGTGCCTCCGGTCAATTTCATTCCGCTCGCCGAAGAGACCGGCCTGATCGTTCCCCTCGGTCTCTGGGTGTTGAACGAGGCCTGCCGCCAGGCGCGTCTTTGGCAAGACATGGGCCTGCCGCCTCTGACGATCGCCGTCAACGTATCGGCCAAGCAGTTCGCCGATCCGGATTTCGCAACCCATGTCGCCGAGGCGCTGGAGCGCCACCGCCTGCAGTCCCGCTGGCTGGAGCTTGAAGTCACCGAAAGCGTGGTGATGCAGAATGCCGAACGCGCGCTTGCCATGATGGAAACGCTGCGGGGGCTTGGCGTGCGCCTGTCGATCGACGATTTCGGCTCCGGTTATTCCAGCCTTGCGGCGCTGAAGACCTTCCCCTTTGATCGCCTGAAAATGGACCGCTCGCTGGTCGAGGCGCTGCCCGGCGACAAGACCGCCGTCGCCATCGCCTCGGCGGTCATTTCGCTGGCGCAGACGCTGAAGCTCTCGGTTCTCGCCGAAGGCGTCGAAACCGACGCCCAGATGGATTTCCTGCGCCAGGCTCACTGCGAGGAGGCGCAAGGCTTCCGCTTCTCCAAACCGGTCTCCCCGGAGGAGATCCCGGCATTGCTGCGGGCGCGTAGTCTTTAGTGCATGTCGCCCAAAAGTGTGCAGCGGTTTTGGGAGAACGACATGCACAAAAGGAAACATTGAAAGACGTCGCATCGATCAGGTCGATGTGAGGTCTTTCAAACCTTATTTCATAAGTTTGCCAATCGCTTCGATCTCATTCGTCCATATGCCCGCCGCATAGCCCTCAGGCAGCCGCGCCAGTTGCGCGGGGTCGTCGATGCCGGTGGAAAAATCATTGCCGCGATAGGGGCCGAGCACGAAGACGTCGGTCCCGGCATCCTGCATCCGGTTGAGAAAACGATCCGGCCAGCCCCAGAGCCACGGCGCGATGTTGATCGGCACCAGCATCATCGCATGTTTGCATTCGTCCGGCAGCAGGCCGGTCCAGCCATAGCCGATATAGCCGGTGAGGCAGCTCTTCAGGCTCTTGCGCGAGGCAGTCTTGATATCGGGTGCCATCCGGCGCACGACGTCGATCGGCTCGTCGCCGCCATAGACGATGATCTCCGCCCGTCGCTCAGTGGAAAGCCCGTTGAGCACGGCGGCGAGCTTTTCGCCCTCGGAAGGATCGCGGCTCTTGACGTTGATGAGGAAGCGCCAATCCGGAAAACTCGACAGCACCTCGGCAAGCGTCGGCATCATGCCGATGCCCCGGCCGCGAAAGGGAAAGGTCTTGCCGCCATCGGCGGTATAGCCATAGCCGATGTCGAGTCTCTTCATGTCAGCCATCGAATGCTCGCGGGTGACGCCATGCCCGTCGGTGCGGCAGTCGAGCGTCCAGTCGTGAAAGACGGCGAATTGCCCATCCGTCGTCGGATGCACGTCGATCTCGACGATATCGGCGCCGGCCGCAAAACCTGCCTGCATCGACGGAATGGTGTTTTCCAGATAATCGTGTTTCGGCGGCAGCATGCGGCTTGCCGTGCAGGTGTCGTTCTTGAGATCGGTTTCGTCGAACCGCTGGGCGATGCCGCGATGGGCGAGCAGCACCGGCTTTCCCGGCCGATGTTCGGCGAGCAGGCTGGTATTGTTGAGGTAGACGCCCGCCGCGGCGATCGCGATTGCCGCCGCACAATAGAAAAACTTCCTGCCCAATGCCGATCCCCCTGGTTGCATCGCAAGGGCTAGAAAACGATTCTGGTTGTTCTTGGGCTGTTTTCCGGCTTTTCTATGCTGCGGCAACAATGAGTCTGATCACTATGGAAGTTGACGACGATGAACTCATCCATTTCGAAGCGCATGGCGCCGCCGCGTTGCCGCCGGCGGCAGTCGACGGTCATGTCGCGCATGACGGTGCCCGTATCTGGTATGCGAGCTATGGCTCTGGCCCTCCTGTCATTCTGCTGCATGGCGGCCTTGGCCACAGCGGCAACTGGGGCTATCAGGTCCCGGCACTCTTGCGCCGCGGTCGCCGCGTCGTGCTGATCGACAGCCGCGGCCATGGAAGAAGCACCCGCGATTCCCGTCCCTATAGCTATGAGCTGATGGCTGCCGATGTGCTCGCCGTCATGGACGAACTGCACCTCGACAAGGCGGCCATCATCGGCTGGAGCGACGGCGCCTGCATCGCTTTGATCCTCGCCATGGCGGCGCCATCCCGGGTCGAGGGCGTCTTTTTCTTCGCCTGCAACATGGATCCGAGCGGCACGCTGGAATTCGTTCCGACCCCGGTCATCGATCGATGCTTCAGCCGTCATGCCCAGGATTATGCGGCGCTTTCCACCACGCCGGATGATTTTAATCCATTCGTCGAGGCGGTCAGCCTGATGATGCGGACGGAGCCGAACTATCAGGCCGCCGACTTGGGCTTGATCCGCGTGCCGGTCGCGATCGTGCTTGCCGAGCACGACGAATTCATCAAGCCGGACCATGCCGAATATCTTGCCCGCAGCATTCCGAACGCTGAGATGATCTATCTCAACGATGTCAGCCATTTCGCGCCGCTGCAGCGGCCGTCGCAATTTAATGCCGCCGTGGAATCCTTTCTCGATGGAATAGGTCGTGACGATCGCCGGGGTTGAGCCGCGGCGCATTCGCCAGTCCCTTCTTCCCGCCCTCTGGCCTCGCGCCCATTTCCCGCTATCTCTCGTTTTATGAGACCTGATGCGCTGCTTTATCCCGCCCCGGAGGGGCTCTATTGCCCGGAAGGCGGCTTTTATGTCGATCCGGTGCGGCCCGTCGAGCAGGCGCTCGTCACCCACGGCCATTCGGACCATGCCCGCCCCGGCCATGTGAACGTGCTTGCCACCCGCCAGACGCTCGACATCATGCGCCTGCGTTACGGCGACGGTTTCTGCGCCAGCGAGCAGGCGGCAGCCTTCGGCGAGGAACTGCTGGTCAACGGCGTCAAGGTGAGCTTTCACCCGGCCGGCCATGTGCTCGGCTCCGCCCAGATCGCCATCGAGAAGAACGGCACCCGCATCGTCGTCTCCGGCGACTACAAGCGCCGCCCCGACCCGACCTGCGCCGCCTATGAGCCGGTTGCCTGCGATGTCTTCATCACCGAGGCGACCTTCGGCCTGCCGGTCTTCCATCATCCCGATCCGATGGACGAGACGGCCAAGCTCTTGGCATCGCTGCGGCAATTTCCCGAGCGCACTCATCTGGTCGGCGCCTATGCGCTCGGCAAGGCCCAGCGTGTCATCCGGCTGCTGCGCGATGCCGGTTATGCCGAACCGATCTATATCCATGGCGCCATGGAAAAACTCTGCGACTATTACATCGAGCAGGGCATCGATCTCGGCGAGCTGCTGCCGGCGACGATCGAAAGCCGCGACAAGTCCGCTTTCAGGGGTGCGGTTGTCATCGGCCCGTCATCGGCCTTCGCCGACCGCTGGGCCCGGCGCTTCAACGAACCGCTGCCGGCCTTCGCCTCCGGCTGGATGATGGTGCGCCAGCGCGCCAAACAGCTCGGCGTCGAACTGCCGCTGGTCATCTCCGATCATTGCGACTGGCCGGAACTGACCGAAACGATCCGAGAACTGCACCCGGCCGAGGTCTGGGTGACGCACGGCCGCGAGGAGGCCCTGGTGCGCTGGTGCCAATTGCAGGGCATTAAGGCGAAGCCGCTGCATCTGGTGGGTTACGAGGATGAGGGGGATTGAGCGTGGAGTTTGTTGCTGAAAACCCCGCCCCAACCC
>NZ_WUEN01000028.1:0-31188 GCF_010668065.1 Rhizobium leguminosarum | reverse complement strand
ACGACTTCTTCATCGTGTCGGACTTCAGCGATTCATCGTCGAGGTCGTTGAAAGCCTTCTTGTAGAACTCCGGACCGCCGGTCGACAGCACGATGGAATCAAACATCGTCGCCTCCTGCCAGTTCTGGCCACCAAGCGCCAGCGGGATGACACCTGCGGCCTTGGCCTTGTCGAGCAGGGCGATCAGCTCGTCGAAGGTCTTCGGCTGGGTGCCGCCGATCTTGTCCATCACCGCCTTGTTGATCCACAGCCAGTTGACCGAGTGGACGTTGACAGGGGCTGCAACCCACTTGCCGTCATAGACCGAGAACTTCTGCAGGGCTGCCGGAACCGACTTGTCCCAGCCTTCCTTCTTCGCCGTCTCGGTCAGATCGCCCATGACCCCGGCCTGAGCATAATCGAGCACGGTATAGCCCAGCATCTGCGAGGCTGTCGGATAGGTGCCGGCCGCAACCATCGCCTTCAGCGCCGTCATCGCCGCATCGCCGCCACCGCCGGCAACCGGAACATCCTTCCAGGCAAACCCTTCCTTCGACAGATCCTGCTTCAAGACGTTCAGCGCCGCTGCCTCGCCGCCTGACGTCCACCAGTGCAGCATCTGTACTTCCTTAACGTCAGCGGCGTGGGCAGCACTGAGGCCAGCCATCATCACGACAGCAACAGCTGCCGAGCTCAAAAACTTGTTCATGAATTTCCTCCCGTTTGCAAATCGGCGGCGGGACCTCCCTGCCGCCCGATGCTTCCCGCCATTGCAGCGGTCAGCATACGGCCGCGCTCCTCCGCGCGGTTGCTAATTTAAAACGTTATAAATCTTTGGTCGTCAAGCCCTTTCTCGACTCCCGAGAAAAATATGGCTATTTCACTAAGCTACTGAATATAATTCATATTTAATCTATGGCTAACAAAACCCTAAAATTTAAAACGTTTCCATTCGTCGATTGCGCGCCCGATTCATCGTGTTATGGTATCGGCAATTCCAGCATGGAAAGCCAAGGGTGACCGAACCGTCCCGGCCGCAACGCGGCGAAAATCTCGATATCACGCATAAGCGCGGCAAGCCGACCTTGCGAACGATCGCCACGATCGCCGGCCTTGCGGTGACGACGGTGTCACGGGCGCTTTCGGATGCGCCGCAGATTTCACTCGAGACCCGCCAACGGGTGCATCGTATCGCCCGCGAAATCGGCTATCTCCCTGACCGGGCCGCGCAGCGCCTGAAGACAGGCCGCACCAACGTCATCGCCATCCTGCTCGATTCGCACGAGGAAGTGGTCGGTTTCAGCACCTCGATCATGTACGGCATCGCCAAGGCGCTGAAAGAGACCTCCTACCATCTTGTCGTCGCCCCGAACTTCCTGTCGACGACCGATATCGAGGCCGCCGAATACATCATCCGCAACCACCTCGCCGACGGGTTGATCTTCACGCGCACCGAGCCGCTCGATGCCCGCGTCCGCCTGCTGCTCGAAACCGGCTTTCCCTTCATCTGTCATGGCCGCACCGAATTTTCGACGCCGCACCCCTATGTCGACTACGATAATTTCACCTTTGCCTATGAGGCGGCGCGCCGGCTGATCGCCAAAGGCCGCCGAAAGGTGGCGGTGATCCTGCCGCCGAAGCGGCTGACCTTCTGCCAGCATATCCTGCACGGCTTCATGACGGCGGTGCGCGAGGCAGGCATCGCCTATGAAGTCCCCGAGGCGGTCGATCTCGATACGCCGGCAGACGTGATGCGCGACTTCATCCGCAGCCGCGCAGATGCCCCGGATGCTCCGGATGGTTTCATCTGTCCCGGCGAAGTTTCGGCGCTCGCCGTCATCAGCGGCATGAGCGATGCCGGCCGCATATTGGCGGTCGATTACGATATCGTCGCCAAGGAGACGTCCCGCCTTCTCACCCAGCTGCAGCCGAAGGTCGACACGATCCACGAGGACCTGACGGCGGCCGGCGAGGATCTGGGACGCATGCTGCTGCAGCGTATCAACAATCCGGATGCCGAGGAGCTGCAGCTTCTGCTGCCGCCGCAGATCAACTTTCCGGTCGGTTAGACGACCCCGCATTGGCATCAAACCTCGAAGCTACGAAAACCGCCCTGAAATCAACGTCATCTCATCCCTTAATGACGCTCACGCTTCAAAACTGTTTGCATGACGCGTGATTTGTCCTAGAAGCACCGCGCAATCCGGTCGCAGCCCACCCGGTCAAAACAAGGGATCCAAAATATGAAAACCATCGTTGTCTGCTCCGGCGGACTGGACTCCGTTACGCTTGCCCACAAGGTAGCAGCGGAACAACAGCTTATCGGTCTCGTATCCTTCGACTACGGCCAACGGCATCGCAAGGAACTCGACTTCGCCGCCAGATGTGCCTCACGCCTCTCCGTTCCCCATCATATCATCGACATCGCCAGCATCGGCGGTCATCTCAGCGGATCGGCCCTGACCGACAATGTCGAGGTTCCGGATGGCCACTACGCCGAGGAGACCATGAAAGCCACCGTCGTGCCCAACCGCAATGCGATCATGCTGGCAATCGCGTTCGGTTTGGCGGCCGCGCAAAAAGCAGATGCCGTCGCCGTCGCCGTGCATGGCGGCGACCACTTCATTTACCCGGACTGCCGACCGGGCTTCATCGAGGCCTTCCAGCGCATGCAGAACGAAGCGCTGGACGGTTATGCCAGCGTCAAACTGCTTGCACCCTATGTCGACGTTTCCAAAGCGGCGATCGTGGTTGACGGCGAAAAACACGGCACGCCGTTCTCGGAAACCTGGTCCTGCTACAAGGGCGGCGAGCTCCACTGTGGGCGCTGCGGAACCTGTGTGGAACGCCGTGAAGCGTTCCATCTTGCCGGCGTCCCCGATCCGACGGAGTACGAAGACAAGGACTTCTGGAAAGCGGCCGTGTCGCGATACTCCGCCACGGAGGTGCGTTGATGTACCGCATCACCAAGGAGTTTCATCTCTCCGCCTCCCATCAATTGGATCACCTGCCTGCCGACCATCAATGCGCTCGGCTCCACGGTCACAACTACGTCGTCGTCGTCGAGCTGGCTGCGGAAAGCCTGAATGATGATGGCTTCGTTCGTGACTATCACGATCTCTCGCCGCTCAAGCGCTATATCGATGAAGCTCTCGATCATCGTCACCTGAACGACGTCTTCGGCCATTCAAAAGTCACCTCTGAATTCCTGGCGAGGCACTTCTACGACTGGTGCAAGCAGCGCCTCCCGGAGACATCGTCCGTTCGCGTCAGCGAGACGCCGAAAACCTGGGCGGAGTACAGGCCGTGAGCGTCGGGACCATTCGCGTCAGTGAGATCTTTGGCCCGACCATACAGGGTGAAGGCGCCTTGATCGGGCTGCCGACGGTGTTCGTGAGGACAGGCGGCTGTGACTATCGGTGTTCCTGGTGCGACAGTCTTCACGCCGTCGACAGCGCCTTCCGGGATCAATGGATTCCGATGTCCACTGAGGCGGTCTGGCATAAGGTCACGGAACTCTCCGGTGGAAAGCCACTGACGGTTTCCCTTTCCGGAGGCAATCCGGCGATACAGCCCTTAAGGCCACTGATCGAGCTTGGCCATTCGCAAGGATACCGCTTTGCCCTGGAAACACAGGGAAGCGTAGCCCAGGCCTGGTTTCGCGATCTCGACGCCCTAGTCATCAGCCCCAAACCGCCATCAAGCGGAATGCTGACGGATTGGGATCAGGTCGATAACTGCCTTCAACTGGCCGCCGCCGGACCGGAGGTCGCATTGAAGATTGTCGTCTTCGACGATGCCGACTACGAATTCGCCCAACAGGCGGGTCAGCGCTATCCCCAAATTCCGTTGTTCCTTCAGCCAGGCAATCATACGCCGCCGCCGCCCGATAACGATGACGCGCGCATTGATATCGACGGCGTGATGGATCGGATGCACTGGCTTATCGAAAGGGTGACAGCCGACCAATGGTTTGAAGTCCGCGTACTGCCGCAATTGCACGTGCTGCTCTGGGGAAACAAGCGAGGCGTATGAGCCCGCCTGCGCTGAAAATCATGCAGCGACGTGCTCCGGAAAGGCGAAAACATCGACGGGCTCTCCAAGCCCGCGCAGCGGGAAGGTGCCGAGACTATCCATGTCTTCCGCGCAGCCCGCCATTTCGACGAAGGCCCGCGACAGCAGCACCGGACGCTTGACCTCCTTGGTCAGGGTTTCCAGCCGCGAGGCGACATTGACCGCCGGGCCGATGACGGTGAAATCCAGCCGCCGGCGCGAGCCGATATTGCCGTACATGACGTCGCCGACATGCACCCCGACGCCGTAGCGCAGCGGTTCGCGGCCGTTGCCCGCATATTGCTGGTTCAATTGCGCCATCAACGCCTGCCCTTCGCGGATCGCCTGCAGCAGATCGAGGCAGGCCGTTTCCTTGGCTAACGGGAAGATCGCCAGCAATCCGTCACCCATGAACTTCAGGATCTCCCCGCCATGCCGCTCGATCGGATCTGACATGGCGTCGAAATAATCGTTGAGCAGATGGATGACATCGTCACGCGGCCAGAGATCGGAGATCGCCGTAAAGTCGCGCAAGTCGCAGATCATGATTGCCGCCCCGACGGTCGCGCCGCTGCCGCGCGTCGTGACGCCCGACAGGATCTGTTCGCTCGCATGCGGTCCGACATAGGTCTGCAGCAGCGTGCGCGCCATGATGTTCTTCAGCCGGATTTCGCTGACGAGCGTCAAGGCCGGCAGCAGATCACGCAGGAAATCGACATGCTCGCTCGTAAAACCGCCCGGCCGGCTGGTCGAAAATGTCGCGACATGCCGTTTGCCGAAAGTATGCTCGAGGGGCCAGGCGATATACTCTGTGAGGCCGTCATCGCGCAGTTCCTGATAGAATGAATCCTCGTCGCCGTCGGCTGTGCCTTCCAGCTGTCTACGCACCTCCTCCGAACCCTGATGGATCGCGTTGACGGGGCTCTTCAGGAACTCCGGCGTGTTTTCGACACCATAGGCGAAAGTGTTGATCTTCGCCTCCGCCAGGCCTTCCTTCCAGAGGATGCGGGCACCGATCCATTGCGGATGGTTCGTCCTGAAATGCAATGTCGCCCGCGCCACCGGCACGCCTGATGCCAAAAGCTTCTCGCACATTTCCACCAGGATATTGTCGATGAACCGCTCGCCGCGCGTCTCGTTCACCAGCCAGTCGAGAATCCGTCTTCTGCGGATCGGCCACACGCCTTCGTCCGCAATATCGGCCTTGTTCGAAAAGGATTGCATCAAAAACTCCCGCTACGCCACATCATCGGCGAGGACCAAATTTAGTTTCCGCTGAATGTGGGCGATGAGAGAGCAAATGATAAGAGGCAGACGGCGATCAAGCCTCAGAAATCCCAGTCCTCGTCCTCGGTCGCCACAGCCTTGCCGATCACATAGGAGGAACCGGAACCGGAGAAGAAGTCGTGGTTCTCGTCGGCATTCGGCGAAAGCGCCGACAGGATCGCCGGATTGACCTTGCAGGCCTCGGCCGGGAACAGCGCCTCATAGCCAAGGTTCATCAGCGCCTTATTGGCATTGTAATGCAGGAATTTCTTGACGTCCTCGGTCAACCCGACACCGTCATAGAGCGCTTCGGTATATTTCGCCTCGTTGTCGTAGAGTTCGAGCAGCAGCTCGAAAGCGAAATCCTTGATCTCCTGCTTCCGCTCGTCGCCGAGGCGCTCCAGCCCGCGCTGGAACTTGTAGCCGATATAATAGCCGTGCACCGCCTCGTCGCGGATAATCAGCCGGATCATGTCGGCCGTGTTGGTGAGCTTGGCGCGGCTCGACCAGTACATCGGCAGGTAGAAGCCCGAATAAAACAGGAAGCTTTCGAGGAAGACGCTCGCGACCTTCTTCTTCAGAGGATCGGCGGAGCGATACTGCTCCATGATCAACGCCGATTTCCGCTGCAGGAACTCGTTCTCTTCCGACCAGCGATAGGCATCGTCGACATCGGGCGTCGAGCACAGGGTCGAGAAGATCGAGGAATAGGAGCGCGCATGCACGGCCTCCATGAAGGAGACGTTGGAAAGCACCGCCTCCTCATGCGGCGTTATCGCATCCTCCATCAGCCGGATGGCACCGACGCCGTTCTGGATCGTGTCGAGCAGCGTCAGCCCGGTAAAGACGCGGATGGTCAGCTGCTGCTCGACCGGCGTCAGCGTCGCCCAGGAAGGAATGTCGTTCGAAAGCGGTACTTTCTCCGGCAGCCAAAAATTGCCGGTAAGCCGGTTCCAGACTTCGAGATCCTTATCGTCCTCGATGCGGTTCCAGTTGACGGCGCGCACGCGGCTGACCGGCTTCAATTGCATGTTCATTGTGTTCCCTCTTGAGAAATGTGTCCGGATTTGCCCCTCATCCGCCTGCCGGCACCGTTGCCTGGGTCGAGCCACTGGTCTCGACCCGTCCTTCGGACCCCGCCAGCGGGGCGAAGGGGATATGCCGCACCCTTTTCCGTCTTTATTGCCGGTTCGTGTGGCAAGTCCCCTCTCCCCGTCAGAACGGGGAGAGGGTTAGGGTGAGGGGCAAATGCTCCGGAGCGAAATATCAAATCACAGCGTACAAGACACGCATCCCTGCACCTCGGTGCCGGACAGCGCCATCTGGCGAAGGCGGATGTAGTAGATCGTCTTGATGCCCTTCTTCCAGGCATGGATCTGCGCCTTGTTGATGTCGCGCGTCGTTGCCGTGTCGCGGAAGAACAAGGTCAGCGACAGGCCCTGGTCGACATGCTGGGTCGCCGCCGCATAGGTGTCGATGATCTTATCCGGCCCGATCTCGTAGGCATCCTGATAATAGTCGAGATTGTCGTTGGTCATGAACGGCGCCGGATAATAGACGCGGCCGATCTTGCCTTCCTTGCGAATCTCGATCTTCGAGACGATCGGATGGATCGAGGAGGTCGAGTGGTTGATATAGGAGATCGAGCCTGTCGGCGGCACCGCCTGCAGGTTCTGGTTATAGAGGCCGGAAGCCATCACCGCCTTCTTCAACGCGGCCCAGTCTTCCTGCGTCGGAATGTGAATGCCCGACGTCTCGAACAGCGCCCTCACCGTCTCCGTCGCTGGCTCCCAAAGCCGGTCGGTATATTTGTCGAAATATTCGCCGGAGGCATATTTCGAGTCCTCGAAACCCTTGAAGCTCTGGCCCCGCTCGACCGCCAGCAGGTTCGAGGCGCGGATGGCATGATAGGTCACCGTATAGAAATAGATATTGGTGAAATCGACGCCTTCCTCGGAGCCGTAGAAGATGCGTTCGCGGGCGAGATAGCCGTGCAGGTTCATCTGGCCGAGGCCGATCGCATGGCTGTCGTCATTGCCCTTCTCGATCGAAGGAACCGAGGAGATATGGCTCATGTCGGAAACGGCCGTCAGCGCCCGGATCGAGGTTTCGATCGTCTTGCCGAAATCGGCGGAATCCATTGCCGCGGCGATATTCAGCGAGCCGAGATTGCAGGAAATGTCCTTGCCGAGATGTTTGTAGGAGAGGTCGTCATGATATTCGCTGGCCTCGCTCACCTGTAGGATCTCCGAGCAGAGATTGCTCATCGAGATGCGCCCGGCGATCGGGTTCGCCCGGTTCACCGTGTCTTCGAACATGATGTAGGGATAGCCGCTCTCGAACTGGATTTCGGCAAGCACCTGGAAGAATTCGCGCGCCTTGATCTTCTTCTTGGAGATGCGGGCATCATCAGCCATCTCTCGGTATTTCTCCGTCACCGAAATTTCGGTAAACGGCACGCCATAGACGCGCTCCACGTCATAGGGCGAGAACAGGTACATGTCCTCGTTGTTCTTGGCGAGCTCAAAGGTGATATCGGGCACGACGACGCCGAGCGACAGCGTCTTGATGCGGATCTTCTCGTCGGCATTTTCGCGCTTGGTGTCGAGGAAGCGCATGATATCGGGGTGGTGGGCATTGAGATAGACGGCACCCGCGCCCTGGCGCGCGCCGAGCTGGTTGGCATAGGAGAAACTGTCTTCGAGCAGCTTCATGACAGGAATGATGCCCGACGATTGGTTCTCGATATGCTTGATCGGCGCGCCGGCCTCGCGGATATTCGTCAGCGACAGCGCCACGCCGCCGCCGCGCTTCGACAATTGCAGCGCCGAATTGATCGACCGGCCGATCGATTCCATATTGTCCTCGACGCGCAGCAGGAAGCAGGAAACCAGTTCGCCGCGCTGCTTCTTGCCGGCATTGAGGAAGGTCGGCGTCGCCGGCTGGAACCGGCCGGAAATGATCTCGTCGACCATGTCGCGGGCAAGGGTCTCGTCGCCGCGCGCCAGAGCCAGCGCCACCATGCAGATGCGGTCCTCATAGCGCTCGAGATAGCGCTTTCCGTCGAAGGTCTTCAGCGTATAGCTGGTGTAGTATTTGAAGGCGCCGAGGAAGGTCGGGAAACGGAACTTCCTGGCATAGGCCTGGTCGAACAGATCCCGCACGAAATTGAAGGAATACTGATCGAGAACCTCCTGCTCGTAATAACCCTCGGTCACGAGGTAATCGAGCTTTTCCCTCAGATTGTGGAAGAACACCGTGTTCTGGTTCACATGCTGCAGGAAATACTGCTTGGCAGCCAAACGATCCTTGTCGAGCTGGATCCTGCCCTGCTCGTCATAGAGGTTCAGCATCGCGTTCAGCGCGTGATAGTCGAGCGTTTCCACCGCTTTCACAGGGCGTTCGCCGGCGGGATGAGCAAAAGTGTTATGCGGTTTTGCGCCCGCATCCCGCGTCAGAGTTGTTCCCGTGTCCAAAACCGTTCCATTCCGTGTTTGACCTTGGCGACATCGTCTTCGGTGCCCATGAGCTCGAACCGGTAGAGGTAAGGCACCTGGCATTTCTGCGAGACCACGTCGCCGGCGAGCCCGTATGTCTCGCCGAAATTGCTGTTGCCCGCGGCAATCACGCCGCGAATGTGTCCTCGGTTTTCCGCATCGTTGAGGAAACGGATCACCTGCTTGGGAACGGCACCCTTGCCGCCGTCGCCGCTATAAGTCGGCACGATCAGCACGAAGGGTTCGCGGATATGAAACGCGTCTGCGCCACCTGGCAGAATGCGCGCCGCGCGCAGTCCGAGCTTGGCGACGAACCGATGGGTGTTCTCGGATCGGCTGGAATAATAGACGATCAGAGCCATCGCCTTTCCTCAGGAAAGTGCGCTGATCATGTCGGGACGGAAGCCGGCCCAATGCTGCTCGCCGGCGATGACGACAGGCGCCTGCATGTAGCCGAGGCTGCGGACGCGATCGAGCGCTTCGGCATCCTGCGAAATATCGACGATGTCATAGTCGACACCCAACCGGTCGAGGGCGCGGTAGGTGGCAGTGCACTGGACGCAGGCAGGCTTGCTGTAGACGGTGATGGTCATAATATTCCTCGTGACGACGCGATTGGGACGCAGGACATTGATCGGAAATCTGTCGATATCCGTCGAAAAATCTCTGGTGATTTGAGCTATGCGGCTGTTTAGCCGCTGGGCGTACTCAGCCCTCTACCTCTAGCGGGTGGCGGCCTGAACTGAGATACTGACATGACTTCACCCCGAAGTGGCTTATGCGGAGGTTCGGGCCTGCGAAACGCGATGCGGACATTCCCCGCAGCCATGCAACGCGACCTTCCGGACACCCCGCCCGTGGACGTTTCGTTCGAGGCAGGTCTCCTGGCTCACGGGTCAACGCTCCTGCCCAGCCTTCCCGGAGCATCATGCTCCAGTGACCTGAAATCGGACAGTTGCTCGCCGCTCACAGTTGCGGGGGCAGCTCCGGCATTGCCGCGCCATGATGGCGAAGCGCACCGAATTCCCGTCTTAGCCGCCGATCCTCACGAATCGACGGAACCTCGAACACTAGATATAGTACGCCAATCCAAATTCGCGTCAACGGATGGTTTGTGCATTGCGTTACGACAGGTTTGAAATCGCTACGTTCCTGTGAAAAACATGGCTAACGAAAGCTTAAAGAAAGCAGGCTGTGGAGAAAGTCTCGACGAGGAGAGCCTATCTATGGCCGGTCCCGCCATTTTCGATTCGAGATCGGGCCTGAATCGTCGATGGGACATCCCGCCGGTGACGAGCGCGGGAGGGATGAAGTCAGGAAAGTTTATATCTTTATTCGAAGCAGCCGCAGCGCGTTGATCGTCACCAGCACGGTGGCGCCGGTATCGGCGAGGATCGCCGGCCAGAGCCCGGTGATGCCGGCGATCGTCGTCACCAGGAACACCGCCTTCAGTCCGAGTGCGATGGTGATGTTCTGCAGGATATTGCGCATCGTGCGTTTGGAAAGTTCGATCATCCGCGCCACGTCGCCGACACGTCCGTGCAGCACGGCGGCATCCGCCGTCTCCAGCGCCACATCGGTGCCGCCGCCCATGGCAATGCCGATATCGGCGGCGGCCAGCGCCGGAGCATCGTTGATGCCGTCGCCGACCTTGGCGACGACAAAGCCCTGGCGCTTCAATTCGCCGACAACACGCTGCTTGTCCTCAGGCATCATCTCGCCGCGCCAGTCGATGCCGAGCATGCCGGCAACGGCTGCTGCCGTCCGCTTGTTGTCGCCCGTCAACATCATCGCCTTGACGCCTGCCGATTTGAGGGCAGCGAGCCCGGCCTCGGCATCCTCGCGCGGCTCGTCGCGCATGGCGATCAGGCCGGCCGCAACACCGTTGACGAGCAGCACCGACACGCTCTTGCCCTCGTCGTTCAGCGCCGCGATGGGTGCATCCTGTTTCGCGCTGAGCGTCCCGCGCTCGCGGGCGGCAGGCGGCGACAGCAGGCCCAGCGTCTCGCCGCCGACTTTGCCGCTGACACCCTTGCCCGGCAGCGCTTCCAACTCGAAGGCCGGCGGCACGGGAACGCCGTCCGCCTTGGCGCGGTTAAGTATCGCCAGCGCCAGCGGATGGCTGGAACCCTGCTCCAGCACCGCTGCGCGCGACAGCACCTGCGCCTCGCTCAGGCCAAAGGAAATGATGTCAGTCACCTGAGGCCGGCCTTCCGTCAGCGTGCCTGTCTTGTCAAAGGCGACTATCGTCACCTTGCCGAGCGTTTCCAGCACCGCGCCGCCCTTCATCAACAGCCCGCGCCGCGCACCTGCCGAAAGCGAAGCGGCGATCGCCGCCGGCGTCGAAATGACAAGCGCGCAGGGGCAGCCGATCAAAAGGATGGCAAGGCCCTTATAGACCCATTCGTCCCACGGCCCAGCGAACAGCAGCGGCGGAACGACCGCGACCAGCGCTGCGACCACGACCACGCCGGGCGTGTAATAGCGCGAAAACCGATCGATGAAGCGTTCGGTCGGCGCCTTCGATTCCTGTGCCTCCTCCACCAGCTTGACGACGCGGGCGATGGTATTGTCGGCGGCGGCCGCCGTGACGCGAACCCTCAGCACCGCATCGACATTCACCGTGCCGGCAAATACGACGGCATCGACGCCCTTGCGCACCGGCGTGCTCTCGCCCGTCACCGGCGCCTCGTCGATCGCGCTCTCGCCTGAGATGATGATGCCGTCCGCAGAGATACGGTCGCCAGGGCGAACCATGATAGTCGCGCCAACGGCAAGGCTTTCTGCCGGCACTTCCCGCGTCTGCCCATTGTCTTCGAGCAGCGCATTCTTCGGCACCAGACCCGTCAGCGACTGGATGCTTTCGCGCGCCTTGCCCGCCGCCACCCCTTCCAGCAGCTCGCCGACGAGGAACAGGACGACGACGGTTGCCGCCTCTTCGCCGGCATTGATGATGACGGCACCGACGGCAGCGATCGTCATCAGCATCTCGATCGAAAACGGTGTTCCCGAGAAAGCCGCCATCACGGCGCGTCGCGCGATCGGCACCAGCCCGATCAACATGGCGACGATGAAGGCGTAGGACGCGATGGCCGGCACGAGATGGCCGACGGTGTAGGCGGCAACGAGTGCTGCACCCGAAAGGATGGTCAGCCGGCCCTTCCTGCTCTGCCACCAGGGACCGGCCATCGGCGCGTGGTCGTGCCCGTGCAGCCCCTCGATTTTCTTCTCGCCATGATCGTGAGGATGGTCGTGGTCATGACTTGTATGGTCATGGCTATGGCCTGCATGATCATGCACCGCATGATCGTGGTCATGGCCCGCGTGATCGCGGTGATCATGTCCATGGTGGTGACGATGCTGCGAGCCCTGGATATGCGCAGGCGCAGCGCTTCCGGCAAGCGGCGCGACGGAATAGCCGAGCCCCGTCACCTTCTTCTCGATCACCGTGAGATCGCTGCTGCCATCGTGCCGGACGGTCATCGTGCCCGCCATCACCGAGACGGAAACATCGGCGACACCCGCCACGCGTCTGACCGCCGTATCGATCTTGCTTGCGCAGGCGGCGCAATCCATGCCGCCAACCCGGTATCGTGTCTCGCTCTCAGCCATGGTCCGCTTCCTTGTCAAACAGAAGCATCTCTCCTACATCCTCTAGCGACTAGAGATGCAAGAGGAAAATCATGAAAAAGATCACCATTGGTGAAGCTGCTCGCCAAAGCGGCGTCAAAGTGCCGACGGTCCGTTATTATGAGAGCATTGGCCTGCTCATGGCGCCGAGCCGCAGCGAGGGCAACCAGCGCTCCTTCGAACCCGCCGATATCAGCCGCCTCGCCTTCATCCGCCATGCCCGCGAACTCGGCTTCGAGATCGACGCGATCCGCACGCTGCTCACCCTGCAGGACGATCCGCACCAGTCCTGCGCCTCGGCCGACGCCATCGCCAAGGCCCGCCTCATCGAGGTTGAGCAGCGCATCCGCAGCCTGATGGCGCTGAAGGCCGAGCTGGAAATCATGGTGGAAGGCTGCGGCCACGGCCGCGTCGACCAATGCCGAGTCATCGAGGTGCTCGCCGACCACGGCCAGTGCACACATCCACACCACTGACCGCTGCCCTTGCAGGCGGTCCGCGCCCGCGCCAAAACTGCATGCAGAGAGAATCGGGCGAAGAGATCAATGAACCAGAAGCGGATTGCAATCATCGGCGGCGGCCCGGCGGGTCTCGCGGCTGCCGAACTGCTGTCCCGTTCCGGTCACGCGGTAATGGTCTACGACGCCATGCCGACCTTTGCCCGCAAGTTCTTGCTGGCCGGCAAGTCGGGTCTCAACATCACCCACTCCGAGGAATTCGCCCGTTTCACCACCCGCTTCGCCGCAGCCTCCGCCCGTCTGCGCCCCGCTCTTGATGCGTTTACCCCTGACGATATCAGGAATTGGGCAAGCGAGCTCGGGACGGAAACCTTCATCGGTTCGTCCGGCCGGGTTTTCCCGAAGGTGATGAAGGCCTCGCCTTTGCTGCGCGCCTGGCTCAGGCGGCTGGAGACGCAGGGCGCTACGCTGCGCACCCGCCACCGCTGGACCGGCTTTGCAGAAGACGGCTATGTTTTTGAAACGCCCGAAGGGCGCAGCATCGTCCATTGTGACGCAGCCCTGCTGGCGCTCGGCGGCGCAAGCTGGCCGCGCCTCGGCTCCGACGCTGCCTGGGTGCCTTGGCTGGCCGGCAGGGGTGTGGAAATTGACACTTTTCAACCCGCCAATTGCGGCTTCGTCGTCGGATGGAGCGGGAACTTCAGCGAACGTTTCGCCGGCGAGCCGGTAAAATCGGTCACCGCCACCTCCGAGGCCGGCACGTTTCCCGGCGAATTCGTCATCACCGGCAGCGGCATCGAGGGCAGCCTCGTCTATACCCATACGGCCGCGTTGCGTCACCGGCTGCTGAACCATGGCAGCGCCGTCCTGACGCTCGACCTCGCACCCGGCCGCACCATCGAGAGGCTGAGCCGCGACCTTGCACGGCAGGACGCCAAATCAAGCTTTTCAAACCGCCTGCGCAAGGGCGCCGGCCTGGACGGCGTCAAGGCGGCGCTGCTGCGCGAACTCGCTCCCGAGCGCGACCGCACCGATCCCGAGCGTCTCGCCGGCATGATCAAGGCCCTGCCGGTGTCGGTGATCGAAACCCGGCCGATCGGCGAAGCGATCTCCTCGGCCGGCGGCATCCGCTGGAGCAGCATCGACGATAGCTACATGTTGAAGGCACTGCCGGGCACCTTCGTCGCCGGTGAGATGCTCGACTGGGAAGCGCCGACCGGCGGCTATCTCCTCACCGCCTGCCTGGCGACCGGCCGGGCGGCAGCCCGCGGCATCGAAGCCTGGTTGCAGCGCAGAGCATGATGCCGAAAAGTGTGATCGGTTTTCGGACGACATCATGCTCCAACTCTTAATTTAGAACAGGATTCAGATTTTAGGCCGACCCGGTCTAAAATCATCCTGTTCTAGGCGCAGACAGTTATCAGCAACGAGTAAGGTCATCCCTAGATCAGGCCGAGGCCGGACGGAAAGTCATAGCGAGCCCATTCATGCAGTAGCGAAGCCCGGTTGGCTTCGGGCCGTCATCGAAGACATGGCCAAGATGCCCACCGCAACGGCTGCAGTGCACAGCGTTGCGCACCATGCCGAAAGTCATGTCGCTCGTGGTGCTGACGGCTTTTTCGAGCGGCGCCCAAAAGCTCGGCCAGCCGGTGCCGCTGTCGAATTTGGTGGCCGAGGAAAAGAGGTCCTGGTCGCAGCCGGCGCAGGCGAAGTTGCCCTTTCGCTCTTCATGCAGCAAGGCACTGGTGAAGGGATGTTCCGTCCCCGCCTGGCGCAGGATGACATATTGATCCGGCGTCAGCAGCTTGCGCCATTCCTCCTCGGTGTGGGTCACCGCAAACCTCTCGCCGGCAATCGCCTTACCGGCCAGGCCCAGGTGAACCACAAGCGCTCCAAAAGCAGCGCCCATCAGCAACAATCGTCTGTTCAGCATGGTCGGATCTCCTCGTCTGGCAAACCTTGCTTCTGCAAAGAACTACGAAAGGGAGGGTCTTTTGTTACGCCATGGCCGCCCAAACACCGAAATGTGATTTCCGCCACTTTCGTCAGGAAGCGCCGCACGCTGACGACTGCCAGCGCCGACCGATTGCAAACCAGCCATTTTTCTATCAGAATGTGCTGAAGTTCGGTGGGAGGAGCCGATGCACGAACACTCAGCGCACGCCGAGCACGTCTACACGTCTGCCCAGCGCGATTCTGCGGCAGCCAGTTCTCCTGTTGTCGCCTCTTGGCGGCGGTGCATGACCATGCACCAGCTCGCCCCGGAGGACGAACGCGCCCCGCTACTCCTCACCGACCAGGAATTCCGCCGTGCGCGCGAGCAGTCCGAACAGCTGATTGCCAGCGCGACGGAAGAGCTCGATCGTCTCTTTACCACCGTTGGCAGGGCCGGCTGCTGCCTGCTTCTGACCGATAAGAACGGCATCGCCCTGGAGCGCCGGGGCGCTGCCGGCGACGACAAGGAATTCCGCGAACTCGGCCTCTGGACCGGCTCGGTCTGGACCGAGGCCAGCATCGGCACCAACGGCATCGGCACCGCACTTGCTGACGAGCGTGCGGTCGCCATCTTCCGCGACCAGCATTTTTTCAGCTCGAATACCAGCCTCAGCTGCACGACGGCGCCGATCCGCGATCATCATGGCCGGGTGGCAGCAGCCCTCGACATCTCCACATGCCGCGAAGACGTCAACGAAATGACGCTGGCGATCCTGACGCAGACCGTGCGCGATGCGGCGATGCGCATCGAGCTCAACCTTTTTCGCTCGGCCTTTGCAGGCGCCCGTTTCCTGATGGTCCCGGCCGGCGCCAATTCCGCCGCCGCCCTGCTTGCCGTCGACAGGCACGATCTGGTGCTCGGTGCGACGCGCGCCGCCCGCATCGCGCTGCAGCTCGACGACAAGCGCATCGCCGCCGGCATTCCTGCCGCCGATGCCCTGCACGAGGCTGGCGTCTCCCAGCAGGACGAAATGGTCGAGGCGGAGAAGGCGGCCCTGCTGCGGGCGCTGTCGCGCGCCGGCGGCAATGTCTCGCAGGCGGCGATCGCGCTCGGCATCAGCCGCGCCACGCTGCACAGGAAGATGAAGAAGCTCGACCTCCACTGATCAAGGTTCGCCGCCCGCAATCGTGAAGCGATGCTGTCGCAGGTCTGCGACACTGTGCACTGCGGTATGGAAGACCCGCCCTGTTCCCTCCGCCAAAACATGCACATGTTCCTCCCACTGGTTCGCTTGGGAACCTGGATCATCAAGGGAGGATGACATGCTTCATCAGAAAATCGTCGAGTCGCCGTTCAAGCTGAAATACGGCAACTATATCGGCGGCGAATGGCGCGAGCCGGTCGAGGGCAAGTATTTCGAAAACCTCACGCCCGTCACCGGCGGCAAGCTCTGCGACATTCCCCGCTCCAATGAAAAGGACGTCAACCTCGCACTCGACGCCGCTCATGCGGCAAAGGAAAAATGGGGTCGCACCTCGGTTGCGGAGCGCTCCAATATCCTGATGAAGATCGCCCAGCGCATGGAAGACAAGCTGGAACTGCTCGCCCAGGCCGAGACCTGGGACAATGGCAAGCCGATCCGCGAAACCATGGCCGCCGACATTCCGCTGGCGATCGACCATTTCCGCTACTTCGCCTCCTGCATCCGCGCCCAGGAAGGTTCGATCGGCGAAATCGACCACGATACCGTCGCCTATCACTTTCATGAGCCGCTCGGCGTCGTCGGCCAGATCATCCCATGGAACTTCCCGATCCTGATGGCCACCTGGAAGCTGGCGCCCGCACTTGCCGCCGGCAACTGCGTCGTGCTGAAGCCCGCCGAGCAGACACCGGCCTCGATCCTGCTCTGGGCCGAACTCGTCGGCGATCTCCTGCCGGCAGGCGTGCTCAACATCGTCAACGGCTTCGGCCTCGAGGCCGGCAAGCCGCTGGCGACCAGCCCGCGCGTCGCCAAGATCGCCTTCACCGGCGAGACGACGACTGGCCGGCTGATCATGCAATATGCCAGCCAGAACCTCATTCCGGTGACGCTGGAGCTCGGCGGCAAATCGCCGAACATCTTCTTCGCCGATGTGATGGCCGAGGATGACGATTTCCTCGACAAGGCGCTCGAAGGCTTTGCGATGTTTGCCCTCAACCAGGGCGAGGTCTGCACCTGCCCGAGCCGCGCCCTCATCCAGGAATCGATCTATGACCGCTTCATGGAAAAGGCCGTCAAACGCGTCGAGGCGATCAAGCAGGGCAACCCGCTCGACACCGCAACGATGATCGGCGCTCAGGCCTCTAGCGAGCAGTTGGAAAAGATCCTCGCTTATCTCGATATCGGCAAGCAGGAAGGCGCGGAAGTGCTGACCGGCGGCGCGCGCAACGATCTCGGCGGCGAACTGGCAAACGGCTACTACGTCAAGCCGACGATCTTCAAGGGTCACAACAAGATGCGTGTGTTCCAGGAGGAGATCTTCGGACCGGTGGTTTCGGTCACGACCTTCAAGAACGAGAAGGAGGCGCTCGAAATCGCCAACGACACGCTCTACGGCCTCGGTGCCGGTGTCTGGAGTCGAGACGCCAATCGCTGCTACCGTTTCGGCCGCGAGATCCAGGCCGGCCGCGTCTGGACCAACTGCTACCACGCCTACCCGGCCCATGCCGCCTTTGGCGGCTACAAGCAGTCGGGCATCGGCCGGGAAACCCACAAGATGATGCTCGATCACTACCAGCAGACCAAGAACATGCTGGTGAGCTACAGCCCGAAAGCGCTCGGCTTCTTCTGAGATACTCAGCATGGCGGGCGGGTCTCAAACCCCTCCCCAACCCTCCCCACAAGGGGAGGGGCTTAACGTGCGGCCCTCGCCGTATTCACTCTTGAGCACAGCATATGCAGCCGGCTTGTTGTTTGCGAGCCGGCGCCACAGCTTGGCCCCTCCCCCTTGTGGGGAGGGTTGGGGAGGGGAATTCTCCTCTCCAAACTTTGGAGGAAGAACAATGGAAACCACCCTCAACGGCGAACTGCGTGTTCTCGCAACCGACGCCGCCCTCAATTTGATCGCAGAAATCAAGCGGGATCATCCCGATATCCTCTTCCACCAGTCCGGCGGCTGCTGCGACGGCTCCTCGCCGATGTGTTATCCGGCTAATGAATTCATGATCGGCGACAGCGACGTCAAGCTCGGCGAGATCGGCGGCGTACCGGTCTATATCAGCGCCAGCCAGTTCGAGGCCTGGAAGCATACGCAGCTGATCATCGACGTCGTGCCGGGCCGCGGCGGCATGTTCTCGCTGGACAATGGCCGCGAGAAACGCTTCCTGACTCGTTCCCGCCTCTTCGGCGGCGGCGAGGCCTGCGCAGTGCCTGATGTGAAGGTCAGGGCGATCTGATGCTCTCGCCCGTCGGGTGGGAATTTCGCCTGTAGTATTCCCATAGTACCTGCTCGCAGCAGCTCTTTGCTAATCTCCGCCTGTTGGTTTCAAAGGGAGGAAACGATGCCAGCCTCAAAGATCCTGATGATCACGGGTGATTTCACCGAAGATTACGAAACGATGGTGCCGTTCCAGACGCTGCTCGCCTGCGGCTACACGGTCGATGCCGTCTGCCCCGGCAAGAAGGCCGGCGACACCGTCGCCACCGCCATCCACGATTTCGAAGGCGACCAGACTTATTCCGAAAAACGCGGCCATAATTTCGCGCTGAACGCCACTTTCGACAGCGTGCGCGCCGAAGATTACGACGCCCTCGTCATCCCCGGCGGCCGTGCGCCCGAATATCTTCGCCTCAACGCCGACGTCATCAAATTCGTCCGGCACTTCTTCGACGCCGGAAAACCCGTTGCCGCCATCTGCCACGGCGCGCAATTGCTTGCCGCCGCCGGCGTTTTGAAGGGCCGCACCTGCTCCGCCTATCCCGCCTGCCGGCCGGAAGTCGAGCTTGCCGGCGGCATTTATGCCGACATATCAATCAGCGATGCAGTCTCGGACGGCAATCTGGTCACGGCGCCCGCCTGGCCGGCGCATCCGTCGTGGCTGCGCCAGTTCATGGCCGTGCTCGATGCCGCAGCACTGCTCGAAACCAACGCCGCCTGAGGAGGGCGGCACCGGGGAGGACGATATGTGTGAACTCTTCATCAAGGCGGATGCTCGGCTCTGGGAAAGCGCCACCCGGTCGCTGCGCATCGACGGCATGGTCACCAGCGTCAGGCTGGAGAACTTCTTCTGGGCGAAGCTGGAGGAAATAGCCCGGCGCGACGGTATGAATGTCGTCCAGCTGATCACCCGGCTGCATCATGAATCGATCGATGCCGGCCACGATCTCGGCAACTTCACGTCCTTCCTGCGGGTCTGCTGCGCTCGCTATCTCGACCTGCAGCTCACCGGCGACATCCCGGCCGATGTCACCCATCCGATCTCAGGCCTCGACGCGCCTGTCATCCTCGACCGCGAACGGGCGAAATATCACTGAAATCAGGTCCGACAGACGATCAAAGACGAACGGCCCGCGGATAGCGCCACGGGCCGTTTCGCAAACATCTGACCTTGTCTTGGGCAGGGGCTTGCGCTGCCGCACAGCCTGGATCAACAATGCGCGGCACCGTCCAGCGCGGGCACCGTCAGGAGATAGATTGCCATGAAAGACCAGAAAGCCGTGATCGTCACCGGAGCCGGCGGCAACCTCGGCAGCGCCGTTGTCCGCGAGCTTGCCAGCGCCGGCGCCAAACTCGTCTGCATGAACCGTTCGAGCCATGAGCTGGAAGCCTCGGCCGGCGATCTTCCTGCCTCCACCGAGTTTCTGTCGATCGCGGGAACGGACCTGACCGATTATGCTTCCTGTGCCGCCGCTGTCGCTCGGGCCGTCAAGCGCTTTGGCGGCGTCAGCGCGTTGGTCAACACCGTCGGTGGTTTCCAGATGGGGCCGGTCGGGCCGGAGGCGCCCGCGCAGTGGGAGACGATGATGACCGCAAACGCCCGCACTGCCCTGACGATCAGCGCCGCGGTTCTCCCGACCATGAAGGCGGCCGGCTACGGCCGCATCGTTCATATCGCCGCCGCGCCCGGCCTGAAGGCTGGCGCCAAGCAGGCCGCTTACGCCGCCTCGAAAGCCGCCGTCATCCGGCTGACCGAGGCGATCGCTGCCGAATGCCGCGACGACCGCATCACCGCCAACTGCATCCTGCCCGGGACGATCGACACGCCTGAGAATCGCGCGGCCATGCCCGATGCGAAGACAGACGGCTGGGTGTCGCCGCAATCGATTGCCCGCCTCATCGCCTTCCTGATTTCGCCGGCCGCTGCCGTCGTCACCGGCGCGGCAATCCCGGCGACCGGCCGCGAGTAACGGGTGACGTGGCGTGATCGGTTGCCCGCGACTGCTCCTTTGTCGAGATCCGTGGGTGATGACACGACAGAGACCTGCAAGTTTTATTCAGTGACACACGATCTGGCTTGAGCTTCGGTTCGCCTTGAGGCAGCCTCGTCTGCGCCTGCTCACGGGACGGGCAGGAGAACAGCGGGCGGACACCATGGTGTTGATGATCGCATTGCGGCGGCATTTGCCAGAAGGCGGATGGTTTCGATGACGGAGGGTCCGGCATTGCGCGCCGTCGGCGCAACCAGCCTGGTGCGTGAGGAATGGTTCCTGGGCGTCAGCGTCGTGACCAGCCTGACGTTTTTTGCCTTCCAGGAGCAGCTCTTCGGGCAGCTTGCCGATCCGCTTTGGTTCACTGTCGTTTTCGTCTGGCTGTTTGCCGTCGTCCTCGGCTCCGCTCTGTCGGTCGTGCGGCATGCGGATCGCCTGGCGGAGCGGCTGAAGGAGCCTTACGGCACGCTCATTCTGACGCTCGCCATCACCTCGATCGAAGTGATGGCCATATCCGCCGTCATGATTCACGGCGAGAACAACCCTACGCTTGCGCGCGACACGCTCTTTGCGGTCGTCATGATCATCCTGAACGGCATGGTCGGCCTGTCCTTGCTGCTGGGTGCGTGGCGGCGGCCGGAACAACAGCATAACCTGCAGGGCGCCAACGCCTATCTCGGCGTCATCGTGCCGCTGGCGACCCTGAGCCTGGTGATGCCGACATTTCTTGCAGGCCCGGACGGACAGCATCCATCGGCACCGAGGCAACTGATCCTGGGCATAATCTCGGTCGGCCTTTACGCCACCTTTCTGTTTCTTCAGGCCGGCCGCCATCAGGATTATTTCGCCGACGACAGCAATCGCCACGAGCATCATGGTGAACATGCTCCTCCCCGCGGGCCGGTCTGGCCTCATGCCATTCTGCTTTTCGCCTATATGGGTCCCGTCGTCTTTCTGGTCGAACAGCTTGCGCGGCCGATCGATTACATTATCGAAACCCTGCATGCCCCGACCGCGTTTGGCGGTGTTGTCATGGCCATCCTTGTCGCGACGCCCGAGGCAATCAGCGCCGTGCGTGCATCCATCGCCAACAATCTTCAGCGCGCCGTCAACATCTTTCTCGGTTCGGTATTGTCGACGATCGGGCTGACCGTGCCGGCAATGCTTGTCATCAGCCGTCTTTACGGGCACCCGGTAACCCTCGGCCTGGAACATGGAGATCTGGTGATGCTCCTGCTCACTCTTGCCGTCAGCATCATCACCTTTGCCAGCGGCCGCACGCATCTCATGCAAGGCGCTGTCCATCTGGTGCTTTTCCTGGCTTACGTGCTGCTCATTTTCCAGCAATGAAACCCGCCCTATTGCGGCCGCACAAGATCAGGAAAGTAAAGAGTTCCGCGCTTGGTCCGTCTTCCGCTATGCTAGCAGCACAGCTTGCAAGGTGGCTGCAGGACTTACGTGGCGATACGGAGACCGGACTTTGGGCTCACTGTTGGTTGGCGGGCTTGTATTTGTTTTTCTGTCGATGGCAACATCGATAGGATTGGTGGTGCGCGGCCGCTTGCCGGATCACCATCTCAATGCAGAATCCAAGGACGTCATCAGGCTGGCGACCGCAGTGGTGGGAACACTGTCGGCTCTGGCGCTCGGCCTTTTGATCGCATCCGCCAAGTCGTCCTATGACAATGCCGAAGTGGAAATGAGAACGGCGGCGGCACGGGTACTCCTGCTTGACCGGGTCATGGCGCAATACGGGCCGGAAACCGACAAGGCGCGTCAATTGCTGCGTGAACTCATCGAGAAACGGCTGAGCCGTGGCTGGACTGCCGAGACCACCGACGAGACATCCGGCAAGGCGCCGGGGGAATATCAGGATATCGAGGCGGTTCAGGCCGACCTTCGATCCCTGGCGCCGAGGGATGCCGTGCAGCACTCTCTCCAGGCGCGTGCGCTGGAAGTGAGCGGCATGTTGGCCGAGACCCACTGGCTGTTGGTCGAATCCGGCAAAGAGGGCTTGCCCTGGGCTTTTCTGACCGTTCTCGTCTGTTGGCTCTCGCTGCTCTTTGCGACCTTCGGGCTGCAGGCGCCGGCCAATCCGACGGTGCTGTCAATTCTGCTCGTCTGCGCCCTGTCGGTCGCCGGCGCTATCTTCCTGGTTTCGGATATGGCCAACCCATATGTCGGGCTGATCCGTGTTTCGGATGCACCATTACAGTTTGCCATCGAACGGCTCGGGAAACCGTAGCGTCATGGTATCAGGAGGATGAGTTCACAGTTTAATTGTGCACCAGCAGCTATTGCAATTTTTAGCAATGCCGCGACATAATATCGCATGCCCGGAACTTTTCGGAGAGGGGTCGTCTCCGCCGAGGCACGCATGAAGACTACAGCGCCGCGCGTCTTTTCAGACGCGCAAAGGACGTTGTATGCCTTTGAAATAGCTCGTAAACATCGGGGCGGAGGCAATGCGTGTGAGATTGTATCAGGGTCTGCACCTGTCTGTGGTGCTCGCCGGCATGGCAATTCTCAGTGGCTGTGAGGAAAGCGGCAATACTTACGTTGCCCCTCCTCCACCTCCGGTTCGTGTCGCCCAGCCGATCCAGCAACCGGTGACGCTCTATTTCGAACTCACCGGCAACACGGCGCCGCTCAACTCCGTTGATATCGAGGCGCGCGTCCAAGGCTACGTCCAATCGATCGACTACCAGGACGGGATGACGGTGATGAAGGGCACCAAGCTCTTCGGAATTGAGCGCAACACTTATCAGGCGCAACTGGATCAGGCGAAGGCATCACTCGCCTCGCAACAGGCGTCTCAGGTCGGCGCGCAGCAGGAATACGACCGGCAGCTCAATCTATCGAAGCAACAGGTCACCACGCAGACCGCGGTCGACAGCGCCAAGGCGACGCTCGACGAAGCGAATGCGTCCATCCTTAATGCCCAGGCCAATCTCGATCTTGCGACGATCAACCTCGGATATACGGAGGTGCTTGCCCCCTTCGACGGCACCGTCACCGATCACCTCGTCGATATCGGCGCGCTTGTCGGCGTATCTGGTCCCACCAAACTCGCCAGCATCGTTCAGACGGATCCGCTTTATGCCTATTTCAACGTCAGCGAAACCCAGGTGCTGATGATCAAGGAAACGCTGGCAAGGCAGGGGCGCACCTTCAAGCAGACGGACCTTCCAAGCATTCCGGCAGAAGTCGGCCTGCAGACCGAGGAAGGCTACCCGCACAAGGGACATCTCGATTACGTCTCGCCGCAGCTCGATGCCTCCACGGGCACACTTCAGGTGCGCGCCCTGTTCGACAACAAGGACCATGCCATGCTGCCCGGTCTCTTCGTGCGGGTTCGGGTGCCGGTCGGCCATAACGACAAGGCTCTGCTGGTGCGCGACGACGCCATCGGGACAAACCAGCTGGGCAGCTACCTGCTTGTTCTCGGCAAGGACGACGTCGTCGAACAGAAGCAGGTCAAGACCGGCCAGCGCGAAGGTGCGCTCCGTGTCATCGACTCCGGCCTCGATCCGGCCGACTGGGTCGTGACACAAGGTATCCAGCAGGCCATCCCCGGCAGCAAAGTCACGCCCGAGAAAATGGAAATGAGCCCGCCGGCAGCTGCCGCCGGCGATGCCAAGGCCAAGACCACCACGCAATGAATCCGCCGCCATGCTTCATCTGAACGTCTAAGGACAACAGCATGATCTCGCGTTTCTTCATCGAGCGACCGATACTCGCCAATGTTCTGGCGTTGGTTTTCGTGCTCATCGGCGCGGTGGCCCTGTTCCAGCTGCCTGTGGCGCAATATCCGAATGTCGTCCCGCCGACGGTGCAGGTGACGACACGCTTTCCGGGCGCCAGCGCCCAGACCCTCGTCGATACCGTCGCGCTGCCGATCGAGCAGCAGGTCAACGGCGTGCAGGACATGCTCTACATGCAGTCGACGAGCGCCAGCGACGGCACTTACTCCCTGACCGTGACCTTTGCCATAGGAACGGATCCGGACCAGGCCCAGGTTCTGGTGCAAAACCGCGTCGCAATAGCGATGTCATCGCTTCCCGAAGCGGTGCAGCTTCAGGGCGTGACGACGCAAAAGAAATCGACGGCGATCCTCGGCTTCGTCAGCCTGACCTCGCCCGACAGTCGCTATGACAGCCTGTTCCTGTCGAACTACGCCGTCATCAATCTGCAGAATGAACTCGCCCGCCTGCCGGGTGTCGGCAACGTTACCGTCTTCGGTGCCGGCCAGTATGCCATGCGCATCTGGATGGATCCGAACCTGCTGCAGGCGCGCGGCCTGACGCCGCAGGATGTGGTCAGCGTCGTGCAGCAGCAAAGCCAGGAGGTTGCCGCCGGCCAGATCGGCATTCCGCCGGTGCCGAAGGGGCAGGTCTTCCAATACACGCTGAACGTCAATGGCCGGCTGAACGAGGCGGCCGACTACGAAAACATCGTCGTCAAGGTCGAAAGCGGACAGGGCGGCCACATTACGCGCATTCGCGATATCGGCCGCGTCGAACTCGGCGCCCAGACCTACAGCCAGTCCTTCATGCAGAACGGCCGGCCGGCTGCCGGCATCGGTATTTTTCAGCTGCCGGAGGCGAATGCCATCGCGGTGGCGCAGGCGGTGAACACGAAAATGCAGGAGCTCTCGAAGAGCTTCCCGCCGGGCCTCGAATATCACGTGCCGTTCGACACGACGAAATTCGTCGAGGCTTCCATTGACGAAGTTTACGTCACCTTGATCGAGGCCGGCGTTCTCGTTCTCATCGTCATTCTCGTTTTCCTGCAGGATTGGCGGGCGATGCTTGTGCCGGCGACCACAGTTCCGGTCACCATCATCGGCGCCTTCGCTGCCATGGCGGCACTGGGCTTCACCGTCAACCTGTCGACGCTGTTTGCCATCGTTCTCGCCATCGGTATCGTCGTCGATGATGCCATCGTCATCGTTGAAGGTGTCGCCCGCCACATCGAGGCGGGCATGTCCGGCCGAAAGGCGGCCGAAAAGGCGATGGAGGAACTGCTCGGCCCGGTCATCGGTATCACGCTGGTGCTGATGGCGGTTTTCATTCCGGCCGCCTTCCTGCCCGGCTTGACCGGGCAGCTCTATCGGCAGTTCGCCCTCGTCATCGCCGCCACGGCGCTGATCAGCGCCATCAATGCCGTTACGCTGAAACCGACGCAATGCGCCCTTTGGCTGCGCCCGCCGATCCCGCCCGAGAAACGCAACATCTTCTATCGCGGCTTCAACAGGGTCTATGACAAGGGTGAACGCAGCTATGCCGGGCTGATCGGATCGATGACCCGCCACAGCGGCATCATGGTCATAGCAGCACTTGCGCTGATCGGTGTCGCCGTCTGGGGGCTCGCCCGTCTGCCGACTGCATTTCTGCCCATCGAGGATCAAGGCTATGTGCTGATCAGTGCGCAGCTGCCCGACGGCGCATCGAAGGAGCGCACAGACGCGGTGATGGAAGAGGTCGGCAAGATCGCCGAAGCCACGCCTGGCGTCGATCAAGTGCTGACCATCAGCGGCATCTCCGTTCTCGACAACAATGCCAGCCTGCAGAATGCCGGCGTCGCCTATGTCGTGCTGAAGGATTGGGACGAGCGCGGCAAGGAAAAGGGGCAGGATCTGCTGTCGATCTACCAGCATTTGAACGGCGCGCTGCAAAGCGTGCTCGCCGCCAAGACGCTGGTGGTCGTGCCGCCTCCGATCCAGGGCGTCGGTAATGCCAGCGGCTTTACCATGCAGGTCGAGATCAGGAACGGCATTTCCGACTATCCGTTGCTGCAATCGCTTGCCGATACGATCGTCAAGAACGGCAGTGCCCAATCGTCGCTGCAAAGGCTGAGCACGCCTTTTCGCTCGAACGTGCCGCAACTTGCCGTTTCCGTCGATCGGATCAAGGCGGAGACCCTGGGAATTACGGTGGGCCAGGTCTTCTCCGCTCTCTCCGGCTATGTCGGATCGAGCTATGTGACCCAGTTCAACAAATTTGGCCGCACCTTCCAGGTCTATGCGCAAGCCGCTTCCGACTTCCGGGTCAGCGCTGAAGACATCCGCAATCTGAAGGTCAAGGCCGGTGACGGGACGATGGTGCCGCTCGGCACGGTCGTCGATGTCACCACGACACAAGGCCCCTCCCTGATCAGCCTCTACAATCTCTACCCGTCCGCAACGATCGTTGGCGGGCCTGCCGCCGGCTTCAGTTCCGGCCAGTCGCTCGACGTCATGGAGCAGATTGCCGATCAGACACTGCCGCCGGGCACAGGCTTCGAGTGGACGGCGCTGTCCTATCAGGAGAAGGCCGTGGGCGGGCAGATCTATTTCATCTTCGCGCTTGCCATGCTCCTCGTCTATTTCGTGCTCGCGGGCCAGTATGAAAGCTGGATCTTGCCGCTGGCAGTCCTTCTCGCCGTGCCGCTCGCCCTCCTCGGCACGGTGGCAGCGCTTATGGCAGCCGGCGTTGCCAACAACCTCTATACGCAGATCGGCCTTATCTTGCTGATCGCGCTTGCATCGAAGAATGCCATCCTCATCGTCGAATATGCTAGGGAAAGGCGGGCGGAAGGCATGGAAATACTGGATGCGGCCGTCGAGGCCGCCCGCTTGCGTTTCCGGCCAATTCTGATGACGTCCTTCGCCTTTATCCTCGGCGTCCTGCCGCTCGTGCTGGCGACGGGCGCCGGCGCATCCGCCCGCAAATCGATCGGCATATCGGTTTTCAGCGGCATGATCGCCTCGACCTGCCTCGCCGTGCTCTTCGTACCCTCCTTCTACGTCGTGCTACAGCGCCTCGAAGAATATTGGAAAGGGCGCACAAAGACCGCAGGCCTGGCGGAAACGGAGATATCGAAGGTTCAGTAAGGCTGTCGCAACGGCCTTTCGCGCGATCACCTACGGTTTCGCGCGGAAGCAGGTTGCCGTTGGAGGCACGTCACAGCGGAGGTTCGAACAGACCCTATAGTCCCGAGGTCAGCACCCTATGACAGGCAGGCGACACGCGTTGCAGATTGTCCCGCAGGCAAGCCATAGCCCGCCCTCCGCCCAAAGGCACCATGCGACACAGCGCCTGAAAATCCGATCCGCAGGTTTCGCGCAGGATCATCAGTTCCTCGCGCGGCGAGAAGGCCGGCATCATGGCCCGAGGAGCAGGAGTGGTCGCAACCGTCGCCGCGGCACCGCCGCTGGCCGGGGTTGATCCGGCTGATCCTTCCCCCGCTGATCCTCCCAAGGCCGCAACGGCTTGCTGACACGGCGCCGATAGAGCGGCATTGTGCTGCTGCAGGCAGCTGAGTGCCTCGGTGCCGCCCGGCGTGACGCCGGAGCATTGCGCCATGAAATCCCGTTGGCAGGCCGATTTGACGGCGTTGCGCTGCGCCTGCGTCGGCTGATGCGCCGGTGCGCCCGTCGCCGGCGCCGGGCTGGTCGCCCCAGTGGTTGCGGGCGCCGCCGGGGCCGGCTCCGCGGATGTCGACTTGGGTTTGCTTATCGCCGACACCGCCTTCCGGCAACCGGCCGAAAGCGTGGCGCTATGCTGCTGCAGACAAGTGAGCGCCTCGATACCGCCCGGCGTCACCCCTGAACATTGCGCTATGAAATCGGAGCGGCATTCCGCCCTGATCGCATTGCGCTGCTCTTCAGTCGGCGCCTGCGCGGAAGCGACACCGGCAAAGAGCACCACTGCAAAGAGCGCTGGCAATCCCGAGATAGTAAACGGAAGACGACCCCTACCATACGGAGTCGTCAATAGAGACGATGCCCACTTTCGCATTATTCCTCCCCCTATAAATATTTAATCTACTTCATGAAATCGAACGCCCTGCTGAATAGGATAATAAACGCCCGCCAATTGGAGGGACGTTGCTTGCCACTGCGAAAATATTAAAACGCCGGCTCCACGTATATTAGAATATTGTTATCTTAGCAACTATCGTGCGCCTGAAAACTGATCAAGGAAAACGTATCACTCATCAGCCTGCTGATCGGAGACCATGCATCTCAAAGCAAGTTAACAGGTTCTGCGACTACATGCTGCCGTCATGCCGCAGCCTCGTACCCTCTTGAAGCCGGGATCTCGTGGCCTTCAAGCCGAAAGCGTGCAATCATGTCGGTAAGTGCAAGCGCCTCGGACGATAGCTGTCGGGTGGCAGCATTCGTCTCTTCCACCATCGCCGCATTTTGCTGCGTCATACGATCAATATCGTTGACCGATGCGTTGATCGAATGGAGTGTCGTTGCCTGATCGCGGCTTGACGAGGCGATGAGCTCGATATGGCCGACGATGTGGACGATCTCGCTGGAAATCTCCATCAGCGCATCGCCGGTGCGGCCGACGAATTCGGAGCCGGACGCAACCTCTCGGACGGAATTGTTGATGAGCTCGCCGATTTCCTTGGCGGCGCGCGCCGATCGCTGCGCCAGTTCCCGCACCTCCTGCGCCACGACAGCAAAGCCCTTGCCGGCCTCACCCGCTCTTGCCGCCTCGACTCCCGCGTTTAGGGCCAAGAGATTGGTCTGGAAAGCGATGGAGTCGATGGCGCTGACAATCTGAACGATCTTGCCCGACGCGTCCTCAATCCGTCCCATGGCCGAAACCGCGTTTTGGACCACTGAAGCCGAGGCGTCGGCGCCCTGTTTGGCGCGTTGGACAAGCGTAAGCGCTGCTGCTGCCCGTCCTGAAGAGGTGTTGACGGCGGAAGAAATCTCCTCCACCGCCGCTGCGGTTTCTTCAAGTGCGGCCGCCTGCTTCTCCGTTCGACTGGCCAGGTCATCAACGGCTTCCGCCATCTGTCGGCCATTGTCGCTGATGAGGGAAGACGTCTCGCGGATATCGCAGAGCGTCTCCCTGAGACCCGCGACCGACATGTTGAAATCGGTGCGGATCCGGTCGAGTTCGGAGGCAAAGGGCGTATCGATCGAAAAATTCAACTCCCCGCGCGACAGCCGCGTGAGCCCTTCTGCAAGCGCCTCGATTGCGGCGTCAACCTGGACCTTGGCGCTACGTCGCTCGAGTTCGTTGCGGGCGCGCTCAAATTCCGCATCGCTACGCGCGATCTCGGCCTGTTGTTCCATTTCGACATTCGACAGCGCATTTTGTTTGAAGACGGAAAGCGCACGAGCCATTTCCCCGATCTCGTCGCCCCGTGCCTCGCCGGTGATTGCGGTATCGAGCCTTCCCTCTGCGATCTTGCGCATCGCTGCGGTAATCTGGGTGATCGGTCCCTTTAGGGTGACGACCAGCGCGGCACCCGCGGTCATAGCGATCAGGATGCCAAACACAATGGCACCGCCGGATATCCTATTGGCCTGTTGACGATCCTGCCCAGCATTTTGCCTTTGCGTCTCGGCGAATTGAGCAAGCAGGTTCCAGGTGTTGTCGATCTGCCCCGCAGCGCTGTCGAATTCAGCCAGCTTGCGCGCCGCACCTTCGGAGAGCGCTGCCGCGTTTGCCGCAAGCAGGTCGAGGACGGGTTGAGCCTTCTTCGGAATTTCGGCAAAGACCGGATCGTCGTTCACCACGCCGGCGAGACGGCCGAGCTCGGTCTGATACATGTAGATCGACTGCTGGACTTTCTTCACTCGCGCGTCGTCTGGATTGCCGGCGAGTTCGGCGAAGCCGACGCGGATCTCATTATTGCTGTTAACGATGGCGCGCAGCGCGTTGCCGACATTCGTCGCCTGCGAGATATCCTTGTCCGACGCGGCAAGCGCGAGCACGGAGGTCCGCATCAGATCGTCGCCAATCGTCTTGAGACTGTCGCCAGTTGCAGCAAGATTGGCGACGGCGGTATCCGTTGCTGGGACATCCAAAGTTTCAGGCGACACCTTCGAAGCGTTGGCGATGGCATCCACTGCAGCGGCATACTGCGCGGCAAGGGCTTGTTTGTCGGTCGCGACTGCAGGCGAAGGCTGCTCCTTTGCCTTTTGCAAATCGGGCGCATATTTGGCTAGCAGGCTAACTTTGTCAGCCGGCGTCGTCGCGTTCGTATAGTCATTGCGAAGTTTTGTCGCGACACTGGCGGCGGCGCTGATGGAGACGGAATTACTCAGGCCGCTCTTGTTGGCATTTTCCATCTTTTTCGCACTGGCCATCAGCATGAACGAGCGCTTGCCGACCTGGCCTTGCAGGTCAAGAAGTGCCGCGGCAGCAGCGTCCACATCACTGAGAATTTTCTGCTGTCCCGTTTCGATTTGCCAGATCGCTTCGATCTTTTCCGGGATGATTTGCGATTGATCGAGCGCCCGGTCAAGAAGCCCCACATCGGTCGTTGGCCTTAGCCTCTCGATCGTCTGCTTCAGATTTGCAAGTTGCTCTCGGGCGTCTGCAAGCGCGGTATCACGAGCTTCCTGCGACGGCTTCATCAGAAAGCCGGTCATGCTGGAAGAAACATGTTTGAACCCGTTCAGAGACTGCAAAACATGGTTGGAGATCTCCATCCGTCCCTCGAGAAGGCTGGACGCGTAGTACCCCGTCAGTCCCACTGCGCATAGGCTAATGACGAATGGCGCCAGAAGTACGAGCACCTTCGTCTGAATGCGAACCCGCGACATCAAACCATTTACCACGACCGCATCCCCACCACCGATTGTAGTCAAGCTGTCATTTTTTGCTTAAGAACCGATAAATGGGTTGATCCGAGGATGATGCACGCCTCATCTGCAGCGGCGAGGACGTGGTTCAGACACTCGAAGGGGCATGTGCGCAGGTCAACTATTCATTATCGCTTGGCCTTGTTGCGGCCCCTGCTGAGATGTTAACTCCTCGAACTTCTGGAACGCAAAAAGCCCGCACGGGGCGGGCTTTTGAGTATGTGTATCTGGGAAGGTTTGGTTGCGGGGGCAGGATTTGAACCTGCGGCCTTCAGGTTATGAGCCTGACGAGCTACCGGGCTGCTCCACCCCGCGCCAGAGCAAATCGCTGGGATTTGCTTATGCATTCTAACACAAAAGGC
>NZ_WUEN01000027.1:0-32060 GCF_010668065.1 Rhizobium leguminosarum | reverse complement strand
CTAGAACGAAAGACTTCGTCGCCAGCAGCGCCGCCGCCCTCGTTCAGTGAGTGGGCTTATAGAACTAACCAACCAAAACAGTCAACACACCCAACCAAAGTTTTTTGACATTTTTGTAACAGGTTGATTCGGCTGGCATTTTTGCCGGTCGATATTATCCACAGGGCGCCCTTTCGGGACGGATTCCCGAAAATTCCTTTACCGGCTGGTCAAAAATCCATCGAACGTCGTTCTCAACGTCCGAAAGATAGCGAGAAAACAGGATCTTGCGCGAAATTATGGTTAACGGAGGATTAAAGCGCCTCCGACCGGCAAGCTTTAAATTTCCGTCACAAATCAGCGGCTGAGATTTCGGAACCTATCACCGAGTTGGGTGTTGTCTTTCCCATTGAAGGAAGGAGACCGACATGGCTGCCAATACCGATGATATCAGAGCATCTGTCAGTAAGGACATCGCCGCACTCCAACAGGAAGTCTCGCGCCTGCAGAAGATGATTTCCGCTCAGGGCGCTGAAGCCTATTACGAAGTGCGTGGCCGCGCCGGCAAGGTCTATGACGAAGCCCTGCCCCGGGCAAAGAACGCCGTCGCCCAGATCCGGGCCGAAGGTGTGGCTGCCGCCGACGCTGCCCGCGAGCATCCGACTGCAACGACCACTGCCCTGGTGCTTGCAGGCGCCATTGGCTTCCTTGCCGGATACCTGCTTTCCGGCAGTCCGCAGCCGCAGCCTCGCCATTGGTGGCGCTGAACACGCCATATCCACTCATAAACCAGTTTTTTGCGCACCCGCCGATCCGTTTTCGGCAGGGTGCGTAAATGCTTATGTCTTAGAAAAACCAATTTTTAATGCCAGCTATGGGAACATAAAAAACGAAGGGAGGACTACCATGGAAAACAAGAGGGCCAACTGCATTATCGAAGTCAGTGTCGACAGCGCCGATGGCCGCTATGCGGTCGGCATTATGAATATGCGCCAGGCACTCGATCTGCCGGAAATGCCTAGTCTGTCCTACACGCATCCGGACCCGGTCAAGGCCGCCGCCGGTATCGTCGTCAGCCGCAAGGAACTGGCCGGCTTCATGGTCTGCCGCTGAGGCAGCGCCACCCTAGCAAAGCCGCGACGGCGCTTTATCCAAAGCGCTGAGGCCTTTTTTCAGCGCCTGTTATTCCCGTCGTTTTTTATTCACGCTGCTGGCATCCTTCTGTCGTTCATGCCAAGAAAACTGCATCGAAAGCAGGATAAGGATGACAGATGAGGGAGCGGCGCCCACCGCACAAGACGCGTGAACGGACAAAGCCCACCGATAACGCCGCGGCCAAACGGGTCACCCTTCCCCGCGCCCTTTCCAAGCTCGGTTATTGCTCCCGCACGCAGGCCGAACGCCTGATCGCCGAAAATCGCGTTGCGGTTGACGGCCGAACTGTCAGCGATACCTCCGCATGGGTCGATCTTGCCACGGCAAGCATCAGCATCGACGGCCTTGTCATCGCTGCCGAAGCGAAAATCTATCTGATGCTCAACAAGCCCCGCGGTCTCGTCACCACCCGCCACGATCCGGAAGGCAGGCCGACGGTCTATGATTGCCTCAGGGATTTCGACATCCCGCATCTCTCTCCGGTCGGCCGGCTCGACAAGGCGAGCGAGGGCCTGCTGCTTTTCACCAACGACACTGAATTCGCCCAGATCCTGCTCGATCCGGTCACGCATGTGACGAAGACCTATCATGTCCAGATCGACCGCATCATGGACGACGAGGACATTGCCGCGATGACAGCGGGCATCCGCCACGACGGCGAGCTGCTGACGGCAACCGCCGCGCGGCGCGTGCGCCAGGGCGACAGGAATTCATGGATCGAGGTCGAGCTCGACGAGGGCCGCAACCGCCAGATCCGCCGCATGCTGGAGGCGCTCGGAACCGAATGCTTGCGCCTCGTGCGCGTGGCAATCGGCGGGCTCGAACTCGGCGAACTGCCGAAAGGCGCAGTGCGTGCGCTGAGCGAACCGGAATTGCAGGCGCTACGCCGGAAAACCGGCATGGAGAGGACGAGACGCAATTGACCGCTGTGACGGAGATGGCGCCGCACGATTTCTGGCAGGAGCTTCACCCGCCGGGCACCTTTGCCGGCGATGGGGAGTTCACCTCCTTCTATGTCGCCACGCTCGAAGACGGCCGCCAGCTTCGCCTGCCGATCCGTGAGCTGGCGGATGGCGCCCACGCCCTCGCCTCGCTGATCGTCAACCAGGCGAGCTTCGCCGTCCTCGATGCACTGGCCGAAAGCCTTGCCGAAAAGATCAGGCCCATGCGCATCGACGTCGTCGCCGGCCTGCCGACGCTCGGCCTGACGCTGGCCGCCGCCGTGGCGCAGAAGCTCGGCCATGGCCGCTACGTTCCGCTCGGCACCTCGCGTAAATTCTGGTATCGCGACGAGCTCTCCGTCGCCCTGTCTTCGATCACTACGCCGACACAGCAGAAACGTCTCTATATCGATCCGCGCATGCTGCCGCTGCTTCAGGGACGACGCGTCGCACTCATCGATGACGTCATTTCCAGCGGCGCCTCGATCGCCGCCGGTCTTCATCTGCTGACAGGCTGCGGCATCGAACCCGTCGTCATCGGTGCCGCCATGCTGCAATCGGAGCGCTGGCGCGAAAGCCTCGCAGCCGCCGGGCCGCAATGGAGCGCTCGCACCATCGGCGTCTTCGCAACCCCCATTCTGGAGCGGAACGCCAGAGGCCAGTGGCAGGCACCACCAGCCTGACGCGAGATATGAGGATTGTTCAATCTTTGCCTGAAGGCGCCTCTGTACAGCGCATGAGGAACGATTACAGTCCCGCCTGATCGATGAAACAACGGACCTGCCCATGTCGTTCGAGCAAGCATCCCTGCTGATCCTTCTGCTGGCGATGCTCATTCTCTTCTCGCTCGATCGCATCCGCATCGAGGTGGTCTCGATCGCCGGCTTGCTTGGCGGCTATGCGCTCGGCCTTTATCCCGCCGAGCAGATCTTCACGGGCTTCGCCAGTCCCGTCGTCATCACCGTCGTCGAGATCCTGCTGATCGTCCAGGTGCTGGCGCGCGCCAGGCTCTTCGACAGTCTCGCCGCCCGTTTCGCGGCCGCAAGACCCTCGGACTTCAAGGTCATATCAGGCACGTCCTCGCTCGCCGGATTCATGTCCATCTTCATGAACAATATCGGCGCCTTTGCGATCACCTTGCCGGTCGCGCTACGTCTCGGCACGGTCCTGACAATCCCCCGCCGCCAGCTCGTCATGCCGGTCTCGTTCGCGGCCCTGCTCGGCGGCCTCGTTTCGCTGATCGGCACGCCAGCCAACCTGCTCGTCAGCGATGCGCTCGCCAAGGCGACCGGAACCGGCTTTCACTTCTTCGATTTCGCCTATGTCGGCCTGCCGGTCGCCATCGCCGGCATTCTGCTCATCGCCTTTCGCGTGCAGCGCCTGTTTCCGGAACCCGACGAAACACCGGTAAAGATCTCACCGGCCGCGCGCCGCATCGTCGTCGAGCGTCGCATCCCTGACGTCTCGCCGCTGATCGGCGTGCGACTTTCCGATTGTCCGGTGCGTTTCGGCATCAAGCCGCATGCGCTGATCCGCGGCGACAGTTTCGTCTTCGGTCCGCTCGACCAGTCGATATTAGAACCCGGCGACGTGCTGCTTGCCGAAGGCGCCGATACAGTCTTTGCCGGCCTTGCCGCCACGCAGGCGCTGATCGCCGATGCCCATCCGCATGGCCTGCAGCCGGATTTCACCCGTGTCGAAGCCGTCGTGATGCCGGAGAGCACGTTGGTCGGTTCGCGTGTCCGTTCGCTCGAAGTCTTCCACCATCGCGGCATCGCCGTCGCCGCCCTTTCCATGCGCGCGCCACGCATCGAGGGCCGCTTCCTCGACCTGCAATTGTCGATCGGCGATATTTTGACGCTGGAGGGGCCGCGCATTGCAATCGGCGAAGCGTTGGAGGAAAGCGAGTGCCTGCCGCTCGCCTCGACGGCACCGAGCGAACCGGCGCCGCTCCTATCCTGGCGGCCCTTCGCGCTCTTTGCCTGCGGCGTCGCCGCCTCGGCGGCCGGCCTGCGTCCCGACGTCGCTTTTGCCGGCGTCGTGCTCGTGCTCGCTCTGCTCAATCACCTCAATATCCGTCAGGCGATGGCCGATCTCAACTGGCCGATCATCATCATGCTGGCGGCGATGATCCCGATCGGCCAGGCGGTGGCGACCACCGGAGCGGCCGAAACCATTGCCGGCTGGCTCAGCCTCGTCGTGCCGATCACCCATCCGCTCTTCGGCATCGCCCTCATCCTTTTCCTGGCCATGGCATTGACGCCTTTTGTCAACAACGCGACGGTCGCAATCGTCCTGACCCCGATCGCACTGGAATTCGCAAGAGCCGCCAGGCATGCGCCGGACGCCTATCTGATCGCGGTTGCCGCCGGCGCGTCGCTCGATTTCCTGACGCCCTTCGGCCATCACAACAACACGCTGGCAATGGGCATCGGCGGCTACCGCTTCGGCGATTTCCTGCGCGCCGGCTGGCCGCTTGCCGTCTCAAGTTACGGCCTCGCCCTGCTTCTTACCGGTCTGTTCTGGCTGTAACGCGATACCCGATCGGCTTGACTTCCCCAGCAATGAAACTAGAGCAGGAAGTCTTCACCCAATAATTAAGGACAGTCGAGCGCCGTGCGAATTCTCTCCGAAGCCCATTTCCCGGAATTGCCGAACTATTATCGCGGCAAGGTGCGCGAGAATTACGATCTTCCGGACGGACGCCGCATCATTATCAGCACCGACCGGCTGAGCGCTTTCGACCGGATCCTCACCTGCATCCCCTATAAGGGCGAGGTACTGACGCAGACGGCCCGCTACTGGTTCGAGGCGACGAAGGACATCTGCCCGAACCACGTTCTCGACTATCCCGATTCGAATGTCGTCATCGGCAAGCGGCTCGACATCCTGCCGGTCGAGATCGTTGTGCGCGGTTATCTCGCCGGCACCACCGGCACCTCGATCCTGACGCTTTATAAGAAGGGCGAACGCGAGATGTACGGCATGCGCCTGCCCGACGGCATGCGCGACAACCAGATCCTGCCGGACCCCGTCATCACGCCGACTAGCAAGGAATTCGACGGCGGCCACGATGAACCGCTGACCCCCGCCGAAATCGTCACGCGCGGCCTTCTCACGAAAGAACAATGGCAGACGCTGTCGACATATGCGCTCGCCCTCTTTGCCCGTGGCCAGGAGATGGCGGCGAAAAACGGGCTGATCCTGGTCGATACCAAATACGAGTTCGGAACCGATGGTGACGGCAACATTATCCTCGCCGACGAGATCCACACGCCGGACAGTAGTCGCTACTGGCTTGCCGAAAGCTATCCGGCAAGCTTTGCCGCCGGAAAACGCCCGGAGAGTTTCGACAAGGATTTCGTCCGCGCCTGGGTGGCGGAGCGCTGCGATCCCTATAAAGACGAGATCCCCGAAATCCCCGCCGAACTGATCGAACAGACCTCGGCCGTCTATATCAAAGCCTACGAGGCGATCACCGGCGAGCGCTTTGTTCCCGACGATAGCGGCGAGACGCCGCTTGCCCGTGTCCGAAACAACCTCGCTCCCTATTTTCCCTGAAAAGGCGACAGACGAAAGCCGCCGGCCCGATCACCAGCTTGCGGCATTCCTTCCAATCGCGCTAGCATCGAAAAAAAGGGGTATCGGGCTCAGCCCGGCGGGGAACAGATGGTAAGAAGGCCAAGACGCAAGGCCGAGGAAACGCGGGAAGACATTCTCTCCATGGCGGAGATGCTGTTTCGCGAGCGGGGCTTCGTCGCGGTGTCGATCGCCGATATCGCCGGGGCGCTCCATATGTCGCCCGCCAATGTCTTCAAGCATTTCCGTTCCAAGGTCGCGCTGGTCGATGCGATCGCCGGACGCCATCTCGACGATGCCGCCGAGCGCTTCGCCGCCTTCGATGAGAAGCTGCCGCCAAAGGAACAACTGCTCCGCTTCATCCTGCGCCTGCTGGAAAGCCACCTGCAGGATATCCAGAAGAACCCTTATATCTTCGAAATGGTGCTTTCGACGATCGAAGCCAAACTCGAGGCCGGCAACCGTTATCGCGCCCGCATCGAGGCAAAGCTCGGCGAGATCATCCGCGAGGGCATGGCGGAGGGAAGTTATCATTGCCGCGATCCCGAGAGCGCGGCGCATACGGTTGCAGACGTCTTGGCCTGCGTGCTGCACCCTGTCCTGATCGCTCGCGACGACAAGGAGACACTCGTGCACCGCGCCGAAAAAATCGTATGTTTCGTCCATGCCGCACTGCAAAATAGCGCTTGCTAAGTGATGATTGCTGAATTACGTCACTTCGTAAAGCTTTTCTTAAATTCGGATAACGGCATTTGAAGCCAACCCAATCCTGACGCTTATATAAGCCTGCGCTCGATCAAGCCGAGCCCGCAGACCCGAACTCGTGGATTGAACGGCGATTGCCACCGCACAGGAATTCAGCATGATACGGCGTGCCCTCCTCATCTCCTCTGCCCTGGCATTCGCAGCCCTTCTCGCAGCCTGCAGCGACAGTGGCTCCAAGCCCGCCGGCAATGCGGGTGCAGGCGCGGCGCAGCAGGCTGCCCCCGTCGGCGTCATCACGCTGACCAAGGGCAGCTTCCCGATCACCACGATCCTGCCCGGCCGCGCCGAGACATATCAGACCGCCGATATCCGGCCGCAGGTTAGCGGCCTGATCCGCGAGGTCGCCTTTAAGGACGGCGGCGAGATCAAGAAGGGCGACCTTCTCTACCAGATCGAGGATGCACCCTATATCGCTGCCGTCGAGCAGGCCAAGGCGGCGATCTCCAAGGCGCAGGCCAGCGTGCCGAGCGCTGAAAGCAATCTCGACCGCTACCAGCGCCTCGTCGGCAGCGGCGCCACCCAGATCGAATTCGAAACGGCCAAGACGACGCTGCTCCAGGCCAAGGCCGAAGTCGAGTCGGCGAAGGCCTCGCTTTCCGCTGCACAGATCGACCTCGACCACACCAGGATCGTCGCCCCTTTCGATGGCATCATCGACCAGACGGCCGTCAATGTCGGCAACGTCGTCTCGGCCAACCAGACGACGGCGCTGACGACGATCCGCCAACTCGATCCGATCTACATCTCGCTGACGGAATCGAGCACCAACCTCTTGAAGCTGCGCGATGCGATGGCCGCCGGCGACATCAAGGGCGAAGCCAATGTCGTCTTCCACCTGATCCTCGAAAACGGCAAGGAATACAACCAGCAGGGCAAGCTCGACATGTCGAAGCAGGTGGTCAGTGAGACCACAGGCACCTTCATCATTCGTGTGCTCTTTCCCAATCCCGACCGTATCGTGCTGCCCGGCATGTATGTCCGCGCAACGGTCGAGCTCGGCGCCGAGGCCGGTTATGCGCTGCCGCAGCTGGCGACGAGCCGTGACGCCAACGGCCGGCTGACGGCACAGTTCATTTCCGCCGACGGCAAGGTCGAAACCCGCGCCTTCGAGAACAGCTCGCCCTCCAACAATTCCTGGCTCGTGACCGAAGGCATCAAGGACGGCGATCAGCTGATCGTCAGCGGCCTGCAATCGATCACCTCAGGCATGCCGGTGAAGCCGGTCCCGATGAAGATCAACGACACCGGCGTGGTCGTGGCTGCCGAGCAGCCCGCGGCCGGTGACGCGCAGAAGCCCGCAGCGAAGTAATCGCCGCGGGCCCGCATCGTCACCGTCTCAGCCGCACAGGAATAACCGATGGCCAAGTTTTTCATCCGACGTCCGATTTTCGCCTGGGTCATTGCGATCACCATCATGCTCGCCGGCCTGTTGGCGATTTTCACGCTGTCGATCTCGCAATATCCCGACATCGCCCCGACGACGGTTCGCATCAACGCCACCTATCGCGGCGCCAGCGCCGAGACTGTCGAGAAATCGGTGACGACGATCATCGAGGACGGTATGACCGGCCTCGACGACCTCACCTACATGACCTCGACCTCATCGACGGGTTCGGCCAGCATCCAGCTCACTTTCGGGACGAGCGCCGACCCCGATATCGCCCAGGTGCAGGTGCAGAACAAGCTGCAGCTGGTTCAGTCGCAGCTTCCAAGCGACGTCATCGATGCTGGCATCAGCGTCACCCGCTCGACCTCGAGCATCCTTCTCGTCGGCTCGCTCGTTTCGACCGACGGTAAGCGCAACTCCGTCGACCTCGGCAATATCATGTCGACCTCGATCGAGGATCAAATCCAGCGCCTGGAAGGCGTCGGCAGCATCAATGTCTTCGGTTCGGGATATGCCATGCGCGTCTGGCTCGATCCGTTCAAGCTGCTGAAATACCAGTTGACGCCGAGCGACGTGACATCTGCCATCCAGGCGCAGAACACCCAGGTTTCCGTCGGTTCGCTCGGTGCCCAGCCGACGATCCCCGGCCAGCAGATCAACTTCACCATCACCGCCCAAAGCCAGCTGACCACCGTCGCCGATTTCGAGCACATCATCCTGAAGGTCGAAAAGGACGGCGCGACGGTGCGCTTGAGCGACGTCTCGCGCATCGAGATCGGGCAGGAAAGCTACGGCGGCAGTTCGCGCTACAACGGCCAGCCGTCGACCGGTTTCGCCGTCAATCTTGCAATCGGCGCCAACGCCATCGATACCGCCGCCCGTGTGCGCTCCGCGCTCGAGGTTATCGGCCGCGGCCTGCCGGCAGGTGTCGAGATCACCTATCCCTACGACACCACGCCCTTCGTGGAACTGTCGATCGAGAAGGTCGTGCACACGCTGATCGAGGCGATCGTGCTCGTCTTCGTGGTGCTGCTCGTCTTCCTGCAGAATCTCCGGGCGACGCTGATCCCGACGATTGCCGTTCCCGTGGTGCTGCTCGGCACCTTCGGGGTGCTGGCGGTCACCGGCTATTCGATCAATACCTTGACGATGTTCGCCATGGTGCTGGCGATCGGCCTTCTCGTCGACGACGCCATTGTCGTCGTCGAAAACGTCGAACGCATCATGTCCGAAGAAAAGCTTTCGCCGCTCGAAGCGACGGAAAAATCGATGGGCGAGATCACCGGCGCCATCGTCGGCATCGCGCTCGTCCTCACCGCCGTCTTCATTCCGATGGCCTTCTTCGGCGGTTCGACCGGCATCATCTATCGCCAGTTCTCGATCACCATCGTCTCGGCCATGCTGCTGTCGGCGCTCGTCGCCCTCGTGCTGACGCCCGCACTTTGCGCCACGATGCTGAAGCCGGTCGGCGAACACCGGAAGCACCGCGTCGGCGACTGGTTCAACCGCAACTTCACGCGCTCGACCAACGGCTATATCAGCACCATCGGCTATCTGCTGAAGCGTCCGATCCGCGTCATGCTGGTCTTCCTTCTGGTCGGCGCCGGCTGCGCCTATCTCTTCACCCGCCTGCCGAGCTCCTTCCTGCCGCAGGAAGACCAGGGCGTGCTGCTGACCATCGTCACCACGCCGCCGGGCTCGACCACGCAGCAGACCCAGGCAGTCGTCGAAAAGGTCGAGAAATACTATCGTGAAAACGAGAAGGACGCCGTCGATTCCGTGTTCGGCGCGCTCGGCTTCGGCTTCAGCGGTTCCGGCCAGAACAGCGCCATCGTCTTCACCAAACTCAAGGATTTCTCGCTGCGCACCGATCCGACGCTGAGCGCCCAGTCAGTCGTCAACCGTGCGCTTGGCAATTTCTTTGCGATCCGCGAGGCGCAGGTCTTCGCGTTGCTGCCGCCGGCGATCCAGGGTCTCGGGGTGTCGAGCGGCTTCTCCATGTATCTCGTCGACACCGGCGGCCACGGCAACGACGCCCTGACGGCCGCCTCCAAGCGGCTGATCCAGATGGGCAATAGCTCGGGCAAGATCGTGGCGCTGCGCAGCAGCAACAAGGAAGTCGAGCCGCAAATGCGCATCGTGCTCGATCAGGAAAAGATCGGCGCCATGGGCGTCGACATCGCCTCGGTCAATTCGATGCTGTCGATCATTTTCACCGGCCGTGACGTCAACGACTTCACGCTGAACGGCGAGATCAAACCGGTCTACGTCGAGGGCGATGCGCCCTTCCGCATGCAGCCGAGCGACCTCAACCACTGGTACGCCCGCAACAATGACGGCGAAATGGTGCCCTTCTCCGCCTTTACCCGCACGGAATGGGTGAAGGGCGCGCCCTCGCTTGCCCGCTTCAACGCCGTCAGCGCCATTCCGCTCGACGGCGCTTCCGCACCCGGGGTTTCTTCCGGCGATGCGATGAACGAAATGGAAGCACTGACCAATCAGCTCGGCGGCGGTTATACGGTCGCCTGGCAGGGCATCTCCTATCAGGAGCGGCTGTCCGGTTCGCAGGCGCCGATGCTCTACGCGATCTCGGTACTGGTCGTCTTCCTCTGCCTGGCAGCGCTTTACGAAAGCTGGTCGATCCCCTTCTCGGTGATCATGGCAGTGCCTGTCGGCATCCTCGGGGCGCTGACGGCGGCAACCGTCTTCGGTCAGGCAAACGACGTCTATTTCAAGGTCGGCTTGCTGACCACCATCGGGCTGGCGGCGAAGAACGCCATTCTGATTGTCGAATTCGCCAAGGACCGCATGGAAAGCGGCATGGGGCTCCACGAGGCGACATTGGAAGCGGCGAGATTGCGGCTGCGGCCGATCATCATGACCTCGCTTGCCTTCATTCTCGGCGTCGTGCCGCTGGCGATCGCGACAGGCGCGGGCTCGGCGGCACAGAATGCCATCGGCATTGGCGTTCTCGGCGGCATGCTAGCGGCGACGATGCTCGGAATTTTCTTCGTGCCGTCGTTTTTCGTCGTCATTCGACGCATCTTTGCCACACGCGCCAAAAATGCGGCAGGACTGTGATATAAATGCACTGTGATAATGCTGTTGCCGTTGCTACATTGCGCCCGACTGCTTCGGAAGGTGTTTTTGGTAGAACGAGGCGCGGCGGCCGTAAGTGAAGCATGAAGCTTCGGACAAGAATTGACTTGCTCGAGTACAGGATGAAATGAATGGTATCTCTTCGTTTTGCCACACCGGCATTATTGTTATTGTTGTCGGGCTGCGTTGTGGGCCCGGATCATGTTCCTCCTGAGATGCCGCTGCCCGCCAAATTCGGAGAAGGTGGAACCAAGAGCGATGGCGATGTTACCACCGTGGCCTGGTGGAGCGCCTTCAAAGACCGCAAGCTGGACGGCCTCGTCCAGTCCGGCCTCGACCAGAACCTGTCAGTCCAGCAGGCGATCGAACGCATAAATGCGGCTTCCGCCAACGTCACCGTCGCAGGAGCAGGCGCCCTGCCGAACCTGACCGTCGGCGCCTCGCACACGGTCAGCGGCCAGAGGGGCGAGCTGCGCACGCAGTTCGACACGCGCAACACCAGCGGCGGCGAAGCACAGCTGACCTGGCTGCTCGATATTTTCGGCCTCTACAAGCGCAACACCGAGAGCGCTCTCGCTTCGCTCGATTCTGCTTACGCATCGGCAGATGTTGCCAAGCTGACCCTCGTGCAGGACCTCGTTTCGAGCTATATCGACGTTCGTTATTATCAGCAGCGCCTGGCGCTTTCGAAGGCCAACCTGAAGTCCCGTCAGGAAACCTACGAACTGACCAAGTTCCAGCTGGAAGCCGGGGCAGCCTCGCGTCTCGACGTCGTTCAGGCCGAAGGCCTGGTGCAGTCGACGCTCGCCGAAATTCCCGGCCTCGAAACCAACATCCGCATTTCGGCCCATCACATCGCCACGCTGCTTGGCCTGCCGGCTGCAACCCTTGTCGATGATCTGCTGAAGGGCTATGGCCAGCCGGTATTCCGCGGCGGCATCACCTCCGGCATCCCGGCCGATCTGATCCGCAACCGTCCCGACATCCGTGTGGCGGAACGCGACCTCGCTGCCGCAACGGCACTGATCGGCGTCGCCCAGGCGCAGCTCTATCCGAGCATCTCGCTCAGCGGCTCGATCTCGCCGGCCTACATCAACCAGCGTGGCATCCATGGCGGCCTGACGCCCTGGTCCTTCGGCCCCACCCTCAACCTGCCGATCTTCGATGGCGGTACCCTGCGCGCCGGCGTCAAGACGGCGCAGTCCAATGCCGCAGCGGCCTATCTCAACTGGAAGTCAACGGTGCTGACCGCGATCGAACAGGTCGAGAATGCACTTTCGGCTGTCCGTCGCGACGCCCGCACGGTTTCGGCGCTTCAAGCCCAGGTGAAGACCACGCAGGAAACGCTCGAACTTTCGACCGCATCCTACAAGGACGGTGCCTCTTCGCTGCTCGACGTTCTCGACGCCCAGCGCCAGGTTTCGCTCGCCCAGGCAAGCCTTGCCGCAGCCGTCCAGCAGATGGCCAAGGACTACGTGTCGCTGAATATCGCAATCGGCGGTGGCTTCGCCCCCGGCGGCAAGACGACCGCACCGGCGGCGAAGGTTGTGGCCGTCAAGGGCTGACAACTGCTTCAATCGACCTGAAAGTACAAAGCCTCGCGATCATCTCGCGGGGCTTTTTCTTATCTGCCGCGTGCCGTAGCCGAATAATTGCGCATAGGATGAATTCGGATTCGACAGGCGGGAAAAGCTGAGCTATCACTTTGATTAAACGATTAATCAGAGTGATCGTCGATCATGGCAGCACCGCGCCCGGGACCGAACCTCAGCAGGATAGCAACGTCGCTCGGCGTCTCCGTCGCCACGGTCTCCAATGCGCTTTCCGGCAAGGGCCGGGTGTCCGGCCAACTGGTCGAAAGGATCCGTGAGCATGCAGCCGAACTCGGTTACGTCCCGAGCCAGGCCGGGCGGGCGCTACGGACCGGCCGCAGCGGCGTCCTCGGCCTGGTGCTGCCCGATATCGCCAATCCGCTGTTCCCGAAGATCGCGCAGGCGATCGAATTTGCTGCCTCCGCCGCAGGTTACGGCGTGTTGATCGCCGATTCCCGCGGTGATGTCGCCGCCCAGACGGAGGCGATCAACCGGCTGGTCGAGCGCGGCGTCGACGGCATGGTCGTCATCCCCCGCCGCGCCACCCGCATTTCGTCCGCCGCCTGTCCGGTCGCCGTCATCGACACTCCCTCGACGCCTGGAAACACCGTTGCCGCCGACCATTGGCAGGGCGGCCATGAAATCGCCGGCCACCTCGCAGGCCTCGGCCATCGCCGTATCCTCATCATCGGCAACAATCAGGAATCCAACGTCCAGAACGACCGTGCCGGCGGCATTCGCTCCGGCATGCGCCCGGGCATGCATTCGGAAACGCTGTGGATCGACAGGCTGGAGCAGGAGAACGGCAGCGGCTGCCCGCTCGGCCTCGCCGAAAAAGTCGGCCAAGGTTTCACCGCTTTCGCGGCCCTCTCCGACCTGCAGGCGCTGCGGGCGCTGACGGAGTTGCAGCAGGCAGGCATCAACATTCCCACTGACGTCAGCGTCACCGGCTTCGACGACCTCATCTGGTCGCCTGTTGTCACACCGTCGCTGACGACGGTCCGGATGGACATGGATAGGATTGCCGGGATCGCCGTGTCGGCGCTGGTGGATACCATAAGAACAAGCAGCATCCGGGAGGGCGTGCTCGTTACCGCGGAGATCGAACGCGTCGCCATGCAGCTGATCGTCCGCCAATCATCCGGGCCTGCGAACCCGGCACCAAGAACCTCAGAGATGGAGAACATGTAAGATGAAAAAAGCTCTCATTGCCTCGGCAGCCCTCGCCGCCCTATGCCCGCTCGCCGCTGCCGCAGCAGAACGGACGCTGACGATTTCCGTCTATGCCTTTGCGCAGGACGATTTCAAGACGCTGGTCTATGATCCGTTCGAAGCCAAATGCGGCTGCAAGCTGGTGGTCGAGACCGGCAACAGCGTCGAGCGTCTGGCCAAGATGGAGGCGAACAAGGCCAACCCCGTCGTCGATCTCGCGGCCGTTTCCATGGCCGATGCGCTGGCCGCGTCGCGCGCCGGCCTGATCGACAAGATCGATACCGCGAAGCTTGCCGATTTCGCCAAGCTCTATGACGTCGCCAAGGATCCGAACGGCGACGGCATGAGCGTCGGTTACACCTTCTACGCCACATCGATTGCCTATCGCTCCGACAAGATGAAGATCGACTCCTGGGCCGATCTATTGAAGCCGGAATATGTCGGCCACGTCGCCTTTCCGAACGTGACCACCAATCAAGGCCCGCCGGCGCTCTATATGCTCGGCCTGGCGCTCGGCAAGGACACGCCGGATCTGAAGGGACCGATCGAAGCGCTGGGCGAGAAGAAGGACGAGATCGTCACCTTCTACGAAAAGTCCTCGCAGCTGGTGCAGCTGATGCAACAGGAAGAGATCTGGGCAGCGCCGATCGGCCGTTTCTCCTGGGCCGGTTTCACCAAGCTCGACGTCCCGGTCGCCTGGGCGACGCCGAAGGAGGGCCAGACCGGCGGTATGAACGTGCTGGTGCTGACCAAGGGCTCGAAGAACCAGGATCTCGCTTTGCAGTTCATGGACTTCTGGCTCTCGACCAAGATCCAGACCAAACTCGCCGAAAAGCTGGTCGACAGCCCGGCAAACAGCGAGGTCAAACTTTCCGAAACCGCCGCCAACAACCTCACCTATGGCGAGGAAACGGCCAAGAGCCTCAAGCTCATCCCATCCGCCGTCGCCCTCGACAATCGCGCCGGCTGGCTGAAGACGTGGAACGAGAAGGTCGGCCAGTAAGGCCCGCGTGAAAACTGGCCCCGGCGCCTCTGCCGGGGCCTCACTCTTGTCCACTCGAAAGGCGCCTCATGTTCCAGAACCGCGCAGAAGCCCTGGCGCTTGCCTTGCCGGCAGCCATCTTTGCGACCGTGGTCTTTCTGTTGCCCGTTGCGATCCTCTTGTCGGAGGGCTTCCGCGCCGGCAGCGCCTGGAGCCTGTCGGCCTATGCCGATTTCTTTTCCCAGACGTTGAACCGCACCGTTTTCCTGCGCACGTTCCGGCTCGGCCTCGAAGTCACCGCCGTTTCCGCGGTCATCGGTTATGCCGCAGCCTTTGCCATCGTCAACCTGCCGGCGAACGGCAAGGGCCGGATGATCGGCCTCGTGACCCTGCCGCTGATGATCTCTCCGGTGGCCCGCACCTATGCCTGGATCGTCATTCTCGGCCGCACCGGCATCGTCAACCAGGCGATAACAGGCCTGGGTCTCAGCGCCGAGCCGCTACGGCTGCTGTTCACCGAGACCGCCGTCTTCATCGGCCTCCTACAGCTCTTCCTGCCGCTGATGATCCTGTCTCTGATCAGCGCGCTCGAAAACATGCCGAAGGATGCGATTCCGGCTGCTCGCGTGCTCGGCGCCAACTGGTTCCAGGTCTTCTGGAAAGTCATCCTGCCGCTCACCAGGGAAGGCCTCGTCGTCGGCGGCACGCTTGTCTTCACCGGATCGCTGACCGCCTATATCACCCCCGCCGTGCTCGGCGGCTCCAAGGTGCTGATGCTGGAAACGCTGATGTACCAGCAGGTTTCCGTCGCCAATGATTTCGTTTCGGCAAGCGTCATCGCCTTCATCCTGATCGTCATGAGCTTTGCCGCCAACATTCTGCTGAAACGCCTTGCGACGGCGAGGAACCGCCGATGACACTGCGCCTGTTTTCGCCCATCGTGCTTTTCCTGCTGCTGGTCTTCCTGATCGGCCCGTTCCTGATCATCATCGCCGCTTCGCTATCATCAGGCGATACGCTGGCCTTCCCGCCGCAGGGCCTATCGCTGCGTTGGGTGATGAAGGTCTTCACCATCGAGAGCTTCCGCGACAGCTTCGCCATGTCGATGTTCCTCGCCGTCTTCGGGACGCTCGCAGCCCTCCTCCTCGGCATCCCGGCCGCCTACGCCCTCTCCCGCTACAAGCTGCCCGCGGCCGAGATCGTCCGCACCATCGTCTCGCTGCCGATCATCGTCCCCGGCATCATCGTCGGCCTGGCACTGCTGCGTTATCTCGTCGTGCCTTTCGGCTTCAATATCACGCTCGCGCTCTTCTTCGCCCATACGGCCCTGGTGCTGCCCTATGCCGTGCGCGTCGTCTCGGCGAGCCTCGACAATCTGCGCTCGGACATCGAGGAGGCCGCCGTCCTGCTCGGTTCCTCGCGGCTCGGCGCCTTCTTCCGTGTGGTGATGCCGAATATCCGCGGCGGCATCCTTGCCGCCTTCATCCTCGGCTTCGTCACCAGCTTCAATCAGGTGCCCGTCTCGCTCTTCCTGTCCGGTCCCGGCGTCCGCACGCTGCCGATCGACATGCTGGGTTACATGGAAACCACCTACGATCCTTCCATCGCGGCGCTCTCCGCCCTTCTCGCCTTTCTCTCGATCGGCATCGTCTTTCTCGCCGAACGCTTCCTGGGATTCTCGCGCTATGTCTGATGCCTATCTTCAACTCGACAAGCTGACCCTTGCCTATGGCGACACGGTCGCGGTGCGGGACCTCGACCTCGCGATCGGTAAAGGTGAGCTGGTGGCGCTTCTCGGCCCCTCCGGCTGCGGCAAGACGACGACGATGCGCGCCATTGCCGGCCTGCTGACGCCCGCCGCTGGCCGCATCCGCCTCGACGGCGCTGATATCACCCGCGTCTCGGCCAACAAACGCGCCGTTGGCCTCGTCTTCCAGTCCTATGCCCTCTTCCCGCATCTGACGGTCTATGAGAACGTCGCCTTCGGCCTGCGTCTCAAGGGCATCTCAGGTCAGGATCTCGATGCCCGCGTCGGCGCCGGCCTGAAATCCGTCGGGCTCTCGGCTTTTTCCGGCCGCAAGCCCGCCGAACTCTCCGGCGGCCAGCAGCAGCGGGTGGCGCTCACCCGTTCGATGGTGATGGAGCCGAAGGTGCTGTTGCTCGACGAGCCGCTCTCCAATCTCGATGCCCGCCTTCGCCTTGATATGCGCGCCGAATTGCAGCGCGTGCAGAAAGAGACCGGCGTCACGATGATCTTCGTTACCCACGACCAGGTGGAGGCCTTGGCGCTTGCCGACCGCATCGTCGTGATGCTGAACGGCGGTATCGAACAGATCGGTACGCCGGAAGAGATCTACAACAATCCGGCCTCGGCCTTCGTCGCCGATTTCGTCGGCTTCGAGAATGTCTTCGCGCTGGAGGATGGAAAGCTTGCGACGCCGAATGGGCCGGTCGGACTTTCCGGCCCGGCGCCGGAAGCCGCAGCCGGCCTCGCCTGGCGTCCACGCATGGTGACCCTTGGCTCCGGTGCTTTCCAGGGCACCGTGCGCGGCACGTCTTTCGCCGGCAACACCCGCGAATACCTGCTCGACACTCCGCTCGGCCCGATCAAGGCCGAGATCGATGCAGGCCTGCCACCGCACGAGATCGGCAGCCCGCTTAGCTTTGATCTGCCGGTTGCCGGCGCGGCAAGCCTCAAACGGTTCGGGTGAAATCATGGGCGTTTGGATCGACACAGACATGGGATTCGACGACATCGCCGCCATTCTGGTGGTGGGACAGTCGGAATTCGAAATCGACGGTGTATCGCTGGTCTTCGGCAATACGCCGCTGGCGCAGGTGAGGATAAACGCCGCGGGCGCCGCCAGCGCCTTCGGCTGGACGTTCCCCATCCACACCGGCCGCGCCATGCCCGTGCTCGGCAAGCTGGAAACCGCTCAGGCGATCCTCGGCGAAACCGGCATCCCGACATCAGGCAGGAGCCTGCCGCAGGCGGCTAACCTTGCCGAAAGCGATGCCTTCGCAGCACTCTGCCGCTGGCTGGAGCGCAAAGGCCAGCACCGCATCCTGGCGCTTGGCCCGCTGACCAACGTCGCCGCCGTGGCGCTCGCCCGGCCGGATCTTGCTGCCCGCATCACCGAGCTCGTCTGGATGGGCGGCGGCGTCACGTCAGGCAACCATACGGCCTCCGCCGAGTTCAACGCGCTCGCCGATCCCGAAGCCCTCTCGATCGTCATCGCCCATGGCCTGCCGTTGCGCATAGTCGATCTCGACCTCTGCCGCAGGGTGCTGGCCAGGCCCGAAGACGCCGAGCCGGTGCGCAATGCCGGCGGCGCCAATGCCGAGCTGATCGCCGATATGTTTTCGGGTTATATCCGCATCGGCACCAGTCGCGGCCGCCCGGCCATGGCGATTTACGATCCTTGCGCCGCCGTCGCCTTCGTCGCTCCGGATATCGTCAGCTTCCGCCCTGCCCGTATCGACGTCGAGCTGCAGGGCGCCTTGACCCGTGGCCGCACCGTCATCGAGACCCGCGCCACGCATGCCACCTTCAATGCTCAATTCGCTGCCGACATCGATGCCGACATGGCGCGTGTCATCATTCTCGCTGCCCTGGTCAACGAGGCCCGCAAATGAACGTCACCGCTCGCCAAGAACCCGCCGATCTCAACGATCCCGCCTTGCGTGCCCGCGCCGTCACCGCTGCGCGCGGCGATGCCCCCTTCGACATGCTGATCACCGGCGGCAGGCTGCTCGATCCGGTGACGGGCCTGATCCGGCATGCCGATATCGGCCTCGTCGGCGCGCTGATATCAAGCGTCCATGCCCCGGCAAGCCGCACGGATGCCGTCGAGATCATCGATGCGGCGGGCAGTATCCTGACGCCCGGCCTGATCGACACGCACATGCATATCGAAAGTTCGATGGTGACACCGGCCGAATATGCGAGCGCCGTCTTGCCACGCGGCGTCACCACCATCGTCTGGGATCCGCATGAATTCGGCAACGTCCATGGGCTCGACGGCGTGCGCTGGGCGATCGAGGCGGCGCGCAGCCTGCCGCTGCGTATGATCCTTCTCGCGCCCTCCTGCGTGCCCTCCGCGCCGGGCCTGGAACTTGCCGGCGCCGATTTCGATGCCTCCATGATCACCGAGATGCTGCACTCCTCCGCCATCGGCGGCGTCGCCGAAGTGATGAATATGCGCGGCGTCATCGACGGCGATCCGCGCATGACTGATATCGTCAATGCCGGCCTTGCAGCCGGCAAGCTCATCTGCGGCCATGCACGCGGCCTCGAAGGCGCCGATCTCAACGCCTTCATGGCATCGGGTATCACCTCCGACCACGAACTTACCTCCGGCGCCGATCTCCTCGCCAAGCTTTCCGCCGGCCTGACGATCGAGCTGCGCGGCTCTCACGACCATCTGCTGCAGGAGTTCGTCGAGGTGCTGAACGGTCTCGGCCACCTGCCCCCGACCGTCACGCTCTGCACCGACGACGTCTTTCCGGACGAACTCCAGGAAGGCGGCGGCCTCGACGACGTCATCAGGCGCCTGGTGCGCTACGGCATGAAGCCGGAATGGGCCATCCGTGCCGCGACCTTCAATGCCGCACAACGTCTGAAGCGCTCCGATCTCGGCCTCGTCGCCGCCGGCCGCCGCGCCGACATCGTGCTCTTCGAAGACCTCGCGGAATTCCGGGCGCGGCTCGTCATATCAGGCGGCCGCATCGTTGCCTGCAACGGCAGCATGCAGGTTGCCGTCCAGCAGATCGATACGGCGCCGCTTGTCAATTCGGTGAAGCTGCCGGCGCTGACCGAGAGTGATTTTCGCATTCCGGCGAAGGGCGAGCGCGTCCGCATCGCCACCATCGACCGCCCGCGCTTCACGCAATGGGGCGAGGCCGAAACCCAGGTCAGGGACGGTTGGGTCGTGCCGCCGGCCGGCAGCGCCATGATTTCAGTCGCCCATCGCCACGGCAAGACCGACGGCATCCCGCGCATCGGCTTCCTCACCGGCTGGGGTGAATGGCGTGGTGCTTTCTGTACCACCGTTTCGCATGACAGCCACAACCTCACCGTCTTCGGCGGCAATGCCGGCGACATGGCGCTCGCCGCCAACGCCGTCATCGCGGCAGGCGGCGGCATGGCTGTCGCCAAGGACGGCAGGATCGAGGCGATGCTGCCGCTGCCGCTCTCCGGCCTGGTGACCGATGCATCGCTGAAGGACACGGCCCTGGCCTTTGCCGGCATCCGCAAGGCGATGGAAAAGATCGTCACATGGAAGCCGCCCTATCTGGTCTTCAAGGCCTGCTTCGGCGCAACGCTCGCCTGCAATGCCGGCCCGCATCAGACCGATCGGGGGATTGCCGATGTGGTAACGGGCAAGGTGCTGGAAAACCCCGTGCTGAAGGTTTTGTAAAAACCAGGGGCGCAAGCTCCGACATGAGGGCGTGCCGTGTGCCCCTTAACGCCTAACCGGTCGAACCATGCGCCGTTGCAGTAAATCCCGGTATGCGTTGTTCGATGAGGTTGTCCGCAGCCAGCCCGTCGGGGCCTGCTGTCATCTTTTTCGGCCTCCGGTTCGGATCATTGTTGCAATTCATTCTTAATTGCACAATAGTCAAAGCAAGGGTCGTCAAGCATTTTTTGCAAATCATTCTGAATCGCAACTTGTTCGACTTTCCGCAGCTTTTGCAATTCGGTCGCAATAGCAGCAAGAGGAGAAATATATGCTCTATAGGGAAAGACGGTCGATTTTGGCCGGAATGATAGGGGTGGCATTCGCAGCCGTGCTGGTTGCCTTTCCCGCCGCTGCCCAACAGACAACCAATTCGAAGTTCAAGGTGGTGACGACCTTCACGGTGATTGCCGACATGGCAAAAAACGTGGCCGGTGATGCCGCGATCGTGGAATCGATCACCAAGCCGGGCGCGGAGATCCACAACTATGCGCCGACGCCGGGTGACATCCAGCGAGCACAAGGTGCACAGCTCATTCTCTGGAACGGCCTCAATCTGGAGCGCTGGTTCGAAAAGTTCTTCCAGAACCTGCACGACGTCCCGGGTGCCGTCGTCTCCGATGGCATCGAACCGATGGGCATCTCGGAAGGCCCCTACGAAGGCAAGCCCAATCCCCACGCCTGGATGTCGCCGAAGAACGCCTTGATCTACGTCGACAATATCCGTGATGCTTTCGCAAAATATGATCCAGCGAATGCGGAGACCTACAAGGCTAACGCCGAGGCCTACAAGCAGAAGATCGAAGCGACGATCACTCCGATCCGCGCCACCCTCGAAAAAATTCCCGAGGACAAGCGCTGGCTGGTTTCAAGCGAGGGCGCCTTTTCCTATCTCGCACGCGATTTCGGGCTGAAGGAACTCTATCTCTGGCCAATCAACGCCGACCAGCAGGGCACGCCCCAGCAGGTCCGCAAGGTGATCGATGCGGTGAAGGAACACCAGATTCCAACCGTTTTCAGCGAAAGCACCGTTTCCGACAAACCGGCCCGGCAGGTGGCGCGCGAAACCGGCGCGCATTATGGCGGTGTCCTCTATGTCGACTCGCTGAGCGAAGCCGACGGCCCGGTGCCAACCTATATCGATCTTCTGCGCGTGACCTCCGATACCGTCGCGAAGGGTCTTGCCGATGGGTTGTCGCAATGACCGTGCTGCTTGGCAATCTTGTCCGTCCCGCATCCTCGGATGCGGGATCGGGGATCACGGTAAAGGATGCGACCGTCACTTACCGCAACGGACATACGGCCCTGAGGGACGCGAGTTTCCAGATCCCCACGGGCACGATCGCCGCGCTGGTCGGTGTCAACGGTTCCGGCAAGTCGACGCTCTTCAAGTCGATCATGGGTTTCGTGCGTCTCGCCAGGGGCCACATTCGCGTGCTTGGCATGCCGGTCGAAGAGGCGCTGCGCAAGAACCTCGTCGCCTATGTGCCGCAATCGGAAGAAGTCGACTGGAATTTCCCGGTGCTGGTCGAGGATGTCGTGATGATGGGGCGCTACGGCCACATGGGCATGATGCGCATCCCGAAGGCCGCGGACCACGAGGCAGTGGCCTCCGCGCTCGCCCGCGTCGCCATGAGCGAGTTCCGCAAGCGCCAGATCGGCGAGCTCTCCGGCGGCCAGCGGAAGCGGGTCTTTTTGGCGCGAGCCCTGGCACAGGACGGCCGGGTCATTCTGCTCGATGAACCCTTTACCGGCGTCGACGTAAAGACCGAGGACCAGATCACCAAGCTCCTGCGCGAACTGCGGGATGAAGGCCGGGTCATGCTGGTCTCCACCCACAATCTCGGCTCTGTGCCGGAGTTCTGCGACCGGACCATTCTGATCAAGGGCACGGTGCTTGCCTACGGCCCGACCGTCGAGACTTTTACGCAGGAAAATCTGGAAAAGACCTTTGGCGGCGTGCTGCGTCATTTCGTGTTCAGCGAAGCGCAGAGCGGCAGGCCAACGTCGATCGGCGTCATAACCGATGATGAGCGCCCCCTGATCATGCAGGGTGGCAAAGCGACCGCCCGGAGGTCCGATAGTGGCAATGGGGGTCGGGAATGATAGCCGACCTCCTGCAGCCCTTCACCTATGAATACATGCTCAATGCCATGTGGGTGTCCGCCCTTGTCGGCGGCGTCTGCGCTTTCCTCTCCTGTTATCTGATGCTTAAAGGCTGGTCGCTGATCGGCGACGCGCTCTCGCACGCGATCGTTCCCGGCGTCGCCGGCGCCTATATGCTCGGACTTCCCTTTTCGATCGGAGCCTTCTTTTCCGGAGGGCTCGCTGCCGCAGCGATGCTTTTCCTCAGCCAGCGCACCAAGTTGAAGGAAGATGCCATCATCGGCCTGATCTTCTCCTCGTTCTTCGGGCTGGGCCTGTTCATGGTTTCGCTCCAGCCTATGGCGGTCAACATCCAGACGATCGTGCTCGGCAACATTCTCGCCATCACGCCCGAGGATACGCTGCAACTCGCCATCATCGGCTTCGTGTCGCTGGCTGTCCTGCTCGTCAAATGGAAGGACCTGATGGTCACGTTCTTCGACGAGAGCCATGCTCGATCGATCGGTCTCAATCCGACCGTTCTCAAGGTCATTTTCTTCACGCTGCTGTCTGCCTCCACCGTTGCGGCGCTGCAGACAGTCGGTGCATTCCTCGTCATCTGCATGGTGGTGACGCCCGGCGCGACCGCCTATCTGCTGACCGACCGCTTCCCGCGGCTGCTTGTGATCGCGGTCATCATCGGGTCGATGACCAGTTTCGTCGGCGCCTATGCGAGTTACTTCCTCGACGGCGCGACAGGCGGCATCATCGTCGTGCTGCAGACGGCCATCTTCCTGATCGCGTTCTTCTTCGCACCCAAACACGGCATGCTGGCGGCACGTAGACGCGCCGCGCAGGCGCTGGAGGCAGCGCCATGAACATGGTCGAGACGCTTCTTTCGCCTTTCCAGTTCGGCTTCATGGTCAATGCGCTGGTGATCTCGGTGCTGGTCGCAATCCCGATGGCGCTGTTGTCCTGCTTCCTGGTTCTGAAAGGCTGGTCTCTGATGGGAGACGCCATCAGCCACGCCGTCTTTCCCGGCGTGGTTATCGCCTATATCGTCGGCATACCGTTTGCGATCGGCGCCTTTGTGGCCGGCATGTTTTGCGCTATCGCCACCGGTTTCCTGAAAGATAACAGTCGTATCAAACAGGATACGGTGATGGGCATCGTTTTCTCCGGCATGTTCGGGCTTGGCCTGGTCCTTTATGTCAAGATCCAGTCCGACGTGCATCTCGATCACATCCTGTTCGGCGACATGCTCGGTGTCTCCTGGCGCGACATCGGCCAGTCGGCCGTCATCGCTGCGATCACGGCTGTCATTCTTGGTGTGAAGTGGAAGGACTTCCTGCTGCACGCCTTCGACCCCGCCCAGGCGAGAGCGGTGGGCCTCAGGATCAACCTGCTGCATTACGGCCTTCTCGCCCTCATCTCGCTGACGATCGTCGGCGCCTTGCAGGCGGTAGGCATCATCCTTTCGATCGCCATGCTGATTGCGCCGGGAGCCATCGCCTTCCTGCTCACCCGCAAGTTCAGCACGATGCTGCTCCTCTCCGTCGCCATTGCCGTGATCGGCTCTTTTGTCGGCGTCTACCTGTCCTTCTTCATCGACAGCGCGCCGGCGCCGACCATCGTGCTTGTGCTGGCGATCGGCTTCGTGTTCGCCTTCATCCATGCCACGCGCGGAACGGCCCGGGTTGAGGAATCGCCGATGGACTGATGGACATCGACGAATGTAACAATTTGAACTGCTGCCTAGTTCCTACAATCGATTCCGGTTTGGGCAATTAGGCAGCAGATAATCAAACCTTCAATTCTCGCTCGACCAGCGCCACCCAATAGGCCGCCCCATATCCCAGCGCTTCATCGTTGAAATCATAGGCCGTGTTGTGATGCAGAGCCCCATCCACTGCCGGGCCGTTGCCGAGCCAGACATAGCAACCCGGCGCATTCTGGGCGAAGAAGGCGAAATCGTCGCCTGCCGTCGACGGCGGAAAGCTTGTCTGCACCCTCCCGCCGAAGACCGAGCCGGCGGCCGTGAGCGCCCGCGCGGTCGCATCCGCGTCATTGATGACGGGCGGAATCCGCCGCTCGAATGCATAGTCCACAGCAATGCCGTACATAGCCGCAGTGCCATGCGCCAATCGTCCGATCTCGGTCTCCAACTGGTCGCGCACATCGGGCGAATAGGCCCGCGCCGTCCCACCGATCTCGACGATATCTGGAATGACGTTCAGCGCCTTCGAGTCGCCCGCCTGCAGGAAACAAGCGCTGACGACGGCCGGTTGCAGCGGATCGATCACCCGTCCGACGATCGTCTGCAGCGATGACAGGAAGGTCCCGGCCGCCGTGATCGGATCGCGGCCGAGATGCGGCTTGGCGCCGTGCGTGCCGGTCCCACGGAAGGTGATGCGCCAGCTGTCGGAGGAGGCAAGCTGCGGCCCCTCGACCACGGCAATCTCATCGACCGCAAGCCCAGGCATGTTATGCAGCCCATAAACCGCGTCGCAGGGGAAAAGCTTGAACAGGCCCTCCTCGACCATCCGCTTTGCTCCGCCTCGCCCTTCCTCGGCCGGCTGGAAGATGAAATGCACCGTGCCGGAAAAATCCTGCGTTGCCGCTAGATGTCGCGCGGCGCCAAGCAGCATCGCCGTATGGCCGTCATGGCCGCAGGCATGCATCTTTCCGGGCACGGTCGATTTATAGGGCCGCTCCGCCATTTCAGGCATGGCGAGCGCATCCATGTCGGCGCGCAGCCCGATCCTGCGTGTGCCGTTGCCGAGCTGCAGCGTGCCGACCACGCCGGTGCCGCCGAGGCCGCGATGCACCGTGATGCCGGCTTCCTCGAGAAGCCTCGCGACGATGCCGCCGGTGCGCTCCTCCTCGAAACCGAGTTCGGGATGGGCGTGCAGGTCGCGGCGCAGGGAGGTCAGAAACGGCAGATCGTCCTGGATCCGGGCGGGAATGCTCATCGCGCAATGCTCCTGGGGCCTGGATATTCTGTCAAACGAAACGGGCGCCCAACCGGCGCCCGCGTCAGATTATCTCTTGTTCATCAACCAGGCAGTAAGTTCAACCCCCAAGAACAGGATGATTTTAGGCCGGCCTAAAATCTGAATCCTTAGGGCATGATGTCGTCCGAAAACTGCTCACACTTTTCGGCATCATGCTCTAGCCCTCCTCGACGAACACCTCCTCACGCTTCTTCTTGACGCTCGGCAGGAAGACGACAATGAGGACGGCGACCGCAATGGCCAGAAGAATGGCGCTGATCGGCCGCGTCACGAAGGTGGTCGGATCGCCGCGCGACAGGATCATGGCGCGCCGGAGGTTTTCTTCGAGCAATGGCCCCAGCACGAAGCCGAGCAGAAGCGGCGCCGGCTCACAGCGAAGCTTCGCCAGCACGTAGCCAATGAGCCCGAAGAAGGCGACGGCATAGAGATCGTAGACGTTGGCATTGACGCTGTAGACCCCGATCGAGCAGAAGGCCATGATGATGGGGAAGAGCACGTAGTAAGGCACGGTCAGGAGCTTCACCCAGAGCCCGATCAGCGGCAGGTTGAGGATGACCAGCATCAGGTTGCCGATCCACATCGAGGCGATGATGCCCCAGAACAGCGCCGGCTGCTCGGTGGCGACGTTCGGACCGGGCACGATGCCCTGGATGATCATCGCCCCGACCATCAGCGCCATGACGGGATTGGCCGGAATGCCGAGCGTCAGCAGCGGAATGAACGAGGTCTGCGCGCCGGCATTGTTTGCCGATTCCGGTCCCGCAACGCCAGCGACCGCGCCTTTGCCGAATTCCTCCGGCGTTTTCGACATCCGTTTTTCCACCGTATAGGAGGCAAAGGCCGCGAGAATGGCACCACCACCCGGCAGGATGCCGAGCGCCGAGCCGATCGCCGTACCGCGAATGACCGGCGCGATCATCTCTTTGAATTCCTGGCGGGACGGCAAAAGGCCGGTGACCTTGGCCATCAGCACCGTGCGTGTCGACTCGCCCTCGAGGTTGCGCAGGATTTCCGCCACCCCGAACACGCCGACGGCAAGCGCCACGAAGTTCAGCCCGTCCGCATATTCACGGATGCCGAGCGTGAAGCGTGGCGTGCCGGTGTAGATGTCGGTGCCGACCAGGCCGAGCAGCAGCCCAAGCGCCACCATTGCCAGCGCCTTGACGATCGAGCCATGCGCGAGCGCGATCGAGGAGACGAGGCCGACGATCATCAGCGAGAAATATTCCGCCGAGCCGAACTGCAGCGCGATTGCGGTCAGCGGCGGTGCGAAGATCGCGACGAGAAAGGTCGAGACCGTGCCGGCAAAGAACGAGCCGAGCGCCGCGATCGCAAGCGCTGCGCCGGCCCGGCCCTTGCGGGCCATCTGGTAGCCGTCGATCGCGGTCACGGCCGAGGAGGATTCGCCCGGCATGTTGATCAGGATCGCCGTCGTCGAGCCGCCGTACTGCGCGCCGTAATAGATGCCGGCGAGCATGATCAGCGAGGAAACCGGCTCAAGCTGGAAGGTGATCGGCAAGAGCATGGCGATCGTCGCCGTGGCGCCGATGCCTGGCAGCACGCCGATCAGCGTGCCGAGCAGCACGCCGATCAAGCAGAAGAGCAGGTTTTCCGGAGTGCCGGCTGTTGCAAAACCGAGCGCGAGATTGCTGAAAAGATCCATCATCGTCTCCTAGAACCGGACCCAGGGGCCGAAGCGCTCGAACGGCAGCCCGAGCCCGTAGCTGAAGACCCCGACCGAAAAGATGGTCAGCAGCAACGACAGCACGATCGCGAGGAACACGTTCATCTTTTGCGATGCGAAGCAGGCGATGAAGGCGGTGAGGAACAGTGACGGCGCGAAGCCGAGCCCGCGCACCGTCAGCCCGAAGAACACCGGCGCCGGCAGGATGAAGAGCATGCCGCGCCAGGCAAACGGGTCGATCGGCTCGCCCTCGACCCGCAGCGCCTGAATGAAGATGATCGCGCCGAGAAGCACGAGCACACCGGCAAGCACCAGCGGGAAATAACCAGGCCCCATGCGCACCGTCGTGCCGAGGTCGAGCCCCAGCGACTGGATGGCGAAGAAAGCGCCGGTCGCGACGAAAAGCGCGCCGCAAATCGCATTGGTGGTATCGAAACTGATGGATTTCATGGTGTCTCCTGGGGAGATGGTTCGTGACGCACTGCTGCTGCGATTGCCCTCATCCGCCTGCCGGCACCTTCTCACCGCATGCGGGGAGAAGGGAAAGTGCTGCAAGCCCTTCGCCCCTTGCCGCCGCTTTAGTGACGCAAGTCCCCTCTCCCCGTTCACGGGGAGAGGGTTAGGGTGAGGGGCTCTTTCGGCATGCCTGGATGAGGATAATCCTCAGTCGGCATATTCGCCAGCGGCCTCGATCACCGTTTTCCAGCGGGCAATCTCGCTTTCGAGCTTGGCCTTCAGCGCAGCCGGCGTCGCATCGGCGTCGGAGGATGGCGCCGTGCCGAGCTCGGCGAAGCGGGCGCCGACATTCGCATCCTTCAGCGCCACCTGCAGCGACTTCGACAGGCGTTCGTTGATCTCAGCCGGCGTGCCCTTCGGCGTATAGATGCCGTGCCAGATGCCGACTTCAAAACCCGGCAGACCGGCTTCGACGGCCGTCGGAATGTCCTTCATCACGTCAAGCCGTTTGGGCGAGGTCACGGCATAGGCCTTGATCGTGCCGCCCTGGATCTGCTTCGTCGTGTTGGTCGTCTGGTCGCACATGACGTCGACCTGACCGCCGAGCAGATCGGTCATGGCAGGGCCGGTCCCCTTGTAGGGAACGGTCGTCAGCGGCGTCTGGATAGCGCTCATGAACATCATGCCGCAGAGGTGCGAGGCCGCACCGATGCCGGCATTGGCGACCGTCACCTTGTCCTTGTTGGCCTTGATATAATCGATCAGCCCCTTGAGGTCGGCCGGCTCCATGTCCTTGCGGGCGACGATCGTCATCGGCACCTCGGTGACGAGGCCGACATAGTCGAAGGCGCCAAGCGTGTCATAGGCGAGCTTGCGATAGAGCGTAGCGCTGGTCGCCATGCCGATATGGTGCAGCAGGATGGTGTAACCGTCGGGATCGGCATTCGCCACGCGGCCAGCGCCGAGCGTGCCGCCGGCGCCGCCGACATTTTCGACGACGATCTGCTGGCCGAGATCCTTCGACATGGATTCGGCGACGAGACGCGCGACGGTATCCGTCGGGCCGCCGGCCGCAAACGGCACGACCATGGTGATGGTGCGCTCGGGATAAGTCTGCGCCGAAGCGGCGCCGGCGAGAAGAGAGACCGCGGCAGCCGCGGTCAGGCCGAGCATGGCCTTCAGAATTTTCATCGTTTCCTCCCTGATGAAATAAGCAAGCCGGCCGACACATCCTCCGCGCCGGTTCGGATAGCCTATTTGCCGCCTGGAAAAATCGACCCGCAATCATTGCATGCGCTTTCGAAAGACGATTTTACGACAGTGCGATGCAGCATGGGTCGATTTGGAAACAAACGGCTCTGGCGGTGGGTGGAAATCCACCCATCGCACCGCCAGATTGCAGCACCGCCCCAGCTCCGAGCTAGCTTTCGGTTGTCAGCATCCGCTTGTCGAGACCATATTTCTGCATCTTTTCGTAGAGGGTCTTCCGGGAAATGCCGAGCGACTCATAGACCGGCCTGAGGCTGCCGCCATGCGCCACCAGCGCGCTGGCAATGACCCCGCGCTCGAATTCAGCGACGCGCTCCGCAAGCACGGTCGCCTCCTCGGCCTGCCGTCCGCCATTGTCGAGACCGAGGACCAGACGGTCGGCGGCATTCCTCAGCTCACGCACATTGCCGGGCCAGTCGCGCTGAGCAATGTCGGAAATCACGTCCGGCGGCACGGCGATCTCGTCGCGGCCGTAGCGGGCCGCCGCCTCCCGCACCAGCTGCAGGAAAAGCAACGGAACATCCGCCCGCCGCTGCGACAGCGACGGTACGTGCAGCGTCGCGACATTCAGCCGATAGAAGAGGTCGGCGCGGAAGCGCCCCGCCGCCACCTCTGCCTCCAGATCGACCTTGCTTGTCGCGATGAAGCGCACGTCGAGCGCCACCACCTCGTTCGAACCGAGCCTGGAGATCACCCGCTCCTGCAGCACCCGCAGGAACTTCGCCTGCAGGTCGAAGGGCATGGAGCCGATCTCGTCGAGCAGAATCGTACCGCCGCGCCCGTGTTCGAATTTTCCGTAACGCGGCCTCACCGCGCCCGGAAAGGCACCCACCTCATGGCCGAAGAGCTCGCTCTCGATCAGGTTTGCCGGCAGTGCGGCACAATTGATCGCGATGAACGGCCGGCTCGCCCGGGCGCTGATGTCGTGGAGCGCCCGCGCCACCACCTCTTTGCCGGCCCCGGTCTCGCCGACGATCAGCGTATCGGCATCGCTCGCCCCGATCGCCCGGATGCGGTAGCGCAGATCCACCATCACCTGCGTGCGCCCCGGCAGCCGCGCCTCGATATCGTCGCGCTTGCCGGCGACCGCTTTCAGCAGCCGGTTTTCGAGCACGAGGCCGCGCCGCTCCATCGCCCGGCGGATGACGCCGGCAAGCATCTCCGGCGTGAACGGCTTCTCGATGAAATCATAGGCGCCTTCGCGCATCGCCTTCACCGCAAGCTGAACGTCGCCGTGGCCGGTGACGAGAATGACCGGCACCTCCGGGTCGAGCTCGCGGATCTTCTGCATCAGCGTCATGCCGTCCATGCCGGGCATACGGATATCGCTGACGACGACGCCGGGAAAGCTGTAGCCGATCAGTTCCAGCACGTGGTCGCCATTCGAATAGGTCTCGACACTGAAGCCGGAGAGCTCCAGCGCCTGCGCCGTCGAACGGCGCAGTTCCTCCTCGTCGTCAACCAGCAGGATCTTCGCATCGTTCATTCCGCTGCCTCCGGCATCAGCCCTGCCGCCGATTGCAGCTCGATGCGGAACACCGCGCCCCCTTCGGGATGATTGGCAGCAGCAAGGCTGCCGCCGAAATCCTTGATGATGTTATAGGAGATCGAAAGCCCGAGGCCGAGCCCCTTGCCGACGCCCTTCGTCGTGAAGAAGGGATCGAAGATACGCTCGGCGATCGCCGCCGGCACGCCGGGTCCATGATCCCGCACAGCCAGCACCACCTTGCCGGCGGCCTCGAAGGCCGAAACCTCGATGCGCCGATCATTCAGCCCTTCCACCGCATCGGCCGCATTCGAGATCACGTTCACCAGCACCTGCTGCAGACGCACCGAACCGGCGCGCACCACCGGCGGACGCGGCCCGAGATCGAGCAGCAGTTCGGCATCTGCCGCCTTCAGCCGCCAGGCGATGATCTCGAGCGTATCGCGTATCGCCTCGTCGAGGGAAACGGGACCGAGCTTCTCGTTCGGCTTGCGGGCGAAGTTGCGCAGGTGCCGGCTGATCGCAGCCATACGGTCGATCAGCCCTCCGATACGCCGAATATTGTCCCGCGCCTCCTCCGTCCGCCCACGGTCGATGAGAACGGAGGCGCTGTCCGTATAGGTCTTGGCGGCGGCGAGCGGCTGGTTGAACTCGTGCGAAAGGGCAGCCGACATCTGCCCCAGCCCGGCAAGCTTGCCCGCCTGGATCAGATCGGCCTGTGTCTGTCGGAGCTGCTGCTCGGTCAGCCGCCGTTCGGCGATTTCTTCTTCTATGCGGCTGTTGACGCGGGCAAGATCGGCTGTGCGCTCCTCGACGCGCCGTTCCAGCTCGTTGCGGGCTTCGGCTTGCATCTGCATGCGCTCGGCAAGTCGCGCCCGCCTCTGGCGCAGAACCGCGACCGCGAGCCCGGCGATGCAGAGGAAGAGAAAGACTGCCGCAAGCGCCGTGCGTGCCTGGGCACGGATGGAACTCGTCTCCATCAGCACGTTCACCGTCCAGTCCTCGGCCGGCATGTAATGCGAGAGCACCAGATATTCGCTCGAGCCGCGCTCGCCGACCAGCGTCATCAGCTCATGCTGTTCGAAGTGGTGACGCGTCACCGGCAGCGCCGCCAGCCTGGCATTGGCATAACGCCGCGACGCCTCGGTGCGGGCGACGCGGTCGGCCGTCAGCGGCAGGATCGCACCATAGAGCCATTCCGGGCTGCCGGACATGAAGATGATGCCCTCCGGATCGGAGACGAAAATCTTGTATTCGCCGCCACCCCAGGAGGATTCGATCATGTCGATATCGACCTTGAAGACGATGACGCCACGAATATCCGCACCGGTCCGGATCGGTGCAGCAAAATAGTAGCCGCGCTTCAGCGAGGTGGTGCCGAGCGCGTAAAACCGTGCCTGCCGGCCTTCGATTGCATCCTGGAAATAGGGCCTGTAGCTGAAATTTTGTCCGACGAAGCTTGCAGGCCCATCGTAATTGCTGGCCGCGATCGTCTCTCCGTCTGGCTTGACCACATAGATATCGGAGGATTTCAGCAGCCCATTGATCTCCTTGAGATAGAGATTGGCCGCATCGCGCAGCGCCGCATCTTCAGGCGCGCTCACCAGTTCCTTGATGTCGTCATGATCGGCGATCAGCGCCGGCAGCGCCTCGTAGCGATTGAGATGACCGCTGAGTGCCGAAACGGCAAGGCGCAGCGCCGTTCCCGCCTGCGCCGAGGCTTCCTCCATATAGGCGCGCGTCGCAATCGCACTCCCATAGGTGAAGAAGGCGAAGATGATCAGCGGCACTACCAGCAACGCCGCTATCGCACGATATTTCGAAGACAGAACCGGCTCCTCCCCTTTTCTGCCTCAACTCCCCAGCGAGGCATACCCAACACCGAGTTTAGAGGGGTGGGTAGGGATTTCCAAGGG
>NZ_WUEN01000026.1:0-32858 GCF_010668065.1 Rhizobium leguminosarum | reverse complement strand
AGCTGTGTATAAGAGACAGGATTTCCAAGGGGGCGCCGAAACTTGACACCCGGCAGGGGTGGATGTCCTATTGCTGCACCGCAAGGAGGCCCCGCCCATGAGCGACGACCAGACGCCCGCCGACAGCAAACTCACCACATCCAAGCGCCGCTGGGCGGCAGAGGGCAAGTTCCTGACCGGCCGTATCAGCCGTCCCGAAGCCGAGCGCCTGCCGCCCGGCCAGCACCTTGTCAAGAACTGGCCTGTACTCGATCTCGGCCAGCAGCCTGTCATCTCGACCGAGACCTGGCGGCTCGAGGTGCGCGGCCTCGTCGAAACGACTCGCACCCTCACCTGGGCCGACTTCCAGGCGATCGAACAGAGCACGGGGGTGAGCGATATCCACTGCGTCACCACTTGGTCGCGCTACGACAACAAATGGAAGGGCGTTTCGACGCGCGATCTGCTCGACCTCGCTATGCCGAAGCCGGAAGCAGCTTACGTCATGCTGACGAGCTACGACGGCTATACGACGAACCTGCCGCTCGCCGATTTCGCCGCCGAGGATGCGATCCTCGCCACCGCCTGGGAAGGCCTGCCGCTAACGCCGGAACATGGCGGCCCGATGCGCCTCGTCGTGCCGCATCTCTATTTCTGGAAAAGCGCCAAATGGCTGCGCCGCATCGAGCTGATGCCCGCCGACGAGGCCGGCTTCTGGGAAAAGAACGGCTACCACATCTATGGCGATCCGTGGCGCGAGCAGCGCTATTCCGACGATTGAGCTTTCGGCCGCGAGAAACGGCGAAGCGCAAACACGCCAAAGCCGAACAAAGAGGCAAGCCCCGTCAGCGACGCCATGCTGGCGGCATGAAACGGGATCCCGCTCCAGCGCGGCTTGACGATATCGGCGGTGTTGAAGGCCTCGCCGCTGAAGCGGCAGGTGATGAGCGCAAGACCACGTCGCACCATGTCGGCATCGACAGCGGAAATGATTTCACCGGCCGCAGCGGCCTCCCGCGGCATCTCGCGCATCGAAAGCAAGACTGCCTTGGTCGCGGCGAGATAGGCATGGGCGCATTCGTTGAACGGGCTTTCCTCATCCGTCACGCTGCCCGGCATTCGGCCCCACAGACAGTAGGAATACTGGATCTCGGCATAGTTCAGCACGCGCCGGAACGGCTCGTTCGTATCGACGGCGCGGGATGCAAGATCGATAATCCGACCGCGATAGTCAGACATGACAGCCATCTCGCCATGGGAGATTTGCGGGATATTCAGCCCGGCATGGCTGCCGCCGTCGCTGCGGCTATGGGCAAAAGCGCTTCCGGCAACCACACAAAAAAACGCGGCGGCAGAAAACGCCGTCAGCAGCAGTGGTCTGGCTCTGTCGTTTTTCATAATCGCCCGAAAAGTTCAGGCGCCGGCAAAGCGGCGCCCTTCGATGCGTTCAGTGAAATGCCGTTGCCGGCCGGCCGCGTTGCCCGCCCTTAACGGCAAGCCGCTTTTCCGCCAGCGCCCCGAAGGCGAGGCCGAGCGTTGCCCAGAGGATCGCATGCATGCCGAGCGAGGTCGTGCGGAAGCCCCAGAGCACCATCGCCGAAAAGTTCTCCGGCACCTCGTTGATCGGCGGCAGCAGATAGAGCACGAGGCCGATGAAGACGAGATAGGCGATGCCGGCGATGGTCGCGCCGTTCCAGGGACCGAAGCGCTCGGAGAGACGACGTGACAGCGCCACCGCGGCAACCAGCGCAGCAAGCGAAACGACGATCATCAGGAAGAACAGTTCGGTCCTGACGCCGATCGTGTCGGGATTGCCGACCGCCGGCGGAGTGGCGGGATATTTGATGCTGGGAACAAGCACGACCGCCACGAAGGCGGCAATGGCGATGACGGCCGAGGTGCCGCGCGCCGAAAGGCGGCTGAAGCGACCATGCACGAAGGCGAAGGCGAGCGCAAAGAGCCCGCCGACGGCGACGCTGTAGGCCATGACGCCGGTGAAAAGGCCGAGGCCGGCCTGCGTGGCGCGGCTGACGATTTCAGGTTCGGCAGCTTCGCCGGCCGCCTGGGCGCTCGCCTCCTCGAAGGCGATCGCCGCATCGACCAGCGGCTCGCCGAAGGTATGGGCGAAAGCGAAAACGAGGATGCCGGCAATCAGGCCCGCGAGCATGCCGCGAAGCAGAAGGTTTCCAACCATGTCAGGAACTCCGATCGCGAAGCGCTTTAGTGGCAGGGAAAGCCGAGGAGATGGCGGCCGTCATGCACGAATTCGTGCACATACATGCCGTTGAACAGCGCCATCGCGCCTTCCTCGGTGCCGACGAAATAGAGGACGATGAGCATCAGCAGGCCGCCGAAGATCGCCCAGGGCAGGATCTCTCCTACAGGGATCGGCGCCGGTACTGCTACGGGCGCGAAAGTGGTGTCAGACATGTATTCCTCCGGGAATGACGCGTTCAGTCGAAAGAGTGCTTGTGCAGTAGGGTCTGACTTCCAGCGCGAAGAGCTTTCGACACGCTGGTCACAGTGGCGCGACCGCGCCGGACTTACACCGGCTTCCAAACCCGCAACAGCACGGTTATATCTGCACGCCGAAGAGACTGTCAACGAAACTTCACAAGCCGGCGAAGGACGCTGCCGCCGCATTCCGGGAGACAAGAACGACCGTGAACACGCGCCTCACCTGGATCTGCCATGGCGCGACGGCAGCAAGCCGCAAGGCCCTGTTCCCGCTCGACGAACCGCTGGAGGACAAGGCAGTGGAGGAAGCCGGCAGGATGATCGCCCCGCCCCGCGCCGACCGTATTGCCACGAGCCCCGCCTTGCGCGCCCGCCAGACTGCTGACGCGCTCCGCCTCGAAGCCCAAATAGATCAGGCGCTTTGCGACTGCGACCATGGCCGCTGGGCCGGCAGGTCGATCGCGGCGATCGGGACCGAAGAGCCGGAGAACCTCATGGGCTGGATGAGCGATCCGGAAGCGGCCCCGCATGGCGGCGAGAGCCTTCGTGATCTGCGCAAGCGCATCGCCGGCTGGATGGATGGCCAGACCGTCCTCGGCGGCCACGTCATTGCAATCAGCCATGCGGCCGTCATCCGGGCAGCGATCGTGCATGTGCTGCAGGCGCCGCCCTCCTCCTTCTGGTTGAGCGACGTCGAGCCGCTTTCCGTCATCCGCATGACCAGCAACGGGCAGCGCTGGTCTCTGCGCTTCCAGCATTAGAGACTGCTGATCTTATCCAGCTTTGCACAAGCAAATCGCGTCATCTCTGTTGAACCCGGCTTTGCGGGGACTACTTCCTTGTCCCAAGGAGATGGAAGAATGACATATGATTGGAGTGGCGAGCGCACGCGACGCCTGCGTTTCATGCGTGTCGCCACAGTCACGGTTCTGGTCGGTCTCATCGTCAGCGTCCCGCTACTGATCGTCACCGCCTGAAGCACGAGAAAGGGCGAGCGATGCATTAGCACGCTCGCCTTCGTCTTTCCCGCATCAGCCGGTCTCCCGAACCACGAAGGGGCTCGCGCTGACAACGACGCCCTGGGTCCCCCAGTCCTGTCGGGTCTCTCTGCGGCACAGCAACAGGCTGCCGCCCCCGATAATTCGCCTTCTGGTTTCAACAAACATTTCAGACTTTCGTGATATTTCCGCGAGGGTGGAGATGGAGAAGGCATAATGCCGGTGTTTTTCCAAAGCAGGGCCGGACGGCAATGCGTGTCGATCGTGGTGTCTGGAGTGACCCTCTGGCTCCTCGGCACGCTGCTACAGTTCGACGACAGCCTGGTCGCCTTCATGACCGGTTTCGGCGAGTACGGCGCCGACAAGCTCGTTCTGGCGCTCGGCATCGCCGGCGCCATGAGCTTCATCTATTCGGTGCTGCGCATCGCCGACCTGCGTAGGGAAATGGAACTGCGCACCACCGCCCAGGCAAAGGCCGATTGGACCGCAACCCACGACCATCTGACCAAGCTGCCGAACCGCTACGCCTTCGAGCGCAAGATCCTCTCACGGCCGATCAAGGACGACGAGGCCGAGATCGAGGAATGGGACCGCAACGTCACCATCTTCTCCGTCGACCTCGACGGCTTCAAGAAGGTCAATGACCTCGTCGGCCACAAGGGCGGCGACATCCTGTTGATCGAGGTTGCCAGACGCATCTGCGCGCTCGGCAATGCCGATTGCGTCTATCGCTTTGGCGGCGACGAATTCATCATCGTCGCCTTCGCCCTGACGGCGCAGCGCGAGGAGCGTTTTGCCAAGCTGCTGATCCAGGCCGTCACCCGGCCGATCCATATCGATGGCTTTGCCGTCGAAGTCGGCGCCAGCGTCGGCTATGACCGCTGGACCGAGGAAGCCGAACCGCTGGAAGATGCCGCCCACCGGGCCGACCTCGCCATGTACGAGGCGAAATCACGCGGACCCAACCACTATTTCGTCTTCGAGCCTTCGATGCAGGACAAGGTAACGGAACGCGCCGCGCTGGAAACCAGGCTGCGCGCCGCAATCTCCAACAAGGCGATCAAACCCTTCTATCAGCCGCTGATCGACCTGAAGACCGGCCAGCTTTGCGGCTTCGAGGCCTTAGCGCGTTGGATCGGCGACGACGGCGTCAACATTCCGCCGCCGGTATTCATCGATATCGCCGAGGAAACCGGCATGATCACCGCATTGTTCGAAGATCTTCTCGCCCAGGCCTGCAGCGACGCCCTCACCTGGCCGGAGCATGTGACGTTGTCCTTCAACGTCTCGCCGGTACAGATGGAAGACAGATTGCTGACGTCGCGTATTCTCAAGGTGCTTTCGGCAAGCCGGCTGCCGCCGCAGCGCCTGGAGGTGGAGATCACCGAAAACGCGCTGATTCAGGATCCCGCCATCGCCGCCCTCATTCTCGACGAGCTGCACGCCGCCGGCATCCAGATCGCACTCGACGATTTCGGCACGGGCTATTCGAGCCTCGCCCAGCTTTCCCGCTATCGTTTCGACAAGATCAAGATCGACAAAAGCTTCATCGCCACCTATCGCGACGACGAGCGGCAGGAAAAGATCGTCCGCGCCATGCTCGGCCTCGGCAGGAGCCTCAACATCAAGACGACGGCCGAAGGTATCGAGGAGCACGGCCAGCTCGCCTTCCTGCTGCAGCTTGGCTGCGACATCGGCCAGGGCTATCTCTTCGGCAAGGCGATGCCCGCCGCCGAGGCGGACATCTTCATCAGCGATCGCAATGCCAGTCTGGCCTCCACGGCCTGACAGTACGCCTCAAAAGACCTGGCGCATGATCACGAACAGCAAGAAGGCGATCGCAATCGAGGCCGGCAGCGTCAGCACCCAGGCCATCAGCATGTTACGCACGGTCGACCATTGCAGGCCGGAACCGTTCGCCGCCATGGTGCCGGCAACGCCTGATGACAGCACATGCGTGGTCGAGACCGGCAGGCCGAGATGGTCGGCCGAGGCGATGGTGACCATCGCCACGACTTCGGCTGCCGCGCCCTGACCATAGGTCAGATGCGTCTTGCCGATCTTTTCGCCGACGGTGACGACGATGCGCTTCCAGCCCACCATCGTGCCGAGGCCGAGCGCGATCGCGACCGCCACCTTCACCCAGAGCGGGATGAACTTCGTCGCGTTGTCGACCGCCTTGTGGTAGTTCGTCACCGCGCTGAGGTCGCCGGCATCCATCGGCAGCAGCTTCTGCTTGTCGATCAGCTTCAGCGCTTCACCGATCAGGTAGATGTCGTTGCGGACGTTGCCGACGAGATTGGTCGGCACTGCTTCGAGTGTCGGGAAGCCGGCGACTTCAGCACTGGTCTGGTGGATATATTGCTGCAGAGCCAGAGTCGTCGCATCCGTCCAGCTCTTGTTCTTGACGGCGTTGCTGACCTCGGCCTTATAGTCCGCAACCGTCACGCCAGGCTTCACATATTTGCCGAGCGCGGTTTCCACCTGGGCCGATGCCGACTTGTAGGCTTCGAGATAGTTGACATCGGGCGTGCGGTTCAGCGCGAAAGCCGTCGGCACCAGGCCGATCAGGATGAGCATGATGAGACCCATGCCCTTTTGGCCGTCATTGGAGCCGTGGGCGAAGCTGACGCCGGTGCAGGTGAAGATCAGGATCGCGCGGATCCAGAGCGGCGGCGGCTGGTTGCCCTTCGGCTCTGCATAGAGCGCCTTGTTGCGCACCAAAAACTTCATGACCAGCAGAAGAACAGCGGACAGGCCGAAGCCGATCAGCGGAGAGATCAAAAGCGACAGGCCGATATTGGTCGCCTGCGACCAGTCGACGCCACTGGTCGCAGTGCCTGCCGGTGCCAGGAACTGGTTGGCGAGGCCGACGCCGATGATCGAACCGACCAGCGTGTGCGAGCTCGACGACGGCAGGCCGAGATACCAGGTGCCGAGGTTCCAGACGATCGCGGCAATCAGCAGCGCGAAGACCATGGCAAGGCCGGAGCCGGAACCGACCTGCAGGATCAGTTCCACCGGCAGCAGCGCCAGAATGCCGAAGGCGACGGCGCCGCTCGAGGTCAGCACGCCGAGGAAGTTGAAGAAGCCGGACCAGATGACGGCGAATTCCGCCGGCATGGAACGGGTGTAGATGACGGTGGCGACGGCATTCGCCGTATCATGAAAACCGTTGACGAACTCGAAGCCGAGCGCGATGAGCAGCGCAAGGCCTAGGAGAATCCAGGGAACGGCAACTGCAGTTGTCAGGTCGCGGGCGAGTGCATAGGCGACATATCCAAGGCCGCAAACCAGAACGAACGCGAACAGCGGCAAGAACCACTTGCCGGCCGAATTCGAACTGTGGAGCGGGTGGGACTCGTCGCTATGAACCTGGCTGGGGGCAATATCGGCCATGTCATAGTTCCTTGTTCCGTTTTGCAAATTTGCCTTTTGTAAATAATTCTGCAGCATGAACCTCTCATGACGCCCTACCCGGCCCGCCCCGTAAGCCACTGATGTCGGACGATATTGACGGTGATGCGCTTGGTAGCGTCGCCGTCAAAAAGGGTGACGCGTCACAATCCCAGCCCGCACAAGATGACTGGGTGCGGAGTGATAAAATCGCGCTCCGAGCGAATAAATCCTTCCCGCCTGGGACTCCGACGCTAAGTTCGGTCATCTCACACCTGCGCGGAGTCTTAGAGGACATGTCATCGACCGACCTGCTGCTGACCTTCAACACCGGTTCCTCGACCGTTAAGATCGGCATCTTCGCGATAGACGGCGCCGAGGCGCGGCGCATCGGCAAGGGCGTGATCGATTTCCGCGCCGAACCGCTGTCGCTCGGCCTGACGAAAGGGTCACAGACCTTCGAGATCCCGCTGAAGGCCGAGGTGACGGAAGATCTGCACGGCGTCATCGAAGGGACTTTCTCGCGTCTCGCCGATCACTTCGACATGACCGCCACGCGTGCTGCCGGCCACCGTGTCGTCCATGGCGGCGACCGCTTCACCAGGCCGATCGCCCTCGACGCCACCGCAATCGATGCCGTCGATGCGCTGACCCCGCTTGCGCCCCTGCACCAGCCGCAGGCGCTGCGCTTCATCCGCGCCCTCCGGCATCTGAAGCCGCATCTTGCCCAGACGGCCTCCTTCGACACGGCTTTTCACGCCACGCAGGACGATCTCGTTCGCCGCTTTGCCATTCCCCGCGCGCTGCATGACGAGGGCATCAAGCGCTATGGCTTCCACGGCCTCTCCTATAAATTCATCGCCGGAGAGCTGCGCCGCAAGGCGCCGCGCCCGGCAAAGGTGGTTGTCGCCCATCTCGGCAGCGGCGCCAGCCTCTGTGCGCTGGATGACGGCGTCAGCCGAGATTGCAGCATGGGCTTTTCGACGCTCGATGGCATCCCGATGGCGACGCGCCCGGGCTGGCTCGATCCCGGCGTCATCCTGCATCTGGCCGGTCAGAGGAAACAATCCTTCGAGGAGATCGAGGACCTGCTCTATTATCGCTGCGGCCTGCTCGGCGTCTCCGGCATCAGCGCCGATACGCGCGACCTGCTGAAGGACGGACGGCCGCAGGCGCGCCAGGCGATCGACCTCTTCACACTGCGCATTGCCGGCGAAATCGGCCGCATGGCGACGACGCTTGGTGGCCTTGACGCCATCGTCTTCACCGCCGGCATCGGCGAGCATCAGCCGGAGATCCGCGCAGGCGTGGCCAGGCGGCTGTCCTGGCTTGGCTTTGCAATCGACGAAAAGGCCAATGCTGCCAATGACTTCACGATTAGCACGCCGGAAAGCGGCATCGCCGCCCATATCATCGCCACCGATGAGGAGCAGATCATCGCCGAGGAGGCGCTGTCCCTTCTTGGCAGTGGCTGATCCAGATCAACAGCTTGCCGGCATCGGCCGGTACAATTGACGTTGAAGACGTTTTCGAACGGGAGAAACCCATGGAAAAGCATGTCTCGACCGCCGCCCTTAACGATGCCGAACTCACGCTGATCGACCGCTATTGGCGCGCCGCCAATTATCTCTCCATCGGCCAGATCTATCTGCTGGCCAATCCGCTGCTGCGCGAGCCGCTGAAACCAGAGCACATCAAGCCCCGCCTGCTCGGCCATTGGGGCACGACACCCGGCCTCAACTTCATCTATGCGCATCTGAATCGTCTCATCCGCGCTCGCGACCTCGATATCATCTATATGTGTGGCCCCGGCCATGGCGGGCCGGGCATGGTCGCCAACACCTATCTCGAAGGCATCTACAGCGAGATCTATCCCGATATTTCCGAGGACGCGGAGGGCATGCGCAAGCTCTTCCGGCAATTCTCCTTCCCCGGCGGCATTCCGAGCCATGCGGCACCCGAAACACCGGGCTCGATCCACGAGGGCGGCGAGCTCGGTTACGCCCTCGTCCATGCCTATGGCGCCGCCTTCGACAATCCCCACCTGATCGTTGCCTGCGTCATCGGCGACGGCGAAGCCGAAACCGGGCCACTGGCTGCGAGCTGGCATTCCAACAAGTTTCTGAACCCTGCCCGGGATGGCGCCGTGCTGCCGATCCTGCATCTGAACGGCTACAAGATCGCCAATCCGACCATTCTTGGCCGCACCAGTCACGAGGATTTGCAGAGCCTCTTTGAAGGCTATGGCTACGAGCCCTTCTTCGTCGAGGGTCACGAGCCGCGCGACATGCACCAGCAGATGGCCGCAACCTTCGACAGGGTTTTCGACCGCATTCGCGAAATCCAGGAGGAAGCCCGCAATGGCAAGGCGCCCGATATCTGCCCGCGCTGGCCGATGATCGTGCTGCGCAGCCCGAAGGGCTGGACAGGACCGAAGGAAGTCGACGGCAAGAAGGTCGAAGGCTTCTGGCGCGCCCACCAGGTGCCGGTCTCCAACTGCCGCGAGAATGAAGGGCATCGCAAGATCCTCGAGGACTGGATGCGCGGCTATGATCCGGAGGACCTGTTCGGCAACGACGGCCGGCTTAAACCCGAGCTGCGGGCGCTAGCCCCTGTCGGCGAGCGCCGCATGGGCGCCAATCCGCACGCCAATGGCGGCTTGCTGCGCAAGGAACTCGATGTTCCCGATATCCGCGACTATGCGGTCGATATCGGCAAGCGCGGCAGCGCCATGGTGCAATCGACGGAAATCCTCGGCCATTATCTGCGCGACACGATGAAGCGCAACGCCGATGCCGCCAATTTCCGTATCTTCGGCCCGGACGAGACGGAATCGAACCGCCTCGGCAGCGTGTTCGAAGTCACCGACCGTGTCTGGATGCAGCGTATCGAACCCTACGACGTCCACTTGTCCCGAGATGGACGTGTCATGGAGGTGCTGAGCGAACATCTCTGCCAGGGCTGGCTGGAAGGCTACCTGCTGACCGGCCGGCACGGCCTGTTCTCCTGCTACGAGGCCTTCATCCACATCATCGATTCCATGTTCAACCAGCACGCCAAATGGCTGAAGGTGACGCGGGAACTCGAGTGGAGAAAGCCGATCTCGTCGCTGAATTACCTGCTGACCTCCCATGTCTGGCGTCAGGACCACAACGGCTTCAGCCATCAGGATCCCGGCTTCGTCGACCTCGTCGCCAATAAGAAAGCCGATATCGTCCGCATCTACCTGCCGCCGGATGCCAACACCCTGCTCTGGGTCGGCGACCATTGCCTGCGTACCTATGACCGCATCAACGTCATCGTCGCCGGCAAGCAGCCGGAGCCGCAATGGCTATCGATGGATGACGCGGTGAAACATTGCGAGGCCGGCATCGGCATCTGGCACTGGGCAAGCAACGAGGACGACACCATCCTGCCCGATCTCGTCATGGCCTGCGCCGGCGATGTGCCAACCATGGAGACGCTTGCTGCCGTCGACCTGCTGCGCCGGGCCATTCCGGAACTGAAGATCCGCACCGTCAACGTCGTCGATCTCCTGGCACTGCAATCCAGGGATCAGCATCCGCACGGCCTGACCGACGAGGCATTCGATGCGATCTTCACCGCCGACAAGCCTGTCATTTTCGCCTATCACGGCTATCCCTATCTCATCCACCGCCTGACCTATAAACGCACCAACCACCGCAACATCCACGTCCGCGGCTTCATCGAGGAAGGCACGACGACGACCCCCTTCGACATGACCGTCCTCAACGAACTCGACCGCTTCCACCTCGCCATCGAAGCGATCGAGCGTGTCCCGGGCCTGAAGGAAAAAGCAGGAGAAGCGCTCGCCGCCTTCCGTCACAAGCTTGCGGAACATCACGACTATGTCCGCGAATATGGCGAGGACATGCCGGAGGTGCGGAACTGGACATGGCCGACGGCGTGAAGCGAAAACCAAACGGAATCGCGCGGAACTGGTCGGCGAAGACCATCCGGCGGGAGCAATCGTCAAGCAACGTCTAAAGTTGGTGAAAACCATCGGCGCACTGTTCCTGGAAGGTCGCATCGTAAGCTATGCATCTAGGCAAGCTTCAGGGCCATCTACCGAGGAAACGACATGAAAAGTTTCGCTGCCACGCTCACCGCCGCCCGGCTGGAAAAGGTGCTCGCCTTCTACATGACGCCCGAAGCCCAGCCGGATGGCTCAGACGATGCCGTCAAGTCAGCTGAGGAACGAGACGCATACGAGACCCACGCCGGCGAACGCGCCCGCAAGACGGAGGAGGGCGTCGAAGCCTGGTAAGGAAGTTGCACCGGGCAACCCTTGCGGGTGGCCTATACACCTTCAAGCCGAACCTTTTCTTTCATGCGCCAGACCCGCGGCGTTTCTCCGGTATATTTAACGAAGAAGCGCGAGAAATAGGCGGGATCGGCAAAGCCGAGCCGAAACCCGATCTCCTGAACGCTGCCCAGCGTAAAAACCAGCTGGCGTTTCGCCTCTTCGACGAGTTTGCCGGCGATCAATTCATGGGGAGTATTGCCGGTCATCGACCGGACGATACGGGTGAGATGTGTCGGCGAAAGCCCAAGCTCCCTGGCGTAGAAGGACGCGGGCTTGTGTGATCGGAAATGTTGCTGGATGAGCTCGCTCAGCATTTCCATCCGCCGCTCGTTCTCGTTTGCCGGAAGCTCGTGCGCATTCCCCTCATGGGAAATCCTCGCCGTCAGCCGCAGCGCCAAGGCGACATAGGCGGCCAAGGCCTCGTTGCGGCCGCTGCGGCGGTTTTCGAATTCGTCGCCCAGCCGCCTCAACGTCTGCATGACATAGGCAGCCTCGGCATTATCGGGATCGAGCGGCGTCAGATGCGGCGCCGCCAGCCATTCGCCGAGATGGCTTCGGTCGCCGGGCGGATGGCTGAGATGCGATCTCAACAGGGTGATCACCAGGCCGTCGATATCGCGTGAAAAACGAAAGCCGTGATTGAGCCCGGGCGGCACGGTGATGATGGCCGGCGGACGGATGGCATGGCTCTTTTCGCCGAAGATCGCATCGCCCGAACCGCCTTCGATGTACAATATCTGAAAGAAACTCTCGTGACGGTGCGGGCGAATCTCCCAGTGATGCAAGCTGCTGCGGGAGCGAATTGTTTCGCAATGCAACCAAAAATCGGGCTTTCGCCCGGTATTCTCACCGTAGAGTTCATAAGTAGGGACATGTCTGCTCATAGGGCTCCTCCCGCACCAATGTTCGATTAGTGCAATTTTTCGGTCGGGATGTCCATTGCTGCAGCAAGGACGACACGGCAGAATCTGGCAAAACGCAAAAATGCAGGGAGGAAGCATTTGCGAACGCAGGTCGCCATCATCGGTTCGGGACCATCCGGCCTGCTGCTCGGCCAGCTTCTGACCGAAGCCGGCATCGACAATGTCATTCTCGATCGTGTGAACAAGGACTACATCCTCGGCCGGGTTCGTGCCGGCGTTCTGGAGGAAGGCACCGTCGGGCTGCTGGATCAGGCCAAATCAGGCGCGAGGCTGCATGCCGAAGGCCTGCCGCATGACGGCTTCTCGCTGGCCTTCGACGGACGCGACCATCGCATCGACCTCCACGAACTAACCGGCGGCAGGCGCGTCACGGTTTATGGGCAAACCGAAGTGACGCGCGATCTCATGGAGCGGCGCGAAGAAAGCGGCTCCCTGTCGATCTACGATGCCGTCGATGTCGCGCCGCATGATTTCGACGGCCATTCTCCCTTCGTCACCTATGTGAAAGACGGTGTTGCCAAGCGCATCGATTGCGATTTCATCCCCGGCTGCGACGGGTTTCACGGCGCCAGCCGCAAGGCCGTCCCGGAACGGGCGATCAGGAGTTTCGAGAAGGTCTATCCCTTCGGCTGGCTGGGGGTGCTTGCCGATGTGGCGCCCGTCAGCCATGAACTGATCTACGCCAACCATCCAAGGGGCTTTGCGCTCTGTTCGATGCGCTCGGCGACCCGCAGCCGCTACTACATCCAATGCGCGCTCGACGAGAAGATCGAGAACTGGAGCGACGATCGCTTCTGGGACGAGTTGAGACGGCGTCTGCCGGTGCATCACGCCGAGGCCTTGCCGACCGCGCCGTCCTTCGAGAAATCGATCGCGCCGCTGCGCTCTTTCGTCGCCGAACCGATGCGTTTCGGCCGGCTTTTCCTGGTCGGCGACGCCGCCCATATCGTCCCCCCGACCGGCGCCAAGGGTTTGAACCTTGCCGCCAGCGACGTTCATTATCTTTTCTCCGGGCTGATCGAGCATTATCGCGAAGGCTCGAATAGTGGCATCGACGCCTACTCGCAAAAGGCGCTCGCCCGTGTGTGGAAAGCCGTGCGGTTTTCCTGGTGGATGACGACGATGATGCATCGTTTTCCGGATACCGGGGATTTTGACCAGAAGATCCAGGAGGCGGAGCTCGACTATCTCACCCACTCCCGCGCCGCCTCGACGGCGCTTGCGGAGAATTATGTGGGACTGCCATTCTGATAGGGTTGTCTGAGGTGGGCCATGGACCAGAATTCGACCGTAGAACCGGCCGCCGATAGTTCCGCTCTTCGATACACAATCATAATTGTACAGTTATGGATTACGGTACTTATTTCATTTTACATCACCATTTCGCATGACAGGTTAGCGCTAAATTTCCAGCAGCTAACGAATACGGCGCTGGAGTGCGCCAAAAAGGGAGAGAGAGAATGAAGAAACTATTTCTGGCCGCCATTGCGGCAGTCGCCATGGGCACGAGCGCCTATGCCGACACCATCAAAGTCGGCGTCATCGGGCCGTTCTCCGGTCCGTTCGCGCTCCAGGGCAAGAACTTCAAGGCCGGCATCGACGCCTATATGGCGGTCAACGGCAACACGGTCGGCAGCGACACCGTCGAGATCGTCTATCGCGATGTGCCGCAGGCCGATCCCGCCCAATCCAAGGCGCTGGCGCAGGAACTGATCGTCAAGGAAAAGGTCCAGTATCTTGCGGGCTTCTACTTTACGCCCGATGCCATGGCGGTGACGCCGATCTTGAAGCAGGGCAATGTGCCAATGGTCATCATGAACGCCGCCACCTCGGCGATCGTGACCAAAAGCCCGCTCGTCGTCCGCACCTCGTTTACCACCTGGCAGACCTCGACGCCGATCGCCAAGGTCGCCTTCGATGCCGGCGTCAAGAAGGTGATTTCGGTCGTCAGCGATTACGGCCCCGGCATCGACGCCGAGAACGCCTTCAAGGCCGGCTTCGAAAAGGCAGGCGGTCAGGTGGTCGAGGCGATCCGCATGCCGCTTGCGACCAACGATTTCAGCCCGATCATGCAGCGCATCAAGGATTCCGGCGCTGAGGGCGTGTTCGCCTTCCTGCCGTCAGGTCCTACGACGCTCGGCTTCGTCAAGGCTTACAACGACAATGGCCTGAAGGCTGCCGGCATCAAGTTCTTCGCGCCGGGTGACCTGACCCAGGAATCCGATCTGCCGGCGCTCGGCGATGCCGCACTCGGCATCCAGACGACCTTCCACTATGCCGTGTCGCACGATTCTCCCGAGAACAAGGCTTTTGTGGAGGCGGCAACCAAAGCGATCGGCAACAAGGCCGAACTCTCCTTCCCCTCAGTCAGCGCCTATGACGGCATGTATGTCATCTACAAGATGATCGAGGCGACGGGCGGCAAGCAGGATGCTGAGAAGGCCGTCGATGCGGTCAAGGGCCTTGCCTGGACAAGCCCGCGCGGCCCGGTTTCGATCGATCCGGAAAGCCGTCACATCACGCAGAACATCTATCTGCGCGAAGTGACGAAAGCCGATGACGGGACCTACATCAACAAGGAGGTCCAGACTTTTGAGAAGCAGGGCGATCCGGGCCTCGCCGCCGTCAAGTAACATCGAGCGTCAAGATAGTGACGGGCTTGGCCTGCGATCAGGCCAAGCCCGCCGCATCGAAGCAAGGTATTTCCATGCAGACAGTCTTCAGCATAGCCGTCGACGCCCTTGCCTATGGCATGGTGCTGTTCGTGATATCGATCGGCCTTTCGGTGACCATGGGGCTGATGCGTGTCGTCAACCTCGCCCATGGCGCCTTCGCAATGATCGGCGGCTATATCGCCTCCTATGTCGCCCGCGACCTTGGCCTTGGTTATGCCGCGGCGATCATCGCCGCCGTTGTCATCACCATCATCGTCGCCATTCCGATCGAGCGTTTTCTCTACCGCCGGATCTATGGCGCGCCGGAACTGACCCAGGTGCTGATGACCATCGGCATCACCTTCTGCGTCATCGGCATCGCCAATTATGTCATGGGGCCGACGCTGAAGACCATACCGCTTGCCGGTGCGCTGCAGGGGTCAGCCGATCTTGGCTTCCGCACCATTCCCGTTCACCGGCTTTTCGTCATCCTCTGCGGCCTCGCCGTGGCGCTCGCCCTCTGGTTTACGATCGACAGGACGGGCTTCGGCGTCAAGCTGCGCGCCTCCGTCGATGATGCGGCAATGGCTGCGGCACTCGGCGTGCGCACCGAGATCATCTATGCGGTGAGTTTTGCCGTTGCCGTCGGGCTTGCGGCCTTCGGCGGCGTGGTCGGGGCCGAACTCCTGCCCGTCGAACCCTATTACGCGCTGCGCTACATGGTGACCTTCCTGGTCGTCGTCTCCGTCGGCGGCGCGGGCTCCATTCCAGGTGCACTGATCGCCTGCCTGCTGCTGGGCGCGATCGATACCACAGGACGGTATCTCATGCCGGAATTCGGCGAATTCTTCTTCTATCTCGCCGTGATCGCAATCATCTGCGTCTTCCCGCGCGGCCTTGCCGGAAGGGCGAAGTAAGATGGCGCTTGTCATGAACGACGAAAACGAAGGTCTACAGCATCGTCGCGGCTTTATCGGCCGCGATCTTATCGGAATAGCGGTCATCATAGCCATTGCCGCGATCGGCTATTTCGCCTTCCCCGATAATCTCGCCCTTCTGACCCGGATGATCACGATCGCGCTGCTCGTCCTGTCGCTCGATCTCGTGACCGGTTATTGCGGCGTCGCAACGCTCGGCCATGCAGCACTTTTCGGCTCCGGCGCCTATGCCGCCGGGATCCTGTCGGCGCATTACGGCATCAATGATCCGCTGCTGATGATGCTGGCCGGCATATCAGGCGGCGCGGTTGCCGGGTTGCTCTGCGGCGCCATCATCCTGCGTGCGCATGGACTGCCGCAGCTGGTGCTGTCGATTGCGCTGATCAACCTCTTCCATGAATTCGCCAACAAGGCCTCGTCCTGGACAGGCGGCAGCGACGGACTTTCCGGCATTGCGCCGGACCCGGTCTTCGGCCTCTTCGAATTCGATCTCTATGGTCACACCGCCTTCTTCTTCGGAATGGCGCTGCTGCTGATCGTCTTCGTGCTGCTGAGGGTCCTGGTTCGCTCGCCCTTCGGCATGCTCTGCCGCGCCATCAAGCAGGACCCGCTGCGCATCCGCGCCATGGGCGCTTCGCCGAAGGCAGCTCTCATCAGGATGTACGCGATCTCCGGCGCCGTTGCCGGTGTCGGCGGCGCCTTGAACGCTATTTCGACACAGGTCGTCGGCCTCGACAGCCTGTCTTTCACGCAGTCGGCCGAAGCGCTTGTGATGCTGGTCCTCGGCGGCACCGGTTCTCTCTTCGGGGCACTTTCCGGCACTGTCATCTTCATGCTCTTCGAGGACTATGTCTCCGCCGCCAATCCCTTCCATTGGCTGACCATGGTCGGCGCGCTGCTGATCGCCGTCGTGCTCTTTGCGCCGAAAGGTCTCTATGGCACGGCCGCGGCCTTCGTTGGCCGCCGCAGGGAGCAGCGCTCATGAGCCCGGTCTTCGAAGTCGCCAATCTCAAGAAAGCCTTCGGCGGCCTTGCCGTCACCAATAATGTCTCGCTCACGATGTCGCCTGGCGATCGCATCGCGCTGATCGGCCCGAACGGCGCCGGCAAGACCACCTTCGTCAACCTCGTGACCGGCAATCTATCGCCCGATTCCGGCGAGGTTCGTCTCAGCGGCGAGGTGGTGACGAAGGTCGATGCGATCGGCAGGGTCAGACGCGGCCTTGTCCGCTCCTTTCAGGTGACGCGGCTCTTCCAGGACATGACGCCGGCCGAACATGTGGGACTTGCCGTCCTTCAGCGCGATGGAAAGACCGGGCACATGTTCGGCAATTTCCTGCGCATGCCCGATGTCATGGCCGAGGTCGATGATCTCCTTGGAAAACTCGGACTGGCTTTCCTGATGCATCGCAAGGTCAGCGAAATCGCCTATGGCCAGCAGCGACTTCTCGAGATCGCCGTGGCGCTGGCGCTGAAGCCGAAAGTGCTGCTGCTCGACGAGCCGGCGGCCGGCGTGCCGCAGAGCGATACCGGCCGCATCGAGCAGGCGCTGGCCGATCTGCCCGCCGATCTCGCCGTCTTAATGATCGAACACGACATGGATCTCGTCTTCCGTTTTGCCAAACGCGTCATCGTGCTTGCATCAGGCACGATCATCTTCGATGGCCTGCCTGATGACGTCACCAAGGATGCGCGCGTGCGCGAGGCCTATCTCGGGAGCTATGCCAATGCCAGCCATATCGCTTGAGGTCGAAAATCTGTCAGCCGGATATGGGCCGACGAGAGTGCTCGAAGGCATTTCCTTCTCCGTGCCGGCAGGCGCCCGGCTTGCCGTGCTCGGCCGCAACGGCATGGGCAAGACCACGCTGCTGGCAACGCTTGCCGGGCAGACCAGGCGATACGAGGGTAGCATCCGCCTCGGCGATTCGGATGTCACGACGGCACCGAGTGCTGCACGCGCGCACAAGGGCCTCGGATATGTGCCGCAGGCACGCTGCGTCTTCCCAACGCTGACGGTCGAAGAAAACCTATTCGTCGGCTTGAAGGCGCGACCGAAGACGGCGCTGGAGGAAGCCTATGCGATGTTCCCGCGCCTGAAGGAGCGCCGCCGCAATCTCGGCAGCCAGCTCTCCGGCGGCGAGCAGCAGATGCTCTCCACGGCCCGCACCATTCTCGGCCGCCCGTCCGTCCTGCTGCTCGACGAACCGCTGGAGGGCCTCGCGCCCGTTATCTGCGAGGAACTGATGGCGGCCTTCACCGACCTCGCCAAGACGGGAGACATGACCATCCTGCTGGTCGAGCAGCGCATCCAGAGCGCGCTCGATTTCGCCGATCAGGTCGTCATTCTCGAACGGGGAAGACTGGCCTGGACCGGAACGCCGGAAAATCTCACCAGCGATCACGAGGCTGTCGAGAGTCTGCTCGGGGTCGGCGGCCTGCATTGATGGGATGATCGGCAGAAGCTCAGGCTCTGCTGATTGCTCCCCTTTCGCCTTCAAGATTGCTCTTGGCGCGCCGAGCAATTCATGCAGTATATCGTCATGACGACGTCATGATTGACCGGTCATTATTATCATGGCTGAAAGTTTTCCGCTGGCCGAATTGACGGATCGCCTGAAAAGGCGAGAAACACCATGATTGATGAAGCGGCAGCAACGTAAGACCAGACGTAAATCCTGGTTCTTAAACAGGATCGACGTTTATGCCGCTCCCTTTACTTGAACAGTTGAGCTGTAATCGACCGGAATGTGTGACGTTGACGGGCGGAATTGCTTTGACGCTCCCTCAATTTCGGTTGCCAGATACCCGATAGGGTTGCATAGTCGAACAGAAAATCACACGGGAGGTAGAAATGGCAAACCACAAGCCGGTCGCAGGTGACGTATACTTGCCTGTTTTCGATATCAACGACCCGATTAGCGGCGACATCCTCGAAAATACCAGTTCCACCGATGTCGACGGAGATGCGGTACGCCTCAATTTCGTGAATGGACAGCGCATTCCGCAACCGGCCAATGGATCCCCGGCCACAAGCACGACGATCGAAGGAGAGTATGGTACGCTCACCGTTTACTCCGACGGCAGCTACACCTACGCGCTCGATCACTCCAACCCGGTGGTCGCAGCGCTCGGACCGGGAGATGAGCTGGTCGAAAAATTCACCTTCAAGATATCAGACGGCAAAGGCGCCACCGACGTCGGCGCATTCAGTATCGCAATAGATCTACCGGAACGCGGCGATGTGTTCGCCAACTTCGAGGATGTTGGCCAAAGTGACTTCCCAACTGGCTACAAAGGCTTCGATTGGGGCGCCTGGTACGATGGTGACGACGCTTCTGTGCGGGAAGAAGCGGATGGCAACCACTATCTGGGAGGAGGCGTGTTCTGGACACCCATCCAAGCCGCCGATGGCGGCAACTTTCAGATCGAGCAATTCAGTGTCGCAAACGGCACATCGGAGTATGACAACGTTCTGACGATCGAAGGTAAGCTGGACGGCGATACCGTATTCTTGGTCACGGTCAACGTCACCGCCGACAGCATTCATGACCCGCAAGTGATCGATCTCAGCGCCTACGGCGAAATCGACTCTCTCGTGCTCGACACCGAACCCGTCATCAACGAAACGAGCGGCCCGGATTATTACGGCGCGCAATACGACAACTTTCATTTCATCGTTTGATGGATGGGGAAAGGGCGCCGCATCACCGAAATCTGTGCGCCTTCACCGACTGCGCTCTGCGGCGGCTATCTGGGTACCAATTTCTTGCGATAGCTGACGGGCCTGGATCTTGCTAGCATTGGATCGTGCGAGGAGGCACGGTTATGCTGGGATGGAGGAAATGATGCAGCCAGTCGGGATCAGGTTAGCGGCGGTCATGTTCTCGCTCGCCGTATGGGCTATTATTATCGCTGTCGCATCCCACCTTTGGGCGACGAAGATGCCTCTGTTGCTTCTGACGCTCTACAGATAGGCCTGCCCTCGCCGTTCGCGGAAATGCTGCAGATCAGGGGACGAACTGGTTTTGTCCCCTCGCCGCCACGTTTGGCGCTGCCACCAATGTGCTATCACGGACATAGGGACCAGCTCAAAATCGAGCTGCAAAAATCGCTAATTCTTCAATGAAGAGATGGTAGCGGAGGAGGGATTTGAACCCCCGACACAAGGATTATGATTCCTCTGCTCTGACCTACTGAGCTACTCCGCCACTGGTCAACGATACCCGCTCGCGAAGCGATGCCGGTTCGTGGGATGAGCGGCTTATAAGGTGCGCTTCGGCTTTGTGTCAAGCGCATGATCGAGAAAAACGGTGGGCTTTGCCGCCTCCCCTTTCCGATGGGTTTCAGGCGGCGACGGGGCTGGCCAGAAGGGCCTTCAGGCAGGCTTCCGCCGAAGGTTCGCGCTCGGAGCGTTCGATGAAACCGCCACCGAAGACGCGGGCGTTGTCGCCGGGCGCGGAATAAAGCGCGCAGGCCTGGCCGGGCGCGATGCCCGCCTCGCCGACCGTCAGGTCGACATAGGTGCCGGTTGCATCGATATGCAGCACGGCGGGCGCCGGCGCCCTCGTCGAGCGGACCTTGGCGTAGCAGGCAAAGCCCTTGCCGGCGGCGGCTTCCGCAAGCGTCTCGTCACCCAGCCAGTTGACGTCACGCAAGTAGACGCGGTGCGTTTCCAGCGCCTCTTTCGGCCCGACGATGACGCGGCGCGAGCGGGCGTCAAGAAAGACGACATAGAGCGGCTCGCCGGTGGCGATGCCGATGCCGCGGCGCTGGCCGATCGTGAAGTGCAGGATGCCCTCATGACTGCCGAGCACGCGGCCATCGAGATGAACGATCTCACCGGCAAGCGCCGCATTCGGCTTCAGCTTGGTGATGACGTCGGAATATTTGCCCTGCGGCACGAAGCAGATGTCCTGGCTGTCGGCCTTCTGGGCAACGACGAGGCCCATCTCTTCGGCGAGCCTGCGGGTCTCGGCCTTCGGCAGACCGCCCAGAGGAAAGCGGAGATAATCGATCTGTTCCTGCGTCGTGGCAAAGAGGAAATAGCTCTGGTCGCGGTCGGCATCGGCCGGGCGAAAAAGCGCGCGGCGGCCGGGATTGTCCGGCGAAGGATTCCGTCCCGAGCGGATATAGTGGCCGGTCGCCAGCGCATCGGCGCCAAGCTCCTTGGCGGTCGCCAGAAGATCGGCGAATTTGACGGTCTGGTTGCAGGAAACGCAAGGGATCGGCGTTTCGCCCGCCACATAGCTTTCGGCGAAGGGGTTGATCACCGTCTCACGAAAGCGCTTTTCGTAATCGAGCACGTAATGCGGAATGCCGAGCGTTTCGCAAACGCGGCGCGCATCGTCGATATCCTGGCCGGCGCAACAGGAGCCGGCGCGGTGAACGGCGGCGCCATGATCGTAAAGCTGCAGCGTGATGCCGAGCACATCGTAACCCTGCTGTTTGAGAAGGCCGGCCACGACGGATGAATCGACGCCGCCCGACATGGCGACGACGACGCGTGTCTCTTCCGGCTTCTTGTCAAAATCCAGTGTGTTCAACGATGGTGCCAATTCTGCGCGGTCACGATCCGCCCTTGCGCTGCAATTGAGGCGGATTGCTGATCTCCGGCGGGATCGGCCGCCGTCTCTCGATGAGGCACCGATATAGAAAGGATTGTCCTTGGGCGCAAGGGGCAGCCTTCAGTCACCGATATTTCGCATTCCCGCGTGAAGAGAAGGCGCAGCCGAAACCGCGCCCTCGAGCGGGGGTGCGGCTCAGGTGCCGATCAGCTTGTTGCAGGCGAATGCGATGCCCGGATTGGCGATGATGGCGGTTACGAGCGCCAGTCCGATCGTCGAGAATGAAAAGCGTTTCATAGACATTCTCCTTTCCAGCCCGCGACGATTATGCCGCCTCTGCCCCCCTTCTCAAAATGACGAATGCTTGATGGCATCGGGCGGCATGCCTCTGCCGGACGGCTGATCCCAGCTGACGCGCAAGCACTTCTATCTGCGAGACGAAGCGGCCTTCAGCGCGCGGCCGTGGATCAGCGCCTCCGCCTCGTGCTGTGGCATCGGCCGGCCGAACAGATAACCCTGCACCTCACTGAAGCCCTCCGCGCGCAGCTTCTGCAACTGCTCTTCCGTCTCGATCCCTTCGGCCAGCGTCGTCGCGTTGAAGCCGGAGCCGATGCCGACGACGGCGCGCACGATGGCGAGATTGCCGGCATCCGTCTCGATGCCCGAAACGAAGCTGCGGTCGAGCTTGATCTTGTCGAAGGGGAAGGACCGGAGATAACTCAGCGACGAATAACCGGTGCCGAAATCGTCGATGGCGATGCGGACGCCGAGTTCCTTCAATGCACGCAGCCGCGGCAGACTTTGGTCGGCATCAGTCAGGAATACGGACTCGGTGATTTCGATTTCAAGCCGGTCGGCATTGAGACCGGTCTCGTCGAGCGCCGCTACCACGGTCGAAAGCAGGCTCGCATGCCGAAACTGGCTGACGGAGAGATTGACGGCGATCCTCAGACGGGCGGGCCAGCCGGCGGCCGCGCGGCAGGCTTCCCGGATCACCCAGTCGCCGATCGGCACGATGAGGCCGGTTTCCTCGGCAAGCGGAATGAATTCCATCGGCGCCACCAGCCCGCGCTTGGGGTGGCGCCAGCGGATCAGCGCCTCGAAGCCGCCGATGCCGTCATTGTCGAGCTGCACGATCGGCTGGTAATGCAGCTCGAACTGGCGCTTCTCCAGCGCCTCCCACAGCTCGGCGGTCATCACGTGCCGACGTTGGGCGGCAAGCCGCATCTCCGTCTCGTAGAAACGATAGGTCGAGCGCCCACTCTCCTTGGCAGCATAGAGCGCCAGATCCGCGTGCCGCATCAGCACATCCGCGTCGCCGGCATGATCGGGCGCCAAGGCGATGCCGATACTGCAGGTGACATGCTCCCGGGCGCCGTCGAGATCGAAGGCATGGCTCAGCGCCTTGAGCAGCCGTTGCGCAAAACGCCCGGCCCGCTCCGGCTCGTCGAGCTCCAGCACGACGGCGAATTCGTCGCCGCCGAGACGAGCGACGAGATCACCCTCCTCCGCCAGCTGCAGCAGCCGCTCCGACACTTGGCAAAGCAGCGCGTCGCCGGCGGCATGTCCCTTGCTGTCGTTGATATGCTTGAAGTGATCGACGTCGATATAAAGCAGCGCGATCGCGCTGTCGGCGGTCGCTTCGACCGCCCGCTGGTTGATATGGTTGGAAAATGCCGCCCGGTTCGGCAGGCCGGTGAGCGAATCGTGCATGGCGAGATGGGCAAGCTTTGCCTCGACGGTGCGCTCCTCCGTCACGTCCTGCGAGATGCCGAGCAGATAGCGCGGCGCATGGCCCTCCGGCGTCGGCAGGGCGCGCTTGACGGTGCGCAGGATGCGCGGCACGCCATCGGCGCGTAGCATGGTCTCCTCGAAGCTGATCGTCGCATTGGCTTCGAAGGCCCGGCGATCCTGCTCGCGAAAGGCGTCTGTCTGACTGGGAGGAAACAGCGACCGGTCGGTTTGGCCGACCACCTGCTCCGCCCTCATGCCGACGATGTCGCTGCAGGCCTCGTTGAAGAGAACGTAAAGCCCGTCCGCTTCCATGTCCTTGACGAAGACGCCGACCGGCAGGTTGTCGACGATGCTGTCGAGAAGCGAGCGCGTATCGCTCATCTGGCGTCTGGCGGCGTTGACCTCGGTGCGGTCCTGCACGATCGCTAGGATTGCGGCCCGCCCCTCGAAACGCACTTCTCGGCCATAGGTCAGCACTTCGAAGGTCTCGCCGCTCGCCTTGAGGTGAACCCAGCGTTCCGCCTTTTCCATGTCGGTACGGCCGCTGACGGCGTCGCTCATCCGTTCCCGCTCATGCTCAGGGCGGATATCCAGAACCGTCATGCGCCGGTACTCGTCCGCGCCATAGCCGTAAAGTGCTGCCGCCGCCTCGTTGACGATGAGAAAGTGCAGCGATACCGGATCATAGACCCACATCGCCGACGGATGCGTTGCAAACAATGACCGGAAGTCGTCATTCGGTGCTTCGGTCTGCTCGGTCTTCTGCAAGGGGGCCATGGAAATTCGCGTGCGGTTGATGCCGATGACAGGGATATACTGGGAAAAGTTAAATAAAATCAGAATCATACTCAGGGTTAAACTTTAGGCTTTCGCCTTCAGAATGTGCAAAAGCGGCGGTTCGCCATCGCGATCTCGGTCCTCGATAAAATATTTGAGGCACCATGGAACAATTCGCTCGATCGTCCGTTTTTGGGCATCGAAGTCGCATTCGAATTGCTGAGGAGGGTTTCATGGGCAGGTTCGGCACGACGACGGATTACAGCAAGATCAGACACTGGATCGAGGAGCGCGGCGGCCATCCCGCCCGGATCAAGAACGCACCGGACAGCGAAACCGTCCGCGTCGATTTTTCCTCTGAAACGCAGGAAGAGATTTCCTGGGACGAATTCTTCCAAGGTCTCGACGGCAGCAGGCTCGCCTTCCTTCACCGCACGAAGGCTGAAGACGATGTCGCCCGTTTCGGCAAAATCCTCCGCCGGAAACGACGGCACCACTAAATTCATTGGTTCCTGACACGGAGAAAACCCGGCGCCGTTTCCCGCGCCGGGTTTTTCGTTCTTCCTTGATCGAGATCCAGAGAAGGAAACTCAGTCGATATTGAAGGTCAGCGGCTTTGCCTGGCGAACCGCCTGGTGGGCGGTCAACTCAGCAAGCACGGCGTCATCAACCTTGCCGTCGACATAGAGCAGCGCGATGGCGTCGCCGCCCTGCTTGTCACGGCCGAGTTGGAAGTTGGCGATGTTGACGCCGGCAGCACCAAGCGTCGTGCCGATGAAGCCGATCATGCCGGGAACGTCGGTATTGGTGATGTAGATCATGTGCGAGCCGACATCGGCATCGAGGTTGATGCCCTTGATCTGGATGAAGCGCGGCTTGCCGTCCGAAAACACCGTACCGGCAACCGAGCGCGTCATGCTTTCAGTCTTCACTGTCAGCTTGATATAGCCGTCGAAGACACCTGTCTTGTCGCGCTTGACCTCGGAAAGCACGATGCCCTTTTCCTTGATCATGATCGGCGCCGAAACCATGTTGACGTCGGCGACCTGCGGGCGGATGAGGCCGGCGAGCACGGCGCTCGTCAGCGCCCGGGTGTTCATGTTGGCGGTGATGCCGTCATAGAGAATTTCGATTTCCTTGATCGGCTCTTCGGTGACCTGGCCGACGAAGGCGCCGAGAACGTCGGCGAGACGGATGAAGGGCTTCAGGATCGGCGCTTCCTCAGCCGTGATCGACGGCATGTTGATGGCGTTGGAGACCGCACCATTGACAAGGTAATCCGCCATCTGTTCGGCGACCTGCAAAGCGACGTTCTCCTGAGCCTCGGTCGTCGAGGCGCCGAGATGCGGCGTGCAGACGACGTTCGGCAGGCCGAAGAGCGGGCTTTCCTTGGCGGGCTCGACCTCGAACACGTCGAAGGCGGCACCCGCGACATGGCCCGACTTGATCGCCTCGGCAAGCGCTGCCTCATCGACCAGGCCGCCGCGGGCGCAGTTGATGATGCGCACGCCGGGCTTGGTCTTCGCCAGTGCTTCCTTGTTGAGGATGCCGCGCGTCTTGTCGGTCATCGGCACATGCAGGGTGATGAAGTCGGCGCGGGCGAAAAGCTCTTCCAGCTCGACCTTGGTGACGCCCATCTCTTCGGCGCGCTCCTTGGAGAGGAACGGATCGTAGGCGACGACGTGCATCTTCAGGCCGATGGCCCGGGCGCAGACGATCGAGCCGATATTGCCGGCGCCGATGACGCCGAGCGTCTTGCCGGTGATCTCGACGCCCATGAACTTCGACTTCTCCCACTTGCCGGCCTGCGTCGAGGTATCGGCTGCCGGAAGCTGGCGGGCGACGGCGAACATCAGCGCGATCGCATGTTCGGCCGTCGTGATCGAGTTGCCGAAGGGCGTGTTCATGACGATGATGCCGCGGCGCGAGGCGGCCGGAATATCGACATTGTCGACGCCGATGCCGGCACGGCCGACGACCTTGAGGTTCGTCGCCCCCTCGATGATCTTTTCCGTCACCTTGGTGGCGGAGCGGATGGCCAGGCCATCATACTTGCCGATGACTTCGAGCAGACGGTCTTTGTCCTTGCCGAGCTGCGGTTCGAAATCGACTTCGACGCCGCGGTCGCGAAAAATCTGGACGGCGGTTTCCGACAATTCGTCGGATACGAGAACGCGAGGTGCCATGAGGGCCTCCTTCAAAAGTGTTCAGCGATGAGTAAAATCGGAAATGCTGGGCTCCGCCCTATGGCGGAGCCGGATGCGATCGCCTCAGGCAGCAGCCTGATTAAGCTGTGCCTTCTGCGTTTCGAAGGCCCAGGAAAGCCAGGGCATCAGCTTCTGCATGTCGGATGCCTCGATCGTGGCGCCGGCCCAGATGCGTAGGCCGGACGGCGCGTCGCGATAATGGCCGACGTCATAGGCGACACCTTCCTTTTCCAGGAGGCCGACCAGGCCCTTGGCGAAATTCGCCTGGCCGTCGTCGTCAAGCGCTGCGATGTCCTTGTCGACGATCTTCAGGCAGACGGAGGTGTTGGAGGCCGTTTCCGCCTTGACGGCGAGATTGGCGATCCAGTCGTTAGCCGTGACGAAATCGTGGATGACCTTGGCATTGGCGTCGGCACGCGCGATCAGCCCCTTGAGGCCGCCGAGTTGCTTGGCCCAGACAAGCGCATCGATATAGTCCTCGACGCAGAGCATCGACGGCGTGTTGATCGTCTCGCCCTGGAAGATACCTTCCGTCAGCTTGCCGCCCGAGGTCATGCGGAAGATCTTCGGCAACGGCCAGGCCGGCGTATAGGTGAGCAGACGCTCGACGGCGCGCGGCGAAAGAATGATGACACCGTGCGCGCCCTCGCCGCCCAGAACCTTCTGCCAGGAGAAGGTGACGACGTCGAGCTTGGCGAAATCGAGTGCCTGCGCGAAAGCGGCCGAGGTGGCGTCGCAGATCGTCAAGCCCTTGCGGTTATCAGGGATGAAATCGGCATTCGGCACGCGCACGCCCGAGGTGGTGCCGTTCCAGGTGAAGACGACATCACGGTCGAAATCGACGGCGGAGAGATCGGGAAGCTCGCCGTAACCGGCTTCGAGCTTGCGCACATCCTTGAGCTTCAGCTGCTTGACGACATCGGTGACCCAGCCGGCGCCGAAGCTTTCCCAGGCGAGCATATCGACGCCGCGTTCGCCGAGCAGCGACCAGAGCGCCATTTCGACGGCGCCGGTGTCGGACGCCGGAACGATGCCGATGCGGTAATCCGCCGGCACTTCGAGAATTTCACGGGTAAGGTCGATGGCCTGCTTGAGCTTGGCCTTGCCGACCTTCGCGCGGTGCGAACGGCCAAGGGCCGCGTCGGAAAGGGCTTCGAGCGACCAACCGGGGCGCTTCGAGCAGGGGCCAGAAGAAAAATGGGTATTGTGCGGACGGATGTCCGGCTTTGCGGTCTTCGCCATGATGCTATCCTCTCAGATAGAAAGCCCTTCGTTGGGGAAGGGTGTCCCGCCGCCGTGTGTATGGATCCGGCGCGACATAGTCAAGATCGAAGTGTCGCGGGGGGAACATATTTTGACGCAGAGCGGTAGGGCCGCAATACGAAAAGCCGCCCGGTTGGGGGCGGCTTCTGGTGTCAGGGAGATCGGACTTACTTGTAGACAGGCTGCTGCAGCGGGATTTCCGGCGGCGGTTCGTAGCTCGCCTGGGCGCAGCCCCCGAAGAGATAGCGGGCACCGACGCGGGCTTCGTGAACGCTGAGACCCTTGTCGCGACCCGGGCCGCCATTGTCGGCATAGCCGAACATGTTGCCGCCGTCGATATGCAGGTAGCGATAGCCGACATCGGCCTTGACGTTGCAGGTCACGTCGATCGAGGCGCCGGCCATCAGGGCGTAGGTAAAGCGCCAGTTGCCCTTGCCGCCATGGGTGACCTGGTCGTCGCAGAAGCTGCCGTCATCGGCGCAGGCGACGTTGCGCAGGTTCTTCCACTTCACGTAAGAACCACCGATACCAGCGCCGACATAAGGCGTGACGTAGCCATAGGTGCCGAGATCGACATAGGCGTTGGCGAGCAGCGTATAGGCTGTCAGCGAAGAGCGGTCGCTCGAGGTGCAATCCACCAGCGGAAAGCCGCACTGCCCAACCGTCGAGCCCTTGAAATCCGCCTGGGTGAGATAGTCGAAGGTCAGATCGGTGCGCAGATAGCTGTTGATCTGATAACCGACACCGCCGCCGACCGTCCATGCGTCGTCCAGGTCGGCACGGTCGAAATCGACTTCCGTAGCATTGCTGCCCTGGAAATAGCGGGCGCCGCGCAGATCGGTGAAGGCATAGCCGACATCGCCGCGCAGATACCAGCCGGTCGCTTCGGTGACCGTCACCTCAGGCGGCTGCTCCGGGATAGGCTCGGCAGGAGCGAAGTCCGCGGAATAGGCGTTTGTCGCAATCAACAATGCGGCGAAGATGCCGGACAAGCTTCTTTTCATGGATCCCACTCCAAAATCCCGTTGCATCGGCAGGCTCAATCGCCGCCAATCTGGTACGCTTCGTATGGATAATGAATTGGAAACGTTAAAAGCTGCTTAACTATAAATGGGAAGAAACGTTAAGAGAGAGATTGGCGGGGCAAGTTCCTCGATATGGTGAAACTCGGCCAAAGGCTGACAGCCCCGGATCTGCCGAAGACCACCAGCCGCAACGCCAAGAACCCCGCCCCGTCAGATCGATCGGCTGCTCCAATCGACAAATCTTGCTGTTACTTCCACTGGGTCGCGTTTTCGTCAGCGCAGCCGTATGGTGGCAAGGAGGTGCCAAAGGTCGTTTTGAGTTTGGCGCAGCCCCAGGCATTGATCGGGCCCGGCATGGCATTGTTGAGCGTGATGCCGATTTCATCATAAGGGCTGTCGGTGTTGGTGATGTAGCGGTACCAGCGGAAACCGGTAAAGACGACGAATGCGAGAGCGATCGTCAGCAGCAGGCGCACCAATTTTTTCATGATATTTCCTTTGAATGCAACCGCCGCCGTGTAGCATCCGCGTGTGGAGGTTGACAGCGCTGTCACCAAGGCACCGGCAAATTTCCGGGGATGCGGCTGCCGACGCTTGCTCCCTACCGGAAACCAAGCTGGCAAGTCACTGACATATTGTCGTCGGAAGGGCGGAAACGGTTTCGGCGGGAAGTCGATCCGGAATGGATCTTCGAACCGAAGGCGCAATAACGAAAAAGCCGGCACTTGCGTACCGGCTTTTGACATTTCGTCCCGAAAAATCAGGCGGCGGTCCGGACGTTCGAGATCGTACCGATCAGCTCGTTGACGATGCGCTCGATCTGGGCGCGGTCGTCACCCTCGGCCATGACGCGGATCAGCGGCTCGGTGCCCGAAGGGCGGATGACGAGGCGGCCGTTCCTGGCAAGCTCAGCTTCGGCATCGGCGATCGCCTTCTGCACCTGGATATCCTCCAGCGGCTTGCCACCGCTGATGCGGACATTACGCAGCAGCTGCGGCACCGGCTCGAAGCGGCGGCAGACCTCGCTGACAGTCCTTCCGGTGCGCTTGACCGCGGCCAGGATCTGCAGCGCCGCGACGAGACCGTCGCCGGTCGTGCCGTAATCCGAAAGCACGATGTGGCCGGACTGCTCGCCGCCGACATTGTAATTGTGCTGGCGCATATGCTCGACGACATAACGGTCACCGACCTTCGTCCGGGCAAGGCCGAGGCCCTTGTCCTCGAGGAAACGCTCGAGGCCGAGATTGGACATGACGGTCGCAACGATACCGTTGCCGCGCAGCTGCTGGCTCTCGGCCCAGCTCTCGGCGATGACGGCCATCAGCTGGTCACCGTCGACGATCGAGCCGTTCTCGTCGACGATGATGACGCGGTCCGCATCGCCATCGAGCGCGATGCCGATATCGGCGCGCACCTCGTCGACCTTCTTCTGCAACGCGACGGGGCTGGTGGAGCCGCAATTGAGATTGATGTTGGTGCCGTTCGGCTCGTTGCCGATGGTGACGACCTCGGCGCCGAGCTCCCAGAGCACGGCCGGCGCCACCTTATAGGCAGCCCCATTGGCGCAATCGATGGCAATCCTCAGGCCCTGCAGCGTCACGTCGCGCGGCAGCGTGCGCTTGGCATGTTCGATATAGCGGTCATGCACCCCGTCGACGCGCTTGGCGCGGCCGATATCGTCGGATTTGGCAAGCTGCGCGTTCAGGTCCTTTTCGAGCAGGTCCTCGATCTCGGCCTCGATGTCGTCTGAAAGCTTATAGCCGTCAGGGCCGAAGAGCTTGATGCCGTTATCCTCGTAAGGATTGTGCGAAGCCGAGATCATCACGCCGAGATCAGCGCGCAGCGAGCGCGTCAGCATGGCAACAGCTGGTGTCGGGATCGGGCCGAGAATAAAGGCATCGAGGCCTGCGGCCGTGAAGCCCGCGACCATGGCGTTCTCCAGCATATAGCCGGAAAGGCGCGTATCCTTGCCGATGACGACGCGGTGGCGGTGGTTGCCGCGGCGGAAGATCGTGCCGGCGGCAATGCCGACCCGCATGGCGAGATCCGGCGTCATCGGGAAGACGTTGGATTGGCCGCGAATGCCGTCGGTACCGAAATAGCGTCTTTTCATCTGCACTCCTGTGCTTTCCGCGCGCCATTCAAGGCAGCGCACCGTTCCAAGCGAATCCGGCTTCGGTGGATTGTCGTCAATCCAGCAGCGTGATTCATGCTTGCCTCAATTCAGCGGAATGCCACAAAATGCGGCGAACGGCACGTAAATTAGCAAGAAAAATGATTATATCCCGTTACCAATGGAAAAGGCCGGATCTCCCACTTCGGAAATCCGGCCTTGTTCAAGGTAGTGCCGCTGTTCAATGCGGCTGCGGTTCGAGGCCGCCTTCGGGCTCGTCACCCTTGGTGGCAGGCCGTGCGCCGGCCTTCGGAACGGCTGAGCCGCGGCTTGGCGGCGAATCATCACCGAGATCGCGGGAAGGCTTTTCGCCGCGGATCAGCGCCTTGATCTCTTCGCCGGTCAGCGTCTCGTATTCGAGCAGACCTTCGGCAAGCACGACGAATTCGTCGTGCTTTTCCGTCAGGATCGTCCGGGCCTGCGTATAGGCTTCGTCGATCAGGCGGCGCACTTCATTGTCGATCTTCTGCGCGGTTGCTTCCGAAACATTCTTCGACTGCGAAACCGAGTGGCCGAGGAAGACTTCCTGCTGGTTCTCGCCATAGGCGACCTGACCGAGCTGATCGGAAAAGCCCCACTGCGTGACCATGGCGCGGGCAAGCTTCGTGGCCTGCTCGATGTCGGAGGAGGCACCCGAGGTAATGTTCTCCTTGCCGAAGGTGAGCTCTTCGGCAACGCGGCCGCCCATCATGATGCAGAGGCGTGAGACCATCCACTTGTAGCTCATCGAGTAGCGGTCGCCCTCGGGAAGCTGCATGACCATGCCGAGCGCACGGCCGCGCGGAATGATCGTCGCCTTGTGCAGCGGATCGGCGACGGCGACATTGAGCGCGGTCATGGCGTGTCCGGCCTCATGGTAAGCGGTGAGCTTCTTTTCCGCCTCGGTCATCGCCGAGGAACGGCGCTCGGCGCCCATCATGATCTTGTCCTTGGCGTCCTCGAATTCCTGCATGGTGACGACGCGCTTGTTGCGGCGGGCGGCCATGAGGGCGGCTTCGTTGACGAGGTTCATCAGATCAGCACCGGAAAAACCGGGCGTACCGCGGGCGAGGATCTTGAGATCGACATTCGGCGCCAGCGGAACGTTGCGGGCATGCACCTTGAGAATGCGCTCGCGGCCGACGATGTCGGGGTTCGGCACCACGACCTGACGGTCGAAACGACCGGGACGCAGCAGCGCCGGATCGAGAACGTCGGGACGGTTGGTAGCGGCGATCAGGATCACGCCTTCATTCGCCTCGAAGCCATCCATTTCGACCAGCAGCTGGTTCAGCGTCTGCTCGCGTTCGTCATTACCGCCGCCGAGACCGGCGCCGCGATGACGGCCGACGGCATCGATTTCGTCGATGAAGATGATGCAGGGCGCATTCTTCTTCGCCTGCTCGAACATATCGCGCACACGGCTTGCACCGACACCAACGAACATTTCGACGAAGTCGGAACCTGAAATCGTGAAGAAGGGCACATTGGCTTCGCCGGCAACCGAGCGGGCGAGCAGCGTCTTGCCGGTGCCCGGAGGACCGACGAGCAGCACGCCGCGCGGGATCTTGCCGCCGAGACGCTGGAACTTCTGCGGATCACGCAGGAATTCGACGATTTCCTCGAGATCCTGCTTGGCTTCGTCGACACCGGCAACGTCTTCGAAAGTCACGCGGCCATGCGCTTCGGTGAGCAGCTTGGCCTTGGATTTGCCGAAGCCCATCGCGCCGCGTGAACCGCCCTGCATCTGCCGCATGAAGAACAGCCAGACGCCGAGAATCAGAAGCATCGGCAAAAGCGTGCCGAGATAGCTGAGGAAACCCGAAGAGCCGTCCGTTTCAGGACGGGCGGAAACCAGGACATTCTTCGACTGCAGGCGATCGAGGAGACTGTCGTCGATCACTGGCGAATAGGTCTGGAAGGTGGTGCCATTTTCAACATAGCTTCCGGAGAGACGGTTGCCCGTGACCACGACGTCCTTCACACGACCCGCATCGACCTCACGCAGAAACTGCGAATAAGGGATTTCGCGGGAGCCCGTCTGTGCCGGCGCCGTCTGGAACATACTGAAAAGGGCGATCAGCAGAAGCGCGATGATCGCCCACAAGGCGAAATTACGTAAGTTAGGGTTCATTGAACTCCCCAGCATGGAACAGCCGCCTCATGGCGACCGTCTTATTCGTTTCTAACATAGGGTTGCGCCGTGCGATTGCCAAGGCGATCCCCCAAGTCAGATGGTTTTTCCGTCAATACTTCTTAAAGGCAGCCTCGCATAGGGCGCCGTCGCGAAAACCGCCGAAAGCCTATTGGCAAAGATGAAGTCAAATCGTGTCAAAAAGCGGTCGAAGGGTGCGAAATAGGGTGTCAGCTCGACCATGCGGGCGGATTCCTCAGATAAAGGGGTCCCTTCGGCAGATAGAACCGGCGCCGCAGCGATGGCGCGCCTCCATGCCCCCTTGGGAAGG
>NZ_WUEN01000025.1:0-36045 GCF_010668065.1 Rhizobium leguminosarum | reverse complement strand
CCCCAAGAGGTCGCGGCCCCTCCCCGATCGGCTTCGGGTCATCTGTCGGCCGCGGGCCAGTCGTTCGCAGGCTCCTCTATGACGGCAGTGTCGTCGTCCGCGGGGTCGGGATCGCGCTCAAGGGCTGCGCGCAGATTGCCGATCTCTTTGATGATCGCATCGAAGACGTCCTGCTGCCTGGCCCCGGCCACAACGCAGTCGTCGACGAGATGCTCGAGCTTGGCGCGAAGCCCGGCCTTCCAATTATTTTTGCTCATGACCTTCTCCTCCTCTGATCGATCCACACGGCGCATGATCGCTCGCCTGTTCCACCCGCCTTTGATGGGCAGGCGGGGGCTTCCGCGCTCAGCAGAAAGCGATCGATGTGTGGCCCTGGTTGGCGGTTCGATCATCGCGAAATCCTGCTGTGCGGGATGAGATCGCGGCGAACGGGTAAGGTGCTCTCCTGGCGTTTCCGCCCGCACCGAGAAATCGGAAAAACCGGTGCGTTCACCATCTCCGTCACGTCCGATTGGCACGCCGCGACCTCAGCGGATTAACCGATAGCCGCAGCAACGGTTCCGCCCTGTCTGGACTCTTTGCGTCCGTGAAACTGTCTATAGGCTGTCCGTGTTTTCCCGAACCGTTAGAATGCGGTCGATAATACCCCATTCCAATGCTTCTTCCGCCGTCATGAAGCGGTCGCGATCCATCCCGCGCTCAAAGTCTTCATAGGAGCGTCCGCAATGCTCCGCGTAGAGCCGCGTCATGCGCTGCTTGGTCTTCAGAATTTCTTCGGCATGTATCATCATGTCGGAAGCCTGCCCTTGGAAACCACCGGATGGCTGGTGAATGAGGATACTGGCATTGGGCAAAGCAGCTCTTCCGCCGGCCTCGCCTGCCATCAACAGGAACGATCCCATGGAACGGGCTGTGCCCATGCAAAGCGTATGAACTGGCGCGCGGATAAAGCGCATGGTGTCGTACATGGCGAGGCCGCTGGTCACGACGCCGCCCGGAGAATTGATGTAAAGATTGATCGGCTTCTTTGGATTCTCGGCCTCGAGGAACAGTAACTGCGCGCAGACCAGAGCGGAAACGCTATCGTTGACCTCGCCGTTGAGGAAGATGATGCGTTCGCGCAGAAGGCGGGAGTAAATGTCAAAAGACCGTTCCCCTCTGCTGGATTGTTCTATGACCATAGGGACGAGTTGCATCGCTTCGCGCATCGGCGAACTCCAATCTTGCAGAAATCAAAGGGGAGAGCTTGCCGCGTCAGGCGGCGAGCATGAGGGGTGGACCGTTGCTGTTCGCGGCCGTTGCCGCCATCCGGTCAAGCCTCGCGTCGGTCAGCTCGTGGATAATGCGCAGGCGGGTGCCGCCGGTCGCGTTCGGGACGATCGTGAACGTCACCGTGCTTTCAAGGAAAGGTGGAGCGTCGTCGCGCAGGCTATAACGGACTTCCTCGCCAGGTGTGATCGTGGCCGGGGTGGGATCGGCTAAAGCGTCTTTCGGCAACCAGTTTTCTCGAAATTCCGGAATGCTGATTGCACGCCAGACCTTTTGCGGCGGTTCATCCAGATCGAATTCCAGTTCGATGCCGTTTTTCTGCTCCTTGGCCTTTCCAACGTTCATTGGTCCATATCCTTCAGCAAGACCTTGAGAGCTTCGATGCGGGCAGGCCAGTAGGCGCGATATTTCGCCAACCATTGTGCGATGAGAGCCAGCCCGTCCGGATCGACTTCGTAATTCACGAAACGCCCCTGCCGTTCTTCCCTCACGAGCTTTGCGCTCCGCAAAACCGAGAGGTGTTGCGACATTGCCGGCTGGCTGATCTCCATGCCCTCACGCAGGGCACTGGCGTTCATGCCGCCCGCCGCCAGCTTCTCGAAGATCGCGCGGCGGGTCGGGTCAGCCAAGGCTCGGAAAATATCATTCTCGATCATGCATACACATAAGCACACACTTATGCGATTCGCAAGTCTGTTTCGCGATGGCTATTGCGTTATCGCGCAACTCCTGACTTTTGCGACACTCCGGTCTTTCCTGAAAGCGTTCGAGGATCCTCGCCGCAAAACTCTGTCGCAAAAGGTGGAGTTTCGCAGCTGATTTCTGCGACGGCCAATGACCGGTTAGGGCCGTTAGCGGCTTGGCAGCTTTTTGGCCGCCGAGGAACGTCAGCTGATGATCAACCCGAGGGGTTAAGGTCTGGGAACGGCCCACACCGGGCCCTCGCAGGCCCATTGCATGCTCTCCAAAATCAGGCTGGGACCAAGCCACGCACCACACGGAACATCATGGGAAATGACCGGGGTCCATCGGGCAAGCCAACCAGATACCCGGCACGAACATGCTGTTCGATCGAACCGCGGGCGTCGTCCGAAAGTGCCATCAATATGCTTGTGATGCTGCCTGGGCCGTCGGTGAACGTAGCCCAATAATCCGCGAAGGACGCATACTCGCAATCCACGACAACGGGAATCTCCGTCACGTCGACGAGGCCGATCTTCCGCCACAACGTCGCCTGACCATTAGGCCAGAAGAGCTGGCGCCCCGCCCGCATGGATCTCAGCCTGGCGAAGTCGGTCTCAAGCACGGCGCCGGTGTTGATGACGAGATCGAAGGCGGGCATGCCGCCCAAGAACTGAGTAACGGCGGACGCGACCACGCCGCCTGGACGGGTCACGCGCTTCATCTCGGCAACTACCTGTTCAATTTCCGGGATAACGTCCAGGGCCAGCGTGGAAACGGTCGCATCGAAAAAGTTAGTGTCGAACCGCATGTGCCGGACATCGCCGTGTTCATAGGCGATATTGGGGTGGGATCGTCGACGGCGGGCTCCTTCCAGGTATCCCTCCGATGCGTCAACACCGATCACAAGCGCTCCCGCCTCGGCCAGTGCTTTCGACAACACACCTGTCCCACATGCTACATCGAGCACGCGACTGCCCGGAGCAATATTGGCACGTGTGAGAAATGGGCTTGCCAGGTGTTCGCTCCAGCGGCCTATGAATGTCTCGTAGACGTCGGGATCAGCCCAATTATATCGTAGTTCTGCGGCTTCCATGGCTTGCCATCCTCTCTCGATCAAGAATGGACCGTAACACGGCCATTCGGGTCGCGCGTATCGCCGTCACACCGGGCAATCCAGCGGAACCTTGTTAACGCTTCTCAAGAAAATATCACACCGCGGGAACCCCTGAAATCACGCTGGCCTTCCCCTAGGGCGGCTCCGAGGTACAGCTTTGTTGGTTTGACTAGTGTGATCCGCATAGGTCGCACGGTGGGAGCCCCCTTCGCCCACTAACTGCAATCCTTCAGCTTCGCAGGCCCATCCTACGCCATCGGCTTCCTCGCCCAGTGTTTCTGGTGGTGAACATAAACCGACGACCACCGATCAAGACCGTGCCGCTTCCCTTCTCTCGCTTCGAAGAGCGAGTAAGGCGAAGGAGCCACTTTCGCCGTTACTGCGGTGAACGTCCCTTCGCTCGACTTTGGCCCTGGGCAGATCACAAACGCTCCACCAGCAGACCTGCTGCCAAGGCCCGAAAAGCCTCGACCGCCTTTGGCAGCACGCCCTGCGGATCTTCGCTGGCGGCGATCCAGAGAGCCGCATTGAGAGCCGCGCCGCTCAGCAATCGGGCCGCCGCCTCCGCGTCAAGCGGCTTGAGGATGCCTTGGGCGATCAGGCGCTCCACCGTGCTCTTGGTCACCTGCAGACAATTGTTCTGGCTCGGCCACTGCGAGGGATCACCCAGCACCGCAGGTCCGTCGAGCAGGACGATGCGCTGGACTTCCGGATTGAGCGCCATCTCGATATAGGCCGCACCCTCGGCAAGCAGGCCCTGCCAATCGTCGCCCGAGCGCGCGCCAATCTCTTGAGCGCGCACCGCCATCTCGGTGTCGATCTGATCGACAACCGCCGCCAGCAGCCCGCGCTTGTCTCCAAAATTGTGGTAGAGCGCGCCCCGTGTCAGACCGACGTCAGCCGTCAACTCATCCATCGATGCTGCCGAATACCCCTTTTCCGCAAAGCTCTTGCGCGCCGCCGCGATCAGCTTGCCGCGGTTTTCCTGCATCGTTTCGCTGCGTTTCCTAACCATTCGATCCCTCAATTTCATATACGAAGCGTATATGGACTTGACATACGATGCGCATCTCATGCATTTCACATACGAACCGTATATCAAATGGGGCGCGAGATGTGAAGCGATACGTCGCGCTCAACGGTCGTTGTCAACAAGAAGAGAGATCAGAATGACAAAACGCGAAGCAATCTTTCCGGCCGACCGGCACGCGCTTTACGAGAAGCACGGCTATTCCGCCGCGATCCGATCCGGTGATCTTTTGTTTGTGTCCGGACAGGTCGGCAGCCGTCCGGACGGAACGCCCGAACCCGATTTCGAACAGCAAGTGCGGCTCGCCTTTGAAAACCTGAAGGCCACGCTGACTGCCGCCGGCGCCACGCTGGATGATATCGTCGACGTCACCACTTTCCACACCGACCCCGAAAACCAGTTCGGAACGATCATGGCGGTCAAGCAGGAGATTTTCAGCAAGCCACCCTACCCGAACTGGACGGCCATCGGCGTCAACTGGCTCGCCGGCTTCGACTTCGAGATAAAGGTCATCGCCCGTATTCCGTGAAGTCACTGACATCGCCGGGGCCGCATCCGTCACCCGCACGACGTGCCGGCAGGAGAGCGGCTCCGCGCTGCCCACTCCCAACATTTATCAGCAGCACAACTTTAGGAGTTAAAAGGCCGGTCTCACTCCGAGAGGTTTCTTCAAGGCGCCCGTGGATCGTCGGTTACCTTCCCCCGTTACTGTCTGCTTACATTGCCACGGCACCGCAGAGAATGACCCCGCAGCGCGCCGCGTTGGCTTATATTTAGAAAAATCAATCGCATAATCTTCGGGAACAAAGAACTCCCTTGCGTGTTTTCAGCGCATGGATCGTCATGTGATCCGCAAAATGGAGAAAACACCTATGAAGAAAATCGTCTTTGCGGCGACCATTCTCTGCGCGTCTGCCGTTGCAGCCCTTGCCCAGACAACACCGGCTCCATCTCCGGATGGAAATACACCTGCGGTTGCAACCCCGGATACCAAAAATCCGACTGCGCCGGTTGAGGGCGCCAACAGCTTCACCGAAGCCCAGGCGAAGGATCGCATTACGGAAGCGGGTTACACCGACGTCAAGGATCTCAAGCTCGACGACAAGGGGATCTGGATGGCCGCCGGCATGAAGGACGGGAAAGCCGTCGCCATTGCCCTCGATTATCAAGGCAACATCGTCGCCAAGTAACCCCCAGGGAGAAACATGATGAGAACTGTAACCGGACTTTTCGACGACCATTCGGACGCTCGCTCCGCCGTCAGCAAATTGGAAGCGGCAGGCATTCCCTCAAACGACATCAGCATCGTCTCCAACAAGGCTGGCCGCATCGATCGCGACTCTGACGTTGGCGAGGATGCCGCGACCGGCGCCGGCATTGGCGCTGCCGTCGGCGGCGCTGGCGGCCTGCTGACCGGATTGGGCCTGATGGCCATTCCCGGTGTCGGGCCGGTGGTTGCCGCAGGCTGGCTTGCCGCGACTGCGGCCGGGGCCGTCGCCGGCGCCGTCGCCGGCGGTGCCGCTGGCGGCCTGATCGGCGCCCTCACCGACTCAGGCGTCCCGGAAGATGATGCTCACCTCTATGCCGAAGGTGTCCGCCGCGGCGGCAGCCTGGTCACCGCCAAGGTCGACGACGCCCGCGCCTCCGAGGCGCAGGCTATTCTCCAAGGTTCAAACTGGGTCGACCCGATCGAACGTCGGCGTGCCTATAACGAGCAGGGCTGGACCCGGTTCGACGATACGCTCGATCCATACGCCCCTGAGCAGATCGCGCAGGAGCGCGACCGGTATCGGCGAACGATCTAACCGGCCTTGAGTTCAACCCTCCTTGCACGTCGCAAGGAGGGTTGAAGCATTGACCTTAAGCAGAGAAGCGGCGAGACCTTGTGCGGCCGCGGAATTGGCCGATGATGTCGCAGGCCGGGTCTTACGCGTGCGCCGGCCGCCAATGCGGATAGGTGACATAGGCGGTGAGCGCCCCCTCCTCGTGCGAGCGGATGGTCACCGTTTCACCTTTGGGCATGTAGACGATCTCGCCGGGGCCGGCGGTTACCGTTTCCCCGTCCGTCGAGACCGAAAGCCGGCCGTCCAGAACGATCATGACGTCATCAACCGCCATGGTCTCGGTGAGGCTCTGGCCGGGCGCGTAGCGTCCATAGCCGATGGTAATCGGCCCCCCATGCCGCTCGTCGACCAGATTGCCGACGGAGATGTCTGCCTCCTGTCCGGGGGAACGCTCCAACGACGCGTCGGCGATCGTGAACTTCCGCATCTTCATCGTCTTCCTCCTTTGCCGTGTGCAAAGGTAGCGCGGAAATTTCACCCGCCAAGACGGATTGCAAACGCTCGAGGAGGAGGTTCCCGGTCTTATGGTTTCCTCGCCATAGAGAACGGCGGGTGGAGCATGGCGACACGCTTCCCCCCACCCTCCGTCATCCCAGGCCTTGAGCCTGGGATCCATTGCCCGCTGCTGATGAATGCCGGCGTGGATCCTCGGGTCAAGCCCGAGGAAGACGGAGGGTGGGGTGAGCTCTGCGGCAAGTACACCGGCAACAACCGTGAAAATCGACATATCTTTCAGACTGGCTTCGCAGCCAACCGGAGCGAGAGGCGGCAGGCCAGCCCCGTCCTTCGAGGCCCCTTTGGGGCACCTCAGGATGAGGCTGGAGAGAAGTTGCAGCCTGGTTCAACGGGAAGCGCAGGGGCAAGATGCGCCGGCAGCCCGAGCCAAGCACCACGACCAGCCCTCATCCTGAGGTGCGCAGGCCATAGGCCGGAGCCTCGAAGGACGAGGGCGGGTGGCGACACGGTTGCGTCAGAAGCCGCTCCCCCGCCCATCACCTTACCAATCCGTAAGTTGTGGCCGAGCCGTCCTTTCGGTTAGATCTCACCCCAGGCATGTCGGGAACGATCGGGCTGATGCGAATCCTGCTTATCGAGGACGACCGGAAAACATCCGATTATATCGCCAAGGGTTTTTCCGAGGCCGGGCATGTCTGTGACGTGGTTGGCGACGGCCGCGATGGGCTGTTTCAGGCGCAGCGCGAGGCCTATGACGTCATCGTCGTCGATCGCATGCTGCCCGGTCTCGATGGCCTGGCGATCGTGCGTTCACTGAGGGCTGCCAAGGTCGGCACATCGGCGCTGTTCCTGACATCGATCGGCGGCGTCGACGATCGGGTCGAGGGGCTCGAGGCAGGCGGCGACGATTATCTCGTCAAGCCCTTTGCCTTTTCCGAGTTGATGGCGCGGGTGAATGCGCTTGGCCGGCGGCCGCCGGTGCAGGAGCAGCGGACAGTGCTGAAGGTTGCCGATCTCGAGCTCGATCTGATCCGGCGGGAGGCCCGCCGCGCCGGCCAGGTGATCGAGCTGCAGCCGCGCGAATTCACCCTGCTCGAGGTGCTGATGCGCGGCGAAGGCCGGGTCATCACCAAGACGATGCTGCTGGAGCGAGTCTGGGATTTCCACTTCGATCCGAAGACCAGCGTCGTCGAAACCCATATCAGCCGCCTCAGGGCCAAGGTCGACAAGCCGTTCCAGGTCCAACTTCTGCACACGGTCCGCAACACCGGATACAGCCTGCATGCGCCTCGAACAGGATGATTTCAGGCCCATCGGCCTGAAAATCTCAAATCCTGTTCGCAATTTAAAGAGTAAGAGCATGATATCGTCCGAAAACCGCGCACACTTTTCGGCATCATGCTCTAGCTTGCGCCGGAGCACGCCGTTCCGGCTTGCCGTCACCTTCGGCGTGCTCTTCGTCGTCACCTTCATCCTGAGCGGCGCGATCATCTACCACATGCTGCGCCTCGGCCTTGAGCGTGATCTCGAACAGTCGCTCCACGAGATGAATTCGCTCATCGTCTCGACCTACAAGCCCGGTGACACCGAGGATCTGGTCGATACACTGAACAATTATGCGAGCTTCCAGTCGACCTCCGACGGGCTTTATTCGCTGACGGATGCAGGCGGGCGCAAGCTTGCCGGCAATTTCGCAGCACCCCGCATCCCCAACGGCGTCTATACCGTCACCTCCAGGGATGTCGGGCTGAAGGGGCATGAACGCTACCGGATGCAGGTCTCGACCATCGGCCCCTACAGCCTGGTGGTGGCGGAAAACTTCAACGATGTCGACGAGATGCTGCGGATCGTGCTGGTGAGCTTCGAATGGGCGGCCGCGATCGTCGTCGCGACCGCGATCGGCGGCGGCGTCTTTCTCGCCGTTCGCGCCCAGGCGCGGCTGGACCGGGTCGCTCTCACCATGAACGACGTCTCCCACGGCGCGCTCGACGCCCGCATTGCCATCACCGGAAACGGCGACGATCTCGACACGGTGGCGATCCAGATCAACGCGGCGCTGGAGCGGCTGCAGAGATTGGTCGAGAGTATGCGGCAGGTGAGCGCCGATATCGCCCATGATCTGAAGACGCCTCTGAACAGGCTGCGCCTGACGCTGGATGCCGCCGTGGCCGGAAACGACCAGCAGGCGGATGTTTCGGCGCTGCTTGACGAAGCGAGACACGAGAGCGACCGGATCAACGCCACCTTCGAGGCGCTGCTGCGCATTTCCCAGATCGAGGCCGGCGCCCGCAAGGAGCGTTTCCAGGCAACCGATATCGACGCCGTGCTTGCCGTGATTTCCGAGGTCTATGTCGATGTCGCCGAAGACGCGCTGATGGCGCTTGATATCACGGAGCGCTGTCCCGCCCTCATCCGGGGCGACCGCGATCTGTTGACGCAAATGATCGCCAACCTGGTGGAGAACGCCATCAACCACTGCCCGGCCGGAACCGGTATCACCGTTTCGCTCCGCTGCCAGGGCGGCCGCGCCACCCTCTCGGTCGCCGACACCGGCCCCGGCATTCCCGCCGGCGAAAGGGACAAGGTCTTCCGGCGTCTCTACCGGCTCGACAAGAGCCGCGCGACGCCGGGAAGCGGCCTCGGGCTCAGCCTCGTCAAGGCGATCGCGGACCTGCATTCGGCTGAGATCACCATGGCGGACAATCATCCCGGCCTCATCGTTTCGATCGGCTTCCCGCTGATGCCCGCGGCAGGTGCTAATTACGCATCCGCCATGCCGCGAGCCGGCTGAAGCGGGCCGCAAAGCGGCGCAGCTCGGCGGCGGCGCGATACGGCAGCACGCTCCACGGCCGGCGGCGGCCAAGCCGATAGGTCGAGAGCCCTGCCTGGATCTGGGAGCAGGGATCGGCCCTTTGGCTGACCGGCAGCGGATCGACGAAGCAGGCGCTCAGCCCATCATCGAACTCCAGATCGAAGGCGAGATCATAGGGCAGGCGCATGGGGACAAGCACACCGGCAATCCAGCCCGCCGCCTTGCGGTTGATCAGATAGGCGCCGGACCCCTTCTCGCGGGTGAGCGCGATGGCGAGCGAGCGCGACGCGGTCAGCGGCTCCACCTTGTGCTTTTTCCCGGAATTGACGGTCGACAGCCGCAGGATATCCCAGCGCGCCTGATGCTTAAGGGCGGCCTCGAGCAGCTCGGCCAGATCGTCATCGAAATCGAGGTCGTCTTCCAGAATGAGCGCGAACTCGGCATGGCTGCCGAGGAAGCGCTTGGCGCATTCGACGTGGCTGAGATAACAGCCGATCTCGAAAGGGTTCGGCCGGCGGCCGTGCCGGCTGAGATAGGCTGCGTCGTCGAAGTCCGGATGCGGCAGGCTCAGCCCCGCCCCATCGACCGCCGCCACGCGCTCGAAGGCAAGGCCGAAGCTTGCCAGCAGGCGCTCCATTCGAAACCTGCGCAAGGGCGCCCGGTCGAGATTGATCAGGTAGGTGTTCACCCTCAGGCTGACCGGATGAAGGGCGGGCATTAGGGCGGCAGGTGCGGCGCGCATGTTCATGAAAGAGCTGACCTCGACTTGGCAATGATGGCGCCAAGCCTGCGCTCCAAACCTCACCGGGACCTCGCTGGAACTATACATTTTGGTAAAGTGCGGCGGTCGAACGGCCAGGGCTGCATTCTTACGGATTGGTATGATCCCGGCAAAGTGCACGTGAGAATGCCGCGCTACCAGCTCTCCTGCGGCACGCAGTGGACGCCTCCCTTCCCGCGATCGAAACGACAACCCCGCGCCTTCGATGACGACAGCGACCCCTGCGTGCCGCGCCGAATGATCCTTGGCAACGGCGTCCTCGGGATCCGGCTAAGACCGCCCCAACCTCCGTCATTCCAGGCCTTGAGCCTGGAATCCATGCCCACGGCTGACGGAGGCGAGAGTGGATCCTCGGGTCAAGCCCGAGGAGGACGGAGCGGGGGGTGAGCTTTGGAGCAAGGACAGCGACGCATCCGGACCTGATCGACGGTTGAGAACTTCTCTGCCGACGCGATCGTTAAATTGATGGACAGCCGGATCATCTGGATCGCGCTTCAAGGCCGGCATCACCGATCCCTGCCTGATAACTATCTTCATCGATCGTGTTCCACCCAGTTGTGTCGGCATCGTTTTTCAAGAAAAGTCGCGACATGCGACAATCCCCGCTCAGAGATCGCCGCGTGCCCCTCATCCGGCTGCCGCCACCTTCTCCCCGCTCGCGGGGCGAAGGGACATGCCGCGACCTCTCCGTTCCCCGCCACGTCTCGCGTGGCACGTCCCCTCTCCCCGTCTTTTACGGGGAGAGGGTTAGGGTGAGGGGCAGTCCTCGGCGTGATCCAATCGTCCGGCTTTACGCCGGCTGTTCTAGGCGTTGTCGGGCTCGACGATGTCCTCATCAAAGCGACCGCGCACGAGGAAAATGTCGGCTGCCTGTTTGGCGATCGGCTGAATTCGCTTCGGCCATCCCGTCGAAATCAGGCCATCGTCGGTCATGAAACGCGGAGTAGCGTTGTAAGCGTCACGCATTGCCGCGAGAACGCTTTCTGCAGCCTCGGTTTCTCGATCGGTCATCGCAGAGAGAGGCTGCATAGGCCCCTCATCGGGGAACCAGTCGAAGAACCAGTTGAAGTATTCCGCCCATCCAAGATGCCTGACAGCCTCGTCGCCCTCTGACAGGAAGTCGAACAGCTCGATGAAGCGGTTTCGAATGCGCTGATCCAACAAGCGCGGAGAGATATCGTCGGTCATATGACCTTTGAAACATATAGACGGCCGAAGCACAATTGACGGCAGGTGTTGAAATACTTTCCGCAAAAAGCGGAAGCGTGATGGCCTTTACCCCGTCACTTCTTTTCCTCCCAGTATCTTTGCCAGAGGTCGAGCCTGGGCTTCAGCGGATCTGCTCCTACTATCGCGCCGTGATTGGTGAAGTCCATGACCCGTTGGACGGATGGGTCGTGGTGAGGCCATTTTGGCCGTGAGCCTCCATTGGGGTCACCCTTGGTTGCAAATTCGACCCAGTAGTCACTCGCCAGTGTGGCCATGGCCCAATCGGCAGGTGTCACCTTGTCTTTCACCAGTGCGTTTGGAATGTTGAGCGTATACGGAATTTCGAAGCCGTGCAGAGTGCCTTTCCATGCCGGATCGTTACGGAGGGCCTCGGCGACATAGGAGAAACGATACCACCACGTCGGCTGACCAGCGCGGATCATCTCGTCAGCGAGATGGCGGGATGGTTCGACAAGTGTTTTGTCGGCCAGAACCTGCTGCTTCAGCTCATCGACAGACTGTTGGCCGGCCGGATCGTAGAGGGTGCGGGCTTCGGCGGCATGCTTCCCGAACAGTGCGAAGAGATCATCTTTCGTCGCGGCCTGACCGAGACCGAGATCTCGATTATTTGTCCCGACGATGACGGGAACCGGCGCTTGACGGCCTGCCGCGAAAGCCGCTTCGGGCGTTTCGAGCAAAAACCGTCCGTCAATCATCGCGCCTGAGATGCCGATGACGGGCTTCCCTGTCGACATTCCCGCCAGCACCTCTTGTGCCGATGCACCTTCGGTCAGCTTTTCCGCAGGCAGCGCCCGAAGGGCGGTGAGAGCGTCGGCATCGCTCCCATCGATTCCAAGGGAAGCCGCATAGTCCAACGCGGTTTTCTCCGCTGTTTTCAAAGGTGACAAAGGCGTACTTTCAGCACGCGCGGTAGGCAGACCCGGTGACTGTAGAATGGCGCCGCGGAAAAGCCCCCGTGACAACGGCGATATCATATGCGCCATCACCGAGCCGCCACCGGCCGACTCTCCGAATATCGTCACTTTCTTCGGATCGCCGCCGAAGGCTTCGATATTTTTCTGGACCCATTTCAAGGCTGCAAGCTGGTCCATGTAACCATAGTTACCGACGGGCTCGTCAGGGGCTTCCTTGATGAGTGCTGGATGGGCAAAATAACCCAGCCGGCCCATGCGGTAGTTCATGCTGACGAACACGACTCTGCGGGCGGCCAGTTGACCACCGGGATACTGAGGGGTGTTTCCATGGGCAAGAGCGCCGCCGTAAATCCAAACCATCACCGGCAGCGGAGTCCTGGAACGCTTGACGGGTGTCCAGACATTGAGGGTCAAACAATCCTCTGACTTCGGCAGGTCGTCGGTCTGCATGCAGGACGGGCCGAAATTGCGGGCATCCCTGGTCCCGCTCCATGGCTTCATCGGTCTCGGATTGCGCCATCTCAGGTCACCAACCGGCGGTGCCGCGTAGGGTATGCCTTTAAAGCTGACGACCGTGCCCGACCTCTCACCCTTCAGCATTCCGCCGCCGATCGTAACGGCGTCGTCTGCCGCTCCTAATCGTGGCGCGAACGTCATCTGACACGATGCGACGGCCAAAAAGAGCCGGAACGTGCGACTGCCGTCCACAAACACTGCACTCTCCACCGTTAAGCTGAGACAGTTTGAGAGCAAAATACTCCCATGGAGCGGCAACGAAAAGGGACCATCCGACGTCGACCAAAGTCTGCTATTGCTCTCGCGCCGGGTTTCGGTTCGATCCGCTGGGTGTTTGGGGAAAACGCATCCCCAATCTCCGTCATCCCAGACCTTGAGCCTGGGATCCATGCCCGTGGCTGATGGAGGCCGGCGTGGATCCCAGGCTCAAGCCCGAGGAAGACGGAGGGTGGGTTGAGCTCTGCGGCAAGGACAGCGATGGCGGACGGCCGTATTTCGCCGGACCTCGGCCGCCGCTCCGCCTGATGGCTCATGACCGGATTGGCGAGGATGTGATCAGGTTGATCTACGTTCCGGCTTGATCTCGCGACGCGCGGGATGAAAATCCCAGCGCGGCTTCAGGCCGGATGACGGCAAGCGTCGCCGGCGGCCTGCCGGGCGTCAGTCGCGCGATATGGACAGCCCCGTGAGAAGCGGAGCGTAGGCGGCGAGCCTGCCGGATACGAACTCCGTGAAGAGCCGCACGCGCTTGGTCTTACGTGTCTCCCCCTGCGTGAGAAGCCAGAGCGTTCCGTACATGTGCAGTTCGGTGCCCGGCACCCTCACCAACAGGGGATCGGCATCTCCGACGAAGCACGGCAGTGTCGTGATCCCGAGCCCTTGCCGTACCGCTGCGATCTGCGCCTCGCCGTCCGTGGTCCTGAACGCAACCCCCGTGGTGCGAACCTCACCCTCGCGGACCCAGTCCGGGATGCCATGCATGCCTATGACGATCCACCGGAGGGGATCCGGCGCGCCCGCACGCCACGCGGCCAGCAGATCGCGGGACATGTAGACGCCGCCGAATATATCCGGTCCCTTCAGGCCGTGAAGATTGAGCGGCAGGGTTTTGCGGTCGTAAACGACGCGGATCGCCACATCGGCCTCTCGGTTGGTCAGATTCGCCAGCTCGCCGGACGACACGATTTCCATCTCGATATCAGGATGCAGACGCGCGAAATCGGCGAAGTCCGGCATCAGCAGGTGTGTCGCAAGGGTCGGTGCCAACGTCACCCGCAGCAGCCCGCGCACGCTCTGGTCGCGGCCGAAGACGCGCGTCTCCAACTGGTGCGACGAGGCTTCCATCTGCTCCGCGAGCTGGAGGACCTCCTCGCCCGCAGCCGTCAGGCGGTAGCCTGAAGGCAGCTTTTCGAACATCTGCGCCCCGAGGCGTTCCTCGAGCTGGGCGATGCGTCGCAGCACCGTCGCGTGGTTCACCCCGAGGCGCTTGGCGGCAGCCCGCAATGAGCCTCCGCGCGCGGCGGCAAGAAAGTAGCGAACGTCGTCCCAGTCGATCATGGTGCATTCCCGCGCCGCGCGGCGCGGCTTCCGAAGCCCGTTCTAGCACACCGAGCCGCACTGTGCGCGAGTGTTGCGGCACTTAATCATCCGGCTGGATCGTTTTTGCACCAGCGATGTGCGTGATTGCGCACTCACCGCCCGACTTCGGCGAACCCATATCGGAGCTCTCGGGGGACCTCCCCGTACAGCCGAAAACGTATGACGGCGAAACGAAGGATGCATGACATGACCAGACTGAATGGAAAGACCGCCGTGATCACCGGCGGCGCTACCGGCATCGGCCGCGCCGCAGCCAAGCGCTTCATCGACGAGGGCGCCTTCGTCTTCATCTTCGGCCGCCGGCAGGAGGCGCTTGACGCCGCTGTGGCGGACCTCGGTCCCAATGCGCGGGCGGTGAAGGGCTCGGTCTCGGATGAGGCCGACCTTGATCGCCTCTACGCCGCGGTGAAGGCAGAGCGCGGAACGCTCGACATCGTCTTTGCCAATGCCGGGGCGGGAAGCCCGCTTCCGCTCGGCCAGATCACCGCCGAGCACATCGACGAGACCTTCGACACCAATGTGAAGGGCACGATCTTCACGGTCCAGAAGGCGCTGCCGCTAATGGGCCCAGGTGGTTCGATCATCCTGACCGGATCGAGCGCCGGCACCACGGGAGCCCCGGGATTCACTGCCTACAGCGCGAGCAAGGCGGCAGTACGCAATCTCGCGCGGACCTGGGCAGAGGACCTGAAGGGCACCGGCATCCGGGTCAACGTGCTGTCACCCGGGGCGACGGCGACCGAACTCGCGAAGGAGGCGCTGGGTGAGGAAGGCCAGAAGGCCTACGGCGCGATGACTCCACTCCAGCGCATGGCCGATCCGGCGGAGATCGGGGCGGTGGCCGCCTTTCTCGCGTCGTCGGACAGCAGCTTCATGACCGCCAGCGAGGTCGCCGTCGACGGCGGCCTGGCGCAACTCTGAACCCCGGCGCGATCCCGCGTCCGAGGAACACAACGAAGGATAGAACATCATGAAAAAACTTGAAGGCAAAGTAGCAGTCATCACGGGCGGAAGCAGCGGGATCGGATTGGCCACCGCCAAGCGCTTCGTGGAGGAAGGTGCGCAGGTCGTGATCATTGGGCGACGCGAGAAAGCCCTACAAGAGGCCGCGGCCCTTATCGGGAAAAACGTGACAACAGTCGTGGGCGACGTCTCGCGCTTGGAAGATCTGGACCGGCTCTACGCCACCGTGAAGGAGAAACATGGTCACATCGACATTCTCTTCGCAAACGCCGGCGCAGGTACGGTCGCGCCGCTCGCGGCAGCTACTGAGGCCCATTTTAACCAGACCTTCGATGTGAACGTGAAGGGTCTGTTCTTTACGGTGCAGAAGGCCCTTCCCATCTTCAAAGACGGCGGATCGATCATTCTGAACTCTTCGGTCTCGAATGTGATGGGGCTGCCAGCGTTCAGCGCCTACGCAGCAAGCAAGGCGGCTGTTCGCAGCTTCTCGCGGTCTTGGACCCAAGAGCTGAAGGACCGCAATATCCGCGTCAATACGATGAGCCCCGGCGCGATCGAGACTCCCGCCTTGGCGACAACGACCGGCCTCACCGCCGAGCAAGCCGAGGAGGCGGTCGCCCAGTTTGCTGCACAGATCCCAATGGGTCGCAGGGGCAAGCCAGAGGAAATCGCGGCTGCGCTCACGTTCCTCGCCTCCGATGAAAGCTCCTACATCACCGGTATAGATCTCGCCGTCGATGGTGGTTGGGCGCAGGTCTGACCCAGCGTCAACACAGGATCGGAGAAGCACTATGAGCTACTCAATTATAGGATTCGGCAATATCGGCCAGGCGCTTGCTAAGGCCTTTGCCAGAAACAGCATCGAAGTTTCCGTTGCAACCACACGCGACCCGGAAAGCTTCGCATCCGCCGCAGCTGCGATCGGCCCTACGATCATTCCCAAAACACTGGCGGAAGCCGTCAAGGCGGACATCATCTTTTTGGCTGTCCGTTTCGAGTCGCACCCGGATGTCGCGAAGGCGCTTCCCACCTGGCAGGGGAAGACAATCGTCGATGTGACCAATGCCTACGGCGTGCCCCCGGAGGAACTGGAAGGACAGCCGTCTTCCAGGTTCATCGCACAGGCGTTTTCCGGTGCGAAACTGGTCAAGGGCTTCAACCATTTGATCGCTGCCAGCCTTGACCAGGATCCCGCCGTAAAGGGTGGCAGGAGAGTCGTGTTCCTGGCGAGCGACGATGACGCTGCCGCAGCGGAGATTGGCGCGCTGGCGAAAAATCTCGGTTTCGCGCCGATCGAACTTGGCGGGCTTTCTGAAGGCGGACTGCTTGTGCAGGCGCGCGGACATAGTTGGGGCCGGCTGATCTTCAAGGACGTAGTCAAGTTCGACTGACGAACACGACATCCCCATCAGCAGCGACACGATGCACCGGGTCGGATCGAGCGCGATCCGATCCGCAGAAAATGGAGAAGATGCCATGAGCATTGAGAAGAACATCCAGACCGTGAAGGACTTCTTCGCCGCGATCGGCAGCAGTGACAGGGAGGCTCTGCTGGCGCTGGTCGCCGAAGACATCGAGTGGATCATTCCGGGCAAGGACTGGCCGCTGGCCGGAACGCACCGCGGACACGCGGGACTTGCGAATTTGCTGGAGACGGCGTCCAAGTCGATAGAAACGTCCACGCAACCCCGGGAGTTCGTGGCGCAAGGAGACCGGGTCCTGGTCGTCGGCTTCGCGAAGGGAAAGATCAAAGCCACGAGCAAGACGTTCGAGGACGACTGGATCTTCGCCATCACGGTCCGGGACGGCAGACTGACCAACATCCGGGAATACGTCGACACGCAAGCACTGGCGCGCGCCGCGCAGATGGACGCGTCCGGGGCCGCGCAGATGGACGCGTCCGGGCCGGCGTAGCGCTGGCCGACTGCGGCCCGCGCTCGTCGAATGCTCAACCGTAAAGGAGATCCCAATGTACGACCAACCCAAGCTATCCGAATTGATCCGGTTCGCACGCGTCGATGCGGGCTCCACCGTCATCGACGTTTACCCGGGCGACGGCGACTGGACCCGTCTCTTCTCCGACATCGTGGGACCCGACGGACGGGTCTACAGTTTCGTGCCGGCCGAAGTCGCTCACTTCAAGAATGATCCGGTCGGCCGCATGCGAACGCTTGCGATGGAACCGGACCGAGCGAACGTCGAAGCCGTCTCGGCGGACCTCGTGGCGATGCCGGAGGTCACGCGGCCAGCGGATGTCCTGTGGCTGCATCTGTTTTACCACGATCTCCACACCGCCCTGATCCAGGCCAGGGGCGCGACGGCCGCCGCCTTCAATCGAGCCGTCTACGAGCGGCTGAAGCCCGGCGGGTCCTACGTCATCGTCGACCACGCCGCCGCCGTCGGGGCGGGCACGAGCGATGCGCAGTCGCTGCATCGGATTGAGCCAGCCTCCGTTCGCGAGGAGGTGGAGGCGGCCGGCTTCGTACTGGACGCGGAAAGCACCGTGCTCGCGAACAAGGACGATTCGCACTCGATCAAGGTCTTCGATCCCTCGATCAAGGGCGAGACCGATCGCTTCGCCTATCGATTTTTGAAGATCTAGCACTGAGCCATTCGCCAACGATGAGGTCGGCTCTCGTACGGGAGCCGGCTTCTGGTGGTTCATCTTCGAAAGTGGACGAAATGTTCCAATCCATTGTCACCCATTGACGTGAACAGGTTTCACCCCAATACGGTCAGGCCAGCCAGACGACAACAGGAGTGTAATCGTGAGCGAACCGACCGTAGCAGATGCAACAAACCGCATTTATGAGTCGCTCCAGGCGGACAACGCCGACATCGACGTGCATATCGCGGCCCTCAAGGCAGCGTTGACGCGGGCGGGTTTGAAAGAGGCCGTATTCGACCCGGCCAGGCTCGTGCAGAATAACCGTTCTGGCAGGAAGCGGATGGAGGCCTACTTTCGGCAGCGCGGTGTCATGGTGAAATTCTCAGCCTCGTGAAGCCTTCCAGACGGCTGTAATCACCCTCAGTGGGGGGCTGACACCACGCATTGGCGTCGCCCTGCGGATGATCGTCCAGGCGCGGAGGCTGAAGAGCCGTCGAACGAAGGGCCGGGAGCCCTGCCGTGATCTGCGGGCTGCCGACGTCAGAGGGGCCGAATCCCTTCCGCCCATGACATGCCGAACCACACCGCCGAATCTGGCGCCTTGCTCCACTCGATCAAGGTGTCGAGACTTGCCTTAACGGCGTCTCGTGAAAGCCCGGTCGCCACGATGTCGACGATCGCTTCGTCGACGATACTCGCAATGTTACGAACCACATCCTCGAAATCGGGATCACCCGCGCAACCGCCGAAGAAGACAAGCGTGTTACGGCGAGGACGTAGGTCCGCCTGGTGAAGCAATTGCACGAGCCGACGCCCGACGATAGGGTCGTTGCAATGCCTGTCATAAGTGCGCTGATAAGCGTTCCAGAGCGACGAGAACCCCGGGGGTTCTGGCCATAGCCGCAGACCGTCGTAGTCGTCATCGGACAGGATCACACGGCCACCCGGCCGCACCGCGCGCGCCATGTTGCGGACGACCTGCAGCGGGTCGGGTATGTGCTCAAGGACGAAGCGAGCGTGAGCGACGTCGAACTGACCTAGTTCGTCGTCGCGAAGGGGTGGATCGAGGACGTCGCCCTGCCTCATCTCGATCATTGCGGTCTCGTCGTCGGCCGCCGCCTGGCGCAACGCCTCGGCGATCTGTTTGGGACTTCGCTCTAGCCCGAGCACCGGGATGCCGGTGACCCGTGCCATCATCCGCGAGTACTGACCAAGGCCGGCTCCGAAGTCGACGACGCGTTCACCGGCGGCGAGCTGCGCGGCATCGATACACCGCTCGTTGAGCCGCCTGTTCAGTGCGGTCAACCGCTGTTGTTCTGCCTCGCTCGATCCATGCGTGTAGTGAGATGATGACATTCGCTGCCCCCGCTGAATGGCGCGACAACGGTGCCAGAATTCGGGCAGGAGTCAATTCGGGCGGAAGTCAATGAGGTCGACTGGAGATACCACAAAGCAGCCAGTGGGTTAGACGACCTCACCTGTGAGCTCACCCAGGCGCTCCGTCTTGACCCCCGAGCAGAGCGCTCCTACAAGATAGACTATGGCAACACACCTCTGATTGGCCGCGCCTTGCGGCCTTGAGCGAAGCGCAGTCCTGCACGACACCGCGGGGCGGCTTCCACTTGCCAAGCCAAGATCAGAGATTTTCCAATGCCCACGCTCTACCTCACTTGCGGTCTTCCCGGTTCGGGGAAGACCTCGCTCGCCAAGATAATCGAACATGAAGCATCCGCCCTCCGTCTGACCGGAGACGATTGGATGCACAGGCTTTACCTCGGCATCTCTACGCCGGAAGCCGAAACTGGTCCCTGCCGAGGGAGAGTCGAGAGCCTGCAATGGCAGATCGCTCTGCGTGCCATCAGGCTTCAGTGCAACGTTGTCGTGGATTGGGGAGTGTGGTCACGGGCAGAACGCGACACCTGCCGGCAGGAAGCTCGCGCAGCTGGTGCTCGCGTCGTCCTCTGCTTCCTCGACGTTCCCTTTGATGAGCTTTGGGACCGGGTCTCCCGGCGAAACGCCGAGCTTCCTGCCGGCACGTTCGACATCTCGCGGGCGGACTTGCTTAGGTGGTCGAAACTGTTCGAGCCGCCAACCACCGAGGAGTTGGCGCTTTACGATCGGCAAACCCATCCAGCCATCACCGCCCCTACATGAAGCGCCACAGCGCCAGGGGGTATTCTCAGTCTGCGTAGTCGGCGGGTCGGGACCAACTCGCTCGTGAGAACATGGGAGACCGAATTGGCCAGCCGCGGTGTGCTTGATGAGGGCATCCTTGAGGTCGCCTGGATCGAAGAGCATGCGATGGACCTGGTTCAGCGCCCACGCGGATGAGCGTCAGGCCCAGCAGCTCCGGCGTCACCCGGCCCTCGCCCCGCCGTAAGCTCCCTGCTCGCCCATAAGAGCAGCCGCGGCGGCAGCTCCGGCGCGGGCGCGCTTTCGCTCTCCGAAGCCACTGAGATCTGACCTAAGCGATTTTGCCGACGGTGATGAAGAGCCGTCGGCGAAGCGCCCCATTCCGGCCGTCCGGGCAGCGTTGGCGATATCCTAGGAGCTGCCGTTCTTCATCGCTTACGCGGATGACCCGATCGGGTGGAATTCCGACTGGCGGCAAGCGGGGATCGGCGGTGTCTTACTTTACTGCCGAAAAGGCGGTCGGTGACAACAGCTGGCTAGAGATATTGGCGAGGATTTGCCCGTCGCGCTCTGACTCGTCGCGGGCCTTAAGCCATGCAGGATCAGTGGTGAAAGCATTCCATTTCACCTCGCGATCAGCTAGCGATTCCCAGGCGATGAGATAGGTGAGACGCTGGCTGCTTTCGCCCACGATTGTGGTGAAGAAACCCGCCTGCTTGATGCCGTGCTTGTCCCATATTGCCAGCGTATGTTCAGCAAAGCGGTTGAGCAGCGCGGGCAATCGGCCGGGCAGGCAGTCGTAAATTCTGAGCTCGTATATCACAGTCTTGCTTCCTTATGTCCCTTGAGAGCGACATGTGTTTGGCACTTGCTCCCCTGCGCCCACAATGTCCTCAAAACTTGCAGCAACGTCAATTTCACGGTGGATCCGTCAATATCCCTATTAGACAGGCCCTGCAGGTATGTGCGAACCGCTAATCTTCTGTCAATCCGATCGCCTGTGTTTAGGTGTGTCAATTTTGACCCCCTTGGTGATGTAGACCAGCGCTTGGCCTGCCCGGCGCTGGCCGGGGTTGTAGAGGGCACAACGGCAGGGCACACCGACCAGCCCTCATCCTGAGGTGCGCAGGCCAAAGGCCGGAGCCTCGAAGGACGAGGGCGGGTGGCTGGACGCCAATGGCAGCATTGGTATATCGAGGCAGGCGGGCGGCCAGCCCCGTCCTTCGAGGCCCCTGCGGAGCGCCTCAGGATGAGGCTGGAGAGAGGTCGCAGCCCCGGACACCCGAGAGGAGCCTTACCCCCCATCAACCACCCCTCGCCCCGCGCAGCGCCGTCAACCCCCGCCGCAGCCACAGCAACTGCTGCGGCGGCATCTGGCGCAAATGTTCGTAGTCCATCACCGTCACATTATAGACCGTGCTCCTGACCTGCGGGCCATCAGGGCAGCGCAGCAGGATGCCCTGCAGCGCCATCATGCGGTTGCTGGCCTTGCGGGCGCGGTCGGCGAAGGTTTCGGTCTGCTCGCCTTCATGGCCTTTGACGGCAAAGAGCGATTGCGCTCTCGGGCTTGGGGCCGGGATGCCTGTGGTCTTGTGGTAGCGGGCGATCGCCTCGGCATAGTCGTCGCCGGCCTGGCGCTGTTCGGCGGTGATCAGGCCGTCGAGGAACATGCGGCCGAGGGTATAGCCGGCAAAGGGGCTCTTGACCGTCTCGTCATCAACCGTCCGGCCGAAGCCGTGGATGCGGCGGCGGGCTGATATCGCGACGCTGATATTGTCCTTCTCGGTTTCGAAGGGCTTGATCTTGCCGCAGGGAAAACGCTCGACATTTTCCTTGCGCGGCCGGCCGGCGCCCTTGTTAACCCGTCCTGTCTTCACCTTGGTGGCTTTGCCGCCCATGCTGATCGTCCTTCTATCGAATGATGCCGTTTCTGAGTGCCGCGGCGACCAGCGCCGTTTCCTTGAAAACGCCGAGCTTCATCTTGGCGTTGGCGATGTGCGTATTCACGGTGATCGGCGAGATGCCGAGAATGGTGCCGATCTCGGCTGCCGTCTTGCCCGCCGCCATCCAGCGGATCACTTCGGTTTCGCGCGGGGTGACGGTGCTCATGGCTCTGCAGGCCCATCGATGCAGGGCACGCGCGGCATCGTCACATGCGCGCCCGACATGGTCACCCGCGTCACGCGGTCGGGGTGGCGGATCGGCTGGACGGGCGGGCCTGCCTTCGGCTGCGGATGCCAGGTGTCCTGCCTGGAGGGGAACCTGTCGCGGTTGCGGTGCGCCATGTTGATGACGGTGTTCTTCTTCGAGCCGAACAGATTGGCGATTTCTCTCGCCGACAGCCCTTCCCTCCAGAGCTTTTCCGCCTTGACGATCTTGTCTTCCGTCCAAAAGGTGATGGTCATCTCAGTGCCTCCTCGTATCGTGCGGCCCTTGCAATGATCGGGTTGTCGGGGAACATTTTTGCCAGCTCCCGCTTGGCGCTGCGGCTGCCATTGGCGGCGTCGCGCAGCAGCTGCATCTTGTAGGCCGGCACTTTCGGCTGCGGGGTCTCGGGCTCTGCCTCCATGCGCGGGCGGCTTTCCGCCTCGATCGCCGCCTGCTGATTGCGGCATTGCTCGGCAAAACTGGCTGAGCTCGGGGCGAAGGCGCGGTTATGATCCCTCACCTTTCCGGATATGAAGAGTTTGGCGGCCTGCCAGACAGCCTCCAGCGGGATGCCCTCGATCGCGACGAGATAGGCGCGGATCTGCATGTCGGGATCAGTGCCTGCGGATGCCGGGAAACCCGAAAGCATCCCAGCTATGATCTTCACCGGAGAGGAAATCTCTTGCGGCATCGACTGTCGTCCTTCTCGTACTGCTGTTGATCGACCCGGCTTCCCTCGCCTTTTCCTTGAGGTACCAGTCGCATTTGATCGCCTGCCAGCCGCGGAAGATCTGCATCTCGGCGGCGCCGACCGGGTCGCCGGTCAGCAGATATTCCCTCGCCTGCATCCTGGCGGCATAAGCCGTCAGCGGCTTCTTCAGCGTGCGCTTGCGGTGCTCGATGATCGCTGCCGCGAGCTCCTCCCCCAGCACCGGGCGGAGGATCTCCATGATCTCCTGGCTCGCTGTGTCCTTGCCCATGCGATGTTCCTTTCCCGCTTGAGATGGCCTCTTCAAATCCGCAGCCGCCGTCGCCCGCCGGCAAAATTGACCGGGGCACCGGGCCTGGCGGTGCGGCGGGGAAACCGCCTGATCTCTCCGCCGGCATGGTCCTCTTGGGCGGTGTCGCCCTTTTCGGCGCTTCGGAGCCGGTGGATCTCGGTCTCCACAGAGGGCACCGACGTGCCGAGGATGGCTGATATTTCGATGTAGTCCCGGCCGGCGCGGAAGAGTTCGAGCGCGGTCATGTGAGTGCTTTGCTGCGCTAGCGCGGCCTCGGCCTGGATGCTCATCGCATGATCTTTCTCTCCGATTTCGAACGCGGCTCGCCGTTCCCGCCGAAGCGGGTGGCTCGTCCCGTGCTTGATTTCAAATTCATCGATGACGACCGGAGCCGGCTCTGGAAGCAAGGGCTCCGGTCGTCTGCCAGGCCGCCGCCTGGGTCTCGGGCGCAAGCGCGCCCGGGGATGCTGGCGTCGCCGAGGGAGGGCGACGACGCCAGCCACCGATAGCCGTCAGGGAGGGGCTGGGCTATCGGGGTTGGTGATCGGCTGAGCGCCGGGGAAAATCTCCCGCATCTCTTTCGGGCTCGTCGGCCGGCTGCAATTCTCGCAGTGGCGCTCGATCACCTCGGCAATCGACAGCGCCTTGCCGCAGTTCGGGCAGCCGGTATAGCGGGCGGCTGTTGCGGTGGTGATGGTCATATCGACTCCACCTCCCGGTTGGCGTTCAGCACCTGCTGCAGGGCCTTGGCGAGGAAGGGGATATCCTCGTTGCGAACTGATATCGCAGACATGCGCCCTCCCCTTGGCCCTTGCGGCCGGTGAATGACGACGCCGGTCGGCATGACGTCCATGGCGAGCCGCTCTTCGCTTGAGATGGTGAACCTCATGGCGCCGTCTCCCCATTCCAAGGCTGGGCCGTTGTTGATGATGTCGGTGTGTGTCATGGCGATTAGGGTACAATTAATACCCTAGATGTCAAGCACATTGGGGCATGACATGTACCTTAATTTAGGGTATTTTTTATATCATGTTGAAAGATCAGGAACAATTTGAACGCGAAGAACGCGCAAAGCGCCTCGTCATGGCCAGGAAGAATGCCGGCTTTGCCGGGCCGAAGGCGATCGTCGATCGGTTCGGCTGGAATGCGAATGTCTACAAGGCGCATGAATCCGGCCGCAACGGCTTCGGCATTGCCGATGCGAAGAAATATGCCCGCGCTTTCAAGGTCAATCTCAACTGGCTGCAGTTCGGCACAGGCAACGCGCTCGATCCGGATGAGCTGCCCGCCTCCGTCGCCGACGTGCCGAAGATCTCCTGGGTCAGCGCCGGCCAGTTGAGCGAGCAGGCGCCGATCACCGATTTTTCGGAATTCCCGACGGTCGCCGCCCTCGATCTGCCCGATGGCGAATGGATCGCGCTCGAGGTCGAAGGCAATTCGATGAACAAGATCTCGCCGCCGGGCTCGATCATCTTCGTCAATCTGCGCGACAAGCGCCTGGCGCCGAACGCGCTCTATGTCGTCGCCGACGAAACCGGGGCCGCAACCTACAAGCGCTATCGCCCGAACGACGACCCGCCCTTCCAGCCCGCTTCCTACGAGGACGTGCCGCCACCGGAATTCCAGGGCGCCGTCACCATCGTCGGCCGCGTCCGCCGATCGATCATCGAGATGTAGGGGGCTCGGAATTGATGCCGCGAATCAATCATATTTCAATAGGGAAAACAGGATGATACGCCCTTCCTCACGCTCTGGCCGAATCTGGTTCTATATCGTCACGATAGCGGTGTTACTCCTGGCGTATAGCGCCGCACGAGAGATGTACGGCCTGTAGGATTTCGCTCCGAAGCTCGCCGAGCCTCCAGCTGGGATCACGAGGAATATCGGGACGATTCGTCCTCTGAAGCCACAAATTGCGGAAGCTCCGGATGCCGTTCGCGCATCACTCTCGACACCGCCACCAGGATGGAACGGATCGCCGCGGGGAACATCTCCTTCGGCAGCTTCTTCTCCCATGGATCGTAGTATTCGGCGACCGCATCCAGATCCGCCTCGATCACCTCGTCAGTGATTTCGATTTCATGCGCATCGCCGGCCTTTTTTTCTCTTAGCTTCATACTCCAACTTCAGTTCTCTATCCTCTCTCTTCAGCTTAGGAGGAGAAGGTTCCTGAAGGCTGGTGAGGGAGGGTTCCGGCCAAAGCTTCCCCCTACCCCATGAGCAAAGCCCATGAAGCCGGGAGAGCATTGGCCAAGTCCTGAAGGCCGGAGCCGGGATGGGACACGTGCCAGAGGGGCCATTCGCTTCGCCCTCGTCCTGATTTTCTGACAGCACACTTAAGGACTTTCGCTTCCCGCGCCGCTGGGCTTCGTCAGCTCGGGAGTTGCACCCGGTCGCCCAATCACTGGCGACAGACATAGACCTATGATTCGTACCTCGTCAATCACTGAGGTATTTTTTATACCTTTTACCGTTGACGCAATCGGGTATGATACATACCTTTCTCTCACAGACCGATCAGAGGCGCGAGAGGACAGGCGATGCAGCACATCCGCAATATCGAGACCGAGGAAAGCAGGCGGGACGCCCGCTGGAATGCGGCGCGCACGATGGGCGACTGCCGCGCCTATATGGCGATCGAGGCCCAGCGCATGGGCGCCCTCGGCTTTGCGTTCCTCCGCCGTCCCGAACATTCGATCCGCGGCCCGTCCTGGCTGCGCGGCGCTGCGGCTTCCGTCGAGGAGCATTACCGCTATGCCCGCGAGATCATGGGCATCACCGATACCGATCAGCTTTACGCCTGAGGAGAACGGAGATGTCTGCCGCCAACCTGACAGCTGGTTTAACCGAGAGCCCTCCCCTTCCTGTCGCCCGACGCGCCGGGACAGCCGAAAAGACCCGCGCCAAAGCCCGCTTCACGGCCGGGGCACCCGATCTCCTGACGGCGCTGGTGGAGGCCGAACGCTTTTTCGATGGCAGCGCCGATCACGGCTGCCCGCTTCACCGGAAGATCCTCGCCGCCATCGACACGGTGAAAGGCGGTCCAGCATGAGCGACTGCCTGATCAAGGCCTTTTCCGGCTGCGCCTGCCCGCCCGGCGAATGCGCAAAAAAGCCCGTCACCCCGGCGCCGGTCACCTTCGTCTCGTGGCGGACCCAGGCAATCACCTGCCTCGCCTTCGGCTTCCTCGCGGCCATTGTTACGGCCGCCTGGATGGAGACGCAGTTCAAAACCCGGAATCTGCGAAACCAGGAGCATGTGTCATGGAAGTGAGCCTGGGCTTTTGCCAAACACCGCCGGTCAAGAGCTGAACTTGATGTCGCTCGCCTTCGCCGCAGTAATGAATGCCCGTCGCACCTGCTCGGGCCCGGCGGCATCATTGAACACATCAAGCACAAGCCGTTCGGCCACCTTGGCGGCCGCCGTCTGCTCGGGCCAGTCATTCAGCAAAGTGTTGCCGGCCTGCACGACATTATAGACCGTCCTCACCTTGCCATTGATGGTGATCTTCACCGGCTTGAACCTTCGTCGCCTGCTCATGGCGCCGCCCCCTCACACTGGACACGCGACTCAACGAATCACTTCGGGACTCGTTCCGGTTGATTCGAAAGTGCGGGCCATCGCACTCGATTCATGCGATGCCAATGCACCGCTCCCGTTCAGCCGCACCTCCGTTATAACTCTTCTGCAGAAAAATTATAACCGGAGGAAGGATGGGCTTTCGGCCGGTTCTAAAGCGCAATGCATCGAACTTGATTCATACGACCCCATGCACCCTTGGAAAATCCTCCTCTTGATTTCGTCGGCGCCAATGTCTATTTTGACCATATATGGTCATTTAAAATAGAGAACCGCAATGTCGACAATCAGCGTGGCAGAGGCAAAGGCCGGTTTCGCCGGTCTGGTGGATGAAGCGGCAAACGGGGAATTCGTGACGATCACGCGGCACGGAAAGCCCGCTGCCGTGCTTGTGTCCGTCGAAGCGGCCGAGGCGGCGAAAAGGGCTTTGAAGAAGCCACGGCCGAATTTCGGGGATTTCCTGTTGACGTTTCCCGGTGGGGTCGAACTGGAGCGGAACCCTTCGAAAATGCGCGATATCGATCTGTGACCGCCTATCTTCTCGATACGAACATCATCTCGAAGCTCGCGCCGGGCAAGGCGCCGGCGTCCGATCCGGTGCGGGCATGGTTTCATGAGCAGGGCGAAGCCGATAGCCTGTTTCTGTCGGCTCTGTCAGTCGCGGAGATCGAGAAGGGAATGCGGAGCCTTCACCGTCGTGGCGGGATCGAGCGGGCAAAGCGCCTTTCGGCATGGCTGGATTTCGTCACCGAAAGTTTCGGGGATCGGATATTGCCGATGGATACCGTTGTCGCGCGCATCGTCGGCGTTCTGGAAGATGAAGCCGAAAGCCACGGCCGTCATCCCGGCCTTGGCGATCTCATCATCGCGGCGACCGCACGCGCCTACGACCTCACCGTCATTACGGAAAACCTGCGGCATTTCCAGCCGCTTGACGTCGCTGTCGATTTTCCCGCCGCGTTCCGGTCGGAATGATCGTTGCCGTCATTTTTCGTCAGCTTAGAATTTCGGGAAACATTGGCAACCCTGATTTCGGGAATGATGACCGAGGGTTACAGCTGGTCGGAGTGGAGTGATTCGAAACACTCGACCCCCACGTCCCAAACAACAAGAATAATCTCAAAAGTCTGCATTGCCGGGCTTTTTCGCGTTCGAACGTGACGCCAAAACACGCTCTGTTCCACCCAATCGTTGCCAATCATTGCCGTACCGCAACCGAACCGCGTTTGGAAGATGGGCAACCAAGATCGGAACGGCAGTTGGATGATGAAGACACTGAGAGGACGGCAATGCCAATGCGCCGTCCCGCCGCGCTCAGTTAGCCGGAGCGCTCGTCAACCCAGTGTTGCGTGCCACGTCGATCGTCTTTTAATACCAGCGTCCCCGGCCGTACCAGCCGCCGCCGCCTAGCAAAAGAAGTATCACAACGATGATGAGAAGGGTTGTGAGATCCATGTGCGTTCTCCTGGGAGGACCATCACCATCTTGCGCCTGACGGGCGTTGCTCATGGTGGGACTCCCTCGCATACAACGGCGCTGGCCGGAGTTGGTTCCATTCGATGGCCCCACCCGGCCGTCGCCGACCTGGGCGGATAGACCGGCGCGGCAGCAAAATTTTCACGTCCGCAAAATTCGCAATTTGGGGTGTGGCGCCATGGCAGCGAGTCAATGCCCGCCCGCCAGCGCGATGACGGCGACGACGTAGGATAAGGCAATCATGAGATAGGCGAGTTGGAGCAAGGTCACGGTCCAGCCTTTCGTTGGTGGACCTCCCATATATTCAGACTTTTGCGGCTGGTCATGTCCCCAAAAAAGCCCGGACTTATGTAGCAAACACCACAAGACTCCAAGTCAACTAGGGCGTGAACTCATAAAAACGCAGCCATGGTCGGAGGAGGCGACGGGGGTCCGCTCGCCAATGGTTGCATCTCCTGATAAGATCAGCATCACAAGCCCCGATCTGGAGGCCTCGCATGCCCTGCAGCAGCGCGCTCGCTCCGTTCGTCATCGCCGCTCTCGTGGCCCTCGGTCCGCTGCCGGCTGGAGCTCAGAACAATGCTGCGCCACCGCTGGCGGCAATCTCCCAAAAGGCCAAGCTTTGCCAGATGTGTCACGGTAGGAAAGGTCTGCCGACTGTTAAGAACACGCCGATCATCGCCGGCCAGCACGAGTCCTCTTTGCTGATAGCTTTGCAGGAATATCGCAATGGAGCGCGCACCGACGACCTCATGGGCCGGATCGCGAAGAATCTTTCCGAAGACGACATGAAGGCGCTTGCGGCCTACTTCTCCGCACTGCCCTGGCCCGCCTACCGCGTGCCGGCCGACGCAGCGAGCATTACCCGCTTCCAAGCGCTCGACGTCGAGAAGAAGTGCACCTCGTGCCACCGGGAGGGTTTCGTCGGATACGCCAACACTCCGCGCGTCGCAAATCAGAAGCTGGACTACCTGATCAAAACCCTCTCCGACTTTCACGATAACAAGCGCCCGAACATGCCCCGCATGACGGCCTTGGTGCGCAATTTGTCGGCCGACGACATCGCTGCCATGGCTCACTATCTTGCCGGCCTCTGACGATCAGTTCGGGGTCGGCGATCCACCGAAAAGGGCCGCCGAAATAGCGATCACTGCGTTACGGCGATCGGCACCTCTTTGCCCACGAACTAAGCATCGTATGTCCGCCGATATGGTGGAGCGACAGCCCAGGAGCCAATTCATCGACCTTGTCGTGGATTAAAGGTCTCCATCAAACAGGCGTCGGACCATCGCACAGACATCGTCAACTTCGTTCACTACGGGGAGAGCTGGTCGCAAGAGATGATCAATCGTTGCCGGGCAAAAATCGACATAGCAGCGACACAAACGAAAAACCCCGCCGGAGCGGGGTTTCTAGCTGGTCGGAGTGGAGTGATTCGAACACTCGACCCCCACGTCCCGAACGTGGTGCGCTACCAGACTGCGCTACACTCCGTGACCAGCGGCGCTTCTATAGAACAGCCTATCTGGTTGCACAAGCACCAAATTCCAAAAAGCCGGCGGAAATTTTGACGGGGTTGTGACAGGTCGGGAGGTCGGCGGCTGCAGCAAAAAGCCACACCTGCCGCAAATCGAACGGAAGTCTCAAAGGGGCAATTTTCTTTTGCCGGGTTCCACGCTAAAGGGCAGACAGGACAGGCGAAAACGCTCACGAGGGCGGCTTCGTAACCAATGCGCTAGAGATCAGGGACGACACGATGAATTTCCGCACCATGACCGCGGCCGGGCTTGCCATTGCGCTTGCCGGATGCACGACCATTCCTTCCGCCGGCAATCCGATCGAGGCCCGCTGGGTCGGCAAATCGGCCGGCGTCTTCTTTGCCGCCTACGGCCCGCCGATCAGCGACAGCGAGCAAGGCTCGACCACTGTCTATACCTGGCGCGGCGGCTACAAGACCGTGCGCATTCCGGCGAAATATGCCGAAGGCGCCGATGGCAAGCGCGGCAAGCAGATCGCGTCCGCTCGCACCGCCTATCTGCGCTGCCAGGCCGAAATCACCACCAGCTCCGATTACACCATCCGCGACATCCGCACCGTCGCCGATATCCCGGGCGTCGACGGTCCGTCCTATTGCGCAGAGTTTTTGGCGCCCGAACAGAAGTAACGGACGGTTTGTCCGAACGCGAAGACAGGCGGCGCGGTGCCGCCTGTTATGCTGCTGACGACGTCTCGGCGGGGGCGGCTGCTTTCTGGTTTGTGCCGGGGGGCAGCCCCTCATCCGGCTGCCGCCACCTTCTCCCCGCCTGCGGGGCGAAGGGACCATGCCGCGACCTCTCCGTTCCCCTCCAACCTCTCGCAGGGCACGTCCCCTCTCCCCGTCAGAACGGGGAGAGGGTTAGGGTGAGGGGCAACCCTGCAAGGAAGTGACCCCGCTCACGCCGCCTGTTCCCCCTGCACCGCAGCTTCCGCCAGCTTCCGCGCCGCGACGAAATCGACCTTGCCCGAGCCGAGTACCGGCACCTTGCCGATATTGACCTCGGCCGGCACCATCATGTCCATGGCGCCCTTGGATTTGGCGAAGGCGAGGAATTCGGCGCGGGTGGCGGTGGGGGCGTCGGTCAGGAGCACCAGCCGCTCGCCCTTCTTGGCGTCGGGCAGCGAGGAGACGACCGACAGCGCGCCCGGCCAGAGTTCGGCGGCGAGCGTCTCGACGGCGGCGAGCGAGATCATTTCGCCGGCGATCTTGGCGAAGCGTTTGGCGCGGCCGCGGATCTTGACGAAGCCGTCCTCGTCGATGGTGACGATGTCGCCGGTGTCGTGCCAGCCGTCGATCAGCGGCTCGAGCACGCCGGGCTTTTCGGCCCGCAGATAGCCGGCCATGACATTGGCGCCGCGCACATGCAGCCGGCCGCCCTCTTCGATGCCGGGCACCGGTTCGAGCTTCCATTCCATGCCCGGCAGGATTTTGCCGACGGTGCCTGACTTGTTGTACATCGGCGTGTTGATCGAAATGACAGGCGCGGTCTCGGTGACGCCGTAACCTTCCAGGATGCGCAGGCCGAATTTTTCCATATAGGTCTGGCGGGTTGCGGCCTTCACCGGCTCGGCGCCGGAGAAGATATAGCGGATCGAGCGGAAATCATAAGGATGCGCCGTCCTCGAATAGCCATTAAGGAAGGTATCGGTGCCGAAGATGATCGTGGCGTTGGAGGCATAGATCAGTTCCGGCACGATGCGGTAATGCAGCGGCGACGGATAGAAATAAACAGGCACGCCCGAAATCAGCGGCAGCACGGTGCCGGCCGTCAGCCCGAAGGAGTGGAAGACCGGCAGGATATTGAACACCTTGTCGCCGCTGTGGAAATCGATGCGGGCGGCCGCCTGGGCGGCATTCGACAGGATGTTGCGGTGGGTCAGCACCACGCCCTTCGGCGTGCCCTCGGAGCCCGAGGTGAAGAGGATGACGGCCGGATCATCCGGCTGGCGCTTCACCAGCGGCCGCGCCTTGCGGAGAAGCCCAAGGATCTTGTCCTTGAATGAGATTTCGGCCCGGAGATCATCGAGCCAGACGATCGTCACCTGCTTTTCCATCTCCTCGATCACCGGACCGAGTTTCGCCTGGGTGACGAAGGCGCGCGAGGTCAGCACATGCCTGACTTCGGCGGCCTTGCAGGCGGAGAGGATATTGGCGGCACCCGCGGTGAAGTTCAGCATCGCCGGCACCTTGCCCGCGCTCATCACGCCGAGAAGCGTGGCGGCCGCACCATTGGCATTCGGCAGCATGACGCCGAGATTGGTTTCAGGGAAGCGGGCGCGGAATTTGGCGCCGAGCACGGCAGCCCCGGTCAGCAGCTTGCCATAGGTCAGCCGGCCGGTGACCGGATCTTCGACGGCAAGCTTTTTCATGCCGAATTCGTGGCCGGCCTGAATGACGCGGTCAAGCACGGTCGACGAGGTATCGGCGGTCTGGAACAGCAGGTTCGACATGACCTGATAGAGGGCGGCACCCGCCGCCGTGCGGCGCTTGCGGCCTTTCAGCTCCGGCGGCACTTCCAGTTTTACCGGCTCGAGAATGGTGACCTTGACCTTGGGGAACAGCCGGCGGCGGATCTTGCCGTTGTCGAGATAGGAGAGATAGCTCTTCTCCAGCCCATCGATCTTCACCGGCACGACCATCGAGCCGGTCTTGTCGGCGACCATGGCGGCGCCATCATAGACCTTCATCAGCGTGCCGGTCACCGTCAGGCGGCCCTCGGGGAAGATGCCGATCGGGTTGCCGTCCTGCACCACCTTGATCAGCGAACGCGTCGCCATCGGCTTTGTGGGGTCAAGCGGCAGGAATTTGCACATCTTCAGGAAGGGCCGCACCCACCAGGCCTGGGCGATCTTGTAATCGACGGCAAAGGTGGGCTCTTCCTCGGTGATGGCAAGCGCCAGGGCGCCATCGAGCAGGCTGACATGGTTGAGCGCGATGATCGGCGCGCGGCCGGCCTTCTTGATATTCTCAAGACCCTCGACCTCGAGGCGCATGAAGGCGCGGAACAGGATCGAGATGAAATCGCGGAAGGGATTGGTCGGCAGCGTCTTCAACATCAGCCAGGCGACGGCAAAATTGATGATGCCGAGGCCGATCAGGATCTGAGGAATGGAAGCGCCGAGCGCCTGGACGGCGGCAACGAGGCCGAGGCCGACGGTGATGAACAGGGCAGACAGCACATTGGCGGCGCCGATGACGCGGGCACGGCGGTCCTCATGCGCCCAGGTCTGCAGCGCGGCAAAGGTCGGCACGGCGATGAAGGCGCCCGAGATCGCCATGCCGGCGAGATCGATGGCGACGCGGATGGTATTCTGGCCAGCGAAGAAGGTGGCGATCGTCGTTGCATGGCTCACCGAAGCCAAGCCCCAGAGGTTCCAGGCGAGATCGAGGCTGAAGAGGCCGAGCAGCGCCGTGCCGACAGGGGCCGGCAGCAGCACGATGCGGCCGGAAGACATCCAGGCGGCAATGGCGGAGCCGACAGCGACGGCGATGGCAAAGACGGTGAGATAGGCCGGCACGACGAGCTCGGAGCCGCCGAGCAGCTCGGTGACCATGGTCGGCAGGATGGAAAGAACGAAGGCGCCGACCAGCCAGAACCAGCAATTCATCAGCGCCGAACGCCACAGGCGTTTATCGGCGCGGATTTCCATGACGAGGGTGTAGCTGGAGCGGATGACATTGCGGTCGATCTGAAGATCCGGCGCCTTGGAGCCGGTGGGCGGGATCATCCGGCTGGCCAGCCAGCAGATCACCGAAAGCCCCATCATCATCGTGCCGAAAATCAGCACATTGTCACCGCCCGAGAAGGCGAAGGCGGCGATGATCGTGCCGGCGAGGATGGCGATGAAGGTGCCGCCCTCGATCCAGGCATTGGCCTTCGGCAGATCGCGGCGCTCGAGATGATCGGGCAGGATGCCGTATTTGATCGGCCCGAACAGCGCCGAGACGACGCCGAAGCCGAAAAGGGCCGCCATCAGCACAAAGATGGACGAAAAGGCAAGACCGACGACTGCCAGGGCAGCGACCGCGATCTCGCAGCGTTTCAACAGCTCGGCAATTTTCGCCTTGTCGTGCTTGTCGGCGAGTTCGCCGCCAAGTGCGGAGAGCAGCAGGAAGGGCACGATGAGGATGACGCCGGCAAGCGTCACCAGGGCGGCACCTTCACTGGCCGACATCTTGAAGAGAATGAGGAACACCAGGGTGTTCTTGAGGAAATTATCGTTGAAGGCCGTCAGGAACTGGGTCCAGAACAGCGGCGCGAATTTCCTGGAGGTCATCAGATTGTGTTGCACGGCGGGTCCCTCTTTCGACTGGCAGAGAAGGCCACAGAGTTGTTACGCAAAAGTTGAATGCGGTAACAACTCTGCGCTGTGGTTAACCAAGATCAATCTTCATCGTTACGATTGAACTTGACCAGGAGTTTCTCGGTGCGGGCATCCTCGACCTTGCGGATCAGCTTCTCGGATTCGGCATTGTCGCGCAGCGTCTTGGTGATATTCACCGTGGTCTGCACCAGCATCAGAATGCCCATGGCGAGATAGCCTTTGCCCCAGAGATCGAGCGGCATCATGTAGAGGCCAAGCGCCAGCATGAAGGCGGCAGAGCCGAAGGAGATGTAGGAGAAGCTGACCCAGCTTGCGGAATGTTTCTGGAAACTGTCGTTCATATCAGTGGTCCCTATGGTTCGATGGATGGATGGTTGGATGGATGCAATTTCAGGCAGCAGGCGTGATGCGGCTCTTCAGCCGCGCCAGCACATCATCGGCGGATGAGCGCAGCGGCGCGCCGAAGCCGGCATTGGCAAGCTTCTCGATAATGCCGGCCGGGCGGATGGCGCCTTCCATGTCCTTCAGGGCGGCGGCCGTCAGCTCATTCTGGCTCTGGCGCAGGCGAAGGCGCGCCAGGGTCTCTTCGGCATCGTCGAGCGTGGCAAAGCCCGGACCGGCGACGACAACATCGAGCTTCTGCGCCTCCTGCGTGGCGCGCGCCAGCCGCTCGCCGCGCTGCAGCTCCTGCAGCCGCGCCTCGGAGGCGCGGACGATGCCCTTCAGCTTGTCGATCGCTTGGGTGAACTGGGCTTGCGCCTTTTCCGACGCATCGCGCTCGGCTTCGAGATAGGCGATCGCCTCGGCCGCCTCGCGGGCCAGGCCCTCATTGCCCTTCGCCAATGCGGCGGAGGCGCGGATTTCGAGATCGGCGATGCGGGCAACGATCGTTGCATGCTGCCCCTTCTCCTGTTCGTTCTGGGCGATGGCAACCGCGACACTGCGGCGGGCCGACTGGATCGATTGGGCGGCATCGCGGATCTGCTGGGAAAGCAGCGGCACGGCGTGGCAGTCGGCGAAAGCCTGCTCGGCATCATGCGCCCTGCCCCGCAACAAAATGGAAATCAGTTTGAACATTTCCTTCCTCCGGTTTATGAACGTTGTTCACGAGAGGTGTTATGGCAGAATCATGAACGTCGTTCAAGACAAATTTTGAACAACGTTCAAAAAAATCGAAGTGGAATGGTGAATGGCCGGCAGACGAGAAGAAAAACGCGAAGACCTGAAGGCCCGGCTGATCGAGGCGGCGCGCGAGCGGATCGCCAGAGACGGGCTGGCAAATCTCCGAGCCCGCGACATCACCCAGGATGCCGGCTGCGCGCTCGGCGGCCTCTACACGGTGTTTTCCGACCTCGCCGAGCTCGTCATCCACGTCAACTCCGCGACGCTGAAGGCGCTGGAGGCGAGGCTCACCCTTGATAAAACCAAGGACCGGCCGCCGACCGACCGGCTGCGCAACCTGGCGCAGGGATACCTAAGCTTCGCCGTCGAACACCGGAACCTCTGGAAGGCGCTGTTCGAACACTCCCCGCCGGAAAGCAGCCCGACGCCGCAATGGCATCTTAACGAGCACCTCTTCCTGATGGACGTGATCGCCGAACCGCTGGCCGAACTGCAACCCGACATGCCCCCCGAAGACCGCGCCATCCGCGCCCGCACCCTCTTCGGCGCCGTGCACGGCGTCGTCAGCATCAGCCTCGAAGGCCGCTTCGTCGGCCTGCCGCTGGAGCGGCTGGCACGGGAGGTAGATGAGCTGGTGCAGACGATCGCGGCGGGGGCGGAGCGGCGGCGGGGGTGATGCGGGGTGATCTCGTTGGTTTAGCGGTGGGACGCCACCCCACCCTCCGTCATCCTCGGCCTTGAGCCGAGGATCCATGCCCGCTGCTGATGGATGCGGCGTGGATCCTCGCGTCAAGCCTCTGAAATCGCGACCCAAATGCCCCTCATCCGGCTGCCGCCACCCCTGCCTGGGTCGAGCCACGGGTCTCGCCCCGTCCTTCGGACACCCGCTCGCGGGGGCAAAGAC
>NZ_WUEN01000024.1:0-45338 GCF_010668065.1 Rhizobium leguminosarum | reverse complement strand
GGGGAGATGATGATGCGGGCTCAAGCCGATTACAGCTATCGCACCGATGCCGATGTGCCCGCCTTTGCCGATGACCGGCCGCTGATCGTCTTCGATGGCGAATGCGTGTTCTGCTCCGGCTGGGTGAAATTCGCGCTGAAACATGACAAGCAGCAGCGATACCGTTTCCTCGCAGCACAGACGCCGCTCGGCGCCGCACTCTACCGGCATTACGGGCTGCATGCGCGCGATTATGAGACCAATATCCTGATCGAAAACGGCCGCGCCTTCTTCAAGTCCGATGGCTCGATCCGCATGGTGGCCGGCCTCGGTTTTCCCTATTCGCTGGTGAAGATCTTCCGGCTGCTGCCGCGGCGGGCGGCCGATGCGCTCTATGAATTCATCGCCCGCAACAGGCTGAAAATCGCCGGCCGGCAAAGCTGCATGGTGCCGACGCCGGAGCAACGCAGCCGCTTCATCACATGAGCGGCGACCGGTTTTGCCTGCTCATCATCGGCGGCTACGGCACGTTTGGCGGGCGGCTTGCCCGGCTGCTTGGCGATGAACCGCGGCTGAGATTGCTAGTTGCCGGGCGCTCGCTTGAAAAGGCTGACGATTTCGTTGCAGATCTGCGGACGCCGAAAGATGGTGCCGAGGGCCTGGGAAGCAACAATCTCGGCGCGATGGTGCAGGCCGTTCGCTTCGATCGTGACGGCGATCTCACCGAACAGCTGACGCGGATGAGGCCCAATCTGGTCGTCGATGCCTCGGGGCCGTTCCAGAGCTTCGGCAAGGATGCCTATAAGGTGGTCGAGGCCTGCATCGATCTCGGCATCGATTATGCCGATATCGCCGACAGCACCGGCTTCGTCGCCGGCATCGGTGGGCTCGATGCGGCCGCCAAGGCCAAGGGCACCTTCGCTCTGTCAGGGCTGAGCAGCCTGCCCGCCCTCTCCTTTGCAGCGCTCGAGGCGATGGCGCCGCATTTCTCCCGGGTCGACACTGTCGCGGCCGGCATTGCCCCGTCGGCGCATGTCAAGATCGGGCTCAATGTCGTGAGGGCGATATCAAGCTATGCCGGCAAGAAGATCACGGTGCTGCGCGATGGATCGCCGGCCGCCGGGCGCGGGCTGATCGATGCGATGCGGGTGACGGTGGCGCCGCCGGGGGTTAAGCCGCTGCGCAGCCGGAAATTCCTGCTGGTGGATGCGCCGGATCTCAAGCTGCTGCCGCAGCACCTTGCCGATCTCAAATCCAGCTTCACCGGTGTCGGCACGGAGCCGCAGCCGCTGCAGCACTTGCTCAGCCTTGCGGCAAGGCTCGTCCGCCTCCGGCTGCTGCCGTCGCTGCTGCCATTTGCGCGGCTGCTGCAGCGCGCCAGCCATGCTTTCGCGGTCGGCGAACATCGCGGCGGCATGTTCGTTCGTGTGGGCGGCGTCGATCACGCGGGAAAGAGGCTGTCCTGCGGCTGGCACCTGATTGCCGAAGGTGATGACGGGCCGTTCATTCCGGTCATCGGCGTGGAGGCGCTGGTGCGCCGGCTGCTGAGCGGCGTGCGGCCGGAGAATGGGGCACGGCCGGCGGCCGGCGAATTGCAGCTTGCGGATTTCGAAGCGGCCTTCCAGCGATTTTCGATCACATCCGGCATCACGATGGAAAACGAGGAGGCACGCCAGCCGCTCTACCAGAGGATCCTCGGCAGCGCCTGGGAGCGGCTGCCGCCCGCCCTCGCCGCCCTGCATGCCGGCGGCGCCCGCGTCGCCTCCGGCCGAGCGCGGATCGAGCGCGGCGGCGGGCTGCTGGCGAGGATGGTCGCTCGGGTGATCGGCTTCCCCCCGGCGGGTGAGGATGTGCCGGTGACGGTGCGTTTCGTGACCGATGGCGACAGGGAGATCTGGACACGCGATTTCGGCGGCACGGTCTTCCGCAGCTGGCAGGTCGAGGCAAAGGGCCGCGACCGGCATCTGCTCGCCGAGGTGTTCGGGCCGTTCCGGGTGCTGATGGCGCCGGTGCCGGATGGGGAGAGGCTGCGGCTCGTGGTGCGCGGCTGGCGGTTTTGCGGCATTCCGCTGCCGATGTTTCTGGCGCCTGGCGGGGATACGTATGAGGAGGAGCGCGATGGGCGGTTCCACTTTCATGTGGAGATCGGCGGGCGGCTGACGGGGTTGGTGGTGCGGTATACGGGGTGGTTGGTGGTGGAGGAGTGACGTGGGTCTCTGACTTCGCGGATGGCTGCCCCTCACCCTAACCCTCTCCCCGCTCGCGGGGCGAGGGGACGTGCCCTGCGAGAGGTCGGCGAGGAACGGAGAGGTTGCCGCAAATCTCTTCTCCCCTCGGGGAGAAGGTGCCGGCAGGCGGATGAGGGGGCCACACGGCACGCCCTCTCATCTTAACTATCCCGCCATGCCGACGCGAGCGCGGTAGAATCCCGCATAGGCGTTGTAAGGAAAGACCGGCTTCGCCGGCCCCCTTCCTTACGGTCTTGCGGGACCGACCAGCCCACCAGCCACATGGCACACCGATCAGCCCTCATCCTGAGGCGCGCAGGCCAGAGGCCGGAGCCTCGAAGGAGGGGGGCGGGTGATGCGCGCTGCGGCCGCATCCATTGCCGGAGGAGATACCAGTGGCCGGCCTCGTCCTTCGAGGCCCCTGCGGGGCGCCTCAGGATGAGGTCGGAGGGAGGCTGCGGCCCGCAGGTTGTCGAATCTGCCGCACCGTATCCCGGCCCTTCGCTTTGGGCTCAGGGCGTTCGCCGCTGCAATCGATTCACTGGATCGATTGCTGCCGCCTCTGGCGGCACCGTTGCTCACCCACCCGCAATTCCCAGCAGTTCAGCATCCAGCGCCTTTAAATAATCGCCGGCGATTTCGGCGCTGAAGCCGAGGTCGTGTTGGCCGTAGCGGGAGGCGACGCGGATGTCGACGAAGGTGGTTTCGGCCTCTTCGCGGAGCCGAATGATGATATCGAAGCGCAGGCCGAGGATCAGCGTGCGGGTGGTGCCCTGCAGCGTCACGCCGTTGACGCCGCGGATCAGCTTGGCGACGTCGTCATCGTAAGGGCGCGGCGTCGGCACGGGGACGATATCGGGCGCATCGGCCACCGCATCGTCGCCCGGCGCCGGCGGCTTCACCGACTTGTCCTCGGCATCACGGCCGGGCGCGGTGTCGCCACTGCTTTTCGTGATGGTCATGCCGCTCATCTTGGCGACCTTGCGCACCGCTTCGAGCACGCGGTCGAGCGCGCCCTCATAGCGCCGGCCGGTGAGTTCGGGATAGGCGGCGAGCTGCATTTCGCGATTCTCCGGCGTGACGTCCGGATTGCGCTTCAGCCAGATCTGGTCGGAGTGCGGCGGCGACAGCCAGTCGGGTGCGGAGACCGGGTCGGTGGAAACGTCGTAGATATCGGGCCGCGTCATGTAGCGCTCGGTGGCATAGGCGCCGAGGCCGAGCGGAAAGGCGGCATAGATCAGCGCCGCGAGCGCCGCCAGCCCGCCTTCGGCCCCCGTCATCCAGAGGCTGCGCAGCCCGACTGCGGCAAGCATGGCGGCAAGCAGCGCGCCGCCGGCAGCGGCAATCAGCAGCAGCACCAGATAGGGTGTGGCAAGGCCTCCGAAGCGATGGGCGATCATCACGGCCAGCGCCAGCACCAGGGAAAACGCCCCGAGCAGCCGCGAAAAGCGGGCGGCGTTGGAAACGGGGCGGTCGAAGCGGATGGCCATCAAACTTACCGGTTGCTCGTCAGCGCCCGCGCGTTCGACCACGCAAATCGCCATGCATCTGTTTAGTGCAAGATTCGGCTAAATTGAAACTATTGTCTGAGGCATTGCGTTGGAATCCACGGAGAAGGCCATGGTGAAACGGCGGCTGCTTCATAAGCCCTTGCTGATATGTCAAAAAAAGGCCATTCTGCCGGGGTTTTATCTCCAGATGTAGAGGAGAGACGGGATGATTTCACCCGAGATTGCAGCAAGGCCGCAGGCGTCTGCGCTTGGCGGGATCGACCATCAGTCCGAGCCGATGCTGCCGATGGAGCTGCTCGAGCTCGAACTTTCGCTCGAAGGTTATGCCGGCGGCGATGCCGGCTTCTGCGAGGCGGTGCGCCAGGCGGCGGCCCGCTCCGGCGGCGAATTGCTGTTCGACCTTCCAGCCGGCGGCCTCATCGATGATTGCCGGCGCATCGCCGTGCTGCGTATCCCAGGTGACGGCCAGGAGATGCGCGTCGTGCTGGCGCTGCTCGACGGCAACGGCACCGAAATCCGCATGCAGGCGCCCGATGAAGAGACCGCACCGCTGGTGCGTTTCGCCGATGCCTTCATCGAACTGCTGGAGCGGATCTGAATTCTAGATCAAGATGTTAGCGCCGCTCGGCCGCGGCTTCCGCGACACTGCGGAAGGGAAACTTGCGCCCGCATTCGCATTTGATGACGAAATTTTCCTGGTGGTTCGAAGGCCGCTGCACGCCAAAGCCGCGCGGCAGCTGATCGACCTTGAAATCCGGATGCTTGCGCTTGGGATCATCAACTTCCGAGGCTTCGGCAAAGCCCTCATTGCCGCATTGCGGACAGTTCAGTTTTTTCGAAAATCGATCGCGAAGGGCCATGCTCGTTCCAAGTTTGCAAGCTTTCCTCATACATAGGAATGGCCATCATGCATAGAAAGGTTGGCCGGCGAAAGTGGAACCAAGTGCCAAGCCTGCCGTTCCTTTTTCGAAAAGGAGGCGATCATGCCCAACAGAGACCCGATCCCGACACCCAATGCCGACACACCGCGCGGCCCGACGCCGACACCCGGCATCCCCGACCCCATCCAGCAAAAGCCGCCGCTGACGCCGGCGCAGGATCCGGCCGACACGAAGAACCCGCAGGATCCGCCGCTCAATCCGGCGCTGCTGCCGATCGGGGATCCGGCTGGGGCGGCGTGAAAGGCCCGGCCGGTGCCGGCGGCAAAGCCGCGAATGCACTGAGCGTAAGACGGGCAATGAATGGCGTACCGTGCGGCCCCCTCATCCGCCCTACGGGCACCTTCTCCCCGAGGGGAGAAGAGGGAATCGAGAGGTTGCGGCAAATCCCCTTCGCCCCAGCGGGGAGAAGGTGGCCCGAAGGGTCGGATGAGGGGGCTGCACGGCACACGGCTCGCGTCATCACCCAAGCCTCAGCGATCTCCGGGGCCAAGGATAGCTTGACGCCCTCGCCCGAATGGCCTTTCCTCAGGGAAATGCATTCAAGGACCAAACCCATGCGCACTCGTCTTCTCATCACCGTCATGGCCACCATCGTCGCCGGGCTTTCCGCCTGCCAGACGATGACGCCGGAGGAGCGGCGGGCGGCGGATGAGCAGCGGTGCATGAGCTATGGCTTCCGGCGCGGCACGGATGGTTTTGCCACCTGCCTGCAGCGCATCGATCTCGACCGGCGCGCCGAATCGCGGGCGCAGAGTGCGGAGATGATGAACAACATGGCCTGGGAGCTGAACGGGCCTTATATCTATCGCGATCGCTGGCGGCATCGTCACTGACTGCCACGGGCGCCCTGCCCCAACTCCAGCGACTATCCTACACGCTCGCCCGCAGGTCTTTCGGACCGCGCCTGATCTCTTCCAGACTGCCTGCAATCACCGCCTGCGCCGCAGCCAGCCTCGCAATCGGCACGCGGAACGGCGAGCAGGAGACGTAATCGAGGCCGATCGTTTCGCAAAAGCGGATCGAGGCCGGGTCGCCGCCATGTTCGCCGCAGATACCGAGCTTCATGTCGTTGCGGGTGCGCCTGCCGCGTTCGGCGGCGATGCTGATCAATTCGCCGACACCATCGAAATCGAGCGAGATGAAGGGATCGTGCTCGATGATGCCCTTGCGCTGATAGGTGGGGATGAAGGCCGAGGCGTCGTCGCGCGAAATGCCGAAGGTGGTCTGCGTCAGGTCGTTGGTGCCGAAGGAGAAGAATTCGGCGGCTTCGGCAATCACATGGGCGCGAAGGGCCGCGCGCGGCAGCTCGATCATCGTACCGACGAGATAATCGATCTTCATGCCGGCTTCGTTCATCACGTCGACGGCGACGGCATCGATGTGCGCCTTGACGTAATCGAGCTCGGTGCGCAGGCCAACGAGCGGCACCATGATCTCGGGTACGACGGCTGCCCCGGTCTCCTTAGCTGCGGCGACCGCCGCCTCGAAAATGGCGCGGGCCTGCATCTCGACGATTTCGGGATAGGAAATCGCCAGCCGGCAGCCGCGATGGCCGAGCATCGGGTTGAACTCGTGCAGCGCATCGACGCGCTGGCGAAGCACGGATGCCTCCATGCCCATGGCGAAGGCGACTTCGGCCACCTCGTCATCGGTCTTCGGCAGGAATTCGTGCAGCGGCGGATCGAGCAGGCGGATCGTCACCGGCAGGCCGTGCATGACGGTGAAGAGGCCGGTGAAATCCAGCCGCTGCATCGGCAGCAGCTTGTCGAGCGCCACCCGCCTGCCCTTCTCATCGACGGCAAGGATCATCTCGCGCATCACATGGATGCGCTCGCCCTCGAAGAACATGTGTTCGGTGCGGCAAAGGCCGATGCCTTCGGCGCCGAAGGAGCGGGCGGCGAGCGCATCGGCCGGCGTATCGGCATTGGTGCGCACCGTCATCCGCCGGGCGCGGTCGGCCCAGCCCATGATGCGGCCGAAATCGCCCGACAGCGCCGGCTGGATCATCGGCACCTCGCCTTTCAGCACCTGGCCGGCCGAGCCGTCGATGGTGATGATATCGCCCTTCTTCAGCGTCACGCCGACACCGAGCAGCCGCTCGTTGCGCACGTCGATGCGCATGGTGCCGGCGCCGACGACGCAGGGGATGCCCATGCCGCGGGCAACGACTGCCGCATGGCTGGTCATGCCGCCGCGGGTCGTGAGAATGCCTTCGGCGGCATGCATGCCGTGAATGTCCTCGGGGCTGGTCTCGACCCGGAGCAGGATGACCTTGCGGCCTTCGCCTTCCGCCTCGACCGCCTCTTCCGCCGTGAAGACGATGGCGCCGGTGGCAGCGCCCGGCGAGGCCGGCAGCCCGGTGCCGATCACCTGGCGGGTGACGCGCGGATCGATCGTCGGATGCAAGAGCTGGTCGAGGCTGGAGGGCTCGATGCGCAGCACCGCCTCGTCCTCGGTAATCACCCCCTCGTCGACCATGTCGACGGCGATCTTCATTGCCGCCCGCGTCGAGCGCTTGCCCGAACGGGTCTGCAGCATCCACAGCTTGCCGCGCTCGATGGTGAATTCGATATCCTGCATGTCGCGGTAGTGGATCTCGAGCTCGGTGCAGATGCGGCAGAGCTCGCGAAACGCCTCCGGCATCAGCTTTTCCATCGAGGGTTTTTCAGAGCCGGAGGAAATCCGCCCTTCCTCGGTGATGCTTTGCGGCGTGCGGATGCCGGCAACGACATCCTCGCCCTGGGCATTGACCAGGAATTCGCCGTAAAGCGCGCTCTCGCCGGTCGAAGGATTGCGGGTGAAGGCAACGCCGGTGGCCGACGCATTGCCGAGATTGCCGAAGACCATCGCCTGGATATTGATCGCCGTGCCCCAGCCTTCCGGAATATTGTGGAGCTGGCGGTAGGTGACGGCGCGCGCGCTCATCCAGCTGGAAAAGACGGCGCCGACCGCGCCCCAGAGCTGGACTTCGGGATCTTGCGGGAATTCCTGCTCCAGCTCCTCCTCGATCAGCTTCTTGTAAAGCGAGACGATATGCTGCCATTCCGAGGCGCTGAGCTCGGTATCGAATTCATGGCCGAGCTTGGCCTTTTCATCTTCCAAGATCTCCTCGAAGGCATCGTTGCCGAGGCCCATGACTACATCGGCATACATCTGGATGAAGCGGCGGTAGCTGTCCCAGGCAAAACGCGCGTCGCCGGCATCATGGCCGAGCGCCTGTACGGTCTCGTCGTTGAGGCCGAGATTGAGCACGGTGTCCATCATGCCCGGCATGGAAACGCGGGCGCCGGAGCGCACCGAGAGCAGCAGCGGCTGGCTGACGGAGCCGAAGTGACGGCCGGTGACACACTCAATCGCCGATATGCCGGCGCGCACCTCCGCCTTCACTGCATCCTCGATGTGGCGGCCATTCTTGTAATAGGTGTTGCAGGCGTCGCTGACGATCGTCAGCCCCGGCGGCACCGGCAATCCGAGGGCGCACATTTCCGCCAGATTGGCGCCCTTGCCGCCCAGAATCTCGTGATCGCGCGCCCGGCCCTCAGCCTGCCCGTCGCCGAACCTATAGACCCACTTGGTCATCTTCCCCCCAACACCAAATCAGGATTAGCTTAATCCGTTGGTGTTGAAATGAAAATCGACAAATGCGGCAGAATGTTGCGCTGCACAATAAATCTTGGCTGTGGCCGGCGTCGAAACGGTTGAAAGGTGCTCAAACAGAAAACTAGGCACAAAAAAAGCTTTGCGGGACTGCAACAATGTCCCGCAAAGCCTTATTTCCGTCCGGCCAGGAAAACCGGACGGGGGGTCCCTCAACCCGAAAACGATTCAGCTTTTTCTCAAAACAGAACCGCCCTGACCTCGTCTTACGCAATTCCCGGGAAAATAGATCTCTACTTCCCAAGATTTGCTCTCGGTTTCCGGTTCTTGCCCTCGCCCGGAAAACCGCACGCAAATTCGACAATGCGCAACCTTTGATCGCCCGTTTTCAAGCAGAGTAATTAGGTTGCGTTGAAACAACTTCTAATGCAAGTCAGCGAAAAGAGCATCACCCAAATGGGGTACAAGCGACAAGAGAGCCGACCTTTTTTGGTGTTTATTGCTCAGCCCTTGATTTTACGCAATTTCTGGACGCAAAACCGCGCCGCACCTTTGCTGAAATTGCGTGTGCTCGGCGGCTCCGTGGATGCTCGGTTGGCGCCAATGGCTGCCCCTCACCCTAGCCTTGCCGGGGTCGAGCCTCTGATCTCGACCCGTCCTGCGGACCCCCGTAAAAACGGGGAGAGGGGACGTGCCCTGCGAAAGGTCGGAGGGGAACGCAGAGGGCGCGGCAATGTCCCTTCGCCCCGCAAGCGGGGGTCCGAAGGACGGGTCGAGACCCGTGGCTCGACCCCGCCTGGTGCCGGCAGGCGGATGAGGGGCTGCTCTCGCCAATCCCCTGGGCCGGAATCTCCAGTGACAATCACCCTACCCCGACGCAGAAAACGCGTTCGTCGAAAACCTCAGGCAATCTCGCGCAGGCGCTCGGCCATCTGCAGGTCGACGGAGACGAGTTGGGAGACGCCCTGCTCGGCCATGGTGACGCCGAAGAGGCGGTTCATGCGGGCCATGGTGATCGGATTGTGGGTGATGATGACGAAGCGGGTTTCGGTGGAGGCCGCCATTTCGTCCATCAGATTGCAGTAGCGCTCGACATTGTGGTCGTCGAGCGGCGCGTCCACTTCGTCGAGCACGCAGATCGGCGCCGGATTGGTGAGGAAGACGGCGAAGATCAGCGCCATTGCCGTCAGCGCCTGTTCGCCGCCGGATAGCAGCGTCATGGTCTGCGGCTTCTTGCCGGGCGGACGGGCGAGGATTTCGAGACCGGCCTCGAGCGGATCGTCGGATTCGATCAGCTGCAGCTCGGCGGTGCCGCCGCCGAACAGATGGGTGAACAGCCGCTGGAACTGGGCGTTGACGATGTCGAAGGCGGCGATCAGCCGTTCGCGGCCCTCGCGATTGAGGCTCTGAATGGCGCCGCGCAGCTTGCGGATCGCATCGATGACGTCGTCGCGTTCCTTGATCAGCGCTTCGAGCTTCTCGCTGAGTTCCTTCTGCTCCTCGTCGGCGCGCAGATTGACGGCGCCCAGCCGCTCGCGCTCGATCCTCAGGCGTTCCAGCTCGCGCTCGACTTCGCGCGGATCGGGAAGCGCCTGCATGGTCGGGCGGCCGGTCAGCTGCAGCGCCTCGTGCGGGGCGACGTTCAGGACCTCGCGGATGCGGCCTTCGCTTTCCTGCCGCTTCTCGCGGGCGGAAACGAGGCGCTCCTCGGCGCGGCCGCGGCGTTCACGGCATTCGGCAAGTTCCGACAGTGCCGTCGTCGCCTTTTGGTCGGCCTCGCGCTGGATGCGTTCGGCCTCGGCCAGAAGGTCGCTCGCCTGGCGGCGCGCCTCCTCGGCCTTCTGCAATTCGCTGAGCAGGGCGCGGCGCTTGTCGTCGAATTCATCGGGCGCCAGTTCGAGCTCGGCTGCCTCGTCCCGCGCCTCTTCCTCGCGCTCGCGCAGTGTCGCAACATGGTCTTCGGCGCTTGCCGCCCGCTGGCGCCAGGTGTCGCGCTCCTGGCCGATCGCCATGATGCGGCGCTGGCGGGCCTCGTTTTCGCGGGCGAGGCTTTCATGACGGGCGCGGCTTTCGGCCAGCGCGCCGCGATCGGTCGCAACTTCCGCCTGCTGGAAGCGCAGCCGCTCGTCGATCGCAGTCAGATCGGGCGCGTCTTCCAGCTCGATGCGGGCGTTTTCTTCCTGGATAGCGATCTCCTCCAGCTGCGCGCGCAGCTGGCTGGCGGCCTCGCTGACGACATCGCGGCGGCGGATGAGATCGCCGGAGGCGCGCTCGGCGGCAACAAGCGCGTCGCGCGCTTCGGCCAAATGACGCGCCGACAGGCGGCTCATGTCGCGCGCCTCGGCAAGCCGGCGCTCCCCCGTGCGGATCGCCTCGGCGGCGGCGGCCTGCCGCTCCTCGGCTTCGGCAAGCACGTCGCGGGCAAGGGCCGCTTCGCCTTCGAGTTCGGCCAGGCGGTTCTTCTGGGCAAGGCGCAGTGCCGCGGCACTCGGGGCATCGGCACCGGTGACGTGGCCATCCCAGCGATAGACCGCGCCCTCTTTGGTCACCAGCCGCTGGCCGGGCTTCAGCGCCGCCATCAGCGACTGCGCCTCCCCTTCCGCGACCAGGCCGATCTGGCGCAGGCGGCGGGTGAGTGCTGCCGGCGCGCGGACATGGGCAACAAGCGGCGCAACACCGGATGGAAGCGCGGGATCGCTGGCGCCATCGCCATTGTCCGACCAATGGGCCGGCGCCTCGGCATCGAGCGGCGATTCCAGATCGTCGCCGAGGGCAGCACCGAGTGCGGTCTCAAAACCGCGGTCGACCTTCAGTTCGTCGGCAACCGGTGGAAATTTGCCGGCGGCGGCACCGGCGGCGAGCATGCGGGAAATGGTGCGCGCCTCGGTCTCCAGCGCATTCAAGCTCGAACGGGCCTGATCGACCGGCGCGCGCGACAGCGCCTCGGTCTGGCGGGCGCCCGCGAGCGCCTGGTCGACCACCTGGACTGCGGCTTCCGCGTCGGCGACGGCGATCTCGCCGGCTTCGACGATGGCGCGTTTTTCGTCGGGATCGGGCAGGCCGGCGATCTTCTCGCCGACGGCTGACAGTTCCTGGTTTGCCTCATCCATCTGCCGTTCGAGGCGCATCCGCCGGTCCGTCAGATCGCGGATGGCGCGTTCCAGCTGGTTGCGGCCGGCGGCGGCCTCGGCGCGCTCGGCCGTCAGCTGGGTGAAGATGCGCTCGCTGTCGGCCAGTTTTGCCGCCGCGCCCTCGAAGGCCTCGCGGGTTTCCTCGGCATAGCGGCCGGAATCGGCGAGGATTTCCGAAATCTCCGCTTCCTCGGCATCGAGCCTCGCCAGGATGACGGCATTGTCGGCCACCAGCCGCTGCTCGCGGCTTATATCCTCGGCAAGCTGGGCCAGACGGCGGGTCAGCTCGTCGCGGCGGCGCAGAATACGGCCGGCATCTTCTTCCAGCTGGCTTCTGGCGATCTGCAGGCGCTGCAGGGCGGCGGCGGCACGCGCCTCGCCCTCGCGCAGTTCCGGCAGCTTCAGGCTGGCGATAGCCTGGTTTTTTACCGCCTCCATCTGCATCTGCGCCTTTTCGGCGACGACGGAGGTCGCCTGGTTCAGCGCGCTGTCGGCCTCGGCCTCGGCTTCCTTCGCCTGCACCCAGCGGATATGCAGCAGCATCGCCTCGCGGGCGCGGATATCGGCGGACAGCGTCTTGAAGCGGTTTGCCTGGCGGGCCTGGCGCTTCAGGCTCTCGATCTGGCTTTCGAGCTGCGAGGTGACGTCGTCGAGGCGCTCGAGATTGCCTTCGGCGGCGCGCAGCCGCAGTTCGGCCTCGTGGCGGCGGGAATGCAGGCCTGATATGCCGGCCGCCTCTTCGAGCAGCTGGCGGCGGGCCTGCGGTTTTGCCTGGATCAGTTCGCCGATGCGGCCCTGCCCGACCATCGAGGGCGACCGCGCGCCGGTGGAGGCGTCGGCAAACAGCAACTGCACGTCCTTGGCGCGGCTTTCCTTGCCGTTGATGCGATAGAGCGAGCCCTGCTCACGCTCGATGCGGCGGGTGACCTGGATCTCGTCGCTGTCGTTGAAGGCGGCAGGTGCTGTGCGCTCGGCATTGTCGAGATAGAGCGCCACTTCGGCAGTGTTGCGCGCAGGGCGGTTGCCGGAACCCGAAAAGATCACGTCGTCCATGCCGGAGGCGCGCATGTTCTTGTAGGAATTCTCGCCCATCACCCAGCGCAGCGCCTCGACGAGGTTCGACTTGCCGCAGCCATTCGGGCCGACGACGCCGGTCAGTCCCCGCTCGATGATGAATTCCGTCGGCTCGACGAAGGATTTGAAGCCGACCAGGCGCAGCTTGTTGAACTTCATGCGGAAATATCCACGGCAGGAAGCCCCCTCATCCGCCCTACAGGCACCTTCTCCCCGCTGGGGAGAAGAGGGAATCGAGACGCTGTGGCAAATCCCCTTCGCCCCAGCGGGGAGAAGGTGCCGGCAGGCGGATGAGGGGGCCACACCTGCAAACTACGCTGAAAACGAAAAACGGGCGCACGGCTTTCGCCGTCGCCCGTTCTATCGAAACGATCCGGTTCAGAGCAGGCTGTCGATGAGCTTCGACAAGGTGTCAACCGGCATGTCTCCAGAGTAGCGCTTGCCATTGATCAGGAAAGTCGGGGTGGCGTTGACGCCAAAATCCTTGGAACCTCTTTCCCGCGTGGCGTTCACTTCATCCAGAAGCTTCTGGTTCGTCAAGCATTTCGTGAAGCTATCCTCAGTAAATCCGGCAAGCTTCGACATCTGCAGCAGTGCGGCGCGGCCATCATCGGCGGCGGCCCAGACCTGCTGCTGCTTGAACAGCATGGAAACCATCGGGAAATACTGTTCAGGCGTGCTCAACTGCTCCGGATTGGAAGAATTGCAGCGGGCGAGCATGAAGGCTGCGGCGGCGCGCGGGTCGAAGGGGAATTCGCGGATGATGAACTGCACCTTGCCGCTGTCGACATATTTCTGCTTGATCGTGTCGAAGACGGTGTTGTGGAAATGGGCGCAATGCGGGCAGGTCATCGACATGTACTCGACGATCTTGACCGGGGCATCGGCCTTGCCGAGCGCCATTTCCGGCAGCACGCCGGGCTTCAGCACCTCAGCCATGTCGACATCGCCGTCGGACTCCGGCATTTCGGTCGCCGAGGTGGCGGCCGTCTGCATGGTGTCGACATTGGTGCCATCAGCCATGGTCTTGCCGGAGGACGAAGCATCGGCAGCGTCCTTGCTGTCATTGCAGGCGACAAGCGCTACGGCAGCTGCGGCGATGGCGATACCGCTGAGCAGGCGGCGTTTCGTCAGTTGCATTTCGGACATCTGCATGGATTCCCCATAACTAATGATATTGACGGCATGACTGTGCGATATAACGGCTGGCGGCCACTCACAAGGCACGGTTGGCCAACTTCCTTCAAAGAATTGTGACCGCGGGACGACCGCCGACCAAAAATTGCGAGATTGGTCCGCCTGCAGATTTTACCGGTAGATATCGTGGCGGCTGCCCACCCCGTATCGGCTGGTCGATGAAACTCAGTTGTCCACCCCGTAACGCGCCGTCAGCTCGGCCAGCGGCACGGTATCGCCCTCACCCCGACGAAGTTCTTCGAGGCGCCTTTCGGCAAGATAGACATCTTCCAGATCGTCGAGATGCGCGACGATGGCTTGCCGCGCATAGAAGCTCTTGCTGCGGCCGGTACGCCTCGAAAGCTCAATCAGCCGCGCTTCGATATCAGGGGGCAACTGCAAGACCAGCATGATTTTTCTCCCGTCTGCTCTGCAAGTATGGCATCCGAGGCGTTCGATCGCCAGTGCCTCTACACCGCCGAGGAATATTCAAGAGGTTAGCGTCAAGGTTCGGTGACGATGTCGAGGATCAGCGTCGCTAGCGGCTGCCCGGAGCCCGCAAAGCTCTCGATCATGGCCTCGATGACACGTTCACGATCAAGCACTTCGGCATTGAATGGCAGGCCGACATGCCGGGCCAGAAGCGCGAGAAAGGTCAATTGGGTGCGGCCATTGCCTTCACGGAACGGGTGGATGGCGTTAATTTCGGCAAGGAGGTGCGCCGCCTGAGCCGCAAAGCCAGCCGGTGTCAGCCCCTCGAAATAATCCGCCTGGGCCAGCTCCTGGAAAATCCGATTGAGCTCTTTCGCGATGAATTCCGGGTAGCAGAACCAGTTGCCACCTTTACCGATACGGATGGTGCGAATCTCACCGGCCCAATCGTAAACGTCCTGGAACAGGTGGTGATGAAGGGCGAGATAGTGAGTGACATCCAGATAGCCCTCCGGCCAAGGTTCTTCCGAGCGGAGCACGAACATCGTTGTCTCGAACTCGTCGAGCTCGCTCTGGTCCGTGAGGTCCAGTTTGTTGCGGAGCACGGTCGTGCCCGGATAACAGAGGGGATCGGATTCGGCGGTATAGACCAACGCCTAGGCGGACTTGCGCGTGAACTGTGCGCGGATCGCCTGGCGGCGTTCTTCGGGCGGCTGATCCTTGGTCTCGGCGAGGAGCTTGCGCATACGCGGGCTGAGGACCAAGCCTTCAACCGCACTGATCTTTTCGGCACCGGCCTGGGTCAGGCCGCCGGTCTTGGCGTTACGGGTCAACTTGGGTGTTTTGCTAGTCATGAGTCAAAATCTAGCACGACCTTACGCGGATCAGCAAAAGGAATTCGCTTAGCTGAAGTCAACGCTCATGATTCACGGCAAGTACAGTTCAGGCTGGGGACCCATGACCGTAAAGGGTTAGCGTTGATTCCCCCGCTTCCCCATCACCGCCGTGCCCAAGCGCTGGATTGCCTGGCGCAGCTTGTCGTTCTCGATGCCCTCCATCATGCCTTCGAGCTTGCGGGCGGCTTCGCCTTTCAGCGGCGGCGGGGTGCGGGAGCGGCGGATGGCTTGTGAGACCGGCTTCTGGACGATGCGGATCTGGTGGACGGCGGCAAAGCCGAAGAAGCTGTTGATGCGCTGGATGAGTTCGCCCTGGGCATGGGTGAGGAAGAGCGCACGCGCGCCCTCGCAGGCAATCGTCAGCACGCCGGGGCGGAAGCCGCCGGTCTCATCGCCGCCGCGGGCCCATGCGATTTTTTCCGGCCGGGTGCAATCGGCGAAATCCTCGCCGGCGATTTCGCTCCACGAGCCGAGCAGCGCCGTGTTGATGCCGGCGCGCCTCGCAAGCACGGGATCGATCAGCCCGTTCGCCAGCTCGGAGATCTGCTTTGCACCTTTGCGTGGATAACTCATCGAAACCCTTCGGCGACGCCGCCAATTCGCATGCCAATTCGCACAGGCGACTTGATCGCGCGGCATTGCTTCGCCAAGTATAGGCACTTCCCCCCATCGCGGCAAATCATGACGATCACCACACTCGACACGCCCTTAGCCAAGCCCCTGCTCGACTGGTACGATCGCCACCACCGCGACCTGCCCTGGCGCGTTTCGCCCGGCATGGCGGCCCGCGGCGTCAAGGCCGACCCCTATCGCGTCTGGCTGTCCGAGGTGATGCTGCAGCAGACGACGGTGCAGGCGGTCAAACCCTATTTCGAGCGGTTTCTGCAGCGCTGGCCCGATGTGACCGATCTTGCCGCAGCTGAAAACGACGCGGTGATGGCCGCCTGGGCGGGGCTTGGCTATTACGCCCGGGCCCGCAACCTGAAGAAATGCGCCGAAGCGGTGGCGAACGAGCATGGCGGCATCTTTCCCGATACCGAAGAGGGCCTCAAGTCGCTGCCCGGCATCGGCGACTATACGGCCGCGGCCGTTGCGGCCATCGCCTTCAACCGGCAGGCGGCTGTCATGGACGGCAATGTCGAGCGGGTGATCTCCAGGCTCTATGCCATCGCCACGCCGCTTCCAGGCGCGAAGCCGGCGATGAAGGAGAAAGTGGCGCTGCTGACGCCCGCCGATCGGCCCGGCGATTTCGCCCAGGCAATGATGGATCTGGGTGCCACGATCTGCACGCCGAAGCGGCCGGCCTGTTCGCTCTGTCCGTTCCGCGGGGCGTGCCAGGCGCTGAAACTCTCCGATCCCGAACTCTTTCCGGTCAAGGCGGCGAAGAAGGAGAAGCCGGTCAGATACGGCGCAGCCTTCATCGCGGTAACAGGTGATGGCGAAATCCTGCTGCGGCGGCGCATCGACAGCGGCCTGCTCGGCGGCATGACCGAGGTGCCGACGACGGCGTGGACGGCGCGCATCGACGGCGAGACCTCGGCTGCCGCCGCCCCCTTCGATGCGGCATGGCAGGCCTCTGGCACCGTCGTCCATGTCTTCACCCATTTCGAACTCAGGCTTTCGATCTGGCGTGCGGCAATCGCTGCCAAGGTCGGCACGAATGACGGATGGTGGGAGCCGGTTACAAATCTTGAAGCCCAGGCCTTACCAACAATCATGAAAAAAGCGATCGCAGCGGCTATTCCTCTCGCGTTTAAAACATCCAAGGGATGACCATGACCACCGACATAAGACATATCGTTTTCGACATCGGCAAAGTCCTTATTCATTACGATCCGCATCTTCCCTTCAGCCGCCTCATTCCCGATGAGACCGAGCGCAACTGGTTCTTCGCCAATATCTGCACCCATGACTGGAACATCGAACAGGACCGCGGCCGCACCTGGGCGGAGGCCGAAGCGCTGCTGATCGAACAGCATCCTGCCCGCGAGGAGCATATCCGCGCCTTCCGCAAATATTGGCATGAGATGGTGCCGCACGCTTATGACGACAGCGTCGCGATCATGGAAGGGCTGATTGCCGAAGGGCGCGACGTGACAATGCTGACCAACTTCGCCTCCGACACCTTCCGCGAGGCGCAGGCGCGCTTCCCCTTCCTCAACCTACCACGCGGCGTCACCGTTTCCGGCGATGTCGGCCTGATCAAGCCCGATATCGCCATCTACGAGACGCATACGAAAAGTTTCGGCCTCGATCCCGCTGCGACAATCTTCATCGACGACGCGCCTGTTAATGTCGAAGGCGCCAAGGCTTTCGGCTGGAATGCAGTGCTGTTTTCAGGCGCGGACAAATTGCGCAGCGATCTCGCCGGCTATGGGGTGAAGGTCTGAGACCCATGGCTTTCGACCCCGCAGAAGAAATCGAACGTTTTCACGCCGCCATCAACGTCCTCGATTTTCCCACCATCGAGGCCTATTTCGCCGAGGATGCGACCTATGTCTCGAACGGCGTCGGCGATCTCACCGGCCGCGCCGAAATCATGGCTGCCTTCCGGCGTTATTTCGACGACTATCCCGATCAGACGGCGGAAAACTCGCTGGTGGAAACGTTGACGCCGCTCTCCGGCCGGTCGGTCTGGTCGGTGCGCGCCACCCACAGCAAGACGGGCAAGCCGCTGATCCGCGAGGGCGAGGAGACCATCACCTTCAACGCGGAAGGCCGCGTCACACGGGTGGACGTCACCGATTACCAGGAGTTCTGATCGGGATTTCTTGTTTTACGCATTCCGGACGCAAAACCGCTGCACACTTTTGCTGGAATTGCTCTGAAAAGAGGACGCCCGGGTTTGACCCCGGGCGCCTTGGTCTTCTTCCGCAACTGGAGGGAAATCGGAAGAAGGTATCTCGATCCGTAGAGGCGTTGCTCACTCCGCCTTTGCCAGATCACTGCGGATGACGGACCTGAGATCGTCGATCGGGCGCAGGGACTGCCCGTCTTCGAAATGCCAGAAGGTCCATCCGTTGCATGCATCGAGACCCTGCACCTTGGCACCGAGACGATGAATAGAGCCGGCCTCGCCGCCTGAAGCTACCGTGCCGTCGGCGCGGACAATCGCGCTATAGCGGCGCTTGGCGTCGGTCAGCACCTGACCGGGCTTGATCAGGCCGCTTTCAACAAGCACGTTGAAGGCGACGCGAACTTCGGCCTTCTTACCGGTCATGACGGTCAGTTCCGCCTTGCCGAGCGGCTCGACGGCGGCGATGCGGGCCGAGGCCGCATCGATATAATCCTGTTCGCGCTCGATGCCGACGAAGTGACGGCCGAGACGTTTGGCGACGGCGCCCGTCGTTCCCGAGCCGAAGAACGGATCGAGCACGATATCGCCGGGCTTGGTCGAGGCCATGATGACGCGGGCGAGCAGCGCTTCCGGCTTCTGCGTCGGATGCGCCTTCTTGCCGTCCTCGCCCTTCAGCCGTTCGCTGCCGTTGCAGATCGGGAACAGCCAATCGGAGCGCATCTGCACGTCGTCATTGGCAGCCTTCAGCGCATCGTAGTTGAAGGTATAGCCCTTGGCCTTGGCGCTGGGGCTTGCCCAGATCATCGTCTCATGGGCGTTCTGGAAACGGCGGCCCTTGAAATTCGGCATCGGGTTGGTCTTGCGCCAGATGATGTCGTTGAGGATCCAGAAATTCAGATCCTGCAGTGTGGCGCCGACGCGGAAGATATTGTGGTAGGAGCCGATCACCCAGATCGAGCCTGTCGGCTTCAGCACCCGCCGGCAAGCCAGCAGCCAGGCGCGGGTGAAGGCATCATAGGCCTCGAAGGAGGCGAACTGATCCCATTCGTCGTCGACCGCATCGACCAGCGACTGGTCGGGACGATGCAGCGTTCCGCCGAGCTGGAGATTATACGGCGGGTCGGCAAAGATGATGTCGACGGAGTGGCTGGGCAAAGCTTCAAGGGCGCTGACGCAATCGCCCTTGATGATCGTGTCGACCCAAGAAGCCGGCCAGGAATCCGACCGGGATCCCGGCCGGGAATCCGACTTGACGGAAGCCTTGAGGTCGGCAAGCGGAAAAACTGATGCCATTCTGATACTCACTCATACGCTCTACGCTTAACTGTCCGTTATGGTTACGCAACTTAGTTACCAAAGCCTGAAGCGGTGGCCGATTTCGGGAATTTATTCGGGTGGCCGATGAGTTAGCGGCAGACTTTGCCGGCGCCGGCCGGCTGCCGAGCGGCGACAAGAATGCCGCCGCCGGCGATCAGGCGGCGTCGTGAACCTTGCGGCTGTCCGCCGGCGCTTCGTCGCGTTCGAACATGCCGTAATCGCGGATGACACTGGCGATCCGCAGACGGTAATCGGCGAAGATGCCGCCGCGTCCGGCCTGCTGGGCAGCCCGGTGAGACTCGAGATTGCGCCATTCCTTGACCGCCTCCTCATCGCGGAAGAAGGAGAGCGACAGCAGCTTGCCGCGGGTCGTCAGGCTCTCGAAACGCTCGATCGAAATGAAGCCGTCGATCTTTTCGAGTTCGCCGCGCAGCTCGCCGGCGAGATCCAGATATTTGTGGCGTTCGCCCATATAGGGCACGACTTCGAAGATGACGGCGATCATGGCAGCACCAGCTTGGCGTGAGGAGCGGAGACATTTTTGAGGAAGATACGATCCTCCTTCAGGATGAAGCCTTCGCGTCTGGCAAATTCATAATTCTCACGGCCGAGCGGGTCGGAAGCCAGCCTGGCGCGATAGGCTTCGTAGGCGGCAAGGCTCTCGATATTGTAGACGCCGTAAGCGGTCGTTGCCGATCCCTCATGCGGGCCGTAATAGCCGATCAGGTCGGCGCCGTTTCGCGGGATCGCCTGGCCCCAGTTGCGGGCATATTCGGCAAAAGCCTCCTTCTTGAAGGGGTCGATCTCATAACGGATGAAGCAGGTGATCATATCGTTTCTCCTTTGGCTCTTCACCCGTTTTCGCACATTGCCTGTCGGCGATGCTTCGGTTACGATCGAAGTATGAAGGAAGGTCCTGACATTGCGCAGATCGGCGCGCTCATCGGCGATCCGGCGCGTGCCAACATGCTGGCGGCACTCACCGGCGGCCGGGCGCTGACGGCGACCGAGCTTGCCGGCGTCGGCGGCATCACCGTGCAGACGGCGAGCACGCATCTCGCCAAGCTCGAGGCCGGCGGGTTGCTAACCCAGCGCAAGCAGGGACGCCACCGCTATTTCACGCTGGCCGACGAGGCCGTCGCTCGGCTGATCGAAAGCATGATGGGCTTTGCAGCCGGACGCGGCCATCTGCGCCACCAGCCGGGACCGAAGGAGCCGGCGCTGCGCAAGGCGCGCATCTGCTATGATCACCTTGCCGGCGATTACGGCGTGCGCATGCTCGACAGCCTGATTGCCTCCGGCTCGATCGACGCGGTCGGCGATGGGCTGGCGCTGACGGAAAAGGGCGAAAGCGATCTCAAATGCATCGGCATCGATGTTAGCGACCTCAGATCGTCGCGGCGGCCGCTCTGCCGCTCCTGCCTCGACTGGAGCGAAAGACGCGCGCATCTGGCCGGCAGCCTCGGCAAGGCCCTGCTCTCAAGCTTCCTCGACAAAGGCTGGGCGCGGCGCACGGCGGAAAGCCGCTCGATCATTTTCTCTCCGGAAGGCGATCGGCAGTTTCTGATGCTTTTCCCGGTCGATCCGTAGGTTATTGCGGATCTGCAAGACGGTCCGAGGCAGCATTCAGCCCCTCACCCACCTGCCCTCTTTTCATCTTCCTGCCGCACATGCGCCCGCAATGCCGCCAGGGTCAGCGCCAGCGCCGCGTGATTGCTCTCGGCTTCACCGATCACGCTTTCATCCTCCCGGATCTCGCGCAGCTGCGCACCGTAAAGCGAGTCCTCCGGTGTCTGGCGACCGCGGGCAAGGTGCCAAACCGCATCCGGCCGGACTTCCCGGCACAGGTCGATGGCGTGATTGACGTCGTGTGTGAAGGGTCGCGCCATCAGGAAGCCGTGCTCTGACTTGATGCTGCTCGGCATGTAGTCGTGAGGACCGTCGAAATCGTTGGGCTCGGCCGGCCGGAGTTGCTTCAACAGAAAGGCACAGGTGATGAAGGCGTCGATCCGGCTGTCGGGCATGTCAGTCTTTTCCAGGGTTTCGATAATATCCTCGATCGTCATACAGTCTTCCTCTTCATCCATTCTTTGGCATGCCGCTTCTCCCTCTTCCCAATAGCGGCGGTGGCCTCCTCCTCAATCGCCATCTAGTGCATGAGATTGCCAAAGGTAGTCCTGGGGACGCGGTTAGCCTGACATGACGCGGATTTGATGGATGTGGCGCTGTCCTGGACGAAGGCGCACACCCCATCGCGCAATCATCTTCCGGTGTTCGAAGGTGCCGCTGCGAGCATCCACTTGACGCACAAAGAGCTCAACCTTTTGTCGAAAGTGAAATATAAACTGCAACCTGTTGTTTTCACGCCGCTAACCGACATGGCGCTGAGAAAATAATTAAGCATGTTCGGCTACTCTCACCTTCTGAATTAACGAGAGAGCCCTGTCATGGCGTCGATCCAGCATAAGATCATCATTGCGAGCATCGCGATTTTCGCCCTGGCGGGTGGCGCCACGGGTGTCGGCATCTGGTCGGCGTCGATCCTCTCCGAAAACAACGCCGAGGTTGCCCGGTCGGCCCAAATTCTGCGCAACCACATGCAGGCCGACATGATGCATGACGCGCTGCGCTCGGATGCGCTCGCATCATTGCTGGCGTCCAATCCGGCAGCAGCCATAGACGCTGCCGCGGTGAAGGCCGACCTGGCGGAGCATGAGGCGTCGTTCCGCGAGATGCTTGACGCCAACAAGGCTCTTGCCGCCGACGACAAGACGAAAACGATCCTTGCCAGCGTCGAACGTCCCCTGCTTGCCTATATCGCAAGCGCTACCGAGATCATCGAACTTGCCGGTAAGGACCCCACGGCAGCTTTGAAGGCATTGCCGGAGTTCATGGCGCAGTTCTCGACGCTGGAAGCGGCGATGGAACAGGCCGGCGATCAGATCAGCGCTGCATCCGAGGAAATTTCCAATCGCAGCTCTGATATAAAGGCATCGGTTGATATTGTTTTGGAAGCCCTTTTGGCTTCGGCCGCGCTCTTCGCCTTTGGTCTCTATTTCCTCACCCGCAAGACCATCACCAAGCCGATCCTTTCGCTTTCCGGCGATATGCAAAGGCTCGCCGGCGGTGACACGGCGATTGCCTGCACCGGGATTGGCCGCACCGATGAAATCGGAATGATGGCATCGGCCGTCGAAGTCTTCCGCCAGGCGGCGATTGCCAACAAGCAACTCGAAAAAGATGCCGAGACCGCTCGATTGCAGGGCGAAACCGAGCGAGTCACGGCCCGCAAGCAGGCTGACGAAGATGCAGCCGAACGGCTGCGGGCGGCGACATCAGGCCTCGCCGCAGGCCTGAAGAGACTTGCATCCGGCGATCTCGCCTTCCAGATCGACGAGCCCTTCGCCCCGGACTTTGAAAACCTCCGGCATGATTTCAACATGTCGATCCGGCAGCTCGATCAGACGCTCAGTGCGATCGCGGCCGCCATTGCCGCCATCGACGAAGGCACGCGGGAAATCGCATCCGGTGCCGACGATCTGTCGAAACGAACCGAACAGCAGGCGGCCTCGCTCGAAGAAACCGCCGCAGCGCTCGATCAGATCACCGCCAATGTCTCGAACTCGAGCAAGCGGACCGACGAGGCACGCACTGAAGCGACCGATGCAAACCGCAATGCCGCCAAGTCTTCCGAGGTCGTGTCGCATGCCGAAGAAGCAATGCGCCGCATCGAGGCCTCGTCGCAGCAGATCTCCAGCATTATCGGCGTGATCGACGAGATCGCCTTCCAGACCAATCTGCTGGCGCTGAACGCCGGCGTCGAAGCGGCGCGCGCCGGCGACGCGGGCAAGGGCTTTGCGGTGGTCGCCCAGGAAGTCCGCGAGCTCGCCCAGAGATCGGCTCAGGCGGCAAAGGAAATCAAAGGCCACATCCAGAAATCATCGGTGGAAGTGGAAAGCGGCGTCAAGCTGGTTCTCGACACCAGCCAGGTTCTGAAGGCGATCAGCGAACAGATTGCCCGCATCAATCAGCACATGGATGCAATCGCCGTATCGGCAAGAGAGCAGTCCACTGGCCTTGCCGAAGTCAACACCGCCGTCAACTCCATGGACCAGGTGACCCAGCAGAACGCGGCGATGGTGGAGCAATCCACCGCGGCATCCGGCCAGCTTGCCGAGGAAGCTGCCAAGCTGCGTGAACTCGTTTCCCGGTTCAGGCTTCGGGCGACGGCTTCGACGCAATCTGCAACTGGACGCCGGGGTGGGCAGCTGGCGGCCTGACGGCTTCTATCTGCCTGCCATTGTTCATTCCCAAGTCAACCCGACACGACCGGCTCCGGCAGCAACGCCTGAGCCGGTCGCTTGCCGCATCGCAGCCATGCTTGAGATCTGGTTGAGCTTTGGCCGGGCATCGTGTAAAGCCGCAGCATTCCCGGACAAGACCCAGACTTCCAGCCCAGACTTTCAGCAAGGCGTGAACATATGGACGGCTTCGACCTCATCATCTTCGACTGCGACGGCGTTCTCGTCGATTCGGAAATCATCGCGGCGGAAGTCGAATCCGCGCTTCTGACAGAGGCCGGATATCCGATCGACGCCGAGGAAATGGGCGAGCGCTTCGCCGGCATGACCTGGCGCAACATCCTGCTGCAGATCGAGCGCGAGGCAAGCATCCCGTTTTCGGCCTCCCTGCTCGACAAGTCGGAGCATATGCTCGACCTCAGGCTGGCGCAGGACGTCCAGGCCATCCCAGGCGTCGAATTTGCCGTCTCCAGGCTGCCGATCAAGCGCTGCATCTGCTCGAATTCGAGCACCAAGCGGCTCGACATGATGCTGACCAAAGTGGGGCTGAAGCCGCTGTTTGCGCCGAACATCTTTTCCGCCAAGGATCTTGGCCCCGACCGCGTCAAGCCGAAGCCCGACATCTTCCTGCACGGCGCAAGCCAGATGGGCGTTTCGCCTGACAAGGTTGTCGTGGTCGAGGATTCCGTCCACGGCGTGCATGCGGCGCGCGCCGCCGGCATGCGCGTCATCGGTTTTACCGGCGCCTCGCACAGCTATCCCGCCCATGCCGACAAATTGACGGATGCCGGCGCCGAAACGGCAATCTCCCGCATGAACGACCTGCCGGGCGTCGTCGCCGCATTGGCGGCCTGGGACAACGTTCTCTGAACGCTTCAGGCCCGCGATCCGTGGGCTGTGTGGAGACCATTTCATGGTTTCTCCCCACTGCTGTCCCGTTCGCGCCGATGGCTGCCCCTCACCCTAACCCTACCGGGGTCGAGCCACTCGTCTCGACCCGTCCTCCGGACCCCCGTAAACGGGTAGAGGGGACGTGCCAAACGCAGCGTAGAGGTGGAGGGAGCCGGTGCGGCATATCCCCTTCTCCCCGCAGGCGGGGGTCCGAAGGACGGGTCGAGACACGTGGCTCGACCCAGGCAGAGATGGCGGCAGCCGTATGAGGGGCTGATGTCGGGTCGAAGCCCGAATTGCTTAGCTGCTCTTCTTGGTCTTTGCCGGCTGGGTGTCGAAGCCGATATTGACGCGCACCAGGGCGCCGGAGCCGACCGGCATCGTGATGCCGTCCTTGCGGAAGATGACCTGCGTGCCCGGCGCACCCGCGGGGATTTCGGTCGCGAACTTGGTGACCTCGGAATAGAGCACGGTCTCGCCATCGATGACGGAGATGCGGATCGGCAGCGTCAGCGGGCCTGGCGTACCGGCCGGGCCGGTGATCAGGCGCAGCTGGGCAACGACCGTCATCGTCAGGTTCGTGTCGTTCAACGTGCACTGGCGGGTGTAGTCGCCGAAGGAGGCCTGGTAGACGATCTGCTGCGGATCGTCCTTCTTGCCCTTGGCATAGGTGCGGAAGATCGCATCCTGGTCACGCATGAAGATCTGCGGGCAGGCGCCCTGGACGACGGGGGCGACCGTGCCCTGCGCCGTCGTGGCGGTGCCGATCGAAGGATTGTTCGAGGATGGGTTGGCCGGCGCCAGCGGCATGATCTGGGCGGTGCCGTTCGGCTGGGTCGCCGGCGTCGCCGGCTTGCTGTCGCCACCTATGCCGAGCGAGTTGCAACCGGTAAGCAGGGCAAGAAAAGATGCGGAGACGATGAGACGCGAGACCTTGCCGAGCACCATATTCCATCCCTTGTATAAGCGCTTCTTGGAGGCCCCATGTCTTTTCCGCGGGGCCTTTCACGACGGTTTGCGATGGTCTATATCAGCGGCGCAAACAAAAATCGATTGGGTAAGCGCCGTTTTGATGCACTTTTCACCGCCGGATGCGGGCAACTTCAACAAGATACCTGAAATGGCACGCCGGCAGGACGGCCCCTTCACGCTTTCCGGCGAATCTCGCCACCACCGCGCCCAGCCAGACTTCTTCCAGCAATAAGATCAAAGGATGACGAACGTGGATTATATCTCGACCCGCGGCGAGGCCCCTTCCCTCGGCTTTTGCGACGCCCTTTTGACCGGGCTGGCGCGCGATGGCGGGCTCTATGTTCCGCGCAAATGGCCGAGCTTTTCCAAGAAGGAGATCCGCGCGCTCCGCGGCAAGACCTATCAGGAGATCGCCTTCACCATCCTGTCGCCCTTCACCAATGGCGAGATCCCCGACGACACGTTCCGGGCGATGATCGACGAGGCCTACGGCACTTTCCGCCATCCGGCGATCGCGCCGCTCGTCCAGACCGGGCCGAACAGCTTCGTCATGGAGCTCTTCCACGGCACGACGCTTGCCTTCAAGGACGTGGCGATGCAACTGCTTGCCCGGCTGATGGACTATGCGCTGGAAAAACGCGGCGAGCGGGCGACGATCGTCGGCGCCACCTCGGGCGACACCGGCGGGGCCGCGATCGACGCCTTCGCCGGCCGAGAGCGCACCGACATCTTCATCCTTTTCCCGCATGGCAAGGTCTCGCCGGTGCAGCAGCGGCAGATGACCACCTCGCCGTCAGCCAATGTGCATGCGCTTGCCGTCGAGGGCAATTTCGACGATTGCCAGAACCTCGTGAAAGCGATGTTCAACGACGTGACCTTCCGCGACAAGGTCCGACTTTCCGGCGTTAACTCGATCAACTGGGCGCGCATCATGGCCCAGATCGTCTATTATTTCACGGCCGCCGTGGCGCTCGGCGGCCCCGACCGGAAGATCTCGTTCACGGTGCCGACCGGCAATTTCGGCGATATCTTCGCCGGCTACTGCGCCAAGCGCATGGGCCTGCCGATCGACCGGCTGGTGATCGCCACCAACGAGAACGACATCCTGGCGCGGACCCTAAAGACCGGCCGCTACGACATGAAGGCGGTCAAGGCGACGAGTTCGCCGTCGATGGACATCCAGATCTCCTCGAACTTCGAACGGCTGCTGTTCGAAGCCTATGACCGCGACGCCTCGAAAGTGCGCGCGGCGATGGAAAGCCTCAAGCAATCCAACGGCTTCGAGATCGGCGAACAGGCGCTGAAGGCGATCCGTCGCGACTTCCGCGCCGGGCGCGCCAGCGAAAGCCAAGTCGCCGAGACGATCCGCAAGACCCATGCCGAGACCGGTTATCTGCTGGATCCGCATTCGGCGATCGGCGTCTTCGTCGCTGCCAAGAAAGAAAAGCCGAATACGCCGATGGTGACGCTTTCGACCGCGCATCCGGCGAAATTCCCCGTCGCCGTAAAATCCGCCAGCGGTATTGACCCGGCGCTTCCGACGTGGCTTGCTGATCTGATGCAAAGGGAGGAGCGTTTCCAGATCATCAAACCGGAGCTGAAAGCCGTTGAAACCTTTATCGGCAAGCACGCCCGCGGCGAGACGACAGCAGGCGCAGAAAGATAGCCAATGACAGTTGAGTGCACCCGGCTGAAATCCGGGCTGACAGTAGTCACAGAGACCATGCCGCATCTTGAAAGCGTTGCGCTCGGAGTCTGGATCAAATCGGGATCGCGTAACGAGACGGACAACGAGCACGGCATCGCTCACCTGCTCGAACACATGGCCTTCAAGGGCACGGCGCGCCGCACGGCCCGCCAGATTGCCGAGGAAATCGAGGATGTCGGCGGCGAAGTCAATGCCGCGACCTCGACCGAGACGACCTCCTATTACGCCCGCGTGCTCAAGGACTACGTGCCGCTCGCCGTCGATATCCTCGCCGACATCCTGACGGAATCGGCCTTCGAGGAAGAGGAACTGGAGCGCGAGAAGCAGGTGATCCTGCAGGAGATCAACGCCGCCAACGACACGCCCGACGACGTGGTGTTCGACCGGTTCTCCGAGGTCGCCTATCGCGACCAGACGCTCGGCCGGGCGATCCTCGGCACGCCGGAGACCGTCGTCTCCTTCACGCCGCAGCAGATCCGTGGCTATCTCAGCCGCAACTACACGACCGACCGCATGTTCGTGGTCGCCACCGGCGCCGTCGAACATGAAGAATTCCTGCGCATGGTCGAGGATCGTTTCGCCAGCCTGCCGACGGCCCCTTCCGCGCCGCCCGTCATGGAGCCGGCGCGTTATATCGGCGGCAGCGTGCGTGAACCGCGCGACCTGATGGACGCGCAGATCCTGCTCGGCTTCGAAGGCAAGCCCTACCACGCCCGCGATTTCTACTGCTCGCAGATCCTCGCCAATATCCTTGGCGGCGGCATGTCCTCCAGGCTCTTCCAGGAGGTGCGCGAGTTCCGCGGCCTCTGTTATTCAGTCTATGCCTTCCACTGGGGCTTTTCCGACACCGGCATCTTCGGCATTCATGCCGCAACCGGCGGCGAAAACCTGCCGGAGCTGGTGCCCGTCATCATCGACGAGCTGCACAAGTCGGCCGATGCGATCCACCAGAAGGAAATCGAGCGCGCCCGCGCCCAGATCCGCGCCCAGCTGTTGATGGGTGCGGAAAGCCCGGCTGCCCGCGCCGGCCAGATCGCCAGGCAGATGATGCTTTACGGCCGGCCGATCTCCAATCCGGAGATGATGGAGCGGCTGGAAGGCATCACCATCGAGCGGCTGACCGACCTCGCCGGCCGGCTGTTCTATGACACGGTGCCGACGCTTTCGGCGATCGGTCCGTTGGAACAGCTCGCGCCGATGGAAGACATCACTGCCTCGCTTTCGGTGCCGGCGTCGAAGACGCTGCAGGCAAGCCGCTGAGCCGACGTCCGTCCTGCCGGGAGTGATCGATGCCAAAATCGGTTTTTCGGTTCCTGCAGCGGCAGCCGGAAGCGGTGCAGCTGGAGAACGACAGATATCTCCTGCGCCTGCCGCGCTACCAGGATTTCAACCAGTGGCACCGGCTGCGCGCTGACAGCCGCAAGTTCCTGGAACCCTGGGAGCCGACCTGGCGGCGCGACGAATTGACGGAAGGCGCCTACCGCGCCCGCGTCGTTCGCGGCAAGCAGGAATATGCCTCGGGCCAGGCGGTGCCGCTGTTCATTTTCCTGAAGGACGACATGACGCTCGTCGGCGGCGTCACCATTGGCTACATTAGACGGGGTGCGGCACAAAGCTGCATGATCGGCTACTGGATGGGCGAACGCCATGCCGGCCAGGGGCATATGTTCGCCGCCCTTCAATTGGTTATTCCTTACATCTTCGCCGGGCTTGAGTTGCACCGTATCGAAGCAGCCTGTATTCCAGATAACGCGCGCAGCATCCGTCTGCTTGAAAAAGCCGGGTTTCAACAGGAAGGCTATCTGCGCGGATATTTGAAGATCAACGGTCAGTGGCATGACCATGTGATGTTTTCACGTCTCGCCACCGATACGGATAAAGGCAGGAAAACCGACAGCTGATGACAAGAGACCGCATGCTGCCCAAGTCACCGTCCGGACGAGTGATCGCGGTGATCGCAGCCCTTTTCCTGGCGGCCTTCGCCTTCGCGGCGGGTGCTGCCCGGGCGGCCGAACCGGTAAAAATTTCCCGTGACGATACCGCGCTCGATCTGACGGCAACGACCGAGATCTACGCCAACCAGGGCGAAGCCTTCCAGGTTTCGACGGCGGCCGGCGCCGACGGCATCCGCCGCCGCATCGAGGTCAGGGCGAGCTCGGAGAACCATCAGGGCGACTGGGCGGTGTTTGCGCTTGCCAATGTCTCGGAAGAACAGCTCGAGCGCGTCATCGTCGCGCCGCATTTCCGTCTGGTCAATTCCAAGCTGTTCTGGCCGGACCTCGGTTCGCAGCGCATCAGCGCCATTACGCCGAGCGAAGGCTTCGCGCTCGATCGGCAGCCGAGCGATGAGGCCGACGTCTTCCGCATCACGCTGAACCCCGGCGCCGTCATCACCTTCGTTGCCGAACTGTCGACGCCGGAACTGCCGCAGATCTATCTCTGGGAACCGAACGCCTACAAGGATACGATCAACGCCTTCACGCTCTATCGCGGCATCGTGCTCGGCATTGCCGGCCTGCTCGCCGTGTTCCTGACCATCCTCTTCGTCGTCAAGGGCACCTCGATGCTGCCGGCGACGGCAGCACTCGCCTGGGCGGTGCTTGGCTATATCTGCGTCGATTTCGGTTTTCTCGGCAAGCTGATCAGCGTCGCCTCGGCCGACCAGCGAATATGGCGCGCCTGCGCCGAGGTGGCGCTGGCGTCGAGTTTCGTCATCTTCCTCTTCACCTATCTCAACCTCAACCGCTGGCATGCGCATCTCGGCTACGCAACACTTGCCTGGGTGCTCGGCCTTGCCCTGCTCTTCGGCGTGGCGATCTACGATCCGTCGATCGCCGCCGGCATCGCCAGGCTTTCCTTCGCGCTGACGGCGACGATGGGGCTGCTGCTGATCATCTATCTCGGCTTCAACCGCTACGACCGCGCCATCCTTTTGGTGCCGGCCTGGGCGCTGATCCTGGTCTGGCTGTTCGGGGCTTGGCTGACGGTCACCGGACGGCTCGACAATGACATCATCCAGCCCGCACTCGGCGGCGGTCTGGTGCTGATCGTGCTACTGATCGGCTTCACCGTCATGCAGCATGCTTTCGCCGGCGGCGCCTACCAGCAGGGGCTGTTTTCGGATCTCGAGCGGCAATCGCTGGCGCTGACCGGCTCCGGCGACATGGTGTGGGACTGGGACGTGGCGCGCGACCGCGTCGTCACCATTCCCGATGTCTCGATCAAGCTCGGCCTGTCGCCCGGCGCCATGCATGGCGCGGCGCGCAACTGGCTGCCGCGTCTGCATCCCGACGACCGCGACCGCTTCCGCGCCACGCTCGACGTGCTGCTCGAACACCGGCGCGGGCGGCTGAACCACGAGTTCCGCATCCGAGCCGAGGACGGGCATTTCCACTGGCTGTTGATCCGCGCCCGGCCGGTGCTCGGTTCGAACGGCGAGATCATCCGCTGCGTCGGCACGATCGTCGACGTGACCGAACAGAAGAATTCCGTCGAGCGGCTGCTGCACGATGCGCTGCACGACAATCTGACCGGCCTGCCGAACCGGCAGGTCTTTCTCGACCGGCTGCAGTCGGTGCTGGCGCTGGCGCCGGGCGGCGATACGCTGCGCCCGACGGTGATGGTGATCGATATCGACCGCTACAAGCTGGTCAATGATTCGCTCGGCGTTGCCGCCGGCGACAACATTCTCATCGCGCTGACGCGGCGGCTGCGCCGGCTGTTGAAACCGCAGGACACGCTGGCGCGGCTTGCCGGCGACCAGTTCGGCCTCATCCTGGTTTCCGAGCACAATCCGGCCAAGGTCGCCGATTTTGCCGATGCGATCAGCAAGGCGATCATGGTGCCGATCAACTTCGCCAATCGCGAGATCATCCTGACCGCCTCGGTCGGGCTTGCCTCCTGGGTCGACCGGCAGGAGAGCGCCACCGGCCTGCTCAGCGATGCGGAGCTTGCGATGTACCGGGCAAAACGGGCCGGCGGCAACCGTGTCGAGCCATTCCAGCCGGCCTTCCGCGACTTCGGCACCGACCGGCTGCAGCTGGAAACGGATCTGCGCCGCGCCATCGAACGCAAGGAATTGTCGATGGTCTACCAGCCGATCGCAAGGCTGGAGGATGTCGAGGTCGCCGGTTTCGAGGCGCTGATGCGCTGGGAACATCCCAAACGCGGCAATATCCCGCCATCCGAATTCATTCCGATCGCCGAGGCATCCGATCTTATCGGCCCGCTCGGCATGTTCGCTCTGGAGCAGGCGACCAACGATCTGATGAGCTGGCAGCACCAGACCGGCGAATTGCCGATCTTCGTCTCGATCAACCTGTCGAGCGTGCAGCTGCTCAACAACGAGCTCTATGACGACGTCCGTTCGGTTCTCGCCAAGACGCATTGCCAGCCCTCGCGCCTCAAGCTCGAACTGACGGAATCCATGGTGATGGAAAATCCGGAACAGGCGCGCCTCGTGCTGCAGAAGCTGAAGGAAGCCGGCATCGGCCTGGCGCTCGACGATTTCGGCACCGGATATTCGTCGCTCGCCTATCTCACCCGCTTCCCCTTCGACACGATCAAGCTCGACAAGGCCTTGGTGCGCGACAGCAGCGACAAGAAGGCGACCGTGCTCCGGTCGGTGATCGCGATGGCGCGCGAACTCGACATGAAGGTGGTGGCAGAGGGGATCGAATCCAACGAGGATGCGATCGAGCTTGCCAAGATGGGCTGCAACTACGGCCAGAGCTACCTTTTCGGCCCGCCGATCCCTTCGGAATCGGTGCTGCGGCTGCTGCGCGATCGGTTTCCGCTGACCAAACGGGCTTGAGCGGAACGGCTGGTCTCAGGGGTTTTCCCGGAATTAGGTAGAAATTGCCCAAGAGGCCGCCTTCGGCCCGAAGCGGTTATTGAAAAACGTATCGAGCAATACCAGCCAACAGTCAGCAAACTTTGGTTGAGTATTGCCAATCGCTTTCTTTGCAAAATTCATCCGACCATGAGATTGCCAGCGGTCACCAGGCGATCTATTGAAGAATCGAACTTAGAGGCGCGACATGAACAAATTTCCGAAGATTGCAGAACGGCGACGCTGAAGCTCTCAAGCTTCCACGCCCCTTATGCTATTCAAGGAAATGATCTATGTCCGTAAAATCGGCCGCACTCGCCGCGCTTGCTTCCGCATATGAACTGAACGGTCTCGAAGCCGGTCCCTGCGTCGTAAGGTCGGCCAGGCCCGAATTCGGTGACCTCCAATGCAACGACGTGATGCGGCTGGCGAAGTCCGCCGGGAAGAACCCGCGCCTGCTTGCCGCTGAAGTCGCCGAGGCGGCTCGGAGCGCTCTTTTCGAGGACGTGTCCGTCGCCGGTCCGGGATTCGTAAACTTCCGGCTGGCCGATGCAGTCGTCGCCGCCGAGGCAACCGCTATGCTGGCCGATCCGTCGCTCGCCGCTGAGAAGGCGGATCCGATGAGAACGGTCATTGACTTTGGCGGGCCCAACGTCGCCAAGGCGCTGCATGTCGGCCATCTGCGCTCCTTCGTTATCGGGGAGAGTCTGCGGCGCATCCTTGTGGAGATTGGCCACGACGTCCTCTCCGACATCCACCTCGGTGACTGGGGTCTGCAGATGGGCAAGCTGCTTTTGGGCGCTGCTCTGGCTGCCGGATGGAAGGCCGGTGATCTCACCTCCTTCATTGACCCCCTGGCATTCGAAGCCATGACCGTCGAGGAACTCGGCGCTCTCTACATGTCCGGCAACGCCGCCTGCGAGGACGAGGCTTTGCTTGCGCTGGCACGGATACTGACAACGAAGCTGCAGGACGGAGATCCGCTGCTGACCGCGGCATGGGCACGCATGCGGGCCATTTCGCTCGCGTCGATCTCCGACACGGCGGAGATGCTCGACGCGCATTTCGATCTGCTCCAAGGCGAGAGCGACGCTCATGCGGAGGTCGCACCGATGCTCGACGATCTCATGGCGCGCGGGCTGGCGCGGCAGAGCGAAGGCGCTCTTGTCATCGATGTCTCCGCTGACGGACTTCCGGACAATGTACCACCGCTGCTTCTGCGCAAGAGTGACGGGGCGGCCCTCTACGGCACCACCGACCTTGCGACGCTTCGGCAGCGAGTGCGCGAAATCGGTGCGCGGCAGATCGTTTACTGCACCGATGACCGTCAGGCGCTCCATATATCAAGCGTGTTCTCGGCGGCGCGGAAGGCGGGCTATGCCGAGGGCGTGGAACTGCGGCACGCGACCTTCGGTACCGTCCGCGGCAATGACGGCAGGCCCTTCAAGACCCGTGACGGATCCGCGGCCTCGCTAAGAGAAATGATCGACCTTGCGCTCACCAAGTCGTCGGAAAAAGTCGCCGACAGTCAGGCGGCCACGGTTGTGGGTCTCGGCGCGTTGAAGTTTGCCGATCTCTCCACGCCGAGGAGGACGGGCTACGTCTTCGACATTGACAAGATGGTATCGTCAGAGGGACGGACTGGACCCTATCTTCAATATGCCTATGCCCGGATCTGCTCGATCCTGGACAAGGCCGAAGAGGCCGGCATCACTCCAGCAGCCGACACGGTCTCGATCAGCCATCCGTCGGAGCGTGCCGTGCTGATCGAATGCCTCTGGTATCCGCACTCCCTCTCCGAGGCGGCGCGGCACCTCGAGCCATTCGAGATCGCCGATCGGGCGTACCAAGTGGCTGACGCATTCAGCCGCTTCTACACGGATTGCCCGGTGCTGAAGGCGGACGATCCGTCGGGGCGGCTCGCCACCTGCAAGCTGGTAGCGAGGGTCATCGGAAAATGCCTTGAGATTCTAGGAATTGGAACGGTGCGGAGGATGTAACAACTGCTGACGGCCCCTCTCACTGCTCACGTATGTTTTCTAAGCGGCCAATGCTTGGCCGGAGGGGTGGATATTGAGCATGCACTGGAACTAGGGGTGCATGTCGAGATTTGACATTGTGCGGCCCGCCATTCAGCGGGGCCGTACTGCTCGGCGCAAATGTTCTCGGCCTGAACTATTCGACCGAGCTGCTTTGCGCCCCCTTGTCGGCCACAGAGGGGATATTTGCCTTCGCCCGGAAGCTGACATTGCGGTGACCACCTGGAGTTCATAGTCGCGCCACAACCGGCCATTCCCGCAAGTTCTATGTGCGTCACGCCCGACTCGCCCGAACGCTGAGCCACCGATCATGGGGCTTTCCGACGCACAGACGTACCTCGCTGACGATCCAGCCGGCGTCTGTGAGTGCGGACCGCAGGGCAGACTCGCGCCAGTACGTCTCGACGTAGCGCCGGGGCGCTGCAGCACTGCCGTGTGTGGACACATCCTCGCCTTCGCCCTCTCTTACCGAGGCGTGCAATCGGCCACCGGTCCGGGTCGCCTCGGCAAGCCGTCCAAGCACTGTGCCGAAATCTTCGCGCGCGACATGAATCAGGCAGGCACAGGCCCAGATCCCGTCATACGGCGTGCCGGGACGCTGCGGGTCGGCCAAGTCTTCGGTCAGCGGGTCCAACAGGTCGGCTTCGAAGCCACTTTCGCGAAGCAGTCCGACGAAACCCTTTGCAATGTCGGTGCGCCGGACGCTCATTCCCCGCTTCTCAAGCTCAAGTGCATCTCGCCCGCCACCGCTTCCGATCTCCAGCACCCTGCCCGAGCCGCCCAGCTCGGTCACGAACGCATCGATCTCTGTCGCGACCCATTCGGGCATCGCCGCGGCCTCGGCAGCGTACTCCGCCGCGACCCTATCATAGGACCGCACGGTATCCAGGTCGGTGCTCATCCTAGCGCTCCTCCTTCAAGACAAGAGGCCTGATGAGCGAGAGGCCCATCAGCGCGTTGCGCCCTTCACACTTCGGCAGTTGGTGACATCGCGGGCGATTTGCTTCCGAGCTTTAGCAGAAATGCGGTCAGAGACACCACCGACCGAGCCAATGCTGCCGGGCGGCAATGCGCTCTCTTGTCGGTCGTTGAGTCCGGTTCCACGATGTCCCAGAAGCAGCCCTTCGGCTCAAACCGCCTCATCGTCGATGATGGGGCGGGGAACGGTCGCGACCAACGTCGCCTACCCAATAACATAGCTCTGTGGGCAAGAGGGTTGGTCGCAGACGGATTACGATTCCTTCGGTTTCCGATCCGGTGAGCCGCCATACTGAGCATAGGCGTCCAGCATCATTTGCGTATACTCACTCGTGCTAGAGGCTATCTCGCCCAGGCCCGGCCAGGCGAAAGGTATCGTGGACCAACTCGAGACAAGTTCAACCTCAAGACCTAGTCGTTCCGCTACAGCCAAAGCCTGAACGGGGTCCTTGCCCTCGGGCCAAAAATCGTCTTCAAGAGCAATCCAGACGCCATCGTCATCGACACTGATTTCAGCCTGAAGAGCGCCCAGCCTCTCGCTGATGTTGGTAGCGTCATCAAGCAAAGCGCAGCGGATGAGAAGAATGATCTTCTCTTCATTCAGGTCGCGCTTGGGCCTGCCATCGACAATCCGGGAATCGGGCTCGTCTCTATCCACGGCACCGTCAGTTTTCACCGGGAGGAAAGACTTGCCGTCATCATCAGACCAGAATGGCGTGTCAAAGATGTCGAGAGGCGATGCCCCGCATCCCGGGCAATGCCAGAGGTTCTGAGCGATCTGGGCGCCGGTGATCTTTCCATCGCAATGTAGACAGAACCACACGGCCGACTCGCCGCGGCCTAGCGGATGTCGAACCACACCACTAAGGTCAGGTTTGGTAGACCGTCGAGGCCAATCGGCAGAGATTTCCGCGCGAACCTGAAGAGCCCGATCTCTGGCCAGACTGAGTGCTTTCTGCAAGAATTCTGGATCAAGGACAGGGCATTCCGCTTCCTGATCCGCAAATGTCTCAACGATCGGGGGCACGCCAGGGTTCTCTGGCACTCTGATGCTCCATCCTTCACCTGCTATAATGACGTCGTGAAAAACCTCTTGAAGCCGATATGCATGATCCCCAATCATGCCTTGTTCGGCTTGTTCGAGGTATGCGAAGCGCCGGTTCATGGTTTCGGGATCACCGTTCCGGAAGGTTGCCGCCGGGAGGGGGCGCTTGACGAAGGCTTCGAGGCCCGCCATTTGTTCGGTAGCGATCTGCCAACCTTTCTTGCTGGCAGCGATGAGCTTGGTCCAGTGAGGGAAACCCAGTTCCCCCGCAATCAGGTCAAGGGCCTGATGTTGCGCGATCCTGTTTGCGCGCGCGTATCGCTTTGCCAGAGCCTTAAGTCTGCGAAATTCATTTGTTTCGGTCATTATCCAAATCCTGGATTGATCCGACCATGTGCCCGCTAATGGCCAGACCCATGCCCGTTGGCATGGAGTGACACTTTTAGAATTTAAACGCTGACATAGCTTTGCGTGGCGGGCACACCGGCCCGCGTGTAGGGCCGTGCTCTGTATGCCAAGCCTGACGATAGCGGTCAAGCCTATCTATATTTGCTCATAGCAATCAGGCGCAACGTGCCGGCTCCTGACCCGCATTTCGGAACCGCAACATCTGAGCACTTATGAAAGAATGTGGCGCGCGGGATAAGCTGGGATGGAGCAACAGCTAGGGGTCGGCAACGGCCGGTCTACAAAGCGCCCTATCCGGCTATAGCGGTGGCTAAAGAGAAATGTGCAATAAAACCGGACTGCAATCATGGAGTGGGGGTAATGGAATCTGCTATACTTTCGAGTAGAGGAAACAAAGATGGGTCGCTTCCCCACACCGTCTGAAATGATGCGGGTCAGGCGCCCTTATCTTTATTCAGATAGCGATTGCACTGACGCCTATAGGCTGAGCGAATCCGAGCTGAGCCACCATCTGGACACGCTCACCGATCGCAACCAGCACAAGGATTTCGAAATCTTCTGCCGCAAATTGAGCGAGCGGGAACTTTGCCCCAACTTGCGCCCCCAAACAGGGCCGGAAGGCGGGGGAGATGGCAAGGTGGACACCGAGACCTATCCGGTTGATGAGCGAATTTCAGAACGTTGGTTTGTTGGCGACGGTAAAAGCGGCACAGAGCGATGGGGATTTGCATTCAGCGCAAAGAAAGCCTGGTCCGATAAGGTGCGTTCCGATGTCAAAGGGATCGTTGGAACAGAGCGTGGCTATGACCGGATAATCTTCTTTACAAACCACCCGGCACGCCAGCGTGATCGTCTGCGAATAGAAGACGAATTGAATCAGGAACATGGCGTTAAGGTCACAATTCTTGACCGGGAGTGGATTATTGACCGCATATTTTCCCATGGTCATAAAGACCTCGCCTACGAGCACTTGAAAGCCGGAGAACATCAACCCGACAACATCAAGCTCGGACCGAGAGATTTCAAGCGCCAGCAGGCACTGGATGAACTAGAAGCCGGCCTGAAAAAACTGGGCTCAACCGCTCAAGAGCAGACGCAGGCGGTCTCCGATACATTTGAAGCTGCACGGCTCTCAAGAGAACTCGAAAGGCCTCGGTTTGAGACAGAAGGTCGCTTTAAGCGAGCAATTGACCACGCAAAGAAATACGGCGCGAGCTACCAGCATCTACGGGCGGTGTACGAGCATGCCTGGACGGCGTTTTGGTGGTTCGATGATATCGAGACCATTGAGGATAAATACGAACAGGTCGAGGCCATTGCCTTTGCGAGTGGGCACGCCGTCCACATCAGCAAAGTCTGCAATCTCCATCAGCTTTTGGTGGGCAGGGTCTTCCAAGGTCATGAAACCCCCGAAGAATTATCCTTTGCTGATAGGTCAAAACGGCTGAAGGAAAAGCTTTTAGAACTCGCTGCCGATGAAACCCGCCCCAACAATGCCTTGCATGCGGAGACGCTGCTTGTCTTTCACCGTATGAGTGAAATGTCCCTTTCCGGGGAGCGGGAAAATCTGGACGAAATTTGGCAGGCCCTCTGCGGGATCATCGATAGAGCAGAGGGCTTGGCAGAGTTTCCGGCTGATTTGCTGGAAACCATGGTCGAGGCAATTGGTGGAAGCGCACCAGATAGCAAAGCTTTCGATACCCTGGTCGAAAAGCTTGCGGAATTCATGGCCGAGCGGAGCAAAGAGATTAAGGCTGGAAGCCTCTATTTGCAGCAAGGTGAACGCAAGCTCGCTGCTGAAAAACCTGTTGACGGCATAAAATGGCTTGGCCGTGCCGTCATACATCTTTCGAAAGACGAAAGCAGGGAGGATCAGGCCAAGGCGCTCTATTACTTGGCGGTAGGCTATCGCGGGGCCGGTCTTCGCTGGGCAGCCCGCGCTGCTGCTCTGGCTTCAATCATCCAGTATTTGGCGTTGTCAGAAACTGAGGGAGATTTGCGGGTCGAAACGATCCCGGCGCTAAACCTGTTCGCAATGCTGTCTTTGCAGCTGGGCCATATCATGGATGTCCTCAGCGCCATTCGCTTTCTACAGGCTATCGGAAGCAATGCTCCGCTGGATGATGAGAGCGGGGATAGGCTGAAGAACCAGATCAGTCAGTTCGATCAGTTGCTCGCTTGCCTGCTCATAATTCAGCCGCCCGAAGAAATCCGCAGATTGGAAAGCTTGCCCGATGTTCTGGACGGGTTGACGCTGTTTTCAGCACGTGTGGCTCTGCTCTACCGCCTCGGACACATTGATGAGCTGAAGGCGGACGGTTCAATTCCCGAAGAGACAGACGATCACGAAATCCATGAAATGATGACGTTCCTGGCCTCACAGCCTGCATGTGGCAGCCTCCCGAACAAAGTCGTACTCTTTGATGAGGCGTTCAGCGGCGTTCGAACCAAAATACTGGGCGTGGAGATTAAAATCGAGGCCTCGAACACGCTTGAAGGGGTTCTACAGGCCGAAACGTATGCCGCAGCATTTGAGGGATTTGCGGCAACACTGCTCAATGCCGGGGCGTTTCCACATACAGAAAAGTTCAGGGTTCGGATTCGGCAGCTAGACAACATTCAGGAAGCATCGGTCGCCGAAGATGATGATTTCATGATGGAGGTTTGTGTCCCGGCGGATTGGCGGCTTGCTGAAATAGGCAATATCGGGAAGTACAACAAACACCTCATTTTCTCCTGCATCCATGCCTTGACGAGCGTGGCTATGCTGCGCGATGCCGCCGATACCATCGAAGAATTGGTGAGAACCGAGAACGTGTTCGAGCGCGCCACATTGTTTTGCCGTGCCGGGATTTCCAGAAACAGAGTTTTCGGAACCCATGCAGGCCGTATTTCCGATTGGGGTGACTACATCATTCAGAAATTTCCAATGGCACCGGATGCGCCTGCGAGGCCAGCAGCAATAGAACTACCGGCGCTCGAAGGCGACGATGAAGAAGAGGTGCCGCAGGTTTTCGGTGAAATTCGCAGCCACAGTGATGTGGTCGTTCGAGCAATCATCAATCCACGGCTTTGGGACGCTGCTGAGTGGAAAGGTATGATGTACGGCGTGACAGTGCCGGGCCAACCGCCGTTTCTTGGCTTGATATTTGCAAATTCATCAAAGGGCGAAGCAATTTTCAAGGACTGGCATGCCCGTTTCGGCAGAGAAGACAGCCAAGATCAAATTCATATTTCGGTCATCAAAGGCATAGATCGCCAGAACCCGTTTCATTACAGAGGGCACATTACACAGGGCTTCGACACGCTGTCAGGAGAACCCGGGAAGGTATTCGTCAATACCTCCCGTATGAATACTATGATGGTGGATAATCATCGGAACCTTGAGATGTTCTTCGAACACATGAAGGCCTGCGGAGCTTATTTTCTCGTTCCCGCTGTTTTTGGTGAGTCGGGCCTGCCGGAACTTCGCATGGAACTTGCGATCCTCAAGCAAAAATTCCATGTGCGGGAAGCCTGGCAGATCGGTCCGCATGACGTCGATATGGTGGCCGTACGGTCGGACGACGATGTTATCATACCGGAAGGGGAGACCGCTCCACCTGTTCACGAGCTTGCCAAATTCCGCGAGAAACTGCGTCGGAAAGGGTGAGATCTGGAACATTGAGGAGCACTCGATGACGAAGCATCGCATCTATTCAGTCAGCGTCGCGAGCGTCTATCCCCACTATGTCGCCAAGGCAGAGAAGAAGGGGCGCACGAAGACGGAGGTCGATGAAATCATCTGTTGGCTGACGGGGCATAGCCAGCAGAGCCTGGACGATCAGTTGGCTGAGAAGACCAACTTCGAGGATTTCTTTGCGCAAGCGCCTCGGATGAATCCTTCCCGATCGTCGATTACGGGCGTGATCTGCGGCGTGCGCGTGGAAGACATCCAGGAGACGACGATGCGGGAAATCCGCTATCTGGACAAATTGATCGACGAACTCGCCAAGGGGAAAGCGATGGAGAAAATCCTGCGCAAATAGCCGGAAAACCGTGTCGCTGCAGTACCCGCGATCTCGTCCAGGAATGACGAATGTTCACCGGCGCGGAGCAAGACCATCGAGCAGGAAGTCGAGGCCCTTCCTGAAAGCGCCGTCCCAATCATTATCCAGCAGCAGACGAGAGCGTTCGATCGTCGGGTAGTGTTGGCTGAGACCTGTCAGGCGCTGCTGCGCGGCCGCCCTGTCGTCGTCCGAGAGGTCGAAGTTCGCCCGGGTGATGGTCGCGCCGATCACATAGTTCCAGAGCGACCAGATCGCGACGTTTAAATCCGCATCGGTGACACCGGCTCCGGACAAGGTCTTGCTCAGCAGTTCCAGACGAATGAGGATGTTCGGGCCGAGCGCCCGGCGCGGCAGCAGCGATGCCGACCAGGGATGGCGCAGCATGCTGGCGCGCCAGTCTTCGAGCATATGAACGATTTCCCCGCGCCAGTCTCGAGACTCGACGATTTCAGGCGGGCCGCGATATTCGAGCACCGAATCCAGCGCCAGATCGAAGACCTCCTCCTTGTTGTCGACGTGCCAATAGAGGCTCATCGCGCCCGCGCCGAGGCGATCGGCCAGCCGACGCATCTTCAATCCATCGACGCCCTCGGCGTCCAGCAGATCCACCGCAGTCGCCACGATCCGTTCCAGCGAGAGAGGCGGTTCACTGCGCGGCTCCTGCCCGGACTGAGGTGACGCACCTCTCCGTCCAGACCCTTTGCTCTCAGCACCGCTGCGTTTGGATGCCATTCGTCTCCCTTTACTCATCAGACGTCGATCTAAGCCGACAATGCTGGGAATGTCGATCCCGACCGATTGACTCGTACGGCGTACGATGCAATTTAATCGTACGCCGTACGAGTCCTATCATATGGCGATAAGATTCCATCCTGCAGGCCGCGAGGCTCCGTCGCTCGCAGTCCTGAGAAGCCGAGAGAAAATCATGTCAATCAAACATCTCATTATCGCAGGACTCATCATGACCATCAGCGTTCCCACCGCGGCGACAGCCAATGAGCACGATCTCAAGCTGACCATCGTCAATCCGAAAAACCTCTACGACCCCTCGCCGAATGGCTACAGCACGGCGGTGATCGTGCCGCGCCAAGGCCGGCTGGCCTACATCTCAGGACAGGGCGGCCAGGATAGCACGGGCGTCTTATCGCCCGACTTCGCCGTCCAGGTGAAGCAGGCCTATGCGAATTTGCGCACCGCCCTCGATGCGCTCGGCGCAAGGCCGGATCAGGTCGCCAAGCTCACGGTCTTCGTGGTCGATCACGATATGTCCAAGCTCGAGGTACTGACCAGGAACGTCAAGGACATGTTCGGCGAAGCATTGCCGGCGCAGACGCTGATTCCCGTTCCCAAGCTTGCCATCGACCCCATGCTCTTCGAGGTCGAAGCCGTCGTCATTCTGGAATAGGAGTGGCGCCGAATCGACATAATTTCGGATTTTCCGGGTGGCGCGCCAACATCTGCTTGGCGCGCCACCCTTCCCTTTTGTGAGTGGCCATTGACCAACGGCCTGCGATGTGCGTCTCTCATTGCTTGCACAAGGAAAATCCCATGCTCAAGTTTCTGCTCGCCCTCTCGATGGGTGTTTTTTGCGTATCGCCGCTTCAGGCCGCTGAGATCACTCCGGTCACCAAAAGCTGCCAGCCGGGGGCAAAACAGGCGCAATGCGAGCGATGGGTCACGGATATCAAGAAAGCCGTCGCGCTGGCCTATAAAGGCGACCACGGGGCGCAGAGAACCATAGCCTTCTGCCTCTCCACCGGTTGCCATGGTGCTGTCGCCATCGACAAGGTCGCCTCCTGCAGCTGGCATCTCGTCATCGCCAATTCCGGCTCTACGACAGTGCTCGACAGTTCAAACACCAGGAACACCTGCCGGCCGATGACGGCGGCTGAGAAAGACGAATCCCGCGCGCTGGCGAGCGATCTCGTCCAGAGGATCTACAAGCGGCCCATGGTTAAGACCGACCAGATGTAATCTGCCGGCTCGCGGCTTGCGGCGCAACGCCTGCGTGAAAATAAATCTCATTGCTCTCCCGGCTTTCGCCGCTATTCTCCACCCAAAGAAAATCGGGAGGACCACTGATGATCCTGCACTGCGTATTCCTGCGGCTGAAGACCGCGGTGACGGCGGACGACAAGCAGTCGCTGTTTGCGGCGATCGTTGCCCTGAAACAGCTCATTCCCGGCATATTGGATATCAAATACGGACCGAATGTTTCGCCCGAGGGACTGCATGGCGGCTTCGTCGACGGGTTTGCCGTGACCTTTGAAAGCGCCGAAGCCCGCGACGCCTATCTCATCCATCCCGAGCATGTGACCGTGGGCGAGCGCATCGCCTCGTCGACGGATGGAGGCCTTGCCGGCATCCTGGTCTTCGACCTTAATTTGTGAGGGCCGCAGGACAAACCTGCAGCCCTCGATTTCCTCAGCTCGATTTCGCCATGGCGGCGGCGAGCTGGTCGACATTGTACTTGAACATCTTCTCATAGGTCGGCGCCGGCCCCTTGGCGTCGGAAAGCGATTCGACATAGAGCTCGCCGCCGGGCTCGGCCCCGGTTGCCTTGGCGACCTGCTTGACCAGGCGCGGGTCGTTGGAATTCTCGAAGAAATAGGCCTTCACGTGCTCGCCCTTGATCTGCTCGATCAGCTTGGCGACGTCGGCGGCCGATGCCTCGCTTTCGGTGGACAGACCGAGCGGCGCCAGGAAGCTGACATTATATTCGCGGCCGAAATAGCCGAAAGCGTCATGGCTGGTCAGCACCTTGCGGCGATCGTCGGCCACCTTGTCGAATTTCGCGTGGGCATAGGCGTTCAGTTCGTCCAGCGTCCTGGTGTACTTCTCGGCATTGGCCTTGAAGGCGGCGGCGTCCGCGGGATCGGCCGATGACAGCGCCTTTTCGATATTGGCGACCCAGATCTTGACGTTGACGGGGCTGTTCCAGACATGCGGATCGGTGATTTTTTCGCCGTCCTCTTCCATGGTGCGGGTGTTGATGCCTTCGGAAACGGTGACCGGCTTGCCCTTATAGCCCGAGGCGGTGATCAGCCGGTCCATCCAGCCTTCCAGCCCCTCGCCGCTGACGAAGGTCACTTGAGCCGCGTTCAAATTCTTCGCGTCGGCCGGCGACGGCTCGAATTCATGGGGATCGCCGTTCGGCCCGACGAGGCTCGTCACCTTGACGTGCTCGCCGCCGACCTGCTTGACGACGTCGGCAAGCACGGTGAAGGAGGCCACAACCTTCAGCGTTTCGGCGGAAGCGGGCACGGCCGACAGCGCCATCAAAGCGGGGATTGCTGCGGAGAGAAGCAGTCTGTGCGGTGTCATCGAAGTCTCCTTGGGATCAGCCCTTCAAATGCGGGCGGGGAAAGAAGCGCCGGGCCAGGCCGGAGGGCGCGAAAAGAATAGAAAAGCCGTAGAGGACCGCCGCCGTCATGATGATCGTCGGGCCGGAGGCGAGTTCGAGATGGTAGGAGGCGATCAGGCCGAGATAGCCGGATGCGGCGGCACTGACGGCTGCTATCGCCATCATGACAGGCAGACTGCGCGACCAGAGCTGAGCGACGGCCGCCGGCAGCATCATCAGGCCGACCGCCATCAGCGTGCCGAGCGCCTGGAAGCTGGCGACGAGGTTCAGCACCACCAGCAGCAGGAAGAGCACATGATAGACCGGCCCACGCCCGCCGACGGCGCGAAGGAACCCCGGATCGAAACATTCGGCGACCAGCGCCCGGTAGATGAAGGCGAGGATGACGAGGGTCAGCGAGGTGATGGCGCCGATCAGATAAAGGGCGGGAGCATCGATCGCCAGGATGGTGCCGAAGAGCACATGCAGGAGATCGATATTCGAGCCGCGCAGCGAGACGATCAGCACGCCGAGCGCCAGCGAGGCGAGATAGAAGCTGGCAAAGCTCGCATCCTCCTGCAGCACGGTCATGCGGCTGACGGCGCCGGACAGCAGCGCCACCGACAGGCCGGCGATGAGGCCGCCGAGGCCCATCGCCGTCAGCGACAGGGAGCCGGCGACGAGGTAACCGATCGCGGCCCCCGGCAGCACGGCATGGCTCATCGCATCACCCATCAGGCTCATGCGCCGCAGCATCAGGAAGACGCCGATCGGACCCGAGCCGAGCCCGAGGCAGAGGCAGGCGATGAGCGCGCGGCGCATGAAACCGTAATCGGCAAAGGGTGCGAGGAAGAGATCGTAAGCCGTCATGCCGCCGGCGCCTCTTCGGGTGCGCAGGCATTCGCATCCTCATCCCAGCGCTCGGCCATGGCGCGGGCCTTCAGGAGATTGACGGAGGACATGACGTCTGCGGTCGCACCCCAGCCGACCAGCTCGCGGGCGAGCAGCAGGGTTTGCGGGAAATGGGCGCGAACGAGCTCGAAATCGTGCAGCACGGCGATCACCGTGCGGCCTTCGCCATGCCAGCGGGTGACAATATCGACGAGGTCCCTGGTCGTGCGGGCATCGATTGCCGTAAACGGCTCGTCGAGCAGGATGATGCCGGCATCCTGCAGAAGCAGCCGGGCAAAGAGCACACGCTGGAACTGGCCGGCCGACAGCGAGCCGACATGGCGGCGGCCAAAGCCCTCGAGCCCGACGGCGGAGAGCGCCTCGCCTGCCCTCTTCACCTCACTGGCCGCGATGCGGCCGAAGGCGCCCGTCTTCTTCCAGGCGCCGAGCATGACGGTGTCGATCACCGAGATCGGAAAGCGCCGGTCGATCTCGGCGGCCTGCGGAAGATAGCCGAATTCCGCCCGCCCCAGCCGGTGCTCGACTCTGCCTTCGGCGGGGCGAAGCTCGCCCATGATCGCCTTCAGCAGCGTCGACTTGCCCGCCCCATTCGGCCCGGCAATCGCCGTCAGGCTGCCTGAGGCGAAGGCGCCGGAGACATGATGGACGGCGGGGTGCCTGTTATAGGCGACGGTCAGATTCTCGAGACGGATCAGCGGCGTCATGGCAGCAGAACCGCCCAGTGGATCGCCAGCCAGAGAAGCGCAATGACCAGCGCCATGCCGATCACCCTTGAAAAAGCC
>NZ_WUEN01000023.1:0-61271 GCF_010668065.1 Rhizobium leguminosarum | reverse complement strand
ACGACTTCTTCATCGTGTCGGACTTCAGCGATTCATCGTCGAGGTCGTTGAAAGCCTTCTTGTAGAACTCCGGACCGCCGGTCGACAGCACGATGGAATCAAACATCGTCGCCTCCTGCCAGTTCTGACCACCGAGCGCCAGCGGGATGACGCCGGCGGCCTTGGCCTTGTCGAGCAGGGCGATCAGCTCGTCGAAGGTCTTCGGCTGGGTGCCGCCGATCTTGTCCATCACAGCCTTGTTGATCCACAGCCAGTTGACCGAGTGGACGTTGACCGGGGCTGCAACCCACTTGCCGTCATAGACCGAGAACTTCTGCAGGGCTGCCGGAACCGACTTGTCCCAGCCTTCCTTCTTCGCCGTCTCGGTCAGATCGCCCATGACGCCGGCCTGGGCATAATCGAGCACGGTATAGCCCAGCATCTGCGAGGCCGTCGGATAGGTGCCGGCCGCAACCATCGCCTTCAGCGCCGTCATCGCCGCATCGCCGCCACCGCCGGCAACCGGAACGTCCTTCCAGGCAAAACCCTCCTTCGAAAGATCCTGCTTCAAGACGTTCAGCGCAGCCGCCTCGCCGCCTGACGTCCACCAGTGCAGCATTTGTACTTCCTTCACGTCAGCGGCGTGGGCGGAGACGCTGGCGCCGGCCAGAGCCAATGCGATCATTGCAGTCGTGGTCAAAAACTTGTTCATCGAAAGACCTCCCAGTCTTACATTGGACGATGCGGGACCCATTCCCGCACCAGTCACCCGCCCTCCTCGAGCGTAGTTTGGCCGCCATTGCAGCGCCGCGCGTCTTTTCAGACGCGCAAAGGACGCTGCAACACTTTGAATCGACGCATCGTGCTTTCCGAAAATCGATTCCGATTTTCGGGCCGATGCGCTAAGCCAGCTTTTCTGTCTGCGGCATCCACCAGCTGGTGCGTTTGCCGATATGCATGTTGAGCGTCTTGGTCTCCGTGTAATCTTCAACCGCATGGCGGCCGAGCTCACGGCCGAGGCCGCTTTGCTTGTAACCGCCAAAGGGAAGTTCCGAGGCGCCGTCCATGAAGGTGTTCATCCAGACCGTCCCTGCCCGCACCGACCGGCCGATCGTCAGGCACGTGTCGAAATCGCGGCTCCAGACACCGGCCGACAGGCCGTAGTCGATGGAATTCGCAATCCTGATCGCTTCGGCGGATGTCTCGAATGTCAGGACCGAAAGCACCGGACCAAAGACTTCCTCGCGCGCCACGGCCATATCGGGGGTGACCTCTTCGAGGATCGTCGGCGACATGAACTGCCCCATGCCGAGATCGAGCGTCTCGCCGCCATGCGCGACCCGGGCACCGCTGCCCCTCGCGCCGGCGACGTATCCTGATATCTTCTCCAGATGCTCAGGCGTGATGATGGCGCCGACCTGCGTCGAAGGATCGAGCGGGTCGCCGACCTTCACTGCTTTCGACAATTCGGCAATCCGCTTGACGACATCGGAAGCGATTGATTTGTGAAGGATCAGCCGCGAGCCGGCATTGCAGCATTCGCCGGCATTGAAGTATGCGCCGAAGACCGCGGCATCGATGAACGCATCGAGATCGGCATCCGGAAACACGATCTGCGGGTTCTTCCCGCCCAATTCCAACGAGACCTTCTTCAGCGTCTGTGCGGCATTCGACATCGTCAGCTTTCCGACCCCGGTCGAGCCGGTGAAGGACACCATGTCGACGTCAGGATGGGACGTCATGACCGCGCCGACCTCCGGTCCCGTACCGGTGACAATGTTGACGACGCCATCCGGAATGCCTGCCTCCTGCAGGATCTCTCCCAGCACCAGCGTCGATCCTGAGGTCAGTTCCGAGGGCTTGACGACGGTCGTGCAACCTGCGGCCAGAGCGAATGGCAGCTTCTGGCCGACGATCAGGAACGGGAAGTTCCAGGGCGTAATGATCGACACCACCCCGATCGCTTCGCGCAAGACGACACCCAGGGTGCCATCGCCGAGCGTGTTGTAGCTTTCACCATGGAGGTCGCGGGCAAGAGCCGCCGCGTAGCGCCATATGTCAACCGAGCCGGCAATTTCTCCCCGTACCTGCGTGATCGGTTTTCCTGCCTCGATAGCATCGAGAAATGCCAGCTCCTCTGCACGCGCCGCGATCAGATCGGCCGCCTTGAGCAGGATCGCGGAACGTTCGGCAGCGGTCATTCGGGGCCACGGCCCAAAATCGAACGCCTTGCGTGCCGCGGAAATCGCACGCTCGGCGTCCTTTCTGCTGCCGGTCGGGAACCGGCTGACCACGACACCATGGCTCGGCGCGACACGCTCGATCGGATCGGGGCTGCCTGCCTCCCATTTGCCATCGACGAGCATCTTGAAATCACGCGCCTTGTGGTCGCTGAGCGCGGTGGGGTTGACGAGGACCGTCATTACCATTCTCCCTTGAACGTTGCCGGGCGCTTCTCGCTGAATGATGCGACGCCCTCCTTCAGATCGCCGGTCTTCGCAGCAAGGATCGAGCCCAGAGCTTCGACCGCGGTTCCATTGTCTTCGCCATTCGCCGATGCGATCATCAACTTCGCGATCTCGGTTGCAGCCGGCCCCCTTGCGGCAATCCGCCCAGCATATTCCCTGGCGGCGACGAGCGCGTTTCCTGTGGGGACAACCGCGTCGACGATCCCGAGCAGGCGTGCCTCCTCGGCGGTGAATATCTCGCCGCCCAAGGCCATGCGCCGGACGGCCTGCGCCCCGAACCGGCGCACAAGACGCTGGGTCCCGGACCAGCCCGGCACCATTCCAAGACCGGTTTCCGGCAGGCCGATCTTGATGTGCTGCTCGGCAAGGCGAATGTCAGCGACCCCTGCAAGTTCAAGCCCTCCACCGAGGGCATGGCCGTTCAGAGCCGCGATCAGCGGCATCCGGAGCGTCGCCAGTCTTTCGAAGATACGGTGGCCATGCCGAACCCAGAGATGGCCGAACTCCTGAGGCAACATTCCGCCCCAGGCCTTGATATCGCCGCCGGCGGAAAAGCCCTTTCCTTCGCCTGTCAGAATGGCAGCGCGCACATTGGCGTTCGCCTCCACCTCGTCGGCCGCGTCCGCCAGCGCTTTCAGCATGTCGAGGTCGAGCGCGTTCAACTTCTCCGGACGAGAAATCGTCAGCGTCGCAACATGTCCATCGACGTCAATTCTGACTGTTCCGCTAGCCATCGAAGCTGCCCTCCAACGTCCGTGCGCTTTTTTCTGGAAGCGACAGGCCGATTTTTGCCTCCGCGAAGAGCGCGGCGTCCATGACCTTCAGGTCGGGCGCGACGATCAGCGGAAACTCCGACTGATCGAGGATGTGGGACTGGAGATCGACACCTGGGGCAATCTCGGTGAGCACGACGCCATCGGGCGTCAGCTTCATCACGCACCGCTCGGTGACATAGGTGATGTCCTGCCCCTGCTCGATCGCGCGCCTGCCGCTGAATGTGACATGTTCGACCTCGTTCACGAGCTTCTTTAGCTTGCCTTCCTTGTCGATAAGAAGAGCGCCATTGGCGATCGAAAGCTTCGCTCCGGCATTGAACATGCCGGAGAATACTATCTTCTTCGCCCGCGCCGTGATGTCGACGAAGCCTCCGGCGCCAGCCGTCACATGCGGCCGGAAGGAGAGCTTGGAGACATTGACCGAACCGTCTTTGCCGATCTCGAGGAAGGACAGCAGCGATGCATCGAAGCCTGCACCCTGGAAATAGGTGAACTGATAGGGAGACGGCATATAGGCGTCCGCATTGGAGGCGCAGCCAAAGGCGAAGTCGAGCAGCGGCACGCCACCGACCGCCCCTTGCTCGATGACCCAGGTGACCGCGCCGTGAAGCCCTTCCTCCAGCAGAATTCGCGGCACGTTAGCCGATATGCCGAAGCCGAGATTGACGCAGCTTCCCGCTTGCAGTTCCTGCGCAACACGACGCGCGATGACTTTCTGAACATTGAACTCCGGAACGCTGAAGCTATCGAGCGGGCGGAAGATTTCCCCGGAAATTGCCGGATCATATTGCGTCTGCGTCGTCTGCTTCTGTTCCGGATCGACGATCACATAATCGACCAGCATTCCGGGCACCCGGACGTCATGGGGCTTCAGCGAGCCTTCCTTGGTGATCCGCTTGACCTGCGCGATGACGATGCCGCCGTTGTTGCGCGCGGCCAGCGCCTGATCGAGGCCGCCGAGATAGGCGCCTTCATGTTCGTATGTGAGGTTGCCGCGCTCGTCGGCAGTGGTGGCGCGAATGATGGCGACCTCAGGGACGATCGAGGGAAAGAACAGCCAGTCTTCGCCCTCGAAGCGCACGCGCTTGACCACCGGATGCTCCGACGCCAGGCCGTTCATCGCGCAACCCTGCCGCTTAGGATCGACGAATGTATCGATGCCGATCTTGGTCAGAACGCCCGGTCGCTTGGCGGCGGCTTCGCGATGAATGTCGAACAGTATGCCGGACGGAATGTTGTAGGCCGGGATTTCGTTGTTGGTGATCATTTGCCAGATCAGCGGCGGCTCTGACGATGACGGGCCGGACGGATAGGAACCACCGATGATGCGCTTGAGCAGCCCCTTCTTGGCGATATGGTCGACGCCCTTGATGCCGCTCATGTCGCCGGCAGCGATAGGATGAAGGGTCGTAATATCCCGGGGATGGCCGGTCGCATCGAAACGCTCGCCAATCGCCTTCAGCATGAGGTCCGGGCAACCGAGACCGCTCGAGGAAGACACCGTTACAACAGCGCCATCCGGGATCAGCGCGGCCGCTTCGGTCGGGGTGAGATGCTTCTTCATGGGCGTTACTCAGAGTCCTGTTTCGATTTTTGCGCTCTTGCGGGCGCCACAGCTCTCGCGAACAACCAGTCGAACCGCTGTTATCACCGTCTCCGCCTCGGCCTTGCCCGCATTGATCTGTTTCAGAAGCAGCTGCGCGCCGCGGCGCCCAATGCCCTGCGGATCGACCGAGATCGTCGTGAGCGCAGGAACCGCCGCCTGAGCCTCGATGACGTCGTCGAAACCCACGACCGCGAAGTCGGAGCCGGGCTCTAGACGGCGCGCACGCAATCCGTCGCAAACACCGAAGGCTACGGCATCGTTGAAGCAGACGGCTGCCGTGGGTTTGTCGGAAAGAACGATGGCTTTTCCGATCGCCTCTACCCCGCCGGCTCGCGAAGGCGCCGACGAGATGACGAATTCTTGGTGATAGTCGAGCCCGGCTGCCTCTATGCCGCTTCGGTAACCGGCAAGGCGATCATCGAAGACAGCGGTATCGGGAAAGCCGCCGAGAAAGGCGATGCGCTTGTGGCCGAGCTCCGCCAGGTGCTTGACCGCGGACCTCATGCCAGCTTGGTTGTCGGAGACGACGGACGAGACTTTGGCGCCAGGCAGGTTTCTGACGACGACCACCACCGGAATCCCTGCGGCGACAAGCGGCTTGAAGTCTGCGGCATCGGTGGCGCGCGCCGGCGACACGATGAGCCCCGAAATGCCATGCTCCCGCATCGATGCGACAACCTCGCGCTGCCTGTCGATGCTCTCGCTGGTGTTCGACAGGAATTGCACGAACCCGGCCGACTGAACGACCATATCGACGCCGACCGCCAGTTCCGCAAAGAAGCTGTTCGTCAGGTCGTTGACGACGACCCCGATGATCCTCGACTTGGCGCCGGCCTGCCGAAGATTGGCGGCGCCGCGATTGTAGACATAGCCCAGCTCGCGCATCACCGCATTGACCTTGGTACGCGTCCCCTCATTGACCAGCGAGGAGCCCTGAAGCACCAGCGAAACCGTCGATTTCGAGACGCCTGCGGCTTTCGCAATGTCGATGACGGTTACCCGCGCCTTTGTCATTTTCCCTCCCGACGCCAAACGTCGACTGATCGTTTAATATTTGGAACGTTCCAATTATGTCAAGAGGATTTCACAGGAATACCAGCAAATGCCAGGAGCGAGCGAATTCCATGCACATTTTTTGGCGGTGAAAGCGCCAAAATAATTGGAACGATCTAAATTTAGGCCGCAAAAGAGAGGCATCTGCCGATATTCTCGGGCACGAGAAAAGCTGGAGTTTCTGTGAAGCACGCGGCCAATCTCGGGCTGGCATTTTTCACGACATCGACTACAAGTCGAAACGAGGCGCCTGTCGAGACCTGAATATATTCGTCAAACCTATTGAGATTTTTATGCAAATTTTTAGAGCTTTTCGCGCTCGCCACCCCATTTGTGCAGCCACGCTGGGATTTATATTAGGTCCAGATGTCGTTATGGCCTATCTCGGGTGCGGCTGGAAAGCGACTGCTTACTTTGCGGGTGGCATCGTCATCTCGATCGCGCAACTCTGGTTGTTTAGCGTTCCGTCAGCCGCTGTTTTTGGTTATTTCCTGATCTTGGCCTGGCGTCTGATTGGCCTACTGCATGGCTATCGTGCAACAAAGATGATGCCAGCAGACACCGTGTTTCCGTGGTATTCGCGGTGGTATAGTCTTGCCCTGATCTTTTTGTTTGCACCGTTCGCCTTAGCGATGCTGGTTCGAAGTTTCGCCTTTCAACCATTCACGATACCGTCGAGCTCGATGCTGCCCAATTTGCGGAGCGGCGACTACATGTTCGCGCAAAAATACGCCTATGGGTACAGCCGCTATTCGCTCCCGTACGGGCTTGGACCGGAGCGTCGTATATTTGGACATGGACCGGAGCGAGGAGACGTCGTCATGTTCCGGACGCCAATGGACACGAAGGTCGATTACGTGAAACGCGTCGTCGGCCTGCCAGGTGACCGCATTCAGATGAGATCGGGTGTTCTCTACTTGAATGGTACCGCAGTTGAGCGCGAGCCGGCGGGTGATTTGACCTATCAATCAGTAACAGTGCAGGCGTTTAAGGAGACGCTGCCATCTGGCCGCAGCTATGCGATTGTTGAGCAAGTGGACAACGCCCGCGGCGACAATACAAGGGAATTCGTTGTCCCCGACGGGCATTACTTCGTGCTGGGCGACAATCGTGACAACAGTCTGGATAGCCGCTTCGATATGGGATTTATCCCAGATGACAACATATATGCGAAGGCAGCCATCGTGCTTTTCAATTCCGAGGATGGATCGCGGCAGATGTCGTGGATTCAATAACTCGATAGGCAGAAAATATTGCGACCAGGCCCGTAAAGAGCATGAGCAGATGAAACTACGCGCTGAACTGATCGCTCTGCCGCCACGCCAGCAAGCACGGCGCTTGGCAGCCGTCGCCGCGTCTCTGGTCATCCAAATCAAGCATACCGAACCCCACGCGCCCGAAGCCGAAGCCGCGTTGGCGGCAATCCGCACCTGGGGTGATGGCGGAGGACTGACCGGCCGATACGTCTCCGATCTTGTCTATAGCGACGATGAGCGCGGGGCGCTCCGTCGGCTCTCGGAGGCAGCCGGAGAGCCCAGCGAAGACGGCTGGAACGCGCTGACGACGGCAACCATGTACGTCGCCTGGCTTGTTTACCAGGAGACCGGCGAGCCCATGCCGAGTGACGTCAACGAGGTCGGAGAGGACAGCCTTGACCTTCTGGACGAGCAACTGGCCAAACTCCACATATAGTTCGCCGCAGCCTGCAAGGAGAAGCAAGGCAGCTCCTTCATCGATCGCTGGTGCTGTTGTGCATCCGTGATCGCCGCGAGCGTCGCCGACGACCCTGCTCCTTCTAATTTCTCCTTCTCCAGGTTTCGGTCGAGGAATTCCCGACCATAGACATTAGCGAAACTTTATCGTTTCTGACGAATGCTACGGATACGTGCAACGCGCCAGATCTGAAGCAGGGCCGGATGATGCCACACTCGTTTGAATCTATCCTGGAGAGCCTGCCTCAGGGCATTGTTCTGCTTGATCCTGCCGGTACGGTGACGGCTTTCAATTCGCGCACGCTTGATATTCTCGGCCTTCCGCAAGGCGCCATCCGCAAAGGCATGAACATCGACGGATTGCCGGGCACCGCAGACTGCCGTGCGGTGGCATCCCGGCGGTCGATGGCTGGTGGAGCGCCCACGTCTCAGTTTGCCCTTTCCGATGGAGGGATGGTCTCATTGACCTGCGCCCCGTCGAGGGATGGAGGCTGGATCCTCAGTTACGAAGACATCTCGACTCTCATTCGCGTCGAAGACAGCCTGACCGAACAACATCGCCGGTTCGACGCAGCGCTCAGCAATATGCCGCATGGGCTGTGCATGTTCGATTCGACAAAGAATCTCATTCTGTGCAACGCTTCCTATGCACGGATGTACAATCTGCCGGACCTGCTGACGCAACCGGGAACGCCACTTGTTGATATCCTGGCCTATCGCAGCCGAGAGGGAAATGGCCCGGCCGATACCGCCGCCTATTTTGACGTGGTCTTTGAAGCGACAGCACGCGGTGCGCCGGCCAGCCAAAATATCGTTCTGGCAGATGGACGCGTTATCAAGATCACCCACAATCCGATGCAAACGGGTGGATACGTGGCCACGCATGAGGACGTGACAAAGACCGTGCGACTTGCCGAAGAGCTGCGCCGGCATCACGATCAGCTCGAAGCGACGGTTAAGAGCCGCACGGCGGAAGTCGAGCGGCAGGCGCGGGAACTCGAGCGAATGCTGGCGCAGGAGCGGAACATCAACGAATTGCAGCGGCAATTCGTGGCGATGGCATCGCATGAATTCAGGACCCCGCTGGCAATCATCGACGCTGCTGCCCAGCGGCTGCTGCGAAAAAGGGGGGCGGTCGAGCCCGAATTTCTCAGCGACAAGGTCGATCAAATCCGCGCATCGGTGACCCGGATTGTCGATCTCATGGAGAGCATCCTGTCAGCCGGACGCCTTGATACTGGCAAGATCGATATCAACTACGACGCCTGCGCATTGAGATCATTGATAAAAACCTGCTGCGAGCGGCAGTCGACGATCGCAAAGTCGCACAGCTTTGTGTTGGATATCGATGGGCTGCCGGAGTTCATCGATGCCGATCCCCGCACTTTGGCACAGGTCTTTACCAACCTGCTTTCCAATGCCGTCAAATACGCGCCCGGAACCTCCGAAATTCGCGTCACTGCATGGGCTGAGACGGGAAACGTCAAAGTTTCGATCAGCGATGATGGCGTGGGGATCGACGCCGAAGACGTGCCCCGGCTGTTCCAGCGCTATTTTCGGGCCCGGACGTCGACCGGGATTGCCGGAACCGGTATCGGCCTCAATCTGGTGAAGCAGATCGTCGAACTGCACAACGGTTCGATAGAGGTTCGCAGTGCAAGAGGATGCGGTTCGACGTTTACCGTAACCCTTCCCATCAAGAGAAACGGCGACGTTTCCGCGGCCAATGACGCTGCCTGACGTTTCAGGATTGCTGTCCTGCATATCTACCCTATCCTTCTCACAATAGAGGAGGATCATGTCATGGCTTTCATTCACACACCCAACGCATCCGCCAGCGAGAAGACGACGTCGATGTATGCGTCGGCCGAGGCGAATTATGGTTATCTGCCGAACATGTATCGGGCCTTCGGCCATCGGCCGGAGGTGATGGAGAGCTGGGCAGCGCTGCTTTCGAGCATTCGCGGCCATATGAGCTTGCGGCGCTACGAGCTGGTGACGCTGGCGGCGGCCAAGGAGCTCAAATCCTCCTATTGCATGCTGGCGCACGGCTCAGTGCTGCTGCGCGAGGGTTTCACCAGCGACGGGCTGACGGCTGTTGTCAACGAGACGGACAAGGCGCCGATCGATGCCGGCGAACGCGCGATCATGGCCTTTGCCGCCAAGGTGGCGCGCGATGCGACGTCGGTGACCCAGCAGGACATCGACGGGCTGAAGAAACACGGGCTGAGCGACGCCGATGTCTTCGACGTCACGGCTGCGGCAGCCGCCCGGTGTTTCTTCTCGAAAATGCTGGATGCGCTGGGTGCTGCACCCGACCATGCCTATATCGAGCGGCTGGAGCCGAATGTGCGAAAGACGCTCAGCGTCGGCCGAGAGGTCGAGCGGCCTCTGGCGCCGTCACAGTCCCGGGGTACACCGCAATGACGCGATGAAGGAGAGCGTCCGGCGTCTGCTCTTGCGGCTCCAATTCCTCAGGCCCTCACTCCTGCGGCCCTTACTCCTGCGGTTTGTCGGCAAAATGCTGGATCGCAAATTCGGCGATATTCTGGCTCGACCGATCGGCATCGTCGAGCAGCGAGGGAAACAGCTGCCACTGATGGGGCATACCCGGCCAGACCTCGGTGGTGACATCCACGCCCGCCTGGCGCGCCTTGTCGGCGAGCCGTAGCGTATCATCCAGCAGGACTTCGCCGGAGCCGACCTGCAGCAACAGCGGCGGAAAGCCGGTCATGTCGGCGTAGAGCGGCGATGCCTGGGGATCGGTCGGAGACCGGCTGCGGAGATAGGTCTTGCGCAGGGTGTCGATCCAGTCCTTGCCGACCAGCGGATCGCTTCCGGCGTTTGATGTCATGGATCCGCCCGTCGCGGTAAGATCGGTGATGGGGCTGAGCGCAATCACAGCCGCCGGCAACGGCTTTGCCGCCTGCATCTGCCGCAGCACCGTCTCGATCGCGATATTGCCGCCGGCGCCGTCTCCGGCCACGATGACATTCTCGCTCCGATAGCCGTTGTCGAGAAGCCAGCGATAGGCGGTCAGCGCGTCGTTGATCTGCGCGGGATAGCCATATTCGGGCATCAGCCGATAATCAATGAGAAGAATGTCGCTGGATGCGGCCTTGGCGAGCGAGCCGGCAAGCAGGCTATGTGTGCGAATGGAGCCGCTGGAAAAGCCGCCGCCATGAATATAGAGGATCACCCTTTGGCCGATCGGGTGATGAAGACGAGCGGGCCACATCAGCTCGGCGTCGACGCCGTCGGCATCGACCTGCCGAACCTGGATGCGCGTCGGCCCCGGCATCGTCTCCATCAACGTCCTGAAGGCTGTCCGCCGCTGCTGCAGGCTATCGGCGCCGGCAAAGTGATCCTTCCAGAGGCCGACGAGTTTTTCGACCTGTTCGCGCGAGGCCGGGCTTTGCGGCCCAATGTCCCGCCCGACCGCCGCCGAGGCGAGCAGCATCAGCGCAGCCAAAGCGGGGAACAGACATTTGAGCCGCCTTAGGGCTCTTCGAATACCAGCTGGCAAAATCCGACCGTTCATCAACCTCTCCCGACGATGCTGGCCAAGGCGGCATCTTTGGCCGGTTCGTCCACCGGAGTCAAAAGGGTGACAGGCGCGAACCCCAAGCTTTTTCATTCCACGAACATCGCCGCACCCGTCCGGGCCTGGGTGCGGTCGATGGCCGCCTTGAACGCCGCCCATATCAGGCGGCGGCTCGATGACGGAGATAGGGCGGCTCCTCTGCAGGTCCCTCCGCTCTGCCTGGAATGAAAGTCGGCAGCTGCCCGTTCACTGTGGATTCGTCAGACTGCTCTTAAAAAATTGAACAATGCCTGCCTGCACGGCTTGCCATTTGCCGCGCTTCCGTCGGAAATGGACGACGTGCCTGGCTGCCTCCTAAACCCGGGCGCCTCTTCTTGCTTGTGAGTGAAGGATACCGATGACCACCATTTACCTTGCCGGCCCGGAAGTCTTTCTTCCGGATGCCATGCCCATCATGGCCGAGAAACGCCGATTGGCGCGCCAGTTCGGCTTCGAGCCGACCGGTCCCGGCAGCGACGAAAACCAGACGCCGGTGAAGCGGACGGCCGTAGAGATCTACGCGCGCAACGACGACGCCATGCGTCGAGCCGAGATCTGCCTTGCCAACATCACTCCCTTTCGAGGCGTCAGCGCCGATCCGGGTACGGTCTACGAGATCGGCTTTATGATTGCGCTGGGAAAAGCGGTCTTTGCCTATACCAATCACCCCGACGACTATGGTCTGCGTGTTCGCTCGATCTGGTATGCGGGGCTCGATATCGATGAGACGAGCGGGCGCCCACGCGGACCGGATGGCATTGCGATCGAAAATCACGGGATGGCCGACAACCTGATGATCGACGGAGGGGTCGAGGCGACGGGGGGCAAGGTGTTTCGTGCGGCGGCGCTCCCGGCGGACCCTGCCCGCGACCTTACGGTTTACTTCGAGGCGCTTCAGACCATCGCCGGCATGCTGGCCTCTTTTACTCCGCCTTCATCGCGTCGATGAGCGCCCTGAAGCCCGCCGACATGTGGCGGCGGCTCGGATAGTAGAGATAGAGCGGTTCCTCCGGCTGGCACCAGTCGTCCAGCACCTGGATCAACTCGCCGCCGGCGATCGCCTTCTCCACGCGCGGCTCCCAGACATAGGCAAGGCCGACGCCGCCGAGCGCTGCCTGCATCATCAGCTCGTGATCGTCGAGCGACAGCGGTCCGGTCGGCTGAAAGCTAACCGCCTGGCCGTCCTTCTCGAATTCCCAGGCGTAACGCGCGCCTGAAGGAAACATGTTCTGGATGCAGAGATGGCGCTTGAGTTCGTGCGGTGTCGCCGGTTTCGGCCGGGTCTCGAAATAGGCGGGCGAGCCGACGACGACCAAGCGGATGCGCGGCTTGATACGCAACGCGATCATGCCCTCGGTGACGCGTTCGCCGAAGCGGATGCCAGCATCGAAGCCCTCTTCGACGATATCGACCAGCCTGTCCGTGGCGTTGATCTCCAGCTGCAAATTGGGATTCTTTTTGAGCAACGGGCCGATGACACGACCGATGACGAAGGGGCCGATCGAGTTCGGAACGTTGATCCGCACCTTGCCGAATGGCGTGTCGCGGTAGCGGTTCAGCGCATCCAGCGCTGCAGCCATTTCGCCGAAGGCCGGGTCGAGATGCGAGATCAACAGTTCGCCGGCCTCGGTCAGCGAAACGCTGCGCGTCGTGCGGTTGAGCAGGCGGATGCCGATCCGATCTTCGAGATTGAGCACGGCGTGGCTGACCGCGGAGGCGGTGACACCCCTCTCCTCGCCCGCCTTGCGGAAGCTTTTGTGCCGGGCGACGGCCGCGAAGGCTGCGAGTTCGGAAAGTTCGGTGGCGCGCATTCCTGAATGTCACTCATCATAGTTTCAAGAATAACAAATCTTATACAGCAACGGATTTTCGGTCAAATTCAACCGGTCAGCACAGAGATGCGACGCCAACCGAATAGCTCTCGAAAGGAATTCGTCATGAAAGTATGGTTCATCACTGGTGCATCCCGCGGCTTCGGCGCGCTGATGACCAAGGAAGCCCTTGCGTCAGGCGATGCCGTTATCGCCACTGCCCGCAACCCGAAGACCATCACCGAGCAGTTCGGCGAGCATCCGAACCTGCTGGCCGTTGCCCTCGACGTCACCAACGAGGCGCAGGCCAAGGAGGCAGCGGCTGCCGGCATCGCCCGCTTCGGCCGTATCGACGTCCTCGCCAACAATGCCGGCTACGGCCTGCTCGGCGCTGTCGAGGAAGCCACCGCCGAAGAGGTCGAAAAGCTCTATGCCACAAATGTCTTCGGCCTCTTGAAAGTGACGCGCGCCGTGCTGCCCTATATGCGCCGCCAGCGTTCCGGCCATGTCCTTAACTTCTCATCGATCGGCGGTTACTTCGGCTATCCCGGCTGGGGCGTCTACGGCTCGACGAAGTTCGCCGTCGAAGGCCTCTCGGAATCGATGGCCGCCGAACTCGAACCTTTCGGCATCAAGGTGACGATCGTCGAGCCGGGCTTCTTCCGCACCGACTTCCTCGCCGACACCTCGCTGGCGATCAGCCCGGCCTCCATCGCGGACTACGAGGGTACGCCGGCCGGCAAGATGCGTAGTTTCGCTGCCGACGCAAACCATGCCCAGCCCGGCAATCCCGCCAAGCTTGCCGCCGGCATCATGACGCTCGCCAATTCGCCCAATCCGCCGCTGCGCATGCCGTTCGGCAGCGATACGGTAGCCGTGATCGAGGAGCAGCATGCCAGCGTCGAACAGGAACTTGCCGTCTGGCGCCAGCTCGCTTTGTCCACGGATTTTCCAAGCGAGGCAACGGCCTCGGCCTGAAGGGCACTGCCCGCAGGAAAACGCATGATGCGGCAAATTGGTATTCGCCTCACTTCTGGAATGACCTAGATCTAGGTTCGATCACCACCATGAAGAGGCGAGCATGTCCATCAAGTCCATCTGCATCTATGGCGCTGGCGCACTCGGCGGCGCTATCGCCGTCAAGCTTGCAAGCCAAGCCGGAAACGACGCCATCATCTCCGTCATCGCGCGTGGGGCGCATCTCGACGCCATCCGCGACAATGGTCTCAGCCTGCGCGAAGCCGATGCGGAAAGGCCGCTCAATGTCCGCCTCACCGCGACCGACGATCCCAGGACATTGCCGCCGCAGGATCTCGTCATCACCGGCCTCAAGGGGCATCAGCTGGCACCCGCTGCCGAAGGCATTGCAGGCCTCCTCAAGGAGGGCACCCGCGTCGTCATGATCCTCAACGGCATCCCGTGGTGGTATTTTCACCGCGATACCCAGAGCCGGCATGCCGAGCTGCAGTTCGACGAGCTCGATCCCGGCGGCGGGCTGTGGCGGGTGATCGGGCCGGAACGCGTCATCGGCTGCGTCGCTTATCAGGGTGCCGAGGTGATCAACCCCGGCGAGATCCAGCTTTCCCACAACGGCCGCTTCGTGCTCGGCGAGCCCTCCGGCGACATCTCGCCCGATCTCGAGGTGATCGCCGCGGTGCTGACCGGCGCGGGTCTCAACATTACGACGACACCTGATATCCGCGGCGAGATCTGGAGCAAGTTGATGGGCAACGCCGCCTTCAACCCGATCAGCGCGCTGACCAGGGCGCTGATGACCGACATCATGGCGGATCCCGCCCTTTCGGCTACGGTCGGCAAGGTGATGAGTGAAGTCCGCGCCGTCGGCGAGGCCTTGGGCGCGCGGTTCAGCATGACCGTCGAGCAGCGGTTGGAACAATCGCGCCATATCGGCGGCGTGCGCACATCGATGCTGCAGGATCTGATCGGCGGCAAGGCGCTCGAAATCACGCCGCTGGTCGGCATGGTGGTGGCGCTCGGACGCCTGGGCGCCGTGCCGACGCCGGTGTCGGAAACGATCCTGGCGCTGGTGACGCAATTGGATCGGGAAAACCAGCGCGGCGGCTGATTGCGGAGGAAGGGCGGCCGGGAAAACCCGGCCGTCTTCGCTTACTTTCCGACCTGCTCGGCCCAGTTCGGCGCCTTGCCGCCACCATCGAGGAAGGTCATCGCCATAGTCGCCATGAGGGGCGAGGCGAAGGTCTCGTAGTGGGTGAGATCGGGCAGGATCGCCAGCCGGTTCTTCGACATGTTTTCCCGCATCCAGCCCGCATCGCGCAGACCGCCACCGAGCTTATGGTAGAAGTCGATCATATGCTCGGGCCGGATCATGTCGGCATCGCCATAGATCAGCATAACCGGCATGGTGAGCTTGGCGACGGCATCGCTATAGTCGATGGGTTCGCGCATCAGCGCCCCCATGGCGTCGAGCAGCTTCGGAAATTCCGAAACGTCAGGCGCCACCGCCTTGTAGGAGAGGAACATCGGCGTGTCCTTCATCATGTCGGCCATACCGGCGCCGACGGCCGCCTGCTGCGGCAGCATCTCCGGGAAGAAGCCGTTCTGCGCATAGGGTGCCGAGAGGATCACCAGCCGGCGCACCTGGTCGGGCGCGTTCGCCGCCATATTCAACGCCACCCCGCCGCCGAAGGAATAGCCGAAGACGTCGAGCTTGTCGTAACCGAGCTGCTTCACCAGGATTGCGAGATCGGCGCCGATGGCCGGAAGCTCGATCGGTCGCTTGCCGAGCGGGGTGCGGCCATGGCCCTGCAGATCGACGGCGATCACCTGCCGGTGGTCGGTGAAAACAGGCATGACCGGCGCGAACATCTCGATCTGCCCGAGGCCGCCGTGAAGCAGTAGCAGCGGCTCGCCCTCGCCGCGGATCTCGTAATAATAATCGATGCCGTTGACCGGCAGACTTCCCTTCCTGACAATCGCCGCTGCAGCCTTCTTCTCCTCGATAACAGGCGTGCTGCTGTCGGCGCCTGATATACCGGGCGCTGCCAGGAATGCGGCAGCCGTTGCGATCATCGAAATCAGCGTCATCTTCGACATGTCCTTGCTCCGTGTTTGCATCGATACCGCAAGGACGGCGGCGCTCATGTCTTTCCGACACCACGCTTCGAAATTTCTCGCATCGGCCTTTATGCCGTTCCTATATTTTCGTGCCCCGCTCCGAATGGATTTCCTATCGCCGGCAGCAGTAGACTTTCGCCATCACTGCAAAGGCCAAATGCCATGCGAAATGTCATGTCCTCCGGTTTTCAGCCCCTTCGCCCATCCAGGATCAAACGCGGCAGCCGGCAGATGCGCGAGAAACGCACCGCCCAGGCGCTGATCGTCTTCGGCGTGGTGCTCGCCTGCGTCGAACTCTACATCGTTTTCGGCGCGCTGTGAGATCCGCCATGGAAACGGCGAGAATGCCGCGCCTTGGCGGCGCGATCACCGCTCTTGTCACGCCGTTTCGCCATGGCGGCCTCGACAGGCCGGCGCTTCGGGCGCTTGCGGAGTGGCAGATCCTCAGCGGCGTCGACGGGCTTGCTGTCTGCTCCGTGTCAGGGGAAGGCCCGACGCTTTCGCCGCAGGAGCGCGCTGAGGTGATCGACCTCAGCATCCGGTCTGCGGCCGACCGCGTTTGCGTCATCGCCGCCACCGGCACCAACTCCACCGAAAGCACGATCGCGCTCACCCGCGAGGCCGAAGCGCTCGGCGCCGCCGCAGTACTCGTCACCGTGCCCTATTATTCCAAGCCCGGGCAGAAAGGCATCATCCACCACTTCGAACAGGTGGCAGCGGCGAGCGGCCTGCCTGTTATCGTCGACAACGCGCCGGCGCAGACGGCGAGCGATCTTTCGACGGAAACGCTCGGCAGGCTGGCCGCCATCCCGGGGATTGTCGGCATTCGCGACGCGACCGGCGACATTGCTCGCTTCGCCGGGCTTTCGCCGATCCTGCGACAGCGCTTCCGCTTCTTTTCCGGCCATGACCCTTCCGCGCTCGCCTTCACCATCGCTGGCGGCGACGGCGCGATCTCGCCGGGCGCCAACGTTCTGCCAAGGCTCTTCACCTCGATGCAGCAGGCAGCACGGGCCGGAAACCTTTCGGCCGCGCGTTCTCTGCAGGATCGGCTGCTGCCGCTGATCTCGGCACTTGGGCCGGAGGGCGATCCGGCGAGGATCAAATACGCGCTCCGGCTGATGCGCGGCCTGGGGGCCGAGCTTCGCCTTCCACTTGTCGCTGCCGAGCCGGAGGTGCATTTGGCCATCGGCAAGGCGCTTGCGCCCTTCCTTGACGAAAACAGCGCGGGGATGGCGTTATCCCTATGAGATTTTTATATTTTCGTTTTCGCCGCCAAATGGAAACCCTATCCACCGGAGCTTATTTTTGAAGCGTGACACCGCCGCTCGATCAAGCGGCGGTTGAGACTTCGAAAGGACAAACCGATGTCACGCCTGACTGAACCGAGTGCCGAGAGCGACCCGCGGCAACGCAGCCACATCAGCACACTCGCCGCCGATCCCTCCCATTCGATACTCTCCGGCCTTGTCGCGATTACACCCCGCCTTGCGATGACGCTGGCCTTTGCTGGCCTGGTCCAGATGATGTTCGACCTCATCTCCCGTTGAAGCATCAGGACCGAAGGATCACCACAATGGCAAACGCACAGCAACGCCGCAGCCTTCCCGCTGCAGCACCTTCGCCTTCCGCCCGCTTCACCGTCGGCCGCGACAGAAGCGGCCGCTGGATCGTCCACGACCGCGAGGGCCTTGTCGGCGGGCTCTTCATCAATGAAGCGGCCGCCCTCCATTTCGCAGCTGGGGAATGCAACTGCCCCTCCGCCGATATCCATAGGGCGGCCGTAGGCATGGTGCTCGAATTTGCGCCCTTTGCGCGCGGCACCACGAATATCCACTAAATCTTGCCGTACTCCCGCTGTTTCCATGCAGCGGGAGTACGAAGACATGAGCTGAACTGCCGATTTCCAACTTTTCCTTAACCCACATTCTGGTAAAATCCTGGCGCAGAGACTTCAGACGCCACGAGACCGATGCCGAAACCGAATTTCCGCTTCACCCATTACGATCTCAAGGAACAACGCGCCGGAACGATCATCGAGGTGTCGTTGAATGCTGTGAACAATGTCCGCCTGATGACGGCCCCGAATTTCCAGCGGTTCACCGAGGTTCTCGATTTCAAATATATCGGTGGCGTGGCTCGCAAATCGCCGATCAAGATCGCCGTTCCGGAAAGCGGTCACTGGCATGTCATCGTCGATATGGAAGGTCATCACGGGCTTGCGGAATCGTCCGTCAAGGTGATCGCCGCGCCGGCAAATCAGAAGACGCCGCGCGCCTCCTGAGGTTCGCCAGGCTTCAGCGCGGGTTACGCTCCTTGCGAAGCTTCGCCCACCATTCCAACCGCTTGCGGATATCGCGCTCGAAGCCGCGCTCCGGCGGATCGTAGAAGATCTGGCGTCCCATCTTCTCCGGGAAATAATCCTGGCCGGAAAAGGCATCGGGCTCGTCGTGGTCGTAGCGATAGCCGTCGCCGTAACCCTCACCCTTCATCAACTTGGTCGGCGCGTTGAGGATGTGCTTCGGCGGCAGCAACGAGCCGTTCTGCTTGGCGGCCTGGCTTGCCGCCTTGAAGGCGGTGTAAACGGCATTCGATTTCGGAGCGGTGGCGAGATAGACACAGGCCTGGGCCAGCGCCAGTTCGCCTTCCGGCGAGCCGAGATACTCATAGGCATCCTTGGCGGCATTGCAGATCACCAGCGCCTGCGGATCGGCAAGACCGATATCCTCCACCGCCATGCGCACCAGCCGCCGGCCAAGATAGAGCGGATCCTCGCCGGCATCGAACATGCGGGCAAGATAATAGAGCGCGGCATCGGGATCCGAGCCGCGCACGGATTTATGCAGCGCCGAGATCAGATTGTAGTGGCCGTCCTGCGCCTTGTCATAGACCGGGGCACGGCGCTGGACGATGCGCGTCAGGCCTTCGGTATCGAAGCTCTCGCCTTCGCGCGCCGCGCGCCAGACTTCTTCGGCGAGCGTCAGCACCGCCCGGCCATCGCCGTCGGCCATGCGCACCAGGCTGGCGCGGGCATCCTCCGTCAGCGGCAGCGGCTTCTGCTCGATCGCCTCGGCACGCTTCAGCAGTTCCTCGAGGCTCTCCTCGTCATGCGACTTGAAGGTGAGCACACGGGCCCGCGACAGCAGAGCGGCGTTGAGCTCGAAGGACGGGTTCTCGGTGGTGGCGCCGACGAGGATGACGGTACCATCCTCCATGACGGGCAGGAAACTGTCCTGCTGGGCGCGGTTGAAACGATGGATCTCATCGACGAAGAGCAGCGTCTGACGGCCGTCCATGCGGCGCAGGCGGGCTGTCTCAAACACCTTCTTCAGATCGGCGACGCCGGAGAAGATCGCCGATATCTGCTCGAAGGCTAGCCCCGCCTCGCCCGAGAGCAGCCGTGCCACGGTCGTCTTGCCGGTGCCGGGCGGCCCCCAGAAGATCATCGAGCCGAGCGAGCCGCTTTCGATCATCCTTTTCAGCACGCCATCCTCACCGGTCAGGTGTTCCTGACCGGTGACATCGGCAAGCGTCTTCGGCCGCAGCCGGTCGGCAAGCGGCCGCCTGGCAGCGACCTCCTCCGGAACGCGCGGCGCGAAGAGATCGTTGCTCATCGGAAAAATTGCCGGATGCGCTGGCCGTCGCGCTCGATCTCGACCCGCCAGAAGCCGGGGTCGCTATCGGCGATCTCGGACAGTTCGCTGGTCGACTTCACATCGGTGCCGTTGATCGAGACGATGATATCCTTCGGTTCGAAACCGAGACGGGCGGCGGGCGAATCCTCCTTCACCTCGGAGACGACGACGCCCGCCGATTCCGGCGGCATGCGCAGCTCGTCAGCGACACGCGGCGACAGGTTCTCGACGACGGCACCGGTAAACGGCGTATGTCCGCCGATCGTGCGCTGGTCGCGCGGCGAGGTTTCCGGGGCGCGGGCGAGCGTCAGCGGCAGTTGCTCCTCGCGGCCGTTCTCGATGACGGTGAGCTTGACCGAATTGCCGAGACCAGCCGTCGTCAAGCGGTAGAGCAGCGCATCCGGATGCTCGACGGAAACTCCGTCGACGGCGGTGACGATTTCGCCGGCCTTCAGCCCGGCCTTGGCGGCCGGCCCACCTTCCGAAACCTTGACGACGAGCGCGCCGCGGGCCTTGTTCAGCCCCAGCGCCTCGGCCACTTCCGAGGTCACGGCATCGAAACTTGCGCCGACATAGGGCCGCTCAAAGGATTTGACGCCGGCATCGGCCGACGCGAGGAAGACCTTGACCAGATTGGCAGGGATGGCGAAACCGATGCCGTTCGAGCCGCCGCCGCGCGAGAAGATCGCCGTGTTGATGCCGATCAGCTCGCCCTTCATGTTCATCAAGGCGCCGCCGGAATTGCCGGGATTGATCGAGGCATCGGTCTGAATGAAAAAGCCGAACTCGTTCTTGATCACCTGGTTGCGGGCAAGCGCCGAGACGATCCCGCTCGTCACCGTCTGGCCGACACCGAAGGGATTGCCGATCGCCAGCACGAGATCACCGACCTCGACCGTATCGGAATTGCCGATCGGCAATGTCGGAAAGCTTTCCTTGGCGTCGATCTTCAGCACGGCAAGATCGACACGGTCATCGCGCAGCACCACCTTGCAGGGGAATTCGCGGCCGTCCGAGAGCGCCACCTTTATATCGTCTGCGCCCTCGATGACGTGATTGTTGGTCACGACAGTGCCGTTCGCCTCGACGATGACGCCGGAGCCGAGCGAAGACTGCTTCTCCGAACGGTTCGGCATCTGCTGGCCGAAAAATTGCTCGAAGAAAGGGTCGCCGGCAAAGGGCGACTGCCGCCGGACGGTCTTTTCCGCATAAACATTGACGACGGCGCCTGACGTCTGTTTGACGAGCGGCGCGAAGGAGAGCTGCATCTGCATCTGGCTCTCGGGTACGGTCTTTGCCGTCTGCGCTTGGGCAGCAAGCGGCAGAACGAGCATGACAGCGAACAGCGAGACGGAGGCGCGCTTGAAAAGGCCTTGCATGGGTATCCCTTTTGAATCCTCTTGAGGAACGTTGTAGCGCCCGACGCTAGAAAGGAAAGAGGGCGGAAGCATGGAAGAATAAGGCAATGGAACGTCGCGGAAGTACCACTTAAAGCGATTGCGAATTTGATTCAGGAAGTACGGCCATGCAACTGATATCAAAAGCCAAAATCTGGGCAAAGTCACTGAAGCGTGACATCGTGGCATTGTGGCTTGCCGCCCGTGACGCACGTGTGCCGTGGCACGCGAAGGCAGTGGCCGGCGCCGTTGCCGCCTACGCGCTGTCGCCCATCGATCTCATCCCCGATTTCATCCCCATCCTCGGCTATCTCGACGATCTCCTTATCGTGCCGCTCGGTATCATGCTGGCGATCCGGCTCGTGCCAGTAGAGGTGATGAACGAGCTTCGTACGGAGGCGACAAGGCGCATCGAGCGTCCCTCCAGCCGGGTCGGACTGATCTTCATCCTTGCCGTCTGGCTCATTTGCATCATCTTCCTGGCTCTGGCACTGCGGAAGCTAGCCTGACCGGCAGCAATAGGAACATATGAATGATCACGACAAGAACGACGACAGCGGCCCTCGGCTTTGCGATCCTGCTCATTGGATCGAACCTGGCACAGGCAGCAAGCTTCGATTGCGATGCGAAAGAATTGAAGCCGGATGAAAAAGCGATCTGCGACAGCCGCGCACTCAACGACGCCGACGTGAAGATGGTGACGACCTTCGAGCTGCTCTCCGGCCTGCTGGCGATGGGTTCGCGCGGAACATTGCAGGACGAACAGACGGCCTGGTTGAAAAAGCGGCAGGAATGCGGAGCGGATGCGGCGTGTATCAAGGCTGCCTATGACGAGCGGCTGAAGCAGTTCGGCGAGACCTATAAAAACATCAACCGGCCGCTTTGAAAGCGACCGGTTGGAAGAGCCGCTGACTTTTCATCAACGGTTCGTAAGCTGAAGCTGCTCAGCGGGCGTTCAGATCGCGCACGGCACCGCGGTCCGCACTCGTTGCGAAGGCCGCGTAGGCCTTCAGCGCGGTCGTGACATTGCGCTTGCGGACTTCTGTGGGATACCAGCCCTTGGCGTCCTGCTCGCCGCGGCGGGCGGCGAGTTCAGTCTCGCTGACGCGCAGGCTGATCGTGCGGTTGGGGATGTCGATGTCGATCATATCACCTTCGCGCACCAGGCCGATCGTGCCGCCATTTGCCGCTTCCGGCGAGGCGTGGCCGATCGAGAGGCCGGAGGTGCCGCCGGAGAAGCGGCCGTCGGTGATGAGCGCACAGGCCTTGCCGAGGCCCTTCGACTTCAGATAGCTGGTCGGATAGAGCATTTCCTGCATGCCTGGGCCGCCCTTCGGGCCTTCGTAGCGGATGACGACGACGTCGCCGGCCTTGACCTCGTTGGCAAGGATCGCCTTGACGGAGGCATCCTGGCTTTCGAAGACGCGGGCGGGGCCGGAGAATTTCAAGATCGATTCATCGACGCCGGCAGTCTTGACGATGCAGCCGTCGATCGCAAGGTTGCCCTTGAGCACGGCAAGACCACCATCCTTGGAGAAGGGATGTTCGACCGAGCGGATGACGCCGTTCTCGCGGTCGGTGTCGAGTTCGTCCCAGCGGGCCTCCTGGCTGAAGGCGACCTGGGTGGGAATGCCACCCGGAGCGGCACGATAGAATTTACGGACAGTTTCGCTGTTGGTGCGGGTGATATCCCACCGATCGATCGCGTCGCCCAGCGTTTCTGCATGCACGGTCGGGCAATCGCGGTTCAAGAGACCGCCCTTGTCGAGTTCGCCGAGGATCGACATGATGCCGCCGGCGCGATGGACGTCTTCCATATGAACATCGCTCTTGGCGGGGGCGACCTTCGACAGGCACGGCACGCGGCGCGACAGCGCGTCGATATCGGCCATAGTGAAATCGATCTCGCCTTCATGGGCGGCGGCAAGAATGTGCAGGACCGTATTGGTGGAACCGCCCATGGCGATATCGAGCGTCATGGCATTCTCAAACGCCTGTTTGGAAGCGATGGTGCGCGGCAGCGCCTTGACGTCATCCTGCTCGTAATAACGGCGGGCGAGATCGACGATCAGGTGGCCGGCCTCGACGAAGAGGCGCTTGCGGTCGAGATGGGTGGCAAGCGTCGAGCCGTTGCCGGGCAGCGACAGGCCGAGGGCTTCCGTCAGGCAGTTCATCGAATTGGCCGTGAACATGCCGGAGCAGGAACCACAGGTCGGACAGGCCGAGCGCTCGATGGTCTGGACGTCCTCGTCGCTGATCTTGTCATCGGCAGCGGCAACCATGGCGTCGACGAGGTCGAGTGCATGCGTCTTGCCGTGCATCACGACCTTACCGGCTTCCATCGGACCGCCCGAGACGAAGACCGTCGGGATATTGAGGCGCAGCGATGCCATCAGCATGCCGGGAGTGATCTTGTCGCAGTTGGAAATACAGACCATGGCGTCGGCGCAATGGGCATTGACCATGTATTCGACGCTGTCGGCGATGAGCTCGCGCGAGGGCAGCGAATAAAGCATGCCGTCATGGCCCATGGCGATGCCATCATCGACGGCGATCGTGTTGAATTCCTTGGCGACACCGCCGGCCGCCTCGATCTCGCGGGCAACGAGCTGGCCGAGGTCCTTCAGGTGCACGTGACCGGGGACGAACTGGGTGAAGGAATTCACCACCGCGATGATCGGCTTGCCGAAATCCGAATCCTTCATGCCCGTGGCGCGCCAAAGGCCGCGGGCGCCCGCCATGTTGCGGCCATGGGTCGTGGTTCTGGAACGGTAAACTGGCATCGGTGTCTTCCTCAACGTGGCGGAATTATCAGGCGAAGCTGGGCGGCATGGAGCCTGCAGGCCGGGCAAACGCTGCTTTTTGGAATTGTCCTAATCCAATCGACGGGGGCTGTCACTACCGGGAAGCCCAAATCCGGTACGCCGGGGAGAAGCGCCATGAGGCCCATCGATCATATACGGTTCGACGCGACGTTTTGTTACAGCCTATTCCATCACGGCCGAACACAAAAAATTGGCTTCCTGTCAGCAATATTCAAGGCTTAGACACTAATCTAGACATGGTGGCGGTTCGTTTAAGGGCTATATTTCAAGATATCCGCCAAGGAGGTTTCGACATGCCAACCTATCGCCCACCGAAGATCGCGTCATCGGAGATCACGCCGCGCCAGATCTATGTGCGCCGTCGTGAATTTCTGGGCGCGGCGGCGCTTGGCGCCATGGCGCTCTACAGCGGCGGCAAGGCGAGCGCTGCGGCCCTCTCTGCCGTAGAGAGCAAGTATAAGGTCGATGAGAAGCCGACGCCGATCAAGGACGTCACCACCTACAATAATTTCTATGAGTTCGGCCTCGACAAGGGCGATCCCGCAGCACTTTCCGGCGATTTCAAGCCGCTGCCCTGGACGATCAAGGTCGACGGCATGGTCAACAAGCCAGGCACCTTCGACCTCGAGGCGCTGATGAAGGAATTCCCGATCGAGGAGCGCACCTACCGGATGCGCTGCGTCGAGGCCTGGTCGATGGTCATCCCCTGGGACGGCTTTCCGCTGGCATCGCTGCTCGACAAGGTTGAGCCGCTGGGCAGCGCCAAGTACGTCGCCTTCGAAACCGTGGTGCGGCCGGACGAGATGCCTGGGCAGAAGGGGTTCTTCCAATCGCTCGACTGGCCCTATGTCGAGGGTCTTCGCCTCGACGAGGCGCGCCATCCGCTGACGCTGCTGGCCGTCGGGCTCTACGGCGAAACGCTGCCGAACCAGAACGGCGCGCCGATCCGCCTCGTCGTGCCGTGGAAATACGGCTTCAAGGGCATCAAGTCGATCGTCAGGATCACGCTCACCGACCAGCAGCCGAAGAATACCTGGCAGGTCACCAATCCGCAGGAGTATGGCTTCTACGCCAACGTCAATCCAGCGGTCGACCATCCTCGCTGGAGCCAGGCGACCGAACGGCGCATCGGCGAAAGCGGCTTCTTCGGCGCGAGCCGCCATCCCACCCTGCCCTTCAACGGTTATGCCGACGAGGTGGCGAGCCTTTATGCCGGCATGGATCTGAAGGCGAATTTCTGATGGCGGAACTGTCGCTCGCCATCCCGAAACGCTGGCAGCCCGCCTCCGTCTGGCTGCTTTATGTCGTCGGGCTCGTGCCTGCGGCCTGGACTTTCTATCTCGGCGCGACCGATCAGCTCGGCGCCGATCCGGTCAAGACCTTCGAGCTTTTCCTCGGCATCTGGACGATCCGTTTCCTGATCGCAACACTTGCCGTTTCCCCTGCCCGCGATCTCTTCGGCTGGAACTATCTGCGTTACCGCCGCGCGCTTGGCCTGCTCACCTTCTATTACGCGCTGATGCATTTCACCGTTTACATGGTGCTCGACCAGGCGATGGATATTGCCGCCGTCATCAACGACGTGCTGAAGCGCCCCTTCATCATGTTCGGCATGGCAGCCCTTGCGATGCTCATTCCGCTGGCGCTGACATCCAACAATCTCTCGATCCGCCGTCTCGGCAAGAACTGGATCTGGCTGCATCGCCTCGTCTACATCATCGCCGCCTGCGGGGCGCTGCACTTCGCGCTCTCGACCAAGATCCTCGACCTCGAGCAATATATCTATGTCGGGCTGATCGTCGCGCTCATCCTCTATCGCTCCTACCGGCCGATCGCACGCAACAGGCAGAAGGGCAAAGGGCGGACGCGCAATCGCGCAGTGGCGTCGGCCTCGTGAGGTTTAGCGGCGAGGACGCGTCGCAGTCCGGCGTGCCGGATCGAAGGCGCAGGCCGCGGCTATGCCGATTGCATAAGCCAGCATGTTCCAAAGCGAAAAGACCCGGCCAAGCAGCAGGGCGCCTGCCGTGGTCAGCCGAAACGCGTCGAGCCAGGGCGTGTGATAAAGCCGGAACAATTCCACTGAGATCGCGATGAGTAGCGCTGTGACAGCAATTGCTGCTGGCCGTGACCTTGCGGCAATGAGCGCCACCAGCAGATAGGACCATCGCTCCCCAGAGTGCCGATCCACCATACTTGACGACGATGAAAGGCAGATCGGCCGCATAGCCAAACCGTCTGAGCGCCAGCCCGAGCGCTATAACCGCAAGCAGGGCTATGAGACGGAGGAACTGCACTCGACGACGATTTTCAAAGACTTCGCGCAAATGAACCTGTCCTATCTGCACCTCAGCCGGTTCAACGGCTGATCTCAAAAGAAGCGCGGCGCTGTCGTGCACAAACAAAAACAGCCGGGCTTTGCAGCCCGGCTGTTCTGTTTCCGCCGGAGAGGAAGATTTAAGCGGCGACAGCCTGCTCTTCGGCAGCGACGCGGGCCTTGTCGGCTGCGCCCTTGGCATAGGCATCGCGGTCAACGAATTCGATCACAGCCATGGCGGCATTGTCGCCCTGGCGGAAGCCGGCCTTCATGATGCGCAGGTAGCCGCCGTTGCGGGTGGCGTAGCGCGTTGCGATCGTGTCGAACAGCTTCGCGACGACAGCGGCATCGCGGATCTGCGAGATCGCCTGACGGCGAGCATGCAAGTCGCCGCGCTTGCCGAGCGTGACGAGCTTCTCGACGATCGGACGGATTTCCTTGGCCTTCGGCAGGGTCGTGACGATCTGCTCGTGGGTAATCAGCGAAGCCGCCATGTTGGCGAACATCGCCTTGCGGTGGCTTGCAGTTCTATTCAGCTTGCGGCCGGCTTTACCATGGCGCATTGCTATTCTCCTTTAATGCAGGTGCCCTTACGCTAAGTGGGCCTGCCGTTTCCTGGCACATGCAGGCGATCGGCCTGCTGTTTGACGGGGAAAGGCAGCCGAAAGAGCCTGCCTTTTGTTTTTTCAGTACTGGTCTTCGTAACGCTTGGCGAGATCTTCGATGTTCTCGGGCGGCCATGCCGGCACTTCCATGCCGAGGTGCAGGCCCATGGAAGCGAGAACTTCCTTGATTTCGTTCAGCGACTTGCGACCAAAATTCGGTGTGCGGAGCATTTCTGCTTCGGTCTTCTGAATGAGGTCGCCGATGTAGACGATGTTGTCGTTCTTCAGGCAGTTTGCCGAACGGACCGACAGTTCGAGTTCGTCCACCTTCTTCAGGAGAGCCGGGTTGAAAGCGAGTTCGGTGACTGCTTCCTCTTCGGTTTCCTTCTGCGGCTCGTCGAAGTTGACGAAGACGCCAAGCTGATCCTGGAGGATGCGCGCCGCAAAAGCGACGGCGTCTTCGCCGGTGATCGAGCCATCGGTTTCGATGGTCATGTTCAGCTTGTCGTAGTCGAGAACCTGTCCTTCGCGGGTATTTTCAACCTTGTAGGACACCTTCTTGACCGGCGAATAGAGGCTGTCGACCGGGATGAGACCGATCGGAGCATCTTCCGCACGATTGCGTTCGGCTGGAACGTAACCCTTGCCGTTGTTGACGGTGAATTCCATGCGGATTTCGGCACCCTCGTCGAGCGTGCAGATGACATGCTCGGGGTTGAGGATTTCGATATCGCCGACCGTCTGAATGTCTCCAGCCGTGACAACGCCCGGGCCCTGCTTACGCACGACCATGCGCTTTGCATCGTCGCCATCCATCTTGATGGCGATTTCCTTGATGTTAAGGACGATGTCCGTCACGTCTTCGCGGACGCCCGGAATCGAGGAGAATTCATGCAGCACGCCATCGATCTGCACCGCCGTGACGGCAGCACCGCGCAGCGAGGAGAGCAGAACGCGGCGAAGCGCGTTGCCGAGGGTGAGGCCGAAGCCGCGCTCCAGCGGTTCGGCAACAAGCGTCGCCCTGGTGCGCGAGCTCGAAGAGAACTCCACCTTGTTCGGCTTGATCAGTTCCTGCCAGTTCTTCTGAATCATGAGTTTGCCTTCCGTTCGTTGCCACCATCCAATCGTGGCAACCGAGCTTGAAAACCACCGGGAGCGCGCAGGCGCTCACCGGTGACGAGAGCGATGATCAGACGCGGCGCTTCTTGCGCGGACGGCAGCCATTGTGCGGGATCGGGGTCACGTCGCGGATGGACGTGATCATGAAACCTGCAGCCTGGAGCGCGCGCAGAGCCGATTCACGACCCGAACCCGGACCGCAGACTTCGACTTCCAGCGACTTCATGCCGTGCTCCTGGGCCTTCTTGGCGCAGTCTTCGGCAGCGATCTGGGCAGCGAACGGGGTCGACTTGCGCGAGCCCTTGAAGCCCTTGGCGCCAGCCGACGACCAGGCGATCGCATTGCCCTGCGCATCAGTGATGGTGATCATCGTGTTGTTGAAGGTCGAGTTGACGTGAGCGACACCCGACGAGATGTTCTTGCGCTCGCGACGGCGAACGCGGACGGCTTCCTTAGCCATGGTATTCCTTTCGTTGATCTCTTCACCGCCGTAATGCCAGCGGCTACACCGGAACGGCGCCTATATGGTCCCGCTCCAAACTCAAAAGAGGCCGGCGCAGACCGCCAGCCTCCCCACCCCGGTTTCCCGGAAATTACTTCTTCTTGCCAGCGATTGCCTTTGCCGGACCCTTGCGGGTGCGGGCATTGGTATGCGTGCGCTGACCGCGGACCGGAAGGCCGCGGCGATGACGCAGGCCGCGGTAGCAGCCGAGGTCCATCAGACGCTTGATGTTCATCGCGGTATCGCGACGAAGATCGCCTTCGACCTGATAGTCGCGGTCGATGGCTTCGCGGATCTGAAGGACTTCTGCGTCCGTCAGCTGATGCACACGACGTTCAGCCGGGATACCGACCTTTTCGACGATTTCCTGTGCGAATTTAGAACCGATCCCGTGAATGTAGGTCAGCGCGATGACAACGCGCTTCGCAGTCGGGATGTTGACGCCAGCGATACGTGCCACGCCTATTCTCCTTGCATTCCAGTTGCCATCCGGCAAGTGGGCTTCGTTATGCGGTCTTGAGAACCGCCCGTTCAGATTTACGTCCGTAACATGTCAAAACGACCGCACCCGGACTTCCCTGGGAAATCCGCGCCGATCGCATGGAATGTCGCGAGTTGGCGCGGTGTTTAGCGGAATCACTGCTGAAAAGCAACCAGTCCGCCAAGTTTATTTTCAAAGCCTTAAAGCTTGGAAAGAATGCTTTCGACCTCGGCGGTCACCTGATCGATTTCTGCCATGCCGTCCACAGACTTGAGTTTGCCCTTGGCATGGTAATAGCCGATCAGCGGTGAGGTCTCCTTGTAGTAGACCTGCAGACGAGCCGTCATGGTCTCCGGAGTGTCATCAGGACGGCGCTTGAAGTGCGTCGAACCGCACTTGTCGCACACGCCCTCGGCAGCCGGAACCTTATCGGTATCGTGATAGACGCTGCCGCACTGTGCACAGGAGTAGCGACCGGCAACGCGACGAACCAGCTCGTCGTCATTGACACGGAATTCGATGACGACCGAAAGGTCGAGACCTTTAGCCTTCAGCATCGCCTCGGTGGCGTCCGCCTGGACGAGCGTCCTGGGGAAGCCGTCGAGGATAAAGCCGTTGGCGCAATCGGGTTGATCGATACGCTCGGAAACAATGGCAATGACGATCTCATCCGAGACGAGCTTGCCGGCGTCCATGACCGCCTTCGCGCGCTTGCCGACATCGGTGCCGGCGTTAACCGCTGCACGCAGCATGTCCCCCGTGGAAAGCTGCGGAATGCCGTGCTTTTCCACGATCCGCTGGGCCTGGGTTCCCTTACCCGCGCCCGGCGGCCCCAAAAGGATAAGTCTCATCGCCCCCTCTTTCCTCCACGCAACTTCGATTTCTTGATCAGGCCTTCGTATTGCTGCGCGATCAGGTGACCCTGGATCTGTGCAACCGTATCAAGAGTTACGCTAACCACGATCAAAAGCGAAGTCCCACCAAGGGCTAATGGAATGCCGGTTTGCGACACCAATATCTCCGGAAGGATGCAGACGAAGACGAGATAGAGCGCGCCGATCACCGTGATTCGGGTCAGCACGTAGTCGATATATTCGGCGGTGCGGTCGCCCGGACGGATGCCGGGAATGAAGCCGCCATGCTTCTTCAGATTATCAGCCGTGTCCTTCGGATTGAAAACGATGGCCGTATAGAAGAAGGCGAAGAAGGCGATCAGCGCCGCATAGAGCACCATATAGAGTGGCTGGCCATGACCGAGGGCCGCGACGATCGATGTCGCCCAGGAGGGCATTGCCGTGGTGCTGGCAAAGCCCGCAATCGTTGCCGGCAGAAGCAGCAGCGACGATGCGAAGATTGCCGGAATGACACCTGATGTATTGAGTTTCAACGGCAGGTGGGACGTATCACCCTGGAACATCCGGTTGCCGACCTGACGCTTCGGATACTGGATCAGCAGCCGGCGCTGGGCGCGCTCTACGAAGACGATGATGGCGATGACGGCGATCGCGACGATGATCACCAGCAGGATCAGCGGGGTCGACAGCGCGCCTGTGCGGCCGAGTTCGAGCGTGCCGGCAAGAGCAGTGGGAAGGCCGGCGGCGATGCCGGCGAAGATGATCAGCGAGATGCCGTTGCCGATGCCGCGCGAGGTGATCTGCTCGCCGAGCCACATCAGGAACATCGTGCCGCCGAGCAGCGTCAGAACGGTGGAGACGCGGAAGAACCAGCCCGGGTCGACGACCAAGCCCTGGCCGCTTTCAAGGCCGGCGGCAATGCCATAAGCCTGGAGCGCACCGAGGATAACGGTACCGTAGCGGGTATACTGGTTGATGATCTTACGGCCCTGCTCGCCTTCCTTCTTGAGGTTTTCGAGCGCCGGCACGACCGAAGTCATCAGCTGCACGATGATCGAGGCGGAGATATAGGGCATGATGCCGAGCGCGAAGATCGCCATGCGCTCAACGGCGCCGCCCGAAAACATGTTGAAAAGGCCGAGAATGCCGCCTGCCTGGCCGCGGAAAGCCTGGGCATAGGCTTCAGGATTGAGGCCCGGAAGCGGAATATGCGTGCCAAGTCGGTAGACGAGGAGAGCTGCCAGTGTGAACCACAGGCGCTTCTTCAAATCCTCGGCTTTGGCGAAGGTCGAAAAATTGAGGTTGGATGCCAATTGTTCCGCTGCAGAAGCCATGCGTTTCTCCGCGCTACCAATTCCGGCGTCTATGGGGGACAGACCGGACCCGGAATCAGTATGAAATTATTCAAAACCGGGCTTAGGACGGATTGCAACGCAACCCCATGCCTCACCCTTGTTTTCGAGTCTTACCGGCATGACGCGGGCGCGCCAGCCAAGTTTTTGTGAGGCCCACATATGGGAGCAAAATCGCCCGGTGTGAAGCACCCCGGGCGACATATCATCAGATTATTATTCGGCTGCAGCCGGAGCCGAAAGCAGCGTCACGGTGCCGCCGGCCTTTTCGATCTTCTCGACGGCAGGCTTGGAGGCGCCTGCAACGACGATGGTGATCTTGGCCTTGATCTCGCCGTCGGCGAGAACGCGAACGCCGTCCTTGACGCGGCGGATGACACCCGCAGCCTTGAGGGCAGCTGCGTCAACGGTCGTCTTGGCATCGAGCTTGCCGGCGTCGATCGCCGTCTGGATGCGGGCCAGCGACACGACAACAAAATCGGAAGCGAAAATGTTGTTGAAGCCGCGCTTCGGCAGGCGACGATAGATCGGCATCTGGCCGCCCTCGAAGCCATTGATGGCGACGCCCGAACGGGACTTCTGACCCTTCACGCCGCGACCACCAGTCTTGCCAGAACCCGAGCCGATACCGCGGCCGAGGCGCTTGCGGCTGTGGGTCGAGCCTTCGTTGTCTTTAATTTCGTTGAGTTTCATGAGCGTTTCCTCCGTCTCACTTCTCGTCGACGACGCGAACGAGATGCTGGACAGCACGGATCATGCCACGAACGGAAGGGGTATCCTCCAGCGTGCGGCGACGGTGCATCTTGTTCAGTCCGAGACCGATCAGCGTGCGCTGCTGGACATCCGGACGGCGAATCGGGCTGCCGATCTGTTCGATCGTGACAGTCTTCGCTTCAGCCTTCTTAGTAGCCTTGGCCATCTGTCAAACTCCTCTTATTCTTCAGAGGCGTTGCCGGAGGCGCTACGACGAGCCTGCAGCGTTGCATACTTGATGCCGCGCTGAGCTGCGATGTCCTTCGGGTGAACCTGGTGCTTCAGAGCGTCGAAGGTGGCGCGAACCATGTTGTAGGGGTTCGACGAACCGGTCGACTTGGCGACGACGTCGTGCATGCCGAGTGTTTCGAATACGGCGCGCATCGGGCCGCCGGCGATGATGCCGGTACCGACCTTGGCCGAGCGCAGCAGAACCTTGCCGGCGCCGTGGCGGCCATGAACGTCGTGATGCAGCGTACGGCCGTCACGCAGCGGTACGAAGATCAGTTCGCGCTTGGCGGCTTCGGTTGCCTTGCGGATGGCTTCCGGCACTTCACGTGCCTTGCCATGGCCGAAGCCGACGCGGCCCTTCTGGTCGCCGACGACGACGAGTGCTGCGAAACCGAAACGACGGCCGCCCTTGACGACCTTGGCGACGCGGTTGATCGCGACAAGCTTGTCGACGAATTCGCTATCGCGCTCTTCACGGCTCTGGCGGTCGTCCCGCTGCGGCCTTCTTTCCTGTGCCATTGTCCTCTTCCTTTTTCTTTTCCGGGTGCAATCGGCAAACAAATGTGGACCGCATCAGCCTCCCCTTTCGGAGAGTGCCTGCGGTCCGGCGAAAATCCGGCCGGCGCTTGAGGCGTCCGGCCGGAAACTGATCAGAAGGTGAGACCGCCTTCGCGGGCCGCTTCGGCGAGAGCCTTGATGCGGCCGTGATAGATGAAGGCGCCACGGTCGAACACGACTTCCGTAACACCGGCCTTGGAGGCGCGCTCTGCGAGGAGCTTGCCCACAACGGTAGCGGCGGCGGTATCGGCACCGGTCTTCAGAGAACCGCGCAGATCCTTCTCGAGGGTGGAGGCAGACGCAAGCGTCTTGCCGGCCACGTCATCGATGACCTGGGCGTAGATGTTCTTCGAGGAGCGATGAACCGACAGGCGCGGACGGCCATTGGCCACCGACTTGAGATGACGGCGCACGCGGTTGGCACGACGTGCAAGTGCTTCTTTCCTGCTAGCCATTTCGCGTGATCCTTACTTCTTCTTGCCTTCTTTGCGGACGATCCGCTCGTCAGCGTACTTGACGCCCTTGCCCTTGTAGGGCTCGGGACCGCGATATTCGCGGATTTCGGCGGCAACCTGACCGACCTGCTGCTTGTTGATGCCGCTGACGACGATTTCCGTCGGCTTCGGAACAACGATCGAGATACCGACCGGCGGCTCGTAGATCACGTCATGGCTGAAACCGAGGGCCAGCTGCAGGTTCTTGCCCTGCATGGCGGCGCGGTAACCGACGCCGTTGATTTCAAGCTTGCGCTCGAAACCGTCCTTGACGCCCTTGAAGATGCCTTCGATCATCGTGCGGGACATGCCCCACTTTGAGCGCGCATCCTTGGTCTGGTTCACCGGCGTCACGACGACGGCGTTATTTTCAAGCTTGAGGCTGATTTCGTCGTTAGCAACGAAAAACAGCTCGCCCTTCGGGCCCTTTGCAGTCACCTTCTGGCCATCGACCGTAGCCGTGATCCCAGCAGGCACCTGAACGGGCTTTTTACCGATACGAGACATGTTTCAATCCTGTCTGTTCGCTATGGAGATCCCTGCCCGATCTTAGAAGACCGAGCAAAGAACCTCGCCACCAACGTTCTGTTCGCGAGCCTGGTGATCGGCCATCACACCCTTCGGAGTCGAAAGGATGGTGATGCCGAGACCGTTCGCGACCTGCGGAATGGACTTGACCGAGACATAAACCCGGCGGCCCGGCTTGGACACACGGCCGATCTCACGGATCACCGATGCGCCTTCATAATATTTCAGCTCGATGCTGAGTTCCGACTTGCCATTGCCGAAATCGACAACGGAGTAGCCACGGATGTAGCCTTCGGATTGCAGAACATCGAGAACACGTGCACGGAGCTTCGAAGCAGGCGTCGAAACCGACGACTTGCGGCGGGAAGCGCCGTTACGGATGCGAGTGAGCATATCGCCCAACGGATCAGTCATTGTCATGTAACCTGCTCCTTACCAGCTCGACTTGACGATACCCGGCACCTTGCCGAGATTGCCGAGTTCACGCAGCGCAATACGCGACATGCGCAGTTTGCGGTAATATGCGCGCGGACGCCCCGAAACTTCGCAACGGTTGCGAATACGGGTCTTCGATCCATCACGCGGCAGGGATGCCAGCTTGATCGAGGCCTTGAACCGCTCTTCGATCGGAAGAGCCTGGTTCATGATGATCGCCTTCAACCCAGCCCGCTTAGCGGCCTGGTTAGCGACCGTAGTACGGCGGCGCTTGTTCTTTTCAACTGCGCTTGTCTTCGCCATGTCAGGTTCCTTTTCTACGCTCGTCGTTACGGTTATTGACGGAACGGGAAGCTGAACTCTTTCAGAAGAGCCCGTGCTTCGTCGTCGGTCGTCGCCGTCGTGCAAACGATGATGTCCATGCCCCACATCTGATCAACCTTGTCGTAGTTGATCTCAGGGAACACAATGTGCTCCTTGATGCCCATGGCGAAGTTGCCACGGCCGTCAAAGCTTTTCGGGTTCAGGCCGCGGAAGTCGCGAACGCGCGGGAGCGCGATGTTCACGAGACGGTCCATGAACTCGTACATGCGGGCGCCGCGCAGGGTGACCTTCGCGCCGATCGGCATCTGTTCGCGGACCTTGAAGCCTGCGATAGAGTTGCGTGCGCGGGTGATGACCGGCTTCTGGCCGGCGATCGCTGCGAGGTCGGCGGCAGCTACCGTCGGCTTCTTCGAGTCAGCGGTCGCTTCGCCGACACCCATGTTGATCACGATCTTGTCGAGCTTCGGGATCATCATCTCGTTGGCGTAGGAGAACTGCTCCTGCAACGCCTTGCGGATGCGCTCGACATATTCCTTCTTGAGCCGCGGCTCATATTTTGCCTCAGCCATCGATCACTTCTCCAGAACGCTTGGCCACACGGACCTTCTTGCCGTCAACGACCTTGAAACCGACGCGGGTCGGCTTGCCGTCCTTGTCGATGATTGCAACGTTGGACAGGTGAACCGGGGCTTCCTTGTTGATGATGCCGGCTTCCTGGGTCTGCGTCTGGCGCTGGTGGCGCTTGACGACGTTGACGCCACGAACAACGGCACGATCTTCCTTCGGCATGACCTGGACAACTTCGCCGGTACGGCCCTTGTCCTTGCCAGCGAGCATGACGACCTTGTCGCCCTTACGAATCTTCTGCATCGCTTCGCTCCTTACAGTACTTCGGGAGCCAGCGAGATGATCTTCATGTGGTTCTTGGCGCGAAGTTCGCGCGGAACCGGTCCGAAGATACGGGTGCCGATCGGCTCTTTCTTGTTGTCGATGAGGACTGCTGCGTTGGTGTCGAAGCGGATGACGGAGCCATCTGCACGACGGATGTCCTTGGCGGTGCGAACGACAACCGCCTTCATCACGTCACCCTTCTTCACACGGCCGCGCGGGATCGCTTCCTTGATCGAAACGACGATGACGTCGCCGATCGAGGCATACTTGCGCTTCGAGCCGCCCAGCACCTTGATGCACATGACACGACGTGCGCCGGAATTATCCGCGACGTCGAGGTTTGTTTGCATCTGAATCATATCAGGTCGCCTTCTTGGTTTACCGGAATGGTTGGGCTAGCCCCCTACTCCGGCTTATGAAAATTTTCGCCGGCCGAGCTGCCGTGAGGCAGCACAGACGCGGCAATAGCTGAATAGCGCGGGATCGATCGTGCCAGGGTGGTTTCCCGAACGGGACCTTCCGTGCGCTCAAAGCAAAAGAACGCCCGGCATTCGAGCGTTCTGACGCTGCTTCATACAGATATTTCGGCGAGACGCAAGGCCTCGCGCAAAATTCTGTTACTTGCCCTGGGCGGAAATCACCGTCCAGCGCTTGTCCTTGGAGATCGGCGCGCATTCCTCGATGGATACGGTATCGCCAATCTTGTACTGATTGTTCTCGTCGTGGGCCTTGTACTTCTTGGAACGACGAACGGTCTTCTGGAGCAGCGGGTGAGCGAAACGACGCTCGACACGAACCACTACCGTCTTCTCGTTCTTGTCGCCAACGACGACGCCCTGCAGGATGCGCTTCGGCATATTTTTCTTCCTTTAGGCCTTAACTTCTGCCGCCTTCTGGCGGGCAATGGTTTTCACGCGGGCGATGTCCTTGCGGACTTCGTTGATGCGCGAGGACTTTTCGAGCTGGCCGGTCGCCTTCTGGAAGCGCAGGTTGAACTGCTCCTTCTTCAGCTTGGCAAGCTCGTCCTTGAGTTGGTCGGCGGTGAACCCGCGAACGTCTGAGGCTTTCATGAGCTCATTCCTTACTCTGCAATGCGCTGAACGAAGCGCGTCTTGACCGAGAGCTTGGCAGAGCCGAGGCGAAGCGCCTCACGGGCGATTTCTTCGCTGACACCGTCGATCTCGAACATCATACGGCCGGGCTTGACCTTGCATGCCCAGTATTCAACGGAGCCCTTACCCTTACCCATACGGACTTCGGTCGGCTTTTTGGTTACCGGAACGTCCGGGAACACGCGGATCCATACACGGCCGGCGCGCTTCATATAACGCGTGATCGCGCGGCGGGCCGCTTCGATCTCGCGCGCGTTGACGCGGTTGGGTTCCTGTGCCTTCAGGCCGAATTCGCCGAATGCCAGGTCAGAACCGCCCTTGGCGACGCCCTTGATGCGGCCCTTGAACTGCTTGCGGTACTTGGTACGCTTTGGCTGCAACATTTTCTTATTCTCCGAACTTCTCTGCCACGCGCGCTATCAAGCGTTGTCGCGGCGACGGTCTCTGTCGCGGTCACGATCACGGCTTGCCGGACCCTGGGCGTCACCTTCCATCGCGCGGCGCTCGGAAGCCATCGGATCATGCTCAAGGATTTCGCCCTTGAAGATCCAGACCTTGATGCCGCAGATGCCGAACGCGGTTTCTGCTTCAGCCGTGCCGTAGTCGATGTCGGCGCGCAGCGTGTGCAACGGCACACGACCTTCGCGGTACCATTCCGTACGGGCGATTTCAGCGCCGCCGAGACGGCCAGCGCAAGTGATCTTGATGCCTTCGGCGCCAAGACGCATCGCGGACTGAACGGCGCGCTTCATGGCGCGACGGAAAGCCACGCGACGCTCGAGCTGCTGGGCGATCGACTGAGCGACCAGCGTCGCATCGACTTCGGGCTTGCGCACTTCAACGATGTTGAGGTGCGTTTCCGAATTGGTCATCTCCGACAGCTTCTTGCGGAGCTTGTCGATGTCAGCGCCCTTGCGGCCGATGATCAGGCCCGGACGTGCCGAGTGGATCGTGACGCGGCACTTCTTGTGCGGACGCTCGATGACCACCTTGGAGATTCCGGCCTGCTTCAGTTCGCTCATGACGAACTTGCGCATCTTCAGGTCTTCGTGCAGCAGCTGGCCGTACTCGGCATTGTCCGCAAACCAGCGGCTATCCCAGGTACGGTTGATGCCGAGGCGGAAACCGATTGGATTGATTTTCTGACCCATTATGCGGCCTCCTCTGCTGCCTGCACTTCACGAACGACGATCGTCAGGTGCGCGAAGGGCTTTTCGATGCGCGACGCGCGACCGCGGCCACGAGCGTGAAAACGCTTCATGACGATCGACTTGCCGACATAGGCCTCGGCGACAACCAGCGAGTCGACGTCGAGATCGTGGTTGTTCTCGGCGTTGGCGATCGCAGATTCGAGCGTCTTCTTGACGGCGCCTGCGATGCGCTTGCGGGAGAACTCCAGCTCAGCGAGTGCGCGCTCGACCTTCTTGCCGCGGATAGCCGCAGCAACCAGGTTGAGCTTCTGGGGGCTGACGCGGAGCGTGCGGGCGACTGCTTGCGCCTCGTTGTCCTTCAGCCGGCGTTCGGCTTTTGCCTTGCCCATTGTTACTTCCTCTTCGCCTTCTTGTCCGCGCCGTGACCGTAGTAGGTGCGGGTCGGAGAGAATTCACCGAATTTGTGGCCGACCATGTCTTCATTGACGCTGACCGGGATATGCTTGCTGCCGTTGTAGACGCCGAAGGTAAGACCGACGAACTGCGGCAGGATCGTGGAGCGACGGCTCCAGATCTTGATCACTTCACTACGACCGCCTTCACGAACCTTCTCAGCCTTCTTGAGAAGATAGCCGTCAACGAACGGACCTTTCCATACTGAACGAGCCATTGGAGACTTCCTCTCTTACTTCTTACGCTGATGACGCGAGCGCATGATCATCTTGTCGGTCGACTTGTTCGACCGGGTGCGCTTGCCCTTGGTCGGCTTGCCCCACGGCGTCACCGGATGGCGACCACCGGAGGTGCGGCCTTCACCACCGCCGTGCGGATGGTCGACCGGGTTCATGACGACGCCGCGGTTATGCGGACGCTTGCCGCGCCAAACGGTACGACCGGCCTTGCCGTCGTTGATGTTGGCGTGATCAGGGTTGGAGACGGCGCCGATCGAAGCAAGGCAGGAGCCATGAACGAGACGCTGTTCACCGGAGTTCAGGCGAAGGATCGCCATGCCCTGGTCGCGGCCGACGAGCTGTGCGTAGCCACCGGCGGAGCGAGCGATCTGACCACCCTTGCCCGGCTTCATTTCCACATTGTGGATGATGGAGCCGACCGGGATGTACTGCAGCGGCATGGTGTTGCCGGGCTTGACGTCGACAGCCTTCTCGGAAGCGATGACCTTGTCACCGGCAGCGAGGCGCTGAGGAGCGAGGATATAAGCCTTCTCGCCGTCAGCATAGTTCACCAGCGCGATGAAAGCCGTGCGGTTCGGATCGTATTCGATACGCTCGACCGTGCCTTCGACGTCGAACTTGCGACGCTTGAAGTCAATCAGACGATAGGTGCGCTTGTGACCGCCGCCGATGAAGCGGGCGGTGATGCGGCCGAGGTTGTTACGACCGCCGCTCTTGGTCAGACCTTCCGTCAGCGCCTTGACCGGCTTGCCCTTGTAGAGGGCCGAACGGTCGACGATGACCAGCTGGCGCTGGCTCGGGGTGATCGGATTGAAAGTTTTCAATGCCATTTTCTTATACCTCAGAGACCGGTGGAGACGTCGATCGTCTGGCCTTCAGCCAGCGTCACAACAGCCTTCTTCACGTCCTTCTGCTTGCCGACGAAACCGCGGAACCGCTTGGTCTTGCCTTTGCGCAGCAGAGTGTTGACAGCCGTGACCTTGACGCCGAACAGCGCCTCGACCGCAGCCTTGATTTCCGGCTTGGTCGCCTGCTTGGCGACATTGAAAACAACCTGGTTGTTTTCGGATACCAGCGTGGACTTTTCGGTGATCGCCGGAGAGACGATCACATCGTAGTGGCGAAGATCGGTCACTTGAATCGCTCCTCTAGCGCTTCAACCGCAGCCTTGGAAAGCACGAGCTTGCCGCGGCGCACGATGTCGTAAACGTTGATGCCCTGGATCGGCAGAACATCGATGTTCGGGATGTTCTGAGCTGCGAGCTTGAAGTTGCCGTCAAGCTCTGCGCCGCCGATGAAGAGGGCGTTGGTCAGGCCGAGCGTCTCGAAAACGGACGCGAGCGACTTAGTCTTGGCTTCAGCGGCAACCAGGTTGTCGATGACGATGACGTCATCGGCCTTGATCTTGGCCGAAAGGGCGTGGCGAAGGCCGAGTGCACGAACCTTCTTCGGAAGATCGTGCTCGTGGCTGCGGACAACCGGGCCGTGAGCCTTGCCGCCGCCGCGGAACTGCGGAGCGCGAGCCGAATGGTGGCGGGCGCGGCCCGTACCCTTCTGCTTGTACATCTTGGCGCCGGTGCGCGAAACTTCCGCGCGGCCCTTAGCCTTGTGCGTGCCCTGCTGCTTCTTGGCAAGCTGCCAGCGGATGACGCGGGCAAGAATGTCTTCACGGGGCTCGAGGCCGAAAATCGCGTCCGAAAGGGAAACCTTCCCGGCGTCTTTTCCCTCGAGGGTCTTGACGTTGAATTCCATTGATCTGGCTCCCTTACTTCGCGGCCGACTTGACGGCGTCGCGCACGATGATCCAAGCACCCTTGGAACCAGGAACAGCACCCTTGATCAGGATCAGACCACGATCTTCGTCGGTCGAAACCACTTCCAGGTTCTGCGTCGTGACGCGCGTCTGGCCCATGTGACCAGCCATCTTCTTGTTCTTGAAAACCTTGCCCGGATCCTGGCGCGAGCCAGTCGAACCGTGCGAGCGGTGCGACACCGACACACCGTGCGTGGCGCGCAAACCGCCGAAGCCGTGACGCTTCATGGCGCCGGCAAAACCCTTGCCGATCGTCGTACCCGTCACGTCGACCAGCTGGCCAGCTGCGAAGTGGCCCGCCTTGATCTCCGTGCCGATCTCCAGCAGGTTGTCTTCCGAAACGCGGAATTCAGTGACCTTGGCCTTCGGCTCGACGTTGGCAATGGCAAAGTTGCCGCGCATCGCCTTCGACGTGTTCTTTACCTTCGCCTGGCCGGCACCGAGCTGAACTGCGGTATAGCCATTCTTTTCGACAGTGCGCGTGGCAACGACCTGGACGGCCTCCATACGCAGTACCGTTACCGGGACATGCTCGCCGGCGTCGTTATAGACGCGGGTCATTCCCACCTTCTGTGCAATCACACCTGAACGCATCGGTTCAATCCTTCTCACTCAGCCCGAAGACCCGAGGTCTCAGAGCTTGATCTCAACATCGACACCGGCGGCGAGATCGAGCTTCATCAGCGCGTCTACCGTCTGCGGGGTCGGGTCAACGATATCGAGAAGGCGCTTATGCGTGCGCATCTCGAACTGTTCGCGGCTCTTCTTGTCGATGTGCGGGGACCGGTTGACCGTAAACTTCTCGATGCGGGTCGGAAGCGGAACGGGGCCCCGGACGCTTGCACCGGTGCGCTTAGCCGTCGATACGATCTCACGCGTGGAGGCGTCGAGAATCCGGTGATCGAACGCCTTCAGGCGGATGCGGATATTCTGGCCGTTCATTCGACTTTATCCTTGTGTCTGTTATCCGCGTGTCACCACTTAGGGACACGACTTACCTTCAGTTACGTTAGCGGGCCACCGGTTTCAAAGATCGAGAGGGACACCGAGATCGGCGTCCCTGTCCTTTCCTTGGGCCAGGTGGCCCAGCCGCTAATTACTCGACGATCGACGCGACGATGCCGGCGCCGACGGTGCGGCCGCCTTCGCGGATCGCGAAGCGCAGCTTTTCTTCCATCGCGATCGGAACGATCAGCTCGACCGATACCGTGACGTTGTCGCCAGGCATGACCATCTCGGTGCCCTCAGGCAGCGTCACAATGCCCGTCACGTCGGTCGTGCGGAAGTAGAACTGCGGACGGTAGTTGGTGAAGAACGGCGTATGACGGCCACCCTCTTCCTTCGTCAGGATGTAGGCTTCAGCCATGAACTTCTTGTGCGGCTTGACCGAACCCGGCTTGCACAGAATCTGGCCACGTTCAACGCCATCACGGGTAACGCCGCGGATCAGCGCGCCGATGTTGTCGCCAGCCTGGCCCTGATCGAGCAGCTTGCGGAACATTTCAACGCCGGTCACCGTCGTCTTCGTCGTCGGGCGGATGCCGACGATCTCGACTTCTTCGCCAACCTTGACAATGCCACGCTCGACGCGGCCGGTCACAACCGTACCGCGGCCAGAGATCGAGAACACGTCTTCGATCGGCAGCAGGAACGGCAGGTTGATCGGACGCTCAGGCGTCGGGATGTAGGCGTCGACAGCGGCCATCAGTTCACGGATCGAATCTTCGCCGATCTTCTTGTCCGAATCTTCGAGAGCAGCAAGTGCTGAACCCTTGACGATCGGGATATCGTCGCCCGGGAAGTCGTAGGACGACAGCAGTTCGCGAACTTCGAGCTCGACCAGTTCGAGAAGCTCGGCGTCGTCAACCTGGTCGACCTTGTTCAGGAACACCACGATTGCCGGAACGCCGACCTGGCGGGCCAGCAGGATGTGTTCGCGCGTCTGCGGCATCGGGCCGTCAGCGGCCGAGCACACCAGGATCGCGCCGTCCATCTGGGCAGCACCGGTGATCATGTTCTTGACGTAGTCGGCGTGGCCGGGGCAGTCGACGTGGGCGTAGTGGCGGGCCGGCGTCTCGTATTCAACGTGGGCCGTCGAAATCGTGATGCCACGCGCCTTTTCTTCCGGAGCCGCGTCGATCTGGTCGTACGCCTTGTACTCACCGAAGTACTTCGTGATCGCTGCCGTCAGAGACGTCTTACCGTGGTCAACGTGGCCAATCGTGCCAATGTTGACGTGCGGCTTGTTGCGCTCAAACTTACTCTTTCCCATTTTCGGGTCTCCGTTTTGCTAGTCCCCGAAGGGATCTAATTCTTGTTATCGGTCAATTGGTATTCCGGTCACTTCTGACCGGAATACTTTGCCTGGATTTCAGTTGCGACGTTCGACGGGACCGGCGAATAGTGATCGAAGGTCATCGTGTACTGGGCGCGGCCCTGGGACATGGAGCGCAGGTTGTCGACGTACTTGAACATGTTCGCGAGCGGGACGTTCGCGTTGATGACGACGGCGATACCACGGCTTTCCTGGCCCTGGATCTGACCGCGACGGGAGTTCAGGTCGCCGATAACGTCGCCGACGTAATCTTCCGGGGTGACGACTTCGACCTTCATCATCGGCTCGAGCAGCTGAGCGCCGGCCTTCCTGGCTGCTTCACGGAAGCAGGCACGCGATGCGATTTCGAAGGCGAGAACCGAGGAGTCGACGTCGTGGAAGGCGCCGTCGATGAGGGTCGCCTTGACGCCGAGCATCGGGAAGCCCGCGAGCGGACCCGAAGACAGAACGCTTTCGATGCCCTTCTGGACGCCGGGGATGTATTCCTTCGGAACGGAACCGCCGACGATCTTCGATTCGAACTTGAATTCGTCGCCATCCGGGTTCGGTTCGAAGACGATCTTGACGCGCGCGAACTGGCCGGTACCGCCGGACTGCTTCTTGTGCGTGTAGTCTTCTTCGTGCGTCCGGGTGATGGTTTCGCGGTAGGCAACCTGCGGCGCGCCGACGGTTGCTTCGACCTTGAACTCACGACGCATGCGGTCGACGATGATGTCGAGATGCAGTTCGCCCATGCCGGCGATGATGGTCTGACCTGATTCCTGGTCGGTCTTGACGCGGAAGGACGGATCTTCAGCAGCTAGGCGGTTGAGCGCGAGGCCCATCTTTTCCTGGTCGCCCTTGGTCTTCGGCTCGATGGCGATCTGGATGACCGGCTCCGGGAATTCCATGCGCTCGAGGATAACCGGCTTCAGCGGATCGCAGAGCGTGTCGCCCGTCGTGGTTTCCTTGAGGCCGGCGAGAGCGACGATGTCGCCTGCGAAGGCTTCTTCGATGTCTTCCCGCGAGTTGGAGTGCATCTGCAGCATACGGCCGACGCGCTCGCGCTTGTCCTTGACCGTGTTGATGACCGACGTGCCCTTTTCGAGCTTGCCGGAGTAGATGCGGGCGAAGGTCAGCGAACCGACGAAGGGGTCGTTCATGATCTTGAAGGCGAGCATGGAAAGCGGCTCGCTGTCATCGGCATGACGCTCGATTTCGGCTTCCGTCTTGAAATCGATGCCCTTGATCGCCGGGATGTCCATCGGCGACGGCAGGTAGTCGACAACGGCGTCGAGCAGCGGCTGCACGCCCTTGTTCTTGAAGGCCGTGCCGCAGAACATCGGGTGGAACTTGACGTCGATCGTGCCGCGGCGAACCAGCGCACGGATCTGATCGTTGTCGGGCAGAATGCCTTCGAGGTAAGCTTCGGTGGCGGCTTCGTCGATATCGACGACCGTCTCGATCAGCTTTTCGCGATATTCTTCAGCCTTGGCCTTCATGTCCTCGGGGATCTCGACGACATCCCACTGGGCGCCGAGCGACTCGTCGCGCCAGATGAGTGCGTTCATCTCGACCAGGTCGATGACGCCCTTGAATTCGGTCTCAGCACCGATCGGCAGCTGCATGACGACGGCCGTTGCACCGAGACGGGTCTTGATCATCTCGACGGAGCGGTAGAAGTCCGCGCCGGTCTTGTCCATCTTGTTGCAGAAGATCATCCGCGGGACATTGTACTTCTCGGCCTGGCGCCAGACGGTTTCCGTCTGCGGCTCAACACCGGCGTTGGCGTCGAGCAGCGCGATGGCGCCGTCGAGAACGCGCAGCGAACGCTCAACTTCGATGGTGAAGTCAACGTGGCCGGGAGTGTCGATGATGTTGAAGCGGCGCGTCTTGCCGTCACGGCCCTTCCAGTAGGTCGTGGTGGCAGCAGAGGTGATCGTGATGCCACGCTCCTGCTCCTGCTCCATCCAGTCCATGGTGGCTGCGCCGTCGTGGACTTCGCCGATCTTGTGCGACTTGCCGGTGTAATAAAGAATACGCTCGGTGGTCGTGGTCTTGCCGGCGTCGATATGCGCCATGATACCGAAATTACGGTAGTCTTCGATCTTATATTCGCGAGCCATTGTGGACTGCCTTTCGATACCGTTCGGAATTACCAGCGATAGTGCGAGAACGCGCGGTTGGCGTCAGCCATCTTGTGCGTGTCTTCGCGCTTCTTGACGGCGGAGCCGCGGTTGTTGGACGCATCGAGCAGTTCGCCGGAAAGGCGGTCAACCATAGTCGTTTCATTGCGCTTGCGGGCAGCAGCGATCAGCCAGCGAATAGCAAGAGCCTGGCGGCGCTCCGGACGAACATCGACGGGGACCTGGTAGGTCGCACCACCGACACGACGCGAGCGAACTTCAACGTGCGGGGCAATGTTCTCAAGCGCAGAATGGAAAACCGTGAGCGGCTCCTGCTTGGACTTGCCGTGGACGACGTCGAACGCACCGTAGACGATGTTTTCAGCAACGGACTTCTTGCCGTCGAGCATGATGGCATTCATGAACTTGGTGACGACGAGATCGCCGAACTTCGGGTCCGGATTGATCTCGCGCTTTTCTGCTTTATGACGTCTGGACATAGTTTTGTCTCTTCAACCGTTAAGGCGCTTCATGACGCGGAGGACCTCGCGCAGCGCCGGATTATTCAAAAAACCGAATTACTTCGGACGCTTCGCGCCGTACTTGGAGCGGCGCTGCTTGCGGTTCTTGACACCCTGGGTATCGAGAACGCCGCGGATGATGTGATAACGGACACCCGGAAGGTCCTTAACGCGGCCGCCACGGATCATGACGACGGAGTGTTCCTGAAGGTTGTGACCTTCGCCGGGGATGTAACCAATGACTTCGAAGCCGTTGGTCAGGCGGATCTTTGCGACCTTACGCAGAGCCGAGTTCGGCTTCTTCGGCGTCGTCGTGTAGACGCGCGTGCAAACGCCGCGCTTCTGCGGGTTCTCCTGGAGTGCGGGAACCTTGTTACGCTTTACGTTCGCCTGGCGAGGCTTGCGGATCAGCTGGTTTACGGTAGGCATTCAACCATCCCTTACGTTTTATCTCAGTACCCTTACGGGCTTGAACTCGCGCCGTCTCCGGCAGTGACGCGCGCTTTCCGTCAATGCGCAAAATATGGCCCGATCCGCTTCCGCAGATGGACCACAAGGAGCAGAGGACACATAAAATATGCGTCGTGCGTGCAGCATCATGACTTCAACGTGCGTTTAGAACCTTGTTTGAGGTGAACTTCAGGGCGAGTCGCCCCGAACAGCCAAGCCTCACATGGGATCTGATGGCCGGGGTACTACTGGTTTCCACCCGTCTCGTCAAGGCCGGTTAAGAAATAAACTCGCCGTATCGCCTTGATATGGCGGCCGAACGCCCTGTTTCATCCTTCTAGACGAATTCACGGCCGTGCCCCAAGATAAAAACTTGGGCATTGCAGCAAAAGCGGTTAAGGAATCAGCAATTGCGGCGTTCGGCCCTCACAGCAGGATTCGAGCGACCGAATCGTCAAAGAGCCGAAGGACAGGCGATGATTACGACACCTGATAACGACAATAATTTCGACGGCCCGATGATCTTCATCATCATCGGCAAGGGCTACGAGTCCGACGCCAGCGAAGGCATCGACCTGCACATCATGCTCAAGGCGCCTGACGACGACACTGCCGTACGCGAGGCCTTGAACGCCCTTGCCGAGGAAGGCTTCATCGAAGCAGATCTCGACCAGATCGGCATGCTGACCGAGGTCCCGGCCGAAGAGCCGCACGCATCTGCATACCAGGGCGCCGTCGAAGGCGAAGTCGCGATCATCCGGTTCAACTGAAGGGAGCCGCCGCTCACGCTGCCGGTCGCCAAAGGCAGCATAAGCGGAAAGCAGCGCCCTCCCTCCCCCGCCAGACCGATCAGAGCAGACTAAAACGAAAAACCGCCCGGATCGCTCCGGGCGGTTTTTCAATTCATCGACTTCAGCCGCGGATTATTCCGCAGCCGGAGCCTTTTCGGCCATGTCCTGCAGCATCGGCGTGGCGACGGCAGCACCCGTGCCCTTGCGGCGCTCTTCGAGGATCATCTCGTCGCGCGACGTGGCGATGCGGCGGATCTGGGTCATGGTGCCGCCGGTACCGGCCGGGATAAGGCGGCCGACGATGACGTTTTCCTTCAGACCCTGCAGGCCGTCGGTCTTGCCGGCGATCGCAGCTTCCGTCAGCACCTTGGTCGTTTCCTGGAAGGAAGCGGCCGAGATGAAGGACGGGGTCTGCAGCGATGCCTTGGTGATGCCGAGAAGAACCGGATCGCCGTAGGCTGGCTTCTTGCCCTGCTCGATCAGGTGATCGTTGACGTCTTCGAGCTCGATCCGGTCGACATTGTCGCCGACGATATAGGTCGAGTCGCCTGCATCGGTGATTTCGACCTTCTGCAGCATCTGACGGACAATCACCTCGATGTGCTTGTCGTTGATGACGACGCCCTGCAGGCGGTAGACTTCCTGGATCTCGTTGACGAGGTAGGAGGCCAGAGCCTCCACGCCCTTGATCGCCAGGATATCGTGCGGAGCCGGGTTACCGTCGAGGATGTAGTCACCCTTTTCGATATAGTCACCTTCCTGAAGGTGGAAGGGCTTGCCCTTCGGGATCAGGTATTCGACAGGCTCGACACCGTCTTCCGCCGGCTCGATGATGACGCGACGCTTGTTCTTGTAGTCGCGGCCGAGACGGATCGTACCATCGATCTCTGCGATGATGGCGTGGTCCTTCGGACGGCGGGCTTCGAACAACTCGGCAACACGCGGCAGACCGCCGGTGATGTCCTTGGTCTTGGCGCTTTCGAGCGGCGAACGAGCGAGAACGTCACCCTGGGAGACCTTCGTGCCCGGCTCGACCGACAGGATTGCATCGACCGAGAGGAAGAAGCGGGCGTCACCACCACGAGACAGCTTCGCGATATTGCCGCTGGCATCCTTGATGACGATCGCCGGCTTGAGGTCCGAGCCGCGCGGGGTCGAACGCCAGTCGATGACCTGACGCTTGGTGATGCCGGTCGATTCGTCGGTCGCTTCCAGAACGGAGAGACCGTCGACCAGATCTTCAAACTGAACGGTACCGGCCACTTCCGTCATCATCGGACGGGTGTAGGGGTCCCACTCTGCCAGGCGCTGGCCGCGCTTGACCTTGTCGCCTTCGTCGACATGCAGCTTCGAACCGTAGGCCACGCGCTGCGACGACCGCTCGACACCACGTTCGTCCAGGATCTGGACGGTCATGTTACGGCCCATGGCAACGAGGTTGCCATCGGAGTTGCGCAGGATGTTGCGGTTCTTGATCTGCACCGTACCTTCGTACGAGGCTTCGAGGAACGACTGGTCGACCACGGTTGCCGTACCGCCAAGGTGGAAGGTACGCATGGTGAGCTGGGTGCCCGGTTCGCCGATCGACTGAGCAGCGATGACGCCGACGGCTTCGCCCATATTGACCGGCGTACCGCGCGCGAGGTCGCGGCCGTAGCAGACCGAGCAGACGCCCGTCTGGATTTCGCAGGTCAGTGCCGAGCGGATGCGGATCGACTGGATGCCGGCCTTCTCGATTTCGACGACGTCGGGCTCGAGGATCATCCTGCCGGCATCGACGATGCGCTCACCCGTGACCGGATGATCGATGTCGTCGAGCGCCGTGCGGCCGAGGATACGGGCGCCGATCGAGGCAACCACCTGGCCGGCATCGACGATGGCGGTCATGGTGAGGCCCGTCTGCGTTCCGCAATCGACATGCGTGACGATGCAATCCTGCGCGACGTCGACGAGACGGCGGGTCAGGTAGCCGGAGTTGGCGGTCTTCAGGGCGGTGTCTGCCAGACCCTTACGGGCGCCGTGGGTCGAGTTGAAGTACTCGTTGACCGTCAGGCCTTCCTTGAAGTTCGAGATGATCGGGGTCTCGATGATTTCGCCCGACGGCTTGGCCATGAGGCCACGCATGCCGCCCAGCTGGCGCATCTGGTTCGGAGAACCTCGGGCACCGGAGTGGCTCATCATGTAGATCGAGTTCATCGGCTTCTGGCGACCGGTCTTCTCGTCGAATTCGACCGCCTTGATGCGGGCCATCATCTCTTCGGCGACCTTTTCGGTCGCCTTGCCCCAGGCGTCGACAACCTTGTTGTACTTTTCGCCCTGGGTGATGAGGCCGTCATTATACTGCTGCTCGTATTCCTTCACCAGGTTTTCGGTGTCGGCAACGATCTTGGCCTTGGCATCCGGAATGACCATGTCGTCCTTGCCGAACGAAATGCCGGCGCGGCAGGCGTGGGCGAAGCCGAGCTGCATGATGCGGTCGCAGAAAATGACCGTGTCCTTCTGGCCGCAATGGCGATAGACCGTGTCGATCATCTTCGAGATGTTCTTCTTGGTCATTTCCTGGTTGCAGATATCGAAGGGCACCTTGCCGTTCTTCGGCAGCAGTTCGCCGATGAGCAGACGGCCAGGCGTCGTCTCATAGATCTTCGAGTAAGGCTTGCCATCCTCGTCGACCGACTTGAAGCGGCCGCGGATCTTGGTGTGCAGCGTCACGACCTTGCTTTCGAGGGCGTGATGCAGCTCGCCGAGATCGGAGAAGGCCATGCCTTCGCCCGGCTCGTTCTGGTTGAGGATCGACAGATAGTAGAGGCCGAGAACCATGTCCTGCGAGGGAACGATGATCGGCGCGCCGTTGGCCGGATGCAGGATGTTGTTGGTCGACATCATCAGCACGCGGGCTTCGAGCTGGGCTTCGAGCGACAGCGGCACGTGAACGGCCATCTGGTCGCCGTCGAAATCGGCGTTGAAGGCAGTGCAGACGAGCGGATGCAGCTGGATCGCCTTGCCTTCGACCAGGATAGGTTCGAAGGCCTGGATGCCCAGGCGGTGCAGCGTCGGTGCGCGATTCAAGAGAACCGGATGCTCGCGGATAACCTCGTCGAGGATATCCCAGACTTCCGGCTTTTCCTTCTCGACCAGCTTCTTGGCCTGCTTGACGGTCGAGGAGTAACCCTTGGCGTCGAGGCGGGCATAGATGAACGGCTTGAAGAGCTCGAGCGCCATCTTCTTCGGCAGGCCGCACTGATGCAGCTTCAGTTCCGGACCGGTGACGATGACCGAACGGCCGGAATAGTCGACGCGCTTGCCGAGCAGGTTCTGGCGGAAGCGGCCCTGCTTGCCCTTCAGCATGTCGGAGAGCGACTTCAGCGGACGCTTGTTGGCACCGGTGATGACGCGGCCGCGACGGCCGTTGTCGAACAGCGCGTCAACGGATTCCTGCAGCATGCGCTTTTCGTTGCGGATGATGATGCCAGGCGCACGAAGCTCGATCAGGCGCTTCAGACGGTTGTTACGGTTGATGACGCGGCGGTAGAGATCGTTCAGATCCGACGTCGCGAAACGGCCGCCGTCGAGCGGAACCAGCGGACGCAGATCCGGCGGGATGACCGGAACGACCTTCATGATCATCCATTCCGGACGGTTGCCCGACTCCATGAAGTTCTCGACGATCTTCAGGCGCTTCATCAGCTTCTTCTGCTTGAGATCCGACGTGGTGTCGGCAAGCTCGGCGCGCAGGTCGCCAGCGATCTTTTCGAGGTTCATCGAGGCCAGCATCTCGTAGATCGCCTCGGCGCCGATCATCGCGGTGAACTGGTCTTCGCCGTATTCGTCGACGGCAAGCATGTACTCTTCTTCCGAGAGGAGCTGGTGCTCCTTCAGGGCGGTCAGGCCCGGCTCGGTGACAATGTAGTTTTCGAAGTAGAGAACGCGCTCGACATCCTTCAGCGTCATGTCGAGCAGCGTCGAAATGCGTGATGGCAGCGACTTCAGGAACCAGATGTGGGCAACGGGAGCGGCGAGCTCGATATGGCCCATGCGCTCACGGCGAACGCGCGACAGCGTGACTTCGACGCCACACTTTTCGCAGATGATGCCCTTGTACTTCATGCGCTTGTACTTGCCGCACAGGCATTCGTAGTCCTTGATCGGCCCGAAGATGCGCGCGCAGAACAGACCGTCGCGTTCCGGCTTGAACGTACGATAGTTGATGGTTTCCGGCTTCTTGATCTCACCGTAAGACCAGGAGAGGATCTTCTCCGGAGACGCGATCGAAATCCGAATAGAATCGAAATTCTGTGCAGGCACCTGCGGATTGAAAAGATTCATGACCTCTTGGTTCATGCCTGTCTCCTTCATGGGCTAAAGCGCCCTCAAAATGCGATGGTCGGCGGCAAATTCCCGGGAGCCGCCTCCCTCGCTTAAACGAGAATAACCGCTGGATGCGGCGAAACTTCCCTTCCGGGCCGACACGGATACGGCGCCCGGTGGGACCGGCGTGCGCCGCATTGGCAGCGCACGCCCTATCAAGTGCTTACTCGGCCGCGTCGGGCAGCTGAGCTGCCTGCGCCTCGTCAAGCTTGGTGTTCTCGAGCTCGACGCTGAGGCCCAGTGAGCGCATTTCCTTGACGAGAACGTTGAAGCTTTCCGGAATACCGGCTTCGAACGTGTCGTCTCCTCGGACGATGGCTTCGTAGACCTTGGTGCGGCCGGCGACGTCGTCCGACTTCACCGTCAGCATTTCCTGCAGCGTGTAGGCCGCGCCGTATGCTTCGAGCGCCCAGACTTCCATTTCGCCGAAGCGCTGGCCGCCGAACTGCGCCTTGCCGCCCAGCGGCTGCTGGGTCACGAGCGAGTAAGGACCGATCGAACGAGCATGAATCTTGTCGTCGACCAGATGGTTGAGCTTCAGCATGTAGATGTAGCCCACGGTCACCTGGCGGTCGAACTGCTCACCGGTACGGCCGTCATAGAGCGTCGACTGACCGCTATCCTTGAGGCCTGCCAGACGCAGCATGTCGTTGACGTCGGCTTCGTTCGCGCCGTCGAAAACAGGCGTCGCAATCGAAACGCCGCGCTTCCACTGGTCGGCGAGACGCAGAACCGAGTCGTCGTCGAACTCATGGACCTGTTCGGCCTTCGGGCCGTCTCCGACGACATCGCCGATGGTCTTGCGCAGCGGCTCAATGTTGCCATTGGCCTTGTATGCGTCGATCAGTTCGCCGATCTGGCGACCCATGCCGGCGCAAGCCCAACCCAGATGGGTTTCCAGGATCTGACCGACGTTCATGCGCGAAGGCACGCCGAGCGGGTTCAGAACGACGTCGACATGCGTGCCGTCTTCGAGGAACGGCATGTCCTCCACCGGCACAATGCGCGAGACGACGCCCTTGTTCCCGTGACGGCCGGCCATCTTGTCGCCCGGCTGGATCTTGCGCTTTACCGCGACGAAGACCTTGACCATCTTCATGACGCCAGGAGGCATTTCATCGCCGCGCTGGACTTTTTCGACCTTGTCCATGAAGCGCTGTTCGAGGCGCGACTTGGATTCGTCGTACTGACCGCGGAGCGCTTCGAGCTCGCTCTGGACCTTTTCGTCTTCGACCGCGAACATCCACCACTGCGAGCGGGGATATTCGGAGACGACGGCGTTCGAAAGCTCGGCTCCCTTCTTAAAGCCCTTCGGGCCGGCAATGGAGGCCTGGCCGCGCAGCATCTCGATCAGACGGCCGTAGACGTTACGGTCGAGGATCGCCTGCTCGTCGTCACGGTCCTTTGCCAGACGCTCGATTTCTTCGCGCTCGATGGCCATCGCGCGCTCGTCTTTTTCAACGCCGTGGCGGTTGAAGACGCGGACTTCGACGATCGTGCCGTAGGTGCCGGGCGGCATGCGCATGGATGTGTCGCGCACGTCGGAGGCCTTTTCGCCAAAGATGGCGCGCAGAAGCTTTTCTTCCGGCGTCATCGGGCTTTCACCCTTCGGCGTGATCTTACCGACGAGGATATCGCCCGGCTGAACTTCGGCGCCGATATAGACGATGCCGGCTTCGTCGAGGTTCTTCAGCGCTTCTTCCGAAACGTTCGGAATATCGCGGGTGATTTCCTCAGGACCAAGCTTGGTGTCGCGCGCCATCACTTCGAATTCTTCGATGTGGATGGAGGTGAACACGTCGTCGGCAACGATACGCTCGGAGAGCAGGATCGAGTCTTCGTAGTTGTAGCCGTTCCAAGGCATGAACGCGACGAGCGCGTTGCGGCCGAGCGCCAGGTCGCCGAGATCGGTCGACGGGCCGTCGGCGAGAATGTCGCCACGGTTGACCTCGTCGCCGACGGTGACCAGCGGGCGCTGGTTGACGCAGGTGTTCTGGTTCGAACGCTGGAACTTCTGCAGGCGGTAGATATCGACGCCGGACTTGCCGGCTTCGAGGTCTTCCGTGGCGCGGATAACGATACGCGTCGCGTCGACCTGGTCGACCACGCCGCCGCGGCGAGCGCCGATGGCAGCACCAGAGTCTCGGGCAACCACCGGCTCCATGCCGGTACCGACGAACGGAGCTTCGGCACGCAGCAGCGGCACTGCCTGACGCTGCATGTTCGAGCCCATGAGCGCGCGGTTGGCGTCGTCGTTTTCCAGGAACGGGATAAGCGCGGCTGCGACCGAAACGACCTGCTTCGGCGAGACGTCCATCAGGTTCATGCTGTCGCGCGGGGCGAGCATAACTTCGCCGGCATGACGGCAGACGACGAATTCGTCGACGAAGGAACCGTCAGCGTTCATCTCGGCGTTGGCCTGGGCGACGTAGTACTTCGCCTCTTCCATGGCGGAGAGGTAGAGCACGTCGCTCGTCACCTTGCCGTCGACGATGCGGCGGTACGGGCTTTCGATGAAGCCGTACTTGTTGACGCGGGCAAAGGTCGCAAGCGAGTTGATGAGACCGATGTTCGGGCCTTCCGGCGTTTCGATCGGGCAGATGCGGCCATAGTGGGTCGGATGCACGTCGCGGACTTCGAAGCCGGCACGCTCACGGGTCAGACCGCCCGGGCCAAGAGCCGAAAGACGGCGCTTGTGGGTGATTTCCGAGAGCGGGTTGACCTGGTCCATGAACTGCGAGAGCTGCGAGGAACCGAAGAATTCGCGCACGGCAGCAGCTGCCGGCTTGGCATTGATCAGGTCCTGCGGCATCACCGTGTCGATCTCGATCGAGGACATGCGTTCCTTGATCGCGCGCTCCATGCGCAGCAGGCCGAGACGGTACTGGTTTTCCATCAGCTCGCCGACCGAACGGACGCGGCGGTTGCCGAGGTTGTCGATGTCGTCGATCTCGCCCTTGCCGTCGCGCAGTTCGACCAGCATCCTGACCACGGCCAGAATGTCGTCCTTGCGCAGGATGCGGACGGTGTCTTCGACGGTCAGGTCGAGGCGCATGTTCATCTTGACGCGGCCGACGGCGGAGAGGTCGTAACGCTCCGCATCGAAGAACAGCGAGTTGAACATGGCTTCGGCCGATTCCATGGTCGGCGGCTCACCCGGACGCATGACGCGGTAGATGTCGAACAGAGCGTCCTGACGGTTCTCGTTCTTGTCGGCTGTCAGCGTGTTGCGGATATAGGCGCCGACATTGATGTGGTCGATGCCGAGAACCGGGATCTCGTCGAAGCCGTTCGCCAGGATGATGCCAAGCGTCTTCTCGTCGATTTCGTCGCCGGCTTCGAGGTAGATCTCACCCGTCGAGTAGTTGACGATGTCGCCGGCAAGGTAGTTGCCGTAAAGATCGTCGTCGGCGGCCTTGAGGGCCTTCAGGCCCTTGTCGGACAGCGTGCGCAGCAGGCGCGGGGTCAGCTTCTTGCCGGCTTCCACGACGACTTCGCCGGTATCGGCGTCGACCATCTCGGTGATCGCCTTGGCACCCTTCAGCGTTTCCGGCATGAAGGGAATGCGCCAGCCTTCGCCGTCGCGCTTGTAGAGCGACTTCGTGTAGAAGGTGTCGAGGATTTCCTCGCCGTCCATGCCGAGCGCCATCAGCAGCGACGTGACAGGGATCTTGCGGCGGCGATCGATACGAGCGTAGACGATGTCCTTGGCGTCGAATTCGATATCGAGCCAGGAACCGCGATAAGGGATGACGCGCGCAGCAAAGAGCAGCTTGCCGGAAGAATGGCTCTTGCCCTTGTCGTGGTCGAAGAAGACGCCCGGCGAACGGTGCATCTGGGAGACGATGACGCGCTCGGTGCCGTTGACGATGAACGTGCCGTTGTTGGTCATGAGCGGCATGTCGCCCATGTAAACGGACTGTTCCTTGATGTCCTTGATCGACTTCGCGCCGGTATCCTCGTCGATATCGAACACGATGAGGCGCAGCGTCACCTTCAGCGGCGCTGCATAGGTCAGGTCGCGCTGACGGCATTCGTCAACGTCGAACTTCGGCGGTTCGAACTCGTAGGACACGAATTCCAGCATGGATGCGCCAGAGAAGTCGGTGATCGGGAAAACCGACTTGAATACGGCCTGAAGACCCTCGTCGGGTCGGCCGCCCTTCGGCTCTTCTACCATCAGAAACTGGTCGTAGGACGCCTTCTGAACCTCGATGAGGTTCGGCATTTCTGCGACTTCGGGGATCTTACCAAAAAACTTGCGTACGCGCCTACGACCGTTGAACGAAAGGGTCTGAGCCATCGTCGCTCCTTCAAAATCTTGCACCCGGGCCTGCAACGGACGGGAACCGATGGCCAGTCGATCCCGTCAATCAATGAGTAGTTCAATCTCGTCCGACCCCAGAAAACGCTCAGCTCGGATTGCTGTGCTGCCCTCGGTGCGAGACCATCCTTTTGAAGAACCCATTACCCAAAAGCCGTTTCGACGCGGCTTTTGGGTAATTCGTTCAGAAAAACGGCAAATGGGAGGCAGTAGAGATACTGCCTCCCAAAAGCAGTTCAAGATTACTTGACGTCGGCCTTGGCGCCAGCGTCTTCAAGCTTCTTCTTGATGTCAGCGGCTTCAGCCTTGTTGACGCCTTCCTTGACAGCCTTCGGAGCGGCTTCAACGAGATCCTTGGCTTCCTTGAGGCCGAGACCAGTGATGGCGCGGACTTCCTTGATGACGTTGATCTTGTTGGCGCCGACATCCGTGAGGATGACGTCGAACTCGGTCTTTTCTTCTTCAACGACAGCAGCAGCAGCACCGCCGGCAGCGGCAGCAACAGCTACCGGAGCAGCAGCGGAAACGCCCCACTTTTCTTCGAGAAGCTTCGACAGTTCTGCAGCTTCCAGAACGGTCAGCGAGGAGAGGTCGTCAACGATCTTTGCGAGATCAGCCATTTTACTAGTTCCTTTTGTTCGGTTCGAACCGGTTGATTATAAACAGCGAAAAACCGCCTTACGCGGCTTCGTCCTTCTTGGCGTAGGCCGCAAACACGCGGGCAAGCTGGCTTGCCGGTGCTGCAACAACCCCAGCGATGCGGGTAGCCGGTGTCTGGATCATGCCCAGCAGCTTCGCACGCAGCTCATCGAGCGAAGGCAGGGTCGCAAGCGACTTGACTGCATCGGCGTTGAGCGTGGTTGTTCCCATGGCGCCGCCCAGAACAATGATCTTGTCATTGGTCTTGGCGAAATCCATGACGACCTTCGGAGCGGTGATCGGATCGGTGCTGTATGCAATCAGCGTCTGACCCTTGAAGAGATTGGACATCCCTTCCGCTTCCGTACCCTGAAGGGCAATCTTGGCCAGGCGGTTCTTCGCGACTTTGACGGTACCGCCAGCTGCGCGCATCTTCGAACGAAAATCGTTCATCTGCGCGACTGTGGCACCAGCATAGTGGGCCACGACAACTGAGCCCGAAGCCTTGAAGACTTCGTTCAGTTCCGTGACGAATTCGCGTTTTTCCGCTCTTTCCACTGCCTATCTCCAGTTGGCGGGACCGAAAATGGGCCCGCCGGTTGCCTTTTGCCTCCTGGGATCATGCGAGATCCCAAGCGACGCTTGAGGATCCTGTCCCCCCGCGCTCTCGCGCCAATCAAGGCTAAAGAGGCACAAGGCATCCAAGGCTCGAACCGAGTTCCTAGAAGCGAACTTCTTGCAATTCGGGTCTTACCCGTCTCATGCAGGCACAGTGATTAAGGGAAAACCACCTGCAATCTCGGACAGGATTCCGGATTTCTCCGGAATATTCCGGCCCCTTGCGAGGCCGGAAATTCAGTCGCCGGACTTAAAGCCCGGCCATAAACTTACGCAGCCGGAGCACCGGTGACCGAGCCGGGCTCGATCTTGACGCCCGGACCCATGGTCGAGGAAATCGCCACGCGCTTGACGTAGTTGCCCTTGGCGCCAGCCGGCTTCGCCTTGATGACGGCGTCAGCAAAGGCGCGGATGTTTTCTTCCAGAGCCTTGGCGTCGAACGAGGCCTTGCCGATACCGGCATGGACGATGCCAGCCTTCTCGACGCGGAACTCGACAGCGCCGCCCTTGGAAGCCTTGACGGCTCCAGCGACATCCATGGTGACGGTGCCGACCTTCGGGTTCGGCATCATGCCGCGCGGACCGAGAACCTTACCGAGGCGGCCGACGAGCGGCATCATGTCAGGGGTGGCGATGCAGCGATCGAATTCGATCTTGCCGCCCTGGACGATTTCGACGAGGTCTTCGGCGCCGACGATATCGGCACCGGCAGCCTTGGCTTCGTCAGCCTTGGCGCCACGAGCGAAGACGGCGACGCGAACCGTGCGGCCCGTGCCGTTCGGCAGGTTGACGACGCCACGAACCATCTGGTCCGCATGGCGCGGGTCGACGCCGAGGTTCATCGAGACTTCGATGGTTTCGTCGAACTTGGCGACAGCCCGTTCCTTGACCATGCCGATGGCCAGGGTCAGAGCGTAGAGCTTGGTGGGATCAACACCTTCGTTGATCTTCTGCGTGCGCTTACCAGCCATGATCTTAACCCACCACTTCCAGGCCCATGGCGCGGGCAGAGCCCTCGATCATCGCCATTGCACCTTCGATATCCGCTGCGTTCAGATCCTTCATCTTGGCTTCTGCGATCGACTTGATCTGAGCCTTGGTGAGGGAGCCGGCCTTGGCGCCCTTGCCGGGCGTCTTGGAACCGGACGTGATCTTCGCTTCCTTCTTCAGCCAGTAGCTGACCGGCGGCTGCTTCATCGCGAAGGTGAAGGACTTGTCCTGGTAATAGGTGATGACGACCGGAATCGGCATGCCCTTTTCCATTTCCTGCGTGGCGGCATTGAACGCCTTGCAGAATTCCATGATGTTAATGCCACGCTGACCAAGCGCCGGACCAATCGGCGGGGACGGGTTTGCCGATCCTGCCTTGACCTGAAGCTTGAGCTGGCCTGCAACTTTCTTAGCCATATCTCTCTGCCTTTCATGAACGGCCGGTCGCCCGGCCCGTGATGCCGGATTTCTCCGGCGGCTGCGGTTGCGTGGTGCGGATCCTTAGGGTCCGGCTAAGACCCCTCACCTTCCACGCGGGTGCTGACAAGGCCCGCAGGAAACAGGCCGCAAGGGCCAGCTTCCAGTTTCTGAAATCAGACCTTCTCGACCTGAGCGTATTCGAGCTCGACCGGCGTTGCGCGGCCGAAGATCGACACTTCCACCTTCAGGCGCGAACGTTCTTCGTCCACATCCTGAACCGTGCCGTTGAACGACGCGAACGGGCCGTCGGAAACGCGGACCTGCTCGCCGATCTCGAAGGTAATGGAGGCCTTCGGCCGCTCGACACCTTCCTGGACCTGACCGAGAATGCGCTCGGCTTCATAATCCGGAATCGGAACGGGCTTATTGTCGGAGCCGAGGAAACCTGTGACCTTCGGCGTATTCTTGATCAGGTGGTAGGCTTCGTCCGTCAGATTGGCACGAACCATGACATAGCCCGGGAAAAACTTGCGCTCGGAATCGACCTTACGGCCGCGACGCACTTCCACCACCTTTTCAGTCGGCACAAGGATCTTCTCGAACAGGTGCTCAAGCCCCTTCTGGCGAGCCTTGTTCTCGATGTCTTCAGCCACCTTCTTTTCAAAATTTGAATATGCGTGGACGATGTACCAACGTGCCGCCATTTTCATTTCCACCCGTATCAGTTGCCGGTATTCAGCACGAAGCTCAGAGCCCAGCCGATCAGCTGGTCAGCGGCAAAGAAAAACAGCGCGGCGAAAACCACCATCACCAGCACCATGACCGTCGAGATCATGGTCTCGCGGCGCGACGGCCATGTAACTTTGGACGTCTCGGAGCGAACCTGCTGCAGAAACGCAAACGGATTGGATTTGGATGCCATCGACTGCCCACGCAATTACGGCGCGTAAAGCTGAAACTATCAGCCCCACGCACCGCGTGTCTGTTGAACCCTAAATAAACACCGATTTCCGAATACACAAGGGGGAAACCGAAGTTTAACGAAATTACTTACCACCAATCAATCCCCGACCGGAAATGCCGCGAGCATGTCCGCGCTGTCCCGCATCAAGGAAAATGGCAGGGGCAGTAGGGCTCGAACCTACGACCTGCGGTTTTGGAGACCGCCGCTCTACCAACTGAGCTATACCCCTTCATACCGATCATTCAGCGCCAGGGCCAAGGCCCGCAAATCGCTGCTGAAAAGCATGGCGCTCCCTTTAAGACGACGGCACGGGATTGGCAAGCACGATTTTCGATTTTCAAAGCCATTCTCCTGATATGCGAGCGATCGGCCTTTCAATCGCGGAACCACGGTCCGTTCAGACCTTCACATATTTCCGCCAATCGTGTTCTTCCTTAAAACCCAGCACCTCGCGGATCTTGCGATTGGAGAGCAGGCCCTCATATTCGCCGATCTCGCGGGTGAAGGGCACATTCGGAAAGAATCGCTTCGCAAGCTCTTTCGATGGCGTATTGGCAGAGACGGTGTCGTTGGCGGCGTTGAAGACCTGGTAGCCGAGACCGTCCTTCTCGATGCAGAGATGGCAGATCTGCCCGAGGTCGCGGGCGTCGATATAGCTCCAGGCGATACGCTTGCGCATCTCGGGATTGGCGAAATAGGTCGGAAACTTCTCGTACTCGTCAGGCTCGATGACGTTGCCGATGCGCAGCGCATAGATATCGAAGCCCGAACGTTCGGCAAAGGCGCGCGCCGTCTTTTCGTTGACCACCTTGGAAAGGCCGTAGGAATCCATCGGATTGACGTCGTAGTCCTCCTCCAGCGGGAACTGGTGGAAATCGCGATGGCCTTCGGCAAAGCAGACGCCGTAAGTCGTCTCGCTCGATGCGACGATGATCTTGCGGATGCCGAGCTTCACCGCCGCCTCGATGACATTATAAGTGCCCATCGTGTTGATGCGGAAGGTTTCGTTATCGGGCTTGATCAGGATGCGCGGGATGGCGGCGAAGTGCACGACGGCGTCGAAGGGCTGTACGCCCCTGCCCGCGTCGAGATCGGGAAAATCGCGATGCATCGAAAGCGCGTTGAAGACCTGACCGCTATCGGTGATGTCGGCGATGAGATTGGTGACGCCCGGGCTATCCAGCGGCACGAGATCGAGGTTGTGAACCTCGTAGCCGGCATTGACGAGCCACGGCACCGCATGGCGACCTGCCTTGCCCGAACCGCCGGTGAATAGAATACGTCTCTTCATGGAATATCCTCCGCGTCATGAAATCGGAGGCATAGATAGACGCTTCCGCGCGAAGAGCAAGCGAGCGTCCTGCAAGGGTTCACCCCCGCGTCGCCAGGAGCATCCTATCCGGGAGCACCTGGCCGATCATTTCCGATCACCGCAGAACCCTGCGATGTTCGGCAAAGGTCGTCACTTGACGACACTTACCTCGCCAATCTGCACGACGGCAGACTGAACAACTTCTTGCGGAATTGCAGCGATGAAAAACATCGTGAAAACATACATCGCGAATATCGTCGCAGCGAATGTGGCCTTTGGAATCATCCGGGCTCTCCTCTTTGCAAGGAGGAGTCTGGACTACAATGGTCCAATCACAAACCGGTTTCTGAACGTGAGATGAACAAAATACTGTGACAGGCCAACTTAACGATATTTTTACAACACCTGTTAAACCTACAGGAAGCCATGAAAATGAAAAACCCCGCTGTTTCCAGCGGGGTCTTCATAATTGCGGATAACTCGAAAGTTACTCGACGATCGACGCGACGATGCCGGCGCCGACGGTGCGGCCGCCTTCGCGGATAGCGAAGCGCAGCTTTTCTTCCATCGCGATCGGAACGATCAGCTCGACCGATACCGTGACGTTGTCGCCCGGCATGACCATCTCTGTGCCTTCCGGCAGCGTCACGATACCCGTCACGTCGGTCGTGCGGAAGTAGAACTGCGGACGGTAGTTGGTGAAGAACGGCGTATGACGGCCACCCTCTTCCTTCGTCAGGATGTAGGCTTCTGCCATGAACTTCTTGTGCGGCTTGACCGAACCCGGCTTGCACAGAATCTGGCCACGCTCAACGCCGTCACGGGTGACGCCGCGGATCAGCGCGCCGATGTTGTCGCCGGCCTGGCCCTGATCGAGCAGCTTGCGGAACATTTCAACGCCGGTCACCGTCGTCTTCGTCGTCGGACGGATGCCGACGATCTCGACTTCTTCGCCAACCTTGACAATGCCACGCTCGACGCGGCCGGTCACAACCGTACCGCGGCCAGAGATCGAGAACACGTCTTCGATCGGCAGCAGGAACGGCAGGTTGATCGGACGCTCAGGCGTCGGGATGTAGGCGTCGACAGCGGCCATCAGTTCGCGGATCGAATCTTCGCCGATCTTCTTGTCCGAATCTTCGAGAGCAGCAAGCGCCGAACCCTTGACGATCGGGATATCGTCGCCCGGGAAGTCGTAGGACGACAGCAGTTCGCGAACTTCGAGCTCGACCAGTTCGAGAAGCTCGGCGTCGTCAACCTGGTCGACCTTGTTCAGGAACACCA
>NZ_WUEN01000022.1:0-65673 GCF_010668065.1 Rhizobium leguminosarum | reverse complement strand
CTTCGACTAAATCCCCATAGCGCCAAACAACCCGCGCCTTCGCTCAATCCGGCTTCAATGAGGTCCGATCAGTGAATGCCGCACGCATAGCGAACGGACCTCACAGAACCCTCCAGATTCCCAAATCACCTGATGGCTGATTCATAGGACACCGTGTTTTGTTGGCATGGTGTCTGAGAATGGCTGCGAAGCGATATGGTTGAACGATGTGCAATGGTCGAGGATTGCGGCTCTTTTGCCTGGCAAGGCGAACGATCCTGGCCGCACGGCGCTGGATATCCATCAAAGCCGCGTTGAGCCATTGACTGGTTGGGGAGGCGTTGAAATCGATGGGGGCATCGAAGCGAATTTTGGATTTCGCTCCGGCATATTTCAGGATGTGAAACCACCATCAGCCCGGATGTCGGCACCCGTTACAAAGGAGGCTTCTGGACTTGCAAGGAATGCGACAACGCTCGCAATTTCCTGGGGCTTTCCATAGCGGCCCGCCGCGATGCGCGAGACTTGCATAGCGGCAAACTCGCCATCGACAGGATTCATGTCAGTGTCGGTTGGGCCCGGATGAACTGTGTTGACTGTGATGCCGCGTGGGCCGAGGTCATGAGCCAAGCTCCGGTTGAAGCCGGCGACTGCCCCCTTGGTGAGGCCGTATGCTGACAGCCCAGGAACCCCGGCATATTTCGTGATTGAGCTGCCGATCTGTATGATCCGGCCGCCATCCTTCATATGGCGTACGGCTTCCTGCGTGGCGACAAAAACGCCTGTTACATTGACTGCGAGCATTGCCTGATAGTCATCAAATGCGATTTCGTCGATCGGACCCGCGAAGGCAATACCGGCATTGTTCACCAGAATGTCGATGCCGCAGCTTTTCGACTGTCGCGGCGACAGCGGCGCGTATTGCATCCGGATTAGCGGCATCAGCGGCGATGGCCAGCGCGCGCCCGCCCATTTTTTCGATGGCGACAGCAACTTCCTCAGCCTTCGCAGGTGATCCGCGATAGGTGAAGGCCACCTGAGCACCATCCGCTGCGAGACGCTGGGCGATTGATGCGCCGATTGATCGCGATCCACCGGTAACGAGTGCGGTCTTGCCGCTCAGTGGAAGGTACCCAGAAGCGGTCACTGCAGTCATTTCTCACTCCATTTACGTGCCGAGTGTTTCGGTGGAATGATATTTGTCCATTTTTTCCTAGAATATTAGCGGCATATCATTTGGATCATATTCAAGCATCTGTTGATAATGGAAGACTTGATGCGGTCCAGGGGCCACGTTTTTTCGGAGATTATGACAAGGACGCGTGGACGCTATTGGAGACTGCCTGCAAATCGGGCGCTAAGACGCTCACTACGGAAATATTCAGTGTAGAAGTCAATGAAAGCGCGGGTTTTCAGCGGTTGGAGCACGCGGCCTGAATAGTAGAGCGAGATAGATCCGGCATCGGCATACCACTTCGGAAGGATACGTTCGAGCGCACCACTTTCCATATGCGGCAGCACGTCGGGTACAGCCAGCAATGCGATGCCCAACCCCGCGATCGCCGCCTGCGCCATGGGCGCGGCGTCGCTCATCACAATCGTCTCGTTGAGGAGCGCGCGCTCTTCGCGTCCTTGAGCGTCCCGCATCATCCATTGCCTGATCCGGCCTGAATTGGAGGACCGCATCAGTATTCCGGCATGATCGGCCAGATCGGCGGGGCTGGCCGGCCGGCGCCGTCCAGCAAAATAGCCGGGCGAAGCGACCGCGATAACGTGAACCGGTGCGATCGTCGTGGAAACGATGCCCGGATTGAGTTCGAAACCACCGCCGATCGCGGCGTCGAAACCCTCGGCGATAAGATCGACCTTGCGGCTGTCGAAATGCCAGTCAGGTCTGATGCCCGGATAACGGGCCAGAAAGTCGGGCAGTGCGGGAAGAACGTATCCCATAGCGAACGTTAAACTCATGCTGAGCTTCAGAACGCCGACAGGCTCACCCTTGGTTTGTGATGCCCCGTCGATTGCCCCCTGAAGGTGGTTCAGGCTGTCGCCGATGCTTGCCAGAAAGGACTCCCCCGCCTCGGTCAAGGTCAACTTCCGCGTCGAGCGGTGAAACAGCCGTATGCCGAGGTTCCGTTCCAGCATCGCAACGTTCCGGCTGACTGCGGCCGGTGTGATCGAGAGACGCCGAGCAGCCCCGGAAAAGCTGCTCGCTTCCGCGCTTCGAACGAACGCTTCTAGGTTTGCCAGCGTCTCCATAATAAGCAACCTTCAAACATTGATTGAAACTAAAACAATTCATCTCTGACTTATGCTGCGTGTATTTGCCAGCCATATTCCAGTCAACAGCAGCACCGGTTTTCTGCAACGCCACCGGCATCAGGCCAAGGGTGTAGCGGGAAAACCGACCGTCGCGGATACAATTCTCACCGCACCGTAAAGGACTGGATCATGATCGTTGGCATTATCGGAGCCGGCAATATAGGGGGCGCATTTGCCACGGCACTCGGCAAGGCAGGTATCGAAGCCGTGATCGCAAACAGCCGTGGACCGGAAAGCCTCACGACGCTTGTTTCGAAACTCGGCAGCACAATCCGGGCTGGAAGCCTCCAAGAGGCCGCGGCGCAAGACATCGTTCTCGTGGCAGTCCCGTGGTCAAAGATACCTGGCGCGCTCGCCGGTTTGAACTTCGACGACAGGATCGTAATCGACGCCAACAACTCCATCGAAGCGCCGCTTTACAGGCCGGCGGACCTTGGCGGCCGCACCTCTACGGATATTTTCACCGCCCTTGTGCCAGGCGCGCGCGTCGTCAAGGCGTTCAACCACCTGACGCCAAAGCAACTGTCGGGCGACCCCCACTCGGAAGGCGGCAGGCGCGTCCTGTTTTATTCGGGCAACGATATGAGGGCGAAGGCGGAGGTCGCCGCCATCATTGATCGCATCGGCTTCTTCGGGATCGATCTCGGCGCGCTTGCGGTCGGCAGCCAGCTGGTTCAGTTCCCGGGCGGCCCGCTGCCCGCTCTCAACCTCGTCAAGTTCGACTGAACATCGCTGCGCTCCATCCGTCTGCAATCGGAAGCGCCGCAAGCCATCTGAAACCCGGAGACGATATCGTGTCAAAATTCATTCAAATGCAGTCAACCGGCGGCCCCTCCGTCCTGCAAATCATCGAGAAAGACCTGCGCGCGCCACGAGCTGGCGAGGTCAGGCTCATTCAGGACGCGATCGGCCTCAACTTTGTCGATACGATGATACGAAAAGGCCAGTATCCGATGGCGTTGCCGGCGGTTCCCGGTTTCGAAGCAGCCGGGACGATCACCGAGGTCGGATCCGGCGTCGAGGGGCTGTCGGTCGGCGACCGAGTGGCTTACTTCTTTTCGGAAGGTGCATATGCCACCGAGAGGATCATTCCGACCGCGCCGCTCATCCGCCTGCCCGCCGATATCTCGAACGAGACTGCGGCGACCTTCCTGGCGAAGGGTGGGACGGCCTGGATGGGGATGCGTGGTCTCCACGATCTCAAATCCGCCGACACGGTGCTGGTACTTGGGGCATCGGGAAGCGTTGGCGCCATCCTGGCTCGCTGGGCAAAGTCGCTGGGCGCAACCGTGATCGGCGTCGCCGGATCGCCGGACAAGTTCGACAAGGTCGCGGCCGGTGCCACCCATGCCTTCCACGCTGGCGAGCCGGACATCGCCGCCAAGATACGTGCGATCGCACCTGACGGTGTCGACGTCGTCTATGATTTGGTCGGCCGGGCGACCTTCGCGCTAGGCGTGTCAAGCGTCCGTGATGGTGGCGTGATTGCCGCGATTGGAGCCGCGTCGGGTCAGCCAGCGCCGGCCCCCGATCTTGTGCGACGGGGGGTAGATGTCCGCAGCGGTGGTTCCCCGCAATACGTCCGGGGACCGGCAGTCGAGATCGCAACTTCTCAGCTATGGGATGCGCTGCGCACAGGCATTTTCAGTGATCTCGAAACCACACACTATCCGTTCGATGAGATAGCCCGAGCGCATGACGACATGGACAACCGCCGCTTAAGCGGTCTGCCGGTCTTGATCGCTTAAACCGAAAATAATCGTACGGCGGCAGGCCGCACGGACGCCCGCCGCGAGGCGGCCGGGCGAAACATTTCCCCTGTCGATAACGAAAGGAATGATCGATGAGTGAATTAGCAGGTAAACGTGCGCTTGTGACTGGTGCGTCCCGCGGCATTGGCGCCGCGATCGCGATCGCTCTGGCCGAAAAAGGCGCCGACGTTGCGATAACGTACGAACGCGCCGCTGATCGGGCAGCGCAAGTTGTCGCGACGATCGAGGGCAAAGGGCGCAAGGCGTTGGCTATCCAGGCTGATAGCATGGACCCCGACGCGGTCAAGCGGTCGGTTGATCAAGCGGCGCAAGTGTTGGGCGGCCTCGACATATTGGTGAACAATGCGGCTATCGCGATCTACAAGGATGTGGCAGATTTCACCGTCGCCGAGATCGACGCCCTTTTTGCTGTCAACGCTCGCTCCCCGATCCTGGCATCGCAAGCCGCGATGCCGTATCTTGGCAAAGGTGGCCGGATCGTCACAATCGGCTCCGCAGGCGCAGAACGCATTGTCGGACCATCGACGGTTTATTCAATGACCAAATCGGCACTTCAATCATTTACCCGCGGTCTGGCGCGAGAACTTGGGCCCCGTGACATCACTGTCAACCTCATTCAGCCGGGATCAACCAACACGGAAATGAACCCGGCCGAGGGCGAGTTCGGAGATTTTCAGCGTGCCCTAATTCCGCTCGGCCGGTACGGCGAGCCGGAGGATATCGCGGCTGCGGTAGCATTCCTCACATCTGCTGCGGCCCGACAAATCACCGGAACCATCCTGACCGTTGATGGCGGCACGCTGACCTAAATACACTCCCGCGGGTCCGCGACTTGTACATAGGAGAGTGGGAGCTAACTAGATACTACCACCTACTAGCTCTCCACTCTCATTCCACTTTGCACCATCATCAGCGTGTTCGAACGGCGTGTAGGTCGCGTGTCTTTCAGGAGCGGACCGACCCGTCGCGCGGGGAATCGAGCAACAGCGGCGGACCCGCCTCGATGCTTCTTTCGCCGCGCTTTCGGACGCCCACCCGACGCGGCATCCTGGAGCAGCTTGGACGTCAGAACGCTTCGATCACGGAGCTTGCCGAGAAATTCCACATGACCCTCACGGGCATGAAGAAGCACGTCGGCGTCCTGGAGCAGGCGGGACTCGTCACCACGGAGAAAGTCGGCCGGGTGCGAACCTGCAAGCTCGGCCTGCTCGGACTGGAGGAAGAGGCGGCATAGATCGAGAGGCACGCTTAAGGATTCCGGTCTCGAAAAGTCCTGGTGCAATCGACCTATAGCGCAATAGAGGGCGACGGCATCGGCGATCTCACGGTGCTCTACAAGTTCAAGCGGCTGGCGGAGGCGAGCGGCATCCGGCCGCCATCAACCGCGCGGCCGAGATGCTGCTGGAACCGGCAAGGCAAGGCATGATCCCCACGCGCCGCCCGGAACGTCTACCCGATTTCGTCAGAAAGGGGCGCTGCAAGGCCCCTGCTGCCGCTCAAGATCAGAACTGCCGGACAGGTTGCGTTTGCGCAGCTCCCGAAGCTCTCAACCAAAGTCTCCCCGCTCGGCGTTGGCGCGGTAAGTTGCTGCCGCGATTTGGCGGTGGCTACCGAAAACAAAGAAATGATGAAGGCGGCAATAGTGATTTTGAATAGACGCATGAAGCACGACAGGACAGAAATAAAATCCCGCGATTCTTGACGAGCTACCTCCACCAATTGCCCGCCGCCGACAAGGTTCTAGTTCAGTTTCGGCGCCTCCAGAGAGCAGACCACGCTACATACGCCGAAGCGTCTTTGAGCTAGGGGCCAAGGTTGGCGTTGCCACCTTGCTTTGCTGCCCAATATGCCGAGACTGGTGAATCTCAAGGAGTTCAACCATGTCACTGCGCCAGCCCGGCCAAGTTCGATTTCCCTTTCACTCACAATTGCCAAGGGATGACGGCTGCGGGGTACGCGTCCTGCAAATGCTCACTGGCATGACCTATGATCAGGTCGCGGCCATGGTGGATTGGGGCGACAGGTCAGTCCATTATACGAGGTGGGATGACGTCTGCCGGGTGTTGAGGTCGCTCGGCTGGCCTATCGGCGCGCCGATAAGAACCAGCGATTGGAGTGATATTCAAGGTGTGGCCGTCGTCCACGTCGATGGGGACCATTTCCTGCTCTATGACTCGGTCAATCGTCTGTTTTACGATCCAGGAGAACCGGAGGGGCCGGCTGTGGTCACCAGCCATACTCCAACCAGCTATCTGACGGTTCAGCCTGGGGAACGTGCGCCGGCTCGATGAAATGGCCACTTCGGGCTGATCTTGGTCGATAGGTCAGATCGGGCCGGACGTCTGCTTTGCAGGTTTCCCGACGAAAGCCCAAAGCGGACGAGTTAGGGCAGAACCGAAAGGTCCGTTGCCTCCGGTTTGGCACCCGCTGCCGCCGCCGGCGTCTTCGCCAGCGCCCTCTCGTTGAATGTCGAGAAGCTTGCGCGGCCGATGATGCTGGCCATCGGGGTCGTGGCGATCGCGGCCTTTGGTGAGAGCACCTCGGCGAATCCGCATGATCTGTGGCGCTTCTATGTATCGCAGGCGGGGATCGCGTTCGCGGGGACGTTCTTCCTGGGGCCGGCGCTACTGCTCGGCATCACTAACGCACTCCAGTACGGTAGCAGGGAATTGATCAGTTTCATCGTGCTGTTCGGCGTCGTCAACGCACTCGGCGCGCTTGCCGGACCTGCGCTGCTGGGAAGCTACATGGACGGGCGCGTGGCAGCTGGCGCCGCTCCGCTCACGGCGCAATCGGATACGCTCCATCTCGTGGCCGCACTGGCGGCGCTCACGACGGCATATTTGGCGGTTATCCTCGCTTTACGCATCCGGCGGAAGATGGCGGAACTGCGGCTTCAGCGCAGCGCCAACACAATCGATCAACCCGCGGCCGCGGGCGGCCCCCATGGTGCATCGAGTGATGGTGGCTGGCAGCCGCCACGCCTTGGCCGAGGTGTTACTGCCGCACTGGCCGCGATGGCGATTGGTGGTGCGCTGCTGGTTCTGACGGCCTGGAGATTACCCTGACCCGGCGAACGACTCAGATTTCCCGGTCGAACTTCTCGTAGAGGAAATCCACCAATGCCCGCACACGCGCGATACCGGCGCGCGCAGGCGGCATGAAGATCTGCAGGTCACCCCCTTCGTGCGGGAAATCGGGCAGGACCGCTTCGAGTTCGCCTCGCTCCAAAGGGCCTTCGACCATGAACATTGGAACAAGTACAACCCCCAGACCTGCACGCGCAGCGGCCAAGAGCATTTGCCCGTTATCGGTGCGGAACCGGGAGTTCATGCGCACGTGCTCCCAGTCTTCGCGGCCCTGAAAGCGCCAACGGCCAGCATCCAACGCGTAGAGAATCGTGTCGTGCGCCGCCAGGTCAGCAGGGGCCGCAGGGCGTCCGCGCGCATCGAGATAGGCCGGGCTGGCTACCACTGCCCAGCGAACCTTGGCGAACTTGCGGGTGATGAGAATCGAGTCCGGAACGGCGCCGGGCCAGATCGCAAGATCATACGCCTCGGCGACCATGTCCACCTGACGATCGGTAAAGCGAACATCGAACTGGATAAGCGGATAGAGAAGCGCGAATTCCGCCAGTAGCGGCGCCAGCAGATACTCGCCAAAGGCGGCTGGAACCTGAATTCGCAGCTGGCCAGAAATCTCGCTGGTCGACTTGCTGACGACCTCCTGCGCCGATTCCAGTTGCGATAGGCCTGCGGCCGCATGCGCATGATATTCGCGACCAATATCGGTCAACCTCGTGCCCCTCGGCGTGCGGGTCAGCAACTGAGCACCAAGAACGGCCTCGAGCCGACTGACGCGTCGGCTCACGATAGACTTGGCGATGCCAAGGCGCGCGGCGGCATTTGCAATGCTCCCGGTCTCCACCACTCGGACGAATGCGATCACGTCCAACAAGTCAACGGGTATAGGTTCCGGCATCAGCAACTCCACGTTTCTGCCTTGGCGACTACTGCAACACTACAGGATCGGTATTTTCGAGGAAAGGGCAGCGGAAACAACATCCGCCTCCCTTGCAATCGAACTCCCTGGAGGCCGCCGATGACAAGTTCGCGAAACTCTGAAGCAACGAATATTCCCAGCAATCCGCGTGGGCAGAGCACGATCACGCGTGCTCGCGCAGCCGTGGTCGAGCGAAAGGATGCACCCTTCGTGATGCAGGATGTGACACTTGAAGCGCCCCGGCCAGATGAGGTGCTCGCCCGCATGGTAGCAACGGGGATCTGCGCGACCGATGCCCATGTCCGGCAACAGCTGATGCCGACGCCACTACCGGCAATCCTCGGCCACGAGGGCGCGGGCATCGTCGTGCGTACTGGAGTATCGGTCGGCCACATTAAGCCTGGCGACCATGTCGTACTTTCCTACCACTCGTGTGGACAGTGCAAACCCTGCCTGTCGTCTCACGCCGCATATTGCGAGAAAGTGTGGGAGGCTAACTTTGCGGGTGCGAGGTTGGATGGCTCCATCGGTGTCGAGCGGAACGGCGCGGACGACCTGCATGCCCATTTCTTCGGCCAATCCTCTTTCGCGACCTATGCGCTTGCGCATCAGCGCAACACCATCAAGGTGCCCAGCGACATTCCGCTGGAGATTCTGGGGCCGCTCGGCTGCGGCTTCCAGACCGGCGCCGGTGCAATCCTGAAGGCGATGAAAGTTCCGGTCGGCGCCACTGTCGCCGTCTTCGGCGTCGGCGCGGTCGGTCTGGCCGCGATCATGGCCGCCAAGGTTGCCGACGCGGCGACGGTCATTGCCATCGACGTGAATGCGGAACGCCTGCAGCTCGCCAGGGAGCTTGGCGCGACCCACGCCGTCAACGCGGTCGCCCAGGCGGATGTATCCGCGGCGATCCGGAAGATCGAGCCGAGGGGCGTCGAGTTCGTCCTGGACACCAGCGGGCGCGCCGCCAATCTCGATGCTGGGGTTGGTGCCCTCGCGCCGATGGGACATTTCGGCTTCGTCGCCTTCAACGCCCATTCGGGCGCGATGGTGGACGCATCGCGTCTGACAGTCGGGCAGACGCTCCAGGGTATCATTCAAGGCGATGCCGTGTCGGCGCTGATGATCCCCGAACTGATCGGGCTTTACCGCACGGGCCGGTTCCCGTTCGACCGCCTGATCACCTTCTACGACTTCGCGGACATCAACCAGGCGTTCGAAGACGTCGCCGCCGGTCGCGTCATCAAGGCGGTCCTCCGGTTCGGCGCCACGGACGCCTGAGCGTTCCGCGCGACTCCCAATTCATCAGCAAAGGAAGCGGATCATGTGCAACAACCATCAGAAAGCCATCAATGCCAGCGATACGCCAGCATTCTTCGCGATCGACAATTACGGCTTTCCCGAGGCCGGTGAGCATCCAGCCGATCCCGCGAACTACTATCCAGCCTATTTCACCAGCGAGCGCTTCCAGAAGCTGGGCTACCATGTCGAGGAGCTGCGCGGCGGCTTCTACTGGGTCACCAGCGGCGGCTATGATGCGGCGTTCGTGGTGACGGACGACGGCGTGATCGCGATTGATGCCCCGCCCACGATCGGTGAGAACATGCTCGCAGCGATCGAGGGTGTCGCCGACAAACCGGTGACGCATGTCATCTACAGCCACTGGCACACCGATCACATCGGCGCCGCCTCCGTGTTCGGGCCAAACGTCGAGATCGTCGCTCACGAGATCACCAAGGAACTGCTCGAGCGCTTTCCCGATCCGAACCGTCCGATCCCGACGCTGACCTTCGACAAGGAACACACGCTGACGGTCGGCGGCGTGACCCTGGAGCTGTCGTACAAGGGCGAGAACCACTGCCCCGGCAACATCTTCATCTACGCGCCGGCGCAGAAGGTGCTGACCGTCATCGACATCATCAGCCCCGGCAGCGCCACCTTCATGCACTGCGATGCTTCGCAGAATATAACCGGCTGGTATCAGGCCCAGGAACAGCTCCTCGAGTTCGACTTCGACTTCCTCGTGGCCGGTCACCACATGAAGTACGGCACGCCTGAGACGGTCAAGGCATCGATTGAGTATTTCGCCGACGTTCTTGACGGCGCGCAAGCGGCCGTCGACCGGTTCTCGCGGTCGGATGCCCTGATCAGCATCTTGGACGGCGCCGGCTGGGACAAAGTGTTCGTCGGCACCGAGAACTGGATCAACTCGATGGCGAACTACGCCACCAAATATGTACTCGAGAAGCGCAGCAGCAACGGCCAGCTTTGGTCGGAGCGGCTCGCCGGCGTGACCACACAGACCAAGTATCACGCCTACACGGTGCTCGAATCGATCCGTCTTGAACGCCCGCGTCCCAACTATCGCCTGCGCGGCGAAAATGCTCCGCCATTCCTGACCTGATCCCCGGCGCGGTCTGTGCCCGCTGAAGCGAGGTCGCAGCGGACGCAAGCACGAGCAGCAGCTCTCTCTAGCAACACCAGTCCATTCACGGCGGTGGAGGGACTGTCATGTCATGCAGCTATCTAAGGACTTTAGATGACGACTTATTCTGCCAAGAATTGGATCAATGGCGCGTTCGTTTCGTCGGCGAGTGCGGCGCTCAGCGACGGCGACCCGCAGCGCTTCAGCTTGGTCGGCCGCCATGATGCCAGCCGCGACATAGTCGTCGAGCGTAAAGACGGCGACGGCGGGCTTTCGGATCGCGAAGGCTGGAACGGCGACCAACGGCGGCAGCTGCCCCTCGAACCGCTCTCCTGTTTCCGGCAACTCCGCTGAGACGCGCGGGCTGCCGGGATGAACCTCCGCGCCGACGTGGTGCGCGACGAGGCTAACGATGCGTTCGCCATCGGCCGGTGACAGCCGTTCACCCGTGTCGGAGAGTCCCTCGGAGAGGCGGTCGATCCAGAGCCGCCCATCGGGGTTGAGCATCACCTCGACGATCGTGGGATCTTCCAGAAATTGGGCGATCCCCGGCCCGAGGGCCGTGCGCAGCATGCGCGCGCCGTGAAGGATTGCCTCCGATTCTGGTAAGTGGCCGCCACGTCGGGATCGGGGATGAGTGGAAGAAATCAGTGCATTACAACAACCGAAATGTGGTCGTCGTACTGCGTACAAAGACAGGGAAACGGCGTGACCAGATTATTCTCAACTGAACTCGAGTTGCACCGCTTGTGCCGGTTCCGACTTCCACGGAAACCGGAAATCGACTTTTGCGTCCGTTCTGTCGGAATGCTGTAAGTCATCCGGCGGTTTGCTCGGAGAATGCGTTCAAGCCCGCAATGCCAAACCGCGGCGACTTTGGTCTTAGGTCTTCGTGGGTGACCTGCATCGGTCAGTCTGCCGCTCCTACCTCCAGACCAGTCCAGTATGCCGCAAACGTCCAAAGATCGGCCATCTCGTCGAGCACCTTCCCGATCGGCTTGCCCGCGCCGTGTCCGGCGCGGATCGAAAAGCCGAGCAGACCAGCACAGTCTTCGCGCTTCAGGTCGAAACCCAGCAATACGACAAAGGTGCCAGCAACGGCGACCACTTTCAGACCATCTCTCGATTGTGTTTTGCGCATAGCCGCTCCCCGAGCCTTGCGACCATCAATGCAAGCGATGGTAGAGTGTATTTGTGGAAAGGAGAAGACAGAACTCACTCTGCGAAAAATCGACAAGACTGCTACGTCTGGAATCGGGTGGCAGCGCGGCGGCCCCGGTCTGCAAAGGAAACTATTCTTGCGGCCGCTGAAAGTGCCATTACGGTAAGGGCAGTCTGATCGGCAGTCAGTCGTTGCCCCAATTTTCGCGGCCAAGTAACACCCGACTTCGGCTTATTTGTTCGTAGAGTTCACATTGAACAAATATCGAGTGGAGCTTCAGAAGCATGTGTCACATCAAGCCTCTTGCTGGGCCTGATAGACGGTCCGAACACTGGCGCGAAAGCCCAGGCTGCGGGCGAGAGAACTGTCGACGAGCAGGTACCAAGGGTTCGAAAGAGGCTCAGCGCTCGAGTCCATCCGTGCACCGAGCATGTCTGAAAGCTCATAGATGGACGCTGGCGCCTCGTCCGCAACGTTTACGACGCGCCGATCGAATGAGCCGTTCAGCGCCAGCTTCATCGCTGTGGCGATGTCACGATGGGGGATCGTGCTCATGCGTTGCGCCGGATGCCAGGAGCCGACATACTTGGGAAGAGATTCAAGATGTCCGTCGCCGTCGCCATACACGAATGGGAACCGGACCGAGAAATTCCGGTTCACCACGTCGTACTCGTCGATGCCCCAATGCGTTTCGCCGTGGTCGAACGCCAGGATCGTCTCGCCGACCGGCAGCCGCTGAAGCGGCGGCACGCCGACCTCAATCAGGAAGTGTCCACCAGGTTCGAGATGCGCGGCTGCGTTCCGGAAGCAGGCGAGCTGAGCGTCCTGCGATGTCAGGTTGTTTATCGTATTGAAAACCAGGTAGACGAGTGAGAACCGTCTCGCGACATCCGTCGTTACCATATCGCCGATCGCTACCGAGATCTCCGCGCCTCCTTCTTTAGCGCGAAGGCGAGACACCATCGGCCTCGAAAGCTCGATGCCCTCCACCTGCACCCCTTTCCGCGCGAGAGGAAGTGCGATACGTCCGGTTCCGATCGCGAATTCCAAGGCGCGCCCGCCTCCTGCGAGCTCGGCCAGGAGATCAACGGCCGGCTCGATCACCTCTGGCGCAGAGATGCCTTTATCATCATCGTAGGTCGCAGCGATCTTCTCGTCGAAAAGCCGGTCATCATGCATTCTGTCTGCCTCTTTGGTAACACTTGTTTCAAGACCGACGGCGCTATCGCGTTGACCGCGGCTTCGTGGACATCGCATTAATTCGTGAGCCGTCGCGAAAGGGATCAGCGAGGGCTTCCACCCATCCGCTCGGGGCATGGGATTCCCCGCAGGCAAGCGCATCCATGGCAGCGGCCGGTGATCTGTTTCGTCGCTCGCTGGCTGCGACGGTGCCAGTCCAAGCGAACTCGCGAATATCGCGACGCGCAATACCTATGTCCGCCAGATCACGATCCGATAGTCGGTGCAGTGCGTGTTCGGTCTCGCTCCGTTGCCACCAGCCCACAGCGACGGAGGTTCCGAACCTCAAAGCTGGTAGCTTCGTCAGACGGCCGCGGGCAAGGCGCTCCGGGATTTCGGCTATTTGGAATTCCAGTGTCATGACCTTCGTCCAAGTTGTGCTGAGTTAATGCCAACCTAGTGAATTGCCGTCAGACGTGTTATCGGCAGTCTGACAAATTATGTCTCTGAGCCGCCATGATTGCCCGCGACAACCTGATCAACGTTCATTTGCCAGAAGACGGGTTCGGAGATTATCCGCATACCGCTGTCGCTCAGGGCGGAGCAGAGCCCGCCGGGCGGTGCGTTAGAGCCTTTTTAAGAGGAATACTCTTCTCCATCAACGAGATGACGGCAGGCGCAAAGGGTCAGGGCCATGACGGTGAGGGTGGTGCCGGCAACTCCACTGCCGGGGAAGGCGCTGGCGTCGGTGACGATGAGGTTAGGCGCGTCCCAAACTTGTTGTAGCGATTGAGCACTGATGGATATCTCCGGAGTCTCTCCCATCCGCGCGCCGCCCGTCTCGTGGATGGCAGCGCCCATGCACATGGTCTTGCGGAACCATGTCCGAAACATGAAGCGGGTGGAGCCTGGGTCAGCTCTCAGTGCAATTCACCAATGAGGTCGCCTCCCTCAATGGAAATAGCCTCTACGGCAATGAGCACATTGCCCGGCCCGCAGGCAGGATCCGGTTCCGTAACTGCACGGGCTAACTGTCATTCACCAATGAACCCAACTTGCAGCGCTCAGCCCAATCTGCTGAATTCCACTGATAAGGGATTGCCCAGCGATTGCGGGGCCGGATCGCGGTCGTCCCGCCCGTGCTACCGGGCGCCATTTGCATTGCTAGAAGGCAAGACGCCTGTAAACGCTACAGTCCTTCGATAGTTGCTATAGCGGCTGAGCTTCCCGCTTGAAGAAATAATGAAAGACGAAATGCGCTGGTGAAACGACCGCAACTAATTCCCACCCGGCGTCACCAAGTTCGTTCATCTGCTGGTTATCGAGTGTCTTGTCGACTGTCAGGTATTCCCATTTCATGATGGACCTCGTTTATTGCTGTGACCGATTGCCTGGGACAGGAAAGTGCTTTTCAGGGCACCGCGGTCTGTGCTGTGTGGCTCTTCCAATAGGTGTCAATGATGTTGCGACAGTTCCGAATGACATGTTCGCCAACCTCCGGGTTTCCTCCCCGCAGCGTATCCGGATTGCCTCCGCAAAGGCGCACGAATGTTGCCTGCTGAACCGCGAACATGAAGTAGCCTTCACTGGTCGGTTCAAATTCCAAACCAGCGTCTTGAACGTTCCTCGTGACTTCGGCTGTCGCATCGGAGATGGCGCGCGACACCTTCTCAAGCATCGTCTGTTCGGCCGCTTGCTGGCTGGCTAGGAAGGAGCGCTCCTGCGGTGTGGGAATGGGGCAACTGTCGGTGTTCATTACATTCTCCTTGGGAGGCTGAGATTCTGATCGCATTAAGGCGGTCACAGGCTTTGGCCATGGGTCGGTCGTTGCTAAACGCGACTAGCCTTTGCATCGTAATGCAGCCGTGGTAGGCGCCAGGGTCATTCCAGGATGGCAGTGACACGGATCTCAATTCGCATCGCGGGGAGCCCAAGGGCTTCCACACCGGTCTGCGTCCAGATCGGAGCTCGATCGGGCATGTACTCACGGAAAAGACCGGCAATCGTTTCGTTCACGATCGGTGGAAAGCCTCCGACGTGATAAGAGTTGACATGGACGACATCCTTCCAGTCCGCGCCAGCCGTGGCCAAGGTTCGCCGGACATTCTCAAATGCTCTCTCGATCTCGGTCACGATTGACTCCGGAATTTCGAGTTCATCGTTCCATCCGCCCTGGCCGGAGATCTCGATGCGATCACCAATCTTGAGCGCTTGTGAAAAGTGCAAAAGCTCATGGAATTTCTGCCCGAACCCGGGCGTGACGAAAAGTTCAGGCTTTGCCATTGTGGTCTCCTATTGTGAGGAAGGTATAAGCATGGAGATGGCGCCCACCGAAATGGTGTGTTGCCGGTTAGTCCGGGCGATCGAAAAGGTGGGCACCATCGCTCCATCAGAATCTTGCACGAGCAAGTCAGGCGATTGCACCGCCGTCTGCGGTGAGAATAGCGCCCGTGATGACACTCGCGGCCGGGCTTGCGAGAAATACCACAGCGTTGGCAATCTCCCGCGGTTCGCCGTAGCGTCCCAAGGAGGTCAAGCTTTTCTGCAAGTCTGCAGCCGGGCCGTCCGCCGGGTTGCTTTCAGTATCGGTTGCTCCGGGTTGCACGAGATTGACGGTGATACCACTTGGACCAAGTTCACGCGAAAGACCGCGTGTGAAGGATGTGAGTGCTGCCTTGGACATTGCATAGGGTGTTATGCCGGGAAACGGTACCCGCTCGCCCAGAGCCGAGCCGATTGTGACGATGCGGCCGCCTTTGCCGAGATGCGGGATGACGGCTTTCGCGAACAGGACCGGAGCTCGTACATTGACATCCATCAAGGTCTGATACGCTGAGACATCCAAGTCGACGATCATGCCGTTGTGGCCAATCGCGGCGCTGTTCACAAGGATGTCCAGCCCGCCAAAAGCGGAGACGGCCTCGCTTACTGAGCTAGCAATTGCCTCGGGGTCGGCGCTGTCTGCTTGGATTGCAGCCACGCGACGCCCCATCTTTTCGATCGCTTCCGTTACCTTCGAGGCCTTTTCGGCGGAGCGTTGGTAGGTGAACGCGACATCCGCGCCGTTTTCTGCCAGCGCCAATGCGATCGCAGCACCAATGCCTCGCGACCCGCCAGTTACCAGTGCGCGTTTGCCTTCAAGATTGATCATGTATCTGTTCCTTTCCACTAGGATAGGTTGATGTGTTTCAAGTTATTTGCGAAGGACACCGTCGGATCCAACCGTACAAGCGAACACTATTTCGCGGGGATTGCTGGCATCCTGTAGGTGCCAGACGTGCAAAACTCCGTTGCTTGAACAGGAACACTTGGAATAGGTCGTAAAACCCGTACCTGTCTTCCCCGTGAAGCTTCGCGCTTGTCCGCTTTTCAGTGGCCACTTGAGCCAAGCCCGACGACGACAGTCGTATCGAGCTTAGACATGTCTGATCAGGAAGCTCCGAATGAACTGAGCGATCTCGTCTGCATGTGTTTCCAAGGCAAAATGGCCGGTATCGAGCAGATGGACCTCCGCGGGGGGGAGGTCACGCTTATAGGCCTCGGCACCCGCGGGTACGAATGCTGGATCATGTCTGCCCCAGACCGCCAGGAACGGTGGTTGGTGATCCCGAAAATACGCCTGAAACTCCGGATACCGGTCGATGTTTGTTCTGTAGTCGAGGATTAGATCCAGTTGAATGTCTTCAGCACCCGGCCGCGACATGAACGCGATATCAAGTTGATAACCATCGGGTGAAAGACGCTCCTTTGATGTCCCGGTGCGGTATTGCCAGTTCTCGATCACCTCAGGAGACAGAGATGCCCGACATGCCTCTCTGTTTTGAGCGGAGGGGTCACGCCAATATGCCTCCCACGCCGTCCATGCATCACTGAACCCTTCGATATAGGCGTTGCCATTCTGGCTGATGATGGCGGAGATTCGGTCCGGATTGGCCGTCGCCATCCTGAACCCGATCGGTGCACCATAGTCGAAAACGTAAAGTGCATAGCGGCTGAGGCCGAGTGCCTCTGTGAAGCCCGTCATGACAGCGGCGAGTTTATCGAATGTGTAAGGGAATTCTCCACGTGCAGGTGAACTCGTTCGACCGAACCCGGGAAGGTCTGGTGCGATGACGCGGTATCGATCTGCCAACAGCGGGATCAGATCACGGAACATGTGGCTGGATGACGGAAAACCGTGGAGCAGAAGAAGGACTGGTGCTTCCTTTGAACCGGCCTCTCTGTAGAAAACCTCGACGTCTTGTACCTTTTGCGTTTTGTAGCTTACGGCCATTTTAGAACTCCTTCTCAAAGGATTCGACAAACCAACAGTCACGAATGAAGGTAAAATACGACCGAACGGTCGGTTGTCAACCCCTTAGATTTCCTGTATCAAATGCGGAGAACCCTGGCTCGGAGAAGACGTATGAAAGTCATGAGAGAAACGATCGTATCGACTGCGAGGGAGTTGTTTCGATCAAAAGGTTATGCAGGCGCGTCGATGAATGACCTCGCGGATGCCGTGGGCCTGAAGAAATCATCGCTGTACGTCCGCTTCCCCAATAAGGAAGCGCTCGTTCCGGCGGTACTTGATCTCACTTTGCAAGAGACATTCGGTCAAAGAGACTCAGCCTCCGGGCAATGGGATGATGAATTCGTCGAGGTCATCGAATTTATCGCGACCACTCTCACTGATCGCGGCAGATGCGTAGGTCTGCATCTAGCCTACGGCACAAGTGACGAGACCCCGATTGCGAAGCATGCCGTTCGAGCATTTTTTCAAGCGCATCGCGATCATCTGTCCAGCATCTTGTCCCGCGCGATGCCTGTCGATGTAGCTCGAGACATTGCGACAGACACGTTAGCCCGTTTGGAAGGTGCCACGGCTTTTGTTGCGATATTCGGGGAGAAGGATGCCATGAAAAGGGCCGTTCGCCTTTCCATTGCTGAAGCCCAAAAGGCAGCCGCCGCGAATTAACTTTCTAGCCCATCCTAAGCAATGCCAGTCACGGTGATCCGCTACCTCATTGAGAATACCGGGCCGTCCAGCGAGAAGCTCATGGCAGCCCAGGAACTCTGACCTGCTACGCCAAGCACTAATCTCAATCTCTTGAGTTGGAGGAAATAATGCCTGTTTGTGCTTACGTCGAGATGACGGATGGCTTGCAGCCGCATGGAGCGGCGTGGGACCAATTTGCCCAGGCTCTTGCCAAGCGCCGGCCCGATATACTGGTGATGAATGAGATGCCCTTCGGCCAGTGGCTGGCTCGAAAGGAGGATTTCGCCATGGAGGACGCACGGCAAAGTGTTGAGATCCACGAAGCTGGAACTGCTGCTCTCGCCGCACTGAACATTCCGGCTGTTATAACAAGTCGCCCAATGCTGCTCGCCGACCGTCTTGTCAATGAGGCGATCGTCATCGAGAACGGCCAGGTCCGCCCCCTGCATACGAAGACATACCTTCCGCAGGAGCCCGGTTGGTCCGAGGTGTCCTGGTTCAGTCGAGGCGATGGGCGCTTCAACATCCAGAATATTTGCGGGCTAGGCGTAGGCGTCCTCTTGTGTACCGAACTCATGTTCAACGAACATGCCAGACAATATGGCCGATGCGGAGCCGATTTGATTGCCGTTCCTCGGGCGACCGGTTCTGCCCACGAAAGCTGGATAACTGCCGGCAAGATGGCCTCAATCGTCTCTGGGAGTTACGTCGTCAGTTCGAACAGGGTCGGGCATTCTACGGATGGCCCACGCTTCGGCGGAGGCGGCTTCGCCATCACCCCCGGGGGCGATCTGGCTGGGCGGACAGAAACCAGTTCTTCCATCATGCTAGTCGACATTGATGCGCAGGTTTCTGCCCGACAGCGGCAGGAATATCCCTGTTACGTGGACGACCTGCATGACCCTGGCGGCATCGGGGTCCCTGATATCGATATTTAATTGTCAAAAAACCCAGTCACTGTAGTTCTCTGCAGGACTGCTACTACGCTGCACTGCCGTACGGTCCTCCCGCTCTTGGGAGGACCTTGATCCTGCCTGTTCCTGCCAAAGACGTCTTCGTGTCAGGCTTTTCCCGGCCGGTTGATCGCCAGGAAATGGCGAATAACAGGCCTGTCGGGACCCGAGTGGTAGGCAAGTACCTTGGCCTGGAGGTCGGCATCGGCCTGCGAAACCCGTTTGTGCTGGCGCAGGTGCTTCGCCCAGGACTCGACCATGAACCATTCGACCATCTTTTGCGGATCGGCAGAATCCTCGGTCACGCCCCAGCCATAGGCGCCATCGCTCCTGCGAGAGGTGAGCAATCGCATGCAGGATCAGGATTGTTTTTTCGGCGTTGTTTTGCCGAAAACTGACCGAAGTTTCGTTCAGTTCGCCTAGCGATTACTTGCTGCCCGAAACCTATTACATCAAGTTAGTGATCGTTGCCGCGAGGCAGACCTACATTCAGACAGTGATTTCGGACCCGTCTGGGTTCGCTTTGATGGAATACTCGCCACCGTTTCTGAAACTGCGGACCGTTGCGAAAGTATCTTCCATAAACTGCACATAAGACAGCTTGCCGTTCTCACCGCGCGCCAGAACCGAAAAGGGCGACGTCACCGTTTTGCCCAAAACGTTTGATGTGTAGGTGAACGTGCCGAAGATCGCTGCTCCGTTCTTATTTTCGAAGCTGTCCTGAATTTCGAAGTTGTCTGTCGTCCAGTAACGGCCGACATCGATAAAAGTCTGAACCAGCCCTTCGGTGCCTTCGTTGGTACCGGCCCAAGGCATGATCCGCTTCAGCTCCGCGTGCTCATAGTTCAGCGAAACATAAATGAAATCGTCCGTCGTGAATTGTTTTACGAAATCCAGGTCAGTCGGGTTCGACAGGATCGACTGCAATACCCCCAACGGTGACTTGGGGGATGCAGGCTCGGCTTTAGACAACTTCTTAGCGTGCGCATTGATAGACATCGTATATTCCTCCTTCTAAGTGACTTTGGGAATTGAGGTGTCAGCGTTGCGCCAACCCCGGCTTGAGCGCGATGTGCTTGTGTTCGATGAAATCGTCCAGCGCGGCCAGACCGTTCAAGCGGCCAACGCCAGACTGCTTGAATCCGCCCTCCTCGGTACCGTCGTAGACCTTCGCCCAGTCATTGATCCACACCGAGCCCGCTTCGAGCGCCTGCGCGACGCGCAAGGATCGATCTACATCGCGTGTCCAGATGCTGGCTGACAGTCCGTACTCATTGTCGTTGGCAAGACGGATCGCTTCCGCCTCGTCAGAGAACCGCTGAATCGTCAGCACTGGGCCAAAAGTCTCCTCCTGTACGATAGCAAGACTGTTGTCGGAGACTTCCAGAAGGGCCGGGCGGAAGAAAGCGCCGTTTGCAAGGGGACCCACATTGATGGGTCCGCCCCGCTCGACGACCTTCGCGCCGGCTGCGATAGCGGCCTCGACCACACCATCGACCCGCGCAACGTTAGCGCGGTCGATCAGCGGGCCCATATCGCTGGAGGGGTCGGCGGCGGGGCCAACCTTGACGTTGCGCAATCTCTCCGCCAAGCCGTTGCGCACGGCCTCATATTTTCCATCCTGCACGAGCAAGCGGGACCCCGTCATGCAGAACTGACCGCTGAAGACAGTCAGCGCCTTTTCCAGTGCCGGCAAGGCGGCATCAAGGTCTGCATCGTCAAAGACGATCATCGGCGTCTTGCCGCCGAGCTCCATTCCGAAACGTTTGAGGTATCTCGCGCCGGCGCTGCTAATGGCTCGGCCGGTACGGGTAGATCCGGTGAAACTGACGACTGGAACCTCCGGTGAGTCCACGAGATAAGCGGAGCCCTCAGGACCGCTTTCGAAAAACAGATTGATCACGCCATTCGGAAGATCCTCTGCTTCCGCCATAATCTCGGCCATGACGCTTGCCGTCTGTGCGACTTGTGCCGGGAGTTTGATGACGGTGGTGCAACCAGCAGCGAGCGCTGGGGCGAGTGATCGGATCGTCAGAATAACCGGAGAGTTCCAAGGTGCAATGACCGCCGCGACTCCCATCGGTTGCCGAAGGATCACGGAGATGCTCCCGGGCTTTGGTGTCAATGCCCGTCCACCTTCGACCAGGGCAGTGGCTGCCGAGTAGCGGAGTTTGCTCGCAATCATGTCCAGCTCGAATGCAGCTTCAGCCTTTACCTTGCCGTTCTCCAACGACAGAATTTCGAGTAGTCTGTCGCGATTGCGTTCGAAGGCGCACGCTAGTTGGTCGAGCACACGAGCCCGTAATTCATGATCATGCGCCCACATTGTTTCGCGAAAGGCTTTAGAGGCTGCTGCCACCGCAAATTTCGCTGCCTCAAGGCCGTAGTCGGGGTAGTGGCCGATTACGTTATAAGTCGCTGGGTCTATTGACTGTTTCAACTGACCTTCTTGGCATTGAGATCCGCTGATCCAATTGAAGGCTTTGCGGCTCGGTATGTTGTCGAGGGGCATCGTCATATCTGTGGATCCTTCCACTTTCGAGTATCCGTCCGGAAAGGACGAGGCTAGAGCCGGTTACGTGATTGCCACTGCACCATTACCTGTTCGATTTTGCCGACAATTGTCCTGACTGCGGGTTGGCTAACGTTGGTGGCAATTGGCACAACCATGAGCGTTGCGCCCAGTACTCGCAGCGGCATTGGCCAATCCTGCATGCAGTCGCCTACAATCCAAACAATCAGAAGGACGCTTGGGTAGACGGCGAGCCACACCATCGCAGTCGTTTTCAGGCGTTCGAATATTACCTGCCGCAATCCTGTCATTGCTTGCTTGATCCTTTACCCGGCGCGTTGAATGATCAACGACGGGGGACGCGTGCATGAGTGTGAGACATGATTACTTCCTCCCAATGCTTAGCTCGACGTTCTAGTAGCGGTCTGCGCGAACAGTTGCTGTGTAGATATTGGAGAATCGCGGCTGTTGACGGAATGGGGGTCTTCGTCGCATCATACCGGACATAATGTCTTCAATCGTCTCAATAGAATCCCTTAGCGGCCTCGTCGCGTTTTCAGTCGCCGTCGAAACCGGAAGTTTTGCGGCTGCGGGAAGGAAGCTTGGTCTGTCTGCATCGGCCGTGGGAAAGGCGGTGGAGCGACTTGAGGCGCGTCTAGGCCTGCGATTGCTGAACCGTACGACCAGATCGCTAGCCGTGACCGGGGAAGGCGACATTCTATATCGATACGTCGCCCGCATATTGAAAGAACTGCATGACGCTGAGCAAGAGCTTCACTTGGTTCAAAAGGCACCCCGAGGCCGCATTAAGGTGAGTGTGCCCACAGTCTTAGGTCGCAAGATCATCATGCCGGCGCTCCTCGATTTTCGCATCCGCTTTCCAGATGTGACGACCGAGATCAGCCTCGATGACGTCAAGGTTGATATTATCAATGGTGGGTATGACGTGGTGCTGCGGCTAGGTGAGCTGGACGATTCGACGTTACGCGCACGGAGGATCGGACCACACACATTCATAACGTGCGCCTCGCCGGAATATCTCGCACACCGCGGCACCCCGCAAACTCCGTCAGATCTCAATAATCACTGCTGTGTTTTTTATCGTTTTCCAACCACCGGTCGGCCGGAAGTTTGGGCGTTCAAAAATTCACTCCAACCAACGCCAATCAAGCCTTCTGTCGTTTTAAATGACGGCGAGGCACTTGCATCCGCCGCACTGGGTGGCTTGGGGATTATTCAGGCGCCGAGCTATCTCGTAAGCGAAGACATTGCGGCGGGACGGCTTCAAGCTGTCCTCGCAGATTACACGGACGAACGTGGCAGCGTTTCGCTCGTCTGGCCCCCTATGTCGGCACGAGCGCCCAAAGTTCGCGCCTTCATTGATTTCATGGCCGAGCGCGTTTCCCAAAAGCTTTATTGAACCGGCACCCAAGATTTCTGTCCACTGCTATGGGACAGATTGCTGTTTGGGATCGGTCTCATGGGAAATGCTTTTTAATTCAAGCCACTTAACATCAGAAGCGCAGGAGCCGAAGGTCGTATCCGTTCAAGACCAGCGATGCGCATCGCGGCGCCAACGGGCAGAATGAGCGATTTCTGATAGAAGGCCGATTAACGTCGAGCCGGTTCCGTCCGCTGCGCGGCGCTCAAAGCGGGAAGCGGGCTTGGTCGCAATGGCCTTAGACTAGCCGAAGGTTTCCTGGACATGCATAAGGTCGGTGTATTCCCTTACGCTCGCAATCTTTCCATCGCGGATCTTGAACAGAATAAAGTATTCGTTCTCGTAGATCTTGCCGGACTTCGTGGTTGCCTGCGATCGCGCCTCAGCAGCGATGCTATCTCCTTCGCCGATCAGGTTGATGACTTTCATATCAAGACCGTTCGAATAGGCCGTAAACATGTTGCGGAACATGTTCGCAGCTTCCGTTTTCGTCTTTGTCCCGGCCGACGGAAACAGGTGCGGCTTTCCATTGACCCACCAAGTTGCGTCCTCTGTCATGCCGTCAATTAGACCATCAGCATTTGATGTCTTAAAGTGATTGCAAAACTCGCGCACGATGCGCTTGTTGTCTTCAACGCTCATATCGTTTTCACCATTGTTGTTGCGGCTGAATGCGCTTCGCGTGACGCGATAAGCCAGCCTGTGCCATTTCGACGTCGACAACTGCGTGACCGTATTCCGGCGGTTGTCGGCCCCGGCGGACTGGTTCAAAGGCCGAACTGCTTCCTGTCGCCGCGCCAGTCGGACGACTTCAGAAACTGCTCCCAGGAAAGCGTCTCCGGATTCAAGCGGCGGCTCCATTCCAGATCGTGTTCCTTGTCGAAGTAGCCGTACTCGACCGCAAATTCGACCATGCCGATCAGTTCATCGACAAGAAGCTCATTGGCGCCGAATGCCGGAAAGTATTTCAGCAGTTCTTCGCGCTCGAAAGCGCTACGGTATTCTGCCTTGATGCCGGTCACGTGCTGGAAAGTTTCGACCATCTCACGCGGCGAAATGATGTCGCCGACGATTGGAAGGGTCTTTCCTTTGAATGTCTCCAAGTCGGACAGCACAGAAAGGACGGCCGGTCCCGTTGCCGTCATAGGATCGACGAACGGCGCGCGGAAGTCCCCAGGGAGGTAGATCGGCATGAGGAGCGTGTCGCCTTCCATCTGCGGTACGTAATATTCCAGCAGGTTCGTATAGAAAAAGGCGAGAGAGACGAACGAGTGTGCAATTGGCAGGGTGCGAATGTAATCGGCAACGAGCGCCTTGTCGGTGAAGTGAGGCGTGAACTTCTTCCCACCCGAGATCTTTTCGACATTTTCTAATGTCGAGAAGACGATGTGACCGACGCCGGCTTCAACGGCTGCATCGGCCAGTTGTTTGCCCAGGGCAAATTCGGCGTTGTCTTGTGGCAGAAGCTGCGGCGTCATCAGGTACGCGCCATCCGCGCCCGCAAAGGCTGCGACCAGTTCCTTCTGATGGCCGGGCCCCAGCGGTGCGACCACAACTTCCGCACCAAGAGCTGCGAGGCTGCGAGCTTCTTCTGAATCGCGGTTCCGGGTCAATGCGCGAACCCTGTATTGATTGCTCTTGAGAAGTGTCGTGGCCACGCTGCGGCCTTGCTTGCTCGTTGCGCCAACGACCGAGATAAGTGGCTTTTGTTCCGTAGACATTGTGAGGCACAGCTCCTTCTTGAGGTGAAACGGCTGGAACAGGCCCTCCGGTGCCAGCGCGTCCTTCTTTTCACTGCCGTGAAGTAGGAGTATGACGCTCTGAATGAAGTACGTACAAAGAGAGCATGTAGTATCATGGATGATAGTGCCAAGCCGAAGCGCAAGCGCAGTACGGCCAACCGGACTGGATGCGCCGTGGAAGCGACAATCTCGGTCATCGGGGGTCTGTGGAAGCCGGTGATCCTGTTTCATCTGCTAGATGGCAAACTGCGGTTCAACGCGATCTGCCGCCTCACTCCCGCTGCGACGCCGCGAATGATCACGCTTCAACTCAGGGAGCTGGAAGCCGACGGCGTTATCAACCGCATCATTTATCCCGAGATTCCGCCTAAGGTGGAGTACGAGCTCACGGAGCTGGGAAAATCCTTGGAACCTGTGCTTGTTAGTATGTGCAACTGGGGTACGCGGCTGCAGGAGCTAAGCGGTCTGCCGATTGATACCGGTAGCTGCAGAAGCACTTTACGGCAGCAAGAGCTGATCGATGGGCTTACGGCCTTCTCAATCGGAGGCGATGTCAACTGATCCACCGTATTGCGATGGCTTTTCACGAAAATTGGCAGTGACAGCTTTGCGGCCATCCTCCCGATCCGGCGACAGGGAAGCTCCCGTCTTACACCGAGCGCACGGAACGACGTCAAAAGTGACAAGAGGCTGGCGTGGTCAAGGTCATGTCCGCCGGCGGGAACTGGCTCTAGGCTAATCAGCGAGCGGCCCGGCGACGGAATTCTCCAAAGCTAGCTTTGCGTAACATCTGCAAGCGAGGCGGCTTGGGTCTCGAGCGCCAGGCACGCGCCGGTCCATGCATCGACATCCGCCCCCAGTGCTGTCTGCAGCCACGCAGCTGTCAGCCGCTTCGTGGCTTCCAACACGTCCGGCGCCTCGATCTCGGTTTCCTTGGCATCGAGACCAGCGATACCGCCAAGTCCGTGGCCAACGCCGTGCAGCGTCAGAAGGGCGTCAGCGCCCGGCGCATCATAAAAGGCATCCGCATGCCACTCCGGCCCGCGCGTGGTGAAATGCGGATCGTCGGCTTCACCGCAGACAACAAGACTGCGTGTCGCCATCGTCGAGAAATTGACGTCGAAGAACGGGAAGCGAGCGGCGCTTTCCTGGGTCATGTCTTTTCCACCGCGCCCGGGAGCCGCCAACAAAATGCCGGCTGAGATGCGCAGATCGGAAAAGCTTTCTTCATTGAGGCGGGCGCCCAACAGCAGGCCGACGGTGTGACCGCCGAAGGAATGACCGGCCGCCGCGATCCGAGAATGATCCATCCGTCCTGCAACGGCAGGCGCTTGGCGTTCCACCTCAGGCAAGTGATCGAGGATTACTTTTAACTCCTCGACGCGCTCGCGCCAAAAGAAAGGCGCACCGGGTGCGTCGGCGGGCAGGCCGCCGACACGCGAACTGGCGTGCGTGGGCTGGATCACCGCAAAACCGCGCTCGGCCCAGAACTGTGCGAGCGACGCATAGCCGTCTTTCGAGGGGAGATAGTTGGACGGCCCAAATCCGTGCGACAGCAGCACGATCGGCAGATCGCTTCCGACCGCCGGCGCGGTCAGCCGCAGTTCAAGCGGTTGACGGCCATCCATCGGCAGACGGATCGGCGTGTAAGCGACGGTGAGTGAGGCCTCGGGCGTGGGGATATGTCGCGAAAGATCGATCAGGTTGTTCATGACCGGCTGTCCTTCTGCATCACGGATGGACCCGCTTCGCGAAACAATGTTTGCGCATCCGCGCCGGCCGGAGTTTTCATCGGCGCGTCCGGTTCCGTGACGGCGCGCCAGACGGCTTGAGCCACCTCGTCCGGCGTCGTGAATTCAGTGCCGGATCGCAGCGTCGTCAGATAATCCTGAACGAATGCGGCATAGGGTTCGGGGATATTCATGCCCATGCGGGCGACGGCATTCTTCCCGAAGCCGGTTTTCGGCGCAGAGCCTGGCAGGACCAGTTTGGCCCGCACTTCAAACAGGCCCGCCTCGAGCGCGAGGCTTTCGGTAAACGCATTCAAGGCCGCCTTGCTGGCACTATAGACGGACAGCGCGGGCAGCGGCTTGATGGTAACGCTGGAACTGACATTGACGATGACGCCGGATCGGCGGTTTCGCATCTGCGGGAGAACCGCTTTGGTCACGGCCATCGCGCCAAAAACGTTTGTCTCGAACAACTCGCGGATCTTCGAGATCGCAGCGCCTTCGAGGACGTTGAGCATGCCGACGCCAGCATTGTTGACCAGAGCATCGATCGGCCCTGCGGCTTCGACCGCATTCGCGATGCTCTCCGCGTCGGTCACATCCAGCGCCAGGATTTTAAGGCTGTCATGAGGAGGCAGCAAATCGTTGCGCGGTGTGCGCATGGAGGCAGCCACGTCCCACCCTTCAGAAAGAAACGTCTTGGCGATGGCAAGACCGAAGCCGGAAGAGCAGCCGGTGATGAGGATCTTTGGCATGTGATTGTCTCCACAAGGAATATTCTCGCCTATAGATGGACTGCTTGTGTCGGACATGCTATCTTCATTTGTCCAATTCTTATTAGTGTAAGTCCGAATGTGACTGATCCAGTAGCCGAAATTGTCTCTTTGCTCAAGCCAAGCCCGTCGATCTCCAAGCTGGTGACCGGCGGGGGGCAGTGGCTCGTGGAGCGAAAGGAGCTTGGAAGTCCCTTTTATTGCGCCGTGGTCGAAGGACAGTGTCTGATGACGATCACCGGTCGCGAGCCGATAGTGCTGACCGCGGGCGACTTCGTGCTCGTTCCGGAGATTTTCTCGTTCACGATGAGCAGCCTGGAGCCGCCGCCGCGCGGAGCGCTTGCCCAGCGTCTAGAGACAAGTCCAGGTGTGTTCCTGCTCGGCGACTCAAGCGCTCCGGCTGAGGTCGTGGCGATGGTCGGCCATTGTGCATTCGGCTCGGACGACAAGACACTCCTCCTCTCGCTGTTGCCCGAGGTCATCCATATCAGTGGCGAGGAGCGCCTGATGCTTCTCGTTCGGATGATCAACGATGAGACCAGAGCCGATCGAACGGCACGCGACATGGTACTGCGCCGCTTGTTGGAGGTGCTGCTCATTGAGGCGCTTCGTTCGACGGGTAGTGCCGCAGCCCCGCCCGGCCTTTTGCGCGGCATGGCTGATCCGCTGCTGGCACCGACCTTGCGCCGAATTCACGCCGATCCGGGACGCAGTATGACGGTCGAAGCCTTGGCGCAGGACGCGGCAATGTCGCGATCGACGTTCTTCGATCGTTTCCGCCGTGAGGTTGGCGTTGCTCCGATGGAGTACGCAACCGGTTGGCGCATGGCACTTGCGAAGGAACTTCTCCGCAAGGACGTGGCGACGGCCGAGATTGCACAGCGCGTCGGCTACGGCTCGGCGAGCGCATTCAGCGTCGCGTTTACTCGCCATGTTGGCAAGCCTCCCGGGGCATATTCCCGGCAAGCTGTTACTGGGTGAGTTCATGAGCGGGGAGGAGGTGTACCTCTGGTGGCTCTGCGATCCTTCTTCACGCGCATGCTGATTACCAGGGAACGGTCTCCTCGTCGAAAAAGAAATCGCCGGTCGGGCCTATCTTTGTCGATGGGTTGAGAGAAAGATGACACTCTTCGCGGCCTGTTCGACGGCGCGATAACCGGAATGGCCGCGGAAGTCGGTGGCGGTGAAGCCTGGATCGGGCCGTTGACATTCGTCTCGTAGACGGTGCGAATGTCAACGATCGATCGATCGATAGCTGGGATTGGTCGTTTCCTGGCCAGCAATACCGGCATTGTTGATCGGGACGTTAAGCTTTTCCGTCCTCGCCCTCCACCCGACCAGCGGCTGCGCTAAACCAGCGCTTCATCCGTCACATCCACCGAGACCTTCGGCAGTGAGCAACGCGCTACGGCTTCCCCCCTCGCGTCAGATCACGGATTCCAAACCAGATGCAATATCCTGCCGCCGAGCTGGCGAGCAGCTAGGCGCGATAAAGCCATCACTTTGTCGGTGTTCGATGCGTTTAGCTGTCTCATAGTTCAGCAACACCTCTTCGATGTCAGATTGAGCCGAAGCGGCATCTAAGGTTTTGCCTGCTGAATTTCAAAACTTGGCAGACCTGTCGGGTCCAAGTGGGTGTTGTTGGGCTTCGGGTCGCGCTCGGTGTTTGCTTTAGAAGGGATCGAAAAAGCTACCGCCGGCGGCGAATCGTCTTACGACGTGAGGACCGCCGCTGGCGAGAAAGGAGCAGTCTGTCCGCCGGTTTTACTTCTCCCCGTAGTAGCCGCCAAAATATTTGACCGGCGACCAATCCGGAAGGATTGCGGGAAGTTGTGGCGACAGGCCGCTATAGTCCTGCGCTCCGAACACGACCCTGCCGTCCATGACGGTCAGAACGGAGGAAATGGATTTGATCTGATCCTCCGGCACGGAAAAGTAATCCCTGTCGAGAACAGAGAAATCCGCGAGATTGCCGGGGGCGATCAGGCCCATCTCGGATTCCGTGTTCATGAACCACGCTGCGCCAGTGGTGAACAGTTTCAGAGCCTCGGCGCGGGAAAGGCGATTGTCGCTTGCGAGGACCTCGGAGCCGGACACGGACTTTCCGGATACCATCCAGCTTAAAGCGACCCACGGATTGTATGTCGCTGCCCGGAAGGCATCGGTTGTCATGGCCAGCGGAATGCCACTGTCCACGAGCTTGCGCAGGCGCGGGGTCTGCAACGCCTTCTCGCGACCATATGTCTTGATAAAACCATCCGCGTGCAGCGCCATCTTGGCGTCCAGGGCAATTCCGCCGCCCAGCTTTTTCACCCGAGCGATGTTCTCCGGAGTGATGGTCTCGGCATGTTCGAGGCTCCATTTCAGACCGTCGAGCGGAGCCGTTTCGTTCACCTTCTCCAGAGCGACGAGAAAGGGGGTGATGTTCTCATTGTAGCTGATGTGCATGCGGAACGGGATGCGTCGCTCGACCAGCTTCCTGACATCCTGCTCGACGAAGTGCTTCATCTTCTCCGGCTCGATGATGACCGCAGGACGATCGAAGTTCTCGTGATCGTGGACTTCCCCGCTCAGGACCTCGCCCGCTCCCCGATATTCATGCCCATGTTCCAGGGTGGGGTGAAGGTTTTGCCCGACACCTATCGGCGCCGTTTTGGTAACGGCCTCGATATGCAGATCCACCATGTTGACCGGCCCGCCGTTGCCGAGCTGCAAGTCCACGAAGGGCATCCGTATATTGAGGCGATTGTCGCGTGCCAGCACGCTAACCCGCTCCTGGGCCTCCGGGTATGGCCACCTGCCGCCGTTGTCGATGACCGAAGTCACGCCGAACCGGTTCAGACCGTGAATGCTGTTAATCAACGAACTCACCTGTTCGTCCAACGTTGGCTGCGGCACCCCCATCTCTAACGCAAGAAACAGCCACGTATAGCCGAAGATCACACCGGTGGGTTTGCCGTTGCTGTCCATTTCGAATTCGGTGTCTGGCACCTTCGGGAAACGGTCCGTGCCCACGCCGAGTGCGTCCATCGCCCGCTTGTTCAAGAACGCCTGATTATAGGCATACTGGACGATCAACGGGCGATCGGGCACCGCATTTTGCAGTTCGTCCAATGTGGGAAAGCGGTTCTCCTCGAACTGGTAGGGCGACCAACCGCCGATTACCTTGACCCATTGCCCTTCCGGCGTGCGTGCGGCCTGCTCGCTCAGCATCGTCAAGGCCTCGCGTAAGGTCGGCACGCCCTCCCATCGTATATTGTAGTTATAGGCCAGGTCGTTGAGCACGTGTATGTGAGCATCGATGATGCCGGGGATGAGCCTTCGGCTGTGGGCATCGATCACCTTGGTCCCGGAGTTCTTCAGACCGAGAATGTATTCATCGGAGCCGACGGAATAGATGCGGCCATTCTTGACTGCCAGAGCAGACGCTTCGGTCTGCCCGCGCATGCCGGTGAATATCTTCGCATTGACAACGATCAGATCGGCGCCGACCTGTTCCTGCGCCGTTTGCGCTTGAACCGCAGAGAAAGTAGAGATTGTCGTTAACGCGATGAGTATTTTTCTGATCATTTTTACCCCCAAACGGCTATTTCAGCGATTGTGGCGAGCCAAAGCAGCGCCTTCTGGATTCGTGTGCGGACGGAGTGGCTCGACCCCGTTCAGAGAAGTCAGAGGAAATCTCTGGCATGGCCGATTTTGGGGCGCGTTGCGATGACGCCCTCATTCAAAAGTCCGCACGGCGAACCTGTCACTCTCTTTGGCAACCTGGTAGTCACCAGTCTTGCGACGCAACGTTGCAAGGAGAGGAACGCTATTTGGATATTTTAGCTTAAGTATTTCTCGAACGTGGTGATAGGCGGGGATCTCATCCGCGCCAGTGCCCCTGAACAAATCGGTGAGTATCTGCTTTAAGCTCAGCATCCTCTAGTGTGCCGGCGCCGATCCCTCCAGGTGGCATATGGGCAGCCGGCGAAATCGCGGTCTATCAGTACGGCGATTGGCATTGGCGGCGTGGGCCGTCAGAAGGCTGGAGGGTGTTGTCGTAAGCGCGGTAAGACCGATAACGACGATAGCACCAACTGACGTGGCCGCTGCCAACTGCGTAATTGCGTGGTTCATCATTCCGAGGCTGCTGCGACCCGGTTAAAGCGCCGCCGATAATGGCACCAGCCGCAAGGCCGCCAATCACAGCCGCTGCGCCTGAATGACGATGGCGTCGGTGGTGATAACGCCACACCCCACGATCATGGTCGCGATACTGGTGATGACGCCGAAAATAGCCGCGCCATCGTTAGCCCTCTGGGCGCCAACGACGATCGCTGTCCCACTGCACGTTTTCGGTGAGCGGAGACTTCTGAGGTTGAGATATACCCGAAGTCGGGAACGCCTGGGCTGGGTGCGGGCCATGGAATAAAGTCGTCATTAAGAGCAGCACGACTGCCAGTTTCTTCATATCCATCTCCACGTGATGAACTTTGTCTTTCGCCGTCCCTGCTCAAATGAGCTAAGACTACCGGTTAGGGTGGTCCTCCCATCCCGTATTGATGCGATAGGCCAGGAGTCAGATTTCGATGGAGGTCCTTGCGGACCGAGGTCAGGATTGTTGAGATAAGCGATACAGGTAATACCGGCGGATCTGTCCGCCGATATTGCCGATACTGACTTTATCGGCGGCACTCACGCCGGCCAGGATCTCGCCTGCAGCGCTCCCAACGCGCGCGGTCGGCCATATCCTGCGCGTTGCGTGCGATCTCCTGCGTCAGTCGGGTCTGCTCGAGCGACTCCCGCTGCGCGTTGTCGCGCCGCGCCTGTTGTTCCAGCATGCAGTTCGTATAAGCGCGAGACCCGTAGGGTGCCCCAAAGCTCTGGCAGGTATTCGCGTCCCTGTACTGCCGTTCTTCCGCCGACACACATCCCGACAAGGCGATGCCAAGGAGGGCCATGGAGAGGGCGGTTACGCAGGAGCGACGGTGTTTGACGGAATGGTGCTGCAGCATGCTGGTGATATCCTTAAGAAATGAGCGTTGGACGTTTCTTCGGCGACACGCGGAAGGTGGAGCGGTACCCCGAAGCGCGCCCATGGCCCCAAAAAGCAGGCAAACATTGCGGCAACATTGTTTGAGGCCGAAAAGTGCTCACTGAGAAGCCCGGTTGCGGTTCGCAGACGTCGCGGCGCGCGCAATTACTGCATCGGTGCGAAGCCGACTGCCGACGCGATGCTGTTCATCGCGTTATAGACGCAGTGTAGGATGACGCAGGGCCAGACCGATCTTGTTGCACGGAAGAGTATCCCGCAAAGAACACCGACCATGATCGCGACGGGCAGGATGACGCTCACGCTGTGTACGAGGCCGAATATGATTGAGCTGAGAACGACGCCAGCGAACACGCCATAACGGTTGAGCGCGTTTGCAACGACGCCTCTGAACAGAATTTCCTCGCCGAAAGGTGTAAAAATGGCGCCGCCCAGAAAGGACAACAGAAACGGCATCAGCCCGCCGCGTGCGGCGGCATGGAGGATCCCTTGAGGATCATTGGCGCCGAACCAGGCCAGATATGTGCCGTCGAGCCGACAACTCCCAAGACCACAGCATCATTGCTTGGCAGAAGTCCCATCAGCAGGGCGAATAGAAAAATAAGCATTCTATATGCAATAAGTCCGGTCAGGGTTTCTAACCAGCCGGGTCGTCGCCATCTGTCATTTGTGATCATGCTGAACCTCAGGTGAGCAAAGGGCCCTCCGTGGTCGCAACTCACCGAGCGGTAGGACCGCTTACATGAGGAAGGCATGTCCTGCCCTCTCCATCCAAAAATGCATTTTCACAGGGAAATATTGCGCCAACATTGGCTCTCTCGGCTACGACACCGCAGGAAACTCTAGTCGTACAATCGCGCCGCCGCTGGGGCCATCCGCAATCGTGATGCGGCCGCCATGATGATCCACGACCTGTTTGACGAGGTTGAGACCCAGGCCAGCACCGGAAGAGCGCGGCCGCAGCCGATGAAAGGGTTCAAGCACCCGCTCGTGGTGGTCTCCCGGTATGCCCAGCCCGTTATCCTCCACTGCCACGGAGGGGCCGTTGACCCGCACGATCACCTCGTCTCCGCCATGCTCGACAGCGTTCTGGATGAGATTTATGAGCGCGCGTTCTATCGAGCCGCTATTGCCCATGATCATTCGGGGTTTCTCAACGATCACCTCAACCGCCTTGCCTGATGCGATCAGCACCGGCGCCAGGTCCGCAGCGACAAGCCGGGCGATCGCAACGAGGTCGATCCGGTCACTCGGCGCGCCATTGTCCAAGCGGTGAAGATCGAGCAGTTGCTCGGACAGGGTGGCAAGCCGTGATACGTCTGGCAAGAGCGATCGCAGGCCCTTGTCGGTCGCAGCGTCAATCTTCATTCTCAATATAGCGATCGGCGTTCGCAGCTCGTGGGCAGCCGAAGCAATGAAGCGGTGCTGACGATTATAACTTTCATCGAGGCGGTCGAGGGCTTCATTGACGCCGCGGACGAGCGGGCCGATCTCACGTGGAACCTTGTCTTCCGAAAGGCGGATGCCGCGACTCCCGGCGTCGATCCGCTTCGCTTCCTCCGCAGTCTTTATGACACCGGCTAAAGCGCGCTTGACGATCATGGGCGTCGCGACGATGGAGACGAGAGCCAGGGCGAGGAAAATGGTAGTGGCTACGATATTGGATGCAATGGTGATGAGCACCGTGAAAGGTTGGACCCGACCATGCGCAATAATCTTCATTTCGCCTGCGGGGCCGGATTCCTGTCGAACCAAGGCGGAAAGGGTAAATGGCGCGCGCTGCCCGCGCATGTCTGCCGAAGACAGTTTGTCGAGGTGGGGAACGAGCGGAGCGTACTCCGCCGGCACCTGGCCGAAGGCAACCACGTTGCCGTCGCCAAGCCGGGCCGCGAACCAGAGATCCGGCGATTCCTCGCGAAGTTTCGCCAGCTCGGGCGTCACTTCCACTCTTGGGGCACCGGCAGCATCTCGGACGATCGAGTTTGCGGCGACTTTTACGACGGCCTCCTCGACATACATCCCGTCAACAGCCGAATTGACGAAAAAGATGATGAATCCGATGGCGGCGGCCGCGACCGTCAGAAACTGGAGGATCAGCTGCCTGGTGACAAGGCGCGTCTTCAATGATGGCTGACGGCGCTTCAATCCTTAGCCCTGAGCAAATAACCCACCCCTCTGACCGTATGAATCTCGACGCCGGCGCCAGCATCGCTGAATTTTCGACGCAGGCGTGAGATATGGGAATCGAGTGTGTTCGACTGGATAGCGTCGTCGAAGCCGTACACTGCTTCCTCAAGCGTCTCGCGCGGGACAACGCGCCCGCGCCGCCGCATCAGTGCGGTGAGCACTGCTACTTCACGCCTTTGCAGGATCAGCTGAGTTCCATGAACCCGTGCTTCGCCAAAAGCCACGTCGAACACGAGGTCACCGACGACGATCTCGTCCGGTGCAAGTTCGTTCGGGCGGCGCTGCACGGCCCGGATGCGAGCAAGCATTTCCTCCAGGTCGAAAGGCTTCACTAGGTAATCGTCGGCGCCATTGTCGAGCCCGGCTACTCGGTCGGCGAGCTCCCCCCGGGCGCTCAAGACGATGATCGGCACGCCCGGATTGTCTGCCCGCAGCTGGGGTATGAGGCTGAGGCCGTCGCCGTCCGGCAGTGTGCGATCGAGCAGGACGAGTTCGTGCACCCCGGAGCGCGACGCTTCACTGGCGAGCTCGAGATTATCCGCCCAATCGACGACGAAACGATCGCGCTCCAGCGCGCCGCGCATTGCCTTGGCGAATTCCGTCTCATCCTCAACCAGAAGAATCCTCATATTGCATGTTCCCGGTTCACAGGGTGGAGTAGCGCCCGAAGCACGCTTCGAGACAACACACACACGAGCGACGGTTCTGTCGGGCTCTTCGTACTCGGCATGACCGGCCTCAGGCGTTTCTGGATGAGAGGATTGGTGCTGCCAACCGACGAGGCAGCTGACGACGAGAATTCCGCTCCGACGCAAGCAGTGGAAGCGATCCGATCGATTTCAAAAGGTGAACGCTACCCTTGCGCCAATCATTCTTCTTCTTTGTCCAACCTTGCCGCGCCGTCACCAATGGGCGGGTTTCCAAAACATTCGATGAGCATATCAGTGAGGACCCTCACTTTTCGAGAGGGATACTGGCCAGGTGGCCTTACAACAAAGATGCCGGCCGGCGGGATCGGATAACCCGACATGACGGGCACCAGTGCGCCCGAGGAAATATGACCCGCGACGAGCGGTTCCGGCAGACGGGCCACCCCGAGCCCCTCCAGAGCAGCCGCCATAAGCGATACCGCGTTGTCGGCTACAAAGCGTCCCTGGGGACGCACCGTGACAACTTTTTCGCCATCCATCAATTGCCACGTTTCGGCTTCCCGCATTACGATCTGGTGGGTCACAATATCTTCCGGTCGTTCGGGAGCGCCGTGAGCCTCGATGTAGGCAGGACTCGCAACGAATCTGCCATAGAGCGGTCCGACACGTCTTGCGACGAGGTTCGAATCTTGCAGATAGCCTACCCGAATTCCGCAATCGAAACCTTCTCCGACGAGATCTACGAAGCGATCAGTATAGGACGAAGTGATATGTAGTTGTGGGTATCGGCGCGCCATCTGGGCGAGGACAGGAGCAAAATGCGTCGGGCCAAATGATAGTGGTGCGGCTACGCGCATGCGGCCTCGAAGCTCACCGGCTGGCAGGATCGTTTCCCGCGCCGCATCCAGTTCGGCAGAAATCCGGGCCGCATACTCCCTGAATGTGGCCCCCGCTTCTGTCAACGCTACACCACGGGTCGTCCTCGCAAGTAACTGTGCACCAAGTCCCGCTTCGAGCTGCGTGATCCTCCGGCTGACCATGGATTTGGAAATACCCAGTCGCAGCGCTGCTGAAGAGACTCCGCCCGCATCGGCGACCTCAACGAATATCCTCAGATCCTCTATTTCCACTTCGCGTTCCTCCTCTTGCAACACAGCTTCACACGGCCAGGGACTACCGGGCTGGAGAAGAGAATGACAGGTTCCTCGCAGATGACTCTCCGACGAGGGCATCCTTGCAACATCCCTCAACGAACCACCAATATAGGATGTATTCCATGACCTTTCGTAACGGCCTAGATTCTCTCCTTCGTCCCGAAGATTCTGTTCTCGTCCTCATCGATCATCAGCCCTATCAGCTGACCAACGTTAATAGTCACGACCCTCAGGCTGTCGTCAACAACACGACTGCGCTGGCCAAGGTGGCAAAAGCTTTCAATGTTCCGACCATCCTCACCAGTGTAATCGCTGATCGCGGCGGTAAGCTTTTCAAGCAGATCACTGATGTCTTCCCGGGGCAGGAAGTGATCGACCGGACCTGGATCAACACATGGGAAGACAAGACGGTGGTGGACCTCGTCAAGGCGACCGGGCGTAAGCAACTGATCATCGCAGGCCTCTGGACGGAAGTCTGTGTTGCGATGCCCGCAATTCAGGCCGCTGGCGAAGGCTGGGACGTGACCGTCATCACCGACGCATCGGGCGGAAGCTCCGTTGAGTCTCACCAGGTCGCCATACAGCGCATGATCGCAGCCGGCGTCAATATGATGACGTGGATGGCCTTGGCAAGCGAATGGCAGCGGGACTGGGCTCGTACCGAGCATGTCGAGGAACTGACCGAGGTACTGATATCGCACATGGCTGGCAGCGGCATCGCCTACATGTGGGAACAGCAGTTGCTTAATACACCGGTGACGAACGCCCCAGCGGGTCTTTAGTGATGGCCGCGACGACGAGGAAGCCGATGGAGGCACCGGAACAACGCGGACGATCCGTCTTTCCTCGTCGTCTCTTCAAAACATGCCGCATCGAACAACCGAAATGAACCTCGCAGGATCGATCGACTCAAATCTAGGCACTCAATGGCAGGCCGCCGGCGACCGATGCAGGAGGCCACAGTTGAACCTCACTGGCTTCACGCACTGGGCAAGGAGACTTGTTTTATCGTTGGCTCTCATCATCCTCTCTCATATGGAGCACGGGCTTGCCCTCGCCAACGACGATGCAAATGCGGCGGAGCGGCCCGTGATGAAACCCGACCGCTCGAAGGAGGACTGGTCGCCTTTCGCGGATGCAGAACTACGGACGCAACCGCTGGATCGCCTCAAATACATCCCGTTATTTTCCTCCAATCCCGACAGCTATATTTCGTTAGGGTTCAACCTGCGAGAAATCTTTGAAACCAGCTATGCGCCGGCGTTCGGAACGGTGGCGACAAACCCAAGCGATGCTTACGGATTGCAGCGCGCGCAGTTTCATATCGACGTTCACCTGAATGAAAACTGGCAATTGTTTACGCAGTTTGAAGATGTGCGCGCCATCGACAAGACGGCAGTCGGCCCCAACGATGCAAACAGATTTGACCTTCGGCTCGCATTCATGGGGTATACGCAGGAGACTGACGCGGGAACGTTCAGTGCGAGGATCGGCCGGCAAGACTTCGCGTTCGACCTAGAGCGTTTCGTGTCGACGCGTGACGGGCCGAATGTCCGCCAGTCGTTCGATGCGGTGTGGGCCGGGTGGGAAACGGAGACATGGCGCTTCTATGGTCTTGTCAGTCAGCCTGTCCAGTATCGGGATGACGATCCTTTCGATGATCAGTCAAGCAGCGATCTGCGGTTCAGTGGCGGCAGGATCGAGCGACAACTGTCCCCGTCGACAGAGGCTTCCGCCTATTACGCGCTCTACCAACGCAAGGACGCCAGTTTCTTAACCGCATCGGGAGACGAGGAAAGGCATGTGCTCGATTTCCGGTTGGCCGGGACGTATGCCGGCTTCGACTGGGACGCGGAAGCGATGGGCCAGGTCGGACAGGTGGGTTCGGCCGATATTCAGGCTTGGGCGTTCGGGGCGAGGACGGGGTATACCTTTGAGGGAGTCACTTGGTCGCCCAGGATCGGTCTGCAGTTCGACATGGCTTCAGGTGACCGGAATGCGGATGATAGCACGCTTGGCACCTTCAATCCGCTGTTTCCAAACGGATTCTATTTCTCGCTTGGCGGGCATACCGGATACGCCAACCTCATCCACCTCAAGCCATCGATCACCGTTCAGCCGATCGAGGACCTGACCTTACTGGCCGGGGTCGGTCTGCTGTGGCGCCAGACGACGGACGACGCCGTTTATACCTTGCCGAGCATCCCGGTTGCCGGGACCGCAGGCGGAGGAGATCCGTGGACGGGCGCCTACGCTCAGTTGAGGGCCGACTATAGGTTCAATCAAAATCTTACCGGCTCGGTAGAAGCGGTTCATTACCAGGTCGGTTCGACGCTTCGCAACGCCGGAGGCCGTGACAGCAACTACTTCCGAGCGGAACTGAAAGTCGCCTGGTAGCAGATGGAAACCGTTGCTTCGGTCGCCACGATGAACGCGGTTATTCGGTGCCAAAAGCCGGGCGTGGTCAAGGTCATGTCCGCTGGCGGAAACCGACTATGAGTTCAGGTGCTCTCATTCCGTTCAACGAGCAACGATGCGATATCGTTATATCCGTACTGGAGCGCCAGTGCTCTGGGCGTGAGGCCTGCGTGACCCAGAAGATCGAGTCGCGCGCCAGCCTTGATCAACGATCTCACAGCGTCAAGGTGACCGTGCCACGCAGCGTCATGGAGTGCGGTTAGACCATTATACGGTCCCTGTGCATCCACGTCCGGCTGCTCTGCCGTTTCGCTTCCGGTTTGGGAAAGTACATTGATCACATCTGCATGCCCGAAATAAGCCGCTTCATGGAAAGGTGTACCTTTCATCAGGCCGACGACCTGCCGAACGTCTGCACCTGCATCCCTGAGAAGGGCCACAATTTCGGCATGCCCTTCTCGCGCGGCGATCCCCACTGGAGTATAGTCGTCGTCGTGCGTCCCGGTGATTGGCATCCGTTGATTGACGTCGACGCCGGCCGCAATTAACCGTTTCACTTCTCCGACGTCACCCGTTTTTGCGGCAAGTACCAGATCAGATCGCAGGACTTTTGCTTCATTGGCGCTGACTTTATCACGGATCAGCCGCGCGATTGAATCGAGGCCATCATTCTCGGCGAGGTCAAGAGCCGTTTGGTCCCAGTGGTTTCGGATTGAAGTCTTGGCGCCATAGGAGAGCAACGTCCTTACACCATCTTCCTGCTTGTGTAAGACGGCATCCATCAATGCTGTATTCCCCAATACGGGTGACTGCTGATCAACAAAAGCGCCGTTGTCCAGAAGTCGCTTTATTATCTCACGATTGCCGGATTGAGCGGCTTTGTGAAGCGCTGTCGCGCCCATGCGCGGCTCAAGGATCAAAACATCCGCTGCTGCATTCAGCAGCAATTCCACCATCTGCGGCTGTCCCGACCCGGCAACGATCATCAGCGACGTAAATCCGTCTGCGTCGCGTGCATTCACATCTGCCCCTGACAGGATGAGATCTCTAGCTTTGGCGAGATCGCCGGCGCGTATTGCAGAAAGCAAGGTCAATTCAGATCTCCCGTGGAGCATGGGTGCGAAGGAACTCGAGCAGTTCGGCATTCAGGCGATCTGCTGCCTCGTGTTGTACCCAATGACCCGTGTCTTCGAGACGGACAACATCCACCAGTCCGGGCTGACTCGCGCGCATGTCATGCACTGTGGGGTTGCTTGAATGGAAGAATTGACACAGCCCGTCCGCTGCACCCCAGACGTAGAGACTGGGCTGTCGAATGACGGCGTTTTTTACGCCGACATGAGTTCGAATGTATGAGGAACGGCGCGGTAGTAGTTCAGACCTGTTTCGAAGCCTGAGTGCTCAAAAGCAGCAATTGTACGGCGGACATAGTTGGGGTCGGCCCAATCCGGAGCGGCTACGGGGGCAGGGCGGAGCATATGCTTTGCAGGGTCGATCGGGTCCCAGCGCTGCTCCGGCGGCGGGCTCGCCGAAAGCCAATACAGAACGCTCGCGATAGTCTTCCCCGCGGGCAGGAACTGCTTACTTGTATCTGGATTGTCAAACGCCAGTGCGTAATAGCGATCACCCAGTCCTCGATCACGCAAGCTGTCGTTGAGGCTTGTCTCTCCCCTAGGCGCGTAGGGAATGCTCACACTGACAAGGGCTTTAAACCGGTCCGGCCGCATCAGCATTGCCTTCTGGGCATGATCTGCACCCCAGTCATGTCCCACGAGAGTGCAACTTGGAATCTCCAGCGCATCCAGCACGCCGACCAGATCGCCGACAATGTAGGGGGATGTGTATTGTTCAACCTCCGAAGGTGAAAAGCTTGCCCCGAATCCGCGCATGTCCAGCGCTACAGCCCGGTAACCTTCCTCCGCAAGAGCGTGCATCTGGCTCCGCCATGTGTCGGCCGTGTCCGGGAAGCCGTGGGCGAAAAGAACTGCTGGCCCTTCTCCTTGCTCCAGTATGCGGAATTGGTTTTTCCCGATGTCAATCACTCGGTCTACGATTTGACGATTTTTGCCGGTGAGACCTGCGTCTGATACCATGGCTTATCTCCTAGAAGTGCCACGAAATCTCCAAATCTTGGAGATCACGCCGGCGCGCTGATCGATGCTCAACACCTCCCCGCCGGTGGTTTTCGCGCTACCGCCTCCTACTTGGGTGGGTAGGGCTCTATATCCGCCGACCAGTAGTGCCTGGCGATATTCTGACTGTTGCGGATGACGTGATAGGCGATGTCGGGATTGCCGCCTTCGAGTGTGTCCGGATCCGCACCGCACATCAGGCAGTACATTCTTTGATGAATGACGCTCTCAAAATATTGCATCGCCGGCGCGGATTCCTCCTGGCCGATTGCTCTCATATTTTCGGCAGCTTTTTTAACCGCTTCGTCCAGAGCCAAAGAAACCGCAGTCGCCAGTGCGTCGTCCGCATTCTTGATGACGTCGACGATCTCTCTTTGAGAAGGTGTAAGAACAGGGCAAGTTTCGTTCATGTTGAACTCCATAAACTTTTGAGGCTCCGATTGCGCAGGTGCGCCTAGTCCGGTCGACTGGTTAGGAGCGACAGGTAGGTTTTTGCTCTCTCGGTAAACTCGCGGTCGGTATCGGATACGGACACAAGTCTCGCGTGGCGTGCGTCGATGACTGCTTCAAGGCGATCTTTGATTGCTGGATCCGAAGTGCGCGCGTGATCGACCAAAGCTCGGACAACCGTTGTCAACGCGAAGTTCTGTGCCGAGAGTGCCAGTTGCTGTCGTTCGGTTCTGTCCTTGTCGATATCCTCCGGGCGGTCTTTCTTTATCCGCAACGTCGCCGGACTGCCGCGTTCCCTTTCCCAATGACGGGCGACGCTGCGCCCTCCATACAAAATCTTCCATGCCGTTTCGGGATCACCCCCCGTGTTTGTTGTCGGGTCGGCTCCGCACAAACGAAAGAACAGGTGGCGCAGGACGCCATCTGCGAAGTAATCACGGGGTGAGACGCGTGAACCAAATCGCTGAAGTTCAGGTCCAGCATTTCTAACAGCGCTGTCGATGGCTTCATCGACAGCGGCCATCAGGATCTTATCTGCCTCCAGGATCGGGTCGATTTCTTCCTGCATGCTATTCTCCAATGCGGATATTCTGCTCACTTTCGAAGAACATCCTGCCATTCAGGATGTCGCTCAATCTGGGCTTTCGCAAACGGGCAAAGGGGAATGATAAAAACACCCTCGCGTCGGGCATCTTCGACCGCCTGGCGCACAAGCCGCTCACCAACTTTTCTCCCCCGTAAGGCCGCGGGGACGTCGGTGTGATCGATGATGATGAGTTGTGTGCCAGCTCGGCTGTAGGTCATCTCCGCCTCGACGCCCTCTACCACGATCCGGTACCGCCCTTTCGACGCCCCGTCCTCCCGTTCCACTTCCTCGCTAACCGAAGAAGCGGCCGTCTCCGGAACCTTCGCATTCAGTTCCCGAACTTTGCCCCGCTGCCCGTGCGTGCACTCAAGCTGGTCGCGATCCCAATTTCCAAGTTCGGCGGCTGCTTCGTAAGTCGACACAAGAAACGCCAGTAGCGCTTCGTCAGGATCGGCTGCAGCTTGGACCGCCTCATAAGGAAGGATGAACTCCGACAGGCCCTCATGCCAGAATGCCGCATCAGGCCGAACAGACGCAGCCCTGAAACCGCTCGGTGCGGGATAGGCATAGGCATAGAATGCGGGATAATCGATGCCGCCACCTCCCGGCCAAAAGCCCGCCGAAGATACCTCGCGGTCATAGGCCTCCTGCGCCACGTTGTCCGGCAGTGCTGGTATGCCGCCTGGATGGATTGGCGCCTGCCGCCCCGAAAACCGTGTGACGGCTAAATCAAAGCTGCCCCAGAAAAGGTGTACAGGACTGGATTTCCCGATGAAGGATGTCCGGAACGCTTTGAATACACGGTCTATCGCCATCAAGACCTGATGAAAATTCTGGACGGCCTCGCGGTCATACGAACGTTCCCGATGGTCCTCATCGAACGGCACGGGGTCCGCCACTTCATTTGGCTGGCCATGGAAGTCGGGATTGCCGCCGAGTTCGGAGATCAGATGGGTGAAATTGGCATGGAACTCAGCGACGGTAGACGCCCCCAGCGCAAACGAAGCCCGGCGTCCGTCGCCGCTCGTGCCCACTACGGCATGGTCGTGAAAGTCGATCACAATCTCGATGCCGGGGCCATCAGGAATTGGAGAGGACGTCAGACCGGAAGGGGTCACGTAGAAAGTCGCGTTCCAGGAATGGTTGAGCCACGGTGTATGAGCCAGCCGGTATTTGCCGACGACCTGCAGATAAAGGTGCAGGGCGGAACACGTCTCGCGCCAGCTGAGGTAGTCGAGGCGGGGCCATTTATTGCTCATTTTACTTACTCCATTTCTGCCGAAACACGACGAGGTCGTGAATGCGGTTCGGTTTGATCGACCGCGCCAGGGCGATCGCGCTACTGTCGTCATTCCGGAAGCGGTATATGCTCGTCGCGATCGTCGATCGGCAGGTCGAACAGGCCTTCGCCCCATTTCTGCGACTGCCATTCAGCCTTGGCTTCCTCAATTCGCTCTTTCGACGAAGCGACGAAGTTCCACCAGATGTGGCGCGGTCCAGACAGTGTAGCCCCGCCTAAGATCATCAGGCGAGCGCCTTTCTGTCCTGCTGCAACCGTGATCCTGTCACCGGGGCGGAAGACCATCATCTGCTGTGCCTCAAACTCCTGACCAGCGATCGAGATCGAGCCTTCGACGATATAGATGCCTCTGTCTTCGTGATTGTCTGGCATCGGCAGGCGAGCTCCTGCCTCCAGCGTGACATCGGCATAGAATGTCTCAGAAAACATGATTGCGGGAGCGGTCTTGCCGTAGGCGTTGCCGAGAATGAGCCGAACCGACACCCCGTGATCCTCGATCACCGGTAGTAAATCCTCACCGTAGTGGTTGAACGTTGGCGCCATGTCCTCGTTCTCTTCCGGCAAGGCGAGCCAGGTCTGGATCCCGAAGAGGCTGTTCGGCCCGGTTCGGGCGGTGGCGGATGTTCGCTCCGAATGGGAAACACCGCGGCCCGCGACCATCCAGTTCAACGCACCAGGACGGATGATCTGGTCGGCTCCGGTGCTGTCGCGGTGGTGAAAGTCGCCGCGATAGAGGTATGTGACCGTGCCAAGCCCGATATGAGGGTGAGGACGGACGTCGATGCCCTGGCCTGTTAGGAGTTCGGCCGGTCCTGCCTGATCGAAAAAGATGAATGGTCCCACCATCTGTCGCTTCGGGGCTGGCAGGGCGCGCCGGACCTCAAAGCCGCCGAGGTCGCGAGCGCGGGGAATGATGAGGGTCTCGATCGCGTCGATGCCAACCTCGTCCGGGCAGCCTGGTTCGATTGCGGGGTTCCAGCTCATGTGCGGACACCTTTCTTATCTGGTTGGCGATTTACATCGCGGAGTGAATTGGTTGCTGCAGTTCTCTGACGGCATCATCTGAAACGGAGTTATTTATCGCCAGGCGGAGTTCCGCACCCGACGAACTGTTGAAAGATGTGGGCGAGTGATCAAGGTTGGGTGATCGGTTTTCCGCACCCGACGCCCCGCGAAGTTTTTCGAAAGATGCGATGAGAAATTCGGAAAGGATACGCACCTTGCGCGGTGGATGGGGGCTGGATGGCCTCACAACATGAACATCCCCGACGGGCAGCGGAAAGCGCGTCATGATCGGGACGAGCGCGCCTGAGGCAAGATATGTTTGGGTGACACAGTCCGGAAGCCAAGCAATGCCGAGCCCCTCCGCTGCGGCTTTGGCGATCGCCGCACCATTGTTGGAGCTGAAGCGTCCCTGTGGCTGCACAGTGATGATCTTGTCGCCTTCCAGGAACCGCCAGGCCTCGATACCCAATAGGGCTTGGTGGGTCGCGATTTCGCCTGGCGATTTAGGTGAGCCATGAACCCTGATATAGTCGGGGCTGGCGACGAGCTTAAAATAAATCTCGCCCACGCGCTTGGCGATCACGTTTGAATCACGCAACGCGCCGACGCGGATTGCGCAGTCGAACCCTTCTGCAACCAGATCGACGCAGTGGTCGCTATATTCGGAATGGATTTGAAGCTGCGGGTGACGGCGCGCCATTTCTGCAAGCACGGAGGCAAAGTGCATTGGGCCCGATGTCAGCGGAACGGAAACCCTCAAGCGCCCACGAAGGTCGCCTTCGGGCAAAATCGTTTCGCGAGCAATGTCTATTTCGGTGCAGGTCTTCGCCGCGAAATCGCGAAACGTAACGCCCGCCTCGGTCAGGCCCGCACCGCGCGTTGTGCGCGCAAGAAGTTGAACGCCGAGCTCCATCTCAAGCCGTGCAAGCCGCCGACTGACCATCGACTTGGATACCCCCAACCGGCGCGCCGCGGGCGATACACCACCGGAATCGGCGACTTCGACAAAGGTCCGCAGATCTTCGATGTCCATTTCGGGTTCCCCGTATTACGATCAAGCCAGGGTATTAAGCCGTTGTGCCGCTCTGACCGCCGGCGCCACTTCAGTGCCCAGCAGTTCTATCGATCGTTTCATCGCTGCAGTATCAAGAGCGGCTGTGCTCATCTGGAAGGTGATGCGAGATGTGCCACCCAGTGTTTCGCTCGCCTGCAGTATTTTGGCTGTCACCGTTGTCGGATCACCAACTAGGAATGCACCTTCAGGTCCCGCCATGACCTCAAACTGCTGACGCGTCGGCGGCGACCAGCCGCGCTCGCGTCCGATATTCGCTGTCAGATGCGCCCAGCCAGGGAAAAAAGCGTCCTTGGCTGCCGCATCGCTTTCGCCGACGAAGCCCATCGCGTGAATGCCGATCTTGAGCACTTCGGGGCTGTGCCCTGCTCGTTTACCAGCTTCTCGATAGAGATCGACGAGCGGCCGAAAGCGCTCAAAGCTTCCGCCTATGATGGCGATCATCAGTGGAAGCCCAAGCGCACCAGCGCGGGCGAAGGACTGCGGCGTGCCGCCCACACCGATCCATATCGGTAGTTGCTGTTGATGGGGACGCGGATAGACTCCTTGTCCACTGAGCGGTGCTCGGAAACGCCCATCCCAGGTGACATTCGTCGACTCCTGCAGCGCGAGTAGCAGATCCAGCTTTTCCGCGAAAAGGTCGTCGTAGTCACGCGTGTCCAGGCCGAAGAGCGGGTAAGCCTCGACGAAGGACCCGCGACCGACAACGATTTCCGCACGGCCCTTGGAAATTAGATCGAGGGTCGCAAATTCCTGAAAAACACGCACAGGGTCGGCGGCACTTATTATTGTCACCGCGCTCGTCAATTTGATTTGGCTGGTCCTTGCCGCTGCGGCAGCCAGTATGATCGTCGGCGCGGAGTCGAGGAACTCTGCGCGGTGATGTTCACCGATACCGAACACGTCCAATCCAACGCGGTCCGCCACTTCGACTTCCTCGATCAGTTCCGCCATACGGATGGTGGCCGAGGGAACCTGTCCTGTCGCCGGATCTGGTAGGATAGCTGCAAAACTGTCGATACCGATTTCCATTATGGGTCCTTTGATAGATGTTTGGCGCAGAGCTTCTTTCACCACGGGTAACTGCCACCGACAGGTTGAGAGTGTCATCACAGCCGGCCATGCGATAGTGCTCGATCCTGGGAAGCTCTGTCGCAAAATGGGGAACGCCATTTGCAAGAGGATCTGCATGCCAACCAGGCTTTATTCCGGGCGCGGAGGTATGGCATCTTCCGGGTGGACAAAAGAGTATCAGTTCAAATCCGCGAGATCGCCTCACAGCCGGCACGCAATGGCGATCGCGAGCGACGAGGTGGCGGGGAGTTGAAGAAGCCGATCTCCCTGTCATTTACCTCCTCACAGATTGCATCGGACGCGCTTTTGGCACTTATGATCTTACAGCCACGACCGCCGGGAGGCATTCAGGTTTGAACGCCCTCAGCATTGCAGGCAGCTGGAGCAGAAGCTGCCGAGATCTTCGAACGCGACATGGCGAATGGCCTGCAAGCTGAGCTTTGTCATGGTGAAGCCCTTTACTCAGATAGGTGTGCTGCGGCCCGCGCCGTCAGAACGTGTTCGAGATCCTTCAGCGCAGCAGCGGCTGTGGCCAGAGGCTCCTTGCCGGATCCGATCGCGATCGTTTCCCCCATCGCGTCGGTGACGATGCGGATTGCCTTGTCCTTTCCGCGAATGTTCGCGAATGGATCGGAGAGAGGATAGGCCTTGATGCCAACGGCGGCGCTAAATGTGCCGTCAGCCCGCGTGAGACTGCCGACAAGTTTTGGAACGAGCCCCTCCCTGCGCCATGCCTCGATACGCTCGCCGGACACCGACTGAATACCCTCGACGGTCAGGTCATTCATCGTCAGGTCGGCGTCGAGGCCGAAATTGGCGAGGATCAGCAGCTTGCAGGCGGTATCCCACCCTTCCGTGTCGTTTCGCGGATCGGTTTCGGCAAAGCCGCCGAGCTGCGCCTCGCGCAAGGCAGCGTCAAAGCCGATCCCACGTGTCATCATGGCGTCGAGCAGGTAGTTGGTCGTGGCATTTAGAATGCCTTCGACTTTGAGCACCGTGCAGCCCTTGAGGCTGTGATCAACGAGATCGATCGTCGGCAGGGCCGCCGCCGCCGCGCCGCTGAGCTTCAGGAGGGCGCCCGATCTTCTCGCAAGTTGGCGAAGTTCTATTCCGCTGTGGACGAGCGCACCCTTGGATACGACGATCGTGTCACGCCCGGCAGACAGGGCAGAACGAATGTAGCCAAGCCCCGGGCCGCCGGTACGAAAATCGCTCGGGCCGGCTTCGATGAGAAGATCGGCTCCGCTCGCCTCTATGAAAGCCGGACCGGAGAGACCATCCTCAAGCGCGCCGAGCTGGTCTTCTCCAAGACCGCGATCGTCGCTTAAGCCGGCCCGGGATCCGCAGGCCGCAACCAGGCGGATGTCGACCCCATAGACTTGGCGATAACGCGCGCGCCGCGACAGGAGAAGGCTCGCCGTGGCCCGACCCACGCCCCCGAACCCTGCAATCGCAACCCTCACCGTTCGCATTTGCATACACTTTCACCGCTATTTTTGCATGGACGCTTTGCCGAACGGTTCCGGAACGGGCTGGACATGCAACCGGCCGCGGCCGGACATGTCATTGCCCTGTACCTGCTCGGACAGCCGTTCATTGTCGCGCTGACGCACATCATCTGCGGCCTCCTCCACATCGAACTCAGCATACCCCAGCGCCCGCAGCCCTTCCGCTCCCATCATGTAGGCGGATTCTACCGTTTCGCGGATCTGGTAGTCGACCCCAGCCCGGATCAGTTCCACCGCATGGGCGCGATCAAAGCTGCGCACCAGGATCCTTGCCTGCGGGAACTCGTGCTGCGCCAATGTCACGATCTGCATGGCAGCTTTGGGGTCATCGATGCAGATCAGCAATGCCTCGGCCGATCCGGCTGCCGAATGTCGCAGCGTGTCGAGGCGGGTGCCATCACCGAAAAAGACCTTGAAGCCAAACCGTCCTGCTTCGCGGATACGATCGGGATTCATATCGATCACCGACAGACTGACGCCCTTGGACAGCAGCAATTGCGATGCGATCTGCCCGAAGCGGCCGAACCCGATAATCAGCACCCGTCCATGCAGATCGTGCGCAGCCTCGACGCCTTCCATCGATGCCTTGCTTCTCAGCAAGCTTTCGGCTGCGATCATCAGTATGGGCGTCAGGGCCATTGAAAAGATCACAACGGTGGTGAACAAGGCATTTTCCCGCGCGTCGATCACGCCCCCGCTCGCCGCGGCTGCGTAGAGAACAAAAGCAAATTCGCCGCCCTGCAGGAACATCGAGGTGCGATGCAGCGCCTGATGACCGGAACTGCCAAACGCGCGCGCGACCCCATAGACCACGGCTCCTTTGGCAATGATGAAAGCGATCAGCATGGCGAGGAGAAGCGACCAGTCTGCGAGAACGACCGCAAGGTCGAGCGACATGCCGACGGCCATGAAGAACAGCCCCATCAGCAGGCCGCGAAAAGGCTCGATATCAGTCTCGATCTGATGCCTGTAGCTGGAGCTCGACAACATGACACCGGCAAGGAATGCGCCCATTGCCATGGAAAGGCCAACGACTGCCATCAGCAACGCGGCCCCGAGCACGACCAGCAGTGCACCTGCCGTCATCACTTCACGCGTCCGCGTTTTTGCAAGCAAGGCAAAAAAGGGGTTCAGGCCCCACTTCGAAACGGCCAGAAGAACCAATAGCGCGCCAAGCGCCATGAGCACATCGGTCCAGCCCGATTGCCCCTGCGACAGGGGTGACATAAAGGCGACGACCGCCAGAAGCGGCACGATCATCAGATCCTCGAAAAGGAGAATGGAGACAGATTTCTGACCCTCGGCGCTTGAGATCTCCCCACGGTCCTGCAGGACCGACATGATGACGGCTGTCGATGAAAGAACGAAGCCCGCGCCGGCAATAAAAGCCACCGGGCCGGACAGGCCGAAAACCAGCATTCCCGTCAGCGCAAGGCTTGCGATCGCAAGCGCGACCTGCGCCAATCCCAGTCCGAAAATCTGCCCACGCATCGCCCATAGCTTGAGTGGGCGCAATTCAAGCCCGATCACGAACAGGAACATTACGACGCCAAGCTCGGAGAAATGCAGGATGGACAGCGTGTCGGTAAACAGGCCAAGCAATGAGGGGCCGACCAGCACACCGGCAGCAAAATAGCCCAGCACTGACCCCAGACCGAGCCGCCGAAAAAGCGGCACTGCGACAACAGCGGCTCCCATCAGGACGATCGCAGGTCCGATTGTCTGCCCCAAACCCACTTCAGCCAATCATTCACCTCCCGATTTGTCAGCTTGACCAACGGGACCAGCCGATTGCGCAATTTTGCCCCTCTTGTCGCACTGGAATTCGCCACGCAGCCAAGAGCAGTTGGGGGACCGCCTTCAAGCCAAGCGTTTGCTTAACTTGCAGGTCGTTCGCTGCCGGTCAATTGAGCGCAATTCGTAACGCTGCGGAGATTGCCTGAATAGACCCGTGGATTGCAAAAGTCTGTCGCGAATAGAGGAACGCCGAACCTCTCGCTGCTCCGACGAAATTCTGCGAACTAAAGAAACCCAATTCCAATCTGTTGGCCGCATTCGTGCCTCAGCACATACAGCGCCCTTCTGTCCGGAACTGCTATTGCGCAACAGGCAAAGCCTACCATCGTTCTCGTTCACGGCGCATTCGCCGACCCGTCGAGCTGGAACGGCGTGATTACCCGACTTCAGCAAGACGGATACAAAGCCGTTGCGGTTGCCAATCCGCTGCGCAGCGCCTCGAGCGATGCGCGTCTCGTTTCTGATGTTGTCGACGGGATCGACAGACCAGTGGTTCTCGTCGGACATTCCTATGGCGGCCAGGTTATTTCAAATGCCGCGAAAGGACACGATAATGTCAAATCGCTCGTCTACGTGGCGGCCTTCGCACCGGACGCTGGAGAAGCGGCGGCTGACATGGCGGACAAGTTTCCAGCTGGTACGCTCGGGGAAGCGCTGGCCTCCGGTGAAGCTGTCTGGAGGCGGAGTCGATCTCTACATTGATCAGGAAAAATTTCACGAGCAGTTTGCTCACGACGTACGAGCCGAAGCTGCTACGCTGATGGCAGTTGGCCAGCGGCCGATCACCGAAGCCGCACTAACAGAAAAATCTGGTGAACCTACCTGGAAATCTCTGCCCTCTTATTTTGTCTATGGCGATGGCGACAAGAATATACCTGCCAAGGCGCTTGGGTTCATGGCCGACCGTGCGGGCTCGAGGCGCACGGTCGTCGTTGAAGGGGCGTCGCATGTGGTCATGGTTTCAAAACCGGAGGTTGCGGCGGATTTGATCGAGGAAGCCGCGAAATAAATGGCACTGATCAGAACGCAGCTCCCGGTACATGCTAGGATGTGTGCAAAACAGAGGAGGACGACTTTGTGGCTGTCAGGCCAGAGGAAAAATCCAGTCGTTGACGATCATTTACTGCCGACACATGAAACTCTACCGTTGCAAGTCAGCTACGGGCGGGTTGCCAAACATGCTTTTGTACTCCCGGCTGAACTGCGATGGGCTGACGTAGCCTACCTCATAAGCGATATTCGATACGTTGGCCGAGCCACTGGCCAGAAGCTTGCGAGCTTCCAGAAGACGGATATGGCGTTGAAAAGCGAGTGGGCTGAACCCGGTCACGCCCTTGAAGTGACGATGAAACGACGTCACGCTCATTCCCGCGGATGCTGCGAGATCAGGAATATTGACGGCTTCGTTATGGTTGGAAGCGAGCCAGTCGGCGGCCATCTTGATCTGCTGAAATCTCTCGTTTCGCTGACCGATCTGACGCAGCGTATCGCCCATCGGACTCTGGAGCAGGCGGTAGTAAAGTTCACTCTCGTAATGCAGCCCGAGTATTCCGATGTCTTCCGGAGTGTGCAATAGGCCTACAAGCCGAGCCAAAGGCTCGCCCACCGGACCGCTCAGATCCCCTGCTGCCACGGCGCAGGTCCAACGATCTTCCTGTTTGGGCATATTGAGCATGACGCGGGTAAGCAAAGCGGTATCGAGGTGAAGGCTGATCGCGACGTAAGGCTGATCCGGCGTGGCGGCGGTGAACTGATGGAGGAAGGGCAGACCAAAAGATGACGCAGCGCAAGCACCTGCCTCCAACTCAAAGCGATTGGCGCCCATGATAAGCAGCTTAGTCCCACGCAGGACCGCATAGAGCATGGGTTCAAAGACGGCTGGCGTGGGTAAAGTCGTTACCGTGCTCGTCCAGACCGTCAGACGCGGGACAGGCGTCTCAATCCCGGCCACTCCTGTGCGTCCGGCAACAATAGAAGCAACATCGTTTAACAAGCGATCTGTTATGTTTCCAAAGGGGCTCATTCCCGAAGACATTAGAGATTTGGTAGGATCAGGCAAGCCTCTGGTGCGATCGTGGATGTCGATTTTGACCCGACTCCTTATCTAGAGGCCGGAAGGAAAAGAATATTAACCTTCCGGCCCAGATCCGGGCACTTCAACCGTACAGCATGAGGATGTAAGATGATTGATCTCAAGGGAAAGCGCGCACTCGTCACGGGAGGCTCGCGCGGTATTGGCGCCGCAATCGCGCAGGTGTTGGCCGAGAACGGCGCCGACGTGGCAATCACCTACAACAGATCGCCTGAGCGCGCGGACTCCGTCGTCGCTACCATTGAAAACCTGGGTCGTCGGGCGCTGGCCGTACACGCCGATGGTGCCGACACAAACGCTGCAAAACGGCCCGTGAGTGAGACTGTTGGAAAGCTGGGTGGCTTGGACATTTTGGTGAACAGCGCGGCCATCGGACTGGCCGGACCGACAGCTGAGCTCGACCTAGAGCAATTTCAGTCTCTCATGGACGTCAACGTGCGCGCTCCTGTCGCTTTTTCGAAAGCTGCTATCCCGCACTTCGCCAAGGGTGGCCGCATCATTTCGATCGGTTCGGCCCTCGGAGATCGCGTCCCCTTTCCAGGTGTGACTGTCTACGCAATGTCCAAGTCAGCGTTGCACTCGTTCACGCGCGGTTTGTCGCGGGAACTTGGGCCGCAAGGTATAACTATCAATTTGGTCTCGCCGGGATCAACCGACACCGAGGCAAACCCGGCTGACGGTCCAGGTGCTGATTTCCAACGAAGCCTCTCGTCGATAGGGCGCTTTGCAGATCCCCGCGAAATTGCGAGTGTAGTAGCATTTCTCGCGAGCCCGGGCGCAGATATGATCAATGGCGCAACCTTGACCGTGGATGGCGGCGCGAACGCTTGATCAAGCCTGGTGAACCGTTCAGCGCTTGTCGTTTCCGGGGAAGACGTCAGTTGACTAACGCCTGAAACGCGAAGGTTTGCCATTATCCATAGGGGTGGAATGAAACCGAACAGACGCGCGGACGAACCGGCCCCGCGCGTCGAATGTTGCTTGCATCACCTCAACCATGAACTACGGGATGCCGGTTAGCCACGGTCATCCCACGTTGCTCGAACTCCTCATATTCTCCGACCTTATTACTGTTCGCCGCACTACATCTCAGCCGGGAGCAAATTTGGCGTGGTAAACGTTAATCTCCGGGCGATGATGACTGGTGGGCAGTCCTTGTCACCGATTGCTATCCAGAATATTCTCCAAGCCCTGGTCCCAGTACGGTTGATGCCCAAATCGATCGAGAAGCCAGTCGATGAACACCCTCACCTTCGGCGCCAGCTCACGGGAACTCGGATATAGCGCCCACAGCGTCTGGGTTGAAACGAGCGGGTATTCGGGAAGGGCCGGCACGAGGGCACCAGATCGGATCTCGTCCGATGCGCACCAGGTGGCCATCAAAGCGATGCCAAGCCCGGCAGACGCTGCATCGCGCACGGCGCTGCCGTCATTGATGCGGAGGCTCGGGGAAACATGCCGTTCGATCACCTCTCCATCTTTCCCCCGGAAAGTCCACAGATCGAGCGTGCCGACGACTAGGCACGAATGTTTCGCTAAGTCATCTGGCGTGTTCGGCCGCCCGCGTTGCTCGATATAATCCGGCGACGCAACCAGCACCCGATTGTCCGGAGCAAGCCGCCGGGCGACGAAGGAAGAGTCGCTAAGCTCCGTATACCGGACCGCCACATCGAAGGCACCCTCGACGAGATCGACAATGCTATCCGAGATGCGCATATCGAGCGCCAGTTCGGAATATCGCCTGCAGAACTGCGGCAAGCCGGGCACAATATGCATCCGCGCGAACGAGGCCGGAGCCGCCACCCGCAGGGTGCCGCGCGGCGAAGCCTGCTCTCGTCCAAGCGCTGCTAGGGCGGATTCTGCCGCATGCACAACTTGTTCTGCATGGGGCAGGAAGGCGAGGCCGTCCTCGGTCAAGGTCGCTTGGCGCGTTGTGCGATGGAGAAGCCTGGCGCTGAGCTTTCGCTCGAGTGCCGCCAGTCTGGCGCTGGCTCCCGCCGGCGTGAGACCCAAGTCGCGAGCGGCGGCACTGATGCTGCGCAGTTGGGCAATACGTACGAGCAGGCGCAAATCGTCGACGTCCATAAGAGTGCTTTCAAAGGTTTGTTGAAACTGATCCTAAAACGTGGCCGCTACCAAAAGCAATCTCGCCAAATCAAATAGCAACATCGAGTCGGCGCCATAACCTGTGGGACCGTCAATGCTCCACCTGATGAAAGGATATTGTCATGACCAACACAATGAAGGCAGCCGTCCTCACCCATTTCGGCGGCCCGAACGCGTTCGAACTGCGCGACGTACAAGTTCCCGCGGTGGGTCCGCGCCAAGTGCGAGTGCGGGTGCATGCCACCGCCATCAATCCGCTTGATTACCAGATCCGCCGCGGCGATTACGCGGACTACGTGCCCTTGCCCGCCATCATCGGCCATGACATCTCGGGCGTGATCGAGGAACTGGGCGCGGAGGTTCACGAGTTCACAGTCGGTGATGAGGTCTATTACACGCCGAAGATCTTCGGCGGTGCCGGCTCATATGCCGAGCAGCACGTCGCCGACGTCGAGCTCGTCGGGCGAAAGCCCCGTAATCTAACGCACCTTGAGGCGGCGAGCCTCACGCTCGTTGGCGGAACGGTTTGGGAGGCGTTCAACCAGCGCGCACAGCTGAAGGCCGGTGAAACGATCCTCATCCACGGCGGAGCTGGCGGCGTTGGCACGATTGCGGTGCAGGTAGCCAAGGCAATTGGCGCACGGGTGATTACGACGGCGCTCGCCAGAGACCACGACTTCGTGCGCTCGCTCGGTGCCGACGAGGCGATCGACTTCACCGCGGAAGACTACGTGGAGGCGGTCGGCCTGCTGACCGGAGGGGAAGGCGTGAACGTCATTTTCGACACGATCGGCGGTGATACGCTCACACGAAGCCCGCTCGCGCTAGCGGATACCGGACGCGTGGTCAGCCTGGTGGATATCGCGCAGCCGCAGAACCTCATCGAGGCCTGGGGCAAGAACGCAGCCTATCATTTCGTTTTCACCCGCCAGAACCGAGGCAAGCTCATTGCGCTCACGGATTTGGTTGAGCGCGGCTTGGTCAAGCCCGTGATTGGCGCCACGCTGCCGCTCGCCCGCATAGGTGAGGCCCACGAGCTGTTGGAAAACGGCTCCGCGCGGGGCTTGCGCGGCAAGGTCGTGATGGACGTGTCGGGCGAGGCGAGTGCCTAACTCGACACCTGGAGCATGGCGCGGACGGTCGAGGATCAACCCGGCCGTCCGTCTAAGGAAGGAAAGAACGATGAATATCGCCCCATCGCCGGCCGAGAACGCCGTCCCGCGCCCTTTCGGCCGCGGCTACGCGTCAATGTTCGCGCCCGAGAAGTTGACAGTCGGGGTCTATTTCCCGATTGAGGCTTTCGACGGTCCCGCGCCGGCTATGCACAACCAGATCGAACTCGCCCAGCAAGCCGAGCGTCTCGGCTTTGCTGCGCTGTGGGCGAGGGACGTGCCGCTGGACGACCCGAGCTTCGGCGATCTTGGTCAGATCTACGACCCTTTCGTTTGGCTCGCAACGATCGCGGCGCGCACGTCCACCATCGCGCTCGCCACGGGCGCCGTCATTCTGCCGCTCCATCACCCGATCGATGTCGCCAAGGCGGTGGCGTCGCTCGATCGACTATCCGGCGGGCGTTTCGTGTTCGGCGTCGCGTCGGGCGACCGCCCGGTCGAGTACCCGGCATATGGCCGTGACGCGGACCTGCGTGGCGAACTCTTCCGCGAAGCGTTCGATTACGTGGAGGCGTTGCTCACAAGGCGTTTTCCGGTCCACGCGTCTGCGCACTATGGGCGGCTCGCGGGCGGCGGCGATCTCGTGCCCAAACCTATCTCGCCCCGGCTGCCCACCCTTGTTACCGGGCAAAGCCAACAATCGCTGGACTGGATCGCGCAGCGTAGCGATGGCTGGCTCACTTACCCGCGCGACGTAATTCAGCAGGAGCAGGTCGCCTCGCGTTGGTGCGAAGCACTCAACCGTCTCGGACAAGGATTCAAGCCAATTGCTCAATCGCTCTACGTCGACCTGGCCGCAGATCCGGATACGCCGCCCGGCCCCATCCATCTCGGAGTTCGGGTGGGCCGACGGGGGCTAGCCGACCTATTGGACGACCTGCGCTCAAGTGGGATCAACCACGTCGCACTGAACCTCAAGTTCAGTCGAAGACCGGTAGCCGATGTTCTCGATGAGATCGGAACTGAAGTCATTCCGCATTTCAGCATCGGTGCGCAATGAGCAAGGCGGGAGTAGTCAATGAACTTGGCACCTTCTCCAATCGGATGCCTATGGAACCTCTTGAGAGAGTTCGCCTGTTGAGCATCAACAGATTGACAGCCCGGTGATTGTTCAGGCGCAAACAGCTGAACCGCACCGGGTTGCCGGAGGCCATTTCGTTTAGGTTATGCGGCCATGGCTGGCGCATCCAGCCGTACGTGCGGCTTCGGCTGGGGGGATGTTGCCGATGGGCTCCAGAAGCCGTCGATGGTTGAACCAGTCGACCCACTCCAGGGCGGCGAATTCAACCGCTTCGAAGCTGCGCCACGGTCCGCGCCGATGGATGACCTCGGCCTTGTAGAGGCCGTTGATCGTTTCGGCGAGGGCGTTGATGCTCCTATATCTGTCAAGGTCCAGAAAGCTGGGAAGTGAACGGCGCGCAGAGATATCGGTAGTCCCCTCGCAGCAGGGAACACGGCAGTTTGAAACTCCTCTTTCATTCCAGACATACGCTACCCCATTGTGGGAGGAGGCGCGCCATAGGTGAAATCCGAAATCCAGAGCCTGTGCGGCGCAGGAGCCCTGAACTGGCGGTTCACCCGATCAAGGGGCTGGGAGCCGTCTTGTCCGGATCGGCTTGCCCCGGATGATACCCTGAAGACCCAGTCTATCGGATGAGCCGGGCGACGGTGCAGCGGGCTATATCCCGCTTGAATTGCCGCCAGCCCCTGCGCACGCCGTAGACGCGGAAGTTCGCCTCGAAGACGCGGCGTATCTCGATCTTCAACGCAATGTCGCTGCGGGCGGACTGACAACCGGTCCAGGGCCAGGCGCTTGTCAATGTTTTCGTAGTAGGTGGATGGGGTAATCTGCAGCAGTCTACAGATCGGCTCGACCACGAATACCGAGGGGTGTCCGTCGATGGAGGAGATCACGGCTTCAATGGGCGGTCGAACTCCGCCATCGCGAAATAAGCGGACACTTGCACGGTATCTCATTGGCCTGCCGAAGCTCGCGGGTCTCCCGCTCAAGAGCCTTCATCTTCTCGGCGACTTCGTTGGGAGCCCAGGCCGAGGAACCATCGTCCACTTCCGCCTTCTTCACCCATTCATTCATCGTCTCCGCCCAGCGGCCGATCTTGGCGGCGATCGAGGAAGCCGCTGCCCATCGCGAGGAATATTCGCCTTGGGGATCCAGAACCATCCGCACTGCTTGGGCGCGGACTTCCGATGAAGTTTGTTGGTTGTCTTGCTCATGTTGGCTCCACTTTCTCAGAAGTTGGAGCCTCCGGCAAATCGGTTCGATTCAACTTTCAGACGTCAGCTCGCGTTAAGCGGACGGCTGTTTGATCGCGTCATCCTCACCACCTCAAGCTGAAGCTGCTTGAGCGATGCGTACGAACACATTCAGTCGTCCACGTCCAAGCCGATGGCTTTCAAAGCTTTGTTGAAACTGATCCTAAAGCAGAGCTGCTACCGAAAGGAAACGCTAGAAGTTAAGTAGGAGCCATCAAGACGGCACCATAGCATATGACCTCCGTCATAGCTCTACTAGTGCTCAAAACAGACCGGGCGACGATCGCATCGGTACAGATCAAAAGAGGAAAGCATAATGACCGTAAGAACTCGAACAATTGTTGCCACTACTGTATTACTGGGCAGCTTGGCAGTCCAGACGACACTTGCCACAAGAGCTCGCGCCCTCGAACCAATTCCGGGCAGCATCACGTATCAGGGCCAGCCGAAAACAAAACTGCAAAAGTCTCCTGTTGGAAGCATCTTCTCCCACAGCTTCTCCGCAGGCGGCGCACGCTATGAGGAAACCTACAAGGTTAAGGAAGATCGATCGTTGGATCTAGTGAACCGTAGGCGGTTGAGCAATCGATAGTGCCGATCACCGTGCATGCTGCAGAGCCCTCGGCAAACCCGGCTCGTTAAGACGAGCGGCTTGCCGAGGGCAGGTTCTGCAACAAAGCGTGTCTGAGGCGGATGGGGACAACCCTAGGCCTCGCGAAACGCTTGCACGCGCTGCGGCAGCCGGGATCCGTGTTTGCCTGTCTGCTGTGACAAATTCGGCGTTCAGCGCGCGCTAACCCGAAAAATGCTGCTGCACTCCCTTCAAGAAACGAGGATTAAAATGAAAGCGATGATACTCAAATCTTTCGGCGGCCCGGAATCGTTCGAGCTTTCCGAAGTGCCCAAGCCCGTTCCGCAGGCAGGACAAGTCCTGGTTCGCGTCCATGCCACGTCGATCAACCCCCTGGACTACCAGGTTCGGCGCGGCGACTATCGCGACTATGTGCCGTTGCCGGCCATTACCGGTCATGATGTTTCCGGCGTTGTCGAAGCCGTCGGTCCAGGCGTGACGGCGTTCGCTCCGGGACACGCAGTCTGGTACACGCCCCAGATCTTCGACGGTCCGGGAAGCTATGCCGAGTACCACGTCGCGAACGAAAACATCATCGCGAAGAAACCCGCCTCGCTTAACCATCTCGAAGCGGCAAGCCTGAGCCTGGTCGGCGGGACGGTGTGGGAGGCCCTCGTCGGCCGCGCCGCTCTGCGCGTGGGCGAAAGCATCCTGATCCATGGCGGTGCCGGCGGCGTCGGTCATGTGGCGATCCAGGTTGCGAAAGCCATCGGCGCCAAAGTCTTCACGACCGTACGCGAAGACAACTTCGAATTTGCGCGTAGTGTCGGCGCTGACGTCGTCATCGACTATAAGCAAGAAGACTATATCAGCACTATCATGCGGGAAACGGATGGTCGCGGAGTCGATGTCGTGTTCGACACGATCGGCGGCGACACATTGGCCCGCAGCCCGGACGTGCTCGCACAGCTTGGTCGCATTGTCTCGATCGTGGATATCGCACAGCCGCAGAACCTGATCGAAGCCTGGGGCAAGAACGCAAGTTATCACTTCGTCTTCACCAGACAGCACCGCGGTAAACTCGATGAGTTGAGCACCCTGGTCGAGCGTGGCCAGCTGCGGCCGCACGTTGGCGCTGTCTATGCACTCGCCGATCTCTCTCTTGCCCATGCGCTGCTCGAGACCCCGAACAACGGTGTCCGGGGCAAGATCGCGATTGCAGTCGATCCGTTGGCTGGCACGACGCGCGCAGGTTCGTAAACCCCCTCAAACCCAAAACTAAAGGTGCAAACATGATTTATGAGATCGCCGTGCTGCCCGTTCACAAGGAGCAAATCGAAGTGTTCAGACAAGCATTCGCCGAAGTGCTTCCGTTGCTCGGCCGCGCGCAGGGGTACCGAGGCCACGTTCTGGCCCAAGGGATCGAAATGCCGGAAATATTCAACCTGATCGTGCGTTGGCGCTCGCTTGAGGATCACACGCCGGGCTTCGACGCGAGCGAAGACCACGAGGTGTTCATGAAAGGCATACAGGACTATTTTTCCGACGAACCGACGGTCTATCATGTCGAAGGAACAGCTTTTGCCGCAACCGGACATGATGATGGGGATGCCGCAGCAACATAGGCAACGCCGCTCAACAGAGGAACGTGCGGATCTCAACGACGCAAACCGCCCAGCATATCGATGATATAGCTGAACTGATCGCGCCGCAGGGGCGCTTCTGCCTGATTGATGATCCGCCGGGCTTCGACATTATGAAGTTCAAGCGCAAGGCATCCAAACAAAATTTCGCGCGCAGTCGACGATGGAAGGATTCGAACAACCGCTACTCAAAACCTTGGGGTGATCAATGCGGCAAACCTGAAGAAGGCTCACGAGCAGCTCGAAAGCGGTTCGACGATCGGCAAGGTCGTGCTCGAAGGGTTTGCGTGATCAAAATCTGGCGGCGCGCCGCTCGCGCAGCCAGTTGGCACCAATGAATGGAAGTACCACCTGGACAAAACTTTCTGATCATTCAGAGAGTCCGGTCGTGCACAGTTAACGACAGGTCTGAACGTTTCAGTTCCAACATCTCGTTCAATCGATAAAAAGGACCAGTTCAGTTCCATAAATATGCTTGCGCCTCAAAAGCTAGTTTGCCCGGCGGCTTAAGACGGTGGTCGCACAGGGACCGCGAGGGTCGCCGGTTCATTTCCTCTCAAGGCGAACGGCGCCGCCTCTCAGGTGCGCGCGAATTCTAGCAGCGGCGCGATATCATGGTTGTCTGCTGCGCGAAGGGCTGCGACGTAGCGAGTGCGCAGTTCACCGACATCGGCCAGAGTTCCGCCACCCCAACTGAAACGCTCGCCGCCAAGGCGTTCGATCAGAAGATCGGCCGCCAATCGAGCGTGACGGCCGTTTCCATTCGGAAACGGGTGTATTGCGACCAGGCGATGGTGGAACCTGACCGCTATCTCGTCCGACGGAAATGCCTCATGCTCACCCCAATAGCTGACGTCGCCTAACAGGCTCGCGAGCTCCACTCCGATACGGTAGGCTTGGACGCCGATGTTGCGCTCCGTCGTTCGGAAGGTGCCGGCCCATTCCCAGACGTCGCCGAACATCCGCTTGTGCAGTGTCCGCATGAAGTCCTCGCTGAGCATTCGCTCAAGCGATATGCGCCGGCGACCGCGCGCCCAGGCCGCACCCTCGACGATGTTTTCCTGCTCCGCCTCGTTGAGATCACGGCGGTGCGTGATCCATGTCTGAAGCAGTCCCTCGCGCTCATGCGGTTCAAGGGGTGTTGCGTCCTCAGGCTCCTGAAACAGGTCCGTCATGTCTCGTTCCAGAGGTCGCGCTCGGAGAGCCTGTCGCGAATGTATGCCTGGACGCGGGATTCGAAGTCCGCCTCGTCCGTGCCTTGAGCTTCGAGCCGCATCGTATGCGCGACGCGCTGAAGCTCGCGCGTTGCGATTTTCCTCGCGCGCGCTTCGATGACAGTCTCAAGTGAACTGTTTGGAACGAGGGCGTAGACGAGGGTACAATCCAGCGCCTCAGCTGCGCGACGTAAGGTATTGAGTTGGATGGTGCCTGCGGCTTCCGACTTCTCGATGGCTTCAACACTTTGAGGTCGCACGCCAATGCGCGTGCCGAGCTGCGCACCCGTCATCCCGAGTGCGTCGCGTAGCGCACGCACCCATCCTTTCGGCGGCGCCTTGAAGCGATCAATCGGTTGAAGTGCTCGAAGTCGTTCATCGAGGCGCAGGCGCCCCCTCTTTCGACTGTCGCTCTTCATCCATTACCCTCAGACTGTAAGCTGATCATGAGACAATAAATATCAGAATACAGACTGATTATCAATCAGATTACTCAGTCTGAAATATGATTATGAGATTGAAAATATCAGGCTTTAATATGTTAATCGATCATCTAAAATCAGGCTGTAGTCTGTCTTATATCGTTTCACTCGAATGACTCCAAACAGCGTGATCCTATTTTGTTCTGTGCTATAACAGTCTCGTTCGAGTTTTCAGTGAGGCGAAACCATGTCCAGGCTTTTCGCAGTCATTCGGAACGATCGACGAGATCGTCGCGTATTTTGGCGTTGACGATCCGTCGGCGATCAGCTTACCGACAGAGACAGTCGTGGGGAGCCCGGGCCTGATCGTTATGAGAAAGACGGTCGACGCCTATTCAAATCTATGCCCTGGGGATTCCCACTCCGGCTTCAGGGCATGAAACCTGACTGCAAACCCAAGCCTGTCAACAGGTGATGTCACGTTGTTTCATCAATGCCCGGACAAGGCTTTTTGTCTGACCTCAGAATGTTGCGCCGGCCGCGGCATTCCACTGCGCCATCGCGCGGATCCGATGAATGTGGACGGCGAGGGCGGAGCGTTTCTGGTGCGGCGGGATGAAGAGATTTCGGACTGCCGAAAAGACCGAGATGAAACCGTTTTCGAAGTGGCACGTGAGAATTCTCCGCGCGATTGTTCAGCCCCTTGTGCGAGCAATGTTCGACAGCCGACATCACGTCGCGTCTTGCCGCTCCATATGAGCGCAGCTTGTCGGTGACGATCCGCTTCGGCGCCAAGCCTTGCTTCTTCAGCAGCCTGACCAGCAATCGCTTGGCAGCGTGGGTATCACGCCGCGCCTGGACGATCTCGTCGAGAACGTAACCGTCCTGGTCAACGGCGCGCCAAAGCCAATGTTTGCGGCCCCCGATGGAAATCACGACCTCGTCCAGATGCCAGATATCCTTTCGCGACGGCTTCTTTCTGCGCATCTGCTTGGCGTAAGTCGCGCCGAATTTGCGGCCCCATCGCCGTATCGTTTCGTAGGACACGACAATGCCACGCTCCAACAGCATTTCCTCGACCAGCCGCAGGCTCAAAGGGAACCGGAAGTACAGCCAGACCGCACGGGCGATAATCTGCGGTGGAAAGCGGTGGTTCTTGTAGCTGATGGTCGGTTCGCTCATCCCCGCCAAATTATCCGCCGACCTTTAAGCCACTGACAACGTGACGTCACCCCTCTGGCGCCTTGCAGCAGTTCAGGGCATCCTATGATGACTGAAAATTGTGTTTATGGCAGTTGGAGGAAGGCCGATGCGCTGCTTCACCGTGCTTGGACCCTCGCAGACCGGAAAATCGACAGTCGTGGAAAAGCTCGGCTCCCTGGAGGGGACGCCGAGAAAATCCAGCTCCCCTTATGGATTGAACCTCACAGAATTCACCTTCGGAAACGAGGCGTGGTGTGCATTGGATGCGCCAGGACCGAACGAAGCGTTGGCGCATGCACAGCACGCGCTTCTTGCCAGCGACGCCTGCATCCTGTGCGTTTCATCGGCACCCGAGGAGGCTGTGCTCGCCGCGCCCTATCTGCGGATAGTCGAAGCCTCGGGGACGCCTTGCATCCTCTTCGTCAACCGGATGGACGAACCGCGAGGGCGGTTGAGGGACGTGATCGCCGCGCTTCAAGACTACGCCAATCACGCCCTTGTGCTTCGCCAGATCCCGATCCGCGAGGGGGACAGGGTCATTGGCAGTTGCGATCTGATTTCGGAACGGGCGTGGCGCTACCGGGAAGGCCACACTTCGGCACTGATCGCAATCCCCGAAAGCGCCGCCGAGCGCGAGCACGAAGCGCGCAGCGAGCTCCTGGAACACCTGTCCGAATTCGATGACTGGCTTCTCGAGGAACTGATCGAAGATCGCGAGCCACCCAGCGACGCACTCTATGCCATTTCATCGCGGGTTCTCAGGGAAAACAGGATTATTCCAGTCCTGATCGGTGCCGCAAGTCACGGAAACGGCATGATGAGACTGATGAAGGCGCTGCGCCACGAGGCGCCGCCGGTGGGGGTTGTTCGGCAGCGTCTCGCTCATACGGGAACTGTCGATGAAGGCAAGCTGGTGGCCGTGAGTTTCCATGCCTATCATCGCCAGAATGTCGGTAAGACAGTCTTCGTGCGCGCACTTGGCGAGGGACTACGGCAAGGCGCATCACTGGGCGGCTCCAGCCTCGGCGCCGTACAAAATCTCGCAAACGGGCGGTCAAATTCGGCGGTTCTGCCTGCGCCGGGGGATGTCTTCGCAACGGTCAAGTCCGACCACCTGCCCGTCCCTTCGCTGTTGACCTCCGGCGCGGTGGTCGCCCCGCTTGAGTGGACGGATCCACCCACGCCGATGCTTGAAAGGATCCTAGTTCCGGGTAGCGAGCGCGATGAAAACAAACTTTCCGAAACGCTGGCGAAACTTTCCGAGTCGGATCGCGGTCTGGAAGTCTTGCAGGAGGAAGGCACGGGCGCTCAACTCGTCCGCGCCCAGGGGCCGGTACATCTGCGTGATCTCTGCCGAACGCTGTCCGATGTCTTTCATATCTCCGTGACCGACCGAACGCCCAGCCCAATCTACCGCGAGACGATCGCGAAACCATCGGAGGTTCATTACCGCCATCGCAAACAGACCGGCGGTGCCGGGCAATTCGCGGATGTGAAGTTGAGCATTCACCCCAACGAGCGCGGCCAGGGCTTCACCTTTGGCGAAACCATCAAGGGCGGCGCCGTTCCGCGCAATTACATCCCTGCTGTCGAAGCGGGCGCGCGCGAAGCGATGGAGAAAGGACCGCTAGGCTTCGAAGTCATAGATGTCGGCGTAACGCTGTTAGATGGTCAGCACCACACCGTCGACAGTTCGGAACACGCCTTCCGGACTGCGTCGAAAATGGGGGTGCGACAGGCGCTTTCCGAAGGATCGACCGTGTTGATGCAGCCGGTCTTCCGCTGCGAGTTCCACATCCCGTCGGTCTTTTCAGGCAGCCTTGTCCAGATCGTCTCCGCTCTCAACGGTCAGGTTCTCGGCTTCGACCGTGATGAAACCGCCAAGGGATGGGACATCTTCCGGGCGCTCGTTCCGGGTGGCGCACTTAACGATCTGGCGCGGGCGCTGCGCTCGGCGACGCAGGGCATTGGTTATTTTTCCAAGACCTTCGATCACTTCGAGGAACTATACGGCAAGGAAGCGGACACCATTGTGAGGGCAAAAGAGAAACCAGGCACCGCACACTGAAACGTTCGCGCCACTTCATGCTCGTTCCCAGAGCCGGGCTCACGCCCGCCCTTACCTGCCTGGAACGTTTGCAGTTGTAGTAGCACAGGCCCGCGGTTGGGGCTTGCTTCGGGGATGGTGTGCTGGGTACTTGATCAGTTCGCCGATGGCGATCATGTGCCGCTCTTGAACCTTGCCCTCCCGTTCAACGCAATCTATATTCTGTTCAACACAGGAGAATCTTATGGGTACCCAACCACGAACTGCTGCGGAAAGCGAAGCGAAAATCGCGTTGGCCCGCAATAAGCTCGTACTCGAGCAAGCGAAGGCCGTCGGTCTCCTTGGCACGGCGAAGAATACCCGCTTGTCAGGGCGAGTGCCGTCGGAGTTGATCGAGGCAGCCAAGAAGCGGGCCCATGTTACCTCCGACACCGAACTGCTGGAATTGGCCCTTTCACGGCTGGCTCTCGAAGACGACTTTGGCGCGCGTCTGGTGGGCCGCAAGGGCCGCATCCCGACGGATATCGATCTTGGGATTTGATCTCTCTGAAGCCCTCCGATCACTAAAGCCCCAGAAGCACGCCGGGTCGCTCGAGCGCAGGCCCGACGAAGATCTTCCTTGGGTTGCCGACGAGCCGGCAATCGGAGGGCCTCTGTTCCTGGATACCAGCGTCTATCTGGATGTGCTTCAAGGGCGCTCGCCGGTGGAGGTCGATAGGCTGATTACGTATCGCCTATGCCACCATTCGGCGGTCTGCCTGTCTGAGCTGACCCATGCCTTCGGCCGACTGGACCCCAAGCACGCCTCTACAAAGGCGGTGCTCGAAACGATCGCGGCGACGGTCGAAGACATTCCGGAACACCGACTTCACGCTCCAGATGCGGCCATCTGGGGACATGCCGGCGTGTTGGCGGGTCTGCTCTTTCGCTTGAGCAACTTGCCAAAGGGGGAGGGACATGAACGCCGCTTCGTCAATGACGCCATGGTTTTCTTGCAGGCACGGCAGCTGGGTGCGAGCGTGCTGACTGGCAATGTTCGCGACTTTGATTTTCTCGCACAGATCATACCGACCGGTCGGGTCATCCTCTATCGAGCCCCAGTGGAGGCGCCATCATCATGAAACGCCGAATTCTCACCGTCGGTCGCTATTCTGCACGAACAGGAACAGTTGGGGCAGGCGCCGGCAATAGATGTCATGCCCGCAGCATACGCAGGCATATCTTGCGTTTTGTGGAGGCCGGCTTGATGCGGTAGAGAGTAGGATCCGTCTGGATTACCGCCGGCGCGATCACGCTAGCCGGAGAGGATATAGAGGCCTACTCAGCAAAGGCTGGCTTTTTCAGCAGCTGGAGAAAGTGAGCGGTAGGCCGACGGTTCGAATTGGCACAAGACCACGGATTTGTAGTGACACCCATATGGCGCTGTTTGGCGGCAGAAGAGCAGAAGAGACGAGACCTTGCATTTGTTCCGCGGGCGGGGCTTAAGGGCTGCGGGACTGCACGTAGACAGGGCCGGAAAGCTGACGTATGGCGGACGCAGGAGTCTTGTGAGGCGCGAGGGAACGACATGACAGACCTGAACCAAGCGTTGCCC
>NZ_WUEN01000021.1:0-73595 GCF_010668065.1 Rhizobium leguminosarum | reverse complement strand
TTCTTGGCCTCCTCCGGCAGCTTCAGCTTCGGCTCCGGTGGTTTTTCCTCGGGCTTTGGCTCCGGCTTCTTTTCCTCTGGCGGCGGAACGAGTTCCACCTTCACGCTCTCGTCTTCGGCGGACTTCGGCTCGATTTTCGGCAGCCCGAAAATCAGAAGAGCAATGATGGGAATATGCGCAGCAACGGACGCGACAACACCCCAGCGGACTTGAGGCCGCTGCTTTCCCGTTTCGTGCGGCATTTCCGCCGGCTCTACGTCTTCTTCTGTCACAGCAGCGATGTGGCCTCTAAAGCCGGCAGCATCAAGCCACAAAAGAAAAAAACCGCGTGATCGCTGTAGCGACGAGAGTTATTGCTCGGCCGCGCCATCGTCGGCCACCAGATTGTGCTCCTGCCATTCATCTTGCGGAATGGCATCGCCGACGAGGAAGGCGAAGGACACGACCTTGCCGGAGCCGGCATCGAGCTCGCATTTGAACTGGATGTTGTACCACTTGCGTTTGCTGCGGAAGGCACCGCCCTTCACCTCGACCCTATTGCCGCTGACCTTCTCCGCCGCCATCGCATAGGGCGCAAGCGTATCGGGCGCCATGGCCGGCTGCGCCCGGCGGACCTGCTCCAGCGCCTCGAGATCACAGAGCTGCAGATTGCGCTCGCTGCCGGCAAGGCCACGCAGCGCCTCGCGGGCGCGGCGGCTGCGTGGATCGGCAAGGACCTTGTCGGAAAACAGCTGCCTTGCCTCGACGAATTCCGCCGGCTTTGGCACCGGCAGAGTGATCGGTGCCGCGGAGGGCATTGCCGCAGCAGGCGGATTACTTGCAACCGGCGCCGCCGGCTGGGCTTCGGGTTTTGCCGCCTCGGGCTTTGCCTCTTCCGGCAAAGGCGTCTTGGCGGGTTCGGGCATTTTCAGCGATTCCACAGCCTGCGGGACGATCTCCACCGACAGACCGTCATCCGGCAATGGCAGCGGCGGCTCGGCCTTCGGCAACAGCAGCAGAAGGAGCAGGATCGCGATGGCATGCAGCGCGAACGACGCCGTAGCGCCCCGCTGGATCCCGTCATCCCATTTGCCCGCCGCCAGTTCCATCGGTCAGGAAGCGGCTGTCGGACGATCGATGACGATCATGAAACTGAGGAGCGCTTTCATCATGAGCTTGCCGAAAAGTCGGGCCGGAGCCTGCCGCGGAAATTGAAGCACGCCGCGACTCTGCCAGCGCAGCCAATGCTCCGCAACCTTCAAGATCGACAATCGCCGTTTCCGGCTACCCGAGCGAGCCGATGAGATCCCGGTAGGCGGCCTCCGGGAATGCCTTCAGCGTCTCAGTGCGGACATTGCCGCCCATCGCCAGCGAAAGGGTAAAATGCGCCATGACGGCGTCATCAGGCGCCTCGCAGACGGCGACCATGTCATGCCCGCCCATCGTCAGAAAGAACTGGTTGAAGGAGCCGCCGACGCTGGCGAGCAATTTCTTCGCCGCATCGAGCCGTTTTGCCGAGTCGCGCACATTGCGGATGCCCTGATCCGTCCAATTGATCAAAAGAATGTAAGTGGTCATGTCGCACCTCCCAGAGCATGATGCCGAAAAGTGTCAGCGGTTTTCGGACGACGTCATGCTCTATTTCTTTGATGTGGATCCAGATTCAGATTTTAGGCCCGTCAGGCCTGAAATCACCCGGATCTAGCGGAGGATTGGTTCACGCAGGCACACGTCAACCCTCGCTCGCGCGTTGCGATCGATGCCTTCCCCCGTGGCCGGATTATAGGCTTGTCACCATGGAGGGACAAGAAAGATGCCGGGATCATTGGTATTAATCATGAAAAGCAAAAGCCGGGCGCGAAGCCCGGCTTTTCCAATCAGAACGGCGTGGCCGAAGCCTTAGCTGTCGAGGAAGCTTCTCAGCTTTCTGGAGCGGCTCGGATGCTTCAGCTTGCGCAGCGCCTTCGCCTCGATCTGGCGGATACGCTCGCGGGTGACCGAGAACTGCTGGCCGACTTCTTCGAGCGTGTGGTCGGTGTTCATGCCGATGCCGAAGCGCATGCGCAGAACACGTTCTTCACGCGGCGTCAGCGAGGCGAGAACGCGGGTCGTCGTTTCGCGCAGGTTCGCCTGGATGGCGGCGTCGATCGGCAGCAGCGCGTTCTTGTCCTCGATGAAATCGCCGAGATGCGAATCCTCTTCGTCACCCACCGGGGTTTCGAGCGAGATCGGCTCCTTGGCGATCTTCAGGACCTTGCGGACCTTTTCGAGCGGCATGGCCAGCTTTTCGGCCAGTTCTTCCGGCGTCGGCTCGCGGCCGATCTCGTGCAGCATCTGGCGCGATGTGCGGACGATCTTGTTGATCGTCTCGATCATGTGCACCGGAATGCGGATCGTGCGGGCCTGGTCGGCGATCGAACGGGTGATCGCCTGACGGATCCACCACGTCGCATAGGTCGAGAACTTGTAGCCGCGGCGGTATTCGAACTTGTCGACCGCCTTCATCAGGCCGATATTGCCTTCCTGAATGAGGTCGAGGAACTGCAGGCCGCGGTTCGTGTACTTTTTGGCGATGGAGATGACCAGGCGAAGGTTCGCTTCGACCATTTCCTTCTTGGCGATGCGCGCTTCGCGCTCGCCCTTCTGCACCATATGGACGATGCGGCGGAATTCCGAGATCGAGATACCGGTTTCGGTCGCCAGATTCTGGATTTCCTGGCGAATGTCGCGGATCGTCGTGTTTTCGCCCCTGGCGAATTCCTTCCATCCGCGGGCGGCCAGATTGCCGATCGACTTCATCCAGTTCGGATCGAGCTCCGCGCCCTGGTATTGCTCCAGGAAGGAGTCGCGCTTGACGCCGTAGGATTCGGCCAGACGCAGCAGGCGGCCCTCGTTGGAAACGAGGCGCTTGTTGATGTCGTAGAGCTGCTCGACCAGGGCGTCGATGCGGTTCTGGTTCAAGGACAGAGATTTGACGGCCTTGATGAGCTCATCTTTGAGTTCCTTGTAGCGGCGCTCCTGGGCGGTGGACAGCGTACCGGAAGCCGACAGCCGCTGCTCGACCTGCTGGTCCTGCAGCTTGCGCAGCTTCTTGTAGGTCTCGGCGATCGTATCCAGCGTCTCCATCACCTGCGGGCGAAGCTCGGCTTCCATCGCCGCCAGCGAAAGGTTGGATTCGTCCTCGTCCTCTTCCTCCTCCTCGGGAGGCAGGCCCTCGCCGCCGACATCGGTGATGTCGTCGTCGCCGGAGCGGGCGCGACGGGTCTTTTCCTTCTCTTCTGCCAGCTTGCGATCGGCTTCGATCTTCTCCGGGCTCTGGAACTGCGGCGCAGCCTTGGCTTCAGGGCCGGAATAGGTCGTTTCGAGATCGATGATCTCGCGCAGCAGCGTCGTGCCTTCGTTGAGTTCGTCGCGCCAGATGATCAGCGCCTGGAAGGTCAGCGGGCTCTCGCAGAGACCCGCGATCATCGTCTCGCGGCCGGCCTCGATACGCTTGGCGATCGCGATTTCGCCCTCGCGAGAAAGAAGCTCGACCGAGCCCATCTCGCGCAGGTACATGCGAACCGGATCGTCGGTACGGTCGGTCGGTTCTTTCTTCTTGGCGGCCGCAAGCGCCGTGCCGCTCGAAGGCGCGAGTTCGCCGCCTTCGCTCTCCTCGTCGCCGCCGGCGTCGTCGTCATCGCTGCCGCCGGAAGCACCGGCTTCCTCGGCTTCCTCGTCTTCGATGACGTTGATGCCCATGTCGGACAGCATCGACATCGTGTCTTCGATCTGCTCGGACGTCACTTCTTCGGACGGCAGGACTGCGTTGAGCTCGTCCATGGTCACATAGCCGCGCTTCTTGGCGGCCTTGATCATCTTCTTGACCGCGTCGTCGGAAAGATCGAGAAGAGGGCCGTCGCTTGCGCCGTCGCGTTCGACTTCCGCGTCTTCGTTCTCTTTGACCTTGGTTGCCATTTATATCGTCGCCTTCCTGACGCTATCCAATCTCGCTACGGTGAACGGGCTGTCTCAGGGCCTGACGCGCCGCACGCGCCGCCCTCGAATCACCTTTGCCCACCTAACGGGATGACATTTAAAGCCTGATTAACCACGATTACCGGCACCGGACAGCAAAGCTTTCTTGCTCTTGGATTTCCGGCCATGGTTGCGCGATCCGCCTTGACCCAGTTCACCATTCAACAAGTCGAACGGTGATTCCTACATTTTTTGTTCTCGTCAAGCTTTTCCAGAAAAAAAGCCCACAAAAATACGGAAAAAGCCTTATCCACAGGCTTTGAACCGCGGCAGCGATTGCGAACCCTTATTTAAGATGCGGCGAACAAAAGACAAGGGCAGCAAATATTTTGCCCGCCGTAGCAGTTGTTTCCATCATTTTTGCAGTTGTGCAGACGGTGTATGCACCCTTGAGGGATAGTAGCTAACGCGCCGCGCCGTCATACGCCTTCACCGTCAGCGCGGCGATATCGACCGCGGGAATGCAGCGCAGATTGATCGAAGCCATGGCCGCGCCGTTGGGACCCACAGCCTCGCCGAACGGCGCGATGCCGCAATTGGCGCAGAAGTGATGCTGAATGACATGCCGGTTGAAAGTATAGGTCGAGACATTGTCCTCCGGCGTTTTCAGCACCAGCTTCTCGCGCGGCACGAAGGCGAGAAGTCCGCCCCGCCTGCGGCAAAGCGAACAATTGCAGTCGAGCGCCTCGGTGAATTCGCCTTCGACCTCGAAAGCCACATTGCCGCAATGGCAGCTTCCTTCATAGAGCATGTCGTCTCCTCACATCCAATCCATCACAACCTTGCCGGAATTGCCCGACCGCATCGCCTCGAACCCGTCGCGGAAATCGTCGATGCCGATCCGGTGGGTGATGATGGGCGCGAGATCGAGGCCGCCCTGGACAAAGGCGATCATCTTGTACCAGGTCTCGAACATCTCGCGGCCGTAGATGCCCTTGAGATTGAGCATTTTGAAGATCACCTTGTTCCAGTCGATCTCGAAGCCCGCCGGCGCGATACCGAGAATGGCGATCTTGCCGCCGTTGTTCATCTTGTCGATCATGTCGCGGAAGGCAGGTGCGGCCCCCGACATTTCGAGCCCGACGTCGAATCCTTCCGTCATGCCGATCGCCTTCATCACGTCGGCGAGGTTTTCCTTCGATGCGTCGACGACGTGGTCGATGCCGAGCTTGCGCGCCAGCTCCAGCCGGTGCGGATTGATATCGGTAATGACGACCTTGCGGGCGCCGGATCGCTTGGCGACGAGCGCGCCCATGATGCCGATCGGCCCGGCGCCGGTGACGAGCACGTCCTCGCCGACGAGATCGAAGGAAAGCGCGGTGTGCACGGCATTGCCGAACGGATCGAAGATCGCGGCGATCTCGTCGGAAATATCATCCGGGATCGGCACGACATTGCTTTCGGGAATGCAGACGAACTCGCCGAACGAACCCGGCCGGTTGACGCCGACACCGAGCGTGTTGCGGCAGAGATGCCCCCTGCCTGCCCGACAGTTGCGGCACTTGCCGCAGACGATATGCCCCTCGCCGGAGACCCGCTCGCCGACATGATAGCGGGTGACCGCCGAACCGATCTCGGCAATCTCGCCGGAGAATTCATGGCCGACCACCATCGGCACCGGAATGGTCTTCTGCGCCCACTGGTCCCAGTTCCAGATATGGACATCGGTGCCGCAGATCGCCGATTTCTTCACCCGGATCAGCACGTCGTTCGGCCCGACCTCGGGCACCGGCACATTCTCCATCCAAAGCCCGACTTCCGGTTTCGCTTTGACCAGCGCCTTCATCATGTTCGACATCGACAATATCCACCCTTACTTGGCGCCCGACTTTGCTATCCCCTCTTCTCCCCGCCGGGGAGAAGGTGCCCGTAGGGCGGATGAGGGGGCGGCACGGCACGCCGCCTCACTCAAATCACACCCAATTCCCGCCCTGCCTCGGCAAAGGCCGCAATTGCCCGTTCCACATCCGCCCGCGAATGCGCCGCCGACATCTGCGTGCGGATGCGGGCCTGGCCTTTCGGCACGACGGGGAAGGAGAAGCCGATCACATAGATCCCCTTCTTCAGCATCAGGCTTGCCATATCCTGGGCGAGCTTGGCATCGCCAAGCATGACGGGGATGATCGGATGGCCCTCGCCGGCAAGCGTGAAGCCGAGCTTGGTCATTTCTGCGCGGAAGAGATCGGCATTGTCGGAAAGCCGTTTGCGCAGGGCATCGCCGTTTTCGATGAGGTCGAACACCTTGAGCGAGGCAGCGGCGATGACGGGCGCTAGCGTGTTCGAGAACAGATAGGGCCGCGAGCGCTGCCGCAGCCACTCCACAACCTCGGCCTTCGCCGAAGTATAACCGCCCGAGGCGCCGCCGAGCGCCTTGCCGAGCGTGCCGGTGATGATGTCGATCCGGCCCTCGACGCCGCAATATTCCGGCGACCCACGGCCATTCTTGCCGACGAAGCCGACCGCATGGCTGTCATCGACCATGACCATCGCGCCGTATTTCTCGGCGAGATCGCAGACACCGCCCAAATTGGCGATGATCCCGTCCATCGAGAAGACACCGTCGGTGGCGATCAGCTTGAATCGGCTGCCTTCGGCCTTCTTCAGTTCCTCTTCGAGCGCTGCCATATCGTTGTTGGCGTAGCGGAAGCGCTTGGCCTTCGAAAGCCTGACGCCGTCGATGATCGAAGCATGGTTCAGCGCGTCCGAGATGATCGCGTCCTCTTCCGACAGCAGCGTTTCGAAGAGACCGCCATTGGCGTCGAAGCAGGAAGAATAGAGGATCGTGTCTTCCATGCCGAGGAAGGAGGAGATGCGCGCTTCGAGCTGCTTATGCTCTTCCTGCGTGCCGCAGATGAAGCGCACCGAGGCCATGCCATAGCCGTATCGGTCGAGCGCCTGCTTGCCGGCCTCGATCAGCTCCTCGTTGTCGGCAAGGCCGAGATAGTTGTTGGCGCAGAAATTCAGCACCCGCTCGCCGGTCGAAATCGCGATCTCGCCCGCCTGCTTGGAGCTGATGACGCGCTCGGATTTGTAGAGGCCGGCATCCTTCAGCGCTGAGATCTCGTTGCTGAGATGGGAGAGAAATTGCGAGGTCATGGACGGCCTTTCCCAGAGATTTCCGTTTGCCAGCCGGGTTAGCATATTGCCGCCGGCTTGTCTTCTTCAGCGCTGGACCGCAATCAGCAGGAACATCGGCCGGTCCAGCTCCTCCGCCCAGTCTGGATTGTCTCGGAGCTCATCTTCGTTCGGGCTCCACTCCTCGACATGGCGAATGGAAAAACCGGCCGCGATCAAGGTGTTCAGCGTCGTGCCGAGCTTGCGGTGCTGCTTGACCACACCCTTGGCGAGCCAGTCGGTGGTGCGCCGACCTTCGACGGAATAGCGGTCGAGCGGCCAGATGCGCCGCCCCTCGGCATCGGTTGCCCAGGCGGGATTGGTCGGCGCCATGAAGATGGGATGCTCGATGGTGAAGACGAAATGCGATCCCGGCAAAAGCGCGCGATAGACGGTCGCAGCGAGACCGGCGAAATCCTCGATATAATGCAGCGCCAGCGAGCTATAGGCGAAATCGAAAGAAGCGTGAGCAAGCGCGAGGTGCTCGAGATCGGCGATCTCATAGGTGATCGCGGCATCCGCCGTATCGGCCCTCGCTCTGGCGATCATCTTTTCCGAGATGTCGAGCGCAAGCACGCTTGCAGCACCCTGGCTCACGGCAAAACGCGAAAACCAGCCGAAGCCGCAGCCGAGATCGACAACACGCTTGCCGGCAAGATCGGGCAGCAACGCACGCACCGCCGGCCATTCAGACGCCCCGTCGAGCCCGTGGACGGATCGTCTCATGCCGCTATATCCGGCGAAGAATTCCGGTCGGTCGTAGATATTCTGGGCCATCGGCGCTCCTCCTTTAGGGGCACCACTACCATGCCCCCTCGCCGGATCTCAAGGATCAGACGGGTCCGCTCACCCGTTGTCCTGCGCCAGGATGATCTCCAGGAAGGCATCGCCGTAACGCTCGAGCTTCGCCTGCCCGACGCCTGATATGGCGAGCAATTCCTTGCGGCTGCGAGGCCGCTCCGTGGCGAAGGCGATCAGCGTCGTATCGGGAAAGACGACATAGGGCGGCACGCCGAGCGATTTCGCGATTGCCATGCGCTCGGCCCTGAGCGCCTCGAAGAGACTGCCGTCGGCGCCTGATAGTCCCGATTTGCGCTCGCTGCGCTCAGCCTTCTTCGCGCGCCGTTCCGAGGCCGGCCGGTCCTTGCGGAAGAACACCTGCCGCTCGTGTTTGAAGACGGCGCGCGCCTCCGGCTCGAGCTTCAGCGCCCCGAAGGCCTCGTGGTCGACGCGGATCAACCCCATGGCCAGCAACTGGCGGAAGACCGACTGCCAGACGCGCGCTGGAATATCCTTGCCGGCCCCGAAGACCGGCATTTCGGCATGGCCGAAACGTTCGGTCTTTTCGTTGACGTTGCCGAGGAGCACATCGACGACATGGCCAGCGCCGAAACGCTCGCCGGTGCGGTAGACGGCGGCCAGCGCCTTGATCGCCGCCTCCGTGCCCTCCCAGGTCTCGACCGGCTTCAGGCAGGTGTCGCAATTGCCGCATTGTCCGGCATGCGCTTCGCCGAAATGGGCAAGAATTGCCTGGCGGCGGCAGGAGGCGGTCTCGCAGATCGCGAGCAACGCATTGAGCTTGGCGCGTTCGACCCGCTTGATCTCGGCGGCGGCACTGCCCTCGTCGATCATCCGGCCGCGCTGGATGACGTCGGCCATGCCATAGGCCATCCAGACATCGGACGGCAGGCCGTCGCGGCCGGCGCGCCCGGTCTCTTGATAATAGGCTTCCACCGAACCCGGCAGGTCGAGATGGGCGACATAACGCACGTTCGGTTTGTCGATGCCCATGCCGAAGGCGACGGTGGCGACCAGGCAGAGGTTTTCTTCTTTCAGGAAGGCATCCTGATTGGCGTCACGAACCGCCCTGTCCATACCGGCATGATAGGCACGGGCGCGGATGCCCTGCCCGTTCAGCCATTCGGCCGTATCTTCGACCTTGGCGCGCGACAGGCAATAGACGATGCCGCTGTCGCCCCTGTGGCCGGACAGGAACCGCAACAGCTGCTGGCGCGGCTGGTCGCGCTCGACGATCTCGTAGGCGATGTTCGGCCGGTCGAAACTGGTGGTGAAGATTTCGGCAGAATCCAAACCCAGCCGCTCGATCATGTCGTCGCGCGTATGCGGATCGGCCGTCGCCGTCAGCGCCACCCTGGGCACACCGGGATATTGCTCGCCGAGCCGCCCGAGTTCGCGATATTCCGGCCGGAAATCATGGCCCCATTGCGAGACGCAATGGGCCTCGTCGATGGCAAACAGCGCGATCTTCTCGTTGGCGATCAGCTCGCGGAAACCATCGGTCAGAATGCGCTCGGGCGTCACGTAGAGAAGGTCGAGCTGGCCCGCCGAAAGCGCGCGGCGAACCTCGACGAACTCCTCGCGCGACAGCGACGAATTGAGTGCTGCGGCGCGGATGCCGAGCTGCTTCATCGCCTCCACCTGATCGCGCATCAGCGCGATCAGCGGCGAAACGACGATGCCGACGCCGTCGCGGCAGAGCGCCGGGATCTGGAAGCACAGCGACTTGCCGGCGCCTGTGGGAAAGAGCACGACCGCATCGCCGCCGGAAACCACATGCTCGACCACCTGCTGCTGCTTGCCGCGGAAGGAGGAATAGCCGTAGACCTGCTTGAGGATATCGAGCGGCAAGCGGCCGGAAGAAAACAGCGCGCCGGAAGCAGAAAAGCCCGGTTCGTTTCGTTCGGTCAGCGACATCAGTGGTTCGCCGCCCCTTTGACGCGGCCGGAAAGCACGCCGAAGCCATCGATGATGGCCTCCTGGTTCTCAAGGCGCACCCCTTCGAAATGCACTTCCTGCTGTGCTCGCATCAGCTGAACGATCGCCTCGCCGTCGCCGGCTTCGGTCGCCAGCGCGATCTCGCGCTCGAGTTCGATCTTCTGCCGGCGCAGCGCCTTCGCCCGCTTGTGGGAGGCCAGTGCCTGGCGGTATCCCTCACGCGCATCCTCCATCGCCGCCTCCTCGGTCGCGATCCACAGCCGGGCATTGCGCACCTGCTGGTCGAGGCTCTTGATGAGCGGGCCGAAGCCTTCGAATTCCAGCCTTTCAGTCAGATATTCACGTGTCAGATGCGGGCCGGCGACGGCCGCGGCTGCTCCCAGCATCGCCGACCAGAGCCGCTGCAGCTCGCGGCTGTCATATTCGATCGCGGCGATCTCGTCATAATCGTCGATCATCAGCGAGGGGTGATTGACGACGGTCAGCGCCAGCACGCATTCGCGCAGTGCCGTATTGTTCTGGTGGCCGCGCACGGGACCCGAGCGGGCGAGCCTTTCTGAAATGACGCTGGGGCTTTTCGGCCCGGCCTTGTTCGCATTGTCGCGGCCCGTCCGGTAATTGCCATTCCCGTTGAAGCCGCCGCGGCGATCGCCATTGTTGCGGTTCTGGAACTGCGGCTGGAAGAAGGCGTTCAGCCGATCGCGAATATCCTGCTGGTAGTGGCGACGCACATTCTCGTCGGCGATGACGGCGACCAGTTGCTTCAGCCGCGCCTCGAGCTCGGCGCGCGCCTCGGGCGTGTCGAACTTTCCGGTGTTGACCTCCCGGCTCCACAGCATCTCGGAAAGTGGCTTTGCCTGGCTCATCACCTTGTCGAAAGGCGCGCGCCCGTCATCGCGCACGAGATCGTCTGGATCCTTGCCGTCGGGAAGAAGCGCGAAGCGAACGGAACGGCCGGGCTTCAGATGCGGCAGCGCCAGTTCGGCGGCGCGATTGGCGGCGCGGATGCCGGCGCCGTCGCCGTCGAAGCAGAGCACCGGCTGCGGCACCATCTTCCAGAGCAGCTCGAGCTGGTTTTCGGTGAGCGCCGTACCGAGCGGCGCAACGGCATTCTCGATGCCCGCCTGATGCAGCGCGATCACGTCCATATAGCCTTCGACGGCGATGATGGTGCCGGTCGCATTGTCGTCCTGAGGATCGCCGCGGCCCGGCCCCTGGATCGCGCGCCGCGCACGGGCGAAATTGTAAAGGACATTGCCCTTGTGGAAGAGTTCCGTCTCGTTGGAGTTCAGATATTTCGCCGGCGCATCGGCCGACATGGCGCGGCCGCCGAAAGCAATCACCTTTTCCCGCGACGACAGGATCGGGAACATGATGCGGTCGCGGAAACGATCGTAGGAAACCGGCACGTTTTCATGGACGACCAGACCGCACGCCTCGATCTGATCCTTGAGTACACCCTTGCCGGCGAGGAATTCCTTGAGCGCATTGCGGCTGTCGGGCGCAAAGCCGAGACGGAAGGTCTCGATGGTGCGTCCCGTCAATCCGCGGTCGCGCAGATAGGCGCGCGCCCTCGCCCCATTCGCCGTCTGCAGCTGATCCTGGAAAAATTGGGTCGCCATTTCCATGACGTCGATCAGCGAGCCGCGCTCTTTCTCGCGCTTCTCCATCACGGGATCGGCAAGCGGCATCGGCACGCCGGCCATATCGGCGATCTGCTGTACCGCCTCGGGAAAACTCAGGCCCTCCAGCTCAGTGAGAAAGCGGAAATGGTCTCCGGTCACCCCGCAGCCGAAGCAGTGGTAGCGGCCCTTTCGGTCCTCGCAATGGAAGCTCGGCGATTTCTCGCCGTGGAACGGGCAGCAGGCCCAGTAATCGCCGCGCGACACGTTGGTCTTGCGCTTGTCCCAGCTCACGCGGCGCGCAATCACGTTCGAAATCGGAACGCGGTCGCGAATATCATCGAGAAAGGTGTTGGAAAAGCGCATTTATACCTCTTGGCCAATCTCCATATAAGCTGCTTTTCCGCTCCATGCCACGAAACTTGTCATGAAAACCCGCTATTCACAGGCTATGCGGCCGCCATCGGCGGCTCCGGTTATCCAATCAACAACGCGTTATCGCCCCCTGCGACAGGGTGCGACATTATTGTCCCTTCGGAGCCGGAATTCCGTCGTCAGAAAAGCTTCTGCAAGAACGGGGACCTCTAACAAAGATGAGAAGAAACTTTTTGGAAACAATGGATTAACCCTTCAAATAATTCCGCCTCATCATCATCCGCGCCACCTCCCGAGAGCCCGCTTCGGCGCCTCCCAAACCGCCGATTCCGGCAATTATTATTTTTTTGTAATTTGAATAAGCCGCCGCACCGCAATAGGTTCGATCTCAACAAAGCGATCCCCGAGCGAAGCACCATCCCTACCCCCGGCGCCGCTTCGCAAGGGTGCCTTTGCAAATACCCTCCGGCTTGGGCTTCGGCCCTGCGTGCCGGTGGAAGCAAAGAGCAAGAAGGCAGGAGCGCCCCCAGCTCCTGCCTTCTTAAATTTTGGCTCTCCCTGCGACAACTCTCCCTTTGAAATTAACCGCTTATCGATAAAATCGTTGACAGGCGGCGCTTGCATGAAAGATGTATGCGCCGAACTCCCTGGACCTCTCCAAATGGCTTTTACCGCAGATAATCTTGCAGCCGACGATCGCTTTCTCGCTGCGATCCTGCATTGCGCCGATCAGATGCTCGCCATCTATCGCGAAAGCCCGCGCATCGCCTCGATCTTCGCCGCGCAGCAGCGCTGGCTGATGGCCCATGCCGGCTTCGCGCTTCATTACGGTTATTCCGACGACGGTAAGAGCGCCGCTCTCTATTCCGGCCGCTTCATCGATTTCGCGGTCAGGAACGACATCGCCAGCCGCAACACGGCCGCAGCCTTCATGCAGGAAATGCTGGCCTATCGCTTCCTGCGGCCGGTTCCCGGCCCCGACAAGCGCACACGCTACCTGGAGCCCACCGAAATCGCCGAGCAGCATTTCACCCGATGGCTCGTCGCCCATATGATGATCCTCGACAGCCTCGACGGCGGCGAGCGCGCCAGTAAGATCACCGCCGACCCCTCGGCGATGATGGCAGCGATCCAGCCGCTGATCGCAAGAGCGATCATCGGGAGTGAAGCGGTGCGCAGCCCGGGTGCCACCTTCAACCTCTTCAACTGGGCGAATTCCGGCGGGCTGGTGATGGACTACCTGATCTCGCGCCTTCCCGAATTTCCAAGGACAGCCGACCGCGTCGTGCTCGGCCCTCTGTCGCTCAGGGAAATCCGCGAACAGTTCATGATCTCCAATACCCATCTGAAGCGGCTTCTGATGCAGGCAGCGACCATGGAGAGCATCGGCTGGACGGAACCCTCCCGCAAGGGCGACTTCTGGCTGTCGGCCCATTTCATCCGCGAATACTGGAATTATCAGGCGGCGAAATTCGCCATCATCGATGCCGCCGCCGAAGCGGTGCTCGGGCCTGCGGTCCGTGACGAGCCGCAGGCAAGGCAAGTTGTCTGAGGCTTATCCGTTCAACAGTTCCTTGACGGTCGCCGACGCCTTGGCGAAATCCATCTGGCCGGCATAACGCTCCTTCAGCGCCGCCATCACCTTACCCATGTCCTTGCCGCCTGCGGCACCCGTTTCGGTGATGATCGCCGAGACGTTGGCGCGCACTTCGCTGTCCGAAAGCTGTTTCGGCATGAAATCCTGGATGACGATGATTTCGGCACGCTCCTTGGCGGCAAGCTCCGGGCGGGCATTCTCCTCGTAGATCTTTGCCGATTCGTCACGCTGCTTCACCATTTTGGCGAGGATCTGCAGGATCTCGTCGTCGCTCGCCTGCTCCTTGCCGGTGCCACGGTTGGCGATATCGCGGTCTTTGACCGCGGCCTGAATCAGCCGGACGGTGGAAAGCCGCTCCGCATTCTTGGCCTTCATCGCCTCTTTCAGCTGGGTGGCGAGTTGATCGCGCAGCATGGTCTTCACTCCTGTTTTGATGCCGCTTCATAAACCACGCTGATGTGGCGGATCAAATAAATTGCGCGGTCAGCGCGATAAAGCGCAGGAAAACGGCCGCGATCTCGGCTACAAAGATTGACGCTAAGCGATTGCGTGGCTATTTACCGCCACCTGCACCAAAATTCGTGATCAGGCCTGAAGCGCGCGGCATTGCCGTGTCCACACGCCTGCGAAATCAAATGGCGACGAGCGCGACAACGCGCCCACCTGCCGGAAACGGGATGAAGATGACCGCGACAGCACCCTGGACAATCGAAAAGCCGACCGCCCTGCTCGTTCTTGCCGACGGCACGGTCATCGAAGGCAAGGGCATCGGCGCCACCGGCAAGGTGCCGGCCGAAGTGGTCTTCAACACAGCACTCACCGGCTATGAGGAGATCTTGACGGACCCCTCCTATCTCGGCCAGATCGTCACCTTCACCTTCCCGCATATCGGCAATATCGGCACCAATGATGAAGACATCGAGGACCTGACGCCGGCCGCCCGCCATGGCGCCGTCGGCGTCATATTCAAGGCCGACATCACTGAGCCCTCGAACTACCGCGCCGCCAAGCACCTCGATCAATGGCTGAAGGCACGCGGCGTCATCGGTCTTTGCGGTATCGACACGCGCGCGCTGACCGCCTGGATCCGCGAGAACGGCGCCCCGAACGCGGTGATCGCCCACGATCCGAACGGTGTCTTCGACATCGAGACGCTGAAGGCCGAAGCCAAAGCCTGGAGCGGCCTTGAAGGTCTCGACCTCGCCAAGATCGCCTCGTCGGGCCAGTCCTCGCAATGGACCGAAACGCCGTGGGTGTGGAATGAAGGTTACGGTGAACTCAAGGCGACAGACGCGAAATACCACGTCGTCTGCCTCGATTACGGCGTCAAGCGCAACATCCTGCGCCTGTTTGCCGGCCTCGACTGCAAGGTGACTGTCGTGCCGGCCGCAACGAGCGCCGAAGACGTGCTCGCCATGCAGCCGGACGGCATCTTCCTGTCGAACGGCCCAGGCGATCCGGCGGCAACCGGCGACTATGCCGTGCCAGTGATCAAGACACTGATCAAGACCGATATCCCGGTCTTCGGCATCTGCCTCGGCCACCAGATGCTGGGCCTGGCACTTGGCGCGAAGACCGAGAAGATGCATCAGGGCCATCACGGCGCCAACCACCCTGTCAAGGACCATACGACCGGCAAGGTCGAGATCGTCTCGATGAACCACGGCTTCGCGGTCGACTCGAAGTCGCTGCCGGATGGTGTTGAAGAGACTCATATTTCGCTTTTCGACGGCACCAATTGCGGCCTGCGCGTCCTCGGCAAGCAGGTCTTCTCGGTCCAGCATCATCCGGAAGCCTCTCCCGGCCCGCAGGACAGCCACTATCTCTTCCGTCGCTTCATCAACATGGTGCGCGAGAAGAAGGGCGAACCGGCGCTCGCCGAACGCTGATTTCAAGCCTTAGCGATTTCCGACCGCCCAGGTCGGCCTTGAACTTGTTGACAAACCTCACTCTCGTCATCCTCGGCCCTGTTGTAAAGCCCGGAGACATAGCTGACAGATGTTCGGAGACATGCCTGACAGTCAGTCCTGGCTTTTGAGGTCGATTTTTGCGACCTGTGTTGCGCCGAAGAAGACGCCGTAGAGACCATCGCGCTGGAGCGGGCGGATGGCGAGGCATTCGGTTTTGAAGGCGTTGGGCACGCGCCAGGCCCGTCCCTTGAAGCTGACATAACCCTTGGTTGTTCCAACGCGGCGCACGATCTCCGAGCTGTCATAGGCCGGTTCGGGCAGGCGGTCAGGAAACGGGCGCGGTGAAGGCCGGTAGCGGCTGGCCGGCACGGCCATGTCGATGCCCTGGTAGGGACGGCAATGGTTGTAGATGTCACGCCAGCGGTCGAAGGCCCTTTGCGCTTGGGCGTGGCTGGCGAGTGCGGCGAAGTCGAAGACCTCGGCCTTAAGGCTGCGGTGGAAGCGTTCGTTCTTGCCGCGGCCCTGGGGGTGGTAGGGCCTGGCATGGATGAGGTCGATGCCGAGCTTAAGCAGCCAGACACGCAACCTTGTCCATTGGTTGGGCACTCCGGTACCCCATGGGTTGCCGTTGTCGGTATAGATGGCCATCGGCAGGCCGTGGCGGCGCAGGATGGGCTCCAGCCGGCCGCGGACGGTCTGCATGCGCTCGTCGGCGCAGGCTTCGAGCCCGACGGCGAAGCGGGAATGGTCGTCGATGATCGTCAGGGGATAGCACCAGAGGCCTGAGACGAGCTGCGTGCGGCCCTTGAAGTCCATCTGCCAGAGCAAGTTGGGTGCCTCACGCTCGAAGCGGCCGAGCGCCGCCCGCCCGCCCGTCTCCGGCCCGATGCGGTCGTGGCGCACCAGGATGGCATGGACGGTTGAGGCAGACGGCGGCTCGGTCCCGAAACTGCAGCCGGCGGGCGATCTTGCGAGCGCCCCAGGCCGGATGTTCGTCGCGGATATCAAGCACCGCGCGCTCGAGATCGGCTCCGGTCCGCCGCGGGCTCGCATGCGGCCGGCGGGAGCGGTCCTCCACCGGCTCGCCCGCTTGCAGGCGCCGCAGCCAGACATAGCCCGTCTGCCGGCTGATGCCGAAGCGCTGGCAAAGCTCAGAGACGTTCGTCCCCTCCAGCCCAGCCAACCGGCAAAATTCCAAACGCTCATCCACAACTGACCTCGACCGCCAAACCATGCCGACCTCCCGACAAATCATCGCGGAAGTGTCAGGCATGTCTCCGAACATCTGTCAGCTATGTATCAAGGCCGTACAACAAGGCCGAGGATCTGCTACATATCGACCGAAGGCAGATGCTCGGGACAAGCCCGAGCATGACGAAAGAGGAGTTGGCTCGCTTTGTCAGTAGCCCAAGGTTCGCCCAGCCGGGCCTTTTTCTTTATCCGCCTATTGACCTCAGCTTAACTTGAGGAATTACAGATCTGCCTGCAGACATCTGATGCAGGAGAAAACTGGATGAGCGGAGCTTTCTTTCGAGTAGACAAGTTCATCGTGCCGGCGGTGGCACGCGAGGAATTTCTCGTCAAAGTGATGATGACCCACAAGGTGCTGGAAGCGCAGGACGGTTTCATCGATCACAGGGTGCTGGAGCAGGTCGCCGGTCCGGGCGAATTCAATTTCGTCACGATTGCCGAATGGGAAAATACCGAAGTCGTCGAGCGCGCGCGGGCAGCCGTTGCGGCCGCTCACAAGGCCGCGAATTTCGATCCGCAGGAAATGTTTTCGCGTCTCGGCATTCGCGCCGATATTGCCAGCTACAAGCCTGTCGCGGCTTGACAGCAGATGCGGCTGGCTCAGGCGTGGGCCAGTTCCGCCTCGCGGCGCAGGAGAAGGTAGAAGCGCGCACAGAGCATGACGGCGGCCGCCGCCAGTCCGACGAGGAAGCCGAACCAGATGCCGATGCCGCCGAAACCGAGCGGGAAGGCAAAGGCCCAGGCGAGGAAGAAGCCGATCGGCCAGTAGGCGATCAACGCCATGATCATCGGCACACGCGCGTCCTTGAGGCCACGCAGCAATCCATTGGCGATCACCTGCAGCCCGTCGACCAGCTGGAAAAGCCCGGCAACGACGATCAGCGGCCCGGCATAGGCAAGTACCTCGGGCGCCTCGGGCGAGTTGACGTCGAGAAACCAGCTACCGAGGAATTGCGGCATGGAGGCAAAGAGCACGCTGCCCACCGCCGAAATGGCGCAGGCGAGGACGAGCACGGTGATCGAAGCGCGCACCAGCCCCTGATAATCGCCCTGCCCGTGGGCGACACCGACGCGCACCGTTGCCGCCTGGCTGAGGCCGAGCGGAATCATGAAGGCGATCGAGGCCCATTGCAGGGCAATGCCATGAGCCGCAAGCTCGATGGTGCCGATATAGCCCATCAGCAGCGAAGCCACCGTGAACAGACTGACCTCGGCAAGGATGGTGACGCTGATCGGGAAACCGAGCCGGATGACCTCCAGCAGCGCGTGCCAGTCGGGTTTCCAGAACCGCACGAAGATCTCGTAGCGGCGCGTCTCTTCCCGCCGCTGCACGAAAGCCAGGATGAAGAGGAAGCCGGCCGTCTGCACGGCGACCGAAACGATCGCCGCGCCCTCGAGCCCCATCGCCGGAAAGCCGAAATGGCCGAGCACGAGGATATAGGCAAAGATCGCGTTCATCACCAGCGTGGCGATGGTGACGTTGAGGATGATGCCCGCCTTGCCGATGGCGCTGACGAGCGAGCGCATGACGTTGAAGAGCAGCGCCGGCAGCACGCCGAACTGACCGATCATGATGTAGCCGTGTGCGAGCTTGGCCACCTCGGGCTTCTGCTGTGCGAAGAGGAGGACCTGCTCCGAATTGAAGAAGGCCGGCTGCATGATGACCCAGTATGCGATCACCACCCACAGGCCCATGCGCAGCGACCGTCGCACCGAGACGAGGTCGCCGCGGCCATAGGCCTGCGCCACCATCGGAATGACGGCGATGGCAAAGCCCGAGCCGAAGATCAGGATCGTGAACAGGAACTGCGCCGCAAGCACCATTGCCGCCAGATGCTCGGCGCCGAGGCGGCCGACGATCATCACATCGGTGGTGTTGATGCCGAGCTGGGCAAGCTGCGCGCCGATCAGCGGAATGCCGAGCGCCAGCGTGGCACGGAAATGTGCGCCCCAACGATTATCGTTTGTCGGCGCAAGCCTGCGCGCGTCGATCGGCGTGTCCATGACACCAGTCCTGTGATAGAAATATGCGTCGCCGCAGCTTGCGGCGAAATATCATCCGGGCTTAGATCAAAGCCCTGCAAAGAACTACCCCAAATGAGGCAGATGATGAAAAATTCATCATCGCATCAGCGTTTCTGATCGATCAACCGGCCGCTTCCAGCGCCTCGGCCGGCTCACGGGCCCGGACCCGCAGCAGGAACACACCGGCGGCCACCAGGATGAACAGCGCGGCGGCAAGATAGGGTGCGCCGGCAAAAGTGAAAGGCGCCTCAGGCCGCGTGAAATAGGAAAACATCTGGGTGAAGATCAGCGGCCCGACAATGGTGGTGATGCTGCTGAGGCTGGTAAGCGCGCCCTGCAGCTCACCCTGCGCCGAAGGCGGCACCATGCCGGCGGCGATGCTGCGCAGCGGCGGGTCGGCGACGTTTTCGATGACGGTCGCAACGATGACGACATAGACGACCCAGCCTTCCCAGGCGAAGGCATAGCCGGTCAATCCTGCAGCTGAAAAGCAGAGGCCGAGAAGAGCGGTCTTCCATTCGCCGAGCACCGGCACGATCCGCGGCAGAACCAGCCCCATGACGATCACGGCGCCGATGCCGTAAATGCCGAGCGACAGGCCGATCTGCCCCTCGCTCCAGCCGTAGCGATAGGTCGAGACGAAGGACCAGACCGAGGGATAGACGGCATGCGCCAGGAAGAACAGGAACATGACAAGGCTGACCCAGCCGATGCCGGGATAATGGCGCATCTGGCGCAACGCACCGAGCGGATTGGCGCGTTTCCACTCGAATCGGCGGCGGTTCTTCGCCTCCAGCGTTTCCGGCAGCAGGAAGCAGGCGGCGATGAAATTGACAAGCGACAGCGCAGCCGCGCCGAGGAACGGCACACGCGGGCCGAATTCGCCGAGGACACCGCCGACGACGGGGCCGATGGTGAAGCCGACGCCGAAGGCGATGCCGATCAGCCCGAAATTTTTCGCCCGGTTCTCCTCCGTGCTGATATCGGCGATATAGGCCGAGCAGGTGGCGAAACTGCCGCCACTGATACCAGCAAGCACGCGGCCGACGAACAGCATCCAGAAGCTGGTGGCGATGCCGCAGATGAAATTATCGATCGCGAAGGTCAGCACCGAAAGCAAAAGGATCGGCCGGCGGCCGAAACGGTCGGACAGGTTTCCGAGCAGCGGCGCGAACAGGAATTGCATGCCGGCATAGACGAGCATCAGCCAGCCGCCGTCGATCGCCGCGTCGCTGACGCTGCCGCCGGTCAACTGCTCCAGATAGGCGGGCAGCACCGGCATGATGATGGCGATACCGATAATGTCGAGGAAGAGGATGATGAAGACCAGGAAAAGGCCGCGGCGAACGAATTTTGGGTCGAGCATGAGGCATCTCTACAGCGGTTGGTTCTGAAAAGACGATCTCGTCGCCGAGAAAGTGACATAGCTCAGAAAAGAAACCGAAACAATCCGTGAACATTTCAAAGTTTTTGATAATGTTCAACGGGAAAATTATGAGAAGCCTCAACCGGTGGGCGCGCGCTGTCGTTCCAGTTTCAGAAAATCGCCAGCCGCCCAGCGGATCGCCGGGCAATGCGTTCCCTTGCAATCGCCGCGACCGCATCCAGATCAGAAGACAAGACCGATCATTGTGCATTTCCCGCACAGCCTGTTCGATGTCGTCCGATTATCGCCCGAATGCGAAAGCGGTAAAACGGCGCCCGGCAGCGCCGCTTCGGCGCAGAAGAAGGAGAAGACAATGCAGACCTATCGTTTGGGAAAGACCGGACCTGATGTCTCGGCCATCGGCCTCGGCTGCATGGGCATGTCCGGCATGTACGGCCCCTCCGATCGCGCAGAAAGCATCGCGACGATCCATGCCGCGCTCGATGCCGGCATCAACCTGCTCGACACCGGCGATTTCTACGGCATGGGCCATAACGAAATGCTGATCGGCGAGGCATTGAAGGGCCGCAGACGCGAGGAAGCCGTCATCAGTGTCAAATTCGGCGGCCTGCGCGATCCCGTCGGCGGCTGGAACGGCATCGACGCCCGCCCGGTCGCGGTGAAGAACTTCCTCAGCTATACGCTGCAGCGCCTCGGCGTCGACTATATCGACATCTACCGTCCCGCCCGCCTCGATCCGAACGTACCGATCGAGGACACCGTCGGCGCCATCGCCGACATGGTCAAGGCAGGTTATGTCAGGCATATCGGCCTGTCGGAAGTTGGCGCCGACACGATCCGTCGCGCCGCCGCTGTCGCCCCGATCGTCGACCTGCAGATCGAATATTCGCTAATCTCGCGCGGCATCGAGGAGAAGATCCTGCCGACGACACGCGAACTCGGCATTTCGATCACCGCCTACGGCGTGCTCTCGCGCGGCCTGATCAGCGGCCACTGGCAGAAGGGCCAGGGCGGAACGGCCGGCGATTTCCGCGCCTACAGCCCGCGCTTCCAGGAAGGCAATATCGAGGAGAACCTCGCTCTGGTGGAGAAGCTGCGCGAGATCGCCCAGGCAAAGAGCGTCTCGGTCGCCCAGATCGCCATCGCCTGGGTCGCCGCCAAGGGCAAGGACATCGTCCCGATCATCGGCGCCCGCCGCCGCGACCGACTGACGGAAGCGCTGGGCTCACGCGCCTCGACCTGTCGGCAGAAGATTTCGCCACAATCGACCGCGCCGTGCCGAAGGATGCGGCCGCGGGTGGGCGTTATCCCGAGCATATGCTGCAGCATATGGACAGCGAGAAGTAGGCAGCGGATGAAAGGGGCTGCGATGTGCCTTGTGCCATGCGCCCCTTCCTCTCTCCTCAAACCGGTCCCGAGAACGTATCGCAAGCCGACAGCTGGCCGCTGTCGAAGCCGCGCTTGAACCATTTGACCCGCTGCTCCGAGGTACCGTGGTTGAAGCTTTCCGGGACGACGTAACCCTGTGACCGCTTCTGCAGCGAATCGTCGCCGATCTGCTGGGCGGCGTTCAGCGCTTCCTCCAGATCGCCTGACTCGAGCAGACCCTTCTGCTGGGTATATTTGCCCCAGATGCCCGCAAAGCAATCGGCCTGCAGCTCGACGCGCACCGACATCTTGTTGGCGTCGGCCTCGCTCATACGCTGGCGGGCCTGGTTGAACTTCGGCAGGATGCCGAGCAGGTTCTGCACGTGATGGCCGACCTCATGAGCAACGACATAGGCCTCGGCGAAATCACCCGACGCGCCGAAGCGGTCGGAAAGCTCCTGGAAGAATTCGGTATCGAGATAGACCTTGTGGTCACTCGGGCAGTAGAACGGGCCTGTTGCAGATGATGCGGAGCCGCAGGCCGATGCCGTCGAGCCCGAGAACAGCACGAGACGCGGCTCTTCGTAATTTTGGCCCTGCGCCTGGAAGATGCCCTTCCAGGTATCCTCGGTCTCGGCAAGGACGGTGCGCATGAATGCGGTCATCTCGTCGTTGGCGGGCGTGCGTGTTCCACCGGACTGGCTCTGCTCGTAGCCAGGACCGCTTGTCGTGCCGCCGGTATCGAGCATCTGCAGCAGATCGATGCCCATCATCTTGAAGATGAAATAGATGACGACGAGAAAGATGATCGTGCCGATGCTGAGGCCGCCGCCGGCGCGGCGAACGCCGCCGCCGGAAGGAAAGTTGAAGCCACCGCCGCGGCCGAAACCGCCGCCGGTCGGACCGCCACGGCGATCCTCAATATTGTCGGACTGACGCCGGCCTTTCCATTCCATCTTCGCTCTCCCCGGCAATGCCTGTGCTTGCGCTCAGGGAGTTATATATCCGTCGGCGGCCGGAATTCCAGCGACTTCATCGGGCAATCAGGCGCCCGCGTCGGCGACGCAGCACGATTGCGATCAGGATCGAGCCGATCACCGCCGCGGCAAGGACAACCGGCCATTCCGCGCCGGTGAAGGCGACCGCATGCATGATCCGGCCAGGCACGAAAGTGAACAGGCCGGCAAGGACGATGCCGCCGAAATAAAGGCCTGCGACGATGCGCTTGTGCAGACGGATATCACCGCGACGAGCCGCCGCGATCGCATTCCAGCTGCCGAACAATGTTGCAATCGACAGAAGATGGATCGGGCTGAACCCGTAGAAGAGATCAAGTTCATGAATGAAGAAGCTCGATACCGCCGTGACAACCATCAGCGCCATCCAGATCCTGCCGAGCAGCCGGTGCAGCGGCGTGCCCTTGGGGCGCAGCAGGATATAGGCGCCGAGAAGTGCCGCCGGCGTAACAGCAGTGACATGGATCTGAACGGCGAGCGGGGCGTCGAGGAGCGGTTCGAGGGTCATGAGCGGCATCCGGTTGAATTCGATCGCTCTTTCCGCCAAGACTTCATCTGCCTCAATCCAAACCGCGCGAACGGCAGGAAAACTTCGTGATTCACCTCTTCTTGCAATCCACGCTTCGCGAATTGCAGGTCTTTCTCCACTCCCGGCGCTTCTGGGGAACCTTTGCCGCGATCGTCCTGCTCTTTGCCGTCACCGGCCCCTACGGCACGATGGAAAGCATGGCCTTCGGCGAACGCCTCGCCTACTGGCTGACCCTGCATGCCGTTGCCTGGACGATCGCCATTCTCTGCGCAGTCACGGCCGAAAGACTGCTGCAGGGGGTGATCGTTTCGATGTTCGCCCGCATGATGGCGGGCTCGCTCATAGCCGCCCTGCCGATCGGTTTTGCCATCGGCCTCGTCGACTATGTCTTCACCGGCGAAGCGACTACGCTCGAAAGCGGCCTGCAGCGCGCGCTTTTTGCGGTGCCGCTCTGCGCCCTCTTCTGCCTTTTGACCTATATGGCGATGAGCCAGAAAATCGCCGAAGCCGCAGTTCCTCAGGAAACCAGCCCCGCAGCCTCGATCCTCGACCGGCTGAAACCTGAGAATCGTGGCTCGCTGCTGCGCCTTTCCGTCCAGGACCACTATACCGAGGTGGCGACCAGCCGCGGGCGCGAACTGGTGCTCTTGCGTTTCGCCGATGCGCTGAAGGAAACCGCCGCGACGCCGGGCCTTCGCGTCCATCGCTCGCACTGGGTGGCCGACGCCCATGTCGAAAGCCTGAAACGCGACAATGGCAGGCTGCTGATCCTCACTCGCGACGGAACGGCAATCCCGGTCAGCCGCAGCTATGCCGAGGAAGTGCGCCGCCGTTTCACGTAAAGAAGAGGCGCCAAGCGTTTGATGGGACTCCCGCTTTCGCTCTTCCGGAAGCAGGGCGGCGGCGAAATCCGGGTGGCGGTCGTGTCTGTTGGGAAATAGTCTTTCGCGCCGTGTTGGATTCCTGTCGATTCCGCGATTTATGGGGTTCCGTTTGCAAATACATTTGCCTATAAGCCGCTTCTAGCCTGAAAAGACCCAGCATGCGCGACCCGACCCGGTGATCTCCCACCCTGGCCGGCTTTCTGCGCAGCCAGAAAACGGAAGCACCCATGCCGAAGCGCCAAGATATCAAATCGATCCTCATCATCGGCGCGGGACCGATCGTTATCGGCCAGGCTTGCGAATTCGACTATTCCGGCACCCAGGCCTGCAAGGCGCTGAAGGAGGAAGGCTACCGCGTCATCCTCGTCAACTCCAACCCGGCGACGATCATGACCGATCCGGGCCTTGCCGACGCCACCTATGTCGAACCGATCACCCCCGAGGTCGTCGCCAAGATCATCGCCAAGGAGCGTCCGGATGCGCTGCTGCCGACCATGGGCGGCCAGACGGCGCTGAACACCGCGCTTTCGCTGAAGCGCATGGGAGTGCTCGACCGCTACAATGTCGAGATGATCGGCGCCAAGCCCGCCGCCATCGACATGGCCGAGGACCGCGCGCTGTTTCGCGAGGCGATGGCCCGTATTGGGCTGGAAACTCCGCGCTCGATGCTGGCGAACGCCACCGACATCAAGGACCTCGACCGCAAGACGCACGAGGCCGAGCGCGTCAAGCTGCGTGAAAGCCTCTCGGGATCCGACCTCGACAAGGCGCTGGACGAGCTGGAAAACCAGTGGAATCTCGGCGAGAGTGACCGCAAGCAGCGTTACATGAGCCATGCCATGGCAATTGCCGCCCAGGCGATCGATCATGTCGGCCTGCCCGCCATCATCCGTCCTTCCTTCACGCTCGGCGGCACCGGCGGCGGCATCGCCTACAACCGCTCGGAATTCTTCGAGATCGTCGGCGGTGGCCTCGATGCCTCGCCGACCACCGAAGTGCTGGTCGAGGAATCGGTGCTCGGCTGGAAGGAATATGAAATGGAGGTCGTCCGCGACAAGGCGGACAACTGCATCATCATCTGCTCGATAGAAAATATCGACCCGATGGGCGTCCATACCGGCGATTCGATCACCGTCGCCCCGGCGCTGACGCTGACCGACAAAGAATACCAGATCATGCGCAACGCCTCGATCGCGGTGCTGCGCGAGATCGGGGTCGAGACCGGCGGCTCGAACGTCCAGTTCGCCGTCAATCCGAAAGACGGCCGTCTCGTCGTCATCGAAATGAACCCGCGCGTCTCGCGCTCGTCGGCGCTTGCCTCCAAGGCCACCGGCTTCCCGATCGCCAAGATCGCCGCCAAGCTGGCGATCGGCTATACGCTCGACGAGCTGGATAACGACATCACCGGCGGCGCAACGCCTGCCTCCTTCGAACCGTCGATCGACTACGTCGTCACCAAGATCCCACGTTTCGCCTTCGAGAAATTCCCCGGCGCCTCGCCGGTGCTGACGACCGCGATGAAATCGGTCGGCGAAGTCATGGCGATCGGCCGCACCTTCGCCGAATCGCTGCAGAAGGCGCTGCGCGGCTTGGAAACCGGACTGACCGGCCTCGACGAAATCGAGATCCCCGGCTTTGAAGAGGGCGAATCCAGCCAGAACGCTATCCGCGCCGCAATCGGCACACCGACGCCCGATCGCCTGCGCATGGTCGCCCAGGCGCTGCGCCAGGGCATGAGCGAAGCCGAAGTCCACGAAGGCTGCAAGATCGATCCCTGGTTTATCGCCGAACTGAAGGCGATCGTCGAGATGGAAGCCCGGATCCGCGAGCACGGCCTGCCCCAGGATGCCACAAACCTGCGCATGCTGAAGGCCATGGGCTTCTCCGACGCGCGTCTGGCGACCCTGACCGGCAAGCGCCCCAAGGAAGTCGCCGAATTCCGCAACAGCCTAAATGTCCGCCCTGTCTTTAAGCGCATCGATACCTGTGCCGCCGAATTCGCCTCGCCGACCGCCTATATGTATTCGACCTATGAGACGCCTTTCGTCGGCGCCGCCCGCTCCGAGGCTGAAGTGTCCGACCGCAAGAAGGTGGTCATCCTCGGCGGCGGCCCGAACCGCATCGGCCAGGGCATCGAGTTCGACTATTGCTGCTGCCACGCCGCCTTCGCGCTGAAGGATGCGGGTTATGAAGCAATCATGATCAACTGCAACCCGGAAACCGTCTCGACCGACTACGATACCTCGGACCGCCTCTATTTCGAGCCGCTGACGGCCGAGGATGTGATCGAGATCCTGCGGGCAGAACAGGAAAAGGGCGAAGTCGTCGGCGTCATCGTCCAGTTCGGCGGTCAGACGCCGCTGAAGCTTGCCGAGGCTCTTGAAAAGAACGGCATCCCGATCCTCGGCACCGCGCCCGATATGATCGACCTTGCCGAGGACCGCGACCGCTTCCAGAAGCTCCTGATGAAGCTCGACCTCAACCAGCCGAACAACGGCATCGCCTATTCGGTCGAGCAGGCCCGCATGGTCGCCACCGAAATCGGCTTCCCGCTGGTCGTGCGTCCCTCTTACGTGCTCGGCGGCCGTGCCATGCAGATCCTGCATTCGGAAGGACAATTGCAGAGCTACCTGCTTGATACCGTGCCTGAACTGGTACCTGAGGATATCAAGCAGCGTTATCCCAACGACAAGACCGGCCAGATCAACACCCTGCTCGGCAAGAACCCGCTGCTCTTCGACAGCTACCTCAGCCACGCCATCGAAGTCGATGTCGACTGCCTCTCGGACGGCACCGACGTCTATGTCGCCGGCATCATGGAGCATATCGAGGAAGCCGGCATCCATTCCGGCGACAGCGCCTGCTCGCTGCCGCCGCGCACGCTCTCCAACGAGATGCTCGACGAGCTGGAGCGCCAGGCCAAGGCCATGGCCAAAGCCCTCAATGTCGGCGGCCTGATGAACGTCCAGTTCGCCATCAAGGACGATGTCGTCTACGTTCTCGAAGTCAATCCGCGCGCCTCGCGCACCGTGCCCTTCGTCGCCAAGACTATCGGCGCACCGATCGCCAAGATCGCCGCCCGCGTCATGGCCGGCGAGAAACTCGATGCCACCTTCGCCGCCTACGGCGAAAAGCCCGATCCGCGCAAGCTGAAGCACATCGCCGTCAAGGAAGCCGTCTTCCCCTTCGCCCGTTTCCCCGGCGTCGACACGCTGCTCGGCCCGGAAATGCGCTCGACCGGCGAGGTCATCGGCCTCGACACCGATTTCGCGCTGGCCTTCGCCAAGTCGCAGCTCGGCGCCGGCGTCGAGCTGCCGCGGGATGGGACGGTCTTCGTCTCCGTCCGCGACGCGGACAAGCCGCGCGTGCTGCCGGCGATCCGCATCCTCGTCGAGCAGGGCTTCAAAGTGCTGGCGACCGGCGGCACTGCCCGCTTCCTCGCCGAAAACGGAATCACTGCCACCAAGATCAACAAGGTGCTGGAAGGCCGTCCGCACATCGAGGACGCGATCCGCAATCGCCAGGTCCAGCTCGTTATCAACACAACCGATGGCAACAAGGCGATCTCGGACTCCAAGTCGCTGCGGCGTGCGACGCTGATGCAGAAGGTGCCCTACTACACGACGATGGCAGGGGCCGAGGCCGCCGCCCAGGCGATCAAGGCGCTGAAGGCCGGCAATCTGGAAGTACGGCCGCTGCAGAGCTACTTCGCCTGAAGTAATGCAACGTTACCGCTCGATGAGCGGTGACGCTGCCCGCTCGGTCATTCCTTAAATCGGAATCAATTTATCCAGCCACGGCCATAAGCCGCTGGATTTTCAGCATATCTTCGCGAAATCGCGCCAGTTCATCCACTTTCAGCCGCTCGTCGGGAATACGCAACAGATAGGACGGATGCACAGTCACGAAGAGCGTGCGCCTCTCGTCGATCGCGATCGCTTTCCCCCTGACATCCTGCAGCCGTTGTTTCGTATCGGTCAGCGCCGCGAGCGCCGTCGCCCCCATGGCAACGACCAGCTTCGGCTTGATCAGCGCCATCTCCAGATTGAGCCACCAGCGGCAATGCTTCACCTCGCCCACATTTGGCTTCTGATGGATGCGACGCTTGCCGCGCGGCTCATATTTGAAATGCTTGACGGCATTGGTGACGTAAAGCGTTGAGCGGTCGATGCCGGCTTCAGTGATCACCTGGTCTAGCAGCCTGCCGGCGGGACCGACGTAGGGGCGCCCTGATATATCCTCTTGGTCGCCCGGCTGCTCGCCGACGAACATCACCTCTGCATCGCGCGGCCCCTCCCCGAATACGGTTTGCGTCGCCTTCGCATGAAGCGGACAACGGGTGCAGCCGGCAGCTTCCGCGCGCAGTGCTTCCAGCGTGCCCGCCAGCGCTTCAGGCTCGGCGGGAATGCTGCGCGCGGCTTCCTGCAGGCGATCGTGAAAGGGCAACGACTGGGTCGCCTCCCTTGCAGCCATGGCCCTCACCTTGCTCTCCGCCGATGCGATCAGCCCAGGGATGAGATCGGATTCCGGCAGGTTCTTCCAGTATTTTTTCGGCATCTCCGCCTGCATCGCCTTCAGCTTCAACCGCGCCGGATTGAAAATGCTGGCATAGTAGGTGCGCCAGAGGTCATCGGTAGCATCGGTAAGATTGGGTTTTTCACACGGTTCGTCGCTCATCGTCAGCCGCTCGCCGTCCCAAGCGGCCGATCCCCTGGGTGAGGCGATCAACCAGTCCATGTCGGTGAAGCGCCGTTGGAAGAAAGGCGCTGTGCGCCTGACGATATGGTGATCCGGCTCGAACCAGGCGAGGAATTTTCGACGGTCCGCCGACACCGCACCAACCTCCTTGAAGCGGAGGAAGGCCGTCATCTTGTGCGCGTCGCGCCTAACGTTTTTCGCCATCAGCCTGGCACGGGCGACGTCCTCGTCGGAGGCCACTTCAAGCAGTTGCCGGTCCAGCTGCAGCCGCCAGAGCAGACGGTAAAGCAGGGAAAAGCGCGCCGGGTCGCAATGGCAGAGAACTGTCTCCGCCAGCTCGATGAAGGCGGGCGGCACCGTCATCGGCTTGCGTGCCATGATGGGCGCCGGCGGCATGGCGTCGCGTTGAAACGCAAGGTCCGCCTCCTCGCTTTTTTCGCGCCAATCGATCTCTTCCGGCAGGATGCCCGCGGCCGCGAAAGCGCGCGCGGCGTCGCGCCACTCGGCAAGCTCCCCGCGTCCTGAAAGCACCACCCGGCGCATCACAGCAACGACAATTGTTCAGGTTGCGGTTCGAACATGGCGCGAAGGTCGGGGCGCTCGATCAATCGGCGCGGCGACCAGCCTTCCGCCGAGATAAAGGACTGAACCTTCTTGATCGAAACGCCGAGCCGCTGGAGATCGTCGAGCCGCAACCGGCGAAAACGGCGGGCCGAAACAATCGCTTTGACTGTCTTGGTGCCGAGGCCGGGCACACGCAGCAACCGTTCACGCTCGGCCTTGTTGATATCGACGGGGAACTCGGCCCGGTTGGCGAGCGCCCAGGCAAGTTTGGGGTCGAGGGAGAGATCGAGCATGCCATCCGCCTGGTTCGCGGTGATCTCGTCGATGCCGAAACCGTAGAAACGATAGAGCCAGTCGGCCTGGTAGAGCCGGTGTTCCCGCATCAGCGGCGGCTTGATCAGCGGCAGGTTTTTCGACGAGTCCGGGATCGGGCTGAAGGCGGAATAATAGACGCGCTTCAGCCCGTAGCTGCTATAAAGCCGGCCGCTGGTCGCAAGGATCGTCGCATCGTTCGCGCCATCGGCGCCGACGATCATCTGCGTGCTCTGGCCGGCCGGCACGAAACGCTGACGCTTCTTCGTCCGCAGCGTCGGTTCGCCGGCGGCCTCGATCTTCAGCCTCAGATCCCCCATCGAACGCCGGATATTGGCAGGCTTCTTTTCCGGCGCGAAGCGGGTGATGCCGTTATCCGTCGGCAACTCGATATTGAGCGACAGCCTGTCGGCATGAAGCCCCGCCTCCTCGATCAGACGCGGCGACGCCTCAGGGATCGATTTCAGATGGATATAGCCGCGGAAATTATGCGTCACACGCAGTTCGCGGACGATGCGGACCATTTCTTCCATCGTATAATCGGACGAACGGATAATGCCGGAGGAAAGAAACAGGCCTTCGATATAGTTGCGGCGGTAAAATTCCAGCGTCAGCCAGATGACCTCCTCGGGTGTAAAGCGCGCCCGTTCGACATTACTCGACGAGCGATTGACGCAATAGGCGCAGTCGTAGATGCAGAAATTGGTCAGCAGTATTTTCAGTAGCGAAATGCACCGCCCATCCGGGGCATAGGCATGACAGATCCCGGATCCCTCGGTCGAACCGAGCCCGCCGCTTGCGCGGGAATCACGTTTCACCGTGCCGCTGGAAGCGCAGGAAGCGTCATATTTCGCGGCATCGGAAAGGATGGCCAAGCGTTCTGTTAGCGACTTCTTCATTAGTATGTTCACTATATGTTCCTGCATGTGAAGTCAATCAGGACGATGCGATTTCTGCCCATTTTCAAGCTGCATCACCGGATGTTGGAGCAGGCCGCGTTTCTTTCATGCGAATTTTCTGGAAATCGGCCTTGGCGATCTGCTATAAGCGTCCGACTAAGATTGTGGCACGGTTCCGAAGCTCCCCTTCGGGACCTGTTTTCTTTTGTGTTCGCCGCTGATTATGCGGATACAAGGATTGAAGGACAGAAAAATGGTTGAAAAGGTACCGATGACACCGGGCGGTTTCGTCAAGCTGCAGGAAGAACTGCGCTGGCGTCAGCAGGAAGAGCGTCCCCGAATTATCGAGGCGATCGCCGAAGCCCGTGCCCATGGCGACCTTTCCGAAAACGCCGAATACCACGCCGCCAAGGAAGCCCAGAGCCATAATGAAGGCCGCATCAGCGAGCTGGAAGACTTGACGGCGCGCGCCGAGGTCATCGACCTCACCAAGATGTCGGGCGACAAGATCAAGTTCGGCGCCAAGGTGAAGCTCATCGACGAGGACACCGACGAAGAAAAGACCTATCAGATCGTCGGCGACCAGGAAGCCGACGTCAAGGCCGGCCGCATCTCCATCTCCTCGCCGATCGCCCGTGCGCTGATCGGAAAGGAAGTCGGAGATTCCATCGAGGTCAATGCGCCGGGTGGCTCCAAGGCCTACGAAATCCTCCAGGTTTCCTGGGGCTGATCGCCCGCCAGCCGCGAGACCCCTCCCTTGCCTGATATCCGTGACGTCGAGATCATTGCGCCCAATTTCAAGCGCCGGCTCTCCGGCGTCACGTCAACTATAGTTCAGCTCATCCCATGCCAGATCCGGCTCGGTATCAAGATCGCGACACTCGGCCCCGGCCTGCCGGAGGACCTGCCGAAACTTAAGGGACGGCAGCTCCTCGGCCTCTGGCGCCCACCGGCGCGCCGGCGCCAGCGTGTCTGGCACGCTCGCCGCAACAACGAGATGGCTGTCGGCATCCTGCTGCGTCATCTGTTGCGCATGCCGCTGAAGCTTCTCTTCACCTCGGCCGCGCAACGCCGGCACACCGCCTATACGAAATGGCTGATCCGTCGCATGGACGCTGTCATCGCGACCAGCGATCGATCCGGCTCGTTCCTGGAGGTACCGCACACGGTGATCCAGCACGGCGTCGACCTTGCCTTGTTCCATCCGCCGGAAACGGCGGAGGATGGCATTGCCGCCACCGGCCTGCCGGGCCGCCATCTCATCGGCTGCTTCGGCCGCGTGCGCCACCAGAAGGGCACTGATCTTTTCGTCAGGGCGATGATCGAACTGCTGCCGCAGCACCCCGAGTGGACGGCGGTCGTCTCCGGCCGGGTGACGGCCGAACACACGGCATTTGGCGACAAACTCAAGGCGGATGTCGCGGCCGCCGGGCTCAGCGACCGTATCCTCTTCCTCGGCGAAGTGCCTGACATCAAGGTCTGGTATCGCCGCCTGACGCTTTACGTCGCCCCTTCTCGCAACGAGGGTTTCGGTCTGACGCCGCTCGAAGCGATGGCCTCGCGCACCGCGGTGGTGGCATCGGACGCCGGCGCCTATGCCGAACTCATCGTCACGGGCGAGACGGGCTCGGTCGTCGCCGCCGGCGATGGCGAGGCGCTGACGCGGGCAATCGCGCCCTATATCGCCGACCCCGCTCTGGCAGTGGCCCATGGCGAGAATGCGCTGCGGCATGTCAGGGCGAATTTTGCGCTGGAGAGGGAAGCGAGCGCGATCGGCGCCGTTTACAACAGCCTTCTCGGCGACAATCGCGGCTGAAGCAGAAAAGAGAAACGGCCCGTTGGATAACGGGCCGCTGCAGGGATTCTAAGGATAAGGAATAGCGGCTGGTTATTCGGCCGGCTGGAGCCCGGCAGCCGAAATATCCTCTCCGGTCTGGCCGCCCAGTGCCGCGGCGAGCTGCGCCGTATCCAGTTCGTTTTCCCAACGTGCGACGACGATCGTCGCGACCGCATTGCCGACGAGGTTGGTCAGCGCCCGGCATTCCGACATGAAGCGGTCGATGCCGAGGATGAGCGCCATGCCGGCGACCGGCACGGATGGGACGACGGAGAGCGTTGCGGCAAGCGTGATGAAGCCGGCGCCTGTGATGCCCGCCGCACCCTTGGAGCTCAGCATCGCCACCAGCAGCAGCAGGATCTGATCACCCCAGGAAAGCTGAATACCGGTTGCCTGGGCAATGAAGAGCGCTGCCAAAGTCATGTAGATGTTGGTGCCGTCGAGATTGAAGGAATAGCCCGTGGGGATGACGAGGCCGACGACCGAGCGCTTGCAGCCGGCCTTTTCCATCTTGTTCATCAGCCCCGGAAGGGCAGCCTCCGAAGACGAGGTGCCGAGGACCAGCAGCAGTTCTTCCTTGATGTAGCGCAGCAGCGCCACGATCGAGAAGCCGTTGTAGCGGGCGACCGCGCCGAGAACGACAAGGACGAAGAGCAGAGAGGTGATGTAGAAGGTGCCGATCAGCATGGCGAGGTTGGCGATCGATCCGACGCCGTACTTGCCGATGGTGAACGCCATGGCGCCGAAGGCGCCGATCGGAGCAGCCTTCATGAGGATGGCGACGAGCTTGAACACCGGCGCCGTCAGGGCATTGAGGAAGTTGACGACCGGTTCGCTCTTTTCGCCGACCATGGCAAGCGCGATGCCGAAGAGCACCGAGAAGAACAGCACCTGCAGAATGTCGCCATCGGCAAAAGCGCCGACAATCGTCGTCGGGATGATGTTGGTCAGGAAACCGACGATGCTCTGCTCATGCGCCTTTGCGGCGTAGCCGGCGACGGCGGCCGGATCCAGCGAGGCAGGATCGATGTTCATGCCGGCGCCGGGCTGGACGACATTGGCGACGATCAGGCCAATGATGAGCGCCAATGTCGAGAATGTCAGGAAGTAGAGCATCGCCTTACCGGCGACGCGGCCGACTTTCTGCAGGTCGCTCATGCCGGCAATGCCAGTCGCAACCGTCAGGAAGATGACAGGGGCAATGATCATCTTGACGAGCTTGATGAAGGCATCGCCGAGCGGCTTCAGCTGGGTGCCGAATTCGGGATAGAAATGGCCGAGAAGGATACCGGCGGCGATGGCCGCGAGAACCTGAACGTAAAGATGGGTATAAAAGGGCTTCTTGCCCTTGCTGTCTGCGACTGCATCGAGTGGTGCTGCGATCATGATGTCCTCCTAATGGCTCGTCCGGAACGAACTCCGGCCTCCCGAGCCGTTCGCTTCAAGTCCAACAGCTCAGCCGTTGTTGCCCAGGTTCTTCGCAATCGCCGTGCCAGTTTTGCGCGGATTACCAACAGATTGAATTTATTAAGGAAAAATTTACGGGACTGCTGATGGCTCATTAAACAATGCGGAAATCCGCACAAATCCATTTGCGTTTCGTGCAGAAAAATGCACAAATCCACCATGTCCGTGTCGCAGAAATTGTGGCCTTCCCTGCCCCTGCAACACCGCATCCGCCGGATGTGGTGGGCCTATGCCGTGCTCGCCCTCCTCGCCGTCGTAGCAAGCTTGTGGGCCAGCGGCGAGATCGGCCGGCACCGGGCGGAGGCTGCCCTCGAGGAACAGGCCCGCATGGATTCGAGGCTGAATGCGGCTTTGCTGCGCACGGTTCTCGAAAAATACCGGGCGCTTCCCTTCGTGCTGTCGCAGGACGCGGCACTCGCCGCCGCACTGGCGGGAAACGATGCCGGCGCGTTCGAGCGGCTCAGTCAGAAGCTGGAAAATTTGGCGGCGGGCACGAAGGCTGCCGTCATCTATCTCATCGACAAGGACGGCATGGCGGTTTCGGCCAGCAACTGGCGCGAACCGACGAGCTTCGTCGGCAATGACTATCGTTTCCGCGAGTATTTTCAGAGGGCGGTCCAACGAGGACAGGCCGAGCACTTCGCGCTCGGCACGGTCAGCAAGAAACCGGGCCTCTATATCTCCCAGCGGATTTCGGACGGCAATAGCCTGCTGGGCGTCGTCGTGGTCAAGGTCGAGTTCGACGACGTCGAGGCGGATTGGAATGCCTCGAACACCCCGTCCTATGTCGTTGACGAGCGCGGCATTGTCCTCATCACCAGTATTCCGTCATGGCGGTTCATGACGATCGGCCGGATCGCCGAAGACCGGCTGACGGCGATCCGCGAAAGCCTTCAATTCGGCGATGCGCCACTTCAACCCCTGCCGCTCGACATGGTTCGAAACCTCGGTGACGGGCTCGATGTCGTCGGGATCGTTATGCCCGGCGACGCCGGGAAAACCAGCTTTCTCGATGTCGCAACGTCGGTGCCGGCGACCGGTTGGCATTTGCAGCATCTCGTCGGACTCGGACCATCCGTCGACGCGGGGATTCGTGAAGCCCGCATGCTGGCATTACTGATACTCCTGCCGCTGCTGGCCGGAGCAGCCTTCCTGTTGCGCCGTCGCCATGTGATCAGCCTGCGAATCTCCAGCGAACAGCGGGCGCGGGAGGAACTGGAACGGCGCGTCGCCGAGCGGACGCTGGATCTCAGCCAGGCGCGGGACCGGCTGCAGGCTGAAATCGTCGGCCACAAGAGCACGGAGCAGAAATTGCAGGCGGTGCAACAGGATCTGGTGCAGGCCAACCGGCTGGCCATCCTGGGTCAGGTGGCGGCCGGCGTCGCCCATGAGATCAACCAGCCGGTGGCGACCATTCGCGCCTATGCGGATAACGCCCGCACCTTCCTCGATCGCGGCCAGACGGCGCCTGCCGGCGAAAATCTCGAAAGCATCGCGGCGCTGACGGAGCGCATAGGTTCAATCACCGAGGAGCTCAAGACCTTTGCCCGCAAAGGCCGAGGCAGCGCCGCACCAACCGGATTGAAGGACGTCATCGAGGGCGCGGTGATGCTGTTGCGTAGCCGGTTTGCCGGCCGCATGGATACGCTCGACATCGACCTGCCGCCCGCCGAACTGCAGGTGATGGGAAACCGGATCCGTCTCGAGCAGGTGCTGATCAACCTGCTTCAGAACGCCCTGGAGGCGGTGGCGCCGAAGGCCGGAGAGGGTCGCGTCGAGATCAGAACATCCACCGATGCAGGGATGGTAACGGTGACGGTCGCCGACAACGGTCCCGGCATCCCGCCGGAAATCCGCAAGGGCTTGTTCACGCCGTTCAATACCTCGAAGGAAAGCGGACTCGGTCTTGGCCTAGTGATCTCCAAGGATATCGTCGGCGACTATGGCGGCCGGATGGAGGTTTTAAGCGATAGCAGCGGAACCCGGTTCATCGTTCAGCTAAGGAAGGCTTGAGATCATGGAAACGCCGACCCCTGTTGCGCTGATCGACGACGACAAGGACCTGCGCCGTGCCACCGCCCAGACGCTCGAACTCGCCGGATTTTTCGTTTCCGCCTATGACGGTGCAAAAGCCGCGCTGGCGGATCTGCCGGCGGACTTTGCCGGCCCCGTCATCACCGATATCCGCATGCCGGAGATCGACGGACTGCAACTCTTCGCCACGCTGCAGGGCATGGATGTCGACCTGCCGGTGATATTGATGACCGGCCACGGCGATATTCCGATGGCCGTTCAGGCGATCCAGGACGGCGCCTATGATTTCATCGCCAAGCCCTTCGCAGCCGATCGGCTGGTCCAGAGCGTGCGTCGCGCAAGCGAGAAGCGGCGGCTTGTTCTGGAAAACCGCATGCTGCGGAAGGCAGCCGAAGATGCGCAGGAGAATTTGCCGCTGATCGGCCAGACGCCTGTCATGGAAAACCTCAGAAACATTCTTCGCCACATCGCCGATACCGATGTGGACGTGCTCGTCGCCGGCGAAACGGGCAGCGGCAAGGAAGTGGTTGCCCAGCTCCTGCATCAGTGGAGCCACCGCCGGAAGGGCAATTTTGTAGCGCTGAACTGTGGCGCCCTGCCCGAAACCGTCATCGAAAGTGAACTATTCGGCCACGAGGCCGGCGCCTTTACCGGCGCCCAGAAGCGCCGCACGGGCCGCATCGAACATGCAAGCGGCGGCACGCTGTTTCTCGACGAGATCGAAAGCATGCCGGCCGCCACCCAGGTCAAGATGCTGAGGGTGCTGGAGATGCGCGAGATCACGCCGCTCGGCACCAATGAGGTGCGTCCGGTCGATCTTCGCGTCGTCGCGGCTGCCAAGATCGACCTCGGGAATCCCTCGGTGCGCGGCGATTTTCGCGAGGATCTCTATTACAGGCTGAATGTCGTGACGATCTCCATCCCGCCCCTGAGAGAACGCCGCGACGATATTCCGCTGCTGTTTTCCCACTTCGCCGCTCGCGCCGCGGAGCGCTTCCGTCGCGATGCCCCGCCGCTTTCACCGGATGTGCGGCGGCATCTCGCCTCGCACACATGGCCGGGCAATGTCCGCGAGCTCTCGCATTATGCCGAACGCGTGGTGCTTGGCGTGGAAGGCGGCGGAACGGCAGCGGTCGCTCCACAGCCGACGGATGCCACGCTTCCCGAACGGCTGGAGCGCTACGAGGCGGAGATCATTCGCGACGCGCTGTCGGCCAATGACGGCGACGTCCGCCGCACCATCGAGGCGCTCGGCATTCCGAGAAAGACGTTCTACGACAAACTCCAGCGCCACGGCATCAACCGGGGCGGCTATATATCGCGCAAGTAATTGGCGATGACGTTTGCTCTGCCGAGGTGGTTAGACTTCCACCAGCCCCAGCTTCTTCACCTGCCGGATCGTCAGCATGGTGCGCACGGTATCGACATGTTCGTTCGCCGTCAGCACCTCGATGACGAAATCCTGGAAGCGGGTGAGGTTCTCCGCCACGCAATGCAGCAGGAAATCGCTGTCGCCGGAGACCATCCAGGCCTGGCGCACCAGCGGCCATTCGGCGGTGGCGGCGGCGAAGGCCTTGAGATTGCCTTCCGACTGGTGCTTGAGGCCGACCATGCAGAAAGCGACGAGGTCGAAGCCGAGCTTCGGGCTGTTCAGCATCGCGTGGTAGCCCTCGATGATGCCGGCTTCCTCGAGCTTGCGCACCCGGCGCAGGCAAGGCGGCGCCGAGATGCCGACGCGATCGGCGAGCTCCACATTGGTCATGCGGCCGTCGGCCTGCAGCTCCCGGAGGATCTTTATATCGATGACGTCGAGTTCCGCACGACCCACATCATTGCCTTTCTTTAATTCTCCGCGGGGAGCTTCTATATAAAGCCGCGGAATACGCAAGAAAGTTTCACGCCGATGACGGATTCTTGCACATCCGGGCGATTTGCCTTGTTGGTAACGCAAGGCTGCCCTTGAATAAAAGCATTGGACGTTCATAAATGGCGCAGGGACGCGAAACGGCCGCAATCGCTATCTAGCCGCCGCCCTCCTGCCAGTCGAAAGGAAATGACATGCCCGCCCGCCATACCAAGGTGCTCATCATCGGTTCCGGACCTGCGGGCTATACTGCCGCGGTCTATGCCGCGCGCGCCATGCTGAAACCGGTTTTGATCGCCGGTCTCGAACAGGGCGGCCAGCTGATGATCACCACCGATGTCGAGAACTATCCGGGCTTTGCCGATCCGATCCAGGGTCCCTGGTTGATGGAGCAGATGCTGCAGCAGGCAAAACATGTCGGCGCTGAGATCGTCAACGACCTCGTGACCGAAGTCGACATGAACCAGCGCCCCTTCGTCGCCCGCACCGACAGCGGCCAGGTCTGGACCGCCGATACGCTGATCATCGCCACCGGTGCCAAGGCCAAGTGGCTCGGCATCGAGAGCGAGCAGCATTTCCAGGGCTTCGGCGTTTCGGCCTGCGCCACTTGCGACGGTTTCTTCTATCGCAACAAGGATGTGATCGTGGTTGGCGGTGGCAACAGCGCCGTCGAGGAGGCGCTCTATCTCTCCAACATCGCCAAGTCGGTCACGGTCGTGCATCGCCGCGACTTCTTCCGCGCCGAGAAAATCCTGCAGGAACGCCTGTTCTTCAAGGACAATGTCAAGGTTCTGTGGAATACCGAAGTGGCTGAAATAACAGGCACGCCGGCCAAGCCGCCGATGCCGCAATCCGTATCCGGAGCGCGCCTGCGCGACGTCAGAACCGGCACGATCACCGACATGGTGATCGATGGCGTCTTCGTCGCCATCGGCCATGCGCCGGCAACCGAGCTCTTCAAGGACAAGCTGAAGCTGAAGGACAATGGTTATCTCTGGACCGCGCCGGATTCGACTGCGACCAGCCTGGACGGCGTCTATGCCGCGGGCGACGTGACGGATGATACGTTCCGCCAGGCGATCACTGCCGCGGGCCTCGGGTGCATGGCTGCACTTGAAGCCGAGCGATATCTGACGGGCCACATGCCCGTTGCCGTGGCCGCGGAGTAAGATCGGCATGAGGGGTGGGGGAATGCCATTGGATTGGGACAAGCTGCGTATTTTTCACGCAGCTGCCGAGGCGGGTTCGTTCACGCATGCGGCGGATAAACTGCATCTGTCCCAATCCGCCATCAGCCGCCAGGTGAGCGCGCTGGAGCAGGATGTCGGCACCAAGCTGTTTCACCGCCATGCGCGCGGCCTGATTCTGACGGAACAGGGCGAACTGCTCTACCGCACTGCCCACGACGTGCTGCTGAAGCTCGAAACCGTGAAGATGCAGCTCACCGAAACGACGGAAAAGCCGTCCGGCAAGCTGCGCGTCACGACCACGGTCGGCCTCGGCCAGGGCTGGCTCACCGACAAGATCCAGGAATTCCTGCAGCTTTATCCCGACGTGCAGATCCAGCTCATCCTCGACAACGAGGAAGTGGATGTGAACATGCGCCATGCCGACTGCGCGATCCGCCTGCGCCAGCCGCAGCAGTCCGACCTCATCCAGCGCAAGCTCTTCACCGTGCACATGCACGTCTATGCGGCCCCGTCCTACATCAACCGCCACGGCGAGCCGCAAAAGGTCGAGGATCTCGACAACCACCGCATCATCACCTTCGGCGAGCCGGCGCCGAGTTACCTGCTCGATGTCAATTGGCTTGAGGTCGCCGGCCGCTCCTCCGACAACAAGCGCATCCCGCACCTGCAGATCAACAGCCAGACCTCGATCAAGCGTGCCGCCCTGCTCGGAATCGGCGTCGCCTGCCTGCCGGATTACATCGTCGGCCGCGACCCAGGCTTGATTCAGCTGGCGATCAATGCCGACGTCCCCTCCTTCGACACCTATTTCTGCTATCCCGACGAGATCAAGAACGCCGCCAAGCTGAAGGCCTTCCGCGATTTCATCGTCAGCAAGGCCAGAAACTGGAACTTTTGAGCCCGGTTTTATTGACGAATTGCCGACTATGCAGAACACGCATGACTGGCATGCACAAATGAGGGTTGCCGTTTGCCCAATAAACCACCATATCGCTCATAGCTGATGCACATGGTGGCTTTTCCTCCCAGTTCCACCGCATTAGCTGTTCCCCTCTGGAGGTTTTTGACCTTCACACTTATAAGGGCCCTGGTTTTCCAGTGGCCCTCTTTTTTTGCCTTTCTTCCTCAGCGAAATGCCGCACCGCAAAAAATTTGTGCGGCGCATAGCAGACATGCACAAAAAAGCATTGAAACCTGCTCAAGGAAGCACCATATCCCTCTCAGCTGATGCATCTTGTGGTTTCTCTCCCAGTACCACCGCATTAGCTGTTCCCCTCTGGAGGTTTTTTGACCTTCACAATTATAAGGGCCCTGGTTTTCCGGTGGCCCTCTTTTTTTGCCCAAAATTTGCTCATTCGATAAAATCCGCTGCCTCACGCCTCCGTGATTTGCATATCGGAGTCTGACGATCGATATATCGCCAAGACACGATTTAGAGTTCGGCGAAAGACGATGGACAAAGACGAAATTATCAAGGCGCTCGCCCATCCCACCCGGATGGACATTCTGAACTGGCTGAAAAATCCCGAGGAGCATTTCCCCTCGCAGGAGCATCCTTTCGAAATGGGCGTCTGCGCCAGCCAGTTCGAGCGCTGCGGCCTGTCGCAGTCGACGGTCTCGGCCCATCTCGGCACGCTGCATCGCGCCGGCCTCGTCACCACCAAACGCGTCGGCCAGTGGATCTTTTACAAGCGCAACGAGGAAACGATCGCCGCCTTCCTCAAGCAACTGACGCAGGATCTTTAGAATGCCCCTCGCCCTCCTCGTTCTTGCCTTGAGCTCGTTTGCGATAGGCACCACCGAATTCGTCATCATGGGTCTGTTGCCGGAGGTCGCCGCCGATCTCTCGGTCAGCATCCCGCAGGCCGGATGGCTGGTCACCGGTTATGCCCTGGCAGTCGCGATCGGCGCGCCTGTGATGGCCGTTTCGACTGCGAAGCTGAAGCGCCGCACGGCCCTGATTGCGCTGATGGCTTTCTTCATCGCCGGCAACCTGCTTTGCGCGCTGGCGAGCGACTATTGGGTGCTGATGATCGCCCGTGTCGTGACAGCACTCTGCCATGGCGCCTTCTTCGGCATCGGCTCGGTGGTCGCCGCCGGCCTCGTTGCCGAAGACCGTAAGGCCCGCGCTGTCGCGTTGATGTTCACTGGCCTGACACTTGCCAATGTTCTCGGCGTGCCGCTCGGCACGGCGATCGGCCAGGCCTTTGGCTGGCGCGCCACCTTCGGCGTCGTCACCGTCATCGGTATCGTCACCATATCAGGCCTGATCGCCATCCTGCCCAGGGACAAGCAGCAAGAAAACGGCAGCATCCTGCGCGAGATCGCAGCACTCAGGAATGGCAGCCTGTGGCTGGCGCTCTCCACCACCGTCTTCTTCGCCGCCTCGATGTTCGCCCTCTTCACCTATATCGCGCCGCTGCTGCGCGACGTCACCGGCGTGTCGCCGGAAGGCGTCACCTGGACGCTGTTCCTGATCGGCCTCGGGCTGACAATCGGCAACCTCGTCGGCGGCAAGCTTGCCGATTGGCGGCTCGGCGCGACGCTTGCCGGCGTCTTCGCCGCAATCGCCATCACCTCGATCACCTTCAGCTATACGAGCCGCTTCTTCATCCCGGCTGAAATCACCCTCTTCCTTTGGGCAATGGCAAGCTTTGCCGCCGTACCGGCGCTTCAGGTCGGCGTCGTCGGCTTCGGCAAGGACGCACCAAACCTGGTTTCGACGATCAACATCGGCGCCTTCAACACCGGCAATGCGCTCGGCGCCTGGGTGGGCGGCTTGGTCATCGACGCCGGCTTCGATCTCACCCGCGTTCCGCTCGCCGCGGCCTTGATGGCTCTGATCGGCCTCGGCGCGACGGCGCTCACCTATCTCTCCGCCAGGGGCCGGGCCGCCCTCGCCCCTGCCGAGTGATCCTCCCGCAAAAGAAAGGACCATCATGGCCAAGCTTTTCGAACCCACGAAAGTCGGCGACATATCCGTCAAGAACCGCATCGTCATGGCGCCGCTCACCCGTAACCGCTCGCCGGGCGCAATCCCCAACGACCTCAACGTCGAATATTACCGTCAGCGCGCTACCGCTGGCCTGATCATCACCGAAGCAACCGCGATCACCCATCAGGGCCAGGGTTATGCCAACGTGCCGGGCCTCTATAGCAAAGAGGCTCTCGACGGCTGGAAGCGCGTCACCGACGCCGTTCACGCAGCCGGTGGCAAGATCGTCGTCCAGATGTGGCATGTCGGCCGTATCTCGCACACGACGCTGCAGCCGAACGACGGCAAGCCGGTTTCATCGACCAACCGCATCGCCAAGGCCAAGACCTATCTGGTCAATGCCGACGGCACCGGCAGCTTTGCCGACACCTCCGAGCCGCGCGCGCTCGAAACCGCAGAAATCCCCGGCATCATCGAGGATTACCGCAAGGCTGCCCGTGCGGCGATCGACGCCGGCTTCGACGGTGTCGAGATCCACGGCGCCAACGGCTACCTGCTCGACCAGTTCATCCGCGACGGTATCAACGACCGCACCGACCAATATGGCGGCTCGATCGAAAACCGCACCCGTCTGACCTTCGAAGTCGTCGATGCCGTGGTCAAGGAAATCGGCGCCGGCCGCACCGCAATCCGCATCTCGCCGGTGACGCCGTCCGGCGAAAGCTACGATTCCAATCCGCAGGCGACCTTCACTCATGTCGTCGAAGGACTGGCCAAATACGACCTCGCCTATATCCATGTCATCGAAGGCCAGACCGGCGGCGACCGCGAATACAAGCAGGGCGACAACCCCTCCTTCGATTACAAGGCGCTGTGCCAGACTTATGAAAAGGCCGGCGGCAAGGCCGACTGGATGGTCAACAACGGCTACGATCGCGATCTGGCGATCGACGCCGTCGAAAGCGGCCGCGCCGATCTCGTCGCCTTCGGCAAGCCCTTCATCGCCAATCCCGATCTCGTCGAGCGCCTGGAACACAACCTGCCGCTCAACACGCCCGACCAGTCGAGCTTCTACGGCGGCACCGGCAAGGGTTATATCGACTATCCGGTCCTCGAAAAGGTCGCCTGAGCTCTTCGATACGAGACTGCGAAATCCCGCCTTTCGGCGGGGTTTCCATTTTCAAGCCCTCTCTGTAGGCTGCCGCCATGTTCGCTACCTACCTTGATCGCTGGTCGCTCATCGCCGACGGCGAGCCCATCATCACCCACTCCAGCCGCCTGCTGCCAGTCCTCTGGCAGGACAGGCCTGCCATGCTGAAAGTGGCGGCCGATATCGACGAACGATACGGCGCGCTTCTGATGCAGTGGTGGGACGGTGACGGCGCAGCCTATGTCTACGCCCATGAAGGCGATGCCGTGCTGCTCGAAAGGGCGACGGGAAAACGCTCGCTGCTTGCCATGGCGATGAACGGCGAGGACGATGAGGCAAGCCGCATCCTCTGCGGGACGGCGGCACGGCTGCATGCGCCGCGCGAAAAACCGCTTCCCGATCCCATCCCCCTTACCCGCTGGTTCCGCGATCTGGAGCCGGCAGCAGGCAAGCATGGCGGCACGCTTGCCGATTGCTCGGCGATCGCCAACGTCCTCCTTGCCGATCAGCGTGATGTGACCATCCTCCACGGCGACATCCACCACGACAATATCCTCGATTTCGAGGCGCGCGGCTGGCTGGCGATAGATCCGAAGCGGCTCCATGGTGAGCGCGGCTTCGATTTCGCCAATATCTTCGCCAACGAAGAACTGCCTGTCATCACCGATCCCGCCCGTTTCCGCCGCCAGCTCACCATCGTCTCAGCGGAGGCGAAGCTGGAGCGGAAGCGGCTGCTGCAATGGATCGCCGCCTATTCCGGTCTTTCCGCCGCCTGGTTCCTCAGTGATCCGAATATTCAGCAGGCAGAAACGGCCCTGACGGTCGCCCGGATCGCGCTGGCCGAACTCGAGAGCTAACCCGCGTTCTGCGACGGATGCCCGATAAGGGTGGCCGCCGTGTCACGATGCGGTTCGGGCAGGCAGCCAAGCGCCACGAGCGAAGCCCTGACCGCCTCGTCGATCGGCGTCTGCGGCTCCTTGCCGAGTTCGGCCGTAAGCCTGGTGTTCCGCATCCGCACCGGCACCTTCCAGAGATAGCGCATCTCCTTGATCTCCCGCATCACCGGAACGAAGGGCGCCGCCAGCGGCACGATCCACCAGGGAAAGCCGCCGATCTTTGCTTTACCGCCGGCGATGCGCTTGATCGCTTCGGCCATCTGCATGCCGTCCGCATCCCAGAAGCCCTCCATGTGATAGACAGCGAAGGCCGGCAGCCGATCGGCCCGCTCGATGAGCTGGGCGATGGATTCCGCCATGTCTGGCAGGTAGGCCCATTGATGACCGATACCGCGCCGACCCGGGTTCCTGATCGTGCCGACCGGCTTGCCTGGGGTCACGAGACCAGACGAAAACCAGCTATTGGCCGTCGTGCCTGGGCCGAAGAAATCCCCCGCCCTGACAATGATGACGCCGGCTCCGGACTGCGACGCCGCCTTCAGCCGCTTCTCCATTTCGACGCGGATCGCCCCCTTCTTCGTCACCGGATGCTGCGGGCTTTCCTCCGTCGGCGTCGGCAGGGCATCGGGACCAAAATTATAAACATTGCCCGGCAGCACGATGCGCGCGCCGACGGCGCGAGCAGCGGCGATGGTATTGTCGAGCATCGGCAGCACCAGTGTTTCCCAGTCGCGGTAGCCGGGCGGATTGACGGCATGAACGATCAGGCCGACGCCTTCGGCCGCCCTCAGGACGTCACCGGCATTCATCGCATCGCCCTGCACCCATTCGAAAGCCGGCTCGCTCCTCGACGCCTTTGTGGCGTCGCGGTTCAGCGCCCGGATGCGCCAGCCGCGCGCAAGCAGCCTGCGGGCAACCGCGCTGCCGATACCGCCGGTCGCGCCGAGAACGAGGGCCGTCGTCTTCATTTCGCTGCTCATGATAATCATCTCCTTCGATCGGATCGAGGAGATCATGCCACCAGATCGGCATAAACGAAATTGACGAAAGAGATGTACCTGATATACAAAAATATATGAGCGAGGAACCGAGCTGGGATTTCTACCGCAGTTTTCTGACCGTGCTTCAACAGGGGTCGCTTTCGGCCGCCGCCCGCGAACTGGGGTTGACCCAGCCGACCATAGGCCGCCATGTCGATGCACTGGAACTGGCGATTGGCGCCGAACTCTTCACCCGCTCACCGAACGGCCTGCTGCCGACCGACGCCGCACTGGCGCTGAAGCCCTATGCTGAAACGCTGGCGGCAACCACCGCCGCCCTTTTGCGCACCGCATCCGGCCAGCGCGAGCGCGTAGCGGGAACGGTCAGGGTCAGCGCCAGCGAGGTCATCGCCGTCGAAGTGCTGCCGGCGATTCTCGGACCGCTGCAGGAGACCTATCCCGAACTGCAGATCGAACTCTCGGCATCCGATATGATCGAGGACCTGGTGAACCGCGAGGCCGATATTGCCGTGCGCATGGCCGAGCCGCAGCAGGCTGCACTCGTCGTGCGCCGCATCGGCGATATCCCCCTCGGCTTTCACGCCCATCGCCGCTATCTCGAACGACACGGCATTCCGCAAACCCTGGCTGACCTCACAAACCACCGGCTCATCGGCTTCGACCGGCAGACGGCCTATGTCCGCATGGCGATGAAACGCTATGCGGTGCCCGGCATCAATTTCTCCTACCGGACCGACAGCAATCTTGCCCAGTTCTCGGCGATCCGCGCCGGCGTCGGCATCGGTCTCTGCCAGATCGGACTTGCCCGGGGGAACCCTGACCTGGTGCACGTCCTGCCCGATGCCTTCGCCATTCCGCTCGGGACGTGGGTGGCGATGCATGAGAGCCTGAAGACTTCGCCGCGCTGCCGTGCCACCTTCGACGCATTGGTCAAGGGCCTGCAGGACTATCACCGATATTCGATCAGCGCGTGACCGCGAAAATCGGAATCGATTTTCTGAAAGAATCATGCGCAAATTTCAGAATAATGGAGCGTCCTAGCGCATTCTGTCGGACGCGCGCCACTCCAGGCGAGATGCATATGACAACGTACAATCCGGTTGAACTCGTGCCCTGCGATCCGCAATGGCTACAAGCCTTCCAGCGCATCCGCGGCAGGCTTCTGGCTTTGCCGCCGCAGGCGCTCACCATCGATCACATCGGCAGCACGTCGATACCAGGCATGATCGCCAAGCCGCTCATCGATATCGACATCGTTCTTCCCGGCCTCGAGCATATCGAGGACGCCACACGCCTGCTTCTGGCCGAAGGCTACGAGCCGCGCGGCAATCGCTATGACGACGATGTCTGGGCTTTTCTATCGAAAGGTTTGGTGCCGGCGGAACGGGTCTACCTTTGCCCTGAAGGTAACGGCACGCATCGAAACAGGCTGGCTTTCCGGGATTATCTCATCGCGCATCCGCAGGCGGCGGCTGATTATGCCGCACTCAAATGCAGGCTGGCAGCCGAATTCCGGATGGACGGCGACGGCTATACTGCGCATAAGCGCGAATTCGTCGATGCGATCGTCGCACGGGCATTGGCGGGAGATGGTTAGCTGCCGATGCCTTGCGAGGCCTCGGCCGTGCGATCCTTCCACTGGCCGTCCACCACCTCGGTTTCCGGCCGGTCGCCGCCTTCGGCATATTCTTCATGCCACTTGCCGTTCTCGTCCTGCCAACTGATCTCGGCGGAATCGCCGCCGACCTGCTGTTCGGCCGCGACGATGCGCGCAGCTTCGAGCGCGTCGGCATGGGTCGGGAATGCCTCTGAATAGACACCTCCCAGCCTGTAGGCCCAGCCGCCGTCATGCGGCACGACTTCGTAGACCACCTTGATCATGCATCCGTCTCCTCATCTTCTTGTTGCGCATTCGCACGCTTCCGGAAAAGATCCGGATCATCGCGGCCGCTTGACGAGAATTCGAGGACGCCGCGATCTGCTTTCCGGCCCCGATGACGTTCAGTATTCCATTAAACGTCGAAGACTGCAAATGGCACTCGACCGGGGCTTTCTTGATATGCGAAATCAGCGACTTAGATAGAAGGCATGAATCGGGACAGGAGCTGAGGCTTGGGGATCGCGTCACGCTTTAAAGAGGAAAAGTTTCTGGTCGCCGCACTTGTCGTTGCAGCGATCGCCTATTTCTTGGAACATGCGGTGATCGAGATGGGGCGCGGCGTCGCACTGATTGCCGCCGCTGGCCTGGTCGGCACCATCGTGCTCGCCTCGATCCGCGTGGCCCATCATGCCGAGCTGCTCGCCGTCAAGGTCGGCGACCCCTATGGCACGATGATCCTGACGCTCTCGGCCGTCGCCGTCGAAGTCATCATCCTCGCCATCATGATGGGCGGCGAGAGTTCGCCGACGCTGGTGCGCGACACGATCTACTCGGCCCTGATGCTCGATATCAACGGCATTCTCGGCCTGGCCGCCCTGCTCGGCGGCCTCAAGCACGGCGAACAGCCCTATAACGACAATTCCGGCAAGACCTACGGCGTTATGATCCTCACCGCCATGGGCATTTCGATGATCGTGCCGGAATTCGTGCCCAGCGACAAATGGCACTATTATTCCGCCTTCACCATCGTCGCAATGATCGCGCTTTATGGCCTTTTCCTGCGCATGCAGGTCGGCCAGCACAGCTATTTCTTCAGCTACAGCTATCCGCGCTCCGAACGGAAGAAAGAAAGCCCGGATACGCATGGCCCCGACGAGTCGGCGGCGATCTCGATCGCCACCATTCTCGTCGGCGTCGTCATCATCGGCCTGCTGGCGGAGTTCATGGCGGCCTTCATGACCGAAGGCCTGCGCGACAGCGGCGCGCCGATCGCCGTGACCGCCGTCGTCGTCGCAGCGATTTCGGCCGCCCCCGAGATCCTGACCGCATTGAGGGCGGCACTCAGGAACCGCATGCAGGCGACGGTCAACATCGCCATGGGCGCCTCGCTGTCGACGGTCATTCTGACGGTGCCCGTCATGGAGGCGATCGCGCTCTATACCGGCCAACCCTTCATCATGGCGATGACCCCGGTACAGACGGTGATGGTGGCGATCACGCTGATTGCTGCGGCGATCAATCTCAACGACGGCGAGACCAACGCCATCGAGGGCATGACGCATTTCATCCTCTTCGCCACCTTCGTCATGCTGACGACGCTGGGGCTTTGAAGGCTGCGTCTTCCCGACAGGGGAACGGATAGCAGTGATCCGCGCACGTAGCGTCAACTCACAGAGCGGCTTGACAGCCCGCCTTTTGAGCGGAGCTTTCGACAGTCACTCCTTCGACTTTTCGAGGAAACGCTGCTTGCGGGTTTTCGGCTTGAAGCGCCGGAAGAAACCCTCGATGGCGCGGATGGATTTGGTGACGGACATGAGCCTGTCGATCTGGCTATTTGCGTTGTGGAGCCGTTCCGACAGGACTTCGGCCGCCGTCATCGCGATCTCGATCGGCGGCACCTGTGGAAACCGTCTGGCAATTGCCGCATAGGGGCTGGCATCCACGCCGCCCATCATCGAGATCGTGCCCATCCGGGCAAAGAGACGCAGGAAGATCTGCTCGAACGTCCAGTCGTGCACGTCGAAGACCTTCCACTTCTCGCTCCTCTTCGCCGAAAAACCGGCAAGCAGGATCTTGCCCGGCAGTTGCAACTCGGCGAGCCACAGCGCCACCGCAAAACCACTCGTCGCGATCTTGCCCACCGGATAGAGGTCGACGAGCATTTTCGTCAGATCAAGGTGACGGGTTTCAGCGCCTTCGAAGCGGCCCTCTTCGCTGAAGTTTTCCTCTGGGGACACGCGAATGTTGACGACACCCAAAAAATCGTCGCCGGCAAAGAAGCGCAGGACATCCGCCGCCTCGCGCCGGTGGACGATATTGGCGCCCATCACGCCGCTGCGGGCAAACAGCACCGCATGGCCGGCGAAGGGTTCGTCGAGCACCTTATAGACATTGTTGAAGAAGACGTAGAGCGCCGTCTCCGGCAATTCGCTTCGCAGCCGTTTGAAGTCGACGGCTTCGCTGTTTGCCACCAGCACGACGTGGGAATAGTGCGACAACAGCGCCTTCCACGCATCCGGCGTTAGAAAATTGAAGCCGCTATCCGGGGCGGCCATGGTCTGCGTGTCGCTGGGGATTGCTTCCATATCGGCTCACATGCACTTTCCAAGGACGATGCGCTCTGCCGTCCCACTAGCTGTTGCTGAAATAAGCGCGTGTCCGCGCCAGCCGCGCCAGCCCGCCGATCCGCTTTCCCAAATGCGAAAGAAACCCCGCGATCCGGCCCGTCATCGACGGCTGCCTGCAGAAGGAGGCCCATGGCGTATTGGCGAGATCCTCGGCATAACGCTTGGCCATTCGGCGATGCACCCACGGCACAGTCGCCTGCCACGGTTTTTTCCGGCCGGTGAAATGGATGATCGCCGGCCGGCCGACGAAAGGCAGGAGGCCGGTCTGCGTGTTCCAGCGCGGATCGAGCACCAGCCAGTCGCCATCGAAAGTGACGTTCAGCGCATCCTGGTCGTTATTCTCGAAAAGATGCGACCGCTCCTCGAAGATCTCCCGTGTCCTGGCAAAAAGCCCCCTCGCCCGGCAGGCCGACCAGTCGAACAGCAGCACGCCGGCATTGAAATAGCGACCACCCTCGCGCATGCCGATCTTCCGCTGCCGTGCGCCGGCCTTCTCGGGAAAGGCCATGACATAATCGTCTATGGCGGCAAGCGCCTTGCCCTGCAAATCCATGGCGAAGAGGTCGTCGACCGGCGCAACCGCAAGCACATCGGCATCGAGATAGAGCAGCCGCTCGACATGATCGGGAATGTGCAGATCCATGTAGAGCCGCGCCAGCGTCGCGCCCGACCAGCGACCCCGCGCCTGCAGCGCCGTATCCGGCGTATTGTAGGGTAGCACCCTGATTGCCATGCCGTGCAGCCGCGCGAAATTTCCGACCTCGGCGATCTCGTTCGGCTTGAGGTCGATGCCGAGAAGCAGGAACTCCACAGTGGAACTTGAAAGATTGCGCTTGACGGAAAGCAGGGTGCAGCAGGCGGCCGGCAACATGTTGACATCCGAACAGACGATCACGGCACTCTGCTGCAAAATCCCGGCCTCCCGAAGCGGCGACTTAAACTGATGCCGGATATCTAGTTGGTTTGATGCCAACCCGCAACCGCAGATCACCCGCCGGACCGTCACTCTGCGTCACGTTTTGAATCGGAATTCAACGACTTGCGAGGCAAAGCGGATTCAGATGAGGAGCATATTGAATCGGAACGTGAACTTAGTGCCGCAGCGCCAATGGATGACCAACGAGCAGCCGGTCGACTGTCGCAAGCTGCAGTCCCTGGACCTTACACTGAGCTAGCAGCAAGCGATCGAAGGGATCGCGCGTCGCCGGCTCGGGGTCGGCGGCGGCGGCGACGTGCGCGATATCGATGGGCAGGATCGTCAGCCCAGTGCCCTGCAGGTAGGCAGGAATAACGTCCAGGGTTAGTCCCGGCTGCAACTTGCCAAGTCGTGTCTTGATCGCGATTTCCCAAAGGCTAGCGACGCTGACGAAACCCTCGGTCGCCGCGTCCAAAAGCACACGCTGGACATCAGGAAAACGGTCCGTCAGCTTTCGTTGGACGATTGCGATGACTATATGCGTGTCGAGTAGCACACGCATATGATCACGGCAGCGGCTTGAGAAGGAAATCTTCCGGCAAAGGATCGTCGAAGTCGTCGGCGATATACATCTCCGTCCGCGTGATACCCTTGGAACGAAGATAGGCTTCGCCGGCCTCCAGGTTCAAACCGCCGCGTTTATGATGCGGCACGAGATCGAACACGGGCCGGCCGTTGCGTGTCACGACAATGGTTTCACCTTCCTCGACCTCACGGGCGAGTTCGGTCAGGCGGTTCTTAGCATCACGGATCGAAACGGTCTTCATGAAGGTAAATGTAGCTACATGCAGCTACATCGTCAACGTCGCCGCAAACAAAAAGGCCCGCCGTCGCCAGCAGGCCTTCGATTGGGGTTTTTAAGAACCGCTTACTTGCAAGCGCCGCAGAAGCGCTGGATACGGCGGCAGGCTTCCTCGAGCAGCTCTTCCGAAGTCGCGTAGGAGATGCGGAAGTTCGGGCCGAGACCGAAGGCCGAACCGTGAACGACGGCGACGCCTTCCGTTTCCAGAAGCTCGGAAACGAAATCCTCGTCCGTCTCGATGACTTTGCCCGACGGAGCCGTCTTGCCGATCAGGCCGGCGCAGGACGGATAGACATAGAAGGCGCCTTCCGGCACCGGGCAGACAATGCCCCTGGCCTGGTTCAGCATGGAAACGACGAGATCGCGACGGCCCTCGAAGATCTTCTTGTTCGCAGGGATGAAGTCCTGCGTGCCGTTCAGCGCTTCGACAGCCGCCCACTGGGCGATCGACGTCGCACCCGAGGTCTGCTGACCCTGGATCATGTCCATGGCCTTGATGAGCTGGATCGGACCGGCCGCATAGCCGATACGCCAGCCGGTCATCGCATAGGCCTTGGAGACGCCGTTCATTGTCAGCGTGCGGTCGTAAAGCTTCGGCTCGACTTCTACAGGCGTGACGAACTTGAAGTCGCCATAGGTCAGGTGCTCGTACATGTCGTCGGTCAGCACCCAGACCTGCGGATGCTTCATCAGCACATCCGTCAGCGCCTTCAACTCGTCCTGCGTATAGGCCGCCCCCGTCGGGTTGGACGGCGAGTTGAAGATGAACCACTTGGTCTTCGGCGTGATCGCCTTTTCGAGATCGGCGGCCTGGAGCTTGAAGTTGTGCTCCTGGGTGGCCGAAACGAAAACCGGTGTGCCGCCGCACAGCGCCACCATCTCAGGATAGGAAACCCAGTAAGGCGCCGGGATGACGACTTCGTCGCCGGGGTTCAGCGTCGCCATGAAGGCGTTGAAAAGGATCTGCTTGCCACCGGTGCCGACGATCGTCTGCTCCCAGGAATAGTCGAGGCCGTTCTCGCGCTTGAACTTGGCGGCGATGGCCTTGCGCAGTTCCGGGATACCGGAAACCGGCGTGTACTTCGTCTCGCCGCGGTTGATCGCGTCGATGGCGGCCGTCTTGATATTATCGGGCGTATCGAAATCCGGTTCACCCGCGCCAAGGCCGATGACGTCACGTCCTTTTGCTTTCAGCTCGCGCGCTTTCTGAGAGACGGCGATGGTGGCTGAAGGCTTCACACGGGAAAGAGCATCGGCAAGGAAAGCCATGATAACGGTCCTAATGGTTGAAACGGGCAGAAAGCCGGGACCGGAGTTCTGCGGTTAGCTCTATGTCCAATGTATGACGGCATTTCAAGCGGAAAGGCGTCATGGTGGCATGATTCTTATTGATCAGTTCGCCGCGCCACCCGCCCGGCATGCAGTACCCTTCGAAGAGGCTTGCGTCACGCGGTCGAAACGCCAGGCGAAGATCTTGAATCAATCTCTGAAGTCATCCGGATTTATCCCCTGAAATCAGTGGCATCGTCGAATTCGGCCATTGCCACGAATAAGCCGCAACAAATGCCGCGCCACGCCGCAATTCCGTCGCGAGCGCGCCGAGATCGAAGCCGCATCATCCGGCATCCGAAATTGGTTATTGAGGGTATGCCAATGTTTCTGGAAGATGAGTTTATCATAGGGCGCATTCGTGCGCGCCGAATTTCCGTTTCAGTCCTTATTGCCGTCACCGCCTTTGCCGCCTGCATCGCCGCGATCCTGGGGCTTGCCTCCGCCGCCCGCGCCGCCGAGACGCCGCAGGCATCCGCCCAGCTCGCAGCGCTTGTCCGGCCGAACGACGTCAATAGCGGCTCGCTGCTCTTTCCGTCGAAGGAGCCGGGCTTCTATGTCGAAGCGCCGCGGCTGAAGACCGATGTCGCCATCGATGTCTCCGGCCCGATCGCCAGGGTGAAGGTGACGCAGCGCTTCCAGAATCCGAGCCAGGGTTGGGTCGAAGGCACCTACGTCTTCCCGCTGCCGGACAATTCCGCCGTCGACGCGCTGAAAATGCAGATCGGCGAACGCTTCATCGAAGGTCAGATCAAGCCGCGCCAGGAAGCTCGCGAGATCTACGAGCAGGCCAAGGCCGAGGGCAAGAAGACGGCGTTGCTCGAACAGCAGCGGCCGAACATCTTCACCAACCAGGTCGCCAATATCGGTCCCGGCGAAACCATCGTTGTCCAGATCGAATACCAGCAGACCATCCACCAGTCGGGCGGCGAGTTCTCGCTGCGCTTCCCGATGGTTGTCGCTCCGCGCTACAATCCGGCGCCGATCGTCCAGACGGTCGAGTTCAACAACGGCGCCGGTTTCGCCACGCCGCGCGACCCGGTGGAAAACCGCGACAAGATCCAAGCCCCCGTGCTCGATCCGCGTGAGAACGCCAGGATCAACCCGGTTTCGCTGACCGTCGACCTCCGGGCTGGTTTCCCGCTCGGCGATGTCAAATCGTCCTTCCACGCGGTCGATATCAGCCAGGACGGCGACCAGGCGAGGACGATCAGCCTGAAGGCGGACACCGTTCCCGCCGATAAGGATTTCGAACTCACCTGGAAGGCCGCTCCCGGAAAGATGCCGAGCGCCGGCCTCTTCCGCGAAGTGATTGATGGTAAGACCTATCTGCTCGCCTTCGTCACCCCGCCCACGGCCCCGGATGCGGCAGCACCGCCGGCAAAACGCGAGGTCATCTTCGTCATCGACAATTCCGGCTCCATGTCCGGCCCGTCGATCGAGCAGGCGAGGCAGAGCTTGGCGCTCGCCATCTCCAAGCTGAACCCCGACGACCGCTTCAACGTCATCCGTTTCGACGATACGATGACTGACTATTTCAAGGGTCTCGTCACTGCCACCCCTGACAATCGCGAAAAGGCGATCGCCTATGTCAGAGGCCTGACCGCCGACGGCGGCACGGAAATGCTGCCTGCCTTGCAGGCTGCGCTGCGCAACCAGGGACCGGTCGCAAGCGGAGCGCTGCGCCAGGTCGTGTTCTTGACGGATGGCGCGATCGGCAACGAACAGCAGCTCTTCCAGGAAATCACCGCAAACCGCGGCGACTCTCGCGTCTTCACCGTCGGCATCGGCTCGGCGCCGAACACCTATTTCATGACCAAGGCTGCCGAGATCGGCCGCGGCACCTTCACGGCGATCGGCTCGACCGACCAGGTGGCAAGCCGCATGGGCGAGCTTTTCGCCAAGCTGCAGAACCCAGCCATGACCGATATCACTGCCACCTTCGAAGGCATCGAAGCAGAGAATATCACGCCGAACCCGATGCCGGATCTCTATAGCGGCGAACCCGTCGTGCTGACCGCGGAGCTGCCTGAAGAGAAGCCCGCCGGCAAGCTGCAGATCATCGGCAAGACAGGCGACCAGCCTTGGCGCGTCGAGATGGATATCGCCAATGCCGCCGACGGCAGTGGCATTTCCAAGCTCTGGGCACGCCGCAAGATCGACGATTTCGAGGCCCGTGCCTATGAGCGTCAGGATCCGGCCGTGCTCGACAAGGATATTGAGACGGTGGCGCTCGCCCACCATCTCGTCTCCCGCGTCACCAGCCTGGTTGCCGTCGATGTCACCCCGTCGCGCCCGGCCGATCAGCCGCTCGGCTCGGCCAAGCTGCCGCTCAACCTGCCGGATGGTTGGGACTTTGATAAGGTCTTCGGTGAAAACGTTGCCCCTCTTGGCGGCGCAGAACGCCATGGCTCGGCTACGCCGGCAGGAAACGCCGGACCGGAGCAGGCTGCAGTCGAAACACAGGATCTCGCCGCATCGCCTGAGATCGCAAACATGATGGCCGCAGCCCCGACCGCCAAGGCGGCCACCATGATCGCGCAGAAGAGCTCGACCGTGAACCTGCCGCAGACGGCGACGCGTGCCGACGAGCAGATCATCCGCGGGCTTACCATGCTGCTCCTGGCGCTGACGGCGGCAAGCGGGCTGGCCGTCTGGCGGCGACGCCTCAAGGGCATTATCGCGGTCGGAGCCAAGCGAAATGGTCTCTAGGCTCTCCGCAAGCCAGAACGGGGAAGCGGCCGAATTCGAGCCGCTTCCGACATATCTGGAACTCGCCATGGCCGCCGCCACGGCCCACGACATGCCGAAGCCTCGCCAGCGGAAGGGTTTCTTCCTCTGGCGTCTTTCCTCGATCGAAAAGGCGATCGCCTTTGCCATCGCCGGCCTTGCCTTCTATGGCTTGGCGCTGATCGGCGACGGTTTCCTGCTGAAGGCGAAAGCGGAGCTCTCCCAGATCCTGCTGAAACGCGCATTCGCCGCGGAGCTTCAGGGGAAAGAGACAAAACCCTGGCCCTGGGCGGATTTCACCACCGAGGCCAAGGTGCGCGCGCCGCGTCTCGGCAAGGAAGCGATCGTGCTTTCCGGCGCCTCTGGCGAGGCTCTGGCCTTCGGTCCGGCCTGGCTCGTCAACACGCCACAGCCGGGCGACGAAGGCACCTCTGTCATCGCCGCCCATCGCGACACGCATTTCCGCTGGCTGCAATATATAAGGCCCGGCGATACGATCGAGGTCACCCGCCGCGACGGCAAACTATTGACCTTCAAGGCCGGCGAAGGCCGCATCGCCCCGTGGGATGCCAACGGCATCGATCCCTCCTCCGATGGCCGCCGCCTGGTGCTGACCACCTGCTGGCCCTTTGACGCGACGGAACGCGGGCCGTTGCGCTACATCCTTGAGGCAGAATTGGTTGACGACCAGGCGACGGGCTCGGTTCAACCGGTAAACACAAAGCCGTTATTGCAGGTCGAATGAGGTTGAAGCCCTTCCCTACCCGCTCCACGTTCCGCATAGAGAAACGACGGGGAGCAACATGAAGAGAATATCCGCCTTCCATTTCGCAGCAGCGCTGGTCCTGTTCAGCACGGTGTCCGCTGATGCGGCCGAGACCGTCAACACGCAGGAACTCGCCGTCCGTGTCGACAAGCTCGCCGACGGCCTCGAACATCCCTGGGCAGTCGAGGTGTTGCCCGATGGCGCCTATCTCGTCACCGAGCGGCCGGGCCGCATCCGCATCGTCCGCGACGGCAAGGTCTCCGAGCCGATTGGGGGCGTGCCCAAGGTTAGCGCCCGTGGCCAGGGCGGCCTGATGGACGTGGCGCTCGCGCCGGACTTTGCGACATCTCGCAAACTCTATTTCACCGCCGCCATCGCCAACAGCCAGGGCTCCGGCACCGAAGCCTTCAGCGCCACGCTTTCCACGGACGAGAAGACACTCGACGCCGTGACGCCTATTTTCAGCATGCGGCGCTTCACCTCGGGCAATATCCAGTACGGCTCGCGCATCGCGATTGCCGCAGACGGTACGCTGTTCATCAGCGTCGGTGATCGCGGCAACCGCGACCGCTCGCAGAACTGGCAGGACGATGCCGGCTCGATCATCCACATCAATGCCGACGGCAGCATCCCTGCCGGCAATCCATTCAAGGACGGAGGCAAGGCGCTGCCGGAAATCTGGTCGAAAGGCCACCGCAATCCGCAGGGCATCACCTTCGACGCCAAGGATGGCAAGCTCTATACTGTCGAACACGGCGCGCGCGGCGGCGACGAGATCAACCAGCCCGAGGCCGGCAAGAATTACGGCTGGCCGATCATCACCTATGGCCGCGACTATTCGGGTGCCGAGATCGGCGAAGGCACCGCCAAGGACGGGCTGGAACAGCCGCTTCATTACTGGGATCCTTCGATCGCACCAGGCGCCCTCGTCGTCTATCGTGGCGCCATGTTCCCGGAATGGGACGGCAATTTCCTCGTCGCGGCGCTGAAGTTTCAACTGCTCTCGCGCATGCAGCGCGACGACGGCGGCGCCTTCGTCACCGAAGAGCGCCTGTTCGAGGGCGAATACGGCCGCATCCGCGACGTCGTCGTCGCCCCCGACGGCGCGCTGCTGATGGTGACGGACGAGGACGACGGCGCGCTGCTCAGGATATCGAGAGCCCAAGCCCGTAACGGCTGAGCGATCACAACGCGCCGCGCAGCTCCTTGCGAATGACGAATTTCAGCCCGGACCAGATCTCGTCGACAGCGCAGACCTTAATGTCGACGAGGCCCATCGGAAGCAGAACCTCCCGCAGCACGTCCTCGGTGATATCGGTCGAAACCCGTGAACTCTTCTTAGGCCAGGAGATCCAGAGCATGCCATTCGGCATCAGAACAGGCAGGAGCGCAGGCGCGGTCCGCTCTAGCACGGCCCGTTCGGTCGTAAAGAGATGCACATAGTCGAATACGCGTGCGGGCGTCTCCGGAAGTGCCCGAACGACCGAGGCAAAGCCGTCGAAGCCGTTGATATCGCCGATCGTTTCAGGAACGCCGAGAAGAGCCGCCGCCTGCCCGCGTGCAAGGCCGAGCTTCCTGGCCAGCGGCGTGCCGGAATAACCGGCGGCCTTGGGCGCTGCCGTGTCGTCAGCCTGCGACCTCTCCTCGCCTCGCATGTCTTCACCTCCGTCAACCGGCACGAAGTCTTCACCCTTGCCGAAAGGAAATGCAACTGCTAACCGCTGGGGCACATCCCTTCCCATCGAGGACGACATGACGCGCGTTCAGGCGAACCTTCTCCTATTGCTTGCAGCCGCCATCTGGGGCGGCGGCTTCGTCGCGCAGTCGACGGCGATGAAGGCGATCGGCCCCTTCTGGTTCATCGGCCTGCGTTTTGCCGTGGCCACCCTGGCCGTGCTGCCCTTCGTCCTTTTTGAAGCGCGCAAGGCAAAGGAGAAGACCAGCGCGCGCCATGCGAAGCTCTATATCCTGATCGGACTTGCCCTTTTCGGCGGCGCAGCCACGCAGCAGGTCGGCCTGCAGACGACGACGGTGACGAATTCCAGCTTCATCACTGGCCTCTACGTCGTCTTCGTGCCGCTGATCGCCGTGTTCTTCCTGCGCCGTGCCCCGCATTGGATCATCTGGCCGGGGGCGCTGATGGCGGTCACCGGCATCTATCTCCTGTCCGGCGGCCATCTCTCGGCGCTGACACCTGGCGATCTGCTGACCGTCGTCTGTGCCGTCTTCTGGGCGATTCAGATCACCCTTGCCGGCACGACCGTTTCCGAGACCGGAAGGCCGCTCGCACTCTCCGCCACGCAATTTGCCGTCACCGCAGTCTGTGCGCTGGCCGTTGCGGCAGCCGTCGAACCGGTCAGCCTTTCGGCAATACAGGCCGCGGCGCCGGAGATCCTTTATGTCGGCATCTTCTCCTCGGGCGTGGCTTTCGTGCTGCAGGTGATCGGCCAGCGCTACACGACGCCCTCGCAGGCCGCGATCTTTCTTTCTTCCGAAGCGCTCTTCGGCGCCTCGCTTGCAGCCCTGCTGCTCGGCGAAACGATGCCGGTAACAGGTTATGCAGGTTGCGCGCTAATGTTTATCGCTATGCTTGTGGTCGAACTCGTGCCGGGATTGACCCGCCGGCGCCTGCCAGCCACGTGAACACGCGTCCAAATATGGGTGTGTCACGCATCGGAAAAAAAATTCATTTGCCGCGAGAGACGCGTTCACGTTGCATTTTTGGGAAAATCTGCTCGGAACTTATATTGCAGACGATATAAAACGTTAATCATTCCCTATCGGCGAAGGAAATTTTCGCGTTTTTGCGCAAATTGGATATCGGCAGGGGTGTGCCCCGGACGACACGTTAAAAAACTTTTGCTTGCCAAAATCCTTTAAACGCAGCACTCTCAGCGCGTTCGGGCATTTTGCGAGCATGGGAAGTCCTTAAGTATTTGCGCGCCGGGAACGCTAATATTCCGGTCAGCCGGTTCCGAAAATGGCGGGCGAAAGTCCTGCCTGGAACAGGCCGAGGTAGAGGGGACCTTTTTCTCAAATTTCAAGAATTGCCTGCCAACACCTCCCGCCGGGAGGCAATGCTATGATGCTGCCCGTGTGGATGGCGGGCAGAGAGAAAAGGACCTGAGGCATGGCAGAGACTGGCACTGTAAAATTCTTCAATACCGACAAAGGCTTCGGCTTCATCAAGCCGGACCGGGGCGGCGCCGATATCTTCGTTCACATTTCTGCCGTTCAGGCCTCCGGCCTGGCCGGTCTGACGGAAAACCAGAAGGTAAGCTTCGACACGGAGCCGGATCGCCGCGGCAAGGGCCCGAAGGCCGTCAATCTGCAGATTGCGGGCTGAACCCTTAACAAGGCTGGCGAATTCGAGTTGAAGCCCGGCAGCAATGCCGGGTTTTGTCGTTCAGCCTTCGTTCAGCTAAAAATCTGTACGACTGTAACCATCGAGAAAGGGACCGGCGTTCGGTTCCCGGGATTAGGATTTATACTTATGAACAGGCTCGCCAAGACCCTTCTGCTGACGGCTACCGCTGCCGCGCTCACGCTTTCCGCCATCGGTGAAGCGTCGGCCCGCGACCGCCACTGGCGCCGTGATCACGGCAACAACGATGCGTGGGTCGGCGGCGCCGTCGGCCTTGCCACCGGCCTCATCGTCGGTTCGGCCATCGCCAACGCCAATAACGGTCCGGTTTACGAAGAGCGCCGCTACATCGACCCGGCCTACGAGCCGGATTACTACGAGCCCGCTCCGGTCTATCGCGCGCCCCGCCGCGTATATGTCGATCAGCCGCAATATTACGAGCCGGTCCGCACGGCGGTGGAGCCCTGGTCGCCGCAATGGCAGCGTTACTGCTCCTACCGCTACCGCACCTTCGATCCGCGCAGTGGTACCTATATCGGCAATGACGGTCGCAGCCACTTCTGCACCGCCGGCTGAATCGTCGAATATCCCTGATGCAAAGCGCCGCTTTTCAGCGGCGCTTTTGTGTTTCCTGGGTCAACCGGTCTTCTTTTTCCAGGGCAGCGACTCGGCCTCTGCATCAAAATCGGTCGAGACGCTGACGGTGCGCCACATCCGATCGGCTTCGATACGCGCCGCATCCGCCTTTTCGACATTGTGGACCGCATCGCTGCCGAGCAGCAGCCGGAATGGCGGTTCGTCGAGACCGGCGATATGGATGACGACCGCAGCCGCTTTGGCAGGATCGCCAGGCTGGCGCCCATCATATTCACGCTGGAAGCGCACCGTGGCGCCGACCGTCTCCGCATAGTCCTGCCGCCCTTCGGCAAGCACCGTCGAGGAGCCGGCGAAATCGGTCCTGAAGCCGCCGGGCTCGATCACCGTCACCTTGATCCCGAATGGCGCGACCTCCTTCGCCAGCACCTCGGAAAAACCCTCGACACCGAATTTCGCCGCCGAATAGGCGCCGCGCCCGGCAGGTCCGATCCGGCCGCCGACGGATGAGAACTGGATGATGTGTCCCGCTCCCTGCCCGCGCATCAAGGCGATGACTGCCTTGGTCATGATGATCGTGCCGAAGAGGTTGGTCTCGATCTGGGCCCGGAAATCGGTAAGGCTGGTATCCTCGATCGAGCCGACATTGCCGTAGCCGGCATTGTTGACAAGAACGTCAATGCGCCCGAACCGCTTCACACCCGCCTTGACTGCCGCCGCTGCCGCCGGCTCGTCGGTCACGTCAAGCGCCAGCGTCAGCACCTGATCGCCATACCGTTCGGAAAGATCGGCAAGCTGGCCGGGGTCGCGCGCTGTCGCCACCAGATTGTCGCCGGCGGCCAATACCGCCTCCGCCAGCGCCCGGCCGAGACCGCGCGAACTCCCTGTTATCAACCAGACTCTGAACATCGGAAACCCTCCTTCTTTGGTTCCCGGTTCATGTATGGTCTATTGTATCCGATCGAAAGAAGGTACCCAGACGATCTATACACACCTTGAGGTAACTGACGTGAGCAGCGACATGTTCGATTTCTGCAACAGCATGACGGACGAACAGGATGGGCAGGCCCGTGAACTGATCGAACGGGCGGCGGCGAAATGGCCGCTGCGCATTCTGCATGTGCTCTCCGATGCCGGCGCACCCCTGCGATTCTCGCGCCTTTTGGAGCGGGTCGAGGGCATCAGCCAGAAAGTGCTGACGCAGACGCTGCGCACCCTCGAAAGGGATGGCCTCGTCATCCGCACGCTTTATCCCCAAGTGCCGCCGCGCGTCGAATATGAGTTGACGCCGCTCGGACGCGATCTCCTCATGCAGGTCGTATCGCTATGGCGCTGGATCGTCGAACACCTGGACGATTTCGATGCACGCAAAGCCGTGAAGCTGACGGCCGCCCGTGCCTAAGCCGGGATGCGGATCGTTGCCCTCAGCCCGCCGAGCGGGCTGTCACTGAGCGTGACGTTGCCGCCGTGGCTGCGGGCGATGTCGCGGGCGATCGCAAGGCCGAGCCCGGTGCCTGATGCATCGAGGTTGCGCGCCGTATCCAGCCGGAAGAACGGCTTGAACACATCCTCACGGTTCTTTTCAGGAATGCCAGGCCCGTCATCGTCGAAGATGACGGTCAGCCATTTGGCGTTGTGCTTGGCCTCGATGTCGAGCCTATCGGCATATCGGCGCGCATTCGAGGCAAGGTTGGTGACGAGACGCATGAAGGCGTTCGGCCTGACGGAAATGTCGTCATCACCTTCGATCGAATAGCTGAATTTTTTGCCGTGCAGAGCGAAATCGGATTCCAGCTTCGCGAAGATCTCGCTGAGTCTCAGCTCACCGACATCCTCTTCGACCTCGCCGCGTGCAAAGGCCATGTAGGCCTCCAGCATGGTCTGCATATCGTTGACGTCATCGTTCAGCCCATGCAGGTCGGGATTGTCGCCGGCCAGCGCCAGCTGCAGCTTGAAGCGGGTGAGGATGGTGCGCAGATCATGACTGACGCCGGAGAGCATCGCGGTGCGCTGCTCGATCTGCCGTTCGATTCGCTCGCGCATCAAAATGAAGGCAAGGCCGGCGCGCCTGACCTCGTCGGCGCCACGCGGATAGAAATTATCGGGCTTCTGCCCCTTGCCGAAGCTTTCGGCCGCGCGCGCCAAGGTCAGGATCGGCCGGATTTGCCCGCGCAGGAAGAGGATCGAGATGCCGATCAGCACCAGCGAGGTGCCGACCATCCAGACGATGAAGATATGCGTGTTCGAGGCATAAGTCTGGCTGCGCTTGGTCAGCACCCGCAGGATCTTGTTGTCCAGTTTGATGCGGATCTCGACGAGGTTAGAGTTGCCGACCGTGTCGATCCAGAAAGGCCGATGGATCTCGTCGGTGATCTCGTCGCTGAGGATGCCGTCGAGGATCGAGAAGAACGGCTTGACGCGCGGCGGCGGCAGATCGCCGTCCGGCTCGATCGAGATCTGCAGGCTGAGCTGGTCGCGGGCGATGCGGATGATCTCGCTATAGTCCGAATTCTGCGGATAGGTCTCGATGATCTCGATGATCGCGGCGATGTCACGGGTGACCGCAAGCGACAGCCGCTCCGTCACCATTTGCCAGTGGCGCTCCATGAAAACGGCGGCGACGACGGATTGCAGGAGCACCATCGGAATGATGATGATCAGCAGCGAGCGCGCGTAAAGTCCGGTCGGCAGCCGCCGGCGCAGCCAGCGGACGATCGAGCGCCAGCCCGGCGCAGAAGTGCGGTCTTCCCGCCGCAAGCTGTCGATCGTCACCATCAGCGCCGGTCCCGAACCTTGAGTTTAGTCGATGCTCAGCCTGTATCCGATGCCGCGCACGGTCTGCAGCCAGACGGGATTGGCGGGATCGTCCTCGATCTTACGCCTCAGCCGGTTGATCTGCACGTCGATCGTCCGCTCGCCGACTTCGGTATCGTTGCCGATCAGTTCATGGCGGGGGATCGTGTCGCCGGCGCGCCGCGCAAAGAGCAGCATGATCTCCTGCTCGCGGTCGGTGAGCCGGATCACCTCGCTGGCTTTCTTCAGCTCCTTGCGGGTCAGCGAGAAAGTGTAAGGGCCAAACATCACCTGTTCGATCTTCGGTCCCTCACCGCCGGCGTTGCGGCGCAGGATGTTGTTGATGCGCAGCACCAGTTCGCGCGGGTCGAAGGGCTTGGAAAGATAGTCGTCGGCGCCCGCCTCGAGGCCTTCGATGCGGTTGCCCGATTCTGCCAGCGCCGTCAGCATGATGATCGGGACGTTCTTGATGGCGCGAAGCCCGCGGGTAACCTCGATGCCGGATTCGCCGGGCATCATCACATCCATGATGATCAGGTCGAAGTCGAGACCCGCAAGCTTGCGCTGCGCCTCGGCGCCGTCGGCGGCGACGGTGACGCGGAAGCCGTTTTCGGCGAGATAGCGATTGAGCAGCGCACGGATGCGGGAATCGTCATCGACCACCAGCAAGTGCGCCGCATCGTCGGAAATATCTGTCTTGACCGCCATTCAATCCGCCTTCTGTCTATCCCGCATGCCGCTGAGGAAAGCTTTTACGCCCTCCCGCACCTCCGCAGAAGCCCCTTCGAATGCCCGCTCAATGCGGCGCGATTGCGGCTCGGCAAGGGCAAGCGCCAGCTCTCGTCCCGATTTCGTCGGATAGAGCTTGCGCTGCCGCCGGTCTTCAGGACCTGCCACCTGGCGAATATAGCCTGAGTCGATCAGCTGTTTCAGCACCCTTGCAAGGCTCTGCTTGGTGATCTTCAGCGTTTCGAGAAGATCGGCTACCGTCATGCCGGGATTGCGGTTGACGAAATGCACGACGCGGTGATGCGCCCGGCCGAAGCCGCTCTTTTCGAGGATAGCGTCAGGATCGGAAACGAAGTCGCGATAGGCGAAGAAGAACAGCTCGATGATCTCGAAATCGATGATATCAGTATCTTCCATCGGCGTGGCTAGCGGCTCTGGCTTGCCTGCTTTCGGGCCGGTCTGTCGTGACACTCGGCATTTCCTTTCTTTTCCGCGCGCTGCCGGAAGCTTTCGCGAAAATATGTCAGCTTTATTGACATAAATTTGCGTCGCTATTAGCTTCCGCGAACTCTGCGTGAGCCCCGCACGGCCTCTCATTTCCCTGGCATTTCCCCAGAAAACAAGGCCCGTCCGGCACTCCGACGCAATACGCGATTTCCCCTTGCGTCTGTGGATAAAACGTAATGGGGACAACAATCAACAGGCATGGCGCGTGAAGCGCCGGAGGAGCTTGGGGATGGCTTAGATTCCTTTGAATCAGCTGGACGGGGGCGCAGGCCAACCGCATCAACGTCGCCATCGCCATCTGGCAATGGGGCAGCTATTTCAACCCGACCGAAAAGCTGAAGGGCATCCGCCTCGATATCGCCGAATACCGTCGTCCCGATCCGAAGACGGCGCCCTGCGCCTCCAAAGCTGCCGGTCTCCACATGATCTGCACCATTTCCAAGCACGCCGCCGAAGCCAAGGGCTACGCCGATGCAATGATGCTCGATTGTCGCGGCCAGGTCACTGAGGCGACCAGCGCCAACATCTTCTTCATCAAGGACGGCGTCATTCACACGCCGACCCCGGATTGCTTCCTGAACGGCATCACCCGCCAGACGGTCATCGACCCCGTTTCCGAAATCGGCCCGTATCGCTTCACGCCGTCGACGATCTCCGAAACACGGATGAACGACGACATCAAGGAAACCTGTCCGGCGGCGATCGCCGCCGAATAAGGCCCTCACGCAATCGGTCCGGCCACTGCATAATTCCTTAAATCGGAATCGGTTTAAGGATGCAGCAGTTCAAAGTACTACAGCGTCCTTTGCGCGTCTGAAAGGACGCGCGCCGCTGTAGATACAGACCCGTCGGGCCTTTTATCTATGCGCCCGTGCCATGACCAGTCCGGCGAGCGTCGAGAGAATGCCGCCGCCGATCAGGCCGCCGATGCCGTCGGCGATCAGGCCGGTCATAGCCGCTTCCCCACCGACCATGCTGAGCAGCATACCGCCGGCAACGCCGCCAATCGCACCTGCGATCGTACGGGCGACGATGTTGATCGCCTGCTGCTTCAAAGCGGCGCTCGCGGCGTTGCCGCCGATTGCACCGGCAATCAATTGTGTGATGAGCGGAAGTAGCGCTTCCATGATTTCCTCCTTTGGCGATCTCCCCGATCGCCGATCTATGCCGAACCTTCGGCATATTAGTATATTATCATATTTTGGAGGAAAACGTTAAGAAAAATCAACCGATGCGGGATTAAGGCAGGGAGAAACGCCCCGGAACGAGGCGGTCCGACGTCCGCCTCGCCTCAGTTTCTGTCGATCACGTCATTGATAGACGTAGACGATCCGGCGTGTACCGGGATCGACCAGCACCGGCCGATCGTTGATCCTCGTATAGCGGTACTCGTAGTCGGGAATCGTCTGGAAGGTGACGTCTGAAGGCACTTCCGCCCCGACGACGACATCGCCGCCAAGCTGCACCGTCTCACCCGGATTGGTGTCGATATAGGTGCGCACCGTCTCGGGCGGGGTGATAGTCTCGACCGACCCGACGGGGCCGAGCAACTCGTCGCCCGGTGCCGGCTGTGGCTCGGCCGGAACGACGCTCGCGGTCGACTCGTAAGTCACGCTGGGAACGCCGATCTCGGCGCGGTGCTCTTCAACGATAACAGAACTGCCGCCGTGATCGACCTGCAGATAATCGGCATAGACCCAGCCGCGCATGCCGTTGACGTCGACACGGCACCAGCGGCTGCCTTCGATGCAACCGTCGAGCACTGCGGTGGAGCCGCGGGTAGCAAGGCCGACCGAGGGATATTGTGGGCCGGGGCCAGCACGGACGTTGAGATCGTTGACCGTTGTCGCCATCATCTCCGCCTGCGCAAGACCGCCGCTCGCCAGGAGCACGGCTCCAGCCAACAGAATGTTTCTCTTCAAGGTCATATGAGCGTCTCCTTGGTTTCGATGGGCTGACAACGCGCGGGGTTCCACGATGTTCCCCGGCACTCCGCCCAGCGAAAAGCCGCTTGTGGGAGATTTCATCCAAGTACCTTGAAGAATTGAACAAAATTCAATTTTTCCGCTCTACGGCAATGGCGAAGAGAGGCATAAACTCTTGTTTCAGTCCGTCTTTTTGCCGTGAGGCAGGCCGCAATGGCGGAAGATTCCGGCTGTCCTTGCCGTGGTTTCGGACTATACCCGAAGCAACAGAGACACGAAGCGAGGCACATATGGGCATGCTCCAGGCCGGCATCATTCCGGTGACACCCTTCCAGCAGAACTGCACGATCTTCTTCGATCCCGATACCAAGGAAGGCGTCGTCGTCGATCCCGGCGGCGACGTGCCGCTCATCCTGCAGGCGATTACCCAGAACGGCCTGACCATCAAGGAAATCTGGCTGACACACGGCCATCTCGACCATGCCGGCGGCGCCAGCGAGCTGAAGGAGGCCCTCGGCATCGACGTGGTCGGCCCCCATCAGGACGATCTGCCGCTGCTGCAACGGATCGAAACGCAGGCTGAAAAATACGGCATATCAGGATTGCGCGACGTCGTGCCTGACCGCTGGCTGAAGGACGGCGACAAGATCTCTTTCGGCGCCCACGAATTCGAGGTCTATCACACGCCCGGCCATGCCCCCGGCCACGTCATCTATTTCAACCGTGCGCAGAACTTCGCCCATCTCGGCGACGTGCTTTTCAACGGCTCGATCGGCCGCACCGACCTGCCCGGCGGCGATCATCAGCAGCTTCTCGATTCCATCCGCGACAAGGTATTGCCGCTCGGCGACGACGTCGGCTTCATCTGCGGCCACGGCCCCGGCAGCCGCATCGGCGACGAGCGGCGAAGCAATCCATTCCTGCAGGAGATCAGACCTCGTGGAGGATCCGATCCTGCCACGTCGGGCGAAGCCCGGAACAACTAATGCATGCCGCCCAAAAGTGCGCAGCGGTTTTGGGATAACGACTTGCATAAAACAACGGCTTAAAGCGCGTCGCATGAATCCGATTCGACGCGACGTGCTTTAAGTGTAAGCTCGCGCTCACATCATTCTTCGGCCGTTCGGCACCGGCTGTTCGACCGCGGCAAGCACGATCGCGCCGTTCTCATCCTCGAAACCCAGCGTCAGCACTTCCGAGCGGAACGGCCCGATCTGGCGCGGCGGGAAGTTGACGACGCCGAGCACCTGCCGGCCGATCAGGTTTTCCGTCGTATAATGCACGGTGATCTGCGCTGAGGATTTTTTAATGCCGATGTCAGGACCAAAATCGATCAGGAGTTTGAACGCCGGCTTGCGCGCCTCCGGAAAGGGGCTGGCTTCGATGATCGTGCCGACGCGGATATCGACACGCTCGAAATCGGCGTAGCTGATCTCTTCTGCCATATGGTCTCCGTCAGCCAGCCAGTTCCTCGGCCCGCTTGCGCGCCGCCGCAAGGGCTGCATCGAACAAGGGCTGCATGCCGTCTTCGGCCATCAGCACGGCGAGCGCCGCCGCCGTGGTGCCGCCGGGAGAGGTCACATTCTCCCGCAGCCGCGAAGCGTCGTCGGGGGACTGGTGCATGAGTTCACCAGCCCCCGCGACTGTTTCCCGCGCAAGACGCATGGCGAGGTCCGCCTGCAGGCCGAGTTTACGGCCTGCCTCCGCCATACATTCGACGAGATAGAATACATAAGCCGGACCGCTGCCCGAAAGCGCCGTCACGGCATCGATATCGGCTTCCGCCGGCACCCATTCGACCGGCCCCGAGACGCGCAAAAGGGAATGGACGCGTTCGCGCTGCCGATCGCTGACCCCTGAATTGGCAAAAGCGCCGGTAACGCCCCGCCCGACCATGGCTGGCGTGTTCGGCATGGCTCGCACCATGGCGGCCTTGCCGAGATGTCTCTCGAGGAAACCGAGCGTCTTGCCGGCCGCGACCGAAACGACCACCGTGTCCGGCCCGACGGCACTCTTCACCGCCGGCAGCACCGTTTCCATCACCTGCGGCTTGACCGCGAGGAACAGCACGCTTGCCTTCAAATCCGTAGGAAGCGCGGTCAGATGGGTCGCGCCAGCCTCGCTGATCGTCAAAAGCATCGCCGGCGACGGGCCGGGATCGACAACGATGACGGCCGAGCCCGGAACGCCGCTTTTCAGCCAGCCGGAAAGCATCGCCCCGCCCATGTTTCCGGCACCGATCAGAACGACGGGATGTGTCGAGGAAAAAGGGGTCGTCGGCATCTTATGCCTCGCCGACCGTTTCAAACAGCACGGCTTCCATCGCCTTCGTCGCTTCCATACCGGACCAGACGACGAACTGGAATGCCTGGAAATAGGCTTCGCAGGTGTCGAGCGCGCTGGAAAGCAGCACCTCCACCTGGCGATTGGTAGGCTCCGCGCCGCCGGCAAGCAGCAGCGATTGGCGGAAAATGACGACATCTTCCTGGCGCCAGAGGTCGAAATGACCCATCAGCACCTGCCCGTTGATCGCCGAGAGCAGCTTGACCACCTCGTTGACCCGGATGTCGGGAACTTTGATATCGAAGGCGCAGCCAAGATGCAGCGCCTCGAACTCCTCCATCCAGGAGAAGGAGACGTGGTAGTCCGTCCAGCGGCCCTCGACCGTCATCGCGATCTCGTCCTCGCCGGACCGTTCGAACGACCAGTCGTTGTTGGAGGCAACGTACTCGATCATATCGACCGGGTTCGACTGACGCTCGACTTCCAATTCCATCAGGTTCATGCAGCACCTTCTTGACCGGAACGAATGCGACCTAACTTGGTGTACGAACACAAGCAAGACACACGCAAAATACCGGAACCACCACTCGGATGATCGTTGAACCGCTGCCAGACTTAACGCAGATAACCTGCCCGGAGCTTACCAAGTCGCTTCGAATCATCATTTAAAATCAGTGTATAGCGCCCCTTGCCCCCTGCCAGCCCCCTGAAGGGAAAATAGGACCGGCCACTGTGGAAAGGCTCTTCGAAATTCAATTCAGAAGGGAGAATAAGCGACTCTGCGAATTGGCTTTTTTGGCAGTGTCCACAGGTGGAAAACTCACCTGGTTTTTTTAAGGAAGATGCGGCGTGTGGCATGAAGGCAACGCCGCATCTGTGTCGTATCGGGACTTAAGCGCCCTCGCCGGCAAGCTTCGCCTCGAGTGCTGCGATGCGGGCGGCAAGCGCCTCGTTCTCGTCGCGTGCCTTGATCGCCATCTCGCGCACGGCCTCGAACTCCTCGCGCTTGACGATGTCCATGCTGTTCAGCCAACGCTCGGCCTGGGCGTTGAAGGCGGTTTCGATCTCCTTACGGACGCCCTGGGCGGCACCGGCCGCATCGGTCATCAGCTTGGCGAATTCGTCCATGATGCGGTTCGTTCCGGTCGTCATGGCGTTTTTCTCCCTTCACATGAGGTGAATTCAGCCCTTCAGGGCCTCGAGGATTGAGGTAGGGCTTCGCCATCGACGATGCAAGCGCTTTACACGGGATAAGCTTGCCGGAACGGGCCATCACGAACAATGGACTTGACCGTCCGGGATCGCAGCGGCATGTTCCGCGCAACTCAACAGGTGGAAAACCTTGCCGATAGCAGCCGATCTCCTTGCCATCATGCCTTTCCCGGATATCGATCCGATCGCCTTTTCGATCGGTCCGCTGGCGATTCACTGGTACGGTCTCGCCTATGTCGCCGGCATCCTGCTCGGCTGGGCCTATGCGCGTCGCATCGCCGCCAATGACAGTCTCTGGCCCGGCAACGTCTCGCCGATATCAAAGACGCAGCTCGATGATTTCATCGTCTGGGCAGCGCTTGGCGTCGTCCTCGGCGGTCGTCTCGGCTATATTTTCTTCTATGATCTCCCCGCCGTCATGCGCACTCCCGTCCGTGCGCTCGAGATCTGGAACGGCGGCATGTCCTTCCACGGCGGCCTGACCGGCACGACGATCGCCATGATCCTCTTTGCCCGCCGCAACGCCATCCCGGTCTGGAGCCTGTTCGACATTGTCGCCGCCGTCGTTCCCTTCGGCCTGTTCTTCGGCCGCATCGCCAATTTCATCAATGGCGAGCTCTGGGGCCGGTTGACCGACGTGCCCTGGGCCGTGGTCTTCCCGACTGGCGGTCCCTTCGCCCGCCATCCGAGCCAGCTTTACGAAGCCGGCCTCGAAGGCATCGTTCTGCTCCTGGTGCTGGCCGCCTTCGTCTATGGCATGCGCGCGCTGAAAAGCCCCGGCTTCATTACCGGCGTCTTCGTCTGCGGTTATGCGCTGTCGCGCATCTTCGTCGAATTCTTCCGCGAGCCTGATGCCCAGCTCGGTTACCTCCTCGGCACGAACTGGCTGACCATGGGCATGGTGCTCTCCTCCCCGATGATCCTGCTTGGCCTCTGGGCGATGCTGCGGGCCCGCCGCCAGGCTGCGCTGCAGATCTGAAACGGCAGGACGCGCGACATGACCACCGCTCTCGGCGAAAAGATCAAGGCGATTATCCAGGCCAACGGCCCGATCAGCGTCACAGATTATTTCTCGCTCTGCCTCGCAGACCCCGAACACGGCTATTACCGCACCCGCGAGCCCTTCGGCCGTTCCGGTGATTTCGTCACCGCGCCCGAGGTGAGCCAGATCTTCGGCGAGATGATCGGCGTGTTCATCGTCCATGCGTGGCAGCGCCACGGCACACCGACAGACGTCCGCCTCGTCGAAATCGGCCCTGGCCGCGGCACCATGATATCAGACATGCTACGCGTCATCTCCCGCATCGCTCCACCGCTTTTCGACGCCATGACCGTGCATCTCGTCGAAACCAGCGAGCGCCTGCGCGACGTCCAGAGCCAGACGCTCGAGCCTTACGGCGAGAAGATCACCTGGCACGATGGCTTCGACGAAGTACCGCCCGGCTTCACGCTGATTGCCGCCAATGAGTTGTTCGACGCCATCCCGATCCGCCAGTTCGTCCGCATGCCGACGGGTTTCCGTGAGCGCATGGTCGGCATCGACGCCGATGGCGAGCTGACTTTCGCCGCCGGCGTCGCCGGCCTCGATCCCGCCGTGCTGCCCGAACCGGTGCAGAACGTACCGGTCGGCACGCTCTTCGAGATCTCGCCTGCCCGCCAGGCGGTGATGATAGCGATCTGCGAGCGGCTGCGCGCCTTCGGCGGCACGGCGCTTACGATCGACTACGGCCATCTCGTCACCGGCTTCGGCGATACGCTGCAGGCCGTGCGCATGCATGAATTCGACCCGCCGCTCGCCCATCCCGGCGAAGCCGATCTGACGAGCCATGTCGACTTCCAGCAGCTCGCCGAAACGGCGCTTGCGGCCGGGCTGCATCTGAACGGCGCCCTGCATCAGGGTGATTTTCTGAGCGGCCTCGGCATCCTCGAACGTGCCGCCGCCCTCGGCCGCGAGCGCGAGCCGCAAACCCAACAGGTCATCCAGGCGGCGGTCGAAAGGCTCGCCGGCGCCGGTGAAGGCCGGATGGGCGAACTCTTCAAGGTGATGGCGGTCTCCTATCCCGCCCTCGATCTCATGCCCTTTCGTCCGGTGGATTGACAGGGCGTACGCGGCTGGTTCAACATCCGCCCGAAACAAGAACTTGAAGCGCGCCGTATATGCGATGCGCTTGGGATAATAACAAACCCCTCGAAAACCCCGGAATCACAGATGCAGGACGCGGCCTCTCCCGCACCGATCGAAAGCCCGCTGCTGAACGAAGCAGCGGGCGCCACGATCCGGCACGGTTATTTCACTCGGGCCGGCGGCGTTTCCGAAGGGCTTTATCGCGGCCTCAATGTCGGCCTCGGCTCCAGCGACGAACGCGACAAGGTCCTGGAAAACCGCCGTCGCGTCGCCGCCTGGTTCGACTTGCCGGTCGAGCGACTGGCAACCGTGCATCAGGTCCATTCCCCCGATGTCGTGACGATCGGCGCCGATTACGACGGCGCCCGCCCCGACGCGGATGCGATGGTAACGCGCACCCCTGGCATTGCGCTTGGCGTGCTCGCCGCCGATTGCGGACCCATCCTGTTTGCCGACCCTGACAATCGCGTCATCGGTGCTGCCCACGCCGGCTGGAAGGGCGCGCTGACGGGCGTGCTCGAAAATACCATCGCCGCCATGGAGGCGCTCGGTGCGGACCGCGCTCGCATCGTCGCCTGCCTCGGCCCCTCGATCAGCCAGGCAAGTTATGAGGTCGGCCCTGAGTTCGTCGAGCGTTTCGTCGCCGAAAACCCGGCGGACGAGCGCTTTTTCGTGCCTTCCGCAACGCCCGGCCACGCCATGTTCGACCTGCCGGCGCTGACCGTCGACCGGCTGACGAAAGCCGGCGTGCGTGCCGAAAGCCTCGGCCTCTGCACCTATCCGGACAACGACCGCTTCTTTTCCTACCGCAGGACGACACATCGCAAGGAGCCGGATTACGGCCGCCAGATTTCCGCGATATCAATCAGGGAGACTTGAGCAGAATGGCACTGCATTTCGAAAAGGCCGAATTCGCAAGCCGGCTTGCGCGCCTCACCGAGAAGATGAAGGAAGAAAAGCTCGACGCCTTGCTGCTCTTCGCCCAGGAAAGCATGTACTGGCTGACCGGCTACGACACCTTCGGCTATTGCTTCTTCCAGACGCTGGTCGTCAAGAGCGACGGCACCATGGCGCTGATCACCCGCTCGGCCGATCTTCGCCAGGCCAGGCATACCTCGATCCTCGAGGACATCCATATCTGGGTCGACCGGGTCAATGCCGACCCTACGCTCGACCTGAAGAACCTGCTGGTCGAGATGGACCTGCTCGGCGCCCGCATCGGCGTCGAATATGATACGCACGGCATGACCGGCCGTGTTGCTCGCCTGCTCGACGCGCAATTGACCACCTTCGGCCAGATCGTCGACGCCTCCTACCTCGTCAGCCGCCTGCGCCTGATCAAGAGCCCGACGGAGGTCGCCTATGTCGAGCGCGCCGCCGTTCTTGCCGACGATGCGCTCGATGCGGCGATCCGGCTGACAAAACCCGGCGCCGACGAGGCCGATATCCTCGCCGCCATGCAGGGCGCGATCTTTTCCGGCGGCGGCGACTACCCCGCCAACGAGTTCATCATCGGCTCCGGCGCCGACGCCCTGCTTTGCCGCTACAAGGCCGGCCGCCGCAAGCTCGACGCCAACGACCAGCTGACGCTCGAATGGGCCGGCGCCTATGCGCATTACCATGCCGCCATGATGCGCACGATCGTCATCGGTGAGCCGACGCATCGCCACCGCGAGCTTTACAACGCCTGCCGTGAAACCATCGAGGCGATCGAGACCGTGCTCAAGCCCGGCCAGACCTTTGGCGATGTCTTCGACATGCATGCCAGGATCATCGACGAGCGCGGCCTGGCTCGCCACCGGCTGAATGCCTGCGGTTATTCGCTCGGCGCCCGCTTCTCACCCTCCTGGATGGAGCATCAGATGTTCCATGTTGGCAATCCGCAGCCGATCGAACCGAACATGTCGCTCTTCGTGCACATGATCATCGCCGATTCCGATACCGGCACAGCGATGACGCTCGGCCAGACCTATCTGACGACAGCGGATGCGCCGCGCGCGCTATCCCGCCATCCGCTCGATTTCATCGGGCTCTGACCGGTGAGAATCCGGAATTGACAGACGACCGTCCCCACCCGCATAAATTCGGGTGGGGCTGATTGCGATTGCGGGAAGGACGGATCAAGGGATGACGCGAGCTGCGATTGTGCCCACGCTCCTGTTCGTCATGGCTCTGTCGACAGCCTGCAACACGACCGATGCGCTGACGCCGCAGGTCGATATCGGCAATTCCTCCGGGGACGCCCCGTCGAGCCCGGTGACGCAGAGCGAAGCCGAGCGCTTGGCAGGCACCCGCCAACCCAGTTTCTCGGGAAGCTCGCAGCAGGGCGGCTACCATCCAGCCTATGATCAGTCGCAGCGGGCCTATCGACCCGGCACCGGCGCGGCGCCGACGACGATGCAGGAACAGGCAGACGCCCTGTCGAGAAGCGGCTCCTCACCGGCCGCCTCTGCCCCGATCGACGGACAATCGCTGCCCCCGCCGGCCGCCAGTGGTGAGCTTGCCGCACAGCCGGCTCCGCCGGCCGAGGCGCAACAGCCGCAGCAGACCGCCGCCCTCCCCCCCAGTTCCTCCTC
>NZ_WUEN01000020.1:0-99760 GCF_010668065.1 Rhizobium leguminosarum | reverse complement strand
AATCACCGCCCACTGCTGATCATCAAGCCAGAACTCTCCTGCCATCATCAAAACTCCCATTGTCATCATAATGAATCACAGCGATCCATTTTGATCAATGGCTTGATTGGGTTTGGAGCCTAGAGCGGTTCAGCTTTCATGGAAGCTCAGAACCGCTCTAACTTTTTGTTTCTACGCAACTCCGGACGGAAAACCGCTTCGCACTTTTCCTGGAATTGCTCTAATCTTTCACATCCCCCTTACAACGGCAGCAAAATGGAGTAGAAGGCCCGACAATATGCGTTTTGCATGGTGTATGGGTTTTTCCGCGGCCGGAGACGAGAATGGCATTCAACGACGACAGCTTCATCCGTGAAGTCAATGAGGAATTGCGGTCTGACCAGATGAAGGGCGTCTGGCGCCGGTTCGGCCGCTATATCGTCGTCGTCGCCATCCTGATCGTCGTCGGCACCGCCGGCAAGGTTCTCTACGACTATTGGGACGACAACCGTTCCTCCGGCACCGGCGACCAGTTCCTGGCGGCGATGAAGCTTGCCGACGAGAACAAGAACGACGAGGCGCTGGCAGCGCTCGACAAGCTCGAGAAGGAAGGCCATGGCGCCTATCCGGTGCTGGCACGCATGCGGGCCGCGACCGTTCAGGTGCAGAAGGGCGATGCCGCCGCGGCAATCGCCGCCTTCAACGAGATCGGCAAGGACAATGCCGTTCCGGCTGCCGTGCGCGATGCCGCCAAGATGCGCGCCGGCTGGTTGCTCATCGAGAACGGCACTTACGAACAGGCTTCGGCGGCGATCGAGGAAATGGCCGTTCCGGGCAACGCCTTCCGTCATTCGGCGCGCGAGGCACTCGGCCTTGCCGCTTACAAAGCCGGCAACATGGCGCAGGCGCGGCAGTGGTTTCAGTCGATAGTCGACGATACCGACAGCCCACGCAATGTTGCCAATCGCGCCCATATGATGCTTGATCTGATTACCGCATCCGGCAAGGCGCCCGCCGCTCAGGGCTGATCGCGTTAAGGACAAGATATGAGTTTCACGGTCGCCATCGTCGGTCGTCCGAATGTCGGCAAGTCGACACTTTTCAACCGGCTGGTAGGCAAGAAGCTGGCGCTTGTCGATGACACGCCGGGTGTTACCCGCGACCGCCGGCCGGGCGATGCGCGGCTGATGGGCCTGACCTTCACGATCATCGACACGGCTGGTCTGGAAGAGGCCGACGCGGAAAGCCTGCAGGGCCGGATGCGGGCGCAGACCGAAGCGGCGATCGACGAGGCGGATCTTTCGCTTTTCGTCGTCGACGCCAAGAGCGGATTGACGCCCGTCGATACCGACCTTGCGGAGATGCTGCGCCGGCGCGGCAAGCCGGTGGTGCTCGTCGCCAACAAATCCGAAGCGCGCGGCTCCGACAGCGGCTTCTATGACGCCTATACGCTCGGCCTCGGCGAGCCGACGCCGATTTCGGCAGAACACGGGCAGGGCATGCTCGACCTGCGCGATGCGATCGTCGCGGCGATCGGCGAGGACCGTGCCTATCCCGAGAAAGAGGATGTGGCGGTTACCGACGTCGACATTCCGCAATCATCAGACGAGGGCGACGAGGACGAAGAGCCGACCTATGACGATACGAAGCCGTTGCGCGTGGCGATCGTCGGGCGGCCGAATGCCGGCAAGTCGACGCTGATCAATCGTTTCCTCGGCGAGGACCGGCTGCTGACGGGACCGGAAGCGGGCATCACCCGCGATTCCATCTCGGTCGAATGGGACTGGCGCGGCCGCACCATCAAGATGTTCGACACGGCCGGCATGCGCCGCAAGGCACGGGTGATCGAGAAGCTGGAGAAGCTTTCGGTCGCCGACGCATTGCGCGCCATCCGCTTCGCCGAAACCGTCGTCATCGTCTTCGATGCGACGATCCCCTTCGAGAAGCAGGACCTGCAGATCGTCGACCTCGTGCTCCGCGAAGGCCGTGCCGCCGTGCTCGCCTTCAACAAGTGGGACATGATCGAAGATCGGCAGGCGGTGCTTGCGGATCTCCGCGAAAAGACCGACCGGCTGCTGCCGCAGGCGCGCGGCATCCGCGCCGTGCCGATCTCCGGCCAGACCGGCTGGGGGCTCGACAAGCTCATGCAGGCGATCATCGATACCGACAAGGTCTGGAATAAGCGCATTTCGACGGCGCGGCTGAACCGCTGGCTGGAGACGCAGCAGGTCCAGCATCCGCCACCGGCCGTTTCCGGCCGCCGCATCAAGCTGAAATACATGACGCAGGTAAAGGCCCGCCCGCCGGCCTTCATGATCTCATGCACTCGCTCCGATGCGCTGCCGGAATCCTATACGCGTTATCTGATCAACGGCTTGCGCGCCGATTTCGACATGCCGAGCGTGCCGATCCGCATCCATTTCCGCTCGCCTGACAATCCGTTCGAAGGCAAGAAGAGGCGGACGTAGGGCTGGGGTTGGCGCTGATTGGTGGCGTTTTGTGGAGTGTGAGCGTGTGCCGTGTGGCACCCCCTCTGCCCTGCCGGGCATCCCCCACAGGTGGGGAGATCACAAGTGGATTGGCCTTTCTGCTCAACTACCGTTTCGTCGTGCTGCAACGCTGATTGTTTGGGGAAGCCCGTGCGTCCAGCCAATCTCCCCACCTGTGGGGGAGATGCCCGGCAGGGCAGAGGGGGTATCACAAGCACCGCGATAACCATCCCGCCTGTTTACCTGCTAGGCCACGCTCTTGTTCAGCGCCTCACGCAGCGCCACGATCTCGGCTTGGAGGCGGGTGAGGTCGACTGCATCGCGACCGCTGGCAGCGGCGATGCAACCCGGGATGCCGAGCGCCTTTTCCTTTAGGCGAATGCCTTCTTCGCTCAAGCGGATGACGACGACGCGTTCGTCCTCCCGGCTGCGTTCGCGTCTGACATAACCTGCGGTTTCCAGGCGTTTGAGCAGCGGGGTCAGCGTGCTCGATTCCAGGAAGAGCTTTTCGCTGAGGCCACCGACGGTCTGGCCGTCCTGCTCCCAGAGAGAAACCATCGCCAGATATTGCGGATAGGTTAGACCCAACGTATCGAGCAGCGGCTTGTAGACGCGGTTCAGTGCGTGGCTTGCCGTATAGACGGCGAAGCAGATGAAATTGTCGAGCTTTAGCTGATCCTGCATGGGGTTTCTCCATAACTGATGGAGTTTATATCGTGCAATAAATAATCGTAAGCGATTTTTATGCATAGCTGCCATGCGCAAATTTAAATTGCCCAATAAACAATCGTGCGCGATATAAAAAGTGTTCAAGACGAACATCGAACCCGAGAGGACAAGACAATGTCGACCATCAAGACCACCGTTTCCGCAGCAGCACTGCTCGCAGCTTCCGCCGTCGGCGCGCTTGCCGAACCGGTACTCGAACCGACAACGCAGAAATTCATCGACGGGCTTGCCGGCGGCAAGCCGATCTACACGCTGTCGCCGGCCGATGCCCGCAATGTCCTGGCCGGCGCGCAGAAGGGCGACGTGAAGATGCTTGCCGCCAAGGAAGAGGACAGGGTCATCAAGGCTGGCCCGACAGGCAGCATCAAGCTGCGCATCGTCCGCCCGGAACATGCCAAGGGCACGCTGCCGGCCATTCTCTATTTCCATGGCGGCGGCTGGGTGCTGGGCGATGCCGATACACATGACCGGCTGGTGCGCGAGATCGCCAACGGCGCCGATGCCGCCGTCGTCTTCGTCGATTATGAGCGCTCGCCGGAAGCCCGCTATCCCGTTGCCATCGAGCAGGCCTATGCCGCCACCAAATATGTCGCTGAACATGCCAAGGAGTTCAAGGTGGATGCCTCCCGGCTCGCGGTCGCAGGCGATAGCGTCGGCGGCAATATGGCGGCGGTGGTGACGCTGCTTGCCAAGGAGCGCGGCGGTCCTGCGATCGACCAGCAGGTGCTGTTCTACCCCGTCACCGACGCCAATTTCGACAATGGTTCCTATAACCAGTTCGCCGATGGCCCGTGGTTGACGAAGGAAGCGATGAAGTGGTTCTGGAACGCCTATCTGCCCGACGAGGCCAAGCGCAAGGAGCCAACGGCCTCACCACTGCAGGCATCGCTGGAGCAGTTGAACGGCCTGCCGCCTGCGCTGGTCATCGTCGATGAGAACGATGTGCTGCGCGACGAGGGTGAGGCCTATGCCCGCAAGCTCAGCCAGGCCGGCGTCAAGGTCACGTCGATGCGTTACAACGGCACGATCCACGACTTCGTGCTGCTGAACGCCATTGCCGAAACGCCTGCCGCGCGCAGCGCGATTGCGGTCGCGAACGACACGCTTCGCAGCGCGCTTCACAAGTAAAACCAATCAGTCTGCGGATGGGACAGGCCCGGCGGTTTCGCCGGGCTTTCGGCCTCTTGGAAACGACTTGGCATACTGCCAGGCCTTCTTCCATTTCGGCGTGATGACGCCATTGGCGGCGCGGATATTGTTGATGAACTGCAGCGTCGCCGCTTCCCAGGAATATTGCATGGCAAGCTCACGCGCCTTGCCGCGCGAGGCGGAGAGGGCGGCAAGGCATGCGGCCTGCAGGTTCTGGTCGAGCGCCCCGACTTCGCTATCCTCGCCGATGATGTCGAGCGGGCCGGTGACCGGATAGGCTGCAACCGGCACGCCCGATGCCAGCGCTTCGAGGATGGTGTTGCCGAAGGTGTCGGTGAGCGAGGGAAAGACGAAGACGTCGGCCTGGGCGTAGGTTTTCGCCAGATCCTCGCCGAACTGCACGCCGGCGAAGAAGACGCCCGGATATTGCTTTTCGAGCTCGGCGCGGGCCGGACCGTCGCCGACGACGACCTTGGAACCCGGCAGATCGAGATCCAGGAAGGCCGGCAGGTTCTTTTCCAGCGCCACGCGGCCGACGGTCATGAAGATCGGGCGCGCCAAGCCGAACGGGTTTTCCTCAAGCTCCATCGGACGGAACTGCGTGGCGTCGATGCCGCGGCTCCAGGGCATGAGGTTGCGGATGCCTTTTTCCGACAGTTCGCGGGCAAGACTCGGCGTCGCCACCATGCAGCCGGCGCCGCCATTGTGGAACCAGCGGACGAAGGAATAGAGCCAGCTCTTCGGTATCGGCAGGCGCGCGGAGACATATTCTGGGAAGCGGGTGTGGTAGCTCGTCGAAAACGGCATGCGGTTCTTCAGGCACCAGCGGCGGGCGGTCAGCCCCAGCGGGCCTTCGGTGGCAATATGCACGTAGGAGGGATTGTGCTTTTCGATCTCGCGGGCGATGCGGCGGTAATTGACGATCGACAGGCGGATCTCAGGATAGGTCGGGCAGGGGATGCTGTTGAACCGCTCCGGCGTCACCATGGAAACCTCGACGCCCATCTTCGCCAGTTCGCGGTTGGTGTTCTCGATCGAGCGCACGACGCCGTTGACCTGCGGGTGCCAGGCATCGGTGACGATCACCAGCCTCTCGGGCAGGTTCCCGGCGGCTGCGGCAATGGCCCAGCTCTCGCCGCTATAAGTGTTTGCCGGACGTTGCAGCATGTCACGATTTCCATACGCGTCGCAGTGAGATGCCAACGCTCAACCCCTCAGCGGGGTTCCGGAACGGCGATTCCCGCTTCTTTATTTTGAGGCATGACCATGATGGAAATATTACAGCCCATATTGCAAGGATTGCAGGGCTTTCGCCCGCCTGATCGCCCCGATTATGTCAGTGGGTGGCGGCGGTTTCTCATTTGAAAGAAGAAGGTCACGGCGCCGGTCGTGGACCGGCGCCGCTTGGGAGGTCAAGCTGCAGCGGAAGCCGAGCTTGCGGTCGGAACTTCCGAGATCGTCTTCAGAACCTGCGAAGCGATCTGGTAGGGGCAGCCCTGCGAGTTCGGGCGGCGATCTTCCAGATAACCCTTGTAGTCGTTCTTGACGAAGGAGTGCGGCACGCGGATCGAGGCACCACGGTCGGCAACGCCGTAGGAGAACTTGTTCCACGGAGCCGTCTCGTGCTTGCCGGTCAGGCGCTTGTCGTTGTCAGGACCGTAGACGTCGATGTGGTCCATCAGGTTCTTGTCGAACTGCGCCATCAGCGCTTCGAAATAGGCCTTGCCGCCGACTTCGCGCATGTACTTGGTCGAGAAGTTGCAATGCATGCCCGAGCCGTTCCAGTCGGTGTCGCCGAGCGGCTTGCAGTGATACTCGATGTCGATCCCGTACTTTTCGGTCAGGCGCTGCAAGAGGTAGCGTGCCATCCAGATCTGGTCGGCGGCTTTCTTGGAGCCCTTGCCGAAAATCTGGAATTCCCACTGGCCCTTGGCGACTTCGGCATTGATGCCTTCGTGATTGATGCCGGCAGCGAGGCAGAGATCGAGGTGCTCTTCGACGATTTCGCGGGCAACGTCGCCGACGTTCGAATAGCCGACGCCGGTGTAGTACGGGCCCTGCGGAGCGGGGTAGCCCTGCTCAGGGAAGCCGAGCGGACGGCCGTTCTGGTAAAAGAAATATTCCTGCTCGAAGCCGAACCATGCATCTTCGTCGTCGAGGATGGTGGCGCGGGCATTCGATGCGTGCGGCGTGACGCCATCCGGCATCATGACTTCGCACATGACGAGAGCGCCGTTGGTACGGGCCGGGTCGGGATAGATGGCGACCGGCTTCAGCACGCAATCGGAGCTGCGGCCTTCAGCCTGCTGCGTCGAGGAGCCGTCAAAGCCCCAGAGCGGAAGCTGTTCCAGCGTCGGGAATACGTCGAATTCCTTGATCTGCGTCTTGCCACGCAGGTTCGGTACCGGAGTGTACCCATCGAGCCAAATATACTCGAGCTTATATTTTGTCATCGTGACTCTCTCAATGCTACGAAGGTGAGCAAATCCGGAGGTGATCTCGGCGCGCAAGCGCATCCGACCGCCAGGGATGACGCTTTAAAAGCACGTAGCGTGCCAGTTTTGGCACCGTGCGAAAGAAAAATCGCGAATCAGCGTGCCGGCCGATTTTTTCCCTTTTGGAAAAACAGGCTGTTTTTAACGTTCATAGACAGTATCGCCCATGAAAACGCACTTTTCCCGTCTGGAACCGGATGAAAATTGTGGCGTTAGGCTGAAATGATGAAGTGTTAAACAAATTATCGGAAGCTTTTGGCCGAGACAGCATACCGACCGATTACAATTGCAACATTGCCCTTATTTTATGCAATTTGCATAAACTATGTGCATTGTGCTATGTAGATGGTCCTGAAATGTTGATGCGCCGAACTGAATGGAGGCGATCTCATGCCCACCGGTTTCCATCGTGAATCCGCAACGATCTACCAGTTTCCCGTTAAGGCGATACGAAACGCCAACCGGTTCGAACGCGCCAGGCTGATGGAGCGCGAGGCCGCAGACGTCTGCGATGCTGCGCTCGACAGCTGCTGGTACCATGACGAGGCGGTTCGCGACGCCGATCGGCCGACAAAGTCCTGATTTCCCCTAGATCAGGATGATTTTAGGCCCGATCGGCCTGAAATCTGAATCCTGATCTAGATCAAAGAAATAGAGCATGATGTCGTCCGAAAACCGCGCACACTTTTCGGCATCATGCTCTAGCAGCGGACAAACGATGCCGACAAAACGGGAGCGCCCGGACATGGCGTGCAACCTGCGTCAGCATGTGCGGCCCAAGGCATGTTTCGCTAAGCGAATCTGAAAGATCGCGCCGCTTTAGACGCCATCCAATCCAAGCTTTTCCCTTGGGACCAGTGCACCATGTTCGCTGACGACGCGGGCAGCGACCTTTGCTGCGAAGCGGGCGGCGGCAGGTGCATCGCCGGCTTCGAGATATCGTGCGAGAAAAGCGCCGTTGAAGCTGTCGCCGGCGCTGGTCGTGTCGACCACCTTCTCCACCTTTTCGGCAGGAACGAAGGTTTGCTCGTCGGCAAAATTCAGCGTGACACCGTCAGCGCCGTTCTTGACGACGATATGAACGGCGCCGAGTGCGCGGTAGCGGTGGATCGTTGCCTCGATGGAATCGTCGCCGAAATGGGCCGCCTCGTCGTCGAAGCTCGGCATGACGAGCACGGATGAGCGGGCGCCTTCGCTGATCGTCGTGTGCATTACGTCGTAGCTGGACCAGAGGCGCGGGCGGATGTTCGGATCGAAGACGACGAGCTTGCCGGCGGCTTTGGCGCGACGGACTTCGGCAAGCAAAGTCTCGGCATCCTCATGCGGCAGGATGGCAAGCGTGATGCCGGAGAAATAGACGACTTCAGCGCTCTCCACAGCCTCGCGCAGGCGGTCGGGATCGGCAGCCAGGCTGCGGGCGGCGGCGCTGTCGCGCCAGTAGCTGAAGGAGCGTTCGCCGTCCTTCAGGTTGATCATGTAAAGGCCCGGCGTCCTGCCCCTGATGCGGCGAATGAGGCTGGTGCCGATGCCTGCCTTGTCGATAAAGGCCGCCATCTCGTCCGACATGGCGTCGTCGCCGAGCGCGGTGAAGTAGTCGACCGACCAGTCGGCGGCAAGGCAGGCGCGGGCATACCAGGCGGTGTTGAAGGTATCGCCGGCGAAGCCTTTGCGCAGCAGACCATCGCCTGCCTGCGAGAGTTCCACCATGCATTCACCGATCGATAGAAACCGTCTGCTCACCTTGTCCTCCCGGCACTAGAGCGCCGCGCGTCCAACAGGACGCGCTATCACTTTGAATTGGCGCATAACCCCGAAAATCGATTCCGATTTCGGGGTTATGCGCTGGTCTCATTCGCTGATACGCGGAGAGTATGAAGGTGGCAAGCGCCGATAATAAGGAAGATGGAACCCCACTTTCGCGGGTGAGGTGAAGCGGCTTGCGCGGCCTTCGTCCCGCTCATGGCCTGTCCATGTGATAACAGGCGGCCTTCTGGCCGGGGCGGACCTCCTCGGTCGGCGGCATTTCGGTGCGACAGATGTCGGTCGCCTTCCAGCAGCGCGGCGAGAAGACGCAGCCTTTCGGCGGGTTGAGCGGCGAAGGCGGGTCACCCTGCAGACGGATGCGGGTGCGCAGGCGCGCAAGCTTCGGATCCGGGATCGGCGCGGCGGAGAAGAGCGCCTGCGTATAGGGATGGGCGGGATGATCGAAGACGGTAGCGCAGTCGCCGGCTTCCACCACCCTGCCGAGATAGAGCACCAGCACATCGTCCGAGATCAGGCGCACGACGGAGAGGTCGTGGCTGATGAAGATCAGCGTCAGGCCGAATTCCTTGCGCAGCTTGCGCAGAAGCGTGATGACCTGGCCCTGGATCGAGACGTCGAGGGCCGAAACCGGCTCATCGCAGATGATGAGCTTCGGTTTGGTGACCACCGCGCGGGCGATGCCGATGCGCTGCGCCTGGCCGCCGGAGAATTCGTGTGGATAGCGGTTGATCATCTCCGGCACCAGTCCGACGGCGGTCATGATCTCGCGGACGCGTTCGGTGCGCTCGGCTCTTGATAGCTTCGGCTCGAAGACGGTGAGCGGCTCGGCGATGATGTCGCCAACCGTCATGCGCGGGTCGAGCGAGGCGATCGGATCCTGGAAGATGATCTGCATGTCGCGGCGGGCGGCGCGCATTTCCTCATCCGACAGGTCGAGCAGGTTGCGGCCCTGCCAGAGGATGCGGCCCTTCTGCGATTTCAACAGCCGCAGGATAGAGCGCCCGAGCGTGGACTTGCCGCAGCCGGATTCGCCGACGATGCCGAGCGTGCGGCCCTCGCTGAGGTCGAAGCTGACATTGTTGACGGCTGTGAGAAAGATCGGCGGCTTGAAGAGGCCTTTCGCCGGCAGTTCGAATTGGGTCGTCAGGTTCTCGACCCTTAGAAGCGATCGTTCAGCCATGGTTCAGCAGCTCCTCGCGACGCGGGAAGGGGTGGTAGCAGGCGGCGCAGTGATGCGGCGCCAGCGTTTCGAGCAATGGCGGACGGTCGATGCAATCGTCCTGGACCTGCGAACAGCGGGGCGAGAAATTGCAGCCCTTCGGCAGGTGCTGCAGGTTCGGTGGACGCCCGGGGATGACGACGAGGTCGTCGACATCCTGATCCGGCCGCGGGATCGAGGCATGCAGCGCTGCGGTATAGGGATGGGCCGGATTGTCGAAGAGTTCGTCGACCGGCGCTTCCTCGACAATGCGGCCGGCATACATGACGGCGACGCGATCGGCGAGGCCGGCGACGACGCCGAGATCGTGGGTGATCATGATCAGCGCCGTGTTCATCTCCGCCGTCAGATCGTTGAAGAGATCGAGGATCTGCGCCTGGATGGTGACGTCAAGCGCTGTCGTCGGCTCGTCGGCGATCAAAAGCTTCGGCCGGGTGAGCAGCGCCATGGCAATGACGATGCGCTGGCGCATGCCGCCGGAGAGCTCGTGCGGATAGAGATGAAAGCGTCGCGTCGGATCGGGAATGCCGACGCGATTGAGCATGTCGAGCGCTGCGGCGGATGCGGCGCGTGCCGTCAGCCCGCCGTGCACCTCGAGCTGTTCCGTCAGTTGCCGGGAGATCTTCAGCGATGGATTGAGGGCGGTCATCGGGTCCTGGAAGACCATGGCCATGTCCTTGCCGCGGATCTGGTCGAGCTCGCGCGGTTTCAGCGAAAGCACGTCCTTGCCTTCGAGCAGCGCCTGTCCCGTCGTTTTGCCGTTCTTGGCGAGCAGGCCCATGATGCCGAGGAAGGTCTGGCTCTTGCCGGAACCGGACTCGCCGACGATGGCGATACGCTCGCCGCGCCTGACCGTCAGGTTCATGTTGGAGACGGCCTTGACCTCTCCATCCGGCGTTTTGAAGGTGATCGAGTAGTCTTTGAGTTCGAGAAGGGTGTCTTTTTGTGTTTCGTGGGACATTCTTAGCGATCCTTCGGGTCGAACGCGTCGCGCAGGCCGTCGCCGATGAAGAGCAGGCTGAGCAGCAGGGCCACGAGGAAGCTTGCCGGGAAGACCAGCAGCCAAGGCATGCTTTCCATGGCATCGGTTCCCTCGGCGATCAGCGTGCCGAGCGAGGTCAGCGGTTCCTGCACGCCGAAGCCGAGATAGGAAAGGAAGCTTTCCGTGGCGATGATCTCGGGAACGGTCAGCGCTGCGAAGATGACCACCGGGCCGACGAGGTTCGGGATGATGTGCTTGATGATGATCTTGAACGGCCGCTGCCCGGATGCACGGGCCGCTTCGATGAATTCGCGATGCTTGATCGACAGCGTCTGGCCGCGCACGATGCGGGCCATGGTCAGCCATTCCAGCGCGCCGATGGCGGCAAAGAGCAGATAGACGTTGCGGCCGAAAATCACCATCAGCAGGATGACGAAGAGGATATAGGGAAGCGCGTACATGATATCGACGAAGCGCATCATGATCGCATCCAGCCTGCCGCCGATATAGCCCGATACCGCACCGTAGAGCACGCCGATGAAGACGGAGACGACGGTCGCCGTCAACGCCACGGCAAGCGAGACGCGGGTGCCGTAAAGGACGCGAGCGAGAAGGTCGCGGCCGTTCGGGTCGGTGCCGAAATAGTGGCCGGTCTCGATCGAGGGCGGGATGCGGAAGGCCGCCCAATCCGGATCCTCGTAGTTGAAGGGAATGAACCAGGGGCCGAGGAAGGCTGCGAGGATCAGAACCGTCAGGACGACGATCGACAGGACGGCGGCCTTGTTGCGCCCGAGGCGGCGCAAGGCATCCTTGGTGAGCGAGCGGCTTTCGGGCGCAAGGCCTTCCGCCTCCAGCAGCTCCTGGGCGAGCAGCTCGCGTTTTGCGGGGTTGAGGATCATCTGTTTCTCACTTTCGGATCGAGCCACGCATAGGCGATATCGACGAGAAGGTTCAGGAACACGATGAGCACCATGTAGAAGATCACCGTGCCGAGAACCATGCCGTAATCGCGGTTCAGCGCTGCGTTGACGAAATAGCGGCCGATGCCGGGCAATCCGAAGATGCTTTCGACAACCAGCGAGCCGGTGAGAAGGTAGCTTGCCGCCGGCCCGAGGTAGGAGACAACAGGCATCAGCGCGGGCTTCAGCGCATGGCGCATGACCGTCAGGCGGGGGCCGATGCCCTTGGCCTTGGCGGTGCGGATGAAGTTCTGGTTCATTACCTCGATCATCGAGCCGCGTGTGATGCGCGAGATACGGCCGGCATGCGGCAGAGCGAGCACGACGATCGGCAGGATGAGGTATTTGATCGAGCCATCACCCCAGCCGCCAACCGGAAACCATGCGAGCTGGATACCGAAGACGAGCTGCAGGATGGGCGCAATCAGGAAGTTCGGCAGCACGACGCCGATCAGAATGAGCGCGCCCAGAATATAATCCGGCGCCTTGTTCTGATAGAGCGCCCCAAGACAGCCGACGGCCACGCCGACAATGATGGCAATCAGGAAAGCTGCCGTACCGATGGTGAAGGTGTAGGGCAGGCCGATCATGATCTGCTGGGCGACGGTGAAGTCTTCGCTCGCGAAGGAGGGGCCGAGATCGCCCCGGAGCAGGTCGCCGACATAGATCAGGTACTGCTGGATGAGCGGCTTGTCGAGATTGTAGTGGATCGCAAGGTTCTTCAGGATCACCGGCGGCAATGGCCTTTCGCCATCGAAAGGGCCGCCGGGGGCAAGGCGCAAAACAAAAAAGCAGGCTGTGACGGCGATCCACAGAACGGGGATCGTCGATAGCAGGCGACGGAGGGCGTATTTGATCATGATCGTGGGCCGGTCCTTTCCGCAATGCGCGGAAAGGACCGTTTTCCCTTACTCTTTCATCGACAGCCAGCGGGTGCGGTGGATGTCCTGGATATTGTCGACGAAGCCTTCGATCTTCGGCGAAACGACGTTCTTCGAGACATAGTAGTAGATCGGCAGGGCGGCGGATTCATCCAGCGCCAGCTGTTCGGCCTTCTTGAAGATCGCGGCTCGCTTGGCGAGATCCGTCTCGGCGTTGCCTTCCTTGATCATCTTGTCATATTCGGGATTGGACCAGCGGCCGTAGTTCATCTGCACGCCTGTCACCAGGAGGTTCAGGAAGTTATCCGGGTCGTTGTAGTCGGCGAGCCAGCCGGCGCGGCCGATTTCGACCTGGCCGCGCTGCATCTGGTCGTAATGCACCTTGGTTTCGGCATTGACGAGCTCGACATCGACGCCGAGCGGCTTCCACATGGAAGCGATGGCAACGGCGATGCGCTTGTGGTTGTCGTTGGTATTGTAGCTCAGCACGGCGTGAAGCGGCCTGTCCGGGCCGAAGCCGGCTTCGGTCAGAAGCTTCTTGGCTTCGGCGACCTTCTCGCTATAGGGCAGGTCCTTCCAGCTGACATAGGCCGGTTCGCCGTAATTCGCCGTGCCTGGCGGAACCCATGAATAGGCCGGCAGTTCGCCGGTGCCGAGGATCTGCGGGCCGATCACTTCACGGTTGATCGCCATGGAGAGAGCCTGGCGGACGCGCTTGTCGCTGAAGGGCGGCTTCTGCGAGTTGACGACGTAATAGTAGAGGCCGGAGAAGGGGGCGACATGCGCCTGACCCGGCAGGTTCTTCTTCATCCACTCGTACTGGTCGGTCGGGAAGTCGGTCATAATGTCGAATTCGCCGGCGCGGTAGCGTTTCAGCGCGGCTTCCTGATCTTCGAGCACGAAGAACTTCGCGCCGTCGATCTTCAGGTCCTTGGTGTCGTACCACTGATCGTTCTTGACCGTGGTGACATGCGAGCCCGGAACCCATTCGACGGGCTTGTAGGGGCCGTTGGTGACGATGTTGCCGATCTTGACCCAATCCTGACCCTTCGCCTCGACGACATGCTTCGGCAGCGGATAGGCGGTGTAATGCATCAGGGCATTGATGAAATAGGGAGTGGAGTTTTCAAGGGTGATCTCCAGCGTCTTGTCGTCGATCGCCTTGACGCCGAGCTGGTTGAGATCGGTGATCTCACCCTTGTTGATCTTTTCCGCATTCTTGATGGTGAACTGCAGATAGGCATAATCGGCGGCATTCTTCGGGTCGACGAGGCGCTGGAAGGCGAAGACGAAGTCTCCTGCCGTTACCGGCTGGCCATCGGACCACTTGATGCCGTCGCGAAGCTTGAAGGTGTAGACCTTGCCATCAGGCGAAATCGTCCAGCTTGCGGCCTGGCCGGGGATCGGATTATCCTTGGCGTCCTCGGTGACGAGGCCTTCGAAAATGTCGCCGGCGATACGGTTCTCCCAGTCGCCTGACAGTTTCTGCGGATCGAGCGACTGCGGGTCGCCACCATTGTGAATGTTGAGCGTGGCCGCATGGGCCGAAAACGCCAGCAATGTGCCAAGCATTGCAGAGGCGAGAAATTTTTTCGCGAAATGGTTCATGGTGGGTCCACCTTTCTAGGCTTTTCGCCTTTATTAGACATTTGTTCCCGGTGTTTGACCTCTTACGTGCAGGTCAGCGCGCACATTATCGCAAAGGCTTTGCGTTGCAACCCCAAATCCGGAGGGTGGAACCGGGTTGTGGACAAGCCTATATACGTCTCCCCCTTGTCGGATCGCGACGATGCGTCGCGGCGTTTCGCAACGCCTTCATAACCGCTTCACATGGTTGTCTTTTGTTTCGTCCGCTTTAGTGTGGCGAGCACAAACGAGGCAGGAGATGTAGCCGATGGCATTGCAGGCAGGCGGGAGTGCGGACTGGTGGCGCGGTGCGGTGATCTATCAGGTCTATCCGCGCTCTTTTCAGGACACCAACAGCGACGGTCTCGGCGATCTCAGGGGAATCACCCGCCGGCTGCCGCATATTGCCAGCCTCGGCGTCGACGCGATCTGGCTCTCGCCCTTCTTCAAGTCGCCGATGGCCGACATGGGCTACGACGTTTCCGATTATTGCGACGTCGATCCGATCTTCGGGACGCTCGCCGATTTCGATGAGATGATGGCCGAAGCGCACAAGCTCGGCATCAAGGTCGTCATCGACCAGGTGATCTCGCACACTTCAGACCGGCATCCCTGGTTCGTCGAGAGCCGGTCGAGCCGGACCAATCCCAAGGCGGACTGGTACGTCTGGGCCGATCCGAAGCCTGACGGCACGGCGCCGAACAACTGGCTGTCGATCTTCGGCGGGCCGGGCTGGGAATGGGATGGCGTGCGCCGGCAATATTACCAGCACAATTTCCTGACCTCGCAGCCGGACCTCAACTTCCACAGCAAGGCCGTGCAGGATGCTGTGCTGGAGACGGTGAAGTTCTGGCTCGACCGCGGCGTCGACGGCTTCCGCCTGGATACGGTCAACTATTATTTCTGCGACAGGCTGCTCAGGAGCAATCCGCCGCACGAGCCGGATGAAGATGACGCAGGCCTCGATGCGCCCGACAGCAATCCCTACGGCATGCAGAACCACCTCTACGACAAGACGCAGCCGGAAAATGTCGATTTCCTCAAGCGCTTCCGGGCGCTGCTCGACCAGTACGAGGATCGCACGACCGTCGGCGAGGTCGGCGACGGGGCGCGTTCGCTGAAGACGGTTGGCGCCTATACGAGCGGCGGCGACAAACTGCACATGTGCTACACATTCGACCTGCTCGGGCCGGATTTCACCGCCGAGCATATTCGCGGTTGCGTCGAGGCCTTCCAGAAAGCAGTCACGGACGGCTGGGTCTGCTGGGCTTTTTCCAACCACGACGTCATGCGCCATGTCAGCCGTTTTGCGCGGACGGCGGAAGAGCGGCCTGTCATCGCCAAGCTGGCGATTTCGGTGCTCGCGGCGCTGCGCGGCTCGATCTGCCTCTATCAGGGCGAGGAACTCGGCCTGCCGGAGGCCGAACTCGCCTTCGAGGATCTGCGCGACCCCTACGGCATCCGCTTCTGGCCGGCCTTCAAGGGCCGCGATGGATGCCGCACGCCGATGCCCTGGGAAGCCGGCAAGGCGCATGCGGGCTTCACATCCGCGGAAAAGAGCTGGCTGCCGGTGCCTTACGAGCAGGCAGCGCTTTCCGTGGATACGCAGGAGGCGAGCGAAAGCTCGGTGCTGCATCACTACCGCAGGATGCTCGAATTCCGGAAGAGCCAGCCGGCGCTGATCGACGGCGACATGACCTTCATCGGCACCAACCAGGATCTGCTCGCCTTCACTCGTGAAAAGAACGGAGAGAAACTGCTCTTCGTTTTCAACCTGACGCGCAAGCCGGCGGAATTCCGCCTGCCGGATGGCATGGTGCTCGGCGAACCGCTCGATATGCCGGGCTTCGAGGCCGTGGCTGGCGCAGGGCTCGTGAAGCTTGCGGCGCTGGACGGGTTTTGTGCGCGGGTTTGATACCTCGCGAGACCGGTTTCCGGTTGTGGAAATGGCGAATTTGACAGGGCTGTATTTTTTAACTTACAATTGATATGTTCATCTTGAAGCAGACAGCTACTTTTCGAAAGTGGCACAAAAAGTTGAAGGATGGAAAGGCCAAGGCGACGATTGCCTTGCGTCTTCAGCGTCTCGCGACCGGGCATGCCGGCGACGCCTCACCGATCGGCGAGGGGCTGAGCGAACTGCGCATTCACTATGGGCCTGGCTATCGGATCTATTATTGCAAACGCGGAGAAACTATCATCGTGCTTCTCTGCGGCGGTGACAAAAGCACGCAGGAAACCGATATACGAACGGCAAAAAGAATCGCCTCGGAATGGAGCGACGATAATGGCTGAACAGATTTTCGACTTTGATCCGGCTGAGATGCTTGATTCCGACGAGGCCATCGAAGCCTTTATCATCGAGGCATTGCAGACGGGAGACGCGAAATTCATCGCGTCCGCGCTTGGTGTCGTCGCGCGTGCCAAGGGCATGAGTAAGATCGCCAGGGAAACAGGCCTTGCTCGCGAGCATCTTTATAAGGCACTGAGCGAAAACGGAAATCCCACCCTGGAGACCACGCTGGCGGTCATGAAGGCAATCGGGCTTGAGCTGACGACCAAGCATCACGCGGTCTGAGAGCGTCTGTCGCCGGCGATTGATCACATCACCCGATGAGCGCGAATTTGTCCACATCCACCATGCCGCGGTCGGATATCTTCAGGTGCGGGATGACCGGCAGTGGCAGGAAGGCGAGCTGGAGGAAGGGTTCTTCCAGCGTGGCGCCGAGCGCCAAGGCGGCTTTGCGCAGCTGGTGGAGCGTATCGCGGACCGTCTCGTAGGGCTCGAGGCTCATCAAGCCGGCGATGGGCAGGGCGATTTCGCCGGTGACTTTGCCGTCTTCGACGACGACGAAGCCGCCCTTGATCTCGCTAAGTCGATTTGCGGCGCGTGCCATGTCGTCCTCGCTGACACCGACGACGCAGATATTGTGGCTGTCATGGCCGACGGTCGAGGCGATCGCACCCTTCTTCAGGCCAAAACCCTGGACGAAGCCGTTGGCATGGTTGCCGTTCTTGCCGTGGCGCTCGATGACGGCGACCTTGATGATGTCGTTGCCAAGATCGACCGTCGTCTCGTTACCCCTGACGGGCAGGCGGTAGCGGCGATGCTCGGTGATGATCTTGCCCGGTATGACGCCGATGACAGGCGTTTCGCCTTCGGCGACCGGGACGCCGAAATGGGCGGCGTTGACGGGCCGGGCCTTGACGCTGTCGAGGCCGATCGGGGCAACCGGCCTGCGCGAGGAAAAGAGCGCATCGGTGACGCGGCGGCCGGCGGAAAAGACCATGTCGGCACGGCAGTTCTCCAGACTGTCGAGAACCACCAGATCGGCGCGCCAGCCCGGCGCGACCAGGCCACGGTCTTTGAGGCCGAAGGCGCGGGCGGCCGAAATCGAGGCGGCGCGGTAGATCGCCAGGGGCTCGACGCCGCTTGCGATCGCCGTGCGGATCATGTGATCGAGATGACCCTGTTCGGCGATATCGAGCGGATTGCGGTCGTCGGTGCAAAGCGCGAGGAAGGGTGAAAGCCGCTCGGTGATAATGGGTATCAGCGCCGCGAGATCCTTGGATACCGAACCCTCGCGCACGAGGATATGCATGCCCTTGCGGATCTTTTCCAAGGCTTCGCCGGCGGTCGTGCATTCGTGTTCGGTGCGGATGCCGGCCGCGAGGTAACCGTTGAGGTCGTTGCCGGAGAGCAGCGGCGCGTGACCGTCGATATGGCCGCCCTGGAAGGCGTCGAGCTTGGCCATGCAAACGGGATCCTTGTGGATCACGCCGGGGAAATTCATGAATTCGGCAAGTCCGATGACCTTCGGATGGTGGCGGAAGGGCAGGAGGCGCTCGATCGGAAGATCGGCACCGGAGGTTTCAAGATGCGTCGCCGGCACACAGGAGGAGAGCTGGACGCGGATGTCCATGATCGTCTCCAGCGCGGATTCGAGAAAAAATTCGATGCCGGCGGTTCCGAGCACATTGGCGATCTCGTGCGGATCGCAGATGGCGGTGGTGACACCATAGGGCAGAACGCAGCGATCGAATTCATGCGGTGTGACGAGCGAAGATTCGATGTGCAGATGGGTGTCGATGAAGCCGGGAACGACGATCCTGCCCGAGATATCGATCTCGGTTTCGCCCTCATAATTGCCTGAGGTGCCGACGATGCGATCGGCGCCGATCGCAATGTCCGACTGGACGAGTTCGCCGGTGACGAGATCGAAGAAACGGCCGCCCTTCAGCACGATATCGGCAGGTACACGGCCGACGCCCTGGTCGATGAAGCGCTCGAGTCTGCTGGTCATGGCATTGCTCACATTACAACCGATTCCGAAACTTATAGCCGATCTGCCGCGACAAGCGAGTGCCGCAAAACGAAACCGGGCGCCACAGGGGCGCCCGGTCGGTGACGGTGAGCGATGGTTTACTCGGCGGCGACGATCTTGCCAGCTTCCCACTTGTAGAGCGAGAAGCTTTGCGAGGTCAGGTCGCCGGTCTCGCCGTAGGTGACCTTGCCGATGGCGGTCGGGATCTCCTTGCCGTCCTTCAACGCGGCCGCGACGGCTTCCGCATCTTCGGCGCTGCCGGCCTTCTCGATGCCGGCTTTCAGCACTTCGACAGCGGCATAAGCGTTCAGCGTGAAGGCTTCGGCCGGGATGTTCTTGGCGGCGAGCGCGTCGGCTGCAGCCTTGGAATCCGGGCTCTTGGTGGCGTCCGAAGCGTTGGTGAAGATCGTGCCTCCTGCCGCATCCGTGCCGATTGCCCAGAATTCGGTGTTGGAGAGTCCGTCGCCGCCGATGATCGTCGCGTTGGCGGCGAGGTCATGCAGCTGGCGGGCGAGCAGCCCGCCTTCCGGGTGGTAGCCGCCGAAATAGACCACGTCGACCTTCTCCGACTTGATGCGGGTGGTGAGCGCGCTGAAATCCTTGTCACCAGGCGTGATCGCGTCATTGACGACTTCGGTGATGCCGCCGGCGTTCAGCGTCGCCTTGAAGGCGTCGGCGAGGCCCTTGCCGTAGGCGCCCTTGTCGTTGACGATGGCGACGCGCTTGTCCTTGAAATTCTTCAGCACATATTTGGCGGCGACTTCGGCCTGCTGGTCGTCGCGGCCGCAAGTGCGCAGCACGTTGGTGAGACCGCGCTTGGTCAGGTCGGGGGCCGTCGCAGTCGGGGTGACCATCAGCACGCCGTTTTCAGCAAGCACGTCCGAAACAGGAATGGCGACGCCCGATGTCACCGGTCCGACGACGAAACGGATGCCGTCGCCGACGATCTTGTTGGCGGCGGAAACGCCCTGTTTCGGTTCGCCGGCATCGTCGGCCAGTTCGAGGACGACCTTCTCGCCGAGAATTCCGCCCTTCTTGTTGATTTCGTCGACGGCTGTCTGAGCGCCGTTCTTCACCTGGTCGCCATAGGCAGCGACGGGGCCGGTCAGCGGTGCGATCAGGCCGATGGTGATATCGGCATGGGCAAGCGGCGCAAAGGCGAGCGACGCGACGAGGGTCGCCGTCAATGTCTTGAGGGTCATTGTCTGTCTCCTTGGATGGGGTCATTCAACCCACGATGAAGCGTCGCGCCGACTTTTCCGGATCGTTCAACGGCCCCCAGGCCGTGCCAAGGACGATCGCTATCGGCGCGATCGATGCGCCCTCCGGCCATATTTGGCTCGAATGGGCGCAACGGCAAGATTTCTAGGAATTTTGGTGAGATTCCGCAAGTTGATAACAAAATGAAACGAAAATGGAGCCGGTCCGGCATGAAATCGTCCCGGAATCGTCGATCCTGGCGCCGTCTGCCGATTTCTGGAGGGTGCGGTACCCCCGGGCATCAGCGCGGTTCGCTGATAAACCTGCTGGATTTCGGGGAACCGCCTCGTCTTTCTGAATATTCGAATTCCGTTTTGAGATTAACACTTGATTCTACCAATTAGAGTAGAACCATTGTCCGTGCATATATTGCTGCGATGCAAAAGAGCGGTCGATAATAAACAGAGAGATATTTCGGGAACTGAGATCTGGATGCTCAAGCGTATCGAAGCCAGGCGGGTGCGCAACGGAATGTTTGTGGAGGCGATCGAGGGTGCATGGCAGGATCCTTTTCTGTCCAAGCGAAGATTTCTGTTGCGGCGTGAAGCCGATGCCCTGAAACTTCGCAAGAGCGGTATTGAAGGTGTTATCATCAACACCAGCAGAGGCCTCGACATTGACGGCCTGCCAGGCGGCAATATCGAGATCGACACCCAGGCGGCACGCGAGACCATCCAGAAATCCGTGCAGGTGCTGGAAAGCGTTTTCGGCCGGCTCCAGCATGGCGATGGGATCAGCGTCGATCAGGTGGCGCCGGTGATTTCCTCAGTCTCCAAGTCGATGGATGACAATCCCACTGTCTTTCTCAGCGTTACGCGTCTGAAATCCAAGGACGAAGTAACGTTTCTGCATTCCCTTTCGGTGAGTGCGCTGATGATCCTTTTCGGCCGTCATCTCGGACTTGACGAGGCTACCGTGCAGACGCTCGGCACAGCAGGATTGCTGCACGACGTCGGCAAGCTCGAAATTCCGCTCGAGATCCTCAACAAGGAAGGGCGCCTGGACGAGAACGAGATCAAGATGATCCGCGATCATCCGGAAAAGGGGCATACAATCCTGTCGCGCCAGGAAGGCATGTCGGAGATCGTTCTCGACGTATGCCTCAACCATCATGAGCGCATCGACGGCAAGGGCTATCCTCGCAGGCTTTCCGAGACGCAGGTCAGCTTCCATGCGCGTCTTGCTGCGATTTGCGACGTCTATGACGCCGTGACCTCCGTGCGGCCGTACAAGGCGCCATGGAACGCCAGCCAAGCACTGAAGTGGATGCTTGGCAGCGAAGGGCAATTCGATCGCCGGCTGCTGAAGAAATTCGCCCTCTGCCTATCCGTCGCCGCCGTGACCTGAGGCCTATCGGTCTTCCCAACAAAAGGGCCTGGATGGATTTACAGCGCCGCGCGTCTTTTCAGACGCGCAAAGGACGCTGTAACACTTTGAATTGCTGCATATTTTTATCCTTAAATCGATTCCGATTTAAGGAATTATGCCGGAGATCCGCCGCAGGCCGTGATGCTGGAAGCCTTTAGAGCTTTCTCAGATGTTGTTCTGCAGGATGGCCCGCAGCTTGCCGAAGAGCTCGTCAATATGGTGTTTCTCGATGATCAGCGGCGGGGAGAGTGCGATGATATCGCCGGTGGTGCGGATGAGCAGGCCGCTTTCATAGGCTTTTAGGAAAGCGGTAAAGGCGCGCTTGGTGGGCTCGCCGGCGATCGGGTCGAGTTCGATCGCGCCGATCAGGCCGGTGTTCCTGATGTCGATGACATTGGGGCAGTCCTTCAGCGAATGCAGCGCGTCGGCCCAGTAGTCGGAAAGCTCGGCGGCGCGTGTCAGCAGCCCCTCTTCCTTGTAGGTGTCGAGCGTGGCGAGTGCGGCGGCGGAGGCGATCGGGTTGCCGGAATAGGTGTAGCCGTGGAAGAACTCGATCATGTGCTCCGGGCCGTTCATGAAGGCATCATGGATCTCGGAGGTGACAAAGACGGCGCCCATCGGAATGACGCCGTTGGTCAGTCCCTTGGCGGCGGTGATCATGTCGGGCTTGACGTCGTAATATTGCGCGGCAAAGGGGGCGCCGAGGCGGCCAAAACCGGTGATGACCTCGTCGAAGATCAGAAGGATGCCGTGTTTGGTGCAGATCTCGCGCAGCTTCTGCAGGTAGCCCTTCGGCGGGATCAAGACGCCGGTGGAGCCCGCTACCGGCTCGACGATGACGGCGGCGACGGTGGAGGCGTCATGCAAGGTGACGATACGCTCGAGCTCGGTGGCGATGTCGCCGCCATGCTCGGGCTCGCCGCGGGTGAAATTGTTCTTGCCGGGCTGGTGGGTGTGCGGCATGTGATCGACGCCGGTCAGAAGCGTGCCGAACATCTTGCGGTTGGTGACGATGCCGCCGACGGAGATGCCGCCGAAATTGACGCCGTGATAGCCGCGCTCGCGGCCGATCAGGCGAAAGCGTGATCCATTGCCCTTCACGCGGTGATAGGCGAGCGCCACCTTGAGCGCGGTCTCAACGGATTCGGAGCCGGAGTTGGTGTAGAGAACGTGGTTCAGGCCTTCCGGGGCAATGTCGACCAGGCGGTTCGCCAGTTCGAAGGCCTTGGGATGGCCGAGCTGGAAGGCCGGCGCGTAATCGAGCTCGCCGACCTGTTCGCGGATCGCCTCGGTGATCTTCGGGCGGCAGTGCCCGGCATTGACGCACCAGAGACCTGCCGTGCCGTCCAGCACCTGACGGCCGTCATGGGTCGTATAGTACATGTCCTTGGCGCCGACGAACAAACGCGGCTCCTTCTTGAACTGGCGATTTGCCGTAAACGGCATCCAGAAGGCGCGAAGATCGTTCGGTGCATTGAGGCGATTGGACATGCTGTTCTCCTGGCCGGTGACGGCCCTTTCCCGGGGCTTCACGCCGATATTTTTACTGCTCGGTCAAATTATCAGGGCTTCCCAAGGCGTCAACGGGAAAAGTCCCCAAAGCCCCTCCTGACAGGAGGCTCAGCTTGCTTCGCTTGGGCACTGCAGGCTGCCCGTCATCAATCCTTTGCCTCGGCTTGTTACAAAAAACCGATAGCTCGCAGGGCGCAATTGCATTTCATCAATTCACTGAAATCAAACGATATTTCGATCGGAGATACTGATGTCTGACCGCCAGAAGACAAGGGCGCGCCCCACGCGGCGCCATGCATTCGCGCCAAGTTACGGCGCTATTCTCGAAGAGGGTGTACGCCGCCGCAGCGTGCTCAAGGGCTTTCTCGCAGCGATGGGCGCTGCGGCACTTTCGCCGGCGCTCGGAACCGCGCATGCCGAGGCTCCCGGCTCAAGCCTGACATTTCCGGAACTCAAGCGCGTGCGCGATACCGCCGACCACTGGCCGGAGGGTTATGAGCGCCAGATCCTGGCGCGCTGGGGCGATGCACTTTTCTCCGACAGCCCGGAATTCGATATCGCAACGCTTGATGGTAAGGCGGCCGAGCGACAGTTCGGCTACAACAACGACTTCACGCAGTTTCTGCCGCTGCCCTGGGGCGAGAAGAGCTCCGACCATGGGCTGATGGTCGTCAGCCATGAATATGCAACGCCTTTCCTGATGTTTCCCGGCCTGACCGACGAAAACTACCGCGAGAAGCTGACGCACAATCAGATCCGCGCCATCATGGCCGCCCTCGGCGTCTCGATCTTCGAGGTGAAGAAGACGGACGGCAAATGGGTGATCGTCAAGGACGGCAAATACAATCGCCGCGTCCACATGAGCACCGAAATTGGCATCTCCGGTCCTGCCGCCGGCGACGACCGTCTGAAGACCAAGGCCGATCCGACCGGCACGGTCGTCTTCGGTACGATCTCGAACTGCAATGGCGGCATCACGCCCTGGGGCACGATGCTTTCGGGCGAGGAAGGCGCGATGGACGTCTTTTCCGGCGACTACAAGAAACTGCCGAACCAGGAACTGGTCGAACGCCAGGGCTGGGACGAGGACGAAAACGACATCTATTCCGTCAGCCGCGTCGAGCCGCGCTTCAAGTTCGAGGAAGAGCCGAACGAATGGATGCGTTTCGACTGGGTGGTCGAGATCGATCCGTTCGATCCCTCCGCAAAGCCGGTCAAGCGCACCTCGCTCGGCCGCATGACGCATGAAGGCGCTCAGTGTTGTGTCGCCCCTGACGGCCGCGTGGTGGTCTTCATGGGCGACGACGACGACTTCGAATATATCTACCGTTTCGTCACCCGCGATCCCTGGAACCCGAACGACCGCGCCGCCAACAAGGACCTGCTCGACCACGGCACGCTTGATGTCGCCAAGTTCGAAAGCGACGGCAGCATGCACTGGATCCCGCTAATCGCCGGCCAGGGCCCGCTGACGGCGGAAGCCGGCTTCAAGAGCCAGGCCGACGTCGTGCTGGCGACGCGTGCCGCCGCCGATCTCGTCGGCGCCACGCCGATGGACGCGCCGGAAGGCTTCATCCCGCATCTCGGCACCGGCAAGCTTTACGTCGCCATGACGGAGAACGAAGACCGGCTGCCCAAGGTTGAGGGCGGCGACGAGAAGGAGATGGTCAACATCGCCAATCCGCGCGGCCCCAACCCGCACGGTCACCTGCTGGAACTCGCAGCACCTGGCGGTCCCGAAAAGCCGGATTATGCAGCTGACAGCTTCAAATGGGATGTCTTCATCCTCTGCGGCGATCCTGCCAAGGCTGAGGATCAGGCGATGTTCCATCCGGCCACGACCTCGGCCGGCTGGTTCACAGACCCCGACAATCTCGCGGTCGATCCGGCCGGACGCCTCTGGGTCACCACCGACGGCCCGCCGCCGGAAGGCATTGCCGATTCCGTCTATGTGATGGATACCGAAGGCCCGGGCCGGGCGTTGCCGAAACTGTTCTATATTGCGCCCGTCGGTTCGGAAGCCTGTTCGCCGACCTTCACTGCGGATGGCAGCAGCGCCTTCCTCTCGGTCCAGCATCCGGGCGAATTGCGCATGGCCGACAACGAGGATGCGACTTCGATGGAGGATGCCGGCACCAACTGGCCCGACTTCAAGCCCGGCATGCCCGCACGCCCGGCGCTGGTGGTGCTGAGCCGCGCCGATAACGGCGTGGTCGGCAGCTAAAGCATATCGCGCAAAACTGTGCAGCGGTTTTGCGAGAATGACATGCGTAAAAACAAAGGCCTAAAGCGCGAGGAGCGAATCTGAAAGATCGCGACGCGCTTTAGAACATGTCGCGCAAACATGCACGGCGGTTTTGAAAAGGCACGACCGGCAAATCTTCCGATTTGCCGGTCGCCATAAGGTTCAGGTGCTGAAATATCGTTGCCAAGCCTCCGGGAACATCCCCTTCAGCAGGACATCGGCCAACTTCATGTCAGCGCTATCATCAAGCGGCGGATCTATTTCTGTTCTGCACGAGGTAGATGTCTTCGAGCGTGGCCAGGATCTTCATGACCGGCTCTGAGGTGCTCGAATAGTAGATGGTTTGTGCGTCCCGGCGGGTCTTGACCAGCTTTTGAGCGCGCAGTTTCGACAGGTGCTGTGAAAGAGCCGACTGGCTGAGCCCGACCTGGGTCGCAAGCACGCCGACGGCCACTTCGCCCTTCACGAGGCTACACAGGATCAGCAATCTCTTCGGATTGGCCATGGCCGATAATAAAGCTGCCGCCACGGTCGTGTGATCGGCCAAATCAGAGGTTTCCATATGTTATCTTCCTAATGCGAAACGTACATCAAACGTGTTGGCGCAGGGCGCCAGCCGGGATTTTGACTGACACCAAAAGCTACCAACTAGGCTCGAAGATTGTATATACCTAAATTTAAGGTATCGAGTATGCTATTTTAGACATGTTTGAACAAATGTGATTGGCATCCACAGCGAGGGTTTCGAACTCGTATCGCAGCAGGAAGTCGCCGGAAATCATATCGAAACCTGAGGAATCGATACCACAAATGCGCCAAGGACCCGATTCTGGCGCCATTAGCCTGATAGCGAGGGCTTCGGCTATATCGGGATGGCGTTCTACTAAATCTCGCACTGTCTCTGCCGCCTCGGTGGCGATCGCCTCATTCGCCGCCGACTGGATTACGAGATCATTCCCATCGAGCTGGTAGGCGCGGCCGAAACCGCCATTGAGGCTGGCCTGTTCCGGCTTGAGACGAAAGAACAGGAAATCAGGAAAGTCGATATAAAGCTTCGCCTTGGTGTGGCGAGCGAGAAAACGCGTGCGGATACGCTCGTAGAATGCATTGCTGCGCTCGACGGGTTCTGCCAGGCACTGGGTCGTCAGACGAGGATAGGCGAGGGGATCGCCCTTGCCGGGCTCGCCGGTCAAGAGCGAGGCGTGCGGGTCTCTGGCGAGTGCCCTGGTATGGGCCGACAGCTGCGAAACCAGGATGACCGGCGTGCCGTCGATATCGGTAGCGACGAGCACGCGGCTGGCGGAGGGAAAGCCGGTCTCGGGGTCGAGAACGGCAATCGCCGCGTGCCGGGCAGAGCGCAGAAGCACGCGGGCGAGCTTGCGGGCGTCGTCGTCGGTTTCGCGTAAGGGCGAGGGCTGATCTTTCATATCCGCTTTGTGACAAAGCGGATGGAAAACATCAAGCTTCCTCCTTGCGGCGATGGCGGGTGAGACCAGCGACGATATCCTGAGCCGAGATGGTGCCGACAATCGCACCGTTCTCGACGATGCCGATACTGCCCGGCTGGCGGGCGAGGGCATCGAGGATATCGATAAGCGGGGTCGCGGCGCGGGCCGTGGCGCTGACGCTCATGCCGGCGGCAGTCTGGCCGAGGCCTGGCTGCATGACGTCGGCCGCCGTCAGCATGTTGATCGGATTAAGGTTCTGCACGAAATCGGCGACATACTGGTCTGCGGGGTTCTTGACGATATCGTGCGGCGTCCCGCACTGGATGATGCGGCCGCTCTCCATGATGGCAATGCGATTGCCGATGCGGAAGGCCTCGTCGAGATCGTGGCTGACGAAAAGAATGGTCTTCTTCAGCCGCCGCTGGAATTCCAGGAGCTCATCCTGCAGGCGGGTGCGGATCAATGGGTCGAGCGCCGAGAAAGGCTCGTCCATGAGCAGGATCGGGGCGCCGGTGGCAAAGGCGCGGGCAAGACCGACACGCTGCTGCATGCCGCCGGAAAGCTCGTTGACCTTGCGATCGGCCCATTTCGTCAGGTTGACGAGTTCAAGCTGTTCGCCGACGCGGAGCTTGCGTTCGGCTTCCGGCATGCCGGCGAGCTCGAGACCGAAGCCGACATTGTCGGCGACGGTGCGCCAGGGCAGGAGGGCGAATTGCTGGAACACCATGGAGACGGTGTGAGTGCGCAGCTCGCGTAGCGCCTTGGCATTGCATCTATAGGGGTTGACGGGGCCGGTGGCCGCCGAGACCGCGACATCGCCACGCACCACGGGAGCGAGCCCGTTGACGGCGCGCAGGAGCGTCGACTTGCCGGAACCGGAAAGACCCATCAGCACCAGGATCTCGCCTTCTTCGATCGTCAGCGAGGCGTTGGCCACACCGAGCACCAGACCGGTGGCGGCGCCGATCTCGTCGCGCGTTTTGCCCTGGTCGACCATGGCAAGCGCGGTTTCCGGCCGATCGCCGAAGACGATGCTGACATTGTTAAAGCTTACCGCGGTCATGCAGCGCCTCCTTCACCCGCGGTGCGGAACATCCGGTCGAGAATGATTGCCAGGATGACGATGCAGAAGCCCGCCTCGAAGCCCTTGGCGATATTGACGGTGTTCAGCGCACGGACGACGGGCACGCCAAGCCCGGGAGCGCCGACAAGGGCGGCGATGACGACCATCGACAGCGACAGCATGATGGTCTGGGTGAGACCCGCCATGATCTGCGGCGTGGCGAAGGGAAGCTCGATCTTGCGCAGCACCTGTATCGGCGTCGCGCCGAAAGCGACGGCGGCTTCGACGAGGGACGGCGGCGTCGAGATGATGCCGAGGCGCGTCAGCCGGATCGGGGCGGGGATTGCGAAGATGACGGTCGCGATCAGGCCCGGCACCATGCCGAGGCCGAACAGGATGAGCGCCGGGATCAGATAGACGAATGTCGGTATAGTCTGCATGAGATCGAGCACCGGGCGCATGGCAGCATAGACCCAGGGGCGGCGGGCGGCGGCAATGCCGAGTGGAATACCGATCACCATACAGACGAAGGTGGCGGCGAGCACGAGGGCGAGCGTCTCCGTCGTTTCCTTCCAATAGTCCTGGTTGACGATCAGCAGCAGCCCGAGACAGGTGAAGGCGGCAACCGCGATCGACCGGCGCAGCCAAAAGGCGATGGCGGTGATGGCCGCGATGACGATCAGCGGATGGGGCTTCTGCAGCACGAAGAGCAGGCCGTCTATGGCGCTCGACAGCAGGAAGGCGATCTGGTTGAAGAACCATTCGCCATTCGAGGTCAGCCAATCCACGAAGGATTTGGCCCAGGGGCCAACGGGAATCTTAAATTCGGTGATCCAATTCAAGGGCGCGCCCATCCAGAAAAACAACAATCGGATGAAAATGAAACGGGGCGGCGTGCCGCCCCGTTCGTATCATCAGAGGCCGAGGCCGGTCTTGGCGGCCGCGAGGGCTTCGCCGCTGCCGTCGCGGGTCTTGACGCCCGCAAGCCAGGGCTCGATCGCTGCAGGGTTCGCCTTCAGCCATTCGGAAGCCGCAGCTTCCGGCTCCTTGCCGTCGTTGAGGATCTTGCCCATGATCTGGTTCTCCATGTCGAGGGAGAACTTCAAGTTCTTCAACATCATGCCGACATTCGGGCATTCGTCGAGATAACCGGCACGCACGTTGGTGAAGACCTTGGCGCCGCCGAAGTCAGGGCCGAAGACCTTGTCGCCGCCCGTGAGGTAGGTCAGCTTGAAGTTGGTGTTCATCGGATGGGGTTCCCAGCCGAGGAAAACTACGGGCTTGCCCGATTTGTCGGCACGGGCGACCTGGGCGAGCATGCCCTGTTCGGAGGATTCGACGACTTCCATATCCTTCAGGTCGAACTCGTTCTTCTCGATCATGTCCATGACGAGGCGGTTGCCGTCATTGCCGGGCTCGATGCCGTAGATCTTGCCGTCGAGATCGTCCTTGTGAGCGGCGATATCCTTGAAGTCCTTGATGCCGAGTTCCGCACCCTTGGAGTTGGTTGCGAGCGTGTACTTGGCGCCGACGAGGTTCGGGCCGAAGGATTCGACCGACTTGTCGTCGAGATAGGGACGGACGTCCTTCTCCTGCGTCTCCATCCAGTTGCCGAGGAAGACATCGATGTCCTTGTTCTTCAGCGACGTGTAGGTGACCGGGACCGAGAGAACCTTGACGTCGGTCTCATAGCCGATGCTCTTGAGGATCACGGATGCGGTGGCGGTGGTGGCGGTGATATCCGTCCAGCCGACGTCCGCGAAGCGGACGGTGGCGCAGCTGTCAGGGTCTGCGGCGAAGGCGGCGGTCGCAACGGAGAGGGCGGCGACGGCAGTTGCGGTAACGAGTTTGAACGTGCTTGTTGTTTTCATTTTAGACTCCCAGTCTTTAAGTTCCCAAGCCAACCATCAATAACCGAGTTTGACAAGCGACCTCAGTGCGTTTGCGCCGTATCGACCCATGCGATTGCGACGTCCGCGGATTTTTTGGCAATGCCTTGTTTTCGGGGCTCTCAGCGGTTTTCGAGCCGGATTCCTGTGATTATCGCTCACTCAGGGCTTTTCTTTGCCATTCCGAGCTTTCAATAAGCCGATCAAGGAGAAATCGGATGGCAAAACTCTATTTCAACTACTCGACGATGAATGCCGGCAAGTCGACGATGCTGCTGCAGGCCTCCTATAATTACCAGGAGCGCGGCATGCGCACGGTGCAACTGATCGCAGCCTTCGACGAGCGCACTGGTCGGGGCGTCATCGGCTCGCGGATCGGGCTGGAGGCGAGCGCCATTCCTTTCGAGTCGCACGAGGACCTGTTCCGGTTGGTCAAGGGACTGAGTGGCGAGGGCGCGCCGATTTCCTGCATCTTCGTCGACGAGGCGCATTTCATGACGCCTGTCCATGTCTGGCAGCTTGCCCGCGTCGTCGACAGGCTCAACATTCCTGTGATGGTCTACGGGCTGAGAACCGATTTCCAGGGCAAGCTGTTTCCGGCCTCGCAGGAACTGCTGGCGATCGCCGACGAAATGCGCGAGGTGCGCACGATCTGCCATTGCGGACGCAAGGCGACGATGGTTGTGCGGCTCGACGCGGAAGGAAAAGTATTGCACGAAGGCGCGCAGATCGATGTCGGCGGCAACGAGAAATATGTCTCGCTCTGCCGCAGGCACTGGGACGACGCGATGAACGGTGCCTGGATCGCCGAGCCGGTCTAAAGCCGCCGATGCTGCCTGTTTTCTTTGGCGCCGCAAGCGACTAGCTTGGGGCAGGAGATTCCCTGGAGAGGCTTGGTGCGCAAACCCCCGCCATTCGACAGCCAGTATGAAGCCGCAGGCAGCCTTGCCGAAAGGATTGCGGCCGAGGGAGCCTATTGCGTGGCCGCGATCGGCGCCTTCAGCGGCGACGAAACCCGATCGGCCGACGAGGTCTTCCTCGAGCAGAATGCCCGCTTCCAGGCCCATATCGCCGATGCTGCGGCGCTCGACGCCCAACTGGCCGAGCTGGTCTTTTCCCTCGATCGGCTGACGGCCGAGGTCTCAGCCGATCTCGACAGTTTCCGGGGGCTGACGCTGCGCGAGAAGATGGCCGGCTGGGTGTCGCGCCAACGGATGTGGCGCATGTATACCGAACGCGTGCGCGAGGCGCCCGTCATCGAGCGGCTGCTCGACCTTTTGACGAAATCGGACGCGCTCGCGGGGCTGATCGCCGGCCAGCGCGCCGCGCTCAGCGAGCGGCACAAGGCCGCCGAACTCAGCCTTGTCGACATCGTCGAGCAGCGGCGACGGCTGGTCGTTTCCATCGATATCGCCCGTCTCAAGATGAAGGAGCTCAATGCCAAGGCGCTGACGACGCAAGGCCGTATCGGCGTCTATGGCAACAGGGCGCATTGGGAGCAGATGGAGGCGGAGCGGCGGGCGCTGAAGGCAGAGGCCGAGCGGATTTCCGCCGGGGAGCACGAGATGCGCGACGACAGCCAGAGGCGTGAGCGCTTCATCGGCCTGTTCCAAGCCTTTGTCGATTCGCTGAACGGCCGGATCGCCGCCTGCAACGCGCTGTTGCGCAAGCTGTTGATCGACGTCGAGGAGCGGCTGATCATCTACCAGGCGCAGGTCGATACCGACCGGCCGGGCATGAAGGTGAGGATCAAGCCGGAACTCTTTCCCGATATCGCCGCGCCGATCAGGTTGTTCGAGAAGGGCATGCTGGTCGCCCAGGATCTGGAGCGGCGCAAGACCCGCGCCGATCTCGAATTCGCCAGAAGGTTTCCGACCTATGCCGAACCGACGCCGGAAACATCGGGAGCGCCTCTGATCGACACAGCGCGCAGGTCTTTCCGTTTCAGCCTGCCTTTCCTGCGCTCCTGACCAGCAGGGGCGAGGCAATACCCCTCTTGCGCAATGCTTTCATTCCGAAAAATCGAAAGGCTCGTGTTGTGCTCGGCCCATCGAGCGCATATGTGGGATGCAGCGGGGCGGCAATGTCCCGATGTTCGCCTCACCTGACAGGAGACGACGATGCTTGACCGGATCACCGGTTTTTTCAGGCTGATCGGCCAGATGATCGGCCGCTGGGCCCGCCTGTTTGCCGCCTGGGCCTTCTGGCCCATTCTTGCCGCGCACGGCTGGTATCAGCGCCGAACCTGGATGATCCGGCTGCCGGTCATCGCTTTCGTGGTGCTGCTGGTTGGGCTCTACGGTTATTTCTTCTGGCAGACGCAGGTCTGGACGAATTTCAATCCCGCCTTCGTCGATCAGTACCGGCTTTCCGAACGCAAGGTTGCCGCTGGGCAGGAAGTGCCGGTCGCCGAGGGTGCCAATGCGACGGCGCCGAAGACCTGCCAACGCTCGGCGATCGTCGACGTGGCGGCCGATCTGACCGATTTCAACGTCAACCAGAACGCATGGATCTCCTCCATGCTGCTCTACAAGATGGGCTTCTTCGGCATCGACTGGGATCACACGCCTTTCCTCGACAACAAGGCGTCCTTCCAGCGCGGCGTCAACCAGGCGGTCCGGCGGACTTCGGCGGAACTTGTCGATACGCTTGGGCGCGTGCGCGGCACGTCGGGCATCAACAACGACCTGCAGAGCGCGCGCGGCAATCTGCAGTTCGACGAAAACAGCTGGTATTTTGGGCTCAATCCCTTCGGGCCGAAGACGCCGACTCCTTCCTATTACCGCTCGGCGATCGGCAGCCTGCGCAAGTTCAACACCGATCTCGCCCTCTGCAACGTCATTTTCGACGGCCGCGCCGACAATCTGATGCAGTTCATCGACCGCATCGCCAACGATCTCGGCGGCACCTCCGACATGCTCGCCGAGCGCTCGGAAAACCACAATCGCGGCTGGTTCGATACACGCGCCGACGACCGGTTCTGGTTCGCTTATGGCCAGCTCTACGGCTATTACGCGATCATGGCCGCCGCCCAGGCGGATTTCTCGCAGGTGCTGGCGGAACGCAATCTCGGAGCGATCTGGGGCGGGACCATGCGGCAGTTCCAGTCGGCGCTGCGCATCCAGCCGGCGATCATCTCGAACGGGCGCGAAGATGGCTGGATCATGCCGAGCCATCTCGCCACCATGGGCTTCTATATTCTGAGGGTGCGCTCGAACCTCGTCGAGGTCCGCTCGGTGCTTGACCGCTAAAACGTCTGGATTCAGCGGGGTATCGTGTTGTCCTCGAAGCCGACGACGCGCAGTTTCTCGACGAATTCATAGGTGATGCCGACGATGCCGCCGCCGCTTTCATCGTTTCGGAAGCGGCCGACGCTGCGCACCAGCTTGTAGCCGCCAAGCCGGTTGTCGACACGATAGACGAAATGGAAGCCGACGCCGTGAAGGCTCGCCTCTTCGAAGGTTTGGGCGATCAGGCTGCGGTCCTCCTCGTGGATGCGCGACATCAGCTCTGTCAGGTTGACAGGGCCGTCGCTGTAGGAGAGGCCGAAGATCGCGTGGACATCCTCGCTTGCAAAGAAATGTCCTGTCTCGATGTCGATGCGCCAGAAACCGAAAAGACGATAGGCAGCAAGCATCTGGACGACTTCCGCATCGGTGATGCCGATGTGGGCGCGCGATTGTTCTGTCTTGTCAATAACGGGCTGTTCGAAGTGAAGAGGCACGATTCCCCCAGATCACGGGACGACGTGCCGACTCTCTTCTGATTCCTCAGTTGATCAGCTTCAATCGAATTGCCTTAGCTACCAACTGGGTCCGGTTGACGCAATCGAGTTTTTTGATCGCGTTAGTCATATAGGCGTTCACCGTATGGTCCGAGAGCGTGAGGATCTGACCGATTTCGATCGAGGTCTTGCCCTGGGCAGTCCAGCGCACAACCTCTAGTTCCCGAGTCGACAGCGCGTTATGCGCGCATTCCTCGTTGCGTTTGACTGCATTGTATGCATCGAGTGCATGGAGAATGATCATTGCCAGCTCGTTGATCTCGCTCTGGCCGAGCGCGGCGCGCTCGCCGCAGAACCAAAAGATCAGACGCTGGCCGTCGGCTGCAGTGGTCGGCATGGCAATGCCTGCCGGTATGGCATGGCGCAGCATCAGGGCACGAAGTTCGGCGGGAAAGGCCTGACCATTGGAGGCGTCGTTGAGGTGCCAGGCCGGCGGCACGGCAGACGCCCTTAACCTTACGCCGAAAGGGCAGCCGCGCATCATGTGGGCGCGGTCGAAATCCCTGACATAGGCGGCCGGAAGCGAGCTCTCGATCAGCAGGGGTTTCAAGAGAAGGTCTTCCGGGGAGGGGGCGTGCATCAGCGTCGCATGCGACAATCCGAAGGCTGTAGAGACCCTGCCAAGCGCCTGTGCAAACAGGCTGCGCGTTCGTGCGGTCGAAAGTTCTGCCGAAAGCAATGACTGTCTTTCAGAGGTAGTCATGTAAGACATTTGTACGCCTCCGGCAGCCCAATGTTACCGCTATCAAATACAGAAAATCGGCGGGATGCTAGCCCCAATTGACCTAACGCAAGCCGATTCATTCGAATTGTGAAAAAATAGCCACGGTAGTGCGCGCCTCGGTTGAGTTTCGACTTGCAAAAATAGCGTTGCGGTACCTTTGAGTTCCTTCATGGCGGCACAGCAATGGTCTCGCGCAGCCGGGCAAGGAGAGAATCACTTGGGAGAGTTTTGCGTAAGAACTCGGGTCTCTTCGGCACGGGCGCAAAAGGCGATGAACCGATCTGCCTGCAGCGCTTTGCGCTGGAGCAGGTGAACTGCGTGAACGCGGCCGCAGCGGGTCGCCATTTCAGCCTGATTGCGGTGAGAGAACAGAGATAAGAAGGATGGTAGCAGGCGGCGAAATCCGACTTGCTGGCAGTCAAGCCAATTGCTAAGCGTATGCTCAGTACAACTGAGGCAATTTAATCGTGCGCTTTGCAATTTCCTTTTTGGTGAAGTGTCTATTTTCCAGATTATTACTTGTTTTTCTCCTTTTGACCTTGCCGATCGGCGCGGCAACCTCGCGGGCCGCCGGGGAGAAGAAGGCAGCGCATCCCCCGATGAATTTCATCCTCGTGCGTAGTCTCCTCTGCCAGGAAAACTGTCCGGAATGGATATCGGCGGAGGGGCGCATAACGTCCGATACGTCGGCGCGGCTTAGAAAAATACTCAAGAAGATCGGTGGCCGTACATTGCCTGTCGTTTTCCGTTCGGAAGGCGGCGACGTCGATGCCGCCTATGCGATGGGCCGGATGATCCGCAAGGCCGGGCTGGAAACGGCGGTCGGCGGCACCCGGCTCAAAGATTGCCCGGTTGGGGATACGCGCTGCCAAGCCGCTATTGCCAAGGACGGTAGCGCGGTCGGTTACACCTATTCGTCAGGTGCATACTGCTTTTCTGCGTGTCCGCTGGCGTTGGCGGGCGGTGTGTCGCGTGTCTCGTCGCAATGGGCCTTTATCGGCGTCCACCAGATCACGACCGTCTACAACAAGGTGCGTGTTTCCTATCGCATCGAATACAAGATCGTGAACGGCAAGAAGAAGGAAATCTCCCGCAAGGAGGTTGGACGCAAGGTGGCGGGGCAGAGCAGTTCCACCAAACTTGGAAGGAAGGCTACCGCTGCTTTGACGGCTTATTTGAAAGAAATGGGCGTCAGCGAAGATGTGATCGGTCTGATGATGAGCGCCACGCCTGACAACATCACTATCGTACCGGCTACAGAGGCACTTCGAACAGGTCTCATCACGGACATGTTGTCCTACAATGAGTGGCCCGGCATGCCGCTCTGCGCCCCAGATGCAGTGGCCGAGGCTGTCTGTCACAGTCATCCGGTAGCCGAAGCCCCTGTGGTGGCCAAGGCGCCCGTATCTCAGGCGCCCGTGCAGGATGCGGCCACAGAGACAAGCGAGAAACTGCCGAAAACCCAGCCGATGGACTTCCTCCTGATGTCCAATGGCAACTGCCAGGAAGAGTGCACGCAGTGGATTTCTGCGGACGGAGACATCATGCCGGATACGCCGGCTCGGCTGAAGGCGATGTTGACGACGCTCGGCGAAAGAAAGCTGCCGATCGTTCTTCAATCTAATGGCGGGGACATGGATGCAGCTTTTGCGATGGGGCGTATGATCCGTGCTGCAGGTCTGGAGACCTCGATTGGCAGAACGCAGTTGCCGAATTGTCCAAAGCTGGATCCGCGTTGCAAAGCCAGCATCGCCAAAAGCGGACCGACCGAGGGCGAAGTCTTTGCCGGCCGTGCGTACTGCCTTTCGAGCTGTACTCTTGTCCTGATGAGCGGAACGCCGCGGATTGTCGGATATTCCTCGATCGGCCTCGCCAGGCCCACGACGGCTGAATATACGAGATTTTCCGCTTATTTCGACGAGATGGGCGTCAATGCCGAGACATACGGGACGATGATGCCCGCCACATCAACCGAGCGAGGGAGGATCATAGTTCCTTCTCAGGCGCTCGAGCTTGGCATCATCAATGGTATCATTCCTTATGATGAAGAGCCCGGCTTGCACGTCTGTGGGCCGGAGGCGAAGGAAAGCCTTCGATGCCCGAGAAAAGCTGAGGCAGAGATCGTTCCTGTTGCTGCTTCGGTCAATTGATCTCAGGACGTGAAAGAGGATAGCTCGGCGTTTGCGTCGGGCTGCGGCTTGTTCAAGCTCCGAAGGTGCTCGTGCCGCCTGTCAGTCCTTATCCTTCAAATCATTTTTCGACGTGACGCTCATCAGCTTCTCCAGGAAACCGAGCATGACGGCGGAGGCGACGAAGGCGAGGTGCATGAGGGTCAGCCACATGATCTTGCCGTCCGCATATTGGTCGGCATTGAGGAAGACCTGCAGCAGATGGATCGAGGAGATGGCGACGATCGAGGAGGCAACCTTGATCTTGAGGCTGCCTGAATCGAGTTTGCCGAGGAAGGAGACTTCGCTGTCGGCCTCGTCGACCTCGTCGAAGCGGCTGACGAAATTCTCGTAGCCGGAGATCATCACCATGACGATGAGGCTTGCAACGAGGGCCGCATCGATCAGGCTGAGCATGGCAAGGATCATCCCAGCTTCGTCCAGCACGAAAACGCTGGCGGCAATCTTCAGAAGCTTGTAGCCGAAGGAAACGGCATAAATGGCGAGCGCCAGCACCAGGCCGATATAGAAGACCACGAGGATCCAGCGGCTCGACAGGATGATGCGCTCGACGAAGATTTCCAATGCTTTCATGTCTTCACCCTAAGAAGCCGTAATCGTTGACCGCCACATAAACGCCTAACGCATCGACCCGAAAATCGAAACCCATTTTCGGGTCGATGCGTAGATTCAAAGTGTTACAGCGTCCTTTGCGCGTCCGAAAAGACGCGCGGCGCTGTAAGCGTGGCGGCCGCAAGGCGCAGCACTATTCACACCCCGCCGATATTTCGCTATCTCGATGAAGAGAAAAACAACGACTCCGCTCCCGCGGGGGCCGGACGGGGGAACATCCATGCCATCAATCAAATCCGATATCGAAATCGCGCGCGCCGCGGCCAAAAAGCCGATCTTCGAAATCGGGGCGAAACTCGGTATTCCGGTCGAGCAACTCGTTCCCTATGGTCACGACAAGGCAAAGGTCAGCGCCGAGTTCATCGCTGCGCAAGCGGGCAAGAAGGACGGCAAGCTGATCCTCGTCACCGCGATCAATCCGACACCGGCGGGCGAGGGCAAGACGACCACTACCGTCGGGCTCGGCGACGGGCTGAACCGGATCGGCAAGAAAGCCGTAGTCTGCATCCGCGAGGCCTCGCTCGGTCCGTGCTTTGGCGTCAAGGGCGGGGCGGCCGGCGGCGGTTATGCGCAGGTCGTGCCGATGGAAGACATCAACCTGCATTTCACCGGCGATTTCCATGCGATCACCTCGGCGCACAATCTGTTGGCGGCGATGGTCGACAACCACATCTACTGGGGCAACGAAGAGAATATCGACATCCGCCGCATCACCTGGCGGCGGGTCATGGACATGAACGACCGGGCGCTCAGAAGCATGGTCTCATCGCTCGGAGGCGTCGCCAACGGTTTCCCGCGCCAGGGCGGGTTCGACATCACCGTCGCCTCCGAGGTGATGGCGATCCTCTGCCTCGCCACCGACCTCAAGGATCTGGAGCGGCGGCTCGGCGACATCATCATCGGCTATCGTTTCGACCGGACACCGGTCCATGCGCGCGACCTGAAGGCCGACGGCGCCATGGCGGTGCTGTTGAAAGATGCGATGCAGCCGAACCTGGTGCAGACACTGGAGAACAATCCGGCCTTCGTGCATGGCGGGCCCTTCGCCAATATCGCCCATGGCTGCAATTCGGTGACGGCGACCAAGACGGCGCTGAAGCTCGGCGACTATGTGGTAACGGAAGCAGGGTTCGGCGCCGATCTCGGAGCGGAAAAATTCTTCGACATCAAGTGCCGCAAGGCGGGGCTGAAGCCGGATGCGGCGGTCATCGTCGCGACCGTCCGGGCACTGAAGATGAATGGCGGGGTGAAGAAGGACGATCTCGGCACGGAGGATGTCGCGGCGCTGAAAAAGGGCTGCGCCAATCTTGGCCGGCACGTTGCCAATGTGCGCCGTTTCGGCGTACCCGTCGTCGTGGCGATCAACCATTTCGTCTCGGATACCGAGGCCGAGATCGCGGCGGTCAAGGAATTCGTCTCGAGGCTTGGCGCCGAGGCGATCCTCTGCCGTCACTGGGCGCTGGGTTCGGCCGGCATCGAGGAACTGGCGCACAAGGTGGTGGAACTGGCCGAATCCGGGCAGGCGAAATTCCGGCCGCTTTACGGCGACGATCTTTCGCTGTTCGAGAAGATCGAGATCGTCGCCTCGAAGATCTATCACGCCGGCGAGGTGACGGCCGACAAGGCGGTGCGCGACCAGTTGCAGACATGGGAGGAGCAGGGTTACGGCAAGCTGCCGATCTGCATGGCGAAGACGCAATATTCCTTCTCCACCGATCCGAACCTGCGCGGCGCGCCGGAAGGCCACATCGTCACCGTGCGAGAGGTGCGGCTTTCGGCGGGAGCGGGCTTCGTCGTCGCCATCACCGGCGAGATCATGACGATGCCGGGCCTGCCGAAATCGCCGTCGGCGGAACGGATTTTCCTCAACGACCAGGGTTATATCGAGGGATTGTTCTGATCCTGGGAGCGCTGGCCGAAGTGGCACGCGGAGCAAGTTGGGGACAGGTCACAAGAGCCGCAATGAATTAACATCCCGTTTTGATTGTCTTGCTCATGTTGACGCCGGTGACGCGAAAGCCGGTTCCCTCGTAGACATGTTTGGCGCGCTTGTTATCCTCTGCAACACGCAACCTTATCTGCTCGAACCCCGTCCTCGCTAGTTCAGTTTCCAACGCATATAATGCCTGTTTGCCGAACCCTTTTCCCTGATGTGCAGCGAAGATATAGAAATCTTTGATGAATGCAGAGCGGCTTGCCAAATCCGGTCGGTACCAAAGGTAACCCACGACGCTCTCAGCTTCCGGCGTTTGATTTACGACACAGAACATGACCTCGCCGGGAGTATTGATGCCATGTGGCAGGTCGTTCGCGATTTCCTGTTTGGCCTGTGCCAAGGCCTGAGGGCCTGAAAGACCGTAGTTCGACGAAATCTCGGTCGCATAATCAGTGATGAAATAATCGAGGTAAGCCGGATATTCGCTATCACGCATGGATCTGAATGAGATCATTGTATTTCCTGTTTGTGAGCCTCAAGCCGGGCAAGCGCTCTGCGGACCCATCTGACACGCAAGCTCATTTTCCGGAACAGTTGCTGCCGGCATATTTGGACAGCACTGCAGCGACATCCTCATCGGATGCGAAGTCGTCTTGATCGGCTTCGCGAACGGCGGCCTCGATCTCTGAGAGCTGCCATTCCTCCCCGTTCGATGAATTCTTCGACCGCCAGAGCTGCGATTTGTGGCGGCGAAAGCTTTCGCTTTTCGGCCAGGCGATCCAGAGAAACCGTGGAATCCTTCATCTGGAAACTCAATAAGGTCATGATGGGCACTCCGCCGGTTCTCCGCATTCAGGTTTAGTGGTTGGATGGTCTGATTCAAGTGGGAACCGCAAGCTACTGAAATGACTAATGGCAATAGCGATAGCCACCCTTCCTCTCGATGACGTCGAGATGGAAATGGGTTTCGTGGGCAGCGTCGCTTTCGGGGTCGAGGACGGTGGTGAAGTAGAGGCAGCCGGCGGCGCTGACGGTGCGTTGGAAGGCGCCGGTCAGCGTCGGATCCTCGCGACGGGAGCGGACGGCGACATCCTCACCCTTTTCGAAATGGAAGCTCGCAATATCGATGGCGTTGCCGCGGGCATGCTCGGAGATCTTGCCGGTTCCGGCGCCGTTGCGCAGGCGGCACATATAGGACGTTGCCTGGTTGACGGTGGTGATGCGGCCCTGCTCCGGCAGGGCGGCGGAAGCCGCCGGGATCACGCTGTCCTTCATCCAGCGGGCGAGGGCAAGCGCTGCCGGGCAGCGGATCGTCGCCTCCGGCTTCAGCTTGATTCCGGGCAGAGCTTCGGAGACGATGATCGGCTTGTCGATGCCGCAGCCGTTACCGTCATCGATGCGCGGCGTGTCCTTGAAGACGACGCCCAGGGACTGGAGTGCGGCCGTGCATTCGGCATGCTCGGCATCGCTTTCGGGCTCAATCGTCAGATGCTGCTCTTCAAGTGTCTGCTCGCCGGGCGGCTTACCTTCCTCCGTCGGCGGCTGCGAGCTTTCAGGGCTGCCCGGCGGTCGTGGCGGACCTTGCATCGGTTCTGCCGACCCGGGCTTTGACGGTGCGGCCTGCGGCACTGGCGGCGTGCTCGATACCGGTGCCTGCGGATCCTTTACATCGGGCTTCGGCTGAGGAGCCGGGACCTCTTCGGGCGGGGGCGGTTCCGCCTTTTCCGAGGACGGGGAGGTTGGGTTGGTCGCCTGTCCGGCATCTGGCCGAGGTTCGGGCATCGGGCCTTGCGGGGGCAGACGGGCGCCGGCAAGACAGGCGGTAGCGGCGAAAAGAATTGCCAATGTCGAAAGTTTTCTCAACGCGTCCGATTCCTCGTATCCGTGGCTAAAGACAACGCATGAGGGCGTTTTTCGTTGCAATTGTGCAACGTGATTGAAGATCGCTAAAACTTGATAGATATATTCAACATAAAGCGGCGACTTATGTTGACAATGCGCCTCATGTTTTTTATGCGGCGAAAAGAAGGCGGAATTCTGCTTCGTCTTCATCCATAAAAGCCCAGCCAGCCCCTCGAGCGTACGACACGCCACGACCAGCCAGCCCGGTAATCATCATTAGAGGGTAGGTTATGATCGTCCGGCATTGGCGCTCGGTTCTATTGGTCTGCACGGCAGCCACAGTTGTTCTTCCTGTTTCGCAGTCTTTCGCGCAAAGCGCTACGGCAGCCACGCCGCAAGCCACGTCGGAGGACAGTACCGTCCTGCAGAAGATCGTCGTCAAGGGCAAACGCGTGGCGCCGGGCAGCGTCGCCGACACGCCGCTTGCCACCGAGATCACTGCCAAGCAGCTCGAAGAAAAGCAGGTCACCAATTTTGACGATATCGGCCGCAGCATCGATGCAGGTGTGAACTATTCGCGCGGCGACGCAGGCTTCAACCTGCGCGGCCTTTCCGGCGCTCGCATCCTGACCACGATCGACGGCATTCCGATCCCCTATATTTCGAACAGCTCGCGTCAGGGTGCCTTTGCGCCGGCCAACGCCAACGGCGGCGGCGACACCTTCGATTTCGATTCACTGTCCTCGCTCGATATCGTGCGCGGCGCGGATTCGAGCAAGGGCGGTTCCGGCATGCTCGGCGGCGCCATCGTTCTCAATACGCTGGAGCCGGAGGATCTTATTCCCGAAGGCCGGGATTGGGGTGCGATCGTCAAGTCGACCTATGACAGCGAAGACCGCAGCATTTCCGGCTCGGCCGCCGCTGCCAAGAAGATCGGCAACACGTCGATCCTCTTTCAGGGCGGCTACCGCAAGGGCCATGAACGCGACAATATGGGCGACAACGACAGCTACGGTCGTTTCCGCACCGAGGCGGATCCGGCTGATTTCGATCAGAACAACCTGCTCTTCAAACTGCGCCAGGAGCTGGAAGGTGGCCATCGTATCGGTCTGACTGCCGAGCGTTTCCGTCGTGATCTACAGACCGATCTGCGTGAACAGCAGGGTACCGGCCGCACTTATATGATCGACAATTATGACGGTCGCGAACTGCGTGATCGCGATCGTGTATCGCTCGATTATGATTATGAATCGCAGTCCTCCGACGCGTTCTTCAGCAGTGCGCGTGCCACGCTCTATTGGCAGGATTTGAAGAAGGAAGCCGGCAGCAGGGGCCGTACGACTGCCAATGTGGCCTATGGCCGCAACAACGAGATTGAAAACGAAACCTGGGGCTTCAGCGGCACGGCAACGAAGGATTTCGAATATTCCGGTCTCAGCCACTCCGTTCGGGTGGGCCTCGACGTCGGCGTTTCCAGCTGGAGCCAGTATAGCTGGGCCCTTTGCCCGACATCGACGACCTGCCCGTCGCTGAACAACCAGGCGGAAGTGCCCAATGTCGACAGCCAGAATCTTGGACTTGTTATTGAAGACAAGATCGAAATCGGCAATACCGGCTTCGCGCTGACACCCGGCTTCCGCTTCGACTGGTTCAACTACAATCCCTCGACCGGCGGGAGTTTCGCAAGCAATACCGGGCTTACCCGTTTCGGGGACCTGAACGACCGAACGGAAGCCGGCCTGTCGCCGAAGATTCTTGCGACATACGAGCTGACGCCTGACGTGCAGCTCTACATGCAGCTGGCAGTCGGCTTCCGCGCACCCACCGTGGACGAACTCTACAGCCGCTTCTACAACCCGACGGGCCGCTACGCCCAGCTCGGTAATCCCGATCTGGAACCCGAAATCGGCCGAGGCGTCGAAATCGGCGCCAATTTCGACACGGGCGATTTCACCGGCAGGGTCGCAGCTTTCCACACTCGCTACCAGAACTTTATTGAGACGGTGCGGACCTTCGATGCCACGGCCAACTTTACGGAGTTTAATTACACCAACGTGGCTGCGGCGACGATCTCGGGTATTGAAGCCAGCGCCGCCAAGACATTCAACAATGGCATCAATCTGCATGCGTCACTTGTCTATGCTTACGGTAGGAACGAAGAAACCACCCAGCGCCTGCGCTCGGTGGCACCGTTCAAGGCGATCGTCGGCGGCGGCTGGAACAACGAGAATTTCGGCTTCGACCTTTCCTCGACGCTGTCGGCCGGCATGCTCACCGACCATCTCGATACGCCCGTCAGCAACACCAACGACACGACCTTCGATGCGCCCGGCTATGCAATCGTCGATCTGACCGGCTGGTGGACGCCGGAACAGGTGCCGGGTCTGCGCGTGCAGGCAGGCGTCTACAACATCTTCGACCAGGAATATTTCAATGCGCTTGGCGTGCGCGAGGTCAACCTCAGCTCGGCGACGGCATCACAACCGCGCGATTGGTATTCCGAGCCGGGCCGCACATTCAAGGTGTCGCTCACGAAGACCTTCTGATGCCAGTTGAGCCTTCAAGGCTGGGGAGGGGCGGCTTTTGGGCCGCCCTTTTTCAATCCTGCAATCGCCTCTTGCGCGACGGCTGATCTCAGGCTAACAATTTTCCCATGATCAAGTCCTTGAACATTGCTGTTTGGTGGTGGGTTCGCTAAGGCGGCCTCGACCAATCGTGTCCAAAGACGACGAGTGAGCCGCCCGAAACTTCGAGGCGGCTTTTTTTGTTTTATGGCCGCCTGTCGTCCGGGCCCCGATAACGGAGTGGAACAATGGTAACGATCCTGCGGGATGATGGTGCGGAAATCTACGAGACCAAGGGCGGTATTACTGTCACGCGGCAGCGGCGGGCGATCCCCTACGGCGATGCGGTCTCTTCCTATGTCGACAAGCTCGACGAGCGCCGCGGCGCGGTGTTTTCGTCGAACTACGAATATCCGGGCCGCTATACGCGCTGGGATACCGCTGTCGTCGATCCGCCGCTCGGCATCTCTTCCTTTGGGCGCGACGTTTGGATCGAGGCCTATAATGAACGCGGCGAGGTGATCCTCGGCTTCGTGACCGAGCGGCTGAAGACAGTGTCTGACATCGTGCTCGGCGCTTCCTCGGCCCGCCGCCTCGACCTCACCGTCAAGACGCCGGACCGGGTGTTCACCGAGGAAGAACGCTCGAAGATGCCGACGGTCTTCACCGTGCTGCGCGCCGTCACCGACCTGTTTTATTCGCAGGCGGATGCAAGCCTCGGGTTCTACGGCGCCTTTGGATACGACATCGCCTTCCAGTTCGACGCGATCGATCTGAAGCTGACGCGACCCTCCGACCAGCGCGACATGGTGCTCTACCTGCCGGACGAGATCCTCGTCGTCGACAACTACGCCGCCAAGGCCTGGGTCGACCGTTATGACTTCGAAAAAGGCGGCGTGACGACCGAGGGCAAAGCGGGCGATATCGCTGCCGAGCCGTTCGTACGCACCGATGCCATTCCGCCGAAGAGCGATCACCGGCCGGGCGAATATGCCGAGCTCGTCACCAAGGCGAAGGAAAGTTTCCGCAAGGGCGACCTTTTCGAAGTCGTGCCCGGGCAGAAATTCATGGAGCGCTGCGACAGCAAGCCGTCCGACATTTCAAAGCGGCTGAAGGCGATCAATCCGTCGCCTTATTCCTTCTTCATCAATCTCGGCCATCAGGAATATCTAGTCGGCGCCTCGCCCGAAATGTTCGTGCGCGTTTCCGGCCGTCGCATCGAGACCTGCCCGATTTCGGGCACGATCAAGCGCGGCGACGACCCGATCGCCGACAGCGAGCAGATCCTGAAGCTCCTGAATTCCAAGAAGGACGAGTCCGAGCTCACCATGTGCTCGGATGTCGACCGCAACGACAAAAGCCGGGTCTGCGAGCCGGGTTCGGTCAAGGTGATCGGCCGCCGGCAGATCGAGATGTATTCGCGCCTCATCCACACGGTCGACCATATCGAAGGGCGGCTGCGCGACGACATGGACGCTTTCGACGGTTTCCTCAGCCACGCCTGGGCCGTCACCGTCACCGGCGCCCCGAAGCTCTGGGCGATGCGCTTCATCGAGAGCCATGAAAAAAGCCCACGCGCATGGTATGGTGGGGCGATCGGCATGGTCGGCTTCAACGGCGACATGAACACTGGCCTGACGCTGCGCACCGTGCGCATCAAGGATGGTATCGCCGAGGTGCGCGCCGGCGCGACGCTGCTCAACGATTCCATTCCTGACGAAGAAGAAGCCGAAACAGAACTGAAGGCCTCTGCCATGCTTTCCGCCATCCGAGACGCCAAGACCGGCAATTCCGGCAGGGTCCAGCGCGACGTCGCAAGCGTCGGCAAGGGCGTCAGCATCCTGCTCGTCGATCACGAGGACAGCTTCGTCCACACGCTCGCCAATTACTTCCGCCAGACAGGGGCGACGGTTTCGACCGTGCGCACGCCGGTGCCGGAGGAAATCTTCGACCGGCTGAACCCGGACCTTGTCGTGCTGTCGCCCGGACCCGGAACGCCGAAGGATTTCGACTGCAAGGCGACGATCAAGAAGGCGCGGGCGCGCAACCTGCCGATCTTCGGTGTCTGCCTTGGACTGCAGGCGCTCGCCGAAGCCTATGGCGGGGAACTGCGCCATCTGGCGCTGCCGATGCACGGCAAGCCCTCGCGCATCCGCGTGCTGGAGCCTGGCATCGTCTTCTCCGGCCTTGCCAAGGAGGTGACGGTCGGCCGCTACCACTCGATCTTCGCCGATCCCTCGACGCTGCCGCGTGAGTTCATCATCACGGCGGAAAGCGACGACGGCACGATCATGGGCATCGAACACGCCAAGGAACCGATCGCCGCGGTGCAGTTCCATCCGGAGTCGATCATGACGCTCGGCGGCGATGCCGGGATGCGGATGATCGAAAATGTCGTGGCGCATCTGGCGCGCAAGGTGAAGACGAAGGCTGCCTGACCGCAATTTCGCCTGGCCCTTCCTGCTGTGGGAAGGGCCAGTCAATAGGCCGTCGGGCCGCGACTTGACTTCTTCCGGCAAATCAGAACATTTCAGGAACGATCAATTGGAACCTGTCGCCGTGGCCAATGCTGAAAAGTTCATCGTTCTCCCTTACCGCAAGAACCGCGGCAATCTCGTGCCCGGCGAAATGCGTCAGGCATCGAACTCCGTCAGCGCGGAGAAAATCGCCTCGGCGATGTCGGAGCGTTTCGTCGGCGTGGCGGCTTATGCCGTGATCGTCGATGAGGAAACCGGGGATATGTCCTCGCCGCGGCTGCTTGCAAAATACGGTGAGATTGCCGATCTCAACGCCGCCTGAGGCGCGGTTTTCATATGGAGACATCGCTTTACCTGCCGGTCAAAGCTTTCCTGGAGGCGGCGGGTTATGTCGTGAAGGGTGAGGTCGGCGGGTGCGATCTCGTGGGCCTCAGCGATGCCGAGCCGCCGGTCGTGGTGGTCTGCGAACTCAAGCTCTCCTTCAACCTCGAACTGCTTCTCCAGGCGGTCGACCGCGCGGCGATGAGCGATGAGGTCTGGATCGCGGCCCGCGTCTCCGCCAAGGGTCGAGGGCGGGAGACCGACAAACGCTATCGCGATCTCTGCCGCAGGCTCGGCATCGGCATGCTCGGCGTCTCCGATGCCGGCGAGGTCAGCATCATCGTCAGTTCCGTCTCTCCGATGCCGCGCACCAATCCCAAGCGGCGGACGCGCCTCGTCAAGGAGCATCAGCGCCGCCACGGCGATCCCGCAGTCGGCGGCAGCACGCGGGCGCCAATCATGACCGCCTATCGTCAGCAGGTGCTGCTCTGCGCCGCCGCAATCGAGCGTGGGGTCGGGCGGCCGCGGGATATGAAGGCTCAGGTGCCCAATGCCGGCCGAATCCTGCTCGACAACGTCTACGGATGGTTCGAACGCAAGGAGAAGGGCGTCTACGCCCTGACGCCTGCAGGGCAGGCGGCACTCTTGCGCTGGCCGCAGACTATTCTCTCCGAGCCTGTTCCTTGAGCACGCGGAAGGGGAACCTCATTGCCCTTTGACAAATCCGCCGTCTTCCCCCATATCACCATCAACTGAACCGCCTGCGCGACATTCGCGTGGGCGGTTTTGCGTTTCAACGGCTTGAATTCTGCAATTCATTCGCAACCGCAGGGGAACGATATGAGTGATAACGGCGATCTTACGGTCCGGAATTTGGCGATGTGGGGCATCCCGCTGTCGCTCGGCGTCATGGGACTGAAGATGGTGGCCTGGTGGGTCACCGGGTCGGTGGCGCTGCTGTCGGACGGGCTCGAATCGTCGGTCAACGTCGTTGCCGCCTTCATCGCCTTCTTCGTCATTCGTTATGCGCAGAAGCCGGCCGATCACGACCACCCCTTCGGTCATCACAAGGCGGAATATCTGTCTGCCGTCACCGAGGGCGTGCTGATCGTCGTGGCCGCCCTGCTGATCGTCAACGAGGCGGTCGGTTATCTCGCCGAGCCACGCATGCTGGATGCACCCGTGCTCGGCCTTGCGATCAACTTCGCGGCCGGTGTCATCAATGCGATCTGGGCGCGGTTGCTGATCCGGACTGGACGCAGACATCGCTCGGCAGCGCTGACGGCGGATGGGCAGCATATCATGTCCGATGTCGTGACCTCCGTCGGCGTGCTCGTTGGCCTGCTGCTGGCGCTGGCAACGGGATATGCGATCTTCGACCCGGTGCTTGCCATTCTCGTTGCCGTCAACATCCTCTATCAGGGCTGGAGGGTGATCTCGCAATCGATTGGCGGGCTGATGGACCAGGCGGTCGAACCGCAGGAGGAGGAAGCGATCAAACAGGCGATCGCCACCCACGCGGAGGGTTCGATCGGCGTGCATGACCTGAAAACGAGGCGGGCGGGTACCGTCACCTTCATCGATTTCCACATGGTGGTGCCCGGCGGGATGTCGGTGCGGCAGGCGCATGATATATGCGACCGCCTTGAGGATGCCATCAGGGCGGTGCACGAGGGCGCCACTATCGCAATTCATGTGGAGCCGGAGGGCGAAAAGGCTCACGGCATCCGCGTCAAAGTCGTCAAGGAGGCATAATGCCGAGTACCGATGTTTCCAGCTTGTCGATGCTGGGTCAGCAGACCGAAACCGCGCAATCGCCGGAGGAGGCAGTGCTTGAGAAAGTGCCGTCCAACCATGCCGGCACCGATTACGTCGTGCGCTTCACCGCGCCGGAATTCACCTCGCTCTGCCCGATGACCGGGCAACCGGATTTCGCCCATATCGTCATCGACTACATTCCGGGCGAATGGCTGGTGGAATCGAAGTCGCTGAAGCTCTTCCTGCATTCCTTCCGCAATCACGGCGCTTTCCACGAGGATTGCTCGATCTACATCGCCAAGCGCATCGTCGAGCTGCTCGATCCCAGATGGCTCAGGATCGGCGCCTACTGGTATCCGCGCGGCGGCATTCCGATCGACGTCTTCTGGCAGACGGGCAAGCCGCCGGAAGGCGTGTGGCTGCCGGAACAGGGCGTTGCGACCTATCGCGGCCGTGGGTGAGCCGCGGTCGGGCAAAGCCCGAGCAATCGATCCAGTGAATCGATTGCAGCGGCGAACGCCCTGAGCCTAGAGCGAAGGGCCGGGCAACGGTGCGGCAATCGCTGCCCATCTCTACCCGCTAAATCTCACACATCCGTCGTGTCGTCGCCGGACGAGTCGTCGCCGTCGTCGTAATCGGCCTGCTGGATATTGTCGTTATCCTTGTCGTCTGACGCGGTATCAGCGGCCTGGCGGGTGTCGTCATTGCCGTAATAGTTGTTGATGACGGTTTCCTCGGTGGGCGCACTGGCATTGCCGAAGGGATTGGCGCCGAAGGGCGAGCCCAAGCCGAGCGAGGACATGTGGTTGCCGAAGATACCGCTCAGCGAATTGGCAAGCAGCATGCCACCGGCAACACCCGCCGCCGTGCCGAGCGCGCCGCGCAGGAAGCTGCCGCCGGCCGACGGCGCAGAGGCCTGCTGGCTCCAGGGGCCGGTCGGCTGCTGCTGGGGCTGGCGGACATCGCGCTCGTAGCCGCGGGAATCGTCATAGCCGCGGGACTGCTGGCCCCAGGGACCGGGATTGGAGGGGCCAGGATTGGAGGGGACTGGCGCCGGTTGCTGCGCCTGGGTGTTGCCGAAGATCGAGCTCAGAAAGCCGCCGCCCTGCTCGGCCTGGCGGTGTTCGCTCTCGCCGGCCTCCAACTGGCGGACACGCTCTTCGAGTTCCTTGATGTGGTTGGCGGCTGCCTCAAGCCCCTTTTCCTGAACGATGACGGCCTGGGCCAGATAATAGGTGGCGGAGGGCTGTTCGCGCGTCGCCTGGTCGATCAGGGCCTCGGCGTCGCGGTCGCGCGGTGTGGCCGCGGCGGTGCGTACGCGGTCGAAGAGGGCGGTCAGCAATTGGCGTTCTTCGGGTGACATTGTCCTGCCTCCTAATGATCTGATGCGGCGTTTGCCGCGTGAGGGCTGAGGTAGGAACGGATTTAGGCTTTTCAAAGCCTTTCGCCGTTACAATTCAGTAAGGCTTGCAGAACGGCGCGCGGCTTCTTAAGGATATCTCCATCGCTTCGGTGCCTTGTGTTTTTCCCGCATTGTTTTAGGCATTGAGTCGCACTATGTGCGAGGAACCCGAATTCATCTCCAAGAGGTTCGAATGAACGACGAAGACCAGGACGACAAGACGAAGGAACTGCCGCTCGGCAAGGAAACGGAGGCGAATCTTTTCAAGTCGCGTTCGATCTTCATCTACGGACCGATCAATCAGGAATTGGCGCAGAAGGTCTGCTCGCAGCTTGTGGCGCTTGCCGCGGCCAGCGACGAGGACATCCGCATCTATGTCAATTCGCCCGGCGGCCACGTCGAATCCGGCGATTCCATTCATGACATGATCAAGTTCATCAAGCCGAAGGTCTGGATGATCGGCACCGGTTGGGTCGCCTCCGCTGGCGCACTGATCTATGTCGCCACTCCGAAGGAGCGGCGCCTGTGCCTGCCGAACACGCGCTTCCTGCTGCATCAACCCTCCGGCGGCACGCGCGGCATGGCATCGGACATCGAAATCCAGGCGCGCGAGATCATCAAGATGAACGAGCGCCTGAACAGGATCATGGCAGCGGCCACCGGCCAGCCGCTCGACAAGATCGACAAGGATACGGATCGCGACTACTGGCTTTCGGCCGAAGAAGCGAAGGAGTATGGCCTCGTTTCACGGATCGTGACGTCGCAGGCCGATATCTAAGTTTTCCCAGCCAAAACTGCCAAGAACCCGCCCTTGCCTGCCGATCGCAGGTGAGGGCGTTTTGTTTTCGGCCAGAGCCTTTCCTGGTCAGAATGCTGCAATCTGGCCAGGAAAGGCCTTAGTGTTTGAACGGAGATGATCTCCTCGCGGCAACGTCTGAACGGAAAGCACTGAATCTAGACTTGCACCTGCGGCAACCATCATGCTCCATGCGGCATTCGCGCAGCTCGAGTCCCGCCATGCTCAAAGATTTTTCCGTCCAAGCCCTGTTCATGGGGCTGCTGACCGCCTTCGTCGGTTCCGCCAGCTCCTTCGCCGTTGTGCTGCACGGGCTGCAGGCGGTCGGCGCCACGGATGCACAGGCGGCTTCCGGGCTGATGGCATTGTCGATTTCCATGGGCGTCTGCGCGATCGTGCTGAGTGCCGTGACCCGATTGCCGATCAGCATCGCCTGGTCGACACCGGGTGCCGCACTGCTGGCAAGCACCGGGGTGATCGAGGGTGGCTTCAATGCGGCGGTCGGGGCATTCCTGATCTGTGCTGCGCTGATTATCATTGCGGGACTGTTCAAGCCGCTCGGGCGAGCGGTTGCCGCCATTCCGGCACCACTCGCCAATGCAATGCTCGCCGGCGTTCTGATCGGCCTCTGCTTCGCGCCGGCAAAGGCGATCGGCTTCAATCCGCTGTTCGGCCTGCCGATCGTCGTCGCTTGGATCGTCGTCGGCGCCTTCAAGCGGCTTTGGGCGGTGCCGGCAGCACTCGCGGCCTTCGTGCTGGTGCTCGCCTTCGGCGTCGATATCCCCGACGGTGCGCTCAGCTCGCTGGAGCAATCACTGGTGCCGACGGCGGAGATCGTCCGGCCAGTGTTCAATCTTGCCGGCCTCATCTCGATCGCGCTGCCGCTCTTCATCGTCACCATGGCTTCGCAGAACATTCCGGGTATCGCGGTGCTGAAGGTCAACCACTACGACCCGAAGCCCGGTCCGCTCTTTGCCGTCACCGGCTTCTTCTCGCTGCTCTCGGCGCCGTTCGGCGGCCACGCGGTCAATCTGGCGGCCATCACCGCGGCGATGTGCGCCGGGCAGGATGCCCATGCCGATCCGAAGCGGCGCTATTGGGCGTCACTGATTGCCGGCGTCGGCTATATCATCCTCGGGCTGCTCGCCGGCGCGGTGACGGCCTTCGTCGCCCTTGCGCCGTCCATCCTGATCGAGGCGGTGGCGGGCCTGGCGCTGGTCGGCGCCTTCTCGTCCTCGGCGATGTCGGCCTTCCAGGCGCCGGACTCACGTGAGGCGGCGGCAATCACCTTCCTCGTGACCGCCTCCGGCGTTTCCTTCGGTGGTATTTCCGGCGCCTTCTGGGGCTTGATCGCGGGTGGGCTGATGCTGGCGCTGTCGCAGCTGGTGAAGATTTGGAAAGACCGGGCTCAGTCGAGGTAACGGAAGGTCGTTCTGCTCTCCAAATGCCGGATCCTGGCGCTTTCAAGCGGCTCCGCCGGCAATAGGCGGGCAGTTCGTCGACCGTTGGAGACGACCAAAAGCCGGGCAAGGACTTGCCAGCGTCACCGGCCGAGGTTATAAGCGCGGTCATGAAGACCACTGGCGCCAGAATTTCTGACACGATTGCACGCGGCCGCATCGCCCTCCGTGACAATACGCGCGCCCTGACCTCGCTTCTTCTCCTCGGCCTTACGCGCGGTTGCCGGGTCCTTTGAGGAGCGCCCGGCGGCCGAAAGCCCGCCCGGCCATCGCTCCTCGCGACTCACTTTCAAAATTGACCTAACGACCGACAAGGTCCGCATTTGTTTATCGCCAAGCCCGACGTGATCGGCTAAGAGCGGGCAAATGCCGGGACGAGGAGACGATACGATGGACGCGAAGACGCAATCCCCCCGAGATAAGATGGCCTCCAAGAGCGAGATGAGCCCCGCAAAAGGCATGCCCGACGCCGCGGTTAAATACCGCGCCTATCCGCAGGTGAACATTCCCGACCGCACGTGGCCGACAAAGACCATTACCAAGGCACCGGTCTGGTGCTCGGTCGACCTGCGCGACGGCAACCAGGCGCTCGTCGATCCGATGGGCCACGATCGCAAGGCGCGCATGTTCCATCTGCTGATCGAGATGGGCTTCAAGGAAATCGAGATCGGTTTCCCCTCGGCTTCGCAGACCGATTTCGACTTTGCCCGCTGGTGCGTGGAGGAGGGCAATGTGCCCGACGACGTCTCCCTGCAGGTGTTGGTGCAGTGCCGCCCGGAACTCATCACCCGCACCTTCGAAGCACTGGAAGGCGCAAACCGGCCGATCGTGCACTTCTACAACTCCACCAGTGAGTTGCAGCGCCGCGTCGTCTTCGCCAAGGATGTGCAGGGCATCAAGCAGATCGCCGTCGATGCCGCCAAGATGATCACCGATATGGCCACGAAGGCTGGCGGCGGTTACCGTTTCGAATATTCCCCGGAGAGCTTTACCGGCACCGAACTCGATGTGGCGCTGGAGATCTGCAACGCCGTCATCGAGGTCGTCAAGCCGACGCCCGACAACAAGCTGATCATCAACCTGCCGTCCACCGTCGAGATGGCGACGCCGAACGTCTATGCCGACCAGATCGAATGGATGTGCCGCAACCTCGACAATCGCGAGAACCTGATCGTTTCGCTGCATCCGCATAACGACCGCGGCACCGGCATTGCCGCTGCCGAACTGGCACTGCTGGCAGGGGCCGACCGCGTCGAAGGCACGCTGTTCGGCAATGGCGAGCGTACCGGCAATGTCGACATGGTGACGATGGCGCTGAACATGTTCACGCAAGGCGTCGATCCCGAGATCGACTGCTCGAATATCGAGCGCATCAAGGAAGTGTTCGAATATTCGAACCAGATGGCGATCGGCGAGCGTCATCCTTACGTCGGCGAGCTGGTCTATACGGCCTTCTCCGGCTCGCATCAGGATGCGATCAACAAGGGTATGAAGGCAGCACAGGTCGCCAACCATCCCGTGTGGGAGGTCCCGTACCTGCCGATCGATCCGCGCGATGTCGGTCGTTCCTACGAGGCGATCATCCGCATCAACTCCCAGTCCGGCAAGGGCGGCATCGCTTATATCCTGCAGCAGGATTACGGGTTGAACCTGCCGCGCAACCTGCAGGTGGAATTCCGCGAGGATATCCAGCGCATCACCGACGTAGAGGGCAAGGAGCTTCCGTCCCGGCGCATCTACGACCGCTTCATCGAGCGCTACGTGACACAGCCGGAAGGGCGCCTGCGCTTCGTCGACCATCACACCTATCCTGACACTGAGCACAAGGGTCAGCGGATCGTCGCAGCCGAGATTACCGACAATGGGGAGATCAAGCGCATCGAAGGGCGCGGCAACGGTCCGATCGACGGCTTCATCAATGCGCTGTCGCATTATCTCGGCATCGAGATGTCGGTCGAGGACTATTCCGAGCATTCGCTCCAGCATGGCTCGAACGCGGCGGCGATCTCCTATGTCGAGACCTCCTATCCCGGCGGCAAACTCTTCGGCGCCGGCATCAATACCAACATCGTCGCGGCATCGCTGGAAGCGATCGTCTCGGCCGCTAACCGCGTGCTCGACGTGAAGGCCGGCAAGGCCTGATTTCGGAAGGTCTCAGGCCGCGACCGCACTACTGCATAATTCCTTAAATCGGAATCGATTTAAGGAAAAAATTATGCAGCAATTTAAAGTGTTACAGCGCTCTATGCGCGTCTGAAAAGACGCGCGGCGCTGTATCGCGGCGCGGCCTGACGATGCAGTCGGCGACCTCGCCGGCTTCATTTCGCGCCTCTGCGTGGCGCTGGCCCCATTGGCAGAGCGCCAGTAGCACCGGTTCGAGACCAAGGCCGAGTTCAGTCGCGCTGTATTCGACACGGGCGGGGACCTCGGCGAAGATCTGGCGGGCGACCAGCCCGTGCTCCTCCATCTCGCGCAGCTGCTGGATCAGCACTTTCTGGGTAATGGCGGGCATCATCCGCTTCAGCTCCGAAAGACGCTTCGGGCCGGAGAAGACGTAGTAGAGGATGATGGGCTTCCAGCGTCCTGAGATCACCTTCAGCGCACGCTCGACCGGCAGCTCGGGGAGTCTTTTCATCGGCTCAGCCATGGTCACCTCCTGGTGGGTATGGCACGAAAGAGTGTGTATTTTTATCTGATAGTCTATTGCTAAACCTGCCCCACGCCAATCAGACGTGAGGTGCATCTGTCATGAAAGCCGTCCAATTCACTCGCTTCGGCTCGCCCGATGTTCTCGAGGTCGTAGAACTGCCGGTCCCCGAGCCGGGGCCGGGTGAGGTTCTCGTCCGCGTCCATGCGGCGGGTGTCAACTTCTTCGAGGTGTTGATGCGGGCCGACCGTTACGCCGCAACGCCCGACCTGCCGATGTTTCCCGGTGTCGAGGTCGCGGGTACGATCGAGCGAGCAGGGCCTGGTGCCGACCGCTCGCTCATTGGCATGCGGGTTGCCGTTCCTCTCTTTGCGATCGGGCGCGGTTCGGGCGGCTATGCCGAATTCGTCGCGGTCGACGGCGGGGCGGTGGTGCAGCTGCCGGATGCGGTTTCTTTCGAGGCGGCTGCCGGGCTGATGGTGCAGGGGCTGACGGCGTTGCATCTGCTGCGCCGCAGCCCCGCGAAAGGCAAGAATGTTCTCGTGAGTGCGGCAGCGGGCGGTGTCGGGTCGCTGCTGGTGCAGTTCGCGAGACGTGACGGGGCGAAGATGGTGATCGCGGCGGCGAGCAGTGACGAGAAGAGGGCGCTTTCCCTGTCTCTCGGCGCTGATCATGCGGTCGATTACACGGCGCCTGGCTGGCAGGAGGACGTCAAAAGGCTGACCGGAGGGCTCGGCGCGGATATCATCTATGAAACCGTCGGCGGCGCCTTTTCAAGGGCGGCACTGGATGCGCTGGCGCCTTGCGGTGAGCTGGTGCTGGCGGCGATGGGGCGGTTCGGGCTTGAGGCGACCGATGTCGAGCACATGCTTGACGACAATCAGTCAATCAAGGGATTTTCGCTGTTGCCGCTGCTGACGCCTCGGGGGGTACGAGAGGATCTTGCCGAACTCTTCGAGCTTGCCGCGGCGGATGCCCTGACGCTTATCGACGGTGGTCGTTTCCCACTGCATCAAGCGGCGGAAGCGCATCGCGCCATCGAAGGGCGGCGGGCGGTCGGCAAGGTGGTGCTGGTGCCTTAAATCAAAGAAGGCGACGCACGATGTCGTGCGATACCGCTCGGCATCATGCTCCAGCAATCAGATAGCGGTGGCGATCTCCATGGCGAGCTGGCCGAGCGTTGCTTCGGCGGAGGGGCCGGCAAGCACATAGGAGGTGCCGGCATTGTGCCAGGTCACGAGGCCGATCTCGTCCTTGATCGTTTCCTTGAAGTCGTCGGTCTCCGGCGGCTGCGCGTCCTTGCGGAAGCAAATGGAGATGATGTCGCCATCGGAATTAGAATAGACGAGCTGTCCGACAGGGCGGCTGTCGCCAAGGATGACGCGCGCGCCCTGGAAGGTCCAGGCTTCGGCGCTCAGATCCGGCACGCGGAAGGGCACGCCGATCGCCGTCGTCAGCCAGCTGGAGATTTCCTCGGCCTGCGAGGCGGGCACTTCGACGAGATGACGGGGCTGGCGGATCAGCAGGCGCTGATAGGCGGTGACGTCGCCCAGCCAGTCGCTGGTATTGGCCGGTGCCGTATTGGTGGTAGCCGTGCTGGCAATCTCGTCGGCATCCGGCGCGGCGCCGACGAAATAGCCGATACCACAACCGAGGACAAAGAGGATGAGGGCGGCGGCCAGTGCCTGCGTGCCGCTCGGCGCCAGTTTCACTTGCGGGCGCGTGGCGCGCTGGGCGATCGGCGTTTTCGGCGGCTGCGTGCTCTTGATCGAGCGGACGAGGGCGAGCGGTACAGGCTCCTTCAGGATATCGTCGAGGCGGCGGCGGCCGAAATCAGCCCCGTGGCGCAGCTTCTCATGCAGCCGGCGTGCATTCTCGTCGCTTGCCAGACGCTGCTCCAGTTCGTGCCGCTGTTCGGGCGAGACTTCGCCGTCGAGAAGGGCGGTGAGCTGGGCTTCGAGCGGCAATTTCCTAAGATCGAGCAAATTCAGAACCTGTGGATCGGGTGGGTGCCGGCAAGCCCGGCGAAATGCAGCCTCGCGGTCGCGAGCTGCGAGACGACGTTTGCCACCGGAATGCCCATGATGTCGGCCGCCTGCTGGTAGCTGTGGCCTTCGACGTCGACCAGCAGGAACATGCTGGAAACGCCATCCGGCATATCGGAAATCATGTGATGGATGGTGTCGGGATCGACCGCGGCCGAGCGTTCGCGCGCGGCCTCGCGAATATCGGTGACGTTGCCGCGGACGGAAGCCTTCGGCTTGCGCTTGCGGTTGTCGTCGGTCCATTGCTGGCGCGCAAGCGTGTAGATCCAGCTTTCCAGCCGGCCTTCGCCGCTCCATTGATGACCTTTGGAGATGGCGCGCTGACAGACGGCCTGAACGAGTTCATCGGCCACGGCAACCTCACCCGCGAGCGTTATCGCGAAGCGGCGAAGGCGGGGCAGGAGGCCGACGAGATCACGCCGGAGATCGATGGTCGTTGCGGGCTGACGCATTGTCTATCCAAGAAGCATTCACAATGGTTTCGCGGACGAAGGGTTCGCCGTCGGGCGCGAAACCGACTTTATCGACGCCGTCGATGCATGCGCTTTATGAAACAAGTCTCCTGCACTTCGCAAGCATCCGGTCGTCTTCATCCCTCTTTCCCAAGGGATTTTCGTATTGTCGCCTGCAAAGCTTGCGTCAATATGTCTTGTAGCCGTTCAAGCTTTGCAGCAGGGAGCGATAGGCCCAGGTGCCTTCGCCGCCGCGATCACGGATTTCGACAAGCTGGACGCGAGCACCCTGGATGTCTCCCTGTTCCACCAGCGCCATGCCCATATAGGAGCGGGCGAGGATATAATTCTCATCCGCCTGCAGCGCCTTGCGGTAGTAGGACATGCCGAGCTCCATGCGGCCGGCCTTGCGGTTGGCGTAGCCGAGATAGTTCAGGACGCGCGGGTCGTTCTGGTTGCGAGCGAGATTGAGCACGGTGATGGCGTTGTCATACTGGCCGGCATAGGCAAACTCGCGGGCGAACTGATAGAGATCGTCGTCGTTGAAGCTGCTCTTCTTCGGGTTGACACATTCCTTCTTGGCCTTGTCCCAGACCTTGCCGCCGGTGCAGGTCTTGGTCGTCTGGGTCTTCGGCGGCGGATTGGTATCATCGTTGCTGTCGCCGGCCGCGAAAGCGGCCGTGGCGATGCCGAAGGCAAAGCCGGCGGCGAGCGAAAGTCTGGACAGGTGGCGGAAAGAAGAAGTCATCGGCACGCTCCGTTCTCAGGCAATGCAGTTGCTCGAATTGTACGCTTACCACTAAAAATACCAAGAGGGTAAGCAACCTCTGTGGCAAATGTTGCGACGGTGGACTGATGTCCTCGCAGATCGATTCAAGTGCTGCACAAAAAGAGCTAGGAACCAGCGCTAAGGCGCGAAAATATCGGCGCTTTCCGGCATCACCGCGTCGCCGGCCCTGTTGAGGCTGAAGCGCTCGCCGCTGAGCTCCCAGGCGCCGGGAGAGCCGTCGATGGAGAAGAGGTTGTAGGCGGCGGGCGGCTTGATGCTGCCCGGTCCCTGCGAGGCAGAGGCTATGCCGACGACCGGCACCGGCTGCATCTGGCCGCGCAGCCAATGCAGCGTGTTGAGGTGCGTATGGCCGTGCAGCACGAGTTCGGCGCCGCCCGTCGAAATCACGGCGGCGAAGCGGCGGATGCCGATCATCCGTTTGTAGAAGGCCGTGGCGCCGCGGATCGGCGGGTGATGGATCATGACGACGCGGAAGAGGCCAGCTTCGCCAGCCGCACGCAGTATGTTGACGGTATCGCGGGCCTGTCGCGCGCCGAAAAAGCCAGAGGCGGCGAAGGGAGGGGTGGCGACCGCCGTCGAACAGCCGACGATCGCGACTTTGCCGCGAACGCGCAGATAAGGAAATATATGGCGGTTCTCCGGCCATTGCGGCGGAGCGAGATCGCCGCGGACATAATCGTACCAGGCGCGCATCGACTTCTCGTAGGAGCCGGGCACATAGGCATCGTGATTGCCGGGAACGACCGACGTGTCTGCGGGATCGCCCAGCGCGCGCAGCCAGGCGGCAGCCGAGCGGATCTCGATGCCGCTCGCCAGATTGACGAGGTCGCCGGTGACGGCCAGGTGATCGGCCTGATGGGCGCGGATGTCGTCGAGCAGCAGATCCAACGTGCTGCCGAAAAGGTGCTTGCGTCGATTTCGATGCCAGTTCACAAAGCCTGTTATGCGTTTTGAAAACAGCTCTTGAATGGAAAGACTGGGCAACGGCCCGAGGTGGACGTCGGAGATATGCGCGAGCTTGAACATGCTACGAGACATAGACCAGCTTATTGACAAATCAAACACATCCGGCGCGATGAACAGCTGAAACGGAGCGATGGTGGATAAAGAGAACCGGCCCCTTTACATAAGGCTGGCGTTGCGCCTGCTGCATGTCTATTTCAGTTTCGTCCGCAGCATGACCGTGGGCGTGCGGGCTGCCTGTTTCGATGCAGACGGGCGCATCTTTCTCGTGCGCCACAGCTATATCGGCGGCTGGCACATGCCGGGCGGCGGGCTGGAGCGCAACGAGACGGTCGAGGAAGCGCTCGTCAAGGAATTGCGCGAGGAGGGCAACCTCACGATCATCGGCAAGCCGCAGCTGTTCCAGGTCTATTTTAATACCACGACCACACGGCGCGACCATGTCGTCTTCTACCGCGCGACTGTCGAGCAGACGGCGCCGCGGCCGCCGGACTGGGAGATTTCCGACAGCGGCTTCTTTTCCCTCGACAGCCTGCCCGAGGGCACGACCAAGGCGACGCATCGCCGTCTCGCCGAGCTTCGCGGCGATCAGGAGCCTGCCCACCGCTGGTGAGCTTCAGGCAGCCATTCAAACTGCTACAGCGTCCTTTGCGCGTCTGAAAACACGCGCGGCGCTGTGGCACGGCCGTGCGGACTGTCGAGATCGAGCGCCGGGCCGACGGGAACGATGCCGGTCGGATTGATCGTCTTGTGGCTGCGGTAATAGTGCTGCTTGATGTGGTTGAGGTTCACCGTCTCGGCAACGCCCGCCGTCTGGTAGAGGTCGCGCAGATAGCCAGGCAGGTTGCGGTAGTCGGCGATGCGGCGGATGTTGCACTTGAAATGACCGACATAGACGGCGTCGAAGCGCACCAGCGTGGTGAACAGGCGCCAGTCGGCCTCGGTCTGACGGTTGCCGAAGAGGTAGCGACCCTTGCCGAGGCGTTCGTCGAGCATGTCCAGTGTTTCGAACAGCGTGCCGACGTTTTCCGCATAGGCTTCCTGGGTGGTGGCAAAGCCCGCCTTGTAGACGCCGTTGTTGACGGTGTCGTAGACGGTGGCGTTCAGCGCATCGATGTCGGCGCGAAGGTCCTCGGGATAGAAATCGGCTGTCGAACCGGTCAGCCCGTCGAAGGCGCCGTTGAACATGCGGATGATCTCGGCGGATTCGTTGTTGACGATCGTGCCGGTCTTCTTGTCCCAGAGCACGGGAACGGTGACGCGGCCGGAATAGTGCGGATCGGCTTTGACATAGACCTGCCAAAGCGCGGACGCGCCGAAGAGGTGGTCGCCGGTGGCGCCGTCGCCGACCTTGAACTCCCAGCCGTTCTCGAGCATCAGCGGATCGACGACGGAAACCGAGATCAGCTTTTCGAGCTTCTTCAGCTTGCGGAAGATCAGCGTTCGGTGCGCCCAGGGGCAGGCGAGCGAGACATAGAGATGGTAACGCCCGGCCTCGGCCTTGAAGCCGCCGTTGCCGGAAGGGCCGGCCCCACCGTCCGATGTCACCCAGTTGCGGAACTGCGAGGGCTGCCGCTTGAAATGGCCCTTGCTCTCCTTCGTGTCGTACCAGGCGTCATGCCAGACGCCGTCCACCAGCATTCCCATGATCTTCATTCCCTTGATTGCGTGTTGGGACGGAGGATATCGCAGATGGCAGGGCTTTACAGGCGGCAAAGATTGAACAGTGCGTCACATCGTTCGGGCACCGCATAATTCAAAGTGTTGCAGCGCCCTTTGTGGCTCTCGAAAAGATGCGCGGCGCTGTGGTCGTGCATTTTGCGTTGGACGACGGAAATTTTTCCTGCTATCGGCCTTTTCACGATTTTCGGACCCCTGCCTGATGTTCATTTCCAGAAACCCGCGACGACGCTGATGCTCCCGAACGCCCAAGGCGTGTTCGAGACTCATCAATCTGTCCATCCGGTTTCTGTCATCATGTACAAGCACGATCTCGTCTACCTCACTGAAGACGCGTCTCATGACGCCGCCATCGAACACATCAACGAAGAAGCCTTCGGTCCCGGCCGCTTCACGCGCGCTGCCGCGCGCATCCGCGAGCAGGGGCCCCATGATCTGTCGCTTTCCTTCATCTGCACCGATAATGGTGAGACGATCGCCTCCGTGCGCATGACGCCGGTGCTGGCCGGCACGGTGAAGGGACATCTGCTCGGTCCGCTCGCCGTCCGCCCCTCCCACAAGAACCAGGGCATCGGCCGGGAACTGGTGCGGATTGCGGTGGAGGCGGCAAGACGCAAGGGCTCGGAAGCCGTTATCCTCGTCGGCGATCCACCTTACTATGGCCCGCTCGGCTTCGAGAAGGTCGCCTACAACGCCCTGTCTTTTCCAGGCCCGGTCGATCCGGGCCGTGTGCTCGTCGTTCCGATCGCCGAGGGCGTGCACGCGCGGCTGAAGGGCACGATCGCCTGGTGCGAATGACTTAGAGGCTTTTCCTGAGGAAGCTGCGCGTGCGGCCCTCCGGAAAATCCTCAAGCTCGCCGAAGACTTCATAGCCCTGATTGAGATAGGCGCGCAGCGCCTGCGGGTTGAAGGTGTCGATCCAGGCGCCGCGGCAACCCCGGGCTCTCGCCTCTTCTTCCGCCTTCTCAAGGATGTCGCCCGCCATGCCGGTGCCGCGGAGCGTATCGGGGATGTAGAGCATCTGGGTGAAGAGCCAGCCCCAGGCGGTAAAGCCCGAAAGGCCGCCCGTCACCTTGCCGTCGGTATCGCGGATGAGGACCGCGAGCGGCCGGCGATCCGATGGGCCGACATCGGCGTTGTTGAACGCCGAGAGCGCATCGGTGATCACCGCCAGTTCCTCCGGCGAGGGCGAGGCAGTCAGCTCGAATTCCGGCATGAGATTAGCGCCCTTCGCGCCACCACATGGCGCCGAAGGCGAGCAGCAGGATACCGACGCCGGCGAAACCGGCAAAGAGCGGCAGCGTGTTGATGCCCTTCAAGACCGTCTCGTTGGTCATGCGAATCATCATGCGATCGTTGTCGGAGACGCGGACCTGGCCGCGCACCGGCAGGATCGGCGGCACGGAGATCGCGCCATTTGCATTGGAGACGCGGGCGACGAGACCCTTGCTTCTGTCGGCGACCGGCTGCAGTACATCGGTCGTCGAGATCATCGCCTTGAATTCCGGTGCGTCGACCGCGCCGATATGGACGAGCGTCGACAGCCTGCCGTTGCGGACCTCGAAGAGGCCGATTTCGTCCATCCTCTTCTCGGCTTTGTAGAGCCCGGGTTCGGACTGGGTGAGCGACAGAGTTTCGGTCTTGCCGGAGGGATAACGCACTGTGGCATTGCCGGGATTGTCGCCGATTGTCTGGCGGGTGACTTCAAGGGTCCGGCCAGAGGCGCGCGCAGTCAGCGCTTCTTCCTCGAGCGCCGGCTCCTTCATCAGCCAATGGGCGATACGGCGATAGAGCGAAACGTTCGGACCGCCGCCTTCGAAGCCGCGCGCCCAGAGCCAGCCCTGATCGGAAAGCAGCATGGCGACGCGGCCCTGGCCGGCGCGGTTCAGCACCAGCAGCGGGTGGTTGTCGGCGCCGAGCATGATCGTCTCGCCCTGCGGCCGGTCGACATCGACGCTGCGGAACCAGCGGCCCCAATGCGGCGGGTCCTCGCCCGAACCGTCCAGGCCGCGCGTGACGGGATGTTTGCGGCCTTCCTCGGAGAGGCGGGGATAGAAGGCCTTCTCGATCATCTCTCCGGTGGGCGTTGCAGGCAGGACCGAGGAAAGCGGCGTCAGTGCAATGGAATCGGGGCCGGCATGCTCGGGACCGGCGGCGATCAGCAGCGCGCCGCCGTTGTCGACATATTGCGCGATGTAATCGTAATAGAGCAGCGGCAGCACGCCGCGGTGCTGGTAGCGATCGAAGATGATCAGGTCGAAATCCTTGATCTTGTCGACGAAGAGCTCGCGCGTCGGGAAGGCGATCAGCGACAGCTCGTTGATCGGCGTGCCGTCCTGCTTTTCCGGCGGACGCAGGATGGTGAAGTGGACGAGATCGACCGAGGCATCGGATTTCAGCAGGTTGCGCCAGGCGCGCTCGCCGGCATGCGGCTCGCCGGAGACAAGCAGAACGCGGAGATTCTGGCGGATGCCGTCGATGACATGGACGGCGCGGTTGTTGGCGGTGGTGACTTCGCCGGGAAGTGCTGCGACCGAGAATTCGAGCACATTGCTGCCGCCACCCGGCACCTTGAAAGAGAACGGCGTATCCTGCCCGGGTGTCGCCTGCAGGGTGGCGATCTCGTCACCATTCAGCTTTACCGTGACATCGGCCGTGCCGCCGGGGCTCGGGCCGTCGTCGAAGACGCGCAAGATCACCTGCTGCTCTTCGTTGACGATGCCGAAGCGCGGTCCCTTGATGACTTCGATGCGGCGATCGAATTCGTTGGCCTTGCCGGTTACGAGGCCATGGATCGGCGCGTCGAAACCGAGCGCCTGATTGGCGCCCGGAACATCATGGACTTCACCGTCGGTCAGCATGATGGCGCCGCCGATACGGGCGGGCGGGACATCGGCAATGTTGGCCGACAGCGCGTCGAACAGGCGCGTGGACGGCACGTCGGAATTGACGTCGCCTTCGACATCGACGAAGCGGGGCTCTATCTGGGGAAAACGGGCGAGCTGTCCCTTCAAGGCCGCAAGCGCATCGTCGGTCATCTTGACGCGATCGGGCGTCTGCTGGCTCTGGCTTCGATCGACAAGAACGGGAACGATCGTCGACAACTGATCACGATCTTCCTGCAGCAGCACAGGATTGACAAGCGCGGTCAACATGGCGAGTGCTGCCAGTGTTCTGATCCAGGCGCCGCGAATGCCGCGCCAGATGGCGAAGGCGGCGATAACAGCGCTGACGACAGCCAATGCAGCCAGAATCGACCAGGGCAGGAAGGGCGAAAAGTCAAACGTCATCTCATTGTCCTAACCGTTCGAGGAGGTCGGGAACATGGACCTGGTCGGTCTTGTAGTTGCCGGTCAGCATGTACATCATGATGTTGACGCCGGAACGGTAGGCATATTCGCGCTGCGTTTCATCCGACGGCACGGTCGGCAGTATCGGTACGCCGTTTTCGTCGATTGCCCAGGCGCCGGCGAAATCATTGCCGGTGATCAGGATCGGCGAAACGCCGTCGGCCGTCGCCGCCGATTTTTCGCTCGGCCCCTGACCGCCTTGCCGGGCCTCGATCCAAAGAGGGCTTCCGGCATAACGACCGGGAAAGCTCGACAGGAGATAGAAGGATTTCGTCAGCACGTGATCTGATGGTACCGGTTCGAGCGCCGGAATGTCGAGATTGGCAAGGATTGCCTGCAGCCTCTCACCGTTGGCGCTGACATTGCCGCCATTGTCCAATGCGCTGATCTGATCGCGCGTATCGAAAAGCACGGTGCCGCCATTGCGCATATAGGCATCGATACGGCTGATCGCCGCCGACGATGGCATCGGCGCCGTTGCCGAAACCGGCCAGTAGATGATCGGATAGAAGGAGAGCTCGTCTTTGGTGAGGTCGATGCCGACGGGCGGTGCCGGTTCCAGCGTCGTGCGAAAGGTCAGGAACTGGGTCAGTCCCTCGAGACCGCGCTCGGATATATTGTCCACATCCTGTTCGCCGGTGACGACATAGGCGAGGTGGGTGTTGTCAAGCCTTTGCAGGATGAGGTCGTCGCCGGGCTGGGAGTCGTCGGCGTGAAGCGTGCCGGGTTGCACGAGAAAGCCGGCGCAGACGGCGACCGCGATCATCGCGGCGGTGCGGACAGCCGGGCGCAATCGCGAGAATGCGCCATTCATGAAGAGGACGATCAGGCTATCGGCCAAGAGCAGCAGGAAGGCTGCGAGAAAGAGCGCGGGTTTTGCCGACCAGCTTTCGCCGCCGATCAGGCCTTCGCGCACGGCATTGGTCCCTGTTGTGTCGAGCGGCTTCAGTTCCGCGTTCTCGGGCAGCACGTTCAGGGAGGTGAAACCATCCTCCGAACCATAGAGCCCGGGAGGATTGTCGAAATTCGCCGTCGGTTCGACTCCGGCCTGTGGAATGAGCGGCCGCGCCGATCCCGTCTCGGAGACGAGCGTGCCCTTGGCCGTCAGCATGCGGAATGGCGGCAGGGTTTCGGAGACACGCGCATTGCCGCGCGCCTCCGATGTCACGCCGCCCGAGCGCGATATCTGCAGGAGGTGGCGCAGCATGTCGACGAAAGTGCCGGAGATCGGCAGATCGGACCAGGTCGCTTCCGCGGTGACGTGAAACAGGACGATCTGACCGGATGCGAGCTGCTTCATCGTGACGAGCGGCGTGCCGTCAGCCAGGCTTGCCCAGGTGCGTTCGGCAAGATCGGGTGTCGGTTCGGCAAGCACTTGCCGCTTGACGACGACATCGGAGGGACGCGCTATGCCGGCGAAAGGCCCGAAACTCGGAAATTCGGCAAGCGACTGCGGCTCGCTCCAGGACAAGGTGCCGCCCAGCGCCCGTTCTCCCTGACGCAGGATGACAGGGATCAGCGGATCGTCCGCAGGGGCTGCCGCCATGCGTGGGCCGGCAAAACGCAGGAGCATGCCGCCATTCGATATCCAGCGCGTCAAAGGCTCGTAGGTCTCCTCCGGCAGCCGGCCGATGTCGGCCATGATGATGATGGAGGGATTGCTGGTGAGAAGTTTTGGTATTGCGACCGAAAGATCGGAATCGGCAGGTTGGATCAGATCCGCATAGGGTTGCAGCGCCCGCTGGATATAATAGAGCGGCGAGAGCAGCGGCTGGAACTCGTCCCCCCCTTCACCTGACAGCAAGACGACGCGGCGCCGCTTGAATGCGTCGTCGAGAAGGTGGACGGCGCCTGCCGTCGCGCCATTGTCGACGCTGACGCGCGCGAAATCGTTGCGCATCTCGAAGGGGGCGGTGATCGAACTGGTCGCGACGCTCTGGCCGGGGCGGAAATCCGCCCTGCCATTGGCGATCGAGCGGCCCTGGGTATCGACGGCGTTCAGCGCTACCGATGCTGCCTGCGAACTGTTGAGCCGCGTGACCATGACGGTCATGGCATCCGCCGCATTGTTGGCCGCAGTGATTGCGACCGTCCGCGCGGCATCGCCCTCGATCAGGCGCAGATCGGCGGGCTGAAGTTCGGCGAGCCTGCGCACCGTCGCGTCGTCGGGCCTGGCGGCGGCGCCGTCAGTCAGGAAGGCGAGGGTACCGGGCTTGATGCCGTTCAGGGCGGCGCGCAGCGCCTGGAAGGTGCGTTCGCGGTCCGGCACCAGCGGTCGCGGCTCGGCGGCGCGCAGCTTGTCGCGGGCGGCAGCGGCGGTGCCGGGCACGGCGTCGTTGGTCGGATCGGCGGTAAAGGCGATCGACACGGGCGTGCCGGCGGATTCGGCGTCGTCTATCAACGCGTCGGCGGTCTGGATGCGGCGCTCCCAGTCGGGTGCCGCCGCCCAGCTGTTGTCGACGAAGAGGACGAGCGGGCCACCTGATGCGAGCGAACTGGTGCGTGGATTGAAAACCGGATCGGCGATCGCAAGGATGATGGCGGCAGCGAGTAGCATGCGCAGCAGTGTCAGCCACCACGGGCTTTGCGCCGGCGTCTCCTCGCGCTTCAGCACCGAGGCGAGGATTTTCAGCGGCGGAAAGACTTCGGTCTTCGGACGTGGCGGCGTCAGCCGCAGCAGCCACCAGATGACCGGCAAGGCGACGAGCGCGCCGAGAATGGCGGGATAGGCGAAAGCGAAGGGAAGGGCGTTCATAGCTGCCCTCCATGCGTCGCCTTGGCCGGCATGCCGGACAGATACATGTGCACCGCGACCAGCGCCTCCGACGCAAGGTGATCGGTGCGGTGGCTCGCGAAGGTCCAGCCGAGATGGCGCAGCGACTGGCCGAGGCTGTCCCTGCGGGCGAGGTAGGCGTTGCGATAGGCCTCGCGGATATGTTCGGCGCGGCCGGAGATAAGCTTGGCGCCGCTCTCCGGATCGGTGAATTCGGTGCGGCCGCTATAGGGGAATATCTCTTCGGCCGGATCTGATATCTCGACCACGTGGCCGCGCAGGCCGCGGCGGGCAAGCGGGCCGAGCCGTTCCATGATTGCCGGCGCATCGTCGAGGAAATCGCCGATAAGGACGAGGTCGCTCCAGCCGCGGATCATCGCCGTTTCCGGCAGTCCGCCGGTCAGCGGCGTGTGCATCAGCGCGGCTGCGAGGCGTTCGGCGGCGTTACGGGCGGAGGCGGGTTCCATGATGCCGGGGCAACCGATGCGCTCGCCGGAACGGGCGAGGATTTCGGCAAGCGCCAGCATGACGACCAGTGCGCGGCTTTCCTTGGAGACGCTGCCATAGCTCGACTTGTACATCATCGAGGGCGACATGTCGCACCAGAGCCAGATCGTGTGCGCCGCCTCCCATTCGCGCTCGCGCACGTAAGTATGGTCGTCGCGGGCGGAGCGGCGCCAATCGATGCGCGACAGGCTCTCGCCCTCGGAATAGGGACGGAACTGCCAGAAATTCTCGCCGATGCCGCGCTTGCGGCGACCATGCCAGCCGGCGATCACGGTGTTGGCGATGCGCTTGGCTTCCACCAGGCAGTCCGGCACCAGGGCGGCCCGCTGCCTGGCGCGGGAAAGGGCATCGCTGCCTGACGTCGGGTTGACGATCTGTCCGATAGATGCCACGCGTCCGGCTTCCTTATCCCTTTGCCTGCTTGACCAGTCCGGCGATGACGTCACGCACCGACATGCCTTCGGCGCGGGCGGCGAAAGTCAGCGCCATGCGGTGCTGAAGAATGGGTTCGGCGAGCGCGAAGATATCGTCAAGAGACGGTGCGAGACGGCCTTCGTAGAGCGCGCGGGCGCGCGCGCAGAGCATCATCGCCTGGCCGGCACGAGGGCCAGGCCCCCAGGCGACGTTCTTGTCGGTCGAGGCATTGCCCTGTCCGGGGCGGGCGGAACGCACCAGCGCCAGGATGGCATCGACAACCGTGTCGCTCACCGGCATCTGGCGGACCAGCGTCTGGATCTCGATCAGCCGCTGCGCATCGATGACGGCTTCCGGCCGGGTTTCGCCCAGGCCGGTCGTCTCGAGCAGGATCTGGCGCTCGGCGGCGAGTTCGGGGTAGTTGACGTCGACCTGCAGCAGGAAGCGGTCGAGCTGGGCTTCGGGCAGGGGATAGGTGCCTTCCTGCTCGAGCGGGTTCTGCGTGGCGAGCACATGGAAAGGCGCCGGCAGGTCATAGCGCTGGCCGGCGATCGTGATGTGATATTCCTGCATCGATTGCAGAAGGGCCGACTGGGTACGCGGCGAGGCGCGGTTGATCTCGTCGGCCATCAGGAGTTGGGCGAAGACCGGGCCCTTGACGAAACGGAAGGAGCGGCGTCCACTGTCGTCCTGGTCCATCACCTCGGAGCCGAGAATATCCGAGGGCATCAGATCCGGCGTGAACTGGATGCGGTTGGCGGCAAGGCCGAGCACCTCGCCGAGCGTCGTCACCAGTCTGGTCTTGGCAAGGCCGGGAACGCCGACGAGCAGGGCATGACCGCCTGACAGCACGGCGAGAATGGTGTTCTCGACGACGCTTTCCTGACCGAAGATCACCTTCGAGACTTCCCCGCGGATGGCGGCGATATCGGAGAGCGCCTTTTCGGCGGCGGCGACGATCGCCTTATCATCGAGGCTGGCTTCGGTCTTCATCATACCCATGCGTATCTCCAACGGCTGAAATCATTCGGCAGCGAATCGGCGGACTTATACATGTGCCTCATACCCGATAGAGTTATGGAGATGTGACGGGCTGACAAGTTCGTTGCGAATGACTATCTCGTGACTTTACTTCGTTAAGGACAAACCGGGACGGAAGAATGGCAGCCGAGGAAATCAGCGGACAGGCGGATGCGGCGGGACTTGCCGCACTGATTTCGCGCGCGTCTCAGGAAAATGCCGGTAAAAAACGAGGATTACCGCCGGTCGAGCGGTGGAATCCGCCTTTCTGCGGTGATATCGACATGGAAATCCGGGCTGATGGTACCTGGTTCTACATGGGCACGCCGATCGGCCGACCGGCGCTGGTGCGGCTGTTCTCGACGGTTTTAAGAAAAGATGACGACCAGAAGACCTATCTCGTAACTCCTGTGGAAAAGGTCGGTATAAGGGTCGTCGACGCGCCTTTCATCGCCGTGGAGATGAGCGTGACGGGGGGGCAAGACCAACAGGTGCTGACCTTCCGCACCAATGTCGGCGATGTCGTGGAGGCGGGAGGAGAGCATCGGCTGCGCTTTGCCATTGCGGGCGAGAATGCCGAACTGAAACCCTATCTGCATGTGCGCGGGCGGCTGGAGGCGCTGGTGTCGCGTGCGGTGATGTATGAACTGGTCGCGCTCGGCGAGACGCTCGAGGTCGAGGGACAGGCGATGTTCGCCGTCCGCTCGGCCGGAGAGGTCTTTGCGATGATGCCGGCCGATGAACTGGATGCGCTTTCCCGATGAATGATGCAATTACCCACCGTTATCCGCTGTTTTCTGCAGCCGAATTCCGCCGCCGCGCGCTCAACCAGAATGGTGGGCCGGTCGATCATGCCTGGCGCGATCACGGGGATCATATCCTCAATCCCGATATCGTCGCCGAGGTCGAGACCTTCAAGCTGCGCGACGCCGCCGTGCTCGTGCCCGTCGTCGACGACGGCGAGGAAGCGCATGTGATCTTCACCAAGCGCACGGCGACGCTACGCAAACATTCCGGGCAGATCGCCTTTCCCGGCGGCTCGATCGATCCCGACGATATCTCGCCCGAAATGGCGGCGATCCGCGAGACGGAGGAGGAGATTGGCCTGGCCGGTTCTTTCGTCGAAACCGTCGGGCGGCTGCCGAATTACCTTGCCTCGACGGGCTTCCGCATTACGCCGGTGCTCGGCGTCGTCTCGCCGGGCTTTGCGCTGACGCTGAACCCGACCGAGGTGGACGACGTTTTCGAGGTGCCGCTTTCCTTCCTGATGGATCCTGCCAATCACACCCGCGACAGGCGTGTCATCGACGGCATCGACCGGCATTTCTACCGCGTGCCCTATGAAACCAGAATGATCTGGGGCATCACCGCCGGCATCGTCCGCACGCTTTATGAAAGGCTTTATGCATGACCGGCATCGCCGACCAAGCATGGTTCCGCGACCCGGCGCTCGGCCGGATCTTAGCGCTTCTCAACGCCGATGGCGGGGAAGGGCGGGTGGTTGGCGGTGCTGTGCGCAACAGCCTGATGGGCCTGCCGGTCAATGATGTCGACATAGCCACGACACTCAGACCGGAGGCGGTGATGGAGCGGGCGGCGGCGACCGGCATCAAGGCAGTCCCAACCGGCCTCGAGCACGGCACGGTGACGCTCGTCATCGACGGCAAGCCCTTCGAGGTGACGACCCTTCGCACCGACGTCGAGACCGACGGACGCCATGCCAAGGTTGCCTTCAGCACCGACTGGAAGGCAGACGCCGAACGGCGGGATTTGACGATCAACGCGCTTTATGCCGATGCGGGGGGCGAGGTGGTGGATCTCGTTGGCGGGCTTGCCGACATCGAGACGCGCAACATCCGCTTCATCGGCGATGCCGCAAGGCGTATTGCCGAGGATCATCTGCGCATCCTGCGCTTCTTCCGCTTCTTTGCCTATTACGGTTCCGGGCGGCCGGATGCCGAGGGGCTGAAGGCATGTTCCGTCGCACGTTCGAAACTGACGACGCTTTCGGCAGAACGGGTCTGGTCCGAGTTGCGAAAGTTGCTAGGTGCTGCGGATCCCGGCCGCGCGCTGCTGTGGATGCGGCAGGTGGCGGTGCTGACGGAAATCCTGCCGGAAACCGAAAGATGGGGGATCGATGCGATCCCTTCGCTGATCACCACCGAAAAGGCGCTCGGCTGGACGCCCGATCCGTTGCTGCGTCTTGCGGCGATCGTGCCGCCCGATGCGGCACGCATGGAGGCGCTTGCCGCCCGGCTCAAGCTCTCGAATGCGGAGGCGGCCACTCTCAAGGCCTGGACCATGGCAGCGCCCGTTAATGACGAGATGTCGTCGGCGGCCTTCGAACGGCTGCTTTACCGCAACAGCACCGACGGCATCACGACACGGCTGAAGCTGGCGCTTGCGGTTGCGCGCGGCAAGGCTGAAAGCGATTTCGACGAAATGGCGCGGTCGGCGCGGCTTATCAAGCTGCTGGACAGGGCAATGCACTGGAAGAAGCCACAGTTTCCGCTGAGCGGCGGCGACGTGATTTCGGCAGGAATCGCGTCCGGCCCGCGCGTCGGCGAGCTGCTGGCCGGCCTGGAAAACCAGTGGGTGGAGGAAAACTTCGTTTCCGACCGGGCGGCGCTGCTCGCCCGGCTGCAGGAACGCGTGCAATAATCAGGCTGCGTTCGCCTCGTCGCGGATGCGAGCCTTAATATTATCCACCATGTTCTCGCGGATCGTGGTTTCGCCGTGAGCGTCTTTCAGGTGCTCGACGGCCCGGCGGACGACCTCGGCGTCATTATCCGCCCTGGTATGCCAGGCGCAGCCGGGAACGAGTGTGCCACATTCGAAAAGTCGCATGGTCTTTTCCTCTATCCTGAACACAACGACAATCGCGCTTTCACGCGACTGATGAATGTGCGGGAGGAGAGAAGGTTCCGGCCGGCATCGACATGCCAGCCGGCGAAAGCAGTATCAGTCGGGCATCGCCCAGGCTTTGTAAGTATCCGAAAGGTGCTCGGGCATGTTGCTGTTGGCGGCCGCTGCTTCGTTCTGCAGCTGTTCCGGCGACTTTCCGCCGGCCAATTGCAGCTTGACCTGCTCGATGAAGCAGGACAGCGGCAGATCCGAGCCGCTCTTGGTCCTGAGTTGCTCGGCGATGCGCGTTAGAAACTCCGGGGTGTCGATCGTGCGGGATGTTTCCTGGACATCCGCGGACGCAGGCGAGCCACTTTGTATCGTCATGACAATCCTCCTCCGATTGTTACGCACATACATATAAAGTTAGGACGCACTGAGTTTTCGTGAAGGTCTATCACCTCGAATTTATCGATGAGATATCACAGTTTCATGGCCAGCGGACGACAGGGGGCAACGAAGAGAGAATGGATTCAACGTTGCCGCCGGTCTTCAGGCCGAAGATCGTGCCACGATCATACAGCAGATTAAATTCGACGTAGCGGCCCCGGCGGATCAATTGTTCGTCGCGATCGGCCTCTGTCCACAATTTATTGAAGTTGGAGCGGACGATTTTTGGATAGACCATGGCGAAAGCCCGGCCGACATCTCGCGTGAAGGCGAAATCGGCGTCCCAGCCGCCGGCTTCCTCGCTTGAATGCAGCCAGTCATAGAAGATGCCGCCGATGCCGCGGGCCTCGTTGCGGTGTTTCAGGAAGAAATAGTCGTCGCACCAGGCTTTGTACGCATCGTAATCGGCGACGGCATGATTGCGGCAGGCGATCTCCATGGCCTTGTGGAAGAGCTGGCTATCCTCGTCCTCCTGCGTGCGGCGGCGCGACAGCACCGGCGTCAGGTCGGCCCCGCCGCCGAACCAGCGGCTGGTGGTGACGACCATGCGAGTGTTCATGTGCACGGCCGGAACGTTTGGGTTGACGGGATGGGCGATCAGCGAGATGCCCGAGGCCCAGAAACGCGGATCGTCCTTGGCGCCCGGTATCTGGGCGCGGAAATCCGGGGCGAATTCGCCGTAGACGGTGGAGGTATGGACGCCGACCTTTTCGAAGACGCGGCCTTCCATCATCGACATCCGGCCACCGCCGCCGGCGCCGTTTTCGCGTGACCAGTCCTTGGCAACGAAGCGGCCGGGCTCCTGGTCGGACAGCGGTCCTTCCAACTCATCCTCGATGGCTTCGAAGGAGGCGCAGATCGTATCGCGCAATCCCTCGAACCAATTGCGGGCGGCAGCCTTCTTCTCTTCAATATCGTCAGGCAAGCCGATCGGCAGTTCCGGTCTTTCCATTTACGCCTCCGACGGTCGGCATCTCCTTCGGAGGCGACTCGCTCATTCTTGATTGCACGTCATGATTAGCAGTTGGTGCTGCATCTCGCCAAGCCGAGGCAAGCACCGCCGAGCACTTCCAAGATTCGACTCGCAAATCAAGAATTTCGATACTACCTTTTCCGAGGAGGTAGGTTTGATGAAGAAAGTTCCAGGGCCTCCGTCCTTCGACGGCCTGAAGCGCAGGATAGCGAGACATCGGGCGGAAAATCCCCCGAGCAAGAGAGACCATTTCGTGCGTGAGACATATTGCCTCGGCCTCATGGACGCACGCGCCAAGGCGCGCGAATGGTTCGACGAATATCCGAAAGCCGCCTACTGGACCGAGGTGGAAAGCTGGCGCCAGCTCGACGGCGACCAAATCGAATTCACCATGCGCCGCCTGCCTTCGGCCGACTGACCGTCACTTAGCAGTCGCCCGCACGCGGCTTTCGATCAGTAGGCCGCTTTCATCCATGATCGGATGCGCCACCGAGACAATGTGGGCGTTGATGCGCTTCAGGTCGCGCAGCATGTCGAGATGCAGCGAACTCGTTTGCAGGCTGTCGGCGCGTCCGTCACGCAGGCGTTCGAGATGGCGCTCGGCAGACTGTTTCTCCATCCGCCGCACCTCGACCTTTACCTCCATCATCTGGCGCGCGAGATTGAAATCGCGGGTGACGAAGATCGTCTGGGCGACGCGCAGATTGTCGATCGTCAGGTCGAACAGCTTGCGCAGTTCCTGATGACCATCCTCGGAAAATTTCAGGCCAAGGGAGATCTTCTTCGCCACCTGCTCCAGCAAGCCCTTCTCGATGATATCGCCCATATGTTCGAGGTTGATCGCATAATCGATGACGACGATCGAGCGGCGGGCGTTCTCGTCGCTGAGACCCTCGCGGCCGAGCTTCGAGAGATAGACTTTCACCGCCTGCTGCAGCCGGTCGACGCGGTCTTCGAGGGCGGATATCTCGGCAAGCTTCGATGCGTCGTTACGCTCGAAAGCTTCGGAGACCCGGATCAGCATGCGCTCGATCAGGTCGCCGACGCCGAGCACTTCGCGGGTGGCGCTGGCAAGGGCAACGACCGGCGTCGAAAGCTCCTGCGCATCCAGATATTTCGGGGCGCTGTCAGGCTCGGCCTGATCCGGCACCAGCCGGGCCATCAGGGCGGCGAGCGGCCGGGAGAATGGCCAGGCCAGCGCGGCCAGCAGAAGGTTGAAGGCAAGATGCGCATCGACCGGCAGCTTGGCAGGGCCGAAGGGCAGCATTTGGATGAGTTCCGCGCCATATCCCGCCAGCGGCAGGGCGATGAGGCAGCCGAGCGTGCGGACGGCGAGATTGCCGAGGGTGACGCGCCGAGCCGAAGCCGGCCCGGACAATGTCGCGACGACAGGCGGTATTGCGCCGCCGAGATTGGCGCCGAGCACGAGCACGATGACAAGTTCGGCGGAGACCATGCCGGCTGAGGCGAGCGACAGGATGAGCACCACCACCGCAAGGCTCGACGAGGACGCGAAGGCAAGTGCTGCCGAGACGATCATGGCCACGGGCAGGGCGCCGTCCAGCAGGCCGATGAAGGCGGCTAGGGCGGGAGAGGCGCGCATCGGTTCCGTTGCAAGGCCAAGGAGGTGCAGCGACAACAGCATCAGCCCGATGCCGATCAGCGCTGTGCCGCCGCCCTGGCTGGCGCTGGAACGGCCGCGGCAAAGCACGATGCCGGCAAGGATCAGAAGCGGAGAGAGCCATTCGATGCCCGTTGCCACGATCCAGGCGGTGATCGCGGTGCCGACATTAGCACCGAGCAGGACGATCTGCGCCATGCGCGGCTTGATCAGGTCACGCTCGACGAAGGAGGCGGTCATCAGCGCCGTTGCAGTGGAGCTCTGCAGCGCGATGGTTGCGACGAGTCCTGACAGGAAAGAACGAAGGCTGCCGCGCGTGCCCGTCGCCAGACCTGTTCTCAGGCGGGCGCCGAAGGCCCTGGACACGCCATCCTTTACCTGCGCGAGGCCGAACAGCAGCAGAGCCACGGCGCCGAACAGGTTGATCATGATGATTGTAGAGTCCATTTTATTGTTTTTATTCTTCTTTCACAGAGCTGGAGAAGTGCTGTTTTTCTCACATGGCCATTCCAACTTGTTGGAATCATGGAAGCCAATGCGGAGTTTTTGATTGCCCGGCTAATAAATATACGCCGGTTTGACAGATAGACAACGCTATTTTGCGACATATTCTGGAGCGTATCGGCAATTCCGCCGGCTTTGCTCCGCCAGCGCCGGTGTCCGTCAGGCCCAGACGGTTTGGCGCATCGCCTCGCCGACGATCATCGCGGCCGAGACGGCGACGTTGATCGAGCGCTGGCCTTCGACCATCGGGATCAGCACGCGCGCATCGGCTGTTTCATGCACCTGATCCGGCACGCCGGCGCTTTCGCGACCGAAGAGCAGGACATCGTCCGGGCGGAAAGCAAGATCGGTGTAGCGCTCCGCAGCCTTTGTCGAGGCGAGGATCAGGCGGCGGCCGGTGCTCAGACGCCACGCCTCGAAGCGGTCCCAGTTGACATGGCGGGTGAGGGCGGCGGCGGCGATATAGTCCATGCCGGCCCGTTTCAGGTTGCGGTCGGAGATGTCGAAGCCGGCGGGTTCGATCAGATCGACCGCGAAGCCAAGGCAGGCGGCAAGACGCAGGATGGTGCCGGTATTGCCTGCTATATCCGGCTGATAGAGTGCCAGTCTGAGTGAAGTCATGATGCGCCGTTTTCCCGCTTTCGCCGCTCAAGGCCTAATGCAACTGTGATTTCGGCGCAACAGGGCGCGTTTTGACCCGAAGAGATGAAATTTTTGGCACAACAGGGCTGGAAAATTCCTCGTTTTCGCGTTATCGGTGCATATCTTCAATCGCCAGCAAGGAGCGCCAGAATGAATATTTTGCTGTATGTGCGCCTCCCGGCCATGATGCCAAGCAGTGCGATTTTCCGCCGATAGGGCGGGTTTCTTCCCTGAATTTCCTTTTTTGATCCATTGTGCGGCTGTCTCAGCCTCGCCCCTTGAACGTTCGGTTCCCATATGTGCTTGCATAGCGCTGGGATGGCGCGAAGCCGGGAGCCGGAACGCTGACGTTTCGGAGCAATTTCATGTTTGGCTGGTTCGAACAGCGACTCAATCCCTTTCCAAGCGAGGACCCTGTAGTCCCGCCGAAAGGTCTCTTTGCCTTTTGCTGGCATTACAGCAAGCCGGCGGCGCCTTGGCTTGGCCTGATGGCCGTGCTGACCGCGCTGATCGCTATCGGCGAAGTGGCGCTCTTCCAGTTCCTCGGCGACATCGTCGACTGGCTGACCAATGCCGACCGCGCCACATTCCTGGAGAGAGAAGGCCACAAGCTTTTCTGGATGGCGGCGCTGGTGCTGGTCGGCCTGCCTGTGGTCGCTGGGCTCGATTCGCTCATCATGCACCAGATGATGCTCGGCAATTATCCGATGATCGCACGCTGGCAGATGCACCGCTTCCTGCTGCGTCACAGCATGTCGTTCTTCGCCAACGAGTTTGCCGGGCGTGTCGCCACCAAGGTCATGCAGACCTCGCTGGCCGTACGCGAAACGGTGATGAAGATCCTCGACGTCTTTGTCTATGTCGTCACCTACTTCCTGACGATGATCATCGTGATTGCGGCGGCGGACTGGCGGCTGATGATCCCGATCCTCGTCTGGCTCGCGGTCTATATCAGCATCGTCGCCTATTTCGTGCCGCGGCTTCGCAAGATCGCGGCGGCGCAGGCGGATGCGCGTTCGATGATGACGGGCCGCGTCGTCGACAGCTATACGAATATCGCGACGGTTAAGCTGTTTTCGCATGCGGGCCGCGAGGAGGTCTATGCCAAGGAGGGCATGGACGAGTTCCTGCAGACCGTGCACAAGCAGATGCGCAAGGTGACGCTCTTCCACATCTTCGTCTACGTGAACAACTGCGTTGCGCTCTTCGTCATCTCGGGCCTGTCGATCTGGTTCTGGCTGAACGGGGCCATCTCGGTCGGCGCCATCGCCATCGCTATCGGTCTTGCTATGCGCGTCAACGGCATGTCGCAATGGATCATGTGGGAAGTCTCGGCGCTGTTCGAGAATATCGGCACGGTCTATGACGGCATGGAGATGATGAGCAAACAGCACGACATCGTCGACAAGCCGGACGCACCCACCCTGACGGCGAAGAAGGGCGCGATCCACTACGACCGCATCCGCTTCCACTACGGCAAGAGCAAGGGCGTCATCGACAACCTGTCGCTCGACATCAAGGCAGGCGAGAAGGTCGGTCTGGTCGGGCGCTCCGGTGCCGGCAAGACGACGCTGATGAACCTGCTGCTGCGCTTTTATGATCTTGAGGACGGCCGCATCACCATCGACGGGCAGGATATCGCCGGTGTCTCGCAGGAAAGCCTGCGTTCGCTGATCGGCGTGGTGACGCAGGACACCTCGCTGCTGCATCGCTCGATCCGCGACAACATCGCCTATGGTCGTCCCGAAGCAACGGACGACGAGGTGATCGAAGCCGCCAAACGCGCCAATGCCTGGGAGTTCATCGAAGGCCTCGTCGACATGCAGGGCCGCGCGGGGCTCGATGCGCAGGTCGGCGAACGCGGCGTCAAACTGTCAGGCGGCCAGCGGCAGCGCGTCGCGATCGCCCGCGTCTTCCTGAAGGACGCGCCGATCCTGGTGCTCGACGAGGCAACCTCGGCGCTCGACTCGGAAGTCGAGGCGGCGATCCAGGAAAACCTCTTCGCCTTGATGGAGGGCAAGACGGTGATCGCCATCGCCCACCGGCTGTCGACGCTGACGGAGATGGACCGGCTGATCGTGCTCGACAAGGGCCGGATCATCGAGGCCGGCTCGCACAGCGAACTGATCGAAGCAGGCGGTATCTATGCCGACCTCTGGAACCGCCAGTCCGGCGGCTTCCTCTCCGATCACGCCGACGAAGCGGAAGTGGCGGCGGAATAAGATGAAATGAGGCCCTCCCCGCGAAAGCGGGGAGCCTGCTTAACTGTTGAGAACAATTAAGAAGCTGTGCTACATTTCCTGGTCTCAACAAGGATATCGCCTATGGCGACCGTGACGATTTCATTGCCAGACAGCCTCAAGGCTTTTGTCGAAAGTCAGATGGCCAGCAAGGGCTATGGCAATGTCAGCGAATATTTCCGCGGCCTCGTTCGTGATGCGCAGGCGCGCGAAAACGAGGCGCGGCTCGAGGCTTTGCTGCTCGAGGGCCTGGCATCGGGTGATGCCGTGGAGGCAACGCCGGCATTCTGGAGCGATCTGAGAAAAGATGCCGCGCAGTTGCTAGCCGCACAGAGCAAAAAGAAGTCGCCGTGAGGCTTACAGTCAAGCCGGCCGCTCGCAACGATATTCTGTTGCAACTTGCCTATCTTGCGGAGCATGGCGGAGAGGAGCTCGGTCTGCGGTTCCTGCATGCGACCGAGCAGTCTTTCACACGCCTTCTCGACTATCCTCATTCCGGCACGCCTAAAACCTTCGTCAATTCGCATTTGACGGGCGTTAGATCATGGCCTGTTTCAGGTTTCGAGGATATTCGACTTATTATATCGTTGAGAGTGAAGCAGTTACGATCTTGCGCGTTCTGCACGGCCGCCGGGATGTTATTGGCATTCTTGGCGAGGATTGACGCCCGCCGACGACCATGCGGAGATTGTTTTTCCGCTCACAAACTGTCGGCCCAGTCGATCACGCGGTGATGCTCGACGACCACCATGGTGTTGGCGGCCGCGATCGTGCGCAACGCGACGAGGCGGCGGTGCTCCTCCTGATCGATCCAGGTGGCAATGGCCTCGGCGACGATCTCGTCGCGCGGCAACCCCAGGGCGAATGCCAGGGCATCCAGCCTTTCTGCAAGCGGAAGCGGAATATGCACATCGAGCATTTTCGTTTCCATGGAAGTGGTCTCCGGTAAAGCGCGATCGTAACGTGAGATTGTGACCGGTTCGGGGGCATTCAATGGGTATGCCGCCGATGTTACCATTAATTACCAAAATATAAGGTTTCGGTCGCTTTTCATTCCCTTTGCCGGTCCGGTTATTCCGCCTATATCGCTTCTATGTTCCTAAGCCCCATCCTCCGCCGGTTCGAAACCTGGATCGATCCGTTCCGCCCACGCGCCAATCTCCAGCCGCCGCGCTCGACGCTCGGATTCATCTGGTTCTATATCGGCCAGGCGAGGATGCCGTTCATCGCCATGCTCTTTCTCGGTGGCGCGTCGGCGGCGATCGAGGCAGCGCTCTTCTGGTTCGTCGGGCGGCTCGTCGATATCCTCGGGAGCATCACGCCGGGTGCCGGCTGGAGCGGTCTTCTCGCCGCCCATGGCGGCGAATTGTTCGGCATGCTCGCCCTCATCGGGCTGGTGCGCTTCGTCATCGCCTTCCTGATCGCGCTCGTCGACCAGCAGGTGATCACGCCGGGTTTTTACAATCTCGCACGCTGGCAATCCTATCTCCACGTCTCCAGGCAATCCTTGTCGTTTTTCCAGAGCGATTTTTCCGGACGCATCGTCACCAAGGTCTGGTCGGCGGGGCAGGCCACCGGCGATCTCGTCACCTCGCTGATGGAAAGCGTCTGGTTCGTCGGCATCTATGCCGTAACGACGCTCGTGCTCGTCGCCCAGCTGGACTTTTCCCTTGCAGCCGTCGTGCTGTTCTGGCTTGGCGCCTTCAGCCTGCTGGCGCGCCACTTTGTCCCGCGGATCCGCCATCATTCCCGCGAAACGGCGGAGGCCGGATCGATGCTGAACGGCAGGATGGTCGATTCCTACAGCAACATGCAGACGCTGAAGCTGTTTGCGCGTGACGAGGAGACCGACCGCTACATGCGGCAAGGCTTCGATATCTATCAGGATACGGTGCTGCGCTTCACGCGGTTCATCACCGGTGTCAGGGCCTCGATGGCGCTGCTCTCCGGCCTGATGATCGTGACGATGGCGGGGCTCTGCGTCGATCTCTGGCTGCGCGGCCTCATCAGCTCGGGTGCGGTGGCGTTTTCGCTGGCGCTGGTGCTCAGGCTGAATTTCCTGCTGGGAAGGCTGATGACGCAGTTCAACGGCATCATGCGCAATCTCGGCACCATTCAGAACGCCGCCGAGTTGATCTCCCAGCCTCTGGGGCTCGTCGATCGGGCTGATGCGAAAACCTTGGTGATCCGGCAGCCCGGTGTCCGCTTCGACAATGTTTCCTTCCGCTACGGCAAGGGCCACCAGACGGTCGTGGAGAATTTCTCGCTGACCATCCGCCCGGGCGAAAAGGTCGGGATCGTCGGCCGTTCGGGCGCCGGTAAATCGACGCTGATGAACCTGCTACTGCGCCTCTACGATATTCAGGACGGCCGTATTCTCATCGACGGCCAGGATATTGCAGCCGTGACGCAGGAATCTCTCAGGATGCAGATCGGCGTCGTCAGCCAGGACACCTCGCTGCTGCATCGTTCAGTGCGCGACAATATCCTGTTCGGGCGGCCCGATGCCGGCGAGGAGGGGCTGGTTGAGGCAGCCAGGCGCGCCGAAGCCATCGATTTCATCGAACGCCTGCAGGATCAGCAGGGCCGCAGAGGTTTCGATGCGCATGTCGGCGAACGCGGCGTCAAACTGTCAGGCGGGCAACGGCAGCGCATCGCCATTGCCCGCGTCATGCTAAAGGACGCCCCGATCCTCGTCCTCGACGAAGCGACATCGGCGCTCGATTCGGAAGTGGAAGAAGCGATCCAGTCCAATCTCCATCAGATCATGGAAGGCAAGACGGTGCTTGCGATCGCCCATCGGCTGTCGACGATTGCCGCGCTCGACCGGCTGATCGTCGTCGACCTCGGACGGATCATCGAGGAAGGCAGCCATGACGAATTGCTTCGCCACGGCGGGCTCTATGCCGAACTTTGGGCGCGCCAGTCCGGCGGCTTCCTTGCTACGGATGAGGATGCAGGCTCAAGGGTCGACGACGAATTCCGCCATGAGGCCAAAATGATTTGATCCGAAGCCGTTTTCGATGCGGCGGACCGATTTCAGCCGCAGCGGCGCCCGGGTAAAGATATGATCGATCGGAATACCGAAGGCGCCGGCGCGGATCGGCCATGTCGCGGGCTCCAGCGATGCCGTGCCCAAGCCTTGAGTGCGCATGAGATACTGCACGTCGGGCGCGAGAATCGACGTATTGAAATCACCGGCGAGAACGAGCGGTCCCGAAAGGGTAGGGATGATCTCTGCTAGATCCCAGATTTCGAGGCCGTGGAACTCGTCGTAATAAGGTTTTGTCAGGTGCGCGGCGAGGAAATTGACCTTCTGGCCATCGAAATCGATTGTCGAGATCGTCAGCCGGTTGCGCCAGAGCAGGCCGAGATTGCGGATACGGGGTTCGATCAGCGGACGCTTCGACAGCACCAGCGTATCGCATTGCTCCATGACGACACCGCAGCCGATATAATAGGGATAGGTCTTCAACAACCGCGGCAGTTCCGACAGCAGCGGCTCGGCCTCCAGGATGTTGACGACATCGGCGCCTGAGGCGATGACCATGTCGGCAATGTCAGGGCCGTTTGCGAAATTATCGTTCTCGATATTGAAGGACATCAGCCTGAACAGGGCCGGGCGGCTCTCCTCGACTGATGGTTCGACGAATTCGCGCATCATCACGATGCCATGGACTGCAAGAACCACCGATACCACAAGGGTCAGCAGGCCATACCAGTGCCGCTTGACGAGAAGGGCGGCGACCGAGGCCACCGCGCCGGCTGCCGCCAGATGAACCTGGAAGCTGTAAAAGAAGGACAACAGATAAAAATCGGTGACGTATCGCAGGGAGACGATGGCGAGAACAAGCGTCGTAAGGACGCTGAATACGCAAAAAATCGTGTCTCTCATCCGCTCCGGTCCGGCTCGATGGCGTGGTAGCGACTGCGCCTATCACGGCGGCTTTTTTGTTGCAATGCAACATAACGGCAAGCGCGTGTTTGCCTTAAAAAATTCATCCGAAATTTCCCGCGACATTGTGCCCTCATCCCCTTGCCAAGGCTGGACATAATTTGCGATCAAGCATAGAACGCGCCGGATTGCTGGGGAATCTATGGCCGAATTGTGTCTAGAGAGATTCGCCGGTAGAGGGGTAGGGCGGAATTCCGCGAAAATTGCGCAGAGGATGTTAGCCGTGAGCGAACACGAAACGACAAGCGAGGGCACGGGCGAACCCACTCGCCGTGATTTCCTTTATCTCACCACTGGTATGGCAGGCGCCGTCGGCGCCGTCGCGGTCGCTTGGCCGTTCATCGATCAGATGCGTCCTGACGCTTCGACGCTTGCTCTCGCCTCCATCGAAGTCGACGTTGCCAGCCTTGAGCCCGGCATGTCGCTGACAGTCAAGTGGCGCGGCAAGCCGATCTTCATCCGCAATCGCACGCCCGAGGAAGTGGAAGCGGCAAACGCCGTCCAGCTTGCTGATCTGAAGGACCCGATCGCGCGCAATGCAAACCTTCCTGTCGACGCTCAGGCAACGGGTGTTGACCGTTCGGGCGGCAAGGGCAAGGAAAACTGGATCGTCATGATCGGCACCTGCACCCATCTCGGCTGCGTCCCGCTCGGCCAGGCCGGCGAATACAATGGTTGGTTCTGTCCCTGCCATGGCTCGGTCTACGACACGGCCGGCCGCATTCGCAAAGGTCCTGCGCCCGAGAACCTGGCGATCCCGACCTTTTCATTTGTGTCCGATACCAAAATCAAGATCGGTTGAGGGGAGACTGATATATGAGTGGCCATTCCAGCTACGAGCCATCAACCGGCCTCGAGAAATGGGTCGATGCGCGCCTTCCGCTGCCGCGCATGGTCTATGACAGCTTCATCGCCTACCCGGTTCCGCGTAACCTGAACTATGCCTATACTTTCGGCGCCATGCTCGCCGTCATGCTGGTGGTGCAGATCCTGACGGGCGTCACGCTCGCCATGCATTACGCTGCTGAATCGTCGGTCGCCTTCAACTCCGTTGAAAAGATCATGCGCGACGTCAACCAGGGCTGGCTGCTGCGCTATATGCATGCCAACGGCGCATCCTTCTTCTTCGTCGCGGTCTACCTGCACATTGCCCGCGGCCTCTACTACGGCTCCTACAAGGCGCCGCGAGAAATTCTCTGGATTCTCGGTGTGGTCATTTATCTCCTGATGATGGCGACTGGCTTCATGGGTTACGTTCTGCCCTGGGGCCAGATGTCCTTCTGGGGCGCGACCGTCATCACCGGCTTCTTCTCGGCCTTTCCCCTGATTGGCGAATGGTTGCAGCAGTTCCTGCTCGGCGGTTTCGCAGTCGAACAGCCGACGCTGAACCGCTTTTTCTCGCTCCACTACCTGCTGCCCTTCATGATCGCCGGCGTCGTCGTCCTGCACATCTGGGCGCTGCACGTCGTCGGCCAGACGAACCCGACGGGCGTCGAGGTCAAGACGAAGACGGACACGGTGCGCTTTACGCCCTATGCGACCATGAAGGATGCGCTCGGCGTATCGATCTTCCTTATGGTCTATGCCTATTTCGTCTTCTACATGCCGAACTTCCTCGGCCATGCCGACAACTACATCCCGGCCGACCCGTTGAAGACGCCGGCCCACATCGTTCCGGAATGGTACTTCCTGCCGTTCTACGCGATGCTGCGTTCGATCACCTTCAACATCGGCCCGATCGACTCCAAGCTCGGCGGCGTGCTCGTGATGTTCGGCGCGATCATCGTGCTCTTCTTCCTGCCCTGGCTCGATACCTCAAAGGTCCGTTCCGCCGTCTACCGCCCTTGGTACAAGCTGTTCTACTGGCTGTTCGTGATCAACGCGATCATCCTCGGCTGGCTCGGCTCGCAGCCGGCGGAAGGCTTGTTCACCACGATCTCGCAGATCTGCACACTCCTCTACTTCGCTTTCTTCCTGGTCGCGATGCCGGTTCTCGGCTTGGTGGAAACACCGCGCCGCATCCCGAACTCGATCACCGAAGCGGTGCTCGAAAAGCGCAACAAGACCGCAGCGGTCAAGGCATAAGCGAGCGACGGAAGGGAATAGAAATATGAAAACGCTTGTTACAAGCATTCTCTCGTTCGCATTCGCCGCCGGTCTCGGCAGTGCGGTGCTGGCCCAGGAGGCGACGCCCGCCAACGGTGCAGCTCCGGCCCATCACGCGGAAGGTGAGACGCCGCATTATCCGCTGAAGCATCCGAAGGAGGAGGAATGGTCTTTCGCCGGTCCGTTCGGCCATTACGACAAGGGCCAGCTCCAGCGCGGCCTCAAGGTCTACACGGAAGTCTGTGCAGCCTGTCATTCGATGAAGCTCGTGCCTTTCCGCACGCTCGACGAACTCGGCTATTCCGAGGCGCAGGTGAAGGCCTTCGCCGCGAATTACGAGGTCCAGGACGGTCCCGACGCCAGCGGCGAGATGTTTACCCGCAAGGCAGTTCCTTCCGATTACTTCCCGTCGCCTTTCCCCAATGCTGAAGCCGCGGCTGCTTCCAACAATGGCGCGGCTCCGCCCGACTTTTCGCTGATTGCCAAGGCCCGCGCGGTCGAGCGTGGCTTTCCGCAGTTCGTTTTCGACATTTTCACGCAGTATCAGGAAAGCGGCCCGGACTATATCCACGCGTTGCTGACCGGCTATGAAGAGCCGCCGGCCGGTTTCCACGTGCCGCAGGGTGGACATTATAACCCTTATTTCAATGCGGCCGCCGTCCTCGCCATGCCGAAGCCGCTCTCCGACGGGCAGGTGACCTATGACGACGGCGCGCCGGCGACGGTCGACCAGTATTCGAGGGATGTCTCCGCCTTCCTGATGTGGGCCGCCGAGCCGCACCTCGAGGCGCGCAAGCGCACCGGCTTCATGGTCATGATCTTCCTGGCGATCTTCACGGTGCTGATCTACCTGACGAAGCGTTCGATCTACGCCAATAAGGAACATTGAGCGGTTCCCGATCGACATTCAAAAGGCGGCCTCTGGCCGCCTTTTTTGTTGGTTCCGCCTCTGGCAATTGATAGGGTGCGGCCCAGTTTCATGCCCTCGCAGAATATGGACTTTCCATGAACAATACGACTTCGGAGCTCGCAGCCAGCATCCGCTCCATTCCCGACTATCCCAAGCCCGGTATCATCTTCCGCGACATCACCACGCTGCTTGGCAACCCTCGGGCTTTCCGCCGGGCGGTCGACGAACTCGTGCAGCCCTATGCCGGCACGAAGATCGACAAGATTGCCGGCATGGAGGCGCGCGGCTTCATTCTCGGCGGTGCGGTGGCGCACCAGCTTTCCTCAGGCTTCGTACCGATCCGCAAGAAAGGCAAGCTGCCGCACGAGACCGTGCGCATCGCCTACAGCCTGGAATATGGCGTCGACGAGATGGAGATGCATCGCGATGCTGTCCAGCCCGGCGAGAAGGTGATCCTGGTCGACGACCTGATCGCCACCGGCGGTACCGCGGTCGGCGCGACGAAGCTATTGCGCCAGATCGGTGCGGAAGTGGTCGGCGCCTGTTTCGTCATCGACCTGCCGGATCTTGGCGGCCGCAGGAAGCTGGAAGAGCTCGGCGTCGTCGTGCACACGCTGGTCGAATTCTCCGGCCACTGAGCCCTCATCCTCCCGCCTGCAGCGTCAGTCGAATTCGAGCACGCTGCTTTCAAAGCGGATAACGGCATCGCCGTTTTGATTGACGCCCTCGCAGAGGATGGTGTTGAGGTGCCATCCCGGCCGCGACGCAAGCGCCCGGCTGGAGAGGAAGGCGACGGAATAGCTGACGACGTCGCCGACGAAGACCGGCCGCAGCCATTGAAGTTTCTGGAAACCTGGCGAAGGGCCGAGGTTCGGCGACGTCAGCCCCTTTTGCGCGAGTGCGGCGCTCTGCCTTTCCCAAAAGGCGAGGAATGTCCGCATCCACGCGGCGGTGGTGTGCCAGCCTGAGGCGCAGAGATCGCCGAAGAGGGTGTCTTTGGCGGCTTCTTTGTCGACGTGGAAACGCTGCGGATCGTAGCGCGTCGCGAAACGGATGATGTTTTCCTCGGTAAAAATGTAGCTGCCGATCTCGGCCTTCTCGCCAACCGCGTAAAGCTCGGACATTCTCATGCTGACGCCTCCGGGCTCATGCTGACGTCTCCGGGCTTATGCCGATATCCGCGGGACGGGCGCGCATGCCGAACATGACCGAATTCTCCGAGACGCAGACAAGTTCGCCGCGCTGGTTTAGCACCTCGTGGCGAAACTTGACGATGCCGATGCCGGGGCGCGATCGCATCGGCCGGGCTTCAAGCACGATCGAGTGGCCGGAGAGCGTGTCGCCGGCAAGCACCGGCTTTCGCCATTCCATCAGATCGACGCCCGGCGCACCCTCGCAGAGCGAATGCAGCACATAACTGTCGGCCATCATGCGCATGAACATCGAAGAGGTATGCCAGCCGGAGGCGGCAAGGCCGCCGAGAATGCTGGCGCGGCCGGCAGCCTCATCGAGATGCATCGGTTGCGGGTCGAATTCGCTTGCGAACTCAATGATTTCCTCGGTGGTCACCGGCTTCGGGCCAAGCGCGAAGCGGCGGCCGGGCTGGAAATCCTCGAAGGAAAGCTTTTCTGCCGACATTCGCTCCTCCCGCCATATGCAGCGCACAATGCTTACAATAGCATCCGCGCGGGCTCAATGATTCCGGGGAGATAAACCGGCATGACTGAACTAAGGTCGATACTCGACGAGGCCGTGCGCCAGGAGCTGATTTCGCCGGAGGCGGGCGGGCGTCTTCTGCCGTTCCTGACGGAGCGTGGGGTCGCCGTCATCGAGGGTGGGGTCGCTGAGGCACAGCCGGCAATGGAAGCGGAGGGGCAGGCCTGGTCGGATACCGAGACGCCACGCTTCGTGCGTGGCTTCCACGACGTGCTGATCACCATCGGCGTGGTGGTGGCGCTCGGCGGCCTCTGGGGGCTTGCCGCACTTTATGCCGTGCTGCCTGCGATCATCGTGCTTTCGGAAATCCTGGTGCGCCGCCAGCGGCTCGCTTTGCCGGCCGTCAGCCTGACGATTGCGCTGCTCTGCTGGACATTCCTGCTGATGTCCTTCTTCGTCAAGCCGGGAACATCAGCCTTCAATGATATTGGGGCGGAGGCGACGCAGTTCGTCGCCGGCTTCCCGATCATTCTCGGCCTCTATTATGCCCGGTACCGCGTGCCGCTGTCGCTGGCGCTCTGCATCACCTCGGCCCTTGCGTTGGTGCTCACCCTGCTATTGCGCCTCATGCAATGGGCGAGCGGCGATCCGCAATTCTTCTCCAACCATCCCCTCCTGCTCGCGGTGGCCTTCCTCGTTTGCGCGCTCGGGCTGTTTGCGACGGCGCTCTATTTCGACCTCGGCGATCGGTTGCGCCGGACGACACGCTCCGACATTGCCTTCTGGCTTCACCTCGGCGCGGCACCGGCTCTGCTCTTCAGCGTAAGGCTGCTGATGTCGTTCGACGGCAATTTGCTCGATGTTGCCCAGGCGGTGTCGATCAAGACGCCCATCATTGTTATCAGCGTGGCGGTGTTGATGCTGATCGGCCTTGTCATCGACCGGCGCGCCTTCGTCACGTCAGGCCTGCTGTCGCTCGGTTTTGCGATCTACGGCATTTTCCGGCAGGGGAGTGCGACGGTTGACACCTATATCTTCACGACGCTGATCGTCGTCGGAGCGATCGTGCTCATCATCGGAACCGGCTGGATGCCGCTGCGCCGCATCGTGCTGCGGGCGCTGCCGGCCGCCATTTCGCAACGACTGCCGCCTGCCGTCTTGGCGGCGACGCCGTAAATCTTACGATTTCGCCCAAACCGCTGAGCGATTTGGGCGAAATGAATTGATCGGGATAGCGCCAACTTCCGTTCAGGTGTTGAAGCGGAAGTGGATGACGTCGCCGTCCTGGACGACGTATTCCTTGCCTTCGTCGCGCGCCTTGCCGGCATCCTTGGCGCCGACTTCGCCGTTGTATTTGATGTAGTCATCATAGGCGATGGTGTTGGCGCGGATGAAGCCGCGCTCGAAATCCGAATGGATGACGCCGGCGGCCTGCGGCGCCTTGGTGCCGCGCTCGATCGTCCAGGCGCGCGTTTCCTTCGGGCCGACGGTAAAATAGGTGATGAGGTGGAGCAGCTTGTAGCCGGCGCGGATCAGCCGGTCGAGGCCCGCCTCGTCAAGGTCGAGGGCGGAGAGGAATTCCTTGGCTTCCTCGTCGGGAAGCTGGGCGACCTCAGACTCGATCGCCGCCGAGATGACGACGGTTTCGGCACCCTGTTCCTTCGCCATGATGGCAACGGCCTCGGTGAATTCGTTGCCGGTCGAAGCATCGCCTTCGGCGACGTTGCAGACGTAGAGCACCGGATGCGAGGTCAGAAGGTTGAGGCTCTTGAGGATGACGATTTCTTCCGCATCGAGCGTCGACAGCAGCGTGCGCACCGGCTTGCCTTCGTTGAGCAGCTTCAGCGAGGCTTCCATGATCGGCAGCATCGCCACCGAATCCTTGTCCTTGCTGGTGGCGCGCTTGCGAGTCTGCTCGGTGCGGCGCTCCAGGCTTTCGAGGTCGGCAAGCATCAGCTCGGTCTCGATCGTCTCGGCATCGGCGACCGGGTTGATGCGGCCCTCGACATGAGTGATGTCGCTGTCTTCGAAGCAGCGGAGCACATGGACGATGGCGTCGACCTCGCGGATATTGGCGAGGAACTGGTTGCCGAGGCCTTCGCCCTTCGAGGCGCCGCGCACCAGGCCGGCGATATCGACGAAGGAGATGCGGGTCGGGATCAGTTCTTTCGACTTGGCGATGTCGGCAAGCTTGCGCATGCGCGGATCGGGAACGGCGACTTCGCCGGTGTTCGGCTCGATGGTGCAGAAGGGGTAGTTCGCCGCCTGTGCCGCCGCCGTCTTGGTGAGCGCGTTGAAGAGGGTCGATTTGCCGACATTCGGCAGCCCGACGATACCGCATTTGAAGCCCATGGCTAAAACCTGCTGTTCTTGAATTCCTTGCTGGTGCCTATGGGATAAAGGAGCAATATGGTCAAGTCTTAGAGAGCTTTTAGCGTCGCTCACTTGCCGACGGATCGGTGCTGGCCTATTCTTGAAAGCGACGGAGATTTCGACGTATTGCTGATTTCACCAGAATGCCGGCCGCTGTTCGCATAGACGCAGTTGACCTTTCGGTGACGATGCCGGCGACCAGCTCCTGCCCGTTTGAGGTCGGGAGCCGCACCGGCTAACCGTCAAAAATTCGTCATCGACAATGATTAGATGGTTGTGAAGATTTCTGACCCCATGTCATCAACGGGTGGATTTTTCCGATGAGTGACAATGACATTGCCCTGAAACCGAAGGCCAAAGTGAAGCTCAAGCTGGACAAGCCGAAGCTCTACAAGGTCATTCTCGTCAATGACGATTATACGCCGCGCGAATTGGTGATCATGATCCTGAAGGCCGTCTTCCGCATGAGCGAGGAGACCGGCTACCGGGTGATGATGACGGCGCACAAGCTCGGTTCCTGCGTGGTCGTGGTCTGCGTCAGGGACATCGCCGAGACCAAGGCCAAGGAAGGCATCGACCTTGCCAAGGGCATGGGCTTTCCGCTGATGTTCACCACCGAACCGGAGGAATAGGCGCTTTCCGAGGGACGCCGCGAATATGGAGTCAGGACCGGCGGATCTGATAGCCGGTCTTGTCCTGCACGAAACCGCAATTCTCGTAGAAGCGCAACGTTGCCGGATTCTTGGAGCCGGTAAGCAGCATCACCTTGTAGCATCCGTCGTTCCAGGCGTCTGTGACCGCGTGGCCGATGACGGTGCGGGCATAACCGCGCTTGCGATGATCGGCATGGGTGACGACGTTTTCGATGAGCGCATAGGGCGCGCCGTTCCGTGTCAGGTTCGGCACGACGACGCTTGCGACGGTGGCGACGGCGACCTCACCCGCAAAACCGATGAAGACGGTCATGCCGGGCTGGGCCAGGATGGCGGAAAAGCGTTCTTCGGCAATGGCCTCGTCAAGAACCGGATCGGTGGGGTTCAGGTGACGGTAAAGCGTCATGAGACCGGCGAGATCGCCGCGGGCAGCCGGGCGGATGATGACGTCTTGATCCGGCATCGGTCTCAATCGCCCTTTTTGCCGAACATCTTCTTCAGCATGTCGGCCATCGGGCCGGTGGCCGGCAACTTCGGCTGATTGTGGTTGCGGGCCTGATGGATATGCGACTGGCCGGCCGGCTTCTTCTCGGCGTCCTTCTTTTCCTTCGCCGGTTTCTCCTCCTCGGCCTTTCCGCCGAGCGCCAGCGCGATCTTGTTCATTAGCTGTGAATCCTCGTTTCGCACCAGCATGTCGGCATTGTCGGCGAGCGTGTCGAGAAGCGGCTCAAGCCAGGCCTTGTCGGCCTTGGCGAAATCGCCGAGCACATGGTTCTGCACCATTTCCTTGATGCCGGGATGGCCGATACCGAGGCGTAGCCGCCGGTATTCCCTGCCGCAATGCGCATCGAGCGACTTGATGCCGTTGTGGCCGTTGTGGCCGCCGCCGGTCTTCAGCCGCGCCTTGCCCTGGGGCAGGTCGAGCTCGTCGTAGATGGCTACGAGATCGGCCGGCTGGAGCTTGTAGAAACGCATCGCTTCGCCGACGGACTCGCCGGAAAGGTTCATGAAGGTCTGCGGCTTCATCAGCAGCACTTTCTCGCCGCCGACCTCGCCCTCGGCGATCTCGGCCCTGAACTTCTTCGACCAGGGCGAAAAGCTGTGGCGCCGATGGATGGCGTCGACGGCCATGAAGCCGATATTGTGACGGCTGCCGGCGTATTTGCCGCCGGGATTGCCGAGACCCGCGATGATCAGCATGGCCTGTCTTTCCTCGCTAAAGCATGTCGCGCAAAGTGTGCAGCGGTTTTGCGACAACCACATGCGTAAAAACAAAGACCTAAAGCGCGAGGAGCGAATCTGAAAGATCGCGACGCGCTTTAGAACTTCCCGCCGTTCACCACCGCGAAATGAAAGCAAAGTCAAGCGGAAAGGGGAGTTGTCTTCGGAGTCATTCCGACAGGTTCATGCCGTATTTCAGGAAGATCTGCTTCTGGTCGCCATCGGCGATCAGCTTGTCGAGGGCAGCCTGCATCCTGGCGCGCAGATCGTCCGGAAAGTTCTTCTCGCAGGCGATGCCCATTGGCTGGGCGGAGAGCACGGTCACCAATTCCACCGGCTGGTCGGCCTTCAGTTTTTCGAAATAGAGTTCGGAGATCGGCATCATGTCGATGCGCCCGCCAAGCAGCTTGCGCAGCGTCGCATTGAAGTCGCTGGCGACATCGAGCTTGGTGAAACCCTTTTCCTTCAGGATCGTCTCGGTATAATCCTCGCGCTGCGTGCCGACCGTATATTTCTTCGCCTCGTCCAGATTGCCGGCGGTGACGCCCGAGCCCTTGCGGGTGATCAGGATGTTGCGGTCGATGAGCAGCGGCTCGACCCATTTGAACAACGGGTCGCGTGCGGCGTTGTGGGCGGTTGCAAAGACACAAGTCATCGGCGCCGTGCGGGCAAGGCTAAAAGCGCGCGCCCAGGGCATGATCTCGATCGTGTAGTCGACGCCGATCGCGGCCATCACCTTTTCGACCTGCTCGACGGTTGCGCCCTTGATCTCCTTGCCTTCGCGATAGTTGAAGGGGGCATAGTCCTCGGTCGTGAACGTCACCGTTTGCGCATGGGCGGTGCAGGGCAGCGCCAGCCATGCGAGAAGCAGGAGCTTTTTCATCCGTCTCATCTCCTTGGTTCTTCGTTCACGAGGCGCGTGCGACGGCCGATTGCGAGGCCGTCAGTTGCTCGATCAGCGTGGCGGCGTGCTGCGGACGATGGAAGAGATAGCCCTGGCCGTAGTCAAGCCCCATCTGATGGAGCGTGCGGCATTCCTCTTCGGTCTCGATGCCCTCGGCAATGACGGTGCAGTTCATCTTGTGGGAAAGCGTAGTGATGCCTTCGATCAGCATGCGGCTCTTCTGGCGCACGTCGTCGTCGCCGTCGTTGATCGCGCGGGTGAACGACTGGTCGATCTTGATGATGTCGACGGGGAAGCGATTGAGGTAGCTCAGCGACGAATAGCCCGTGCCGAAATCGTCAAGCGCGATGCGGCAGCCGAAGCGACGAAGCTCCGTGACGATCAAGCGGATCTGTGGGTTGTCGTGCATCAGCACGGCTTCGGTGATCTCGACGACGATGCGCTCGGGGCGGATGCCGTGGCGGCCGACGATGGCGGCAAGACGGGCCGGCAGCGCCGGCTCGAACTGCAGCGGCGAGAAGTTGATGGCGAGATAGGTATCCTGCATGCCTGATATGCGGGAAATCTTCGCGAGGTTGGCGATCGCCTTTTCCATGATGGCGTTGCCGACGCGGACGATCTTTGCCGTTTCCTCGGCGACGCTGATGATCTCGGCCGGCGGCATCAAGCCCTTCTGCGGATGGTTGAGGCGCATCAGCGCCTCGAAACCGGCAATCCCGCGGCCGTTCAGGGTGACGATCGGCTGCAGGAAGGCTTCGAACCAGTTGTCGACGAGGCCGGCTTCGATATTGGCCTCGATTTCGGCACGGCTGCGAGCGCGGTCGAGCATAGCATTGTCGAAGAGCTGGGCGCCGTTCTTGCCGTCGCGTTTCTTGGCATACATCGCCATGTCGGATTTTTGCAGCAGCTCGGCCGCGGTTTCGGCATGATGCGGATAGATGGCGATGCCGACGGAAGCGCTCAGATGCATGTCGGGGGCGAATGGCGTTTCGAAGATCGAGGCGATCTGCTCGCACATCACCTTGGCGCGGTTTTCGGCGTCCTTGGCCGGCAGCAGGATGGCAAATTCGTCGCCGCCGAGACGGGCCGCCTCGTCGGAGGGGGCAAGATGGGTCTTCAGGCGCTCGACGAGCTCGACCAGCGCCATGTCACCAGCGGCATGGCCCATATTGTCGTTGATCCACTTGAAACGGTCGAGATCGACGAAGAGACAGGCGAGTTCCTGGCCGGCGGCATCGGCGGCGGCGATCTTGTTGTCGAGGACGGCTTCGAAGCCCTGGCGATTGAGAAGCCCGGTCAGGTGATCGGTGATTGCCTGACGGTGGTTGCGGTCCTCGGAGGCCTTGAGTTCGGTCACATCGGTCATGACCGATAGCGAGAGGCGGTCTTGAGCGCCAGCTCCCGCCTCCGATTCCATGATGAGGACGTCCATGGTGCGGCCATCCAGGCAAACGAACTTGACGGTGACGGTCATGCCGCTTTCGGCCTGGCGGCGCTTGACGAATTTGTCGCGGGTCGCGGGGGTGACGAGATTGGCGAAGTTGCGGCCGATGACGGCGGCGCGGTTATAACCTGTGGCAAGCAGCCAATAATCGCTGACGGCGGTGATGCGGTCTTCCTCGTCGAGCGAGAAGAGCATGGCGGGCGTCAGATTGTAGATGTCGGTGGCGCGGCGGTGTGCGAGCTTCAGCTCCTTTTCCTCGCTTTCGAGCTTGGTCTGCATCTCGTTGAAGCTTTGGGCAAGCCGTCCCATCTCGTCGTTCGACTGCCAGTCGACATGATGGCGGGAGCCTAGCTGGCGGGTGGCCTCGATTGCCGCCGTCAGCCGCATCAGTGGCTGGATGACGAAGAAGCGGTTGCCGATCAGCGCCGTGCCGAAAACGGTCAGCACCGCGAAGATGAAGATCGAGATGAAGACGACCTCTTCCTGCTTCAGGCCGGAAAACAGGCCGAGCGCAGGATAATAGACGCTGATGCTGCCGAGGTTCTTCGGACCGTCGACGGTGTTGTAGATGATGGCGCGCGACACCTGCACGAGCTTGCCGTCGAAGGAGCGCGGAATGGTGGACTGACTGACGTCGAGTTGGCCCGACTGGTCACGCACTTCGACCTTGACGATGGCGCCCTGGGAAACGACCGTCGCGCTGATCTGGGTGACGCTGTCCTCATCGAGGTCCCAAAGGGGTTTGGCCAGCGCCTGGGCATTGGCGACAAGAAGAACGGAGATATGGTCGCGTATTTCCTTGTCGGCCCGCTCCGAGGAAAGAAAAAGGAAGAGAACAAAGAGGGGAGCGACAAAAACAAGCAGCGCTCCGCAAACTATCGCAAAAAATCTGTTCTCAACGGAATTGTTCATGGTTCCGTCTACTCCCCAGGCCGGCCATATTTGCTGTCGTGCGTTGAGGCGGGCTTCTTCGCAACTGACGGAGCATGCTTTCACGAATTTGTTAAATGTTGCTGAAACGGGGCGTTTCCGGGCAATGAAAAGCCCGCTTTCCAGGGGAAAGCGGGCCATATGCTTTACAAATTGGTCGAAGCGATCAGGCTTCGGCTCCACCTTCCGCAGCAGTCTCGTCAATGCCGCCAGCCGGGGCAATGATGGTCGCGATCGTGAAGTCGCGGTCGATCACAGGAGTGACACCCTTCGGCAGGGTGACTTCCGCGATATGGATGCTGTCGCCGATCTTCTTGCCGCTGAGGTCGATGTTGAAGAACTCAGGGATCGCATCGGCCGGGCAATGAACTTCGACTTCATGGCGAACGATGTTTAGAACGCCGCCGACCTTGAGGCCCGGGGACTTCTCTTCGTTGATGAAGTGCACGGGGATTTCGACGGTCACCTGGGTGTTGCCGGAGACGCGCAGGAAATCGACATGCATCGTGAAGTCACGGACCGGATCGAGCTGGTAGTCCTTCGGCAGAACCTTGTGCTTCTTGCCGTCGACGTCGATCGTCGCCACGGTGGTCATGAAACCACCGGCGTGAATGCGCTTCGTCACCTCATTGGTGTTGAGAGCGATGGCAATGGGGGCCTGCTTGTCACCATAGATGACAGCGGGAATCAAACCGTTGCGGCGAAGATCACGGGCGGACCCCTTACCAACCCGTTCGCGCGCCTCGGCCTTGAGCTCGTAAGTTTCCTGGCTCATGGCTATTCCTTTCGAGGTTATTTGGAGAGTTCGGCGGCGGGCAAAAGCCTTGTTCCGACGAACCGGAGGCGGTATGACCCGACCTCATCCGCGTTGCCTCCAAGGGTGTCTACACGGACCGGTGGCCTATATTATAAGTCGATCGGAAACGCAAGTTGCGGATTTGGGTTGTTTTTTGCCCATATACACGCTTTCGCCAAGGTTTAACCATCGAAAACGAAATCGGCGGCGATTAATAAATCCTGCGTTTACCCGCCAATATAAGCGGAGCCGTCTCAAGTTGCCGGTTGCCTCTCATGTTGCGCGTCCTTTCCTGTATCACCGTCGAACACAGCCTTCCGCATCTGATCTTCGCCACCGTTATCTGTGTGCTCGGATCGATGCTGTCGATGCGCCTCTTCACCCGGGTGCGCCGATCGCAGGGGCTGCAGAAAACCAACTGGCTGTTTCTCTCCGGTTTCGTTGGCGGCTCGACCATCTGGACGACGCATTTCATCGCCATGCTCGGTTACCAGACGCCGGTGGCGAACGGCTATGAGCCGACGCTGACGCTGCTGTCGCTGTTTGCCGCCGTCGCGACGACGATGACCGGCTTTGCCATCGCGTCAATCGCGCAGAAGAGCGCGCTTATCGAGGCAGGCGGCGTGATCGTCGGCCTCGGCATCGCGGTCATGCACTATGTCGGGATCGCCGGTTACGAGATCGAGGGTCGTCTCGAATGGCAGACCTCTTATGTCGTCGCCTCGCTGGTCTTCGCCGGCTTGTTCGGCGCAGTCGCCACCAATCGCGTCTGCCGGCCGATCACGCGTTTCTGCCGCCACGGGGCTGCCCTTTCGCTGATGCTTGCGATCGTGCTCACGCATTTCACCGGCATGGCGGGGCTGACGATCCTGCCGGATGCCACTGTTGCTGCACCCACCGAGATCATCTCGGACGGCATCATGACCGGTCTCGTCAGCGCCGTCATGATCATCATCCTGGCGCTGGGTGCCTCCACCTATATCATCGACATGCAGTCGACGCAGGCAGCCGTCGAGCGTTACCGCCATCTGTCGCTGCATGACCCGCTGACCAATCTTGCCAATCGCGCCGCCTTCAACGAGCATCTGTCGGCGCTGGTCAACAAGCCGAAGGACATGACGGCCAATATCGCCGTGCTTTCCTTCGACCTCGACCGTTTCAAGGAAATCAACGACGTTCATGGCCATGCCGCCGGCGATGCCGTGCTGCGCGCCGTCGCCGAGCGGCTGTCCAAGATCACGCAGAACGGCCAGTTCGTGGCGCGGGTCGGCGGCGACGAGTTCGTGGCCGTCATGTGCGATTATTTCGTCCGTTCGGACGCCAAGGGACTGGCACAACGCATGCTCGACGAGATCGCCCGGCCGATCGAATGGAACGGCCATGCGCTGACCGTCGGCTCCAGTATCGGTATCTCGACCTATCCCGGACAGGCGGACACTTTGGACGACTTGCTGTCGCAGGCCGATATCGCCATGTATCGGGCAAAATCGACAGCGACCAACAGCATATGCTTCTATGAGCCCTCGATGGACCAGGCAGCGCGCGAACGCAACGCGCTGGCGAGCGAGATGCGGGAGGGGTTGGCGCGCGGTGAATTCGAGCTGTTCTACCAGCAGCAGAATGACACGATGACGCGCGACATCGTTGGCCTGGAAGTGCTCCTGCGCTGGAGACATCCCGTGCGCGGCTACATCTCACCCGTCGAATTCATTCCGATCGCGGAAAAGACCGGCTTTATCATGGAGCTTGGTGAATGGGTGCTGCGGGCCGCTTGCACGGAAGCGGCGACCTGGAAGAACCCGCTGCGCATCGCCGTCAATGTTGCGCCGCAGCAGCTCGGCGACAACCGCCTACCGCAGATCGTGCATCAGATCCTTCTCGAGACCGGCCTGCCGGCGGCGCGACTCGAGATCGAGATCACCGAATCCGGCATTATCGCCGATCATCAACATGCGCTGCAGGCAATCCGCCGGCTGAAAGCGCTCGGCGTCAAGGTGGCGATGGACGATTACGGCACGGGTTATTCGTCACTGTCGACACTGCAGAGCTTCCCGTTCGACAAGATCAAGATCGACCGCGCCTTCGTCGACGGCGTCGTCACCAACAAGCAGTCTGCGGCGATCGTGCGTTCGACGCTCATTCTTGCGGCAAGCCTCGACATACCGGTGCTTGCTGAAGGCGTCGAAAACGAAGACCATATCGACTTCCTGCGACGGGAAGGCTGCCTGCAGGTGCAGGGCTTCCTCTTCGGTAAGCCGGGACCGCGCTCGGGCATCGAGGCGATCGTCAACGGCGAGGTGCCGACCGTACAGCAGGAAAGGGTTCTTGCGCCGGCCGTGAAGAAATCCGTGGCCGCGTGAGCGGCAAATTGCCATTCTCTGCCGCAGCTGAGGTTGACATCGGCGCGCTTCGCATCTTTGGATGGCCCGCATTCAAAAAAGCGGCTGAGGAGAAATCGGACTATGCGTCTCAAACTTGTCACGGCAACGAGCTTGCTGGCACTTTGCCTTGTCACCACGGCCCAGGGTGTCGAGATCAATCAGGATGGCGCCAATGCGGTCAAGGAGACGCTGACGAAGCTGCTTCCCGAGGATCTGGCGAAGAGCGGCATGGTCACCGTCAATCCGGCGGGCACACGCTACGAGATCATCTACGATCTGGCGAAGCTGCTTGCCAAGGCCGATCCGGCGACATTCGCGATCAACGGGCTGACGCCGTTCTCGATGTTCGCCACGCCGCTCGACAGCGGGCTCTGGAACATCGAGGGTGACAACAACCTCAACGTTTCCGGTCATTTCAAAGGCCCCGACCAGAAGCCGACGGATTTTTCCTACTCCATCGCTTCGCTTGTCTACACCGGCGTCTTCGACCCGGCGATCAGCTATCTGCGCTCCGGCACCTTCACCGGCAAGGACATCAAGGTCACCAGCAAGTCCGACACCGAGGAAGTCCATGCCAGCATCGCCGCGATCGACCAAAAGCTGAGTTCGACGGACAGTGCAGGCGGCAACGGACGTATCGATTTTGCGGGCAGCGGCTCGATGTCGACTTTCGTCGAGCAGGTTTCCGGACTGCAAATGCCGCCCGTTGAAATCCGTGCCGATTCGATCGATTTCGATGCCAAGGTGAACGGCCTGCCGGCCAAGCAAATCCGCGAGATCGTCCTTTTCGTTCTCGACCATCTCGAGGAGAAGGAACTAAGCCCGGAGAATAGCGACAAGATAAAGGGAATGCTCAAGCAAGCCTTCCCGATTCTTGCCTCGTTCAGCGAGACGATCGGGGTCAATAATCTGACCATCAGCAGCCAGATGGGCAATGGCGGCGTCAAGGCATTCGGTTACAATGTGGCTGTCGACGGGCCGAGCGACGCCATGCGTTTCGGCTTCGGCATCAATGCGCAGGATATCAGCCTCGACAGCCCGCTGATGCCGGCAAGCTATTCACCTTTCGTGCCGGCCAGCTTCGAGCTGCAACTCGCCATGCCGAATCTGGATTTCGCCACCTTTGGCGAAGCCCTCATGGCGATGGATTTCAATGACAAGGCGCCGGAGACGAGTGGCGAGGAGATGAGCAAGAAGCTCTTCCCTGATGGTCGTCTCACCGTCGAGTTTCCGAAGGTCAGCGCCAAGTCCGATGTCTACGACGTCGACATGACCGGCAAGATCGAGGGGCGGGTCGACACCGAAAAGGACTATTCGATGGAGGCGACGATCCTTGCCCGCGATCTCGACAAGACGATTGCCGCGGTTCAGGAGCTTGCCAAGACGGATCCCGACCTCAACCAGGTCTCCTTCGGCATCATGATGGTGAAGGGTTTCGCCAAGACCGATGCAGATGGCCGCTCGCGCTGGGACATCAGCGTCAGCCGCGACGGCGCGATCGCCGTCAACGGGCAGGTGGTCAAGGGGCCGGATGGTCCGGATCAGGATCAAGGGCTGGAGTCAGACCAGGAGCAGGAACCGGACCAGGGTCAGGACGCGGTACCTGCGCCGCCGCAGCAGCCTTGAGCGTTATCAATTGGGATCAGAAATGAACGGAAGCCGGCCTTGTGCCGGCTTTTTTGTGCCCAACGATCGCAACGGCGGGTTATTCCGGGCTTTTGTTGTCACCGAACGCGGCTCGGCGACAACCAACGGCCAGCAATTCATGCGGCTCGGAGAGCATGCCCGGTAATAGCTTGGTCCATCTGATGCAGAAATTGAAAGAGCCGGTCGAATGCCGGCTCTCTTTAATCGAACAGGCTGGAGACGGACTCTTCCTGAGCCGTTCGGCTGATGGCTTCGCCGATCAGAGGGGCCGTGGTCACGATGCGGATATTGTGCGCCGAGAGAACCGCCGTGGTCGGCTGGATCGAATCCGTGATGACGAGTTCGCGCAGCTTCGAGGATGTGACGCGGGTGACTGCGCCGCCCGAGAGAACGCCGTGGGTGATATAGGCGGTGACGCTGGATGCGCCCTTGGCCAGCATCGCGTCGGCCGCGTTGCAGAGCGTGCCGCCGGAATCGACGATATCGTCGATCAGCAGGCAGTCCTTGCCGGCAATGTCGCCGATGATGTTCATGACTTCGGAATCACCCGGCCGATCGCGACGCTTGTCGACGATGGCCAGAAGACAGTCCAGCCGCTTGGCAAGCGCGCGGGCGCGAACCACACCACCGACGTCAGGCGAGACGACCACGACGTTGCTGAGGTCATAATGGCTCTTGATGTCGCGCGTCAGCACGGGCATGGCGAAGAGATTGTCGGTCGGAATGTCGAAGAAGCCTTGGATCTGCCCGGCATGGAGATCGAGCGTCATGACGCGATCAGCGCCGGCTTCGGTAATCAGGTTTGCGACTAGCTTGGCGGAGATCGGCGTGCGGCCTGAAGCACGGCGGTCCTGACGCGCATAGCCGAAATAGGGAAGGACGGCGGTGATGCGGCGGGCTGACGAACGACGCATGGCGTCGATCATGATCAGCAGTTCCATCAGGTGGTCGTTTGCGGGAAAAGCGGTGGGCTGTACAAGGAAAACGTCCTCGCCGCGCACATTTTCCTGGATTTCCACGAAGATTTCCTGATCGGCAAACCTTCGAACACTGGCTTTCCCCAAGGGAACATTGAGATAGTTGCAGATCGCTTCGGCGAGTTGCCGGTTCGAATTGCCCGCGAAAACCTTCATTTTGGTCCGCCTGTTACGCGCTGATAGCCGCGCTTTTTAGTCAGCTTCCCCGTGAATGCAAGGGCAAAGGCGCCACAGGCTTCCATATTTGCAAAAAGTTTGTGACTAACCGCCCTGAGCCTGCCGCCAGGAAGAGAATTCCGCGATGGTTTTCGAGGCGATCTGCTGCATCACCGAGGCCGGAACGCCCGCCCATGGATCGGCCGCGGCCGTCGGCACGCTTTCCTGTCCCTGGATGCGGTGCAGGCGGCCGCCGCCGCTGTCGAGAATGTCCCAGACATAGACCACGGTGACCTTGCCGTCGTCGCTGAAGGCGGAGAGGTAGCCCTTGAGGATGTAGTCGCTGCTCGCGTCGTTCGAACTCTTGATGGAAAGGCCGTGTGCGCGCGCCTCGGCACCGAGCTGGCGCGAGAGCGGTGTCACGGCCTGCACCGGCGCGCCGATGATCGGCAGGAAGCGCACGGTATTGCCGCGGGCGGAGGAGGAACT
>NZ_WUEN01000001.1:0-1002002 GCF_010668065.1 Rhizobium leguminosarum | reverse complement strand
TGTCGCTGCCCGCTCCGCCGATCAAGCTATCGGCACCAGCCCCGCCATTCAGCGTGTCGTTGCCGACACCACCAGTGATCGTGTTGGCAAGGCTATTGCCTGTCCCGACAAAGGCTGCCGTTCCGATATAGGTGAGGTTCTCGACATTAGCACCCAATGTGTAGGCGGCCAGGGCCGTGCGAACCGTGTCGGTTCCCGCGGCGGCGTTCTCGGCAACGCTGTCGCCGGCATTGTCGACGATATAGGTGTCGTCGCCCGCCCCGCCGATCAAGCTATCGGCACCAGCCCCGCCATTCAGCGTATCATTGCCGGCGCCGCCGGAAAGCGTATCGATGGCAGCGCCACCCGTGATCACGTTGTCGAGATCATTGCCTGTTCCGGCGAAGGCTAGCGTGCCGATATAGGTGAGGTTCTCGAGATCGCTGCCAAGCGTATAGCTTGCCAGCACGGTCTTGACCGTGTCGGTTCCCGCGGCGGCGTTTTCGGCAACGCTGTCGCCGGCATTGTCGACGATATAGGTGTCGTCGCCCGCACCGCCGATCAAGCTATCGGCACCTGCCCCGCCATTCAGCGTGTCATGGCCGGCGCCGCCAGTGATCCTGTTGGCCAGCGCATTGCCGGTGCCGGTGAAGTTGGCCGATCCCGTGTAGCTCAGGTTCTCGACATTGATCAGTGCAGCGATCGAATAGGCTGCAAGCGACGTGCGGATTTCGTCGGTGCCGGCACTGGCCAACTCAGTGATGATGTCGCTCGCAGTATCGATCACATAGATGTCGTTGCCCGCTCCGCCGTTCAGCACGTCATTGCCGGCGCCGCCGTCCAGCAGATCGTTGCCGGCGCCGCCGGTGATCGTGTTGGCGAGCGCATTGCCGGTGCCGGTGAAGCTGGCCGATCCCGTATAGCTCAGGTTCTCGACATTGATCAGTGTAGCGATCGAATAGGTCGCAAGCGACGTGCGGATTTGGTCTGTGCCGGCGCTGGCCAACTCGGTGACGACGTCGCTCGCAGTGTCGACCACATAGATGTCGTTGCCCGCTCCGCCGATCAAGCTATCGGCACCTGCCCCGCCATTCAGCGTGTCGTTGCCGACACCACCAGTGATCGTGTTGGCAAGACTATTACCTGTCCCGGCAAAGGCTGCCGTTCCGATGTAGGTGAGGTTCTCGACATTGGCGCCAAGCGTATAGCTTGCCAGTATCGTGCGAACCGTGTCGGTTCCCGCAGCGGCGTTCTCGGCAACGCTGTCACCGGCATTGTCGACGACATAGGTGTCGTCGCCCGCTCCGCCGATCAAGGTATCGGCACCGGCCCCACCATCCAACACATCATTGCCGGCGCCGCCCGTGATCGTGTTGGCCAGCGCATTGCCGGTGCCGGTTAAGCTGGAGGATCCCGTGTAAATCAGATTCTCGACATTGTTGCTGAGAATATAGCTTGAAAGCGCCGTCCGGACGGTGTCCGTCCCCTTGTTCGCACTCTCGACCACAAAATCGCCGCCAGCGTCGACCACATAGATGTCGTTGCCGCCACCGCCGATCAGCGTGTCGTTGCCGGCGCCGCCATCCAGCGTGTCGTTGCCGGCGCCGCCGGTGATCGTGTTGGCGAGGCTACTTCCAGTTCCGGTAAAAGCGCCAGTGCCGGTGAAGGTCAGGTTTTCAACATTGGCATTGATGGTCAAGGCATAGGAAGAAAGCACCGTCCTGATCAGATCGGTCCCTTCATTCAGCCCTTCGGTGACCACGTCGACCAGATCATCGACAATATAGGTGTCGTTGCCCGTTCCGCCGATCAATGTGTCATTGCCGGAACCGCCGGAAAGCGAATCATTTCCGGCATTGCCCCAGAGCGTATTGTCCGCCTCATTGCCTACAATCGAATCGTTGCCGGAGCCGGCCTGAACGTTCTCAATCAACGACGCGACGTTGCCCTGATAAAGAAGGGCGTTGAAAATGTTGCCGCGGGCATAGCCATTATTCGGACCTCCGCCCAGATCGGCCAGCTGGCCCTGGGAAAAGACCGAGTACCCCCCTGCTCGCAAGTCGATTTTAAGGCCGGTCGTATAGGCACTCAGGTCGTAGGTATCGATACCGCCGCCGTCCCAGATTGTCGCGAAGATCCTGTTGGCAGCGGGCGTGATGGCCGCAACGCCGTCGACATAGGTGATGCCCTGGTTCGGATTCCACTTATAGACAGTATCGCCACCGTTCGTCGTGTAGTCCGCACCATACATTTCCTGCAGGGCGGCAATGTCGAGCATCATGAAGCTTTGTGGCGCGCCATCATGCTCATACTTGGCCGAACTCCCATCGTCTCCGATAAATGTGCGATAGGTCATGATCGTATATTCGAGCGAGTCGTAGGCGCTCGGAACGACTATCCCATTGAAATCACCCGCCATGTGAGCATGTTTCAGCCCGAGAGCGTGACCCAGCTCATGCGCCAAGGTATGGCCTGCATAGTTGCCGAACCTCGGAAAGCGAAGATCATCTTCGGTGCCAGCATATCCGGTCCCGAACCAGACATCACCACTTGGCTCGCCGCTAGCTGGTAAATAGGCCCATGCCGTGTCAGGCAAAGACGATTGAGCGAACCGCACCGTTGCTGTACCCGCGCTTCCCGCCTCAAAGTTGGCGTTCGTGAACCCCTCGACGGAGAAGCCGTCATTTGCCGCACTCCCGTAGGATTGCTCCATAAAGTACAAGGCGAGAGACTGCTGCTGTGACGAAATTGAAGAGAAAGAATGGTATTTTTCGGGGCCATAGGAATAAGATGCCGAAGTTGTGGGAAACGCATAGGTTATCGTTCCGTCCCAGGCAAAGACATCAAGAAGCCCGTCAACTTTATTATCGCCAGTCGTGTTGACGATCTTCGTCGGAGTAATAAGGTCCGTCATAAAATACCCGTTTGCCTAATCCGTTCGGCCGCGCCTAATGCCAGTTTCCCTCTGCCCGAAATCAGAGGAAAATTCAACTAAAAGCTTTAATTCGCTTCGGAAAGTTTTCGACCTTAGTTACTACCGCTCATGAACCGCCTTGTCCGCAACCTCTATCGAAGGCCGGAAGACATATTCCAGGATGCTGTGCTCGCCCGTCCGAACCTCCGCAATTGCTGCCACGGCGGCATTAAATTGACGTTACGGTCATCTGCTGAAATTTAATAAGTCTCAGGCTTGGTGATATCGGGAAAGCCAGAGGGGCCGCATTGTTTCGGCGCCACCGAACGTCGTCTCCGCCTGTTGTGCCGTGGGGTCGCCCTCACGGCGTACCGCGTCGGGTTCCAGGATCGCATCTGCCGCAATCTTGGTGACGTGGGCTGTGATCGTTCCGTAGCGAGTGAAGGGAAGGCTTTGAGCTTGACGACAGCGTCCTGTCCGACCGTCATGAAGCCGGTGTCCTTGTTCAAAGCGTCAATTTGAAGCTCAAACGCGCTCCCCAAGAAAAATGGGCGAAGCTAAAGTTCCGCTAAGCTGGTCAGCTTGAAAGCCTGCTCCGGGCGTTCTCCGCCAATTCCTGCACCCGGTCTACGGGGATGCGGCCGATCAGCATGAAGGCGTGCGTCGCGTTCGACCAGTAGACGACATTCATACCTTTGCGGCTTTCGAGATCCGGCGCCTTCGGCCCCTTGTCAGACTTGACGATGCAGAGCGCCATCGGGCCAGTTTCGGGGTCGAGATAGGCGATCTGGGCGAGCGGTTTGCCGTCATATTGCAGCAGCAGGGCGCGTTTGAAATCAATGCCCGGGAGTGAGACGGCTTCGGGGGAGAGCGACAGGCCGAGCTTTTCGTCGAGCGGGCCGAGCTGGGCGGCCTGATCCTCCCTGCCGGGGGCGGGGCCGGCGAACGTTTCGGCGGTATAGAGCGAGATATAGTCGGCGACCACGGCGCGCCATTCGCTGTTTTCGTCCTTTGCCGAAAAGCGTGCTCCGATGCCGATGACGGCGCGGTCGATGGCGATGCCGGCGACCAGCGAGGCGGCGAGCGCGCCGAGGAAGCGGCGACGAGTGGCGAATGCGGGTGTGAGGCCGGATTTTGCGCTCTGCTGCGGCGGGATGGCGGCAAGCATCGTCTCCAGTTTCTCGCGCGGGGCTTCGGCGAGCAGCGGGGCGAAGGCTTGCTTGAAGGGCAGGCTGGCGCGCGCCAGGAATTCCAGCCGCTCGGCGGTGCTCTCGTCTTCCTTCACAATGGCTTCAATGCGGGCGGCCTCTTCAGCCGTCAGTTCGCCGTCGATGAAGGCGGTCAGGTCCTCGTCGGAGGGAATGGTCTGTTTCGTCGTCATTGCCGTCCCCCTTCCGGTCCGGCGTCGGAGAGCTTGGCGCGGGCGGCCGCCAGCCGGCTCATCACGGTTCCGATCGGGATATCCAATATGCCTGCAACCTCGCGATAGGAAAGTCCTTCCACATAGGCGAGGAAAACCACCGTCCTCTGCGCCTCGGGCAGCGCATTTACCTGTTTCAGCACCTGACCCGCCATCACATGGGTTTCGGTGTCGTGCGCGCCGTCGAAGGTCAGCGTCTCCCCGGCATCGACGAACCCCTGGCCCTGGCGCACCCGGCGGGAGCGGATCTCGTTCAGCCAGATCGAATGCAGGATCGAAAACAGCCAGCGGTCGAGCCGGGTGCCGGGGATGAACTGATCGGCGCGCTCCAGCGCGCGAAGGCAGGTCGCCTGGACCAGGTCGTCGGCGACATCGCGCTGATGCGAGAGAACGAGACCATAACGCCAGAGCCTTGTCAGATTTTCCGTCAGGCCGCTCCTGATATCCGCTTCGCTCGCGATGGCCGCCTCCGCCAATCCTGCATCCCTCGAAACCGCCGGATGAACCGGCGATTCCATTCTCGCGCGACTATAGGCAGGAAAATGGGTGCGCGCGACCGACATTCTGATATCCCTTTCGTACTTCCATTTTCCCGCTGTGGCCGGCCGATCAGATCTTCGAAGGGTCGAGGATCGCGGCGTTCAAGTCCTGATATTCCTCGCAGCCGGTGCCGCAGATCGCCTTGATCGTGTTCAACTGGTCCTTGGCGAGATCGAGCTGGCCCTTGATGACATAGGCTTCACCGAGATATTCGCGGACCTTGGCGTATTGCGGGTCCATCTTTACCGACTGCAGGTAATAGGAGATGCCTTCGTCGGTGCGGCCGAGCTTGCGGGTGGCATAGCCGCGATAGTTCAGCACTTCGGCGGTGTTCTGGTCCTTGACCGTGTCGAGCATGGCAAGCGCCTCCTCATAACGACCGGCCTTGGCCAGCGAATAGGCATAGTCGGCGCGGTTCTCGTCGGAGACGTTGGCGCTCTGCTGCTTGATGCACTTTTTGGTCTTCTGGTCGTAGATCTCGCCCTTCTTGCAGACTGGCGTCGTGCTGCTGTCATCGCCGATCGCAAAAACCGGGCCGGAGAAAACAGAGGCGGCGAGGCAGCCGCCGAGAAGGAGGGAAGCGATGCGGGCTGTCATGATCGTCATGGGGAAACTCCTCGAAAGTGACGTTGCGAGGAGAGAACACCGCTGCGCCTGGCTTTATTCGGCAACCTCCCCACTTTCTCCATCACTGCTTCGTGAAGCAGACGAGGTCGAATAAATCATCGGCACCGCGTGTTTTTCGTTCCGCCGGGAACGACAAGGAGAATTCCGTGACCGATACCGTGAAACTCGTCAGCCTCGCCGTTGCCACACCCGAACATGTCATTTTCCAAAAACAGGCGGTCGAAGCCTCGGCCCGGCTGTTTGCCGACCGTTTCGAGGATTTTCGCCATCTTGCCCGCGTCTTCGATAGCGCCGGCATCGACAAACGCCATGCGGCGCGGCCGCTTGCCTGGTTCGACGAGCCGCATGGCTGGCAAGACCGGATGCAGGCCTTTGCAGAGGTGGCAGGCGGGCTTTTCGTCGAGGCTGCCAGCTCGGCCCTTCGCCAGGCAGGGCTTGAGGCCGGCGATGTCGACTGTGTCGTGACGGTCTCCTCCACCGGTTTTACGACACCGAGCCTCGATGCACAGCTTGCCGGCCGGATGGGTTTCAGATCCGATATCGAACGCGTGCCGGTCTTCGGGCTCGGCTGTGCGGCCGGCGTGTCAGGCTTTGCGATCGCCTCAAGGCTGGCGCGGAGCCGGCCGGGCACTGTTGTGCTTTTCGTCTCGATCGAGCTTTGCACGCTGGCCTTCCGGCTGGACGAACTGACGCGGCCGAACATCATCGCAACAGCGCTTTTCGGCGACGGCGCGGCCGCCTGCGTGCTGCGATCAGGCGAAGATGGGCTGGCGGAGGTGGAATCGACCGGCGAGCATCTCTTTCCCGACACGCTCGATATCATGGGGTGGAAGATCGATGACGGCGGCTTCGGCATCGTACTGGCGCAATCGCTGCCGCCCTTTGCCGAAAAGGAACTCGGCCCGGCGGTAAAGGCCATTCTGGCCCGCAACGGGCTGAGGGTGGAAGATATCGACCGCTTCATCTGCCATCCCGGCGGCATGAAGGTGCTGGCCGCAATGGAGAGCGCGCTTTCGATGGTCCCGGGCACGCTGGATCACGAACGCGCCGTGCTGGCCGAATATGGCAACATGTCCTCGCCGACAATCCTGTTCGTGCTGGAGCGGGCAATCCGCGCCGGGTTGCCGGGGCGCGCCGCGATGATCGCCATGGGGCCGGGCTTTTCGGCCAGCTGCGTGACGCTCAGGAGGGTCGCATGATGTGGCCGTCGATCGCGCTCCTTGCCTTCGTGACGCTGCAGCGGCTGGCGGAAATCGTGCTCGCCCGACGTAACACGGCGGCGCTTCTTGCCAGGGGCGCCAGAGAGGTGGCACCCGAGCATTATCCCGTCATGGTGGCGCTGCATGCAGGCTGGATCATCGGCCTTTGGCTCACTGCACCGGGCAGGCCGGTCGCTCTCTTCTGGCTTCTGGTGTTCATGGGGCTGCAGGCGCTGCGGCTCTGGGTGCTGGCGACGCTGAAAGACCGCTGGACGACGCGTATCATCATCCTGCCCGGCGCGCCGCTCGTCAGATCCGGGCCCTATCGCTTCCTCCGCCATCCGAACTATGCGATCGTCGTCGGCGAGATCGCCGCCCTTCCCCTCGCCTTCGGCCTGCCGCTTTACGCGATCGTCTTTTCCCTTCTCAACGCGCTTATCCTCCATGTCCGCGTCAAGGCTGAAAATGCCGCACTGAAAAGTGCAATGATTTTGAAATGAATGCGATTTTCCGTTTGCGTCGCGGTATCGGCGCGGGCATTTTCACCGCGTTAGACAAAGCGGAATGCAAGCGGAAATGACGAAGAACGCAATCGTGCTCGGCGCCGGCATCGTCGGGGTTTCGACGGCCATCCATCTTCAGCGGCGCGGCCGGCAGGTGACGCTGATCGACCGCAAGGATCCGGGCAACGAGACCTCTTTCGGCAATGCCGGCCTGATCCAGCGCGAAGGTGTGGCGCCTTACGGCTTTCCCCAGCAGCTCGGGCTTTTGCTGCGCTATGCGCTGAATAACCGCATCGACGCGCATTATCACCTGCGCACGCTGCCGAGCCAGATCGCTTTTCTCGCCCGCTACTGGTGGAATTCCAATGCGCGCCGCCACGCGATCATTACCCGGGCCTACGCGCCGCTGATCGAAAACTCGATTGTCGAACACAAGGACCTGATCGAGGCGTCGCAGGCCGAAGGGCTGATCCGCAAGGACGGCTGGATCAAGATTTTTCGCACTGAAGCCAAGCGCGACGGGGCTCTTGCGGAGGCAGCACTTTGGCAGAATGAATTCGGCGTGGATTATGACAGCCTGACTCCGGCCGACATTGCCCGCATCGAACCTCATATGACCGGCGATTTCGCCGGCGGCATCCGCTGGCGCGATCCCTGGTCGGTGCTCGATCCGCATGCGCTGACATCGGCCTATCGCCGCTATTTCGAAAGTATCGGCGGCCGCTTCGTCACGGGTGACGCCGCCTCGCTCGGCCCGTTCGGCTCCGGCTGGAAGATCCTGACGAGGGAAGGTCCGCTCGAAGCCGAGGATGCGGTGCTGGCACTTGGCCCCTGGGCGGCCGTTGCAACGCGCCGGCTCGGCTATTCCTTTCCGCTCGGCGTCAAGCGCGGCTATCACATGCACTATGCCACCGAAGGCAATGCCGTGCTCAACAACTGGACGCTCGATGCCGAACGCGGCTATCTCCTTGCGCCGATGCGCCGCGGCATCCGCCTGACGACAGGGGCGGAATTTGCAACGCTCGACGCGCCGAAGACGCCGGTCCAGCTCGACCGCGCCGAAGCCGTGGCGCGCACGATCTTCCCGCTCGGAGGCAGGCTCGATCCCGAACCCTGGATGGGCGCGCGCCCCTGCACGCCGGACATGATGCCTGTTATCGGCAAGGCGCCGCGCCATCAGGGCCTGTGGTTTGCCTTCGGCCATGCCCATCATGGCTTGACGCTCGGGCCGGTGACCGGTCGCGTGCTTGCCGAACTCATCACCGGCGAGACGCCGTTCATCGATATCGCGGCCTATTCGCCGCAGCGTTTCAACCCATGACGCCCAGTGTTGCGAGACCTTCGAGGGTCGTTGCGGCGATGCCGTCCACAGTATCGTCGATATCGACGGTGACGACGCCCGGCTCGCCTGTGGGCACCTCAAGTGTCGCCAGTTGGCTGTCGAGCAGCGAGGCCGGCATGAAATGCCCCTTGCGCTCGCCCATACGCTTCATCAGCAGCGCCCTGGAACCTTCGAGATAGACGAAGAACAGATTGCCGCCGGCAGCAGCTCGCAGCCTGTCGCGATAGAGCCGCTTCAGCGCCGAGCAGGAAACGATGATGCCCTTGCTTTTCTCCAACGAGGCCTTGATGTCTTCGCCGATGCGGTCGAGCCAGGGCATCCGGTCTTCATCGGTCAGCGGAATGCCCTTCGACATCTTCTCGACATTGGCGGCGGGATGAAGCGCATCACCCTCGACGAAGGCCAGGTGCAGGGCTTCGGCGAGTTTCTCGCCGACAGAGGATTTGCCACAGCCGCTAACCCCCATGACGATGATCGCATGGGGTTTGTTCATCTGCTCCGACATGAGCCCTCCTTAGCTTGCGTTCCCGCTCAATCGAGCGGGAAGTGACAGGCATATTGTTGTGCACCCTCTCCCCTTAGTTCGGGAGAAACCTGGCGACAATGGTCCTGCGCCTTCCAGCAGCGTGGGTTGAAGTGGCAACCTGACGGCGGCTTCAGCGGCGAAGGCAATTCACCTTGCAGGCGGATGCGGGTCTTTTCGCGATCGGGATCGGCGATCGGTGTGGCCGACAGCAAGGCTGCCGTATAGGGGTGGCGCGGCCTGGCGAAGACCTCGGCAGCGGGACCGGTTTCCACAGGACGGCCGAGATACATTACCATCACCTCGTCGGCGATATGATGGACGACGGACAGGCCGTGCGAGATGAAGAGATAGGCAAGCCCCATCTCCTTCTGCAGGTCCATCAACAGGTTCAGCACCTGCGCCTGGATCGACAGGTCAAGCGCCGAAACCGGTTCGTCGAGCACCAGCACCTTCGGCCGCAGCATCAGGGCGCGGGCAATGGCGATGCGCTGGCGCTGACCGCCGGAGAACATATGGGGGTAACGGCCATAATGCTCCGGACGCAGGCCGACGCGGGCCATCATCTCCTCCACCTTGCGGCGGCGGGCGGCGGCGTCGAGATTGGTGTTGATCTTCAGCGGCTCTTCGAGGATCGAGCCGACTTTCTGGCGCGGGTTGAGCGAGCCGTAAGGGTTCTGGAAGACGATCTGCACCTGGCTGCGCAGGCTGCGGTCGCCGACATGGGCGGGCTTGCCGTCGATCAGCAATTGCCCCGATGTCGGGTTCTCGATCATCGTGACCAGGCGGGCGAGCGTCGACTTGCCACAGCCGGATTCGCCGACGACGGCGAGCGTCTTGCCGGAATGCAGGCTGAAGCTGACGCCGTTCAGCGCCTTGACGGTGGCATCGGCTTTGAAGAGCCCGCGATTGACGGTGTAGAAGCGGGCGAGATCCCTGCCCTCGAGAACGGCGCCCGTCATACGAGATCTCCTGCAGTTTCAACGGCCATGATGCCGGGATGTCCGAGCGGCTTGCCGTCTTTCAAAGGATAGTTGCAGAGCGCCAGTCCGAGCTCCGGTCCCTGGCGGACGACACCGCGATCGCATTCGACCGTGGCGAAGCCGCAGCGCGGCGCGAAAAGACAGCCTGTCGGGCGACCATGCTGGCCGGGAACGACACCGGCGATCGAGGGAAGACGCTGGCCGACTTTGGCGCGTTCGGGGAGGGCTGCGAGCAGAGCTGCGGTATAGGGATGATGCGGATCGCGGAACAGCGCCCTCACCGGCTGCTCCTCGACCTTCTGGCCGGCATACTGCACCTGCACGCGTTCGGCGGTTTCGGCGACGACACCCATATCGTGGGTGATCAGCACCAGCGCCATGCCCTGCTCCTTCTGCAGGCGAACGAGCAGATCGAGGATCTGTGCCTGGATCGTCACGTCGAGCGCGGTCGTCGGCTCGTCGGCGATCAGGAGCTTCGGATTGCAGGCGAGCGCCATGGCGATCATGACGCGCTGGCTCATGCCGCCCGACATCTGATGCGGGAAGTTCGACAGGCGCTCTTCCGGCGCCGGAATGCCGACGAGGTTCAAGAGCTCGATCGAGCGTTGGCGGCGCTCCTTGCGGTTGAGGCCCATATGAAAGCGCAGGGTCTCGCCGAGCTGGAAGCCGACCGTGAAGCACGGATTGAGGCTCGACATCGGCTCCTGGAAGATCATCGCCATATCCTTGCCGACGATCCTGCGGCGCTGGCGGGCGGAGATGTCGCGAAGGTCCTTGCCGTCGAACTGCATCCGGTCGGCGGTGATCTTCGCCGTCCAGGGCAGAAGCCCCATCAAGGCCAGCATGGCCACGGATTTACCCGAGCCGGATTCGCCGACGACCGACAGGATCTCGCCCCTGTCGCAGGCGAGTGACACGCTATCGACGGCGCGGAAGAGGCCGGAAGAGGTCTGGAATTCGACCGTCAGATTTTCAATCTCGAGGAGTGACATCACGACCTCTTCAGTTTGGGATCGAGCGCGTCGCGCAGGCCGTCACCCATCAGGTTGATGGCGAGAACGGTGATGAGGATGGCAAGACCCGGGAATGTCACCACCCACCAGGCGCGCGAGATGAACTCACGGGATTCAGCCAGCATCGTTCCCCATTCGGGTGTCGGCGGCTGGGCGCCCATGCCGAGAAAGCCGAGGGCGGCGGCATCGAGAATCGCCGCCGAGAAGGCGAGCGTCGCCTGAACGATCAGTGGCCCAAGACAGTTCGGCAGAATCGTCTTGAACATCAACCGGAAGGTGCCTGCACCCGCGACACGCGAGGCAATGACATATTCCTTCTCACGCTCTGAAATGACCGAGGCGCGCGTCAGCCGGACGAAATGCGGCTGGTTGACCAGCGAAATCGCGATCATCGCGTTGGTGAGACCGGGTCCGAGCACGGCCACCAGAACGAGAGCGAGCAGCAGCGAGGGGAAGGCCAGGATGATATCCATCAGGCGCATGATTGCGGTATCGATCTTGCCGCGGAAAAATCCGGCAACGAGGCCGATCAGGACGCCTGAAATGACCGAAAGCGTGACGACGACGACGCCGATGAAGAGCGAGAACCGCGCGCCGTAGATCAGTCGCGAGAGGATATCGCGGCCGACGGCGTCCGTTCCGAGCGGGAAGGAGGCGCTGCCGCCCTCCATCCAGAACGGCACGGCGAGCAGCACCGCACGGTTCTGCTCATTCGGCGCATGCGGCGCAAAGAGCGGCGCAAGGACTGCGACGACCAGGATGATGGTGAACACCACCAGGCCGATGACGGCGCCCTTGTTGCGGGAGAAATAATGCCAGAACTCCGCAAGAGCGGATGGCTGGCCGGTTTTGACGGTGACCGTGCTCATGGACCGCTCCTAGTGACGAATGCGCGGATTGATGAAGCCGTAGAGAACATCAACAATCAGATTGACCAGCATGATGACGCCGGCGATCAGCAGAAGGCCGCCCTGGACCACGGCGTAATCGCGCTTGAAGACCGAATCGACCATCCATTTGCCGATACCCGGCCAGGAGAAGATCGTCTCGGTGAGGATGGCGCCGGCAAGAAGAACGCCGATCTGCAGACCGATCGTGGTGATGACAGGGATCATCGCATTGCGTAGCGCATGGACGCCGACGACGCGCAGCGGCTTCAAGCCCTTCGAGCGCGCGGTGCGGACATAGTCCTCACCCAGAACCTCGAGCATCGCCGAACGCGTCTGGCGCGCGATGACGGCGAGCGGGATGGTCGCCAGCACGATGGTCGGCAGAATGAGGTAGCTGACGGCCGAGGCGAAAGCGCCCTTCTGCCCCGAAAGCAGGCTGTCGATCAACATGAAACCGGTGACCGGCTTGAAGAAATACATCAGCGAGATGCGGCCGGAAACCGGCGTCCAGCCGAGATAGCCGGAGAAGAAGATGATGAGCAGCAGACCCCACCAGAAAATCGGCATGGAATAACCGATGAGGGCAACACCCATCACGCTCTGATCGAACCACGTGCCTCGCTTGACGGCCGCAAAGACGCCGGCGGGCACGCCAAGACAGACGGCGATGATGATGGCACAGAGCGAAAGCTCCAGCGTTGCCGGGAATAATGTGAAGAACTCGCCGAGAACGGGCCGCTTGGTGACGATCGAAGTGCCGAGATCGCCTTGCAGCACTTTTCCGAGATAATCGAAATACTGCACATATATGGGCCGGTCGAAACCGAGATCGTGCATGATCTGGGCGTGACGTTCCGGTGCCATCACACGTTCACCCGACAAAAGCATGACGGGGTCGCCGGGGATCATGCGGATGAACGAGAAGGCTATCAGCGAAACGCCAAGGAATGTCGGGATCAGCACCGCGAGGCGGCCGATGAAAAAACGCAACATAGCAGGTTTTCCAATAGTTTCCGGCGGTCAGGGGAACCTGACCGCCGGCCGCACCCGGCGTTGACCGGGCAGTTTACAGATTTTTTATTATTCGGAAATGTCCACACCGTCGAAGCGGTGAATTCCGAGCGGGTCCATGAAGAAGCCCGTGACCTTCTTGCTCATCGGAACGAAGACCAATGAGTGGTCGAGCGTATTCCAGGGAGCTTCCTTCTTGAAGATCAGCTGAGCCTGCTCATAGGCTTTCGTGCGCTCGGCGACGTCGGCCGTCAGCTTGGCCTTCGTCATCAGATCGTCGAATTCCTTGTTGCACCACTGAGCGCGGTTGTTGCCGCCGACAGCATCGCAGCCGAGCAACGTATCCATGAAGTTGTCAGGGTCGCCGTTGTCGCCGGTCCAGCCAAGGATGACGGCACCGTCGCGATTCTTGTCGGACGAGAGCTTCAGATATTCAGCCCATTCATGGGTGACGATTTCTGCATCGACGCCGACCTTGGCCAAGTCGGCCTGCATCAATTCTGCGGCGCGGCGCGCGTTCAACATGTACGGACGCGAAACCGGCATCGCCCAGATCTTCATCTTCAGATCCTTGACGCCGGCATCTGCCAGCATCTTCTTCGACGCATCGGGATCGTACTTGTCGTCTACGACGGCATCGTTATAGGACCACATCGTCGGCGGGATCGGGTTCTTGGCAACGGCTGCGGCACCCTGGAAGACGGCGTCGACGATCGCCTGCTTGTTGATCGCCATGTTCAGCGCCTTGCGGACTTCGGCCTTGTCGAAGGGAGCAATCAAGGTGTTGTAGGCGAGATAGGAAACGTTCAGGCCGGCCTGCTCGAGCACGGTCAGGTTCTCGTCCTTCTTGAGTTCGGAGACGTCGGCCGCATTCGGATACGGAATGAGGTGGCATTCGCCGGCCTTCAGCTTCTGCGCGCGGACGGCAGCATCAGAGGTGATCGCGAAAACCAGATCGTCGATCTTTTCCTTGCCCTTGAAATAGGTTTCGTTCGCCTTGTAGCGGATGACGGCATCCGGCTGGTAGGCGACGAAGGTGAACGGGCCGGTGCCGAGCGGCTGCTGGTTGAGCTGCGCCATCTTGCCGTCGGCGGCAAGCTTGTCGGCATATTCCTTGGAGACGATCGAGGCGAAGTCCATGGCCAGGTCGGCGAGGAACGGCGCTTCGGGATGATTGAGGACAAACTTGACGGTGAGGTCATCGACCTTCTCGATCGACTTGATCAGCTCGGGAAAGCCCATGCCGGCGGCGTATTCGTAAGAGCCGCCCTCGACATACTTGTTCCACGGATTGTCAGCCTTGAGCTGACGCTCGAACGAGAAGATGACGTCGTCGGCATTGAAGTCACGCGTCGGCGTGAAGAAGTCGGTGGTCTGGTACTTGACGCCAGGATGAAGCTTGAAGGTGTATTCCGTGCCGTCGGCCGAAACGCTCCAGCTGTCAGCCAGGCCCGGCTCGATCTCGGTCCCGCCATGCTTGAATTCGACGAGGCGGCTATAGACCGTGCGCGACGACGCGTCGAAGGTCGTGCCTGCCGTATAGAGGCTGGGGTCGAAGCCTTCCGGCGAGCCCTCGGAGCAATAAACAAGGGTCTTGGACCAGGCCGACGTCGCCATGACGGAAATCAAGGCCGTCGCTGCCAGCAGGACAGAGATCTTTTTCATAATATTGTTTCCCGGTTGTTCTTTTTTGATGTTTGGAGACCGTAGATTGCCATCTCGGTCGACGCTCGATGGAACGATATTTATTTACTGAAAGCAACGGGCTACGCAGAAAATTTTTCCAGCTGGACAATTTTAGAAATTTTCCGTCAAAAATCAGCCTCATTCGGAAATATTCGCACAAAAAAGACCGAAATTTTGTCGCATTTGGTATAAAAACGCGCCCATCGCGACACGCAGCCGGCATTTCCCCGTTCCGGAGGCCATGGGAGATGCCCGCAAAAACAAAAACCGCGGTTGCTGGAGGCAACCGCGGTTCAGAAGTTCATCCTGGTCTTTTGATCAGGCGGCGGGGGCAACGATCGCGGGTTTGCGATAGGCCGGCTCGCCGGTGATTCCGAGAAGGAAATTGATCTGCGGACGCGCCTTGACGAGGTCGTCGATGGAATATTCCGAAAGCACCGCAAAGAAGGCATTGAGCGCCTTGCGCAGCGCCGAATTCAAACCGCAGCTGTCGACCAGCGGGCAGTCGACCTCACCGTCATCCTCGAAGCATTCGGCCATGGCGAAGCTGTCTTCCGTCACCCGAACGACGTCGAAAAGACTAATGTCGGCGGCCGGTTTGCCCAAGCGCACGCCGCCGTTGCGACCGCGCACGGTTTCGACCAGGCCCGCCTTGTTCAGCGGCTGAAGGATCTTGAAAAGAAAGAGCTCGGAAACGCCATAGGCCCTGGCGATTTCGGGAATCCGGCTCAAGTGCCCGTCGTTGGCAGCACAATACATCAACATGCGAACCGCATAGTTGGTCTGCTTCGTCAACCGCATGCCATTCTCCTGACTCGTCTGTTCAGACCTATATAGGCGGTTTGCTAGTTTTGAACAATTCCAAAATATGAAATTCGCATTCAGCTTATGAGGCCATTTGCCGCGACGTCAATCCCGCTCCAGGATCTCGACGTAATCCAGAATCGCCTGCTTGCGCTCGGGCGTGCCTGGATGGGTGGACAGCATGCTGGTGCGAGAGTGATCGCCGAGCTTGGCTTCCAGCAGATCGAAAAACCGGGCGATCGCGACGGGGTCCATGCCGGCCTTGCGCATCAGTTCGACCGAGCGCCGGTCGGCCTCAGCCTCGGCACCGCGAGAATAGGACAATGCGAGGAGGCCGCCGCCTTGCGTCAGGATATCCTCGACGCCGGAGCCGATATCGCCGGCAATCAGCATGACGAGACCGGCGACGCCGGCGGCGCGATAGAGCTGCCTGAGGCTGTGCTTGTATTCGACATGGCCGATCTCATGGGCGAGAACGCCTGTTATCATCTCGTCATCACCACCCGCCAATTCGATCAACTGGTCGGTGAGGACGATATTGCCGTCGGGAAGCGCGAAGGCATTGGGACCGATCAATCCTCCGTTGCGAAAATTCAGGACATAGCGGTCGGCGCCGCCTTCGGCATTGGCGGCCACCTTTCGAAAGCGATCGGCGATTTCGGCCTGCCGGATCTCCGTTATGTGGCTTGGAGACAGCGCCGTCGTGTCAAGCGTGTTGAGAGCGCCATAGGACATCATCTCAGATACGACAGGCGGCGTCACGAAGATGGCGACTTCGACGAGCGCCGGCAACGCATAACGATAGATTCCGACGGCAAGCAGAACGACCGCGACCGCGAAGACGAAGATGCGGGGATGAAACTCCTCAAGCCGATGCACCCATCCGCTTTTGCCGCCAGCGCGAAGAAAGGCATCGATCGCGTCATTGTCGGCGCTCTCGAAGACCGAACCGTCGGTAAAGACCGCACGCCGGGGGATCGATCCCACGCGCGCCGTAAAGGAGACCTTTCCGATGGCGCCATCGGAAAGAGCCGCATCTTCCGCGGTGACGGCGATGAGCCGCCCGCCCCGCGACAGCAGGCGGGCGGGAACGGCGGCGCTCGAATGCGGCGGATACCATTCCCCCGTCGCGATGGTTTCTCCGTCAGAAACCAAAATCAAGCCCTTCCATGCTCATATATTCCGAACCGACGGCAGTGCCGCTGGCTTCAAACTGTGTAAAGACCTCGCCGATCTCGCCTTCGATGCGGATCGCTGTGTGCTCGGTGACATAACGCGCCAGCCGAACCGCCGCCCAGGGGCGCATCAGGCCGAGGGTAAGCACGGTCACCACGACGTTCGATATGGCGATCCAGGCGTAACGTGTCCGGGAAAGATCGCTCCGCAAGACATGCCGGCCGTCGATCTGCGTCGACGACCAGACGATGTTGTGGACGGCCGCCCGATAGATGAGACCGGCAAGGCCGTAGATGATGATGAGGCCGAAGACGACCAGATACATTCCCGACACCACCATGAAGATAAGTGGATCACTCTCAACCGAGCCGGCATCAGAAGCCTGTATCCCGACGACTATGATCGCAACCAAGGCAGAGAGCACGACCGCGCCCAGCACGACCATCACGGCCGGGATGATAAGCGCGCCGTAAAGCGCGCTAACTTTGGGATCCGTTTGGAACGGTCGGTTGCCGTAGCGGAGATTGTTGAAGATGTAGCGGTTGAGCCAGCGGCTGGCGAAGGGCGCCAGCAGACCCAGCGACAGGACGGCGACTAGGCTTCCGAGCATGACGGAGACGAAGGCGCCGCCGGCGGAGCCGGTGAAATCAAATCGGACGTTGCGATAGCTGGTTACGCGGGCGTTGAAACGAAGGCCCCTCACGATCAGCCAGGGAAGTGCGATGAGGATGAGGACCGTGGTCACTAGCGAGAACAGCGGATGAATCACCGCCAGAATGTTGGCCACGATAACGAAGGCCACCACAATGAGGCGGCCGATGAGTATCTGCTTGCCGGTGGCGTGATATTCAAAACTGCGACCGAGCAGGACGGTGTTGCCGTAGAAGTAACGATTGCGCCGCACCTTCGCCCAGGCCGAATAGATGCCAAGCGTTACGATCGTCAGAAGAACGTTGACGATCCAGATGCCGAAATATTCCGATGCCGTGCCGGTGAACCTTGCACGCTCGAATTCGTTCGCCGCGGCGCCCGCGGACACTCGATTATCCATATTTTGCTTCCCCCAAAGCATAACAAGCCCACCGGCTCATGACGGGAATCACGCGACCGGCAACTCATCTGAAAGCAAATCGGGCAAAAATCAACAACTTAGAATCGAAAAATCCGGGGGCTGAAAGGCCCCCGGATTGCAGATTGAAGATTGGAAACTTGTGAAGATTACTTCATCGTCGGCATGACGAATTCCGCGCCGCTCTTGATGCCGGAGGGCCAGCGGGCGGTGACGGTCTTGGTCTTCGTCCAAAACTTGATCGAATCCGTGCCGTGCTGGTTGAGGTCGCCGAAGCTCGAGGCCTTCCAGCCGCCGAAGGAGTGGTAGGCGAGCGGAACCGGGATCGGAACGTTGATGCCGATCATGCCGATATTGATGCGCGAGGCAAAATCGCGGGCGGCATCGCCATCGCGGGTGTAGATCGCAACGCCGTTGCCGTATTCGTGCTTCATCGGCAACGACAGCGCTTCCTCATAGTTGTCGGCGCGAACGACGGAGAGGACAGGTCCGAAGATCTCGGTCTTGTAGATATCCATCTCCGGCGTGACGTGATCGAACAGGCAACCGCCGACGAAATAGCCGTCTTCATAACCCTGCAGTTTGAAATCGCGGCCGTCGACGACGAGCTTGGCACCTTCTTCGATGCCGCGGTCGATCAACCCGCGAACACGGGTATAGGCTTCCTTGGTGACGAGCGGGCCCATGTCGGCCTTGTCGTCGGTATAGGGGCCGATGCGCAGGGATTCGATCTTCGGCGTCAGCTTCTCGACGAGGCGGTTGGCGGTCTCTTCGCCGACCGGAACGGCAACCGAGATCGCCATGCAGCGCTCGCCAGCCGAACCGTAGCCTGCGCCCATCAGCGCGTTGACGGCCTGATCCAGGTCTGCATCCGGCATGATGATCATGTGGTTCTTGGCGCCGCCGAAGCACTGGGCGCGTTTGCCGTTCATCGCCGCCGTGCCATAGACGTAGCGGGCGATCGGCGTCGAGCCGACGAAGGAGACAGCGCCGATATCGGGATCGGTGAGGATCGCGTCGACGGCACCCTTGTCGCCATTGACGACGTTGAGGATGCCGGCGGGCAGACCTGCCTCGATCATCAGTTCAGCGAGACGGATCGGCAGGGAGGGATCGCGCTCGGAGGGCTTCAGGATAAAGGCGTTGCCGCAGGCGATCGCTGGCGCAAACATCCACATCGGGATCATGCCCGGGAAATTGAAAGGCGTAATGCCGGCGCCGATGCCGACCGGCTGGCGGATCGAATACATGTCGATCGCAGGCCCGGCGCCTTCGGTGAACTCGCCCTTGGCGAGATGGGGAATGCCGCAGACGAATTCGCAGACTTCGAGGCCGCGAATGACGTCGCCCTTGGCATCCTCGATCGTCTTGCCGTGTTCCTTGGAGAGGATTTCGGCAAGCTCGTCCATGTGCTTGTTCAGAAGTTCGACGAACTTGAAGAAGACGCGGGCGCGGCGCTGCGGATTGGTGGCAGCCCATTTCGGCTGCGCAGCCTTGGCGTTTTCAACCGCGGCGCGCAGTTCCTCGACGCTTGCGAGTGCGACCGTCGCCTGGACTTCGCCCGTTGCCGGATTGTAGACGTTGCTCACGCGGCCGCTGGTGCCGGCAACCTGCTTGCCGCCGATGAAATGACCGATCTCACGCATGGGTGTTCCTCCTGTTTTTGGATGGCCGACAATCGCACTTCAATTTGCACAAATCAATGCGCTGATATAAGCAACCGTTGTGCGTAAATTATAGCCCTATCGTAGCATCAGGCGCTGCCGCTGCTTTCAAACTTGGTACGGCACGCCAACAAGTCAAACCCCAAGAGGAGGTCAAACCGATGAGCCGGAAACCCGTGGTCCGAATGGCGGAGCTGGAGATCGATCCGGACACGCTTGAAACCTATCGCGCATTGCTCACGGAAGAAATCGAAGCATCCGTCGCGCTGGAAGACGGCGTCCTTTCCCTGAGCGCTGTTTCCATCAGGGACAACCCGAACCGGATCCGGATCGTTGAAGTCTATGCCGACCAGGAAGCATACGAGGCCCATCTGCAGACACCGCATTTCCTTAAGTACAAGAACCAGACGGCGCACATGGTGACATCGCTGACGCTTATCGAGGTCGATCCGATCGCAATGCGTGCCAAGTCATGAACTGGGACGATGTTCGTATTTTCCTCGCCGTCGCCCGCACCGGGCAGATCCTTGCCGCCTCGAAGCGGCTGGGGCTCAATCACGCCACGCTCTCACGTCGACTAACTTCGCTGGAAGAGGCGCTGAAGACGCGGCTTTTCATCCGCCGCACGAATGGCTGCGAGCTGACGGCCGAAGGAGAAGTGTTCCTGGCATCCGCAGAGCGGATGGAAACGGAAATGCTCGCAGTACAGGCCAGCCTCGGCCACACAGATACGGCAATTGCCGGGACTGTGCGCGTCGGGGCGCCTGATGGGTTCGGTGTTTCCTTTCTTGCGCCGCGCATGGGCAGATTGATCGAGCGCCATCCGGAGCTGAAGATCCAGCTCGTACCGGTTCCCCGTTCTTTCTCGCTCTCGCTGCGCGAGGCCGATATCGCCATCACGCTCGAGCGACCAGACCAAGGTCGGCTCGTTTCCTCGAAGCTGACGGATTACACGCTCGGCCTTTATGCCTCGCGGGATTATCTGGCGTCCCAGGGAACACCTGCCGATATCGACGCGCTCAAGGCGCATCGCCGCATCGGCTATGTCGAAGACCTGATCTTCACCGCGTCCCTGAATTTTTCCGGCGCAGTCATGCGGAGCTGGGATGCAGGCTTCGAGATTTCGACGGCGATCGGACAGACGGAGGCGGTACGAACAGGCGCCGGCATCGGCATCCTGCACGATTATATCGCCAGGCAGTATCCGGAACTCCGGCGCATTCTGCCCGAGGTTTCGATCCGGCGCGCCTACTGGACAACCTATCACGAAACGGCGCGCGACCTGCTACGCGTCAGGAGCGTCGCCGATTTCGTGCAGGAACTCGTCAGCGCCGAACGGCACATCTTTCTTTAAGCCTCGAAAGTGTGTTTTGCCGGTTCGTCGTTCTCGTCGGGATTTGGAACGGGTGCCTCGTCGGGCAGCCTGTCCGGCTCCGGCTCCTTGATCGGCGGCACCGGCTTCCAGCCAGGCCCGGGCATCGGCGGCTGATCGGGAATGGGTTCGTTGGGCACGGACATGACCGCCTCCCTTTGATGATTTCAGTTTACGCGACGTTCGGGGCTATTTGTCCGGCTTCAGCGTTTCGGCAGCGCGCATCGGCATGCTGTCGATAATGGCGAAGAGCTCGCCCTCGGTAATCGGCTCGCTGACCTTGAGCTTGACGGTGCCGTCCTTGCCAAGAAGGAAGGCCGCGAATTCGCCGACCTCCGGCGCCTCGAGATCGCGGCGGATCGCTTCGCCGTCGAGGCCCTCAGCCGCACCGAAGAGCGGACGGACGCCGGCGCCGGAAACCTTCAGCACCACCAGGTCACGCTCATCGAGGGCCGAGCGGTTGGCGAGCAGCTGATTTTCCTGCCGGGCGGCGCGGGAATTATCCCTGTCGGCGAAAAGGATGAAGACGCGGTTCTTCCACTGGAACTCAGCGAGACTTTCGACCGGCGCATAAGCGCTGTTGGTCTCGTCGATCTTCGTCGCACCGTAGAGCAGGGTTTTCGACATACATATTCTCCCGTTAACATGGAGAACGACCCGGTGCGACATGGGTTCCATCGAAACGATAGGAAGCAGGTTTTCATTCTGATGGTGGGGAGATGGTACGGTTGGGGGGTCTCGAACCTCCGACCTCAGGTGCCACAAACCTGCGCTCTAACCAACTGAGCTACAACCGCATATATCGCGCTTGGCGCGACGGGGGTCACATACGAGGACTTGGAGATGAATTCAAGCCCCATTCCTCGTCAATATACAAAAAGGCTGGACGCGAGGTCCAGCCTTTTATCTCCGATCGGTAGAGACCGATCAGGCAACCTTGAAGGAAGCCATGGCCTTTTCGGCGGCGTCCTTGGAGGGCTTTGCGAGCTTTTCGGCCACCTGCTTGGTGGTTTCCTGGATCGACTTGGCCTGCTCGACGGTGAGTTCGGCCTGCTTGCGGATGAACGAGGTCTGCAGCTCGAAGAATTCGGCCGGGGACTTGACGCCAAGCAGCGCTTCGAAGTGCGACAGCGAGTTCTCGGAATTGATGCGCAGGATGTCGATCGCCTTCAGGCCGATCTCGACCGAGCCGGCCTGAGCCGTCTGAACGGTGGCTTCGAGCGTCTTGCCGGCTTCCTCGCCAGCCGTCTTCAGCTTGGCATAGGCATCCTTCGACTGCTGAGCGCCCTTTTCGGCGAATTCACGGAAGGATTCCGTGAACTTGGACGGGTCGAAAGAAGCGATTGAAAAAACGTCGTCGGTCTTTATGGTAGCCATGGGTCGCATCCTTTGGGTTGAGGCAGCCGCTGCCTGCGTTAGTTGGATGATGCTTATATAAGACATTCCATTGTGCATTGCAACAATTATTGTGCAGTGCACAAGACGTTAACCTTTCCGGCCGAAAACCCCCTCCTCTTCTGGACCGGCATGCGCCTCGCAGTTATTAATAAGCCGTTAATTTAAGAAGGCCGACAGCGACAAGGTTCGAACATGCCCGCAGTCCAATATCCGTTCATCGATATCGCCGTGCATGCACGGGTGCGGGAACGCTTTTCACGCGGCGAGGCCATGGTGCTGTTTTCGGCCGATCTTGCCCGCCTGCTCTGGGCGAATGGTGCGGGTGCCGAGCTTTTCGGCCATTCGGCAGTCTATGACCTGCTCGATCAGGGGGTCGACCGCACCGACATCACCTTCCGCCAGCTGGAAACGGCGGCGCGCCAGCTGACCGATATCGGCGACAGCCGCAGCCTGATGATCCGCATCGCCAAGGGCTTCCAGCGTGCACAGGTGCAGGCGGCAGCCGAACTGATCCGGCTTTCCCAGGGCGAAAAGGCCATCCTGTTTTCGGTGCCGGTCTCGGCAAAGCCGCTCGCAGCCGGCGCATCGGCGGCCCAGATGCTGCAGGGGCTTGATGATCCCGATACGCATATGGCGGTGATCGGCGCCAATGGCGAGGTCATCGCCGCTTCGCCGGGCTTTGCCTCGCTCGGGATCTCCGAGCAAACGGCAAAGACCCTGATCAACCTTGCCGGCGCGCATCCCGACCGCTTGGTGAAGCGACCTGTCGCCACCGGCAGAGGCAATCTTCCGGCCGCGGTCGGCAAGCTCAGCGACGATCCGGCGCTCAATCTGCTCTTTGCGGTGGAGACCGCGATCGGTCATCTCGACCCGCTGGACGCGCCCGCGCTCGATCCAGTCGATGCGCCCGCGCTCGATCCAGTCGATGCGCCCGCAGAGGAAGAAGGCGCGACGGCGGCTGAAGTGCTTCAGGACGAACCTATCGCCGCCGCAGGCTTCACCGAAATCATCGACGCGGTTTCGGGGATCGAAGAGGTCGAGGAAACGCTCGAGGAGATCGCCGGCGAAAACGAACAGCCGGCCGAGACAGCCGCGGCATCCGCAGACGAGGCGGTTGAAGAGACGCATCCTGCTGCGGATGCGGAGCCGGAGAGCGACGGCAACATGATCGATCGCAGCGCGGATGAGACCACCGAGCCCGCCGCGGTCATCGAGGACGATTTGACCTCCGCGGAGACGGTGGAAACGGCGACGACGGCGGAACCGCCTGCCGAAGCCAGCGAAACGCCTATCGAAGACGCGCCGGAAGCAGTCCACGAAGAGCCCGCCATCGCAACGCCTGTGGTCCCCGATGCCACCCCTGCCCCTCAGCTTGAGGCTGAGCCCGGCTTCGTCTTCAGGCCGAACAGCCGCGCCACGCGCTTCGTCTGGAAGATCGACGCCGAAGGCCGGTTCAACGAGGTCAGCCACGAATTTGCCGAGGCCGTCGGTCCGCATGCGTCCGACATCATCGGCTCTGCCTTCGGCGATGTCGCCGCCCTCTTCAATCTCGATCCTGACGGCAAGCTTTCCGAGGCCCTCGCCCGCCGCGACACATGGTCGGGCAAGACGATCCTCTGGCCAGTCGAAGGCACCAGCCTTGTCGTTCCGGTCGATCTGGCGGCGCTGCCGACCTATACCCGCACCCGCGACTTCGATGGCTTCCGCGGCTTCGGTGTCGTGCGGCTATCCGATGCGCAGGAAGATCCGCTGGCGCTCGGCCTGACACTCGGCCCTGATGGTATCGGCCATGATGCAGCGAGCCTCGGTCCGCCCGCCGAGACCATTGCCGAGGTGGCACACGAAGCGGAGACAGTGCTTGAAGAGCCCCTGATCGATCCCGCCTTGACGCAGGAGGTCGAGGATCAGGCGGTTACGGCAAGCGAACCACAGACGGAGCCGGCGCCGGAAGAGATTGCTACCGAGCAGGCGGCCATCGAGACACCTGACCAGGAAAGTACTGCCGAAAAAGCGGAAGGCAGCGCCGATGCCGGCGACGTTTCCGCCGCCGAGCCGGTAGCGGAACTTTCGCAAGAGCCGCCGGCGCTTCGGATTTCGGAAACGCCCAATCGCCGTTTCTCCGACAAGATCGTTCAGCTCCACAACACCGGCGCCGGGCTGACGGCCGCCGAACAGGCCAATTTCCGCGAGATCGCCAAGCGGCTCGAAGCCTTCGGCACCCGCAAGGAAGAGCCTGCCGCCCCGGCGCCGATGGAACCCAACGCCGCGGCGCCGGCGGAACCCGCCGTCACGGAAACGGCCGGCTTCGAAGATGCCTCCGGACCCGAAGCGTTCGAGGTCGAAACACCCACTGCCGACAAGGCGAACATACCGTCGATCGAGGAGATCGCGCCGCAGCAAGCGATCTTCGAGAATGCCGTCGAGGCGGAGCGCGAAGACGATGGCGCTGCCGAAGAGCCGGCTGTCATCGCCGAGGACGAGGCGACGGAAGGGCTGGAGGAGACGGCCAGCCAGATCGAGGTTCTCACCAGCTTCATCCCGCCGCGCATCAAGATGACGGACGGGCTTTCGGTGGGAACGGTCGACCAACTGCCTGTTGCCGTGCTCATCCATATCGGCGATGCGCTGATCCATGCCAATCCGGAATTCATGCGGCTGACGGGCTACGGTTCGCTCGAGGCCTTGCGCGAAGTGGGCGGCATCGAAGCGCTGCTGCAGCGCCGCGAACTCGAGGAGAAGGCCGCAGGCTCCGGTACCATGATGCTCGTCAAGGCCGACGATACGCTGGCGCCGGTGACCGCGCGGCTGCAGTCGGTGCGCTGGGAAGACGCCAACGCCCTGATGCTGGCGTTGATGCCGGTGGAAGGCAAGGAAGATGGCCGCAGCGACGCAAACCGGTCCGATGGCCGCTCCGAGGGCCGTGCCGAAGGCCGCCCCGAGCGGATGGTCGAGAAGGTCGCCAAACTCCAGGTCGAAGTGGAAGAATTGCGCTCGATCCTGGAAACGGCGACCGACGGCGTCGTCGTCATCGGCACGGAGGGCGACATCCGTTCGATGAACCGGTCGGCCAGCGCGCTTTTCAATTACGACGAACAGGAGACGCGCGGCAAACCCTTCGTCATGCTGTTTGCCCATGAGAGCCAGAAGGCAGTCATAGACTATCTGAACGGCCTCTCCGACCATGGCGTGGCAAGCGTGTTGAACGACGGGCGCGAAGTCATCGGCCGCGAGGCCGCCGGCGGCTTCGTGCCGCTGTTCATGACAATGGGCCAGCTCACCTCCTCCAACGGCTATTGCGCCGTCATCCGCGATATCACCCAGTGGAAGCGCACCGAGGACGAACTGCGCAACGCCAAGGGTGCGGCCGAAACAGCCAACGCCCACAAGACCGATTTCCTCGCCCGCGTCAGCCACGAGATCCGCACGCCGCTCAACGCCATCATCGGCTTTTCCGACATGATGGCCGGCGAACGCTTCGGGCCGATCGGCCATCCGCGTTATATCGAATATGCCAACGACATCGGCCGCTCCGGCCGGCATGTCCTCGATATCGTCAACGACCTGCTCGACATTTCGAAGATCGAGGCGGGCGAGATGGATCTCGATTTTGCCGCCGTCGGCCTCAATGAGGCGGTCTCCGAGGCCGTGGCTCTGGTACAGCCGCAGGCGAACGGCCAGCGCGTCATCATCCGCACGGCGCTGTCGCATGCAGTGCCCGAGGTCGTGGCGGATCTGCGCTCGATCAAGCAGATCGCGCTCAACATCCTGTCGAACGCCATCCGCTTCACCCCGTCAGGCGGGCAGATCGTCGTTTCGACGTCCTATGAGGCGAATGGCAGCGTTGTGTTGAGGGTCCGCGATACCGGCATCGGCATGACGCGCAACGAACTCGACCAGGCGATGAAGCCGTTCCGGCAGGTCTCCTCGACCCAATCGCGTCATCGCGGCGACGGCACCGGGCTCGGCCTGCCGCTGACCAAGGCGATGGTGGATGCCAACCGGGCGGTTTTCTCGATCAATTCGGCGCCGAACGAAGGTACGCTCGTCGAGATCACCTTCCCGTCGCAGCGGGTGCTGGCCGGTTGATAAAGAAAAGGCAGCCAGGAGGCCGCCTTTGAATTTGGTGCTGTTCAACAAGAGCTCAGTCGATCAACGTCATGTTTCGGAGGCCGGAAGGCCCCAGGCCGCATCGTTCATGTGCGGCCCCCAAGTTAGCTTCACCTTTGACAAACCTTTCTTAACGAAAGGTTTCCATGACAGGAAATTGATAAAGGGTGAAAGCTTGTAATCTACGATCGCTGTCAATCCTTCAGCTCGCTTAGCCCGGCGAAGAGCCCCAGCGCCTCTGGATTGGCAAGCGCTTCCTGGTTCTTCACCGGCCGGCCGTGAACGACCTCGCGCACGGCAAGCTCGACGATCTTGCCGGACTTGGTGCGGGGAATATCGGCAACCGCGATGATCTTCGCCGGCACGTGCCGCGGCGAGGCGCCGGTGCGGATGCGGGTCTTGATCGCCTTGACGAGATCCTCGGTCAACGTCACATCCGGGGCAAGGCGGACGAAGAGGATGACGCGCACGTCGTCGTCCCAGTCCTGGCCGATGCAGAGCGCCTCGGCCACCTCCTCCATCTGCTCCACCTGATTGTAGATCTCGGCGGTGCCGATGCGCACGCCGCCGGGATTGAGCGTCGCATCCGAACGGCCGTGAATGATAAGGCCGCCATGCTCCGTCCATTCGGCGAAATCGCCGTGGCACCAGACATTGTCGAACCGTTCGAAATAGGCGGCGCGGTATTTGGCGCCATCGGGGTCGTTCCAGAACATCACCGGCATCGAGGGGAATGCCTTGGTGCAGACGAGCTCACCCTTCTCGCCACGCACCGGCTTGCCGTCATCGTTCCAGACGTCGACGGCAAGGCCGAGGCCGGCCCCCTGGATCTCGCCGCGCCAGACCGGCTGCAGCGGATTGCCGAGCACGAAACAGGAGACGATATCGGTGCCGCCTGAGATCGAGGCGAGCTGTACGTCTTCCTTGATGCCCTCGTAGACGAAGGTGAACCCTTCCGGCGACAGCGGCGAGCCGGTGGAGGTCATCAGCCGCAGGCTGGAGAGATCGTGGCTGACGCGCGGCGTCAGCCCGCCCTTGCGCACCGCGTCGATATATTTCGCCGAGGTGCCGAAGATGGCGAATTTCTCGGCCTCGGCATAGTCGAACAGCACGTTGCCATCGGGGGCGAAGGGTGAGCCGTCGAACAGGCAGAGCGTCGCGCCGCTGGCGAGACCGCTGACCAGCCAGTTCCACATCATCCAGCCGCAGGTGGTGAAATAGAACAGCTTCTCGCCCGCCTGCAGGCCGCAATGCAGCCGCTGCTCCTTGAGGTGCTGCAGCAGCGTGCCGCCGGCCGAATGCACGATGCATTTCGGCACGCCTGTCGTGCCTGACGAAAAGAGAATGTAGAGCGGGTGCGAAAAGCCGAGCCGCGTGAACTCGACCTCCCTTGCCTCATAGGGCGCGACAAAGGCCTCAAGCGTTAAAGCCCCCGGCGTCTTACGCGCCACGGCCTCCGCATCGCCGGCATAGTGGACGATGACGGTCCAGACACCCAGATTTTTTGCGACCGTGGCGACCTTGGCGCCGACATCCTGCAACTTGCCGGAATACCAATAGGCATCGCAGGCGATGAACAGCCTTGGCTCAATCTGGCCGAAGCGGTCGAGCACACCCTGCTCGCCGAAATCAGGCGAACAAGACGACCAGATGGCGCCGATCGAGGCGGCGGCGAGCATGGCGGCGACGGTTTCCGGCATGTTCGGCATCATCGCGGCGATGCGGTCGCCCTTGCCGATGCCGAGTGCTGCGAAGGCCTGCTGCAGCTTCGAGACCAGCACGCGCAGCCGGTCCCACGACCAGCGGTCCTCGGCCTTGTCCTCACCGCGGAAGATGATCGCATCACCCTCGCCGCGGCCCGATAGCAGGTTCTCGGCGAAGTTCAGCGTCGCATCGGGAAAGAAGCGGGCTTCCAGCATGCGGTCGCCATTGGCAAGCACCTCTGCGCCACGCTCTCCCTTGACGCCGCAGAAATCCCAGACGGTCGACCAGAAATTCTCCCGCTCGGCCACCGACCATGCATGCAGATCCTCAAAGCCTGAAAGAGAAAGCCCGAAATCGGCATTGCAGCGCTCCATGAAGGCATGGATCGGGCTTTTTGCAACGGCATCCTCCGAGGGCACCCAAAGTGGTCTGTTATCCTGCATTCAATCCTCCTCCCCAATGCCGTCCTTATATCATGCTGCATTGCATTATAAAGCGTGGAACCGACGCGATCCGACGCCTAGAGTATGATGTCGAAAAGTGTGAGCGATTTTCGGACGACATCATGCTCCAACTATTTAATTGAAAGTGCTACAGCGTCCTTTGCGCGTCTGAAAAGACGTGCGGCGCTGTAGGGATTTGCATATGCCTGATATTTCCTATATCCGGCGAAATCAGCGCATAACGGGATGACCGGCTGAATTTGCCGGCGGAGATCATGAGCACGTCAAGACATCGCAGGTGGCGCAGGAAGATCGGACCCGTTTCGCGCTGGCTTCCGGCCTTCGCCCGCCTGTCGACGGTGTTCCTGCTGATCGCGCTGGCGCTTTTCGTGGCGCTCAGGGTTGCCGCACCCTATCTCATCTCGACCGGCTTCGTGCGCTCCGGCATCGAGGACACGCTGTCGAAATGGACGGGCTACCATGCCGAGATCAAGGGCAGTCCGGTTCTCGAATTCTGGCCGACGCCACGCATCACGCTGAACCAGATCACCATCCGCCAACCGCGCGAAAGCGGCGACAAGCTGCTCGGCAACATTGAAAGCCTGTCGGCGGATTTCAGCCTCATCGACGCGTTGAGAGGCCGGACGAGCTTCCACGAATTCCACCTGGTGCGCCCCAACCTGGCGCTGACGCGCGACGAAAAAGGGCTGATCGACTGGAGTTATGCCGGCCTGCTCGCACGCGCGATCAGCGGCGTACGCTACGAAAACGGATCTGAGGTGCTCGATCCCGATCTCGATGCCGAGATCGGCGCCGTGACCGTCGAGGACGGCACGCTTGTGGTCACCGACATCAAGTCCGCCACGACCTATCATTTCGACAGCGTCACCGCAGATATCGCCTGGCCGAGACTATCCGGCGCGATCTCGGCGGTGGTCATCGCACGTATCAACGGCGAAGACCTGAAGGTCGATTTCGCCTCGCGCCAGCCGCTGCTCGCCTTTGCCGGCAGGAATGCCGAGACACGGACGTCGCTCACATCAAACCTTTTGACCGCGCACTTCCAGGGCATTGCCAGCATCGCCAATCTTTCGGCCCTTTCCGGCAATATCACCGCCAGCATTCCCGATGTGCCCGCACTTCTGACATGGTCGGGCAAATCGATCCCCGGCATCGCAACGCTGAAGAGCGCCTCGCTGGAATCCGACATCATGTCGTCGGGCAACGGGCTGCGTTTCAACAATCTCAGCCTCTCGCTGAACGAAGCGAGCGCCACCGGGGTGATGGACCTTTTCACCCAACCCGGCAAACGACCGAAAATCGGCGGCACGCTTGCCTTCGACCAGATGAACCTCAAGCCCTTCCTCGACGCCTTCGCGCTCAGGCTCGCCGCCGGCGAGGCGGAGGAAATCTCCGCCGGCATAAGCGGACCGCTGCGGGTGCTCGATGTCGACGTCAGGCTTTCGGCGCGGCGCGCGCAGATGGGTCTCTTCGAGCTCTCCGATGTCGGCGCCAGCATGATCGTTGCCGGCGGCGAGGCGAAATTCGATATAGGCGACAGCCAGTTCGAAGGCGGTGAAATGACCGCGCATCTGGAAGCGACGCAGCGCGACTTCGACGGCGGCGGCAAGCTGCAGCTGTCGATCCGCAATGCCGACTTCGCAGCCCTTGCCGAGCGCCTGCAGCTGAAGGGTCCGCTGCCGCTTGCAACCGGATCGCTCGATCTCGACCTCCAGTCGCCGAAGGCGATCTGGACGACCGGCCTTGCCGACGTCACCGGCAAGCTGCACTTCTGGACGAGGGAAGGCACGATTCCCGGCATCGATGCCACAGCACTGCGGACGCAGGCGGCCGAAAAACCGTTCTTTCCGCTGAGCGCTGCAGCAGGCGGCGCCTTCGCCTTCAACCAGCTCAACCTTCAGGCCGATTTCGCCAACGGTTCCGCCGAAATGCACGACGCCCGCATCGCCGGCGCCACGCAGACGCTGACGCTTTCCGGCGTCATCACCTATCAGTCGAACGGGCTGGCGCTTTCCGGATCGCTGGCGGCGACCGATCCGGCCAAGGCGGCGGAGCTGCCACTTCTGCCGTTCTTCATCGGCGGCTCATGGCCGAACCCGGTGATCTCGCCGGTTCCGCTTTTCGGCAATACGCCTCAGGCGCAATAGAGCGCTCACACTTTTCGGCATCAATGCTCTAGGCTCAGGCGCCGGCGGCGGCTGCACGCTCGTCCCGCTGGCGCTGGATTTCTTGACGCTTGGTGACGATCGAGGCGCAGATGACACCAACGGTCACGATCGCGATCAGGATCGTGCACACCGCATTGATCTCCGGCGTCACGCCGAGGCGCACCTGGCTGTAGATCCTCATCGGCAGCGTGGTGGCGCCCGGCCCCGAGGTGAAACTGGCGATCACCAGATCGTCGAGCGACAGGGTGAAGGCAAGGATCCAGCCGGAGAGCACAGCCGGCGCGATGATCGGCAGGGTGATCTCGAAGAAGGTCCGCACCGGCGGCGCGCCGAGATCCTGCGCCGCTTCCTCGATCGATTGATCGAAGCTCAACAGGCGCGACTGCACGACGACGGCGACGAAGCACATGGTCAGCGTCGTATGCGCGAGCGTGATCGTCCAGAAGCCGCGGTCGAAACCGATCGCGACGAAGAGCAGCAATAGCGACAGGCCGGTGATGACGTCAGGCATGACGAGCGGCGCGTAGATCATGCCCGAAAACAGCATGCGGCCGCGAAAGCGGGTGTAGCGCACCAGCGTCAGCGCCGCCATGGTGCCGAGGATGGTTGCGACCGTCGCCGACAGCAGGCCGACACGGATCGTCACCCAGGCGGCGTCGAGCAGGCCCTGGTTCGAGAGCAGCGAGACATACCACTTGGTTGAGAAGCCGCCCCAGACGGTGACGAGCTTCGATTCGTTGAAGGAGAAGATCACCAGCAGCACGATCGGCAGGTAGAGAAAGGCAAAGCCGAGCGTGACGGAGATGATGTTGAAACGGGTCCATTTCAGCATGACTTATTTCCCCCGCTCTTCGGCCTTGGCCTGGGCGTTCTGGAAGAAGACGATCGGGATCACCAGGATCATCAGCAGGATCGTTGCTACCGCCGAGGAGACCGGCCAATCGCGGTTGGCGTTGAATTCGTTCCAGAGCGTCTTGCCGATCATCAGCGTCTGCGAACCGCCGAGCAGGTCGGGAATGACGAATTCACCGACGGCGGGGATGAAGACCAGCATGCAGCCGGCCACCACACCGGGGATCGACAGCGGAAAGGTGACGCGCCAGAAGGCCTTGATCGGCGTGCACCCAAGATCCTGCGCCGCTTCGATCAGCGTACCGTCCATCTTCTCCAGAGCCGAATAGAGCGGCAACACCATGAAGGGCAGATAGGAATAGACGATGCCGATATAGACGGCGGTATTGGTGTTGAGGATGATCAGCGGGCTGTCGATGATGTACAGCGACAGGAGAAGCTGGTTGAAAAGCCCCTCCGGCTTCAGGATCGCGATCCAGGAATAAACGCGAATCAGGAAGCTCGTCCAGAACGGCAGGATGACCAGCATCACCAGCGTCGGACGGATGCTACGCGGCGCCTGTGCCATGCCATAGGCAATCGGATAGGCGATCAGCAGGGTCAGGAAGGTGGAGATCCCGGCAATCACCACGCTCGAGACATAGGCATTGAAATAGAGCGAGTCCTCGGTGAGGTAGCTGTAATTGTCGAAGGAGAGCTCTCCGATCTTGCTCCAGAGCCCGGCCCAACCGTCGGCAAGTGAGAAGACGGGCTCGTAAGGCGGCATGGCGATCGCCGTCGTCGACAGCGAAATGCGGAAGACGATGAAGAAAGGCGCCAGGAAGAAGAGCAGCAGCCAAGTATAGGGAATGGCGATGACGAGGCGATTGTAGAGGCCGGAGGTTAGCTTGCCCATGATGTCAATCCTTCAGCAGAATGCCGGCGTTCTCGTCGAAGGAGACCCAGACTTCCTGATCGTAAGTGAAGGGGTCGTCGACGGAGCGCTGCGCATTGAGGGACGAGGCCTTGACGATACTGCCGCTCTGCAATTTCACATGGAAGACGGTCATGTCGCCGAGGTAGGCGATGTCCCAGAGTTCGCCCCTGGCGGCGTTGACCGAAGCGTTGGCGGGAGGCGTGCGCCCGACCCGCATCTTTTCCGGCCGGATGGCGAAGCCGACGGCGCTGCCGGCCGAGGGTGTCTCGGAAGCGGCGACGCGCACGCTAAAGCCGCTGTCGATTGATATCTCGATGGTGCCGTTGCCCGATGAGGCGACCTTGCCGTCGAAAATGTTCACGTCGCCGATGAAATCCGCGACGAAGCGGGAATTCGGCGCCTCGTAGATTTCGGCCGGCGTCGCTACCTGCACGACCTTGCCATGGCTCATGACGGCGATGCGGTCGGCCATGGTCATCGCCTCTTCCTGGTCGTGGGTGACGACGACGAAGGTGAGGCCGAGGTTCTGCTGCAGGTCCATCAGCTCGAACTGGGTTTCCTCGCGCAGCTTCTTGTCGAGCGCGCCGAGCGGTTCGTCGAGCAGCAGCACCTTCGGGCGCTTGGCAAGCGAGCGAGCCAAGGCCACGCGCTGGCGTTGGCCGCCGGAAAGCTGGTTCGGTTTGCGGGAGGCGAACTGCTCAAGCTTGACCAGCTTCAGCATCTGCGAGACGCGGTCAGTCATCTCGTCCTTCGACATGCCGTCCTGCCTCAGGCCGAAGGCGATATTCTTCTCGACCGTCATGTGCGGGAAAAGCGCATAGGACTGGAACATCATGTTGACCGGACGCCTGTAGGGCGGCGTGCCGGCCATATCGGTGCCGTCGAGAACAATTTCGCCCGAGGTCGGCTGCTCGAAACCGGCGAGCATGCGCAGGAGCGTCGACTTGCCGCAACCCGACGCGCCGAGCAGCGCGAAGAACTCGCGGTGATAGATGTTCAGCGACAGATCGTCGACGGCGGTAAAATCGCCAAAGCGCTTGGTGACATTCTTGAAAGCAATGAAGGGTTTTGCAGACGGATCGGTCCATGGCGCAAAAGCGCGGCGGATATTGCCGAGAGACTTCATATTATTCCCCGAAATACAAGGTTCTGCCGGCCTCCACCCCGGCCGGTAATTGAAAGGCCCGGACGTTTCCGTCCGGGCCCAAGGCTGAATTACTGGCCGGTGACGACCTTCGTCCAGAGGCGCGTCCCCAGGCGCTGCGTTTTCGGATCCCACGGCTTGACCGTGAAGAGGTTCTTCATCACCTCCTCGGTCGGATAGATCGCCGGGTCTTCCAGAATCTCCTTGCTGACAAACTGCTGCGAAGCCTTGTTGCCGTTGGCATAGAAGGTGTGGTCGCTCGCCTTGGCGATGACCTCAGGCTTCATCAAGTAGTTCAGGAACTCGTGGGCTTCCGCGACATGGGGCGCATCGGCGGGGATCGCCATCATGTCGAACCACATCTGGGCGCCCTGCGAGGGGATCGAATAATTGACCTCGACGCCGTTCTTGGCTTCGGCCGCACGGTCGCGAGCCTGCAGCATGTCGCCGGAATAGCCGAAGGCGATGCAGATGTCGCCGTTGGCAAGCGCATTGATGTATTCGGACGAGTGGAACTTGCGGATATTGGGGCGGACGGCCGTCAGCAGCTCTTCGGCCTTCTTGAAATCCTCAGCCTTTGTGGAGTTCGGGTCGAGGCCGAGATAACGGAACGCCGTGGAGATGACGTCCTTCGGTGTGTCGAGAACGTAGATGCCGCAATCCTTGAACTTTTCGGCGACCTTCGGATCGAAGATCACTTCGAGGCCCGGCTTGACATCGGGACCGAGGATTTCAGCGACCTTCTTGACGTTGTAGCCGATGCCGTCCGTACCCCACATGTAATCGACCGCGTGTTCGTTACCCGCATCATATTCGGCGGTGCGCTGCTGGATCACATCCCACATGTTGGAAATGTTCGGCAGTTTCGACTTGTCGAGCTTCTGGAAGACGCCGGCCTGGATCTGGCGCTGCAGGAAGTCGGCTGTGGGAACGACGACGTCATAACCCGTGCCGCCGGCAAGCAGCTTGGTTTCCACGGTCTCGTTGGAATCAAACGTGTCGTAGACGACCTTGATGCCGGTTTCCTTGGTGAAGTCGGTCAGGATGGAGTCGTCGATATAATCCGACCAGTTGTAGACGTTGACTACGCGGTCCTGCGCATAGGCCGGCGCGGCAGCAAGGAGTGCGGTAACGGCGGCGGCCGTCACGCATAGGATGGTTGACCTCATGACTTCTCCTGTTTTGTTCAAAGATTCCGCACCCGGGGTATCTTTTCCCTCTGGTTTTCAACGCAGACTAAGAAGGAATTTCACAGCCCACAAGCGTAAAATCCTGCGCCTTCAACGATTTCGCAATCACTGGAAATCGAAGGCGCTGAGGCCTGCCACCGTCTCGTCGAGCCCGAGCGGTCTCGTCACCGGCGGCTCGGCGCGGGAAAGGCAGCCGCGCCGCTCGCAAAGGCGACAGGCCGGACCGACCGCGACCGGTTCGAGCGCCATCGCCTGCCCGTAGACCACACCCTCGCCAAGGGCAGCGTCGCAGCCGATCAGGATCGCCGTACGCCTGACCCTTTCGCCGAATTCGACGCTCGGTCCCTCCAGGGTGCGGGCGACCGTCAGGAAGGATGCGCCGTCCGGCATGACGACCGTTTCGGCGAGGATCTGGCCCGGCTGCAGAAAGGCGGCATGGATATTGAGCTTCGGACAGCCGCCGCCGAAACGGGCCTGCGGAAAGCCCTGGGCGCCTGCCCGGCGCAGCCGGTGGCCGGCGGCATCGATCTCGATCAGGAAGAAGGGAATGGCGGCCGCCCCGGGGCGCTGCAGCATGGCAAGGCGCGCGGCCGCCTGGCCGAAAGAGACGCCGAAGCGCGCACGCAGAATATCGATATCGTAGCGCGTCGCCTTCGCTGCCGAAAGAAAGGCCTCATAGGGCATTGCCAGCGCCAGCGCGGCGATGCGGGCAAGCTCGAAGCGGGCGATGCGGCGCGCCTCGGCGGAAGAGAGCGGGAGATCGTCGAGCTCGGCATCGATTGCCGGCAGCAAAGCCAGAGTCGCTGCCTCGACGGCGATCTCGTGCGCACGGTCGGCCTGTGACAGGCGCTCCGAGATGAAAAGCCGCATCGAATGGCGATCGAAACGGCGGCGCAGATCCGGCATGACATGGACGGGCAAGACACGCACCGCGATGCCGCGCTCGGAGCGCAGCCAGTCCTTCAGCCCGGCGGCGAGATCGATGCCCCAGGGCAGCGTGGCGGCAAAGGCTTCGGCCGCCATCTCGATCTGTCCGAAATAGCCGGACCGACGCTCCAGCATCTCGCGCACCTCGTCCAGCGGCAAGCGGCCGGCGGCGACCGGCGCATGCCCTTCGGCGGCCATCAGCGCCGTCAGATCGGACAGCCTTGCCGCCTGCTCGCGATAGGCGCGGTAGAGCTTGATCATGCCGCTCGCGGCATTGGGTGCCGCCTCGGCCACCTCGACCAATTCCTGATCACCCGGCAGTTCGCCGGACAGCAGCGGATCGGCAAAGACCTCCTTGAGCTGGCCGAGACTGCCGCCGGTCTGTCCGCGCAACTCTTCCAGATCGACCCTGTAGACGCTTGCAAGCTTGAGAAGGAGCTGCACCGTCAACGGCCGCTGGTTGCGCTCGATCAGGTTCAGATAGGACGGCGATATTTCAAGCGCCTCGGCCATGGCGGTCTGCGTCAGCGCCAGCGCATTGCGGATGCGCCTGACCTTCGGGCCTGCGAATATCTTCCGTTCCGCCATGTCACACCCTTTGACAGGAAGGAGCGCTCATATTTACAAAATTTTACAAATTCACAGCGCCACTCTGTCAATCCTCCTCATCTTAACCTCTTTCCGGACAGGAAATCAAAGGTTTTTCTGGTCATTGCGGCTCATATTGTCAATCTTGTCATGCAGCACCTTTATCGGGCTTTTTAGTGAGGAGAGCAGCATGACGGATTTTTACAAGCTTGTTCCAAACGCATCAGCAGGCCGCTTCGACGGCATCGAGAGGCCGTACTCGGCCGATGACGTGCGGCGGCTCAGGGGCTCGGTGGCGCTCAGCCATACGCTGGCCGAAATGGGGGTGGACCGGTTGTGGCGGCTTCTGCATCAGGAGGATTTCGTCAATGCGCTCGGCGCACTTTCCGGCAACCAGGCCATGCAGATGGTGCGCGCCGGGCTGAAGGCGATCTATCTCTCCGGCTGGCAGGTGGCGGCCGACGCCAATACCGCATCGGCGATGTATCCCGACCAGTCCCTCTATCCGGCCAATGCCGGTCCGGAACTTGCCAAACGCATCAACCGCACGCTGCAGCGCGCCGATCAGATCGAGACCGCGGAAGCCCAGGGACTTTCCGTCGAGACCTGGTTCGCGCCGATCGTTGCCGATGCCGAAGCAGGCTTCGGCGGACCGCTCAACGCCTTCGAAATCATGAAGGCCTATATCGAGGCGGGTGCCGCTGGCGTTCACTTCGAGGACCAGCTCGCCTCGGAGAAGAAATGCGGCCATCTCGGCGGCAAAGTGCTGATCCCGACGGCCGCCCATATCCGCAATCTCGACGCCGCGCGGCTTGCCGCCGACGTCATGGGCGTTGCGACGCTGGTGATCGCCCGCACCGACGCGGAAGCGGCAAAGCTCTTGACGTCAGACATCGATGAGCGCGACCAGCCCTTTGTCGACTATGATGCCGGCCGCACCGTCGAAGGTTTCTATCAGGTGCGAAACGGCATCGAGCCCTGCATCGCGCGCGCCGTCGCCTATGCGCCGCACTGCGATCTCATCTGGTGCGAGACCTCGAAGCCGGACCTCGAGCAGGCGCGGCGTTTTGCCGAAGGCGTGCACAAGGTCCATCCCGGCAAGCTGCTCGCTTATAATTGCTCGCCTTCCTTCAACTGGAAGAAGAACCTCGACGAGGCGACGATTGCACGGTTCCAGCGCGAACTCGGGGCGATGGGCTACAAGTTCCAGTTCATCACGCTCGCCGGCTTCCACCAGCTGAACTATGGCATGTACGAACTGGCGCGCGGCTACCGGCAGCGGCAGATGTCGGCCTATTCCGAGCTGCAGCAGGCGGAATTCGCCGCCGAGGTCAATGGCTATACCGCGACCAAACATCAGCGCGAGGTCGGCACCGGCTATTTCGACGCCGTGTCGCTCGCCATCACCGGTGGCCGGTCGTCGACCACGGCGATGCACGGCTCGACCGAACATGCGCAGTTCAAGCCGGCTGCGGAATAACTCGAAGAGGAGGAGAAGATCATGGCATCCATCACACGCGTCAGGGAACGGGCCGAGGAGCAGGCAAGCAGCATGAGCGAGGATCAGCAGACGACGATCCGCATGCTCGCCAACGACCTGCACCGGCTGAACCAATCGGTCATGAAGGCCGTCGAGGCCGGTGTCTCGGTCGAACTGGTGCGCTCGGCCCGTCATCACGGCGGCGACGGCCACTGGGGCGACTTGCTGATCCCCGTCGTCGTCACCAACCGGCATTGACGACCGGCAGCGGGCCGACGGTGGCGGCCCCGTTGCTCAATCAGAGCGCCTGCATGTCAACGAGACGTGTGGGCGCTCATCCTTTTTGAAAACTCGTCCCGATTTAGGTTTGCGCGCACCACTGCTCTTTGCAATTTGCCGCAATTGTCACCGCCGCCTAGTCGGCGTTCCGGGAAATGACCGAGCCGATAGGTTGGCGGCCTCGACAGCTGCGCATCGTTCGTATAAAAATATTTTTCAGAGTTGGAATTTTTCTGGCAATTATCACCAAGGCGAACCATGGCGTCACGTATTGCAGTAACACAGGATGCGGATTTCATCGTGAAGGCCTATGCAACGTCCTTCGGGTTTACGGTGCAACAGACTGAAGCCTATGTGGGCAAGGTGGGCCTCGAAAATTTCTATATCGCCGACCATGAGGATAGGCCGGCGGCGGTCTTCGCTCTCATCACCACCGGGCACTGGTTCGGTGGCAGAGCCGTGCCAGCATGCAACATTGCACATGTGGCCATTCTACCCGAATACCGCGGCATGGGTCTCGCAGAAATCATCCTGGAGCATGCGGGTGCGATCGCTACCAGCAGAGGCGCATTTCTCACAACCTTATTTGCATCAACCCGCCCCGTCTATCGAAGAGGCGGATATGAATTGGCCGGATCGGAAATCATCTACGAAGCGGAAACGTCAGAGCTTTATAAAATCAAGGAAAAGTACCGTTGCCGCGAGCTGACGCTATCTGCCGCGTTGCCGACCTTGGCCTCTATTCATGAGCGACAATGCGCAGTGGAGGCGGGTAATCTGCGGCGCAGTGCAACACAATGGTCCCTTCTTTTGACGTGGCCCGATCCCGCGACGTCCGTTTACGTCTTCGACAGCGACGATGACGTCGCATATGTGATCATCGATACGAGTAATCCCGAATGTCTGGCCATTCGGGATTGGGCGGCGTTGTCCGGACGGGCGGCTCGGTGCATATTGCGGTTTTTGGGGACATTCTCGACCGTATACCCGCGGGTGCGGTGGCACGGTTCGGCGCAGGACAAGTTGGTCTTCGCGATGCCGGACAAGGGATGGCGTCTGGTCCACCAGGAGGAGTTTCTAATGCGGGTCCTTTCCGCAAGGGACGCGCTTCTGGCGCGTGGCTACAACTCCGTGACCGAGCAGATCACATTGGAGATAATGACGGGCGATCAGGTCGAGACGCTATCGCTCTCCATCGAAAACGGCACACCGTATTGCCGAACACATGAAGCCGGCTCACCCGTCGTGAAAATCGCAAGTGAACATCTTGCAACACTCTATAGCGGCTTTCGCTCCGCGAGCTTTCTTGCAAGAGCAGGGTGGATAAACGGTGATCGTGATGGCGTAATGGCATGCGACCGCATATTTTCCGGCCCGTCCCCCTGGGTCGGAGAACATTTTTAAGGACATCACGTGAATCCGACACCGCATATGGCTCTCGTCGCGAGTATTCGCTCACGCGCTCCGAACATGACGCGCGCGCTACAGCGTGTCGCAGATTACACGTTGGAAGACCCGCAGGCGGTGCTTTACAAAAGTATCACCGAGCTTGCAGAAGACGCGCAATCCTCGGAAGCCAGCGTGATGCGGTTCTGCCGTGAACTGGGATTCACCGGGTTCCAGAATTTCAAGCTGGCTTTGGCGCAGGAGTTGGCGACACAGAGCCAGACCAGCGTCCCGATATCAACGGGAGATCCGGTTCAGAATCTTGTGGAGACCGCAAGAACGGCCCTCGATGAAACGGAGCGGCTGCTCGACCGTAGCATAATACAAGCCGTAGCCCAGGAATTGCTGCAGGCAAAACACATCGAGATTTTTGGCGTCGCCGCTTCGGCGATCACAGCGCAATATCTGGAATACAAGCTCGCACGCCTGGGTGTGCATTCCCATATCGCCCGTGACGCGCATCTGGCAACTATGGCCGCTGCCACCTCAAATCCCGCTGATGTCTACTTCCTGATTTCAAGTTCGGGCTCGACCCTTGATACGGTCAAGATTGCCGAGCTTGCGCATGCGAGGGGCGCGCGCGTGATCGGAATCACCAATCGATCGAAAAGCCCGCTGGCAGCCACTTGCACGCATGTGCTGTTGGCATCCTGGCCGGAGACACCGCTCACCGGGGGCGCCTTTCCCTCGAAGATCAGCCAGTTACTAATTGTCGATGCTCTGGCGTCCTATATGACGATGGCTGAGCCGGACCGTCTGATTACCATTCTCGACACCGCCCAAAGCGTTACCGACCGCAACATTTAAGACCCCTGCGAGCGCCCCTTTTCGCCGGGTTGATTTTTGCTCTTATTTTTTGGCGGAAATTTTCATCATAAATAATTTCTTGACGGTTTATTTCACTATGATACCGTGACCTCGAATTTGAGACGAAGGGTATTGGAACTTGAGCATCCTTGAAGCCTTGCGCGGAACACTTGCCGTTTCCTGTCAAGCGGCTGACGGCAGCCCCTTGCAGCCGACAGATCACATTGTCGCACTTGCCAAGGCGGCGGTGTTGGGCGGCGCGAGGGCGGTTCGTATCGAGGGCGTCACAAATGTGTCGGCCGTGCGAAATGCCGTCAGCGTCCCTGTCATCGGCATTACCAAGATCGAGCATCCGGATTCCGAGATTTACATCACGCCGACGCTGGAGGACGTTCGCCAGCTTTGCGAGGCGGGCGCAGACATCGTGGCGTTTGACGCCACTGCTAGACCAAGACCCTGCAGCGTCGCTGCCCTTGTCGAGGCGGTGCATCAAGCGGGCCGGATCGCCATGGCTGATATCAGCACCTTGGACGAAGGGCGGGCAGCGGTTGCCCTAGGTGCTGATTTCGCAGGCACCACCCTGTCTGGATACACGCCCTATTCGCCACAGAGCGAGGCGCCGGATTTTAAGCTGATGCAAGATCTTTTCCGTGCAGGCATCCCGTTCGTGGCCGAGGGCCGGATCTGGGAACCAGCCGATGCACGCAGAGCTATCGAATATGGTGCCGCGTTTGTCGTGGTCGGTTCTGCCATCACCCGTCCGGATGTGATCACACGACGGTTTGCGGACGCTGTGGCCGGTGCACGGCAAACGCCTGAATTCAATGGAGAAAGCAGATGACAAGGAAATTTCGCGTTGCCGTGATCGGAGCCGGCTTCATGGGTTCGATGCACGCTTCGATTTTCGCAAACGAACCCCGCGCTGAACTCGTAGCCGTCGTCGATAGCGACATCGGACGCGCCGCTGCGCTGGCAGGTAAGTTGCGCGGCAACGTCAAAGCCTACAGCTCCCATCAGGAACTGCTGGCTGCCGAAGAGCTTGACCTGGTCAGTATCTGCACCCCGGATCACCTTCATCTCGATCCGGCGCTCGCCATTGCGGCAAAGGGCATAAATCTCTTCGTTGAAAAGCCGATCGCCTCGACCATGGAAGACGCAGCCAAGATCGTCGCGGCGTGCAAGGCGGCGGGCGTCAGGCTTGGGGTCGGCTATCTGCTTCGGTTCGACCCGCGCTACTACAAGGCGCGCGAGTTGATTACGTCGGGCAAGATCGGCACGCCTATTCACATCTATGCCCGCCGCAACAGCGCCCGCACCGAAGGCCCCAAGCGCTATGGCGGCACCTTGCCGCTCGCACTGCATGTCACAGTGCATGATGTCGACATGGTGCTTTGGATGCTCGAGGGCCAGACCCCGGTTTCCGTCTACGCCCAGCAGACTGACATTCTCCTCGGATCGCTCGGCACGCAGGATACGATCGCGGCGGTCGTACGCTTCTCGGGCGGGACCGTCGTGACGTTTGAAAGCGCCTGGTCATTGCCTGCCGGCGCTCGCCACATGATCGACGCACGCCTGGAACTCATCGGCACCGAGGGTTCATTCGAAGTGCAGTGCGGAGATAGCGGCCTTTATTTCGCAGACAACCAGACATCGCGCGAGATCGACACCCAGCATTGGCCGATCGTCGAAAATCGGGTTGGCGGCGACCTCAAGCTCCAGCTTGCCAGCGTTCTCGAATGGCTCGACGGCGGCCCCTCTCAGGTGGCCAGCGGCGAAGAAGCCATTCGCTCGTTGGAATTGACCCGAGCCCTCATCCGCTCGGCCGAAAGCGGCGAGGTGGAGAGACTCTAGCGCATCATCGATCAAGCAATTCGACGCAACGCATGGATAGTTCAAAAAAAGGGGAATGACATGAAACGACGCCAACTACTCGCACTCACGCTTGCACTTGCGACCTCTTCGGCCCTGCCGGCGATCGCACAGAACGCCAATCAGCCATACGCAGGAACGCATATTGCGGTTCTGATGGAAGGTCACCCGACCACCGATGGCATCCAAAAGCTGTTGCCGGAATTCACCAAGGAAACCGGCATCGAAGTGGAACTCGAGGTCATCCCGGAATCCGACATCACCGCCAAGATGCTCCTGGAGTTCTCGTCCGGCTCGGGCCGCTATGATGTCGTCCAGAACAACATCATCTATATTCCGGGCTTCGTTAAGGCTGGATATATCGATCCACTCGACGATCTTGCGAAAAAGCTGCCCAAATATCTCGACCGCGCCGATTTCGTGCCCGGCTACCTCAACACGAATATTGTCGACGGCAAACTCTACGGCCTGCCGGTTTATGGCGAGAGCACGTTCCTGATGTATCGCAAGGATTTGTTCGAGCAATACGGCCTCACCCCGCCGAAGACTTTTGACGAGGTTATCAGCGCGGCCAAGACCATCAAGGAAAAGTCCAACGGCGAAATCGCAGGCATTACCATGCGTGGCGCCCAAGGTATCCAGAACGTCTATGTCTGGGCAGGCTGGCTGTGGGGTTACGGCGGCGAATTCCTCACCAAGGATGGAAAGTCGGCCCTTGGAACGCCAGAAGCCGCCGCCTCGCTCGATGCTTTTGCAAAAATCCTGCGCGACTACGGTCCCGTCGGCGCTGCCAATTTCGGTTGGGAAGAAAACCACGTTCTCTTCCAGCAGGGCAAGGCCGGTATGACCATGGATGCAACGGTCAATGGAGCATTCAACGAGGACCCGGCTGTGTCATCAGTGGTCGGCAAGGTTGGCTACGTGCCGGTTCCCAAACAAACCGACGCATTGAAGGGTGGCTCATCGTCCCTCGCTGTGCACAGCCTTTATATCACGTCCGCCTCCGCCCAGAAGGAAGCAGCATGGCTGTTTGTGTCGTGGGCAACGGCGAAAGAGCAGCAAATCAAGTCGTTCAGCATCGCGCCCAACTCCGGCGTCACGTCTGAAGCTGCGTTGAATTCGGATGAATTCAACAAGCGCTACGGAGCCTTCAAGGAAGCGATGCTGGCTTCGATCAACCAGGGCAATCCGCAATATCTGCCGACGGTTACGGCTGCGAACGAAATCATCAACAATGCTGGTATCGCCGTATCCAAGGCGCTCGCCGGCACCGCTTCGGCAAAGGACGCACTGGCGGAAGCCAACACGGCCAACGACGCAGCACTCGCCCGCTAACAAACGGGCGCCACGTCCGGATTTCCGGACGTGGCTACACTGCGGGGATCATTATGCTCAACGACGCGACAAAGCTTTTCTATCAGCCGGTGATTGCCTTTTTCGGCGCGGTCTCGGTGGTCATCACGATCTATGTCGTGTGGCTGACATTGCACAATATCAGTCTGATGCGGCCAGGGCAGGAACAGTTCATCGGGCTGGACAACTACTTGCGGCTTCTGCTCGACCCACGCGGCCTCAATGCTCTCTGGCGCACGGTCCTCTTCACGGTGCTGGCCACGACCATTGAACTGATCATCGGCCTTTTCGTCGCCTTGCTGCTCGACCGGGAATTTCATGGCAAGAGGATTGCGCGGGCTATCATGCTCGTGCCCATCGTCATGACGCCCATCGTCGTCGGGCTGACATGGCGTTTCATGTTCGACCCGTCGAGCGGTATGGCGAACTACCTCCTGTCCCTGCTTCATCTCGGTTTGGTCGATTGGCTTGGCAATCCAAACGTCGCCCTGTTCTCAGTGATGATTGCCGACATCTGGCAATGGACACCCTTTGTCGTGCTCTTGACGATGGCGTCACTGGAAGCGCTGCCAGGCGATCCGCAAAACGCCGCGCGTGTCGACGGCGCTCGGGAGTGGCAGGTTCTCTGGCACATCACCTTGCCAGCGCTTCACCGTGCGCTTCTTGTCGTCGCCCTCATCCGCGCCATCGACAGTGTGAAGACCTTTGACATCTTCTACATCATGACCCGCGGCGGGCCAGCGCTGTCGACGGAAACACTCAATCTCTACGGCTATATTTCGGCATTCACCAATTTCGACATTTCCTACGCCCTGACCGTTGCCATGGTGTTGACGATCTTCACCAATGTCGCGCTGCTGTTGCTGTACAACCTGGCCTTCAAGGCTCAAGCGCGGGGAGCCGTATGATGCGCAAAATGGCCTTCTATATCGCCATCCTCGTCCTCATCGTGGTCGTGCTGTTTCCGCTCTACTGGGTGGTCGTCACATCGGTAAAGACGACGAAGGACGCCTTTGCGATCCCGCCGGTCTGGTTGTTCGAACCGACCTGGGAGAACTACCAGCGCGTTCTCAACAATGGCGTCTTCATTCGCGCCTTCATGAACAGCGTCCTTATCTCCATTACGGCAAGCGCCATATCGGTGGCGATCGGTGCGCTTGTCGCCTATGGACTCGTGGCACAGGAAGAACCGGTCCGCCGCAGCAATGAAAAGTTCGTGCTGAGCCTCAGGATAGCACCACCCCTGATCTTCATCATTCCCACGTATTTTCTAGCCGCGCAGTTGAAATTGCTCAACAATCACTGGGTGATCATTGCGGTCTACGCCTTCATCAATGTGCCCTTTGCCATATCGCTGCTCATCACCTTCTTCGAGGACATACCGAAGGAGCTGCGTGACGCGGCAAAAGTGGACGGCGCACGCGAACTGACGATCTTCTGGAACGTGTTCCTGCCGGTTGCCAAGGGCGGCATCGTCGCGACGATGATCCTGTGTGTGCTGTTTACCTGGAATGAGTTCTTCATCGCCCTCGTCCTGACCGGGCGGGACACCCAGACACTGCCCGTCAGTATCACCTCGTTCCTGACTTTTCAGGGGGTGCAGTGGGGACCGCTGACGGCAGCCGCAACACTTGTCATGCTGCCTATGCTCGTTCTCGGCATGTTGGTTCAAGGCCAGGTCGTACGTGGCATGTCACTCGGAAGTATAAAAGGATGACCGGCATGATCCAGGCCAGCAAACAGTCGCTTTCCCTACGGAAAATCACCAAATCCTATGGCCCGATCTCGGTGCTGAAAGGGATTGATGTCGAGGTCGATGAAGGCGAATTCGTCGTCCTTCTCGGCCCCTCCGGCTGCGGGAAATCCACCCTGCTGCATGCGATCGCGGGTCTGCATCCGATCGACGCTGGAGAAATCGTGATCGAGGGTCGACCCGTGACACACATCCCGACACGGGAGCGCGATGTCGCAATGGTGTTCCAATCCTATGCGCTCTACCCGAACATGACGGTTGCGCAGAACATCGGCTTTCCGCTCCGGATGCGCAAACTCTCGCGTGAGACAATTTCGCAAAGGGTGTCGGAGGTCGTACGCCTCTTGCAAATTGAACCGCTTCTCGAACGGAAGCCGCGCGAGCTTTCCGGTGGCCAGCGCCAGCGTGTTGCCATCGGACGGGCTCTTGTGCGCGACCCGAAGATTTTCCTCTTTGACGAGCCGCTGTCGAATCTTGATGCGACGTTGCGTGTCGAGACACGCGCCGAGATCAAGAGACTGCACGAGCGCGTCGGAAAAACAATGGTTTATGTGACCCACGACCAGATCGAGGCCATGACACTAGCGACCAGAATTGTCGTGATGAACAAGGGCGATATTCAGCAGATCGGCTCGCCCTATGAGATCTATCACAAACCGGCCAACACCTTTGTGGCCGGGTTCGTCGGCTCGCCGTCCATGCAGTTTATCAGCGGCCGCCTTGTTATGGATGGGACCACAGTGATCTTCACGGATGGAAAGGATTGGAAACTGCCTCTTCCGCTGCCAGGACTTTCCGAAGGCATTTCGGGAGACGTCATTCTTGGTGTGCGGCCGGAACACATAAAGCTGGCCCGTCACGATGAGGAGGGTCATGACGCCATCGTCGACCTGGTCGAGTCGACAGGCCCTGAGGACAACGTCACTTTATCGATCAACGGACAGACGGCGACAGCCAGGCTGGAAACCGGGAGCACCGCCCCTGGGCAGACGATCAAGGTGCAGATAGCGGCCGAGAAAGCGTCCCTTTTCGACGCCGCGACTGGACAGCGCCTGAATTGAACGGAAAAACCATGGAAATCATCGTCAAGGATACAGTCGACGAAGCCTCTGCCATCGTCGCGGAAATTCTGATCCGGCAAGTCGAAGAAAAGCCGGACAGCGCGCTCGGCTTGCCGACGGGAGCGACGCCGCTTGGGGTGTACGCTCGTCTGATTGAGGACTTTCGAAACGGCCGTGGTTGCTACAATCGTGCCCACGCCTTCAATCTTGATGAGTATCTCGGGATTTCGGGCACCGACACTGCATCCTATGCCTTCTACATGCGTGAAAACCTGTTCCGGCACATCGATTTCATGCAGAGACATATCCATATTCCGGATGGTTCAGCTGCGGATGCGAGCGCGGAGGCCACGCGCTACGAAACGCAGATTGCAGCGCGTGGAGGCATCGACCTGATGTTTCTCGGCCTTGGCCGCAACGCCCACATCGGCTTTAACGAACCGGGATCTCCGCATGACACCCGCACCCGGCGGGTTGCGCTGTCAGCCTCGACGATGGAAGCCAATGCGCGCTATTTCGAGCCGGGCTCACGCCAACCCACGCATGCCATCACGATGGGAATCGGCACTATTCTAGAATCGCGGAGAATCGTTGTTCTGGCGACCGGCATCGAGAAGGCCAGCGCGGTTGCGGCAAGCCTTGCAGGGCCAATAACAGATGCCGTTCCCGGCTCCGCGCTCGCACGCCATGCCCATACGACCATTGTGCTGGACAGGGACGCCGCCCACGAGCTTGATCGCATACTGGCGTTGGAGATTGACGCGTGACGAGGCCGGTGCTTGCCATCGATATCGGTGGAACAAAAACGATGACGGCGCTCGTGTCTGACGCCGAAGTCCTTGAGGAGGTGACCGTTCCAACACAGCGTTCTGACGGACCGGATACCTGGCTCACCAACGCCCACGCTGCCGCGGAGCGTTGGCATGGTAAGTATGATGCAATCGGCCTTGCTGTGACGGGCTTCATCCGCAATGGGCTTTGGTCGGCCATGAATCCTGAGACACTCGGAATACCTGAAAACTACCCTCTGGTCGACAAAACCTCGGCCTTGTTTGGCGCACGCGCCCTTGCGATGAACGACGCTCAGGCGGCGGCGTGGGGCGAGTATCGCTTTGGCGCCGGGTCTGGTGGCGATCTGGTTTTTCTGACCGTATCGACGGGTGTCGGTGGAGGTATCGTTATCAACGGTCGGCCACTTGGCGGTCTCGCCGGGCATTTCGGGCTGACGCAAAGTTTTGGCGGTAGTTCCACCTATCTAGAGGACCAAGTGTCCGGGCGCTGGATGCAGGCAGAAGCCGCGCGACAGGGATTTGGCGCCACGCCCGCCCCCGACATTTTTAACGCTGCGCGGAACGACGAAACTTGGGCGAAAGCGATCGTTGCACGATCGGCGCGTGGGATCGCCATGCTTTGCCGGGATATTCAACTTATACTTGACCCCGCAGAGATTGTGATCGGAGGTGGAGTCGGCCTTGCCGAAGGCTATCTCGATCTCGTTCGCGATGTCAGCGTTCAAATCCCTTCCGCCATAAGATCAAATATAATGCCCGCTAAACTGGCTGCACGGGCTGGAGTTATCGGAATTGCCGATCTTGCAAGCCGATTACTTCTCCCAGATGGTCAGGCTAGCGAAGTGACAAATTCATCGATCTCGACGCGCTGACCATCGGTTGCGCTGATCGCAGAATGATAGAGCGTCCTTAGCGTGTCTGAAAAGACGCGCGGCGCTCTAGCCACGGCTCGGTCGTTTTCCGGCGAAGAGATCGGCATAACTTTTGATGAGCTTGGTCATGCGGTCGGCGACCGTCCGGATCTCCGGGCGGTGGCGGTCCTCGGCATTCATGACGATCCATTGCCGGTGGCGCAATTCCGGCAACTCGCTGCCTTGCCGCTGCAATTCGGGATGGAGATCGCCGACGAAACAGGGAAGCACGGTCTTGCCGGCGCCGGCACGCACCAGATCCGGCAGCGAACGCGGCCGATTGACGGTGGCGACGATCCCCGTCCCGGCATGGGCGTGCGGCCAGCGCAGATAGGCCGATATCGCCTCTTCCTCAGCAACGGCAATCCAGCGCTCGTCGGTCTCGGCGGCGTTGCGCCTGATATAGACGGCATAGGCCACCTCGCCGAGCAGACGTGCGGCAAGATTGGCCTCCTCAGGCTCGAAGGCGCGAATACCGATGTCGCTCTCGCGATAGGCAAGGCTCGCCCGCGCCTCGCCGATGGTGAGCGAAATGGCGAAGGCATCGCCCGGCATGCGGATTGCGGCGAAATTCTCGGTCAGCAGCCAGGCGAGCCAGGTGCCGGCGGCGACCCTGACGGTCGTGGCGCCCTCGCCGGATTGCCGCCACGCCGCCACCTTGCGGGCGGCGGCCTCCATTTCCTGCAAGTGATCGAGCAGCGCCTGGCCATCCTGTGTCAGACGATATCCGGTCTGGCTGCGCGAAAACAATGCGCGGCCGATTTCCTGCTCGAGATCGAGCATACGCCGGCCGACGGTCGCAGGACTGAGCCCGCTTGCGGTGCTTGCCCCCGTCAGCCCGCCGAGTCGGGCCACCTGCAGGAAAAGCTGATAGGAATCCCAACTCGCGTTTTTCATCAATGAAAAACATAGCGGGATTTTTCCCGTTTATAAAGAGAAATTCGACGCCTAGATCAAGTGATGTCTTACACAGGAAAGGACATTGTCATGATCGACATGATCACCATCGCAGGCACCATCGGCTATCGACACTATCCCCAGCGAAGCGGTGGCAAGGCGGAAGAGGACAGATTCTATGCCGAGTTCGGAAACAATAGCCTCATTGGCTTTATCGCCTGGCTGACGTCGCTCGACCTCAATCTAGGAAGGCGCCGCAAGGGCGCGGCGCAATCCCGTAGCGGCAGCTGCGCGGTTCAGGCGACTCTTCTTGCTCCGAGATGAGCCGGTGCCGATTCTGCGACGATGCGGAACCGCTCGATCAGCGCCATCAGCGTATCGGCCTCGCCGGCAAGCAGGCGGCTTGCCTGCGTCGTCTCGGCAACCATCGCCGCGTTCTTCTGGGTCATCTGGTCCATGGCGTTGACCGAACCGTTGACCTCCTGCAGCGCGGCCGACTGATCGCGGCTGGCGGTGGCGATGGTTTCGACATGGCCGCTGATCGCGATGATCTCCTGGCTGATCGAGGCAAGGACGCTGCCGGTCTTCTGGACCAGTTCGGACCCTGCCGTCACTTCGCGGCTCGATGTCTCGATGAGCGACTTGATCTCGCGCGCCGCATCGGCCGAGCGCTGGGCGAGTTCGCGGACTTCCTGGGCGACGACGGCAAAACCCTTGCCCGCCTCGCCTGCGCGCGCCGCCTCGATGCCGGCATTCAGCGCCAGAAGATTGGTCTGGAAGGCGATGTCGTCGATCACCTCGATGATCTGCTCGATACGCTGCGAAGCCTGCTCGATGCGATCCATGGCGGCGACGGCATCGCCGACGACGGCGCCGGAATTGTCAGCCGTCTTCTTGGTCGCAGCCACGACATTGTTGGCTTCACGGGCACGCTCGGCGGAAGAACGAACCGTCACGGTGATCTCTTCCACCGCGGCCGCGGTCTCCTCGAGGTTCGCCGCCTGCGCCTCGGTGCGTTTCGAAAGCTCGCCGGCAGAGGCGGAGACGGCGCCGCTGTTGCGCTGGATCGTCGAGGCGCTGTCACGGATACCGGACAGCGTATCCTGGAGCCGCAAGAGGGAAGCGTTGAAGTCGACGCGCAGCTGCTCCAGCCGGCCGACGAAGGGCGTGCCGATCGTCTGCGAGACATCGCCCTGCGACAAGCGCCCGAGGCCGGCGGCAAGCTGGTTGACGGCAAAGTCGATCTGGCCATCGAGCGAGCGCTTGTCGGCATCGTTCCTGGCGCGCTCGGCATCGCTCAATTCGCGCTGTTCGGCAGCCTGGGTTTCCAGGTCGCGCCTTGCACGGGCACTGTCGCGGAAAAGCGCCAAGGCCCGGCCGATGTCGCCGAACTCGTTCCTCTTTTCGACACAAGGAATCGCCCCTTCGAGATCGCCCGCGGAAATCGAGTGGACGCTGGTCGTCAGCGCCTGCAACGGCTTCACCGACAGGCGGATCGCATAGAAGGCGAGAACGCCGACGATGAGCATGACGATGGCGCCGACGCCGAGAACCAGCATCTGCAGCTCATACATGCGCTGGTAATAGAGCTCCATCGGAATGCCGATGAAGAGAATGCCGACATTGGCGTTCGAGGCGTTCTTGATGGGGAAATAACCGGTCATGAACTTGCGGCCGAAAAGCTCCGCCGGACCGTAATAAGCCTCGCCCCTGGCGAGAACCGGCTGGGCGGGGTGCTCGGCGACCAGCTTGGTGCCGACGGCCCGGTCGCCGTTTTCCTTCTTGACGTTGGTGGAGATGCGGACGTAGTCGCTGCCCTGCTTTTGAAAGATGGTCGCAACGCCGGCGATCGATTGCGCCGTGCGGTCGACCAGCGAATGGTCGGCAAGGGCGGGAATGGCGTCTTCCGTGACAGTGGAGAGCTGATTGTCCTTCAGCTCGATCTTTGCAGCCTGATCGGCCGCGCCGTAGAGGACGGCCATGGCGCGGGTGGCATCCCTGGCGTCGGAGACAGCCCCATCCATGACATGGTGGCTCAGATTGTAATAGGTCACGCCGACGATGGCGGCCGTGCTGATCGCCAGCAGAAACAGCGTGATCGCAACGATCTGGCGTACGATCGACGTAGAGAAAAGGCGCAGCATCGAGACCCCCGGGAGATAGACCACGGTTAAATTAGACTAAAAGCGTTAAAGAAGATTCTCCGTAAATCAGGGTTGTCGGAGGTATTCATCGGTCTCGTTTTCAGACGGATCATCTCTGCGTGATGGCCGCGCGACCGCTCGCAATCCGACCAGATCGCGATTTCTGCGGAATAAATAGAAACGGCCCCGGAAAGTCCGGGGCCGTTCGAATAAAGACAGGTCGGTCGATGATCAGGCGGCGCGGTAGACCGGCGCGCCGGTGGCTTCGCCGTCGATCTTGAACTGCTGGATGAGCCTGCGCAGCGAACCGGCCTCGTCGGCCAGTTCGCGGCTGGCGGCAGTCGTCTCCTCCACCATGGCGGCGTTCTGCTGCGTCATCTGGTCCATCTGGTTGACCGTCGCGTTGACGCTCTGCAGCGCGGTGGACTGGTCATGGCTGGCGCGGGCGATCATCTCGACATGCTGGCTGATCGTGACGATCTGGGCGCTGATCTTGGCGAGCACCGTGCCGGTCTCCTGCACGAATTGCGAGCCGGAATTGACCTCGTTGGTCGACTTGTTGATCAGCCCCTTGATCTCCTGCGCCGCGGCGGCGGAGCGCTGGGCCAATTCGCGGACTTCCATCGCGACCACCGCGAAGCCCTTGCCGGCTTCACCGGCGCGCGCCGCCTCGATGCCGGCGTTGAGCGCCAGGAGGTTGGTCTGGAAGGCGATCTCGTCGATGACGCCGATAATCTGCTCGATCTGGCGCGAGGCACCTTCGATGCGGCTCATCGCGTCGATCGCATTGCTGACGACGACGGCGGAATCGTCGGCACTGCGCTTGGCCTGGCGGACGATCTGGTCGGCATCCTTGGCGCGTTCGGCCGACGAGCGGACCGTGACGGTGATCTGATCGACGGCGGCCGCGGTCTCTTCGAGCGAGGCAGCCTGTTGTTCGGTACGCTTGGAGAGGTCCTCGGCTGACTGGGCCATCTGGTTGCCGTTGCCCTGGATCAGTTCGACATTGTCGCGGATCTGGCTCATCGTCGCCTGCAGGCGCATCATCGAACCGTTGAAATCCTGGCGCAGCTGTTCGAGACGGCCGATGAAGGGCGTTTCGATCGTCGTCGAGATATCGCCCTGCGACATGCGTTCGAGGCCGGCGGCAAGCGCATTGACCGCGAATTCGATCTGACGATCCATCTCGCGCTTTTCGGCGTCGTTGCGCTGGCGCTCGTGTTCTGCGGCGGCGCGTTCCTCGTCGCTCTGCTCCTCGATGCGGATCTTCGAGATGGCGTTTTCCTTGAAGATGCCGAGCGCGCGGGCCATGTCGCCGATTTCATCGTGGCGCTGCTCGCCGGAGATGCTGGTATCCAGCGCCCCTTCGGCGATGCGGCGCATGGCGCCGGTGATATGGCTGATCGGGCGCTGCAGCGTCAGCACCAGGGCAATGCCGCCGAGGATCGACAGCAGAATGCCGAGACCGGTGGTCATGACGGAGATGCTGTTTGCCTGGGTGCGCTCGGTGCCGGCCGTCTGCTTCTGCAGCTCGGCGAAATCGGTCAGCTTTTTCCAGATCTGGTCGAGCTCCTGGCGAGCCGCGGCATAGGCGGTGACACGCTGGCCGATCGTGTCGACGATCTTCGAGCCGCCGCCGGAAATGACGTCGAGCGCCGGCTGGATCGCGCCGGATATGCCTTCGGCAAAGCCCATGCCCTTGGCGCTGGTGACCAGCACCTGCATGTCCTTGCCGAGCGTGCCGGCCTGCTGCTGCAGGCGCACGAGATTTTCCTTGCTGGAATCGGCGAGAAAGTCGGAAAGAACGATCTGAAGCGAATAGACCGAATTTTCGAGACGCCTGGTATCCTGCAGGACCGAGTTGGCCTGGGCAATCCGGCCGTCGAGCGCGGCGAATTCCTGGGTCGCGTCACGCATCTTCTGCGTTGCGGTCAGCTGCGTATAGGTCGAGGTCTGGCGGAAGCGCGAAATGAGACGGCCGAGTTCGGTGGCGGTCTCGTCGGTCGGATTGGGCGTCTGGACGATCGCCTTGATGCCGTCGATGGTCGCAGCCAGCGCGTCGATGACATTCTTCTGATTGCTTGGAACCGAGATGGCGATCAGACGCTGCGATTTGATGATCTCCGGCATCTGTTCGTTGATGAAGGCGATCTTGTCCTGCGGTGTCTGCGGCTTGCTGAAGCCGCTGGCGACGGTGCCGAGGAAATCCCCGCCCTTCAGCAGGCGGTCGGCCGTGCGAAGGGTGCTGGTGGCGGCGCTCTCGTCGCTCTGGACGGTGCTCTGCAACTGCTCGGCCTGGTAGGACACGGTGAAGCGAGTGCTGATCACGCTCTTCTGGGCCGCGTCGATCTGCTCATGCAATGCCCGTTCCTGCTCGTGCAGGGCCCACAGCTTGTCGACGACGCCCGAAATTTCCTTGGTGCGGCGCGATGCTTCCGCAAGGCTGTCGCGACCGGCGGCCTCGTCACCGACCTGGCTCAGCGTCTGGTCGAGCACGCCTTGCTGGGTCTTCAGATCCGAGATCAATTTGTCGCGCGCCTCAGGGCTGGTGACGCGCAGGAAATCGTCCATCGAGCCATAGAGATCTTTGAAGCCGCTCAGCGACTGCAGCACGCTGTTGGATATTTCCATGCGGCCCTGCAGAAGTCCCGAAGCGTAGAGGCCGGTCAGGCCCACCGCCGAAATGGTGACGACGAAAGGCAGAACGAAGATCAGAACCTTGGTCTTGATCCTGAAGCGGGAAAGAATCTTGTCAATCAACATGGCGTTCCGGGCCTTTCATACACCACTCCTCCCGCAGGCGGCCACATGGCGCCAGCCGGGTGCACATCGAGCTGTTCTTATTTTACATTGGGGAACCCGGAGGCCAGGCGGCAGTCATTGCCAGTTCACGTCCAAACAACTTGGAGATGCCCAAATATTCGCGAGCAATTGTGTCAGATTAGATATTAATTTTCGGATAAGCGGTTATGGCGGGTTAAGCCAAGGCAGTGAAATAGTTACAAATTATGGGCCGCGATGCCGCGGTGCGACAATTGGCATGTCGCAATGTTGGTTCCAGGTCTGCTGACAGGATCAGATGAAGTGCGAGAGCAGCAGCGCGAGGCTGGCGGCGGTGGCGCCGGCTGCAAGCATCAGATAGCGCAGGGCGACCATCCGGGCGTTCGGCTTTGCCTCGGCAATTGCGATGGCGCGGGCGCGTCGTGCGTTTCTGTTCATGGCGAAACCTCACTTCTCTCTGACACAACAACAATCCAACAAAACGGCTTGCCGGTAAAGCTTAATTTAGGAACGACCTCACAAACCGCCAATTGAGACAGGATGGCGCACCTCTATTAAGAAGTCTTGAATCGGTATCTCCGGATATTTCCAATGCATGTCAAAAAGTGTGCAGCGGTTTTAGGGCTACGACATGCATCAAAACAAAGAGCTTTAGACGCATTCGCCGGCGGCAAATCCGGAAGCCCAGGCCCACTGAAAATTATAGCCGCCGAGCCAGCCGGTGACGTCGACGCATTCGCCGATGAAATAAAGGCCGGGCACGGCTTTTGTTTCCATGCTGCGGGAATCGAGCGCCGCCGTGTCGATGCCGCCGAGCGTCACTTCGGCGGTGCGGTAACCTTCCGAGCCGGACGGTTTGACCGCCCAGTTCTGGACGGCGGCGGCAAGACGCAGCAGCGCCTTGTCGGGTAGGTCGGCCATGTTGCCGGAGATCTTTTCGCGCTCGACGAGAAATTGTGCCAGCCGCTTCGGCAGGATATCGCCGAGTGCCGTCTGCGGCGACTGACGGCCATTGATCTGTTTTGCCGTCTTCAGATGGGCGGCAATGTCGATATCCGGTTCGATCGAGACCACGACCTCGTCGCCCTCGCGCCAATAGGAAGAGATCTGCAGGATGGCTGGGCCGCTCAGCCCGCGATGGGTAAAAAGCAGCGCTTCGCGGAAGGCGGTCCTGCCATGGCGGATTTCGGCCGGGGCGGCAATGCCGGCGAGCGGCGCGATGCTTTCCAGCAGGCCGGGATCGAGCGTCAGCGGCACGAGGCCGGGTCGGGTTTCGAGCACGGCCAAGCCGAACTGCTCGGCGAGGCGATAGGCAAAGCCGGTGGCGCCCATCTTCGGGATCGACTTGCCGCCGGTGGCGACGATCAGCGACGATGCTTCGCAGTGACCTTCGCTCGTCGATACACGGAAGCCGGATTCGGTCTTTTCGACGCCTGATATCTCGGTGCCAAGATGCAGCACTGCACCGGCCGCGCGCATCTCCGCCAGCAGCATGCGGATGATGTCTTTGGCGCTATCGTCACAGAAAAGCTGGCCGAGCGTCTTTTCGTGCCAGGCGATGCCGTGGCGGTCGACCATGGCGATGAAATCGGCGGGCGTGAAACGGGCAAGCGCCGACTTGCAGAAGTGCGGGTTGGCGGAGAGGAAATTCTTCGGGCCGGAATGGATATTGGTGAAATTGCAGCGGCCGCCGCCTGATATGCGGATCTTCTCGCCAGGCGCCCTGGCATGGTCGAGGATGACGACCGAGCGGCCGCGTTTTCCGGCACGGATGGCGGCCATCATGCCCGCCGCTCCGGCGCCGATGACGATAACGTCGCTTTTGCGCTGCAAACCCGTTTCCCCGATCAAACCCGCGTCTTCTTTTTCCATCAAAGGGCGAAAGTCAACGTTTGCCACCCCTCGCCAATTGGCAAAGTCTGGTTATGATGGCGCCACGATCAATGCAAACCGGTGTGTCATGTCCCCAAAAAAGACGACGCTGAAGCCTGCCAGAAACGTACCCGCCTCGAAGAAAACTCCCCCGGAACCCGGATCCCTGCGCGGCGTTGCGAACTGGAAGGAAGCAGCGCGGTGGCTGAGGGACAGGGGCATCGAAGACATCGAATGCATCACGCCCGACCTTGCCGGCGTTGCGCGCGGCAAGATGATGCCGAGTTCGAAATTCACCTCCAACACCTCGCTGGCGCTGCCTTCGGCGATCTACCGGCACACGATTTCGGGCGAATATCCCGACGAGACGGAGAGCTTCCGCTATGAGCCGCGCGACAGCGATCTGAAGCTGATGCCCGACCTTTCGACGCTTTCCGTCGTGCCCTGGGAGACCGACCCGACGGCGCAGGTGATCTGCGACATCGTCGATTCGGACGGCGGCGAAGTGCCCTATACGCCGCGCAACGTACTGAAGCGGATCATGAGCCTCTATCATGAGCGCGGCTGGAAACCGATCGTGGCGCCCGAGATCGAATTCTACCTCGTCGCCAAGAACGACGATCCAGACTATCCGCTGCACCCGCCGAAAGGCCGGTCCGGCCGCTCGATCCTCGGCGGCCAGGGCTATTCGATCGCCGGCATCAACGAGTTCGACGAGCTGATCGACGACGTCTATCATTTCTCGGAGAAGCAGGGGTTGGAGATCGATACACTGATCCATGAAGAGGGACCGGCGCAGCTCGAAATCAACCTGCGCCACGGCAATCCGATCGAACTTGCCGACCAGGTGTTCCTGTTCAAGCGGACGATCCGCGAGGCGGCGCTGAAACACGATATCTACGCGACCTTCATGGCCAAACCGATGCAGGGTCAGCCGGGCTCGGCGATGCATATCCACCAATCGGTGGTCGATATCGAGACCGGCAAGAACATCTTCTCCAACCCTGACGGATCGGCCTCGAAGGAATTCTTCCATTTCATCGGCGGCATGCAGAAATTCGTGCCGAGCGCGATGGCGATGCTGGCGCCCTATGTGAATTCCTACCGGCGCCTGCAGCCCGATATGTCCTGCCCGGTCAACAATGCCTGGGGCTACGACAACCGGACGACCGCCTTCCGTGTCCCGGTCTCCGATCCGCAGGCGCGGCGCGTGGAAAACCGGCTGCCGAGCTCGGACGCCAATCCCTATCTCGCGCTCGCCGCTTCGCTCGCCTCCGGGCTGCTCGGCATCATGAAGCAGATCGAGCCGACGGCGCCGACCGAGGATTCGGCCAATGAGGGTTCGATCGACCTGCCGCGCGGCCTGCTGGAAGCCGTGGCGCTGCTCGAGGACGAACCCGCCTTCGAGGAGATATTCGGCAAGCAGTTCATCGGCCTTTATGCCGGCGTCAAGCGCGGCGAGTTCGAGACCTTCATGCAGGTGATCAGTCCCTGGGAGCGGGAATTCCTTCTGCTCAACGTGTAGGGAAGCATCATGGCATCGCAGGAGACGTGGCAGAGCCCGATCGCGCCCGGGCTGTCCTGGTATCAGGCAACCGTCGGGGAGCGGCCCACCTACCCCGCTCTCGACGGCTCGAGAACATGCGACGTCGCGATTGTCGGCGGCGGTTATACCGGCCTGCAGGCCGCCTATAATCTTGCCAAATCGGGCGTTTCGGTGGTCCTGATCGAGGCCTGCCGCTTCGGCGACGGGGCGTCCGGGCGCAATGGCGGCCAGCTCGGCACCGGTCAGCGATGGTGGCCGGAAGAACTCGAGGAGAAGATCGGCTACGAACGCTCGAAGGCGCTGTTCGATCTTGCTGAAGCAGCCAAGCGCCATCTCATCGATTTCGCCCGCGAGCATCAGATCGAGATCGACTATGTGCCCGGCCAGCTCAATGTCGCACACAAGGCGAGCTACAAACGCGACTATTACGAAAATGCTGAAATCGCCGCCTTACGCTACGGCTATCCGCATCTGAGCTTCATGAACGAGGAGGAAACGCAGGAGAGGCTCGGTTCCAAGCGTTTTCATTGCGGCGTGCGCGATATCGGCACCGGCCATATCCATCCGCTGAAGCTGCTGGTGGGGCTGGCGCGGGTCGCCGCCAATGCCGGTGCTGAAATCTTCGAGATGACCAAGGCAACGGCGATCCGCCAAAGCGGCGGCAAGGTGACGATCGAAACCGAAAGGGGAACGATCACCGCTGAGCGCGCGCTGATCGCCTGCAACGGCCATATCGGCGACCTCGAGCCGGTGACAGCGAGCCATGTCATGCCGATCCGCTCCTTCATCGGCGCCACGGCGCCGCTCGACGGGCATCCCGATGTGCTGCCCGGGGGCGAGGCCGTGGCCGATTCGCGCTTCGTCGTGCGCTACTTCCGCAAATTCGGCGACGGCCGCCTGCTGTTCGGCGGACGCGAGGCCTATACCTCGGACAATCCGCGCGACATTTCCGAGCACATCCGCCGGCAGATCGCCGAGATCTATCCAGAGCTGAAGGACATCGAGATCACCCATGCCTGGGGCGGCAGCGTCGGCATCACCCTGCCACGCCAGCCCTTCGTGCGCGAGGTCATGCCCGGGGTCACGTCGATCGGCGGTTATTCCGGCCATGGCGTCATGCTGTCAAACTACTGTGGCAAGCTCTATGCGGAAACGGTGCTTGGCAAATCCGGCGATCTCGATCTCTTCGCATCGCTCGATATTCCCGCCTTTCCCGGCGGAGCCCGGATGCGCGCACCGTTGCTTTTCCTCGCCTTGTCGTGGTTTGCACTTCGCGACAAGTTTTAGTCCGATTGCGGATTTCCTCTTCCGGAAATTCGCTCTAAAACCAGTTCCTGAGAGATTCATTGCACTGCACACTGGCTTTTTTAAATCGATTAGATTAAAAGGGCCGCCAACCAGCCTGATTGAGAGACAAGCTCATGAGCAGCCAAATCATTCCCGTTGAGCCCTTTGATTATGTCGTCTTCGGCGGCAGCGGCGACCTTGCAGAACGCAAGCTTCTGCCCGCGCTGTATCATCGCCAGATCGAAGGCCAGTTCAGCGAACCGACCCGCGTGATCGGCGCCTCGCGCAGCCCGTTGACGCACGAGGAATACCGCAAATTCGCCAAGGACGCGCTGAACGAGCACCTGAAGAAGGGTGAATATGACGAGGCGGAGGTGGAGAAATTCTGTGCCCGCCTCTACTACGTCTCGGTCGACGCCCGCACCGATGCCGGCTGGGATCAGCTGAAGAAGCTGCTCGACGAAGGCAAGGATCGCGTGCGCGCCTTCTATCTGGCGGTCGCGCCCGGCATTTTCGGCGACATTTCGCAGAAGATCCACGACCACAAGCTGATCACCAAGTCCACCCGGATCGTCGTCGAGAAGCCGATCGGCCGCGACCTCGCCTCGGCGCTGCAGCTCAACGACACGATCGGCCGCGCCTTCAAGGAAGAGCAGATCTTCCGCATCGACCATTATCTCGGCAAGGAGACGGTGCAGAACCTGATGGCGCTGCGCTTCGCCAATGCGCTCTACGAGCCGCTGTGGAACGCCAACTACATCGACCACGTGCAGATCACCGTGGCTGAATCGGTCGGCCTCGAAGGCCGCGCCGGCTATTACGACACGGCGGGCGCATTGCGCGACATGGTGCAGAACCACATCCTGCAGCTCCTCTGCCTGACGGCGATGGAAGTGCCCTCGTCGATGGATTCGGAAGCCGTTCGCGACGAGAAGCTGAAGGTGCTGCGGGCGCTGAAGCCGCTCAATGCCTCCAACGTCGAGCAGGCGACGGTTCGCGGCCAGTATCGCGCCGGCGCATCGGGCAGCGGCCCGGTCAAGGGCTACCTCGAAGAGCTCGAAGGCGGCGTGTCGAATACCGAGACCTTCGTTGCCATCAAGGCCGAGATCAACAACTGGCGCTGGGCGGGCGTTCCCTTCTACATCCGCACCGGCAAGCGCCTGACGGGGCGCATGTCCGAGATCGTCATCACCTTCAAGCCAATCCCGCACGCGATCTTCGACCAGGCGGCCGGGCGCATCAACGCCAACCAGCTGATCATTCGCCTGCAGCCGGATGAGGGCGTCAAGCAGTCGCTGATGATCAAGGATCCGGGTCCGGGCGGCATGCGCCTGCGCAACGTCTCGCTCGACATGAGCTTCGCCCAGGCCTTCAACGTCCGCAATCCGGACGCCTACGAGCGCCTGCTGATGGACGTGATCCGTTCCAACCAGACATTGTTCATGCGCCGCGACGAAGTCGAAGCCGCGTGGAAATGGGTGGATCCGATCCTCAAGGGTTGGGAAACGACCGGCCAGCAGGTGCAGGGCTATACGGCCGGTACCTGGGGGCCGAGCCAGGCCATCGCGCTGATCGAGCGTGACGGCCGTACCTGGCATGACGAAATCTAGGACGAAATCGATGGCATCGACCCTGCATTCCTTCGCCAGCGCCGCAGACCTCGCCGGCAGTCTCGCCGATAAGGTCGCAGATACGCTTTCGGCGGCGATCACCGCCCGCGGAACGGCGTCCATCGCCGTTTCCGGCGGCTCCACACCGAAGGCCTTCTTCCAGGCGGTTTCGACGCGCGACATCGCCTGGGACAAGGTGACGATCACCCTTGTCGACGAGCGTTTCGTGCCGGCCGACAATCCGCGCTCGAACCATCTGCTGGTGGATGCCAATCTGCTGCAGAACAAGGCAAAGGCGGCACGCTTCCTGCCGCTCTATCAGGACGCTGCCTCCGCGGAGGATGCAGCAAGGCTCGCAACCGAGAAGACCAGGGCGATCAGTTCACCCTTCGACATCGTCATCCTCGGCATGGGCGGTGACGGCCACACGGCTTCGTTCTTTCCCGGCGGCAGCAATCTTGCCAAAGCGCTCGATGCATCGACGCCGCGCGGCATCATCACCATGGAAGCGGAAGGAGCCGGCGAGCCGCGCCTGACCTTCACCTTCTCCAGTCTTGAGGATGCCGCACTCCTGGTTCTCCATATTGAGGGCGAAGGCAAAAAAGACGTTCTCGCCAAGGCGGAAGGTAGTGGTGACGAGGCAGAAATGCCGATCCGCGCCGTTCTGCGCCGGGCCACTTCCCCGGTCGAGATCTACTGGGCTCCCTGATCAGCCATAAATCCATTGAGATTTTTGGGCCAGAGCCGCCGAAACAGATAAGACAACGAACAAGGCAGGGATTTTCCATGTCCGCTCACGCACGCATTTCAGCGATCACCGATCGCATCGTCGAACGCTCAAAACCAACTCGCGAGCGCTACCTGGAACGTCTGCGCGCGGCCGCCTCGCAGGGCGTCGCGCGCTCGGTGCTGGGCTGCGCCAACCTTGCCCACGGCTTCGCGGTCTGTTCCCCCGCCGACAAGGATGCGCTCGCCGGCGACCGCATCCCCAATCTCGGCATCATCACCGCCTATAACGACATGCTCTCGGCCCACCAGCCGTTCGAGACCTATCCGGCGATCATCCGCGAGGCAGCAGCCGAAGCAGGCGGCGTGGCGCAGGTGGCCGGCGGCGTGCCGGCGATGTGCGACGGCGTCACCCAGGGACAGCCGGGCATGGAGCTCTCGCTCTTCTCGCGCGACCTGATCGCCATGTCGGCGGGCGTCGGCCTGTCGCACAACATGTTCGATGCCGCCCTCTTCCTCGGCGTCTGCGACAAGATCGTGCCAGGCCTGGTGATCGCAGCCCTGTCCTTCGGGCACCTGCCGTCGATCTTCGTTCCGGCCGGCCCGATGACCACAGGCCTGCCGAACGACGAGAAGTCGCGCGTGCGCCAGCTCTTCGCCGAGGGCAAGGTCGGGCGCGCCGAACTGCTGGAGGCGGAATCGAAATCCTATCACGGTCCCGGCACCTGCACGTTCTACGGCACCGCCAATTCCAACCAGATGCTGATGGAAATCATGGGCTTCCACATGCCCGGCTCGTCCTTCATCAATCCCGGCACGCCGCTGCGCGAAGCGCTGACGCGCGAAGCCGCCAAGCGGGCGCTGGCGATCACCGCGCTCGGCAACGAATTCACGCCGGCAGGCGAGATGATCGACGAGCGCTCGGTCGTCAACGGTGTCGTCGGCCTGCATGCGACCGGCGGCTCGACCAATCATACGCTGCACCTCGTCGCCATGGCGCGGGCAGCCGGCATCCAGCTCACCTGGCAGGACATTGCCGAGCTTTCAGAAATCGTCCCGCTGCTTGCCCGCGTCTATCCGAACGGACTTGCCGACGTGAACCATTTCCAGGCAGCCGGCGGCATGGGTTTCCTCATCAAGGAACTCTTGAAGCACGGCCTGGTGCATGACGACGTGCGCACCGTCTTCGGTCAGGGTCTCGCAGCCTATACGGTCGACGCCCGTCTCGGCGAAAATGGCGCCGTCCTGCGCGAGCCGTCGCCGGAAAAAAGCGTCGATCCCAAAGTGCTCTCCAGCATCGAGACGCCGTTCCAGGCGAATGGCGGGTTGAAGATGCTGCGCGGGAATCTCGGCAAGGCGGTCATCAAGATATCGGCCGTCAAGCCGGAGCGTCACATCATCGAAGCGCCGGCGATCATCTTCCACAGCCAGCAGGCGCTGCAGGATGCCTTCAAGGAAGGCAAGCTCAACCGCGATTTCATCGCCGTCGTGCGCTTCCAGGGCCCAAAGGCGAACGGCATGCCGGAACTGCACAAGCTGACGCCGCCGCTCGGCGTGCTGCAGGACCGCGGCTTCCGCGTGGCGCTGCTCACCGACGGGCGCATGTCCGGCGCATCCGGCAAGGTGCCGGCGGCGATCCACGTGACGCCGGAAGCGGTCGACGGCGGTCCGATCGCCCGCATCCGCGAGGGCGACATCATTCGCCTCGACGCTATCAAGGGCACGCTCGAACTGCTCGTCGATGCGGCTGATTTGGCCGAGCGCGAGCCTGTCGTCGTCGATCTTTCCGACAATGAATTCGGGATGGGCCGCGAGCTCTTCGCGCCGTTCCGCCGCGCCGTCGGACCTTCGGATCAGGGCGCGAGCGTGCTCTTCCACCACTGAGCGCGGTCACTCGAGATAGACAAAAACCCACGGGGGGCGCGCAGCACCCCGTGGGTTTTTGATTTCAGTCGGATGGTCCCTCAGGCTCGAATATCGAGAACGTAGTCGCGGTGCGCCGGATGGGTGCTGTAGACGAAGATCTTGTTCAGCTCCTTCTGCGTCAGCAGGCGCAGGAAGCGAACTTCCACTGTGTTGTTGGCATTGACCTTCATCAGCAGGCAGCCGACCTTGGTGATGCGGGCATCCGGAATATCCAAATAGAACTGCTTCGGCAGGCTGAATTGGGTCAGGATCGCGAGCGTCGCGCTGCTCATCGAGATTCGGACAATATCGCAGCGGCGCGAAGCCGCGTGCATGACGCCCTTTTCCGTATATTCGATGCGCGCGGCGTTCATGGTGTCCTCCATCTTGAACCGCGCCTCGCGGTCATACATGAAGGATTCTTCCTTGCTCAGGAAATGAGATTTTGGCTGTGACGGATTGGAAGCGGCCACCTGCTTATCCCCCTCATAAATTGACAGGGAAAAGGTAGCAGCCGATCTTTAACAGAAAGTGAGAATTCGGACCGTCCCGCACGATTCTTGGGGCCATCACCCCAAAAATGGCCGCCTCACTTCCGGTAGGTATGGCCGGTTGCGTCAAACAGATGCAACTTCTGCCTGTCGGCGGCAAACCGCATCCTCTGGCCCTTCTTCACATCATAGATGCCGGGCAGCTTGACGACGATCGGCTCGCCCGGAACCAGACCCTCGATATAAAGCAGCGTCACTTCGCCGAGCGCTTCGACGATCGACACTTCCCCTTCGAAAAGGTAGTCGGCGCCATCGGCAACCCGGAGATCCTCCGGCCGAACGCCGAAGCTTGCCTGCTTGCCCATTTCCGACGCGTCGGTCGCCGCATCGAGCGTCACCGACATGCCGCCGGTCAGCGTCACCGTCGTCTGGCTTCCGGTCCCGGCGACCGTCGCCGGAATGATGTTCATCGCCGGCGAGCCGATGAATTTCGCGACGAAGAGGTTTGCCGGGCGCTCGTAGAGGTCCAGCGGCGCACCGACCTGCTCGATATTGCCGGCGGAGAGAACGACGATGCGGTCGGCAAGCGTCATCGCCTCGACCTGGTCATGGGTGACGTAGATCATCGTCGTATCGGCCATCTGTTCGTTCAGACGGGCGATCTCGATGCGGGTCGCGACGCGCAGCGCAGCATCGAGGTTGGACAGCGGCTCGTCGAACAGGAAGACCTTCGGATCGCGGCAGATGGCGCGGCCGATCGCCACGCGCTGGCGCTGGCCGCCGGAAAGCGCCTTCGGCAGGCGACCGAGATATTGGGTCAGCTGCAGGCTCTCGGCCGCCGCTTTGACGCGGCGATCGATTTCCTGCTTGCTTTCGCCGGCGATCTTCATGCCGAAAGCCATGTTGTCGAAGACGGTCATATGCGGGTAGAGCGCATAGGACTGGAAGACCATGGCGATGCCGCGCTTGGAGGGCGGCACGTCATTGACGAGATGGCCATCGATATACATCTCACCGCCGGTGATCGCCTCGAGACCGGCGATCATGCGCAGAAGCGTGGACTTGCCACAGCCGGACGGACCGACGAAGACGATGAATTCACCCTGCTTGATATCGAGGTCGATACCATGGAGAACGTCCACGGAACCGTAGGATTTGCGGATATCCTTCAGCGTCAGTCCAGTCATTTCTCTCTCTCCCCTTAGTTCCTAGGCGAGACGGGCGAAATACGCCCCCCAGGCCGGAATATCGATCTTGTCGCCATAGTTGTTGCTGGTAAAGCCGTGGCCCGTCAATGCCTGCCATTCTCCCGCAGGCAGAATGACGGCGGCCTCGGCCGGGCTCATGTTGAAGATGCAGAGCAGCTTCTCATTGCCGTATTCACGGGTGAAGACCAGGCTATCGCCCTGTTGTTCCTCGAATTCGATCTCGCCCTTGGCAAAAGCCGGGTGCAACTTGCGGAAGGCAATGAAGCGGCGATAGTGCTCCAGCACGGAAGTCTCGTCGCCCAGCTGGACGCTGACGGCACGCAGGATATGCTCGACCGGCACCGGCAGCCAGGGTTTGACCGTCGAGAAGCCGCCCTGGGCGACCTGGCTGTCCCAGACCATCGGCGTGCGGCAGCCGTCGCGGCCCTTGAATTCCGGCCAGAACTGGATGCCATAGGGGTCCTGCAGATCCTGATAGGCGAGATCGGCCTCGGTCAGCGCCAGCTCCTCGCCCTGATAGAGGCAGACGGAGCCGCGCATGGTCATCAGTAACGAGGCATAAAGCTTGGCAAAGGCGTCGTGATCGGCGACCAGCCCGCCCCAGCGGCTGACATGGCGCATGACGTCGTGATTGGAGAAGGCCCAGCAGGCCCAGCCATCGGGTGCGGCAGCTTCGAAATCCTGCATCACCTCCTCGACGCGCTCCGGCGTCAGCGGATCGGGCGCCAGGAATTCGAAGGCATAGCACATATGCATCTTGTCGTTGCCGGAGGTGTATTCGCCGACGATTTCAAGGCCGCGCTGGCTGTCGCCGACTTCGCCGACGGCGGCGATTGCCGGGAATTCTTCGAGAACGGCGCGGAAGCGCTTCAGGAAGGCAAGGTTCTCCGGGCGGTTCTTGTCGTAGAGATGCTCCTGAAAATTATAGGGATTGACCGCCGGCGCCGTCGAGGCGTTGCGGCGCTCGGGGGCAAGCGCCGGATTGTCGCGCAGCTGCGTGTCATGGAAATAGAAATTGATGGTGTCGAGGCGGAAGCCGTCGACGCCGCGATTGAGCCAGAAGCGCACGACGTCGAGCAGACGGTCCTGCACCTCAGGATTATGCAGGTTCATGTCCGGCTGCGAGGTCAGGAAATTGTGCAGGTAATATTGCATGCGCGTCGGATCCCACGCCCATGCCGAGCCGCCGAAGATCGACAGCCAGTTGTTCGGCGGCGTGCCGTCCGGCTTGGCGTCGGCCCAGACATACCAGTCGGCCTTGGCGTTGGTCTTGCTGGATCGGCTCTGCACGAACCAGGGATGCTGATCCGAGCTGTGGGAGATGACGAGGTCGATCATCACGCGAATACCGAGGCGATGGGCCTCGGCGATCATCGTGTCGAAATCCACCAGCGTGCCGAAGATCGAATCGACATTCTCGTAGTCTGAAACGTCGTAACCGAAATCGCGCATCGGCGAGGTGAAGAAGGGCGAGATCCAGATCGCATCGACGCCAAGGTTTGCCACATGCGGCAGGCGAGCGGTGATGCCCTTCAGGTCGCCGATGCCGTCGCCGTTCGAATCCTGGTAGGAGCGCGGGTAGATCTGGTAGATCACCGCGCCGCGCCACCAGTCCTTGTCAGGGGTCGAGATCGATTGGGAAGCCACGTTCATGGAATATCCTGTTTGAAGTCACGTTTGGAAATGGTCAGCCTCCCTTGACCGAACCCGCCAGCAGACCGCGCACCAGGTAACGCTGCAGCCCGAAGAAGACGAGCAGCGGCACGATGATGGTGACGAAGGCTGACGCCGTCAAAATCTCCCAATTGCCGCCGCGCGAGCCGAGCAGCGCGTTCAGGCTGCCGGTCAGCACGATGTGGTCCTTGTCGGTGCCGAGGAAGACCATGGCGACGAGCAGGTCGTTCCACACCCACAGGAACTGGAAGATGGCGAAGGAGGCGAGTGCCGGGAAGGACAGAGGTAAAACGATGCGGACGAAGATCTCGAAATCGCTTGCGCCGTCGACGCGGGCGGATTCGATGATCTCCTTCGGCAGGCCAGCGATATAGGCCCGCAAGAGATAGATGGCGAGCGGCATGCCGAAAGCGGTATGAGCCAGCCAGATGCCAGGATAGGTCTTCGACGGCTGGCCGAGCAGGTTGCCGACCTCGTTATAGAGGCGCAACAGCGGGATCAGCGACATCTGCAGCGGCACGACGATGAGGCCGACGACGAGCGCAATCATCAGCCCGCGGCCGGGAAACTCCATCCAGCTCAGGGCATAGGCGGCGAAAGCGGCAATCAGGATCGGGATGATCGTCGCCGGGATCGTCACGGTCAGCGAGTTGATGAAGGATTGGCCGATGCCCTCGCCGGTCAGAACCGTGTTGTAGTTCTGCATCGTGAATTCCGGCGGCGCCGAGACGGATGCATAGATGCGCCGCGGGCGTTGGTCGGGCGAAAAGGCGGCGTTCTTCACATAGCGATAACTGCCGTCGCTGTTGATCTGCAGGGTTTCACCGTCGCCGAGATCGGCGGTTTCACCGGCCTTAAAGGCGGCCGGCTGCTGCACGCGGTTGCCGAAGGCCTTCACCTCGCGGCCGGTCTGGCCTTCCAGCACATTACCTGAGATGACGTAGCTGGCGCCCTCTTGCTTTTGCTGGTCGGGTGTACCGAGGCGGACCGCGGCGGTTTGCGTCGAGCCGACGAAGGCCGTCCACCAGCCGGAGACGACGATCTGGTCCTTGTCGCGCAGCGCGCTGACGAAGATGCCGAGCGTCGGGATCAGCCAGATGATGACGATCAGCAGAACGGCTGCGTGAACGAAGAGCCGGGCGGGGCCGATCTTGAAGTAGCTTCCGATAGCGGTCATCTCAGTGCCCCTTCAATTCGCGATTGGCGCGGCGCACGTTCCAGACCATGATCGGTGTGACGGCGAGCATGATGATGATGGCGATGACCGCACTTCGGCCGGAATCACCGCCGCCGCGGAACATCCAGTCGAACATCAGGTTCGCCAGCACCATCGTCTGCCACTGGCCGTTGGTCATGGTCAGCACGATGTCGAAGACCTTGAGGACGAGGATGGTGATCGTCGTCCAGACGACGGCGATGGAACCCCAGACCTGCGGCACCATGATGCGCCAGAAGATCTGCCAGCCATTGGCGCCGTCGATCACGGCGGCTTCGATCGTCTCCTCGGGGATGCCGCGAAGGGCGGCCGACAGGATGACCATGGCGAAACCGGTCTGGATCCAGATCAGAATGATCATCAAGAAGAAGTTGTTCCAGAAAGGAATGGAGATCCAAACTTCCGGCGTGCCACCGAAGGTCTGGACGATAGCGTTCAGCAGGCCGATCTGGACGTCGTTGCCGCCGCGATATTCATAGATGAATTTCCAAATGACCGAAGCGCCGACGAAGGAGATCGCCATCGGCATGAAGACGATGCTCTTGGCGATGTTGCCCCACCAGATGCGATCGGTCATCACGGCGATGACGAGGCCGAAGAAGGTGCAGGCGGCCGGCACGACGGCGAGCCAGAGGATGTTGTTGAAGATCGACTGGCGGAATTCGCGGTCGCCGAGCGCCCATTTGTAGTTGGCGAGGCCGACGAACTGCAGACCGGCACGGTCGTAGAAGGAGAGGATGAAGGTCGCAACGACCGGATAAACGAGATAGACGATGAGCAGGAAGAGCGCCGGGCCGATGAACAACCACGGCCGGACAAGTGCACGTCGGTTGAGATTGCGCGATGCGGCGCGGATGTCGCCATCCTTCACCGGCAGAGCGAGATCCAGGATCTTGTTCGAAAAATAGAAATAGGCCGAGCACGCGACAACGGCGGCGACCACGACGCCCAAAGCGGACACTATCTGCGACAGCATTTCGTCCCTCCCCTGCTTCCCCTGATCTTATTCCGACCGGTTTTTATTCTGACGGCTCAACGCCGGTCACCGTCAATTTGTTTGTATTGCCCAATCACAATATATCCTGCGATGGCCGGGCTCTTTGCGAGCCCGGCCAGTCATGCAAGCCATGCCGCCGGCAAGCCGGCGGCATAATTTTGAAAGATTACTTGATGCCGTCCCAGGCGCTCTGGATTTCGCCAGCTGCCTCTTCAGCGGACTTGCCGCCGACGAAATCGACCATGCCGGTCCAGAAGGCGCCGGCGCCGATCTTGCCCGGCATCAGGTCGGAACCGTCGAAGCGGAAGGTGGTGGCCGAGGTCAGGATATCGCCTTCCTTCTTCATCTGCGGGTTGGCATAGGCCTCGGTGCTGACGCTCTTATACGGCGTCAGGAAGCTCGACTGCGCCATCCAGACCTCATGGGCGATCGGGGTCTTCAGGAAGTCGATGAAGGCGCGAGCAGCCTTCGAGTCCTTGGCGATCGAGACGAGCGTGCCGGCGCCCAGAACCGGCTTGCCGAGTTCGGGATGCGAAGCAAAGGTCGGCATGTAGAAGAAGTCTGCATCCTGGCCGAGCTTCGTGCCTTCAGGGAAGAAGGACGGGATGAACGAGGCCTGATGGTGCATGTAGCACTTCGGCGGAACCGCGAAGAGGCCCTTCGGGCTGTCGCGGAAATCGGTCGAGGCCACGGCTGCGACGCCGCCATCGACGTATTTTGCGTTCTTGGCGAACTTGCCGAACTCGTCGATCGCGGCAACGACGGCCGGATCGGTGAACTTCAGCTCGTTGGTCGTCCACTTGTCGTAGGCTTCCGGTGGCTGCATGCGCAGCATGATGTCCTCGACCCAGTCGGTCGCCGGCCAGCCAGTGGCGCCGCCGGAACCGAGACCGATGCACCAGGGAACGCCGCCGTCCTTGACGATCTGGTCGGTCAGGGCATGCAGCTCTTCCATGGTCGTCGGGATCTTGTAGCCGGCTTCCTCGAAATTCTCCGGCACGTACCAGACGAGCGACTTTACGTCGGCCTTGTAGGGGAAGGCGTAGAAGGCTTCCTTGCCGTCCTTGCCCTTGTAGGTGCCGTAACCGACCCAGCTGTCGCCGGCGCCGTAATTGTCCTTGATCCACTTGGAGTTGTCATCGCCGAGCGGCGTCAGGAAGCCCTTGCTGGCGAGATCGGCCAGGAGGCCTGGCTGCGGCAGAACGGCAATGTTCGGCGGCGAGCCTGCCTGCGTGTCGATGACGATCTGCTGTTCGTAGTTTTCGGAAGAGGAGTATTTGGCATCGATGCCGGTCGCTTCGGTGAAATAGGCAAGAACGCTCATGAAGAACGCCTCGTCCTCGCCGCGCCACGGCCCGAAGATCGTCAGAGGCTGACCCTTCAGATCGGCATGAGCAGCCTTGAACTCGTCATAGCTCTTCCAGTTGAACTTGGAATCCTGTCCCGGGGCAAATTTCAAATCGGCCGCGGACGCAGCACCGGCAAAAAGCGCTGCCACGGCAACGCCCATCAAAAATGACTTTTTCATGTGATCAACCTCCCATCACAATCCCAACCGCGCCGAATTCCCTCAATAAAGAAATTTCAAAGCGCTTTGACACCCAACTCATTCCACTTTCAGTGGAATGGAGTCAAGTTAATTCGCGAAAACCCGCTGCAAACACGCCAGATATCGCGGCATATCGCGGTGCAACAGCGCCTATCGGGAAATATGGAGCGATTTTTCTTGAGTCAAGCGCGCTAGATGATACATAATTGAAAGCGCTTTGGATGCCACTGGGAGGCGACAGGCCTTTTCAGACGGCTGACGGGCGGGCTGGGAGGAAGCATAGCAGGTGAATCTCAAACAGCTATCGGAATTGCTGGGGCTGTCTCAGACGACGGTGAGCCGGGCGCTCAACGGCTATCCCGAGGTCAATGAGGCGACCCGGGAGCGCGTGCTTCAGGCTGTCAAGGAAACCGGATACAGGCCGAACAAGGCGGCGCAGCGGCTTGCGACCGGCAAGGCAGGCTCGATCGGCCTCGTCATGCCGACGGCGCCCGGCCACCAGTCCGACGTGCATTTCGGTGAATTCCTGGCCGGGCTCGGCGAAGAGGCCGTGCGCCACGACTTCCACTTCGTGATCATGCCGGCCGACCCGGATGACGAGGTGGCGGCGCTGCGCCGCCTTGCGATCAGCGGCAATGTCGATGCCCTGTTCGTCGCCTATATGCGCGGCCACGATCCGCGGCTCGCCATGCTGAAATCGCTCTCGATGCCCTATGTCGTGCACGGCCGATCCTTCGGTTCGGAGCCGGACTATCCCTATCTCGATATCGACAATGAAGGCGCCTTCTACGATGCAACGCGGCTCTTGCTGCAGCTCGGCCATACGCGCTTTGCGCTGATGAACGGACCGATGCATCTCGATTTCGCCATCCGCAGGAAGAACGGCGTCATATCGGCCCTTGCCGAGCGCGGGCTCGCGCTCGAGGAGGGCTGCATGAGCCACGCGCTGATGACGGACGAACAAGGCCTGCTGGCGATGGAACACTTCCTGCAATTGCCGGAGCGGCCGACGGCGATCCTCTGCTCCAGCACCGTGCTGGCGCTCGGCGCGATCCGCGCCGTCAACCAGGCCGGATTGCGGCTCGGTGAGGATATCTCGCTGATCGCCCATGACGACGTGCTGCCGCTGCTGAAGCCGGAAAGCTTTTCCGTGCCGCTGACGACGACACGCTCTTCACTGCGGGCGGCGGGCGTTCGCATCGCGCAGCGGCTGATTGGCACGGTGAAGCAGGCCGGCCCCTTCCCCGACCAGGAGCTCTGGAAGACGGAGCTGATTGTCAGGGCCTCGACCGGCCCTGTTCCCCAGTCTTAGAAGCCTTTCCGGGTTCAAAACTGCGGCGGTGTCTGCCCTGCGGTACGGTGGGCGGCAATGACCGTGTTGGCCATCAGCATGGCGATGGTCATCGGCCCGACGCCGCCGGGAACCGGAGTGATGGTGCCGGCGATCGCCGAGACCTCCTCGAAGGCGACGTCGCCGACGAGCCGGGTCTTGCCCTCGCCTCTTTCGGGGGCTGCCACCCGATTGATGCCGACGTCGATGACCGTCGCACCGGGCTTGACCCAATCGGCCCTGACCATCTCCGGCCGGCCGACGGCGGCCACCAGGATATCGGCGTTACGGCAGACCTCGGCGAGATTCTTGGTCCTGGAATGCGCAATCGTCACCGTCGCATTGGCGTTGAGCAGCAATTGCGCCATCGGCTTGCCGAACAGATTGGAGCGGCCGATGACGACGGCGTTGAGGCCGGAGAGATCCTCGCCATGGGTGCGGCGGACGAAGACCATGGCGCCGGCCGGGGTGCAGGAGACCAGTCCGGTCTTCAGGTCGCCAGTGGCGAGCTTGCCGGCATTGACGACGCTCAGGCCGTCGACATCCTTTTCCGGCAGGATCGACTGGATGATCGCCTCGCTGTCGAGCGGCTTCGGCAAGGGCAGTTGCACCAGAATGCCGTGGATCGACGGATCGGCGTTGAGGGTGGCGACGAGAGCTGCCAGATCCTCCTGCTTCGTTTCGGCCGGCAGCGTGTGCTGAACGGATTTGAAGCCGCACTCCTTGGCCATTCGACCCTTGGAACCGACATAGGCGTGGCTTGCCGGGTCGTCGCCGACGATGACGACCGCAAGGCCGGTGGTGACGCCGCTGCTCTTTTCCAGCGCCGCCGTCGCACTCTTGACCGTCTGAATGACCGATGCAGCTACGTTCTTTCCGTCGATTACTGTCGTCACACGTCTCTCCGCCCTGTTTCGCGTCAATCTATGGATACTCGGCGAGCGTCAATTGCCCGCTAACGCCCTATCCTGTCGGAAAGCGGCAAAGCAATAGCAAGCTTGCAAGGAAATGTTCGTTCAGCGCAGCGGCTACCGCGCTTCGAGCGCATGAACACGAAGCCGGTCACGCAGGCCGGAGATTTCGGAGCGCAACAGTTCCATTTCGTCGCCCGACGCGGGGGCCTGCGCGGGCATCGAGGGCAGTGGGGCCTGCGGCCGGGATACCGGCATTTTCTCGCTTGTGGACTCGGCGACAGGCCTACGCAGCCGGAGCAAGAAGGCCGCGACAAGGCCTATCGCAAGGCCCACCGCGGCACCGGCCAGCGCGCGGCCGGTCAGGCCATCGCTTCCCGATACTGCGGTTGCCAACGCCGGCTTCAGGAGAACGATACGACCGTCGGCGGCCGTTTCCACCGCTGCGGATGTCGCCTCTTCGAGGCGCGAGCGGGCGGCATTCGCCTTTTCGCTGAGTTCGGTCAGGCGTGACAAATCGACGCCGGTGTCCCGGCTCTGAGCGATCAGCGTATTGCGTCGATCGTTCAGGCCCTTGCGCGCATCGACGGCGGCCTTGGCGGCGAGGTTGGCAGTCTGGGCAAGACGGGTAAGCTCCTTGCCCATATTTTCCTTCAGACCATCCGTTTCGGCCTGCTGCTGCAAGAGGCGCGGATGGCGCGGGCCGAGCTCGGCCGAAAGCTGCGCAAGCGTCGTTTTGGCGACGGCATATTTGTCGCGCCAGTCCTGCAGCGCCGGCGAAAGCATATCGGAGGGGAGCGAACCATCGAGCACTTCGGCAAGTTTTGCGGCCTTGAGCCGGTCGGCCTGCGCCTTGGCGGCAAGGATGTTCTGGTCGGCCTCTTTCAGATCGGCATCGAGCCGGTCGATCTGACGACGAAGATCGATCGCCACCTTAACGTTGCCCTCGCCGCTCTTCGCGGTGAAGGCGGCAAGCTCCGCTTTCACCTCGTCATAGGTTTTACGCAAGGCGGTATCGGTCTCGACATTGCCGCCGGCTCCGTCTGCTGCGGACACCGCTTCGGCAAGCCTTGCGGCGATGCGCATGGATTTGCCGCTGTCGCCGGTCGTCACCCTGACGAGGATGGTGCCTGTAGCGGCATCGGGCAGTATCTCGACCGCATGTTTCAGCGTCGCCTCGGCGCGCGAGGACGGATCGGCAGCAGCACCGGTCGCCGAAAGGAGATCGAGAGCGACGCCGAGCGCATTGGCGCTGGCGCCGGCAAATTCGGGATCATGATCGAGTTTCAGGGCGGCGACTGTCGAAGCAACCACCCTCGCCGACAGCAGCCCTTTCGCCGCGGCCTGGGTGAAGGCAGCGCGGCTTGCGGCATCGCTCTTCACTGCAAGCGTCGCCTCGGCACGGTAGAGGGCCGGCGAAGCTGGCATCAGCGCCGGCAAGCCCCCGCCGATGATCGTCGCGGCGGCCACCATCATCGCAAGGCCGATGCCGCTTGCCCGACGCTGCGGCGCTACCGGCCGGGGCTCGGCGGGTTCTTCACGGACCGCGGCCAGCGGTTCAGATGAGATCATCGGTTCGTCGGCCGGAACAGTTAGCTCTTCATCGTCCGCCAGTTCCTGAAGAGGCGGATGGCCGACGTCGTTGGCGGCCCGGAGGCGGTTGCCGAGGATGGTTTCGATGCGGTCGACCAGCGGTGCGGTGCGCGCCGCCCTGGCGCGCTGCTCCTCCAGCACCCGGCCGATGGCGCGCAACAATTCGGCCTCGGGCGGCGCGATATCAGGCCGGCCCGACCGGGGCCTCCCATAGGAATCGTCATGGGGGCGCGGCCCTGCGGCTGCGCGATCCTGGAAGCTGTTTCTGGCCCTAATATCGTACATTTGCGCCACATCTCATGCACATGATGGCCGAGTTCCCTCATCCGCACGAATGCAGATGATTAAACGACTCTAAATATTCATGGCAAAGAAATGGTTAACCGCAGCGGGCAAGAATTGCTAAGCCGCGCGCCCTGTTAGACACGCGGCGCTATAAGCTCAGCTCGCCTTCTTATGGTCCGACCGCAGCTGCAGCGCGCTGCCGTGCTCTTCCGGATGGCTGAGAATCCTTTCGCGCCGGCGGAAGCGGTAACGCAGGACATGGAAGAGGAAGACCGGAATGCCGATGATGTAACGGCGCCAGAGGCGCGTCGGCTCCTGCAGCAGGCGATAGGCCCATTCCAGGCGCATCATCCGCACCGTCTTCGGTGCACGCGGGACGGCGCCGGAGACGAAGTCGAAGAGAGCGCCCACGGTCAGCACCAGGCGCGCATGATCGGCGCGGATATGGTTGTGAACCCATTTCTCCTGCAGCGGCGTTCCCATGCCGACGATCAGGATATCGAGCTTCTGATGCTCGAGTTCCTCGATGACCTCAGTGGAATCGACCTTGTCGAAGTAACCGTCGGAAACGACGACGAATTCGTGCCAGGGCGTGTGTCTGCGGAAATTTTCCGCCGCCGCCTCGACGACCGAACGCTCGCCGCCGATGAGGCCGATGCGGCGCGGGGCCTCCATGAAGGTCAGGAAGGCCGGCACGAAATCGGTGCCGTTCAGATTAGCCGGAAACGGTGCGCCATGGGCGATCTGCGATGCGATGTTGAGGCCGATGCCATCAGGCAGCACCAGATTGTGCGACATGATCCGGTAATATTCGTCGTCGCGCAGCGCCGTCAGCATGTTGTGGGCGTTGACGAAGCAAACCACGGTCTGGCCGACGGGAATGGAGGCCAGCTCGTTGATGAAAACGAGGGCGTCGTCCCAGCCGAGATCGCAGACCGGCAGATCGAAGATCGTCCGCCGCGATGCGAGCACCGCGAAGTTTGCAATCAGATTCATTCCTACCTCCTGCCGAGGGTGCTGCATGCGCCCGACATCCCGGAAAACAAGCCCATATTTCCGCACCGGAGGTCTCGAAAGGACCGGTCGCGTCCCGCCGGTGCGCCTCGCTCCGATCCCGGATAAGCGGCGCATGCCAAGCTGTGACACTGATATAACAGGACGGTTTCAAACAACCCTTAGGAAAATTCCTTGAATTTCCATGCTCGTATAAGTGGTTTATTAACCATGCGCGCCAACGACAAACGGCGCCCTCGGGCGCCGTTTGTCGTCGATGATCGAATGATGTCGAAAGCATGTCGCGCAAAAGTGTGCAGCGGTTTTGCGACAACGACATGCGTAAAAAACAAAGACCTAAAGCGCGAGGAGCGAATCTGAAAGATCGCGACGCGCTTTAGTGGGCTGCTGGCGCCGGTGCTTCGGCGGCCGGGGCGGTCTCGACGATCTTGACGGGTGCGCCCACCTTCTTCGGCTGACCGGCGGAGCTTTCCTTGACCTCTTCCTTGGACAGATAGTCGAGCTGCTCCAGCATCACGTCGGCGACGTATTCGCCGCCGAGGCGCTCGTTCATGCCCTTCTTGATCTCTTCGCGGAAAGCCTTCGGATCGAAGGATTTGATGTGGGCGATATCGACCATCTTGTTGCCGACCAGCAGGCTGAAAAGCTCGTCCGTCGTCATCTCGCTCAGTGGCAGCGTCACGCCTTTCAGCATGTCCTTGTTCATCATGAACGAAACGCGGCCGAGGAAGTAACCGGTGATCGCACCGTTGCCGATGATCGGCACCGTGATCGTTTCGCCCTTCACCAGTTCAAGCGCGCTCTGCTTGGAATCCGTTGCTGCGGGCGCCGGCGCGGTCGCCAGGTACACCGAGAAATAGACCGATGCCAAGGTGATGGCGCAAACCCAGACACCGGTGAGGACGAGCTTGATCATCAGTTTCCACGCGCGGCGAATTGTTCCTGGGAATAGGTGCCGTCGGCGTCGGCGTCCTGAACTGCGTTCTTCAGCAGGTCGGCGACAGCGCGAACCGCTTCGAGATGCGCCTCGACGCGACGGGCGTTGAGAACCAGCTTCTTCTTCAGGCCATGCAGCTGATCGAGATGGGCAGCGGCAAGCTCGGCCGGATCGGTGTCGCGGAAAAGCATCGACAGTTCGTAGAGGCAGCGGCTCTTATGCGCATTGGAGACCTTGAGATCGAACTGCGGATCGTTGCCGATCCGGGTGTTCTCATTGTCGATGATCATTTCGAGGCGTCCGAGAACGGATTTGATCCTGTATTCGTTCGAAATTATTTCCATTGTACCCTCGGTTATGCGTCGCTTAGAGCATGATGCCGAAAAGTGTGATCGGTTTTCGGACGACATCACGCTCTAACTATATAATTTAGAACAGGATTCAGATTTCAGGCCAACGGGCCTAAAATCATCCTGTTCTATCGGCCTTGGCGTCCGCCGTCGGCGTGCCAAAGGTCTTGCGCTGGAAGTCGTCGATCATGCTGAGCGCGGTGTTGCGGTCATCGTCGTCGGTGGAGGCATTGACGATCTTGCCTTCCTGGCGGCGCAGCTGCTCGCTGTACATCTGCTTGGCGATGCCGATGCCGTCTCCCTTGGCCATGACGTTGCCGAGCTGTTCGGCCATCATGCCTTTCCAGATATCGCCGGTCGCGCCCTTGCCATAGACATCTTCGCTTTCGTTCGGCAGCATGGACTTGACGAAATTTTGCAAGACCATGGCCTCGAACTTCCGGTAGCTTTCCGGAGCTTCCTCGGTCTTGGTGCGGTTCTGGATGTTGTTGAGGCCACTCTTCTGGCCGACTTGATCGAGAACGTCGACCGTATTGGAGAAGCCCTTGCCATTCTCGGCGAGGCTCGTTGCGGCAAAGGCCGCACGATTTGCCTTCAACTTTTCCTGGGCCGCCTGAACCTCCATGGGGTCGGCAGCTTTGACAACGTCCAGGACCAGATCACTGGGGGGCGAAATAGCCACGTTACAATCCTCTGAATTTAAGATCGTAACGACTATGGTTTTTGAAGCTTGCTGGAGGCTGGCGTTGCGAATTGCTGATCGATGACATCGTAGACGGCATTGTCATCGGCCTCGCGGCGCTCGACTTCCAGCGCTTCCTTCATGCCGTCTTCGAGGCGGTCGCCCTTGGCGCGCTCGCGCGTCAGCCGCATCTCGTGGATCTGCTGCATGCCGGTCAGTTGCTGGTCCTTGATGGTGAGCCTGCCGAATCGGTCGGCGTAATTCTGCGAGAAGGCGTGGTGGACGGGGTCCATCGAGCCGAGCGCGAGGATGACGTCGTCCATCGCCACATTGACCTCGACACGCTGGCGGCTCGTTTCGGCCAGGTCGTTCTCGGCCATTCTTTCGATATGCCGCTGCACCGAGAGCAGCCGCTTGAGCTTCTGGGAGCGCTTCTTTTCGATCATATCAGCCTCATCGCCCGATATAGATCGAGCCGAAGGACTGGCCGAACTGGCTGACCATCGCCGCAATCGAGAAATAGATCAGGAAGAGCCCGCCCATCAGCAGATAGGGTGTGGAGATGAAGTAGACCGGGATCTGCGGCGCCAGCTTGTTGATGAAACCGATCGAGACGTTGAAGATCAGGCCGTAGATCAAAAACGGGCTCGACAGCCGCAGCATGATGTAGGTGGTCTGCTCCAGCGTGTCGGCAAAGGAGATCAGCGTCGCGCGCATCTGCATCATGCCACCGAAGGGCATGGTCGTGTAGGAATCGATCAGCGCGCGGAAAACGATATGATGGAAATCCATGATGAAGAGGATCATCATGCCGGCAAAGGTGATAAAGGCCGACAGGCTGGTCTCCGGCGTGTCTTCGAGGATGTCGGCGGAACCCGGCTGGGTGTAGCCGACCATCATGGCGGTGATCGAGGCGGCGAACTGCATGCCGAGCGTGTAGATCCTCGCCAGCATGCCATACATCACGCCGATCAGCGATTCGCTGAAGATCAGGCCGATATAGGTTCCGGCACCGGTGTGAACGGCCGGATAGACGGTATCCCAGAGCAACGGCATGACGGCGATCGAAAGCGCGCCGGCGATGAAGACGCGTAGCTGTGCGGGCACGCGCGCCGAGGAAAAACCCGGAAGAGCCAGCACACAGCCACCGATCCGGCAGAAAACCAGAAACAGCGCGAGAACGGTCCCTTGCGGGTCTGTTATCATGAAATAGAGCCCAAAATCTTTATCTCGATGCCCTTGGCCAGTTCGACATGCGACAGGACCGGGAGCGTGGCGAACAGCCTCTCGATGATCATGCGCACATAGGAGCGTGTTTCCGGCGACGTGACAAGTGCGAATGGCAGGCCGCGATCCATGAACTCACGGATAACTTTGGTGGCCTGCTCGCTGAACTCCTCCAGGCTGCGCGGATCGATGTCGAATTCGATCACCTCGCCCTTGGCGTCGCGCTTCAGCGCCTGGTGGAAAGCCAGATCCCATTTGCTGCCCAGCCGCAGCACGCGCAGCACGCCGTTGTCGGCGAGGTCGCCGCAAAGCTGCTGGGCCATGCGGATGCGGACATGCTCGACGATCTGCTCGGTCTTCCTGACATGCGGGGCGAGCTCGGCCACCGCCTCGAGAATGAGGTGCAGGTTGCGGATCGAGACACGTTCGGCAAGCAGCAGCTTGAGCACTGCCTGCAGGCCCGAATAGGACATGTGCGACGAGCAGATCTCGTCGGCAAGCTTCTTGTATTCGGGATCGAGCCGATCGATCAGCACCTTGACGTCCTTGTAGGACAGCAGCTGCGGCAGGTTGTTGCGGATGACCTCGCTCATATGGGTGAGCACGACGGAGACATTGTCGATCGGCTGGAAGCCCTCGCGTTTCAGATCGTCGGCGAAGTTTTCGAGGATCGAGACGGCAGGCATGCCGAAAGCGGGTTCGCGGATTTCGTCGCCGGGAATGCTCGGCCGGCGGCCGGCGCCGGTAACGACGAGGACTTCGCCGACGCGCAGCAGGTTGGAAGCGACCGTCGTGCCGTGGATACGGATCTGATACGACTTCTCGGCGATGGCGATATCGTCGGTCACCTTGATCTCGGGCACGACGAAGCCGTATTGGGTGGCGAACTTCTTGCGCATCTTACCGACACGGAAGGCGAGCTCCTGGTGGGCGCCGAGCAGACGCGTCGAGACCATCTTGCCGAGTGCGAGCTCGATTTCGGAGGTGCGCAGCACTGCCTTGACCGAATCCTTTTCCAGCTCCTTGTTCTGGACGACCTTCTTTTCTTCCTGCTCGCGGCGAAGCATGTTCTCTGCCTCGACCTGACGCGGGATGAACCAGGCGCCGAAGGCGAGAAGACCGCCGAGGACCACGAAGGGCACAAACGGCAGACCCGGCATCAGGGCCAGGATGAACATCAGCACCGCCGAGACGGAAAGCGCACGGGGATAACCGCTCAACTGGTTGACGACCGCCTGGTCGGTGGAGCCGGTGGTGCCGCCGCGAGAGACGAGAAGGCCGGCGGCGAGCGAGACGATGAGAGCCGGCATCTGTGCGACGAGGCCGTCGCCGACCGAGAGCTTGACGAAGACGTCAGCGGCTTCGCCGATCGGCATGCCGTGGCGGAAATAGCCGATGATGATGCCGCCGAAAATGTTGATGCAGGTGATGATCAGGCCGGCGACGGCATCGCCGCGCACGAATTTCGACGCACCGTCCATCGCACCGAAGAAGGAGCTTTCCTCCTCGAGTTCCCTGCGCCGGCGCTGGGCTTCCCTCTCATCGATGATGCCGGCCGAGAGATCGGCGTCGATCGACATCTGCTTGCCGGGGATGGCGTCCAGGGTGAAACGTGCGCCGACTTCGGCGATACGCGTGGCGCCCTTGGTGATGACGATAAAGTTGATGGTGATGAGAATCAGGAAAACGATCAGACCGATGACGAAGTCGCCGGACATCACCAGGCTTGCAAAACCGGCGATGACGCCGCCTGCCGCATCGTGGCCCTCATGGCCATGCGAAAGGATCACGCGTGTCGTCGCGATGTTCAGCGCCAGCCGGGTCATCGTCGCGATCAGCAGAATGGTCGGGAAAGACGAGAAATCGAGCGGTTTCTGGATCCACAGCGCAACCATCAGAATCAGCACCGAGAAGGCGATCGAGAAGGCCAGTCCCATATCGATCAGGAATGGCGGGATCGGCAGGAAGAGAATGCAGATGATGCCGATGATGCCGAGGGCAAAACCGACATCGCGCAGGCTCGGGGCGACTTTTGGAATGGGGAGTGCAGGTGGTTGCGCCATGACGATTCCGTCTCTTCATGAGAGGAGGCGGACATGCAGCCCGCCCAATTCGGATCGAGAGTTAAATGGCGAAGCTTGCGCGAAGGTGGCTCAGAGCGGTTCAGCTTCTCATGGAAGCGTAGAACCGCTTTTACTTTTTGTTTCCACGCAATCCCGGACGCAAAACCGCTGCGCACTTTTGCTGGAATTGCTTAGAAACCGGACTGGATGCGCGAGAAGACCAGATTGGTGAAAATCGAGATCTGCGAGCCGACGAAAGGGGCGGTGACGCCGACCGTGATCAGCACCGCGACGATCTTCGGCACGAAGGTCAGTGTCGCTTCCTGCACCTGGGTCAGCGCCTGGATCAAGGCAATGACGAGACCCACCACCATCGCCGCGATGACGGCAGGACCGGCGGCAATCAGGACGGTCCAGATCGCCGCCTGAAACAGATCCAATGCATCAGCTTCATTCATCCGAAGGCAACCTCATATCGCCTTGAAGCGGCCCCGCCGTGGCCGGACCGCCATTGATTGGTATCACCCGAGCTATGCGGCGCACCGGCGCCGTGGGTATCAGGTATCGCTGGTCGGCGCCTTGTCGGCAATAGTGATTCCCGCTTGCACGAGTATATTACCGCCATCCGTGGTCGTCGCTATGATTCCGTCCGAATAAACCTTGACGGATTCGATGGTGCCCTTGACCTTACCGTCGGCGCTTTCCATGTATTTTCCGACGTAGCTGCTGGCCTGGGTGAGGCTCGAGCTTGCCAGAAGCGTGTCCAGCTTGGTGTTGGTCTGGATCGTCTGCTCGACCTGCGAGAAGCTCGCCAGCTGCGACATCTGCTCGCTGGCATCCATCGGATCGGTCGGATCCTGGTTCTTCATCTGCGCGATGAGCAACTGAAGGAAATTGTCGTAGTTCAGCGTCGCCTTCGTCTGGGCCGTGCTCGTCGTGCTTGTCGTGCTCGACGTGCTCACGCTCGATGTTGCATCTACCGCCATGGTGCAATCTCCCTGCGAATCTGCTCGACCATCGTCGGCGGCATTTCGTGGTTATTGAGGATATTGTCTTCGATCGCGTAGAGGCCACGGATCGCCTTGAGCGCGTCGAAGGCGCGGCCCGTCGAGACGAGCGCATCGATGCGCTTCAGTTCGGCGAGGATCTCCTCGTTCTTGAAGCAGGAGAGCAGCATGGTGATCGACTTGCGGAACAACGCCGTCGAGTGGTCCTTGCCCTCAGGGTTGATGAGGATCATCTGCGCGATGAAATAGAGCTGACGCAGCGGCGTCGTGGCTCCCTCCGGCTGGAGGACGTGGTTTTCGAGAAGGAACGTCACATCATTCAGGAATTCCAGCGCGACCTTGCGGTCGACGCGCAGGACGGCGCCGTTGATGAAGATTCTTTCTCCGGCTTTCAGAGAAATGCGAAGTGTACTTTTCATTTAAGTCCATCCCTGATGATGGTGGTAACGTCGATGATGCCCTGGTAGTTATTAGACTGACGTTTTCTGATCCTGTCGCATTCCTTCAATATCCAGATCGCGATCGAGATGAGGTTGGCCCTCAGCCCGATCTCCAGCTGGTTGTCGGGATGTTTGAGATCCTCGATGAAGCTGATCCAGACCCGGCGTGTATAAAACAGGGCTTCAATGGCTTCCCGGCCGTATTTTTCCTTTTCGCGCGCCGCCGCCAGCAGGTCTATGGACCGGTCAAGAACCTGCCATTCCCGCTCTTTCGCGTCGGCCACCGAGTCCTGCATGACTTCGGCATATGAGAACTGATACATTCATGCATCCTTCTTTATTGCGCGCCTTTGATCATCAAAGGTAGTTTACTAGACTCAACTGCTGGATCTTCGAGACGATCGTGTAAGCGGTTTCAAGCTGCGTTTCCAAAGTCTTGACGAGGGTCGAGGCTTCGTAAGGATCGACGCCCTGGAGATCGACGAGCTTGTTCTTGATGATGTTCGATTGAGCGTCGAGAGCGTCGTTGGACTTCTTGACGCGCTCTTGGGAAAGGCCGAGCTGGCTTGCCTGGGTCACGAGGCCGCTGGTCGCCTTCGTCGTATAGCTGATCGCCTGTTTGGACACAGTGCTCATCGCATCGCTGCTGAGGCCCTGACCCAACAGTGCCGAGGTCATTACCGAGGCGAGCGCGAAGTAACGCATGCCCTCGGAATTGGCATTGGTCGAGGATTCGATCACTTCGGAGTTGCTGATGCGGCTCGTCATATTCTGGCTCGATGCCTGCGACCAGCCGGTCGTCGGATCGGTCCAGGCCGCCTGGCTGAACATCGGCTCTACCGTCGTGGTGATGAAGGTGCTCATTTCAGCGCCGGTCAGATCCTTGACCGCCTTCGGTGGGACAAGAGCGGCGGCGTAGGCATTCAATTGCGTGACGATGGCGGCACTCGTCGCGGTCGTCTTGTCGGTCAGCGGCTGCACATCGGTGTTGATGCCCGAGAACAGATATTCGCCGTTTACCATGGTGTTGGCCGTGTCCATCATCGTGGACAGGGCGCTGGTCGCCGACTGGATGGCGACGGTGATGCTGCCTGGGTCGTGGCTGCCCTGGAGAGCGGTCAGCTTCGAAACGAGGCCGTCGCCGACATCCTTCATCTTGGAAAGGCCGAGCTGCGAGGATTCCATGCGCGCGGTGACAAGCGAATTGCTTGATTTGATCGAGGCTATCCGGTCGACCTCGCGGCTGAAGTCGACGCTCCTGGCGGCGTTACCGCCGAGCGAGACACCGATATCGGCATAGACTCCGGTCGTCGCTTCCATCGTCGCCTTCGTCATCTGGTTCTGCGCCTGACGGATCGTCAACCGCATCGCATTCTGAATGGCCGAACTTGAAATAAATGAGCTCTTCATGGCTTAACTCGCAATATCCAGCAATGACTTCAACATTTCGTCAACGGCGTTCAGGATCTTGGTCGCCGCCTTGTAGGACTGCTCTATGTCGAGGAGCAGCGTCAGCTCCTCGTCGAGGTTGACGCCCGTCTCATTGGAATAGGCTTCGTCGGAGCGTGACAGCGCCGCCGAGGTGTTTTCCGCCGCCGTCGTGGCATTGCTGCGGTACTGTTCGAGCCAGCCGAGGGAATTTGTGGCGAATTCCATGATGCTGACGTTTGAATCGATGCCGGTCGTGGCGTCGAACCCGACCGGCGTCCCCGCCGCTGGGTCGAAATCGATGTCGGAGCCCAATGCGGTATAGAGACGATCGAGTTCAGTCGTATAACCGCTGGCGCCTGACGTGTTCAGGACGAGCCCGGTGGCGTTGACGCCACCATCGCGCAGGCGCATCGGATCGCCGCCTTGCGAGGTGATGACGCGGCTGCTGACCGTTATGGTCGCCGCCATGCCAGCAACCGCGGTGGCGCCGGTATCGACCGTGCCGCCGCTCCAGGTGAAGAGGCCTGGCACATAGGCCGGGCCGGCCACCGTGTTCTGTTCCTTGAAGAGCGAGACCAGGCCGCGGGCGACTTCGTCGAGCTGCTTCTGGAAGTTCGGTGCGATTTCGTCGCGCACCTGGAGGAGAGACTGAAGGCTTCCCTGCCCCGTCGTCGTCGATCCGCTGCCGCGCGGAAGTGCCACACCGTCGATATAGACAGAATTGCCGGCGATGGTCGCGGTATAGACATCCTGAGACTTGAACGTCACCTTACGCGGGATCGTCTCGAAGAGGATCGTCCCGTCAGACGTGCTCAGCACCATGTCGTTATTGTCGCGCGTCGTCGCGTTGACGCCGACAATCTGCGAAATCTGCTTGAGAGCCTTCTCACGTTCGTCGAGGGCGCCGGATGCATCCGCACCCGAGGCCGTGGCGGTCTTCACCGCATTGTTGGCCTTCTCGAAGTCGCTGAGAAGCGTATTCAGCTTGTCGACGTCGGTGGCGATCTGCTTGTCGGCGGTGGCGCGGACGTTCTGAACGGATTGCGACGCATTGTTCAGCGAGTTGGCGACGTCCTGGGCGGCGGTAATGGCGCCCTGGGCGGCGACGGTGCTGCCCGGCGTCGTGCGGAAGGCCTGAAGCTTCTGCTGGAAAACACCGAGATAGGTGGATGGCGACGTTTCGTAGTCGTTGCCACCCACGATCGACTTGAGGTCCTCAAGACCGCCGAGCAATGCCTGCTGGGCACTGTCCTGAGAGGATGTCTTCAGGTATTGGCGCAGCAGCGCTTCTTCCTGCGCGCGGTCGATCTTGACGACCTGCGCGCCATTCAAGGACGTGGTGAGCATCGCCTGCCGGCGCACGTAATCTTTGTTGCCCGCATTCGAGATATTGTTCGATACGACACTGCTCTGAGTGCCCGTATTGTTGAATATATTCTGCGCGGTATTAAGTGCGGATGTGAGCGACATGGCTTACCCGGTACCTTGCTTATCTCTTGAGGTTGACGAGAACGTCCATAATGTCGGATCCCGTCTGGAACACCTTGGAATTGGCGGTATAGCTGCGCTGCGATTCGATCATCTCGGTCAGCTCGCCGGCGAGGTCGACGTTCGAGCCTTCGAGAGCGCCTGATTTGATCGTGCCGAGACCGTTGGTCTGCGGGAAGCCGGTGACGGTGACGCCCGACTGGCCGTTGGCGCTGTAGACGTTGCCGCTCATCAGCGTCAGCTTGTCCGGGCTAGCGACATTGGCCAGCGGAATGCGATAGAGCGGCTTGGTGCTGCCGTCTTCGTATTTCGCGTAGACGATGCCGTCGCCGTCAACCGTAACGTCCTTGACCGGGGTCGCTGCCTGACCGTTCGGCGTACCGGTGCCGGAGAAGTCGGCACCGAGCTGTGTGAAGGCGGAGAAGTCCATGGCAATCGTCTGGCCAGTCACCGGATCGACGATGTTAACGGCGCCGGTCGAGGTCATCTTGCCATCGCGGTCGAAGGTCAGCGCTCCCGTGCCGACAGCGGCGGTGGAGTAAGGGAAGGAGGTCGCGCCGCCGACCGCAGCATCGGCGTTGCGGAACATCGCCACTTCCCAGGTGGCAGCGGTAGCGGGAGGTGCCGGTGGCGGCGCTGCCGCGACTGAGGACTTCGTGAAGTAGAAGTCGTACATCACCTTGTTGCCGAGACGGTCGTAGGCGACCATCGAGACCTTCTTGGTATCGGTCGTCGTCGTGGCGAGGTTGGCGCTTGGAGCCGTCGCGGGAGCGACCGGAGCGATCTTGGCGTTGGAGTCCAAGTTGCCCTTGAAGATACCGGATGTCGAGGCGATCGCGGTCAGACCATCCTGGTTGACATTGACGGGAACGAGGCCATCGAAGCCGTTGACGACGACGGCTGGAGCGCCGGAATCGTAGGAATAACCCATCAGCATGAAGCCGGCGGCGTTGACGAGGTTGCCTTCGTCGTCCTTGGTGAAGTCGCCGGCGCGGGTCAGAACCGGCGTGCCGTCAGGACCCTGGACGATGAAGAAGCCGTCGCCCGAGATTGCGAGATCGGTGCTCGACGTGGTGTAGGAAATATCGCCCTGGTCGGAGACGGCCTGGCGGACGGAGGTCTGAACACCGCCGGAATTGTAATTGCCGCCCGAGGAGGGCAGAACCAGCGACGAGAAGCTCGTCGACACAGCCTTGTAACCGGTGGTGTTAACGTTGGCGATGTTGTCGGCGACGGTGCTGAGGCGGTTGGCCTGAGCGTTCATCCCCGATACTGCCGTCTTCATGCTGCCGAAAATGCTCATCTGAAAACCTCGTTTTACCTGTTATGCACGAGAGTATTTGTCGGGCCTTGCGTGAAGCTGTCTGTCATGCGAGCTGCGAGGCCAATATTGACGTTCAGCCGGGCGCCGCCGCCCGGCCGAGAAATCAGGCCCAATCGATGCAGTAACCAAGGAAGCGCTTGGAATCGACCGGATCGACGCCGAGCTTTTTGCGCAGCTTTTTGCGCAGCTTCGAGATGTGGCTTTCGACGACGTTCTCCTCGACCTCTTCATCGAAGATGCCGTAGATGGCGTTGAAGATCTGGGTCTTGGTGACCCGGCGACCGCGATTGGCGATCAAATATTCGAGGATGCGGCGCTCGCGCCGGGGAAGTGCGAAGACTTCGCCGTTGATCTCGGGGTCACGACCATCCGAGAAGACGCGGATCCCGCCGATCTCGGTGTAGTTGGTGATCGCCTTCAGCCGGCGCCGGATCGCAGCCGCCCTTGCGAGGATCTCGCGGGGATGCACCGGTTTACGCACCACGTCGTCAACGCCGCAATCGAAAAGCGCAAGAGTGTTTTCGAGCGAGTGCTGGTCGCTGACCGCAATCACCGGCGCCATCGACCGATCCCGGATCGCCCGGGGCAGTTCGAAGTTGCGCTGGCCCTGACCGATCAGAAAGGCCTCGACTGCAGCTATGTCGGAATCGGCGGCGGTCTGTACCCACTCGCCAAATTCCGCTGGATCAAAGCCGGTGGAGGGAATGCCCTCACGACCGAACAGAGATGTGTATCCATCTTTCACGAGCTCACGCTCATCAACCACTACGATCATTCGTCCGCCTCCGAATCAGTGTGGCACTTCGATGATCTATGGGTACGAATCGCACGAATCGGCGACAACTCGTTAAAGTTAATGGCAGAAACTAATAATTGATTAAGACCTGGGTACCGATTTGATCTATATCTAGTGGGTACGCCTGATTATGCACACCAAAATTTCGTGGAAAAGTTAACGGTCGGTTAAATATGACTTGCGCGGGGGATTCACGCCGGATTCCTGCCACATTGTGACACAGTTTCGTCACAATACGCCTCTTCCATCTTTGGTTGAATCAATTTCGACAAAAGTTACTCGCATTGAGAGTCCACTTGCCATAGCCCGTGGCGACGAGATTGGAGATGACGCGGCAGACATATTGCTTCTGCGCCGGATTGTTGTTGGGTCCGGCATGGTATCTGGCTACCGCCATCGTCCATGTCTCGTGACGGTCATGCAGATTGCGGAGGAATTTTGCCGCATACTCGACGTTGCGATGCGGATCGAACATCTCCTCGGCGGAGCGGAAATTCTCGCCGTGAAAGTAGTGGTTGATCTGCATGCAGCCGATGTCGATGAGCTTGGCGCCGCTGTTGCGGGCGACATCGAACTGCCGCATCGCGTCCTGCTCCGAGGGCGGAAAGATCGCCTTGCCTTCGACGTTCATGGCGTAGGGATAGAGCGAGCCCTTGCGGCCGGTCTCCGTCAGACCGACCGAATAGAGGATGCCTTCCGGGATGCCGTATTTGGCCGCTGCCGACTGGATCTCGCGTTCGCAGGCGCCGGTGGAGGCGATCGCCTCAGAGGTAAACGCCGCCAGTGCCGCTGCTGCCGCCAGAACGAGCGTCTTCAACACTGGTATCGCCTGCGCCATTGAAGCCTCCGCCCGTCCGCTGTGCCGTCTGATTTTGGCGCTCGCGCGCCTCGCCGCCCTGCCCCTGCTGAGGGAGCGACTGCTGCTGGGAAGCCTGGCTCTGGTTGCCCGCGTCGGGGCGCTCGACCGGCGCCATGCTGATGGTGACGTTTTCGACCGCGTAACCCTGGCTGCGCAGAGCTTCGAGAATCTTGCCGTGATCTTCCTTCATTTGACGATAGGCCGCTCCGGTATCGACCTTGAGGTCGATGTTCAGAGCGTCGCCGGACAGGCGCATGGTCGCCGTCACCAGGCCGAGATCGAGCGGGTTCATCTGGATCTTCAACGTATTGACCACCTTGCCGGTGCTCGTCCATTCCGCCGCGTTGGAGAGCGCCGAGCTCGGCTCCATGGCGCGCGCCCATTCGGAATCGCCGGAGAGAGCGGCGGTGACGGCGGCGGAATTCGTATTCTGCATCAGGCCGATATAGCGGCGCGATTCGAGCACCGAAACGTTTTCGACATCGGCCTTCTTCGAGCCATCTTTCGGCCCGGCCTGATCCGTGCCGATGTGGACGTCCATCGACACGCCGCGGCCATCGGCGCGGCTCAACCTGAATGTCTTGCCATCGGCGGCTTCGGCAGTCTCCGATCCGGGAACCTTGATGTCATTCGCCTTGCCGCTCTCGTTATTGCCGCTGACCGCGGCAAGAGCGTCGGACGCATGGCCGCCCGCCTTGGCTTCGATACCATCGAGTTTCTTGTCGCCCGCTCCAGCCTCGTCGACCTTGGCGGAGACGTGATGCGCGGTGGTCGCCGGCAAAGTCACGGTCCCGTCGGCAGGCTCCTGCTTCAGCAGACCCAGAACATCGGAAATGCCGCCGTCATCATCGTCGCTGACCTTGTCCGTATCGGTTTCCAGCGCGTCGGCCTTGGCGTGTTTGCCGCCCTTGGCTGCCGGAGCGACCTCGTCTGCGGGACTGTCCTTCGGATCGAGCTTGCCGAAGGCGAGATCGGCCGGCATTTTGACCTCAGCCTTTACGGGCTTTGCCGTGGCCTTTTCAATACTGGCAATCGTTTCCGGCTGTACCTCCGCCTGTGCCTTCAGCGCGGCGTCGCCGAGGTCGATCAACGGCTTTGCGCTGCTGCGGCCGCGGGTCGTCCGCGCCACTTTCTCGGCGCCGCCATCGGCAGCCACGCCCTGATCCGGCTGCGCATCGTCGGGCTCGTCATTGACGGCATCGCTGCCTGCCTTGGCAAGCGCGTCGAAGAAGCCGCTCTTTTGGCCGTCAGCATCACCTTTTCCGGCCAGTCGCGCGGATTTCGCAACCGCGGCCGTCTCCGTACCGGAGGCTCCGCCCGAGACGCTTATATCCATCATTGTTCGTTGCCTTCTTGCGCCAGAAGACCGTCGATCTCGTCGAGCTTGGATCGACTGGTCGTCACAAATGCGTTGAATGAGGGGTCGGTATCCTGGCTTTGGCCAGTCGATGCCACACCTCCCGGAACAGGCTCGGGAAGCGCGCCTGGCGCTCCCGGTTGCATGGCTATCGCCGCAGCCTTTTCAGAAGTGATTTCTTGATGATCAGTGTTAGGATTGGAGGCTTGCGTCAAGCTTGCCGGGTCGGGAGCGCGCAGAATCTGCTCGGCAACGGATCGCGCCGCCTCCTGCAGCGCCTGATCCCGCCGCGACAGCGCGTTGCCGTCGATGCCGCTGACATTCTTTGCTGCCTGATCGATATCCTCGGTGGGAAGGCCGGCCATGCCGCCATAGAAGTCGGCGAGCGGACCGAAGGCATTGTCGGTGCCGCCGCCAAGCGACTGCACACGTCCGACCGCCATACGCGCCAGCTCCGGCTTGCCTGATATAGCGGCGGCGCGGGCGATGCGCAGATAAACCTCGCGTTGGCGCGGTGCGTCCATGAAGGACAGGATGTCGATGACATCCTGCGGCTTCACGTCGTGATCGTGGCCGACGACGAGGGTGACGAAAAGATCGGCGAACTGGCTGGCATAGGGCGAATGCAGGAATCGTCTGACATAGCGCTGCGAATAGGCCATTCCCCTGTCGAGCATCCCCTTGTCGACGCAAATGGCGACTGAGCGGCGCAACGCCGCCTCCTCGACGATCGTGCCCGGGGCGGCAAGGCGCGCCTGGTCGTAGAGATCCAGCGCGTCTGTCGGTTTCGTCGCGATCAGCACGTTGCCGCCGATCAGAGCAAGATAGGGGCCGATCTTCTTGTCGCGATATTCCCTGGCCGTCTCCTGCAGCGTCTTGGCGACGAGGAGGCCCTTGCCGCTCAAATATTTGCGCAGCACATCGGTGACACGGTTGTCGAAATAGCCGTTGACGTCGTGGGCGATCAGATATTCGAGCGTCTGGGGATTGCCGCCGCTCATCGTATAGATCAGCGCTGCGTCGACGTTGCGATCGTCGTCAAAGATCGACGGTTCGACGGTGCGCAGCCGCGTGTCGATCGTACCCAGCATGAAGCGCTGCATCTCACCGGCCGAATGATCGCCGGTAACGACGGAATCCTGCACGAATTGCAGCGACCGCAGCATTTTGTAGGGCGCGAGATCGTCCGGATCCTGCGCATTGGCTGCGGCCGGCGAAAGCATCGCCAGGCTGAGAGCCACAAATCCGACGTAGCGATGCTGCCGACGCGCCATTCGACTATCCTTGATCCGCCTGCACCAGAATCTCGATCCGGCGGTTGGTGGCGTTGAACGGGTCAGACGGCAGCTTCAGCCGACGGTCGGCAAAGCCGGAGACCTGGGAGATGCGTTTCTCGTCGAGCCCGCCGCGCACAAGCATGTAGTAGGCGCTCTGAGCGCGGTCCATCGAAAGCCGCCAATTCTCGTTCTGCGCGCCCTTATACTGGCGACCGTCCGTGTGGCCGCGGATGGCAACCGCACCACCCCTCTCCTTCAGGATCGCGCCGATCTTTTCCATGGCGAGTACCATTTCCTGGCGCGGAACCGCGGAACCGATATTGAACATCGAATCGTCGGCCTGGTCGGAGATGCTGACCAGCAATCCGCCTTCGGACGCCGTCACTGTCAGGCCTTCGGCGAGTTTGCCGGCAACGCCGCCGATCTGCTGGGCGATCTGCGCCTGCAGCTGCTCGGCTTCCTTCTTCTGCTGCTGCTCGGTCTCGGCGGCACTCTTGTCCGCATCCTTCTGATGATCGGCGTCCTTCTGAGCTTCGGCCTTCTTGTCTTCGGGCGACTTGCCACCCGGCGTCTTGCCGTCCTTGGCCTCGACCGCGCCCTTGGTTTCCTTCGTTTCTTTGGTTTCCTGGGCGGCCTTCTGATCGGTAGTCAGCGGTATCGGCTTGGCGTCCTCAAGCTTGGCGATCTCGGTCGTCTCGCTCTCGACCGCCTGGTCGTCGCTCTTGCCGGGCGGCAACGGCTTGCCGGCCGTCGTGACCTCGACCTGCTTCGTCCAGAAATCCGGATCGAAGGGATCACGATAGGCCTCGCCGCCATCGGCGCCGGTGGCCGGGCCGGAATCGGCGGCACCGCCATCGCCCTTGGCGCTGACATTGGCCTGCTGGCCGACTTCCTGCGCGATCTCGGCAAGAACCGAATAAGGGTTTTCGAAGAAATCGGCCTCGGAATAATTGGTTTGGTCGCCGGAGGTCGATGTCTGGTCGTCACCATCCGCCGCGGCCTTGCCGTCGTTCGGATCTTCTTCCTTCTGTTTCGACTTCTCCTGCTTCTCCTCGCCCTCGGCGTTGTCGACCGGCTTCTTCAGGCCCTTCTCGGTCGGCTTTTCGTCGGAGAGTTTGATCGGATTGAAATAGGTCGCGACCGAAGCCTTGGTCTCCTCGTTGGCGGCATTGACCAGCCACATGACCAGGAAGAACGCCATCATCGCCGTCATGAAGTCGGCATAGGCAATTTTCCACGCACCGCCATGGGCGCCATCGTGATCACCGCCGCCATGTCTCTTGACGATGATGATCTCGTTCTTGCCGTGGTGGTGGTTTTCGCCTTCGCTCATTCCAGAACTTTCTTCAAGCTGGCCGCCCAGGCGGACATACGGGTGACGATGACGGAATCACCGATTTCAACGGCAAGATCGATATCGTCGGTCTCAAAGTGGCGAACCGCGCCGGCATGTTCGCCGAGCTCGGCCTTCAATATATCGAAAAGCCGGGTCGGGCCCCTGACGACGATCGCTCCGGCCGCGCCTTCGAGGATCGCATCACGCAGCAGGGCGGCGAGGCTTTCGGCAGCCTTGGCCGCAAGCGCTTCCGTCATCACAGGCGCGATGGCCTGGGCGGCGCCGGCGCTGACCAGCTGAGCGACTTCTTCGGCTATATCGCGGATGCGGGACGCAATGACCGCCGCCGCCTCGACTTCGTAGCGAAGCTTCAGTTCCTCGAGTTCACGCGCATGGACCTCCGCCAGCGTCTGCACCTCGCGTTCGTATTTCTCGGTCAATTCCACGGTCGCTGCGGCATGACCGTCCGCATAGGCTTCGCGGCGCTCCGCCTCGACGTCGATCGCCGGTTCGCTCGGCATTTCGGGGAAATCGTCGCCGCCGAAATCGTTCATGTCGAGGATCGGCGCTGACGATTCCGGTTCACCGAAATCCTTCAAATACCGGGAAAGCGTAATGCTCATAAAAAACCATCCAGCATTCGGGAGGCATGCAGCATGCCCGCCCCCGCTCAAAGTGACCTTGCGCGCCGGCATCCCCTTCGAAACGGGCAAGGGCCTGACCTTGCACCGGCACGGATTCGGACGATGCCTTCATGCCGGAAACTAGGCAGTCAAACTTGCGCGAGGATGAATGGCGCCGCCACCCGTGATCGCGCCCGCCCCTATTCCAGCAGGATCAGGATCTTGCTTGCGGCCGTGTTGAGGATCGAGATCGCTTCGACCGCCATCTGCTTCTGGGTCTCGATCGCCTTCTGCCGGATCGAAGCCTCGTCCATGTCGGTATCGACGAGCGCGCCGACGCTCTTGTCGATCGAATCGGCCAGATCGGCGGTATAGTCGATCTGATCGTCGATGCGCGTCTTCATCACACCGATGGACGCGGCCGTCGTCGTCAGCGAGGAGAGAAGCGCGTCGGTGACGTCAAGCATGTCGGTGAGTTGCTCACCGGTCGTGTTGTTGTCGATCGCAATTTCCGTACCCGTCGCCGGCGTGGTCGAGTTGGCGTTCAAAAGGTAGTAGTTGCGCGACGTCGCACCGCTGTTGTTGATCGCATTGGCATCGACCGACTTGGTCAGCAGGCCGCCGCCCGCATTGTTCTTGTCGATGAGGATGGTCTGCGACGATGGGAAATCGATGGTCTGGGCCTGATATTCGCCGGTCGGAGCGCGCACGAAACCAGAGATGACCTGCCATGTCGGCGGCGCAGCGGTGTCGCCGTTCAACAGCCAGTTTTCACCCGCAAACGACGTCGATTCAACGATCGTCTGCAGCTGCTCTTTGTATTCGCTGATCTCGGCGTTGATCTTGTCCTTGTCGGCGCCGGGCTCTCTTGCCGAAACCAGTTTGGCGCGAATATCGCCTATGAGATCGATCGCCGAGTTCATCGCCGTGTAGGTCGCATCCACCTTGGCAGCGCCGAGACCGAGCGCATCTCCGATCGTTCCGAGATTGGTGCTGTCCGAGCGCATGACGGTCGCGACCGACCAATAGGACGCATCGTCGGCGGCCGTCTCGATACGATATCCCGAGGACACTTGCTGCTGGGTCTGGTTGGCTTCTTTGTTGATGCTGCGCAGCACCGCAAGCGCATTCACCGCGGCCGCGTTGGTAATCTTAACGGTCATCGACAGGTCTCGGAATCGGGGTGAAAGGGCAGGCCGGATTGCCGGCGGCGACTGAAGTGGCGTCATGCCTCCGGCAGAGTTTCTACCGGCGTGTCGCAAAAGCAAATCAACTCGAGGCGAAGTTAACTCGATACCAACCTGTTGGGCAAGTGCGCAGCACTGAGCCCGATGCAGCGATCGCAATTCCGACCAAAGCATTGATATAAAAGAAAGAACCGCGCCATTTCGGGCGCGGTCCGGGATGCTTTGCACTTCTTGCCAGACGACGGCGCAAGATTGGGTCCAGCTTCAGCGCCTGATTTAGCTGCGGAACAGCGTGAGGATGTTCTGAGCGCTGGAGTTGGCAATCGACAGCGACTGGATGGCCAGCTGCTGCTGCGTTTGCAGCGCCGTCAGCTTGCTCGATTCCTCTTCCATGTCGGCATCGACGAGGCGGCCGACACCCGATTCGATCGAGTCGCTGAGCGCGCCGACGAAGTTTTCCTGCAGATCGATGCGCGTGGAAATCGAGCCGAGCTGCGATGCAGCCTTGGTCATCGCCTCCAGGCCGGCCTCGATCGACGTCAGAGCCATGGAGATCTCAGCCGAGCCGAAAGTGCTGATGTCCATCGAGTAGATCGAGCCGATCGTACCATATGATGTGCCGATGATGCCGGAACTCGTGTCGATCACGCCGGCCGAGGTCATGCCGAAGAGGACGTTGCCTGTGGAGCTCGAGTTCAGGATGTAGTCCGTCGTCTTGACGGAGACATTGCCATTGCCATCACGCACGAAGGTGGAAACGACGCTCTTGGTGCCGTCGGCGCCGGCAACCCAGTTTTCACCGGAGAAGGAAGCCGATTGCGCGATGCTCAGGAGCTGCTGCTGCAGCTGGCTGATTTCTTCCTGGACCTTAGTCTTGTCGACGCCCTTTTCGGTCGCGGCGACGATTTTCGCCTTGATTTCGCTGATGACGTCGATGGCGCTGTCCATGGCAGAGTAAGCGGTGTCGACTTTGGCGGCGCCGAGGCCGAGAGCGTCGGAAACAGCTCCGAGAGCCTTGTTGTCCGAACGCATGGTCGTTGCGATCGACCAGTAGGCGGCGTTATCGGCTGCCTTTTCGACGCGGTAACCCGACGATACGTGGTTCTGCGTAGTCTCCAGGCTGTCGTTGATACCACGGAGTGTCTGAAGAGCGGCCATCGCCGCGACGTTCGTCAAAATGCTGGTCATGAAATGATTGCCCCTTGGCGTGTGGAAAAAAGGGACATTCCGGAAAGCTACCGGGAACGGGAAGCAGCCTCATGCCTGTTAACCGGTTCTTAAATTTGGTTAACTCTCCGTCTCGTTGACCGCAGAAGACAGCATTATGGTTAATCAACAGTTAACGGAAATTAAAAAAGCCGCGCTCCATTGAAGCGCGGCTCGATTCCGAGATGCCCGCCGGAGACCGGCGGGCCGATGTTTCTGCGGGCTATTAGCCGCGGAACAGCGTGAGGATGTTCTGCGAAGAGGAATTCGCGATCGACAGCGACTGGATCGCCAGCTGCTGCTGGGTCTGCAGGGCGCTGAGCTTGGAGGATTCTTCTTCCATGTTGGCGTCGACGAGGCGGCCGACACCGGAGTCGATCGAGTCGCTGAGCGCGTTGACGAAGTCTTCCTGCAGGCCGATGCGGGTGGAGATCGAGCCGAGAGCAGCGCCTGCGCTGGTCATGGCCTTCAGAGCCGATTCAACGTTGGTCAGAGCCGTCTGGATCTGGCCGAGCGTGAAGGTGGTGATGCTCATCGAGTAGACCGAGCCGGTCGCGCCCGACGAGGTGCCGAGGATACCGGTGGAGGTTTCGACCGAGCCGCCGCTCATGCCGAACAGAACGTTGCCGGTGGAGGTGTTCGAGAGAACGTAGTCGGTCGTCTTGACCGAAACGGCGTTGGAGGCGTCGCGGACGAAGGTGGAAACGACGCTCTTGGTGCCGTTTGCGCCGGCAACCCAGTTTTCGCCCGAGAAGGAGGCTGACTGAGCAATGCTCAGGAGCTGCTGCTGCAGCTGGGTGATTTCTTCCTGGACCTTGGCCTTGTCGACGCCGTTTTCAGTGGCGGCAACGAGCTTAGCCTTGATGTTGCCGACAACGTCGATGGCGCTGTCCATGGCGGAGTAAGCGGTGTCGACCTTGGCAGCGCCGAGTCCGAGAGCGTCGGAGACGGCCGAGAGAGCCTTGTTGTCCGAACGCATGGTCGTTGCGATCGACCAGTAGGCAGCGTTGTCGGAAGCCTTGCCGACGCGATAGCCGGACGAAACGTGAGCCTGGGTTTCCTGGAGGCCCTGGTTGATGCCACGGAGAGTCTGGAGGGCTGCCATTGCAGCGTTATTGGTGTTGATGCTCGTCATAGTTTGCTTGCCCCTTGTTGGCAGATTTTAAGAAGGGACATTCCGGATTTTCGGCCGGCCCACAGCGATCAGCATCATGCCTGTTAACCATTCCTGTTAGGGTTAACTCGCCGTTTCGATGGGCCTAGATGACAGCAAGATGGTTAAGGAAAGCTAAATTCGAATTGGAAATAGCGTAAAAATATCTGATACTTAGAAGGATTTTCATTAACCTTATGTTAAAACATTTCGCGGCCGGGGATGACCCGGCCGCGAAACTTGGAAGCCTTGTGCCGACCGGTCTTAGCGGAAGAGCGACAGGATGTTCTGCGAAGAGGAGTTCGCAATCGACAGCGACTGGATCGCCAGCTGCTGCTGGGTCTGCAGGGCGCTGAGCTTGGAGGATTCTTCTTCCATGTTGGCGTCGACGAGGCGGCCGACACCGGAGTCGATCGAGTCGCTGAGGGCGTTGACGAAGTCGTCCTGGCTGTCGATGCGGCTGGAGAGCGAGCCGAGAGCAGCGCCGGCGCTGGTCATGGCCTTCAGAGCCGCTTCAACGTTGGTCAAAGCCGTCTGGATCTGGCCGGCGGTGAAGGTGGTGATGCTCATCGCGTAGATCGAGCCGGTCGCGCCCGACGAGGTGCCAAGGATACCGGTGGAGGTTTCGACCGAGCCGCCGCTCATGCCGAACAGGACGTTGCCGGTGGAGGTGTTCGAGAGAACGTAATCGGTCGTCTTGATCGAAACGGCGTTGGAACCGTCGCGGACGAAGGAGGAAACGACGCTCTTGGTGCCGGCTGCACCAGCCACCCAGTTTTCGCCGTTGAAGGAAGCCGATTGAGCGATGCTCAGGAGCTGCTGCTGCAGCTGACCGATTTCTTCCTGGACCTTGGCCTTGTCGACGCCGCTTTCGGTTGCGGCAACCAGCTTAGCCTTGATGTCGGTGACGACGTCGATGGCGCTGTCCATGGCGGTGTAAGCGGTGTCGACCTTGGCGGCGCCTACGCCGAGAGCGTCGGAGACGGCCGAGAGAGCCTTGTTGTCCGAACGCATGGTCGTTGCGATCGACCAGTAGGCAGCGTTGTCGGACGCCTTTTCGACGCGATAGCCCGACGAAACGTGGTTCTGCGTCTGGTTGAGGCCCTGGTTGACGCTACGCAGCGTCTGGAGAGCGGCCTGTGCGGAAGAATTGGTGTTAATGCTTGTCATAAGTCTGTCCCCTGGAAAACTAGATACAAAAAGGAGGACATACCGGACTATAGTACCGGCGATGACGGACCAGCTTCATGCTACTCGGCGCCTTTTTTGTTTGGCCCAAACCCGTCATGTCCAGGGCAATTTCGCAGCCAATGCTTGCCAACTTCTTAAAAATACAGACCCTGGGCCGGCTCCTTGCAGGGCATAGTTAATGCCTTCTCACAAGGCTTAGTTAATGCCTGCTGAAGATAATTTTTGGCATCCGAATTCGAGCGGCAAAAGCGAACTTTACCGGCGAAAGGGGCGCTTTCCTGGGACAGTCGAGGCTTTCCGAACAAAGCAGGCGCTCATCGCGCCACCGGTTTCAAGCAAGCTTCGAATGCCAGTATGGCAGATGCCGGGATAGCATCATCGGACTGACCCCGTTTTTGGGAGGACGGTCCGTGCGCGCTTCGGCGATCGACAGTCATGCCAGAACATTTCCTTCACGGAGTTGGGTTTTGAACAGCAAAGTTTCGTTCTCTGCGGCATCCAAGGATTACCAGATGGGCCGCTACACACAGTCCTTGGCGACGCTCAACCAGCTCATGGATATCCAGCAGGACGCCAAGACCTATGCGCTGCTGGCCAAGAACCTCGTGCAGCTAGGCTTCAAGGCCGATGCCGCGAAAGCCTATGGCCTGGCCGGCAACTGTGAAGGACCGAATTCCTACGAATACCAGAAACAGGCTGCCAAACTGCATTACGAGACCGGCAACGAGGACGATGCTCTGCTGATCGCCATGCGAAACCTCGCCAAAGCGCAGGAAGACCCGGAGCTCGCCTTCATCATCACCGCGATCTATCTGAAGCGCCAGCAGCGGGATATCATCCGCCCGTTCAAGACGGTGCTGTCGGAGAGCATGAACCCCGATCATATGCGCCTTGCAGCCCTGCTTCTCAGCGACGATCTGAACGACCCAACCAACCAGAGCCTCTCGCGCAACCTCTTCAAGCGTTTTCCCGGCAATCTCGCATTCCGCTTCCTGCATCTGGTTTTCGCCCGCGAATTCAATGAGTTCGAAGAGGCCAGCAAACATCAGGCGGTGATCGACGCTGCTCTCGCAAAGGGCGATATCGAGATCCTGCGCAAGGACAATCCGTTCTATCACCTGCACTGGTGCGGCAACGAGGACTTCAACCGGTATGCGACGATCGGCTTCGCCCCCCTCAACCCGGAACGGGTGTCCTTCCGCCGCAGCCAGCCGCACACATGGTCGGACAAGATCCGGATCGGCTACATGTCATCGGACTTCTGGGATCGCCACGCGACGATGAAGCTCTTGCAGCGCATCCTGGAACTGCACGACAAGGACCGGTTCGAGGTGACGCTCTTTTGCCATACGGACCCGGAGTTCCTGAAGCACAACGACACCGACCGCAACCGCTGGGGCAGGATCGTCACAATTCACGGCTTCTCCGACCAGGCGATGCTGGAAGCGGTGCGCGAGCATAATATCGACATCATGGTCGACCTGAAGGGCCATACATCAGGCAGCCGCGCCACGGCCTTCAACTTGCCGCTGGCACCGGTGCATGTCGGCTGGCTCGGTTTTCCCGGCAGCACGGTCAATATCGACCTCGACTACGTCATCGGCGACCATTCGGTATTGCCCGAGGTGGCCAAGCCCTTCTATCACGAGAAGTTCTGCCGGCTGCCGGAGAGCTACCAGCCGAACGACCCGATGCATCGCCCGAAGCCCCGCCCCGTCACTCGCGAAAAGCTCGGCTTGCCGGAAGAGGCCTTCATCTTTGCGTCCTTCAACGGCAATCGTAAAATCACGCCGGAGACGATCGACAGCTGGTGCCGCATTCTCAAGCGTGCGCCGAACAGCGTGCTCTGGCTGATGGCAAATACGCCGCGCAACCAGGCGAACCTCTTGAAGCAATTCCAGGCGGCGGGCATTTCGCCCAAGCGGATCATCTTCTGCCCGCGCGCCCCTTACGAAGAACATATCGACCGCCAGCAGGCAGCCGACCTCGGCATCGACACCTTCCCCGTCAACGGCCACACGACCACCTCGGAGCAGCTCTGGGGCGGCCTGCCGGTCCTGACCGTCAAGGGCACGAACTTCGCCTCACGCGTCAGCGAGAGCCTGCTCAGGGCCATCGACCTGCCCGATCTCGTCGCGCCCGACCTGCAGGCCTATGAGGATATGGCCGTCGAACTGGCGCAAAATCCCGGGCGGATCGCCGAATACAAGGCGCATCTCAAGGAGAAGCGTTATATCGCGCCGCTCTTCGATGCCGAACGGTTCTGCGACCATCTGGAGAAGGCCTATGAAGTCATGGCCGAGCGCGCCAAGCAGGGTCTTGCACCCGATCACATGGACATTCCGGCGCTGCCGCCGCGCACGGCGCCGTTCGCAGCCGAGTGAGGCTTTTCGATCCGCACAAAAACACCCGCTGGAGCGATCCGGCGGGTGTTTTTCATTGGTGAAATATTAAAAGCGGCAGCCGGTCAGCTGAACGAGCGCACCAGGCTGCCGACGAGCAGGTTCCAGCCGTCGATCAGCACGAAGAAGAGAATCTTGAAAGGTAGCGAGATCGAGGTCGGCGGCAGCATCATCATGCCCATCGCCATGGTGATGGTCGCGACGATGAGGTCGATGACGAGGAACGGCAGCACGACGAGGAAGCCGATCTCGAAGCCGCGGCGAATCTCGGAAATCATGAAGGCCGGGATCAGCACGCGGTAGTCGATCGGATCGGTCGTCTGGATATTCTGTCCGCGTTCGCGCGCCAGATCGACGAAGAGCGCCAGATCCTTGTCGCGGGTATTGGCCGCCATGAAGGTACGGAAGGGTTCGGCGATACGCTGGACCGCCTCGGTCTCGTTGATCTGATTGGCAAGCAGCGGCTGCACACCGTTCTGCCAGGCCTGATCGAAGGTCGGCGACATGACGTAGAAGGTCATGAACAGCGACAGCGACAGGAGGATCATGTTGGAGGGCGTCGAGGAGAGGCCCATGCCTGAACGCAGGATCGAGAAAGCGATGATGAAGCGCGGAAAGCTCGTCACCATGATCAGGATGCCCGGCGCGACCGAAAGAATGGTCAGCAGGCCGAAGGTGCGGATGATCCAGGCGGCGACGGAGCCATCGACCGGCACGTTCAACAAGTCAGTCGGCAGCTGCTGTGCCACCGCCAGTTCCGGTACCGCCATCATGGCGGCAAGGAAAACTATGAGACGAATCATTCGATGACAAATGTCCTGAACATGACCTTCGATACCCGCCCTTGCGAGCGAAGGTCAACACGTTCCTGTATGTCATCCTTGAGATATTGAAAGCCCCGCGGTCCCTCGATCTGCTGGAGGGAAACGGTCCTGATATAAGCGAGGATATCCTGGTGAATATCCTCGGAAACCTTGACATCCGGCGGCCCGTTGAACAGCAGCGCGACCTCGAGTCGCACCCAGTTTTCGGAGGGGTAGGCGAGGTTCGAGGTGATCGGCTCGAGCTGGACGACGTTATTGGCCTCGGTCGAGATGCGCGCCAGGCCTTCCTCGGCCTTCTTCTTGGCCTCCGCATCCTTGGCCTGCTCGACCTCCTTGGCACCCTTGATGTTGGGTGCGACGATCGTACCGACCGCCCAGCCGCCGCCGGCGCCGAGCAGGGTCAGAACGGCGATGCCGATGATCGTCATCAGCGAGCCGGATTTCTTCTGCGATTGACCTGCGCTTGCGTCTGGCTCTGCCATCGTCGTTCAGCCTCAAAGCGGCGAGAAAAGATCGACGGCCTGCTGGCCGCGCGGAGGCTGCTGCACTTCCATCAGGCGGCCGCGGCCGCCGTAGGAGATGCGGGCTTCGGCGATCTTGTCATAGGAGATCTGGTTGTCGGCATTGACGTCCTGCGGACGAACGATACCGGCGACATTCAGGATGCGCAGCTCCTGGTTCAGGCGAACTTCCTGCGAGCCTGATATGACGAGGTTGCCGTTTTCGAGAATGCCGGTGACGACGGCGGCGACCAGAAGGGTGAGCTTGTCGGTGCGCTCGATCTTGCCCTTGCCGTCGGTGCTGGTGTCGGAGCCATAAGTCAGGTCGGTCTTCGACTCGGGCGTCCAGCCGAAGATCTGGGCGTTGACGTCCCAGTTCATGCCGCTCGAATTCGTGCGGCTGCGGTTGGTCTCGTTGTCGAAGGAGGCCTTGTCGTTGATCTGGATGTCGACGGTCAGGATGTCGCCGACGTTGAGCGCGCGCGCATCCTTGAAGAGGGCGGCCTGCGAATCGCTCCACAGCGAATAGCCCTGCGCCACGGCGCGCGGCTGTTTCGGATAAAGCGCCATCTGCGGCGTCTGACCGTAGGCGAGGCCGCTGCCGATCGGGCTCATGGCAGGCGCACGGCCGATCTCGCTGACCGCCGTCGGAGACTGGCAACCTGCAAGGAGTGCGAGGGCGGCGATCGCGGCCGGGAAACGCATATTCATGAAGGATCCTTCGACGTATTGGGATCGGACGCACTGGCGATGACGCTGGCGATGACCGCGGCCTTCTCAGGGTCCATCTCGTTGAGGATGAGGCTCGACTGACGCGGGCCGAGCCGCATGATCACGGCGGAGGCCACCTCGATCTTCATGTCCTGCAACTGAAGTGCGGCCGCATCCGGCTTCATCTTCCTGTAGATTTCGGTAAGGCCGGCTTCCGCCTGCTTCAGGAAATCGTCACGCCGCTTCAGCCAGTCCTGGTATTCGGCCTTGCGCTTGTCCATTTCCGCCATGCGGGCGTCGATGTCGGCGCGAAGCTTTTCCAGTTCCTGCTTCTGCAGGAGGTAACGCTGGTCGCGGGCGGGCTCTGCGATGTTGGTGCAGAACTGCTTGATCTCGTCCTGGGAGGTGATGTCGCCTGCCGGCGCATGTTCCTGCGCGAAGGCGCTGGGGATCGACAGAAGGACGAGGCCTGCGGCCGGCAGAGCCAGCCGGCGCAGCAATTGCAGAACCGTCATGTCAGGGTTGATGATGTCAATCATTGCAGCACAAGCTCCGCCTGCAGGGCGCCTGCCGACTTGATGCCCTGGAGAATGGCGATGATGCCATCCGGTTTCACACCGATATTGTTGAGGCCGGCGACAAGGGTCCTGAGATCTGGACCATCGATGATGGCGACGCGCCCGCCGGTCTGCTCGGCCGCGATATCGGTCTGCGGCTGGACGGCGGTCCGGCCGCGCGAGAAGGGTTCGGGCTGGATGATCTGCGGCGTCTCGGTGACCTGAACCGTCAGGGTGCCGTAGCTGACGGCGACCGGCGAGACGCGGACGTCGGAGCCGATGACGATCGTTCCGGTGCGCTCGTTGATGACGACCTTGGCCGGCGTATCGGTTTCGACGATGAGATTTTCAATATCGGCCATCAGCCGGGTGAGATCGGCCGTGCGCGGCTTCTGGATCACGACTTCCTGCGAATCCTTGGCTTCGGCGACCGGGCCGCCGAAGCGCGCCGAGGCATAACCGTTGACGATGTCGGCGATACGGATCGCCGTCGAGAAGTCTGGGTTGCGCAGTTGCAGGACGAGATTGACCGAATCCTTGAAGCGGGACGGCAGTTCGCGCTCGATGATCGCGCCGCCGGGCACGCGGCCGGCGGTGGTGACGCCTTCGGTCACGGTCGCCGCCTGGCCCTGCGCCTGAAAACCGGAAACGATGGCGGCACCTTGCGCGACGGCATAGATTTGTCCGTCGGCGCCGGAAAGCGAGGTCATGACGAGCGTGCCGCCGCGCAGCGACGTCGCGTCGCCGAGCGAGCTCACCGTCACGTCGATACGACTGCCGGGACTTGCGAAGGGCGGCAGGTTGGCGGTGACCATCACGGCCGCGGTGTTCTTGGCGCTGGACTGACCGCCCTGCGTCGAGATGCCGAGATTTTGCAGCATCGCCCGCATCGACTGCTCGGTGAAGGGCGAGGATCGGAAGCCGTCGCCGGTCCCCTGCAGGCCGACGATCAGACCATAACCGATCAGCTGGTTGTCGCGACCTGCCTGAAGGGAGGCGATGTCCTTGATGCGGGAGGTCAGCGCCCAGGCGGGCGCGACATCAGCCAAACTCATGGCGAGAACCGCGACAAGGGTGACGAAACGGAAGAACAATTTCATTTTGCCCTCACATGGACCGTGCCGTCCGCAAGCACCGTGCCGCTGACGATGACGCCGGAGTCCATATTGCGCGCGCGGACGACCTGCCCGATCGTGCCGTCTTCGAGCGGCGTGCCGGCGGCGGAGATCGTCATCGCGCCGAGCGATAAGACCAGACGGATCGAAGAGCCGCGCGTCACCGTATAGGCCTCGCGCAGACCCGAAACCGAAATCGTGCGGCCCGGCAACAGCGTGCGCTTGGAGACCATGCCTTCGACCTGGGAAATGGATTTGGCGTAATCGCCGGCGAGGTTGGGGTTGGTGACCTCAACCTCCTGAAGCTGGCTCGACGACAAAGTGTCGCCGGGATAGATGATCGTCGTCGGGACGACGGCATAACCCCCGGCATCCGCCGACACAGGCAAGGCGATGCCCGCGACTGCGATCGTGGCTGCCGCCACCCATCCTGAGATGTGTCCTGCCCGGCAAAACATCATGTTTCGGCCCTTCCCTTTACTTCAGGTTCTTGCTGACGATGGAGGCCATTTCATCAGCGGTGGTGATCACCTTGGAATTCATTTCGTAAGCGCGCTGGGCCGAGATCAGCTCGGTGATTTCCTTCACCGGGTCGACGTTCGAGGACTCCAGATAACCCTGCTTCATGTAGGCGAAACCTTCCTCGTCAGGATTGCCGATGACGGCTTCGCCGGAGGCCGGCGTTTCCTGGAAGAGATTGTCGCCGAGCGGCTGGAGACCCGCCTCGTTGACGAAGTCGGCAAGGGTCAACTGGCCGAGCTCGGTCGCCTCCGTCGCTCCCGGCAGCTTGGCCGAGACCTGGCCGGAGCGGCTGATCGTCAGTTCGGTCGAGCCCGTCGGAATGGTGATGCCGGGAAGGACCTCGTAGCCGTCGATGGTGACGAGCTGGCCCTGGTCGTTCTTGTTGAAGGCGCCGGCGCGGCTGTAAAGCGTCGTACCGTCGGTCGACTGGATCTGGAAGAAGCCCTTGCCGATCAACGCTACGTCGAGATCGTTGCCGGTCTGGGTCAGTTCGCCCTGGAGATGCAGGTTGCGGACCGCCGAGGTCTGGACGCCGAGGCCGATATTGGCACCTTCCGGAACGACGGCCTGGTTGGCGCGGTTGGCGACACCCTTGGCACGTTCGGTCTGGTAGAGAAGATCCGAGAATTCGGCGCGGGCGCGCTTGAAACCGGTCGTATTGATGTTCGCGATGTTGTTCGCGATGACTTCCAGATTGGTCTGCTGGGCATCCATGCCCGTTGCTGCGATGGCGAGCGCTCTCATGTGTTCGTCCTCAAATCAGTTACATCTGCATCTTGGTGACTTCGAGAAAGGCCGAGACGACCTTGTCGCGGATGGCAATCGCGGTCTGCAGCGTCTGCTCGGCCTGGAGCATGGAATCGACGACTTCACGCGTCGTCGCCGTGCCCTTGATACCGGCAAAGGACATGCTTTCCGCACCCTTCAGGTTATTGACCGCATCGCTCGCCATGTTGCCCATGACGGAGGCGAAGCTCATGCCATTGGCCGCACCTGCGGCGCCCGACATGGTGGCGGCAGACGAGGAGGCGGAATTTTCGGTGTCGACGGCGCCGAGCGCACGGGTCATCGAAAGGTTGCTGACATTCTGGACGCTGCTGATCATTATTATTGGCTCTTCAGGAGGTCGATCGTGGAGGAGATGAGATCGCGGGTCTGTTTGATGGTCTGCAGATTGGCGTCATACGAGCGGTTGGCTTCGCGCATGTCGGCCATCTCGACCAGGATATTGACGTTCGGCAGTTTGACGACGCCCTTCTGGTCCGCAGCCGGATTGCTGGGGTCGAATTCAGTGCTGAAGTCGCCTTCGTCGACGCCGACCTTCTTGACGCCGACAGTCTCGACGCCGTTGTTGCGATCCATCTGCTGGCCGAAGGTAATCGTCTTGCGGCGATAGGGGTCGGCACCGGGCGTGTCGCCGGTCGAGCGGGCGTTGGCGATGTTTTCCGAAACGATGCGCAGGCGCGTCGATTGCGCCTCGAGCCCGGAACCGGCGATTTTCATTGCTGCTGAAAGCGGATCCATGACTTTACCTCCTGACCGTCATCAACATCATGCGGTTGAAGGAACTGACCAGCGAGGTGTTCAGATCGTACTGGCGCTTGATATCGCCCGACTTGGAGAGCTCCTCGGCCAAACCGACGGTATTGCCGGATTCCTGGACACCGATTTCCTGGTCGAGCGCGGCATCCTTGACGTCGATATCGCCGCTGTCGCTGAAATCGTTGCCGCTGAGATGCGCCGGATTGGTGCGCGCCATGTTGATATTGGAATTGTCGAGCACCGCATCAAAGGGCGTAACGTCCTTGGCATGGAACTTCGGGGTATTGGCATTCGCGATGTTGCCGGCAACAACCTGCTGACGGATCGTCAGCCATTCCGCCTGCCGCGAAGCCAAGTCGAAAAGTTGGATCGGTTGCATGAGAACTCTCCGTTTTTACTGTCCCGAACCTAGTGCGGTAATCTTGCGTGGGACTTACGGGGAATTCAGGCTTCGGGGCAGTTTTCGGCGAAGGCCGCCGCGATGACAGCGCCGCGCATCTTTCGGACGCGCAAGGATGCTGTAACTCTTTGAATTACTGCGTTATTCCCTAAATCGGAATCGATCTAAGGAATGACGGAATAAAAAACAGGGGCTCCGGCCGGTTCACGGCGGAGCCCCTGTTGCCTTCGGCGTTTGCGGACAGGTTCAATTGTTCTGGTAGATCTCGCCCTTGGAGGTGACGATCACCCATTTGCCGTCGCGCTGCTCGAGTGTCGCAAGGCGGCTTTCGTCGGGCAGGATCGAGCCGATGCGCACCACATACATGCCCGAGGGATCCTCGATCAGCGCCCGGCCGTTGGAAACATGCAGCAGGCGGAAGGAAGATTTGCCGGGGAAAGGCTGATCTTCCTGTATGGCGCGGCCATCGCGCTCCTTGCCGAGATCGGAGACCGTCGCCGTCGTCAGCGGATCGATCGGCGGGGCCTTTTTGTCCGCCTCGTTCTTGTTGACCATGGCAAGCGGCGAGACGCTGAAGACGTTGCGGGCCGGCCAATCCGGCAGTTCACGCGAATTCTCGCTGGCGGCGACATTGATGCCGAATTTGTCCGCGTTGAAGAAGACGTACCAGGGAAAGAAGGCGGAGGCGCCGGCAAGCGCCAGGCCGGAGAAGGTCAGAAACCGATCCAGGATGGCGGCTTTCCTGCGCTGCTTCAGGGAAGCTATACGTTCGTCGTCGAAATCAGCCACGTCTAGCCTCTCCTCTGAATAGGGGCGCCCTGATTGCCCATGCCGGCGGCAGCCTTGAGCGCGCCGGCGAGATCGGCAAAAGCGTCGAGCGAGTCGCGATCGCCCGGAGACTGCTTCAGAACGTCGTAAATAATCGGCACCTGCTTGATCGCCATGTCGAGATCGGGATCAGCACCCTGACGGTAGCCGCCGATCATGCGCAGGTCGCGCGTCTCTTCGAAACGATGGATCAGCACCTTCAGCCGCGATACCAGCTTTTCCTGATCCGGCGTCCAGGCCTTGCGGGCAAGACGCGAGATCGAGGCGAGCGGATCGATCGGCGGATACCGCCCTTCTTCGGCGAGACTGCGCTGCAGGACGATATGTCCATCGAGGATGCCGCGGGTCGAATCGGCGATCGGGTCATTGTGATTGTCGCCGTCGACGAGGATCGAGATGATCGCGGTGATGGTGCCGGCTCCCTCGGGACCGGGACCGGCGCGCTCCAGGAGGCGCGGCAGCTCGGTGAAAACGGAGGCGGGATAACCGCGCGCGATCGGCGGCTCGCCGGAGGCGGTCGCCACCTCGCGGATCGCATGGGCGAAACGCGTGACGCTATCGACGATGAAGAGGACGTTCTCGCCTTTGTCGCGGAAATGCTCGGCGATGGTGACCGCCGTCAGCGGCGCCATTTTGCGCAGCATCGGGCTCTCGTCGCTGGTGGCGACGACGGCGATCGCCTTCTTCATATTGCTGCCGAGCGTATCCTCGATGAATTCGCGCACTTCGCGGCCACGTTCGCCGACGAGCGCAATGACAACCTTGTCGAAGGCATCGGCGCGGGCGAGCATGGACAGAAGCGTCGACTTGCCGACGCCGGAACCGGCGAAGATGCCGAGGCGCTGGCCGAGGCAGAGCGGCGAGAAGATGTCGATCGCGCGCACGCCGGTCTTGAAGCCGGTCTCGACACGCTTGCGGGTCATCGAGGGCGGCGCGGTATTGGAGATCGAGCGGCGATCAAGGCCCTCGGTGATCGGGCCCAGCCCGTCGATCGGCTCGCAGAGCGAGTTGACGGTGCGCCCGCACCAGCTGTCCGTCGGTGAAATGCGGAAGGCGCCCTTGCGGATGACGGTATCGTGGATACCGATCGGTTCGCCGGGTTCGATCGGGCAGACATAGATCAGTTCCGGCTCGACGCGCACGACCTCGCCGAGATGGATGCCGGTGGCCGATTTATGGGCCACGAACTCGCCGAGACGAACATGGCGGGAGAGACCGTGAACCGTGTAGTGGCCGGCAGCGATGGTCTGCACGCGGCCGCCATGGGCAACCGCGAACTCCGGCGATGCGTATCGGTCGACGAGGTCGGACAGATGCGCCAGCTTCGGAGAAAGGCCGTCTACTGATAGTAGCGTGGTGCTCATGCTTCAAATCCCGCCCTAAAATACGTCGCGTGCAGCTTGCTGCATGCGACGTATTTTGGATCTTTGTTCTTGTGCATGTCGTTCCCCCAAAACCGCCGGACACTTTTGGGCGACATGCATTAGCGGCTGCCTCCAAGCGTCTGAACGGCTTCCTTGAAAGAATCCTCGCTGTCGCGCATCAGTGAAGAGACGCTTTCGAAGGCGCGGTTGACTTCGATCAGCTGGGTGATCTCGCGCATGGCGTTGACGTTGGAGTTTTCGAGATAACCCTGCTCGACACCGACATTGAAGCGGTCGACGACGGCGCGGGGCTGGTCGGTGGTCATGATGCCACTGTTTTCGTAGCGCAGGTAACCCTTGCTGACATCGGCCTCGAACAGGCCGAGCGAGCCGATCTGGCGGCCGCCCTGATAGATGATGCCGTCGGTGCCGACGGCCGGCTCGCCGCCTGTCGTGTTGAGCTGGATCGGTGCGCCGCCGGCGTCCAGAACCGGGTATCCGCGGATCGAGACGAGTTCGCCGGTATCCTTGATCGTAAAGCGGCCGTCCCGCGTCAGTACCTGGCCGGCCGGCGTGTCGAGCGCAAACCAGGCATCACCCTTGATGGCGAAATCGAGCATGTTGCCGGTGTGCTGCAACTCGCCATTTCCCTCGTTCAGGTAGTCGTTGCCCTGGGAAACGAAGGCGACCTTGGTGTTCAGCTTGTTCTTGGTGGCTGCCACCATCTCATCGAACTTCACCTCGGTGGCGCGAAAACCGGTCGTGTTCACGTTCGCCATGTTGTCCGCGATGGTGGTCAGACGCTTTTCGAGGGCCATCTGCGACGACAGAGAAACATAAAGACCGGATTGCATGTCGGTAAGCTCCAAGCATTGGCGATGAACGGAACGAAAAGCCGGGCGTCGTCTTATGTGGTTCGGCCGGGATTTCGCTGAGGCGGCATCTCAGAAACGGGTACTCGCACCCATTCGTCCCCTTTAGACTGACGGCAGATGCTTGCGCGAAGCTGGCACGCGGAAATGCCTCGCGAACGGGCCTTTCATCAGCCTCACGCAAGGCAGAAACCCTATCGGTCTCAATGAAAAGCAACGTTCAGATTGGGCTGACGATGAACATCATTATCGGATTTATAGTGACTTGCGGCTGTGTCATCGGCAGCTTCATGGCGATGGGCGGCGACGTGAACGCTCTGTTCCAGCCCTTCGAATTCGTCATCATCGGTGGCGCCGGTCTCGGCAGCTTCATCATGGCGAACCCGATGAAGGTGGTGAAGGATTCCGGCAAGGCGCTCGGCGAAGCCTTCAAGCATGCCGTGCCGAAGGAACGTAACTATCTCGATACGCTCGGCGTGCTCTATTCGCTGATGCGCGACCTGCGCACCAAGTCGCGAAACGAAATCGAAGCCCATATCGACAATCCGGCCGAATCGACGATTTTCCAATCGGCTCCGACCGTTCTGAAGAACAAGGAACTGACGGCGTTCATCTGCGACTACGTGCGCCTGATCATCATCGGCAACGCCCGCAGCCACGAGATCGAGGCGCTGATGGATGAAGAGCTCAACACCATCATGCACGACAAGATGAAGCCCTACCACGCGATCCAGATCATGGGCGATTCCTTCCCGGCGATCGGTATCGTCGCGGCCGTTCTCGGCGTCATCAAGGCGATGGCTCACATCAACGATTCGCCTGAAGTACTCGGTCACCTGATCGGCTCGGCGCTCGTCGGCACCTTCCTCGGCATTCTCTTGTCCTACTGCGTCTGCTCGCCGCTGGTCTCCCAGATCAAGGTCGTGCGCAACAAGCAGCACCGCCTCTACGTCATCGTCAAGCAGACGCTGCTTGCCTATATGAACGGCTCGGTACCGCAGGTCGCTCTCGAATACGGTCGCAAGACGATCTCGGCTTACGAGCGTCCGTCCATCGATGCGGTCGAGCAGGAAATGATGAACCCAGGCGGCGAAAACAAGGCGGCTTAAATGACTATGAGCAATGCTTCGCACGACAAACCGGCAATGGATCCTGCCCTCCTCGCCAAGCTGACAGGCGGGCTTGGCGACAGAGGCAGGGTCGCCAAGATCTGCAGCTCCTTCGGGGAAATCTACAGCGAATTCTTTCCCGACGTCATCAAAAGCGAGACCGGCCTCGACGTGACGGTCAACTATCTCGGCTGCGAGATCGGCTACAAGAACCACCTCATCGAAGACCTGAGCGCGAACGTCACACTCGTCGACGCGACGCTGCGCAACTGGTCGCAGAACATTACGCTTGCCTGCGGCAACGGCTTCGTCATCACGCTGATGGAGCATCTGCTCGGCGCCACAGCCGATACGATCGAGGAACCGGCCGACCGACTGCTGTCGATCATCGAGCTCGATCTGGCGGTGATGGTCTTCGACAAGATCGCCAAGGTGCTGCGTTCGGCCGTCAACGCGCCGGGCGGTTTCGAACCGAGCCTTTCGGCCCCGTACGCCCATGACATGCGCGCCCGGCCGCAGGAGGATCGTCCGGATGAATTCGCGGCCGCCATCAACATGTCGATCACGCTTGCCGGCATCGTTTCGGAATTTTCGTTGATCGTTCCGCAGACGGCACTGCTCAAGACCAAGGTGACGCCGCCGAAGCCGAAACGCCAGGCCAGCAGCAACTCAGCTGAATGGACCGAACAGCTCGGCGACCAGGTCCGCCGCTCACATGTCACGCTCGAGGCCAAGATCAGGCTGCAGGACCTGACGCTGCGCACGATATCGAAGCTGATGGTCGGCGACGTCATTCCGTTCCGCGACCACGGCGAGGTGCGCGTCGAGGTCAGCGCCAACAGCAAGGAATTGTATGTGTGCGAGTTCGGGCGTTCAGGCGAAAACTACATGGTCCGCGTCAAGGATACGATGAACTCGGATGACGAACTCATCCGTCATTTAATGAATTAATCGGTTCTCTGGCTTTTGGGCTGCAAAGGCAGTTTGAGGCAAGTTTCAACTGGAATAGTGATTTCATGGCTACGAAGAAAACACAGCAGAACAGCGACCTCTCCCTGGATCTTCCGGGCAGCGAAGCCGATCTCGATCAGGCGATCGACGATCTGCGCGGCGTGCTGAAGCAGGATGCCGATGGCGACCTGTCGCAGTTTGGCGACGACCTGCAGAGCGACCCCTTCGCAGCAGGAACGGACCTGGCCGCCTTTGGCGGCGAGACTTCGGAAACCCCGTTTGGCAGCGACGATTTCGGGGGCGACTTCGGCGGCGGCGATGCCAACCCGGCGGCGGGCATGGATTTCGGCAGCAGCCCCTCCTTCGAGGCGTCGCCGGCCCCGCTCGGCAGCGCGTTGAATTCCAACTTCGATCTGATCATGGACATCCCGATCGACGTCCAGATCATGCTCGGCACCAGCCGCATGCAGGTCTCCGGCCTGATGAACCTCAATGAAGGGGCGACGATCGCCCTCGACAGGAAGATCGGTGAACCGGTCGAGATCATGGTGAATGGCCGCAGGATTGCCCGCGGCGAAATTACGGTGCTTGATAACGACGACACACGATTCGGTGTGAAACTGATTGAAGTTTTGAGTACGAAAAAAGCCTGATCCCTGTGTGGGACGGAGAGGTTAGACCATGATGGACTTTGACGATTTCGGCGGCGCACTAGCCGGGAAACCGTTGACCCAGGCTGAAAAGGCGGCGGCTGTTCTTCTCGCTATGGGAAAGGGCGTCGCCGGCCGGCTGTTGAAATATTTCACCCAGGCCGAACTGCAGACCATTATCTCATCCGCCCAGTCGCTGCGCGCTATTCCGCCGGACGAGCTGCTGTTGCTCGTCTCCGAGTTCGAAGACCTCTTCACCGAGGGCGCCGGACTGATGGACAACGCCAAGGCGATCGAGGCCATTCTTGAAGAAGGCCTGACGCCCGACGAGGTCGACAGCCTGCTCGGCCGCCGCACCGCATTCCAGGCCTACGAAACCTCGATCTGGGATCGCCTCAGCGAGGCGGAGCCGACGTTCGTCGCGCAGTTCCTGCTGCGCGAACATCCGCAGACCGTCGCCTATATTCTTTCGATGATGCCCTCCGCCTTCGGCGCCAAGGTGCTGCTGCAGCTTCCCGACAACCGCCGCGCCGACATCATGAACAGAACGGTCAACATGAAGGCGGTCAGCCCGAAGGCTGCGCAGATCATCGAGAACCAGGTCATGACGCTGCTTGCCGAAGTCGAGGCAGAGCGCAATGCGGCCGGCTCGACGAAGGTCGCCGATCTCATGAACGAGCTCGACAAGCCGCAGGTCGACACGCTGCTCAGCTCGCTCGAATCGATCAGCCGCGAGTCGGTCAACAAGGTTCGCCCGAAGATCTTCCTGTTCGAGGACCTCATGTACATGCCGCAGCGCAGCCGCGTCATGCTGCTCAACGACATCTCGACGGACGTGCTCACCGTTGCGCTGCGCGGGTCGCCCCCCGAGATCCGCGAATCGGTTCTCTCCGCCATCAGCCCACGTCAGCGCCGCATGATCGAATCGGATCTGCAGAGCGGCATGGGCGGCGTCAATCCGCGCGAGATCGCGATTGCCCGCCGCGCCGTGGCGCAGGAAGCGATTCGGCTGGCCAGTTCCGGCCAGATCGAGCTCAAGGAAAAGGAAGGCGACGCTTCGGCGGCCGCCTAACACGTCGAGACTGTTGACAAATCCGGCATGCCGAAAGGCGGCTGTTGATCGCCGTGCCACAGACGACTACCCTTCCAGCAACAGTCCGCGCTCTAAAGCGCGTCGCATAGAACTCGGTTCCTGCGACGCGCTTTAGGTCTTTGTTCTGATGCATGTCATTATCCCAAAACCGCTGCACGTTTTTGGGCGACAAGCATTAGCTGCGGCCTATTTCTTTGAAGAGGGCCGCGACTTGGCAGACGATGACAAGGACAGCAAAACAGAAGCCCCAACCGCGAAAAAGCAAAGCGATGCCGCGGAAAAGGGCAACGTGCCGTCTTCGCGCGAACTGTCGATCTTTGCGACCATCCTCGCCACCTTCATCTATCTGGTGTTCTTCCTTCCAGAAAGTGTCGGGCGCATGACTGAAATGCTGCGCGACATCTTCGAGCAGCCCGACCAGTGGAAGATCGAGACGGGACCGGATGTCCTGGCGCTGTTCGTCCGGATCGGCTGGGCAAGTGCGGCGCTGGTGGCACCCGCCTTCATCCTGTTCATGGTGTTCGGCGTCGCCTCCTCCGTCTTTCAGAATCTGCCGACGCCGGTGCTCGAACGCATCCGCCCGCAGGTCTCGCGGATTTCGCCGATCAAAGGCTGGTCACGGCTCTTCAGCGTGCCCGGCCTGGTCGAATTCGGAAAGTCGCTGTTCAAGGTGGTCGTCGTCGGGGTGATCCTGTTCTTCGTGCTCAGGAGCGAATATTTCGGCTCGATCGACGCGATGTTCTCCGATCCGCAGACGATCCTGGTGCGAATGATGGCGGCGATGCGCAAGATCATCATCGTCATGCTGATCGCCACGGCTATCGTGGCGATCGCCGATCTTTTCTGGACGCGCCATCACTGGTTTACCGAGCTGAAGATGACACGGCACGAGGTGAAGGAAGAAAACAAGCAGGCGCAGGGCGACCCCTTCGTCAAGAGCCGGCAGCGCTCGCTGATGCGCGACCGGGCGCGCCGGCGCATGATCGCCAACGTGGACCGCGCGACGCTGGTGATTGCAAATCCGACGCATTATGCGGTGGCGCTGCGTTACGCGCGCGAAGAGAACGACGCGCCGGTGGTGCTGGCCAAGGGTCAGGACCTGATTGCGCTCAAAATCAGGGAGATTGCCGAGAAGAACGGCATACCGGTGTTCGAAGATCCGCCCCTTGCGCGCTCCATGTTTGCGCAAGTCTCGATCGATAGTGTCATCCCGTCAGTCTTCTATAAGGCGGTAGCGGAGCTCATCCACCGGGTCTACGCTGCGGACGCCAAGAACAAACGGGTCAGATAAGCCGAATGAAAAAATGCCCCCACTCTACCCAGCGTGAAAAGATCCTCGCAGACGCGATCAGCCCGGTCGCCACTGAACTGCGCCTTCTGGATGCTTCTGACCTTATTTCACTGCTGCGCTTCGAGTATTACGGCAATCTTTCCGATCTCGTCGCTTCGGCGGCGGAGCTTTTCTTTCATCCAGGCACGGTGAATTTCGGCCTGGGCGGCAATTATACTCTGGAGTGGGGCGGCAAGCCCGAAGTCGTTCTCGATCTGGAAATCAAGCCGCGCGGCGTCACCGTCTACGCACAGCTCACCCTTGCCGAAGATCACGCCGGCATCGAGATCAGCCATATCGCTTTCCAGGAGCCTTCGGCCGATCCGGACGAAAACACCATCTTCCTCAAAAAGAGCCTTCGGGAAGCGCGTTATAGCGTCAACCAGCCGCCGCAGGCGCTGGCCGGCTGACTTTCTTCCATGCACACTTTTGCGCGACATGCTCTCGCGCGTCTGAAAAGACGCGCGGCGCTGCAAGCGACAACGCGTGGGTTCAGCTGATATAACCAAGCCGGATCGCCTTGGCGATCGCCTGGATGCGATTGACGGAATCGAGCTTGATGGTCGCCGAGCCGAGATAGGCGTTCACCGTGTGCACCGACAGGCCGAGCTTGTCGGCAATCTCTTCGCTGATGCGGCCGTCGCCGGCAAGCTGCAGACAGGCGATCTCGCGTTCGCTGAGCGCCTCGGCGGCAGCCGTGCGGCGTTCGTCGAGCGAGAGCAGATCCATCATGATATGGCAGCAGCGACCGTGCAGCTCGACGATGGTATCGCTCGAAGGATCGATCTCATCGCCGGTGAAAAGGATGAAACCATTGCCGACGGCGCCGAGCCGCACTGGAAAGGCAAGTCCGGAGAAGGGCAGAATACCGTCCTGCAGTCGCGTCATGAACGGCGAGAAGTCTGCCGGACCGGGTGCCGCACGGTCGTAACCGCCGGCCCATGAGAGCGGCAGCAGCGACTTGTCGATATGATCGAGAAGAATATCGCCGTAGGCATCCGTGAAGGCCTTGCCGAAACCGGCATTGGAAGAACCCCAGTTCTCAAGCTCGCAGACAAGCCTCTGCTTTGCCGGAAGGCCCGAGCCGCTGACGCGGAAGATCGCGAAACCTTGCGCATCGGCGAGCTTCTGCATCGCGATCAGCCGCGGGAAAAGATCGGACCGGCTGGAAATCCTGTTCACACGCACCGTGCGCAGCTGCTCGGCGCTGCTCATCGTCCTGCCTGCTGGATAGCCCATAGATCCCCCTATACGAGATTATTGCGGACGGCGAAGGCAATGGCCTCGGACCGCGTCTTGGTCGCCGTCTTGCGCATCACGCTGGTGATGTAGTTGTTGATGGTATTGCGAGAGATACCGAGGATCATCGCGATCTCGTCGCTGGTCTTGCCTTCGGCGATCCAGAACAGGCATTCCAACTCGCGGTCGGTCAATTCGAAATCGCGATCGACCTTCGTACCACCGCAGCGCAGGAAGCTCGCGACATAACCTGCAAGCAGGCCTACGTCCCGCAGGCGCTCCGGCGAAAGGATGAACCCCTCGCCGAACAGGAACATCAAGGCCAGCCGCGACCGGCCGACATTGAAGGTCACCGAACAATATTGACGGCTGGCGCCATCCGGAACCTCGGCACTGTCAGGCAGAAGAGCAAAATTCGGCTGGAAAACCTGCATGCATTTTTCCAGCTCCGTCGACCGGGCATAGCCGCGAACCAGATCATTGGCGATGTCCCTGACCAGATCGAAAGGCCAGTCCGACGAAACGATGAAATCGAGGCCACTTTCCTGAAGAAGATCGCAGCGCGCCAGAAGGTAGTGCGAAGCACCCACGTAGTCCGTCAGAGCGCGCAAACCAGACTGCAACCTGCCAGTGCTGGCGACACCGTGGAGGCGCTGGAGCAGCTCATCGCGCGGCAACAGATCCGGCACCACCGCATTCGCGAAATTCGCCATATGCCTCTCGCCTTTGCTCGCCTGAATTACATTCATATCCATTGGCAATGTCCTGCGGCTGAGAAACGATCGAACTCGGTGCAACAGCAATTTTTCTGCAAGGGATTCAATTCAAGTCCCGCTCGAATCCCATTTCGAATCACCCAAGGGTAAGCCAGCCGATGCAAATCACCATCTCCGACTTCTAGGGATTTACTTTCGCTGTCGCCAATGCACTGATTCGACCGCTCGTTCCAGCCTTCAAGATATAGGGAGGCTAAGGTGATTCTGGCGGTATCGCAACTTGCTTCGCGTTTTACGCGAGTCCATCTCATCATATCGCCCTACAGCCGCATTTCAGTGGTCGGGTCTTTCGCATTTCCAGTCACGGCTTTTCAGCAAACAGCGGTTAGGGATCCAGCTTCGGTACCGACATGAAAAAAGGCCGGTTGCCCGGCCTTTCCTTTACGCTGCTTCGTCGATCGCCCATTTCCTGAGGATTTTCGCGGCGCGTTCCTCGTTGATCTCGACCATACGGGAAAGCTTGCGTTCCGGGCCTTCCTTGACGCGGCGATTGAAGTTTCCATCGTCGTCGCCGAGGCTGAGCAGGTCCTCGGTACTGTCGAAGCCGAAGTCGGACCCGAAGCCGTCCATGAGAGCGCCGCCGGGTGCTCCCGATGAAGGCGCGAAGTCCGGAAGCTCGAGGCCGGCCGCTTCCGGCGTCGCGTCGCCGAAAGCCGCGGAGCTGCCGTTGCCGTTGATGCTGCGCACCAGGGGCCGCAGGCCCATCCAGACCACCACGAAGGCGACCGCGACAAAGGCGAGCGAGTTGATGATGCCGGCAAGGTTGCGGCTCAGCATGTCCATGACGCGGACGCCGCCGGTGGCGTCTTCGAGCAACTGGTTCTCGAGGAAGTCCATGGCCGTCACGGTGACGATGTCGCCGCGCTTGGCGTCGATGCCGGCCGCCGAAGCGACGATCTTCTGCATTTCGGCAAGATAGGCGTCGACCTTGGTCTGATCGGCGGGCTCGCCGACCATCTTGGCGATGCGGCCCTTATTGACCACCACGGCGATCGAAAGCTTTTCGACCTTGTAGCTGCTGCGGGTCGTCGCCGTCGTCTTGCTGTTGATTTCGTAGTTGGTCTGCTCTTCGCGCTTGTCCGACTTGTCCTGCGATTCAGGCCCGGCGGCACCGCCGGCCTCGGGAGCCGCCTGCGGAATGTTCTGCTCGACTGTCGTCGCGCTATCGGACTGCTTCTGCTGCGACTGCTGGGCTTCCTTCGTCGAGCGGACCGAACGTTCGACCTTGGATTCGGGATCGTAGGTCGTTTCCTGGATCTGCTGGGCGTCGGTGTTGAGATCGGCGGTGACGCTGGAGCGGAAGTTGTCCATGCCGAGGAAGGGTGCCAGCGCCTTGTCGATGTTGGATTCGACTTCCTGCTGAACGTTCTGGACGATGTTGAGCGAGCGGTTCAGCGAGCTGTTGCTCGCCTCGTCGCCGGAAGCGAGCAGCTGGCCGGCGGAATCGAGGATGGTCACGTCATCGACGTCAAGCCCCGGCACAGCCGAGGCGACGAGGTGGCGGATCGAGGTCGCCGCGCTGCGCCCGGTGGTGGCGCTTGCGCGAATCATGACGGATGCGGTCGGCTTTTGCTCCGCCTTCCGGAAGTTTCCAACCTCCGGCATGACGATATGGACGCGCGCGGCTGTTATACCCGAGATCGACTGGATGGTGCGGGCGATTTCGCCTTCCAGCGCTCGAACCCGCGTTACCTCCTGCATGAAGGAGGTCAGGCCGAGGGAGCCGACATTGTCGAAGAGTTCATAACCGGCATTGGCGCTGTTCGGCAGGCCGCGCTCGGCAAGCATCAGGCGGGCCTTGCCCGTCATCCCCGCGGGAACGCTGATGCTGGAGCCATCCGTGCCGACCTGGAAATTGATGTTGGCTTCGGCAAGCGCCATGCTGATCTGGTTGAGATCCGGCGAGTCCAGACCGACATAGAGCGTTTCCTGTGCCGGCTTGTTGACGAAAAGGGCGGCCGCAAGGACGATTGCAATGGAAACGGCACCGACGCCTCCAAGAATCATCAGGCGTGTTCGGCCCAAGGCGCCGAAGTTCTTAAAGATCTGAACTAATTGATTTAACAGATTCATTCTGTTCTCGCACGATCCGTCAAAGACAAAGCAGGCTTATTGCCTCATCAGACGAATAGTCGGCGAAACTTGTGCGAGCGTTTCGTGAGAGCGTGCGGGAGTGAAAAGGGCTAAAGTAATTCCGGCCAAACTGCCCAGCGGTTTTGCGTCCGGAATTGCGCAAGAACAAGGAGAGAGCGTTTCCGTGACTCGGAGAAAAACGGAGACGTTCTAGGCTCCAAACCCAATCAAGCCATTGATCAAAATGGATCGCTGTGATTCATTATGATGACAATGGGAGTTTTGATGATGGCAGGAGAGTTCTGGCTTGATGATCAGCAGTGGGCGGTGATTGCGCCCCTACTTCCCACGAACCAACCCGGTGCTCATCGCACTGACGACCGTCGAGTGATTAGTGGAATCATCCATGTCCTGCGATCGGGTTGCCGATGGCAGGATTGTCCCACTTGCTACGGGCCTTCAACAACCATCTACAATCGCTTCCATCGCTGGTCTGCGAAAGGAATATGGCGGCGGCTGTTTGAAGCTCTGGCGCAAACAACCGATCGGGATCTTCATATGATCGACAGCACCACCGCCAAAGCCCACCGATCAGCCGCTGGCGGAAAAGGGGGGCGGATGCCGAGGCAATCGGCCGCTCGCGAGGCGGCAGATCGACAAAAATCCATGCTGTTGTCGATGGTTGCGGCCGTCCAATCGCGCTGCGAATAACGCCCGGGCAGCGCGGCGACGCACCCGTTGCCGTTCCGCTGCTCACGCCCTTGCCTGCGAGCCGCCTGTGTGCCGCAGACACCGCTTATGACAGCGACACATTACGCGACTTCCTCACCGCCCGCGGCACGCAGCCGGTCATTCCCAACAATCCTACTCGAAAGCGCATACAGCCCTTCGACCCCATTGCCTACAAGCGCAGGAATATTATTGAACGCACCTTCTGCCGCCTGAAGGATTGGAGGCGCATCGCAACACGATACGACAAGCTCATGATCAACTTCGAGGCAACTTGCTACATCGCTGCTCTCGTCATTTGGTGGGCATGATTGAGTCTGGAGCCTAATGCATGCCGCCCAAAAGTGTGCAGCGGTTTTGGGACAACGGCATGCATAAAACAAAGACTTAAGCGCGTCACATGATTCCGATTCGACGCGACGCGCTTTAGCGCATTGGAGCGAAAGGGCGAATTGCCACGCGCCTGACAATATGCAACCTTCCCTGACTGCGGCAGGAGCCGGCAAAAAGGGGATCATGCATGTTTCTGCTTCTTGCATTGCTGATTGGTGTCATTGCCGGGCTTCGCGCCATGACGGCGCCCGCCGCCGTCGCCTGGGGCGCGGCGCTTGGCTGGTTCGATGTCTCGCAGACGCCGCTTGCCATCATGGGTTACCAATGGACGCCGTGGATCTTCACGCTTCTCGCCATCGTTGAACTGATCACCGACCAGCTGCCATCCACACCGTCGCGCAAGGTGCCGGTGCAATTCGGCGCTCGCATCGTCACAGGCGCGCTGGCCGGTGCCACGATCGGTGCCGCCAGCAGCCTGCTCTTCGGCGGGCTGATCGCCGGCGTGATCGGCGCCGTCATCGGCACATATGGTGGCGCCGCCGTTCGCAGCAGGCTTGCCGCCTCCTTCGGCAAGGATCTGCCGGCCGCTCTCATCGAGGATGCCGTCGCCGTCATCGGCGCGGTGCTGATCGTGGGGGCTGTCGCATGAAAAGCTTCGACGCCATCGTTATCGGCGCCGGCCAGGCCGGCCCGTTTCTTGCCGCCAGGATGGTCGAAAAGGGCATGAAGGTGGCGCTGATCGAGCGCAAATTCCTCGGCGGCACCTGCGTCAATGCCGGCTGCATGCCGACGAAGACACTGGTCGCCAGCGCCCGCGCCGCCCATGTCGCAAGAAACGGCGCCGTTTACGGCGTCAATCTCCCGGGCGAGATCGCCATCGACATGACGGTGGTCAGGGCGCGCGCCGAAACGGTGACCATGAACGCCCGCAACGGCCTGATCGGCTGGTTCGCCGGCATGGATGGCATGACCGTGATCTATGGCCATGCCCGTTTCGAGGACCCGAAGACCGTCAGCGTCAACGGCGAGACGCTGACCGCACCGCGCATCTTCCTCAATGTCGGCGCGCGGCCGGTCATCCCCGAGCTATCAGGCGTCAACGATATCGACTATCTCACCAGCACTTCGATCATCCATCTCGACACGCTGCCGCGGCATCTGGCCGTCATCGGCGGCAGCTATATCGGGCTGGAATTCGCGCAGATGTATCGCCGCTTCGGCGCCGAAGTCAGCATCATCGAGCATGGCCCGAAGCTCGCGTCGCGCGAGGACGAGGATATATCGGACGCGATCGCCGATGTCCTGCGCTCGGAGGGCATCGACATTCATACCGGCGTCAGCGACATCGCCTTCGCTAGGAGCAGCGACGGAATAACGGTCGCCACCGATTCAGCGAGGATCGATGCGAGCCATGTGCTGATCGCCACCGGCCGCAAGCCGAACACCGACGATCTCGGCCTCGATGCCGCCGGCGTCATCACCGACGGACGCGGCTTCATTACCGTCGACGACAGGCTTGCCACCAATGTCGACGGCATCTGGGCGCTCGGCGATTGTAACGGCCACGGCGCTTTCACCCACACTTCCTACAATGATTTCGAGATCGCCGCCGCCAATCTGCTCGACGGCGACGACCGCAAGGTCTCGAGCCGCATTCCGGCCTATGCGCTTTATATCGACCCGCCGCTTGGCCGTGTCGGCATGACGGAGAAGCAGGCGCGCGCCTCGGGACGCAAGATCATGATCTCGACCCGGCCGATGAGCCGCGTCGGCCGCGCCAACGAGCGCGGCGAGACCAAAGGCTTCATGAAGGTGATCGCCGACGCCGAAACCAAAAAAATCCTCGGTGCGGCGATCCTCGGCATCGAGGGCGACGAGGTGATCCACGGTATCATAGACGCGATGAATGCAGGAACGACCTATCCCGCATTGCAATGGTCGGTGCCGATCCATCCGACGGTGTCGGAGCTGATCCCGACGCTGCTTGGGGATTTGAAGCCGGTTTAGCTGTAGAAACCCCGGGCCGAGGACAGCCGCGTGTCTATCGAACTGCTGATCGAGCACTACGGCCTGTTGGCGATATTTCTGGGTGCAGCCTTCGAAGGCGAAACAGCCGCCTTCCTCGGCGGCGTCATTTCCCACCGCGGGCTGCTGACCTATTGGTCGGCGTCGCTTGCAGCAACGGCGGGATCCTTCGCCGGCGATCAGTTCTGGTTCTTCGCCGGCCGTTATGCCGCTCGATGGGGTCTCGTCCGCCGGCTGATGGAAAGACCGGCGCTGGCGCGCGCCACCCGGCTTCTGGAAAGATATCCGACCGGCTTCATCCTTGCATTTCGTTTCCTAGTGGGATTGCGGACGATCAGCCCGATCGTCATCGGGACAACACGAATAGCGACCGGGAAATTCATTATCCTGAATGCCGCGGCCGCGTTGGTATGGGGGCAGCTTTTCACGGCGCTTGGCTATCTATTCGGGCACGGCCTTGAACAGACATTGGGCCACCTTCCGCTTCACCGCCATCTGCTGATCGCAGTCGGAGCCGCGGCTGTCGTCGCAGCCGCAGCTCTGGCCTTTCGCAAGATGAAACTGAGTGCCAAGCACTCATAAGAGCAGACTTGCTCTACTCCATCACGATCTGCAGCTTCACGTCGCTCGGCCGGGCCTCGACGGCGCGATCGAACGCCTTGATCGATTCTTCGAATGTGAAGGTCTCGGAAATCAGCGGCTTCAGATCCACGCGTCCCGAGCCGAGCAGCGCGATCGACCGCTCATACTGGTGCGCGTAGCGGAACACAGTTTCGATGCGGATTTCCTTGGTGGATGCCGTCGAGACGTCGAAGCCGATCGGGTTGACCGGCAGGCCGACGACGACGATGACGCCGCCCGGGCGCGGCAGCGCCATGATCGTCTCCCAGGCCTTCGGCGAACCGGAGCATTCGAAGACGACATCGGCGCCCCAGCCGTCGGTCAGCCGGCCGACCTCTTCGGCCAGGTTCTTCTCGCGGATATTCACCGGAATGACGCCCTGGTATTGTGCTGCAATATCGAGCTTCGGCTGGGCAAGATCGGCGACGATCGCGCGGGCGCAGCCGCCGGCAAGCGCCGCGATCGCCACCATCGTACCGATCGGCCCGGCGCCGAGGACGACGGCAGTATCACCAGGCGTAATCTTCGCCTTGGTGGCCGCTTGCATGCCGACGGCGAAAGGCTCGACCATGGCGCCTTCGGCAAAGCTGACATTGTCGGGTAGCTTGAAGGTGTAATTGGCGGGATGCACGACCTCTGGCGTCAGCACGCCATGGATCGGCGGGGTCGCCCAGAAGGTGACGGCCGGGTCGATATTGTACATGCCGAGCCGGCTTGCTTTGGAGTTTGGATCGGGAATGCCGGGCTCCATGCAGACGCGGTCGCCGACTTTCAGATGCGTGACGCCGGCGCCGACCTCGACCACCGTGCCAGCCGCCTCATGGCCGAGCACCATCGGCGCGTTGACGACGAAGGGGCCAATCTTGCCGTGGGTGTAATAATGCACGTCCGAACCGCAGACGCCGACCGTGTGGATCCTGATCTTCACCTCGCCGGGGCCGGTTTCGAGCGGCAGATCGATATCGCGGAGCGCAAGCTCATGCTGGCGCTCGAGGACAAGCGCGCGGACTTTGGTCATCGTCGGTTTCCTTCCCTGGTGGCTTGCCCATGACTCCATCGGGCAGCGTCGAAGCCGACTATAAAGCCCGAAGCCTTCCCAATTCAACCAGATTGAAAAGGCTTTTGCTCAACAAATGATAAAATGCTCAAGCAGATCTGCCGGAGGATATAGCACCGGCAGCGGCCCGCCCGAAAACGGCGCCAGCCTGGTCCGACGGCGAGCGGCCCCGCAAGGGCATTTATAAGATTTTTATATAGATGGCCCGTCGTCCGTCTCGAACCTTTATGCGCTTCGGCTCCATATTGATGGCCGAGAGATCGAAAAGATCATCTCCACGCCAGAAAGCATGAAAGGCGACCTCCCAGCGCCCTTTGTCTTGTCTGACTCCAACAAGAACAACAGGAGTCACGATCATGATGGATATCATTCTACTCGGCACCGCGATCATATTCTTCGCGCTGTGCTTTGCCTACACCCGAGCCTGCGACAGGCTTTGACAGGAGAACCGACGATGACCCTCGATTATGTCTTGAGCGGTGCCGTGACCGTGTTTCTCACCGTTTACCTCACCTACGCTCTCCTTCGCCCAGAACGCTTTTGAAGAGAACTGGCGCTTCCGGGGTCACGCATGCGCGACCGAGAAGCAGCCGGGTATTGAAAGTTACCTCAAATGACCCTCAACGGATGGCTTCAGATCCTGCTTTACTGCGGGATCGTCCTCGTGCTCGTCAAACCGCTCGGCGGCTACATGACGCGTGTCTACAATGGCGAGCGCACATTCCTCTCCCCAGTCCTCGTTCCGATCGAACGGGGGCTTTACCGTATTGCCGGCACCAGCGAGCGCGAGGAGCAGCATTGGACTTCCTATGCCTTCGCGATGCTGACGTTCAACCTGCTCGGCGTCCTCGTCCTCTACGCGCTCCTGCGCTTCCAGGATATCCTGCCCTATAATCCGGCCGGCATGGCCGCCGTCCCGCCGGAGCTTTCGTTCAACACCGCCGTCAGCTTTCCCACCAACACCAACTGGCAGAATTACGGCGGCGAAAGCACCATGTCGTATCTGACCCAGATGGCCGGCTTCACGGTGCAGAACTTCCTGTCGGCCGCGACCGGCATGGCGATCGCTGTCGCCTTTATCCGTGCCTTCGCACGGGCGTCGGGCAAGGCGATCGGCAATTTCTGGGTCGATATGATCCGCGGCACGTTCTACATCCTGCTGCCGATCTGCATCGTGCTGACGATCGTCTACGTCTATCTCGGCGTGCCGCAGACACTTGGGCCCTATGTCAATGCGACCACGCTCGAAGGCGCGCAGCAGACGATTGCCGTCGGCCCCGTCGCCTCGCAGCTTGCGATCAAGATGCTCGGCACCAATGGCGGCGGCTTCTTCAACGCCAATTCGGCCCATCCGTTCGAAAATCCCGACGCGATCTCCAATCTCATCCAGATGGTCTCGATCTTCGCGATCGGCGCGGCTTTGACCAACGTCTTCGGCCGCATGGTCGGCAACCAGCGCCAGGGCTGGGCGATCCTTGCCACGATGGGCGTGCTGTTCCTAACAGGCGTCATCGTCACCTATTGGGCGGAAGCTGCCGGCAACCCGCTGATGCACGCTTTCGGTCTCGGCGGCGGCAATATGGAAGGCAAGGAAGTCCGCTTCGGCGTTGCCATGTCTTCGCTCTTCGCCGTCATTACCACGGCCGCCTCCTGCGGCGCGGTCAATGCCATGCATGGCAGCTTCACCGCGCTTGGCGGCCTGATCCCGCTGATCAACATGCAGCTCGGCGAGATCATCGTCGGCGGTGTCGGCGCGGGCTTCTACGGCATCCTGCTGTTCATCATCGTCGCCGTCTTCGTCGCCGGCCTGATGGTCGGCCGCACGCCGGAATATCTCGGCAAGAAGATCGAGGCGAAGGAAATGAAGATGGCCGTTCTCGCCATCCTCTGCCTGCCGCTCGCCATGCTGGTCTTCACCGCAATCGCCACGGTGCTGCCTTCCGCCGTCGCCTCGATCGGCACCGCGGGTCCGCACGGCTTCTCCGAAATTCTCTATGCCTACACGTCGGCGGCAGCCAACAACGGCTCGGCTTTCGGCGGCCTGACGGGCAATACGCCCTGGTACAACATCACGCTCGGCATCGGCATGCTCGCCGGCCGCTTCCTGGTCATCATCCCGGCCCTTGCCATCGCCGGCTCGCTGATCGCAAAGAAGACGGTTCCGGCCTCGGCAGGCACCTTCCCGACCGACGGTCCGCTCTTCGTCGGCCTGCTTGTCGGTACGATCCTGATCGTCGGCGGCCTGACCTTCTTCCCGGCCTTGGCGCTCGGCCCTGTCGTCGAGCACCTGGTCATGATCGCCGGCCAGACCTTCTGAGGTGATGTCATGATCCTCCGTCACAGGCTTCGCAACGCCTTCCACCCTCGTCCCGGTGCGCCGGGACGAGGGAATGGCCGGACGACCCGCGCCTCCGACATCATCCTGGTGATGATGGCAGGCCTCCTCGTCATCGCCGCCATCTTCAAAATCTTACAGGGCTGACCGGCTTCCGGTTCGCCATCCTCGTTTCAAAGCTGGAGTCTCTTATGAGCCAGGCAAAATCCGCGAGCGTCATGGATTCTCGCATCCTCATTCCGGCCGTGGGGGCCGCTTTCAAGAAGCTCAACCCCCGCGCGCTTGCCAGAAACCCGGTCATGTTTGTCGTGGCCACGGTCTCGGTGCTGACCACCATCCTCTTCCTGCGCGATCTGGTGGCGGGCAACGGCAATCTCGGCTTCTCGTTCCAGATCAATCTCTGGCTCTGGTTCACCGTGCTGTTTGCCAATTTCGCCGAAGCCGTCGCCGAAGGCCGCGGCAAGGCGCAGGCGGATTCGCTGCGCAAGGCACGCACCGAAACCCAGGCCAAACTGCTCACCGCCAACAATGGCAGCGGCTATCGCATGGTGCCGGGCACCAGCCTCAAGGTTGGCGATCTCGTGCTGGTCGAGGCCGGTGACATCATCCCGTCGGACGGCGAAGTCATCGAAGGTGTGGCCTCCGTCAACGAAGCGGCGATAACAGGCGAATCCGCCCCAGTCATCCGCGAATCCGGCGGCGACCGCTCGGCCGTCACCGGCGGCACGCAGGTGCTGTCCGACTGGATCCGCGTTCGCATCACCGCCGCTGCCGGCTCGACCTTCATCGACCGGATGATTGCGCTCGTCGAAGGCGCGGAGCGCCAGAAGACGCCGAACGAGATCGCGCTCAACATCCTGCTCGCCGGCATGACGCTGATCTTCGTGCTTGCGACCGCGACGATCCCGAGCTTTGCCATCTATGCCGGCGGCTCGATCCCGATCATCGTGCTCGTCGCCCTCTTCGTCACCCTGATCCCGACGACGATCGGCGCGCTGCTCTCGGCGATCGGCATCGCCGGCATGGACCGCCTCGTCCGCTTCAACGTGCTCGCCATGTCCGGCCGCGCCGTCGAGGCCGCCGGTGACGTCGACACGCTGCTGCTCGACAAGACGGGCACGATCACCCTCGGCAATCGCCAGGCGACGACCTTCCGCCCGGTTCGCGGCGTGTCCGAACAGGATCTCGCCGATGCCGCCCAGCTCGCCTCGCTTGCCGACGAAACGCCGGAAGGTCGTTCCATCGTCGTGCTCGCCAAGGAGAAATATGCGATCCGCGGCCGCGACATGGCAAGCCTGAAAGCAACCTTCGTGCCCTTCACCGCCCAGACCCGCATGAGCGGCGTCGATCTCGAAGGCGCCTCGATCCGCAAGGGTGCGGTCGATGCCGTGCTGACCTATGTCAACGGCGATTCATCCTCGAAAAACGGCAGCGAGGTCGTGCGCGAACTGCAGTCGATCGCCGACGAGGTCGCCAAATCAGGTGGCACGCCGCTGGCCGTCGCCCGCGACGGCAAGCTGCTCGGCGTCATCCAGCTGAAGGACATCGTCAAGGGCGGCATTCGCGAGCGCTTCACCGAGCTGCGTCGCATGGGCATCCGCACGGTGATGATAACCGGCGACAACCCACTGACGGCAGCCGCCATCGCCGCCGAGGCCGGCGTCGACGACTTCCTCGCCCAGGCAACGCCGGAAATGAAGCTGGCGCTGATGCGCGAGGAACAGTCGAGGGGCAAGCTCGTCGCCATGTGCGGCGACGGCACCAACGATGCGCCGGCGCTTGCCCAGGCCGATGTCGGCGTCGCCATGAACACCGGCACGGTCGCTGCCCGCGAGGCCGGCAACATGGTCGATCTCGATAGCGACCCGACGAAGCTCATCGAGATCGTCGAGATCGGCAAGCAGCTGTTGATGACGCGCGGCGCGCTGACGACGTTTTCGATCGCCAACGACATCGCCAAGTACTTCGCCATCATCCCGGCGATGTTCCTGACCTTCTACCCGCAGCTCGGCGTGCTGAACATCATGGGATTGTCGACGCCGCAAAGCGCCATCCTCTCGGCGATCATCTTCAATGCGCTGATCATCATCGCGCTGATCCCGCTGTCGTTGAAGGGTGTCCGCTACCGTCCGATCGGCGCCGGCGCGCTGCTGTCGCGCAATCTGCTGATCTATGGTGCCGGCGGCATCATCGTCCCCTTCATCGGCATCAAGGCGATCGACATGGCTGTCGCAGCCCTCGGCCTCGCCTAAGGCCTGGAGCCATCCCGGTTCCGAGAGGATCGGAACCGGAGCTCTTCGCAAAAGAACACTCCAAGGAGTAAGACAATGTTGAAAGAACTTCGTCCGGCAATCGTCATGATCGTCGCCACCACCGCCATCACCGGCCTTCTCTATCCGCTCGCCATGACGGGTGCTGCCCAGGCCCTCTTCCCGACCCAGGCGAACGGCAGCCTGATCGAGAAGAACGGCCAGGTGATCGGCTCGACGCTGATCGGCCAGGCCTTCACCAGCGACAAATATTTCCACGGCCGCCCCTCGGCCGCCGGCGACGGCTACAATGCGGCTGCCTCCAGCGGCTCTAACCTCGGCCCGACCAGCCAGAAGCTGATCGACCGTGTCAAGGGTGACTACGAGGCAGCCAAGGCGGCGAACCCGACGGCCGATGTCCCCGCCGACCTCGTCACGGCTTCGGGCAGCGGCCTCGATCCCGATATCTCGCCGGAAGCGGCCTATTTCCAGGTACCGCGCGTCGCCAAGGCACGCAGCATGGATGAAGCCAAGGTCAAGGCACTGGTCGACGGCGCCGTTCAAGCCCGCGAACTCGGCATTCTCGGCGAACCCACGGTCAATGTTCTGGCGTTGAACCAGACCCTTGATGCTTCTATGACTCAGTGACCCTGCCAGGCTGGGCGCACCCGTTCCTTCCCATCCGCGGTAGCGCCCGCCCCGGCAGCCATCTGCAGAAAGACCATATGCATGCCAGACGACAATCGCGACCAGGCCGGCAGGCCCTCGCCCGATGCGCTTCTCGAAAAAGCCCGGGCTGAAACGCGCGGCCGTCTGAAGATCTTCCTCGGTGCCGCCCCCGGTGTCGGCAAGACCTATGAGATGCTCGTCTCCGGCCGCGCCAAGATCGCCGATGGTCTCGATGTCGTCATCGGCATCGTCGAAACCCACGGCCGCAAGGAGACCGAGGCGCTCGTCGCCGGCTTCGAGATTATCCCCCGCGTCGAAATCAGCTACAAGGGCCGGGCGCTTGAAGAAATGGACCTCGACGGCATCCTCGCCCGCCGGCCTGATCTCGTGCTGGTCGACGAACTCGCCCACACCAATGCCGAGGGCAGCCGCCATCCGAAGCGCTATCTCGACGTGAGGGAATTGCTCGATCGCGGCATCGACGTCTATACGACGCTGAACATCCAGCATGTCGAAAGCCTGAACGACGTCGTCTCGCAGATTACCCGCATCCGTGTGCGCGAGACAGTGCCGGACTCGATCATCGACCTTGCCGACGACGTCGAGATCATCGACCTGACGCCGGATGATCTGATCAAGCGCCTGCACGACGGCAAGGTCTACATGCCCCGCACCGCCGAGCGGGCGCTGACCAACTATTTCACCCCCGGCAACCTGACGGCGCTCAGAGAGCTTGCGCTGCGCAAGACCGCCCAGCGCGTCGACGATCAGTTGCTCACCCATATGCAGGCTCATGCCATATCCGGCCCCTGGGCGGCGAGCGAGCGCGTTCTCGTCTCGGTCGACCACCATCCGCGCTCAGCGTCACTGGTGCGCTACGCCGCCCGCATGGCCTCGCGCCTGCGCGCGCCTTGGGCCGCCGTCTATATCGAGACCAACCGCTCGATCAATCTGAGCGAGGCCGAGCGTGACACGATCGCATCGACGCTGCGCCTTGCCGAGCAGCTCGGCGGCGAGGCGATCACCCTTCCCGGCCGCGAGGTCGCGGAAGAGCTCGTCGGTCACGCCACCGCCAACAACGTCACCCACATCGTCATCGGCGCCCCGAAGAAGCCGACATGGCGGGACTGGTGGAGCCGCTCGATCACCGACGAACTGATCCGCAGGGCCGGAGAGATCAGCGTCCACGTCATTTCAGGCAACGAGAAGGACGGCACCACCACACGCGGCGTCAAGGCCGCCGTCACCGCGCCGCCGCTGGATTTCAGGGCCTACCTGCTGGCGACCGGCTATGTCGCCATCGCGCTCGGCGTCAGCGTCGTGCTCGACCAAGTGCTCGACGTGCGCAACCTCGCCCTCGTCTTCCTGATGGCGGTGCTGACCTCCGCCGTTCTCCACGGCCTGCGGCCGGCACTCTACAGCTGCATCCTCAGCGCGCTGTCCTTCAACTTCTTCTTCCTGCCGCCGCGTTACACGCTGACGATCAGCGATCCGGAAAGCGTGCTTGCCCTGTTCTTCTTCCTGGGCGTCGCCATTATCGCCAGCAATCTGACAGCGACCGTGCAGCGCCAGGCCGCCGCCGCCCGCCAGCGGGCGCGCACGACGGAAGACCTCTATCTCTTCTCGAAAAAGCTTGCCGGCACCGGCACGCTCGACGACGTGCTCTGGGCAACCGCCTTCCAACTCGCCTCGATGCTGAAGGTCCGCGTCGTGCTGCTGCTGCCGGAAGAGGGCACCATCGCCGTCAAGGCCGGTTATCCCCCTGACGACACGCTGGACGATGCCGATATCGCCGCGGCCCGCTGGGCCTGGGAGCATAATCACGCCGCCGGTCGCGGCGCCGATACCCTGCCCGGCGCCAAACGCCTCTATGTGCCGCTTAGAACCGGGCGCACCGCCGTCGGTGTCATCGGCCTCGACAGCGACCGCCGCGACGGACCGCTGCTGACGCCAGAGCAACAGCGGCTGCTCGATGCGCTGGCCGACCAGGCGGCCCTTGCCATCGAACGCATCCAGCTCGTCGCCGATGTCGACCGGGCAAGACTTGCGGCCGAATCCGACCGGTTGCGCTCAGCCCTGCTGACTTCGATCTCGCACGACCTGAAGACCCCGCTTGCCGCCATCCTTGGCGCCGCCGGCACGCTACGCGATTATTTCGCCTCGATGCCGGAGGAGGATCGCAGCGACCTGCTGTCGACCGTCGTCGACGAATCAGAGCGCCTCAACCGCTTCATCGCCAACCTGCTCGACATGACCAAGATCGAATCCGGCGCGATGGAGCCGAACTCCGCGCTGCATTATGCCGGAGACATCGTCGGCAGCGCGCTGCGCCGGGCGGCAAAGATCCTCGACGGCCACAAGACCGAGATGAGCATTCCCGCCGAACTGCCGATGGTGCGTGTCGATCCTGTCCTGTTCGAGCAGGTGATCTTCAACCTGCTCGACAATGCCGCGAAATACGCGCCCGAGGGATCGGTGATCCACATCGAGGGCTGGGCCGATGCCGACAACGTCGTCGTGCAGATTTCGGACGAAGGCCCGGGCATTCCGCCCGCCGATCTCACCCGCGTCTTCGACACTTTCTACCGCGTGCGCAAGGGCGATCAGGTGCGCGCCGGCACCGGGCTTGGCCTTTCCATCTGCCGCGGCTTCATCGAGGCGATGGGCGGCACGATCACCGCCGGCAACCGGACGGGCCGCCCGGGCGCCGTCTTCACCATCCGCCTGCCGAAACCCACCGACATTCCGAAACTGGATGAACTCAGATGACCGGTTCAGCCGTCAAAATCCTCGTCGTCGACGACGAGCCTCCGATCCGCAAGCTGCTCCGCGTCGGCCTGACCGCGCAGGGCTACGAGGTGCAGGAGGCGCCGAACGCCAGCGCCGCCCGTCAGTCGGTCACCGACGACATGCCCGACCTCATCGTGCTCGACCTCGGCCTGCCCGACAAATCAGGCTACGACCTGCTGCAGGAGTGGCGCGACGAAGGGCTTTCCATGCCCGTCGTCATTCTCTCCAGCCGCACCGACGAGGCCGGCATCGTCAAGGCGCTGGAAAGCGGCGCCGACGATTACGTCACCAAGCCCTTCGGCATCAACGAGCTCGGCGCCCGCATCCGCGTGGCGCTGCGCCACCGCCTGCAGCAGCAGGGAGAAAAGGCGATCTTCCAGACCGGCGGGCTGTCGATCGATCTGGTCAAGCGCATCGTTAAGGTGGACGGTAACGAAATAAAATTGTCGCCGAAGGAATACGACATCCTGCGCGTGCTCGCCCAGCATGCCGGCAAGGTGCTGACACACCAGTTTCTTCTAAAGCAGATATGGGGGCCGGCGGCTGACGTGCAGTATCTGCGCGTCTATGTCCGGCAGCTGCGGCAAAAGGTCGAGCAGATTCCGGACCAGCCGCACTATATCACCACCGAGACCGGCGTCGGCTACCGGCTCAGGGAACCGGATTGACATCCCCTCCCTCCCGCTGCCCGAACAGTATTGAGAATGACATGAACCTTCTGAACATCATCCGGCCGGAACACACCTTCATCGGCGTGTCGGCGCCGACCAAATGGCGCGCGCTGCAGATTATAGCGGACAAAGCCGCCAAGGCTTTCTCCGTCGACGGCCAGACCATCCTGAAGGCGCTCGAAGCGCGTGAGAAGCTCGGCTCCACCGGCATCGGCAACGGCGTCGCCATCCCGCATGCGGCGATCGACGGCATGACCAGCCCGCGCGGCCTGCTCATCCGCTTTGCCCAGCCGCTGGATTTCGAGGCGATCGACGATATCCCGACAGACATCGCCTTCGTGCTGCTCTTCGGAGAAACCAATCGCGGCGAATATCTGAACGTGCTGTCCGCCATCGCCAGGCGGCTGCAATCGGACGGCGTGCTTGCCGCCATGCGCAAGGCAAGAACGGTCGACGAATTCTATTCCGATTTCATCGCCGATTCACGGGTGTGACGCCCCAAAACCGCTCACACTTTTCGGCATCATAAAAAAGGCGCGGCCCGAAGGCCGCGCCCGCTCGTCTGCAATCAGACTATCTTAGAAATCGCGCTGGAAGCGCAGGAAGCCGAACACTTCGTCGTCGCCTTCGTCCTCATCGTGATATTGCACGCTGAGCTTCGAACGCAGGTCTTCGACGATCTGGTAGTCGATGGTGACACCGGTCGTGTAGGCGCTGCCGCCGGTGAAGCCGTTGCCGTCAGCCTCGAGAGCGATGTTCTCGAAGTACTGGAAGCCCGGGGTGACCGACCACTTGTCGTTGACCTTCAAGGCATATTCTGCTGCGATCGTCCATTCGGACTCTTCGTAGTAGTAGTTGGCGCCGCTTGCCCATACGCCGGCAATACCGAGCGTGCCCGGGCCGATGTCGGCATAGACGATACCGCGGACAGCGACTTCGCTGGTGTCGGTGTCATAACCGGCAAGCAGGTAAGCGCTGATGGCGCCGGCCTTGTAGGAGACCTGGCCTGCGACACCAAAGTTGTTCGGGCCTTCGCCCGGCTTGGTGGCGTAGTCTTCTTCGAGTTCGTCAACCGAAATGCCGGCCGCGAAAGCGCCATTCTCGTACTGATAACGGATCGAGTTGTGGGTCGTCTCGTTGCTGGCGAGCGTATCGGTCTCGCCGCTCATGTCGTCATCCCACCAGCTGTACAGTTTACCGGCGCGGAAACCGGCAATGTCGAGATAGCCTTCGTCGAGCAAAGCTTCCTGATCGGAGGCATTGTCGACATTGTAACGCAGCGTGATGACGCCGGTGAGCGTACCGTACTCGGTGTCGTTCTTGGTCTGGAAGGTGACCTGACCACGAGTCCAGAAGTTTACGTCGGAATCGCCGGATATCTGCTCACCGAAGCGCACTTCGGTACGGATGTAACCGCCGATCGAAAGGCATGTTTCCGTCCCCGGAATATAAAAATAGCCGGTACCGTAGGCGTCGCAAACGCGAACATATTCCACGGGCTCGGGTTCCGCCGCCACGATGGCGTCGGCTGCGCGGGCTCCGGAGGCCGCGGCAAGGGCGGCAACGGAGGCAAAAAGGATAGTTCTGATATTCATTTTAAATGGCCCTTAACAGGTTTGGAATGCGAGGCGCACTTCAAGGGTTGCCCCCGCGTAGCAGTCGGCGAATACGACCGCACGGGAGCCATATAGGAATCCGCAAGTGTCATCGCGGCAAAATCTTGGCAAAAATCTGCATCACCATGTCGTTTTCGTGGAGGAACTGTGGCCAAAAAAACACGGCCCTGCGGCAGGCAGCGCCCGGCGACCAATTGGCCGCGGCCAACTTCGGCACGTCCATTTCCAAATTGCCCCTTAAATGGAATGGCATTCTAACAGCCATGCCGGAACCGGAAGAACCTTTGTTTCATTATACGACCGAGTTGATAGAGTTAAGACAGAAAACAGGAGGGTTCCCCATGCAGACACAACGGCTCACCCGGCTCCTCGCGGCGGCGGTCATGGCAGGCAGCTTCGCGATCGGAAGCATTGCTCCGGCATTCGCAGATCAGACGCTTCTTAACGTTTCCTACGATCCGACCCGCGAATTATATAAGGATTTCAATGCCGCCTTTGCCGCCAAGTGGCAGAAGGACAGCGGTGAAACCGTGACGATCCAGGCTTCGCATGGCGGTTCCGGCGCCCAGGCCCGCTCCGTCATCGACGGTCTCGACGCCGATGTCGTGACACTTGCCCTCGAAGGCGATATCGACGCCATCGCCAAGGCGACCGGCAAGATCCCGGCCGACTGGAAGACCAAGTTCCCCAACAATTCGACCCCCTATACGTCGACGATCGTCTTCCTCGTCCGCAAGGGCAACCCGAAGGGCATCAAGGATTGGGGCGATCTGGTCAAGGACGACGTGCAGGTCATCACCCCGAACCCAAAGACCTCTGGCGGCGCCCGCTGGAACTTCCTGGCCGCCTGGGCATGGGCCAAGCAGGCGAATGGCGGCGACGAAGCCAAGGCGCAGGAATACGTTGCGAAACTGCTGCAGCATGTTCCGGTTCTCGACACCGGTGCTCGCGGCGCCACGACCACCTTCGTCCAGCGCGGCCTCGGCGACGTGCTGCTTGCCTGGGAAAACGAAGCCTATCTCTCGCTCGAAGAACTCGGTCCCGACCAGTTCGAGATCGTGACCCCGGCCTTCTCCATCCGCGCCGACCCGCCGGTCGCCATCGTCGACGGCAATGTCGACAAGAAGGGCACGCGCAAGGTCGCCGAAGCCTATCTCAACTACCTCTATTCGGACGAAGGCCAGAAGATTGCTGCCAAGCACTATTATCGGCCGACCAAGCCGGAAGCCGCCGATCCGGCTGACATCGCCCGCTTCCCGAAGCTGACGCTCGCGACCATCGACGACTTCGGCGGCTGGAAGAGCGCACAGCCTAAATTCTTCGGCGACGGCGGCGTATTTGACCAAATCTACAAGCCGGCCCAATAATAGACTTCATGAAAGCACATAGCCCCACGCGGTGGCGGTTCAAACGGCCGAGCGTCATTCCGGGTTTCGGAATGGCGCTCGGCCTTACCTTGACCTGGCTCACCCTTCTGATCCTCATCCCGCTCTCGGGCCTTGCCGTCCGGTCGAGCGCACTCGGCTGGGAGAAATTCTGGTCGATCGCGCTCGATCCGCGCACGCTGAATGCATTGCGCATCAGCTTCGGCAGCGCCTTCATCGCCGCGATCGTCAACGCCGTCTTCGGTATCATCCTCGCCTGGGTGCTGGTGCGTTACCGCTTTCCCGGCAAGCGCATCATCGATGCCATGGTCGACCTGCCCTTTGCGCTGCCGACCGCCGTTGCCGGCATCGCACTGACGACGCTTTACGCGCCGAACGGCTGGATCGGCCAGTTCCTGACGCCGCTCGGCATCAAGATCGCCTTCACGCCGGCGGGCATCGTCGTGGCGCTGATCTTCGTCGGCCTGCCCTTCGTAGTGCGCACCGTGCAACCGGTCATGGAGGAGATCGACAAGGAAGTGGAGGAAGCTGCGGCAACGCTCGGCGCCAATCGCTTCCAGACGATTTTCCGCGTGCTGCTGCCAGGCTTGGCGCCCGCCGTGCTCACCGGCTTTGCGCTCGCCTTTGCCCGCGGTGTCGGCGAATACGGCTCGGTCATCTTCATCGCCGGCAACCTGCCGTTCAAATCGGAGATCGCGCCGCTGCTGATCATCATCAAGCTCGAAGAGTATAATTACGCCGCAGCGACCGGCATTGCAGCGATCATGCTGATCATCTCGTTCGCCATGCTGCTCGTCATCAATCTCATCCAGAGCTGGAGCAGGCGGAGGTACGGTTATGGCGCTTGATGCGACCGCTCAACCAACGAAGCTGCGTTCGGTGACCACCGAAAACAGGATCGCGCGCTTCACCCTGATCATCCTCTCGCTCCTCTTCCTGCTGCTGATCCTGCTTCTGCCGCTCGCAGCCGTCTTCGTCGAGGCCTTTCGCAAGGGAGCCGGCCCCTTTCTCCAGGCGCTCGCAGACGCCGAGACCTTCTCTGCGATTCGCCTGACACTGATCGTTGCTGGCGTCAGCGTGCCGCTCAATCTCATCTTCGGGGTTGCCGCCGCCTGGGCGATCGCCAAGTTCGAGTTCAAGGGCAAGGCCTTCCTGACGACGCTGATCGACCTGCCCTTCTCGGTCTCACCCGTCATATCGGGCCTGGTCTTCGTTCTGCTGTTCGGCGCCAATACCTGGCTCGGCCAATGGTTCAGCGCGCACGACATCAAGATCCTGTTTGCGGTGCCGGGGTTGATCCTCGCCACCATGTTCGTCACCTTCCCCTTCGTCGCCCGCGAGCTGATCCCGCTGATGCAGGAACAGGGAACGGCCGACGAGGAGGCAGCCCTTTCGCTCGGCGCCAGCGGCTGGCAGACCTTCTGGCACGTGACGTTGCCGAACATCAAATGGGGCCTGCTTTACGGGGTACTGCTCTGCAACGCCCGCGCCATGGGCGAATTCGGCGCCGTCTCGGTGGTATCAGGCCACATTCGCGGCCAGACCAACACCATGCCGCTGCAGGTGGAAATTCTCTATAACGAGTATAATTTCACCGGCGCTTTTGCGGTCGCCACGCTTTTGGCCTTGCTCGCGCTCGTAACTCTTGTTTTGAAGACGCTGCTGGAAATGCGCTATAGCGCCGAAATCGCCGCCAGCCGGCGGCACTGAAGGATTTGGAATGGAAGTACGCGTTCAAAACATTCGCAAGGAATTCGATCGTTTTCCGGCACTGCACGATGTCTCGCTCGACATCCGCTCCGGCGAGCTGATCGCACTGCTCGGTCCTTCTGGCTCCGGCAAGACGACATTGCTGCGGCTGATTGCCGGCCTCGAAAGCCCGACGGAGGGGCTAATCTTCTTCGGCGACGAGGATGCCTCGAAGAAATCGGTGCAGCAGCGCAATATCGGCTTCGTCTTCCAGCATTATGCGCTTTTCCGCTACATGACGGTGCTCGAAAACGTCTCCTTCGGCCTCAAGGTCAGAAACAGCGCGCGGCGGCCACCTAAGGCCGATATCCGCAAGCGGGCGCTCGAACTGCTCGACCTTGTCCAGCTTTCCGGTCTCGAAAAACGCTACCCGGCCCAGCTTTCCGGCGGCCAGCGCCAGCGTGTGGCGCTCGCCCGCGCCATGGCCGTCGAGCCGAACGTGCTGCTGCTCGACGAACCCTTCGGCGCGCTCGACGCCCAGGTGCGCAAGGACCTGCGCAAGTGGCTGCGCGATATCCACGACCGCACCGGCCACACCACCGTCTTCGTCACCCACGACCAGGATGAGGCGCTGGAGCTTGCCGACCGCGTCGTCGTCATGAGTCAGGGCGCGATCGAACAGGTCGGCACGCCGGACCAGGTCTACGACAATCCGAATTCTCCCTTCGTCTTCGGCTTCATCGGCCAGTCGAACTGCCTTGAGGTCGAGATCTCAGACGGCGACATTCGCTTCGAAGGCCGCTCGCTCGGCCTCAATGCCGAAGGCGAGCCGGATGGCACGGCGCAACTCTACTTCCGCCCGCACGATGTCAGGCTCTGCGAATCAGCTGAAAACTGTATCGCCGGCCAGCCGGTTTCCAGCCGCCGCGTGGCCGGCACCCGCCATATCGAATTGGATATCGGCGCCGATCGCCCGCATATCGAGATCGAATTGCCGCCGAGCGAGGCCGACAGGCTCGACCGCAACCGGGTGGCTTTCAAGCCGACCCGCTGGAAACTGTTCCGCAGCTGATGGAGATGGGCGGCGACCGACTGCGCCGCGCGTCTGTTCGACAGCAGCAAAGGAGCTGTAACACCTTGAATTCATGCATCATTTTATCCTTGAATCGAATCCGATTTAAGGAATATGCAGGAGGTCACCGCCGGAATCGCATTTGGCGAGAGTCCCTTGGGCTTTTTGTGATCTAAGGTTGTTTGTATTTCAGTCATATGACGAGTAAAACGTTTTCACTTAATTACAAAGGGCTGGACTAATCCCATAGGAGGCACTTGGCGTTGAGGGCGGAGATTTCCTTTGGAAAATCCCTGATCGGGATTTTGCTCGTAGGACTGGCAGCAGCAAGCTGCACGACGACATCGAAACCGGCGGCAACGGCGGCGAACACCAAGACGAAGCAGGGTCAACCGGCAAAAGTCACGTTCAATTATACGGCCAAGGATCGCGACTGCCTGCAGCGCGCGATGTATTTCGAATCGCTGCATTCGGACGAGGACGGCTACATGGCTGTCGGGACCGTCGTCATGAACAGGCTCACCTCCGGCGCCTATCCCACATCGATCTGCGGCGTGGTGGCCCAGAAAAGGCAGTTCGCGCCCGGCGTGATGACGCGCGAAGTCAAGCCGCAGGCTGAAACTGAGCTTGCCAGCGCGGCCGATGCAATCCTGGTTAAAGGCGCCCGCCATCCTGCGGTGAAGGATGCGATGTTCTTCCACACCAATGGACTGAAATTCCCCTACGACAACATGCACTACGTGACGGTCGCCGGCGGCAACGCCTTCTACGAGAAGCGCGACTCCAACGGCATGCTTCAAACGCCGCCGCCGCTGCCTTCCTACGAGGTGGCGATGAATTATGTGCCGGGCGAAAGCATGCTGCCGCCGCAATTCGAGGCCCTGATACCCTCGGCGGTTCCCGTTCCTCTGCCGGCTCCGGACCCCATGTCTACGGCGAGCACGGCGCAGATGCAGATCACCGCACCGGTGACCGTGCCGGAAACATCGCCGGTAACATCGGTCGAGCCCGAACCGGGAATCCCCATCGCGATCCCGACCCCCCGGCCCGCCTATGACAGCGTGATGCTGCGTGAAAGCCTTCCGGCGAACGGCGGTTAATCAACCGCCCTTCCGGTTTGAAAGTTAGGTGTAAGCGTGTCTTTGTTTCCGCGCAATTCCGGACGCAAAGCCGTTGTGCGCTTTTGCTGTTTTAGGCGCGCTCTTCCCAGACTCTCGCCAGTTCCACGATCGTTTTGACGGCCTTTTCCATATCCTGGCGGCTCACCCATTCGAGCGGCGAGTGAAAGGCGTGGCCGCCGGCGAAGATATTCGGGCACGGCAATCCCATGAAGGAAAGGCGCGAGCCATCCGTGCCGCCGCGGATGCTGCCGCGCACCGGCGTCATGCCGGCCCGGCGCACCGCCTCGATGGCGTTGTCGACGATCTCCGGATGACGATCGAGCACCACCTTCATGTTGCGATACTGCTCCTTCACCTCAAAACGATAGGTCGAGCCGGGATAGCCAGCCATCACGTCCTTGACGATGGCTTCGAGCATCGTTTCCTTTTCCGTCAGCCCCTTGTCGGTGAAGTCACGGATGATGAGGCTCAGCGACGCCTTCTCCATCGAGCCGGTCACGCCGGTCGGATGGATGAAGCCCTGCTGGTCTTCCGTAGTCTCCGGCGCAATATCCCTCGGCAGCCGGTCGATGATGGCGCCGGCGATCTTGATGGCGTTTTCCATGCGGTCCTTGGCGAAACCGGGATGGATTGCCACACCTGATATGCTGATCTCGACGCCGTCGGCCGAGAAGGTCTCATCCTCGATATGGCCGGCCGTCTCGCCGTCCATCGTATAGGCGAAGTCGGCACCGAGTTTCTTCAGGTCGACCTTGTTGACGCCGCGCCCGACTTCCTCGTCGGGCGTGAACAGGATCTTGATCGTCCCATGCCTGATATCAGGATTGCCGACGAGCATCGCAGTTGCGGTCATGATTTCGGCCAGTCCGGCCTTGTCGTCGGCGCCGAGCAATGTCGTTCCATCGGTCGTGACGATATCGTTGCCGATCTGGTTCTGCAGTTCGGGGTGATCGCTGACGCGGATCACCCTGCCCGTGTCGCCGGCAAGCTTGATATCCCCGCCCGCATAGCTCCTGATGATCTGCGGCTTGACATCGGTGCCGCTGAAATCGGGCGCCGTATCCATGTGCGAGCAGAAACAGATGACCGGCACCGCCTTGTCGCTATTGGCCGGAATGGTCGCATAGACATAGCCGTGTTCATCGAGATGCGCGTCCGCCAGACCGATCTTCAGCAGTTCATCGACCAGAACCCGGCCGAGATCCTTCTGCTTGCCGGTGGTCGGCTGCGTCGACGAGGCAGGGTCGGATTGCGTGTCGATAACGACATAACGGAGAAAGCGGTCGAGAACAGTGTCGGTCATGGCATCCAGTCCAGTAAGATCACACGGACGATATAGCCCTCCCGGGCGATGCGGCAAAAGATTTTTCCGCTCGCAGCACGTGAGGGTTTCGCCATTCAATCCGTCTCTCAGCCACCGCCGCGGCAGCGAGCAACCCATCTCAACCACTCAGTCGACGCGCTTTCCTTCGCCGTCGAACACATGCAGATACTGGGCCGGGAAGGCGACATTGACTTTCGGCCCCGCCTTCAGCGCGTCGCGGTTCAGCGTGAAGATCTTGAACGGCAGGCCATGCAGGGCAAGGTGCAGGATGATGCCGAAGCCTGTGGGTTCGACGAGTTCCACATCCGCGGCAAGCCCCGCCCCGCCATCGCTCATCAGCACATGCTCCGGCCGGATGCCGAGCGTCACCTTTGCGCCGTCGACAAGCGGCAAAGGCTTTGCAAGCGGCACGATCGTGCCGTCCTTCAGCTTCACGCCGCCGGCATCATAGCTGGCCTCGAGGAAATTCATCCCCGGCGAGCCGATGAAGCCGGCAACGAAGAGATTGGCCGGGCGGTCGTAGAGCTCCAGGGGACTGCCGACCTGCTGGACCACCCCGCCATGCATGGCGACGATCCGGTCCGCCAGTGTCATTGCCTCGATCTGGTCGTGGGTCACGTAGATCGAGGTCGCCTTCAGGTCGCCATGCAGTTTCTTGATTTCGGCGCGCATCTGTTCGCGCAGGCGCGCATCGAGGTTGGACAGTGGTTCGTCGAACAGGAAGGCCTTCGGCTGGCGCACGATGGCGCGGCCCATGGCGACGCGCTGGCGCTGGCCGCCGGAAAGCGCCTTCGGCCTGCGTTCGAGCAGCGGATCAAGGCCGAGCTTTGCGGCCGCCGCGGCCACCGCGCTGGTGATTTTCTCCTTCGCCACCTTCCGCAGCCTGAGGCTGTAACTCATATTGCCGGCGACATTCATATGGGGGTAAAGCGCATAGGACTGGAACACCATGGCAATGTCGCGATCCTTGGGATGCAGCTCGTTGACCCTGACCCCGGCGATGCGGATCTCACCTGATGTGACCTCCTCCAGCCCGGCGATCATGCGCAGCAGCGTGGACTTGCCGCAGCCGGACGGGCCAACGAGCACGACGAATTCGCCGTCCTGGATTTCGAGGTCGACGCCGTGCAGCACCTGCACATGGCCATAGGCTTTGCGGATATTCCGGATATCGATCGATGCCATTTGTTTAACCCTTGACCGCGCCGGCCGTCAGGCCCTGGACGAGATAGCGCTGGATGAGCAGGAAGAAGAGGCCGGCCGGAATGAGCGCCATGACGCCCGCCGCCATCATCTGCCCGAAATCCACCGAGAATTTCGAAACGAAGGTGAGAAGGCCGACGGGGAAGGTCGCCGCGTCATTGCCGTTGATCAGCATCAGCGCGAAGAGCAGTTCGCTCCAGGCGGCGGTGAAGACGAAACCGAGCGTGGCGGCGATCCCCGGCAGCGTCAGCGGCAGGATGATCTGGCGAAACGCCGTGAACTGCGTCGCCCCGTCGATCTTCGCCGCCTCTTCGAGATCCCTCGGGATGCCGTCGAAGAAGGACTGCATCAGGAAGGTGGCGAAAGGTACGTTGAAGGCGGTGTAGACGATGACGAGCCCGGTCAGGCTGTTGGTCAGATGCAGCGGCGACAGGATCTTGAAGATCGGTGCCACCAGCATGACCAGCGGGAACATCTGGGTCAGCAGCATCAGGGCGACGATCCAGTATTTTGCCCGGAAATTGAAGCGCGACAGCGCATATCCCGACAGCGAGGCGCAGATGGTCACGGTAACGGCCGTCGAGGCCGAGACGATCAGGCTGTTCTTGAAGAAGGTCGGAAAGGCGCTGTGCCGCAGCACGAAGGCATAGTGATCCCATGTCGTGTGCGACGGCCACATGCGCACGCCCTCGCTATAGAGCAGGTCATTCGGCGTCACCGACACCTTGAGCAGCCAGAACAGCGGAAAGAGCGCGAAGGCGATATAGCAGAGGATCGCCAGACGGTGTGCGATGGTGGGAATGACGGATCGTCTCATGATCTCAATCCTTATTCAGCAACGTCTGCCGGAGCAGGATGATCAACATCGAATAGGCAAGCAGCAGCACGAGCAGCACCAGCGCGATCGCCGAGGCATAGCCGAAATCGAGCCGCCTGAAGGCTGTCGTGAAGATATAGCTGGCGACGATCTGCGTCCGGTCGGCCGGTCCGCCGTTGGTCATGACGACGATGAGATCGGCGAAATTGGAAATCCACACGGTGCGCAGCAGCACGGTGATGGCGATCGTTGGCGCCAGAAACGGCAGGGTGATCGAGCGGAAACGCTGGAACCAGCCGGCGCCGTCGATCGATGCCGCCTCATAGAGATCACGCGGGATCGCCTGCAACGCCGCAAGCAGCGTGATGGCGAAGAACGGAATGCCCCACCAGACATTGGCGACGATCGGCCCCCACATCGCATAATTGGGATCGGAGAGGATATTGCCCGGCTCATGCATCAGCCCGAGGGCGAAGAGCCAGTGCGGGATCGGCCCGATGACGGGATTGAACAGCCAGGCCCAGTTGAGGCCGGCGAGGAAAGACGGCACGGCCCAGGGCAGGAAGACCAGCGCCTGCGCGATTGCCCTGCCCTTGAACGGCTTGTCGAGCAGCAGCGCCAGGATCAGCCCAAAGACGAACTGCAGGACGACGGAGGCGCCCGTCCACCACAGCGTGTTCCTCAGCGCCCCGTAGAAGGCGGCATCGCCGGCAAGCTCTCGGAAGTGATCGAGCCCGATGAAGCCGCCGGAAAACGGATTGAGCAGCTGGATATCGCGGAAGGCGTAGGAAATCCCGACCGTCAACGGCACCAGCATCACCGCAATGATCAGGATCAGCGACGGCGCGCTGTAGAGATAGGGCTCCGAAGCATCGGCAACGCGACGCAGCCATGGCCTGCGGTCGCGACGCATGTCGAGCGTATCGGCGGAAATAGTCATCAGCCAGAAGTTCCCGTTCGCGGCGTTCATGCGCCGTCTGTGTCATCAAAAAAGCGGCGGCGGCCTGTGTTGAGGCCGCCGCCGTCGATCCGTCGCTTATTTCTTGGCGAGGAACTTCTGCTGCGCCTTGGTGAGGTATTCGGCCCACTGGTCGGCCAGATCCTTCGCCGAGATATCGCCGAGCAATGCCTGCTGCGAGGTCTTGATCGCCAGCGAATCCTTGAAGAAGGCGAATTCCTCGAGGTAGGTCGGCATGACTGTTGGTACCGTGTTCGGGTCCGCCAGTTCCTCGAACCAGCCCTTGAACTGGTCACCGGCATAGAAGGGATCCTTCTCGGCCGCCGTATAGGCCGGCAGGGCGCCGATGCGCTTGTTCCACTCGATATTGCCTTCCGGCCCTTCGAGGGTAGCAATCAGCTTCCAGGAGAGGTCCTTGTTGCCGCTGGTCGTGAACATCGACCATCCGCCATAGCCGATCGTCGGGAAGGACTTGCCGTCGGGACCCTTCGGCAGCGGCATGACGCCGAAATCCTCCTTCTTCATGCGCTCAGCGATGGCGATCAACGCATCCGGATCCTGGTCGAGGAAAGCGCAGGTGCCGGAATAGAAGCCGGCGACGACTTCGTTGAAGCCCCAGTTGACGCTGTCCTTCGGCGCATAGCCCTTCTTGTAGAGATCGACCATCCATTCGATGCCCTTGGCCCAGCCGGGGCTGTTCATCGTCGAGGTTCCGTCGTCGTTGAAATACTTGTTTGAGCCGGCCATCGAGGCGGCGAAGATCATCCAGCCATTGAGGCCGCCCGCTCCGCCGCGCATGCAGTAGCCGTATTTGCCGGACAGTTTGGAAACCTTCTCCGAAGCGGCGGTGAATTCTTCCATCGTCTTCGGCGGCGCGGCGACGCCGGCTTCGGCAAGCAGCTTCTTGTTGTAGAACATCGCCCTGAGATAGAAGCCGTAGGGCAGCATATAGGCGGTGTTCTTGACGTCGCGGCCGAGTTCGAGCGCGCGCGGCGTCAGCTCCTTGGTGTGCTCCCACTTTTCGAGGTAGGGCTCCAGGCTCTCGAGCATGCCGTTATTGGCATAGAGCGACAGCCAGGTATCGGGCATCTCCATCACATCGGGCACGTCGCCGGCAGACACCATGGTCGCGAACTTCTGGAACGCTTCGTTCCAGGGCAGCGAGATGATGTCGACCTTGGTGCCGGGATTGGCGGCTTCGAATTTGCCGACGATCGATTTCAGCGTTTCGGTGCGCTCCGGGCTGGTGATGACTTCGACAAGCTTGAGCGTCGTATCGGCAAAGGCCGTACCCGCCATCATCGAAGCAAAGAGCGTCGAGATTATTAGCTTTTTCATGCTCAGTTCCCCCTTATTAGGTTTCTCTCGGGTTTCAGGATTGTGAGGCGGCGGCGAGCGCCTCCTCGATGTCTCTCCACAGAGCCTCGGTTCCTTCGAGGCCGACATGGAGACGTACGGATCGCGCATGGATGCCGAAGGCATGTGCGGAATTCGGCTGTGCCTTCTGCTGAAGCACCACCTCGCCCGGTACGATCAGGCTTTCATGTCCACCCCAGCTTACGCCCAGTTTGAAGAGCTTGAGGTGATCGGCGAAGGTGCGGATATCGACGCCGTCGCGGAATATGAAGGAAAACAGGCCCGAGGTGCCGTTGAGCCCGGCGGGCAGACGGTTGGCGAGCCCCGGATGGCAGACCGTCTCCACCACGTCGAGCTTCTGCAGGCGCCTAGCGATTTCGAGGCCGGATGCCTCATGAGCCCGCATGCGCAGCGGCAGCGTGCGCAACCCGCGGATCAAGAGCCAGGCGTCGAACGGCGAAAGCTTGCCGCCGAGATAGGGATAGGCTTCGGCCTTGACGCGCGCGATCATCGCCTTCGAGCCGGCGATGACGCCCGCCACCACATCGCTGTGGCCACCGAGATATTTCGAGGCCGAATGGATGACGAGATCGACGCCGAGCGTCAGCGGCCGCTGGAAGAACGGGCTCGCCCAGCTGTTATCGATCATCGAGACGACGCCGTGTTGTCTGGCGATTGCTGCGAGCGCACCGACGTCATGGGCCTCCATCACCCAGCTCGTCGGGCTTTCCATGTAGAAGAGCTTGGCGCCGGGCAGCGCCTTGGCGACCGCCTCCTCGTCGCGCCCGTCGACATAGGTCACCTCAATCTTCATCCGCTTCAGGATGGTGCCGAACAGGCGGAAGGCATCGGGATAGACGTGCTTGACGGCAACGATGCGGTCGCCCGGCTCGACGAAGCTTAAGACCGCCGACGAGATCGCCGCCATGCCGCTGGCAAAACCCAGTGCGTCCTCGGCACCTTCGAGCTTGGCCAGCATTTCCTCGAAGGCACGTACCGTCGGGTTCAGGCCGCGCGTGTAGATTGGCCGCACCTTCTCGCCGCGGTAGGAGGCGATCATGTCGTCATAATCGGAAAAAGTGAAAAGCGACGTCTGGAAAATCGGCGGCACGACGGCGTCGGCGAAGTTGCCTTCGTCATGCGCGGTGATGAGGGAAGCAAGATCGAACGGTTCAGAGCCGTTGCTCATTTGGACATTTCCTTGATGTCTTCCTCGACGATATCGAGAATTTTCAATGTTTCAGCACGCGCCGCCTCGGGATCCCCGGCAGCGATCGCGTTAAAAAGGGTGCGGTGAAAGGGAAAGGACCGGCGCGCGAAATCCTGCCGGTCGAACGGATGCTCCCAGAAGCGCTCGAAGGTCTCGCGCATCTGCTCGAGAAGCTGCCGAAATAGCGGATTATGGGTGGCGTCGTAGACGGCGAGGTGGAAGGCCAGATCCTCCGGCCCGGAGGTGCCTTTCTCCAAGTGCACACGCTCCATCGCATTCAGCTTTTCCTCGATGACGACGAGGTCCGTGCTCGTGCGCTGCCGTGCCGCGACCATGCCGGCCTCGCATTCGATGCCGCGGCGAACCTCCAGCGTCTGCAGCAGCACGTCGCGCAGATGAACCGTGTCGAGCGACAGCGGCATGTGGATTGTCGCCCTGGACACCGGTTTCAGCAGATAGGTGCCGCTGCCCTTGCGCGTCTCGATGACGCCGAGCGCCTGGAAGTGGCGGATCGCTTCGCGAATGGTCGAGCGGCCGACGGCAAGGGCTGCCATCAGTTCGCGCTCGGCCGGCAAACGGTCGCCCGCCTTCAACCTGGCTTCCTCGACATAATCCGCCAGCGCATCGGTGACCTGACGCGCGCGGTCCATGACCGGAAGCGGCCGGATCACCGGCCTGTCGCTGCTGTTTGCCTTCATGGTTCCCCATTTTCTTATCAGGCAGCCGACCTTTAGAATTGGTCTGACATCTTAGCATTTCTCAAAGAGCGAAAGACGTCAAGGGGTGTTTGTTCACAGGTTGGCCCGCCGTTCCACAATTCCCTTTGCACCTCCGAAATGGTCTCAAAGCACATGATCCGATGTCCTTCATCGGTCACGAGAGACCTCGACACGCGATGTGGCTGGCCGCAGTGGAACCGCCTCTCTGTTCAGGTGTTCCTCTCGACCAGCAGGGAGCTTTCAAATGACCTACGTCGCATCGCCAAGCTACGACCGTAACGACGCCAGCCGCGCTTCGAACCTCCGCCAGTGTCTCGAGACTGCCAGACGCCGCCTCGATGAGATTTCGCACAACTCGGAAACTGAGAAAATTGAAACGCTCGTGGCTTCCGCCATCGAGGCGGGTTGGGAAGAGGATGAAGTGCGCGAGGCACTGAGCGCCGGCGACGAGCAAGGAAACAAGATGCCGGAGCACAAACCACCCGTCCCAACGATCGGCGTGGTCCCTTCGTCATCTCTCTGACAAGTGGCGGACGCTAGCGCAGTCCGGGCCAGCGGCGGGATTTCCATGTATCCCGCCGTGTAATCACCTGTGCGGGTAGTGTTGGCCAATCGCCACCACTCTGGCCCCGAGTAGGGGTCCGTCAGACGTGCTCAAGAAGCAAGAAGACCCGTCCAACCCTCCGGCGTGATCCTCTTTCCAGCAAACCATCTGACTGTGGCCTGACAATCGGCGGCACCGACCTAGTTAGTCACCGACGGTCGGGGATGGCGGCCGTCGGGCCTTGACAACTCGAAATCAACGACAAGAGGATAAGTTGATGAAAAGGACGTTTCTATATTATTGCGCTTTGATATCTGCGCTGGCGGCGATGACGGCTTCCGTTGTCGGCGCACCCGCTCTTGCCGAAGAGTTTGTTGCTTCGCAGAGCAAGACGGTCGTCGAAACCCAGAAGGGCAGTCTCGTCGGCGCACTCGACGATGGCATCTACAGCTATCTTGGCGTCCCCTATGCACATGCCGACCGCTTCATGCCGGCGGAAGAGGTCGCGCCTTGGAAAGGCATCCGTCCCGCAGTCACCTATGGTGAGAACTGCTTCATCCCTCGAATGAAGGAAGTGGCCGGCGACGAACTCTTCAATCCGCATCGTTATCTGCCGATGAGCGAAGCCTGCCAGTTCCTGAACATCTGGACGCCAGCGATCAAGGACGGAAAGAAACGGCCGGTCATGGTCTGGATCCATGGGGGCGGCTTCACCAATGGCTCCGGCATCGAATTGACCTCGTATGACGGCCATAATCTGAGCAAGGACGGCGATGTCGTCGTCGTCACCCTCAACCACCGGCTCAACGTGCTCGGCTTCCTCGATCTTTCCGCTTACGGAGAGAAATTCAAACGTTCGGGCAATGCCAGCGTCACCGATCTCGTCGCTGCGCTGAAATGGGTCCACGACAATGCCGAGGCCTTTGGCGGCGATCCCGGTAACGTGACGATTTTCGGCCAGTCCGGCGGTGGCTACAAGGTGCGCGCCCTGATGGGGACGCCGTCAGCGAAGGGCCTCTTCCAGAAGGCCATCGTCCAGAGCGGCTCCCGGACCGATTCTGTCATCGATCAGGCGTCCGCGCGGAAGGTGGCCGAACTGACGCTCGCCAATCTCGGTCTCAAGGCCGGCGAAATCGACAAGCTTGCCGACGCGGACTATTACGATCTCCTTGCCGCTGCCGACAAGGCCATCAAGGACGCGACCGCCCAAGGCGCGAAGGACGCCCGATACGCACCCGTTCAGGACGGCGACTACATTCCAGCGAACCCGGTCGGGACAGAGTGGGTCGACCAGGCCAAGGACATTCCGCTGATGGTCGGAAACACCCTCAACGAATTCGAGACGGTGATCGGCCACAAGGCGGGCGAGCTTCTTGCCGACAACAAAAATAACTGGGACGAAGACAAGTCTGAGGCCAAGCTGAAGGAGCGCTTCGCCGACAAATCCGACGCGGTCGGCAAGGCATTCATGGCGGCCTACCCCGAGAAGAAGATCGCCGACGCCTATTTCCTCGACCTGCGCTTCCGGCCAGGAGCCATCCGTGATCTCGACCTGAAGGCAAAGCAGAACGGGGCTCCGGTCTACTCCTACATGTTCGCCTACGAGTCACCGGTCCTGGATGGCATTGCCATGGCCTGGCATTGTGCGGAACTGCCCTACGTGTTTGCCAACGCCGGTCTGGTCAAGACGTCGACCGGCGGTGGCAGCGACGCGCTCGCGCTTTCCCGGAAGGTGAGCCAGGCTTGGGTCAACTTCGCGCGCAACGGCAAACCGAGCGCCGAGGGCTTGCCCGACTGGCCGGCCTACACAACCGACAAACCAGCGACCATGGTTCTCGACAAGGAGTCCCGCGTGGCGGTCGATCTCGATCGCAAGCTGCTGCAGGCAGCAGGCGCTCTCTAGCGTTAATTGCGGGATTGGACATACGGCGCCGGACGACATCGACCCGGCCGGCGCCGGCAGCGACATTTGCTGGCCGCGGTCAGCCATCGACATCGGCTGAAATCGTCACCTCCTTGAAGGCGTCGAGGGTAGCCAGCCGCTCGACCAGCGCCTTGCGGATCGAGGCATAGCTGCCGGCGCCAAGTGCCAGCCGCTTCGGAGCCGAGTGTTGTTCGGCAGCCTCGATCATCGCCTGCGCCATCTTGACGGGGTCACCCTTGGCCTCGAACCTGCCTTCGGCGATGGCGCGGCGGATTTCGCCGGCCGGCGTCGCGTCATAGGCTTCCATCGGCTGCGGCGCGACCAGGCCGCGCCCGAAATCGGTCAGCGCAGGACCTGGCTCAGCAATGATGAATTCGATGCCGAAGGGGGCGACTTCCTGCGAAACCGCTTCGATGAAGCCTTCGATGCCCCATTTGGTCGCATGGTAAAGGCTGAAATTCGGATAGGCGATCTGCCCGCCTTCCGAAGATACCTGCAGGATGCGGCCGCCACCCTGCGCCCGTATATGCGGCAGCGCTGCCCGGATCACCTGGATCGAGCCGATCAGGTTGGTATCGATCTGATGGCGGATCTGTTCGTCGCTCACCTCCTCCGCGGCACCGAACAGGCCGTAGCCGGCATTGCTGACCACGACGTCGATCCGGCCCATCGCTCCAAAAGCCGCGTCGACGACCTCGCGCACCGCCCCATCATCGCTGACGTCAAGCGTCGCGATCCAGAGGTTCTCGCCGTAATGCGACTTCAGATCGTCGAGCGCTTCCGGCCTGCGCACTGTCGCCGCGACGCGATCACCGCGCGCCAGCAGTTTTTCGGTCATGATGCGCCCGAAACCGGAGGAGGCGCCTGTTATCATCCATGTCTTTGCCATTGTCCTTACCTTTCATGCCGCGGGATTGCGGCTGCTCTTGAAGGTAAAGATAGATAAGGCTATTCCTGCTTCCATCCGTCGAATGCTGTATGAGTTGGTGAATTTTAGCCATGAATTACAAGCCGACCCTTGCCGATCTCAGAGCCTTGTTTGCCATCGTCACCCATCGCAGCTTCCGCAAAGCCGCTGACGAGTTGGGTCTGTCGCCTTCGACGCTCAGCCATATGATGCGTTCGCTCGAAGCAAATATGGGCGTTCGGCTTCTCAACCGGACGACCCGCAGCGTCGCGGCGACGGAAGCCGGCGAGCGTCTCGTCACCCGTCTGACGCCACTGTTCAGGGATTTCGATCTGGCGCTCGAGGAGGTCAACGAATTCCGTGGCCGCCCCAGCGGCACATTGCGGATCAACACTAGCGAGATCGCCGCACGAGTGCTGCTCGATGCCGCCGTCCCGACCTTTCTCACACGCTATCCCGACATGTCGCTCGATCTCGTCACCGACAATCGGCTGATCGATGTCGTTGCCGACGGTTTCGATGCCGGCATAAGGCTTCGCGAGGCGGTGCCGCTCGATATGATCGCGGTGGAATTCGGCGGCGATACCCGCTTTGTTGCCGTCGCTTCGCCGGCCTATCTCGCGACGCATCCGGCGCCGCAGACACCGGACGAACTAAAGACCCATGCCTGTATCCGTTTCCGGCTGCCAAGCGGCAAGCTCTTCCGCTGGGAGTTCGAAAAACACGGTCACGAGCTTGTCGTCGACGTTCCGGGCGTGCTGACGCTCGACCATGTCGAGCTGATGGCGCAGGCGGCGGCAAAGGGGCTCGGCATCGCCTATGTCTCGGATCGCACGGCGCGGCCTTTTCTCGAAAGTGGCGCGCTCGTCACCGTGCTGGACGACTGGTGTCCCGCCATTCCAGGCCTCTGTCTCTATTATCCCGGCCACCGTCACGTGCCGCAGGGTTTGCGGGCTTTCATCACCGTGCTGACCGAGGTCGAGCGTCACGGCCGATAGCCGCCTTCAGAATGTTTCGATCCGGGAGTTGATCCAACGAACAAAGAGTGAGGCAGGCGGGGCGAGCCGCTCGAAACTGCGCGCGACCAGCCAGTAGGCGCCGTGGGCAACGGCAAGGTCGGACAGGCGAAGCAATCGGCCCGCCCTGATCTCTTCCTCGGCGAAGATATCGTCCATCAGCGCTATGCCCTGCCCGCGCAGGACGGCCTGCATGACCAGCCCACCATCGGCATAGACCGGCCCGCGCGCGGTTTCCGGCATGGCGATGCATGCCGCCTCGAACCAGCGGAACCACACGTCGCGGGTCTCCTCATGCAACAGCGTATGACGGAGCATGTCTTCCGGACGGTCGATCGCAGGCCCTGCCTTGAGCAGCGCGGGTGCGGCGACCGGCACCATCCTGACATCGGCGAGATGCCCGCTCTCCGTCCTCGGCCATGCGGTCACGCTGGCGCTGTGGCGGATGCCGATCTCGGCCTGCCCGCCCCGGAACTCGATCAGGCGCGAATCGGCGTCGATCGTCACGTCGATCTCAGGATGCCGTTCCCGAAACTCCGGCAGGCGGGGAACGAGCCAGCACGCCGCGAAGGAAGGCTCCACGCTGATCGTCACCGCTGCCGTCGCCGGCCGGCTGCGGATTTCTTCCAGGCATTCGTCGATCCGGTCGAAGGATAACGTCAGGATCGCCAGCAGCCGGTTGCCCGAGTCGGTCAGATGGACGCCGCGATGGCGGCGCTCGAAGAGCGCTTCGCCCAGCAACGTCTCCAGCTCGCGGATCTGCCGGCTGACCGCCGCCTGCGAGATGAACAGCTCCTGCGCCGCCAGCGTGAAGCTTTCGAGGCGGCCGGCGACCTCGAAACTCCGCAAAGCCGTCAATGGCAGGCGTCCGCGCTTCATCCATAACCTCAAGTCATTCGAGGCCGACGATAAGCTCGTTTGAAGGCGCGAGGCAAGGGGAGGCATATGATCGCGAAGGATAGATATCGATGCGCAAGCGGATATTCGAGATCATATTGAACGCCATCCGGCTGGTGACGTTTCAGTCTTGGCCAGGTGAAAGCGCCGGCCGAAGTGACGACGGCGACAGCACCCATTGTCGCCATGACATCAGCCCGCAACCGGTTCCAGATCGATCAGCGCCTTGATCGGCAGGTGGTCGGAGGCGATACGCGCCAGCGGCGTATCATGCGCTTCCACCTCCGAAATAATCCCCTTGCGGTTGGCGATGATCCGGTCGAGCGCCAGAAGCGGCAGGCCGGCGGGGAAACTCGGGACGGCGGGCGGCAGCGGTCCGAAGGCGGATTGGAAGGTGTTGAGCGAAGAACGGTCGCCGAGCCGCCATTCGTTGAGGTCGCCGAGCAGGATGGTCGGCATCTCGTGCCTGTCGTTGATCAGTTCGACCAGCATGCGGGCCTGCTGGGCTCTGCTATGGCGCAGCAGCCCGAAATGCGCGGCGATGATGCGCAGCACCCCGCCCTTCTCGAGTTCGATCTCGGCAACGAGCGCGCCGCGCGGCTCCAGCCCCGGCAGCTTGACCTGATGCACGTCATGCACCAGCCCCTTCTTGAAGAGCACGACATTGCCATGCCAGCCATGCGCCTTCGCCATGCCGGCAACCGGCACCGCGATCAGCCCCGTCTCCCGCTCCAGCCGTCCGAGATCGAGAATGCCCGTGCGCTCGCCAAAGCGCGTGTCGGCCTCCTGCAGCGCGATCACGTCGGCGCCGATTTCATGGATCACCCGGCTGGTGCGCTCCGGATCGAAGCGGCGGTCGGTGCCGATGCACTTGTGCACGTTATAGGAGGCGATCAGCGTTCCCGCACTGGGCGGCCTTGCCTCCGTATAGGCTGCGTCGAGCCGCTTTTTCCTGCTCCTGATCGAGGCGAGAATGCTGGCGGGAAGGCTGTCTTTTCTGGCGTGCATCGGCAGGCGCACTTGTTCCGTTGATCGAAAAGGCTTGTCTCAGCAGTATAGGCAGGCAAGCCGGACTTGCCACGTCCGATCACAAAAAATCCTTCAGAGATAGGGCGACCCCAGCCATAGCACCTTCTCGAGCAGCCGCACCGCGAAGGGTCGCGCCTGCAGCCCGTCAAGCGTCACCGGCGTTGCCGTTTTCAGCGTTTCCTCGATATGCTCGTCGATCTCGGCGGCGAAGCCCTCGTTCAGCACTTCGAGATCGACTTCGAAATTCAGCCGCAGCGAGCGCGGGTCGAGATTGGAAGAGCCGACATAGGCCCAGGTGCCGTCGATCGTCAGCAGCTTCGAATGGCTGAAGCTGCCGGTGGAGCGCCAGATGCGGCAGTAGTTCTTGAGGATCTGGTCGAATTGCGCCGTCATCGCCCGATCGACCAGCACGAGGTTGTTGACCGCCGGCACGACGATATCGACTTCGACGCCGCGCCGCGCTGCCGTCACCAGGGCGCTGATGAGTTCACGGTCCGGCAGGAAATACGGCGACATGATGCGGATCGATTGGCGCGCCACGGAAAAGGCGCCCATCAGCATCTTGTGGTTGGTCTCGACGCTGCGGTCCGGGCCGGAGGCGACGACGCGCATCAGAATGGGATCGCCGGGGCTGCGCTGCGGCGGTTCGATGCGCCAGGGCTCGTCGTTCAACAATTCCTGCGTGGAGAAGCGCCAGTCTTCGGCGGCGAGATCGAAGAGGTCGGCGACGACAGGACCGGTGACGCTGAAATGCGTGTCGCGAGCAAAGCTCTCGCCCGTCGCCTCCTCGCTGAAGCCCGCCCTGATGTTCATCCCGCCAGTCAGCGCAATTGTCCCGTCGACGATCAGGATCTTGCGGTGGGTACGCAGATTGGCATAGGGCAGGCGCAAGCCCATGATGACGTTGCCGTTGAAGACGGCAACGGTGACGCCGCCTTCCCTCAGATGGCCAAGAATGCTCGGCACCGAATAACGCGCGCCGACCGCGTCGATCAGCACCCGGACCTCCACACCGCGCCTGACCGCCGCAACCAGCGCATCGGCGATGCGAAGGCCGACCGCGTCGCGGTCGAAGATATAGGTTTCGAGCAGGATGCTGCGCGTCGCCTCGTCGATGTTTGATTTCATCGCCGCATAGGCCTCGTCGCCGGTCTCCAGCATGTCGATCGTATTGCCTGAAGTCAGCGGATTGCGCGTCACCCGGTCGCCCAGCGTCTGCAGCGCCGCAAAGCGGCGGCCGAACTGACTGATCACCGTCTCTGCCTCGGCGTCGAAGGTCTCCAACTCGTCGAATTCGGCTGCAAGCAGCAGCGCGTCGCGGCGGACACTCAACGACTTGCGGCGGATGCGGTTGATGCCGGCAATCGCATAGAGCACCGCGCCGATGATCGGAGACAGGATGATGACGCCGACCCAGCCGATCGCGGCACGCACTTCCTCCTTGGTCATGGCCGCATGGATCGCCGCCGCGGCCCCCATGGCGATCGAGACGACAAAGAGGATATGCGGCCAGTAGGTCGACAGGAGATAGAGCATCGCTGGCGAATATAGCCGCGAAACGCCGGCGTTCAATCACGCCGCCGCTCTCCCATGACGTGAAATTTTTCGTCGTGACCATTTTGCCGGCCCGGGACCGCGCGAATACGCCGCAAGCTATCCGCCTCCTGCCCATTTCGCCATCATGAACATCGCTGCAAATGTCGGTCCGGCCTTGGCGTTCGAAGTCGCGGATGCCGACAGCATTGCCGAACTCCGGCATCAGGCCGAAGGCTGCACTCGTTGTGGTCGTGACGCTCGGCGCAAGCGCGCGTTATGCGCTGCTCGGTCCGAGGGTGAAGCTGACGCCGGAGCGCGGCCATATCCTCTATCCGGCAAACCGTCCGCCTGTCCTGGTCACCATCCACCCCTCCTATCTGCTGCGTATCCGCGACAAGGAAGATCAGCGCCGGGATTTCGTCTCAGATCTGCACAAGGCGGCGGAGTTTCGGCCCCCAGTGAAGGCCGATTCTCAACCTTAATATGCTGCGATGCGAAATATTTCCGGTTGCGGCGCGATTTCGCTTGAAAGAGCCCCCCTCCTCTGGAACCATCCAAGCAGTATCGCGTTCGAACGACGGCATCATGTGACTGGAGATCAGCGATGGCAGAAACTCGGGAAGAGTGGATCAAAAAACGTGCATACACCCTCTGGGAAGAAGAGGGTTATCCGACAGGGCGAGAATCCATCCATTGGGAACAGGCACGAGACGAGCGCGACGCGCTTGAGGGCTCGGCTGCGTCTTCCAAGGGCAAAGAGGTCAAGCCCAAGGCGAAGCGCACTGCGACGGGCGCCAAGACGAATGGCGTGGTCACGCCGGCGCCGAAGCGCACCGCGAGCCGCAAGACCGCGTCCTGAACACTAGAATACTGAGCATCTCAATTAAAAAGGGCGTCGTCTCGACGCCCTTGATCCCTTTTTGTCACATGCCTGAATTGGTTGTGCGATATTAAATTGCAGGGGTGGGCTTCCATGCGGGGGTGAACAGAGGCCGGATGACGCTGCAAGCTTTGAGGCTTTCAAAAAAAGTTGAGCCCTGCCCCGATAGCCGGGAACAAGAGCATCCCATGGCTGTTTATGGCGAAACAGGGGAAGTTGCCATGAACGACGGCCGTATCGAAATCCTCTGCTTAGCCAGAAACCGCGCTTCGATCGCGATCGTGTGAGGGATGGAGATGTCACTCCTCGTCATCGCCGCACTGCTCTACCTCGGTCTCGCGCTCGGGTTCATCCTTGTCGTCGACAATCTCGTCGGACTGGTTTTTCGCGATCCGCGCGCGCCGGTTCAGCTGGTCTCCGTCTACATCGGCCGCGCCTTTGCCGCATCGCAAAAACTCTATCGAAAATAACAGCTCGCAGGCGCCGTCCGCAGACTGCTAAAAGTGTTGAACACCCGGCAGTTAAGGATATTTCGACCGCGCCCTTTCCCTCCCATCGGAAGCCTCTATGTTGACGGTTTGGAAGGGCTGAACCCCGAGGTGGCCGATCACCCCGGCGCGGCTGACGACAAGAAAGCGATTTTGAATGGGAAGCGTCGGGAACGGCTGGCCGAGAGGCGGCGGCGAAATCGGCGAATTGTTACGGCATCCGGCTTTCCACGCCGTCGGTCTCGGTCCGGTCGAAAGCTGGCCTGCGTCTCTCAAGCATATCGCCGAAATGGTGTTGAATTCCCGCCAGCCCAAATTCGTCGCCTGGGGTCCGGATCTCGCTTTTCTCTACAATGACGCCTATGTGCCGGTTTTCCCGGAGCGGCATCCCGATGCACTCGGACGACCCTTCCGCGAGGTCTGGGCGGATATCTGGGAACAGTTCTCGCCGATCGTCGCCAGCACGCTGGAAGGCAGTTCGCAGCTCTTCAAAGAGCTGCTCATCCCGATGCGCCGCGACGGCCGTACCGAGGACACCTGGTTCACCTTCTCATACACCCCGCTGCGCGACGAGGACGGCAAGGTCGCCGGCATCCTCTGCGCGGCCCTTGATGTCAGCGACCAGGTGTCGGCCAAGCGCGGCGAACAGAACGCGCTGGAAGAACTGCGTGCAAAATCCGAAGCGCTTGCGGTCGTCAACCAGGCGGGTGCGGCGATCACCGCCGAGCCCAGTGTCGAGCGCCTCACCCAGATTGTCGTCGATGCCGGCGTGATGCTGACCGGCGCGGAATTCGGCGCCTTCATCTACAATGTCGATGATGGCGAGGGCGGCAGCTACATGCTCTATGCGCTCGCCGGCGTCGATCGGAAGAACTTCGAGAAATTCCCGATGCCGCGCAATACCAAGGTCTTCGCGCCGACCTTCAACGGCGAAGGCATCGTGCGCTCCGACGACATCCTGCTCGACCCGCGCTACGGGCAGAATGCGCCGCATGCAGGCATGCCGAAGGGGCATCTTCCGGTCAGGAGCTATCTTGCCGTGCCGGTGAAATCTCGCGACGGCAGCGTCATCGGCGGCTTGTTTTTCGGTCACGGCCAGCCCGGCCGTTTTTCGCAAGCGGCCGAGGCGAGCCTCGTCAGCCTCGCCGGCCAATCGGCCGTCGCGATCGACAATATCCGGCTCTTCCGCGCCGCCAAAGTCGAAATCGACCAGCGCCGCGACATGGAAGATCAGTTGCGGAAACTCAACGAAATGCTCGAGGTCCGCGTCGCGGCCGAGATTGCCGAACGCCAGCAGGCCGAAGCAGCACTCCAGCAGTCGCAGAAGATGGAATCGATCGGCAAGCTCACCGGCGGCGTTGCCCATGACTTCAACAATCTGCTGCAGGTGATCTCAGGCAATCTGCAGCTTCTCGGCAAGGACGTGGCAGACAGCGGCCGGGGCAAGGAACGCATTTCCAACGCGCTTGCCGCCGTCGAACGCGGCTCGCGGCTGGCAAGCCAGTTGCTCGCCTTCGGTCGCCGCCAGCCGCTGGAACCGAAGGTCATCAACATCGGCCGTCTCGTCACCGGCATGGACGACATGCTGCGCCGCGCGCTCGGCGAGGAGATCGAAGTCGAGACCATGGTCTCCGGCGGCCTCTGGAACACCTTCGCCGATCCGATCCAGATCGAAAACGCACTGCTCAACCTTGCGATCAACTCCCGCGACGCAATGGATGGCGCCGGCAGGCTGACGATCGAGGTCGGCAACGCCTTCCTCGACGATTCCTACAGCCGCATCCATCCTGAAGTCACCGCCGGCCAATATGTGGTGCTCGCCGTGACCGATACCGGCGCCGGCATGACGCAGGAGGTGATGGAGCAGGCCTTCGAGCCCTTCTTCTCGACGAAACCGGAAGGCAAGGGCACCGGTCTCGGTCTGTCGATGGTCTATGGATTCGTCAAGCAATCCGGCGGCCACGTGAAGATCTACAGCGAGATCGGCGAAGGCACGACCGTCAAGCTCTACCTGACCCGCTCGTTCCGAAGCGAGGATCGGGTCACGGCCGCCGACAGCGTACCGGCCGCCGGGGGCACGGAAACCATCCTTGTCGCCGAGGACGACGAGGGCGTGCGCACCACCGTCGTCGAGATGCTGTCAGATCTCGGCTACTACGTGTTGAAGGCCAAGGATGCGCAAAGCGCGCTCACCGTGATCGAAAGCGGCGCCCATATCGACCTGCTCTTTACCGATGTCGTCATGCCCGGGCCGTTGCGGAGCCCGGAGCTTGCGCGCATGGCGCGCGAGCGTCTGCCTGACATCGCCGTGCTCTATACATCGGGCTATACCGAAAATTCGATCGTCCATGGCGGCCGGCTCGATCCCGGTCTCGAGCTGCTCTCGAAGCCCTATACGCGCGAGGAACTCGCCCGCAAGATCCGCCACGTGCTTACTATCAGGACGCAACGCCGCCAAGGGGCGGGCGATGCTGCGGTGGCCGTTGCCAAACACGCAGAGATCGCCCGCGAAAAGCTGAAGCTGCTGCTTGTGGAGGACGACGCCTTCATCCGCATGGATACTGCCGAAATTCTGCAGGAACTCGGCTATGACGTCATCGAAGCTGATAGCGGCGAACGGGGCGTGGAAATCCTCGGACACACCATCGTCGACATCATCGTCGCCGATGTCGGCCTGCCCGGCATGTCGGGTCAGGTCTTTGCCGCCAAGGCGCGCGAGGCCTTTCCGTCGGTCGGCCTGGTCTTTGCCACCGGCAACAGCAGCCTGCCGGATGCAAACCGTCTCCCCGGTTCGGTGCTGCTGCCGAAACCTTTCAGCAGCACGGCGCTCGACCAGGCGGTCAAGAACGCCGTCCAGCAGCGGCCTGGCGCTTAAGCCGGTCACGGAAACACGGTAACTTTTGCTTCATGCGTCGGCGCGGTCGAACTCGGGATATTTGCGCATCAGATCCACCTCGCTGGTGCAGCTGTCGTCGCGCGCCGTCAGTTCGATCGAGATCGTGTCGGCAGGACCGAGACGGCCATTATCGTGATGATTGCCATCGTCGTGATGGCTGCCACCATCGTGATAGACGGGAATGCGCGCGCCGCTCTGAGTGACCAGCACGGCATCCCGCTCGAAGCCCCTCTGCAGCAGCCAGTCACGCGGCGCCATCAGGCGGATGTCGACCTCGTAAGAACGTCCCTTCCCTTGATTGAGGCTGACGGTATAGGTGACCGGCGATACCTGGCCGTTCACGTCGATCGCGCCGTTTCCATCGGCTTTGACGATGTGTTTTTCCATGTTCTCGGCTCCTTCTTATGTGCGGCCCGTGTTCAGGCTTTCCCATCGGAAACCTGATAAAATCGGCTTTTGTTCCCAAATCCGGGGCTTGCAAGCCATGCCCGCGGCCGGAACTTTTGGGCTCCGTACCGGTTCAATCCCTTTGCAGACCGACCGCCAACCAAGGATCGACAGCCGGTGGCTTGCCACCGACCGCATCCGGCAAAAGGATTTTCGACATGGCCAAATCGAAGAAGAAATGGTCGCAGGACGTCACCGAACACAGCGATGCGATGGACCTGAAGGAAGGCGTGTTCAAATCGGACGATCCGAAGAAGATCGCCCGCTCCGTCAAGCACTCCGCCAAGGAGAGCGATCGCCGCAAGTCGAGCCCTTATCGTGCCGCCATGTCGATGCTGACCTTCTACATCAACCGCGCCGGCGACCAACTGACGAAAAAGCGGCGCGGAACCCTTGAAAAGGCCAAGGACGAACTGCGAAAAGACTTCGGTCGTCAACCGAAGGATTGAGCAGCCATGGCATACGAGCTTTATTATTGGGACGGCATCCAAGGCCGCGGCGAATTTGTGCGGTTGGCGCTGGAAGAAGCCGGCGCCGACTATATCGACGTTACCCGCCAGCCCGGGCGCGGGACCGGAGCCATGATCGACATCATGGAGAGCGAAAGCGAACCGCACATTCCTTTCGCACCGCCCTTCTTGAAGGACGGCGACCTCATCATCCCGCATGTCGCCAATATATTATTTTACCTCGGTCCGAAGCTCGGCCTTGCGCCTGAAGACGAAGGCCTTCGCCATGTCGTCAACGGCCTGCAGCTGACCGTCACCGATTTCGTCGTCGAAGCGCACGATACGCACCACCCGATCGACATGTCGCTCTACTATGAGGACCAGAAGCCAGAGGCAAAAGCCCGCTCGACCGCTTTCATTCGCGACCGCATTCCAAAATTCCTCGGCTATTTCGAGCGTGTGCTGCGACAGAACCCGAAAGGCCCCAACCATATGGTCGGCGATGCGCTCACCTATGTCGACCTCTCGCTCTTCCAGGTGATCGAGGGCCTGAATTACGCCTTTCCGAAAGCCATGACGAAGCGCAAGGTGGAATATCCCGGCCTCTTGGCGCTGCATGATGCGGTGGCGAAACGTCCGAACATCGCCCGATATCTCGCCTCCCCCCGCCGCCTCGCCTTCAACGAGGAAGGGATTTTCAGGCATTATCCTGAACTGGACGGTGCGGGCTGAGTGCTGAGTTAAGAGCCGTTCATTCGAGCGGCATCGCCGCACCGAAGAAATTTCCCCACGGGTCTCTCGGCTGGGTCTCCAATCGCCGCGGCACGTTGCCGAGCGTGAAAGCGGCGGGACCACTCACATCGCTCAATTCTGACCAATCCAACGGCGTCGAAACCGGCGCACCCGACCGCGCCCGCGTCGAATAGGCCGCGACCGCCGTGTTGCCGCGGCCGTTGCGGAGATAATCGATGTAGATATGTCCACCGCGTTTTGCCTTTGTCGCGGTTGCCAGATATTTGTCCGGCGCGTCGGCCGACATGCTTTCGGCCAGCGAATGGGCGAAATCCTTCACATCGGCCCAGCCGGCCTTCGGCGCAAGCGGCGTCACCACATGCAGCCCCTTGCCACCTGACGTCTTGACGAAGGCGGCCAGCCCACGTGCCTCCAGCCGCGCCTTCAACTCAAGCGCTGCTGAAATCACCGCGCTCCACGCCACGTCCTCGCCGGGATCGAGGTCCATGGTGATCATGTCGGGTTTTTCCCAATCGTCGGTCGTTACGCCCCAGGGATGAATTTCGAGCACGGCCGACTGCACCAGCGCCACGAGCCCGTTGAAATCGGCGATGCGCAGCAGCTTTTCGCCGTCCGCATCCTGCGGGTCGGCGATCTCCTCGATATGCGAAATCATGCCCTTCCAGGCATGTTTCTGGAAAAACCGCTGGTGGCTTTTTATCCCGTCCGGCAGACGCAGCAATGCTAAGGGCCGATTGACGACATAAGGCGCCATGAATGGCCAGACCGCCGCATAGTAATCCGCCAGCGCCTGCTTGGTCACGCCCTCGTCCGGCCAGTAGAGCCGGTCGGGATGTGTCAGCGATACATCAGATGCCGGCGGATGTCTGGGGCTCATTCTTCGATCTCGCTTGTGAGGAAATCAAGTAGCCTGTTTTCCTCGGCCCGCAAGCCCCGGAGCGGCTCGCTACCAGTCTCGATCAGAGGATGACCGTTGCCGGCGAGCGCAATGATGGCGGGATGGATATAGCTCGAGCGCGAGATCGCCGGTGTGTTGTGCAACGCCTCGGCCGCCGCTTCCGACATCTGCTTTACCGTCGGCCGGCCGCCACTGAGGATCGCCTCGCGTGCCGCTCCGAAGGCCGCCAGCGATCCGGCCCAGGTGCGGAAGGTCTTCGCCGAAATCGGAATGCCCGATATCTCGGCGAGATAGGCGTTCAACCGTCCGGAATCGATTGGCTTCAGCGTCCCGCTTTCATCCTTCCAGACGAAGAGCTGGCGGCCGGGCAGGTCGGCTATCTCCTCCAGGATCTTCTGCAGCCTGGGATGTTTGAGGCTGCGCTGGACGCGCTTGCCGCCCTTGGCACGGAATTTCAGCTCGATCTGCCCGTCGACGATCTTCAGGTGGCGCTTCAGCAGCGTCGTTGCGCCATAGGTGCCGTTTTCTCTGACATAGGCTTGGTTGCCGACGCGTAGGTGCGCCTCGTCGAGCAGCGTCGTCAAAGCCGCAAGCACGCCGTTGACATCCTCCGCACCGGTGTCGAGATGGCGCAGCACGGTGCGGCGTATCCGAGGCAACGCCCGACCGAACTCGATCAGCTGATGGAATTTTCCCGCGCTTCGGAAGGATTGCCATTCCTTGTGGTAGCGGTATTGCTTGCGCCCGCGCGCATCGAAGCCCGTCGCCTGCAGATGGCCGTTGTCGTAGAGGCAGATCCAGACATTCTCGTAGGCCGGCGGCAGGCCGAGCGCGCCGATGCGCGCCCGCTGCAACTCGTCGGCCAGCGTCGTGCCGTCGGGCATCACATAGCTGAAGCCCTTACCCTTCCTTCGTCTGCGGATGCCTGGTTCGGTATCGCTGACATAGACGAGACCAAGGTCGGTGATGGCTTCGGCATTCATGTTCTCTGCGACCCGTTACTTGCTCCTGCGGCCGAACTGAAACCACCACCGGCGCCCGGCCTTGGTCATGTCCTTCAGCGGCTCGGTCTGCCCCTCCGGCGCAAAGACGGCCACGCTCTGGGCATAGACCATGACCGGATTATCCTGATCGCGAACCTTAAAGGCATCCCTCTCCGCCCCGGTGTCGGCAATCCGCGACCATTTCGTCAGTCCATTTACCTCCGGCACGTGGAATTCGCAGTCGCCGCCGGCATTGAAGATGAGGAAGAGGTCATCCATCGTCTCGGTCTCCGGCGCATTCGCGCTCTTCGAGAGATAGACGCCGAGCACCCGCAGCTCATCATCGTTCCAGGCACCGTCATCCATGAAGCCGCCGTCTGGTCTGTACCAGGCGATCTCGATGCGGCCGTCCTCGCCGGTTTCTCCGGTCAGGAACCGCTCCTGCCGCAGAACGGGATGGGCCTTGCGGAAGGCGACGGCCTGCCGGCAGAAATCGAGGAAAGGATCGTCGAGCCCTGCCCAATCGGTCCAGCCGATTTCGTTGTCCTGGCAATAGGCGTTGTTGTTGCCGTCCTGGCTGTTGCCGAGCTCGTCGCCGGCCAAGATCATCGGCACGCCCTGGGAGAGCATCAACGTCGCCATCATGTTGCGCCGCCGCCTTGCCCGCGCGGCGTTGATATCGGCATTATCGGTCGCACCCTCAGCACCCATATTGTCGGAATGATTATCCGAATGGCCGTCCCGGTTATCCTCGCCGTTCGCCTCGTTGTGCTTGTCGTTGAAGGAGACCGTGTCCATCAGCGTGAAGCCGTCATGGGCCGACAGAAGATTGATCGAGGAGGTCGCTCCGCGGTCGGAATGGTTGAACTGCAGCGCCGAGCCGGTGACGCGCGCCGCCACCTCCGACACCATGCCGCCATCACCCTTCCAGAAACGGCGGACGTCGTCGCGGAATTTGTCGTTCCACTCGCGGAAGGGATGCGGGAAGCCGCCGACCTGATAACCGCCCTCGCCGATATCCCAGGGTTCGGCGATCAGCTTGACGCCCGACAGCATCGGATCCTGCCTTATGGCGCCGAAGAAGCCGCCCTGCCGGTCGAACTCCAGATCCTGCCGGCCGAGCGTACTGGCAAGATCGAAGCGGAAGCCGTCGATATGCATGACGCCCACCCAGTAGCGCAGGCTGTCGAGCACCATGCGCATCACCATCGGGTTGGCGACATTAAGCGTATTGCCGGTGCCCGTCGTATCGAAGGTATGGCGCGGATCGTCGGGGGAGAGAATGTAATAGCTCGCATTGTCGAGCCCGCGGAAGGACAGTGTCGGGCCTTTTTCGCTGCCTTCGGCGGTGTGGTTATAGACCACGTCCATGATGACTTCGATGCCGGCGGCGTGGAACTTCTTCACCATGGTCTTGATCTCGGTGATCTTGTCGCCGGACATGTAGCGCGATTGCGGTGCGAAAAAGCCGAGGGTCTGGTAACCCCAGTAGTTGCTGAGGTTGTTTTCCAAAAGATAGCGGTCGTCGAGGAAATATTGGATGGGCAGAAGCTCGATCGCCGAGATGCCGAGCTTGACGAGATGGTCGATGATCGGATCGCTGCACATGCCGAGAAAGGTGCCGCGCAGCCGGTCGGGCACCTTCGGATGCGTCATCGTCAGGCCGCGCACATGCGCCTCGTAGATGATTGTGTCGGGCCAGGGGCGGCGGATCGCCTCTTCCCCCGCCCAATCGAAATCCGGATCCTGCACCACGCCCTTGACCATGAAGGGCGCGCTGTCGCGCTCGTCGAAGGAAAGGTCGTCCTCGCCGATCTGATAACCGAACAGCGCGTCATCCCATTTAAGCTCGCCCGTCACCTGTTTGGCATAGGGATCGAGCAGCAGCTTGTTCGGATTGAAGCGATGGCCGGCGGCAGGATCGTAGGGACCATGAGCGCGATAGCCGTAGACCGTGCCTGGTCCGACGCCGGCAATATAGCCGGACCAGATGTCGCCTTCGCGTTTCGGCAGCGGCAACCGGGCGACCTCATTTTTTCCATCAGGCGAGAAGAGGCAGAGCTCAATCTGCTCCGCATGGGCCGAGAAGATGGCGAAATGGGTGCCCGAGCCAATATATTCCGCCCCGAGCTCCGGCTTGAGGAAGTCGAGTTCCGAAAATGAAAAGCTCATGGTGCCCCGCTTGGTAAAAAGACCAAGCGGATAACGTAACGGCGGTTCGAAAGTTCCCTCATGGAAAGGCAAAAGGGAACGATGTTGCGCGCCGATGGAAGCGTTTACGGCATCAGCTGGCCGCCATTGACCTCGATGATCTGGCCGGTGATGTAACCCGACAGCGCAGGTGAGGCGAGGAAGAGATAGGCGCCGACGCAATCCTCCGATGTGCCGACGAAACCCATCGGGATCGACTTGCGCTGCAATTCCATCTGCTCGTCATTGGTATAACGCTCGTGGAAGGGCGTGGCGATAACGCCCGGCGCCACCGCGTTGACGCGGATCCGGTCGGCGACGAATTCCTTGGCATGGCCGCGCGTGATCGTCGACACGAAGCCCTTGGACGCCGCATACAGGATCGCACCATTGCCGCCGCCGTTGCGCGCGGCGATCGAGGTGGTGTTGATGATGAAGCCACCCTGCTTCTTCAGCCAGGGATGCGCTGCACGCGTGGCCGCCAGCACCGAGCGGGCGTTGAGGTCCATAACCGCGACATAATGCGCGTCGGTATAATCCGAGGTCGGCTTGCGCCCCAGCATGCCGCCGGCATTGTTGATGAGCCCGTCGAGATGACCGAAAGTCTTCGCCGTCTCCTCGACGACACGCTCGGTCTCGCCTTCCCTCGACACGTCGCCCTGGATCAGATGCACGGTGCCGCCGGCAGCCCGGATCTCTTCTGCAAGCTTCTCCGCCGGTTCGCGGCTGGCATTGTAATGCACGCCGACCTTGGCTCCTTGAGCCGCGAAGGCGCGGGCGAGTGCTGCACCGATCCCGGTCGAGGCGCCGGTGATCAGCACGGCCTTGCCGGACAGGTCCGGCAGCTTGATGGATGCGAGCGATTGCGCAAGTTCGACCATGGCGACGATTGCCTCCCGAAAAACCAAGGACATAGGTGATGAAACGAATAGGAGAAGTCTTATCAGGGGAAATCGACGAAGGGCAATGCACGAAAGCGGAGATTGGCATGGTGTTTAGTCCCGGCCAGCAGGATTGAGTTCCTGAGAGAGGTCGACAAGTGTTGCACCCCTGCCAGGAAAAGTTTCCTTGTTGCTTTCGATGTAAGGGCCATAAACGTCAAGAAAAGACTGCACAGTATCATTGAAGAAGACTGCCGTTGTTTCCTTGGAGCAGAGTGACGCATTCACGCAAAGAGCAAGCCGGTTGAAGAAATAGACGACCTCCCTGATTTGCTCCCGGCGCGTGGGCTCCTGCGCAATCTGACGGTTTAAGGACTGCAACAGATTATCCTTGGCATGCCCGCTGGTCTCAGCCATCCTTTTGTCGGCGACCGGGATCGTCTCAAGGAACGTTGAATAAAACTCGCGAAGTTCACCGTAGGCTTGCCGATAGCCTTGCGTTTCCCAGGTCTCGATGAGAGTGAGCGTATATTTCGTGCGATCCGTCTCCTTCTTCTCGATGTACTCGAACACCGCCCAAAAGATACCGCCCATCGCGCTGGCGAAGGTCACAACGGTGACGATGCTGCTCAGAAACGACCAGCCGGCATCCGAAACATTTAAGAAAGAGAGCCCGACTCGCCGTTTGGATGATGGCTGGCTCATGGCTTGCAGTTCTCGACCAGATCGAACCGCACCGACGGATCGATCGTACCTTCGTGCCCATCCAGCAATCGCTTGAGGCAAATAAGGCTTGCCTCATCGAAGATGTAGACCGAGCGTAGCTCGCGCTGGTTCCGCGCGCTGGATTCACTTCCGGCTGGTAATAGCCCGGGCATCCGATCAAGACCGCGGCGTTCGCGTCCGTCGTCCCCGGCGCAGGCGGAGAGATCGACCTCCGCATTGCTCGTTTCCGCGCTCCGGGCGGTTGAAAGAAACTTTTCATAGTCCTGACGGAAGCATTTTGCCCTTACCCCATCCAGCTCGACGACCTCGTCACAGATGAGGCACGCGGCACCGGCGGCGGCAGGTGCGAGAAGCAGCAAGGCAGCTGCCAGGGCCGCAACCGTTCCATAGGCGTCGCGAAATCTAAAAGAGGGCATAGTCTCCCACCAGTCGGCTGTTGATGATCCAGGGTGTCTGCTTGCCGTCGCTCGCCGCGAAAACCAGCGTCTTGACGCCGCGATACAGTTCGGAGGCCTCGATGCGACCATTGTGATTGTGGTCATAACGATCGCGTTCCTTTCCAAGGACGGTAACGATCGCGTTGGTGAACAGGCCCCCGACCTCGCGCCGTCCGAGCGACTCCTGTCGCCCCTTCGCAGCGGCGAGAACGGTGAGATTGGATCTGAGGGCGGCGAGGCTGTTGGCGAGATCGTCGTTGGTGGTGAAAGACCCGGTCCCCGCGGCGCCGGAGTGGCAGGCGTCAAGAAGAATGGTGATGCGCGCCTCGGTCCGTTCGAACAGCGCGGCCAGCCGGTCGAAAGGCAAGGCTGTGTGTTCGAGATCCGTTGGATCGGTGGCCGACGTCGCGAAATAGAAACGCCCATTGCGATCCTGCATGCCATGGCCGGCCAGAAACAGGACCGCGTGGTCCCCACGGGCCAGCCCGTCCAGCAGTCGCGCCGTCGCCTCCAGTATGGCCTCGGGTGTGGCACGCCTGTCCTTCGGCCCTACCTCGCCGCGGAACGGTGGCTCCTTGCCAAGCGGCTCGGTCAGCGTTTCGAGCACCGTGCCTGCATCGCGCAGAGGGTAATTGAGCGAACGGAGGCGCTCATCCTCGTAAGTGTTCACGCCGATGACGAGCGCTCGGGTGACCGCACGGCGCGCAAGAGGCTCGCCGAGATCAGCCGATACCGGGAGGCTCGCCAGGCCCGCAGAATTGAATCCGATGACCGACACCCAACGCGCGTCCTTGAGCCTCTCGATCGACACTGCATTTCCGACGGTGGCAGCATCAACCGTTTCGGTCAGCACACCGTCCTGAAAAACGGACATATGCACCGTCTCGGCCGGATCGAAGTGCAATACGGCTCTTACGCGACCGCCGTTTTCCTCGAGCGCGATCTCGCCTGTCAACGACGGCGGTACGCCCACCTCGGCGACGGCCTGCGGCGTCTGCCCTCGATCAAGAACGGCGCGCGCCAGATCTGGGACCAGGCGCGCTGTGCCAAACCGGTCGAGACTATACTGTCCAACCCTACCGGGAAACTTCAGATCGATGAGGGCGGCGGCCTCGGCTGTCGCGTCGTAAAAGTAGTCCTTGGTCCAGACCGCGATCTCGTCGTCGGCAATGCGCCCGGACAGGAGCGACTGCCTATCGTCCAGAATGGCGTGAATGTAGAAGTTGCCGTCAGAATTAAGTTGCACCGCATGGCGACGGTCTTTCGTCAACCAGGCGTCGACGAGGAGGTCGCCATTCGGAAGATTCTCGCCGATCCAGAGGAACTTCTGTGTTGCGCGGTCACGCACAGTAATGACGCCGTTGCCGGGCGCATAGGTCAGCAGCAGATCGTCATTGGCTTTGATACGAAAAGCGTGTTGGTACCACAGACGATGGGCATTGTTTTCGAAGAAAAATGCGCCTTCCGCCTGAAGTGCCGCACTCGCCGCCGGCGCGGGGCGCGCGATATCCATGACGTAAAGGGCAGCATAGGGCCTGAGGCTTCCGAACGTCGCGCCCGCGACACACTCCGCACGCGCCACCCATACCGCGCCGCGAGACGTGCGGACCGTCGAGACCTCGACAACATCGCGAGGCGCTGACAGCGAGCCCGTGCCCCCCGAGCTTGAGGATTCTCCGAGCAGAAGATGTTCACAGTCGGAGATGGGACCCTCCTCCCCGACGGGCAGAGCCCAGTCGAATCGCCAGCCCGCACGCTCCGCCTCGCGGCGGAAGCGCCCCATCGCCTCTGCGGATCGTTTCAGCCGCTGGTCGCGATCAAGCGCGTGAAGGGCGTTGTTCTCACCCGCGGCGTAGGACGCGAGGAGGCGTTCCCCGTCGACCATTGGATCGAGCGCGACGCCGAGGCGCAAGAGTTGTTCGGGCAAGGCAGCGGCGAGAGGCGTGTCGTTGCCGGCTCTGGTGGAGCCTTGGTCGTTCGATGCCACGGCCGTATCGATCATGACTGCCTGAAGCTCTACTTTGCCCAATGTGCGCGACAGGCTCTCCGTAAAATCGCGGGGGCGGCGGCTGTCGGCTTCCGCGACCTCCCAGTCTTCCCAGGTACTGGTCGTCCTGAAGCCGCCGGCAACATCGAATTCCCGAGCGACACTGACGGGCGACACCATGCCAAGCGACCAGAACATATGAAAATGAAGGGGAATCGTCTCGCCACCTGCGGAACTGTAAGCGCCGGAAGAATTCGCGATCGAGGCGTAATCCGGGTTCTGGAGCGCGCCAACGCGGTAACCGGCGCCACCCCAGATGGTGTAGGCGGCATTCTCCAGATCGATCGCCACGCGTGTTTGACCGCGTTCCGCGGTGCAGCAAGACGGCCCGGTAATCTGTTCCCGTATGCGCAAATGATCGCCGAAGGTGGAGGAAAAATTCACCTCCGCCCAAGGCGCGAGTGTGGTGAAGACGACACTGTCGCCGAGCGCCCAGCGAAGGTCGCCGGCATCCGCTGTCGCAGCCGTATGCCCATCGACCATGTCGACGATGTCGAGCCGGCCATTATGCTCGACGCCGATGAAGCGGTGGGTTGGCGAGATCTGCAGGTGTGTGCCTGCCCGCTCGACGATTTCCGTCCCGCTTGCCGCATCCAGCAGAAGAAAGCGGGTATCGTTGAGGAGGATGCGGCGGGAGAATTTAGGGATATCGATGCTATGTGTGAACGCCGCGCGGCCCTCGGCGGTATTGAGGACGATCTCGGCGGGCGCCGGTGCGATTTCGAGCCGCTCTGACTCTTCCTTCAGAACGATCTCCTCCTCGCAGGCGCGGAGATAGCCCACCAATGAGACGGATAGGTTCAAAGGCCCCGCTTGCAGCGGAATGGTTGAAACTGAACCACTCGCCGCGGCGCCACGCGTCGCCAGAGCGACCATGGCGCGTGTCTTGCCCAGACCGGTTTTTATCGCGAACGGATTGGGCGCGGCAGCACCCAACGCGACATGCCCCTTGCCTTTAAAACGGACGGGCTGTTCTGCTTTGACCATGAACCAAACCGGTATGCGATCTTCGAGCGTGTTGCCCGACCACTCGATCGCAAAGCTGTTTCCGGCGCGGAGCGGTCCCTCATGCGGCAGTGTCCATTGGAATTTTTCGGCCAGGCGCCGGAGCGTGTCCTTCTCCTCGTCGCATGACCCGCCTAGCCTGCGAGCAGCTTGTTTCACGCGGGCCTGGAAGCCTTCCAGCGTCTCGCCCTCGCGCCACCCGACCGCTCCATCCACGATCGGTCCCGCACCGCGGGTGGGTGGAGGTGCTAAACCCGCTTTCCGGCCATCGAAAACGCCGCTCTTTGCGGCTGCGTGGGGTTTGGGCGAACCCTTTGCGGACTTCAGGAAACATGCCCCGCCGCTCGGGTTGAACGTATAGGCCCGGCACATGTCGGTTTCCGAGCAGATCGCGATACATTCGCCTTCCGTCAGGCCACGCAGAAGCGGATCGGCCAGCCCATGTCGAATATCATTGCCGGCAAGGTCCGTATTCGGCTGCGAGGTCCACGTTCCTTCGGACACGGTGGCCTCGGCCAGTTCGTCGGCAAGACGGGAGAACTGGCCAGGGAAGGGATCCTGGCCGCTACGGAGCCTGGCGAGCAGCGTAGCACATGCTTTTCCAACCCGGTCGTACTCGGGGCCGAATTGCGCGAGACCGAAGGACATCGACCATGTCCCCAACTTGAGGTTCAGCGACCGCCCGGAGGAAAGGCGGGCGATGAGCGCTGCATCGCGACCGGCATCGAGGACCGGTCTCTTGCGGATGCCATCGAGGGGAAGCGTTGCCTCAGGGCCTCGATCCACCGTCAGACCCGCGCTGGAGACCGACGGTGTCGAGTAGCCCGCCACCTCTTCGAAATCAAGGACCACACCGGCTTCGGCATCGCAGGCAAGACGAAGGCAGACCTTGCTGTAGCCGGTGGAGGCGCAGATTTTGCTGCCGATCCCGGTATCGTCCGGCTGCCACGGTGGCAAGGCCGCATCGCCGACAACCGGGCCTGTCCTCTGGGAAAGCTCCTCCTCCATGTTGACGGCATGTGCCTCGCGGATCGATGCCGGCGCTTCCCAGCTCCGATCGGCTGCCCAGGCCGCCATGGCAGCCATGGTCGCTTGGTCTGTCTGGCCATTCACCGGCCCCGAATAGTAGCCGAGCCGTGAGAGGGCCGATTGAACGCGACGAACAGTCCCATCTTCTGGACCAGAGCTTGGACGATCCTGTTCTGCGACCTGTCCCTGCGCGCGTTCAGCTTCAAGAGAATTGAGATGCGCCACACGGAGGGTTGTTGGAGCCTCCCATCCCCGGTCGCGTGCCCACGCTACCACCGAACTCCACGTCTCGACCCCGGCATTTCCGTCGATCGGACCATGATAGTAACCGAGCGCTTCCAGGGCACGCTGCAGGCGTTGCACTTGCGATCTTGTCAGCTGCGACCGAAGAGTCGGTATCGGTTTAGACGGTGGGCGACCAGCATCTGGCGGCGCGGCATCACGTGTGACGCCGTCGGTCAAGCTCCTGAAGATGTCAAGTGGAGACTGCGCCAGAGCCGGCTGCGACAGCAACATGATACATGCCAGAGCAATCCCCATGACCCTCATTGCTGCAGCATGGCCCCCAGCCAAAAGTTAATAAAGAGTATACTGCCGAAGAACTGAGGGTTCCTCAAGTGAATATTTAAGGATTGGTGCGTCTTACCCGTTACCGCCCTAGCAGAGTGCGTCGCCGCATCGTCCGCTACTATACCAATACGAACTCTACTTTTGCGTGAATCAAGTATATTCCTTGCCTTGCAACGCTTTGTTCTTTCGCAATCCAGAATGGCACACAAGCCAGCGGATGTGAATGATCGCGGTCCGGCTGGTCCTCGTCCATTTGTTACGGCGGAGGCAAATGTGCCGCCTGCGGTGTTGGCGATCTGGCGGCAAAAGTCGCGACGATGCGAAAACCTTGAGTGGGCGTTCACCAACGTCCACTCTCGATACTGCTCGTGAGGGCTTTAAGGCGCCGGTTACGGCGCCATGCCGAAGGCAGGTTGTGGTTTCTGGCGGGCGAGAGGCGGGAACGCGAGCGCTATCGCCGCGGCCGCCAGCCCGACCATCGCGGAGCCGATGAACAGCCAGGAATAATTGGCGAAAGTGTCGAATATCCAGCCGCCGATCAGAGGGCCGAAGGCCATGCCGAGGCTGGAGAGCATCGTCGCCGCGCCGAAGACCGTGCCGATGACGCGCGGCCCGAAATATTCCCGCGCCAGCACCGCATAAAGCGGCATCACACCGCCATAGGCACTGCCGAAGACGATGGCGAGCGCATAGAATTCGCCGAGCTGGCTGACGAAGAGATAGGTCGCAAGGGCCGCCGCCTGCACCAGCAGGCCGGCGACCAGCACCGGCTTCACCCCGATCCTGTCGGCAAGGCTGCCATAGAGCAGCCGGCCGCCCAATCCCGCCAGCCCCTCGACGCTGTAGATGCTGACGGCCGCCATCGGCGCGACGCCGCAGATCGTCGCATAGTTCACCATGTGGAAGATCGGCCCGGAATGCGCCGCACAGCAGGCAAAGAAGGTCAGGCCAAGCACGATGAATTGCGGCGATCGAAAGACTTTCGACAGTTGCGGCCGGGCACCGTCGGCCGAGAACGCGGTGTCGGTATCGGCGGTCTGTGCCGGCGGGCGCCTAACCAGCAGAGCGGCCGGCACCAGCAGCACCCAGGCAGCAATGCCGATGATCAGCATGGCCGGCCGCCATTCATAGGCCGAGATCAGCCAACGCGCGAAGGGTGAGATGGTCATCGGCGCAACGCCCATGCCGGCAGAGACCAGCGACACCGCAAGGCCGCGATTTTCATCGAACCACGCGGTCGTCGCCGCGATCATCGGCGCGAAAAACGTGCTGGCGGCCAGTCCGACAAGGATGCCGTAGGTCAATTGGAACTGCAGCAGGGTCTCGGCCCGGCTCGCCAGAACCAGCGCCAGGCCGAGCAGCACGGAGCCTATCATCACGACGATGCGCGGGCCGAAGCGGTCGCTTGCCGCCCCCCAGAAGAAGCCGCCGAAACCCATGACGATGAAGTTCAGCGTCATCGCGCTCGCTATGCCGACATGCGACCAGCCGGTCGCCGTCGCAATCGGCTCCTGAAAGATCGCCAGCGAGAACATCGCGCCGAGCGCAACGCATGTCATCAATGCGCCCGCAGCGACGATGACCCAACGATAGGAAACACCCATGGCTTCATAACCTCCATGCCGACAGAGTGATCGCGAGGCAACGCGGCAAGCCTACCGCATTTCGCGCCTGCGATCTCAAGACGTTTGGGCCGCGGCGGATTCGACAGCGCGCTCACATCTTTTTTAAGTGTCGAATCGGCAATGGCCCTATCGGCAACGCGCTCTGATCCTCGAAGCTAGCCCAATCCCAGCCTATCGAAAAGCTCTGCCGGCGCGCCATGCTGCTCGATGACTTGCCGCATAAGATGCAGCATTCGTCGTCGCTCTTCGGGCCGGTCCTGCCAGAGGTCGTGCTTTTGCCCGGGATCATTGCGTCGATCGTAAAGCAGCGGCTGGCTGTCCAGGTTCCGCCGGTCCCCGGGGCCGTCGGGGGTGATGGGAATTTTCCATTGCGGCATTTCGATACCGGGAATGTAGTGCCCATGATCGACCGGCTTGTCCTGCGGCTCGATGGTGGTCGGCACCATGGTCGAGTAGGCGTAGAGCGGCTTGTCGCGATCCGGCGGCTGGATCAGCGTCCATTCGCCATCGGTGCAGCAGATGCCTTGCCCGAATGTCCCGTAAATGACGGCGTTCCGCGCGTTGCTGGTCTCGCCCTTGAGAAGCGGCAGAAATGAATGCGAGTGCGTCTTTCGTGGCGGCTTAACGCCGGCGATCGCCAGGATCGACGCGAAGAGATCGACGGTCGACGTCAGATTTTCAATCGCGCCGCCATTGGCTTGGAAGCCGGGGTGCCAGACGAGCAGCGGAATGTTCGCGTGGCTGTCGAAATGCGGGAACTGTTTGCCATAGCCGCCGCGTTCGCCAAGATCATGTCCGTGATCGGTGGTGACGATAATGGCCGTGTCGTCCCAGAGCTGCAGTTCGTCCAGGGTTGTGAACAGCTTGCCCAGCCACCGGTCCGTCATCGTCAGCTTGGCGCCATACTGGGAGCGAACGAAAGCCAGTTCCTCGGGGCTCGCCTGGCTCATGAACTCCGCTTGGCGTGCCGCATCCTGATAGGGCGGCCACAGCGTGAAGCGGTCGCGTGCCGCACCGTCGCCGTACATCGATGCATAGGGCTCCGGGACATCGAAGGGCTCATGCACGTCGAAGGACTCGACCTGCAGGAAGAACGGCTTTCCGGTCTTCGGCTTGGCGAGCCATTCGCTGGCCGATGTCATGACCTTGGCGGGGAAGAAATCGGCCTCATCCTTGAAGTTTGCGACATTGGAGAAGTAGCGATGACCATAGCCTGGGCGCCATTTCTCAATATTGTGCACCCATTGCGGCAGATCTGCCTCCGGCACGAGCGGCTCCCAGAAATCCAGCTCGTGCCCTCGAATGAATTCCGCACCCTGGAAGCTCTGAATGTAGCCGTTCGCCGACTCCTCCCAATAGTGATAGTGATCGGTGACAATCGCGGTTGTGTAACCCGCACTCTCCAGCAGCTTCGGCAGACGAAGGTCGAAGGGTTCGAGCGGTCCCCAAGGACGCCATTGCATGCCGCTGAAGCCGGCAAAAATCTCACGCCGCGCCGGCATGCAGGGCAGGCTGCCGACGAAGTGATTGTCGAAACGCCAGGCCTTTTGGGCGAAAGACTGAAGGTTCGGCGTCTCGAACTCGGTTCCGCCATAGGCCGAAAGAGCATTGCGGTTAACGCTGTCGATAAGCACGAGGATGATGTTCATGGAAGGACCTTCGTTCGAGGCTTTCACGCCGCTACAGCTTCACCGCACCGGCCGCGAGATCGGAGACGAGCTTTCGCTGAAGCAGCATGAAAAGGACAAGCGTGGGCAGCGTCGAAATCACCGATGCCGTCATCACCAGATTCCATTGGGTGGTGTATTCGCCGAAAAAGCCGGCAAGCCCGACTGGCACGGTCTTGTTTTCGTCCGATGTCATCAGTGTCAGGGCAAACAGAAATTCATCCCACGCAGACACGAAGGCGTTGACCGCAACCGTCACCACACCCGGCCAGGCGATCGGCAAAATGACCTTGAAGATGATCTGGATCGTCGAAGCGCCGTCGAGCTTGGCTGCCTCGTCGAGATCCTGGGGAATTGTGTCGAGGTAGCCGAGAAGCAGATAGATGGCGAATGGCAGGTTCATGGCCGTATAGGACAGAACCAGGCTCAGCGGATTGTTGATCAGCCCCACGGCGAAAAACATCGAGTAAAGCGGTGTGATCAGGATCACGTAGGGAAACAGCTGCGTGCAGATCACCAGGATCAGCAACAGGCCGCGGCCGCGGAAATCGCGGTTGCGCGAAAAACCATAGGCGGTGATCAGCGAGATGGTAACGGCCGCAACAGTCGAGATCGTGCAAACGACGAGGCTGTTTCTGAGGTAGTTCGGGAACGGCGAATTCTGAAGGAGGGTGTAGTAGTTTTCCAGGGTGACGCTGGTGAACAGCTGAAACGTCCGGGTGAAGATTTCCTTGTCCGGGCGGAAGGAAATCAGCACCACCCAAATGAAGGGGAACGCCAAAATCAGCAGCAGGCCGATACCCAGAATGACGGTGATCAGGTCCCTGGCGAACCTGATATGCCGCGCTCGATGCGTCATCGAAACATTCATCACGAGGCCCCCCGTTTCCCGCGGGAGAGAACCCCGAGGTAGATGAGCGCGAAGGCGAACATCATCAGGCTCATCAGAACGCCGATGGCGGCACCCTCGCCGACGCGATAGTCGACAAACGAGACCGTATACATCTTCGTGGCCAGAACCTGCGTGTAGTCGCCCGGCCCTCCCCGCGTGGCGAGCCAGACGTAGACGAAATTGTTGAAGGTCCAGATCGTCGTCAGCAGTGCGACGACCGCGATGACAGGTTTCAGCATCGGCAGGATGATGCGCAGGTGTATCTGAAACTCGGACGCGCCGTCGATGCGGGCCGCCTCCCTCAGTTCCCTCGGAATCGACTGCAGCGCCGCGAGGAAGGTGATGATGACGAAAGGAAGCTCGCGCCAGATCAACATGGTTTCGACCGCGCCCCAAACCGTCGACGTCCTGGAAAGGAACGGAATTCCCCTGTCGATGAGCCCAGTCGACAGGAGAAACTGGTTGACCGCGCCATAGCGGGGGTCAAGCAGCCATTTCCAGGCGGCGACGGCGACAACCGGCGGCGTTACGAATGGAACAAGCACCAGCGACCGGACGAGCCAGCCGATGCGCCATCTGGCGAAGACCTCGGCGTTGAGAAGGATCGCGAGCGCAAGTCCGAGTGCCAATCGAATGACAACAGTCACGAATGTCAGCAGGAAAGCCGTGTTGAACAACGCGCCGGCAATTCCTTCATCCTTGAGGACGGTTGCGAAGTTGGCAAACCCGACCCACCGACCCTCCTTTCCCAGATCGAAAAGGCTGAGGTCCTGAAAGCTGAGCGCGATATTGTAGAATGCCGGGCCGGCGAAAAAGATAGCCAGGATAAGCATCGCCGGCATGACCAGGCCGTAAGGCTCGAAATGCCAACTCCGGAATGATCCTCGTCTTTCGGCGCGCTTGGCCAGCGCGCCGTCCGGGTTTGCGGAAACAGACATCGTCAGCCCTTGCCGCGGGCGAGCAAGTCGTTGAGCTCCTTGATGATCACGTCCGCAGCCTCATCAGGATTGCGCTGCCCGGAGAATACGGCGCCGAACTCACGATTGATGAGCGCTGTCATGCTCGACACCTTGATCGGGGAAGAGATGTACCGCTCGAAGGTCTGCGCCAATGGCAGCATCGTCACATAGCCCTGCTCGGCCGGCGGAAACTGGAGCTGTGAAAGCAGCGACTTCTGCGAGGGATACTGGTTGTAGGTTTTGAAGGTCTCGGGGCCGACCAGATATTTGACGAACTCCCAGGCCTCCTTCTGATGCTTGGTGTTGGGATTGATGCCCAGCGCACGTCCGCCAAGATGAGAGATGCGCTTCTCGCTCCCTCTCGGAATCGGTGCGGTCAGCAGCGGCTTGTCCGATTGTTTCTGGGCGGCCCTGAAGGTTTGCGGCGGAAAGAAAGTGATCGCGCAATCGCCTCGGCCGAGCCCGCCGATCAGCTCCGGATCGCCCCACGCATTCACGGTGATGAGATTTTCGGGCGCTGTTCCGTCCGCGAAAAACTGATTGAAATAGTTCATCGCCGCCGCCAGTTGCTCCGGCGTCACCGACACCTTCCATTTCCCCGGGCTTTCCTCCGTGACCAGGGTCGAGCCGTTGCTCCAGAGGTAATAATTCACAAGCGTCCACATGCCGCTGTCGGGTGCGCTGCCTGCGGGGAAGCAGAAACCGTATTGTTCAGCTCCACCACCTTCGGTGGTCAATTTCTTGGCAGCTGCCGCAAGATCGTCCCAGCTATCCGGAAAATTCGAGACGCCGGCTGCCTGCAGGAGATCCGGGCGGTAAGCCATCGAGAATGTATCCGCCGTCCAGGGCAGGCCGAAGATCTTGCCGTCGAGGGTGGCGAGGTCGAGAGCCAGGAAATCGTCGGTGCCGGCTCCCGGCGCGTTCGATTGGATGAGAGGACTGAGATCGAGAAGCAGCTTCGATCGCGCCAGATCACGCGTCCACACGAAAGCCAGCTGCTGAACATCCGGTCCCGCACCGGCGGGAATTTCGCGCGCCAACTGGGCAAGTGTGTCGCCGCCCGACATCGTCTCCAATTTGACCTGGACATCGGGATGACTGGAGTTCCAGGCATCGACGGCGGCAATCAGGCCTTGAATTTCGGTCGGGGGATCGAATTGACGAAACGTCAGTTGGACCTTCTCCTGCGCGGCTGATGGAGCAACCACAAAGATCATCGACGCCGCCGTCGTCGCGGCGAAAATCAGCTGCCGGCCTATGCTATTTTTAAACATCGGTTCCTCCTCCTTCTATCCCCATCCCGCGCCCCGATTTTCTTGTCGAAGGCTTATTCTTCTGTGTAGAGCGTCCGTCGAGAACGTGCTCATGAGCACGAAATTCCCTTCCATGAGGGGCTTTCGCAGCTTTTGGCACGCCAGAATTAGTCTACTATTGTTGTGTAGAATGTGGCGCATACAGCGCTGAGGTCAAATGCAAACATGCTATATGTTATGCGTAATTCGCATAGGGAGGGAGACGGATGCGGGAGCTACGCCAATTCGTCGAAGTGGCAAACCAGCGATCGATCTCGCGTGCCGCCAAGAAGCTGAATATTTCGCAGCCGGCGCTTTCCCGGGCTATCCGACAACTCGAAGACAGCTACGGTGTTCCGCTGTTCAACAGGACCGGAGCCGGCGTCGAATTAAGCGTGTACGGTTCAGCCCTTTATAGCCGGGCGGTGCGGATATTACCGGCGCTCGATGAAGCGAAAGAAGAGATCGAACATCTTCAGGGCCGCGCCAAGGCCGTTATTCGGGTGGCCACCGGCGATCTTTGGGGGCTCGTCATATTGCCGGGGATCATAAAAGCCTTCAGCCGGACGCATCCAGGTGTCGTCGTCCATGTCGAGATCGCCGATGACGGCACGCGTTTCGAGGGAATGCGGCACGGCGTCTACGATCTCGTCTTCGGAACGCTCTCCTACAAATATGAAGCCGTCATGCAGGTCGAGTTCGAAACGCTGGCAAGACAGGCGACCTACATCTACTGCGACAAAGATCACCACCTGGCCAAAGCGACGACTGTCACCCTCGATGATCTTCTGCGTCAGCGCTGGATCAGCCCCGGTTACGGAGATGATGAAGGGCCTGGTCAACTCGAGCGTCAGACCCGCGATTTTGCCGTACGCGTGGACTCCATGTTGCAGGCTCTGTTGATCATGCAGGGTTCGCCGCTGGTGATGGCCGCCTCCAGCGGCTTTGCGAAACTGTTCGATGGGTTCGGGATCAGACCCGTGATGTTCCAGGACCACGGCCGGGTACAGGAATCGGGCGCAATCTATTTTCCGCGTGCACTCGAAAAATCTCCGGTCCGCGATTTCCTGCGTCTGGTGCGTGGTTCGATGCCGTTGCTGGAGCTACCTGAATTCTCGCTCGCGGAAACCGTGTGATCAAAGCGTGCGAAACATCACCAATGCGTCGACGTAACCTTGCGTCGGATGAAGGAAGACGCCAGGCAGCCGGCCGACGACATCGAAGCCGAGAGATTGCCACAGCCCAACCGCGCGTTCATTGCTGCTGACGACGAAATTGAACTGCATGGCGCGAAAGCCCCGCAAACGGGCATGCTCCAGGGAATGGTCATGCATCAGCCGGGCGACGCCACGGCCGCTTGCGGCAGCATCGGTCATGTAGCCGCAATTGCAGACATGCCGCCCGCCGCCGGCCTGATTGGCCTTGATGTAATATGTGCCGAGGACCACGTCGTCCTCTTCGGCGACGAAAGTCTCGCGGTCCGGTCCCATCCAGTAGGCCAGCGCATCGGCTTCGCTCAGATCGCGATCAAGCGCATAGGTTTCGCCGGCGCGGATCGTCGGACCGATGATCCTCCAGATCGCGCTTCGATCGTTCTTGTCTGCGGGTCGGATCAGCATGCCCGATCACTAGCGAAACCGGGCGCGTGGCGCAACGGGTCAGCAGCCTCCGGCAAAAGCCGGAAGCGTCCCGACCTCAAACCCTTTCAAGCGCTATCGCAATCCCCTGCCCGACGCCGATGCACATGGTCGACAGCGAATATTTCCCGCCGGTTTCCAGAAGCTCGAGTGCCGCCGTGCCGGTGATGCGTGCGCCCGACATGCCGAGCGGATGGCCAAGCGCGATCGCGCCGCCATTGCGGTTCACCCGTGCGTCATCGTCGGCAATCCCGAGTGCGCGCAGCACCGCCAGCCCCTGGCTGGCAAAGGCCTCGTTGAGTTCGATCACGTCGAACCGATCCACGGTCATGCCGAGCCGCGCCATCAGCTTGCGCGAGGCCGGAATCGGCCCGACGCCCATCACCCTTGGCGGAACGGCGGCAGCCGCGCCGCCGAGGATGCGGGCGATCGGCGTCAGGCCGTATTTTCGCGCTGCCGCTTCCGAAGCGACGATCAGCGCGGCCGCCCCGTCGTTGACGCCGGAGGCATTGCCGGCCGTCACCGTGCCGCCTTCCTTTTTGAAAGGTGTCGCGAGTTTCGCCAGCGTTTCGATCGTCGTTGCGCGCGGATGTTCGTCCTTGTCGACGATAACGGGATCGCCCTTGCGCTGCGGGATGGTCACTGGGGTGATCTCCTTCGCAAGCCGTCCGTTTGCCTGGGCGGCGGCCGCCTTCGCCTGGCTTCGCAGCGCGAAGGCATCCTGGCCTTCGCGGCTGACATGATAGTCCTCGGCGACATTCTCGCCGGTCTCCGGCATGGAGTCGACGCCATATTGCTTCTTCATCAGCGGGTTGACGAAGCGCCAGCCGATGGTCGTGTCGTGGATTTCAGCCGCCCGTGAAAAGGCCGTCTCGGCCTTCGGCATGACGAAGGGCGCGCGCGACATGCTCTCGACGCCACCAGCGATCATCAGCTCGGCCTCGCCGGAGCGGATGGCGCGCGCCGCCGTGATCACCGCATCCATGCCGGAGCCGCAGAGCCGGTTGATCGTCGTGCCGGATACGGCGATCGGCAGGCCGGCCAGCAGGGCCGACATGCGCGCGACATTGCGGTTGTCCTCGCCCGCCTGGTTGGCGCAGCCGAAGATGACGTCGTCGACGGCTTCCCAATCGACGGCGGCATTTCGTTCCATCAGCGCCTTCAGCGGGATTGCGCCGAGATCGTCGGCGCGCACCTGGGACAGCGAGCCGGCGAAGCGGCCGATCGGCGTTCTGATATAGTCGCAGATAAAGGCTTCGGTCATGGCTTTTCCTCAGAGTTTGGGGACGACGAGGTCGGCAGCCGGCCCGTCGACATGCAGCGGCGCACCGGTCATGGCCTGCAATTCCTCTTGCGACATCGCGGCCAGCTTCTCGCGCAGGACGAAGCGTCCCTTGACGATGTCGATGACGGCATGGCTCGTATAGACGCGGGTGATGCAGGCGACGCCGGTCAGCGGGAAGGTGCATGCCTCCACCAGCTTCGGCTCGCCTGTCTTGGTGACGTGCTCGGTAATGACGCAGACCTGCTTGGCGCCGTGCACCAGGTCCATGGCGCCGCCGACGGCCGGCACGCCCTTGCTGCCCACCCGCCAGTTGGCAAGGTCGCCGCTCTGGGCGACCTGATAGGCGCCGAGGATCGCGACGTCGAGATGGCCACCGCGCACCATGGCGAAGCTGTCGGCGTGATGGAAGAAGGCAGCACCCGGCTTCAGCGTCACTGCCTTCTTACCGGCGTTGATCAGGTCCCAATCTTCCTCGCCTGCCGCCGGCGGCTCGCCGAAGTTCAGGATGCCGTTTTCCGTGTGAAAAATCGCCTGACGGCCGGGCGGCTGATAACGGGCGACCATTTCGGGAAAGCCGATGCCGAGGTTCACATAGGCGCCGTCGGCAATATCCTGCGCGGCGCGCCAGGCGATCTGCGCATTGGAAAGCTTGATGTCTTCGCGAGTATCGATGGTCATACGTAGGCCACTCCGGCTCGAATGAGCTCTTCTTCCTGCTGCGGATTGGGAACAGTGACGACGCGATCGACGAAGATGCCTGGTGTCACCACCTGCTCGGGATCGATGCCGCCGGCCGGCACGATCGATGAGACCTGGACGATGGTCTTTGCCGCCGCCATGCACATCAGCGGATTGAAGTTGCGGCCGGCCTTGTTGTAGGTGAGATTGCCCTGGATGTCGCCGATCGCAGCCTTGACGATCGCGAAGTCGGCCTTCAGCCAGCGCTCCTGCACGTAATGGCGGCCGTCGAATTCGGCGATGACCTTGCCGTCGGCCAGTTCGGTGCCGTAGGCCGTCGGCGTATAGAAAGCCGGAATGCCGGCGCCGCCAGCGCGGATGCGCTCGGCAAGCGTTCCCTGCGGCACAAGTTCGAGCTCGATTTCGCCGGCCAGATATTTATCGGTGAAGGCGCGCGGATCCGACGAACGCGGGAATGAGCAGATCATCTTTCTGACCATGCCGGCATCGATCATCGCGGCGATACCGATGCGCCCGTTGCCGGCATTGTTGTTGATCACGGTGAGGTTCTTTGAGCCCTTGTCGATCAACGCATGAATGAGCTCGATCGGCGCGCCCGAGCCACCAAAACCACCGATCATGACGGTCGCGCCATCCCCGATCTCAGAGACGGCTTCCGCCGTGCTCCCGACTGTCTTGTCCATTGCGGGATCTCTCCTTGGCTAGATGCGGCCGGGAACTCTCCATCCCGTCCTCTGCCGTAGACATAAAGCGCGGCGGGCCAAGCGACAATATATTTGTGCGGTATTTGACATTTGTTCGTATATCGCACAAAATAGAATGAATTCATTGGAGACTGAACCCATGCGCGAAACGGATTTCGTCAGCGGCTTCGCCCGCGGCCTGAAAGTCATCGAAGCTTTCGGTGAAACGCGGCAGCGGCTTTCCATCGCCGAGGCATCGAAGCTGACGGAGCTTGACCGCGCCACGGTGCGCCGCTCGCTGCTGACGCTCGCCGAGCTCGGATATGCCGATTATGACGGCAAGTTCTTCACGCTGACGCCGAAGATCCTGCGCCTTGGCCATGCCTATCTCGCGGCGACGCCGCTGCCGGCGCTGCTGCAGCCGCATCTCGATCATCTCTCGGAAAAGGCCGGCCAGAGCGCCTCGGCCTCGGTGCTCGACGGCACCGACATCGTCTATATCGCCCGCGCCTCGCAGCGCCGCGTCATGTCGATCAACTTGACCCCCGGCAGCCGCCTGCCCGCCTACTGCGCCTCGATGGGGCGCGTGCTGCTCGCAGCCCTTCCAGAGAGCGAGGCGCGCGCCATCCTTGCCCGCAGCGAGCTGAAGCAAAACACGCCGAATACGAAGACCGATCCGGACGAGTTGATCGCCGAATTCCGCCGGGTCCGCACTGAGGGTTACGCCATCATCGATCAGGAGCTGGAGATCGGCCTCTGCTCCATCGCCGTGCCCATCGACAACGACCGCGGCGAAACGGTGGCGGCCATCAATATCGGCGCGCCGGCCGCCCTCGTACCAGCAGCGGAGATGAAGGAACGCTATCTGCCGCTGCTCAAGGAAACACAGGCCGCGTTGCGGCCGTTGCTGCGCCGGTGACGGCAAGTCTGAAGGTGGGCGGCCTCGGTCAGCGCCGGGGCCGCTCGTGATCGGTCAATGCGTCAGGTCGAGCGCGGCTGTCAGGTCACCCATCGGCGGCCGGTCGTTATTGCGTAGCGCCTTGTCACGGGCGATGATGCCCGGCAGCACCGGCAGATCGTAGCGCGCGGTGATGAAGCGGATGATCGACGTCGTGTCGTATTGGGTGTGATCGACCATGCCGCCCTTGGCGAAGGGCGAGATGATGAAGGCCGGAATGCGGTTGCCCGGACCCCAGCGATCGGCCTTCGGCGGCGCGACGTGATCCCAGAAGCCGCCATTCTCGTCATAGGTGACGATGACGAGCATATGGCCCCATTGCGGGCTCTTCTCGAGGTGGGAGACGATATCGGCGAGATGCTGGTCGCCGCTCGAAACATCGGCATAACCGCCATGTTCGTTGAGGTTGCCCTGCGGCTTGTAGAAGGAAACCGCCGGCAGCTTGCCGTCGTCGATATCCCTGAGGAAGGCTTCGCCGCCAAGGCCGCCATCCCTCAGATGCTCGGCACGCGCCGGGGTGCCGGGCGCGAAATTGGCGAAATAGTTGAAAGGCTGGTGATGGAACTGGAAGTTCGGCACCGGGGTGGCATTTTTGCCGTCAAGGGTTGCCTGCCAGGCGCCGCTATACCAGGCCCAGCTGACGCCCTTCAGCGACATGAGGTCGCCGATGGTGATTTCATGCTGCGGCGGCAGCGTTGTTGCGGCCGCCGGATCGGCATAGGCCGGATCGCCGTCCTTGGCCGGCGGATTGGCGCTCGGCTGGTAGGGCGGCTGCATGGTGTTGACGGCGTAGAAGTCAGGCGTCAGCGTGCCGTCGGAGACGAATTTCGGTGCGCCCTCCAGCGCCGACTTCGGGGCGTTTTCCGCGACCGTCAGCGATGTGCCGTCCGCATCCACCTTGGCGATGGTCGGCTTGGCCGGGCTCTTGTCGGCATCCGGATAATAGGGCGTGCAGGCGCAGACCAGCGCGAAATGATTGAGGAACGAACCACCGAAGGCGCCCTGGAAGAAGTTGTCGGCCATGACGTATTTCTTGGCGAGCTGCCACATCGGCAAGATGGAGCCGTCGTAATGGCCCATGACCAGGCTGCCGGAATCGGCCCAGGCGACGAACTTGTCGTTCTTGCCGCCGTCGATCTGCATCTGCTCCTGGTAGAAGCGATGCCAGAGGTCGCGGGTGATGACCGAAGGCGCCTCTGCGAAGCCCTTCGGATCGTCGATCGCGAAGGAGGCGTTGGCGAGATGGGCCGACTGCGCCTCGGTGACGGCAGGCGAGACACCCTTGGCGGTGAGGCCGCCCCAGGCCGGCGGCAGTTCGGACAGCGGCTGGCCATCGCGGTCGAGCTGGCGGGCGCGATCGGCGGTCGCGTTCGAGAGCCCGTCGGCGCCGGGAAAGCTGCCATAGAGATTATCGAAGCTGCGGTTTTCCGCATAGATGACGACGACATTGTCGATCTTGTCGTAACCGGCGGGCGCCGCATGGGCTGCCGTCGCCATGGCAAACGGCACGATGGCCGATCCGGCGAGACAGATGGAATGGAGGAGTTTCAGTCTTTTCACGGGTGGTACCTCATGGCTAGGGGGCGTTGGCTAGAGGGAGCGAAGAACGCTCGGGGGGCGTTCGGACGCTATTCCGGCCGTCTATCAACTTTGTGACATCAGGGGTTGCCGTGATGCCGCAGGGAATAGTCGTCATCAATTTGTTGCAACGAGGTTCGATCATGGAGGAAACCAGTCTTAAGTTATTGGAATCCTTATCATGACAATCAAGACCATCTGGCTTGTGCGGTCCGGCCTGGCGGTGAGCATGGGTGCCGTAGCGCTCTGTCTTGCCATTCTACCCCTGCGGCAAAGCAGCGCGGCGACCGGCTCCGGCGTTCATCCCGGTCCGATGTCACGCACGGAAGCCTTCGCCCGGGCCGAAACGCTCACCGCAATTGGCCGCAAGATATTCTCAGATCCCTCGCTGTCGGCCTCGGGCCTCCAGGCCTGCGCGTCCTGCCATGATCCCAGTCACGCCTTCGGCCCGGCATCGGCGACACCGATCGAGATGGGCGGCGAACATGGGGACCAGCCGGGCCTGCGCGCCGTTCCGACGCTGCGTTATCTGCAATCGGTGCCTGCTTTCACCGAGCACTATTATGATTCCGAGGACGAGGGCGACGAAAGCGTCGACAATGGCCCGACGGGCGGCTTGACCTGGGACGGCCGGGTCGATCATGGCGCCGATCAGGCGAAGATCCCTCTGCTCTCCCCCTTCGAGATGGGCAACAAGGATGCGGCCGAGGTGGTGGCGAAACTGCAGAAGGCGGCCTATGCCGGCGACATCAAGGCGGCCTTCGGCGCCACCGTGTTCGACAACCCGCAAGATGCCTTCGACGCCGCCGCCGAGGCGCTCGCCACATTCGAACAGAGTGGCCCGGATTTCTATCCCTATTCCAGCCGCTACGATGCCTTTCTCGCCGGCAAGGCGACGCTGACGGCGCAGGAACTGCGCGGACGACGACTGTTCGAGGACCCAGCCAAGGGCAACTGTTCGAGCTGTCACTTAAGCGAACCCGCCAATGACGGCGAGCCGCCGCAATTTTCCGATTTCGGCTTCCTCGGGCTTGCAGCACCGCGCAACATGGCGATACCAGCCAACAGCGACCCTGGATATCACGACCTCGGCCTCTGCGGGCCTCAGCGGACCGACTTTGCCGGACGCAGCGAATATTGCGGCCTGTTCCGCACGCCGACGCTGCGCAATGTCGCGCTGAAGAAGAGCTTCTTCCACAATGGCTATTTCCACTCGCTGCGCGACGTCGTCTCCTTCTACGCGACGCGGGAAAGCGATCCCGGCCGCTGGTATCCAAGGAATGCCGACGGCACGGTTCGTAGATATGACGACCTGCCGCAAGCCTATTGGGACAATCTCAACCAGGATCCGCCCTTCGGCAGAAAGCCGGGCGACGCGCCCGCCCTCACCGATCCCGAAATCGACGACATCGTCGCCTTCCTCGGAACCCTGACCGATGCCGATCTGCGGCCTGAGGCGACCGGGCATTAGGAATGACGTCTTTCTCAACAATAACAATCAAACCGTCGAAGCATCCCACTTGATGTATCATGATTTCCGATATACATCATTTCATCGGAAACTATGGGGGAATGATGGAACGCTCGTTTTTGACGATTGCCGCCGGCGAGAATAATGATGCGATACGTGCGCTTTCCGCACCGGCCCGGCTCGAGATGCTCAAGCTGCTTTGCGCCAAAGGACCGATGAATATCAACGATATCGCGCGTGCTCTTTCTCTGCCTCAATCGACTGTCGCCACCGGGATCCAGATTTTGGAAGACGCCCGGCTTGTCGATTCTCAGCTGACAAAGGCCCGCAAGGGAAACCAGAAGATCTGCTCGGCGATCTACAGCGAAATTCTGATCAGCTTTGAGGAAAGTGCCGCCCAAAGGGCCAACAATATCATCGAAGTCGAGATGCCGGTCGGGCTCTACACCAGTTGCGACGTGCATGCGCCGTGCGGTCTCTGCTCCACCGAGAGCGTCATCGGCCCGCTCGATGTGCCCGACTATTTTCTCGATCCGCAGCGCATGCAGGCCGGGCTCGTCTGGTTCGGCAGGGGATATGTGGAATACAAATTCCCCAACAATGCCAAGGTGTTGAACAAGGATATCCGCGCCATAGAGTTTTCGCTGGAGCTGTCGTCGGAAGTGCCGGGCACCAATCCGGACTGGCCGTCTGACATAACGCTCTGGGTCAACGGCATGGCCATCGGAACATGGACCTCGCCCGGCGACTACGGCGACAAACGCGGCGCCTTCACGCCGGCGTGGTGGAAGCTCGAAGGCTCGCAATATGGGATGATGAAGACCTGGCGGATTTCCACCCGCGGAACCTTCATCGACGGTATCGCCGCCTCGAATGTCACGCTCAGCGACCTCGCGCTTGCCCAGCACTCCTCCATCCGGCTGCGGGTCGGCATCGCCGAAAATGCCGGCCATACCGGCGGCGTGAATATTTTCGGGCGTAGCTTCGGAAATCACGGACGCGATATCATCATGCGGCTGCATGTTTGAAAAATAGAAATCGGAAATCTTGATTTAAATATCACGATTCTTTCCAGTTCTGGTGGCCGATAAAGGCATCCAAATAACTGTAATTAAACAATTTTTTCTGAAATCAATATTAGTATGATTAAAGTCGCAACTTGGTTGACACAACAACATTCCTGATATCAAGTTAGAGGCAAGAAAACAAAATATCTGATACATAAACGGGAGGATCCGTTGAAGACGAACGTTGTGGCTCACCGCGATTTCCGCATCGCGACCATTGATTCCAGGCTCTACAGTTCATTTCTCGAGCATCTCGGCAGGGCGATCTACGGGGGCATTTATGAGCCCGGTCACCCGACGGCCGATGAGGACGGATTCCGCCAGGATGTCCTTGATCTGGTCCGTGATCTCGACACGCCATACTGCCGCTATCCCGGCGGCAATTTCGTCTCGGCCTATAATTGGGAAGACGGCGTTGGCCCGCGTGCCGAGCGCCCGGTTCGCCTCGACCTTGCCTGGCGCACCCGCGAAGCCAACCAGATCGGCGTCAATGAGTTCGTCGACTGGTGCAAGAAGGCGAATACCAAGCCGATGCTCGCCGTTAATCTCGGATCACGCGGCCTGGATGCCGCCCGCAATTTCCTCGAATATTGCAATCATCCCGGCGGCACCTACTGGTCTGATCTGCGCCGCAAGCACGGCTGGTCCAATCCGCACGATGTCAAATTGTGGTGCCTCGGCAACGAGATGGATGGTCCCTGGCAGGTCGGCCACAAGTCGGCCTATGAATATGGCCGGCTGGCGGATGAGACGGCGAAGGCCATGCGCGGCTTCGACAAGTCGCTTGAGCTCGTGGTCTGCGGCTCGTCCAATTCCGACATGAAAACCTATCCCGAGTGGGAAGCCCAGGTCCTCGAGCAGTGCTATGACAGCGCCGACCATATCTCGCTGCATATGTATTTCGCCAACCGCGAAAAAAATACGCTCAACTATCTCGCCCGCGCGACGAAGCTCGACCGCTACATCACCACGATCGGCGGCGTGATCGACTATATCAAGGCGAAGAAACGCTCGAAGAAGACGATCGGCATTTCCTTCGACGAATGGAATGTCTGGTATCATTCCAACCAGCAGGACAAGGAGATCCTGGCGCGCGACGAATGGCCGGATGCGCCGCATCTCTTGGAAGACATCTATAATTTCGAGGACGTGCTGCAGGTCGGCGGCATCTTGAACACCTTCATCCGGCGTTCCGACCGCGTGCGCATCGCCTGCATCGCGCAGCTCGTCAACGTCATCGCCCCGATCATGACCGAGGACGGCGGTGCGGCCTGGCGCCAGACCATCTATTACCCGTTCTATTACGCCTCCAGATATGGCCGTGGAACGGCGCTGCAGCTGGTCGTCGATGGCCCGACCTATGACAGCGACGAGGAGAACGACGTCCCCTATCTCGACGTATCGGCAGTCCATTCCGAGGACGGCAAGACGCTGACCTTCTTTGCCGTCAACCGCCATCCGAGCACGGCGCTCGATCTCGATGTGCGGCTGGAAGGCTTCGGAAATGCCCGCGTGGTCGAGCAGGTGGAGATGACCCACGGCGACCTCGAGGCCGTCAACACGGCAGCGCGACCGAAGACGGTCGCCCCCGTCAATGTCGAGAGCGGAAAGATCGAGGATGGACGGCTACGGGCGGCGCTGAAACCGTTCTCCTACAACGTCATCCGGCTGTCGGTGTGACAGCTACCGCCGGGTAGCCCATTGGGGCACGCCCCGGCTAGAACAGGATGATTTTAGGCCGGGTCGGCCTAAAATCTGAATCCTGTTCTAAATTAAAGAGTTAGAGCATGATGTCGTCCGAAAACCGCTGACACTTTTCGGCATCATGCTCTGGGATATTCGGCTCGCTGCGAGGAGGCAGGGAGCCGGAGAGATGGTTCACTGAGGTCCCGGACCTGACTGTTCAAGTCCTGATGCCTCTGCGAACCGACAACCGCGACGTGCCCATGCGTGCCCTTGCGGCCGCCGTATCGTCGCTTTCTAGGGAGGAGTTCATGCAACAGTGGAAGAGGCTCGCATTTGGCGTCGCGCTGGCCGCACTCGGCCTGACAGCGGCGGCCAAGGCCGATGACTACACCTCCTTGCCGCGCAAGGAGACGCTCATCGTCGAAAATCCGGAAGGGACGATCAAAAATCCCGGCTGGTTCAATATCTGGGTCAATGGCGGCGGCGGCGTTTCGACCGGCCTGCAGCAGCTGACCATGGATACGCTCTGGTATATCGACCCCGAACAAGGACTTGGCGGCGCGACCTGGGACAATTCGCTGGCTGCCGACAAGCCGCAATATAATGCCGACTTCACCGAGATGACCGTGAAACTGCGCAAGGGGCTCTTCTGGAGCGACGGCGTGGAGTTCACGGCGGACGACGTGGTCTACACCGTCAAGACGCAGATGGATCATCCCGGCATGGTCTGGAGTGCTGCTTTCTCGGTGCAGGTGGCAAGCGTCGAGGCGACCGACCCCTCGACTGTCGTGTTCAAGCTGAAGAAGCCCAATTCGCGCTTCCACGCCATTTTTACCGTTCGCTGGAACGGCGCCTGGATCATGCCCAAGCATGTCTTCGAGAAAGTCGAAGATCCGCTTCGTTATGATTTCGCCAATCCCGTCTCGCTCGGCGCCTACAAGCTCAAGTCCTTCGACCCCCAGGGCAAGTGGTATACCTGGGAGAAGCGCGACGACTGGCAGCGGACATCGCTTGCCCGCTTCGGCGAGCCGGCTCCGAAATATGTCACCTATGCCGATCCCGGCCCGCCGGATAAACGCACCATCGCTCAGCTCGAGCATAATCTCGATATCATCCACGACAACACGCCCGAGGGCATGTTCACGCTGAAGGAAAAATCCAAGACGATCGAGACCTGGTTCCCGGGTTTTCCCTTCGCCCATCCGGACCCGACGCTTCCGGCGGTGATCTTCAACACCCAGAATCCGCCCTTCGACAACGCCGATGTACGCTGGGCGCTTGCCCTGCTGATCGACATCAAGGCGGTTGATATGGCGAGCTATCGCGGGGCAGCGACGCTTTCGGCGCTCGGCGTGCCGCCGACGGCGGCCACGATGAAGGACTATCAGGCGCCGATGCAGGATTGGCTGAAGAATTTCGAGATCGATACCGGCAAGAGCAAGATCAAGCCTTATGACCCGACGGTCGGGCAACAGATCGCCGATATCCTGCGCAAGCAGCCGAAGTTCAAGGACCAGATCCCGACCGATCCGGAGGCGATCAGCGGTGCCTTCGGCTATGGCTGGTGGAAACCGGATCCGAAGGCTGCCGGCGAGCTGCTGGAGAAGGCAGGCTTCAAGAAATCCGGCGGCAAATGGCTGACGCCTGATGGACAGCCCTTCAAGATCCGGATGACGGTGGAAGGCGACACACGCTCGGTCTTCACCCGCGCCGGGACGCTGATTGCACAGCAATGGGCCGCATTCGGCATCGACGCCAAAGCCGTGCCGGCCGCGAAACTTTGGCAGACGGCGCTCCAGCCCGGCGATTTCCAGGTGGCGATTGCCTGGAGCGTCGAAACCTGGGGCGGCGATCCCGATCTGTCGTTCTTCCTGGATAGCTGGCACTCGCAGTTCGTGGCCAAGAAGGGTGACAATCAGCCGCCGCGCAACTGGCAGCGTTGGAGCAATCCGGAGCTCGACAAGATCATCGAAAGCATCCGCGGCATCAGCGCCGACGATCCTAAGGGCGTCGAGCTCGGCAAGGATTATCTGAAGCTGGTTGCCCGCGAAATGCCGACGATCCCGCTGATGTCGTATAACGTCTTCACCTCGATGGATACGACCTATTGGACCGGTTATCCGACGATATCAGATCCCTATACCGATCCAGTGCCGAATTGGGCCAACTCCAGGCTGATGATGGTTAAACTCAAGCCGGCACAACCGAAATAATCCTCCCAACGCCGGCGCGAGTGTTGCGCGCCGGCCCCCTAATCGACGGGCATGTGGCATGTCCGTCGATCCTTTCCACTTGATGAAGGGAACCAGAGAGGAACCACCGCCCTATGACGTCCTATCTGATCTTTGTGCTGAAGCGGTTCGGTCAGTTTCTGCTTGTCGTGTTTCTCGGCGTGACCATCACATTCTTCGTCACCCACCTGACCCCGATCGATCCGGTCGAAGAAAGCATAGGCGCCATCACCCAGATGGGGCAGTCCGATCCAAATGCGATCGAACTGATGCGCCAGTCGCTTCGCGAGCTTTACGGCATGGAGGGTTCGATCTGGCAGCAATACCTACATTTCTGGCTTCGGCTTGCGACCGGTGATCTCGGTCCCTCGCTATCGGCTTTTCCCACGCCCGTTTCCACCATCATCCTGCGGTCCCTGCCCTGGACCATCGGTCTGATGACGGTGTCGACCCTCATCACCTTCGTGCTCGGCAATGCGATCGGTGCGCTCGCCGGCTATTACCGCAAGGACATGGTGCTGAAGGCCGTCAGCCTCGTCTTCATCGCCCTGCTTCCCATTCCCTATTACATCCTGGCCTTCGTGCTTCTGATTGTGTTCGGCTATCTTTGGCCAGTGCTGCCGATCAATGGCGGCTACGAGATGAACGCCAATCTGGACCTCTCCTTCGCCCTGGTCTTCGATATCCTGAAACACTCGATCCTGCCGGCCTTGTCGCTGATCATGGTCGGCGCCGGCAGCTGGCTGATCGGTATGCGCGCGCTCGTTTCCAACATCATCACCGAGGATTACGTCGTCTTCGCCGAGCTTGGCGGCGTTCCGAAGCGGAAGATCCTGCGCTCCTATATCGCCCGCAACGCCATGGTGCCGCAGTTCACCGGGCTTGCCATGTCGCTCGGCGCGATTTTCAACGGCACGGTCATCACCGAAATCGTCTTCGGCTATCCGGGCATCGGCAACCTGTTGATCGAAGCGGTGCATGCCGGCGACTACAGCCTGGTGCTCGGCCTCAGCGCATTGTCGATTGTCGGCGTCGCCGCCGCCGTCTTCATCATCGACATTCTGAGCCCGCTGATCGACCCGCGCATCAAGGTGGAATAGAGCATGTTTACGATCGTCCGCGACCTCGCGCGCCAGAATATGGAATTCCTCTGCGGCCTGCTGCTCTTTGCCGTCATCGTCGCATTGATAGTGGTGTCCTATTTCTCGCCTTACGGCGCGACCGACATCTATCTTCTGCCGCCCGACATGCCGCCGGATGGCGAATATTGGCTCGGCACGACGTCGCGCGGCCAGGACGTTTTCTGGCAGCTGACGACCGCGCTCAGGAACACCCTGTTTTTCGGCATCGGCGTCGCCTTCATTTCACGCATCATCTCGCTAGTCGTCGGCCTCGTCGCCGGTTATGCCGGCGGTGCGGTCGATCGGGTGCTGATGGCCATCAACGACAGCGTCATGGTCATCCCGCAGTTTCCGCTGCTGATCCTGTTCTATTTTGTGCTGAAGGACAGCATGACCTGGACGGCGCTGATCCTCATCATGGCCGCGCTCGGCTGGTCCTATGATGCACGCCTCATCCGTTCGGTGGCGATCAGCCTGAAGACGAGATCCTTCACCACCCAGAGCGTCTATTCCGGCATGAGCATGCGCAAGATCCTCATCCAGGAGCACCTGCCCTATGTTCTGCCGATCGTCTTTGCCACCACGATGAACAACATGATCTGGTCGATCGGTATGGAGATCACCCTTTCGGTGCTCGGCTTCACCGATATCGAGACGCCGACCATGGGCATGATGATCTACTGGGCCAATACGCATTCGGCGCTGATATCAGGCATATGGTGGTGGGTGGCCGCCCCCGTCGCCGTCATCGTCGTCCTCTTCCTGGCGCTCTTCCTGCTGTCCATGTCGATGAACGAATACAATGATCCGCGCAGCCGGCTGAACCGGATGGGAAGTTAGTATGGATCCTTTGGTCGAAATTGAGAATCTGAAAGCCTATTACCGTGCCTTCCTCTACGGCGTCGATCGCGAGGTGCGCGCGGTCGACGATATCAGCCTGACCATCGCCCGCGGCGAGGTCTATGGCGTTGCCGGTGAATCGAGCAGCGGCAAGACGACCTTGATCAAGACCATCGCCGGCGCAATCCGGCCGCCGCTGAGGGTCGTGTCCGGGAAAGTGACATTCCATTTCGACGGCGGCACCCAGGATATCTACGCGATGAAGCCGGAAGAGCGCCTGGCGCTGCGATGGAAGCATCTGTCCTATATCATGCAGGGCTCGATGAATGTGCTCAATCCGGTGCGCCGGATCCGTCATTCCTTCACCGATTTCGCCTTTCGCCACATGAAGGTCGGCAAGAATGAGTTTCTCGAAAGGGTCGCCACCCATCTGCAGCGGCTGAAGCTCGATCCGCATCTGCTCGATGCCTATCCACACGAACTCTCCGGCGGCATGCGCCAGCGCATGACCATTGCGCTGGCCACCATCCTGACACCGGAATTCATCATCGCCGACGAACCGACGACCGCGCTCGACGTCATCGTTCAACGCGACGTGCTGTCGATGATCCGCGAAATCCAGCGCGAGATGGGCTCGTCCTTCCTGTTCGTCACCCATGATATGGGGGTTCACGCGACGGTCTCCGACCGCATCGGCATTGTTTATGCCGGGCGACTTGTCGAGGAAGCGCCGACCGCCAAACTCTTCAACAAACCGCTCCACCCCTATACGCAGCACCTTGTCGGCAGCCTGCCGCGCATCGGCGATGCGACGGCCCGCCCTTCGCTGGAGGGGCGTCCGCCGAACCTTGCCATGCCGCCGGAAGGCTGCCGGTTTCACCCGCGCTGTCCGAAGCGCATGGAGATCTGCTCGCAGAAGGTTCCACCGCTCGTCACCGTCGAGCCGCAGCGGCGCGTGGCGTGTTTTGCCGTTACGGGAGATCAGGTTTGAGCGCTCTTCTTAGCCTCTCGCATGTCACGAAAGTCTATAGGCAGGGCGGCATGCTCGGCCGGCGGCTGATCACGGCGGTCAAGGACGTCAGCTTCGAACTGGGAGCAGAGCCGGAGATCCTCTCGATCGTTGGAGAATCCGGCTCGGGAAAATCGACGATCGCGGCAATGATCCTCGGCCAGACCGAACCAACGGAAGGCGAGCTTCAGTTCAGTGGCAGGACCGTTGCCATCCATAGCAGATCCGAACGCACGGCTTTCATGAAAGAGGTCCAGCCGGTTCTGCAGAACCCCTTCGAAGCCTTCAATCCGCTGAAACGTGTCGATCGTTATCTCTTCGAGACCGCCCGCAATTTTTCGTTCTCGGGAAACCGGCCGGACCGAGAGCAGGCGGAGAAGATGGCGGATGCAGCACTCGTCCATGTCGGCCTGACCCTTGAAGAAGTGAAAGGCCGGTTTCCCCACGAATTGTCGGGCGGCCAGCTTCAGCGCGTCGCCATCGCCCGGGCGCTGATCCCGCAACCCCGCCTGCTGGTGGCCGATGAACCGGTCTCCATGGTCGACGCCTCGCTGCGCATGGCCATCGTCAACCTCTTCGGCCGCCTGAAAAACGAGCTCGGCCTTTCAATCGTCTACATCACCCACGACCTCGCCACCGCCTATTATATCAGCGACAACATCATCATCATGCGCAAAGGCGAAATCGTCGAGCGCGGACAGGCTAGGGCCGTGTTGGATGATCCGCAGCATGAGTATTCGCGGGCGCTGAAGGATGCGGTTCTTGCGGCGGACTTTAGTGCGGCGACGTAAATGCTGCGGGGAAGCTGCGGCAGTCAAACTGCGTCCTTCACTCGGCGCGGTCTCTTCGGGATGGAGACGAGAGAAACGCGGCTCATTTGCTCAAGTTACCGACGGACAGCGACCTGAAAGCCAGAACCGTTCGCTAGCAACCGTGTTGTCCAGCGGTGGAAGTTTAAAGTGTGGCTGGGAAATGGGCCGCCTTGATTGGAACGGAACCGGACCAGCGCACAGCATGGTGCTCAACGTCCGTAGGATCGGTTTTCCTCCCACCATTCTCAGTTCACATTCCGTCTAATTTAAAGTCTAAACGCGGCCAATTTAAAGTTCATGCCCACGCCTCTCGATCGTCGGAAAAATGCGGTTCGGCAAAATCGAGGATCGCGGCAATGATCCGCGGCCAGAGCGCACAAACGGAAGGCGAGCTTCAATTCAGCGGCAGGACCCGTCGCCATCCATACAAATCAGATCGCAAGGCTTTTATGAAAGAGGTCCAGCGGGTTCTGCAGACCACTTCGAAGACACGCTTGTGGGCCGAGCCAGACTTCTACATCCCAAGCCCCAAGGTCTTGCCGCACTTCAATGATCGCTGCAACCCCATCTGCTGGGTGGGTTCTGCACGATGAATACGGTCGGCAAGACGGACGACCTGTTGGATACGCTCGACGTCACCAGCCTGACGAAGCCCGGCTCGCTTAAGTTTCGCCGCAAGTCCAAGGCGCGACCGAAGCGCATTTCGATCGCACTGACGATATCCTTTTCCTGGGCGAGTTGAGAGCCGGCCCTCGGGAACATCCATGCCTACCGCGAGCTGCTGTTCGTCGCCGGTTATCGGCCGATTATTGCGACAAAGTTGCGCTGTTATGCGACCCGGAATTTGCCGGATTGTTTGCAAGATAGGATAGATGAGGCAAGCCGTTCTCATCACCCCGATGAATCGATCAGCCATAACTGATTCATAAATGTCGTTGGACGTCGCCGCCTACTCTTTGCGATCTTGCCGGCATGACACTTCAGCCCTTTCACCTCTACATCGAACGCAGAGAGCCTGACAAAAACATGGCACGCTTTTATGCCCTGTCGATCGAGCCGAACCTCTTTGGCGGCACTTCGCTCGTCCGCAGCTGGGGACGCATCGGCAGCCGCGGGCAGCAGAAGATCTATGTCCTCGATAGCGAGTTAAAAGCAGTCGATCTCCTGCTCACCCTTTTGCGCAGGAAGCACTCGCGAGGCTATCTGCTGCTGCGGTAAGCCGCGTCTCTCATGGCCAATTGAGGAAGAGACGGCTCACGCCGCCTCCTCCTCGTCGAGCCGCGGCTGCAAGGAATGCAGGTAGTCGACGGCGCGCTGCGCATGTGCTGCCGCCGAGAAGATGGCGCGCTTGTCGTTGCCCAGAACCTTCAGCCAGCCATCGAGATAGCTTGCGTGGTCGGGGCGCGGTTCGAGCTCGGGAACGATGCCGAGATCGGCGCAGAGAAACGAGCTGCCGAGTTCGGCAATGAGCTCTTCGCGGGCGCGTTCGCTTCTGTCTTTTGCGTAGCGGCTGAGATCGCGATTAAGCCGTCGCGATGCGCCAGTCCAGTGCGTCATCTCGTGGCTGAGGACGGCGACATAGGCGGCATCGTCCCGGAAGGCATCCAGGCATGGCATCTGGATGTAGTCACGCTGAGCGGCATAATAGGCAGCCGATCCTCCGTGCCGGATCAGCGCGCCGGTATTGGCAAAGAAGCGGCCGGCATTGCCGATGCGGCTCATCGGATCCTGGTGAGGTGCGACGTCGTCAAAGCGGCCGTTGAGACCGGCGATCTGATCGGTGTTGAACACCGTGTAGGCTTTGAGGAATGGAACATCCTGTTCGATCTCGGTGCCCGTCTCGGTCGTCTCGGTGCGGACGAACGAACTGGCGAAGACGACGGTTGTGCCGGTTTCGCCCTTGCGGACGGCGCCACCGAGTTCGATTGCCTGGCGAAACGTCATCCATCTTGATGAGACAAAGCCACGGGCAATGGCTTCGGACCAGAGGAGCAGGACGTTGATCCCGGTGTAGGGTTGGCCGTTGTGGCGCAGTGGCCGGCTGACCTCACTTGCCGCATGTCCCGTCGTCCAGGGTTTGGTCCATGGCCGCACGCCCTGTTCGAGATCGGCGACGATCGTGTTGGTGATGCGGCTGTGGATGTCAGATCGTTGATTGGATTGCTGCCTGCTCATGTTGGAACCTCCGTTTCGAGGTCGCGGCCATCGCCACCTGCTACGGCGGTCCGAAAGCCGGGCTGCAAGCGGCGCCTGCACCCGCAGGGCCGAAACGAAGTGGAGGACGGCAAAGCCGTTGCCGGCGGCGCGAGCCTGGCAGGACCAAAGCCGGGGCAGGACGCGATTGCCGCAATTCAGGTGGAAGGTTTAGACGGAGGCGGACATGGCAAATCCGCGAGGCGGCATCACGTCGCTTAGATGGCCCATGAACTACAGCGAAGGAAGATGGCTCACTTGGCCAGCCGCGCCAGTCAGCGAGCGGGTGATTGGCGATGTGGTCGCGCGAGGCGTTTAGCTCCTGCTCACATGATGAGTTTGAGTCCGCGGCTAGCGAGACAGCATGTTCGCTTCTTCGTTTCGATCCACGTCTGAGCCTGACGCGAAAGCCGCCTAACGGCGGTAAAGGTATCGCTCACCAAATAGAACCTGCAATTAGTTTGAAGGAAAAAGCACTGTGCACCAGGTAGATGGACGACCCGCGCTGAGGACGTGGTGGAAACCCCAGCACCGCCAATTCGCGGAGATCGCGGCCATGTGCCTCAAAGAGGTTGATTCCGATTCCAAAGGTCACAGGTTCGAATCCTGTCGGGTGCGCCATTTCCCTTAGGGTCCGTTCTGGACACATAGGTTACTTGTTTGGTGGTAAGCCCGCGAAGGTTTGCGCCTGAGAGCCGGGGATTAGTGAATTTTCCGCGTTAGATTTGCACCTGATATCCTGCGGCGTTCGACGTCCTTCCAAATTTGACGAATCTACCGCCCTCGCCCTGACCGGCGTACGCTATCATTTGATCGTCTACAGTGTTCTCGATGCCGATCAGTCGCTTGCAGTCGAGAAACAGATCCCCGCGCCGAGGATGATAACCAAATGGTTGAAATCAGTGCGAAGAGGCTGGCGACGATTCCGCGGGTAGCATACATAATCAGCCGTCTCTTAGGGGTAGGCCGGTATGTACGCCGAAAACGACTTTCAATTGATCGAAGCTCGCACCCGCCATGGTCGGGCAGAGATTCCGTGGCGCCGAAGCAATTCATTCGTAAATCCTAACGTCTTGTTTGACGATGAGACCGTCAATCGAACTTCCTCATCAGATCATATCACGGCCATCATAGGCAAAAATGGTACCGGAAAGTCCTACCTTCTGACCTCGATCGTGCAGACGTTCTTGGCGCTCGAAGACGCCCAGACCATGAGGAAAGACAATGTTGGCAGTATCCCCCTCGAATACCTCGCTTATAGGGCTGATGGGAAGACATGCGTCGTGAGCCGGCGCCGGCGAGGCAAGTTGGAACTGCAGGTGGAAGGCCGAGAGGTCTCTATTTTCCACTTACCACTGCCGCGCCGCGTTGTAGCCTTGACCGTCACGCCGTTCGATAAGTTCCCCGTCCCTACAAAGATCCGCGGCTCCAGCACGCAGAATGAGGCATTCCTTTACGAATACCTGGGCCTTCGTGACCGCTTCAACAAAGCATCACTAGAAAATCTCCTTTACCGTTCTTTGAACAATCTATTTGACGAAGCGCGCGACGACGCCCTGCGGCGCGTGAACGTCGAAGCGGCATTCAGTTATTTCGAACTGAGGCCGCGCCTCACCGTCGCCTATCGGCTCAAGATCCCTAAAATCATCAGAGACGCCATCGTCCATCAGAAGACTTTGCGCTATCCGCAAATCGGCAACGACTACTCGCAGCGTCGCCGGGTAGAGCAGATGCTGACAGATGGATTGGACATAAACTACCTCAATGACTTGTTAGTAAGGGCAATCGCGAACGCGCAATACGGCATCATCCGAACGACGGCGGACTTCGCACCAGGCGGGCGAATTGATGAAGCATTCAAAGATCTGCAACCGTTAAGGCGCGCGGGGTTTCTCAGTGTCGAGGGTATCGAAGTCATACAATATAATGGAGTGGTCGCCGATCTGAAGCGTGCGAGCTCGGGTCAGCTCAGCATGATAGTGTCATTGCTGTCGCTAGCCTCGGTGATCACAAATGCTAGCCTGGTACTCATTGACGAACCTGAACTCAGTTTGCACCCGGAATGGCAGACTGAATACGTCAACCTTCTCGTGAGGACGTTTTCCAGGTTTGATGGCTGCCACTTCGTAGTTGCGACCCACTCGCCAATGGTCATTTCCGAACTTCCGGCTCACGCGAGAATCGTGGCCCTCGACCGGCCAAACATTCCCAGCGTCGCGGAATCGGCGGGACAGTCGGCAGACTATTTATTGGCCGAGGTGTTTGGGGCGCCGTCTCGAGGCAATCTGCACGTGCGACAGCTTATCGTAGAAGCTCTTAAGCTTGTCGCCAATGGCAAGGCGCGTACGCAAGCGTTCAGGGACACACTTTCTAATCTGACAGAGGTTGCCAAGGAACTCGACCCGAGCGATCCCGCTGCAGAGGTCATCGCCAACCTCGCAGAAGTTGCGAAAGACGCAGGTACAAAAGTACAGAAATGATCCCCGTCAAATACTCTAACCCAAATCAAGCGATCGTCGATGGCTACAACAACCGCCCGCCAGCGGCTGGTGATTTCGTTTATTGGGCCGAGGAGGTGGTAAATACGGTCCGCAAGGAGATCAAGGATCACTATATAAACGAACAGGAACAACACTGCTGCTACTGCGATAAAGAGTATCCCACCAACAATAATTCAGTCTGGGATGGTGACCACATAATTCCAAAGAAGCTCGCCGCTAGGTTCCTTTTCGAGCCAAAAAACCTCGCCGCGTCCTGCAGGGATTGCAACATCGCAAAGAGCGAGAGTGAAGTACGGGTGAGGCCTTCCCGAAAGAGCTTTCCGGACAAGTCAGCCCACTACACGATCGTTCATCCACATTTCGACGTCTATTCGGAGCATATCAGGTGGTATGGCGACGCTGTGCGCTCCCTTAGCCCAAAGGGCTCGAAGCTGATTTCCATGTGCAATCTCACCCGTTTCGGACATCTCAAGATCGGGGCTGATCCGACGCCACCAAATCGAACGCTGGAACAGCTTCTAGGTAAGTTCATGGATCCGCTGGCATCGCGCCTTGACCTACAAATGGCACTTGCGGCTATGGGGGAGTACGTTAAGAGCGTACCGCAAGACTAGCCTGCGTCTGTGCTGAGGTCACATCATCCCACGCGCATTCGCAGCGCACTTCAAGGTATGTCTTACCACCATATTGATGGACGCTATAGAAGAGCCAATGCTCGGACCTGCTCGGGCGACCACGAAGGCAGGTCACCGTCTTGCTCGGCTCGGCGCTGAGCGCGATAAGATATCCATCGACCAGAGGGCTGCTCGTCCGCCAGCGCCAGTTCCTTCATCGCGCGATACGATTGTTCGCCGGGAATGGCCTCCAAAACGTTCAGTATCGCATTCCGCGCGTCCTGTGCATGATCTCTAAGCGTAGGCGAATATACACCACCATTCGCCCGGTCTATGTCTTCCGACCGGCGAATGTGTTGATGCGCCAGCTTGTAAAGCGACTTGAGATGTTCCGGCGTCTTGAACGCATCATGGGCAATCGTCGGGTCAGTACGCCGCTCCCCAAACAAGCGAGTGACGAAGGTCATTGCAGTCTCCGTTCGTAATTGATCATCGTGCACGCTCGATAAATATTGCTCAAAAGCCGTGATCGCAGATTTCGGCGACGCTCCGGTCCACGCAGCAAACCAATGCGCGACATGAGGGGGGTGCAGGCCAGAGGTCGCTCTTGACTTCGCCAGCTCAGCGATCTCGGAGACGGAGACAGGCGATCCGATTACGATCTGAAGAAGCTTGTCGAGCGTCTCGCTATTTCGTGGCTCAACAGTTTTCAAGAGCTCCAATACCTTAGGCCCGAGGTCGGCCCACGCCCAACGTCCGGACCAGCTCAAGTCGTCGACAATGTAGTGCATCCCGTCTTCTGGTTCGTGCCGCACCTCAAAGGCTAGCTCACGCATCAAGAAATCTGCGACGATCGTTGGATAGGCTTCAAACAGACCAGGAAACCATTCGGGAAATCCGTTCAGCTCATGAGTCGCATATCTGCATGCTCGCAGGACATCGTCCTCGTTCAGACCGCTGCACCAGTTGTTTATTTCCCGCGCTTCTATTGCAAGACCTGTCAATCCGAAGATGACGGAGGCCACGGTCTGATTGGCCGGCGCTCCCTCCGATCTTAGTTTGGGAAGTGCCCGACGCCAGAACGCCAGCGCACCATCTCGGTACGCATGCGCGACTTCCTCGCCGAAAGTCGGGATCAAAATCTCCCATGCGCCCACTGACCATTTGCCGCTCCGTTCGGCCGCATCGCGAGTCTGATGGTACAGGTACCATTGCGTCCTAGACACATCCTCAGGGTTCGGGAATTTCGGATCCCGCAAGGACTCGATGTGGTTGCGGATGTATTCCTTCGCCTTCCTTTTCTCCGCCCCTTCGGCTCGCTCGCGGGCGCTTGCCCGACGTTTCCAGCGCGCCTCCTGAGGTGCCAATTGACTGCGCGGCGGTGGATTGAGTAGCGACAAAAACCGCCTTGTCAGCTCTTTGTCCTCGTCGGATACCGCCCTCTTGAGGGTCTCGTAAATATCCCTCGGACTTCCCGAGAGCACGTACGCGTCGTAAGCGAGCGAAAGTGCGATCAACTTGTCATCGACCGAAGACTTTTCCGTGATCTGTTCGCAAAGATAACTAAAATCCTTTCCATCGAACTTCCAAAAACCTCCGAACCTCGAGACCTGCCACGGAGAGTTGACAGAGCTCGTCTCTCCGGAAGCGATACGCGCGACCTCAACTTCCGACCAGAAAACTGCACGGTTAAGATCAGGCCATGACGGGACCAGATCGGCCATGGCAGTCTTCAACTCGCGGACGTCCGAGCCGAAATGACGTGATGCGCCTACGGCATGGAGAACACGGATCACCGCGGCTTCAAGTGCAGCAGGATCTCGCGCCTCAATTAGCCTCTCGGCAGTCCTTGCCGCAGCTTGAAGGAGCCACATGGATTCCTCGGACACTCGCAAATATCGCTGATCGATGTAAGGAGCTCGTGAAAGCATGTGATCAAATCCTGCGGCCAGCACCGCAAGAGCTTCTTTGGTCGCATCGTTGACAAAACGAATAAGTGCCTGAGATAGACGATCGACTTGGAAGCGCGCAGGAGCTTCCGCGTTTGCAATCGCCGACAGCAACCAGTCAATATCTTTGTCAGTGCAGCCGAGGGTCGCTACAAGCTCCCCTAACACATCGCGCTTGATAGGTACGCCTTCGTTGAGTAGTGCTTCGCGGACCTCGCGTAGTTGAACAGGCGACCCAATTTCATTGAGAGCGCGAATGGCGGAGATCCGTTGATGGCTGTTTCCGTCGTTTGTCAGGGCGGCGGCCAGTGTTTCTGGAAGCGCCCCTTTGATCTGACCTTGCCATACCATTCGAAGAAGAAAGCTTAGAGCGTCGCTGTTCGATTTATACTGCTGCATGAGCTGGCGGATGTCGTCCGTGAGATCGACGTGAGCGAACCGCTGCACAGCGCTGAGAGCTGTCGGCGAACGAGGCGTGTAGTTATCCGCAATCTCAGATGTAACGTCCCGAAGGACCTGGCGCCGGGTCGGCAGCGGCAATTCGGCAGGGTCGCCGCCCTCGAACAATATCTCGGGCGCCACCACAATGGTACGCTCTCGGATAGACTCGTCAAACAGAGCAAGCCATGGGAGTAGCGGGCGCGTTGCAGGCACTACGATTTCCGTATCGTATTGCGTTTTGAAGAACATGCTCTCGATCGCCTGCCGTGGCCCGCCCTCCTTGAGCAACTGGTGCAACCATTCGGCTGTCAGATACTCTCGGACATTTCGATGGTGGAAGCGAACCGCCCCATAGGCTGGTGCGTCGAATACCGGTCGCTCCAAGAGCGCCTTGCGCTCGCGGGCGTCCCAATCAGGCAATACTCTGTCCACATGAATTCCCCCGAGGCCATGCGCCCCGTCGGGAACTTGAATGGCTGGGTTCCGTCCAAGGGTAGTCGCCGCCGCGAGGAACTGCGCGCCTGTCCTTGCTTTCTGGTCTGAGAGCGGGACCGCGTCATCCCTGTTTTGATCGGACTCCTTGAGGCGCCGGAAAATCCCACCTTGCATGATCGCCAACCGACCACCAATCCGGCGCTTCTCTCCCCAAAGCGCGATGAGGTCCTCGAGGTCCTGAGGTCGCGTAGTGAATTGCCAAGCATCCGCCCGTTCGATTGCCTTCACGAACTCTGAGACCTCAGCAATACCTGACGCTGTGGCAAACCTCTCAACTTGAACCGCGTTGAGGTCATCGAGCGTCACGATACGAAACGGCGCTGTTGGATTGTCGGCGCCTTCCGATATAGATGTTCTTGACGACTGGCGTTCTGGTTGCTCGCCGTCGACGCCGTCGAAATCTGAGGAATCGACATTGTTTTCGTCGGCGTCGTGTGGTCCGCCCGCAGCATCCTCAGCCACCCGTGCGATCGGTGTATAAGGGAGATTGCGTCTGCACATCTCCAGATCTGTCTTCGGACGCCATGCAGACATCCGCCCCGTCAAAACGACGTGCGACCGGTCGAGGGCGAGGCGGATCCGGTCGCCAATGATCTTTACGGCAAGTTCAAAGTCTTGGGGGTGGCGAAGCCGCGCCTCGTCCACCGAGTCGAGGAGAAGCCAGCCTTCTCGCCCGGACAAGACCCAATCATTAAACTCGTCGAGCGTGCCAACGTCGAAGGCGTTTTCGAAGTGCGACGGGATGTTCTCAAGGCGAAGAAAGAAGGCGTCCTTTCCCTCTTTGCGAAGACGCCAAGCCGTATGACGAATTTCTTCCGTCTTACCGGATCCCGCCTCGGATAGAATTACAACCCTATACTCTGCTAGGAGGTTCTCCCAGGTTAGCAAATCGCTGACGAAGAGCCCTTTGGAGAGATCGCCGTCGTCATTTTCATCCCATTGACGCGAGAGTTCGTGGAAAGTGCGTTCAAGATCGATGTGCTGGTGATTGCCTTCGGAGATCTGCATGTGTCCACCGCGTTGCTGAACCAAAGCCTTACTTGCTCAAAGAGATCGAAGCCAGCAGATCGGCGGCCGACGCAATTACATGCTCAACAATGCCATTTTGCCGGATCCGAACCACGGCGATCGCTAAGAGCTCAACTTACCAATACTTCGGACAAGCTGCGAAAGCATCGCCCAGGTTGCGAAGAAGCGGCCCATCCAGGTCGCTCTTCAAGTGAGCTTCAAGGCGTATCGTTGCTTGTGAAATGATCGGCTCATGCACTTGAATTGTAATTTCAAAGCATGTTGAAGTTCGTTCGATGACAAAGCGGAAGTATTCGCTCATGTCCAAAAGCTTGAGGGTTTTAGGCTCTTTCGATGACAGATCGATCCTAAATTCATCCCACATGTCTGTATCAAACCAAACATCTGTCGCGAGGTAGGAAAAACATCCTGTGGAATGTTTTATACCCAACCGGACGCTCCAACGCGTTGAGCGTTGGTCGTTTGGATCGAGCTCTAGAAAGCCCAGCTCCAAGGAAACGTTTTCCGAGTCAAAAGTTATATCAGTCATTTGTACAAAGCATGTTTGATCACAGGGAGAAGGTCCGTCGGTCTTTTGCTAAAAATAATTTCCCAGCCGTTTAAGTTGTATAACTTGCCATATTCGACACTTCCAGCAGATGATATTTCTTTTACCGCTGCCGAAAAGCTCTGCAGGAGAACTTGATCATTAGTAATATTTGAATTGTTTTTGAGATATTCAGGCATATGCTTTGTAGCATTTGAATTGACATAGAATTCCATTTCTCCCGCTTTGAGCTTAAAGGTCGCAGGTATTTTGGTATTTGGCAAATCTCCTGCCGTCGGAAGAATATCATCCCAGACAGTCCCTGTCTTGGCCCCGGTAGCTTCCCTTGCCGCAGCGTCAATCCGCAATCCAGTCGCAAGGTAAGCGAGCTCGACAACGGTTGACGATGCATAATGGAGAGCCTGCCCCGTGGCAAAGCAACCATTCGACTGACCATTATCCTCGCAATAGCCGACGCCAGCCAGGACATCCATCAGCTTTAGCTCGAATTGCGTGGCGTCCGCCGTCAGCCACCGCTCCATAACCTGATTAGAGAGAAGACGCTGCGCCAAAGCCTCGCTTACGCCAAGCTCCTGCAGCTTTACAACATCGAGATACTCGAAGCGCGGGTCGCCATTCAGGTCACCCAATAGATCCTGGACACACTGCCTGGTACGGCAGGCATCGAGCTGACGGTCCTGATTGAAGTCGAGTTCGCTGTATTTTTCCGAAACGATAGCCTTACACGAGGCGGGATCAGCGGCGCTGGCGCAATCTCCCAACTCTTTGGCGAGATCATCGCGCTGCTTGTGCGTCAGGAAATTATAATTGATGTTGTCGAGCGCTGTTGCCACGCCCGTCTCACCGCCAACGGCAACCCCGACGATGGCAGCCACCCACTGGGTGATGGCGCTCTTCTGGTCCTCGGTAAGATTGGGGTTGGCTTTTAGCACATCCTGCAGCACGCCGTTGGCAATTTCGCTGACGGCGCCGGCGAGCGCCCCCGTTCCGATGTTGCCGCCGGCAATTTGTGAAACGAGCGCACCTACAGCCGCGTGCAGGGCAATCTTCTCCGAACTGCCCTCGGCAAAGCCTAGCCTGGTCGAAAGATCGCCGACGGCGATGTTCAAGAGTGCCGACACTGCTGCTGCGCTTGCCTGCCTCGCCTTCAGCCTATCAATGTCGAAGGGCTCGACGGTGTTGTTGGCCTTGGAGAGATCGGTGTTGAGGCCGGCAAGGTCCTGGGTCTGGTTGGTGAGCGTCAACTGGCCGGGAGAGAGCGTGGCACGGGCGACGCCGTGATCTCCCTCCTGCGCCGGCTGGCCGACGACCGGAACCGGAATGCCGCTGGGCGTCAGCCCTACGCCGTAGCTCGAGGTGGAGGCCTCGGAGCGGTTCTCGATGTTCGACCAGGTGAGCGATCTTGCTGTTAGATTATTGTTGGCGGGATCGGCGGTGGAACCGACGACGCCTCCGACCAGATCGACATTGTCGCCCACCGTGACGTGATAGCCGCCAGAGCCGGCGATGATACCGCTCTGCTCGCCGACATTGGCGTAATCACCCTCGGTTCTCCCCTTCTGAACGCCGCCGGAGAGACCGGATTTAGGCGTAAAGCCGATGCCGGCGCTAAGAGTGTTTTCGGCATAGGTGGCGGTGTCCTGGCGGCTGATAATGTTCAGATCGCCGCCAACCACGGTCGTCACGCGATTGCCCGAGATCACCGCGCCAGCCAGCGTTGTGTCGCCACCGGAGACGATCGTGACGTTGCCGCTGCCGATGACATGGCTGTTGATCTGAGTGACGCCGCTCGCCTGCTCCGTGCCCTTGCCATAGCTTGCGTTGCCGGTGAGGCCGCCGCTGGCAAGATCAACACCGATAGCAGCACTCGTCGATTGACTGCTGGAGGAGGAACTGCTCGTTGCCTCAGCGCTCCTAAGGTCGATGTTGCCACCGGCCGACAAGAACACGTCGCCGTTCTGCGGATACTCTGGCGAGCCCGCCGCGATCTGCACACCGCGGCCAGTAATGTCGCCCGATTGCGCAGCCACCGTCACCGAACGGCCGGCCCCGATGCTGGTGACGACAGGAACGCCGGTCGAAGCGCTCTGTTCGCTCTTCGAGACGTTGAAGCCCACCGTCAGCGAAACGGAACCGAGGCCCGATTTCTGAAGACCTGCCCAGTCGGTGAGGCCCTGCATGTTTTTCAGGGCGTCGGTATTGATGCCGGTGAGAGCGTTGTAGGTCTGATAGCCGGCAAGGATTGCGGGCGCCAGCGCGTAATTGCCGTTGGCGCCGCCGAGATCACTTACGGCGGAAGCTATACCCTGTCCGGCGCTAATTAACCCGGAGGACACATTGAGGCTGACGCCGGCGAAGAGCTGCTTGTGCATCTCCGTGTAGTTGCTGACATCCTGGGCCGAGAGCAGATTGATATCGCGTGCTGCAAGGACGTTGACGTCGCGGCCGGCTTCGGTCTGGGCGGCTTGCAGATTGGCGTCGCGCCCGGCTGTGATCGTCACGTCTCGGCCGGCCGACAGCGTCGAGACGGCGTTTGTCGAGGACGACTGCGCGGTGTTGTCCGTGGCGCTCCCGTAACCAATGCCGATCGAGGCGCCGCCATTGCCGGAGCTGAAGGCGATGCCGAAGCCGGAGCGCTTTTCCTTTTCCGCGGACGAGGCGCTTTCGGCGCCTGGGGTGATATTGACGTCGCGGGCCGCGTCCAGCGTGATGTTGTCGTTGGCGTAGATCTGCGAGCCGAGAATGTTGACATCGGTCTCGCGGGACTTCAGCGCCACGTCGGTTCCGGCAGAGAGCACCGATGCCATGTTCAGCTCAGAGGCCTGCTTGCCGCTCTTCTGCTCCTTGCCCCAGAGGGAGATAAAGCCATCGCCGGAGCCGACGAAGAGGCCGGATTCCTTGCGGGTGATTTCAAGTGCGTGCTGTTCGGCCGCCCCGATGACCGAGATGCTGTCGCCCACCACGCTGATAGACCCATCGGCATCAGCCTTCGAGCCGGCGATAACCGCCGCGCCGCCGGCGCTCAGATTGATATCGCCGGATGCGCCGAGTTCGGAGGCGACGGTCGTCTCGTCGTAGCTCTTGTAGCTGGACGAGCCCTTGGACAGGAAGCCGCTGCGCGAGCCCTTGTCGTCCTTGGCGCTGGTATCCTTGCCGGATGCGATCACGAGGTAGCCGCCGGCGGTGATGTTCAGATCCGCCGTGCCGCTCTCATTGCCGGCCTCGATCTTCGAGGCCGAGATGACCGTGTCCTTGCCGGATTCAATATCGACGCCACCACCGCCTGTGATGGCGGAACCGACGGCCGTCGTCGTTTCCAGATGCGTGGTCGTCTTCTCGCTGCTGCCGAGGAAACCGCCCTTGATGCTGAGCTTTGTGTCGAGGGTAGCGGTGTCGGTGGCTTCGGCGATCGTCACCTCGCCGTCGGCCTTGAGACCGACCTTCCCGTCGGCGGTAAGCTTGCTGCCGACGATATTGAGGTCGTGATCGCCGCTGCTATTGCCCGCCGTCACCGAGAGGTCGCCGCCGGCGGATATCTCCGAACCGACATGGGTGATCGACGAAGCAGACTTCTTGCCGAAGGTGGATGCGGAATGCTCCTGCGCGGCGGTGATGTTGATATCGTCGCCGGCGCTGAGCGCGACATTGCCTTCGGCCTTGACCGAGGAGCCGGAGAGCAGGATGTCGTCGCCGGCCTTGACCGTCGCATTCGTGCCGGCGGAAAGCTGCGATTGCTGCTGATCGGTGGAGAGGGTCCTGGTGTAGCCGGATTGGTTGTCGCGGGCGACATCGGTCGCCACCACGGCCACCGAGCCGTTGTCGGCGGTCACGTCGAGCATCGTGCCCGCCTTGGCGGAACTGCCGATGACGTTGACATTGTCGGTGGCCTTGATCGTCAAGGCCCCGCCGCTGGCGATCTGAGTGCCCGTGGCATTTTGTTGACCACTATTGTCGACCTTTGCCGCATCCAGCGTTACGTTTTTACCGGTGAGCGAAGCGTTGCCTGTGGCATTGACCTTGACGCCCGTCAGCGCCAGATCGCCGCCGCCGGCAAGCTGCAGATTGCCGCCTGCCGTCACGCCTGCATTGGTATTGACGACGTTCTGGCCGCCGATCGTCATCGTCTGGGCGGCGAGCGTGATGCCGTTGGTGGCATTGAGCGCCGTGTCGCCGCGCGACAGGAAAGTGCCGCTGCCCTGGATGGAGCTGCCGGAGACGGTAAGGCCGCCTGCCGACGCGATCAGGCCGGAATTGTCGAGATTGCCGACATTCATATTGACCGAGCCGCCCGCCATGGCCGCGCCGGCGCCGGAAAGCTTCTGCCGGTCAGCGGCGGCAACATAAACGACCGGAGCCAGCACCTGGACGCCGTTGACGGTCTGCCATTGGTAGAGGACGATCGACTCGGTGAGGGCCGCCGCCTGCTCAGGGGTCAGGCCCTGGCCGACGGCCAGGCCATGATCATTCGCATAGGTGGCACCGTTGTCCAGCAGCGTCTTCATCTGCTCGATTGCATTGCCGCCGGCGATAAAGGTGCTTCTGCCGAGCCCTTCGCCGACGAGCTGCCGCAACTGCGTGTCGATCAGTTGGTTTTCGAAATAGGCATCGCCGAGGAAGGGAACCGTCGTCTCCGGCTGATAGCCGATTTTGTCCATGAAATAGCCGGAGCCATAGAAGGTGCCGACATCGAGGTAGGCTGCGCGGGTTTCGAACAGGAAGGTCTGGTGGGCTATCTTGCCGCCGAAGCCGCCGGAATCCGGATTGGTTGGGGGCGCGAGGGCGGCACTGCCGAGCCCCGAATTGACGTTGAACAGCGCGCCGCCCGCGGTCAGGCCGGAGAGCGCCGAGAGCGGATCGCCGGGATTGCTTGCGGGGGTGACGCTAGCGCCACCAGCCATCGAGCCGGCCGCCGATGTGTTGTTGACGCTGCCGAAATCGACGGAAAGCACGCCGCCGGCCTTGATGTTGGCCGATACGCCGCCGATCGCCTGGACGGAGCTGACGATCGTCGAGCCGTTGGCGATGTTCTTCGAGGGATTGGCAGTGCCATTGGCATTATAGGCCGTGCAGGCGCCTTGGGCATGGCAGGTCGTCGTCGTCGTGCGGAAAAGGCTGACGCCGGTATTGGTCAGTGTCGAGCCCCGCAGCGTCGCGCCGCCGCCGGCCTCGATCGAGCTGTAGGCATTGGTCAGATTCGTGGCGTCGATGGTGAGGTTGCGAGTCGCCCGGATCGTCGCTTCCGGGCTGAGCGTGCCGACCAACCGATCTTCGTAGACCGACTGGCTGAGGTGGGACGACCAATCCCAGCTATAGGTGGTGCTTTCATCCGAGCCGCTGAAATTGACCTCGTCGACGATGAAATAGCGCGACGGATTGTTGGGATCGACAACGGGATTGCCGTTCGCGTCCCTCGGCACGCGGGCCCTGATCCATTCGATGATCGGCTCGACCTTTTCGGGTCCATCGGCCGAGATCCATGTCCATGCACGATACGTCGTGCCGTCGGCGAGCGTCGCCTTCGACCAGAGCAGCGGCTGATAATCCTGCCACAGCCCCGGATCGACCCCGGCATAGAGCTGGTACATGTTCTGGTCTGCGGTCTCGAGATAGCCGAAAGGCAGGCCGGCGGCGACGGGATTGAGCGTGAAGCCGCTGACGACGCCCGAGGAAACCAGCGTCCCGCTCGTCCATTGCGGTGTGACGGCCCGCCGGTTGGTCAGATTGGCCGTCAGGATGGACATGTCGTTTCCAGCCTGGATCAGGCCGGAAATATTGGTGACTTCAGTGTTTCTTAGTCCCGATGTCGTCCCGGCAATCTCAAGATCGTTGCCGGCGAGGATGGCGCCTTGATTGTTGGTGAGCACCCCGCCGATGAACAGGCCCGCGTCGTGGCCGGCATAGGCCAGGCCCGTGGCGCTGTTGGTGAAATTGCCGGATATGTTGAGCGTCAGATCGTCGCCGGCGGCCAATTGGCCGGCATTGGTGAGAGACGGCAGCGTCAGGGTCAGGTCGTGGGCGGCGAGCAGCGCCGTGCCGGCCGAGGTGGAGAGGCCGCCGGCGTTGATGGCGATGTCGCCCGAACCGCCGGCATTGGTGACGGCATTGATCCTGGTGCCGCTGAGATCGGCAGCATCTGATAGATTGAGGGTGAGCCCTCCGAGAGTGAGGCTGTTATTGCTGAGATTGGCGCTATCGGCGTTGAGCGTCAGCGTGCCGCCGGCGGCGATGTTGCCTGCGCCGCCATTGGAGAGATCGATAGTGGTGGTGGTGAGCGTCAGGTTTCTCTTGGCGCTGGTGGGATTGCCGTAGCTGATCTGGCCGGCAGCGGAGAGATCGGCACTGCCGAGGCTCTGCAGCTTGGTATAGGCGAGATTCTGGCTGGCATTGGCCGAAAGATCGCCGCTGCTCAGCGCGTTGGAAACGGTGATCGAACCATTCGTGGCGGCAAGGCTTATGTCGCCCGCCGGCTGCAGCACCAGTGCGGCATTGGCGGATTGAGCGGTGGCGGCGAGATCGACGCCGGAGGCGATCGTCGCGGCTGCGATCGAACGGCCCGAAGCCGTGACGTCGCCCTCAGCCAGGACATCGCCCGATACGGCGATGTCGGCGCCGGCGGAAAGCGTGAGATTGTTGCCGCTGACAAGCGAGGCCGCGGCGATCGAGCCTGATGTCGCGGTGATCGCCAGCGCATCGCCGCTCTTTGCCGCACCGGCAATCTGGATGTCGCCTGAGGTGGCGGACAGGGTAAGCGTCTGCCCGGCCATGACGCTGTCGGCCGCAATTCCGGCGGCCGACGTCATCTCAACGTTGGCGGCGCTATTCACCTCGCCGCCGACACTCAACAACCCGCTGCCGCTCGACAGCAGGATATCGTCATCGGCGGCGACCGTATCGAGGGTGATGCCCTGATCCGCTTGAACGGCGACCTTTGCCTTCGACGTGACCTTGGAAGCCGTCACCTTCGCCTTCGAGGAGATCGAAACGCCCTGCTGGCCGGAGACGTTGCCGACCGAGATCTTGCCGTCGGCAGACAGAGACAGCTCGCCGGCATTGGCGGCCATGTCGCCGCGCATGCGCACGCCGGCGCCGCGCTCGGTAACCACGATCTTGATGCGGTCGGCCTGCATGGCGCCGAGCGCCGAACCGTCGATCGCATATTCTGGGGTGCCGGACGTCGCCGCAAGCGGCGTGGCGTTGCCGGTAGCATAATCGAATTGATTACGGCCGGCCGTGACGCGAAGATCCTTGCCGAAGACCGCGCCGTTGACGTGCACGGAGCGCGAGACGATATCGAAGAGGTCGACCGCGCCAGGCCCGGCAGCGAAGTTGCCGCCATTCGTTCCGATGGTGACATCGCCGCCGTTGACCGTGAAGCCCTTCAGCGTGCCGTCCGCGCCGATATCGGGGACGCCTGTGGTTAGCGTTGCATGCGGCGTGTTGATGAAGCCGCAGCCGTCGCAGGTGATGCCGTTCGGATTGGCGATGACGACGTCGGCTCGTCCGCCGAACACCTCGATCGCACCGTTCAATGCCGAGCGGTTGCCGCTGATCACCTCGTTGAGGATGACCGATGCCGGACCGGAGCTGTTGAGATTGGGGTTCCCCGGCGTGACGCCGCCGAGATTGGAGTTGCCGACCTCGCCCTTAAAGTTGTTGAGGATGAGGCCCGGCGTGCCGACGTTGAAACTGTCGTATTTGTTATGCGACAGGCCCTTGCTGTTCGGCGTGACGATGTCGATGAGCGGCACGCCGTTTGGCGCCGTGCCGACGCCCGGCTGATTGGCGGCGGGCGCCGTGGTGCTTGCCGAGACCGACTGGGCATTGGCAAGCATCGGCTGTAGCACGAGCAAACTGCTGAGCAGGAGCGCCAGCGATTGCCTGAAAAGACGTGCCGGCCTGAGACCAGCTCTTTCATTTGCGCCGGCGACGCCCCTTGTTGCCGCCGTCCGCCCCAACCGCTCTTCGCTCATCACTGTCTTCCGCGCCCTGAAGTCTGCACGACGGATAAATCCCGCCGCAGTTGTAATTTTTCAGCAGGACCGAGACCACAGCCATTGGTCGTGGTCAACTTCCGCCTGTACTTGAGGTAAATGCAATCCGAAGAAAACATCGTCATTTATCGCGGTGCAGCAATCATGGCTGGCTATTACTCCCAACCATCCTGATGCAGAGGGGCATCTTCACTTCTCGCTTCACTACCAATGAGCGGATGCACTGAAATAAAAGAGCCCGCCGTCGACACCGTCGACGCTGCTTGCAACAATCTCGGAATAGCCGAGGTCGGCGCTGATATTGCCGCCGGCGGTCCGGACGCCGAACGTCCAACTGGCGAGATCGCCGCCTGACATATCGAAGCGCTGCTGCGCGTAGATGTGGCCGTAATCGAAGCCGAGATAGGGGCGCAGCTCGCCGAACGCCTTCGCCGCCGCGCCGCCGCCTTGGTTGGACCCCGTTCTCCAGACGATCTCGTTGTGGCTGAACATGCCATTATTGCCGAAGAGCACGCTTTCGCGCGTGCCGCGGACATTGCTGTAGCTGCCTAGCGAGATCTGTTCCGCGCCAAGGAGATTGTCGGGAGAATATTGACCGCTGATGAGCGAGGTCAGCTCGAACTGCCGGCCCGCCAGCGTGAACGGCTGCGTCACGCTGATCGTGGCATTGAATTTCGAAAATCGCGGATCGGCGTTACCGGCGCCTGGATCCCCTGGTTCCACGGCATCGAAGAGACCGAGCCCCTTGTCATAGCTGGCGTCGAATACCCAGATGCCGCCGAACATGCGGCGGGAATGGGAAATGCCTATCTCGCCGACCGTATAGCGGCGGCTGCCGACCTCGATCAGGTTGCCGAGCAGGAAGTTATCCGTCTGCTTGTAGGTCAGGCTACTGCGGACAGTGGTGATCGAATCCTTGTCGCGCAAGACGACGCGATCGATGCCGAGACCCGCCTGCCCCGAATTGCCGGAGGTTTCGAGCGTGCTGAAGTTTCCTTCGACGGCGCTTTCATACTGGTACCAGGACCCGTTCAGTGAAACGGTGGAATAACCGTAGGGGACGCTGACGCTGCCGGAATAGCTGTTGCCATAGCCCCTGCCGTCATTGCCCCAGGGATAGTCCGGTCCGCTATGTTCGTAGGAGAAATTCCACTGATCGTTGATATCGAGCACATCGTCGAAGCCGAGCGACGTGGAGCTTCTGGAAAAACCGGTGCTTTCCTGACCCAAATTGTTGTTTCCGAAGGAGACGTGCCAGGGCCGGCCGGGGCGGTTCTCGATGTTGAGGATTGATGTTCCGTCCTTGGGGCCGGGCAGCATCGCCGACTTGGCGTCATTGGCCTGCAGCCGGTTCATCTGGTCGAGCCCCTGCTCGATATCGCGGATATTGACGACCCGGCCGATCAGACCCGGAAAGGCTGTTGCCAGCGAACCGCTGCCGGCCACTTTCTTGCCGTTGAGATAGATGTCCGACAGCGTGCCTTCGACGACCAGCAGCCGAAGGATCTTGGTCTTGGCGATATCCTGCTGCGGCACGTAGGCCCGCGAGGTCACATAGCCATGATCGATATAGAGATGGGTGACATCCCGGAGCACGGCGTTGATCTCGGCGAGGCCGACGCATCGGTTGCCATAAGGCGCCGTCACTTTGCCGAGTTCGCTCGGCGACAGCAGGTTCGCCCCTTCGATCTCGATACGGGTGATGTCGAAGCAGGCGCCTTTGCCCTGGCCGGCTTGCAAAGGCCCGCTTTCCGTCTCCGCGCCACCGCCCGGCGTTGCCTGGCGAAGGGCATCCAGCCGCTGCTTTTGCGCCTGTTCTTCCTGGCGGCGCGTAAAATCATCGGCAGGCGACTGCGCGAAGGCGGGCGCGATGCTCATGCCGAAGATGGTGCCGGCGACGAGGAAGGATCGAATTTCTGCGGTCATTTCGAAATTCGGCTACTTCACTGAAATGGACTGGAGTTCGTCGAGGGCCGGCTTCAGCCCTTTCAGCGAAAAGCGAATATTGACGTCCTGGCCGTTCATCAGCCGCACCAGCCCTTCGGCGGTAGCGCCCTTCTTCAATGCCGTCGTCGTCTTCGTATCCAGCGCCAGTTGCGCCCAGCATCCGGCCGCGTTGCAATTGCGGTAGTCGAGCTTGGCGACCGGTTTGCCGTCGGCCCTGATCGACAGGCCCGAAGGCAGGAAGACGTTGAGGGGCAGAAGGGCGGTCAGCACCAGCCGTGATTTGCCTTTCTCGCCCTTGCGCTGGGCGTCGGCTGGCGCAGTTGATATCGCCAGCGTGAGCACATTGACGTTCTTGCCGTCCTTGGCGACTTGTGCAACCTGCGCGACTTCGCATGCCACAGCGCTGGTGCAGCGATAATACCAGTCGTCGAACTTCTGGGATTTTATGGCAGGCGTCGGTTGAGCCGGCGCCTGTTCCGGCGCTTTATCGGCCGGGACAGGCGATTGCGAAAAAGACGGATTGGCACAAGCAACAACCATCAGAACGGCCGCGACAGTCCGGCCGCCCCGTTTCGTGCCGCTTTTCAGAAAACGTCTCATGGAAAATGCAAAGATTTCGATCAGGTGGAAAGCCATGTCGCTACAATTGATTTTGCCTGTGCTTGTCGCACACTGGCAAATTATCGATGTCATGAAAAAAGGCTCGGAGAGCAAGCCCCATCATAGGCTCGCTGCCTTCATAGCAGATGTTGGCGCGATACATCGATAGGTAGTTTTCGCTTCTGCTCGATTCATGCTCGTTTTCGGAGAGTTGTGTAGTTAGTGCAACACATGCGCTAAGATAGACTCCTGCCGTTAGCAGGCCTAAACACTTCTGCATGCTCTCTCCCATATGGGTTTTCACGCAGGCGCCTCTGAATCATGTCGTTGCAAGGCAGCCCGGAGGTGGATCCGGGCACGGGTCTCGGCGCTCTGTCAACGGAGGGTTGCGGAGCGTTATCTCTCCGTGTGAATGACATCAGTGCCGTAAGACTGTACATTCCATTCGAAGCACTTGCCGTTTAGTCGGGATTTGTCACAGATGTCCTCCTCGCCCACCACCCGACGACTGATGGCCATCCTGACGACGGACGTCGTCGGTTATTCGCGCATGATGGAAGCCGAAGAAGAAGGAACACTGGCAAGCGTTAGTCGCTTGCAAGAAGAGATCCTCAAGCCTCGAATCCTCAAGAGTGGCGGTCGGACAATCAAAGTTATGGGTGACGGCCTACTTTCGATATTCGACAGCCCGGCCGTCGCCATCTCGACGGCGTTACAGGTACAGTATCTGCTGGCCAGCGAGGCTGTAGCTGCCAGTGGCACCGATCCTCTTCGAATTCGAATTGGTATAAACTACGCCGAGGTCATGATCACTCAGGACGATGTGTTCGGCGACGGCGTGAATGTTGCGGCGCGCCTCGAACAACACGCGTTACCGGATGGCATCTGCATCTCAGAAGCAACGCACGACATCCTCCCAGAGGAATTGCAGCGGCTGTTTGTAGATGGAGGACTGCTACATCTGAAGAATATTTCCAGGCCGGTGCGTGCATGGCATTGGCCTCGCACTCCCACAATAGAGCAGTCAATTCGAACTGTCGTCGCCGTCCTTCCCTTTCAAAGCGCAGATGAAGCAGCGAACGAGTTCCTCGTCGACGGCTTTACTGAGGACATCATCTCCGGTCTGGCAAGATTCAGGAGCTTGTCGGTGATTGCGGTGTCCTCAGCGTTTACGTTCCGTGATCGCTCGGAGGGTTTAAAGGAAGTTGGGCGCAAGCTCGCTGCCAACTATCTCGTGACAGGCAACATGCGTCGGTCGGGAGACGAGGTTCGGATCACGGTGCGGATGATCCAAGCCGACACGGAGCGGTTGGTCTGGTCTGAGAAATATCAGCGGCAAGCGGCAGATATTTTCGGCATCCAGGACGAGATCGTGAAAATGATTGTCGCAAATCTCGTGGGCCAAATCGAAAGCTGTGATTATCGAGAGTCCCTCCGGCGGCGGCCGGCCAGCCTCGCTGCTTACGAGTATTATCTGCGAGGGCTCGTGCATCTCAGAGGCTACGAGCCGGATGACAACGTCAAGGCAGTGGAGATGTTCGAAGCAGCGGTTGCCGGCGACGGAGGCTTTGCACTGGCACACGCTCATCTTGCGTTGGCGAGGATAGCGGTCGCCGGCTATGCCAACGCGCCGGAGGCTGTACTTCGCGACGGGATCGCCCTTGCTCGTCATGCCGTAAAGTTAGACGAGGGAGAGGCTGGCGCCCATCGTGTACTCGGGCTCGCTCACCTTTACTTGAAGGATTTTGACAACTCCGAAAGAGAATTCCGCCTGGCATATAAGCTCAATTCCAGTGACGCCCATGCATTGGTCCAGCTCGGCGGACTTCTGGCAAGGCGAAACCGTATAGACGAAGCGCTTCCCTTGGTCGAAGAAGGGATGCGGCTCAACCCCTACCCGCCTCACTGGTATCACGCAGTTTTGGGTAATCTTCTCTATTTTAAGGGCGACTACGAGCAGGCCCTAGCGGCGCTAAAGCAGCTACCGAACCCCGGAAAGTATACCAGCACCCGGATGATCGCCTGCTTGTCGATGGCGGGCCGCTCCCAGGAAGCTGCCGCACTTGCCAAACGCGTTCGCGAAAATCACCCAGATCTGACGATCAGGGAGTTTTTGGCGCAAGGGATCGTGGTCGAAACTGCCGAACAGACTGAGAAGTTCAGACAGGGCCTGTTGGGAACGGGATTACCGGAGTGATAGGACGTCGTTGGCCACGTCCGGAGGCCGAGGAGTATGGCCATGCCATGCAAGCTAACAAGCCGCCCGTCCTCGTCTCTGGGAAAACGGAGTCAGTCCGGACATTGATCAGGCAGCGCGCACCCGAAGACGGCGCTGTCCGTCGGCGATCTTGTCGAGGTCTCGGAATAACACGTTGCCAAGCTGGCCAAGTCGTGGATCGTCCTCGGTCAACCCGATCTGCAGCGCGACCTGCGAAAGCGGGCGTCGTGGCGGCGCCTGCTTGTGATGCATTGTATTGTGGTAGCGATCGGTGCCAACTGCAGCAGCCAGGCCCGTCAAAAGGACGCCGGCTTTCTTACATCGATGGGCTGGGGGTCACATATGGACCGGAGCGCCGTCCAAGACAGCGCTCCCGCTCCTCCTTCAAATCAGGCGGCGTCCTGCTTCTCGCCCTCGATCTGGAGAGGGGCCCGTGTTCCGGCGCTGCCGCCGATCGCGATCTTGCGGGGCTTCATCGCTTCCGGGATCTCCCGCTTAAGCTCGATGCTGAGAAGGCCGTTCGTCAAAGAGGCGTTCTCCACCTTGACGTGATCGGCGAGCTCGAAGCGGCGCTCGAAGGCGCGGCCGGCGATACCGCGGTGTAAATACTCACCATCCTTTTCGTCGGCCTTCTGACCCTTCACCACGAGCACGTTGCGCTCTTGCGTGATCTCGAGATCGGCGTCGGCGAAGCCGGCGAGCGCCATCTGAATGCGATAGCCGTTGTCGCCCGTCTTGACGATGTCGTAGGGCGGCCAAGTGTCGATGGCCTGCAGGCGCTGTTGCGCGTTGGTCAAGAGATTGAAGACACGGTCGAAGCCGATGCTGGACCGATAAAGCGGTGCGAAATCGAAGTCGTTTCTCATACCAAATCCTCCGTAAAGCGAGTTGGAATGGAGACGCGGAATCCGGCGTCTCCTGGTTGCTGTCGGCCCCATCGGGCGACCGACGGAAATGATCTGGTCTCGAGCATTTTTTGATTCAAGAGGCGCTTCAAAAAAAATCTGAGCGGAGCGCTTCGAACCTCTTGAATGCTGGTTTCGTTGAAACAATCTCCTTTTCACCTGGAGATTTTCGCTCCGTTAGCTGGAAGTTTTTAGGAGATGCAAGATGAAAACGAAAGGCTCTGAACACACTACCCCCCACGACGCGGTCGACGCGATATCCGCGTCGCACATTCTTCACCCGCACCGACACTTCGACCGCCCGGAGGAGGTCGTCTCAGCGCGGCTTTCGAGTGACGAGAAACGAGCAATTCTCGCTTCGTGGGCTTCTGACCTTCACGCGGTCGAATCGTTGCCGGAACTACGCCATCCGCCGGGCCTCCCCCGTCCGGTTCGATACAGAGACATTCTTGACGCGCTCAAGAAGCTCGACGAGTGGCGAGACGAGGGCTCGCAGACGCGGCCCGCGCGCCATTGGGTTTTGCTTGGATAAGCGGGAGGCCGAACATGAAAGTCAGGCAAACCCGACCTCGGATTGTCACCACTACCTATGATCCCGTGCCACAGCGGCTCTTGGTGATTTCCCGCTACGTGGAGAACATCCGCCGCCTTGCACGGCTGGCGGACCGGATGGGCCACAGCGAGCTCGGCACGGCAATGATGGAGGTGGCAGGCTGTATGGAAAGGATGTCCAACGACATCGCGGTGAGCGCAACCGGGGCGATTATCTTGCGGCGGGCCGCGAGGCTTGTTGGTACCGTCGAAGGTCTTCTGGAGAGGCAGGCGAAGCTTTCAGTGCTGCATTAGGTTGTGACCATTGCGCGAGGTGAACACTTGAATTGGCATTGGTAAAAATCCGCCAGCCCGAGGGAGGTTCCAGCGGACGTCATGTTTTGAGAACGATCATTGCAATCGCCGCCACCGCCATGACCACGGTGGCGGCCCAGCCGAAGAACAAAACGGTCTTGGAGGCTGTAAATTCCTTCATTCGTTCGTGACGGCTGACCACCGTCATCATTGCCACCATGATCGGCACGGCGACGAAACCGTTAATAACAGCACTCCAAAACAGCATTTTTATGGGATCGATAGGCATAAACTCGAGGCCAAGTCCCAGCAGGGTGGCGGCCGCGATCACTCCATAGAAGCCATAGGCCTCCCACGGCTTGTGCTCCAGGCCACATTTCCAGTCCTGGCTCTCGCCAAAGGCATAGGCTGCGGATCCTGCAAGCACCGGAATGGACAGCATGCCGGTCCCGATGATGCCGAGGCTGAACAGCACGAATGCGAACTCGCCCGCAACCGGCTTGAGGGCCTCGGCGACATCGGCAGCCGACGCAATGTCGGTCTTGCCATGAGCATGGAGGGTGGCTGCGGTGCTCATGATGATGGCGATCGCGACGATGTTGGAAACCGCCATTCCGGCAAAGGTGTCAAGACGGATCCGCTTGAGTTCCTTCGGAGCTTGTCTCGGGTCGTTCTTGAGCGGCTCTGCGCTGTCCTTGCGATCAATCTCCTCGACCTCTTGGCTCGATTGCCAGAAAAAGAGGTAGGGGCTAATCGTGGTTCCGAGGATCGCCACGATGACCGTAAAACTGTCGCCTGACAGGGGAAAGGACGGCCATATGAAGCCCTTCAAAGCCACGACCCAGTCGATCTCGACAACCAACAGAACGGCGACGTAGCTCAACAACACGAGTGTCAGCCATTTGAGATATCGGGCGTAGCTTTCGTAACGAATGAACATCTGCATCGTGAGGGACAGAACAGCGAAAACCATGGTTACCGGAAGACTCGGTATTCCAGTGGCGAGTTCCGCGGAAGCTCCCATTGCAGCAAGGTTGGCACCGATGTTAATCGTGTTCGCCACGAATAGAAGCAGTACCAGTCCGAGGACAACTGGCTTGGGCCATATCGCCCCGATGTTGGTGGCGAGGCCGCATCCCGTGACACGGCCGATGCGGGCGCTGATGAGCTGGATCGCCGACATCAATGGATAGGTCAGCAGCATCGTCCAGAGCATATTGAAGCCGAACTGAGCTCCGGCCTGCGAATAGGTCGCGATACCGCTTGGATCGTCGTCGGCGGCTCCGGTAATCAGTCCGGGACCGAGCTGCTTCAGGACCGAACCATGCTTTCCAGCCGCGCGGGGTGTCGGGTGCGCTTCGCGTGGCAATGGGTCACTGAATGAAGTTTCCATGCGCTCCTCCCGTCACGCATAACTATCTCGAAGGTAACGGCTTTCAATATGCCAGAACGTTATCAGCGGATGACCAAAAGCGGCCCGGTCGAATTTTTCGTCATCACGAACTTGGGTGCGATGGCCGGCCAGGCGAAGCGCGGGCACGCGCGTCTCGCCGGACGCTATCTGCAGGGTCTCAAGTTTGAAGCTTTCGAAAAACATGCCCCCCGTCCATACAGATCTCGAAGTGTTCAGGCCCCCGTCTCGCGATGCGAGGAAGCGACAGGCTTTGACTCCGGCGACCCCTTAAAGCGCAGGAAGATCGACAGAACGACGACGACCGCGGTTGACAGAAATTCAGACTGCCAGTTCTGCAGGGATTCGAACCAGAACCGCGCACTGGCAAGATGGTGGACCATGGTGACTGGAGGCTGGCCGTGTATCAGCGCCTCGGCGCTTTCGGCTTCCGCACTGTAGCGAAGATGCAGCAAAAAGGTTACAAGAAACAGCATGCCAAGTGCGATCCCCAACGAATAGGAATAGAGAAATCTTGTGAAGCCGCCAACGCGGACTGGCCACGGCACATCTGGGTCATTGTGCCTTGAGGCAGGGTCCTCATCCTGCTCGGCAGGCTCGTCCGGGTCCTTGGATTCAGCCGATCCTCGCTGGAAGAGAAAAGCGGTCAGCATCACGTAGGCCGACATCTGCAAAAATTCGCTTTCCCAGTTCTCAAAAAGCGATGAAAGGAAATGCCCGGACGCCGCGTAGGCTGCCAGTCCGATCTGCGCAGCACCATGGTCGGCGAGTTCGTCATAGTAGACAAAATAACCCGTTACCAGCATGCCACCGATCGTCAACAGCGATGCCGTTGCGAGAATGATCGACAGTCCGTTGTCGCGTAAAGTACGCATCATGTTTCCCTCTTCCGAGATACTGCTTCGCAGTAACCCCTGATCGGGAATTACGTTCCCACTTATGCGGTCGTGCGGCGCCGGCCCTCGTGGGTGGTTCCGTGCCGTTGATGATCGCCCAGACCAGGTCATATGCTCAGGTTTCCGAACCGAAAGCGTGCGATGTTCCAGAGCTGTTGAGGTTCAACGCGAGTTTATGACTGCGGCGCAAGCGTAGATCATTACTGAGAAAAATCAGTCCGTTCTCGGTCTCGGCAGAACCCTTTGGAGTGGTTCTCTCCGAATGGTCGCCTTGAACCAGTTCGAACTACCGACCCGTTGAATCTCAGCATTGAGAACGAAGCCTAGCTCGTTGGCAAAGTGTTTGGCCATTCGTGCGCGCCATGGAGGACGCGAAGGATACGAACCGCTGTTTCGGTGATTGCATACGCTGCGACGCCCTCCCGTCCGACAGCGAAATGCCGGCTGACAGCCGGAAGTTCCATCACGGCGTTCGCCCAGCCATTTACGAGGAAAAGCGCGCTTATGCCAGACCTCGCCCCACCCGAGGCGAGATCATCGTTTCTACTTTAACTGGCAACGAGACGTGCTGGCCGAGCCGGATGCGTTCTCGGCTTTCTCTTCCACGGGGCAAGGATGGACGGCATGCCGGCTTCGAGGCAGGCCGCCACGAAGGCCTCGCGCGCGACGATGCTGGCAATAGCCCCGTTGAGAGCGCCACGGCACGTCTTCACCGCGCGTTCATGGCGCTCTCCATGACGCAGTGGCGGACTGATATGAGGCGAAGGCCTTGGCAAAGCATTCCTCACGTCGGGGCAATGGGACGATGTACGGCTGATTGGCGCGGCGGCCCTCCTCCGGTTCCGGATCAGGAGAAGGCTCCTCGCCAGGAAAGCGAGCGGGGTCCGGTTGCGGGGGGCACGATCGGCTCGAATGGAACGGACATGACGCGAACCTATAACCGAGGCCGTCGGCAAGCGAAGTTTGAAGCGTCGAGGACTTGAGATCGCTATCGTACCAGGTCACGGCAGCCTGCGTGTCGACGTCGAAGGCGCTCTTGCCGTACCAGGTCAGGTGCCGTCAAAGCCATAGCCTGTGGTGTCGATGTCGCCCTTGCCGAAGCGCGAGGAGATGTCGGACGAAGCGGTGTTCACATGGAAGCTGATCCCGCTGATCAGGGCACCTCCCCCGCTTTCACGTGCCGGTGGTCGAACGTTCCGGCTCGAAGTGCGAATGCGTGCCGTCGACGCGTGTCCAGATCCCGGTGGCGGCGGTGTTGGCGTGGCATGTCGTCCGAAGGCCATCGGAGTGCAAGGTCGCGACCGCGTCGGATTCGCACCAGCACCGTCAAGGAATACGAGTGGCGACGGAGAACCGATTTCAATTCGATGCAGCGGATGGCCTGCCGGAAGGCAGTCCGCGTCGCGCAATCTTCCGAACTACGGTTTTGAGACTCACGGGCGTCGACATGACTAGGCCGGATCGAGCCGCCTGCGCTATCGACGTCTCGATGAAGTCGGCATCGATCTCGGACGGGTCGATCGGCGCATAGTCCAGACCATTCGCCGTAGGCATAAGAAGCCCTACGCGCAGGTCAGGCTTAAGTCGCTTCAGTCGTCGAACGATCTGACGAGCGCGAGACTTCGAATTGCCGTTTAGATATATGACGATCGCCGTGTCGACCCTGTCGATGGGAAAAGCGAGAGATCCTCGCGCGGCATGGTCGGAATATGATGACGTCGTGGACGTTGCTCCCTGGACCTCCAGCACCTGCGAAAGCATCGCGGCGGCCGCATCGTCCAGACCGCCGCGGCCTCCGATGCACAATAAGGAGCGGCCCTGGCCATCGGGAAGTTCCAGTTCGGAACCCGTTTCGAGACCGGCATCCGATGCGGTCTCGTCCTCGTTCTCCTCCTCCTCTGCAATGTCCGACAGGTTCTCCACCAAAGACAGCGAGCTGGACGCCACCAGAATGATCTGGTTTTCTGACAATACGCCGCGCTGACGGTCGGTCTCGCCAAGCAGGAGCGCAGGAAGGCCTACATTGTCGTAATAGTCGACGAGATATTCCTCTTGCAGGAACTCCTCGGCGTTGTCGGAGGCTTCGTTCGGATCGCCCGCGAGCAGACGCTGGTAGAGCTTCTCGTGAGGCTCCAGAACCGGCTCGTTGCCAAGCAGGACATCGAGGACGCCGAACTGGGGGACATGTCTTCCGAGCACGACCAGACAAACAGTCAAAGGCGTCGAGAGCATCAGTCCCAGCGGCCCCCATAGCCACGACCAGAAGATCGCCGAAATAATGATCGCCAGAGGCGAAAGACCGGTGTTGGCCCCGTAGAGCCATGGCTCGAGCACGTTGTTGCTGATCAGTTCTGTCGTCAGATAGAGAGCGCCGACCCAGACCACGAGAGACCAGCCAGGCGCGATTGCGAGGGCCAGAAACAACGGAAGGATCATGCCGATAATCGCGCCGATATATGGCACGAACCGCAGAACAAGTGTGAGCAGCCCCCAGAGGATGGCGTTCGGAATGCCGAGCGCCCACAGGCCCATGGAGATCGGCACTGCGTAGAGCGTGTTCACCACCAACTGCATCAGCAGGTATCGCCCGACCCGCTTGCCTGCGTCCTGGAGAGCCGCGGTCGTCCGGTGAAGGTCTCCCAAACCAACCAGCCGGATGAAACGGTCGCGCAGGTCTTCTCGCTCGAGCAGCATGAAGATCACCAGCACGACCACGAGACCAGCGGTCGCGAACGGGCTGATGAGCGGCAGAAGAAGGTTGCCTAGCGTCTGGATCGGATCGGAACGTGTCACGATCTCGACTGGCATCGGTTCGCGAGTCGTGGGCGTCTGGGCGGTCGGGCTCTTGCTTTCGATGGCCCGCGTCTGGATCTCGGCGCCGACGCGTTCGACCGCTCTGCTCAGATGGTCGAGGACGCCGTTTCCGGCGCCCGCTTGGGCGAGGGAATGAACCTTGTCGACCAGGTTTCTTTGATAGGTGGGGATGTTCTCCGCAAGGTTCGTCACCTGCGTCGCCACGACAATGCTGAATACGGCGATCGCGCAAAACGCCGACACGACTGCGAGAAGAACAGCGGCGATCTTTGGAACGGAGCGCTTGCGAAGGAAAGAGACGATCGGGGCCAGCGTGAACGAAAGGAGAAGCGACAGCGCGAGGGGAACGAAGATCTCCTGGCCCAGCCGGAGGATGACGGCCACTCCAATGAGGATCAATATCGTGCTGCCCGACAGCTTGCTGCGAAGCTCCCCCTCTGCAAGTCGATAGGGTTCGCCGGTCGGCGCCTTGGTGGTCTTCGAAAGTTCCGCGCTGCTCACCGCCCACCCCTATCTTCAAAGGAAAACCTATGCGCTCGACATGGATGGAGGCGCACATCGTATGCGTAAGTGCTCAGTCATATCGCAGGCTGGCCTTCAGGTCTCCGAGGTCGCCCTTATCACAACGACGGCAAGGGCAACGCCGATCGTGGACGGCAGAAATGCCTTCACTGCGACCGCGACGGCGTTTCGTCTGCAATCACATAACTTGTCTCCTCGCACTCCTCAATTCGATGGGGTGCGATCATTACCTTGAGCACCCGCCTTGAACGCATCGACCTCCGTGATCAGGCGATCCTTAACCGCGTCGTGGGCATCTGACGCGACCAATGCGGCCTTTTCGTAGACCTCCGAGGCGACCTCTTTGCTTTGGTCGACAACATCCAATGCCTCGGCGGTGAGCCGCTCTTTCGTGGAATCGGCGGCGTCACCGAGAAATTCGTCTTCGGTGTCGGTGTGCGGCAACGCCGCGCCGATAGCCGCGCCCACCGCAAAAGCTAATGCACCGCCGACCAGCGGCTGATCGCGAAACTGGGTAAGGATCGCCTGATTAAGTTTGGTGGTTTGTTCCTGGAGGCTTGTCGCCGCCGAAGAAGATCGGTCAGACACCGAGCCGGCAACTGCACTTGCGGCGTCTTTTGCCTGCTCCCATCTCTCCGCTGCCCAGCCCGTTGCCGCGTCGAACATCGCACCCACCTCGTCGCTGATCTGATCGATCTGCGTGCCGCTGGCGTCCGCAAACCCACGGTAGGTCTTGCCAGCTTCGTCGACGAAGTGACCAGCACGGCGTCCGGTTTCATCGGTCAGCGCTTTCAGCCTCTTGCCGGAGCTGTCCGCGAAATGGCTGTAGCGCATTCCGTTTTCGATCTCGGGAGGGCCAAGACGGCGGACCGGTCCGTTCACCGGATACAGGGGATACTCAGCCGCGGTCCGGGAACTGGCAGGCACATTTGAAGAGGAGGTTCCCTTTGCCATCAGCCAGGCTAGGCTCACCCCCATCAACGCGACAGGCAGGGGATTTTCCTTGAGGGCTTGGCCAAGGTTGCTGACATACTCTCCCCCACCACTGTTCTTTGCATAAGCCAAGACCTCATCGATCAACTGGCCTGGCGACATTCGCTCCTGAATGGCGTCGATGCGATCTCCGATCCGCCGGCGATCTTGATCGATCTCCTGCTGAAGGTCAGCAGATGTTCTTCCAACTGTCGTTTCCATCAGATCTTCTCCTTGACAACATTGGCATCACGGCGAAGCGAGGTCGCGGTTCGATCCAATTTCAAGTTGCTTCCACGAAGTGCGGCCAGGCCACGGGAAACCAACGCCCACGCGATGACTGCAATCACGACCCCGACGATTAGGGACGCGAGGGCACTGGCACTTGTCTCTGTAAAACCCTCGGTCACCAGGAACGCCGCAAGCCCCCCAACGAGGGCGCTCAACAGGACGCCGACAGCGCCAATCGCCAGGACAAGCCCGAAAACAAGCACTTCGACACCGCGAAGCACCTGCGAGAACTTTTCGGACGCCTCGGTCTTGGCGAGATCGATTTCCTTGCGAAGCAGCCCCGTGACATCGGCCACGAGACCGCCAACGAGCTCTGAGAGTGGGGTACTATCGACAGACTTAACCATTGATTTCTCCTCCCGCCGCCGATGACCCCGAGCGTCCAACTGCAACGGTTTGGCCAATCGCTTCCGTGGGCGATCGCTTGGCGGAGGCGGTCAAAAACCTGCTCGCACTCAAGCCCGCAAGTGCCGCAATTCCAAGGAATGCTAGCGGTTGCTTGCGGCCGAATTCCTCGGCCATCACCGCGATTTCGCCGAGGTCCTTGCCTTCCATTCGTTTGGCCGCGGTCTGGACGCTTCGTCCGATCTGCCTGGCATACCGTCCGACCTCTGGCTGGTCGGATGCCTCCAGTTCCGCGCCGACCTTCTCAAGCGCCGTCGCGATGCCGCCAACCTGGCGGGCTGCGAAGTAGGTTTGCTCGGAAATAGCCTCGTTGACCTTTTCGACGGCGGTATCGGCGCCTTCCTTTATGGTGTCTCTGGCCGCGGTGACATCATCGGCCAACTTAGATTTCAAGTCCGCGAGTGAAGGCTCCGCCTGCGGGGGCGCAGGCGCTCTTGGAGATGGCGTGGATGTTGGCGATGACGGCTTTGGCGGGCCATTTAATTCTGTGAATTCGCTTGGCACTGTAGCCTCCCATGGCTTAACAAAAGCGGCCTTGGCCGCAATCCTAAACCTCGACTGGAGGCCTTTGTTCCCAGTCCTGAGCGCTGTCGCTCTTTTTGACATTTGACGTCTCCCGCGAGGGCGCGAAGAGCGTTCCCAGGCCCTGATGCGGTCTCTCCCTTCTAACCTCAAGAAGGTAAGCGACTTATAACGAAGACCTTGAAGAACTTCGAGGAGTTGCTGCGCGAAGCACGCGTTCAGTTTCCAGTCCTGAAAGCTTTGGCGACATCGGACGACGAAGCGCGGAGCGAGGCCATTTCCCGGATTGCCGGTGGCACAACATTGGGTGCGGGGGATGTATCCGCCATCCGGGCCAATCTTCGAAAAAAGTCGTTCGCGCAGGAGTCTGTCACAGCCGGCTTCCAGAGCTCGTCGAAGTCGGCGCGTCGCAGAGCGGTGGATAAAGTCCGTGTAGTCGACGGCGCCACTAACTCGTCTTCCCAATCAGAAGGCGATACTGACGCTGCGTCATCGTCGGGAGATCGATCCGCCTCCGTTGGCGCCATCGACCGACGACATGACTGCGGATCCAGGGGGTCGAATTGGTACCCGGATTGATCTCAGCCGCTAGCGCTTTCTTTTCCATAGTCACATCGGAGGCCATTACCTTCAGCCCGCGGATAATTCCACGGTAAGAGTTCCACGATTCGGCTCTGCTTGGTTGACGATGCCGGTGAGCGTGGCAGTGAGATACGCAAACGGTTTGAGGGACGCATTGATTGATGTCTCACCTCGGCACTGACATCGACGAATTATTGCGAGTGAGTCGGACTTCGGTCCGATGGTAGACAGCAATCTCTCTGCTAATTTCCGTTCCGCTGAGCTGCAAAACTCAGCACGAAAAGGGTGTCTGCCCCTGATCCGGAGCACCCTTTTCAAACTCGCTTTGGGAAGGCCCGCATTAAACCTTGGCACCAATGGTTCGCGAGCGGCCAGTCGACCAACAAGTCCCTTCTGCAATCATCGCCTGCGAACAAATGGCGGAGCGAAAGCGGTGTGCCGCTCACACTTCCGAAATTATTTAGGCTCCAACAGGCATGCGGTTCTGCCACCCGATACCGGGTTATCGGGCAACCCCGCTCATTGTGCCATGACCGGTTCGGGGAATTTCCATTTTCCTTCCCGAATTTCGGTGTGCGGCCAGTAGAGCCGGACGGTGTAGTTCCAGCCCGGCATGATTGGGAGGCAGTTAGGCGACGAGGTCGAATCCGCTTCGACCGGACGGCGGCCGCCCGAATCCTCGACGACCTCCGGCACGTCGCGTCCGGTACAGGGCGATCTTCAACCGACGCAGACGCCGGCGGACACCGCTGCGGAGGTTTCACAGGTTACGGGGTGGCACTGTCACAGATTGGGTGCACTCTCGGCGTCCGGGAAACGCACAAAGACTCCAAAGAGTTGCGTCTGTTTCTTTTAGCTTGATCTGCCGGCACGACAGGACGCCCCGCGCGGCATCAGTTCGCGGACGTGTGACCAAAGGAGCCCGAGGTCATACGGCTTAGGGAGAAATCTCGCGCCCGCTGGCAGGACGTCTGGGCCAGCATGGTATCTGCCCGAGGTGACAAGAATGCCGATCTCTGGATAGACGTCTGCCACGAGCTTCGCCAGGTCGACGCCCGTCAGGCCACCGGGCATGTCCACGTCGGTGAAGACGACGTCGATCTTCCGGCTCGACAGGATCCCAACCGCTTCGAGGACGGAGCCCGCCTCATAGACCACGTAGCCGTCATCTTCGAGAACGTCGACAGCGACGAAGCGAATGAGCGCTTCATCCTCCACTACCAGGACTGCTTTCTGCATGGAGCCGCCTCTCCTACCTCTTTAACGGACATGATTCAGCGACCACGAAAGTCAACGACGGATAGATAAGAAAATGCTAAATAATGCAGTGGATACCCGCGAAGTTTTGATTGACGGCGACTCTCCGAACGGATCCTCGGACTTCAGTCGGAAGTGACAGGCACTGTCGTTTTCGATACTCTTGCGCTGCCCCAGAAGGAGAAACATGCCTACGATCCTCATCCTTGAAGACGAACCTTTCATCGCGATCGATATCGAAACGGTTCTGGAGGGATGTGGCCAGCGCAGCTTCGTAACGCTCTCGGCCGGTTCGGACGCCGTTTCCTGGCTGAAGGAAAACGCGCCGTCCGCCGCGATTGTCGACCCCCGCCTTTTGGACGGCGTCTGCACTGCCGTCGCGCGGCATCTCGTCGATTGCGGCATTCCGTTCATTGTCTATTCGGGCGAGACTGAATCCGTTTCCGAGTTGGAGCCAGCGTTCGCAGAAGGTCATCTTCTGATGAAGCCGGCTTCGCCTGAGCAGCTTGTGGAAGCCGTCGAGACGGCCTTGTACGGGTCCGACCGTCGGCGTAAGTCCGGGACATGACGACACGTTATCTCTGGACGTTGGAACGCGAAGGCCGGTCGACCCGCAGCGGCCTCGACACGGTCGAGGAAATCATATCGATCATCGAGACCGAGGACGTTCCCGGTGCCATGCCGGCAGACTGGGTGGTCTCGTTCATGCGGAGCGATGCCGATCAGGACGGATCAGCAGCTCACGAATCTCCGCTGGGCTGGACGCTGCGTCTGCAGCAGATGGCTGCCTAGTTCGCCTTACGGCCGACTTCTCGTAGCCTTCCTTCTATCAGCTCGCCATCTTCATTTCTGACATGTCGTCCGGAAGGACGTGCATCCCTGCGGCATGGGCCGCCTTCACGAACGCATCGCGGGCGATCTCCGGATCGAGGTAGAGTTCCATCGCGTCCAGCGACGTCGCAAGCGCTCTGTGAAATTCGGCCGACTGCTTGCCGCTGGAAGGCCAGCTTACACTAAGCAGAAGTCCTGCAAGTTCATCGACGGTGTGCGCCTGTCGGTACCGGGCGAGACCTTCGATCTCGACGTGAAGCGGTCGGATGGGAACTTGGATCTGGGAGTTGTTCATGACGCGAGACCCTACTGGACGTGTAGCGAATCAAAGCGTGAACATTGATTCGGTTCCGTGACGATGCGAATCAGGGAGACAAAAAGGCGTCGGCCTCGGCCAGCTCGACGAGCGACGCCGCCGGAACCTTGGATCGCCGCCACATGTCGTCATCTGCAGTCGCCTGGCCTCTCACCATGCGCATCCCCAAGCGGACCGCGTGGCGGTCGGTGTTGTCGATCCTCTCGAGCGTGCAGTCCCATCGCGACCGATTGATGCAGACGGGCCTGATTTCGACGCCGTGCTTCGCGGCATCGCCAACGATTTGAGCCGGCGCATAGAAACCCATCGGCTGGCGGTTCAACAGCGCTGCGCAGAAGACGTCCGGAAAGTGGCATTTCACATAATTGGACGCGTAGGCGATGAGCGCGAAGGAGGCCGCGTGGCTCACCTCCTCCGCAGCCCGTCCACCTAGGGTCATGGCGACGTGGTCGAGATACCCTTGCCTATCCCAGAGGAGGTCGTCTGCTGAAAGTGCGCGAACCCCAGCGGCTGCGAGGCATACGCCTCCCAAGACTCGGTTACGGTGTTCAAATGGCCGACCCCCAGTCGAATTCCGACGACGGCGTGCCCGGCCTCGTGTACCGCGACCATTCTACGTCCGCCGCCCGAGATACTTTTTGGCGCGAGAAGGATGACCATAACGTCTTCGATGGAGACCGGCCGCCCTGCTCTCCGGGCAGCTCTCCTCGCTTCACGGCCGGCCCTCTCGAAGTGTGCTCCAGCGAACCCTACAGTCGCCGCCGCGATCGCTTCGACGTCACCGTCGGACAGGTCGTGGCCGAAATAAATGCGCGAAAGGAGCTTGCGCTCTTCGCCGTCCGGCAGCGAGATGCTGATGTGACGGTCGAGACGTCCCGGCCGCAGCAGGGCGGCGTCGATCGCGTCGGGGTAGTTCGTCGCTCCGACGATCACGACGCCGTCGAGCCGAGTGTGACCGTCGATCATCTCCGAGGTGGAACTCGACGTCCGGTCTCGCGTGAAGGTTGCGCGGCTTGAGCGGACGCCCTGAGGTCATGTCGCGGCCTCCTTTTCTAGGACGGACCATCAGTCAATTTGCGATTTGTGGTTTAGGGCAAGCAGTGTAGACTCGGCCAATGGCCTAACTTCTCAAAAATTATTTCAAGCCGCCCCACGATTATTGCTCTCCAAGATGAAATCATCCCTCAACCATATGCCTCTTCGCAAACAGCGAGAACTCGGGCGAGTTCTCGAGATCCTCCATGAGGAATTCGAGGATGCGCTGAAAGAAGGCACGGCTGATTTCAAGAAGCGCGGCAGGATCCTAAAGATCATCCTATTCGGCTCCTACGCCAAGGGCGGATGGGTCGATGAACCTTTCACGATGAAGGGATACCGCTCTGATTTCGATCTGCTGATTATCGTCAACAACCGCAAGCTCTGCGAGTTCGCCGAATACTGGCACAAGGCCGCCGACCGGCTGATCCACGAAGCCTCGATCGAAACACCAGTGAGCTTCATCGTCCATTCCAGGCGGGAGGTGAACTCCTACCTCAAGGAAGGGCAGTATTTCTTCTCCGACATTCGCAAGGAAGGCATCGTTCTTTACGAACTCGACGATGAAGCGCTTCCCGAGCCGGCACCACTCTCGCCGGCAGATCGACTACGGGTGGCGAAAGAGCACCACTCGGATCGGTTTTCGCTCGCGCAGGCATTTTTAAAGGGATTTCGGTTCTACGTGAGCGAGAAAGAACTCCGCGTGGCGGCTTTTGAGCTTCATCAATCGATCGAGCAGGCCTTTTCCTGTGTCCTGCTTACACTCACTAATTACGGCCCGCCATCCCACAACATCAAGTTCCTCCGCTCGCTTGCCGAGGAGCAGGACCGAAGACTAATCGAGGCCTTTCCTCGCGATCAGCACAAAGAACGTGCCTGGTTCAACACGCTAAACGAAGCTTACGTGAAGGCACGGTATTCCGCGCATTTCGAGATCACCGAAGAAGCCCTTCTTTGGCTTGGGGAGCGAACGGCCGACCTACTTGAGTTGGTCAAAACCGTATGCTCCGAGCATTTAGAAAAGCTTGAGCGAAACAATGCCTAGCTTTGGCCCGCGAACCGCCCAAGCCTCTAGGATGCGGTTCCAAGACCGAACAAGTCCACAGGGTGTATGTCGCCGGTCGCCTTGAACGAAATGGAACCTGCCGCCGTAGCCCGCCTTTCGATCTCAATCTTTCGTTTTCAAGGGAGAGCAAAGGGGAATCCGCTTGTCCTGGACTACCTCTTCTGGCTGCGCTTTAAAATTGATACCTTTTCCGAAAAGTCGAAGGCTTTGAGCATGCACCGCGCCTTCAAATACAGCCGTTCGCAGGTGAACGGCGATAGGCATCATGGCCTCTAATAGTTGCCGCGCGCGCAGCGAGTCGGAGAACTTCGGCACAAAGTTTCAATTGACCGTTCCCGATCGCGAGGCGACACTTGCAACCTGCAGCGAGGCAGGAGGAAAAACGATGGACGACACAGACCGCTGGCGCGACATGGCAAGCGCACCGAGAGACGGTAGCCGGATCCTCGTCACGATCCGCCCGTCCGAACAGGGGCCGGCGGAAGTTGACCTCGCCTATTGGTCGAATGGCGATCAGTTCGCTGCAGAAGGCTGGCGCGCCTCGGATTCCTCGCCCGGGCACATCATCGAATATGCCGAGCCGGAATTGAAGTGTTGGATGCCGATGCCCTCGGCCAATCGCACCTCGATGCCCTCCCCTTGGGAAGGCGACGATGAGCAGGAGCTCTACGGGTCGGGGATTTAGGAAATCACGCCCCGATTACATTAGTTCCTGCCTCAGCAAACAGGTCCAGATTGCCGTCCGCCACGACTGCGGCGCGACGAAGTCGCCTGATCAAATTGAGGTTCAACCGTATAGCCTTTTGTTTTTATGCATGTCGTTGTCCCGGAACCGCTGCACACTTCCGGGCGACATGCATTAGGCACTTAGGCTGCGCGCACCCTGTCCCGGCCGCTTAACTTGGCAGCATAGAGTGCCTGATCGGCGCGTCGATAAAGGTCCGACGCGCTGTCTGACGGGGCACAGGCGGCGATGCCGGCAGAACAGGTGTAGCTGAAGTCGGGAGATCCCGGCAGAGGCCGGGAGAAGCGGATCACCGTCAGCATGCACTCGACGATAGCAATGGCGTCTTCCGGACCGGTTGCCGGCATCACGAGCAGGAACTCTTCTCCGCCGACCCGCCCGAAACAATCGTTGCGGCGAACATTCTGATGAATGCGATGCGCAAAATCGCGCAGGACGACATCCCCGGCCTGGTGACCAAGCCGATCGTTGATGTGTTTGAAATTGTCGATGTCGAATACCGCAAGGCATCCGTTGTTTCCGTGCTCAGCGGCCACCAGCATGTCTTCGACGCGGGCCATCACAAAGCGGCGGTTGGCGACACCGGTGAGTTCGTCGGTGTAAGACGCCTTGATCGCCTGATCGCGATCTTGCCGGACAGTCCTGCCATGCGCTCGCAGACTGGTGATGTCGCTCGCAATGCACAACATCCAACCGTTCTTCTGGACAGCCTCGGTCATCCAGAACCATCGGCCATCGTAGAGGTCCGTCTCGAAAGCGCGATAGCCGATCTTGCCGCGGCGCGACTGTGTCGAGCGCAGCCACTCGTCGAAATTGCTCGTCCGAATGACTGTGCCGCGCCCCAGCTCGAAATTGCGCCACATGAGATCCGGCCAGAGTGGAGTTTCATCCGGCTCGATGAAATAGACCGAACGAAAGGCGCTGTTGGCGTATCGCAGCCGGTCATGACCATCGTAGACGGCAATCAGCGTTTCGGTGCGTGCGGAAAGGTGCAGAAGCTGTTCGAATATCTCGTCCATACCGAACCCTGTCTGGTTGCCTTGGTATGAGATGGCGCAGAAACCCTATGAGAAAAGAGCCGGTCAGCAAGCAAAGGCGCCTCGAGTGATTACGGAAACGTCAACGAGATGCCGTTTTCAATCGTGATTGGACATCGGCTGCGACCTGAGCGACGCTGTTTTTGGGAGGCGGACCATCTATTTTTCCGGAGATAGGAGGCCGAAATGGAACAGTACGCATTAGACCAGTTGAAATCCATCGCAACGGTCAGCCCGACCTGCAAGCGCCTTGAAATAACGCGGCGCGAACGGCTTGAACGCTGGGCCGAAAGTCTCGAACGCAGCCCCAGGCCGTTTCTGAAGACGCTTCACGAAACCGAATATCAGCCGATGGCCGATCGGCTTGCTCTCAGGGATGACGGCACCCCGATCTCCGTTGCATTCGCTGATCCGATTCTGCGCGCGGCAGGAATGGAAAATGACAGCTATGGCGAAGCCAAACGGTTCTTCGAACTCAGCGATGAGCAATTGCACGACCTTGTCTGCTTCTGCCATTTCGGTGAACGCGTCAGCGCGGCAGTCGTCGCTCGCCGTTTGCGGAAGATGTCAGGCTCCAAACCAGACGGGTTTTTCGCTCAGCTTCGTGCGTGGTTTGCCTGATTGAGGCCAAAGGCCACCATCTGACGTGCCGGTCGGGGATGCATCGATCCCCGTCGGGTCGTTGCTCCTGCGGCATCGACTATCGCTGACATTTTGAGGGGCAGATTTCTGAAGCAGTTGGTTCCTGCTGGTGAGCAGGAACCAGGTTTTCTGCGCTGGCCGACTACGCCCCCTAGGGACTTGCGTCAGGGCGTTCACCAGCAGCACCCACATCTATGTCAGCGTGCTGGGGAAAGATGCCTCGCCGAGCGACTATCCAGACAGAGGCTTGAAGAGGCCGTATCGCTACTTACCGCCAGCTAACCACGCGCTTGCCATTGTAGGTGATTTAACGGAAAATCCTCGGCATGGCCCTTGAGGCCTGGGCAGCCTGCCATGATCGGAGAACGCCGTGCCTCTGAAAAACCTTTTGGCCGCAGCAGCAATCGTCTTCATGACACTCGCAGGATGCGCAACTAGCGGATCGGACAACACAACCTATGCACAGCCGCAGGGGATAGGCCCAGTTCGCGGTGAGATAGGCGGTTACTAGCCCATCGAGAGTGTTTCGCCCGCTTTAGAAACACGGCCTGGCTGTTTACGTCGAACCAACCTCGGCGCTCGATCCGATATCATCGTCGCTGTCCGCGGAGGAAGGCATGACGATGATGCTGGGCCGCAGCCGACGTGACAAATGCAGAGGCGTCGGTTCCGTGCGACAGTAGCGCTTTAAGCCTCAATATTGTCGAGCATCGAATTCCTCAATCGTTTCCGGGTCCTGCTTATATTCCCATTGCACACCGTTCAGCCGGCGCCAGATTGTCCCGATGGGTTTCGGCCGGCGGCGTCGACGAGTGGCACCGGGAGGAGTGACTCGTGCTTGTGCCAGAGTGTGACGTCAGTGACGCTAGCCTGCTTGGGCTTCCGGAACAGGTTAAAAAGGAGTGCGAAGTCCATGGCCGATTTTCCCCAAGGGATCCGACTATAGGGACTTTTTGGGTACTTTCAGGTACAATAATTTTGGGAACCCGACGCGCGGAAAATATCGGCGCCGCTGCTCACGAGTAGCATGCGTCATAGATCGAACAAAGGTCAGCTAGGGGCCCGATTGCGAACGCAGCAAAGAGGCCTCTGAGGTAGCACAGACGTCTCCAATTCTAGAAGCGCCTACACATCCGCGTTGTCGTTGAACGGCAGTCCGCGAGTTCTCCATTCGTCCCTCAGTATATCTTCCAGGTCCTCGACCGTGAATTCGTCGAAGTTTGCCCAGAGCTGCACGGCCAGCGCCTTCAAATTCGACGTTGTTTCTGAGTCAGCTTCGGCCGCCGCGGCAAGCCGATAGACTTCCTGGCGGAGTGCATCGCTCTCTGTCATGTCGCTCCTCATGGCACTGCGCCAGCGCCTCCTGTTCGATGGCAGGCAACGAACAAGGAATCCCTAAGGTTGTCGCAGGATGCCGGCCTCCTTCGCCGCAGCCTCAAACGCAGCTCGCGCTTCCGCACCGGGAACAACGCCATTCGCCGCGTCCAGGCATACCTTCCGCGCTGTCGCGTAGCTCGCGCTTCTGTTGTCGGGCCAGTATTTCTTCAAAAATGCGACCGCCTCTCGAGCGCTCCTGACGACGTGAAAACGATCATCTATCTTCAATTCGACGTTCGCATCCCAGATGCTGATCATGGCGTCCTCCGTGGGGCAGGCTTCCCACAAACGTATATTAGGAAGATCTGTTCCAAGCGGACGATCCGGCCGGAATTTTGGCAGCAGCTTGAGGCTCTTTCGTTTTAACCCAACAACCGCTCGCGATAGCCGTCGCTGTTGCGCTGCGTCCTACCGCCGTGCTTCGATGCTTCGCCTTATCTTCGGTTAAGCGCCTTCGATTCGGCTCTGAAGGTGCATTCAAGAAAGTGGTGACAGGATGTCGATCCGGCCATGCGAGTCACGTCCCCAAATCGCAAAAAGCCCCATCCCCACGCAAAGAGCCCCGCGGTTGTTGCCACCGCGGGGCTCCTTGACGCCTTACCTGGGAGAGTAGGTCAGGCGGCCTGTACTTTGCGGGCCGTGCGTGCCCATTCGGGCAGCCAGTCGCCGTGGGTGGCGAGCAGATCGTCGACCAGCGACCAGATCTGGTCGAGGTCGAGTTCGGCTGCCGTGTGCGGGTCCATCATCGCGGCATGATAGATGTGCTCGCGATTCTCGGTCATCAGCGCCTGCACCGTCAGTTCCTGCACGTTGATATTGGTGCGGATCAGCGCGGTCAGCTGCGGCGGCAGGTCGCCGATGAAGGTCGGCTGGATGCCGGAGGCATCGACGAGGCAGGGCACTTCGGCGGCGCAATTGGCAGGCAGCGAGGTGATGCAGCCATTGTTGCGGACATTGCCGTAGATCACCGAGGGTTCGCCGGTCCAGACCGAATTGATGATCGACGAGGCATATTCCTTCGACGGCTGGACTTCGATCTTGTCGGCTGAACGATAGGCCTCGGCCTGCCCTTTCCAGCGCTCGATCTGCTCGATGCAGCGTTTCGGATATTCATCGAGCGGAATGCCGAATTTCTCGATCAGGTCCTCGCGCCCCTCCTTGATGAAATAGGGCGTGTATTCGGCGAAATGCTCCGAGCTTTCGGTGACGAAATAGCCGAGCCGCGTCAGCATCTCGTAGCGCACCTTGTTCGGGCAGCGCGGGTTCCAGCCGGGCTTCGGCGCCCTGCCCTCGCGATAGGCGCGCAACAGGTCGGGATAGAGGTTGCGGTAGGACCCGTCGGCCTGGCGATGCTCGAATTTGAGGTAGAAGGCCATGTGGTTGATGCCGGCCGCGCGGTAACGGATTTCGTCGTAGGGGATGTCGAGGTCGTGGGCCAGTTCCATCGCCGTGCCCTGCACCGAATGGCACAGGCCGACCTGGCGGATGGTCGGATATTTCTCCGATATCGCCCAGGTGTTGATCGCCATCGGGTTGACATATTGCAGCATGATCGCCTCGGGGCAGACCGCGAGCATATCTTCGCAGACCTTCCAGAGATGCGGCACGGTGCGAAGCCCGCGCATGATGCCGCCGACGCCGAGCGTATCGGCGATCGTCTGGCGCAGCCCGTATTTCTTCGGCACTTCGAAATCGGTGACCGTGCAGGGTTCATAGCCGCCGATCTGGAAGGCGACGACGACGAAATCGGCGCCCGAAAGCGCCTTGCGCTGGTCGGAATAGGTCTCGGCCTTCGCCTTCACGCCAAGCGTCGAGATCAGCTTGTTGACGACGATGGCGCTTTCTTCCAGCCGCTGCGGATTGAGATCCATCAAGGCGATGGTCGCACCCGACAGGGCCGGACGCTGCAGCACGTCGCCGACGATGTTCTTCATGAAGACGGTGGAGCCAGCTCCGATAAACGTGATTTTGGGATTTCTTGCCATTATAACCTCCGGCATTCGGCAATCATGCTACCTCGAAAGCGGCCTTGACGAGCCGTTCGGTGTAAGCGGTCTTGGGATGGGATAAAACTTCGTTGACGGGACCCTCTTCGACGATCTTGCCATGCTGCATGACGATGACGCGATGGCAGAGCGCCCGGACGACCTTGAGATCGTGGGAGATGAACAGGTAACTTAAGCCCCGCTCGTCCTGCAGCTTGCGCAGCAGTTCGATGATCTGCGCCTGGACGGAAAGGTCGAGCGCCGATGTAGGCTCGTCGAGCAGGATGAATTCCGGCTCCAGCGCGATGGCGCGGGCAATCGCGATGCGCTGGCGCTGGCCGCCGGAAAATTCGTGCGGGAAGCGCGACAGGATATTGCCCGGCATGCCGGCGGCGATCAACGCTTCGCGCACCCGGTCCTGCCGTTCGCCCTTGGTCGCGCCCAGCCTGTTGACGACAAGCCCCTCCTCGATGATCTGGCCGATCGTCATGCGCGGATTGAGCGATGAGAACGGATCCTGGAACACCACCTGCATGCGGGCGCGCAAGGGCCGCATCTCGGCCCGGGAGAGGCCGTGGATCGGCTGATTGTCGAAACGGATCTCGCCGCTGTCGGGTGTGTTCAGCCGCAGGATCGCCTGGCCGAACGTCGTCTTGCCGGAGCCGGATTCGCCCACAAGTCCGAGCGTCTCGTGACGGCGCAGCGTCAGGTCGAGGCTGTCGACGGCGACAAGCTCGCGCATCGCCGGCTTCAGAAAGGTACCGTGACGCATCATGAAGGAGACGCGCACGCCTTTGGCATCGAGGATGACATCCGAGCCTTCGGGCAGCGGATTGGCCTGGCCACGCGGCTCGGAGGCGAGCAGATGCTTGGTATAGGCGTCCTGCGGGTTGGCAAACAGCGCTTCGGTGGTGTTGTGCTCGCGCACTTCACCAAGCTGCATCACATAGACGTAATCCGAGAACTGCCGCACGACGGTCAGGTCGTGGGTGATGAGGATGACGGCCATCCCCAGTTCCTTCTGGAGGTTGCGGATCAGGTTCAGGATCTGCGCCTGCACGGTGACGTCGAGCGCCGTCGTCGGCTCGTCGGCGATCAGCACATCAGGATCATTGGCAAGCGCCATGGCGATCATCACGCGCTGACGCTGGCCGCCGGAAAGCTGATGCGGATATTGCATGAGCCGCGCGGCGGGATCGGGGATCTGCACATGTTCGAGCAGTTCGAGCGCGCGCTTTTGCGCATCCCTCTTGCTGATCCGGCGATGGACGCGGATCGCTTCGACGATCTGGCTGCCGATCGTATAGATCGGGTTCAGCGAACTCATCGGCTCCTGGAAGATCATCGAGATGCGGTCGCCGCGCAGCTTGCGGCGCGCCCGCTCGGAAAATTTCAGGATGTTGCTGCCGTCATAAGCGACCGTCGATTTCTCGGAGACGACGGCGCGCTTCGACAACAGCCCCATCACCGTTCGCGCCGTTACCGATTTGCCGGAGCCGGATTCGCCGACGATCGCGATCGTTTCGCCGCGATAGAGCTGGAAGGAGACGTCTTTGACGGCTTCGACCATGCCGTCCTCGACCTTGAAATTCACCGCCACATTGCGGGCGTCGATAACAGGCGTGTCCGAACGGCCATCATGGTCGTGGCGGACGGGCGGGGCGAAGGAATTGACCAGTGCAAGTGCCATATCAATCACCTCAATAAGGATCGACTGCGTCGCGCAATCCGTCGCCGAGCGCGTTGAACGCGAAGACGGTGGCGAGCACGAAGCCGACGGGAGCGAGAATCCAGGGATAGGAACCGATGACCGAATAGGTCGCCGTATCCTGCAGCATCAGCCCCCAGGAGATCAGCGGCGGCTTGACGGCGAAGCCGAGGAAACCGAGGAAGGATTCCAGGAGCACGACGCTCGGTATGTGCAGCGTCACCGCGACGATGACGTGGCTCATTACGTTCGGGAAGATGTGCTGCATGATGATGCGCGTGTCGGTGGCGCCGACGGCCATGGCCGCCCGGACATAATCGATGCGGGCGAGCGCCAAGGTCTTGCCGCGCACCTCGCGCGACATTTGCGCCCAGCCGAGCGCCGACATGACGACGATGACGAAGGCAAGGAAGACATTGGTCGGCGCCGTCACCGGGATCAGCGAGGTCAGCGCCAGATAGAGCGGCAATTGCGGGAAGGCCAGCACCAGGTCGACGAAACGCTGCAGCCAGACATCGAAGGTGCCGCCGAAGTAACCCGACACCATGCCGACGGTCGTGCCGATGATGGTGACGATGAAAACCACGGTCAGGGCGATGGTCAGCGAGATGCGGGAGCCGATGATGGCGCGCGACAGCACGTCGCGGCCGAACTTGTCGGTGCCGAGAAAATGCACCGGCTGGCCGTCGGTCGATCCAAAGAAGTGCCGGTTGGCGGGGATCAGGCCGAAAAGCCGGTATTCGGCACCCTTGACGAAGAAGCTGAGCAGCCGCGGATTGTCGTAGTCGATGCCGACGATCGGCTGGAAGGTGACCGGATCGAGCTCTTCGGAATCCGACAGCGCATAGACGCGCGGCTGGAAGACGAAATTGCCATCCTTGTCGTGGAAGCTCATCACCTGTGGCGGCGCGAAGCCGACATCGGTCGCCTTCGGATCCATCGGCGCAAAGAAATCGGCAAAGATCGCCATGAGGATCAGGAGCACGACGAGCACGAGCCCGGCCATGCCGGTCCAGGAGCGCCTCAACCGGCGCCAGACAAGGGCGATATAGCTTTCATGCCCACGCGATGGCTTGGTCACGATGTCGGTTGTCGGTGGCGTCGCGGAAGAGTCGAAAGCAAGCATCTCAGGCTCCTCCATATTGGCGGACACGCGGATCGAGAAGAGCGAGCAGCATGTCGGCGATGATGTTGCCGACGATCAGCGTCGCCGACAGCACCATCATGAAGGTGGCGGTGACATAGACGTCGCCGACCGCCATCGAGCCGACGATCGCCGGACCGACGGTCGGCAGCGCGAAGATGATGGCGGTTTCGATCTCGCCGGTCAGCATGTAGGGAAGCACGACGCCCTGGTACATCACCAGCGGGTGCAGCGCATTCGGCACCGCATGGCGCATCACCACGGCTGCGCCGGAAAGCCCCTTGGCCTTGGCCGTCTCGACATATTGGGCGTTCAGCGTATCGAGCAGATTGCCGCGCATCACCCGCATATTGTAGGCGAGCCCGCCGAAGGTGGCGATCGCCACGACCGGCCAGACATGGTGGACGAGATCGACGAATTTCGCCCAGGACCATGGCGCGCCGCCATATTGCGGCGAGAAGAAGCTACCGATCTCGGAAACATTGAGCTGGAAGACCAGGAGATAGACGATGATCAGCGCCATCAGGAAGCGCGGCACCGTCATGCCGAGGAAGGAAATCCCCGAAAGCAGGCTGTCGATCCAGCTGTACTGGCGGGTCGCCGCCCAGATGCCGAAACCGATGCCGAGCACCGAAGCAAAGAGATGGCAGACGAGCGCTAGAAGCAAGGTCCTCGGCAGGCGTTCGCCGACGACATCGGCGACCGGCTTGTTGTAGAACATGCTGTATCCGAAATCGCCGCGCGTCACGATGCCGCCGATCCAGTTGACGTATTGGACGACCAGCGGCTTATCGAGCCCGTGTTCGACGCGGTAAGCCTGCGCCTGCGCTTCGGCCTGCGCATAGGACGCGCCGCCCTGGTTGATCAGCTGGGAGCGGATGTAATCGGCGTAGTCGCCGGGCGGGGCCTGGATGATCGCAAAAGTCACCACGCTCAGAATGAAGAGAATGGGTATCGCGGAGGCTATGCGCACGAGCAGGAATCGTAACATCGGACGGTTCGCTTCTCCTTGCCGCCAGTCGCTCCTTGTCAGCGCGGCCGGCTTGTTGGTTTTGCCCGGCCGCGCGCTGCACGCGCGGCCGGAAGCTCACTTCAGCTGGGAGGGAGCTCTCCAGCGCGTCGCATCACATGCGACGCGCTTTGACTCTTTGTTTCCGGGCGGCATGCATCAGTTGATGGGACCCTTGTCGCCGGGCTTGCCGGGCAGCTGTTCGGGGAACAGCTCGTATTTGCCCTGCTTGTCGGCGGCCACCCACAGGCGTTCGCGGATCACCGAATCTTCAGCCCAGTTGAACATCATGATCGGCGTACCCTGGGGCACGTTGGAGAACCGCTTGTTGACGATCAGGGCGCCCGGATATTCCGTCAGGCCGACGGTGTTGACGTGCTCCGTCGAGATCTTCTGATACTGCTTCATCAGATCGACGCGCTCGTCGTTGTTCTGGCTCGTCCTGAACTTGTTGACGACATCGATGAGCTCCTTCTCGAAGGGCATCAGATCGAGCTGGTCATCCTTGCCGGCACGATGATGCCAGCTGGTGCGCGGACCGACAGGAGCAAGCTGTTCGGTATTCTGCACCACCGACGACAGTTCCGTCGTGTTGCGCTGGATCAGCCAGTCGAAGCGGCCGGCATAATGGGCGTCGTCACGCTTGGCGCCGTCGAGCGCATTGATGACGATCTTCAGCCCGAGTTTCTCCATCTGGCCGACGACACCTTCGGCAAGGCTCTTGTCGGTCGTGTACTGATTGTTGATCAGCATGACGATTTCGACATCCTTGCCGCCGAGCGTGCCGGCCGGGAAGTTCACGATGCCGTTGCCGTCGGTGTCCTTGAGGCCGGCTTTGGCGAGTTCCGCCTTGGCGCCCTCGAGATCAAAGGGATAGTAGACGGTCGAGTTGCGGTCGTAGAAGCTGGTGCCGGAGGAGAGCCCGCCGGGATAGATCGCGGTGAACGGCCCCTTGACCAGCGAGTCGCCGATCGCCTTGCGGTCGAGCGCCATGGTGACGGCCTTGCGGAAATCCTCGTTGCGGTTCAGCTCGCGGATCGCCTCACCGCGCTCGTCCGGGCTGCCCCAGCCGTTGGCGGAGAAGTTCATGCGGAGATTGTAGCCGATGAGACGCGGGCCGAAGGCGAGGCGGGCGGGCGCCGTTTCTTCCGCGGCACGCTTCAGCGAGGCGACGAAGTTTTCCGGCTGCTCGAGGTTGGAGAAATCGGCGGATCCCGCCACGGCCTGAACGTCGCGGTCGGCCCAGGTCGAGAGCTTGTAGTGCAGCTCGTTCAGATAGGGGAGCTGATCGCCCTTCTCGTCGACCTTCCAGTAATAGGGGTTGCGGCGCATGACGATGATATCGTCGGAACGATATTCCACAGGCACCCAGGCGCCCATGACCGGCATGTTCATGAACTCCGGCGGGAAAGCGTTCTTGAACTGGTCGTAGGTGTTCTTCGAATATTTCGGATGCTTCGGCTTCAGGATATGCGACGGACCCGGGCAGAAGTTCGGGTAGGACATCGTGTAGAGATATTGCTTCGGGAAGGCCTCCTTGAAGGTCCATTCGACGGTGTAATCGTCGACCTTCTTCAGCGTCGTTCCCACGCCGAAGGCTTCCGGCGAGGCGCCGCCGCCGAGCGGCGAGACATTCGGGTCGATGACTTCGTCTTCCCAGTAGAACATGATGTCGTCGGCGTTGAACGGCGCGCCGTCGGACCATTTGGCGCCTTCGACCAGGTGCATGGTCAGCTTGTGGCCGTCTTGCGACCAATCCCAGCTCTTAGCGAGGTTCGGCAGCGGCTCGGTGTCGGAGGCCTGCACCTGGAACAGCGGCGCGGTGCGCGTCAGGCATTCGGAAAGGCCGATATCAATGCCGCCCCAGCCCTGCGTCTGGCCGGCGCCATAGTTCCAGCCTTCCGGCCGTCCGCCGATGACGTGGCGCATCGTGTCGCCATAGACGCCGATGCCGTCGGGCATATTGCCGGTCTTGAAGACCAGCGGCTCCTTCGGCAGGCGATCCTTGACCGGCGGCAGCTTGCCGGTGGCGACGAAATTCTTCGTGACCCAGTCGGGCTCGTGATATTCGGGCAGCGCCTTGAACTCCAGGATGGAGTCGCGCGCCACATAGTTGATCTTGCCTTCGGCGGGAAAGTCCGCCGGTGCAGGTGGGATGGTTGGCTCGGAGGCATAGGCATTCAGCGCCGCGGCTGAGACGCTGAGCGCCAGTCCGGCCAGAATGCCTGCGTTACGGAAATTCATCATCGTTTCTCCCTCTTGTTCCGGAGCGCGATCACGCGGCTCCTTTTTCCTCGAACGACATGAAAGCGGGCCTGACGTCATGGATTTCCCTCCCGGAAACCCATGACGACCCATCCTTCAAGAACATCAGACGGCCTGTTTCAGCGCCGCCTTTTCCGCGCGCAGCTCCTCGATCGAGCGAACGTTGCGGCGTGCGGCCCCCGCCCAGTCGCGGGTCTGCACCTTCGATTTCGACAGCCGCTCCTTGGCGGCCGGCACGGCATGCGCATATTGCGGCAGCCAGCGCGCCTGGGCAACGACCATCTCGTCAACCATCTGCCAGACCTCTTCCGGCGTCGAGACGGCGCCGACCAGCGGGTCGTGCAGCACGGCCAGCTTCAAGAGGTCGATGTCGCCTGATATTGCCGCATGCACCGACATGCGCTGGACGTTGATCGAGGCGATGCAGGTGGCCGCACAAGCTTCCGGCAGGGTGACGCCGGAGACCATGTTGATGCCGAAGCGATCGACGAAGCCAGGCGATTCGATGATCGCATCGGACGGCAGGTTGGTGATGACGCCATTGTTCTTGACGTTGAAATGGCCGCGATAGACCCGGTTCGTCTCCAGCGCCTCGAGGATATGGCTGGCATGTTCGTTCGAGCGCTTGGCGGGATCGATCGGCTTTGCGGCGGATTCCAGGAATTGCGGATATTCCGTTTCGAACCAGTTGCGCGTTTCAGTGGAATGGCGGAGATAGCCGCCGGTCTCGCCGTGGATCCAGTCGGACATGTCGATCCAGCGGGTGATTTCGTCCGGCCGCTTGCGATACCAGGGCAGATATTCCGAGAGATGGCCGTTGCTTTCGGTGGAATAGACGCCGAAACGCTTCAGCACGTCGATGCGCAATTTCTCCTGCTGCGAATAGACGGGATGCGACTCGAAGGCGGCGATCAGCTCGTCCTTGCCGATCCTGCGGCCGTTGAGGCGCAGGTCGATGAACCAGGTCTGGTGGTTGATACCGGAGCAGATATAGTCGAGCTCGCTCAGCGACTTGGCGCCGAGCACCTCGGCGATCTGTTCGGCGCCATGCTGGACACCGTGGCAGAGACCGACGGTATCGACCTTGCCATATTCGATCGCCGCCCAGGTGTTCATCGCCATCGGGTTGGCATAGTTCAGGAATTTCGCGCCGGGCTCCGCGACCTCGCGGATATCCTTGCAGAAGTCGAGGATGACCGGGATGTTGCGCTGGCCATAGAGGATGCCGCCGGCGCAGATCGTATCGCCGACGCACTGGTCGATGCCGTATTTCAGCGGGATTCTGATATCGTCGGCATAGGCCTCGAGCCCACCGACCCGGACGCAGCTGATGATGTAGCGCGCGCCTTCCAGCGCCTGGCGTCGGTTGGTCGTCGCCGTCACCTTCGTCGGCAGCCCGTTCGCCTCGACGACGCGGTCGAGGATCGCCTTGATCATTTCCAGATTATGCTCGCTGAGATCCGTCAGCGCGAATTCGACGTCGCGAAACTCCGGAACGCACAATATATCGGTAAACAGCTTCTTGGTGAAACCGACGCTGCCCGCACCGATGATAGCGATTTTGAAACTCATGATCTTCACCTCGACCCAATCGAATGCTAAGGAAAAGAAGGCCATGGAGGATCAGGCTGCATGCTGACGCATGCGGCTGAAAACACCGTAAAATCTGCCTTTTTCCTCCCGGCCGCTCTGTCGGCCGTGGTCTCTTCCTCTTGTCGGCGGGGATTATGCCCGAAATCGACAGGGCGACCAGAGAAGGATTATGCTTTCAGGGGTAATTTTGTGCTGCAGGATTTGATCGCCAACGGACAGTCGATGAGGACGGTTTCTCTGCCCCGCGGCCGCCAGCGATTGCACGCCATGCCGACCAGCGCCGGCTATGAAGTGCGCGAGAACGAGAGCTATGACTGGGACGGTCGCCGGCGCGGCCAGACGCCCTTCACCGTGCTGCAGCACACGATCAGCGGCAGCGGCAAGCTGCGCTACCAGAACCGCAACTATCGCCTTCAGGGCGGCGACACGCTGCTCGTTCTCGTGCCGCACAATCATCGCTACTGGCTGGAGAAGGGCGACCGCTGGGAATATTTCTGGATCTCGATGAATGGCGAGGAAACGCTGCGCATCCACCAGATGGTGCTGTCGACGGCCGGGCCGGTGCTGAAGCTGCAGCCCTCGACCATCGATCATCTCGCCGATTGCAGCCTGCGCCTGGTCAAGGGCGCCACGTCGCCGGGTGCCGCCTCGGCGATCGCCTATGAAGCGGCGATGGCGCTCTATGACGACGTCTTCGGCTCGCCGGCCTTTGCCGCCGAGCTCAGCCTGATGCAGCCGGTGATCGACCATATCAATGCCAATCTCGAAAAGCCGCTGCCGGTCAGCGAGCTTGCCGGCATCGTCGGCCTCAGCCGCGCGCATTTCTCGCGCAGCTTTGCTGAGAGCGAGGGCATGCCGCCGGCCGAATTCGTGCTGCAGCAGCGCCTGCAGCGTGCCGTCAAGCTTCTGACCAAGGCAGACTTCCTACCGGTCAAGGAAGTCGCCATCATGTGCGGCTTCGAAGACCCCAACTATTTCTCCAAGGTCTTCCGCCGCGTCTACGGCACCAATCCCACCGAATTCCGCACGACGGGCATGTACGCCAGCATCGGCAAGCTGCGATAGCTGGTCGTCCCGATCGGCGGACCTTGGCTTCAGGCCCTGACTTCGAACACCATGTTGAACGGCGTTTCCGTGGCGCGCCGGAAATGCGTGAACCCGGCGTCGAGCGCGACCTTTCGAAGCTTCATTTCTCCCGCCTGTGCGCCGAGCCCAAGCCCCACCTCCTGGGAGAGTGACGCCGGCGTGCAGATCATCGTCGACGCGCCGTAATAGACGCGGCCGACCGGATTGAGATTGTCCTTGAGATGGTCATGGGCAAAGGGCTCGACGATGAGCCACGTGCCGTTCGGACCAAGCGTGTCCTTGACATGCCGGCCGGCGCCGACCGGATCGCCCATGTCGTGAAGGCAGTCGAACATGGCGACCATGTCATAGCCGCGCCCCGGAAATTCCGCCGCCGAGCCCTGCTCGAAGGTCACGCGGTCCGAAACACCCGCATCCTTCGCGGCGGCCTTTGCCCTTTCGATCGACGGGCCGTGATAGTCGAAGCCGGTGAAGCGGGACGCAGGATAGGCCTGCGCCATCAGGATGGTCGATGCCCCATGACCGCAGCCGACATCGGCGACACTGGCGCCGGCCTTGAGCTTTTCTTCGACCCCGGCCAGAGCCGGTATCCATTCGGCGACGAGATGGCTGTTGTAACCGGGGCGAAAGAACCGTTCGGTCCCGCGAAACAGGCAGGTGCTGTGCTCATGCCAGCCGAGACCCTTGCCGGTGCGGAAGGCATCGGCGACCTTTGCCTCGTCCATCCACATGGATTGGACGACTTCGAAGGCGCCGACGAAAAAGGCGGGGCTGTTTTCCTCGGCAAAGACCATCGCCTGCTCCGGCGTCAGGCTGAACCGATCGGTCTTTTCATCGTAAGCGACATAGTCCGCAGCCGCCTGGGCGCTGAGCCACTCCCTGAGATAGCGCTCCTTTATCCCCGTCTTCTTGGCAAGATCCTGGACGCTCATCGGCGTTCCGTCGGCCATCGCCTTGTAGATTCCGACCTGGTCGCCAAGCACGACCAAGGCACCTGACATCGCGGCGCCGACGTCCCCAACAAGACGACCGACAAGCGCATCGAGTTTTTGCATATCTGGCTCACGCATTGTTACCTCCCGGGTGCGTGATAAGGGTAATCTAAATTAGTCTTTAATAATATTCAGTCAATCAACTTGGTCGTTCGATAGATGAGCGTGGAGTATTAAAGGTCGAAAGAATGAAATAGGCGTGCCTATTCCAGGGCTCACAACATGCTGTGCCGTCATGGACCTCCTCTCATCATCGCTTGTGTCGAGATTGCGTTTTTAATATAATCTGCCCGAGGCAGAATCACACTTTTGATGCAAGGTTATTGTTTTGTGCCTATCTTCCGCTCAATGCCGCGCTGCACGTGCCCTTTTGGCATGGTCTCAAGACGATCTCTCATCGGCCTCGAAAGTCGCCAAAGCGACGATCGCTAATTTCGAGGCCGGGAAGCGCTCTCCCTACGAACGAACCCTTCAGGATATGAAGCACGCCCTGGAAGGCGCAGGTGTGATTTTCATCCCGGAAAATGGCGGGGGTGCGGGCGTTCGCCTGGCAAAACGCGCCGATGCCTCGATCGACACGAACGAGACCGAGACGGTTCAATATGAAGAATATCTCAAAAACGATGCACCACCGGGTGCAGGTGGCTGAATGATGGCAAAGAAAGAAAAGCTCGAACACTCCGAACTGGCGGGAGAATTCACCGACGACGGTGTCACCGTGCTCGTCGATATCTTCCGCACGTCGGGCAGCAATGAAGACTGGACGATGGAAGTGGTCACGCAAGCGGAGGACCTGATCCGCTGGGACGAGCCATTTCCGACTGACCGGGATGCCTTCGACGAATTCCTGGCCATCGTCGCGCGCGACGGCATTCGGTCGTTTCTCGAAGATGAAGAGCCATCCGTGCATTGAGGGTGTCCAGTGAAAAGCATCAATGATCTCGTCGCATCGGCGAAAACCGTCTGCGATCGATACCGGGCCGGCCGGATGGAGCGCGAGACCGTGCGGGAATGGGTTCTCGGACTTGGCGCCTATCCGCCGCCGCATGGTGACCGCGTGCGCGAAGCCGCGGAATGGTTCCGGCTGCACAATCGTGAGCCTGTTTCCGAAGACATCGTGCTGGTGGACATCGACCGGCTTGCAGCCATTGCGGCGCCGTGAACCCGGGCCGCCGGCTCTCTTTTACGGTTGGCTCGCCGCCTCGATCCGGACTGGCGCAATTACGCCGTTACTAGGCGGCGTAGGACCAATGACGATCACGCGCCTTATGCATAATACCCTCATCGCAGCTTCCATGCGTAGCGGTCGGGGGTTCCGCTGCTTCGGCAGACATGACACCCTTACGACGCTGACATGACTGCTGCATCTCACGCGCGAAGCGTACGTCAAGCGCGGTTAGGGCATATTAATTCGTGCGATAAATAGAAGGAACAGCACGTGGCAGCATTTCCGGAAAAGGCAAAGGTCGTCATCATCGGGCTCGGCGGTATCGTCGGCGCCTCCATCGCGCATCATCTCGTCGAGCGGGGATGGGACGATATCGTCGGCATCGATAAGTCGGGCATCCCGACGGATATCGGCTCGACGGCCCATGCCTCGGACTTCTGTTACACCACGAGCCACGACTATCTGTCGGTCTGGACGACGCAATATTCGATCGATTTCTACGAGAAGATGGGCCATTACGCCCGCATCGGCGGCCTCGAAGTGGCGCGCACCGGCGACGATGCCTGGATGGAGGAAATCAAGCGCAAGCTATCCTCGGCACGCGCTTTCGGAACGCGCGCTCATTATGTCAGCCCTTCCGAGATCAAGGAGAAGTTCCCGCTGATCGAGGAAGATCAGGTGATGGGCGGCCTTTACGATCCGGATGCCGGCCTCGTCATTCCGCGCTCGCAGACCGTTGCCGGCAAGCTGGTCGATGCCGCCGAAAAGGCCGGCAAGCTTCAGGTGTTCGGCAATACGCCGGCGAAGTCGCTGATCGTCGAAGGCGGCCGCATCAAGGGCGTTGTCACCCATCGCGGCACCATCATGGCCGACCACGTCATCGTCTGTGCCGGCCTCTGGGGGCGCCTGATCGCGGAGATGGTCGGCGAAGACCTGCCGGTCATGCCGGTCGACCACCCGCTCACCTTCTTCGGGCCGTATAACGAATTCGAAGGCACCGGCAAGGAAATCGGCTTCCCGCTGCTGCGCGACCAGGGCAACTCCGCCTATATGCGCGATACCGGCGACCCGGCGTCGACGGAGGGCGGCCAGATCGAGTGGGGCTACTACGAAGCCACCAATCCGCGTATGTGCCATCCGCGCGACATTCTCGAAAAACACGAAGCGCGCCTTTCGCCCTCGCAGCGTGATCTCGAGATGGAACAGATCATCGAGCCGCTCGAGCGCGCCATGGAACTGACGCCGATCCTCGGCGAACTCGGCTATAACGAAGGTCACTCCTTCAACGGCCTGCTGCAAGTTTCCGCCGGCGGCGGCGCATCCTGCGGCGAGAGCCAGAAGGTGCGCGGTCTCTGGTATTGCGTTGCCATCTGGGTCAAGGACGGCCCGGGCTATGGCAAGCTGATCGCCGACTGGATGACCGATGGCCGTACTGAAATCGATCACAACAGCATCGACTATGCCCGCTTCTATCCGCATCAGTTGACGGAAGAGTTCATCGAGGGCCGCTGCTACGAAGCCGCCCAGAAGATCTATTTCCCGGCTGTTCACACCCGCGAACCCTATGCATCCGGCCGCAACGCCAAACGCTCGCCCTTCTACGAGCGCGAAAAGGAGCTCGGCGGTTACTTCATGGAACTTGGCGGCTGGGAACGTGCGCACGGCTACGCCGCCAACGAGCACCTTCTGGAGAAATACGCCGACCGCGTCCCGGTCCGCGAGAATGAATGGGACAGCCGCCATTTCTGGCGCGTGTCGAATGCCGAGCACCTGGCAATGAGCGAGGATTGCGGCATCGTCAATCTCAGCCATTTCCACATGGTCGATATCGAGGGACCTGACCATGTCGAATTGATGGAATGGCTTTGCGCCGCCAAGGTCGGCGGCGATGCCAACATCGGCAAGGGCATCTACACCCACTTCCTCGACGACGAAGGCATGGTCCGCGCTGATTTCACCGTCTTCCGCATGGCCGACCGGTGCCGTCTCGTCAACGGCGCCGATGCCGGCCCGCGCGACCTGCACTACATGAAGCGCGTCGCCGAAGACCGCGGCCTCGACGTGACCATCACCGACGTCTCGGAAAAATTCGTGACGATCGGCATCTGGGGTCCGAACGCGCGCGACACGCTGAAGAAGGCCGTGGCCGATCGGGCCGGGCTCGATCAGGAAAACTTCGCCTTTGCGGCGATCAAGCCGATCGAAATCGCCGGTAAGCCCGTCACCGCTTTCCGCATCTCCTATGTCGGCGAGCAGGGCTGGGAACTGCACATGAAGTACGAAGACGGCCTCGCCGTCTGGGATGCGCTGCGTTCAACCGGCGTGATGGCCTTCGGCGTGGAGACCTATGCAAACTCGCGCCGCATGGAAAAGAGCCTGCGCCTGCAGAACGCCGACCTCCTCACCCAGTACAACCTGATCGAAGCCGATCTCGCCCGTCCGAAGGTCAAGGAAGCCGATTTCCGCGGCAAGGCAAAACATCTGGAATATAAGGCGCGTGAGCACCAGCCGGCCATGCTCTGCACGCTTGTGATGACCGAGAATACCGACAAATCAGGCGTGAAGCGTTATCCCGTCGGCAGCATGCCGGTTGTCGATCCCGCCACAGGAGAGGTTCTGGTCGACGAACTTGGCCGTCGGTCCTACACGACCTCGGTCGCCTACGGCCCAACGGTCGGAAAGAACATCGCCTTGGCCTATCTGCCCTGGTCGCATTGCCAGGTCGGACGCAGGCTGAATGTCGAGTATTTCGCCGAGACTTATCCGGTCCAGGTTGTCGGCGTCGGGTACAAGCCGATCTATGACCCAGAAAATCTGAAGCCGCGCAGCTAAGCGCATCGGCCGCGCAAATCGGAATCGATTTTCGGAAAGCACGAGGATTGAAAGTGTTACAGCGCCGCGTGTCCTAAAAGACGCACGGCGCTGTAAGCGCTCCAGAACTTGCGACGTTGCAAGGATGGGGCGCTACAGACATGAGGTTGATCGTCAGCGCCACGCTGAACGGCGGCTCGGATGGTCGCTGGTGACCCGGATCCGTCAACTGTCTGCGTCTGACACTCTGGGTGCTGGCGCAATTTTACGGTTGCCTCGCAGTCGGATTGGAAGTCAGGATGCGGCGAAGCCATCATTAGAATTCAAGAGTGAGGCATGATGTCGTCCGAAAACCGCTCACACTTTTCAGCATCATGCTCTGGCGAGTGGACAGTCGATGCTTGATAATCCCACATGGTCCGGAGTACTCGCCGATCCTGTCGTCCAGGCCGGGACGTTGGCCGTGGTCGGTGCGATTATCACGCGCATAGCGCTTCGGCCCTTCCCGAGCTGGAAGCTCGCCGGACAGGTGTTTTTCTTCGCGGCACTCACCGTCCTGTTGCTCTATCACGACATCGTGCCCTACGAAGTCGGGCCGACGACGGCTTCGACCTTCGAACGCGTCTTCATCGCCCTTGCCAAGGTGGTCTGGTGGATCAATGCCGCCTGGGCACTGATCGCCTTCGTCCGCGTCTTCCTGATCTTCGAGCGCCAACCGCGCGAAGGTCGTCTCGTTCAGGATCTGGTCATCGGCCTGATCTATCTCGGCGCGATCCTCTCGGTGGTCGCCTATGTCTTCAGCTTTCCCGTCGGTACGCTGATCGCCACATCAGGCGTCTTTGCCATCATCCTCGGCCTTGCGATGCAAAGCACTCTGAGCGACGTCTTTTCCGGCATCGCGCTCAACCTCGGCCGTCCCTATACGATCGGCGACTGGATCGTGCTGAATGACGGCGTCGAGGGTCGTGTCGTCGAAACCAATTGGCGCTCCACCCATCTGCTGAACGGCTCGAATGACCTCGTCGTCCTGCCCAACAGCTTTCTGGCCAAGGTCGGGCTGACCAATCTCAGCAGCCCCGACCGCAGTCACGGCGCCTCACTGACGGTCCGGGTCATACCGACGATCGGGCCGTCGGCGATCATCGAGGTCATGCGCGCCGTGCTCTTGAGCAGCGGCTCGATCCTGACTGAGCCGAAACCCAGCGTGCAGATCAAATCGCTGACATCAGATGCAGTGGAGTTGGAACTCTCCTTCCGCGTCAGGGACATCGGCCAGACGGGGCCGGCGAAGAACGAGATTTTCGATCTCATCTACCGCCACATCAAGGCCGCCGGCCTCACCTTGGCACGGCCGCTCGACGCCGCCGGCCCACCGCCCGACCAGTTGCAGTCGGAAGAGGTGGTGAAGCCGCACCGGCCGACGCCGCTCAAGCTTCTCGACGCCATCCCGTTGTTTTCCTCGTTGACCGAGGACGAGAAGGAAACGCTCGCAGCCTCAATGACGCGGCGAACCTACAAGAAGGATTCCATTCTTATCGAGCAGGGCGATGCGGTCGCATCGCTGATGATCGTGCGCAGCGGCGCCCTGGTCGCCACGCGCCGGGAAGGCCATCAGGAAATCGAACTCGGCCGGCTGGCGCCGGGCGATTATTTCGGTGAAAGCGGACTGTTGATCGGGGTCGGCGAGGCCGCCAGCCTGCGTGCCCTGACCTTCGTCGTCGTCTACGAGATCGCCCAGACAAGCCTGACGCCGCTGCTGCACGACCGGCCCGGCATCGCCGAAGAGCTTGCCGCTACCCTCTTACACCGTATCGAGACCGGCCAGCATTCTTTCGCGGCCGAAGGCGCCACGTTGCACGGCCACTCGGTTGGCTCCCTGGTGACGCGCATCCGCCACCTGTTCCATGTGCCGCAATAGGCCTCGCGCTATCCGTCGTCGTCGTTCGCGATCGTGTGGACATTATCTGGCGCGCGGCTTGGGATGAACCGCTTCGAGATCAGCCAGCAGCCGAGCGCCCAGAGCGCGCCGGCACACCATCCGGCGAAGACGTCCGTCGGGTAGTGGACGCCGAGATAGATCCGGCTCAAGCCGATGATGACGGCAAGGAAGACGCCGGCGCCCATGACGAAGATCCGCGTCGAGGGATAACGCTGCGTTCGCGCCACGAGCGCGCCAAGCGTCAGATAGGTCACCGCCGAGACCATCGCATGTCCGCTTGGAAAGCTGAGATCGCTCACTTCGACCAGATGCGGCACGATATCGGGACGCGGCCGGGCGACGAGGATTTTCAGCAGCGCGCTCGCCAGCCAGCCGGTCAGCACCGAGGAAAAGACGAAGATGGCGATCGGCCAGCGCCGGTCGAACAGAAGATAGATGGTGATCAGAGCCGTCAGCAGCGAGAGGACGGTGATGCCGCCTAGGGCTGTGATATCGTCGACGGCATGCGTCAGCCAGTCGGGGCCGATCGGCACGGCAAGATCGTCCGCGCGTCTCAACGCCAACAGGACCACCTCGTCGAAGCGAAAGGTCTCGCCTTCCAGGACTTCGCTCGTCAGTCGCTGGAGCACGAACAGCCCGCCGGCGATCGACGCGAGCGTAATCAGCGTCAGCGGTTCATAGGCGGTAAGCCGTGTCAGAAAACCTCGTCGTTGAACCTCGGTCATGCCTGCCGTCGAACTCCCTTTAGTCATGTCGGTCCTCGCCAAATCGGCAATTTGACCTCAAGATTCAAGGCCAGGCGCACTCAAGAACGCTCCTAAAAGGAGTTTTTACGCTCGGAGAGGCTGCCGTCCATTGGTTCATCGGCACCACCGGTGAGAGTGGGAAACGCATTGATCTGGTCGCGCCCTGGTAAAGGACTGCCGCAGCCGGGTCGGAAAAAACGCGTTGCCGCCGCCGCCCCAGGGGGAAGGGGTCCGATCACCCCGTCGGCGATGCTGTATCCTGGTCGATGAGACTGGTGAAGCTCGTCAAATACCTGGCCATGACGAAACCGTGGGCGCGAAGATCGGCAAGCAACATCGGCATGTTTGTCGCTACGTCTTAGGTAAGCATATGATTTATTGATATAACTTTGTTGTCAATCATCGGCAAAACCATCAACGTGTCGCAAACTTCAAAGATCGGCAATCAACATCGGCAATTTTCTTGATTTAAACATGCTAACTTACTAAATATAATCATGTTTTCGAGATTAAAAGATCGGCAAAAAATGGCAGAAGAAGTCCCGACCCGAATTGAGCCCGCATTTTTCGAGGAAAGCATCCCATCCTCGATCTCCGATCTCGTGGTGGAGATGCAGGCGGCAGCCGCGAAGCTGGGCCACGGCCTGCACAACGACGCCGCCTTCGAGCTGTCTGACCTCGTGAGGGTGATGAACTGCTATTACTCCAACCTGATCGAAGGGCACAACACGCGTCCCAAGGACATCGAGCGCGCGCTCGCGGGCGCTGAAATCGAGGAGGCCACGCGCCCTCTGGTCTTGGAGGCCAAGGCGCATGTTGTCGTTCAGCGTGAAATTGACCGTTTGAGCCGGGATGGTGCGTTGCCATCACCAACATCTTCCGAGTTCATCGCTTGGGTACATCGTCGCTTTTATGAGGAGATGCCGGAAGAAATCCGCTTCGTCGAAGGCCGTGATGGACCTAAGGTCGAGATCGTTCCCGGCGCGTTCAGATCAAAAAGCGAAGACGATGTCTCCGTCGGTCGGCACCAGCCGCCATCCTCTCCGTATGTCAAAGCGTTCATGGATCATTTTTCCAAGCGCTACGCAGCCGCGCAGGCCGGAGCTACCAACAAGATCATCGCCATCGCGGCGGCGCATCACCGTCTTAACTTCATCCACCCCTTCATTGACGGGAACGGCCGGGTGAGCCGACTGATGTCGCACGCCATGGCTCAGGAAGCAGGCGTGGGCGGGAAAGGACTGTGGTCCATATCGCGTGGCTTGGCCCGTGGCCTCAAAGACAAGACAGAATACAAAAGCATGATGGATCATGCCGACCAGCAGCGCATGAATGATAGAGATGGCCGAGGCAATCTTTCCGCAAAGGCACTTCAAGACTATTGCGAATGGTTCTTGTCGGTGGCCCTTGACCAGATTCAGTTTTCCAATGCTGTCTTCTCTTTCGACAAGCTTGAGAGCCGTTATCGCAAATTGATCGAAGATGTTATCGACGATAAGCGTGCCCCGGACATCATCTCGGCAGTCCTGAAACATGGCTCGATAGATCGCGGTGATATCGGCTTCATCACGAAGTCGCCCGACCGTACAGCGCGAAACACATTGAAGGCCCTGCTCGATCATGGCTTTCTGAAATCCGCCTCACCGAAAACACCCGTGCGGATAGCTTTCCCACTTGATTACCGCGAGCGGCTATTCCCCAATCTTTTCACAGATGGCGAGATAGATGCGCCAAAGCCGTCTGTTCCATCATACATCACTCGGGTGCGCACGAAGGAGATTGCCAGTCGATCCTCCCTCAAGCCACCCTTCAATGAAGACGAGGAATTTCAAAAGCGCGTCGGCGGCATCACGGCCCTGCAGAAGTCGCTTGGCGCGAGAAGTACCCTGGGCAAAATAGCGGCTCAAGAACTCGCAACCACCGAACCCACGACGGTAGATTGGCAATCTGTCGAGGACCGCGTGATCGCTGAGGGCATTGGAGAGCACGGGCAGTCCCGCGCGGAGGTCATCGAAGCGCTTTGCGAGTTCAGCCCTGGCGCGGTGTCGCAGGAACAGAAGGATGAGATTGAAAAGCGCGTCTTGGCCGCCGCACCCGCGCTAGCGGAAAAATACAACAAACTCATCATGGACCGAAAGCCAAAACGCTAAGATTGCTGGCCGTGCGCCGCGTTGAACCTCGGTCATACCTGCCGTCGAACTCCCTTTACATCATGTCGGTCCTCGCCAAATCGGCAATGCAACCTCGGGATTCAAGGCCCTGCCCCATTCAACGGCGCTCCTGAAGCGAGTTTTTGCGCTCGGCGAGGCCGCCGTCCATGGTCTCGACACCACCCGCGAGATGGGGAAAGGCATTTCGACGGGGAGCCGTTCCCATGGAGTGTACGAAGAGGGAGATGTTCCTTCACGTCAACGTCTTGCGCGAAGATCAGCCCACCTTGCCGACGATCCCCCTCGCTTTGGCTGAGAGCCTGGATGCGCTACTTGGACATCATCCGGCGGAATGTTTTTGATTCATCCGCGGGCAATACATCGGAAGCCTAGATGGCAAGTTGCTGTATCGACGGGTTGCGCCATGCGTGCGGCCGGCCGGTAACGGCGGCAATAATTGGGGGCGCAAAGATGTGAGCCGCCCTTCATAACTTTGCGTGGAATGCTGATCTGCGGTAGGCGCGGATCATAGCTGTTGGATCGTTCAGCGCCGACGGGATTCGAGATCGTGCAGCACGGGCTGTCGATCATGCCATGCTCCTGATACCAGTCGGTCGTCCATTCCCAGACATTGCCGGCCATATCGAACAGACCATAGCCGTTGGCCGGAAAACTCCCCACGGGAGATGTCCCTTCGAAACCGTCTTTCCGACTGTTCTGGACGGGAAACTCGCCCTGCCAGGTGTTGGCCATATGCCGACCACCGGGCAACATTTCCTCTCCCCAGACATAGTCCGCCGCCTCAAGCCCGCCGCGTGCGGCAAACTCCCATTCTGCTTCGGTCGGCAGTTCCTTGCCGGCCCAGGCCGCATAGGCTTGCGCGTCCTCGAAGGCGACATGGACGACCGGGTGCTCCAATAGCCCCTTGATCGTGCTTGCCGGCCCCCGCGGATGCCGCCAGTTTGCTCCGCGCACATATTTCCACCAGTTGTAGTGGTTCGTCAGATCAACGGGCGACCTTGGCTTGATGAAAACGACCGATGATGGTGTCAGCATCTCCGCGACGGCGCCGGGATAGTCTGCGGGGTTGACCGGCCGCTCCGCCGTGGTGACATAGCCGGTCGCCTCGACAAAGGCGGAAAACGCCCGGTTCGTCACCGGGCATGTGTCCACCCAGAAACCGTCGACACGAACCCGGTGTGCAGGGGCTTCCTCCGCATAGTGGCGATCCGAGCCCATCAAGAAATCGCCGCCGGGGATCCATAACATACGACCGCTCGGAGGCGCTTTCACATTTCGTCTTTCCAACACGGCTTCGCCCTGCTTTCGATCTTCACTGATCATTCATTGGCGGAGACCTTCACTCAATCGCCGCCGGCTGGGTGCCGTCATCAACACGGAAGAGAACTCGTCTTCGCCAATCGTTGTTTGCACCTACTGCACCTCGCGATGTTCAAAGAACAGATTCCAAAGCCTCCCCTTGCCGAGCGCGACTCCGAGTTCCCTCGATGCCAGATAAGGGATCAAGATCAGTAGCATGATCGCACTCATGGCCAGGAGTTCGGGTAGCCTGCCGGCTATACCTGTGATCACAACCGAGAGCGTCCGGCCATGGAGGAACCCAACGACGCACTCTTCGGCAAGCGACATAACGAGGATCAGCGAAAGATAGAGTGCCGCCTTATAGGCCACGACGCTGACGAGTCTCGAACTGTCTGACCGCTCTCCCAGCCGGATCGTATGACCGAGCAGAATGAACTTTCCGAGAATGAGGGCCTTGAGCGCGGGTATGCCAAACACAAGAAATTCCACACCCTGACCACCGAGCACCGCCATTTTGTAGAGGAGGATGGCGGCGAAACAGACATAGAGATAGGCGCAGAGGAAGGCGTACTCCCTTATCTCGTGCTTGGCTCGCTGGAGAATAGTCGTCGCTTGCCTGTTCTCATTCGCGATCATCGGTCTTTTCCGATCATAAACGGAATGGCGCCGGAAAATTAACGGCGCCATCCTTGCCTTCTTCGAAGCATGATCACTGCCCATCACTCCGCTGGAGTTTCTCAAGGACATGGTCCAGCGAGAAGCTTCCCGGCGCCTGGCGGGGTGGGTACTTTACATATGTTTGAAGATGTTTGGCCACATATGCCTGGGCAGGAACCAGCGCGAAGGCATGTTCGACGCGCCATCGTGCATAATCCCCGGCTGCATGCTGGGCAATTTCGAACGGATCGGCGCGCAGGTCGATTAGTTTCGGAAATCTCAGTGTGATCAGAGGATCCTGCCACACGTCCAACCCTTCTGCTCGTTGCTCCATGAACACCAGCTTCCAGCGGTCGTAGCGTAACCCTGCGAGGCTCCCCTCATCAGTCCAGTAAAAATACTCCTTGCGCGCGCCAGGCCCCGTGCCGTCAAACAGTTTGCGTTGATTGTAGCCATCAAGATGCACGTTGAATGTCTTGCCGGCCGCTTCATAGCCGGTCAGAAGCTTGGCCACGATGTCAGGCTCGCCGGCTGCCGCGACCAAGGTCGGCAGCCAATCCTCGTGGGAAACAATCTCGTTGATCTCGGTTCCCGGTTTGACGACGCCCGGCCAGCGCACCATCCCAGGCACGCGGTAACCACCCTCCCAATTGGTATTCTTCTCGCCATGAAACGGCGTTGTGCCACCATCAGGCCAGGAAAACACCTCTGCACCGTTATCGGTCGTCCATACCACGATGGTGTTCTCGGCGATGCCAAGTGCATCGAGCTGGTCGAGCAGCTGGCCAACCATACCGTCGAATTCAGCCATGCCGTCGGCAACAATCCCTAAGCCCGTTTTGCCCTTCGACTCCGCCTTAAGATGCGTATAGATATGCATCCGGGTCGAATTGAACCAGCAAAAGAACGGCTTTTCGGCTTTGGCGCTGCGGTCGATGAAGTCCTTGGCGGCGCCTAGGAATTCCTCGTCGACGGTTTCCATGCGTTTTCTGGTGAGCGGTCCCGTATCCTCAATCGTCTGCTTGCCCACTCTTCCGAAACGCGGATCCTCGGTCGGATCGTCTGTCTCGCTCGCTTTGCATTTCAGCACGCCACGCGGTCCGAATTTTGCGCGAAACTGTGGATCCTTCGGGTAATCTGGGTTCTCCGGTTCTTCCTCGGCATTGAGGTGATAGAGGTTGCCGAAGAATTCATCGAAGCCATGGACCGTTGGCAGAAATTCGTTGCGATCGCCGAGATGGTTTTTGCCGAACTGGCCGGTAACGTACCCTTGTGGCTTGAGCAGTTCGGCGATTGTCGGATCCTTCTCAGACAGACCCTCCTTGGCTCCGGGAAGCCCGACTTTGAGCAGCCCCGTGCGAAAACAGCTTTGGCCTGTGATGAAAGCCGCTCGCCCCGCCGTGCAGGATTGCTGAGCGTAGAGATCGGTGAACATCGCACCTTCGTCGGCGATACGGTCGATATTTGGCGTCTGATATCCCATCTGCCCGCGATTGTAAGCGCTGGTATTCCACCAGCCGATGTCATCGCCGAAGATCACAAGGATGTTCGGCTTCTTTGCTCCCGCTTGGGCAAGCGCCGGAATGCTGGCGATCGGACAGAATGCCGTTAAAGCAATTGCCGAACCGCCGGCCAGCAGGATTTGGCGACGGGTTGCGTTGTAACCTTGCCGATTGCACTTGCTGCTCATCGTGGCGCTCCCATACACGTTGTCGGCTGTTTCGCTACTTCTGAGAATTTAGCGCAAATACGGACCCGCGCTATTGCACTTAAGGGAGGGTCGGCGCCCAGACTTTCCTGGACTGTCCCCGATGCAGGCAGGAGCAAGCTTCATCTCGAGGCACTCAAGATCAAACTAGAGAGAAGATCCAAAGCAGGTCGGCGCAAACGCTGTCAGCGTTCTCAAGGCGGCCGCCAACTCACGGGCGGCTGTCATCATAAATGCTCACAGATCCAATGCCTTGTTAATGGCCGCAATCAGCGCGGCTCCGGAAAATTGCTTCTGCAGATAAGCAACGCATCCCACCTTTTCCGCCTCCGCCTTCACGGAGCCGGCTTCGAGTGCCGTGATGATAATCACCGGAAGGATTATGCCCTCGGCCTTCAGCCTGCGTTGCAGATCGATGCCGGACATGCCACCGAGGTCGATATCAAGGACAAGGCAGTCTATCGCCGTTTGGGGATCGCGAGCGAGAAAGGCCTCGGCGGATGCATATTCCTCGGCCAAAAAACCGTAGGCGTTAAGCAGCCGCCCGAGGCTGCGCCGCAGGCTTGCATCATCATCGACGACAGCGACCGTGCGGCGAAGGTTCTCCACCTCATGCCCCCTCTTTCGAACATATGAGAGACTAACGGTTGCCGGTCAAACTAGGCTGGATGGAGATCGATTGATATTGTCCTAAGGGGAAGGAGCAGCCGATCATCTCTGCGACGATGCCGTATCCTGGTCGATGAAACCGATATTTGCGGCGATCGACACCGCCTCGGCCAGCGAGCGTACACCAAGCTTTTCCATGACCTGATGGCGATGCACCTTCACCGTCCGCTCCGAGATGCCGAGCGCATAAGCGACCTGCTTGTTGAGACGGCCGCGAATGACGAGCCGGAACACCTCGGCTTCGCGCGGACTGAGGCCCGCCACGAGCGCCCGCTGGGCTTGAAGGCGGTCGTGGCCGGCCAGCTGTCTTTCGTATTGAATGAGAGCCCGATCGATCGCCTCCATCAATGCCGCCGTGGTCGAACCCTTCTCCAGAAAATCCTTGGCACCCGCCTTCATCGCCTCGACGCTTGTCTTTATGTCTCCTTCCCCCGTGAGGAACACGACCGGCAAATGCGGCGCCAGCTCGCATAGCCGCCGTTGTATCTGCAAGCCGGACTGGCCGGGCATCTGGAGGTCGAGGAGAACGCAGCCCGGCTCGCAACCGGAAAGGCCGGCGAGAAACTGATCTCCGGATTCATAGACTTCGACCTTGAAACCGTGTGCCGACAGCAGCCTTGCGGTCGCCGTCCGGTAGGATTTGTCGTCATCGACGATATGGATGACCGGTTTCATCTCGATCGCTCCTGCCTGCGGGCGAGCGGCAGGGCCACACGAAAGACCGCGCCACCTTCCGGGCGGTTGTCGGCACGGATGGTACCGCCATAAGTCTCGACAATGGCGCGGGCTATCGAGAGACCCAGCCCCGTACCCGCTTGCTTGGTAGTGTAGAATGGCTCGAAGATGCTGTTCAGGCTCTCCTGAGGAATGCCGTCGCCGGTGTCGGAGACCCGGAGTTCCACCTTCTCGTTCGCCAGTCCCGTTGCAAAGGTGAGCGTTCTCCCGGCCGGGACGGCGTCCAGCATGGAATCCATCGCGTTGGTCGCCAGATTGAGGATGACCTGCTGCACATGGACTTTGTCGGCACGCACCGGCAGCTCTCCGGGCAGCTGGTTTGATGTCAGCGTAATTCCGCGCCGTTCTGCCTCGCCGTGAATGATGTGGATTGCGCTCGACGTGACGTCGTTCAGGTCGAACTCCTGCCAATCGATCTCGCTTCTTTTCTTGAGCAATCCTCTCATTCGGCTGATGATATCGCCTGCGCGTTGATCGTCCTCCTGGATGTCGAGAAGAATCTGCTGGATCAGCTCGTGATCGGGGGGCACTCTTCGAAGCAGCACCGAGGCCGCCTCGGCATTGTTGCGAATGGCCGATAAGGGCTGGTTCAGTTCGTGAGCGATCGACGAGGACAATGCTCCTGCTGTCGCGGACTGGTTGAGATGGACGGCTTCGAGCAAGTGCAGGCGCGAGCTGCGCTCGGCGGCGCGGCGGCGCCTCCGCTCGAGCAGCAGCACAGAGATGATGCTGGCTTGCGCCAGCACGAGGCCGCTCCCCGCCACCAATAGGACCCAGTGTTCCTCCCAGAGGCTTTTAACCCTGTGCATCTGGACCGTGCCCGGCGGCAGATCCTTTTCGGCGAGCCCCCAGCGTTGGAGTTGCCGGGCATCGGCGACATAGGTCTGGGGCGCTTCGAGATCGGACACCAGCTTGCCGGCGATCGCATCGATGACGAGGTCGCCGACAGTGTGGCCCAGCGCCTCGAATGTGACGGTGTTGCCGCCGACGACGCCATGATCGATGTAGGTCTGGTAGGGTCCGTAGACAGGTGCACTGGCCGTCGCCGCGATCTGCCTGATCGCGTCGCGCGGAACAAAATTGCGCCCTGTCCGATCCTTGAAGACCGTCAATGCCAGGATGATGCTGTCGGGCGGGACGCGGGACGCGCGTTCGACGAATTCGTCGATCGCCAGATCTTCCAGATAGGTCGTCGTATCATAGGATTTGGAGAACTGTTTCAAATCCGCGCGAGCCGTCGTCAGCCAGCTCCGGTCGAAGTCGGACGAGCCTCCGACGATGTAGAGGTGGCGGGCATCGGGCTGCAGGCCGCGGGCCATCTCGGCCGTCTTCAGAATGTTGAATGTCGAGAAGGCTCCGATCACGTCATCCGGCAAAGCGATCTTCTCGGCGGTGGCGGTGCCGAAGCCGGCGGCTACGATTTTGGCGCCGGGAGCGATCGTGCCGCGGTTCGCGACGATGAAGCTGGCCGATTCCCTGCCGACGGCCACGACCACGTCGGGGCGGCGCGCTGCGTATTTCTCGCCCAGATATCGGGCCATGCGCGCGACATGTTCGCCTTCCGGAAACCGGGAGAGATCCAGGAACTCGGAAAACAGATCGATCTTGCCGTTGGTCGCCTCCAGCAGACGGCTTCTCAACGCCTCTCCGGCAGCGGTCGTCGCCGCGATCCTCTCGTCATAGGGATAAAGAACGAGGACGCGGGGAACCCGATCGATGATGGCAATCGAGGTGTCGGAGGCTGCTGCCTGACGACTGGACACACTCAGGGCGGCCACCGCCAAAAAAAAGGCAGTGCAGCATAATCGACCCGACCATTCGCCCAAGCCCATCAGCTTTCCCCCCAAAGCCGGGCGACAATAACAGCTTCCTGATGCGGCGTCATCTGCGCATCACTACTTTCGATTGCCACCGCATGAAGAGATTCCCTAAAGTACAATATCGGGGCAAGAAAGCATTCGCTAAAGTTCAGCGCGCCGGGGCAAAGATGCGGCCGGCCTCGCAACCCCACCGGAGGCAGCTCCGGCAGGATCTTCATTTTCAAAGCAGTCCAATTGATCGACGCATGCAATCGCGGCCCTTTGCCGCGAGCGGCTCCGTCATTCAAGAACGGCAACGGAGGGATTTGAAATGAACAGCAGAATCCTTATCCGCTACATCGGAGCATTGGCTTCATCCACCATTCTCTGGTGCGCGGCCTCGCCCATGCAAGCGCAGGACACCCAACGAAAACCCAACATCCTGTTCATCGTCTCGGACGATACCGGCTACGGCGACCTCGGCCCCTATGGCGGCGGTGAAGGTCGCGGGATGCCGACACCGAACATCGACAAGCTGGCCGACGAAGGCATGACCTTCTTCTCCTTTTATGCCCAACCGAGTTGCACGCCCGGCCGCGCCGCCATGCAGACAGGCCGGATACCGAACCGCAGCGGCATGACGACGGTCGCCTTTCAAGGCCAGGGCGGCGGATTGCCCGCGGCCGAATGGACGCTCGCCTCCGTTCTCAAGCGCGGTGGCTACCACACCTATTTCACCGGCAAATGGCACCTCGGGGAGGCGGACTATGCGTTGCCGATCGCCCAGGGCTACGACGAAATGAAGTATGTCGGCCTCTATCATCTCAACGCCTACACCTATGCCGACCCAACCTGGTTCCCTGATATGGATGCGGAAACCCGCGCTCTGTTCCAGAAAGTGACGACGGGCTCGTTATCCGGCAAGGCCGGAGGCGAGGTGAAGGAAGACTTCAAGATCAACGGCCAGTATGTCGATACGCCCGTGATCGACGGCAAGGAAGGCGTTGTCGGCATTCCGTTCTTCGACGGCTACGTCGAGAAAGCGGCACTGGGCTTTCTGGATGAAGCCGCGAAGGCGCCGGATAAACCCTTCTTCATCAACGTCAATTTCATGAAAGTGCACCAGCCGAACATGCCGGCCCCGGACTTCCAGGGCAAATCGATCTCGAAGAGCAAATACGCGGACTCCGTCGTCGAACTCGATACACGCATCGGCAGGATCATGGACAAGCTGCGTGAGACCGGCATGGACAGAAACACGCTGGTATTTTACACGACCGATAACGGCGCCTGGCAAGACGTCTATCCGGACGCGGGCTACACCCCATTCCGCGGCACGAAAGGCACCGTGCGCGAGGGCGGCAACCGTGTTCCCGCGATCGCAGTATGGCCTGGCAAGGTCAAACCTGACGTCAAGAACCACGACATCGTCGGCGGGCTCGATCTGATGGCGACCTTCGCCGCGGCCGGCGGCGTGCCGCTGCCCACCAAGGACCGCGAAGATAAACCAATCATCTTCGATAGCTACGACATGACCCCGGTCCTGATGGGGACGGGAAAATCGGCCCGCAAGAACTGGTTCTACTTCACCGAGAACGAACTGACGCCGGGCGCTGCCCGCGTCGGCAATTACAAGGCCGTGTTCAACCTGCGCGGCGACAATGGGCAGGCCACGGGCGGTCTGGCTGTTGATACCAACCTTGGCTGGAAGGGTGCTCAGTCCTACGTCGCCATCGTGCCGCAGGTGTTCGATCTGCTGCAGGATCCGCAAGAACGCTACGACGTCTTCATGAACAACTACACCGAACACACCTGGACACTGGTCTCCATCTCCGCGGCGATCAAGGATCTCATGAAAACCTACGTCGAGTACCCCCCGCGCAAGCTGCAGAGCATGGGTTACGACGGCCCGATCGAGCTCTCCAAATATCAGATGTTGGAGTCGGTTCGTGAACAACTCGGCAAGGAGGGCGTCAATATCACCGCTCCGACCGGAAACTAGGTCCTTGGCAGCCCCGGAGCGATCCGGGGCTGCCGTATATCTCCGAGTTCAAGATCGCTGCAGGTTAATCGATGGAGGCTTCGCGATGATTTCGGCACGCAATTTCCTGTATTTTCCCCGCGGCGTCGCGCTCGCCGCCGCGCTATGCCTTTTTACCGCGGCCTCGGCAGTCGCTCAAACGGACGCGCTCCCTTCGTGGAATGACACGGCACCGAAGCAAGCGATTGTCTCCTTCGTCGAGAAGGTGACAAAAGCGGGTTCAGCCGATTTCGTCCCGGAACCGGAGCGAATCGCCGTGTTCGACAATGACGGCACGCTGTGGGTCGAGCATCCGATGTACACGCAGCTTGCTTTCGCCCTGGACCGGGTGAAGGCGCTCGCTCCGCAGCATCCCGAATGGAAGGAAACCCAGCCGTTCAAGGCCGTTCTCGAAGGAGACATGAAGGCGCTCGCGGCATCCGGCGAAAAGGGTCTCGTCGAGCTCATCATGGCCACGCATGCGGGCATGACCACCAGCGATTTTCAGAAGGTCGTCACCGATTGGTTCGCTTCGGCCCGCGACCCTAAATTCAAGCGGCCCTACACCGAACTCGTCTACCAGCCGATGATCGAGCTTCTCGCCTATCTCCGCGACAACGGCTTCAAGACCTTCATCGTTTCGGGCGGCGGCATCGAGCTGATGCGGCCCTGGGCGGAAGAGGTATACGGCATCCCACCAGAGCAGGTTATCGGCTCGTCGATCAAGACCGAGTTCAGGATGCAGGACGACACGCCAACCCTTTTCCGGCTTCCCGAAGTCAATTTCATCGACGACAAGGCCGGCAAACCCGTCGGGATCAACCAGCATATCGGCCGCCGGCCGATTGCCGCCTTCGGCAATTCCGACGGAGATCTCCAAATGCTGCAATGGACGACGATGGCCGGTGGGCCTGCGAGGCTTGGCGTGCTGATCCATCATACCGATGCGGAGCGCGAATACGCCTACGACCGCGATACCGAATTCGGCCGCCTCGACAAGGCGCTGGATGCGGCCGCGATCGCCGGCTGGACCGTCGTCGACATGAAGGCCGACTGGAAGAAGGTGTTCAAGGACTAAGGAATGTGCCGAGCGCCGGAGCCTTGCATGATGGCGCCGTGACCTTCTGGAGCGTCGACAGGGAGCGATTGAGTGGCAGCGTCTGTCCGATCAGCAGCGGTGAGGGGAGTGGCTCTCCTGCTTTTCCTGTTGCTCGCCTTTGTCGGGAACAGCCTTGCTAGTGACTCCTTCTCGACGCCCGCCGCCGACCCGCGAATATCGATCCACGAGGGTTTCGTGGACGAAAGCACGTGCTCGTCCTGCCATGCCGATCAAGCCGCGGCTTTTTCGAAGTCCCATCATGCGAAAGCCATGGCACTGGCCGCCGACGACACGGTGCGCGGCGATTTCGACAATGCCAGGTTCGAACATGACGGCGTCGTCACGACCTTCACCCGCCGCGATGGCCGCTTTTTCGTGAACACCGAGGGTGCGGACGGCGGCCAGGCCGAGTTCGAAGTGAAATATACCTTCGCCTACGAACCCCTTCAGCAATACCTCGTCGACATCGGAGGCGGACAACTGCAGGCTCTCGACATCGCCTGGGATACGGCCAGGCGGCAGTGGTTCTGGCTTGGCGACGACGCCCCGTCCAAACCGGGCTCGACCAATCATTGGACAGGCCCTTTCTATCGCTGGAACCGGACCTGCATCGATTGTCATTCGACCGATCCCCAGGCGAAGTTTCAACCGTCGACGAACAAATACAAGTCGACCTACGTCGCCACCAGCATCGGCTGTCAATCCTGTCACGGCCCCGGAGCCAGGCACGTCGCTTCCGCGCGATCGGGCGATATTTCGTCCTCGATGCCGGATACAGGTCTGCCGAAAGTCGATGCAGGCATCTGTTTCGCCTGCCACGCCAGACGCACCCGGCTGCTGGGCGGCTATCAGCCGGGAAAGCCCTTTCTCGACTATTTCTCCCCCGCCCTGCTCCGACAGGATCTTTATTTCCCGGACGGGCAAATACGCGACGAGGTCTTCGAATATGGCTCGTTTCAGCAAAGCAAGATGGCCAGGGCGGGCGTGACCTGTCTCGACTGTCATCGGGTGCACGATGCCGGCCTCAAGGCCGAGGGCAATGCGCTGTGCACGCAATGCCACGCCGAGATAAAGCCAGAGCGCTTCGTCGACGACCAGGACCCGAGCGGCCTGTTCGACACTCCAGCACATACCCGCCATCAGGCCGGTTCGACCGGAGCGCAATGCGTCAACTGCCATATGCCGGAACGCACCTACATGAAGGTCGATCCGCGCCGCGACCACTCCTTCGTCATCCCCCGGCCAGACCTGTCGGCGAGCCTCGGAACGCCGAATGCGTGCACGACCTGCCATACCGGTAGAACCGATGACTGGGCGGCCGAGACGATGGACGGATGGTACGGAACGCAATGGCGCGAACGCCCGTCGAGCGCCCATGCCTTCGCCGGAGCCGCGAACGGCGACCAGGCCGCGATGGAGGCTCTGCGCGCTCTTGTCAGCGACCAAAACCAGGCGGGAATTGTCAGGGGCAGCGCCATCGCCGCGATGAGCGCGACTGGCGGCGTGGACTTCACCACCGACATCCGAACCGCAGCAGCCGATGGAGATCCGCTCGTCAGGCTCGGCGCAGCGGAAGCGGCGGGCAATATCCCGCCGGAGCAGAGGCTGGAGGCGATCGGCAACCTGCTGGGCGATGAAACGCGCGCGGTGCGCGTTGCCGCCGCCAATGCACTCGCCGGCACGCCTCCCCACCTCTTCGGCGATCAGCAAGGCAATTTCGAAGCCGCTGTCGCGGACCTTCGCGCCTATGTCGAAACGAATGCCGACGTCGCGGAAACACAAAGCAATTATGGCTTCTTCCTGTTCGCCCGACAGCGTACGGCCGAGGCCGAAGCCGCCTTCAAGCGGGCGACCTCTCTCGACCCGACACTGGAGGCAATGCGCATCAATCTCGCCGAGTTCTACCGCGCCACCGGACGAAACGACGAATCAGAGCAGACCTATGCCGAAGCGATCCGGATGGCGCCCGAACGCGCGGATCTGCGTTACGGACATGCGCTGTCCCTGGTGCGCAAGCAGGCATTGACTGATGCGATAATGGAACTCGATGAAGCGGTTCGGCTGGATCCGCAAAACTCCCGCTACAAGACGACCTTCGCCGTCGCTCTCGATTCCGCTGGCCGGACAGAAGAGGCCTTGGACAGGCTCGACGGTTGGGCGGCGGGCGGAGACGCCGACATCATAGGCCTCGCACTCCAATACAGTCTCAAACTTCGACGCTTGCCGGAGGCGCTGAGATACGCGGAAGCTCTGGCGCGACTGAGGCCTGAGGACCGGGAGATTTTAGGCCTCATCGAGCAGTTGAAGCAGGCGATCAACGGAAAATAGGTATTTAAGCTTGTTCAAATCTACTTCTCGCTGCACAGTGCCGACTCGGGACAGCAGTGCCGAGGCGATAAACGAGATCGGGGGATTCTCATGAAAGCCATATACTTGCGTGCCATTCTGTTGCTGGCTGGCATCTCCGCGGCGTCGGTTGGCAATGCCGCCGATGTCACGCCGCTGGCGCCGGAAGCAAAAACCGTCGAGAGCCAGAGCGGCTGGGAATTCACCTTCGCGCCATATTTCTGGGCTGCCGGCATTTCCGGCGATATTGGGCAGTTCGGGCTTCCGGAAGTTCATGTCGACGCGGATTTCGGCGATATTCTCGACAATCTCGACTTCGCGTTCATGGCAGCAGGCGAAGCAAGATACGATCGCTTCAGCATCGTCGGTGACGTGATCTATACCAAACTGGGTGCCGATGCCGACACGCCGGCCGGCATCCTTGCCGACAGCGTCGATGTGACGTCGAAGACCTTCGCGGGATTTCTTGGCGTCGGTTACGCCATACTCGAAGACCAAAATGGCCACCTCGACATCGTCGGCGGCATGAAGGTCTGGTCGGCCAAAACCGAGATCTCATTCAATGGCGGCATTCTGGCCGGAGTGGATGTCGAGGACAGCGCCACATGGGTCGATGCCGTCGCCGGCGTCAGAGGAAACTACTTCTTCACGCCGGAGATCTATCTCACGGGATGGGGTCTGGTGGGCGCCGGCGGCGCCGATCTCGACTGGGACGTGGCGTTGGGCCTCGGCTACAAGTTCAACGACAGCATCTCGGCGATCGCCGGATATCGCGCACTGGGCGTCAATTACGAGAATGACGGCTTCGTCTTTGACGTCGTCCAACAGGGGCCGATTTTCGGGGTCGCCATCCGCTTTTAGGCGGACAAGCCGCTCGCAGGGGTGCGAGCGCGACGTCCTACGGCAGTGCGCAACGACGGAAAGAGACGCTATGAAAGAACGGCGGCTCTCTCTTCAGACTGTATCCAGGCAACATGAACGCGGATCAGCCAAAGCGTCATGCCGGTCCCACTGAACGCGCCACGCCTGCGATATGGTAGTGCCCGAGGTGCGGATTTGGTCTTCCAGTTCCTGAAGGGCGTCCTCACCCGACCTTCGATCAGGAACCATTCCGCTCGCTTCTGGTCCGGATCATGAAGAAAACTTCGGCGAGCAGTGCCGTTGCCTCGAGAAGGATCGGGAAGCGTTCGTTGAGCCGCGGAGCTCCGTTCATGATCGCCTTGCCCTGGTCCAGCAGTCGCCGCCTATTGCTCGTCGGCCGATTTCAGGACCAGGACCCCAACAAGGATTTGACCGTCGGTGAAGTACGGGTCGCCGCCACCGTTGCGACCATCTTTTGTCGGACCGATGCCTGCTCGCTGGTAGGTCATGGAGATCTGCCCGGAAGCCATGAGATCACTGATCACCAGTTCGCGCTCGGCGTCGAGATCGGGGCCGATATGGTGGGTGATCTGCCCGGTGTCGTGGCTGACGCCGACGCCGCGGTCGAAGCTGGCGGAGCCCAGCCACAGCGGCTGGCCGTCGGCGCCGACCGTCGCCGTGCGCCAGAGACGTATGTGGTGGCGCTCGTCCGCGCTGCGCCCGACGGGCTTTTCGAACGCCAGATCCTGCTTCCGGCCATCGAAGAACAGCGGGCTGACGGGCGCATCGAGGTCCGGCCGATCAAGCGCCACGCTCAGGCCGATTTCAACTGAGGAAAGCAATGTTATCCTGTCAGCGGGATCCCAGCCGGCGGCGGCGAAGGCCTTGATCACCTGCTGCTTCGGGCCGACGACGCCGACGTTGATCGGGTCGCCCGGAATGTCGTCGCCGGTCGTGGTGACCATCCGGCTGAGATCGGCAACAGTGCTCCGGTCGCGGAATATCCAAAGTTCCGGCATCACCAGGTAGCAGACGAGCAGATACGCCAGGATGATGGCGAAAAGAACGCCCGCCGCCGACTTCCATCCGCCTCGGATGTTTCTCCCCTGCTCCATTGCAATGTGCCACTCCCGACTTCAGTAGCAGGGCGGATACGGATAGTAGCCGCAAGGGGGGTGATAGTAGTATGGCGCGGAGGCCGCCGCGGCACCGATTGCCGCGCCCGTCGCGACCGCGGCGCCGTAGCGGGCCGCCGGGTGCGCGTACCAGCCGCCATGGAATCCGACCGCACCCACGCCAACCACGCCGACACGCCCCATTCCGGCGCGGGCCACGAACATGTCGATGAAAAGCGAGGCCGGGCCATTGGCCTTTGTGAGCTCGCCCTCGAGAACCTGGACGTCAAAGGTCAGCGTGCTGCCGTCCAGCTTTGGCTTGGTCAGGACCACGACCGCGTCTTCGACAGCGGTGCCATCGCTGCTCATGACAGAGATCGTCGCGTTCGGCGGGTCGACTGCGAAGCTGTCCTTGCCCTCGTCCCATTCCTTGATGAACTCGGTCGTGAGCACATGTCCGGCCGATCGTACGGGACGGTCGGCGAACACGATGGAGTTCGGGGTGACGCCCGTCATGGTCAGCTTGCCGTCGACCAGCGTCGCCCCGCCGGAATTGAGGACGGCGAGCGACGGCACCATCTTCGTGGCCGTGGTCGCTCCAATGGTCTTGGCGGCGGGTGCCGTGATCGCGTCTTCGGCCTGCGCCGCTCCTGCGAACGACACGAGGCAGGCTACGGCGAGAGTGCCAATCCGTATATGGCGTTTCATGGAGAATTCTCCTTTTTGCTACTTCACGAGACCAAGGTTCACGAGCTGGACGCGCCGATTGTCGGCGGCCTGAGGGTTCGACGGATCCACGAGCCACTCCTCGCCGACGCCGATTGCGAACAGACGGTCCGGGGCGATGGCGAAGGTCGTCGACAACGCCTCCGTGATCGCGTTCGCCCGCTTCTGACTGAGGTCCAGATTGTGCTTGGCGTCACCCGTCGAGCTCGTGTGTCCGACGACAAGGAACTTGTAGCGCCGCAGGTTCGGATGATGCAGGGCGTCGGCGATCATGCCGACGGTGCGGTAGGATTTCGGTTCGATGCCGATGGAGTCGTTCTCGAAGTCTATCTCGACGATGAGCTGCGACAGCTTCGAAAGTTTCTGCCAGTCGGGAAGCGCGGCGACGCCCTTGCCCGCACTCGCCGCCGCTTCTTGCATGAGCAACGCGAGGTCGATGGCCGGAGCCCCTCCCTGCAGTCTGTCGAGCGTGCGCACCACCTGCGGGCCGCTCAGTTCCTGGGCGAGTGAGTGGCCGGGTGCGAGCAGCAGCCCGGCGGCAAATATCGTCGCAAGTCGAAAGCTCTTCATGATCCTGTGTCCCTTCAACATCGTTCACCGCCAGCCGGCGTCGATGATCGCCTGGCCGCACTGGCCTTCGTTCACGCGCGTCGCCTTGTTCAGGCAGGAAAGAATGTTGCCCTCGCCCACCACGCCGCTGCAGAACTGCGCGACGTAGTGCTTGCACATCGCGGTGAACGACGACTGGGCGGCAAGGCGCTGCTCGATCGAGGTGGTGACGCTCGCCAGTGTCGACGTGCAGGTCGGCGAGACTTTTGCGGCATGGGCCTCGAGACAGTTCTGGATGCGACCGCTTCCGAGGTTCAGGCCCTTGCAGAACTTCTTGATGTCGGATCCGCAGTCGTTGGCGAGCGTGCTCACCGCATCGGCGAAGCTGATGGTGTCGGCACGGGCCGCCCCGCTGAGCGCCAGGAACGCGACCAGCGCCCCTCCTAACAGTCTGGTTCTCGTCGACATGCTACCCCCATCGTGAACGATTGATCGTCGGAGAAACTCTCCGCACGTATCTGGTGCGCTCTCGGGGGTCCGAAGGGAAGTATGTTACGGTTACACGGACCGTAGGAGACAGCGTTCAACGTGTCGCCGCAGCGATGGAGGTGGAAGCTACTCGCCGCGGTCTGGCGGCCCATCCTCCACGGCCTTCCCGAAGCGATCCAGTTCGAGCGAGTAGCAGAATAATCCGAACAGCGTCGCCGCGACATACACGCTCTTCACGAACGCCTGGGCGAATGGGGGAAAGGCGTCGAGTTCCGGCAGATGCCTGAAGAAGATGGCCGAGAAGAGCGCACCGCCGAAGAAGAAGCTCACCCGGCTGGCGAAGAAGAGCAGATGCGCTACGAAGACACTGTGAAAAGACGCCGTGACCGGCACCCATTTCAACCGTGTCCAGTAACAGCAATGGAGCAGCGCCGCGCTGGCCACAATCCCGATCTGGTCCGAGAGATCCAGCATCTGACGTTCACCGAGGTGGGTGACCAAGCCATGAAAGATGGGGAACACGATCCAGAACAGGATCAAAGCCGCGGCGGTCTGAGCTGCGAGGAGACCCGCGTATATCCATGGTGCCGACGGCCCTGATCTTGACGTCAAGCTCTGCCTCCCCGCAGTCCTGCTGATCGTTGCTATGGCGCATGAGCCAGAAGGCTCAAGGCGCCTGGCTGATGCCGGCGGTGCACTCATGTTTCCGGCCAATGCCGATCCGACATACCAGTCGGATCGGCATTGGAGTTCATCGCATATTCTAGCGTCACTCGACCGGTTCGAACTCGCCTGGCTTCCAGGTCTTGTCGAACCACGGCTCCAGGGGCCCGTAGAGGCGAAGAAGGACGTTCCAACCCTTGCCCGGCACTGTCTGGACCCAGTTGGCCTCATGACCTTTCGGCGCCGTCGGACCGAACCAGACGTCGACCGACGAGTCCGCGTTGATCACGATGTCTTTCTTGTCGCTTCCGATGCTGGGGAATTGCCGGTCCGTCTGCAACATCGAACGCGTCTGGTTGTCATACGCCACGAACGACCAGAATTCCTTTGCAGGAATGTTTGGCGGCAGGTGAATCTTATAAGTCTTGCCGCCGTCGAACGGCTTGCCGTCCTTGTCGGTCGTGGCGCCGGCATATTGCGAACCGATGCCGACGCGCTTTATCGCCATCGCCGGCGTGATGCCCGTCGCGTAGTAGTGAAACAGGACGCGCGCATCCAGATAGCGAACGCCGGGCTGCAGCAGGAACTCGTAACTGCCGCCGACAAAGCCGGTGAACCAGGCACTGTTCGGATAATAATAGGCGTCCTTCATGCGCGTCTTGAAGGTGATGGTGCGCGCCGTCGCATTACCGACGGCCACGGCTTCGGTGAGGATCTTCTTCATCCGCGCATCCGGCGCGAAGGGCTTGCCCTTTACGATGCCGATGGAGGCGAGCTGTCCCAGCACTTCCGGATGATAGGCTTCGTCCGGCTCGTACTGGACGATGGCGTTCACTTCCTCGTAGAAATGGAAATTATTGGCATGGATGGTGTTGAACTCCTTGCCGGAGACGTTGACGATCTTCATCGGCGGCGGATTGCCGGCTTCCGAAAGCGGATAGACCTTGGCGAATTTCCTGGTGTTTTCCACGGCCGTCGTCGTGCTGCCGTTTTCGAGGAAGCCGCGCCAGAAGAACAGGTTCCCGTAGGTCGACGACCGCAACACGTGATAGCCTTCGGGGACCTCGCCCTGGTAACCCGGCGGCAAGAGCAGGTATTTTCCACCCTTGCCCTTGTCCGGGCCGGCATTGCCGACGTCGCCGACATATTCGAACCAATGGTTGTCGATCATGCCCAGGATGTTGGGTGGCGTCTCGATGACCAGCGGACCAGCCTTGGTATCCAGCCACATGAGATTGTAGATGCTTTCGGTGTTGCCTGTGAGGAACAGCGAATGCGAGTCCATGAGGTTTTCGAATATCAGAATCGTCTGGTTGTTGTCGGCGCCCTGGCTGGCCAGTCCAACCCGCATGGCTTCGACGGATGCACCGGGCATGGCGTTGAGAAAAGCGTCGACGCCGCGCATGAAATCGAGATTGTCATAGATCTTTTCCGAAGTGGCGTCGTCCGGAAAGCCGTCGAAAAAGTTCAGCTTGCCAATCCTGGTGTCCACGCTCTCCGGCGTGACGATCGAATCCGGTATCGGCGTCGCCATCTTCGTCTTCGGTGCTTCGGCGGAAGCGGCCCCCCAGCCCATTAGCAGCACCGCGGCAGTAGCGTAAAACTGTCTCGTCGCGCGTTTCATTGCTCTCTCCTTGTCGACCGCCCCGTCGGCCGTTCTTCATGAGGTCGCCAATCTGTGTTCACTCGGGGGCGCGCGGGGAAGTATGTTACGGTTACACGACGGTAGCCTACTGTGAGCCGCGGGAGGGTTCCGGCTAGAACTTCACCGCCAGTCGCGTGAAGACGCCGTGCTGGGTGGCGTCATACCGGAAGCCATCTTCCTCGTAGTCGGTGTAGAGCGCCTTGTAGCCGAAAGACGAAGCGAGCGTGTCCGTCCAGTTGTAGCCGACCGTCGCCGTTCCCTGCAGCGTGATGTCGGAAGCGACACCGAAGCCGCCGACGTCGGCCATGACGTCCACGAACCATTTGCTGTTGACATCATAATGCATGGTGAGCCCGACGATCGGATCGGCCCAGCTTTGCGAACCGCTGCGGTCGATCGCCGGAAAAAACACGGGATCGATCCCGAGTTCCACCTTGTTGTACTGGTAGCGAAGTCCGCCCGTCGCGTAGAGCTGCATGTTCGCCACGTTGACCGGCAGCTCGTAGCCGACAAGCGCCGTCGCCACGATCTGCGTCTGCTCGAAGTCAACGGTTCCGCCGAAGGGACCGACGTCGGCGTCGGTCGAAATCTTCGCCCACATGACATCCGTATACAGAAGCCAGCTATCGCCTGCTGCTTGAAAGGATCCTGCGAACACGCCATCCAGATCCTCGAGCACGTCCATAGGCGAGACGTCGACTGCCGCCGCCGGGAGGCCGCGCACGCCGATGTCGCCGTTCAAACCTGCCAGCCAGCCGTCGAACGTGACCTGGAACTTCCATCCGCTGTCGACGACGGCCGGTCGAGGTTCCGAGATGTCTGCGGCGGCCGCAGGTGCCGCCGCCATGGCCAGAGCCAACCCGCAATAGACGCTTTTCATTTCAATCATGCAGCAGTCCCCGATCTACCATGGATCCGGCGATTGCCGGAAATGATTCCCGGCGCAAGGATAGCCAATCACGCCGGAAGCACCCGTATGTTACGTATTCCGTTTGTCCCTGCTGACTATTGGCGTGACCATTTCTGCGACTCGCAGACGACCTTCATCACACAGCCTTTGAGAGTGACTGTGTCGCCGGAGACGCTGATGGTGCCGTTGTAGGTTTTCTTCGCGTCGGGATCGGTGATCTTGCCAGAATAGCTGCCGCCGCTACCTTCGAACGCGCCGATCTTCTCGCCGGTATGCTTACCGCTCTTCAGCGTGATGCAGAAACCGCCGCCGCACGGCTCGATCGCGGCGGTGTCGCCGAGCGTCGTCTTCCAGTTTCCGACGATCGGCTCGGCTGCGCTCGCCAGTCCGGTCGACATCAGCAGCGCTGTGACGGAAATCAGGATGGGTTTCACGGTAAGGTCCTCGCATGGCTGGCCCGCCACCGGGCCGATGACCGAATGGACCACACATGCTCTGCCGACCGCAAGAAACTCGCCGTGTGTTACTGTAACCTACATGGTGCCGGCCGGGTTCTGTGTCATCTTCATGACGACTACGCGGATGAGCGGGAGCCTTCGCGTCGCCTGGCCGGGAGCCGATGCAATGGAATACGACACGGAGTTCGCCAAGCGCAGGTTTCCCGAGCAGGCGCTGGAGATCGAAGCGCTTGCCTCCCGCAATGAAAGCTTTCGGGAACTTTGCCACGACTTTTCCATCGCGGACCAGCTCGTGCAGGACTGGGAGTCGTCGACGGCTCCGGGGCGAGATGAACGTTACGCCGAGGCGCTCGAACTCAGGGATTGGCTCGGCAAGGAAATTCACACCATGCTGGATCTTGCCAAGGTCGTGCCATTCCCGGTCGCCAGATGAACGCGCGATCTCCGCATCATCGGTACTTCGGCGGCTACGGAAAAGGAACAACATGCCTCGACTGATGGCGATCACCTTGATCTTCCCGGTCGCCCTGATCGTGGCGGCTTTGACAGCCTGGGCTTCCCTCGCCCTATGGTATCGCCTGGCCCTGCCTGATGGCGGGCGGGCGATCGGCGCTGGCCTCTTCCTCGTTTTCGGTCTCTTCACTGTAGCGGCGCTTGCCAGCCGGCTGCGCATCAAAGCACTCCTTTCGTTCGCTGTCGTCTTTGCGCTGGTTCTCTTCTGGTGGAACTCGATCAAGCCGGAAGCGAACGCCGCATGGGCGCCGGATGTCGCCCGCCAGGTCACGGGTCGTGTCGACGGAAATTCGCTGACCTTGACTGATGTCCGGGACTTCGAGTGGCGAAGCAATTCCGACTTTACCGAGCGCTGGACGACGCGAACCTACGATGTGAGCAAGGTGAGGACGGTCGACCTGTTCATGTCATACTGGGCGGGGCCGAAGGTCGCGCATGTCATCTTCAGCTTCGGCTTCGAAGGAGGCGAACAGCTCGCCTGGTCGATCGAGGTACGCCACAAGGTCGGCGGCGGATTTTCTCCCCTTGCCGATCTCTTCAAGAACGACCCGCTGGTGGTGGTTGCCGCGGACGAACGCGACGTCGTCGGCGTCCGCTCCAACGTGCGTGGCGAGGACGTCCAGATCTACCGGCTGAGAGCCAGTCCCGAGCAGGCGCGGAACCTGCTGCTCGAGTATGTCGCCGAGGCCAATGCGCTCGCCCGGACGCCGCGGTTCTACAACTCGATCACGACGAACTGCACGACGACCGTGGCTAAGCTGATGCGGGTCGCTGGAGACAAGGTGCCGTTCGACTGGCGGCTGATCGTCAATGGTTATCTTCCTGACTACGCCTATGACCGGGGAGCCGTCGACACGTCGATGCCGCTCGACCGGCTGCGGGAGATTGCCAAGATCGACGTGCGGGCGCGGGCGGATGGATTGTCGCCCGATTTCTCGAAGGCGATCCGTCTCGGCGTGCCCTTCCCCGTCGTCGCTGCGCCGTAACGTACAGTAACATACGAAGGGAATCGCGATGATTGAGGCATGGTCCGCCCTGTCAGGAATTCGCTGGGCGAAGTTTCGCCGATGCCCTTAACCAGGACCGCACTCATGAACCTCATCAAGCACTTTCAGAACGTCACCGCGGCTGCGGCTGTCCTGATGATGGTGGCCGCACCGATGCTCGCTCCGACCCCGGCCGAAGCGCGCCGAGCGGTGGTCGGCTGCGGAGCGAGAGGATGTGCAGCCGTCGGTAATCGCGGCGCGGTCGCTGTCACTCGCCCGCCCGTCAGGCGCGGCGTCGTCATCGTGAATCCTCGCCGCTATTGGCCCGCCGGGGGTGCGATCGCGGCTGGAGCCGCCATCGGCTTCATCGCGGGCGCTGCGGCGGCCTCGGTCGCCGGGACGCCGCCGAAGTCCGGCATGTGCTGGTACTATACCGATAGCACCAAGAAGACGGGTTTCTGGGACGTCTGCCCACGATAGCGCTCGACGATCGCCGTGAGCATCGAGCTCGGCGAACCGATTTCAACAGGGGACTTGAGCTTGTTTGGTTCGTTGACTGCTGGTCGTATCCGGCGACTTCTTGCATGCCTCGCGCTAGTCGTGCTCGCTGGCTGCGGCGGACATCCGAAGGGCGTGCTGTCCCCCGTTGCGGACACCGTGCCGGATACCAGTCGCGTCGACATGCTCGTCGCGACCACGCGCGCCCGATCGACTGTCCCGGGCGAGATGTTTACGGGCGAGCGCGCCCGGACGCCGTCCTTTGCGCAGATGAGGGTTTCACTGCCTAAGGTCCGCAAGGAGGGCGACGTCGCCTGGCCCAAGAGGCTGCCTTCAAATCCGGAGACCGACTTCGCCACGCTGAAGGCCGACGAGCTCAGTCTCGAGGGGGCGAAAGACTGGCTGAACGCCTCGGTCAAAAGGAACCGCGACCAAAGCGTGCTGGTCTTCATCCATGGCTTCAACAACCGCTTCGAGGACAGCGTCTACCGCTTCGCTCAGATCGTCCACGATTCCAATGTCCACAGCACGCCGGTCCTTGTGACCTGGCCATCGCGCGGCAGCCTGCTCGCCTACGGTTATGACCGCGAGAGCACCAACTACACGCGTAACGCGCTCGAGACGCTGTTCCAGTATCTCGCCAAAGACGGGAACGTGAAGGAAGTCAACGTGCTGGCCCACTCGATGGGCAACTGGCTGGCGCTGGAAGCGCTCCGGCAGATGGCGATCCGCAACGGCGGTCTTCCGGCGAAGTTCAAGAACGTCATGCTGGCCGCTCCGGACGTCGACGTGGACGTCTTCCGGTCTCAGATCGAGGACATGGGCGACCCTCATCCGCAGTTCACGCTCTTCGTCTCGCAAGACGACAAGGCGCTTGCCTTCTCGCGGCGGGTCTGGGGCAACATCCCGCGGCTCGGTTCGATCAATCCGGAAACCGCGCCGTACAAGACCGAACTCGCCGACTACAAGATCTCGGTGATCGATCTGACCAAGATCAAGGTCAGCGACGACCTCAATCACAGCAAGTTCGCGGAATCGCCGCAAGTCGTCCAGCTCATCGGCGCGCGGCTGTCCGAAGGGCAGACGCTGACCGACAGCCGGGTCGGCCTCGGCGACACGATCCTTGCAGGGACGACGCATGTGGCGGCGGCGGCCGGAAGCGCGGCGGGCCTCGTACTGACCGCCCCCGTCGCCGTGCTCGACGCCGATACTCGCAGCAACTACGCCAATCATGTCGGCGGTCTGACCGGACAAGATGGCGGAACGCAGAAGATCGCGGTCAAGAACTGCACGGTGACGCCGGCCGACCCGGCGTGCCGGAAACGGCGATAGCAGGAGGCGCCCGCTTGAGTTCGCCACGCCTGGCACCCCCGTCTTCATATGCCCGTTCGGGGCCTCGTTTATCGGCGTCATCGTCCGTAACCGGTTGCCCGGCCCATAGGTGATCCGCCTTGAAACTTCTTTCAGGTAGACGAAGGGCTCTTCGGGGGTTAGGTTGCATAAGGGGATTTTAATACAAGCTTTTACTGTCGCGCATCTGTGTGACGAGGGGGAGGATGCAATGCAGACCTCGGTGCCTTTGCCTGACGATGCCGAGCGCCCGTGTCCGACCCATGAGGAGGTCAGGGCGCAGCTTGAGCGAATTCTCTCAAGCCGCGAGTTTCCTAGCACCGGACGTGGCGCTGCCTTCCTGAAATATGTCACCGAGGAGACGCTTGCAGGCCGGGCACAGCGTCTCAAGGCGTATTCGATCGCCATCGAAGTGTTCAACCGAAGCGCGGGCTTCTCTCAGGAAGATCCCGTCGTTCGCATCGAGGCCGGACGTCTTCGCCGGGTCATCGAGCGCTACTATCTCGTTGCAGGCCAACGCGATCCGATCCGCATCGACATCCCCAAGGGCGGTTATGTGCCGACCTTTACGTGGAATGACGCGCCGATAGAAGCTGCCGTGGATGCGCTGAACGAAGACGTCGCCGAGCGCCGGGTTGTCGAGTGGCAGCGTCTCGTCTGGCCGGTGCTGGCCGTGCTCGTGGCATTCGTCTGCGCGGGCCTAGGCTATTACGCCGGCGTTCTGACGGGGCCGGCCACCGGTCGTTCCGCCGGGCAGGTTCCGGGCGAGCCGACCCTTGTGATCGCACCCTTCGCGGACCTTGGCGACGGGCCCCAGACTGCACGCTACGCCGCCGGGCTGACCGAGGAGCTTCTAACCGCCCTTCCCCGCTTCAAGGAGATCACCGTCTTCGGCCGCGAGACATCGAAGGCACTGCCTCCGGGCGTCGAGGCGTCGCAGGTGCGCGAGGGACTTGGCGCGCACTACCTTCTCGCGGGCGGGGTTCGCGTCGCGGGCGACAAGATCCGCGTGACCGTGCGTCTCGTCGACACCTCCGAAGGATCCATCCTGTGGTCGCAGCACTACGACGAGAACCTGGACACGCACGAGCTCTTCGTTATTCAGACGGATGTCGCGAGCAAGGTGGCGACGGCGATCGCCCAGCCTTACGGCATCATCGCGAAATCGTTGGCGGCCAACCCGCCGCCGGACGATGTCGGCGTCCATGACTGCACGCTGCGCTTCTACGCCTACCGCGAGGAGCTGAACCCGGAAACGCATCTGATCGCGCGCGACTGTCTTCAGAACGCCGTGGCGCGTTTCCCCGGCTACGCGACCGCTTGGTCGATGCTCTCGTTCATCCATCTCGACGAGGGCCGGTTCGAGTTCAATCCACAGAGTGACAAGGGTCCCGCGATGGAGCGAGCGCTGGGTTCGGCGCGGCGGGCGGTTTCGCTCGAACCCGACAACACGCGCGCCCTGCAGGCGCTCATGACGGCGCTATTCTTCAACAACGAGACGAAAGAAGCCTTCGAGGTCGGCGAAGCGGCGCTCGCCGCCAACCCGAACGACACGGAGTTCCTCGGGGAACTCGGAACGCGCGTCGCGTTCTCGGGGCAATGGAAGCGCGGCGCGGAACTGCTGGATCGTGCGATCGAGCTCAATCCAGGCGGAGCCGGATATTACTTCGGGACGCGCGCCCTGATCGCCTGCATGCTCGACGATCATGAGGTGGCGGTGCGGCTGATCCGTAAAGCCGACCTGCAGAAATTTCCACTCTTCCATGGCGTTGCGGCGGTCATCTACTCCGAGGCCGGGCTGCTGGCGGAAGCGAAGCGCGAGGGCGAGGTGTTCATGAAAATGCGCCCCGACTATCTGCCCAACATCGTGGCTGAGAATCGGAAGAGAAACCTGTCGCCGAAGGACAGCATGCGCATGATCGCAGCGCTACGACGGGCCGGACTGCCAGTGCCGAGCGCGACGGATATCGAAGCCGAGTTCAGCGTCTCCGACGCCTCATACGGCCCGTGAAGGCCGTACGCTACAGTAACATACGTTTCTTCTTCCTCCTCGTTCCGTCATTCTTCCAGCGCATGATCCGAGGCTCGCTCACCGCCAGCCTCGGCATCGGATGGAGACAGAGCAAATGGGCAAGACCGCATCGAACCGCACTCTCCCGCTGAAGAGGTCCCTGACGCTCGCCGTCGCCGCGACCCTCGGCATGGGGGCGCCGGCCTACGGTCAGGATTCCAGCGCCGATCTCGCCAAGAAGCTCTCGAACCCGATCGCCTCGCTCATCAGCGTTCCCTTCCAGTTGAACTACGACCACGGCTACGGTCCGCTCGATGGCGACAAGGCGACCCTGAATATCCAGCCCGTGATCCCCTTCTCGCTGAACGCTGATTGGAACCTGATCTCCCGCACGATCCTTCCCGTGACCTACCAGAACGACATCGCCGGGCCATCCGGATCGCAGTTCGGTCTCGGCGACGTCGTTCAGAGCTTCTTCCTGTCGCCTGCCAAGCCGACCGATGGCGGCCTCGTCTGGGGCGCGGGACCTGTCTTCCTGATCCCGACCGCGACCGACGATCTGCTCGGCGGCGAGAAATGGGGCGCAGGGCCGACCATCGTCGCGCTGAAGCAGGACGGCCCCTGGACCTACGGCGTGCTGGCCAACCACATCTGGTCGTTCGCCGGCAACGAGGACCGCAACGACATCAGCAACACGTACATGCAGCCATTCCTCTCCTACACGACGCCGACTGCATGGACGTTCGCGCTGAATACGGAATCCACATACGACTGGAAGGCGCATGATTGGTCGGTGCCGATCAATCTGACCGTCTCGAAGTTGGTCAAGGTGAACGAGCAGCCGATCAGCCTGACGGCCGGACTTCGCTACTGGGCAGCGGCTCCGGACGACGGCCCCGAAGGGCTCGGCGTCCGGGTCGGGCTGACGTTCCTGTTCCCGAAGTAGTCGCATAGCCCCTCATGGTCAGGACCAGATCGGCTCTGTCGATCGACCTCCGCGGCCGCATGACCCTTCTCCCGCCACCTGCGCGTGCCGATCGCACGACGCGAACCGAAGGACGTTCAAATGCTTACGAAACGCGATCTGCTTCGCTCTGCTGCGATGGCCGCACTCGTCGTCGCAGCGGCCAAGTCCACCCCGGTATTTGCGCAGAACACGGCCGAATGGCCCAGCCTGCTGGAGGCCAAGGACATCGCCGAAGAAGGCTTCATCTACGGCCTGCCGCTGGTGATGAACTATGCGGTCATGAACGAGTTCGCCGTGGACAGGAACTCCGGACAGTTCAAGGCGCCGTTCAACGAGATCAACAATATGCATCAGGTCGCCAGCCCGGCGGACACGGCAATCATCACGCCGAACAGCGACACGCCCTACTCGATCCTCTGGCTGGACTTGCGTGCCGAACCGATGGTCATCTCGGTGCCGACGGTCGAGAAGGAACGCTATTACTCGGTCCAGCTCATCGACGGCAACACCTACAATTTCGGCTATATCGGCTCGCGCGCCACGGGAAGCGAGCCGGGCTCCTATCTCGTTATCGGACCCGACTGGAAAGGCGAGAAGCCCGACGGCATCAAGCAGGTCTTCACCTCAAGCACCCCGTTCGTATTCGCCAACTTCCGGACTCAGCTTATCGATGCCGAAGATATGGCGAACGTGGAAAAGGTGCAGGCCGGCTACAAGGCGCAACCACTTTCGGCCTTCCTCAAGCAACCCGCCCCGCCCGCCGCACCGACGATCGAGTTCCTTCCCGCCACCACCGCCGGCATCAAGAAAAACTTCTTCGAATATCTCGACGTGGCTCTGCAGTTCGTCCCGGAGACGTCAAGGGACAAGGACATCCGTGCGAAGCTTGCAAGGATCGGCATCGGTCCCGGCAAGACCTTCGAGTTCAAGGATCTGCCGCTCGAACATAAGGCCGAGTTGCTGGTCGGCATGAAGCAGGGCGACGACAAGATCGACAAGTGGCTGGCCAGCGGAAACAAACCGATCAACGGCTGGAACGTCAGCTCGCTGCTTGGCGACGAGGCCTTCTTCAACGGCGATTGGTTGATGCGCTCAGGCGCTGCCAAGGCAGGCCTCTATGGCAACGATGCCGCGGAGGCCATGTACCCCTTCACCCGAACAGATGCGAGCGGAAAACCGCTGGACGGCAGCAAGCACAAGTACACCGTCACCTTCCCGCCGGGCCAGTTGCCGCCGGTGAATTCGTTCTGGTCGGTGACCATGTACGACGGCAAGAGCCAGTTCCTGGTCAAGAACCCGATCAATCGCTACCTCATCAACTCTCCAATGTTGCCGGCGATGAAAAGGGACGCGGACGGTTCGCTGACGCTGTACATCCAGAAGGACAGCCCCGGAGCGAACAAGGAAGCCAACTGGCTCCCAGCCCCGGATGGCACGATCTATCTGGTGATGCGCCTGTACTGGCCGAAGACGGAAGCGCCTTCGATCCTGCCTGCGGGGAAAGGAACGTGGCAGCCGCCCGGCGTGAAGCGGGTTTCGTAGAAGATACAGGTCTCGTACGCCTCTACACGGCACGGATCGGTCCGAGCGATATCGTTTCACTCCGAAGGAAGCTTGCTTCGCGGGCTGGGTTCAATCGGATCATGAGGGATTGACGAAGAAAATCGCTTCTTGGATGGCACTGCTTGCCGCGGCGCGCTCGACCCCATCCTAAGATACGGCCGCTATTTAAGGCAGACACCCGCTCCTTATGTGATGTAATTTATAATAATCTAATGTACAGTAGCGTACCCATCTGGGACTGCAGCTACAGAATTCAGCAAGTATTGTCAGCGCGCCGGCGAGCGGCGGAGGCCACGATCCCTCGGGCGTGCCGGTGGAGCCCGATATCTTGGAATACATGACGTCGCCGAAGACACTGTAACGCTCGTACCGGGCCTCGCCGATCGCCATGGCCCCGAAGTCGAGATGGTCAAGGATATCGCTGAAACTCGAGTCAATTTCGACTGTCGGTAGTCCAACAAGCCAGCAATAGTTTTCGCGAACAATTGAATGCTGAGGAAATGGCCTAATCTCGACAATACTGCAATTTCCCTCTGCTAATCGCCGTATGCGGTGGTTGTCACAGCAGGAACAGCAGCCACAAGACGCTTAAGAAGACCAAGGAGAGACAAGGTTTCCTGTCATTGATGCAAATCAACAAATAGTCAGCTCAGACAGTTCAAGCATAACTGCTGCAAAGGGGGGGAAGTGATGAACAAGACATCTGCGACGTTGATTATTGCGGGCTTCGTAAGCCTGGGCTCTGCCTTGCCGGCTGCGGCCCAGGAGTCCACCGATATAGGGACTCTGGACAGCGCGAAGGCCGGAAAGGCATTTTCCAGCAAACCTGTCTACTCGCCCTATGCGGGGCGCAATTTTCCGACCCGGCCGCTATTCGGCGACACGCATCTCCACACCGGAGCCTCGTTCGATGCCGGCGCATTCGGCGCACGGTTGACGCCTCGCGACGCCTACCGCTTCGCTCGGGGCGAGGAGATCACGGCGTCGAGCGGCCAGCCCGCTAAGTTGTCACGGCCGCTCGACTTTCTGGTGGTGGCCGACCACTCGGACAACATGGGCATGTTCCCCGACCTCTTCGCCGGCAAGCCGGAAGTCATTTCCGATCCGCAGGCCAGGACCTGGTACGAGGAGATCAAGGCGGGACAAGGTGGCAAGGCCGCGCTCGAGATCATCTTCAGCTTCGGCAAGGGAACGCTCCCTAAGAGCATGATCTACGGGCCGGAGACACGTCCCTACAAGAACGCGTGGCAGGACACGATAAAGGCCGCCGAGGAATACAACGATCCGGGCCGCTTCACCGCCTTCATCGGCTATGAGTGGACCTCGAACACGGCAGGCAACAATCTGCATCGCAATGTCGTCTTCCGTGACAATGCCGACAAGGCCGACCAGGTCGTGCCCTATACGACGCTTAAGCCCTTGGGCAGCGACAATCCGCGCGACCTATGGAAGTGGATGCAGGCCTATGAGGACAAGACCGGCGGCAACGTGCTGGCGATCGCGCACAACGGCAACCTGTCCAACGGCCGCATGTTCCCGCTGATCGAATCCTTCACCGGCAAGCCGGTCGACAAGGAATATGTCGAGCAGCGTTCCAGGTGGGAACGCCTCTACGAGACAACCCAGACGAAGGGCGATGGCGAAGCTCACCCGGTCCTGTCGCCCAATGACGAGTTCGCGGATTTCGAGACCTGGGATTTCGGTAATCTCGATGCCAGCGTGCCGAAGACGCCTGACATGCTCGAGTTCGAGTATACACGGTCCGCGCTGAAGAACGGCCTCAAGCTCGAAGCCGAACTCGGCACGAACCCTTACAAATTCGGGCTAGTCGGCAGCTCCGACGCGCATACGGGCCTTGCGGCCATGGAAGAGGAAAATTTCTTCGGCAAGACCACGCCGCAGGAGCCGAGCCCCGAGCGCCTGACGGCCACTTTCGTCAAGAATGCCAAGACAAACATCACCGTGATGGACTGGGAGGTTAGCGCGTCGGGCTACGCCGCTGTGTGGGCCACGGAGAACACCCGCGAGTCGATCTGGGACGCCATGCAGCGCAAGGAGACCTACGCCACGACGGGACCGCGCATGATGGTGCGCTTCTTCGGCGGCTGGGATTTCGAGCCTACCGATGCCGAGACCCGCAATCCCGGCGTGATCGGCTACGGCAAGGGCGTGCCGATGGGCGGCGACCTGACGGCAGCGCCGGAAGGCAAGGCACCTTCGTTCCTCGTCGCCGCGCTGCGGGACCCGATTGGGGGCAACCTCGACCGCTACCAGATCGTCAAGGGCTGGCTCGACGACAAGGGCGAGATGCATGAGCAGGTGTACGACGTCGCCTGGGGCGGGGACCGCAAGCCGGGGGCCGACGGCAAGGTGCCATCGGTCGGCAGCACCGTCGACATCGAGAACGCGACCTGGACCAACACCATCGGTGCGCCGGAACTAATCGCGGTCTGGAAGGATCCAAGCTTCGATCCGAAACAAAAGGCCTTCTACTACGGACGCGTCATCGAGATACCGACGCCTCGGTGGACCGCCTATGACGCTAAACGATTCGGGACAAAGCCGCTGGAGGGCACGCGGATGACCGTCATCGAACGCGCCTATACCTCGCCGATCTGGTACACGCCGTGATCGCGATGCCGGCGGTTGAACCGGATGCCGGACTGTCGAACGCGTGAGCACGATCTTGTTGAAACGCGTGCTGAGGGAGCCGCTGGTCCACTTCTTGGCTCTCGCGCTGCTGATCTTCGCGGGTTACGGGCTCCTGGGCGCCGATACGGACGACAAGCCGGACAGCATCGTCGTCACGGCGCCGAAGATCGAGCAAATGGCGACCGTGTTCACAAAGACCTGGCAGCGCCCGCCGACAGCCGAGGAATTGAAGGGCCTGATCGACGACCATGTGAAGGAAGAAATTCTGGTACGCCAGGCGCTGGAGATCGGGCTCGACAGGGACGACACGGTCGTTCGTCGCCGCTTGCGGCAGAAGATGGAATTCCTAAACGCGGCCGACGCCGAAACGCTGACAGCGACCGATGCGGAGCTCGATGTCTATCTGAAAGCCAATGCAGCCACGTTCGAGATTGATCCGATGCTGGCCTTCCAGCAAATCGTTCTGAACCCCCAGCGGCACGGAGAAGCAATCGAACAAAAAGCGGCCGCCATCCTCGAAGTATTGCTGAGCCAGCCTGCGGCCGATCCCGCTTCGCTTGGCGATGCCTCGCTGCTTCCACCGGAGCTTCCAATTACGAGCAAGACATCGATCGGCCAGGCCTTCGGCGCCGATTTCGCGGAAGAACTCGACAAGATCCCTGCGGGCCAGTGGACGGGTCCCGTCAATTCCGGCTTCGGGCTGCACCTGATCCGCGTGACGGAGCGCGTGCCCGGCCGAGTGCCGACGCTCGACGAGGTTCGCGACGCCGTTGCGCGGGAGTGGACGAACGCAAAACGCAAAGAACTCGAGAACCAGCGCTTCGCCGAACTCCTTAAGCGCTATGTGGTGAGCATCGAAAGCCCGGTCGGAGTGGGAACCGACCCATGACGCGGCTTGGGGCGCTGCTGGCCGTGCTGATGCCGGTGTTGCTGGCCACGCCGGGGTACCCTCATGAGATTCGGCCGGCCTATCTCGACATGCGCGAAACGGCGAGCGACGAGTTCGCCGTCGTCTGGAAGGTTCCGGCGCAAGGCGACATGCGTCTCGGGCTCTATGCAAGTCTGCCGAAGCGGTGCATCGAGAAAGCCGAACCGACGAGGTCGATCGTGGACGGAGCTTATCTGGAGCGAAGGACCGTCGCCTGTGCAGGGGGATTGAGGGGCGGCGAGATCGGCATCAACGGCCTCAAGTCGACCATGACCGACGCGCTCGTCCGCATCGAATACGAGAACGGCGACACGGAGGTCGTGCGCCTCATGCCGGACGCGCCCTCCTTCACCGCAGCCGGCGCGCAGACCAGCCTCGAGGTCGCCCAGACCTACTTTCTGCTGGGCGTCGACCATATACTCTCGGGTCTCGATCACCTGCTCTTCGTGCTTGCGATCATGCTACTCATTCGAGACCGCTGGATGCTGGTCAAGACGATCACGGCCTTTACGATCGCGCACAGCATCACGCTGGCTGGAGCGTCACTCGGATATTTCAGTTTGCCGCAGAAACCGGTGGAAGCGACGATCGCCCTCAGCATCGCATTCGTCGCAAACGAACTGATCAAGATGAAGCCGGGCGAAAGACGGCTCTCCGAGAGTTACCCCTGGGTCGTTGCCTTCGCGTTCGGGCTGCTGCACGGCTTCGGTTTCGCCGGCGCCTTGATGGAAATCGGCTTGCCGCAATCCGATGTGCCGCTGAGCCTGCTGACATTCAACCTGGGCGTCGAGGCAGGACAGCTGATCTTCGTCGCCGCGGCGCTGGTCGTGCTTCGGGCAGCAGGCGCGCTGAGCACGATACAGCCCGCACCGGCGCGTCGGTTCGGCGCCTACATAATAGGGACCGCCGCGATGCTGTGGCTGGTTTCGCGGATCGCCGGGTTGGCGGCGTGAGCAGCGCGATCCACTGTAGATCTGCTTCTCGCTCTGTTCGCGACAAACTGAGTTAGAAGGAGAAGAACCGCCTTGGGTCAAGCTGCGCCGTCAAGCACAAGCCCCAGATGGCTGCAACGCATCGACAACAGCGCTTGGGCGAGCAGGCACCGGAGGTCCGCTAGTGGGGCTTCTCAGTTGACGCGAAATTCTCCGCGTCCAAACCGCTTATAGGATTGGTGGAAACATCCGCCCATGACCAAGACATCGTAGTCAGTCCAGTTCAGTTCGCCGCGGTGTTCAGCCGAATCTTAGCCGAACTCACGGCCAGACGCAGCAAGCGGGAACAGCAGTTCAAACCGCTACAGCGTCCTTGCGTGTCAAATAACACGCGCGGCGCTGTGGTAGCAAAAGCTCAACCTTCTTTTGCTATCGCTGGAGACGATTGCGTTGGAGACGATTGCGGCGATGAAAATTCCGACAGTGATGGTTCTGATGGCGGCCCTGCTGCAGCCGGTCTCAGCCTTCGGCGAGACCGAATGGATAGGCGGCGCGAGACAATGGTCGGTCGGCTTTGCCAACGAGAGCCCGGATCCCTATTGCCGCCTGCTGTGGGACAGCGAGATCGGCAAGACCATGGAATTCCGCCAGAGCGCGACCGAGACCTTCTGGCTGGTCGCAAAGACCACATGGGACATTCCGGCCGACACCAAGACCGAGGTAACGCTGACCGATCGTACGGTGACGAAGGTCATCGCCGCCGATTTCTTCGACAAGAACACGCTTCGCCTCTGGGGTCCGGCCAGCAAGGGGAGCGCCGGACTGAAGAAAATCATCAAGAATTCCTTTGCCGGAATGCCTGACGTGCAGATCACCTTTGCCGGCGACGAAGGCGACTGGACGCTGCCGCTCTCGCGGGTGGAGCAGCTGTACCCGACCTTCGTCCAGTGCCTCAAACGTCTCGAGACCGGTGAAAAGCCAAAGCAGAATTCCGAAACCCAGCCGTTCTGAGGCCGATCATAGCGGCGGCGCAGTCTCGCGGATCAGGCTGCGGACAGCCTCTATATCGCCGTTGAGCGGCCGTTCGTCGCCATAATGGGAAACATGTTCCCGCACGGCCTGATAGACAAGGTCGGTGCCTGCCGCCCGCGGCGCCGTCGCCGCCAGGAAATCATGTGCCTGGGCAGCGGCCATCAGCTCGATCGCCAGGATATATTCGGCATTGTCGATGACGGTGAGCAGCTTGCCGGCGGCGGCCGTCGGATGCGCGAGAAAGTCTTCCTGCAGGCCGGAGGTCAGACCGCCGTCCATGGCCGCAGGTGCGGCAAGGCGGCGATTCTCGTTGCTGAGTGCGGCGGCGGTATATTGGGCGATCATGAAGCCGGAATGGCTGCCGGCATCGCTGGCGAGGAAGGGCGGCAGACCGCTCACCAGCGGATTGACCAGCCGGTCCATGCGCCGCTCGCTGATCGCGCCGAGCTGCGCGAGCGCAATCGCCAGGCTATCGGCCGCCTGCCCGAGCGCCGGGGCAACCGCATGGGCCTCGGAGGAGACGATCGGCTGTTCCGGCGTGCCTGAGACAGCCGGATTGTCGGTCACCGAGGCAAGTTCCTGATCGACGACGCGGGCGGAATTGTCGAAGACGTCGCGGGCGGCGCCATGCGCATGCGGCACCGAACGAAGGCTGAGCGCATCCTGCGTGCGCCGGCCGAAGGCGGCGGCGACAAGGCTGCTGCCCTGAAGCCGCGCACGCAGCGTCGCTCCGACTTTCTCGATCCCCGCCGATGGGCGCAGCGCCAGCACGGCCTCGTCGAAGGCGGCGATCTGGCAGCCCGCCGCTTCCAGCGTCAGTGCTGCGATCGCATCGGCCCAGTCGAGCAGCCGCTCGGCGCGGGAAAGCGCGACAGTGGTCAGGCCGGTGGCGCAGGCGGTGCCGTTGACAAGGCTCAAGCCCTCCTTGGCGCCGAGCACCAGCGGTTCGAGGCCGATCGCAACAAGCGCCTCGCGGCCGCTCATGCGCCCTCCGCCCAGGTGAGCGCTGCCTTCGCCGATCAGAACAAGGGCAATATGGGCATTGTGGACGAGATAACCGACAGAGCCCTTGGATGGCACGTCGGGAATACAATCATGTTCCAGCAGGGCTGCAAGATGCTGGACGATCTCGCGCCGCACGCCGGAATGGCCATGGGCGAAATTGGCGATCTCAGCGGCGATGATGGCGCGCACCTCGCGGGCGGCCAGCAATGGCCCGACGCCGCAGGCATGGCTGAGCACGATGCTGCGCGACAAAAGGCTCTGCGAGGCCCGATCGACCACCGTATCCGCCAGTGCCCCGACACCGGTATTGACGCCGTAGGCGCGCACCCCCGTCTCGACGATGCGCGCAACGATGCGGCTTGCCTGTTCGACCCGCCCCCAGGCGGCGGGCGACAGCGCCAGCGCTTCCCCTGCCCCGACGCGCGCGACACCGCGCCACGTGAGCCCCGCATCGATGGTGATCGTCATTGACCGCTTCCGAAATGGCCGATGAACTGGCGGAAAGCGGGTGTGGCACCGCCGGTGAACATCTCGTCCGGCTTGCCGCTGCTTTCGATCAGCCCTTCGCGCATGAAGACGACGCGGTTCGAGACGTTGCGGGCAAAGCTCATCTCGTGGGTGACGACGAGCATGGTCATGCCTTCCTCGGCAAGCGCGCGCATGACGCGCAGCACCTCGCCGACAAGCTCCGGATCAAGTGCCGAAGTCGGCTCGTCGAATAGCATCACCTTCGGCTTCATCGCAAGCGCGCGGGCAATCGCGGCGCGCTGCTGCTGGCCGCCGGAAAGATGGGCCGGATAGGCATGGCGCTTATCGGCGATGCCGACCTTTTCGAGCAGCGCTTCGGCCTCGGCGATGCAGTCGGCGCGCGGCCGCTTCAACACATGGATCGGACCCTCGATGACGTTCTGCAGGATCGTCATGTGGGACCAGAGATTGAAGGACTGGAACACCATGCCGAGCTCGGAGCGGATATGGTCCACCTGCTTCTGGCTGGCCGGCTTGCTTCGCCCGCCCTTGTGCACCATGCGGACCTCCTCGCCGTCGACCCAGATCTCGCCGTCGCTGGCGGTTTCGAGCATATTGATGCAGCGCAGAAAGGTCGATTTGCCGGAGCCGGAGGCGCCGAGCAGCGAAATCACATCGCCGTCTTCCGCATCGAGGGAAATGCCGCGCAAGACTTCGTGCGTACCGAAGCTCTTGCGGATATTGCGGACCGATAGTCGGGTTACGCCTGGCATGGGTGCTCCAATCGGGTCAAAACTGCTACGCCTTCAGCGCCTGCGGGGCCGCGCGGCGGTGTCGGGACAGCGAATATTCGAGCAGAGCCATGCCCTGCAGGATGATGAAGTTGAGGACGAGATAGATGATCGCCGCACAGAGAAAGACTTCCATCGTGCGGTAGGTCTGCGAGATCAGCCGCTGGGCGACGCCGGTGACCTCCCAGACGGTGACGAGGCTTGCGAGCGCCGTCGACTTCATCATCAGCACGATCTCGGTGGAATAGGCCGGCAGCGCGTGACGGAAGGCGATCGGCGCCAGGATACGGCGGACCAGCAGGAAGCCGGACATGCCGATCGAGCGCGCCGCTTCGATCTCCTTCGGCGAGACGGCGCGAATGCCGCCACGGAAAATCTCCGCCGTGTAGCCGGCGGTGCAGAGCGCCAGCGACAGCACGGCACAGACCATCGGCTCGCGCAGGAACGGCCAGAGGAAGGAATAGCGGATGAAGCCGAACTGGCCGAGGCCGTAGAACACCAGGAACATCTGGATCAGCAGCGGCGAGCCGCGGAAGATGAAGATGTAACCCTTGGCGAAGCTCGTAAGCACCGGGTTGCCGCTGGTCCGCATCCAGACGATGACGAGCGCCAGCAGGCCACCTGTGACGATCGACAGCGAAAACAGGATGAGCGTCGTCGGCACGGCCTTGAGCAGGGTGACCAGGGTCGAGGCGATGAAGGTGAAATCCATTGTCGCCTCCTTACGCCTGGCCCATGGCGGATGCCGGCATGCTGCGGTTGGCGCGGCGCTCCGCCCCGTTGAAGATGCGGTCCGAAAGGCTGGTCAGGATGAGATAGAGGCAACCGCCGGCGATGAAGAACAGGAAATATTGCCGGGTCGAGCCTGCCGCCACCTGGCTGGTGCGCATCAACTCGGCAAGGCCGGTGACGGAGATCAGCGCCGAATCCTTGAGACTGAGCTGCCACACGTTACCGAGCCCGGGAATGGCGAGGCGAAACACCTGCGGCATGATGATGCGGCGAAGGCGCATGCCACGATGCATGCCGATCGCCGAGGCGGCTTCGAGCTCGCCCTTGGAGATGGCAAGGAAGGCGCCGCGGAACACCTCCGCCTGGTAGGAGCCGGAGATGATGCCGACGGCAAGCGCGCCTGCGATAAAGGAGGGCAAGCCGAGGAAACCCTCGTAACCCATTGCCTTGCCGATCGCGGTGACGGCCGAGGAGCCGCCGAAATAGATGAGATAGATGATCAACAGTTCGGGCACGCCGCGAAACACGGTCGTATAGACGTTGCCAAGCGTGACGAGGATAAGATTGCCGGAGAGTTTTGCCGCCGCGACGATCGCGCCGAGCACCGCGCCGATCGCCAGCGCCGTTGCCGTGACGGCCAGCGTCATCAAGGTGGCGGCAATGAGCAGCGCGCCCCATCCCGTCGAGCCGAAGCCAAGCAGTTCCAAACTTGCCATATCGTCCGTTCCCCGTCCGCGGCAGTGTTTTGTGGATTGACAATAACACGCAGTCCCCGGCGATAAAGCCGGAGACCCGTGTCTGCGGCCGAAAGGCCGAAACGCTTACTGCTGCGGGCTGACGTCCATCTTGAACCACTTCATCGACAGGGTCTTGACCGTGCCGTCGGCAAGCGTCGACTTGATCGCCTCGTTGAACTTGTCGCGCAGCTCGGTATCGGCCTTGCGCAGGCCGAGACCTTCACCCTCGCCCCAGATCGAGCCGGCGATCTCCGGGCCGGTGAAGGCGAGCGTGTCGTTGGCAGCCTTGAACGCGTTGGCGAAATAAACGGCGTCATCGAAGCCGAGGTCGATACGGCCGTTCTGCAGGTCGAGGTCGCGATCGGCGCCGGTCTTGTATTCGCGGATCTCGGCGATGTCGCCGAAATTGTCATAGACGAACTTGGCGTAGACGGTGGCCGCCTGGATGCCGATCGTCTTGCCCTTGAAGACTTCCTTCAGCGCGTCGATCTCCTTCACGCCGGTCTGGCCGGGCGTCATCTTGATCGTGGCGCCGGTGCCGGCGGCGTTCGCCAGCGGGCTGTCCTTGGCGGCGGCGAAGGCGGCGGGCGTGGCGGCATAGGGAATGGTGAAGTCGATGATCTTCTTGCGCTCTTCGGTAATCGACAGCGCATCCATGATAACGTCGAACTTGCCCGCGTTGAGCGCCGGGATCATGCCGTCCCAATCGGAGGCAACCAGCGTGCACTCGATCTTGGCGCGCTCGCACAGCACCTTGGCGAGTTCGGGCTCGAAGCCGCCGAGCGTGCCGTCGGCATTGGTGAGGTTCCAGGGCGCATAGGCGCCTTCGAGCGTAATGGTCGCCTTCGTCCAGTCCTTGGAAAAGGCAGGCGCAGCGAAGGCGGAAAACGCCGCCACGCCGCAAAACAGGATTGCGCTGAATTTCATTTTTGAATTCTCCTCTGGAGTTGAAACAGACCTTGGGGCACCACGGCCGATCTTCGCCGGCTTGCCCTATCCTGTCCTATTTTTCTCAAAGGACCGATTGGGAGGTTGTATATGGTACCATATGAGATATTTTATGATATGCAAGAGGGAAAGTTGAATTATGTGGCGAATTCCATTCGTGCAAAAGGAATAGGCAATGAAGCGTCCCGGCGAGATGAAGCGCGAACTGGCGGAAAATGACAGCACCCCGCTCTATGCCGGAGTCAAGCAGGTGATCCTCGACCGCATCCAGAGCGGCGAGTGGCCGCCGAAATACCGCGTGCCCTCGGAAAACGAGCTGGTCGTCGAACTCGGCGTCAGCAAGATGACCGCCAACCGGGCGCTGCGCGAACTTGCCAACGAGGGCGAACTCATTCGCATCCAGGGCGTCGGCTCCTTCGTCGCCGAGCGCAAGGGCTATTCGGCGCTGTTCGAAGTCCGCAACATCGCCGAGGAAATCGCCGAACGCGGCCATGTCCATGAGGCCGCCGTCGTCGTTCTCGCCCAGGAAACCGCCTCTCCCGAAGTTGCCGACGCGCTCGAATTGCCGATCGGCGCTGCGGTTTTCCACTCACTGATCGTCCACAGCGAAAACGGCGTTCCCGTGCAGATCGAGGACCGCTTCGTCCATCCGGAAGCCGCCCCTGAATATCTCGCCCAGGATTTTTCGACGCTAACGCCGAACGCCTATCTGACGGCCGCAGCCCCGCTCAGCGGCTCCGAGCATGTCGTCGAGGCGGCGATGCCGCAGGCCTGGGAATGCAAGCTCTTGACCATCATGAAGACCGAACCGTGCCTGACGATCCGCCGGCGCACATGGTCGGCAAAACAGGTGGTCTCGACCGCCCGCCTCGTCTATCCCGGCCACCGCTACCGGCTGGAGGCGCGCAGCGGCAAGATGTTCGAGGAATGAAAACACTGCCCATGTTGTATATGGAACATGGGCAGGTATTAGGATGCCGGCGTGAAACGCGCCACCAGCGCGTGACGATCGCCCGGATAGGTGAAGCGCACGTGCGTTACCGGGCCGGCATTGCTCCAGGTGCGGCGTTCGACCACGAGGCAGGCGGTATTGCGTGGTATATCGAGAGCCGCGGCCAGCTCGGCACCAGCTGAGACGGCATGGATCCGGTGTTCGGCCGTGCTCCACGGCACCTGGTTGAGCAGCCAGGGGCCTGGCGCCATCGTCAGGAAATCGGCATCGGCGGCTTCAGGAACCGTCGCAAGACTGATCAGCCGCTCCTCCAGGCAAAAGGGCCGCGCGCCGGCATTGTGGATGCAGACGACCTCGACGACCGAGGACGCCACCGGCAGTTCCAGACGGCGGCTGTCGTCCGCCTTGGCCTTGCGGCTCACCTTCTTCGAAAGCGCATAGGAATAGGGCAGGTTCAGCGACTGCACCTCGGCCTTGATGTCGTGGATTTCGAGAATGGCCGATTGCGCCTGCGGCTGGGTGACGAAGCTGCCGGACTTCTTGCGGCGCTCGATGAGGCCGGCCTTGGCAAGCTGGGTCAGCACCTTGTTCACCGTCATGCGCGAGCAGTCATACTGCGTGGCGAGATCGACCTCGAAGGGAATGCGGTGCCCCGGCGGCCAATCGCCCGAGACGATACGGCCCTCGATGTCGCCGAGGATGCGCTGATGCAAGGTGGGATCCCTGCTTTGGTTCATCGCCACCGATTGGTCTCCCGCTATCTCTTTGTTTTTACGCAATTCCGGACGAAAAACTACACACTTTTGCTGGAACTGCTCTAATTCGAATGCCTGGACAGGAAAAGCTCCTTTTCAGGCGGTCAGCAATTCACCCATGACAGCGAGGAATCGCCGGTCGATCGCGTCGCGCCTGAGATGGCGACCACCTTCCACCTGCTTGCGGCCGCGCGCCCAGACGCAATCGACGGAAATGCCGCCTGCAAACAGCCAGTGATCGAGGATCTGGTCGCCTGCGAGATAAGGAACGGCCGTGGCATCGAGCGAAACGATATCGGCGTGATGGCCCTCGACAAGACCTGCCGGTGCTTTCAAAGCGGCACCGCCGCCGGCAAGTGCATGTGTGAACAGCGAAAGCGCCGTCGAACCGCCGGGTGCTGCGACGACGTTGCGGGCGCGAAGCGCCAGGCGCTGAGAATATTCGAGCTGGCGCAGTTCCTCCGGCACGGAGATCAGCACGTTGGAATCCGAACCGATGCCGTAACGCCCGCCCTCTTCGAGAAAGAGCGGCGCGGCAAAGGCGCCGTCGCCGAGATTGGCTTCGGTGATCGGGCAGAGGCCGGCGATCGCGCCGCTTTTCGCCATCCGTCGCGTTTCGTCCTCGGTCATGTGCGTCGCATGGATCAGGCACCAGCGCTCATCCACAGGCGCATGATCGAGCAGCCATTGCACTGGCTGCGCGCGGGACCAGGCGATGCAGTCCTCGACCTCCTTCACCTGCTCGGCGATATGGATATGGATGGGGCCGTCGCCCGCCATCGGCACCAGCCTTGTGAGCTCTTCCGGCGTTGCGGCGCGCAGGCTGTGCGGTGCAAGCCCAAGCTCGGCGCCGTCGAGCCGGCCGGTCACTGCCCGACATCCCTCCATCAGCCTTTCGAAGCTTTCGAGCGAATTGATGAAGCGCCGCTGGCCGTCGATCGGGGCGCCACCGCCGAAGCCGGAATGGGCATAAAAGACCGGCAGCAGCGTCAGGCCAATACCAGTCTCATCGCTCGCAGCACCGATGCGTTCGGCAAGCTCGGCGATATTGGCGTAAGCGCTGCCATCCCTGTCGTGGTGGAGATAGTGGAACTCGCCGACACGGGAAAAACCGGCCTCCAGCATTTCCGCATAAAGCTTGGCCGCGACCGCCTCCACATGCTCCGGCGTCATCGCCAGGGCAAACTTGTACATGACAGTGCGCCAGCTCCAGAAGCTGTCATTTGCCGGGCCGCGCACTTCGGCAAGGCCGGCCATCGCCCGCTGGAAGGCATGGCTGTGCAGGTTCGCCATGGCGGGAACGAGGAGAGCGTGGCGTTCTTCACCGGGCTCGGGAGCAGTGCCGATTTCGATCCGCGCGATGCGCCCGGCCCCGAGCGTCAGCCGCACGTCCTTCTGCCAGCCCTGCGGCGTCAGAGCCGTGTCTGCATGAAGTGTGGTCATGACCTTCCCTCTCCTCTTGCCGTGCCGCCGATCTTTCTTTTCCAGAAAAGCGCACAAAATTTCTCTTGTCACCTGTCGATTATGTATATACATGTTTTGGCATAAGGAAAGGCGCAAAGCTGATGACCGGGAACAATTTTTCAGAGGAAGTCTCGCCCGCAGAAGCCCGCCCAGTGCTGTGGCGCAATGCGCGGCTGGCCACGCTGGCGCCTGGCAAGGAAGGGCTCGGCATCGTCGAAAAAGGCGCCGTGCTGATCGAAAACGGCCGCATCGCCTTTGCCGGCGCCGAAAGTGAGCTGCCTGCATCGGCCATCGAACATTCCGAAATCGTCGATCTCGAAGGCCGCTGGGTAACGCCCGGTCTCGTCGATTGCCACACCCATATCGTTCACGGCGGCAACCGCGCCCGCGAGTTCGAAATGCGCCTGGCAGGCGCGACCTATGAGGAGGTCGCACGCGCCGGCGGCGGCATCGTCTCCTCGGTGAAGGCGACCAATGCGCTGTCGGTCGAGGAGCTTGTCGCCCAGGCTCTGCCGCGGCTCGACACGCTGCTTGCCGAAGGTGTGACCACGATCGAGGTCAAATCCGGCTACGGGCTGAACCGGACCGGTGAAGTGAAGATGCTGCAGAGCGCCCGCCTGCTCGGCCATGTGCGCCCGGTCCGCGTCACCACCAGCTATCTCGGCGCCCATGCGACGCCTGTGGAATATAAGGGTCGCAACGGCGATTATCTCGATGATGTCGTCCTGCCCGGTCTCGACGACATGCATGGCCTCGGTCTTGCCGATGCCGTCGACGGTTTCTGCGAGGGCATCGCTTTTTCCACGGCCGAGATCGCCCGCGTCTTCGACAAGGCCAAAACGCTCGGCCTGCCGGTCAAGTTGCATGCCGAGCAGCTCTCCAATCTCGGCGGCGCCAGGCTCGCCGCCTCCTATGGCGCACTTTCGGCCGATCATCTCGAATATCTCGACGAAGATGGCGTTGCGGCGATGGCCGCAGCCGGCACCGTCGCCGTGCTGCTCCCCGGCGCCTTCTACGCCATCCATGAAAAGCAGAAGCCGCCGGTCGAGGCGCTGCGGCGGGCAGGCGTGCCGATCGCGATCGCCACTGATTGCAATCCCGGCACCTCGCCGCTCACCTCGATGCTGCTCACCATGAACATGTCGGCCACGCTTTTCGGCCTCACCGTCGAGGAATGCATCGCCGGCGCCACCCGCGAAGGCGCCCGTGCGCTCGGCCTGCTCGACAAGACGGGAACGCTCGAACCCGGCAAATCCGCCGATCTCGCCGTCTGGAATATCGAAAGCCTCGCCGAGCTCGTCTACCGCATCGGCTTCAACCCGCTTCACGCACGCGTCTTCAAGGGCGAAAGGAATGGCCGATGACCATCACGCTCCACCCGGGCTCCGTCTCGCTCAAGGATTTGGAAATCATCTACTGGACGGGTGCACCGGCAAGGCTCGATCCCGCTTTCGATGCCGGGATCGCCAAGGCCGCTGCCCGTATCGCCGAGATCGCCGCCGGCAACGCGCCGGTCTACGGCATCAATACGGGCTTCGGAAAACTCGCCTCGATCAAGATCGACAGCGCCGACGTGACCACCTTGCAGCGCAATCTCATCCTCTCGCATTGCTGCGGCGTCGGCGCGCCGCTGCCCGACAATATCGTGCGGCTGATCATGGCGCTGAAGCTGGTCTCGCTCGGGCGCGGCGCCTCCGGCGTGCGGCTGGAGCTGGTGCGGCTGATCGAAGCCATGCTGGAAAAGGGCGTCATCCCGCTGATCCCGGAAAAGGGCTCGGTCGGCGCCTCCGGCGATCTGGCGCCCCTCGCCCATATGGCGGCGGTGATGATGGGCGAGGCCGAAGCCTTCTTCGCCGGCGAACGCCTCTCGGGCGCGCGAGCCCTCGAAAGGGCCGGCCTCAAACCGGTGGTGCTCGCCGCCAAGGAGGGCCTCGCTCTCATCAACGGCACCCAGACCTCGACGGCGCTGGCGCTTGCCGGCCTCTTCCGCGCCCATCGTGCCGCACAGGCGGCGCTCATCACCGGCGCCATGTCCACCGACGCCGCCATGGGCTCTTCGGCGCCCTTCCATCCGGATATTCATACATTGCGTGGCCATAAGGGCCAGATCGACACGGCAGCCGCGCTTCGCGCGCTTCTCGAGAATTCCATCATTCGCCAGAGCCACATCGAGGGCGACGAGCGTGTGCAGGATCCCTATTGCATCCGCTGCCAGCCGCAGGTCGACGGCGCCTGCCTCGATCTGCTGCGCTCGGTTGCCCGCACGCTTGAGATCGAAGCCAACGCGGTCACAGACAATCCGCTGGTGCTCTCCGACAATTCCGTCGTCTCCGGCGGCAATTTCCATGCCGAACCCGTCGCGTTTGCCGCCGACCAGATCGCGCTCGCCGTCTGCGAGATCGGCGCGATTTCGCAGCGCCGCATCGCGCTGCTCGTCGATCCGACCCTTTCCTATGGGCTGCCGGCCTTCCTCGCCAAGAAGCCCGGACTGAATTCCGGCCTGATGATCGCTGAGGTCACGTCAGCGGCGCTGATGTCCGAAAACAAGCAGATGTCGCACCCGGCCTCGGTCGACTCGACGCCGACATCGGCCAACCAGGAAGACCATGTCTCCATGGCCTGCCACGGCGCCCGCCGCCTGCTGGGAATGACCGAGAACCTGTTCGGCATCATCGGCATCGAGGCGCTGACCGCCGCCCAAGGCGTCGAACTGCGCGCGCCGCTATCGACCAGCCCCGAACTCGGCAAGGCGATCACTACCATCCGCACCAAGGTCCCGAGCCTCGACGTCGACCGATACATGGCAAACGACCTCGCCGCCGCCGCCGAGCTGGTGGCAACGGGCGCCCTGAACGCCTCGGTTTCGAATGGTATTCTGCCGGTATTGGAGGGTTGATCGTGATGGTTCTGCACGTGGTACCCCCCTCTGCCCTGCCGGGCATCTCCCCCACAGGTGGGGAGATCGGCCGGGCGGGCCCGCTCGTTCCAGCATCAATTGTTTGGGCAGCTTCCATCCACGAGTCGATCTCCCCCCTTGTGGGGGAGATGTCCGGCAGGACAGAGGGGGGTAACGCCCCAAACGCCGGACCGCTCTGCTCATGAGCGCGCCCGTCTTCGAGATCACAACAGGCACCTCGCCCGTCATCCTCGCCTTCCCTCACACCGGCACCGAGGTGCCGACTGAGATCGCCGATCGCCTCAACGACAATGGCAGGATGCTAGCCGACACCGACTGGCACATCCACCGGCTCTATGACGGGCTGCTCGACAATGTCACGACCGTGCGCGCCACCTTCCACCGCTACGTGATCGACGCCAACCGCGATCCGGCCGGCGTCAGCCTCTATCCCGGCCAGAACACCACCGGCCTCGTTCCCCAGACGGATTTCGACGGCAAGGCGATCTGGAAGGATGGGCAGGCGCCCGACGAGGCCGACGTCGCGGCGCGGCTGCGGGACTTCCATGCCCCCTATCACGCGGCGCTCGCCGCCGAGATCGAGCGCGTGAGAGCTATCCATGGCGTCGCAATTCTCTACGACTGCCACTCGATCCGCTCGCACATTCCCTTCCTGTTCGAAGGCAAGCTGCCGGATTTCAATATCGGCACCGATATGGGTAAGACCTGCGACAGCGCGATCGAGCAGGCGACGCTCACCGTCGTCGAAGCCGCCGAGGGCTACGACGGCGTGCTCAACGGTCGCTTCAAGGGCGGCTGGACGACACGCCACTATGGTCGGCCCGACACTGGCGTGCACGCGATCCAGATGGAACTCGCGCAATCGACGCATCTCCAGACCGAGGCACCACCCTTTGCCTACGACGCCGGCAAGGCAGACAGACTTCGCGTTCATCTCAAAAACATTCTGGTGCGCATCGAACAGATTGCGCCAGGCCTGAAACGATAACGATCTCTCGACAGGGGAACCGCCATGAGCAATCCACGCCACAATATCCGCGAAATCCGCGCGCCCCGCGGCAACGATCTCAATGCTAAGAGCTGGATGACCGAAGCGCCACTGCGCATGCTGATGAACAATCTCGATCCGGATGTCGCCGAAAACCCGAACGAGCTCGTCGTTTATGGCGGCATCGGCCGCGCCGCCCGCACCTGGGAGGATTTCGACCGCATCGTCGCGACGCTGAAGACGCTGACGGAAGAAGAAACGCTGGTCGTGCAATCCGGCAAGCCGGTCGGCGTGTTCCGCACCCACAAGGATGCGCCGCGCGTGCTGATCGCCAATTCCAACCTCGTGCCGCATTGGGCGACCTGGGATCATTTCAACGAGCTGGATAAGAAAGGCCTTGCCATGTACGGCCAGATGACGGCCGGCTCGTGGATCTACATCGGCACCCAGGGCATCGTGCAGGGCACCTACGAGACCTTCGTCGAAGCCGGCCGCCAGCACTACGGCGGCAATCTCAAGGGCAAATGGATACTGACCGGCGGCCTCGGCGGCATGGGCGGCGCCCAGCCGCTCGCCGCCGTCATGGCCGGCGCCTGCTGCCTTGCCGTCGAATGCAATCCCGATTCGATCGATTTCCGCCTGCGCACTCGCTATGTCGACGCCAAGGCCGAGACGCTCGATGAAGCGCTTGAGATGATCGACCGCTGGACCAAGGCCGGCGAGGCGAAGTCCGTCGGCCTGCTCGGCAATGCTGCCGAAATCCTGCCGGAGATGGTCCGCCGCCGCATCCGCCCCGATATCGTCACCGACCAGACCTCGGCCCATGACCCGATCAACGGCTACCTGCCGAAGGGCTGGACGATGGGTGAGTGGAAGGCAAAGCGCGAAAGCGATCCGAAGGCTGTGGAAAAAGCGGCGCGCGCCTCGATGCGCGAGCATGTCGAGGCGATGATCGCCTTCTGGAATGCCGGCGTGCCGACACTCGATTATGGCAACAATATCCGCCAGGTCGCCAAGGACGAGGGCCTCGAAAACGCCTTCGCCTTCCCGGGCTTCGTGCCGGCCTATATCCGCCCGCTGTTTTGCCGCGGCATCGGCCCCTTCCGCTGGGCGGCCCTTTCCGGCGATCCAGAGGATATTTACAAGACCGATGCCAAGGTGAAAGAATTGCTGCCTGACAACAAGCATCTGCATCATTGGCTCGATATGGCCAGGGAGCGCATCGCCTTCCAGGGCCTGCCGGCACGCATCTGCTGGGTGGGCCTCGGCGACCGCCACAAGCTCGGTCTTGCCTTCAACGAAATGGTGAGAACAGGCGAACTCTCCGCCCCGATCGTCATCGGCCGCGACCATCTGGACTCTGGCTCCGTCGCTTCGCCGAACCGCGAGACCGAAGCGATGAAGGATGGCTCCGACGCCGTCTCCGACTGGCCGCTGCTCAACGCCCTGCTCAACACGGCGTCGGGCGCCACCTGGGTGTCGCTGCATCACGGCGGCGGCGTTGGCATGGGCTTCTCGCAGCATTCCGGCATGGTCATCTGCGCCGATGGCACGGACGATGCCGCCAGACGCCTCGAGCGCGTGCTCTGGAACGACCCGGCGACCGGCGTCATGCGCCACGCCGATGCCGGTTACGAGATCGCCATCGACTGCGCCAAGGAAAAGGGCCTGCGCCTGCCCGGCATTCTCGGGAACTGAGCCCGATGAGGGTCCTGCGCGTCGGCGATCACAAACGCATGCCCTGGAAAAACGGCAAGGGAGAGACGGTGGAGATCGCCGTCTTTCCACCCGGCGCTTCGATCAACGACTTCGACTGGCGCATCAGCATGGCGACGGTCGCAGAGGACGGCCCGTTTTCGATCTTTCCCGGTATCGACCGCACGCTGGCGATCCTTGATGGCAACGGCATGGTGCTCGATGTCGCAGGCAGCGCGCCGGTGCTGCTGACAACGGCAAGCGATCCGCTGGCCTTCCCGGCGGATGTCCCCGTCGCGGCCAGGCTCCAGGACGGAGCGATCACCGATCTCAACGTCATGACGCGCCGTGACGGGCTCGCCCATACGCTGATCCGGATCGACGTCGATGGCAGCAGGACCGTGCGGCTTTCGCCCTCGACATGCCTGTTGCTTTGCCATCGCGGCGCATTGTCATTCCGGCGGGACGGCGAGACCGGCACGCTTGCGGCCGGCGATGCGCTGCTGATTAAGGGCGCGACTGCTACCGCGCTGGAAATCGATGGCGAAGCCAGATGTTATCTCGCTTCGATCACCACAGGCTGATCGCCGAACAACATATTGAAACCATTAAACAATCGAGGATTTGGCGAAGTATGTGCATAAACCATCGCCATCTCGGGCCATGGACGTCATTCCTCGTTTCGGTCTAAACTTTGCCCTTCTGATGCAGAAGAAGACCTAGACTGCCCGCGACGTGCCGGGGAGCAAGGGAGCAGGCGTGACGGATCCATACGATATTCTCGGCGTTGAACGCGATGCGGACGAGGCGCAGCTGAAGGCCGCCTATCGGCGCTTGGCGAAGGTTGCCCACCCCGATTCAGGTGGTGATTCGGACGCCTTTGCCAATCTCCAGAAAGCCTATGGGCTGCTTCTCGATCCGGTCCGGCGCAAGGTCTACGACGATACCGGCTACGACGTCGAATTCGCCGATGCGGCCGAATTGCAGGCGCTCGTGATGATCGAGAAGCTCGTCACCGACGCGGTCCTCGACGAACGCGCACCCGGAAGTTTCGATCCCGTCGCCGTCATGCAGGACAGCCTTTCCGAAGAACTGCGCAAGGCGCGTTTCAGCAAGAGCGAGCTGGAGCGCCACGCCTCGCGAATCGGCCTGCATCTGGAGCGGCTCGAAAAGCAGTCCGGCCGCGATGTGCTCGCCCACATGTTCCGCGCCCGCATTGAGGCGATCTCCAAAGCGGTCGCCGAAACCGAGGCGAAGATCAAGGCGACGGAACGCGCCGCCGACATGCTCTCCGGCTATGTCTACGACATCGATCCGCCGCCATTGCCGGATGCCGCGGTTACCAGCATCGAATGGGTCGAGCCCTCAAGAAACCGCTCCACCGGCTGACGGCGGACGACGCGGCTGATCTTAATAGGACAGCTTCGGATACCAGTCCGCCGGCCGGCCTTCAGGCGTCGAATCGATGACGGTCCAGAGCGGCATCAGGTCTGGTGCGCCGCGCGGATCCTCGCCGGGGTCGGCCGTCACCTCGCCCATCTCCTGGCTCCAGAAATGGCGGATGCTGCCGTCGCGGCGCGTGAAGACGTTGAAGGCCGCGTCATCGCCCCCACCCCTGCCGATCGCGTGATAATCGCGGCTATAGTCGCCCGTCGTGTCGGAATAGAGCGGCAGGTGGTGCCAGCCGCGTTCCTTCTTGAAGGCGAGCAGCCTGCCGATCGGCGAAAGTGCGACCACTGCCAAGGCTGCGCGCTGCTGGATGTCGGGCACCTCGCCGTCCCAGGCCGACAGCAGCGAGGTGCACATCGGGCAAGGGCGCTCGCGTTCCGGGCCGAACATGTAGCTGTAGACGATCAGCGTCTCCTTGTCGGCGAAGAGTTCTCGGAAGGATATCGGCCCATCGCTGCCTTCGAAGCGGTAGTCTTTCGTCACTTCGCCGCCTGGCGGCAACGCCCGGCGCTGTACCGCCACGCGCTCGATGTGCCGGCGCAATTCGATCTCTTCGGCCAGCAGCGCGTCGCGGGCCATGCGATATTCCTCGCTCTCATTGGGAAACCGGACGCCGTTCTTGGCCGCGAGCACGGCGGCGGGGACCAGATGCTGATTATCCATGACAATAGCTCCTTCTGTTGCCTGAGAACGTGCTGAAGCCACGACCGGGTGCCAGCACATCATTACAAGGACGATCGGCTGATGCGAAAATCGACAGTGCCGACCGAAAATATTCGCCCCGCGCTTTGGCCGGCTTGGCGCCCGGATCGCCAAGGCCTAGCAGATCAAGTTCGCGCGTTCCAAAATGCGGATCATCGAACCAGCTCATGATCAGCATCACGCCCTTCCTAGAGGACGCCGCCCCGTAAACTCATTTCACCGTCGGCTGCGAAACTCAGTGAACGGTGATCACCGGAATGCCAGCTTCGTCGGCGGCACGGATAAGCGCTGCCCGCGCATCCTGAGCCGGAATTTCCCCATGAATTGCATTTCGGCACGCCCTAATCGCTATAAGATATTCTTCTCCGTCGTCGATCGGCCAGCCAACTGTCAGCATCTCGGCAGCCTGGAAAAGGGTTGCGACAAGCTTGTATTTTTCCGACCCACTCACAACGAGCATCAGAGGGGCAAACTCTTCGGATGTGCGCCACTTCATGACATTAGGTCTCCCGCAGTAAACATATTAGTAACCGTGCAAGAACCGTTCCGTGATCTTCGCTGGCATGCCAGCGCTCGTTTCGGAGGCCGCAGAATGTGGCCGCCGCCGAAAGATCGATCAGCTCTGCCTTCGACCGGCTGGCTCCAATGGAGGCGGCGCACAATTGCAGGAAGCTCAATACCTATAAAACAAGAGAGTTATTGGCTGAGAGCCTGAGGGGTGCCGGACCTCCGCTCAAAGGTAAGCTCGCGAAAAGAACACCGCGGTCGTTAAAAAGGCGACCGTGAGGGTTAGCACCCGGACGACCGATGATGGCAGCCTTCGTCCGATATGCGCTCCGATCCATCCGCCGATAACGGCTCCAATCGTCATGGGAATGCACTCCTGCCATACGATTGCCCCGGCAAGTACGAAGACGACGACGGCGACCGCGTTGGCGGCAGTGACCATCACCATTCTTGTCGGGTTCAGGCTCTTGATGTCCCCGCCCCCGAGCGCGCTCCATGCCGCAAGCATCATGAGACCCACCGCGCCGCCAAAATAGCCGCCATAAAGACCGAGAAAGAACTGAACCATTGCGAACGCCAGAACACTCGGACGTGCCTGCGTCTGCAACTGGGCGCTGAGCCTCGGACCTGCAGCGAGCATCAATGTCGCCACCAGCAAAAGCCATGGCAGGAGACCATCGAAGATCCTGGATGGGGTTAGCAGCAACAGAATGCTTCCGGCCACACCACCCATCACCGTCACGATGGCAATGGGCACGACATTGACGCCGCACACACTCTTAACCCCGTCACGGTAGACCCACGAGCTCGCCATGCCGCCGGGAAACAAGGCTAGGGTGCTTGTCGCGTTTGCGGCTACCGACGGCACTCCGACCGATATCAGCGCAGGCAGGGATACGAACGACCCGCCGCCCGCCAACGCATTCATGCTGCCTGCTAACAAGCCAGCAAGGAAAAGAAGCATGATATCGTACATGTTCAGGTCGCCTTAGCACCCAAGCCTGAGTCCGGCCGAGCCTCTCGTCCAATACCGCCGTCAAATCGCCGCACGCCGTTGCGCGTCCAGAAGAGTCCGCCCCACGACTGCCATTCGCCGTAGTCAAGGAAACGCAATTGAGAGCCATTCATCCGATCACCATGAGCGTAACCGATGCTATCCCGAGGAGTACGCCAACCGCCTGATGCCAGCCGAGCCTCTCGTCGAAAACCAAAACGGCGATCGCGTTGATGGCGATGAGCTAATGTGTAGAGGACAAGCGCGGTGGCGAGCAGCCAAAGGTTCGAGTTGCTCACATATGCGCGGGAAGCGGTCGCTCCCGCCAGGAATAGGCAGACGGCTATGAAGAGGATGGCGGCAACACGCATCGATAAACTCCTGCTGACGCGTTTTGTCTAACGCCGGGCGGCCCGTCAATCCATCAGAGACTATCCCTTGTCCTCGATCGCCTACATGGTGATCAGTCTATTTTTCACCCAGCTCGACGTTAGCTTCCAAGAAGAAGGCTCTCAAGCCGTCCAAATCGTCCAAGGCGGCCAAGGGCAAAAAGGACGACGCCGCAAAGTTTTTCGAACGTCATCAACATGATGGGTGCCCTCAAGAAGAACGTCGAAGCCGACATGAAACGTCGAAAGAAAGCGGCCTGATAAAATCCCGAGCCGACGAGCGGTCCCGCCTATGTGGAATGACTATGAACAACATTCGCATGAAAGAGTTCTGCGACATGATGCAGTCCCTCGCGGCCTCGCTTCTCCGCCGCTGAAATCCCTTCCGCCAAACGACAAGACGCAAGCGGCGATATACGCAAGGGCTGGAAAGCAAAAAGGGCGCTCGACCCCTGCGGGGAGCGCCCTTATCCTGTCGGACACGAGCAGCTCGACGACGTCGATACCGCGCGCATCCATTTTTCAGGCAGGACGGGTATATGGACCCTTCCCGCCGGGGTTTCAAGAGGCGGCTCAGCGGTTCTACACGATAATTGACCCTAGATCAGGATGTCGTCCGAAAACCGCTCACACTTTTCGGCATCATGCTCTAGTCGATCAGGAGGCGACCCCGGTGATCGGATTGACTACGGGTCGTTCGCTTTTGTCCCTGACCCCAGCCGGCTGCACCACCGGCGGCGCCATCGATTCTGCGTCGGCGGGCTCCGGCTTTTCAGGAACGGCGCCGACATCTTTGGGGCGCCGCTGCTCGGGCTTTACGTTTTGATCATTCGTCGACATTGTCGATCTCCTTTCCAGGAAGAAGTCACGGCCGTCGACATGGTTCCGGCGATGGGATGGAGGATTACCGATGCTTGACAGGTTTCTGCTGCAGGGGCCTCAGGATGCGCGCTTCACGATCCTTCTGGCGCATGGCGCCGGCGCGCCGATGGATTCGGCATCGATGACAGCAGCGGCAAATGCACTCGCCGGCGTTGGCTTCCGCGTCGCCCGTTTCGAATTCGCCTATATGGCCGCCCGCCGTACCTCGGACGGTCGTAAACCGCCGCCGCGCGCCGAAACGCTCAATCCCGAATACGAGACGGCCATTGCCGAACTCAGCGCCAGCGGTCCGCTGATCATCGGCGGCAAGTCGATGGGCGGCCGGGTCGCCAGCATGGTCGCCGACGATCTCCATCGTCGGGGAAAGATTGCCGGCCTGCTCTGCCTCGGCTATCCCTTCCATCCGCCCGGCCAGCCGGAGAAGCTGCGCACCGGCCATCTCACGGGGCTGACGACTCCCGCGTTGATCTGCCAGGGAACACGCGACGAATTCGGCACGCGGGACGAGGTGCCGGACTACGATCTGTCCGACAGGATCGAGATCCTCTGGCTCGAGGACGGCGACCACGACCTCAAGCCGCGCAAGACGATCTCCGGTTTCTCCAGTGCCGATCACCTCGCCACGATGGCGAAGACGGCAAAGGCATGGGCCGAACGATTGCCGGTTTGAGCGTCACCATATCCCCGGCGCCGGCCCGCGGCGGCTGCCGTCAGGCCGCAAGCTTCCTGACATCGATGCGCCGGTCGGTGGCGGAAACGGTGATTTCGAAGTGGTCGGCCTGCACCACGTCCCGAATGTTGCGCGGCCGGTGCGCGACGATGGCCACTCCGCCTCTCAGCCGGACACTGTCATAGAGGATACCGGCGCCGCCGCTCGAGCGCACCTCTTCCCCCAGCACCTGCGATGCCGCATAGCTGGTGCCGTCATAGACATCGGGCCGCAGCATCTGCTCTCCGCGAATGTCGAGATAGTCTCCAAACAGAGTGGCCGCGTAGCTTCTATAGGTGCGGGCCACCGTCGCCACCCCGCGCGCGACAGCTTCGCGCCTGAGATGATGGCCAACCTCCGCGGCGGCCGTCTTGAGATCGTCGGCGGCATACCAGGCGCCGAGATCGGGGCCGTTGAAGCGCATTCCTCCCGGCGCAACATGCAGGAATGCCGCCATCACAATGCTGGCATTGGCAACGCCATAAACCCATTGGTCCTCGGGAAGCCGTTGGATGCGGTCGGCAACGAGCCGGTCGTTGGTCCAGCCGACGAGTTCCATCACGGCTTCGAGATCGGCCGCCCTCGTTACTGTCTCAAAAAGCCCGATCGGTGGAAATTGCGACGGGATGAGCCGATACGACGGACGCGGCGCCTGGGCAAAACGATCCCTCACCGGAAGACGATGTCCGCATCTTCGTAGGGTGTGAAGGCTTCGTCGAGCACATTCGGCTGCATGTAGAGACCACCGCGGGCACCGTCGAGAAACCGGCGTACGGTCATCAACCCGTCCTGGGTCCCGTTGGTCAGGATATCAAGAGGCGGATGGCTGCCGAAAACCGGCGCCTGATGCGGTGTGCGCAGCCAGGCGACGCCGGCGCGTTCATCGGAAAACAGCACGCCGAGCGCCTGATGGATGCCGAGCACGGCCGAGATGCGGGTCAGCGTATCGACATCGAGCGTGAAAGCGCCGTGCTCGCGTGCCTGTTTGGCCCAATTGTGGTAGGTCGACCGGGAGGGATAGCCGAGCATGAGCAGACGCTGCTCCTCCGTCAGCCCCCAGAGATCGGCGATCGCCAGAAAGGTTCGCAGGGCCGGGGCGCTCAGCCTCTTGCGGTTGGCCGGAGCAAACCGCTCCATTTCCAGCCGCTGTGGCCCTTGGTCTTCCCGTTGCTCACGTCGCGCATGCTGCATGAAAGCCTCCTGTCTTGAATTAGACATAGTCCAAATATAGGCGTTCATCAAGCGAATTTAAAGGCTCGCCTCGCCTGCCGCCTCGCGGATCGTCTGCATCAGGATCGATTGCGGCAGAGACGGCACGGCATCGGCGCGCATCGTCAACCCGACGGGCCCCTTGGTCTCGCCGGTATCGACCGGCAGAAGCGCCAGCCGCCCGTCGGCGACATCGCCGGCCACCACGCCGTTGGAAATGATCCAGATCGCATCGCTTGCCCTGAGGAAAGCGCGGCCGAAGGAATCCGACACCGTCTCGATCTGGTTCGGCAGGCTGGAAACGCCGTTGGCGATGAGGAAATTTTCAACCACCGGCCGGATGATCGACCCCCGCGTCGGCATCAGCACCGTGTAGTTGCCGAAGCCGGCAAACAGCGATTGCCGGCCGTCGAGCAGCGGATGGCCGGCGCGCACGGCAAACACCACCTGCTCGGAATAAAGGTGTTCGAAGGAAAAGCCCGCCATCATCTCGGCGCCGGCCAGACGTCCGACGACAAGGTCGAGATCACCGACGCGAAGCTGCTCCAGCAGCACGGCGTTCTCGCCGGTGACGATCTTCACCCGGCTCCAGGTCTTCTCCTTGAGGAAGAGTTCCATCGCCCGCGGCATGATCCGCGATGACACCGTCGGCAGCGCGCCGATCCGGATCGGCGGCGCATCGGCGAACTGCTCCTGCGAGACGGAATCGAGACCCTGGCGTAGCGCCGTCAGCGCCGCACCTGCGTGCCGCAGGAAGACCTCGCCGTAGCGGGTGATCTTGATGCCGCGGCCGTCGCGCTCGAAGACATCGACACCCAGCACCTGTTCCAGTTCACGGATCGTCTTGGTGACCGCCGGCTGGCTGACATGCAGCAATTCGGCGGCCTTCATGACGCTCTTCTGCCGCGCCACCTCGACAAAGGTTTGCAGATGGCGGAACTTGACCCGGCTGTCGATCATCGCTCGCATAACTCCAGGGTTATCGAAACGCCAATAAATATCATTTTACTTAACCGGATCAACCAGTCAATTTCACCATTCAGGAGGAGAGTGACGTGCAATTCGCCCGCATAAACGATGTGACGATCCACTATCAGATCATTGGTGCCCCCGCCGACAGGCCGGTGATCGTCTTTATCAACTCGCTGGGAACGGATTTCCGCATCTGGCGCGACGTCGTGGTTCAGCTTGCCGGTGAATTTGCCATCGTGCTTTACGACAAGAGCGGCCACGGCCTTTCCGATGTCGGCCAGCTGCCCTCATCGATCGAGGACCATGCGACGGATCTCGCCGGCCTTCTCGATCTGCTGTCGGTCAAGGATGCCGTAATCTGCGGCCTGTCGGTCGGCGGCCTCATCGCCCAGTCGCTCTATCATCGCCGGCCGGATCTGGTCCGCGCGCTGATCCTCTGCGACACCGCCCACAAGATCGGCACGGCGGAGAGCTGGAACGCCCGCATCGCCGCCGTCGAGCAAAACGGCATCGGCAGCATCGTCGACGCGGTCATGGAGCGTTGGTTCACGCCCGCCTTCCGGCGGCCCGAGAGCACCGCCTATGCCGGCTATTGTAATATGCTGACGCGCCAGCCCGTCGAGGGTTATGTCGCCGCCTGCGCCGCGATCCGTGATGCCGATTTCACCGAGGTCGCAAAGACGATCACCGTCCCGACGATCTGCATCGTCGGTGACCAGGATGGCTCGACGCCGCCCGATCTCGTGCTTTCGACCGCGAAGCTGATCTCCGGCGCTCGCTACGAGGTCATCCCTAATTGCGCGCACATTCCCTGCGTCGAGCAGCCGGAGGCGCTGACGGCGATCATCCGCACCTTCCTCACATCCATTCCGCCTGGAGAAGTCAGCCCATGAATGAGACCGCGTCCCCTTCCGAGCGCTATCGCCAGGGCATGGCGACCCGCCGCGCCGTGCTCGGCGACGCCCATGTCGACCGGGCCGCCACTGCTGCGACGGAGTTCGACCGCCCCTTCCAGGAGCTGATCACCGAAGCTGCCTGGGGTCATGTCTGGTCGCGCCCGGCGCTGACGAAGCGCGAGCGTTCGATCATCACGATCGCTCTGCTTGCCGCGCTTGGCCAGGACGACGAGGTCGCCATGCATGTGCGCGCCACCGCCAATACCGGGGCGACCCGCGAGGATATTTGCGAGGCGCTGCTGCATGTGGCGATCTATGCCGGCGTTCCTGCCGCCAATCACGCGATCAAGATCGCAAAGCAGGCTTTTGAACAGATGGACGCCGAAAAGGCGGCCTGAGGGAGGAACATGTCCGAACGACCGAACCGCAAGCCCGAGACCGGCGGCTTCTTCGCCCGCGACCGCGCCTGGCATTCGCCGGCGCTGACCCCCGGCTACAAGACCTCCGTGCTGCGCGCGCCGCAGCGCGCGCTGCTCTCGCTCGACGGCACGATTTCCGAGACTACCGGCCCGGTCTTCGGCCATTCGATGATCGGCGAGCTCGACAACGACCTGATCCTGAACTACGCGCAGCCCGGCGAAAGCGCCATCGGCGAGCGCATCATCGTCCATGGCCGTGTGATCGACGAGCGCGCTAGGCCGGTTGCAGGCGCCTTGGTCGAGTTCTGGCAGGCCAATGCCGGCGGCCGATATCGCCACAAGAAGGAAACCTATCTGGCGGCGATCGACCCGAATTTCGGCGGCTGCGGCCGCGCCATCACCGACGAGGATGGCCGCTACCATTTCCGCACCGTCCGCCCCGGCGCCTATCCCTGGCCGAACGGCATCAACGATTGGCGTCCCGCTCATATTCATTTCTCGATCTTCGGCCATGGCTTTGCTCAGCGCTTGATCACCCAGATGTATTTCGAAGGCGATCCGATGATCTGGAAATGTCCGATCGTCGGCACGATCCCCGACAAGGCGGCGATCGAGCAACTGATCGCGCCGCTCGACTGGGGCAACACCATCCCGATGGATTCACGCGCCTATAAATTCGATATCGTGCTGCGCGGCCGCCGCTCGACGATGTTCGAAAACAAATTGGAGGGCAACTGACCATGCAGCAGCTCGGCTACCTCAAGGAAACCCCGTCGCAGACGGCAGGCCCCTATGTGCATATCGGCCTGACGCCGAATTTCTGCGACATCTCGGGTGTCTACGACACCGATCTCGGCATCGGGATGGTCAACGACAAGACGCTCGGCGAACGCATCACCGTCACCGGCCGAATCTTCGACGGTGCCGGCGCATTGGTACGCGATGCGGTCATCGAGATCTGGCAGACCGACAGCGCCGGGCTCTACAACAGCCCGTCGGAAATGCGCGGCGCCGCCGATCCCAATTTCACCGGCTGGGGCCGCTGCCCAACCCGCGCCGAGGACGGCGTCTACAGCTTCGAGACGGTCAAGCCCGGCCGTGTCCCCTTCAAGGACGGCCGCAGACAAGCCCCGCACATCACCTTCTGGATCGTCGCCCGCGGCATCAATATCGGCCTGCACACGCGCATGTATTTTCCGGAAGAGACGGAAGCCAACGCCGCCGACCCGCTACTTTCCCGCATCGAACATCGCGAGCGCGTCGCAACGATGATCGCCACCCGCGACGGCGCAACCTGTCATTTCGACATCCATCTGCAGGGTCCGAAGGAAACGGTGTTTCTGGATATCTGAGGGTGCGCGGACGGCTTGTTCGGAGAGCTCCGAGCAAGTAGCCCCCCTCACCCTGCCCTCTCCCCGAGGGGAGAGGGGAACAGTGCTACGCGAGAATATCTGCCCAGAAGGCGCCACCGCCGCCCGAGTCCCTTCTCCCCAACGGGGAGAAGGTGGCGGCAGCCGGATGAGGGGGCCACCACCACAAACCGAGACGATCATGACCGCATCGCCCTTCGACCATCCTTTCCTTTCCGGCCTACTCGGCGACGATGAAATCGCGCCCTATTTCTCCGCCGAGGCGGATATCCGGGCCATGCTTTCCTTCGAGGCCGCACTTGCAAAGGCTGAAGCCGCTCACGGCCTCATTCCTGCCGAAGCGGCAAGGCGCATCACTGACACCTGCGCTGCCTTCTCGGCCGATGTGCCCAGTCTTCGATCGGCAACGGCAAGGGACGGCGTCGTCGTTCCCGATCTCATCAAGCAGCTGCGCGCTAGTGTCGGCGAGGAAGCGGCAAAAAGCCTTCATCTCGGCGCGACCAGCCAGGATGTCATCGATACCAGCCTGATGATCCGCCTGAAGGCCGTCGTCTTCCTGTTTGCCGGCCGGCTTTCCACCATCGCCGCGGGACTCGATGCGCTCGACCGGCAGTTCGGCCGGAACCAGTTGATGGGTCACACCCGCATGCAGGCGGCGATCCCGATCACGGTCTCCGATCGCCTCCGTGCATGGCGAGAGCCGCTGACGACCTATCGCGACCGCCTGACCGAGCAGAGCTTTCCCGTCCAGTTCGGTGGTGCGGCCGGCACGCTGAACAAGCTCGGATCGCAGGCTGCCGCCATCCGCGGCTCGCTCGCCCAGGAACTCGGCCTCACAGATGCGCCGCAATGGCAGAGCGGGCGTCTGCCGATCGCCGATATTGCCGGCCTGTTCGCGTCGATATCGGGCAGTCTCGGCAAGATGGGCCAAGATATCGCGCTGCTTGCCCAGGCCGGCGGCGAGATCGAAATCTCAGGCGGCGGCACTTCGTCGGCGATGGCGCACAAGCAGAACCCCGTTTCCGCCGAAGTCCTCATCTCGCTCGCGCGCTTCAACGCCACTCTTCTATCGGGCGTCCACCAGTCCCTTGTACACGAACAGGAACGCTCGGGCGCCGCCTGGACGCTCGAATGGCTGCTGCTGCCGCAAATGACGATAGCAACCGCCGCCAGCCTGCGGCTGGCGAAGGAGCTGATGGGGAATATCAAGAGGCTTGGAACGACCTGATTCAGCGCCTTTGCATCTCATGCCGGAAACCGGCTATGCAGAGTGCAATGAAATCAGGAGCAGTCTCGTGACCTTTCCCCTCTTCGACCTCTCCGGCCGCCGCGCCCTCGTCACCGGCTCCAGCCAGGGCATCGGCCGCGCGTTGGCGGTCGGGCTTGCCGAGCATGGCGCTTCGATCATCATCAACGGCCGCAATGCGCAGAAGGCGGAGGCCGCCGCCGAGGATATCCGTCGCAGCCATCGCCATGCCGTCAGTGCCGCTTTCGACGTCACCGATGCGGAGGCGAGCCGCACCGCCATCGCCTATATAGAGGCGGAGATCGGCCCGATCGACATCCTCGTCAACAATGCCGGCATGCAGTTCCGCACACCGCTGGAGAACTTTCCGGTCGACAAATGGGACGAGATCTTCAAGACCAACGTCTCCAGCCTGTTCTATGTCAGCCAGCCGGTCGCCCAGGCGATGATATCGCGCGGCCGCGGCAAGATCATCAACATCGCCTCCGTCCAGGCCGAACTCGCCCGTCCCGGCATCGCACCCTATACCGCGACCAAGGGCGCGGTGAAGAACCTTACGCGCGGCATGGCGACCGACTGGGCGAAATACGGCCTGCAGGTCAATGCGATCGCGCCCGGCTATTTCCGCACGCCGCTCAACCAGGCGCTTGTCGACGATCCCAAGTTTTCTGGCTGGCTGGAAACCCGCACGCCGGCCGGCCGCTGGGGCGAGGTCAAGGAGCTTGTCGGCGCCGCCGTCTTCCTGGCCTCGGATGCCTCCTCCTTCGTCAACGGCCATATGCTGACCGTCGACGGCGGCATCACCGTCTCGCTCTAGAACAGACTGTCGTCCGAAAACCGCTCACACGCTTTTCGGCATCATGCTCTAAATTCGCATCATCCGAGTTTGGCGATCGCCCGCAGATTGTCGGCCGTCGTCGTCGGGAATTCGAAAAATTCGAGATAGGCGGGGATCTGTTCGAACAACATGTCCGTCCCAACCTGAAATGCACAGCCGCGCGCCCGCGCGGCCTCGAGAAAGGGGGTTATCTCCTTCGTCATCACGACCTCGCCGACGAAGGTCGATGGCGAGATGCGGTCGATATCGATCGGCAGCGGGTCACCGCGTCGCATGCCGAGAGGTGTCGCGTTGACGACGATGTCGAAACCTTCAGGATCGGCGGAGCCGACCGTCACATCAAGCTGTGGATAGTATTTCCTCAGCCTGTCCAGCAGCGCGGTCGCGGTCGCCTCATTGGCGTCGAAGATCGCCAGATGCTCCACCCCCGCCTGTGCCAACGACGCCGCGATCGCGGAGCCGACCCCGCCTGCACCGGCGATGAGCGCACGCGCTCCTTCGACCTTTTTGCCCTTGCGCAATACACCGCGAACGAAGCCCTCGCCATCGAACATGTCACCGATCAGCCTGCCGTCCGACCCGAGACGCACTGCATTGCACGAGCCGGCGACTTTCGCACTGGTCGACGTTTCGTCGAGCAGCGCCATCGTCGAAATCTTGTGCGGCATGGTGATGAGAGCACCGTGGATATTGGATAGCCGGAACAGAAGTTTCAAAAACACCGGATAATCCTCCGGCCTGCAGCCCATCGGCACGACGACGGCATCAATTCCGTTCTTCTCGAAGTACGGATTGTAGATCAGCGGCGCCTTGAAGGACTCCGTCGGATAGCCGAGGTGCGCGATGAGTTTGGTCGTCCCTGTGATCATGTGGTCAGACTTTCTGGGGATCGGAAGAGGCGCTGGCGTCCGCGAGGTGGATCATCTGTCCCCAGCGCGCCGATCTCTTGATCGCTTCGACGACCCTGAGCGTGGCGAGGCCCTCCCGGCCACTCACCAGAGGCGTGGCATCGCCACGAATGACGTCGCAAAAATGTCCGAGCTGAACGCAAAGGGGATCGGCTGCTGCGTAGGGCACCCGCTCCTGGGCAAGCTGCTCCAGCCAGTCGGGCCTCGAAGGGCTCGTCCAAAGCGTCAAATCGGGAATTCCGAGCGAACCCCTGGTGCCGCCGATCTGGTAGCAGAATTGATCGTAATGGGGAAAAGCGGGGTTCTCACCGGTGGTCGTCTCCCAGCTCCAGGGCGCGGCCGCGGCATCACTGCCGTTGAGGGTGGCAAGCACCCCGCTTGCGAAACGCAGCGTGACGACGGCCGTATCCTCGACGGCATGGTTCCGCACCGCGTGCGATTCCATCGCATGGACGGCTTCGACCTCGCCGAAGAGATATCGGAAGAGATCGACATCGTGGATCAGGTTGACGAAGACCGGGCCGGCGCCCGCTTCGCGCCGCCAGGGTATATCGAAATAGTCGTCGGGCTTGGCGACCCAGAACGTGCCGTGCACCGCGATGATCCGGCCAAGCCTTCCGCCGTCGACGATCTGTTTGACCGCCTGGATCATCGGATTGTGGCGCCTGTGATGGCCGACCAGCAGCGGTATGCCCGCTTTCTCGCCGGCGGCGACCAGTGCGGCTGCAGCATCGACATCGTCGGCGATCGGTTTCTCGATCAGAACGGGGATGCCGGCGGCGACGATCTCCATTCCGTTCTCGACGTGAAGCTGGTTCGGCGTTGCCACGATGACGCCGTGAGGCCTGTCCTCGACGCGGATGTCTAAGAAGCTCCGGTACCATCGGGCGCCGACAGACTCGGCAAAGTCGCGACCGGCGGCGGAAGGATCGATCACCGCCGAGAGAACGGTTCCGGGCTCGGACATGACACGCTCGACGTGGCGCCTGCCGATGAGGCCGGCTCCCATGACTGCAATCTCCAGCGGCTTCATTGCCGGCTCCCATAATTTGCCAGACGCGTCGACCTTGAGACGCCTTACTTCCGCAGGATTTCTCCGAGGAATTTCCTGGTTCGCTCATGCTGTGGGTTCGTGAAGAACTCGGCCGGCGGGGCTTCCTCGACGATCGCGCCGCTGGCCATGAAGATCACGCGATCGGCGACCTGGCGGGCAAAGCCCATTTCGTGTGTGACGCAGATCATCGTCATGCCCTCGTCGGCCAGCGCGATCATCGTATCCAGCACCTCCTTGACCATCTCCGGGTCAAGCGCCGACGTCGGCTCATCGAACAGCATCACTTTCGGTCGCATGCAAAGCGCGCGGGCGATGGCGACACGCTGTTGCTGGCCACCAGAAAGCTGCACCGGATATTTGTCGGCCTGCTCCAGGATCTTGACCCGCTCGAGCAGCCCGCGTGCCCGTTCCTCGGCCTCCGCCCTACCGACGCCGGCTGCCTTCATCGGCGCCAGCATGCAGTTCTGCAGCACGGTCAGATGCGGAAACAGATTGAACTGCTGGAAGACCATGCCGACCTCGCGACGGATCGCATCGATGGTCTTGGCCTGATTGCCGAGAAGAATCCCGCCGACGCGGATTTCACCTTTTTCGTAGGTCTCGAGATGGTTGATGCAGCGAATGAGCGTCGACTTGCCGCTGCCGGAAGGCCCGCACAAGACGATCCTCTCGCCGCTGCGAACCGATATGTTGATGTCGCGCAGGGCTTGAAAAGCGCCATACCACTTCTCCACCCGCTCCATGGTGATCATGGTTTCCGCGCCTTGAGCGGGACTGGGACTGGTCATCGGTAGAACTCCATATTGGCGGGCTGGACCGCGTCGAGGACGAGGGATGCGGATCAGCGCGCGGAGACGGCGAACTTTCGTTCGAGGCGGGCGCCAAGAAGCGTCAGTGGGCAGCACATCAGGAAATAGAGAATGCCGACGATGCCGAAGACCGTCAGCGGTTGGAAAATCTGGTTGGAGATGATGTTGCCGGCCCGCGTCAGCTCGGTGAAGCCGACGATTGACGCAAGCGAGGTGCCCTTGATCAACTGCACGAGGAAACCGATCGTGGCTGGCAGCGAGATGCGCAGCGCCTGCGGCAGGATGACATCCTTCATGCGCGAGATGTATCTCAGGCTGAGAGCCTTTGCCGCTTCCGTCTGGCCGCGCGGAACCGCTTCGATCGATCCGCGCCAGATCTCGCCGAGATAGGCGCTGGCATGCAGCGTCAGGCCGATGGCGACGGCCACCCAGGCATCGAGCATCAGCCCCACCAGCGCCAGGCCGTAATAGACGACGAAAAGCTGCATCAGCAGCGGGGTTCCCTGGAAGACGGCGATGTAGCCGGCCGTGACGCGTTCCAGCAGCGGCATGCCCGAGGCACGGGCAAGCGCGACGCCGAGCCCTGCAATGCCGCCGCAGACAAAGCCGACGGCAGACAGGAGCACGGTCCATTTCAGGCCGATGAGGAGGAAGACGAATTCTTCGTGACTCATGGAATTCCTCCTACTTGACCGGATATTTGAAGTAGCGCGCCGAAAACAGCGCGAAGATGCGCATCATCAGCCAGGAGATCACGAAATAGAAAACCGTGACGGTGAAGTAGACCTCGAAGCTGCGGAAGCTCTCCGACTCGATGCGCTGCGAAACGGACGTCAGCTCGTAGGCCGAAATCGCCGAGGCAATGCTGGTGGTCAGCGTCAGCAGGACGAACTGGCTGGTCAGGGACGGATAGATCGCCCGCAATGCCGGCTTGAGGATGATCAGCCGGAAAACCTGAGCCTTGTGCAGACCAAGGGCCAGCCCCGCTTCCATCTGTCCCTTCGGGATCGACTGAACCCCGCCACGAATGATCTCGATGGCGTAGGCGCCGCCGTTAATCCCGAGCGCGATAATCGCCGTCGGCGTCGGATCGAGCCTGATGCCTGTGAGCGGAAGCGCGAAGTAGATGAAGAAGATCTGCACCAGAAACGGCGTGTTGCGGATCAACTCGACGAAGGCGATAACCAGCCATCGCGCCGGCTTCAGGGCAGAGTCGCGCAAGGCAACGCCGCCAATTCCGATCGCGATCGCCAGCAGCATCCCACAAATGGCAAGCAAGAATGTCCCGAGACAGCCGAGCAGAAGGCTCGGCAGGCCATCTATGACCGGGGTGAAATCCAACTTATAATTCATGGCGATCCTTCTGGTCCGTCTTCCTGAAAGTTCAGTCGCGCTTGACCATTCCAGCCATTGCCTGGATAGCCAGCTCGTAGCCGTCTGCTCCAAAGCCGATCATGATGGCCGTGGCAACGCGCGAGATCAGCGAATTGTGGTAGATGCTTTCGCGCGCATGAACATTGGAAATATGCAGCTCGATCTTCGGCGGGTCGAACATTTTCAACGCATCGAGAAGAGCGATCGATGTGAACGTATAGCCGGCAGGATTGATGATGATGCCACAGGCGTCGGTCCGGGCCTGGTGCACGCTCTCAACCAGTTCGCCCTCGAAATTGGTCTGCCGGAACTCGACGTCGAATCCCAAGGACTTTGCCTTGGTCATGCACCGTTTCCTGATGTCGGCCAGCGTCGTGGTTCCATAGATCGCCGGCTCGCGCTGACCGAGAAGATTGAGGTTCGGCCCGTTGAGCACAAAGATTGGTTTGTTCATGATCGCGCTCCTGGATGCGGGCAGAGCCTTAGGCATGGCGGTTGCGTTGCCGGGCATCGCATGCCCGGCCTTGTCTCGTGAGGTTTGCCTCTATGAGGACATCATCCTCGGCTTTCTGCCGGGGATCCGCCGCCGTGGATGCTCGGGACGAGCCCGAGCATGACGGAAGAGCGGTTGGCGGGCCCTATATCAGCCGGAAAGCCGGGCCTCGTCCGGCTTTGCGGTTCGCTCAGTTCGCCGCGAACGGAATGCCTTCCAGCGTTTCCGGGAATTCCGGGACCGGAACCTTCATCCACTTGTCGTAGACCGCCTTGAGTTCGCCGTTGGCCTTGATCTTGTCGATGAAGGTGTTGAGCGCCGCATTGATTTCCTTTTCGCCGAGACGCGTGCAAGCACCGTTGTAGAGCTTCTGGAATTCAAGCTTGTTTTCGAATTCGCCCGGACGGGCCTTCTCCACCCGGTCCATGTAGAAGATGTTGCCACCAAGCGTCTCGACCTGGCCGGACACCAGGGCCTGGACGCTCGCGGCATCTCCATCATAGCGGCGGATGGTCGTGCTCGGCGGTGCGTTCTTGGTGACCTGCGTGTCCTGGGCAGCCCCCTTGGCGACGCCGACCGTGAACTTGGCCATGTCGTCATTCTTCTTGATCTCAGCCGATTTCGGACCAATCAGAACGATGGCATTGGCAACATAGGGCTTGCTGAACTGCACGGCCTTTGCACGATCCGGCAGCATCGCCATCGTCGCGAAGAGAACATCGACGCGGCCGGCCGTCAGTGCGGGAATGCGGTTGTTGACTTCAAGCGGCACGAACTCGACGGAAACACCCAGTTCCTTGGCAAACAGCGTCGCGATGTCGGCATCGAGGCCGTCCTGTTTGCCGCCGCTGGTCACAAAGCCCCAAGGCGGGTTGTCGCCCTGAATTCCGACGATGATCTTGCCGCGAGCCTTGATTTCATCAGGCGTGATGGCGGCGGCCGGTTGCGCCAGGGTGACGGCAGCCACCAGGGCCGCGGCTCCGAGCATCGCGTTTCGGCGCGTCAGCATAGATTTGAACATGTGATTCCTCCTCCTTTGGCGGTCACTCGACCGGACAGCCACCTCACCTTTTGACTGTGTGAGCAATGATTGCCAGAGACGAGCGGTCAAATCAACAGAGTTTTTCAAAATCATATGAGAATTTATAATAAGACACGCTATTTGAATTCCTCACGACATTTGCCATAATAGTAGCGAGCGATTTTCCGGGACGCATCGTAGTGTTCGGCGCTCGTTTAATCTCGCACGGATATCGGAAGGGCTTTGACATGAGGACCTCGATTGCGACTGTAACGATCAGCGGCGAACTCCCGGAGAAGCTCGAGGCGATCGCCCGGGCGGGCTTCGACGGCGTCGAGATCTTCGAAAATGACTTCCTCGCCTTCGACGGAAGCCCGGCCGATGTCGGAAAACTCGTCCGCGACCATGGCCTGGAGATCACCCTGTTTCAGCCATTTCGTGATTTCGAGGGCATGCAGGAGCCGCTGCGAAGCCGCACGTTTGACCGTGCGGAGCGGAAGTTCGACGTGATGCAGCAGTTGGGAACGGACCTGGTGCTCGTCTGCTCCAACGTCTCGCCGGCCGCTATCGGCGGCATCGACAGGGCGGCGGCGGACTTTCATGAACTCGGCGAGCGTGCTGCCCGGCGTGGACTGAGGGTGGGCTATGAGGCGCTTGCCTGGGGCCGCCATATCAGCGACCACCGCGACGCCTGGGAGATCGTCCGTCGCGCCGATCATCCGAATATCGGTCTTATCCTCGACAGCTTCCACACCTTGTCGCGCAAGATCGACGTCAATTCCATCCGCTCGATTCCCAAAGAGAAAATCTTCATCGTCCAGCTTGCCGATGCCCCTGATATCGACATGGACCTGCTCTATTGGAGCCGCCACTTCCGAAACATGCCGGGTGAAGGCGACCTTCCCGTGACGGCGTTCACCGAAGCCGTCGCGGCGACAGGTTATGACGGGTATTTCTCCCTGGAGATCTTCAACGACCAGTTCCGAGGCGGTTTGTCGCGTGCGATTGCGGCCGATGGCCACCGCTCCTTGATCTATCTTGGCGATCAGGTACGACGCAATCTCGGCATCGGCAGCATGACCGGGGCGGCGATGCCGGAAAGGCCTTCCGTCAAGGGCGTCGGCTTCGTCGAGTTTGCCACGGACGAGGAAGACGAAGTCGAGCTGGTTGCATTGCTGCGCACCCTCGGATTCAAAAAGACGGCGGTCCACCGCACGAAAAAAGTCTCCCTCTTCGAGCAGGGCGAGATCCGCATCCTCGTCAATGTCGATCAGGCAGGATTCGCCAACGCCGCCTACGCCGTTCACGGTACTTTCGCCTATGCCATGGCCCTGATCGTGGACGATGCGGCCAAGGCCTATGAGCGCGCGCTCGCCTTGGATGCCGAGCCATTCACCCAGCCTGTCGCAGACGGTGAGCTTGAGTTGCCCGCCATTCGGGGCGTGGGGGGCGGGATCGTCTATCTCATCGACGACAAGAGCGCATTGGGTCGCTTCTCCGAAATCGACTTTCAGCCGGTCCCCGACGACAGCGACGCGCCGCCTGCGGGCCTTTTGCGCATTGATCACGTCGCCCAGACGGTCGGCTACGATGAAATGCTCACCTGGCTTCTGTTCTACACGTCCATTTTCGAGACGCGGAAGACCCCGATGGTCGATATCATCGATCCGGCCGGGGTGGTGCGCAGTCAAGTCGTCGAGAACGACACCGGGGCGCTGCGCATTACCATGAACGGCGCCGAGAATCGCCGCACTCTGGCGGGACATTTCATCGCCGAGAAATTCGGGGCCGGAATCCAGCACCTGGCGTTTTTGACCGACGACATCTTTGCAACCGCCGAAAGCCTTCGTGTCTGCGGTTTCAGATCACTGCACATTTCGCCGAACTACTACGACGACGTCGAAGCACGCTTCGGCCTCGATCCTGCATTGACCGAGCGGCTGAAGGCGGAGAACATCCTCTATGACCGCGACGAGCACGGCGAATATTTCCAGCTCTATAGCGGAACCTATGGAGAAGGTTTCTTTTTCGAGATCGTCGAGCGCCGCGGCTACCGCGGCTACGGCGCGCCGAACGCAATTTTCCGGATCGCCGCTCTGAAGAAACAGATGCGTCCGGAAGGAATTCCGAAAGATGCCTCTTGAGCTATGGTTTAGGAGCGGCTCAGCTTTTCATGAAAGCGCAGAGCCACTCTAACCTTTTGTTTTGCCCATTCCGGACGGAAAACCGCTTCGCACTTTTCCTGGAATTGCCCTAAGTAATCCGGCCGCTCTTCAGCACATGTTCCACGCCGCTTTGAACGTGCCGCCTGACGACGTCGGTCGCGCCGGCGACGTCGCGCCGAATGGAAAGTTCAAACAAAAGCCTGTGGTCATCGACGACGGGCTTGCCTCGAAAACTCTCGGCCAGCATATGGTAGCGGAGAAAGCGGTCGAAGACCGACGACAATGTCGCCATCAGCGTCGCTGAATTGCAGGCCGAGACGATCGCCTGATGGAACTCCCAATCGTATCGGACCCAGTCGACGGTCCTCGAGACGTCGCCGGCAAGGAGCTTGCGTTCGGCGGCTGCCAGCCGGTGATGGGCGGCGACGATGCGCCCCTCCCATTCGAGATTTCCAGCAGCGAAGGCAAGGCCGATCGCGTGCGTTTCAAGAACGATCCTGAGGTCGGCGAGTTCCAGAAGTTCGCGGCGCGAAGCAGGGCTGACCTCAAAGCCACGCTGCCCCTCGGCGACGACGAGGTTTTCCGTAGTCAGGCGGCTCAAAATTTCGCGCAGCGATGAAATGCCGATGGAGTAGCGCTCCTTTGCCTGCTCCAGCTTGATCTTGGTCCCCGGCGGCAAAGTGCCCGATATGATATCCTCGCGGATCTGCCGGAAGACGACATCGCTTACTGTTTCAGCCGGATCATGGATTTGCTTGAGCATGGCTTTTCCTGGTTTCGCCGAAATGTCTGAGTTGGTGGACCTAAAGTTCGAAGAGAAACGTCCGAACCATTTCTATCTCAGCGTCCCTCTCGCCAGCGCATGTTCAACCCCGCCTTGAATATGCAGGACAAGCACCCGCTTGGCCGTCTCCGCGTCCCGTCGCAATGCCGCATCCAACAACTGCTGATGTTCGTTGGCCGCGACATCGCCTCGATAGGACAAGGCAACCATCTGATATCTGAGATATCTGTCGAAGATCACCGAATGCGTCTCCATCAGCAGTTTCGACCCGCAGGCGGATATCAGGGCTTGATGGAACTCCCAGTCGTAGCGCTTCCAGTCCTCGGCCCGGCTGGTATCACCGGAGGCCATCACCTGTTCCATCCGCGCCAATTTGTAATGCGCCGATACCAGCGGAGCTTCCCACTCCACGTCGCCATGCACGAACGACTGCTCCAGCGCATGTGTTTCCAGGAGAAGCCTCAGCGCCGCCGTCTCCTTGAGGTCTGAAACCGACACCGGAGACACTTCGAACCCTTTCTGCCCTTCGGCGAGGACGAGCCCCTCGGAGGAGAGCCGGTTCAGCACTTCCCGAAGGGTGCTGATGCTGGTCTCGTAAGACTCCTTCAGGCTTTCAAGCTTCAACTTTTGTCCGGGAGCCAGCCGGCCAAAAATGATGTCGGCCCGAATGCGCCTGTAGCTGCTTTCGGCAATGGTCTCGTTGATAACCGGCTGCAACATGGCGAGTCTCTTATATTTCCCGTATCGTCGGATATATCGCTTTCTGGCATTCTCAAGCAAGGAAACATTCGCAGAATAGGAAGCACAATTTTCTCATATGATGCTGGTTTTCCCGGAGAACCGGGCGAGCAGGGCGGACGACCAATACACGCGCCACATCTCGTTTAGGCCGGGCTCTTCGGCGCGGCTTTCGTGTTGCTGCTAAGACTGGATTTTCGGCTCAACATGGCGGCAATTGTTTTTTCAATCGCGCGCAACCATCTAATAGGCATGACTTACGGGAAAATGTCCCCCGCCCTCAGCAGCGCGTTTACCGAAAACCAACCATACCGGCTTGCTTTCCGAGCCGAAAGCCGATTGCTTAGGAAAATCTACTTCTTCTTCCGCTAGCGGTTAGGAGAATACAAAGGGGAACAGACAAACCCGTGGAATTCTGCTGCTTCGCATAGAGACGAACTATGACTACGATGGCGATGCGGGAAGGCCGGTTTGAAGAACGATGACGACAGAACTGTTTCAGGTAAAATTTTGGGGCGTCCGCGGCAGTATTCCCGTGTCAGGCCCCGAGTTCGATCGCTACGGCGGTAACACTTCCTGCATCGAGATTCGCTGCGGAAAACATCGGATGATCTTCGACGCAGGCTCTGGTCTGCGCGAGGCCGGGCTGTCTATGCTCGCCGACGGCGTCAGCGACGTCGACCTGTTCTTCAGCCACTGCCATTACGACCACATCATTGGCCTGCCCTTCTTCAAGGCGATCTATTATCCCTCGATCAACGTCAACATCTGGTCCGGCCATCTCGATGGCAAGATGAGCACGCGGGAAATGGTCGAGCAGTTCATCAGCCCGCCCTGGTTTCCGGTCAAGACCGACATCTGTCAGGCGACGATGAACTTCCGGGATTTCCATGCCGGTCAGGTGCTGACCCCGCACGCGGGCATCGAGATCAAGACTTTCATGCTGAACCATCCGGGCGGCGCCATCGGCTACCGCATCGAATGGCAGGGCCGTTCGGTCGCTCTCGTCTATGACATCGAGCATATTCCCGGCAGCTATGATCCGGTCTCGCTGGAGATGATGCGGGACGCCGATCTCGTCGTCTACGACTGCACCTACAATGAAGACGAGATGCAGCGTTTCAAGGGCTTCGGCCATTCGACCTGGCAGCATGGCACCGAGCTTGCGAAAATGGCAGGCACCAAGCGCTTCGCGCTGTTCCACCACGCCCCTTCGCGCACGGACGAACAGCTGGCGGAGATGGAAATGCAGGCGCAGGCCGCCTTCCCCGAATCCTTTGCCGCCCGCGACAATCAGACCGTGGTGATCTAAAGCACGTCGCGAACTTTCAGATTCGCTCGTCGCGCTTTAGATCTTTGTTTTTACGCATGTCGTTGTCGCAAAACCGCTGCACACTTTTGCGCGACATGCTTTAGCAGGCTGCCGAAGGCCGCCGTCATCTTGCCAGTCCGAAGCTCTTCGACAGAGAGCCCATTCGTCGAACTGGCATGCCGGCGACGTCTCGACGGAACAGATGCTGGGCCGGACCGTTTTCCCAGTAGCGCAAAATCAACGAAACAGGGATCCGTCATGACCGTGCTTTCCGGAAAGTGTCTCTGCGGGCAGGTGCGTATTTCTGTCCGGGGCGAGCCCTTACGCGTCGGAATCTGTCATTGCACCGACTGTCGAAAAGAAAGCGGTTCGGCTTTTACCTTCTATGGGATCTGGCCCGCCGGCCAATTCGAACATTCAGGGGAAACCGGCCAGTTCCAAGGTCGGCATTTCTGCACCGGTTGCGGCTCGCGGCTGTTTTCCGCCGATGACCAGGAGGCGGAAATCAAGCTTGGCATCCTCTCCGAGGCGCCGACGCCTTTGGTGCCGAGCTACGAACTCTGGGTCAAACGCCGCGAGCCGTGGCTGCGACCGGTGGAAGGCGCCGAGCAGTTTGAGGAAGACCGAAAGTGAACACCAAGCGCTGGGCGACGTCATTGAGCAACGAAGACAGTTCAAAGGAGGTTTCCGATGGTCACTCCCGTCCGACATCGCTGGATGACGGTTGCAGGCGTCGAGACTTTTTACCGCGAGGCCGGCCAACCGGATGCGCCGGTCTTGTTGCTGCCGCACGGATATCCCTGCTCATCCTATGAATTTCGCAATCTCATGCCGCGCCTTGCCGACCGTTGGCGTCTGATTGCGCCGGATTTCCCAGGTGCCGGCTACAGCGCCACACCCGATGATTTCGACTACAGCTTCGATGGATACGCTGCCTGGCTGGAGGCCTTCATCAGTGCGATGAATGTCGACCGATTCGTCCTCTACCTCCACGACTTCGGCTCGCCGATCGGTGCCCGGTTGGCGATCAGAGCCCCTCAGCGCATCGTGGCGCTGATCATCCAGAATGGCGACATTCCCTATGAAGATGCCCTCGGACCGAAATATGCGGATATCGAGGCGACATGGATGCTTCCGAATTCGGAGATGAGGAAGGTACTAGCGGAGGCGGTCAACGAGGAGACTTTCAAGGAGGAATTCCTCAACGATCTGCCGGCTCCTCTGGTCGACGCGATCCCGCCAGATCTCTGGAAACTGCATTGGTCGCTGATCACGCCGCAGCGCAAGGAAATCGCCATAGACCTGATCGCCGGATTGAAGGAGAACCGGGCCTGGTTCCCGGAACACCGCAAATATCTCAGCGAATACCGGCCGCCCACCTTGATCGTCTGGGGTCCGAACGACCACTACATGCCGGAAAAGTCGGCTCGGGCCTATCTGCGTGATCTGCCGGACGCCGAACTGCATCTGCTCGGCGGCGGCCACTGGCTGCTCGAGACACATCTCGATGACGTCGTCGCACTTATGCGAGAGTTCCTCGGACGCGTTCACGCCGCCTGATCGGCAATGTCTAAGGCCCTAGCAGTTCCGACGCCGGCGACCAGCGGACGGCGGGATGTCCGCCCGTCACCGCAAACAGGGCCGACAGGAAATCCCATGCAGCCGTATCATGCACCAGGTGGTGGGTGAGCACGCCGACGGGCTCGTCGCTGCCGGCAAATCGGTCGCGAAGCTCGGCCACCAGTTCGGCCACCAGTTCCGCCTCGCTCCGTCCGCCGCGCGTGCCGTGCCAGTCGATGATGTCGACATGGGTGTTGAGCAGCGGCACCGGGCCGTCCTGCCTTGCCCGGCCGTAGACCGAAAGGGCTGCAAATCCGAGCCCGGGCAGCGCCGGGATGAGGGCCGCGTCGATCCGGTTCCACGGCGGCACCAGCACCGGCACGAAGCGGGCCGGATGCAGCCGCTGCAGCAGCCGGAACCCTTCACCCAACTCGCCGAGCACGGCCTCCGCCGGCCGGTCGCCGCCGAGTTCCTGCTTCTTTCTCTCCGGCCCCGCATGGTTCGCATGAGACCAGCCATGCACCGCGACAGCGACGGCTGCTTCCTCCACCAGGCGCGCCGCCAACGCCTCGCCGGTCATGCCGGGAATGACGGCGAGCGTCAGCGGAACCTGGCTTTGACCCGCCAGCGCCATCAGCGTCTCCAGCGCCTGCGTCGGCTCGACGGCGTCGTCATCGCGCAGCCAGAACCGCGCCACGCGGCCGGCGGCCTGCCAGCGGTCAAGCTCGCGGCGCAGGGGGTCCCAGGCTATTGCGTCGGTCATCACGTCACTCCTGTTGCTGCGCTGTCCCGCAAAATTCCGTTCAACACCTCAGCCGCCGTCGCAAGCGAGCGTTGCCCAAGCACGAAGCGCCGCGCCGCCTGCCCCATGGCGTCACGCCTTTGCCTATCGTCAAGCAGGGCAGCCACGGCCTCGGCATAAGCGGCGACATCGCCATCCGGTGTCAGCAGGCCGGTCACGCCAGCCTCGACCACATCAGGCACGCCTGCCGTTTCCTGCGCGACGACAGGCAGGCCGGCGGCCTGGGCCTCCAGATAGGCAAGACCATAGGCCTCGCCGCAGCCGGGCCAGACATAAACACCGCCGCGTCCGAGCAGTTCGGCGATCTCGACGGCATTCCGCTCGCCCAGCCATTCGATGCGGCCACCAAGACCGGCAAACAGCGCCGGCACCTCTTGCCGCATCGGACCGTCGCCGATGACGGCAAGCGTCCAGGGCCGGTCTTCGATCAGCCGCAATGCTTTCGCAAGCATCGCATAACTGTCCATCTTGTCGCCGGCCCGCATCATCGCGACCGTCATCAACCGGCGCGGATCGGGCGCCGGGGACCCCTTCTCGAACAATGCCGTGTCGATGAAGGGTTTCAGCCTGGCAAGGCGCGCCTGCGGAAAGGCGGCTGTGATCCCGGCCTGGTCGCGCTCGGTGAAGCTGATATTGACCGCCGCCCGCATGATCGCCTCGCCCACCAGCTTCTGTGACGCTGCCCAGCCGGTTCGGTCGCGTTTTGCCGCATAGGAGGCTTCGGCGGTGACATAGGGAATGGCGAATTCGGCAGAGATCGCCGGCCCGAAGGGATCGGGCGATTTGTAATAGGGGTGGTAGCAGAACCAGAGTTCCGGTCGTGGCCCGGATTTCCATGTCAGCCGCAGCCGCTCCAGCTCGGCGGAAATGGCGGGTTCGAGCGCCGCTGCCGCCTCCGGTGTCGAGGCATGGGTGCGGAATTCGGAGGCGACGTCGACCTGATGTCCGCCAAGCTCCAGCGCCTGGATCAGCAGCCGCGCCATCAGCCGGTCGCCCGACGGCACCGGATGGTTCGGCGATTTCATCGGCGCGTAGAAAGCCACCCGCATTGGAACACCTCAGTTAAGACACACTGTTTACAACTTTCGCGCCCGTCGGGAAAATTCCGCTATTGTCCCTTTGCCGAAAACTTGCGCATAAGCATATGGAATGTGATCGCGATCGAAGCAATTCTGCCTCTTTCCCAATCTCTATGGGCCTGCGGTTACATCGACAAGAACGGGAATGAATGACGACTGTCTCGGCCACAGGGATTTTTTCGGAACGTACGATCAGAAGGGCGAGGCTCGGTTCCGGCCTCGTCATTTTCATCTTCGTCCTGCTGCATTTGTCGAACCATGCGATTGGCCTGATTTCTGTCGCAGCCGCCGATAAAGCCGCCCATCTCTTTCTGGCGATCTGGCGCAATCCTCTGGGGACCGCCATCTTCTATTTGTCGGTGCTCACCCATATCGCGCTGGTGCTGCGCGCCATCTATATGCGCCGCAGCCTGGTCATGCCGAAGGGGGAAATGGCGCAGATCGTGCTCGGCCTGATGATCCCGCTGCTTCTCCTCGATCATGTCATCGGCACGCGCATCGCCCACGAGTTCTACGGCTACATCGACGACTACGAGACGGTCGTCGGTTCGCTGTGGATCAGGTCTCCGGCGAGCGGCGCGCGGCAGGCGCTCGCCGTCGTCGCCGTCTGGATCCATGGCTGCATCGGCATCCATTTCTGGCTGCGCTACCGCTCCTGGTACCCGGACTTCGCACCGCTGATGCTGGCGCTCGCCATCCTGGTGCCGGTGCTCGCGCTGCTCGGCTTCGTCGAAATGGGCCGGACGCTCGCCGACCCTTCCTACCAGCAGTCAATGACGGTCAGCGCTTACAAGGAGGGCGTCAACACCCGTTACGCCTCGAACCCGGAAGTTCACCGTCAGGTCGCCATGATCCGCGCCGGGCTCTACGGCGCCTTCTCGGCCTCTCTGCTCATCGTCGTCGTCGCCCGCGCCCGGCGCAAGCTGAAGGAGCGGCTTGACCAGGTCGCCGTGAATTATCCGGGCGGCGAGGTGATCCGTGTGCCGCGCGGCTTCTCGGTGCTGGAAGCAAGCCGGCTCGGCGGCCTGCCGCATTATGCCGTCTGCGGCGGCAAGGGCCAGTGCTCCACCTGCCGCGTGCAGATCCTCGGCGATTACGAAAGCCTGCCTGCCCCCGACAAGATGGAACAAACGACGCTGAAGCGCATCAATGCCGGCCCGGATGTCCGGCTCGCCTGCCAGCTTCGCCCGAACCGCGACGTTGCCGTCGCGCCGCTTCTCGTGCCGGCGATCGAGGCGGCCCTTCCCGCCAACAGCCAGGAGACGAGCCCCGGCCGCGAGCGCGAGATCGCCGTGCTCTTCGTCGATATCCGCCATTTCACCACACTGACGGAAACCCGCCTGCCCTTCGATGTCGTCTTCCTGCTGAACCGCTATTTCGCCATCATCGGCAAGGCGGTGGAGCAGTCGGGCGGGCGGCTCGACAAGTTCATCGGCGACGGCGCGATGGCGCTCTTCGGGCTCAACACCGCGCCGGAGGAAGCCTGCCGCCAGGCGCTCGCCGCGGCAGCGGCGATCGTCGCCGAGATCGAGAAACTCGCCGCCGAGCTGGCCGACGAACTGGCGCTGCCGCTGCGCATCGCGATCGGCATTCACACCGGCCCGGCCGTCGTCGGCACGATGGGATATGGCCGGGTGCGCAGCATGACGGCGATCGGCGATACCGTGAATGTCGCGAGCCGGTTGGAAAGTGCTGCCAAGGAGTTCGAGGCGGCGATCGTCATCTCCGAGCCGGTGGCGAGCCTTTCCGGTGCTGATCTTTCCGGCATCGAAAGCCGTGAAATCAGTGTGCGCGGCCGGGCCTTGCCCTTGAAAGTCTATGTCATTCCGAGAGAGAAAGCGGCAGAACCGCTCGAAGGAATAGATTGATGCCCGGCAAGCCCTGGCTGACCGCCAAATACTGGAACCGCCGGCTGCGCAAGGCGCGCAATGCGGCCGCTTCGCGCTTCTTTGACACCCGCTTCGGCCGTCGCCTGCTGATCGAGAATATCGGCCCGCGCGTGGTCTCGATGACGGTCGATGCGGGCGACCACCTGATGACCTTCTCGCCCTCGGACTATATCGGCCGCAAGGTCTTCCGGAAGGGTCATTTCGAGCGCGAGGCCGTCGACCGGCTGATCGTCATCCTGCGCGAGCGCGGCCTCTTGCGAAAGGATGCGACGCTGCTGGAGATCGGCGGCAATATCGGCACCCAGACCGTCTATTTCGCCCTCAGCGACACCTATATCAAGATCGTTAGCATCGAGCCCGATCCACGCAATTTCCCGCTGCTTCAACTTAACATCCGCCAGAATCGGCTGGAGGAGAAGGTGCGCCTCGTCAATTGCGCCGCCGGCGAGAGTGAAGGCGAGATCGACTTTTTTCTCAACCTCAACAATCACGGCAAGAGCAGCGCCATCCGCCAGAGCCCGAGCGACAGGAAGATCAGCGTGCCGGTGAAGCCGGTCTCCGAGATCCTTGCCGGACTTTCGGTCGATCCGGCCGCAATCGGGCTCGTCTGGATGGATATCGAGGGCTACGAGCCGGTCGCCTGCCGGTCGATGCAGCCGCTGCTTGCCCGCCGCGTGCCGCTCTACATGGAGTTCACGCCGCTCTTTTACGGGCGGGAGGGAACGAAAGCCTTCATATCCATGCTGTCCGGCTTCTACGAGGACTGCCTCGTCCTCTTCGAGGACCGCGAGGTCGAGATGAAGGTTCGCGACCTGCCGGGCGATTTCGATCAGTACAACGTGCTGTTCCTGCCTTGAAGTGGATCGCAATCTTTCAGGGTCGCTTGCCGCAGATGGTCACGCCCTGCCCGCGAACCGCCGCGTTTCGGGCACCGGCGCTAGTTATGTAATGGCCCCATTCGTCCATTGCTCAACGGGGCGGCCGGGACGCTTCACGGACGGAAGCTATGGTATCTACTATGCAGGCGACAGTGAAAAAGTCGCTGTCGCCGAGACAATCCATCATCATCAGAAGTTCATGAGCTCAACGCCCCAGCGTCCGGGGTGGACATCGGACTTTCGTGGTAGGCAGCGTGGACCGAGGACTGGACGACGTGAACGCGGTGCCTGGCGTCCTGCATCGGGACGATTACACCGCTTCCCAGATTGAGGGACGCGAACTTCGTGCAGCGGGAAGCGATGGTCTCTTGTGGAACAGCGTTCGAATGCCCGGTCGACGTTGTATCGGCATTTTCTGGCCGGACGCCACAACCATTCCTGTCCAAGGGCGGTATTACTGCTATCACTGGAACGGCATGCGGGTCGATTTCGTGCGTCAGTACGACACCGGGGCGGTACTGGCGGTAACTTAACCGGTGGCTTATGGCAGGCGGACTTCTCCTAGGTCAAATCGAACGACACCCATTCCAGACGACTTTCCTCGTAGACGCTTTGCGTTGGCGCGAGCGATGAGGGATCGGCGAAGCATCCCAAGGCGACGGCTACGAGCTCTTTCCTGAATTCCGGCATCCAGAAAACCGTAGACGCGCATGCCGGGCAGAACCTGAATTCGATCGAGTTCCCGCTGTCCCCCGACCGGATATAGCTACTTGACGATCCCGACGTCTCGATTTGATTCGCTTGGAAGAATACGGCTACTCCGAACGCGCTGCCGGTGCGACGTTGGCAGGCCCGGCAATGGCAGGCGGAGATTTTGACAGGTTCTCCGTCGGCGGTGATCGAAAGCTGGCCGCATGAACAACTGGCTGCTCGTTTCATTCCGTGTTCCTGCTAAATGATGTCCGCCAGAGCAAACGCACGCACCTGGTAGCGGTTTTGGAAATGCCGCCGCGAGGCCGCTGGACAGATCGAACAGTGTCCATCAGGTGTCAGGTCCATGCTCGTAGCATACCACTCGATAGATGATCGCGCATATTCGCCGGTCGTCTGTGTAGAACTCAAAGTTACTCCGACTCCCTTTCGACCGCACGCCGCGCCCGGATAGCCGCGGCGATGAAGACGCGCGAAAGGCCATGATAAAGCGGTTCGCGCGAAAGAACGCGCGAAGTCACGTAACCGATCATAGACACTGCCATGATCGGGATGACTGCCTGATGATCGCCGGTCATTTCCAGGATAATCACGAAGGCCGTCATCGGTGCCTGCACGACACCCGCGAAATAGCCGGCCATGCCGAGGATGGCCGCCAGCGCGACGCTGGTGCCGAGCAGGGAGCCGACGGTGCTGCCGAAACCGGCGCCGACGGCGAGCGACGGCGCAAAGATGCCGCCCGGAATACCTGACAGCATCGACAGGAAGCTTGCGGCGAACTTCTCGACGAAGAAGAGCAGAGGCAGGGCGTTGCCTTCGACCGCAGTTCGTGCCTGCTCGTAGCCGGTACCGAAGGTCGTGCCACCTGATGCCACTCCGATGACTGCGATCGTCAGTCCGCAGGTGCCTGCAAGAGCCAGCATGCGCTTCAGCGGCTGTGGCTGCACCCAGCGGCGGATCTTCTGGCCAAAGTGCAGCGCGAAACCGCTGAAGGCTGCCCCGAGCGCGCCGCCGCCGAGGCCGCAGATCAGAACCAGTCCCCAGTCGCGAAGCTCCGTGGGTGCGGCCGATGCCATGCCGAAATAATTGTAGCTTCCGGAAATCCCGAGCGCGGCAAGGCCGGAGAGGATGACCGCCGTGAGCACCAGCCCGTTCGCCCGAGACTCGTAGGTCCGGCTCATTTCCTCGATCGCGAAGACGATGCCGGCAAGCGGCGTGTTGAATGCCGCGGCAATACCGGCCGCCGATCCGGCAAGGATCAGCCCGCGCGCCTGCGCCATGCCACTGAACCGGGCGACGGCAAGCATGATCGATGCGCCGACCTGGACAGTCGGTCCCTCGCGGCCGATCGAGGCGCCGGAGAAGAGCCCGAGCACCGTCAGTACGATCTTACCACAGGCGATCTTCAGCGACAGCAGCCGCGTTCGGTCTTCGTCGTCCCTCAGGTGCCTCGCTGCAATCGCCTGCGGAATGCCGCTGCCCTGCGAGTTCGGAAACAGCCTCGCCGCCAGATAGGCCGAGAGCATGAAGCCAAGCGGGGTCAGCGCAAGTGGCAGCAGGAAGGCCCTTTCCCCGGAGGAGGTGAGAGACCCGAAGCCCTTCTGAGCCAGATCGGCAAGCTTCGCAAAGCCGACGCTGATCACCCCGATTGCCAAGGCCCCGCACCAAAACACCAGCCTTGGCTGCCAAATTGAGAAAGAGCCCCATAAGACGCGGGAGCGGCGAAAGAGCTTGGAATATCGATAGGATGGCGGCATGTCGGGCTCGGCGATGCGGGGCGGGGTTGTCCTTTACTAGCGCTATCGTGCCCGAAGATCACCCCCATTTGCAGCATGTCGATCGCGGCACGACTGCGGGCGCGCGCCGGGCACGGAGGCTCACGTTCAACCGTTCCGTCCAGGCTTATCGCCCTCTCCCGATCTTGCCCGCTTGGCACGAATGGCCTCTCGACCGGCCGATTGCCCCAGCGGCCCGCTTAACGTGATGTTTGCGCCCTATGCGACCAACTGCATGACAAGCGATTGATGGCAGTGCACGCCGGCGAGCACGCCTGAGGCGGAGGCGAGCGTGGCATTGTGCATGGCGCTTGCCGCATCGCCGGCGGCGAAGACACCCTTGACGGTGGTTTCCTTGTTATCGGCGATCCGAATGATTGGCCCGAACGGGCCGTCGTCGAAGGCGCAGCCGAGCTGTTCGGCAACAGGGCTCGCCATCGAAGTTTTCGGTGCGACGAAGACGGCGTCGAGCGGCACGACGCGGCCATCGGCGAGGCGAACGGCCTCAAGCTTCGGGTTGGCGCCCAACAATTCCACGATAGGGCTGCGTTCGATCCGGACGTCACGGGCGGTCAACTTCACCAACTGCTCTTCATCGGGCTCGAACAGCGCTTGGGTGAAAAAGGTCGTTGTGCCCCAGTCCGGGATCATCATGGCCGAATGGGCCGAATGCGGATGATTTGCGAGAACGCCGAGCTTGCCGCCGCCGACCTCAAAGCCGTGGCAATAGGGGCAGTGCAGCGCGGAGTGGCCCCACCGGTCCTTGAGGCCGGGGATTTCGGGCAGCGTGTCGCTGACGCCGGTTGCGAGCACGATGCGCGCGGCTCGTTCTTCGCCGCCGTCTTCGGTGCCGACGATGAACGCGTCACCATCGCTGCGCGCCCGGACGACTTTCCCCAGGCGGATGGTGATGCTCGGATAAAGCGAAAGCTGCCGCTTTCCCTCCTGCATGATCGCCGCCGGCGTCTGGCCGTCCTGGCCGAGGAACCCGTGCGACGCTTCAGAAAAGCGATTGCGGGGCGCGCCCGCGTCAACGAGCAGCACGCGCCGCCGCGCTCTGGCCAGTTGCATGGCGGCCGACAGGCCGGCAAAATTTCCGCCGATGACGATGGCGTCGAACGACATTGAACTCTCCCTTGGCATTAAACTCATGACTCAACATAAGTTACATGAACTGGCGCTGTCAAGCATCATGTTACTTGTCTTGTTACGATCCGCTTGCGATAATGATCCGTCCGATCGACAGGAAGAGAACCATGCGCAATGACAGCCGCCTTTCACGCATGCTGCACGTGCTAATCCACATGGATAAGCACCAGCATTCGGCGACCTCCGACATGATTGCGAAAATGCTGAACACCAACCCGGTTGTCGTCCGCCGCACCATGGCCGGCCTCCGCGAACAGGGCTACGTCCGCTCCGAAAAGGGCCATGGCGGCGGCTGGACACTGGTGCGTCCGCTGTCCGAGATCACCCTGCTCGACGTCTACCGCGCCATCGGCGAGCCGCATCTCTTCGCCATCGGCCCAGCCGACGACCAGCCGGAATGCCTGGTGGAACAGGCCGTGAATGTCGCTCTCGGCGACGCGATGAAGGAGGCCCAGGCCCTGCTCCTGCGGCGGTTGGACAGCGTGACGCTGGACAAAATCGCCGCCGACTTCGAGGCCAAACTGACCGCGCGCCCGGCCACATCCTATTCCTGCGCCTCCTGAGCGGTCGCAAGCTCACAAGGTGTGTCGTTTCCGCATCACTTTCCGTAAGGTTGCAAATATCCGCTTGGCAATAGCGAATTGCTTCGGTACAAAAAACTCACCGCTTTAATTCGAACACAAGGGAGGCGTTGCATGACACCAGCAATCATCGAAACCTTCCCGTGCGGAATGTCCCGACATTAGGTCATTTCCATTCGCGGCCCGCCTCGAGCGCGCCCGACATGCGGTTTTCCCTTAATTCATAGCCCGATTGATCTGACGGGATCATTTCGTCTCCCGCTTGGGCTGTGCCATCCAACTCTCGATTTTGAGGACCGGCCGCCGACACGGCGCCGAGCGATTAAAATGACTCGCAAGAAGCTCGATTTCCGCGCCGATGCCTATCGCCATGTGCTCGGCTTTGTTTTCCATCATTGGCGCCATCGGCCTGTCTTGGTGGGCATTATCATCGTGCTGGTCATTGCCAGCACGCTGGCCGAAGTCATGGTGCCGGTGTTTTCCGGCCAGATCGTCGATGCCATTGCCGGCAGCAATGCGGCTGACCGGGCGCTGCGCGCCTTCGTCATCGTCGTGGCTCTGGGCCTGACCAGCGTGGCTCTGCGCTGGTTCATCTTCAACGGCATCATCCGGCTGACGCTGCGCACCATGGCGGATGTGACGAATAACGGCTTCCACAAGGTGCAGCGGTTCTCGACCGACTGGCACGCCAACAGCTTTGCCGGTTCGACGGTGCGCAAGATCACCCGCGGCATGTGGGCGCTCGACCAGCTCAACGACCTGCTGCTGGTCGCCCTTTTGCCATCCATCGTCATGCTGGTGGGCGCCAGCATCGTGCTCGGCAGCTACTGGCCGATCATGGGCCTGATCGTGGCTGCGGGCTCGCTCATCTATATCGGCGTGACCGTGGCGCTTTCCATGGGCTTCGTGTCGCCGGCAGCACGGCTTGCCAATGCCTGGGACACCAAGCTTGGTGGCGCACTGGCGGATGCCATCAGCTGCAATTCGGTGGTCAAGGCCTTCGGGGCCGAGAGCCGCGAAGAGGTGCGCCTGCGCCACGTGATGGCGAAATGGGACAGCCGCACGCGGCGGACATGGAAGCGCGGCACCTTGAGCGGCACGATACAGGGTTTCCTCATGGTTTCCATGCAGGCCGGTATTCTGGGAACGGGCCTGATCATGTGGCGGCAGGGGCTGGCGACGCCTGGCGACATCACCTTCGTGCTGGCCATGTTCTTCGTTCTGCAAGGCTATCTGCGCAATGTCGGCCAGGACATCCGCAATCTGCAGCGTGCCGTCAACGACATGGAGGAGCTGGTGCTGCTCGACAAGATGCCGCTCGGCATCGAGGACAAGCCCAACGCCACGCCGATCGAGATTGGCGTGGGCGAGATTGTCTTCGATCGCATCACCTTCCAGTATGGCGCTCATCCCACTCCGCTCTATGAGGATTTTTCGGTCACCATCAAGCCGGGTGAGCGCGTCGGCCTGGTGGGGCATTCGGGCTCTGGCAAGACGACCTTCGTCAAGCTCATCCAGCGCCTCTATGACGTGAACTCGGGCGAAATCCGCATCGACGGACAGGATATCGCAGGGGTCAAGCAATCAAGCCTGCGCGGCCAGATCGCCATCGTGCAGCAGGAGCCCATCCTGTTCCACCGCACGCTGGCGGAAAACATCGCCTATAGCCGGCCGAACGCCTCGCGGCGCGAGATCGAGCAGGCGGCGAAACAGGCGAGTGCCCACGACTTCATCATGGACCTTCCCAAAGGCTATGAGACGATGGTGGGGGAACGCGGCGTCAAGCTGTCGGGCGGCGAGCGGCAGCGTGTCGCCATTGCCCGTGCGTTCCTGGCCGATGCGCCGGTGCTGATCCTGGACGAGGCGACGTCGAGCCTCGACAGCGAGAGCGAAGTGCAGATCCAGCAGGCCATGGAACGCCTGATGAACGGCCGCACGACGCTGGTCATCGCCCACCGGCTGTCCACGGTGCGGGCGCTCGACCGGCTGCTGGTCTTCGACAAGGGAAAGATTGTCGAAGAAGGCGACCACCAGGCGCTGATCAGGCTCAATAACGGTATCTATCGCCGGCTGTTCGAACGGCAGGCGCTGGAACTGACCAAGGGTCTGGTGGCGTGACCGAAACACGACAGCGCCGCGCGTCTTTTCGAGAGACGCGGCGCTTTAGCACTTTCAATTGCTGGTGCTACGTCCTGCGATACAGGAAATAGCGGCCTTCCTTGATGCCGTCTGGCAGCGGCAGCGCCATCAGCTCAGGATGCTCCAGCGGCAGCCCGCTGACGGCGATGCCGTCATGGGCGAGCACGCCGGCCATCAGCTGCGGCAGCCAGGTCAGCGTCACCGCGTCGATCTCGTCATGACCGGTGCCGATATCGGCATGGGCAAGGGCTGCGCCGATGCCGACGAAGGCCTGGCCGGACTCGCGGATATTGCCGGTCACCATGTCTTCCGCCGCTGGTGTCGAGGCTGAATAGGAACGGACTTCCCAGTCGAAAGCGACGATGCGCCGTCCCGGAAAGTTCTCGCGCAGGTGATCATAGGTGCGGCCGTTGCCGAGGCCGAACTCCAGCACCGGGCCTGGCGTTTCCGCCACCAGATCGATGATCGAGTTCAAGATGTCGCGTTGGGCCGTCAACCGGCGAATGAAGCTGTCGAGGCGGCTCATCTAATCTATATCCGTCATGAAATCGTCGGCGGTCCTGGAGGAATTCCAGCAAAAGTGCGAGAGCGTTTTTGCGTCCGGAATTGCGTAAAAACAAAAAGATAGCGCATTTCCGTACGTCCGAAAAAGCACGAAATGCTCTAACACATGAAACCTTGCCAAGTCGATTGCCGTAAATGGGAATTGGCGTTGCAGTGGCGACATGGGTCTGTGCTAAGCTGGACGATATGAAAACCGTGACCGACGAAACCTTCTTTGCCGAAGTGCCGCTCTTCAGCGAATTCGAGGGCGTGACCGACGCCGCCAATTACCGGCCGTTGCCGGACGGATGGGTGCTGGCACTGGCCGACATCGTCGGCTCGACGCCGGCGATCGCCGCCGGCCGCTACAAGGACGTCAACATGGCGGGCGCCAGCGTCATATCGGCGGTGCTGAATTCCGTCGGCAAGGCCGACTATCCCTTCGTCTTCGGCGGCGACGGCGCGCTGATCGCGCTTCCGGGCTCGCTGGAACAGGCAGCGCGCGACGCCCTTGCCGCCGTGCAGGTCTGGGTCGAGGAGGATCTCGGCCTGACGCTGCGCATCGCCATCGTGCCGGTCGCCGATACCCGCGCCGAGGGCCTCGACGTCCGCGTCGCGCGTTACTCCGCAAGCCCTTATGTCACCTATGCGATGTTCTGGGGCGGCGGTACCAGCTGGGCCGAAAGACAGATGAAGCTCGGCCGCTACGGCATCGATCGCGCGGCCCCGGGAACGCGCCCCGATCTCACCGGCCTTTCCTGCCGCTGGAGCCCGATCGACGCCAGGCACGGCGAGATCGTCTCGATCATCGCGGTTCCCGGCGAGGGCCGGCCGGAGCAGGAATTCCGCGACCTCGTCAACGGTATCGTCGCCGTCACCACCGAGCAGAACCGGGACAGCCACCCGGTACCGGCGGATGGTCCGAACTTTGCCTTCTCGCTGCACGGCATCAACCGCGAAGCCAAGGCCACCGCGCCGGCTGGCCGGCGATTGCGGCAGAAGCTCATCATCTTCCTGCAGCTCGCCATCACGGTCGTGTGCTACAAGCTCGGCATTCCGCTCGGCCGCTTCGACGCCCGCCGCTACAAGCGCGACGTCGCCGGCAATTCCGATTTCCGCAAATTCGATGACGGGCTGAAGATGACGATCGACGTCGACGCCGAACATCTGAAACGGATCGAGACGCTACTCGAAGCGGCACGCGCCAAGGGCATTGCCCGCTATGGCCTGCATCGGCAGGCCTCGGCGCTGATGACCTGCTTCGTGCCGACGCCGATCTCGCGCGATCACATGCATTTCATCGACGGTGCGGCCGGCGGTTATGCGGTGGCCGCAAGCCGGATGACCGGCAAGGTGCTTGCCACAGCACCGCATCAAACGTGATCGTCCGAAGAAAAATAAACCCGTCGCTTTGACGGCGACGGGCTGATCTCGCATTGGTTTATGCAAAGACTTTATCGGGAACGGCAGCGACCGGTTCGGGTGGTTTCTTTGTCGCCGTCATCATAGGCAATACCAATCTTCTCGCCACCAAGCGAGGTGATCTTGCCTGCATACCAATCGCCAGCACCCTTGTAATTGCACTCGACCTTCATCCCGATGACCCAGTTGTAAGGACGCACTTCGCTCAAGGAAACAGTTTCCTTATCGCCGTCATCATATCGGATCGTGACCTTCCCGCCTGAGGCACTGTCGATAACGCCGGGGAACCAATAACCTGCCCCCTTGTAGTTTCCGAGAACCCAGTCGCCTTTCGTCTGCGCAGATGCAACAGAAGCGTAGGAACACACGACACCGATTGCGATAACCGCAGCAACAAAACTCTTCAAAATATTCCTCCCTGGGAATTCATCCAATCCGCCCCTGAAATGGTTGTGGCAGATCAGCAGCTTAAAGCGCAGTGATGAAGCCTGCCTTAACAACAAAAAGCTGCGCGGATCAGTATAAGAGGCTGTAGCACTTTGAGTTGCTGCATGATGCAGCAACGTTTCCGTCATGCCTTGATGACGTGCTCGGCCGAGAGGCCAAGCCGGTTGAAGACGTTGCGCGTGTCGACGATCAGCGCGGCGCTTTTTGCGAGCGCCGCATAATCCACCCTGTCGTGATCGGTCGCGACCAGCACCGCATCGTAGCCGGCAATGATATCAGGCGTCAGCGTCACCGATTTGCGGCCCTTCAGCGCCTGGTATTCGCGCGTCGGCGGAATCTCGGCGACGAAGGGATCATGGTAATCTGCGTGTCCGCCACGCTCCTCGATGATCTCGATCAGCCGCAGCGACGGGCTCTCGCGGATATCGGCGACGTTCTTCTTGTAGGCAAGCCCGAGCACCAGCACCCTGCTGCGGCTCAATGCCTTGCCGGCGCGAATGTCGAGCGCTTCGGCGAGCTTGCCGACGACATAACGCGGCATGGCCGAATTGATCTCGCCGGCGAGCTCGATGAAGCGGGTCGGCAGCTCGTATTCACGCGATTTCCAGGTGAGGTAGAAAGGATCAATCGGGATGCAATGGCCGCCAAGGCCGGGGCCGGGATAGAAGGGCATGTAGCCGAAGGGCTTGGTCTTGGCCGCGTCGATCACTTCCCAGACGTCGATGCCCATGGCCGCATAGACGGTCTTCAGCTCGTTGACGAGGGCGATGTTGACCGATCGAAAGATGTTTTCGGTGAGCTTCACGGCCTCGGCCGTCGCATTCGACGAGACCGGAACGACCGATGATACCGCCGCACCATAGAAGGCCTTCATCAGCGCCAGCGCCTCAGGCCCGTCGCCGGCGACGACCTTCGGAATGGTGGCGGTATGATAATGCTGGTTGCCGGGATCCTCGCGCTCCGGCGAGAAGCCGACGAAAAAGTCCGAGCGGGATTTCAGTCCGGTGCCTTCGAGAATGACCTTCACCACATCGTCGGTCGTGCCGGGATAGGTGGTCGATTCCAGTACGACGAGCTGACCGGGGCGCAGATGCGCGGCGATCGAGCGCGACGTCGCCTCGACGAAGGAAAGGTCGGGATCGCGGTGTTTGGTAAGCGGCGTCGGCACGCAGATGATGACGACGTCGCACTCGGCAAGGCCGGCGAAATCGGTCGTCGCCTTGAAGCGTCCGGCATCGATCTCGGCCGACAGCGCCTCGTCGCTCACCGCGTCGATATAGGAGCGGCGGGCATCGAGAGCCACCATCTTCCCGGGATCGATGTCGAAGCCGGTGACCGCAAAGCCGCTGCGCGCCACCGCCATCGCCAGCGGCAGGCCGACATAACCGAGGCCGATGATGCCGGCACGGGCCGCGCGGGTTTCGATCTTCTGCAAAAGCGTATCGAAGGGGGAGATGGCCAAGGCGGGATCTTTCAAACGGGGAAGAGAAGGCTGATCTAATGCATGCTCCAGGCAAATTAAACCCAGGCCCCGTCTCTCCGCTGACGAGAGGAGCAGAAATCAGGGCCGCCGCCCCTTGCGATGCTTATCGGATGTGGCTGACCGGGTGTGGCCGAAATGACTCAGGCCGCTCCCCTTGCTGCAACTTGAGCGCACAAAAAAATGTGCATCCCATTGTTTCGCATTTGCAGCATCCCTATTTTGACTTTTGATAATGAACCACCGCGAAAGGACTACCCGTCCGATCCCGCCATGGGGGAACTGAGGGGCGCCGCTGCCGGGCTTTCGGCAGATCGTTGACACTATAATACCGCTCGTACATCCTGATTTCCTTGTGACCTGCGCATGAAAATGGGCCGGCCGAGGGACTTTTGGCTCTTGGGGATGGCGTGCCTTATGAGGATCATACCGAGAATGAGCACGATCGAATCCAGCGTGTCCTCCATCCTGTTGGACCGGGTCGCTGAATGGCTGACGAACTCTTCGCTGGCCGGAGACGAGCTTGAAAACATCGTGCGCGGTTTCTGCGAAAGGCTGACTGCCGCGGGCCTGCCGCTTGCGCGCGTGCATCTTTCCTTTTCGATGCTGCATCCGCTCTATGATGCGCTGAGCTTCACCTGGCGGCGCGCCAGCGGCGTCACCATCGAGGGCTTCCGCATGCCCGCCGGGCAGAAGCCGGACCGCTTCCTGCAGAGCCCTTACTATTACCTCCTCGACAACAATCTGCAGCACATCCGCCGCCGTCTGATACAGGACGGGCCGAACGAATTCCCGATTTTCGAGGACCTACGCAAGGACAGCATCACCGACTATCTCGCCTTCGTTCAGCCCTTCGGCGACGGCTCGGTGCAGGGTATGATGGGTTCCTGGTCGACGGACCATAACACCGGCTTTTCCGACGACATGATCGATGCGCTGCTCAGGATGCAGAACCATCTGGCGGTCGCCGCCAAGATGGCGGTGCTCGGCAAGCTCGCCAACAACATGCTGACCACCTATCTCGGCGGCGACGCCGGCAAGCGGGTGCTGAACGGCCAGATCCGCCGCGGCGACGGTGAGACGATCCGGGCGGCGCTGGTCATGGGCGACATGCGCGAATCCACCATGTATGCCGAAAAGGAAGGCCGACAGGCCTATATCGACACGCTGAACCAGTTCTTCGACGCGATCGCCGCCCCGTTCAACCGCAATGGCGGCGAGATCCTGAGTTTCCTCGGCGACGGCTTTCTCGCCGTCTATCCTTGCGGACGCCATAAGGATCCATCGAAAATTGCCTGCGAAGCGGCTCTTTCGGCCGTCCATCAGGCACAGGCGCGGGTTGCCGAACTCAATAGGGACCGCGAGCAGAAGGGCCTGACCAGGGTCGGCTACGGCATCGGCCTGCATGTCGGGAACGTCATGTTCGGCAATGTCGGCCTCAAGGACCGCCTGACCTTCTCCGCCTTCGGCTCGGCGGTCAACGAGGTGCAACGCCTGCAGATCCTGACCAAGAAATACGGCCGCGAGGTCGTCGCCAGCCAGGCCTTCGCCGGTTATTGCGGCGGCGAATGGACCACGCTCGGCGAGGAGAAGCTGCGCGGCATCCGCCAGAAGGTGACGGTGCTGCAGCCGCGCGCGCCGGCACCCGCAATCAATGTCGACGAGAGCTTCCGCGAGGCCGTGCAGAACGGACTTTCAGAAGCCGAGCAGGTCATTCTCCTGCATCGCGACGCCAAGAAACAGGTCGAGCGCAGCAGCATGGAGAAATTCATCCAGTAAGAGCTTAGAACCCCTGTCATAATCTGCGCGTCTCGCCCGGGGAACTTCGGCGGGACATGCTGGTTTATCTATGATTGTCATCAACTGGACACCCCGTTTGCGGTACGCTAGTGTGCCTTAACGGGAACACAGAAGACTGGGGAATTTCATTGGTATGGCGTCTGCAGCGGATCTGTTGCGTATTGAAAATCTCGACGTCTCCTTCTCGGTTTTCGGTGACCGGCTACGCGTCGTAAAACAAGCCAATCTTCGCATTCTTCCGGGCAAGGTCACCGCTCTCGTCGGTGAATCCGGCTCCGGAAAATCGGTGATCAGCCAGTCGATCATGGGCATCCTGCCCAATCCGGCTAAGGCCTCGGGCAGCATCCTTTTCACCGATCCGCTCGACGGCAGCACGACCGATATCCTGTCCTTTCCGCGCGACAGCGAGGAAATGCGCGACCTGCGCGGCCGCCGCATGGCGACGATCTTCCAGGAGCCGATGACCTCGCTCTCGCCGCTGCATACGATCGGCAATCAGATCAGCGAAGTGCTGCTGATCCATACTAAAGCCGACAAGCAGGAAGCCCGTGAAAAGACCGAGGAGATGCTTGGCCTGGTCGGCTTCTCCAATCCACATCGCACCTACGACATGTATCCGTTCGAACTGTCCGGCGGCATGCGCCAGCGCGCGATGATCGCCATGGCGCTGATCTGCAAGCCGGCGCTGTTGATCGCCGACGAGCCGACGACGGCGCTCGACGTGACGATCCAGGCGCAGATCCTGGAACTGCTCCGCGAGCTGCAGGCCAAGCTCGGCATGGCGATGCTGCTCATCACCCATGATCTCGGCATCGTCGCCAACATGGCCGACGAGGTGGTCGTCATCTATCACGGCGAGATCATGGAGGCCGGGCCGGTCGAGGATATCTTCCGCAATCCGCAGCATCCCTATCTCAAGGGCCTGATGGCCGCCGTTCCGCATTTCGACATGAAACCCGGCGAGCGGCTGAAAGCGCTTCGCGAGGTAACGGTCAATCTCGAGTCCCTCGTCGGCAAGAAGAAGCCGCTCCAGGCAGAGGCACCGGGCATCCTGCTTTCCGTTGCCAATCTCTCGAAGACCTACAAGACGCGCAAGCGCAGTTTCTTCGGCAAGCATGAAGCCACCGTCCTGCGCGCCGTCGACGACGTCAGCTTCGACATCCGCCGCGGCGAATGTCTCGGCCTGGTGGGCGAGTCCGGCTGCGGCAAGACGACGCTCAGCAAGATCCTGATGCGCGCGATCACGCCGGACAGCGGCGCAGTGGTGTTCAACGACGGCAAGGAGGTCGTCGACGTCCTCTCCGTCAAGGGCTCCGAACTGCAGGACATGCGAACCAAGATCCAGATGGTGTTCCAGGATCCGGTCTCCTCGCTCTCGCCGCGTATGACGGTGCGCAACATCCTGAGTGAACCGCTCGAGATCCATGACCGTGGCGACAGTGACGAGCGCAGGCGCAAGGTCGAAGGATTGATGGCGGCCATCGGCCTCGACAAGCGTTATCTCAGCCGTTACCCGCACAGTTTTTCGGGCGGCCAGCGCCAGCGCATCGGCATCGCGCGCGCACTCGCGCTCGGCCCGAAGCTCGTCATCCTCGACGAGCCGGTCTCGGCGCTTGACGTCTCCGTGCAGGCGCAGATCCTCAACCTGTTGAAGGACCTGCAGAAGGAGCTGGGGCTTACCTATCTGTTTATTTCGCACAATCTCGCCGTCGTCGATTACATGGCCGACCGCATCGCGGTGATGTGCAAGGGCCGCATCGTCGAGATCGCGCCGCGCGAGATCATCCTGCGCGATCCGGTGCACCCCTATACGAAATCTCTGCTCGCCGCCGTCCCCTTCCCCGATCTCGACCGGCCGCTCGATTTCCAGGCGCTCAGGGAAAACGGCGCCGCCGACAAGCAGAACTGGGGCGCGACCTTCACCGCCGAGCACGACGACGCTTCCGAGCTTGCCTATGCCGACCTCGGCGACGGCCATCTGGTGCGCGCCCGCAAAGGCGCCGATGCCAGGGAGTTGCGCTGATGGTGACGCGTCGCACGTTTCTCGGCGGCCTTGTCGGCGCGGCAATCGCGCCCGCGGTGCTTCGGGCCGGACAGGTCGGCGAGCCGGAATTTCTCAAGGAGCGGCTGACATCAGGCAGCCTGCCGCCGATGGCCGAGCGCATTCCCGTCCGCCCGCGCATCGTCAATCTTAAGGAGATGGGGCTCGAACCCGGTGCCTACGGCGGCACGGTGCGCACCATCATCGGCAGCCAGCGCGACATCCGCTTCATGACGATCTACGGCTATGCCCGCCTGGTCGGCTACAACAAGCACCTGCAGTTCCAGCCGGATATCCTGGCCGGTTTCCAGTCCGAGGACGACACGGTCTTCACCTTCACGCTGCGCGAGGGCCATAAATGGTCCGACGGCCAGCCGTTCACGGCCGACGATTTCCGCTACTGGTGGGAAGACGTCATCCTGAACGACAAGCTGACGCCGGGCGGCGGCGCGCTGGAGCTTCGTCCGCACGGCAGCCTGCCGCGCTTCGAAATGCTCGATCCGCTGACCGTGCGCTACAGCTGGGAAAAACCCAACCCGATGTTCCTGCCGACGCTGGCGGGCCCGCAGCCGCTCGTCATCTTCGGCCCCGGTCATTATCTCAAGCAGTTCCACAAGAAATTCCAGCCCGACCAAGCGAAGATGGACGAGCTGATGAAGACCTACCGCGTCAAGAAATGGCAGGATCTGCACATCAAGATGGCGCGTTCCTATCGTCCGGAAAATCCGAACCTGCCGACGCTCGATCCCTGGCGCAATACGACGCCGCTGCCGTCCGAGCAGTTCGTCTTCGAGCGCAACCCGTTCTTCCACCGCATCGACGAGAACGGCAGGCAGCTTCCCTATCTCGACCGTTTCATCCTCAACGTCTCCTCCTCCTCGATCATCGCCGCCAAGGCGGGTGCGGGCGAAGCCGACCTGCAGGTGACCGGCATCGATTTCAACGACTACACCTTCCTGAAGGAAGCCGAGAAGCGCTTCCCGGTGAAGGTCAATCTCTGGAAGCTCGCGCGTGGCTCGCGCATCACGCTGCTGCCGAACCTCAACTGTGCCGACGAGGTGTGGCGCGGCCTTTTCCGCGACGTGCGCCTGCGCCGGGCGCTGTCGCTGGCGATCGACCGGCACGAGATCAATATGGTCGCCTTCTACGGCCTTGGCACGCCAAGCGCCGATACGGTCCTGCCCGACAGCCCGCTCTTCAAGCAGGAATATGCCGACGCCTTCGTGAAGTTCGATCCCGACGAGGCCAACCGCCTGCTCGACGAGCTCGGCTTGACCAAGCGCGGCGACGACGGCATCCGGCTGCTGCCGGACGGGCGGCGCGCCGAGATCACCGTCGAGACGGCCGGCGAGAGCAATCTCGATACCGACGTGCTGGAGTTGGTTCACGATCACTGGGCCAATATCGGCCTGGCGCTCTATACCCGCACCTCGCAGCGCGACGTCTTCCGCAACCGCGCCATGAGCGGTTCGATCATGATGTCGATCTGGTACGGCCTCGACAATGGCGTGCCGACGGCCGACATGTCGCCGGCCGGCCTTGCGCCGACGCTCGACGATCAGCTGCAATGGCCGCTCTGGGGCATGCACTACCTCTCCGCCGGCCAGGAGGGCGTCGCTCCCGACCTGCCGGAGGCAGCCGAAATGGTCGACCTGCTCCGCCAATGGGGCTCGACTGCGAAGTTCGAGGAGCGCCAGGTGATCTGGCACAAAATGCTGTCGCTCTATACTCAGCAGGTGTTCTCGATCGGCCTCATCAACAGCACGCTGCAGCCGATCCTTCGCGCCGCCAAGCTGCAGAACCTGCCGGAGAGAGCGCTCTACGGCTTCGATCCCACCTCCTATCTCGGCGTCTACATGCCGGATGCATTCTGGTACAAGGAGGCCTGAGGCGTGCTCAGATACATTCTCTGGCGCATCGCCGCCATGGTGCCGACGCTCTTCGTCATTTCGGCGCTGGTCTTCACCATCATCGAGCTGCCACCCGGCGACTTCTTCGAGAGCCAGATCGCCGAGCTGCGTGCCTCCGGCGAGACCGCCAATCTCCAGGAAATCGAGGAGATGCGCCAGCAATACGGCTTCGACAAGCCGGAGATCGTGCGCTATTTCTACTGGGTCGGCGGCATGCTGCACGGCGATTTCGGCTATTCCTTCGAGTACCAGCTGCCGGTCTCCGACGTGGTCGGCGACCGTCTGTGGCTGACGATGCTCGTCTCCTTCACGACGATCCTGCTCACCTGGCTGATCGCCTTTCCGATCGGCATCTATTCGGCCACGCACCAGTATAGCTGGGGTGATTACGGGCTGACGTTCCTCGGCCTGCTCGGCATCGCCATTCCGAACTTCATGCTGGCGCTGATCCTGATGTATTTCGCCAATATCTGGTTCGGCATCTCGATCGGCCACCTGATGGACCAGCAATATATCTCGGCGCCGATGAGCTGGGAGAAGGCGCGGTCGATCCTCTCTCACCTGTGGATCCCCGTGATCATCGTCGGCACGGCCGGCACAGCCGGCATGATCCGACGGCTGCGCGCCAACCTGCTCGACGAGATGCAGAAGCAGTATGTCGTCACCGCCCGCGCCAAGGGCCTGCCGCCGCTCAAGGCGCTGGTCAAATATCCGCTGCGCATGGCGCTCAACTTCTTCGTCGCCGATATCGGCTCGATCCTGCCGTCGATCATCTCGGGCGCCGAGATCGTCGCGATCGTGCTGTCGCTGGAGACGACGGGGCCGATGCTCATCAAGGCGCTGCAGAGCCAGGACATGTATCTCGCCGGCTCCTTCCTGATGTTCCTGGCCTTCCTCAACGTCATCGGCGTGCTGATCTCCGACATAGCGCTCGGCTTCCTCGATCCCCGCATCCGTCTGCAAGGCAGGAGCACCAAATAATGTCGCCCCTCCCCGCACCCGGCGCGCCGCTGCCGCACTACGTCTCCACAGCTCCTTTCGATCCGCTTGCGACCGAAAGCATGACCGCGGCGCAATCGCGCATCCATCTCGCCTCGCAGAAGCAGCTGATGTGGTGGAAGTTCAAGCAGCACAAGCTGGCCTTGATCTCCGGTATCTTTCTCGCCGTCGTCTACCTGATGATCCTGATCGTCGAGTTCCTGGCGCCTTATGGCCTGCACACGCGCAATGTCGATTTCATCCACGCGCCGCCGCAACCTATCCACTTCTTCGACAAGGGCAGCTTCGTCGGTCCCTTCGTCTACGGCCGCAGCATGACGCTCGATCTCGACACGCTGCACCGTGTCTATACCGACAGGCCGAACGACGTGCAGCCGATCCGTTTCTTCTGCCGCGGCGATGCCTATAAATTCTGGGGCGTTGTTGCCTCGAACTATCATCTCGTCTGCCCGGCGATCGGCGGGCAGATGTTCCTGCTCGGCACCGACCGGCTCGGCCGCGACGTGCTCTCGCGCATCCTCTACGGCGCGCGGATATCGCTGACGATCGGTCTGATCGGCATTTCGATCAGCTTCGTGCTCGGCATCGTCATCGGCGGCCTTGCCGGTTATCGCGGCGGCATTTTCGATCTCATCGTCCAGCGCCTGATCGAAGTGCTGCAATCGCTGCCGAGCCTGCCACTGTGGATGGCGCTGGCCGCCATCATGCCGGTGACGTGGAGCCCAATCGTCATCTATTTCGGCATCACCGTCATCCTCGGCATCATCGACTGGACGGGGCTGGCGCGTGCCGTGCGCTCCAAACTCCTGGCGCTGCGCGAGGAGGATTATGTCCAGGCCGCACAGCTGATGGGCGCCAGCACGCCGCGCATCATCGGCCGGCATCTGGTGCCGGGCTTCATGTCGCATCTCATTGCGTCGGCGACGATTTCAATCCCCGGCATGATCCTTGGAGAGACCGCGCTCTCCTTCCTCGGCCTCGGCCTTCGTCCGCCGATCACCAGCTGGGGCATTCTGCTGACGGAGGCAAAAAGCGTCAGCGTCATCGCCTTCTATCCATGGCTGCTCTATCCGATCATTCCTGTTGTTCTCGTCATTTTGGCGTTCAACTTTCTGGGAGACGGCTTGCGTGATGCGGCAGATCCCTACAAATAGCAGGAAACGCGGCCGCCCATCACGGCACCGCCCCCACCTCTTGGCCTCCGGACGGTGGGGGTACTAAGTATGTTGCTGACCCCAGAAGGGATGCCCATGTCCAGACGTCTCGAAGATGCGCGCATCCTCATGTACAGCCACGATACTTTCGGTCTCGGCCATCTGCGCCGCTGCCGCGCCATTGCCCATGCGCTGGTCGAGGATTATCGCGGCCTCAACATCCTGATCATTTCGGGTGCCACGATCGCCGGCGCCTTCGACTACCGCGCCCGTGTCGACTTCGTGAAGATCCCGAGCGTCATCAAGCTCCGCAACGGCGAATATACGTCGCTCGCCAGCCATATCGACCTGCACGAGACGCTGAAGATGCGCGAATCGAGCATTCGCCACACGGCCGAGACCTTCCAGCCCGATATCTTCATCGTCGACAAGGAACCGATGGGACTGAAGGGCGAGGTCGAGGATACGCTCGCCTATCTCAAGGCCCGCGGCACCGTTCTGGTGCTCGGCCTGCGCGAGATTATGGATGCGCCGCATCTGCTCGAGGCCGAGTGGAAGAAGAACAGCATCATGCAGAAGATCGACCAATATTACGACAGCGTCTGGGTCTATGGTCCGCCGGATTTCTACGATCCACTGATCGGCCTCGACGTGCCGGCCAGCCTGCGCCGGAAGATGGATTTCGTCGGCTTCCTGCAGCGCAGCGTCTCCAGGGGCAAGACGTCGATCAACGCCCGCAAGGACAATTACATCCTCGTCACCACAGGCGGCGGCGGCGACGGCTCCGATCTCGTCCACGACGTCATGAACGCCTACGAGGCCGATCCGACGCTGACGCAGAAGGCGCTCGTGGTGCTCGGGCCCTATATGCCGGCCGCCGAGCGCGCCAAGCTGGTGCAGAAGGGGGAAGCCATTCCCTATATCGAGGTGATCGAGTTCGACAATCACATGGAAGAGCTGATCGACAGCGCCACCGGCGTCGTCGCCATGGGTGGCTACAACACCTATTGCGAGATCCTCTCCTTCGACAAACCGGCCCTCATCGTGCCGCGTGTCAAGCCGCGCGAGGAACAGCTGCTGCGCGCCCAGCGGGCAAGCGAACTCGGCCTCGTCGACATGCTGCTGCCGGAACAGTCGGTCGACCCCACAATCATGGCCGAGGCGCTGAAGCGCCTGCCTTCCCGCCAGCCACCGTCGAAGAGCGGCGGCAATATGCGTCTCGAAGGACTGGACCATATCTCGCAGACCGTCGGCCGGTGGATCGACGGCCGCGGCAGCCACCTTTCCCTCGTCGGCGCGGAATAGGGCACAGCCTTGCCGCCACGCCGCAAGATCCTCGTCGTGCTAAAAGGCTATCCCCGCCTTTCGGAAACCTTCATCGCCCAGGAGCTGCTCGGCCTCGAAAAGGCCGGCTTCGACCTGACGCTGATTTCGATGCGCCGGCCGACCGACAAGAAGCGCCATCCGGTGCATGACGAGATCCGGGCGCGCGTCGTCTATCTGCCGGAATATCTGCACGAGGAGCCGATCCGCGTGCTGAAGGGCCTCATCGCCGGTTTCTCCAAACCCGGCTTCAAGGCGCTGATGAAACGCTTCCTCGCCGACCTCAAGCGCGACATCTCCCGCAATCGCTTCCGCCGTCTCGGCCAGGCGCTGGTGCTGGGGCGCGAATGGCCGGACAAGGGTGAATGGCTGCATGCCCATTTCATCCACACACCGGCCTCGGTGACGGAATATGCGAGCATCCTTACCGGCACGCCCTGGACCTGTTCGGCGCATGCCAAGGACATATGGACGTCGCCCGACTGGGAGCTGAACGAGAAACTCGGCAGCGCCCGCTGGACCGTCACCTGCACCAGGACGGGCTACGACCATATGCGGACGCTGACATCACGCAGGGAGGCCGTGCACTTGAGTTACCACGGTCTCGATCTTGCCCGCTTCGGCCATTTTGCCGGCGAGCGTTCAAACCGCACCGGCAGCGAGCCCGCCGACCCGGCCTTCATCCTCAGCGTCGGCCGCGCCGTCGAGAAGAAGGGTTACGACGTGCTGCTGCGCGCGCTGGCGCTGCTGCCCGCCGACCTTCACTGGCGCATGGACCATATCGGCGGCGGCGAGGAGCTTGCGAAACTGAAGGCGCTGGCGACCGAACTCGGCATTTCCGGCCGCATCGTCTGGAAGGGCGCCATGGCGCAGGAAGACGTGCTCGATCATTACCGCCGCGCCGACCTCTTCGCGCTCGCCTGCCGGATCGCCGCCAACGGCGACCGCGACGGCTTGCCGAACGTGCTCGTCGAAGCCTCGAGCCAGCGGCTCGTCTGCCTCTCGACCGAAGTATCCGGCGTGCCGGAACTCTTGAAGAACGGTGAAAACGGCCTCGTCGTGCCGCCGGAGGACCCGGCGCTGCTGGCCAGCGCGCTGGAAGCGGCGATCCGCGACCCGGCACTGCGCAAGCGCCTCGGCGACGCCGCCGAAAGCCAGGTGCGCGAATATTTCGACTATCACTCCAGCATCAGACAGCTCACCGGCCTGTTCGAGGCCGAATGGCAGAAGGCGTCATGACGGCACCGCGTATTTTCTTCTATGTCCAGCATCTGCTCGGTATCGGCCACATAGCCCGCGCCAGCCGCATCGCCAATGCTCTGGTCAAGGACGGTTTTGATGTGACTGTCGTGACCGGCGGCCTACCGGTGCCGGGCTTTCCCGGCGAAGGCGTGAAGACCGTGGCCTTGCCGGCGGTCGTCGCCAGCAATGCCGGCTTCTCCGGCCTCGCCGATGCCGATGGCCGGCCGGCCGGCGAGGATTTCCTCCATGCCCGCCGCCAGCTGCTGCTCGATGCCTTCCATGCCGCAAGACCGGATGTCGTCATCATCGAAGCCTTCCCCTTCGGCCGGCGACAGATGCGCTTCGAACTGCTGCCCTTGCTCGAGGCCATCGACAAGGCCGAACCGCGGCCGAAACTCCTAAGCTCGGTGCGCGACATCCTGCAGGAAAACCGCAAGGCCGGCCGCGACGCGGAGACCGTCACGCTGGTCAAGGAGCACTTCGACGCCGTGCTCGTCCACGGCGATCCCGGTTTCGTCAGGCTCGAGGACACCTTTCCGCTGACACCCGAGATCGCCGACAGGCTGCGCTATACCGGCCTCGTCGCAGCCCCGCCGGCGCCGGAACCGACCGAGACATTCGACATCATCGCATCGGCGGGCGGCGGCGCGGTCGGCGCCGCGCTGATCGGCGCGGCCAAAGAGGCAGCAGCGATGCTGCCGGACAATCTTCGCTGGCTGCTGGTATCAGGCCCGAACCTGCCGGAGGCCGATTTCGCCGCGCTGGCTGAGGACGCGGGCCCGAATGTGACGCTGGTGCGCTTCCGCAAGGATTTTCCCTCGCTGCTGCGCGGCGCCAAGGTTTCGATCTCGCAAGCAGGCTACAATACGGTCGGCGATCTCTTGCGCACCGAATGCCGGGCGATCCTCATTCCCTTCGTCGCCGGCGGCGAGACCGAGCAGACGGTGCGCGCCGAACGGCTGCAGGCGCTCGGCCTCGCCGATATCCTGCCGGAAAACGGACTGACTTCGGGCCATGTGAAAGAGGCGGTCGAAAAGGCGCTCGCCGCACAGCCACGGGGGCCGGTCTTGCTCGACCTCGACGGGGCGGAGAAAACCGCCGGCATCATTCGCTCCATGATTGCCGAATCCCTCGCCTAATCCAAAATTCCTGTGATATAAGCAATGTTCCGGCGAGAATCGGCATTTTTGCAGCCGGTCGCTTCGCCTTGTTTTCATTGCGATATCGGCGGTCCGGCTGCATGATCCTGTTCTCAAAATTCCTTCCCGTCCCGGAGCCCGGATCGCGCCCCCGGAATTTCCCAGCAAGCTGACGGTTAGCCATGGAAAAAAGCCTCGCCCGCTACATCTGGAAGAACACGCGGCTGCAGCAGCTGTGGATTCTGGCTGTCGTCGCTGCCTCGATGGTGCCCTACTTCCTGTCCTTCGACCTGCCGAAGCAGATCGTCAACGGACCGATCCAGGGTGACGGCTTCGAAGGTCCGGGCGCAACGCAGACTTTCATGCACATTGCCTACGACCTGCCGCTGATCGGCCATGTCGAATTCTTTCAAGGGTTGCAGCTCAACCGCTTCCAGATGCTGATGGCCCTCAGCCTGGTTTTTCTGGCGCTGGTGGTGCTGAACGGCCTCTTCAAGTTCTACATCAACACCTATAAGGGCCGGCTCGGCGAGCGCATGCTGCGCCGTATCCGCTTCGAGCTGATCGACCGGGTGCTGCGCTTCCCGCCCATTCACTTCAAGCGGGTGAAATCGGCCGAAATCGCCACCATGATCAAGGACGAGGTGGAGCCGATGGGCGGCTTCACCGGCGATGCCTTCGTCTCCCCTGCCCTTCTCGGCGGCCAGGCGATCACGGCGCTCGCCTTCATCATCGTCCAGAATTTCTGGCTCGGCATGATCGCCGCCGGCATCGTCGGCGTGCAGGCGATCGTCATTCCCCGCATGCGCAAGCGCCTGCTGGAGCTCGGCCGCCAGCGGCAGCTGACGGCGCGCGAGCTGTCTGGCCGGGTCGGCGAAATCGTCGAGGGCATCGGCACGATCCACGGCAACGACACATCCAACCTCGAACGCGCCGACATCGCCTCGCGGCTCGGCCGGATCTTCTCGATCCGCTACGACCTTTACCAGTGGAAGTTCCTGGTGAAGTTCATCAACAACTTCCTCGCCCAGGTCACGCCCTTCCTGTTTTACGCGATCGGCGGCTACCTGGCGCTGCAGGGCCGGCTCGACATCGGCCAGCTCGTCGCCGTCATATCAGCCTACAAGGACCTGCCCGGTCCGCTGAAGGAACTGATCGACTGGGACCAGATGCGCCAGGACGTGCAGGTGAAGTACCAGCAGGTCTATGAGCAGTTCAATGTCGAGCCGCTGATCGACAGCCGCATCCAGGAACTCGCAACCGCCCCGGTCGGCGCGCTGACGGGCGCGTTCGTCGTCACCAACCTGTCGCTCTCCGACGACAGCGGCGCCCGCCTCGTCGACCACGTCTCCGTCGAGATCAAGCCGAACGAGACGGTGGCGATCGTCGGGCCGAACGGCAGCGGCGCGGAAGCCTTCGCCGAAGCGCTCGGCCGCATGGTCTGGCCGGACTCCGGCCGCATCACCATCGACGGCCGCGATCTCCTCGACATGCCGGAATCGATCACCGGCCGGCGGATCTCCTATGCCTCGTCCGACACTTTCTTCTTCCACGGCACGCTCGCCAGCAATCTGCTCTACGGCCTGAAACATGCGCCGATGACCGATCCGGTTTACGACGAGCGGGAAGCGCTGGAGTATAAATGGCATTCCGCCGAGGCGGAGAAGGCCGGCAATCCGACGCTCGACCTCAACAGCGACTGGGTGGACTACAAGGCCGCCGGCGCCAGCGGGCCCGAGGACATTCTGAAAGCGATCCGCCCGGTGCTCGACGCCGTCCTGATCTCGCAGGACATCCTCGATCTGGCGCTGCGCTCGACCGTCAACACCGACGTGCATGTGGCGCTCGGCGACCACGTCGTCGCGCTACGCGCCTCGCTCAGGGACCGGCTGCGCGACGAGGGGCTCGACACGATCGTCGTGCCTTTCGATTTCGATGCCTATAACGGCCAGGCGACGGTCGGCGAGAACCTGCTCTTCGGCACCATGAAGCGGCCTTTGATGACCAACCGCAGGCTTGCCGCGCATCCCTATTTTCAGCAGCTCTTCCGTGAGACCGGCCTCAGCACCGATCTCTACGCCATGGGCCTCGAGATCGCCGAGAACGCGGTGGAACTCTTCCACGACCTGCCGCCCGACCATCCATTCTTCCAGCAACTAACCTTCATGACGGCGGACGACATTCCGACCTACCAGGCGCTGCTGCAGAAGCTGCAAAGCCGCCGCTTCGAGGACGCCACGCCCGAAGAACGTTCGGCCATCATCCGGCTGAGTTTTGCCTATATCGAGCCGCGCCACCGCTTCGGCTTGCTGTCGAACGAGCTCATGGACAAGATCGTCAGCGCCCGTAAGCAGTTCCACGAGCATATTCCGGCCGATCTCGCCGAGCTGATCGAGCGCTACGACGCCGAGCGTTTCACCCCGTCGGCAAGCCTGATGGACAATGTGCTCTTCGGCCGTATCGCCTATCAGCAGGCCGACGCCTCCGATCGCATCCGTGGCATCATGGGCGAACTCTTCGATGCGCTCGACCTTTATGACGACGTGCTGTCGATCGGGCTCGAATTCGACGTCGGCTCCGGCGGCAAGCGACTGACCATGGTGCAGCGCCAGAAGCTGAATCTTGCCCGCGCGCTGTTGAAGCGCTCGGACTATTTCATCTTCAACCGGCCGCTTTCGGCGCTTGACCAGCGCGTTCAGGATCAGATCACCCGCAACATCATCGAGGGCCTGCACGAAGAGGGCCATCGCCCGGCGATCATCTGGGTGCTCTCCAACGCCCGGCAGGCGGAGATGTTCGACCGGATCCTGCTCTTCGACCGCGGCGGATTGGCGGAGGCCGGGAACTATCCGGAACTTTCCGAGAAAAACGGGATGTTCAAGGAACTGTTATCGTAATATTCTATAGGGGCGGCGATGGTGGGTGTTCCCGATGGGACGCCTTGGAGTTTTGAAGACGCCTGGTCCCCGCGGACCCTGCGTCAGGGGATTGAAACGCTCATGCTGTTGAGAGACGAAGTCGAAATGCTGCGAAGGGTGCCGATCTTTTCAAGGATCGCGCCAGCAAAGCTCAAGCTTTTGGCTTTTACCTCCGATCGCATGACCTACAAGGCCGGGCAGAACCTCTTTCATCAGGGCGATGTCGGTGATGCCGCCTACGTCATCCTCTCGGGTACCGCCGATATCGTCGTCGACTCGCCGGCCGGCGAGATCAAGGTCGCCGACGTCGAACCCAATTCCATCGTCGGCGAAATCGCCATCCTCTGCGACGTCTCGCGCACGGCAACGGTACGCGCCACCTCGCCGCTCGAGGTGCTGCGCATCAGCAAGGAGCACTTCCTGAAGCTGCTCAGCGATTTCCCGGAAATGGCCGTGGAAATCATGCGCGTGCTGGCCGACCGCCTGAACCACACCACGGCGGAGCTGACCGCGGCCCGCGCGGCGAAACAGCCGCAGATGGCGCAGTAGGATTCAGCTATAGGATTTGGGTGGCCAAACGATCCTCACTTGCCCTCATCCTTGAGCAAGGCAAGCAACTCGGCACGCTCGCGCGCCATCTCTCCCTTAATGACTTCATGCGGGATCCAGACAGCGTTCGGATCATCGGCTTCCCGGATTGCTTCCTCGACCCGTTCGAGAAACCATCCCTCGTATGCCGCCGCCTCGTGAGTTCGCCGCAAAGCCTCAGCACGATCCGGTCCCACTTCTCTCCCAGGCATGGCTTCCTCGCAAAGTCCTATTCGCGCTGCTCCAGCGCCCTGCTGAAGGCGAGTGCTGCAAGCGTGCAGAAGGCGCCGGAAAGCAGGTAGTAGCCGACGAAGGTCAGGCCGAAGCGGCTGGAAAGGCTGAGCGCCACCAATGGCGCAAAACCCGCGCCGATCAGCCAGGCCAGATCCGAGGTGAAGGCCGCACCCGTGTAGCGGTAGCCGCGGCCGAAGCGGGACGAGATCGAGCCCGTCGCCTGGCCGAAGGAAAGGCCGAGCACGCCGAAGCCGATGATGACGAAAGCGTCATGGCCGCTGTTGCCGGATGCGATCAGGCTCGGCCCGACAAAGCTGAAGACGGCGATGATGACGGCGCAGATGGCAAGCTGGGCGCGCCGGCCGATACGGTCGGCGATCAGGCCCGAGGCGATGATCGTGAGGATGCCGACCGCGGCGCCGATCACCTGCACCACCATGAAGGTGCCGATCGGCTGGTTGCCGTAAAGGCTCATCCAGCCGAGCGGGAAAATGGTGACGAGGTGGAACATCGCGAAGCTTGCGAGCGGCACGAAGGCGCCGATCAGAATGTCACGGCCGTGAACGCGCAGCACGTCGAGAATGGGAGCTGCTTCCAGCTCATGCTGCTCCAGCAGCGTGCCGAATTCCTTGGTCATGACGAGCCGCAAACGCGCAAACAGCGCTACGACGTTGATCGCGAAGGCGACGAAGAAGGGATAACGCCAGCCCCAGGAGAGGAAATCCTCACTGGAAAGATTGGCGACGAAATAACCGAACAGGGTGCTGGCCAGCGCAAAGCCGATCGGCGCGCCGAGCTGCGGGATCATCGCATACCAGCCGCGGTGCTTGGCCGGCGCGTTTAGCGCAAGCAGCGAGGCAAGGCCGTCCCAGGCGCCGCCGAGCGCGAAGCCCTGACCGAGGCGGAAGAGCGCCAGCAAGGCGATCGACCAGACGCCGATCTCGTTGTAACCCGGCAGGAAGGCGATCGAGGCGGTGGAGCCGCCAAGCAGGAAGAGCGCGATCGTCAGCTTGGTGCCGCGGCCGTACAGCCGGTCGATCGTCATGAAGACGACGGAGCCGACGGGGCGGGCCAGGAAGGCAAGCGAGAAGATGGCGAAGGAATAGAGCGTGCCCGTCAGCCTGTCGGGCGCGAAAGGGAAAATCAGCTGTGGAAAGACCAGGACCGAGGCGAGACCGTAGACGAAGAAATCGAAGAATTCCGACATGCGGCCAATCACCACGCCGATGGCGATACTACCAGGCGAAACCGGCTTGTCGTCGTGAATGCGCCGTGCGTCGCGTTCCAGCGACGACGATGACGGTCCGTAATTAGATGTTGTAGCCATGAAACGCCTCCCTCGTTGAAGCGCTTTCGGCAAGGCGCCTCAGCCTGATCTTGATCAAACCTGCAGGCTTATCAAGTCCGTAAGACGTAAATAGTTCATCATCACGGCTCAAAATGAGGCTTAGGCGGAAAAAATAGCGTGATCCGGACCGCGATTTTTCCTGGGGACGCTGGCTTGGCCGGCTCTTGCGGATATATTGGAACAAAACATGCGCTGGCGAAAGAATCCTTCTTGATTTCATCAGGATTCCAAAGCTGTAGTGCACGATGATTTGTGCCGCAGTGCGGCATGATTGCTGCACTGCGACCAAACACCTCATGTCGCTATCAGGTTCAGTGCGTTAGTCGCGGAACGAACGAAACAACAAGAGCTTAGAGACGTGCTAAAACTGGTGAAGTTTTCCCGCCTTCTATCCGTCTTGCCGCTGCTTTTCCTGGCAGGATGCAACATGGTGGTCATGGCGCCCTCCGGCGACATCGCCGCGCAACAGCGCGATCTCATCGTCATCTCGACGGTGCTGATGCTTTTGATCATCATCCCGGTGATCTTCCTGACGCTGTTCTTCGCGTGGCGCTACCGCCGCTCCAATACGGCCGCAACCTACGCTCCGGAATGGCACCATTCGACCCGCCTCGAAATCGTGATCTGGGCAGCGCCGCTTGCGATCATCATCGCGCTCGGCGCCGTAACTTGGATTTCAACCCATAAGCTCGATCCCTACCGCCCGCTCGACCGCCTCGATGCGGAGCGCGCCATTCCGGCCAATACCAAGCCGCTGATCGTCGAGGTCGTGGCGCTCGACTGGAAGTGGCTGTTCTTCTATCCCGAACTCGGCATTGCCACCGTCAACGAACTCGCTGCCCCGATCGACATGCCGATCAATTTCAAGATCACCGCCTCTTCGGTGATGAACTCCTTCTATATCCCTGCCCTGGCCGGCCAGATCTATGCGATGCCCGGCATGGAGACGAAGCTGCACGCCGTCATCAACAGACAAGGCGAATATGAAGGCTTCTCCGCCAACTACAGCGGAAGCGGCTTCTCGCACATGCGCTTCAAGTTCCACGGCCTCGACCAGGCGGGCTTTGACGCCTGGGTGGCTGCGGTCAAGCAGCAGGGCACGATGCTCAACCGCGACGCCTATCTCAAGCTCGAGAAGCCGAGCGAGAAGGAACCGGTGCGTTATTATGCCGGCGCCGATGCCGACCTTTACAACGCCATCCTCAACATGTGCGCCGCTCCGGGCAAAATGTGCATGAACGAGATGATGCACATCGACATGACGGGCGGCGGCGGCAAGGAAAGTGCGGAGAACCGCGAGAAGCTGCGATACGACGACCGTCATGCCGACGAAGGCATCGTGGCGCCCGCCGCCACCGTGCCGGCGACCGGGGCTCCGGCCCGCAGCGAACCTGCCGAGCGGACCGACGGCAACAGCATGCAGCACGACATGCCCGGCATGCCTGGCACGCCTGGAATGGACATGCAGCATGAGGGTCATTCCATGCCCGGCATGAGCAATGGCGCCGATCCGGCGCCGGCGCAGCTCAACAACAACAATTAACCTGGCGCTTTGCGTCGCAAGACATAATGAACGGGTTGTTCCATGTTTTCCAATCCTGACCTCCTGAAGTTCGTCTTCGGCCGGTTGACCCTCGATGCCATCCCCTATCACGAGCCGATCCTGGTCGTGACCTTCATAGGCGTCGTCATCGGCGCCATCGCGGTGCTCGGCATCATCACCTATTTCAAGTTCTGGGGCCCGCTCTGGCGTGACTGGATCTGCAGCGTCGATCACAAGAAGATCGGCATCATGTATGTGATCCTGGCCGTCATCATGCTGCTGCGCGGCTTCTCCGACGCGATCCTGATGCGCATCCAGCAGGCGATCGCCTTTAACGGTTCGGAGGGCTATCTGCCGCCGCACCATTACGACCAGGTCTTCACCGCCCACGGCGTCATCATGATCTTCTTCGTGGCGATGCCCTTCGTCACCGGTCTGATGAACTTCGTGGTGCCGCTGCAGATCGGCGCGCGCGACGTCTCCTTCCCCTTCCTCAACAACTTCTCCTTCTGGATGACCACCGCCGGCGCGATCATCATCATGCTGTCGCTGTTCATCGGCGAATTCGCCCAGACCGGCTGGCTCGCCTACCCGCCGCTGTCGGGCGCGGCCTACAGTCCGGGCGTCGGCGTCGACTATTATATCTGGGGCCTGCAGGTGGCCGGCGTGGGAACGACGCTTTCGGGCATCAACCTGATCGCCACCATCGTCAAGATGCGTGCGCCGGGCATGACCTTCATGAAGATGCCGGTCTTCACCTGGACGGCGCTTTGCACCAACGTGCTGATCGTCGCCTCCTTCCCGATCCTGACGGCAACGCTGGCGCTTCTGTCGCTCGACCGCTACGCCGGCACGAACTTCTTTACCAACGACCTCGGCGGCAATCCGATGATGTACATCAACCTCATCTGGATCTGGGGTCATCCGGAGGTCTACATTCTTGTGCTGCCGGCCTTCGGCATCTTCTCGGAAGTCGTCGCCACCTTCTCCGGCAAACGCCTGTTCGGCTACGCCTCCATGGTCTACGCGACCTGCGTGATCATGATTCTCTCCTACATCGTCTGGCTGCACCACTTCTTCACCATGGGCTCGGGCGCCAGCGTCAATTCCTTCTTCGGCATCACCACGATGATCATCTCCATCCCGACCGGGGCGAAGATTTTCAACTGGCTCTTCACCATGTATCGCGGTCGCATCCGCTTTGAGGTGCCGATGCTGTGGACGGTCGGCTTCATGGTGACCTTCGTCATCGGCGGCATGACCGGCGTCATGCTTGCCGTGCCGCCGGCCGACTTCGTGCTGCACAATTCGCTGTTCCTCATCGCCCACTTCCACAACGTCATCATCGGCGGCGTTCTCTTCGGCATGTTCGCCGGCGTGAACTATTGGTTCCCGAAGGCCTTCGGCTTCAAGCTCGATCCCTTCTGGGGCAAGATGAGCTTCTGGTTCTGGCAGATCGGCTTCTGGTTCGCCTTCATGCCGCTCTATGTGCTCGGCCTGATGGGTGTCACCCGCCGCGTCAGCCAATTCGAAGATCCGTCACTGCAGATCTGGTTCATCATCGCCGCCTTCGGCGTCGGCCTGATCGCGCTTGGCATCGCCGCCTTCCTGATCCAGATCGTCGTCAGCTTCATGAAACGCGAGGAATTGCGCGACGACAGCGGCGATCCCTGGGACGGCCGCACGCTGGAATGGTCGACCTCCTCGCCGCCGCCGGATTACAACTTCGCCTTCACGCCGGTGGTGCACGATCATGACAGCTGGTACGACATGAAGAACCGCGGTTATGCGCGTCCGCTGGAAGGCTTCCGGCCGATCCATATGCCGAAGAATACCGGCACCGGCGCGATCCTGTCGGCCATCAGCGTCGCCCTCGCCTTCGGCCTGATCTGGTATATGTGGTGGCTGGTGGTCGTCTCCTTCGCCGCCATGCTGGTGGTCGCGATCGGCCATACCTTCAACTACAGACGTGACTTCCACATCCCCGCCGAAGAGGTGACCGAAACGGAAGGCAAGCGCACCGCGTTGCTTGCCGAGCAGGTGTGATGACCATGAGCGATCAGACTATCGACACGGCCGAAAAGCCTGAATTCTACCTGACGGAAGACCTTCATCCTGAGAACAGCACCAATCTCGGCTTCTGGCTCTACCTGATGAGCGACTGCCTGATCTTCGCCGTGCTGTTTGCAACGCACGGCGTGCTCGGCCGCAATTATGCCGCGGGCCCCTCGCCCGCCGATCTCTTCGATCTGCCGATCGTTGCCCTGAATACCTCGATGCTGCTCTTCTCCTCGATCACCTACGGCTTCGCCATGCTGCAGATGGAGCGGAACGCGAAGGCGGAAACGCTGTTCTGGCTTGGCGTGACCGGCTTGTTCGGCGCGGCCTTCATCGGGCTCGAACTCTACGAGTTCGTCCACCTGATCCATGAAGGCGCCGGGCCGACGCGCAGCGCCTTCCTCTCCTCCTTCTTCACGCTCGTCGGCACTCACGGGCTGCATGTCACCTTCGGCATCATCTGGCTGATCACCCTGATGGTGCAGGTGTCGATGCACGGGCTGATCGAGGCCAACCGCCGCCGCCTGATGTGCCTCTCGATGTTCTGGCACTTCCTCGACGTCGTCTGGATCGGCGTCTTTTCCTTCGTCTATCTGCTGGGAGTTCTCGGATGATTTCGCAAGCACCCGCACATGAGGATGCCCACGAGGCACACCACGGCCACAGCCACGGCCATCAGGCCGGCCATGGCACGTTCCGCAGCTACATGACGGGCTTCGTGCTCTCCGTCATCCTGACCGCCATTCCCTTCTGGCTGGTCATGGCCGGCGTCTTCGCGAGCCCCGTGCTGACGGCGGTGCTGGTGATGGGCCTCGGCGCGATCCAGATCGTCGTCCATATGGTGTTCTTCCTGCACATGAATACCAGGAGCGAGGGTGGCTGGACGATCATGGCGCTGATCTTCACCCTCATCATCGTCGCCATCGCGCTCTCCGGTTCGCTCTGGGTCATGCATCATCTCAACACCAATATGATGCCGATGAGCCCCGAGATGATGAAGAACATGCCGTGACGGTCACGAAGGGGCGGCGGCAGCGTCACCCGCAGGCTCCCTCGGAAAAATCGGCTGGACGGCATTATCGGGTAAAACGCGCGATCTTCACCGTCTGTCTGGTGCTGCTTGCCGCAGCACTCGCCGCACTCGGCACCTGGCAGGTCGAGCGCCTTGCCTGGAAACGCGATCTCGTGGCCCGAGTCGACCAGCGTGTGCGTGCGCCACCCGTGCCGGCGCCTGCACAGGCCGACTGGAAAAAGGTCAATGCCACCGATGACGAATATCGGCGGGTGACCGCGGTCGGAACGCTGGCGAACGACAAGGAAACGCTGGTCTATGCCTCGACCGCGCTCGGTCCGGGTTATTGGATGATGGTGCCGCTGACGCTTGCCGATGGGACATCAATCCTCGTCAATCGCGGCTTCGTGCCGACCGACAGGCGCGACCCGGCCACGCGGCGCGAGGGGCAACCATCAGGCCCGGTCGAGATCACCGGGCTGATGCGGATGACGGAGCCGAAGGGATCGCTGCTGCAATCGAACGACGTCGCCGCCGACCGCTGGTATTCGCGCGATGTCGCGGCGATCGCTGAAAAGCGCGGCGTCAGTGCGCCAGCGCCTTATTTCATCGATGCCGATGCCATGGCCAACCCGGGCGGTCTGCCCGTCGGCGGCCTGACGATCATCGCCTTCCCCAACAACCATCTCCTCTACGCGATCACCTGGTACGGGCTGGCGGCGATGGTGCTGGCATTGCTCCTCTTCATTCTTCGCGGCGAGAGGGCAACTCGCATGATGCGGCGGTGATCATTCCTATGAAGCGATCCGGCTGATCGCCTCGGCGAGCTGCGCCTGCGAAAAGGGTTTGCCGAGGCGGGGCAGGTCGACGATGCCGGCGCCTTCGGGGATCTCGGCGTAACCGGTCGCGAGGATGATCGGCATGTCGGGCCATTCGCTGCGGATCGCCTGGGCGAGCTGCGCGCCCGTCATGCGCGGCATGGCATGGTCGCAGATCACCAGGTCGACCTGCTCCTTGCGCAGGATGTCCAGCGCCTCGGGGCCCGCCATCGCCTCGAACACGGTATGGCCGAGATCCTCCAGCATCAGCGTCGTATTCATCAGGACCAGACCATCGTCATCGACGGCGACGATGCGCAGCCGGGGCGTCGCGTTTTCCTCCTGCCGCGGCCGCTCGGCGGTGGACTCGGTCGTCTGTTCGACGCTTGCGACCGGGAACCACAATTCGACCGTCGTGCCTTCGCCGAGGCTGCTCTTCATCATCAGGCGACCGCCGGACTGGGACGCAAGGCCCTGCACCATGGAAAGGCCGAGACCGGTGCCCTTGCCGACGCCCTTGGTGGTGAAGAACGGCGTGATGGCCTGCTCCAGCGTCTTGGCATCCATGCCCTCGCCTTCGTCGATCACCGCGATACGGACATAACGGCCGGGCGGCAGCGGGTTTTTGCCTGACGGCAGCGATTCCTCGGACGCGCGAAGCATGATCCGGCCACCCGAGGGCATTGCATCGCGGGCGTTGACGACGAGGTTCAGGATCGCCATCTCCAGCTGGTTCGGATCGGTCATGATCGTCGGCAGCCTGACGGGGAAAGAGGTCTTGATCACGGTGAGCGGGCCGAGCGAACGGCTCAGCATATCCATCATGCCGCGGACCAGGCCGGAGACGTCGATCGGCTCCATGTGCAGTTCCTGCCGGCGGGAAAAGGCCAGCATGCGCTGCGTCAGCGCGGCACCCCGCTGGGCGCCCTGCATGGCGTTGTCGACCAGCGATGTCAGCGAGAGATCCTGCGGCATGCGTTTCTTCAGAATTTCGAGACTGCCGAGCACAGCCATCAGCAGATTGTTGAAATCATGGGCGATACCGCCGGTCAATTGACCGATCGCCTCCATCTTCTGCGACTGGAAGAGCTCTTCGCGCGCCTGCTCCAGTGCCCGCTGGGTCTCCATCTTCTCGGTGATATCGCGGGTGATCTTCGCAAAACCGAGCACATCGCCTTCCTCGTCCCGGATGGCGTCGATGACGACGCTGGCCCAAAAACGGGTGCCGTCCTTGCGAACGCGCCAGCCTTCCCGCTCGAAGCGGCCCTCGGCGCGCGCGATGCCGAGCGCTTTTTCCGGAACGCCGGCTTCGCGATCCTCGGGAGTATAGAAGGTCGAAAAATGCCGGCCGATGATTTCTTGCGGCCGATAGCCCTTGATACGCTCGGCGCCGAAATTCCAACTGCTGACATTGCCGCCGGGATCGAGCATGTAGATCGCATAGTCGGAGACGCCCTGGACCAGCCGGCGGAACTGTTCCTCGCTCTGGCGGATCGCCTGTTCAGCGGCTCGGCGTTCGGTCAGGTCGCGGGTGATCTTGGCATAGCCGATGAGCTCGCCGGAAGGACGACGGATCGGATCGATGATCACATGCGCCCAGAAGCGGCTGCCATCCTTGCGCTGGCGCCAGCCTTCTCCCTCGAAGCGACCGTGCTCCGCCGCCGTGGCCAGCGCGCGCGCCGGTAGTCCCGCGGCGCGGTCCTCTTCCAGATAGAAACGGGAAAAATGCTCGCCGAGAATTTCGGGAGGCTTGTAACCCTTGAAGCGCTGGGCGCCGGTATTCCAGCTGGTGACGATGCCCTCGGGGCTCAGCATATAGATGGCGTAGTCGGTGATGGCATCGACCAGAAGGCGAAAGCGTCCCTCCTCGTCAAGAGACGTGTCATGTCGATTAAGCACTTCCATCGGCCCCTCGGAGTCACCAGCGCTTTATAACGCAGCAGCGGGCGGATGGTTCCGAAACGGCCCGAATTTCAGACGGCCTTGACCTGCGGGTAGAACCGCTCGCTGACACGCTCGGCAGCGGCATAGGCCTGCGAGACGATCTCCGGCACGAGATCGATATCGGGCAGGCTGCCGAGACCGAGCGGGCCGACGGCAAACAGCCCGGCGACCGTCGATCCGTCCTCGAGGAAGGGCTCGCCGCGCGCGTTGACCGCGAGCCCCAGCGAGAGCTCGTCCGGCATGGCGAGGCCGGCGGAAAGCAGGCTCTGCATCAAGGGCGCTGAAAGATCAGGCGCCTGGCAGCGGCAATCGATGATGCGCTCGGCATGGATGACCTCTTCGGCGGTGGAACCGGCCGGCGTGAAGAACAGGCCGCTCAGGCCCCGGCGGCCGGCCTGGCCGCGGCGCAGCACCGTGCGGCCTTCGGCGAGCTCACGTTTCAGGCGCAGGTGCATGGCCTCCGGCAGGCGGTTGCGATGGCTGTCGTAGATTGCCCTGAGATGGCGGTTGAACTGATGCTTGTCGCGGGCCGGCAGCGAGCGCCAGAGCGAGCGGGCATGTTTTCTGAGGCCGTTCATCACCGATTGCCAGCTTCGTCCCGTTTCTTCGGCCTCGCGACAGGCTTCACGGATGAAGCGCACGATCTCCGGCAGGCTCTGCGGCAGCGTTTCGGCCGGGAAGACCGGATCGGCGGAATTCGGCGTATGGCTCTGGGGCAGGAAGCCGCGCCTTGAAATGATCGTCACCTGGCCCGTGTAACCGGAATCGCGCAGCTGCAGCAGCTGATCGACGACGCGGATGCCGCTGCCGAGCAGCACCGCATGCGGCCGCGCGACGAGGCGCTGGGCCCGGACCGGCGAAGCGTCCTCACCGCCGGCATCCGGCGCCGTCAGGCCGTAGCCGGTGGCGAGGATGACGGTATCGAACAGCGGATTGGCGGGATTGGCGCTTTCGAGCAGGAAGCGGTTGCCGTGGCTCCTGCGGATCGCCACGACCGGATCGTTGCAGACCTGGACGGTGATGTCCCTGCGCGCGGCGAGTGCTTCCGAAAAGCGCTGGTAGACATAATCGCTGAAGATTTCCTTCGGCACGAAAATCTGCCGGAATCCGGGAATGGCGGCCGGCACGGCGGCGCGGAAGGCGGCATTGCTGCAGAGCCAGTCGTTGAAATCGTCGTTGTCGCCGACCGAGACCGAGAGATCGCGCACGCGAGTGTTGAGGATCGTCGAGGAACGGGCCGAAGCCAGCGCCTGCCCACCGCTGACCGACGAATTCGGATCGAACAGCTGCAGGTGGAAGGGCGCGCGCACCGTCTTCATCAAGGCGATGGCCGTCATCATGCCGGAAAAGCCGCGCCCGACGATCGCAATGCGCGGTACGGCCGATATCTGCGCCGCCGCATTGGCTCTGGCGGAAAAAAGTCCCTGAACCGTCATCGCAACTCCTTTGCGGCTTCATCCGCACCCTGGGTCGATCGAGGTTTCAACGCATATAACAGCGGTTCACGCGTTGATGAGGTTCATGCGGCCATTCACAACACCTGCCGCGGCATCGGGGTCCGAACCAGCGGCCCCGCAACAGAACTAGCGGAGCAATCACACTCGTCCATAGTCTATCAAACTAGTAGTGTATGAAAGCGCTAAATGGCGCAGGTGGCAAGAGGTTTGTTGCCACATCTCTTCAAACTATTGAAATAAAACATAATTTAGACGTATTCCGCGAAAGCTTGGCCGACCTGTGCTCACCGAACCGCGAATTAATCTTGAAAATGTCGGGTGGGCAACGACCTCAACTACCCTCACCCGGATATTGTTTTGCCTTCAGCAGGCCGGCCAGATGCACCGTGTTGCGCGCCAGCATGTCGACGGCTTTGGTCACGACCTTCGGCACCTTGTCGAGATCGACGAAATTGGTGGAACCCATTGCCTCGCCGACCCAATAGGCGACCGCATTGGCCGGAATGGTGAAGCCGACGTCGTTCAGCGCCTGGAAGAGCTCGGCCGACACATGATGGGCGCCGTCCTCATTGCCGACGACGGCAACGGCCGCGACCCTGCCATAGGAGACCATGCGTCCTTGATCGTCGGTCTCCTCGAGGAAGGCGTCCATGCGCTCCAGCGCCCGCTTGCAGACACTGGATGGCTGACCGAGCCAGATAGGCGTCGCCATCAGCAGGATATCGGCGGAGAGCACCTTGGCGCGAATATCGGGCCAGTCATCGCCGGCGCCTTCGTCCGAGGTGACGCCCGGCTTGACGTTGAAATCGGCGAGCCGAAGCACTTCAGTGACGACGCCGTGCGCGGACATCGCCTTGTCGATCAGTCCGATCATCCGGTCGGTCGAGGACGCATCCTTGGCGTCGCTGGTCTTCAGCGTGGCGTTGAGGGCGAGGGCTTTGAGCGGCATGGGTCTCTCCGGCACCGGTCGGCGGTTGGCGTTCGCCTGCTGCAATCCGTTCGCGCGCAGATTGTTCCGCCCGGATGCGAGGAGACCTCACGTAAAAATAACCAACTGGTGAATTCTTTACTTGAACCCCCAAATGGAATCGGCAAAAGTGAAGGTGCTATCAATCCCTTCATGGATTTGCCGTCTTTTCGGGCCAGCGTCCGACCACACATCTATTGGAAAAAATACCGTGAGCAGCGATGCGTTAATACGCGCGACGAAGCCTTCGGCTTCGATGGCGCTTGCAACTGCGGCAGGCTGGGGCCGAGGCCTCTTCACCTTGGTGCGTATCACCATGATGGCCTTCCGCCACCCCTGGCAATCCGGCTTTGCGATCGGCGCCACGCTTGTGGCCTCCACCTTCCAGCTGATGATCCCGCGCCTTCTCGGCCAGGCCGTCGACCACACGCAGATGGCGATGAGCGGCGGTGCGGCGGGCCAGGCGGCGCAAGACGCGCTTCTGACCACGGCATTGCTGCTGCTCGGCGCCAGCGTGCTGCGCGGCCTCTTCACCATGGTTCAGAACTATTACAGCGAAGCCGTCGGCCATCACATCGGCTACGAGTTGCGGCTGGCCTGCTACGAAAAGATCCAGCGGCTCTCTTTCAGCTTTCATGACACCGTGCATTCCGGCGACCTGATCACCGTCGGCCTGCTCGATCTCGAAGGCGTGCGCATGTATTTTTCCACCGCGCTCGTCCGGATGATCCTGCTGTCGATCCTGATCGGCATCGGCGCCCATATGCTGCTGTCGACCGATGTCGTGCTCGGTCTCCTGGCGCTGAGTTTCGTGCCCTTCGTCGGCTGGCGCTCGTCGGTGACGCAACTCAAGCTACGCGCCACCTGGCTCGACCTGCAGGAGCGGCTTTCGGTGCTGACCCGCATCATGGAGGAAAATCTCGGCGGCATTCGCGTCGTGCGCGCCTTTGCCGCCCACGAACACGAGATTTCGAAATTCGAGGCGGCGTCGAAGAGCGCGCTGGCGCTCGCCCACCAGCGCGTCGGCATCCGCGTTACCAACACCAGCGCCATGACCTTCTCCTTCTTCGTGGCGATGGGCCTGGTGCTCTGGGTCGGCGGCGGCAAGGTGATGTCGGGCGAAATCACCGTCGGCACGCTGGCCTCGTTCCTGACCTTCATGACCATCCTGCAGATGCCGGTGCGCCAGCTCGGCCTGATGGTCAATGCCTTTGCCCGCGCCTCCACCTGCGGCTCGCGCCTCTTTGCCCTGCTCGACCTCGACATCGCGATCAAGGATGCGCCGGATGCCAAGGAATTGGCGGTGACGGACGGCGTGCTGCGCTTCGAGAATGTCAGCTTCTCCTATCCGGGCTCTGAAAAACGCACCGTGCTCGACGATGTATCCTTCGAAGCCAGGCGCGGCCAGACGATCGGCATCGTCGGGCCTCCGGGCAGTGGCAAGTCGACGATCGCCCATCTCATTCCCCGCTTCTACGACGTCAGCGGCGGTAAGATCACGATCGACGGCCAGGACATCCGCAAGGCGACGCTGCAATCGCTGCGCCGGGCGGTCGCCGTCGTGCAGCAGGATTCCTTCCTGTTCACGACGACGATCGAAAACAACATCGCCTATGGCGACCCGTGGGCGAAGGAAGGCCGCATCGAACGCGCCAGTGAAAGTGCCCAGCTGCACAATTACGTGCTCGGCCTGCCCACGGGCTACGGCACCGTCGTCGGCGAACGCGGCGTTTCGCTGTCCGGCGGCCAGCGGCAGCGTCTTTCGATCGCCCGTGCGCTGATGCTGAAACCGGCGGTGATGGTGTTCGACGATTCGACGGCGGCAATCGACGCCGCCACCGAACAGCGCATCCGCGGCGCCATGCGCCGCTATGCCGCCGACCGCGTGACGATCGTCGTCGCCCACCGCCTGAGCTCGCTGATGCATGCCGACCAGATCCTGTTCGTCGAGGACGGCCGGATCGTCGAGCGCGGAACGCATGAAGCGCTGCTTTCGCTCGGCGGGCGCTACAAGGCGCTCTACGACCTGCAAGTGCGGCCGGGCGACGAGGTCTTGAGCGCCTAGCAATGAATTCCCTTCTTCTGCCCCCGGGGAGAAGAGCGGACAAGCAATACTATGCAGGCCACCGGACGTGATGGCCGCGGGAGGAATGGCATGGCCGAGGAACTGGAAACCGAGCGTCCCGACGTTCGCGAGGATGGACGCCGCCCGCCGCGAGCGGTGGTCGGTTCACATCGCGTCGAGGAGGAGATGTTCGGCAAGGCCTTCGACGGCAATATCGTCAAGCGCATCTGGGTTTTCGTTCACCCCTATCGCCGCCAGGTTCTGTGGTCGGTCGTCGCCGTTCTGACCTTCACGATGATGCAGCTCACCATCCCCCTGATCATCCGCTATGCCATCGACCACGGCATGTCGCCGGGCGGCAACCATTCGGCACTGGTGTGGTCGATCGTCGCCTTCACCATCGCCATATCAATCAATTATGTGGCAAGCTATGCGCAGGAAACGCTGGTCGGCGGCGTGGCGGAAGACGTGCTCTTCGATATCCGCAAGGCGATGTTTTCGCATCTCCAGCGCGTCTCGCTGTCCTTCATGGACAAGACCGAAGTCGGCCGGCTGATGTCGCGCCTGCAGGGCGACGTCAACTCAATGCAGGAATTCCTCGAAACCTCGGTGCTGTCAGTCGGCGACATCGTGCTGCTCTTCGGCATCGTCTTCGTGATGCTCTATCTCGATTTCAAATTGGGGCTGCTGACGCTCTCGGTGCTGCCGGTGCTGTTCATCGTCCGGCTGTTCTGGCTGCCGCTGGCGCGCAAATCCTTCATGGCCGCGCACGAGACCAATTCGGTCGCGAATGGTGCGCTTGCCGAAGCGATCCACGGGGTGCGTGCCGTCCAGAGCATGGATAGGCAGGGCGTCAACTTCACACTTTACGACGACAAGGCGCATGCCAACCTCAAGACGCATCTGACGGCGGCGCGCTACGCGCAGGTGATGGTGCCGATCGTCGACAGCCTGACCGGCGTGGCGATGGCGCTCGTCATCGTCGTCGGCGGCGCCCGCGTTCTCAATCAGGCACTCGATGTCGGCGTGCTCGTCGCCTTCCTTTTCTACATCCAGCGCTTCTTCGACCCAATCCGTTCGCTGACCCTGCAATATTCGGTGATGCAGCGCGCCATGGCGTCGGGCCAGCGGCTGACCGAAGTGCTCGACGTGCCTGTCGACATCAAGGACGCGCCCGATGCCAAGGCCTTGTCGCGCGACATGGACGGATCGGTGGAATTCAAGGACGTCGTCTTCGGCTACAATCCGAAACATCCGGTGCTGAAGCACGTCAGCTTCAAGGTCAATCCCGGCGAGACGGTGGCGCTGGTCGGGCCGACGGGGTCCGGCAAATCGAGCTGCATGTCGCTGATCCATCGCTTCTACGACGTGCAACAGGGCCAGGTGCTGGTCGGCGGCGATGATGTGCGTGATCTGACGCAGGATTCGCTCGGAGCGCAGATCGCCATGGTGCTGCAGGAACCCTTCCTCTTTACCGGCACCGTCTTCGAAAACATCCGCTACCACAAGCTGGAGGCGACGCGCGAGCAGGTGATCGAGGCGGCCAAAGCCGTCGGCGCGCATGATTTCGTGATGCGCCTGCCCGATGGTTACGATAGTGTCCTCGGCGAGCGCGGCGGCAACCTTTCGCTTGGCCAGCGCCAGCTTTTGAGCTTCGCCCGCGCATTGGTTGCGGACGCGAAGATCCTCGTGCTCGACGAGGCGACGGCCAATATCGACAGCTATACCGAGATGCTGATCCAGAAGGCGCTGGTGAAGCTGCTCGAAAACCGCACCGGCCTCGTCATCGCCCATCGCCTCGCGACGATCCGCGAGGCGGACCGCATCATCGTGCTGCAGAACGGCGAAATCATCGAAAGCGGCGACCACCGCCAGCTGATGAAGAACGGCAAGCTCTATTCCAAGCTCTACAATCTGAACTATTCCTCCTTCGACGACATTCCCGAAGATGTGCTGGAAGAGACGACGGCAGCGGAGTCGGCGACGTGATCTCAGGCGACATGCATTAATGCCTGTCGCAAAGTTTGAACGAACAAACGCCTTGCTGCCGCATTTATTTCCTATCGGGGGACAAGTGCCATTGAGGAGAATGTTATGAAGAGAGTTATTAGCAGCCTGTTGATCGCAACGGCCCTTGTTGGATCGGCCATTCAGCCAGCTGCCGCGCGTGATCGCCATCACGACAATACTGGCCGAATCATCGCCGGCGGCGTTGCCGCAGGCGTCGTCGGCGGCCTGATCGGCGGCGCAATCGCCAATGGCGGCCCTCGCTACGTTGATGAAGGCCCTCGTTATGTGGAGAGCCCCCGCTATGTCGAACCCCAGCCGAGATGCTGGTATGAGGACCGCGACGTTCGCAACCGCTATGACGGCGGCTACCACGCCGAAACCGTGCGGGTCTGCGAGTAAACACTGAACCTTTGGCAGCGGCGTTGATCCCATCGCCGCTGCTTTTGTCTCTCGGCCGAGGTTGCTCCCGCGCAGCCTCGGCTTTTCTCTGCAAAAAATTACGGTTGCCATGCGGCCGGCTGTCATCCTGATGTCAGAGACAAGCAATAGCTGAGAGCCGATGAATGATGGTCCAATGAACGGCGGCAAGACGCCAAAAAAAGAGCGCATGCGCTTCGTCAGCGCCGAGCAGGTGGCGCAATTGGCGGGCGTTTCGCGCTCCGCCGTGTCGCGTACCTTCACGCCGGGCACCAGCGTAGCGCCTGCAACGCGCGAGAAGGTGCTGCAGGCGGCGCAAGAACTCGGCTACCACGTCAACGACCTGGCGCGCGGCGTGCTTGCCAACCAGAGCCGCCTGGTCGGCATCGTCGCGACCCGGCCGGAAGTGGGTTTTCGCGCCCATCTGGCCGCAGCGCTTGCCAAATGCCTGATCAAACGCGGCAGCATCCCGATTCTCATCAACACCGGCCAGACGGAAGACGAGCTGCTTGCTGCCCAGAAGATGCTGATCGGCCACCGTGCCGAGGCGATCATCATCCTGTCCGGCTCGCCGCCGGCGAGTTTCTTCGAACTCGCGCAGCGAAATGGCCAGCCGCTCGTCGTGATCGGCCGTTCGGAACCCGACGCCGACCATGTGCGCGCCGGCAACTTCGAGGCCTCCCGCAAGGCGGCGACGGCCTTTTTCGAAAGCGGCAGACGGCGGCTGGCGGTCGTCGGCTCCAACACTGGAACGCCTTCCATCATCGAGCGCGAAAGCGCCTTCCTGTCGACGGCCGAATCGCTCGGTGTCTCCGTCGTCGTCGGACGCGGCGGCGATTCCGACTATGACGGCGGCGTCACCGCCGCACGCGCGCTCTTCTCGCAGGCAATAAAGCCCGACGCAGTCTTCTGCGCCAACGACCAGATCGCTTTCGGACTGATGGATGTCGTACGCCTGGAAACGCGGCTGCGCATCCCCGAGGATGTCGCCGTCATCGGCTTCGACGACGTGCCGGAATCCTCCTGGCTGAGCTACCGGCTGACTACCTTCCGCCAGGATCCGCAGACCATGGCGCAGCGCGCCGTCAAACTGATGGAGCGGCGGCTTGAAAACCCGGGTTTACCGCCGGGTTACGAACGCGTCATTCCGGAGCTCGTCATCCGACAGAGCTTCAGACCCTGACCCTCCTCCACGGCTTTTCGCAGGCGCCATCCTGTGGCAAGAAGGGCTGACGCTTTATTTGACGCATGTCGTTACCCCAAAACCGCTGCACAGTTTTGGGCGACATGCATTGGGGAGGAACATCGCCGGAGATGAAGGGAATTCGCCAGCTCGCCGAGCATCTCGACATTTCGATCGGGACCGTATCCCGTGCACTGAACGGCAAGCCCGACGTCAACGACGAAACGCGCCGGCGCGTGCTCGCCGCCGCCGAGGAGCTCGGTTACGTCGCCAACCAATCGGGCCGCAGCCTTCGCCAGGGCATGACCAACGTCATCGGGCTGATGCTCGAAGTGAGCCGCGAGACGGTCGAAAACAGCGACGACTTCTTCCTTGGCGTCACCGACGGGCTGCAGAGCGTCTTTTCCCGTCACAAGCTCGATCTCGTCATGCTGCCCTGCCCCGATGACGAGGACCCGCATGAATATCTGAAGCGCATGGTGGCGCGCCGGCTTGTCGATGCGCTGATCATCTCGGCGACACGGCGCACCGATAGGCGTATCGAGCTTCTGGAAAAGGCCCGTATCCCCTTCGTGGCGCTTGGCCGCAGCGCGTCGGGCGGCAGCTACACCTGGATGGACCTCGATTTCGAGGGCGTGGCGGCGCGCGGCGTCGACCGGCTGGTCGCCAGAGGTCACCGGCGGATCGCGGTGGCCGCCCCCTCCTCCGACATCAATCTCGGCTACGTCTTCCTCGACGCCTACCGCCAGGCGCTTGAACGGCACGGTATAGCCTTCGACCCGGCCCTCGTCATCCGGGTCAAGTCGAGCGAACAGGGCGGTTATCAGGCCGGCCACGAATTGCTGATGATCGAAGAGCGGCCGACGGCGATCATCCTGATCCACGAGCTGATGGCGATCGGGCTTTACCGCCGGCTCGCCGAGGCCGGCATCGTGCCCGGCCGCGACCTCGCCGTCGTCGGTTTCCGCGAGGAGCCGCGCACGCATTTCCTGCAGCCGACGCTGACATCCTTCCGCATGTCGCTACGCGATCTCGGCGCGCAGCTCGGCGAAACCCTGCTCGCCACCATGCCGGCCTATGCCGATCATTATCCGCAGGGCGCCCGAAACAGGATCTGGCCGCTGGAACTCGTTCCAGGCGAAAGCGACGCTTTCACGCTCAATCAAAGAAATAGAGCATGATATCGTCCGCACACCGTCAGGCATGATCAGCACCGGCGCTACTTACCAATCCCAATGATGTATCGCATCCTGCTACCTACGCCGGATACTTAGCCATCACCCCAGCTGCGGCTTGCTGCAAAGGCGACTTCGGCTTCGGTGCGCGCGGTGCCGCTGGCCGCAACGCTGTCGCGTTGCCTTTTCGGCAATCAAAACATCGAAAATCGGCGCTTTTTCGCAACGCCATCCTTTGACATACTCGTCTCAAGTCAAGATTGAGGTGCGGCCGGATGGCCTATGTCATTACCGATCCCTGTATCGACGTTAAGGATGGCGATTGCACGGTCGCCTGTCCCGTGGACTGCATCTACGAAGGCGGACGGATGTTCTACATACACCCAGGCGAGTGCATCAATTGCGGCCTGTGCCTGTCGGTCTGTCCGGTCGATGCCATTTCATGGGACGAGGAAATTCCGCACGACAGGGTGCAGTTCAAAGCCGTCAATCAGGACTTCTTCGGCCCCGACGTCACCAACTGGGGCTCGCCCGGCGGCTGGGACAAAAACCATACGACCAATCGCGATCACCCGCTCGTCGTCGCCTATGAAAGAGCCTGATTGAGACAGGCCTCTCGATCGAGAACGGAAATCGACATGACAGCAGCAAAGATCGGTGGCGTCGTCGCAGCCGTACCTACCCCCTTCACCGAAAACAGAACCGTCGATGTGGATGCTTTCCTTGAACACGGCCGCTGGTGCCTGGCGGAAGGATGCGATCTTCTCAATGTGCTGGGAACGACGGGCGAGGCTAACGCGCTCTCCTCCGTGCAAAGAAGCGCGCTCATGGCCGCCGCCGCAAAGGGCCTCGACGGCGGCAGGATGATGGTGGGCACCGGAACGCCCGATCTTGAAACGACGATCGCCTTGACACGGCAGGCTTGCGAGCTGGGTTATGCCGCCGCGCTCGTCCTGCCGCCTTACTACTACAAGCCGGTCCAGGATGAGGGGCTTTTTGCCTGGTTCGCCGAAGTCATTCGAGAGACAGCCGAAACGCCTATCAGCCTGTATCTCTACAACTTCCCGCAGTTGACAGGCATCGAGTTCTCACCCGCCCTGGCAGCAAAACTCATCCAAATGTTTCCCGAGCGCATCCGCGGCGCAAAGGATAGTTCAGGCAATCTGGACTATGCCCGTAAGCTCGCACAAATTCCCGGCTTTGCCGTCTTCCCGAGCAACGAGGCAGCTCTTGCCGAGGCGGAAAAGGATAATTTCGCCGGCTGTATTTCGGCAACCATCAATATCGACCCGCAATCCTCGGCACGGCTATGGAAGAACCAGAGCGATCACGCGACTCTCGATAGAGTCGGAAACCTCAGGCAGGCGATCGCCGCTCACCCGCTCATTCCGGCGGTCAAATATCTCGTCGGCAAGCGGACGGGCCATGCGGTATGGGGCAATGTATTGCCACCGAACCTGAAAATCGCTGAAGCGGCAAGCCTGGACGCGCTGGACACGATCGCCGCCGAGTTGACGAGCGCAGGCTAAAGCATGTCGCGCAAAAGTGGGCAGCGGTTTTGCGCTAACGACATGCGTAAAAACAAAGACCGAAAGCGCGAGGAGCGAATCTGACAGATCGCGACGCGCTTTAGATACCCGACCTTCTCACCACCGAGAATAGTAGCTGCGGATTGCAGCCGACAGACTCCCGGCAAGCTGCCGTTCGCGCTGGAGGCGGGGCAAATCGGCCCTTGCCTGCTCGCGCAGTTCCCGCCGCGCTCCATCAAAATCGACAGTGGTCAAGCGACCGTCCCTCATGATCTCGCGCCCGCCGACGAATAGCCCCTTGGCCTGGGCTGATGTCATGCGGGTCAACAGCATCTCGGCCTCATCGATATCGTCAAACAAGCTGTCTGCCGTCAGGGCATCATAATCGATCACCACGAAATCCTGGCCGGCCGGTGCGTTGAGCACCTTGGCGCCGATGTGAATGGCGGCATCGAAAATCCGGTCGGCGGTGAACCGGCGATTGAGCTCGCGTCCGCCATGCAGCAGGTGGATAAGTCGCATTTCGCGCCAGAGATCCTGATCGTCGTCGAAACCTGACCCGTCGAGGCCAATGGCAAGAGCCGGCCCTTTCTCTGCCACGAGCGAAATCGGCGCAACGCCGGAGCGCAGACGCAGATTGGCCGAGGGATTGCTGACGAGCTGCACACCCCTTTCCGCCAGAAGCTCACATTCCGCCGGCTGCAACTGCACGCCATGGGCAACCGCCAGCCGCGACGACAGGAAACCGATCTCATCGAGGTAGCGGACGACACCCTGCGGAAAACGGCGATCCAGCCATTGTCGCTGCCGGGGGCTTTCCAGAAGATGCATGTGGATGCGCCGGCCGTTGACTCCAGATGCTTCGGCGATCGCCTCAAGCAGGGCGTTGGAACACCATTGTGGACCGACCGGCCCGTATTGAACATCGACCATCGGATTGGAATTTGCCGCCGCCACCGCGTCGACGGCGGCGATCTGTTCGGCGACCGGCGCATAGGCCGGGATGCTCGGCGACAGAGCCTGCCAGTCGTCCTCGCTCAGCAATGGCTTCAACTTCTCCGGCCCGCCGCCATAGGCCCAAGGGTCGAAATCGAGCAGCGGACAGGACAATCCTAGGCGAATGCCGACTTCCCCCGCGGCACGGATGACGGCGGCGGCTTCATCACCGAGCCGATTGATATTCAGCGAATTGTGGCAATGCATCGTCGCGCCCACACCGGTTTGCGCCAGGCGCGCGAACGCCACCAGCGCCTCCAGATAGGCATCGGTTCGCGGCCGCAGGCGCATGCCCGGAATCCAGACCTCAAGAGCTTCGTCGACGACGCCGAAGTCGAGCGTACGGATACCATATCCGTGGTCATGGGCGTTGACGGGTGACGGCATCACCAGATCGCCCGGGCCGAGCGCGGCAAGCACGCTTCGCGCAACCGGAAACCGTGCGGCGCCATCAAAACGTTCCGCAGGCTGATGGCCAGGGCGAAGCAGCAACTGGGCTGATGGGGTCATCTTCTTACCTCTGGATCACAGTCTGGATTTTGTCGCTGAACTTCTTCAGCTCGACGCTCATCGACTCGATCACCACCTCGGTTGCGTGGGTAAGCTGGCGATGACGCGGCACGACGATGCCGACCTGCAGATCGTGCAATCGCGAACCGGCAATCGGCAAAGCGACGACTTCTCCGGCCTCAAGCTCTTCCAGAAGGCCAAGCGGCGTGAAGAAGGCGACCCCCTCACCAGACAGGATCAGCGGCTTCAGCATCATCTGATTGTTGGTCGCCACCACCGTACGGCCGACACGGTTGAGCGCACCGAGCTCGACGGCGATCATCGAGCTCATGACCTCATTGTCGAGCTGCAGCAGCAGCTTGAACTGCGCGCATTCCTGCAGCGTGACGGATTTCTGCCGCGCCAGTGGATGATTACGCGATACCATCGCCATCAGCGGCATCGGAACGCCATAGACCAGCTTGATGTCATGCGGCCGGGCAAGATCGAAGGTGACGCCGATATCGGCGTCACCGTCGGCCAGGAAATGGAAAATGCTGGTGTAATTGTCGTAGCGAATACGAAAATCGACCGCCGGATGCCGCCGGTGGAAGCCCATGACGAATTCCGGCAGGAACTGGATGGCGAGACTATCGAGGGAGGCAATATGGACTCGGCCGGCGCACTTGCCCTGAAGGTCGCCGAGATCGGATTTCATGATCTCGTATTTCAGCAGCGTGTCCTTGGCATGCTTCAGCACGATCTCGCCGGCCGCCGTCAATCGCAGGCCGTCGGAGAAACGTTCAAACAGCGGTGCTCCAAGCTCGTCCTCCAGCTTCTTGATCTGCCGGCTGACGGCCGAGGTCGCCACATGCAGTTCGTCCGATGCCTTGCGGATCGACCCTGAACGCGCGACTTCAGCGAAATATTTCAAGATACTAGCGTGCATGAGAGCCCCTCGATATGCCGGAAGCTATACCATGCTCATCGTCCCCGCCAAACGGGCGCCCGTTTCTGCTGGAAGGCGGCGACGCCCTCCAGCGCATCCTCGCTTTGCAGCGCCTTGACCAGCGCCGGCGTCCGCAAGGCCTGTGCCTCTGCGGGGCTCAGATGGCCGGTCCGGTTCACCGTCTGCTTGATCGCGCGCAGCGACAGCGGCGCGCAGGCAACGATATCGGCAACCCAGCGATCGACGGCCGCATCCAGCTCGATCGCCGGAACCACCTCGTTGACAACCCCGAACCCCGCCATCTCGGCGGCGCCGAACTGCCGGCCGGTCAGCATGACGGCCATCGCCCGGTTGAAGGCGATCTTTCGTTGCAAGAGCACCATGCCGCCATCCAGCGGCATGCGCCCAACGCGGGCTTCCGGCAGGCCGAAACGAGCCGTTTCCGCGGCAATGACGATGTCGCAACCGAGCACCATCTCGAAGCCGCCACCGAGTGCAAAGCCGTTGACGCGGGCGATGACAGGCACATCGAGAGACCGGCGAAACGCCAGCCCGCCGAAGCCGTTCACCCGGCTCGCCGCCCAATAATCGAGGCCGGAGCTACCGCTCCCGCCCTTCAGATCGGCGCCGGCGCAAAAGGCTCTTTCCCCGGCTCCGGTCAGGACGACGCAGCTGATATCGTCTCGCGCTTCGATCTCGCGCCAGATCGTCTCCAGCTCCTGCTCCGTCGCGGCATCCACCGCATTCATGCGCTCGGGACGGTCCAGGGTGACGCGGGCGACACGATCTGCGACGGAAAACCCGACACTCATGCCGCATTTCCCTGCAGCCTGCCGAGAGAGCCGAGGATCTCGTCATTGTGCTGGCCGAGCTGCGGCGGCGAAATGCGCACCGCGACCTCAGCCGCCGACATGTCGATCGGCGAGCCGATGAGGCGGATCGGGCCGGCTGCCGTCTCGCCTGCCTCCAGGATCATCTTGTTGATGATCGTCTGCTCGTCCTTCAGCGCTTCCGGCAGGGAGCGGACAGGCGCGCAGAGGATGTCGACGTCCTCCAGGCGCTGCAGCCAATGCGCCGTGGTGTTTTTCGCGAAATTGTCGTGGAAGATCCTTTGTAGCTCCGGCCGCCGCGCCATCTGCGCGTCGAAATCCTTGTAATGCGGGTACTGCGACAGATCCTCGATCTCAAGCGCGTTGCAGATATCCTGAAGCGGGTTCTGCTTGAACGCGCCGACCATGACGATGGCACCGTCAGTGGTTTCGAACACGCCTGTCAGCGGGAAAGCACCCCAATTGAGATCCTTCTGGCGCATCAGATGGGTCGTACCTTCCTGCATCTGCATGGCGAGCATGGAGTTATAAAGGCTGACGGCGACCTGCTGGCCTTCGCCGGTCTTGTCGCGCTGCAGGAGCGCCAGGAGGATGCCCTGAACCAGATGCATGCCGGCGGAATAATCGGCAAGCGGCGTGGCATAGATCGAAGTCGGGTGGCTGCTGTCCGACTTGCGGCGCATGACGCCCGATACGGCCTGCGCCAGCACGTCCTGTCCACCCTTGTGCTGGTAGGGGCCGGTCAGGCCGAAGCCGGTGCCAACCGCATAAATCAGTTTCTTGTTGATCTTCTTCAGGTCCTCGAAGCCGAAGCCCATGCGCTCCATGACACCGGGACGGAAGTTGTTGACGACGACATCGGCCGTCTCGAGCAATGTGAGCACGGTTTCGCGCGCCTCAGGCTGCTTCAGGTCGAGTGCCAGGCTCTTCTTGTTGCGGTTCAACGAGCAGAAGACCGGGTTGTTCAGGCCATCCGGATCGGAGCCGAGCGACCAACGGGAGAGATCACCGATACGAAGCTTTTCGATCTTGATGACTTCGGCGCCATAATCGGCCAGCACCTGGGTGCAGGAGGGGCCGAGCATGACTTGAGTGAAATCGATGACGCGAATGCCGTCGAGGGGGAGAATGGTCATTCTGCGGCCTCCAGATAGGTAGCGTTTTCGGATGGTACGTCGCCGGGATCGGCCCCCTGCGCCCGCATCTGTTTCTGAATTGCCTTGATGTCGGCCTTGCGCACGGTCGTGCCGGCATTGAGTGCGACGACAGCGGCAACGCCTGCTGCCTCACCCATGGCCATGCAGGGCGGAATTTCGCGGCTGGATTTCTGCGCCTGCGGCGTTGCCGAGTAATGACGGCCAGCGACGATCAACTGATCGATCTCCTTCGGCAGCATTGCCCGGTAAGGCGTGTAGTAGTCGCGGCCACGGCAGACCGTGTCGGCGAAGTGCCGCCGGCTCATGACATCGTCCTTCGTCACGACATAGTCGCCTTCCAGCTGCCGTGTCTGGCGCACGCCGGTCTGCGGCGCGAAATCGACGACATAGGCATTTTCGAAGCCCGGCATTTTCTCTCGCGCGAAGTCCAGCAGTCGAGCGATACGCGCGCGGCCTTCCAATTCTGCCCGCGTCAAGTCCTCGACCTTGAGGCCGCTCAGCTTCGGCATATGCGGGCAGTTGAGCCAGACGACGCCCGGCAGTGGCGTCTTCAGCCACCAGAAAGACCAGCAACCGCCGATGAGACGCTTGGCTTCGTGATCCACCAGCTTGAAGGCTTCCGGATCTTCACGCTCGAACCGCTCGGCCGCATCCGTGTCGATACCGCCCCAACGCGAAACCGTCGTCAGGATAAAATTGGATTCGATATGCGAGGCACCGGCACTGGCGGCGACATCAAGATCGCCCGTGGTATCGATGACCACATCACCTAGGATTGCTTCCATGCCCGCCTTGGTCTGGCAGATCACACCCTTGATCGTCCTGTCCTCGACGATCGCGGAGGAGAACCAGCTATGGGTTCTGAGCTTGACGCCAGCAAGAGCCAGAATGTCGTAGGAGGCACGCTTGAAGGCGTCGGGGTCGAAGGCTGCGGAAAAGCATATCGGATGCGGCATGGACGGCGTGTGAAAGTCGAACAGTCCCCAGCGCGCCCAGCGCTGCCAGGCTTCCGGCGTATCGCGGAATTCGATCAGGCGGTCGCGGTCGGTCGGCGTGACGCACAGACCCCAGAGCTTCATGCGCTCGATCATTTCCATGCAGATGCCGCGCACGGTGATTTCGAGCTCGTTGATCATATCGTCGAGCACGAGCACCATGCCGCCGGCAGCAAGACCGCCGACATAGGGATAGCGCTCCAGCAATGTCACGCTCGCACCGTTGCGGGCCGCCGACACTGCCGCCGAGATCCCGGCTGGGCCGCCACCGACCACGACGACGTCGGAGCGATCGACCACTTTGATGTCGCGCGCAGGCTGATGGATTGTCTCAATCATTGTCGTTTTCTCCTGGTTGCGCGTGCTCAATGCGATCCGGCCGGCTTCCAGCGCACGACCTTCGTCTCGACGACCGAGACCAGGGCGAAGAGGACCACCGCCAGAAGGGCTGCGATCACAACGGTCGCGTAGAGAAGCGGCGAGCGGAAATTATAGGTGGCCTCGATGATCAGGGCGCCGAGACCGAAACTCGAACCGATCCATTCTGCGACGATCGCCCCCATGACGCTGCTGGTTGCGGCGATCTTCAAGGCGGCGAACAGGAAGGGCAACGAGCTCGGAAACCGCACTTTCCAGAGGATCTCCGAATTGGTGGCGGACAGAACCCGCATCAGGTCGAGCATGGCGGGACTTGCCGCCCGCAGCCCCTGGACCATGTTGACCAGCGTCGGAAAGAAGCAGATCAGACCGGCGATGATGATCTTTGGCGCCAGTCCATTGCCGAAGATCAACACGAGGATCGGCGCAAGTGCGATGATCGGGATCGCCTTGATGAAGACGGCGATCGGGTAAAATGCCTTTTCCGCCGTCGTGCTATGCACGAACCAGACAGCCAGCAGGATGGCGACGAGGTTTCCGAACAGAAAGCCGAGGGTGGCTTCGAGCAGCGTCGGCAGGAAATTCCGCCACAGCGTTGCGGCATTGTCGCGAAAGGCGAGCACGACGTCGGCCGGGCTCGGCGCCATGAAGGTCGGGATCTTGAAGATCCAGATCACCACTTGCCAGAGCACGACGAGGCCGAGTCCAGCCAGGATCGCCGGCAGATTTCTCGACAGGGTGCCTATGGTGGCGTCGAGGATCGCGACCTTGCGCGGGGTGGATGCTGGCGCGGAACGCGCTTCGGAAGAGACCACGTTGCTCATAGGCATTCCTCCAGCAGAGCGCGCAGATGCGCCGTCACCTGAATGAATTCCACCGTGTCTCTCATGGCGAGCGAACGCGGATAGGGAAGGTCGACCTTCATGAACTCCTTCACACGGCCGGGATGCGCCTGAAGCATCAGCACATGCTGGCCAAGGAAGGCTGCTTCGGGGATGGAGTGAGTGACAAAGAGGATCGTCGTGCCCGTCTCCTGCCAGAGCCGCAGCAATTCCTCGTTCAGCTTGTCGCGGGTGATTTCGTCGAGCGCGCCGAACGGCTCGTCCATTAGCAGGATGCGCGGCCGCGTGACCAGCGCCCGCGCGATGGCGACGCGCTGGCGCATACCGCCGGAAAGCTCATGCGGCAGGGCAGTCTCACGTCCCTTGAGCCCGACCATCGCCAGCAGCTCCGCCGGGTCTGCAAAGGAGCCTGCCGCATGCTTGCCGACCTCGATCGGCAGGCGGACATTGTCGATGACGCTGCGCCAGGGCAACAGAGTGGCGTCCTGGAACACGAAGGCGAAATCGCGTCCTTCTCGTGCCTCGCGTGGCGAGCGCCCGAGCACCGAGATCGAACCGCCGCTGATATGCACGAGATCGGCGATACAGCGCAGCAGGGTCGATTTTCCGCAACCCGAAGGGCCAAGCATCGTCACGAACGCCCCCTCGGGAATGTTCACCGACACATTGGAAAGAGCAGCAATCTGATTGTCCTTGTCACCGAAGTGGACATCCAGATTGGCGACGGATACGGCGAGCGGCGGTACGTTTGATAACGCATCGGGCCGTTTGACGGTGGCGGCGGCAGTCATGGCCGTTCACCCGACCTGCTTGCGGATATCGGCCGTCGCATCGAGTATGGCGAAGCTCGCGACGTCATCGACGTTCGGAACCGTCCCGGTGAACTGCTTGAGGTCGGCATAGGCCTTGATCTGGGCTGCCCAGTTTTCCCTGTTCATCGCCCCCCAGCCGAATTGCTTGGTGGTGTCGCCGAAGGAGAATTTGGCAATCGGACCGACGGCTTTGTGTTCGCTTGCCTTATCAAGGTTGGGATAGGTCTCGACCAGCATGTCGACCGCCTCTTCCGGATGGTCGCGGACATAGCCCCAGCCCTTTGCGGCTGCCGTGGTGAAGCGCACCAGCACGTCGGCATGTTTGTCGAGCTGTTCGTCGGTGGTGTAGTAGACATTGGCATAGAGCTGCAGCCCAGCGTCCCAGAGCATCATGTCGACGCGGTCGTCACCCAGGACCGAAAGGGCATTGGTGTTGGTGATCCAGCCGGTGACGGCGTCGGCCTGACCGGTCAAAAGCTGGTTCATGTCCGAGCCCATATTGACCATCGTCACCTGATCCTCGGCGATGCCGTTCTTGGCGAGCAAGGCGCGAAGCAGGATAAAAGCCGTCGGCTGCGTGGCGATCGTCTTGCCGATCATGTCCTTCGGCTCGCGGATCGGCGCTTTCTTCAGCGAAAAATAGGTGAAGGGATGTTTCTGATAGCCGGCGAGGAAGGCTTTGACGGGGATGCCGGCGGAGCGCGCCAGCATCACCGACGGGCTAGAAGAGATTTGGCCAAGCGTCGATTGCCCCGCCGCGACACCGGCGACGCCATCGACATTCGGGCCGCCGGGAACGATTTTCAGCTCGACGCCCTGCTCCTTGAAGAAACCCTTCTTCTGCGCAACGACTTCACCGATCACGCCGTTGGAGACCAGCCAGCCCAGTTGCATTTTCACCTGGGCGACGTCTTGGGCAAGGCCGGCACGCACGCCGATCAGGGTCTGTGCTGCGGCCAAGCCGCCCACCGTTGCGACATTGGATATGAAGCGACGGCGGTTCATCATGAAATGAGACATAATAGTTCCCCTATTTGTTCCCCCGGTCCGACTTTATCGTCGTGTACCGAAGCTCATTTGCCGAGTGCCCGGGGAGGATGGGGAATTTTGGCGTTCTAATAAAGAACAATTATTCGCTAGATGAATTGCCAAAAAGGCAACACCGCCGGATAGAACCTGCGGCGACACTGCCGATCGAAGCTGAGAACGCTGTTCGGCTTGGGGGTATCAGACATCACGGCTGTACTGGGTTGTGCTAATGAATCCGATAATTAAGTAAACGACAAGCTATTGATGTTGCATCGAAACATTTGTTTCGCGGCGGCGATGCGCAACCACGGGATCATACATTGGCGGACTGCTTTGCGCTTTCCAGGACGAAATCATTGAATAGTTCACTGACGAATCCGGCAACTGAGCACGAGAGTATCCATGAAGGAACATTGTCGACCTAAACCCGGCTCGGAGCCGCCGAATGCTCCCTGTGCGACAGCTGACGCGTGACGACGAAGACCAGCAGGGCTCCGGCAGCAAGGCAGGCGGCCAGGAAGAACATCGGCGCGATCGTGCTGCCGCTCGCTTCCTTGATCCAGGGCACGACGTTCTGGGCGACGAAGCCGCCGAGATTTCCGACCGAATTGATGGCGGCAAGGCCCGCCGCAGCCCCCGCGCCCTTGAGGAAGCGGGAGGGCAGGCTCCAGAATACCGGTTGGGGCGCGAAGATCCCGGCAGCGGCGACGCAGAGAAAGGCGAATTGCAAAGTGTGGTTCGGGATCAGCGCCGAGAGCAGCAGGCAGGCGGCACCGATGAAGGCCGGAATGACGATATAAGGCGTCTTCGATTGCGCCTTGTCGGCCATGGCGGGAACGACGTAGAGCGCGATCGCGACCAGCACCCAGGGAATGATGTTGAGGAAACCGTTCACAGTGTTGCTGACGCCGAAAGCCTTGACGATCGTCGGCAGCCAATAGCTGAGGCCATAGGCCGAAAGCGGAAAGGCGATATAGCAGAGCGCCATCAGCAGCACGCGCGGGTCGATGAGCGCCTTGAAGCCGTTTCCGGCATTCTCGCCCATGCCAGCATTTTCGGAAGTGAGCCTTCGTTCGAGCCACTGCTTCTCCTCGCCGCTCAGGAAGCTTGCATTTTCAGGCCGGCCGGGAAGATAGAAGAAGGTGACGATGCCGGCGATCACAGCCGGAACGCCCGTCGCCAGAAAGACCCACTCCCAGCCGGCAAAGCCGTAGAGACCGTCGAGATCGAGCAGCACGCCGCCGAGCGGCGCACCGACGGCATTGGCGATGGCGCTGAAGATCATGAACAGCCCGACCATCCTGCCGCGATAAACCGAAGGGAACCACAGCGTCAGCAGATAGAGGACGCCGGGAAAGAAGCCGGCTTCGCAGACGCCGAGGAGAAAGCGCAGGATATAGAACATCGTCGCGTTCTGCGTGAAGGCGAGCGCGATGGTGACGATGCCCCAAGAGACCAGGATGCGTGCGAACCAGACACGGGCGCCGAGCCTGTCAAGGAAGAGGTTACTCGGCACCTCGAAGAGAAAATAGCCGATGAAGAAGAGCGAAGCGCCGAGGCCGTAGGCATATTCGCTCATTCCGAGGGCATCGACCATCTGCAGCTTGGCGAAGCTGACGTTCTGTCGATCGATATAGGCGATGAGATAAAGGATGCCGAGAAACGGCATCAGCTTCCAGGTGATTTTCGAAATCAGCCGCTTCTCGTCGACCATAAGTATTCTCCGGTATGACCATGCTTCGGGATCGGATAAATAGGGCGGCCAGCCGATATTCAATTGTGCGCGGCATTTTCTCGCAGCCGCAACCCTGATGATGTGACCGTACCCGAGGCCAGGTACGGTCTCTTTGATCATTCAGCAGCGGCGACAGCGGCGCGGCGGCCGATCGTTGCCTGGGTCAGCACGAAGGCTGCGAAGGCGCAGAGCGCGATGCCGGCGGCCATCGGAACGGCTGTGCCGTCGAAGAAGACGCTCGATATGACCATGGCGACGGCGGCGATCACGAAGTGCAGCGTGCCCATCAGCGACGAGGCAGTACCGGCGATCTCGCCGTGATCCTCGAGCGCAAGCACAGCGCTCGTCGGGATGACGAGGCCGAGGAAGCCGTAGCCGATGAACAGGAAGGTCGCCAGGACAGGCAGCTGGTTGAAGCCCGCAGCCATCACCACCGCCATCACGACCATGGCAAGGGCAAAAGCGCTGACCGCAATCCGCATGACGCGCACGAGGCCGAAACGCTCGCCGAGCCAGCCCGTCGCCTGCGACACCGCGAAGAAGGACACGGCATTGATCGAGAAAGCGAAACTGTATTGCGTCGGCGTCAGCCCGTAATGCTGGATCAGCACGAAGGGCGAGTTGGCGAGATAGACCAGGAAGCTGGAAATGCCGAGGCCACCGATGAAGGTCAGCGTCAGGAAGTTGCGGTCGGCAAGCAGCAGGCGGTAGGCCGCCATGGCGCTCTTCAGGCCGCTGCCGCTGCGTTCGGCCGGTGAACGGGTTTCGTCAAGCTGGGTGGCGAGCAGGACGAGGCCGATAAAGGCGGCGATCGTCACGGCCCAGAATACGCCGCGCCAGCCGTAGAACTCGATGACGGCGCTGCCCGTCAGCGGCGCCAGGATCGGCGAGATCGAGAAGACCAGCATCAACAGCGACATCAGGCGGGCGGCCTGCACGCCGGTATGCATGTCGCGGACGATGGCGCGCGGAATGACCATGCCGGCGGCACCGCCGATACCCTGAACGAAACGGAAGGCAATCAGCGTTTCGATATCGGTCGCCAGCGCGCAGCCGATCGAGGCGACGGAAAAGAGGCCGATGCCGAGATAGAGCGGCAGCTTGCGCCCCCACATATCCGACAGCGGACCATAGACCAGCTGGGCGAGCGCAAAGGAGATGAAGAAGGCCAGAAGGGTGAGCTGGGTGACGTTGTTATCGGCATGCAGGTCCTGGCCGATGGACGGCAGCGCAGGCAGATACATGTCGATGGCAAAGGGCCCGATGGCCGACAGAAGGCCGAGAATGAGGGCAATGCGAAAGAAGGGAGCCGTCATAATGGTGATCTTTCATAAAAGCGCGGCGGAGGTACCGGATCGTCGCTCCGCCACATTGCTCTCAGGGTGAATGATGATCGTTCGCGCGAAGACGAAGTTGGGAGCTCATATCTCCTGCGGCGAAACCAAGAGTGTCAATAAATTTGGACACAGATGTAAAATTAGACGCCATTGTCTAAAACGTCAAGACGTCATATCTTCGCTCTCATGAAAGATCGCATGACACCGGCAGCCCGGATGACGGGGCATACGCAGCGCGGACAATGCGCCAAGCGCATGTCGATCCTTGATTCCGCGGCCGACGTATTCTGCCGCCAGGGTTTTGCCGGCGCCAGTATCGACGAGATCGCCGCAGTCGCCTGCGTCTCGCGCCAGACGATCTACAATCACTACCGCGAGAAGGAAACGCTGTTCGTCGCCGTCGTCGAAGACGTCATGAACCGCGCCAACGCCATGCTGTTCTCGGTGCTTTCGACCTTTCCTGAACGCGCCGACGATCTGGAGGACGAGCTGACGGCCTTCGCGGTGCGCCTCAATAAGAACTGCATCTGCAACCACGACGGAAAATTCCTGCGCAAGCTGGTGCAGACCGAGGGCGAGCGATATCCGCACCTCTTCGAAAGCTGGCGGCAGCAAGGGCCGGGCAAGCTGATCACCGCACTGTCAGCACTTTTCGCGCGGCTTGCCCATAAGGGGGCGCTCGTCATCGATGATTTCGACGTCGCGGCCCGGCAATTCGTGGCACTCGGCAATGCCGACCTGCAGATGATGATCCTTCTCGGCGCCACACCCACCGATGAAGAACTGGAAAAGGCGGCGCGCAACGCGGTCCGTACCTTTCTCAAGGCCTATGGCAGGCCGGAGGCGGAACAGGCCGGCCATCCGCCGCAACTCGCAGCCATCTCAGGCTGAGCAGGCCCTTCCGATCAAGCCCTCCGATCAGGCAAAGACCGTCATTTGTGAGGGTACGACCGCGAACATGCCGACACGGCGCGCGGCAAGATATTTCACCAGCTGTTCGACAACCGAAGGCATGACCGGCTTCTGGACCACGCCGACCGCGCCCTTGACGCCGTCAGCCACCACTTCGGGATTGCCGGTCATGAAGACGACGGCAATGCCATGTTCCTGCGCCAGCCGCCGGCCGATCTCAGGCCCTGTCGGGCCGTCGGCGAGATTGACGTCGACAAAAGCAATATCGGCAAGCGGCGCTAGCCGCAGCGCCTGTTCGCGATCATTCGCAAGGCCCGCAACCTGCATCCCCATGCCTTCCACCGTCGCCTCGAGATCGAGGGCGATCAGGAATTCATCTTCGACGATCAATACTCTCTGTTTCATGAGATCATCTCGTTGCCAGCGCCGCACGACATTGGTGGCCATGATACGTCCCCTTGGTTACGCATAACTCGAAAGAGGGATCCGCTCCGGCAGCTATCCCGACGCGAAACTCATGGCAGTAACGGGCAAGTCGACGATATGTTCCGCGGTGGAACGCCGTTTCTTGTATTTAAGATATTGTTAACGTTGACAAATTCTTAAGAATAAAGAACATGAAGAAAAAAGGCGGCACCCGATCGTGCTCAGTCTCGACTGCGCGCCTTCTGGATGGGGACGCGATAAGGCGGTATTAGCCATCCGGTGAGCTTGAAGATGAGGATCAGGTTGAGAAGCAAATTTGTCATTTTAACCGCCGTCGTCGTCAGCTTGCTCGCTTACACGAAATTGATGGCCAGGATCGGCGCAGGCTCACCACCTCCAGATGCGCCGTTGGAGCAACAGGCTGACCTCATTCGCGTTTATAAAGCCGAACGTCGCATGGTCCTCCTCAAAGGGGATACCCCCATCTCAACATACCGGATTTCTCTTGGGCAGGCTGCCGATGAGGGTCCCAAGCAACGAGAAGGTGACGAGAAAACACCTGAAGGGCGCTATGAAATAGACTGGCGAAATCCCAAGTCCATGGCGCATCTGAGCCTGCACATTTCATATCCAGGCTCTGATGATCGGCGCAACGCTGACGCCGGTGGCTTTCCTCCCGGCGGCAATATCATGATCCACGGGCTTCCCAATGGCTGGGGCTTATTCGGAAACGCCCATCAACTGTGGGATTGGACGGATGGGTGTATCGCGGTCACCAACTCAGAGATGCGCGATATTTGGGCCCGCGTCCCCAATCATACGCCCATAGACATCATGCCCTGAACTGTTGCGACGAACGCATTGCATCCCTGTGTTCAGAGCCGATAATCCCAGGACCGACAAGATCGATCAGCCCTTGACCTTCATCACCAGGACCGGTTTGCCGCGGTAGTCGGCCGGAAACAGCGACTTCAGGTTTTCGATTTTCGGCAGGTCGTTGTAGACGATATAGGGATAGGTCGGATTGAGCGTCAGGAAATCCTGATGATAGGCTTCGGCCGGATAGAAACCTGTCGTTTCGGATACTTTGGTGACGATCGGCTGCGGGAAGGCATGCGCCTTGTCGAGCTGGCTGATATAATTCTCGGCGACCTTGCGCTGCTCGGGATCGGCAACGAACAGCGCTGAACGGTACTGCGTTCCCCGGTCCGGACCCTGGAAATTCAGCTGCGTCGGGTTGTGCGCCACCGAGAAGAAGATCTGCAGCAACTTGCCGTAGCTCACCTGTTTCGGATCGAACGTCACCTGCACGGCTTCGGCGTGACCCGTCGAGCCGGTGCTGACGGTTTCATACTGCGCCGTTTTGGCGTCGCCGCCGGCATAACCGGAGACGGCGCTCTTCACACCCTTCACGTGCTGGAAGACGCCCTGGACACCCCAGAAACAGCCGCCGGCGAAAATGGCGGTCTCGGTGCCTGTGCTGGCCACCTCATCAACGGCCGGCGGCGGGATGACGACGGCATCCTCGGCCGCGTCCGCGGCACACACGCCGAGCGAGAATAGAGTGGCAGCAAGGAGCGCGACAAGGCTCCTGCGGTGGGAAGACGTGGACATGGCGCTACCTCCTGCGACGGCCCAAATACTTGCTCATCCTTGTAGATGCCGCAAATCACAAGGCGGTCACTCACGCCGATTTGACAGCCAGACGAAAGCGCCTGTGCGAACATGAAACAGCGCTCAACTTGAGTTGACAATCTCGCGAGGAGTGAGGACAGTGCCCGCCGGTCAGAGCCAGCATTTCCGGGGGGAACCTATGTCCGTGCGCTCGTTCTTCGCTTTCGCGACAATCGCATTTTCCATGATCGCCATCAGCTTTCCCGCCGTCGCTGCGGACACCAAGCGCGACATCCAGACGATCAAGGACGCCGATTTCTTCGGCTTCGATCTTCGCACCGAGCAGAACGTCTCGCTCGATCAGTGCAAGACCTCCTGCATCGGCGACAAGAGCTGCAAGGCCTTCACCTACAATCCCAAGGTGAAATGGTGCTTCCTCAAATCCGATTTCAAGACAATGAACGCCTTCCCCGGCGCCATCGCCGGCAAGATCGTCGAAACGGCCGGCCAGCAGGAACGGGATATCGGTGCTGCGCCGCGCCTGACCTTCCTGAGCAACGATCTCATCCAGCAGGCCCATGACTTCAAGGACAATCTCACGCTTGCCGACGACCAGCAGGGCCAGGGCGTCGACAGCCTCACGGCCAACGCCCGCCTCGACCTCACCGCCAACAATCTGGCCGACGCGCTGAAGTCCTTCCATGGTGCGCTGTCGATCACACCTGACGACGCCGATCTCTGGCTCGAAACCGCCCGCGCAGCAGCCTCGCTCGGCAGCGCCGAGAGCAGCACGACGGGACAGGCGGTGGTCGACGCGCTGAACGGTTACGAGCTGACGCGCACCACCGCCAAACGCGCCGAGGCGCTGGCCGTGCTCGCCACTGCGCTGGAGCGGAATGCCAACTACCGCCCGGCGCTCGACGCCTACAAGGCGAGCCTGGCGCTAGTCGGCGCCAAGGATGTGCAGGCGGCCTACCTGCAGCTGAAATCGACACAGGGCTTCCGCGTCACCGAACACACGGTCGATGCCGACAGCGCCACGCCGCGTGCCTGCGTCACCTTCTCCGAAGCGCTCGTCAAGACCACCGACTACACGCCCTTCGTGACGCTGAACGGCGAAGCGCCGAAGGCGCTGGAAACCAAGAACAAGCAGATCTGCGTCGAGGGACTGACGCATGGCCAGACCTACAAGATCGCCTTCCGCACCGGCCTGCCGTCATCAGTCGACGAAGTGCTCGAAGCACCTGTCAGCATCGACGTCTATATCAAGGACCGCAGCCAGATGGTGCGTTTCACCGGCGACAGCTTCGTGCTGCCCTCGACGGCGCGCCGCGGCATCCCGATCGTTTCGGTCAACATGACCTCGGCCAACCTCAAACTCTACCGCATCGGCGATCGCGCCATCGCGCCGCTGCTGACCAATTCGCAGTTCCTGAGCCAGCTCGACGGCTACAGCGCCCAGAACATCCAGGATCAGAACGGCGAACTCGTCTGGCAGGGCTCGATCGACATCGCCAACGAGCTCAACAAGGACATCGTCACCAGCTTCCCGGTCGACGAGGCGCTGCCCGAGCGCAAGCCCGGCATCTACGTGATGACCGCAACGGCGGCAAACGGCCCGGCGCAGGAGTGGGATTCGCAGGCGACGCAATGGTTCCTGGTCTCCGATATCGGCGTCACCACCTATGCCGGCACCGATGGGCTCAACGTCTTCACCCGCTCGCTCGCCTCGGCCAAGCCGATATCAGGCGTCGAACTGCAGCTGCTTGCCAAGAACAATGAAGTGCTCGGCACCGCCACCACCGACGAAAACGGCCGCGCCACCTTCACCGCCGGGCTGATCCGCGGTACGGCGGCGCTGACGCCCGCCGTCATTGCCGCCAGGAACGGGACCTCGGACTACGTCTTCCTCGACATGACGCGTGCCGGCTTCGACCTTTCCGACCGCGGCGTCACGGGTCGCGCGGCACCCGGCGCGATCGACGTGCTGACGTTTACCGAACGCGGCATCTACCGCGCCGGCGAGACGGTGCATGCGCAGGCGCTCGCCCGCGACACCGATGGCAACGCCATCGAGAACCTGCCGCTCACCTTCATCTTCAGCCGCCCCGACGGTGTGGAAGACCGGCGGATCGTCAGCCAGACCAGCAATCTCGGCGGCTATACCGTCGATTTCCCGACCCAGGAAAACGCCATGCGCGGCACCTGGACGATGAACATCTATACCGATCCCAAGGGCAGCGCGATCGCCACCAAAAGTTTCCTCGTCGACGATTTCGTCCCCGATCGCACCGACATGGAGATCAAGACCGAGGCCAAGGAAGTCGGTCCGGACACGCCGGCGACGATCACCGTTTCGGGCAAATATCTCTACGGCGCCCCGGCCGCCGGCCTGACGCTCGAAGGCGACGTCGTCGTCAAGCCGACGCGTGAGAGTGCTGCCTACAAGGGCTTCCTCTTCGGGCTTGCCGACGAAGAGGCGAGCGAGGATTCGCGCCTGCCGATCGATGGCCTGCCGGAACTCGACGAGAACGGCGAAGCCTCGACGGATCTCACCATCAGCGAACTGCCGGCAACGACGCAACTGCTGAACGCCACCGTCTATATGCGCATGCAGGAGGCGGGCGGCCGGGCCATCGAGCGCACTTTGACCATTCCGGTGAAAAATCAAGGCGCATCGATCGGCATCAAGCCGGAATTTTCCGACGAGTTGCCGGAGAACTCGATCGCCAACTTCACGGTGATCGGCGTCAATGCCGATGGACAAAAGCAGGAGGCAAAGGGCCTGCGCTGGAAATTCTACAGCCTCAACCGGCAATACCAGTGGTATCGCGAGGGAACGGCATGGAAATACGAGCCGGTCTACACCGCCGAGCAGGTCTCCAACGGCAGCGTCGACGCGACGATGGACGGCGGCAAGATTTCCGTGCCGGTGAGCTGGGGGCGCTATCGCCTCGAAGTGGAAAGCCCGGATGCCGACGGCCCGACCTCCAGCGTCGAATTCGACGCCGGCTGGTTCGTGAGTTCGACCTCGACCGAAACGCCCGACGGGCTGGAAATCGCCCTCGACAAGGACAGTTACAAGATCGGCGAAACCGCCAAGCTGAAAGTCACCTCGCGCTATGGCGGCGAGCTGATGGTGACGGCGGGAACCGAAAAGCTGGTTGCCGTGCAGAACGCCACGATCGGCGAGACCGGTGGCGAGATCGACATCCCCGTTACCTCAGACTGGGGTGCCGGCGCCTATGTGACCGCCACGCTCTTCCGCCCCGGCGACGCCCAGGACAGCCACATGCCGATGCGCTCGATCGGCATCAAGTGGCTGAAAGTCGATCCCGAACAGCGCGCGCTGCAGGTGACGCTCGACACGCCCGAAAAGATGCTGCCGCGCGGTCCGCTGAACATTGGCCTGCAGGTGGCGGGCGCCGGCGCCAACGAGGATGCCTATGTGACGGTTGCCGCCGTCGATGTCGGCATTCTCAACCTGACGCGCTACGAACCGCCGAACCCGGAGGACTGGTATTTCGGCCAGCGCCAGCTCGGACTTGAAATCCGCGACCTCTATGGCCGCCTGATCGACGGCTCGCTGGGTGCGACCGGCAAGCTCCGGACCGGCGGTGATGGCGGCGCCATTGCGTTGCAGGCAAGCCCGCCGACGCAGAAGCTCGTCGCCTTCTTCTCCGGGCCGGTGAAGCTCGACGCCGAAGGCAAGGCCAATGTCTCCTTCGACATTCCGCAGTTCAACGGCACGGCGCGCGTCATGGCGGTCGCCTGGTCGAAATCAGGCGTCGGCCACGGCGTCAAGGATGTCATCATCCGCGACCCGGTCGTGGTGACAGCAAGCCTGCCGAAGTTCCTCTCGCCTGGCGACAAAGCCAATCTGCGCCTCGACATCGCTAATACCGATGCGCCGGCCGGCGATTACAAGCTGCAGCTGACCGGCAATGACGCGGTCGGCATCGAGCAGGCATCCGCCTCGCAGACGATCCGTCTCGAGGCCGGCGCGAAATCCGAACTGACGCTTTCGCTCGTCGGCAAACAGCCGGGTGCCGGCAATGTCTCGATCAACCTCTCCGACGCCTCCGGCCTTTCGCTCGACCAGACGCTCGACCTGCCAGTGCGCCCGGCCTCCTTGCCGATCACCGAACGCAGGGTGCTGGCGCTGAAGCCGGGGGCAAAACTCACCGTCGACAAGAACCTGCTCGCCGACAGTGTGCTGCCCGGCGCCTCGATCAGCGTCAACGTCACCCGTTCGGCCGCCTTCGATATCCCGGCCCTGCTGATGACGCTCGACCGCTATCCCTTCGGCTGCGCCGAACAGACCACCAGCCGGGCGCTGCCGCTGCTCTATCTCGCCGAAGTGGCGAAGCAGGCGGGCATGGAAAGTGACGATGATGTGAAGAAGCGCGTGCAGGATGCGATCTACCGCGTGCTCTCCTATCAGGCCTCGGCCGGCAGCTTCGGCCTCTGGGGACCGGATTCGGGCGATGTCTGGCTCGATTCCTACGTCACCGATTTCCTGACGCGGGCCCGTGAAATGAAATACGACGTGCCGGAAAGGGCTTTCGTGCAGGCGCTCGAAAACCTGCAGAACACGCTGTCCTACACCACCGACATCAAGGGCCAGGGCGACCAGATCGCCTATGCCATCTACGTCCTTGCCCGCAACAAGAAGGCCGCGATCAGCGATCTGCGCTACTATGCCGATACGATGATCAACGACTTCCCGACGCCGCTCGCCAAGGCGCATATCGCCGCCGCGCTGGCGCTTTACGGCGATGCGCAGCGTTCGAAGAATATCTTCCTCGATGCGCTGCAGATGTCGGAGCAGTCGATGGTGTCGCGCGTGAACCTCTCGCGCACCGACTACGGCACGATCCTGCGCGATGGCGCGGCGATCCTGGCGCTCGCTGCCGAAAGCCGGCCGGTACCACCCGTCATCCCGGAACTCGCCAAGGCGGTCGGCAAGGAATGGGAGCGCAGCAAATACAAGAGCACGCAGGAAGAAACCTGGATGCTGCTTGCCGCGCGCGCCATCCAGGGCGGTGACGATGGCCTGAAGGTCGATGTCAATGGGGCCGCGCACACCGGCGCCTACATGGCACGCATGACCGGCGATGCCCTGGCTGACCATCCGCTGACGCTGACCAACCAGACCAACGACGCGGTTTCGGCTGTGGTCACCACCGTTGCCGCCCCGACAGTGCCGCTGCCGGCCGGCGGCGACGGCTTCATCATCGAGCGGACCTATTACACGCTCGACGGCGAGCAGGCGAATGTCAGCGAGGCGAAGCAGAACGAACGCTACGTCGTCGTCATCCATGTGCGCGAAACCAATGACTGGCCGTCGCGCATCGTCATCACCGACCTTCTGCCCGCCGGCTTCGAGATCGACAATCCTAACCTCGTCGACAGCGCCCAGATGACGAATTTCGACTGGATCGGCGAGATTTCCGCTGCCCATACCGAATTCCGCTACGATCGTTTCGTTGCCGCCTTCAACCGTGCAGCCGGCGACAACCGAGAATTCAACGTCGCCTATGTCGTGCGCGCCGTCACCCCCGGCACCTACGACCATCCGGCCGCAAACGTCGAGGATATGTACCGGCCGGAGCTTTCGGCCCGCACGGCAACAGGCAAGATGGAGGTCGTGACGGCGCAACAATGAGGCGGCGGCACAAGTTTGCGATCGGGTTGGCTGCCGGCATCCTTCTTGCCGGCACGGCTCTCTTTGTGCTCGATGCCGCCGACAAGGCCTTTCCGCCGCCGCTCGCCAGGGCAAATGCCGTGTCGGCCGAAGTGCTGGATGCCGATGGGCAGTTGTTGCGTGCCTTTGCGACGTCGGAAGGCCGCTGGCGGCTGAAGACGACGGTCCCCGAGGTCGATCCGCAATTCCTGCGCATGCTGATCGCCTATGAGGATCAGCGTTTCTACGACCACGGCGGCGTCGACCCCTGGGCGCTCGGGCGTGCCGCCATGCAATTGGTCAGCAACGGCCGCATCGTCTCCGGCGCCTCGACGCTGTCGATGCAGGTGGCGCGGCTGATCGAGCCGCGCGAAGGACGCTCTCTTTCGGCAAAGCTCTTGCAATTGGTGCGCGCCGTGCAGATCGAACGGCGGCTGTCGAAGCAAGAGATTCTCGACCTTTATCTCACACACGCGCCCTATGGCGGCAATCTCGAAGGCGTGCGCGCCGCAAGCCTTGCCTATTTCGGCAAGGAACCGCGGCGTCTGACGGTCGCCGAGGCGGCGCTGCTCGTCGCTCTGCCGCAATTGCCGGAACGGCGCCGGCCGGACCGCAATCTCAAGGCAGCCGAGGCCGCACGCAAGCGTGTGCTCGACCGCGTGGCGGTCGCCGAGGCCGTTGGCGACGGTGAAGCGGAGCGAGCTGAAGGCGTTGCAGTCCCGGCCCGGCGCATGCAGTTGCCGGCACTTGCCGCCCATGTCGCCGAAGCAGCACTGCGCAAGGAGCCGACGGTTCTCAAGCATCAGACGACGCTGAAGAAACAGGTGCAGCAGGGGCTGGAGGCGGTTGCGCGGGCAGCGGCCATGAAGCTCGGGCCGAAGCTTTCGCTCGCCATGATAATGGCGGATGCGCAAACCGGCGCGATCGTCGGCGAGGTTGGCTCGGCCGATTATTTCGACGCCAGCCGTTCCGGCTGGATCGACATGACGCGCGTCAATCGCTCGCCGGGCTCGACCCTGAAGCCCTTCATCTATGGGCTCGCCTTCGAGCAAGGCCTGGTGTCTCAGGAGACGATCATCGAAGACCGGCCCGCCGATTTCTTCGGCTACCGGCCGCGCAATTTCGACATGAGCTATCAGGGCGACGTCACCGTGCGCGAGGCGCTGCAGCTTTCGCTGAACGTGCCTGCTGTCAAGCTGCTCGATGCCGTCGGGCCGTCGCGGCTGATGGTGCGCTTCCGCCGCGCCGAGGTACGCCCAGTCCTGCCGCCGAATGAGACGCCGGGGCTTGCGATCGGTCTTGGCGGCGTCGGCATTACCCTGAAGGATCTGGTGCAGCTCTATACGGCGCTCGCCAATCGCGGCCAGCCGGTTAGGCTCGGCGACGGCGTCACCGGCACACCGGCCAAGCTCGACGGCGAACCGCTGCTGGAACCGGTCGCGGTCTGGAACGTCGCCGATATTCTCTCCGGCGTCATTCCCCCCGCCGGCGCGCCGCAGCGCGGCATCGCCTACAAGACCGGCACGAGCTACGGCTATCGCGACGCCTGGTCGGTCGGCTATGATGGCCGCTATGTGCTCGGCGTCTGGGTCGGACGGCCTGACAACAGCGCCGTGCCGGGGTTGACCGGCTATGGCACCGCCGCGCCCATCCTGTTCGAAGGTTTCGCCAAGTCCGGCATCGCGACGACGCCGCTGCCCCGCCCGCCTGCCGGCGCCGTGCGCATCGCCCAGTCCGAACTGCCGATCAGCCAGCGGCGTTTCGCACTCAATGCCAGCGGCCTGCTCGCCTCCGGCCGCGAGGCCGCGCCGCAGATCATCTATCCGCCCGAGGGCGCGCATGTCGATCTCGGCGCCGGGCAAGGCAATTTGTCACCGCTGATGCTGAAGCTTCAGGGCGGCCGAGCCCCCTTCCGCTGGCTTGCCAACGGCAAGCCGCTGCCCGATCTCTCCCGCCGGCGCATCCAGCAATGGCTGCCCGATGGCGGCGGCTACTCGAAACTGACCGTCATCGACTCGGCCGGACGCGCCGCAAGCGTCGGCGTTTTCATCGACTAGCGCATCGTTCTTGGCGCGTCTGAAAGGACCCGCTGCGCAGTAAGGGAACAAAGCCGCGCTGCAACCGTTGGGGACAATCTCTTTCCAACGTCAGACGGCCCCATGACACTTCCGACAGCGACCTACCGGATACAATTCCGCAACGGCATGACCTTCGATCGCGCCTGCGACCTCGTCCCCTACCTCAAGACGCTCGGCATCAGCCACCTCTACGCCTCTCCGATCTTCACCGCCGTCAGCGGCTCGACCCACGGCTATGACGTCACCGACGCCAACGACATCGACCCGGCGCTCGGCGGCCGGGCAGGATTCGACCGGCTGACGGAAAGCCTCGCCTCGGCGGGCATGGGGCTGATCCTCGACATCGTGCCGAACCACATGGCGGCCTCGCCGGAAAACGGCTGGTGGCGCGACGTGCTGACATTTGGCCGGCAAAGCGCCTATTTCAGCCATTTCGACATCGACTGGAGCGAGCCGCTGACGCTGCCGCAGCTCGGCCAGGATTTCGAGGGAGCACTGGCCGACGGCGAACTGCGCATCACGCTCGACGAAACGCACGGTAACTTCGCCTTCGGTTATTTCGAAACGCTGTTGCCGCTGAACCCTACGAGTTACGGAGCGATCGCAAACCGGCTCGACGATCCGGTTGCCACCAGAATGGCGGAGGCCGCGGCCGTGACCTCCGGCGAGGATTGCAACCGCGCGATGCGCGATATCCTCTTTGAAGGCGGCGATCGGGCAGTCCTCCGGCAAAAACTCAATGACGTCTCCTCCGACCACGATTTCATGAGAAACCTGCATGAGGGGCAGCATTGGCGGCTGACCCATTGGAAGGAGGCGGCACGACATCTGAGCTATCGCCGTTTTTTTGAGGTGACCGGACTGGTCGGCATCCGCGTCGAAGATTCAGCCGTGTTCGAGGACATGCACCGGCTGGTGATCGAGCTGGTGCGCCATGGCAAGGTGCAGGGCTTGCGCATCGACCATGTCGACGGGCTAGCCGAGCCTAAGGCCTATCTCGACAGGTTGCGGGAGGCGGCCGGACCGGACACCTATATCGTCGTGGAAAAGATCCTTGGCGCCGGCGAGGTCCTGCCGGAGAGCTGGCCGGTCGCCGGCACCACGGGATATGAATTCATCGCTGCGCTCAGCGAGCTGTTCATCGACGGCGGCGGTCTGCGCATATTGGACGATGCCTATCGCAGCATCGCCGGCGAGACGGGCAATATCGAGGAGGCCCGGCGGCTTGCCAAGCGACTGATGGTCGAACGCAATTTCGCCGGCGAGACCGACAGGCTGGTGTCGATCGCAGCAGGCATCTTTCCCGAGGTGAAAAGAGACGAGATCACCACTGCGCTCAGCGAACTGCTGATCGCCTTCCCCGTCTACCGCACCTATGGCGACGGCGGTCCGCTTTCCTGGCAGGATTCAGCGGTGCTTGCGGCGACCGCCTCACAAGCCATGGCGCAGCTGGACGACCGGCGTGCATGCGACCACGTGCTGACGCTTCTCGAAGGCAAGGTCGAAGGTGACGCGGCCCACGACTTCCGCATCCGCTTCCAGCAATTGAGCGGCCCGGTGATGGCGAAGGCGACGGAGGATACGCTGTTTTACCGCTATAACAGGCTGCTTGCCGCCAACGAAGTCGGCGGCGAACCGGGCAAGGCGCCTGGCGGCCCGGAAGAATTCCACCGCCGCATGGCCGAGCGGGCGCGGCTGCAGCCGCATGGGCTTTCGGCAAGCGCCACCCACGACACCAAACGCGGCGAGGATGCGCGCGCAAGGCTTTATGCGCTGAGCGAAGGCGCCGATGTTTTCGCCCAGGCGGTCGAGCGGTGGCGCGAGATGAACCGGCCGTGGCTGAAGGATCTGCCTGAGGGTGCCGCGCCGGAACCAAATGTCGAATGGATGCTCTATCAGGCACTGGCCGGCATCTGGCCGGAGGATTTCGACAGAGGACAGACCGAAGAACTCCGCGAACGCTTCACCGATTACGCGGTCAAGGCGGTGCGCGAGGCGAAACTGCGCAGCGGCTGGACGGAACAGGATGCCGCCTACGAGGAAGCGGTCACCACCTATGCCGCGGCACTGGTCTCGTCTGACAATGACGTCTTCCTCGAGGATTTCGAAAGGGTGCTGCAGCCCTTCATCGCGGCGGGTTACCTCAACAGCCTGTCGCAGACGCTGCTCAAGCTGACGGCCCCCGGCATTCCCGATATCTACCAGGGTGCGGAGGGCTTCGATTTCAGCCTCGTCGATCCCGACAACCGCCGGCCGGTCGATCATCAGCGGCTGACGGCCTGGCTTGATGAATCCGGGCCGATCGCCAAGCTGCAGGCCGCAGCGTTGAAGCAGCGCCTCGTCGGGATCGGCCTGCAGCTGCGCCAGCGGCACGCAGACCTCTTTGCTGGAGGCGACTATCTGCCGCTGAAGGTGACGGGCAACAGGCGCGACCATGTGCTTGCTTTTGCCCGGGTGCATAAGGGTGATTTCGCCATCATCGTGGCGCCGCGGCTGATGTTCGGCTGGCTCGATCCGGGCGTGCTCTTTGCCGGTCCGGAATTCTGGGAGGATACGGCGATCGCCGTCCCCTCCCCGCTTCACGGGCTGAAGGCCGATCTGGTGACCGGAAAGACGGTCGAGCCCGGTGGCAGCATTTCGGTCGCCACCCTGCTCGGGAGCCAGCCGGTCGGGCTGATCACCCCGATCTGAGGATCAGCCGCCGCAAAAATCGAGCCCATGAAAATAGTGCTTGACCTTCCAGTCGCTGGAAGGTTGATAAGCCTATCCAAGTGCCCCACCGAGCACAGGAGATAGTCATGGATATCAAGCACGAACACGATCACCATCACAGTCACGCCGATGGCGACGATCATTGCCATTGCGGCCATGAACAGGAGAAGGCTGCAAGCGCCATGATCCGTGATCCTGTCTGCGGCATGACCGTCGATCCGCAGGCCGGCAAACCCTCGCTCGACCATGACGGCCGCATCTATCATTTCTGCTCCGAGGGCTGCCGAACGAAATTCGCGGCGGCGCCTGAGGACTACCTGACCGCGAAGGACCCCGTCTGCGGCATGACCGTCGATCGCTCCACGGCGAAACATTTCCTGAAGCACGAAGGCGAAAAATTCTACTTCTGCTCGGCCGCCTGCCAAGCGAAGTTCGAAGCCGACCCCGCAGCCTATCGCGACGGCAGCCGCCCGCCGGCAAAGCCGGCACCCAAGGGTACGCTTTATACCTGCCCGATGCATCCTGAGGTCGTCAGCGATCGTCCGGGCGATTGCCCGAAATGCGGCATGGCGCTGGAGCCGATGGGCATTCCGCCTGATGACGAAGGCCCGAACCCGGAACTCGTCGATTTCGTCAGGCGGCTCTGGGCCAGCGCCATTCTCGCTATACCGTTGCTTGCGCTGAGCATGGGGCCGATGCTCGGCCTGCCGCTCCGGGACGCGATCGGCGAGCCCCAGGCGACATTCATCGAATTGCTGCTGGCAACGCCGGTGGTGCTCTGGGCGGCCCTGCCCTTCTTCCGCCGCGCATGGGCGTCCCTCGTCAACCGCAGCCCGAACATGTGGACGCTGATCGGTCTCGGCGTCGGCACCGCCTATGTCTACAGCGTCGTCGCCACGCTTGTACCAGGCATCTTCCCGATGAGCTTCCGTGGCCATGGCGCGGCCGTGCCCGTCTATTTCGAGGCCGCAGCCGTCATCGTCGCGCTCGTCTTCGTCGGCCAGGTGCTGGAATTGAAAGCGCGCGAACGCACCGGCTCGGCAATTCGCGCTTTGCTCGACCTTGCGCCGAAGACGGCGAGGCGCATCGATGCCGAGGGCAGCGAGAGCGACGTGCCGGTGGACGATATCCAGACTGGTGACCGGCTGCGTGTGCGCCCCGGCGAGCGGGTGCCGGTGGATGGCTCCGTCCTCGAAGGCCAGTCGACCGTCGACGAATCGATGATATCAGGTGAGCCCCTGCCTCTGGAGAAGTCGAAGGGCGACCCGCTGACCGGCGGCACGATAAACAAGAACGGCACCTTCGTCATGGCCGCCGAGAAGGTCGGCGCCGACACGGTGCTGTCGCGCATCGTCGACATGGTCGCCAAGGCGCAACGCTCGCGGGCGCCGATCCAGGGTGCGGTCGACCGGGTGTCGGCCGTCTTCGTGCCGGCGGTGATCGCCGCTGCCATCCTTGCCTTCCTCGTCTGGACCGCGATCGGGCCGGAGCCGCGCATGGCGAATGGCCTGCTTGCCGCTGTCGCCGTTCTGATCATCGCCTGCCCTTGTGCACTCGGCCTCGCGACGCCGATGTCGATCATGATCGCCACGGGGCGCGGTGCGCAGGAAGGCGTGCTGATCAAGGACGCCGAAGCGCTGGAGCGTTTTTCGAAGGTCGACACGCTGATCGTCGACAAGACCGGCACGCTGACTGAAGGCAAGCCGAAGCTTACCGATATCGTCGCCTTCGGCGGTGTCGGCGAAAACAGGCTGCTGTCGCTGGCGGCAAGCCTGGAGCGCGGCTCCGAACATCCGCTGGCCGAAGCTATCGTTTCCGGTGCCGAGGAGCGTGGTGTCTCCTTGGTGGAAGTCACCGGCTTCGAGGCAAAGACCGGCAAGGGCGTTCAGGGCCTTGCCGGCGATACGATGGTAGCGCTCGGCAATGCGGCGATGCTCGCCGATCTCGGTATCGATCCGGCCGCACTTGCCGAGAAGACCGAAGCCTTGCGCGGCGACGGCAAGACGGTGATGTTCGTGGTTTTCGACGGCGCGCTTGCCGGTCTCGTCGCCGTTGCCGACCGCATCAAGCCGACAACAGCGGCCGCCATCAAGGCGCTGCACGAGAGCGGGTTGAAGATCATCATGGCGACGGGCGACAACGAGCGCACGGCGCGTGCGGTGGCAAAGAGCCTCGGCATCGACGAGGTGCGCGCCGACGTGCTTCCGGAAGGCAAGAAGGCGCTGATCGACGAGTTGCGTGCCAAGGGCGCCATCATCGCCATGGCCGGTGACGGCGTCAACGACGCGCCGGCGCTTGCCGCCGCCGATGTCGGCCTTGCCATGGGTACCGGCGCCGATGTCGCGATGGAAAGCGCCGGCATCACATTGGTAAAGGGCGATCTGAACGGCATCGTCAGGGCGCGGCGACTGGCGGAGGCGACGATGAAAAACATCCGCCAGAATCTCGGCTTCGCCTTCGGCTATAATGCGCTCGGCGTGCCGATCGCGGCCGGCCTGCTCTATCCGATCTTCGGGCTGCTGCTTTCGCCGATGATCGCCGCGGCAGCGATGAGCCTCTCGTCCGTTTCGGTCATTGCCAATGCGCTCAGACTGCGCTTTGCAAAATTATAGGAGATGGCGATGAATATCGGCGAAGCATCGGAACGCTCCGGCCTGCCTTCCAAGACCATCCGCTACTACGAGGATATCGGCCTCATCCGTCCCGAAAGGGGCGGAAACGGCTATCGCGACTATGCCGCAACCGACATCCACAAGCTGCGCTTCCTGCAACGCTCGCGCGGCCTCGGCTTTTCCGTCGAGGAATGCCGGCAATTGCTGGCGCTCTATGAGGACAAGGACCGGGCGAGCGCCGACGTCAAGGATATTGCTGAGACCAAGCTTGCCGAGATCGACCGCAAGATCCGCGAACTGACGGAGCTGCGTCGCACGCTGGAGCATCTCGTGCATGCCTGTCATGGCAACGACAGGCCGGACTGTCCGATCCTCGAAGAGCTTTCGGACGGCGGCTGACCATTTCAGGAGAGCAGGCGTCGCGTTTCAGATGATCTGTATCAGGAAAGCTGGGGCATGTTCTGGTTGGCCGCCTGCGAGGATTGAGGCTGCTCGTCAGGCCCCTCGTCTTCGCCGTCGTCCAGTACGCCATCATCCAGCCGATGCTTGATCGCGAGCGCATAGATCACGTCGAGAATATTGCGGTCCCTGAGATGAGGATCGGTCAGGGCAAGAAGCGAGGCCCGGACGATCTTCCTGCTGGTGGCCTTCGGACAACGCGCCCTGACGAAATCGTAGAGCGCCTCGTCCGTCAGCCCTTCCATGGCGCCGTCCACGAGAGCTTCGTAGACCCGCTTCTTTTCCTTCATTCTGGATTTTCCCCTCAAATCAGCGGCGTCATGATCCGTCATGTAATTGTCATAAACAATCGCGGATTTAGGGCGCCTAAGGGATATTTGAAATGAACCGGCGACGGCGACGGCCCCGCATGATTTTTTTACGCCCGCCTGGAATAAAATCCGCCGCATTTCCGTATACTCAATCATGGAACGCAAAGACCGCCCCTTCGATGTCATCGGACAGCTCGCAGCGCTGAGGCGCTACGCTCGCTCGCTGGTGCGCAATTCGGACGAGGCGGAGGATCTGGTGCACGATGCGCTGGTGCGCGCCTTCGAGAAGCGGAAAAGCTTCCGCAGCGGCGGCAACCTGCGCACCTGGCTGCTCTCCATCCTGCACAATGCCCATATCGATCGTCTTCGCCAGAACCGGTCGCTGACGCGCCGTCACGACGAGGCAGCTGTCGACGCCGAGCAATCGCTACCGGCCGGCCAGGAACATGCCGTGCGCCTGCAGCAGGTGCGCGACGCCTTCTTCGACCTGCCGGAGGAACAACGCGAGGCGCTTCACCTCGTCGCGATCGAAGACCTTTCCTACCAGGAGGCCGCCCAGGCGCTTGGCATTCCTGTGGGTACGCTGATGTCGCGCATCTCCCGCGCGCGGGCTCACCTGCGCGAATTCGAGGAGAAGACGCCGCGGGTTTCGCATCTGAGAATAATCGGAGGGAACGGCAATGAAAGCAGTTGATCCGATCATCGATACCGATCTCGACGCCTATGTGGATGGCGAGCTCGATGTCGCCCGCCGCATCCAGGTGGAATCCTATCTGTCCGAGAATCCGGCGATTGCCGCCAAGGTCATGGCCGACCTCAGCATGAAGGGCGAACTGCGTCTGGCGCTTGCCGGCGAAAGTGCCTTCGGCCGGCCCGAGACCCGCGATGCCGCCCGCCGGCTGGAACGTGGCCTTTCCTATGGCCGCATCTTCCATTCCATGCAGCGCATTGCCGCCGTCGGTATTCTGATCGCTGCCGGCTGGGTGGCGCACAATTCCTTCGGCGCCTTCTCGGCGACCGAGGTGGTGGCATCCGTTCCGGCACCCGCCTATGTCGAAGACGCCGTCCGCGCCTATCAGACCGCGGCGCTGCGCCAATCGATGCCTCCGCAGACGCCGGCCACCTATAGCGCCGACGATATTCGCGCCGCCACCGCGATCGTAATGCCCGAGCTGCCTAAGGGTTGGAAGGTCGCCGACGTGCAGATCTTCCCGTCCGAATTCGGTCCCAGCGTCGAGATGGCGATCGAACAATCAGATGGAAAGCAACTGTCGCTTTTCGCCGTCCGTCCGGGCGCCTTCGAGGTCAAGCCGGTCAGTCATCTCACGCTGGAAAAAGCAGAAGCCGCCTATTGGCAGATCGGCGAGGTCGCCTATGCGCTGATCGCCGACGATAGCGGTCTCAATCTCGACCAGGCGGCCGAACGGCTCGCCCGCTCGCTCTATTAATTCAAACCGAGGAGATCAGCATGAACCCGATCAATCCGCGCTACGGCGCCGTCACCGGCTCCCAGGCCCTCTTCGACGAAGGCCTTCGCCAGCATATGCTGCGCGTCTACAACTACATGGCTCTCGGCCTCGTCATCACAGGCCTCGTCGCCTTTGTCGTCGGCTCGACGCCGGCACTCTACGTCCCGATCTTCGGCTCGCCGCTGAAGTGGGTGGTGATGCTCGCCCCGCTCGCCTTCGTCTTCTTCTTCTCGTTCAAGATCCAGACGATGTCTGCCAGCACCGCCCAGATCACCTTCTGGGCCTTCTGCGCCGTGATGGGCCTGTCGCTCGCTTCCGTCTTCCTGGTCTTCACCGGGGCGAGCATCGCGCGGACCTTCTTCATCACCGCGACGATGTTCGGCGCCACCAGCCTCTACGGCTATGCGACGAAGCGTGATCTCTCGCGCATGGGCTCGTTCCTGATGATGGGCCTCTTCGGCGTCATCATCGCCTCTGTCGTCAACATCTTCATGGGTTCGAGCGCGCTGCAGTTTGCGATCTCGGTGATCGGCATCGTCGTCTTCGTCGGCCTCACCGCCTACGACACGCAGAACATCAAGGAACAATATTCGGAAAACTACGATCAGGAATCGAACCAGAAGCTCGCCGTCTTCGGTGCGCTCTCGCTCTACCTGAACTTCGTCAACATCTTCCAGCTTCTGCTCAACTTCACCGGCGAGCGGGAATAGGACTGCGCTTCTGGGGGCAAAGGAAGCGCAAGAGCGCCTGGTCTGCAGTCTGTGACAGGATGGCGGACTGGGTGCTCACCTAAACGAGACGGCCGGGCCAACGCCCGGCCGTTTTCGTTTTTAAAGCGCATCGCGTCAAATCGGAATCATGCGACGCACTTTAAGTTTTTGTTTTATGCATGTCGTTGTCGCAAAACCGCTGCCCACTTTTGGGCGACATGCATTAGAGCAGAGCACCGCGCGTCTTTTCAGACGCGCTAAGGACGCTCTATCACTTTGAATCTGCGCATAATCCTTTCCGAAAATCGACGCCGATTTTCGGAGTTTCGCGCTAGATGATGCCCCAGGCACGATAGCGCCCCCGGCCGGTAATTTCACGAATGCCGATCTCATTGACGAGATTGAGCGCGCCGCGCGGCGTGATGCGCAGTTGACGGGCGATCATCGCCGCCGAGACCATCGGCCGCGACAGGATGAAATCGGCAAGCTCCGGCAGGCTGCTGTTCGAACGGCGGCCGCGAAAGCGCAGCTCCATCTGCGTGCGTGCTAAGGACAAGCGGTCGATTTCCTTGAGGCCGGCCACAGCACCCAGATGCATCGCCTCCAGAAAGGCTTGCAGCCGGGTGACGCGATCGCGTGCCCGACGACGCTCATGGCGCACCAGCTTCAGCCCACCGTAAAAAGAAAAGAGATGCGAGGCGACCTTGCCGCGGGCGCGTAGATGGCTTGCGACCAGAAGACCGCCGAGCCAGTGCTGACGCCGCAACGGCTCGATCCTTTCCCAGGCTTCGAAGAGGATGATAGCGCCGAGAACCGGCGGTAAGCTATCGGCCAATGGCTGGACGCTTCGCCACTCCGCAAGCCGCTGTTCCTCGTCCCACTCGTCGTCACCGAGCAAGCCGAGAGGATCTTCGTTGCGCCTTGCCGGGGTAAGGGCGGCCGTCTCGCCTGGCGGCGTTTTCCCGGTATGGATATCGAGCAGCTTCTGCGAGCGGGCAAGAAGCGCATCGATCTCCGCCATCTCGGCAGCGAGCGGCCCCTCCTCATCCTCGCCCTCTTCGTCGGTCTCGAGTGGAGCGGCGACACTCTTTGCTTCCTGCGCTTTCCCCTCCCCTTCCCCGCCGGTCGCGGTCAGCGTCGCAAGCCCCGAGACGCCGAGTGCCCAGGCGGGTTCGCCCGTCCAGATGCGCCGACGTGCCCGCAGCACGGAATGGGCGATCGTCAGTTCGTGGGTGGGAGCGCGGCTATCCATATGCGCGTCATGCAAAACGAGATCCTCGACATGCACGAGTTCGCCGGCCACCCAGAGCGCGCCGGCGGCGTCGAAGAAATGGCTGCGTTCGGCAAATCCCTCGCCGACCGGCGAGCGCAACACCCGCTCGTCCAGCCGCGCCACTGCATCCTCCGCCGCGGTAAGGGCTGGAAGCAGGGTTTGAAGCATTGCACCGTCGATATCGTAGCGCATTGTTAAGCTTTACGGTTTTTCACAAATGGAAGCAAAATACGTGTTTCCTTCCGCCATGTATGACATGGTTAACAGTGTATTTCAATAAAACTAGAGGGAATGAAGCCGATAAGCTGGCTGATCGACCGGCCGCATATCATTCTAACCGTCTGAGCTGGCGCGAAGCTTTTTCATAGCCGCTCATCCGGTTTTCCTCGCCGTCGGACCATTTGCCCGCATCAGCGCCATCAGCATCGGTCCGAGCGAGAATTCGCCGCGCTCCGCCCGCCGCGTCAGGTCACGCAGGTAGCCGCCGGCCGAGTTGATATGTCCGCCCCTTTCCAGGATGCAGGCGATCACCGTGGCGGCGTTTTCCGGCCCCATGATATCGCAGGCCAGTTGATAGGCGCTGGGGCTGACGCCAAGCGTGGAACGGACGATGATGGCCGCGGCCATCAGATCGCGCCAGCTGCCAATGCCGCCGCCCGGTCCGTAAGCGATGATCTCCGGGCAGGCCTGCAGCACCATGGCGAGGGGGAAGGATTTCGGCGGCTCCCGCCACGGCTGCGGTTCTTCCTCCGGTTTTGCTCCCTGCTTCGTTTCGAAGCTTGGTTCAAGTTCAGATATAGGGTGTGGGTTTGAATTATGTATGTGCCGACCGTTTTGGTTATCATTGACGTCTGTTTTTTCTGTTTTCGACTTCGATTCCAGCGTCTTGACGATCAATTGCCGGAAAGCTTCGAGATCAGCCAGCAGGCTTTCCATCTCGGCAACCGACGGGCGGCGCGGCAGGCTTGCGAAAAGCAGATTGAAATGCTTCTGCATCTCGATCCATTCGCCGGCAATTTCCTCTTCCAGCGCGATCTCGATGAGCTTGGTGATGTCACGCCGGCAAAGTGTCAGGCGCTCCCTCAGGCGCTTCCATTCGAGCTTGGCGGCCATCACCTGAGCCGCCTGCGCCTCGATCTCGCGAGCGCGCACCAGGAGCGGCGCCAGGCTGAAGCCAAAGGCCTCTCCAAGCCCGCCCTCGCCGTTGCGGCGGGCAAAACGTTTCCCGTTCGGGCTATCCCGGCGGATGATCAGGCCGGCTTCCACCAGCATCGCCAGGTTCCGCCGCAACGTCGTGCCGGCCATGCCATGCGTGCGCAGCGACAACTGCTCGTTCGACGGAAAGACGACGAAGCCGTTGGCCTCGGCAATCTCGTTCTTCGGGTAGAAGGTCAACAGCGCGTTGAGAACAGCCAGGGCGCGGTCGGATACGCCGACCATCTCCTTTGCTTCGCAGAGCGCGCGAAAAATCTTCCACTTGTCGACCGATGCGTCCGGATCGACATTGCTGACGCTTTGCTGACTTGCCAGCATGCCAAGCGTCATCGATCGCCGCCCAAAGGGCGTCGATACATATTGAGGCTCCATGTCCCTCACCTTTTCTCAAGGCAAAAGAAAGCTACCACCCAAAAGGATGCCGAAGACGCTTGACAGTGATTCGAGGAAGTGCGATTCTCAGATTGTCCAGATATGAGAAAGGCTTCCGCGGCGGCAACGTTCGGAGGCTTTTTTCTTTTGCGGCCTATTCTCCTGCTTGCAACCTGCCGGCCCGATAGGCTTCGTAAAGCTCATCGAGACGGCGTGAAATGTAAGCGCCGAAATCCGGCGCGTCGCCGGTCTTCAACGCGATCGTGAAGGAATTGCCGGCGCTCTTGATTCGGCCGGCAATCTTGCCGCCGCTCTTCGGCTTCCAGTCAAATTCCGTGGTTTCGGGCTTTGCCTCTTTCCTGGCGAGCTCGGCGACCAAAAGCTCGAAACGGCGATCGCTTTCTTCCGCCAGGAAACTTCCCGAGGCAATGAGCTTGGCAAGCCGGGCGGCCGTCATCCCGTTCCAGTCCTGGGCAAGCGCCATCCACCGGCGTCGCCCGATGCCGGGCGCGGCTCCGACCGACCTGACGATCTCGGCGGGAATAGCTTTTGCAACGGATATCAGCTTCGATAGCTCCGTCTTGTCCGTCGACAGCGCTTTCATGATGACCGGGCGCTCAAAACCCTTGAGCTCGAGATTGAGGGCAAAGACCGCGCGCTCGATATAGGAAAGGTTCCGGCGCGCTGAATTCTCGATACCCTGCGCGATGACGACATCGGTATCGTCAAGCTTACGGACGATCGCCTGCACCTTGAGGCCGAGCAGCTTGACAGCCTGCAGACGGCGATGGCCGTAGGCGATTTGGTAGCGGTCCTCATCCTTCGGATGGCGGCGAACGAGGATCGGCACTTCCTGGCCGTTCTCGGCGATCGACTGCACCAGCTCGTCTTCCCTATCGAGGGGCTGGTCGGCAAGGCGGTCGCGGACGAAGGAGGAATCGATCAGATCAGGATCGAGCTCGACGACGCGTTCCCCGGAGAGCAAGGCCTCCTGCATCGCCCTGCTCTCTTCCTCCATGCGGCCAAGGGTCAGCGCCATCGTCCGAACCGGACCGGCCGATCCGCGCGAAGATGGTTCCTCGTAGTTGGCCGCGGCCAACTCCTGCGCCGTATCGTCGAAAAGACCTTTCAGGCGATCGCGTCTGCTCATGCTCGACCCCAGGCTTTGTGAATACCGGCGAGAACCTCGCCGTTGGCGGCATTGACCGATTCCAACGCCCGGTCATAGGTCGAGCGGCGCACCTGCCCCTTCTCGATCTCGTAGAGCGTCTGCTTGGTCAGGCCGACATCGGCGATCGCCGTCGATTTGAGAATGGTCGCCGTCAACACATCATCACTGAAGAGGCTGCGCAGCAGCGCGACGATCTGTGACTGCGGCGCATCGAAGGGTTCGTGACGCGTGACGACATATTTGATGAAGTCATGCTGCAGATCGCCGCCGGCCTTTCGCACAACGGAAAGCAGATCCGACGTCATGAGCAGGAACTGCGACATGGAAGCGACATCGACCATTTGCGGATGGATGGTGATGAGCAGCGATGTTGCGGCACAAACGGCGCCAAGCGTCAGATAGCCAAGCTGCGGCGGGCAGTCGATTACCACGATGTCGTAATCGGCCTCGACCTCGGCAATGGCGATGCCGACGCGACGGAAGAACAGCTCGCCAGGTCGCTGCCGGTCGTTCAATGCCCGTGGCGTCTCATGCTCGAACTCCATCAGTTCGAGATTGCCCGGCACCAGATCCAAACCGTCAAAATAGGTCTTGCGGACGATCTCCTTCAGCGGCTTGCGGGCCTCATCGTAGCGAATTGCGCCATAGAGCGTATCGCCCTCGGAAAGATCGAATTCGGGCTGGACGCCCAGCATGGAGGAGAGCGAAGCCTGCGGATCGAGATCGATGGCAAGCACCCGGTAACCTGCCAGCGCCAGATACTGCGCCAGATAGAGCGTCGTCGTCGTCTTGGCCGATCCGCCCTTGAAATTGGTGACGGCAACCGTCTGCAGCTTTTCGCCAGGGCGACGCCACGGCTGATAGGAAAGCGCGTCCTTCGGCTTGAGCTTGGCCATATACTGGCGCAATTCGTTGATCTGGCCGAGCGTGTAGGAACGCCGGCCATTCTGGGCAAAATCCGGCTGAGGTCCCTTGCCATCAAGTGAAAGCTGGCGAAGATAGCCGTCCGAGACGCCGATCATCTGGGCGGCCTCGCCGGAGGAGAATGTTCGTAGCGTCTTTTGCGAGAGCGGCGGGAACAGCTTGTCGCGGAGGAGCTTCAGTTGCCGCGAAAGCTGGTTCGCATGCCGCTCGATCCGTACATCTGTCGTCGATACGCTAATGTTGTCCAAAACACCCAATCCTTTTCGATGCGCTTTTCTGTCAACATAGCGTCAAAAAGCGTATCAAAAGTGACACGATTCGGGATTTGCAGCAACAACAGGGCTCAGATGCCACCCACAGGCCGGGTTGGCCGCGGCCAACTCCCGTTCAGCCCTTGCGACGACCAGGCTTTTTCGGCAAGACCGCCGGGACTCAACGGGGAGCATCCGCTTGAAGCATATCCATATCATCGGCATCGGCACGGGCAACCCGGACCACCTAACCATACAGGCGATCAACGCGATGAACGCGGCCGACGTGGTCTTCCTGCCGGTCAAGGGCGCCGGCAAGGAAGAGCTCGCCGAAATTCGCCGGGAGATCTGCGAACGCTATATCACCCGGTCGGCCGGCAGGATTTCAGAATTCGCGGTGCCGCGACGGCAGACAGCGGACAAGAGCTACGTGCAGAGCGTCGACGCCTGGCACGGTGAGATCGCCCGCATCTATGGAGAGCTGATCGCCGGTCTCCCGGATGACGGCAGCGGCGCCTTTCTCGTCTGGGGTGATCCCAGTCTCTACGACAGCACGATCCGCATCATCGAACGCGTGCGGCAGAAAAGCAGCCTGGATTTCGATTACAGCGTCATTCCCGGCATCACCAGCATCCAGGCGCTGGCGGCCAGCCACAGGATCCCGGTCAACCTCGTCGGCAAACCGATCGAGATCACCACAGGGCGCAGGCTGGCGCAGGACGGGCTTCTGGCCGACAGCACCATCGTCATGCTCGACGGCGAACAGGCTTTTGCAAAGATCGACGATCCAGACGCCGAGATCTTCTGGGGCGCCTATCTCGGCACCAAGGACGAGATCGTCAGGTCAGGACGACTTGGCGATATCGCGACCGACATTCTGAGGCTCAGGGCCGAGGCCAGGCAACGGCACGGCTGGATCATGGACATCTATCTCCTGCGCAAGGGACGGGATTTCGAGGAATAGCCGGTCCGAAGCCTTTCCATCATGCTTTGCCGACCCGACTGCGATCATGTAAGAAATGGTCAGAGGATTGAGAATGAGCATTCAGGCCGCAAAGGCGAGCGACAGGACAGGCGAGGCGGATCTGCACGGTCGCCCGGCGGTGGAGATGCGTAGGCGCGGTGCCTGCCCCGCCCTTGCCGCGCCCATGACGACCGGCGACGGTTTGCTGGTCCGGCTGCGGCCGGCCGGCGGTGCGTTGACGCCGTCGCAATTCGCAAGCCTTGCCCGCTCAGCCGCGACCCATGGAAACGGCATTCTGGAAATCACCGCGCGCGGCAATCTGCAGATCCGCGGGCTGCGCGCCGAGACCGTCGGTCAGCTCGCTGCCGATATCGATGCCGCCGGGATCACCGTGCCGGAAGGGCCGGCGATCGAGACGTCGCCGCTGCACGGCATCGATCCGGAAGAGGTAAGCGATCCGGCCGCAATGGAAATGGCCTTGCGCAGCACGCTCCGCGATCAGCTTGCCTCACCCCAGCTCGCGCCAAAACTCTCGCTCGTCGTCGACGGTGGCGGTTCCTTCGGCTTGTCAGCACTGTCCGCCGATATCCGTATCGTCGCGCAATCCCCCGCGGATTGGCTTGTCGCGATCAATGGCGACGGTGAAACTGCAATGCCGATCGCGATCGGTGCTGCGGAGGTGGCGATATCGGCCGTCGGCGAAGTTCTGAGCCTGTTGGCGGCCCTCGGGCAGGGCAGGCGGGCGAAAGATATCGATCCGGCGCTTCTGCGGACGCGTTTTCCCGCGATGGATGGCATTCGATCCATTGCGTCCCGCGCGGCAGGGATGCCGCTTGCCGGCTCGCACAGACTCGAGGACGACAAAACCATACTCGGCGTCCGGCCGGAATTCGGGCAGATGAGAGCCTCCGATCTGGTCGCTTTGCTCGATCTGGCAAAGGCCCGTGGCGCAACCGCCATCCGGCTTGCGCCTGGTCGCGGTTTCTTCCTCATCGGGCTTTCCGCCGATACAGTGCCGGCTATGCAGATCGACGCAGCCAGACATGGCTTCGCCGCACAACCTGGCGAGAACAGCGAGCATATCGCCGCCTGCGCCGGCGCTGGCGCCTGCGGCTCGGCCTTCTACGAGACACGAACCCTGGCGCGTCACCTCATTGGCGTAGCACCTGCCCTTTTCGACGGTTCGCTGACGCTGCATCTGTCCGGCTGTCCCAAGGGCTGCGCTCACGCCCGGCCGGCGCTGACCCTGACGGGCTCGGCGGAAGGTTATGGCCTCATCCTCAATGGGCTTGCTGCGGATCTGCCGGACGAACGGATCGCTGGCGGTCGGATCAATTTCGCTATAGAGAGGCTCGCCCGGGCCATCGAAGACAACAAAGACGCTGGCGAATCGACCGCCGCCTGCCTTACACGGCTTGGCGCAACCGGCGTTTCGAAGGCGCTGCGACAGGAATAGGAATGCCAGACTACGATTATATCCGCAGCGGCGATGCGATCTACGAGCGTTCCTTTGCCATCATCCGTGCCGAGGCCGATCTATCGCGCTTCACCGAAGATCAAGCCGAAATCGCCGTGCGCATGATCCATGCCTGCGGCCTGGTCGAGGCGGCGGAGCATTTCCTGTTCTCCGCCGATTTCGTCAGCGCTGCGCGCGATGCACTGAAAGGCGGCGCGCCGATCTTCTGCGACGCGGAGATGGTATCCCAGGGCGTCACTCGGGCGCGGCTGCCGGCGCAGAACGAGGTGATCTGCACGCTGCGCGATCCCGCGACACCCGAGCTTGCACGCGAGACCGGCAATACGCGCTCGGCCGCCGCAATGCATCTCTGGCTCGATCGGCTCGGCGGCAGCGTTGTCGCGATCGGCAATGCACCGACCGCCCTCTTCCATCTGCTCGAACTCCTGCGCGACGGCGCCCCGAAACCCGCGGCGATCCTCGGCATGCCCGTGGGTTTCGTCGGCGCAGCGGAATCGAAGGATGCATTGGCGGAGAATTCCTACGGCGTACCCTTTGCCATCGTCCGCGGCCGGCTCGGCGGCAGCGCCATGACGGCAGCCGCCATCAATGCATTGGCGAGGCCAGGCCTATGACGACAAGCGGCCGCCTCATCGGCGTCGGCACGGGTCCCGGCGATCCGGAGCTCCTCACCCTCAAAGCCGTGCGCGCCATCGAAGGCGCGGATGTGATCGCCTATTTCGCCAAGCAGGGCAGGGGCGGCAACGGCAAGGCGATCGTCGAGCCGCTGCTGAAATCCGGGGTGACGCTGCTGCCGCTCTATTATCCTGTGACGACCGAAATCGACAAGAACGACGAACGCTATCAGAGGCTGATCACCCAATTCTACGATCTGTCTGCCAAAGCGGTCGCCGGGCATCTCGATGCCGGGCTGACGGTCGCCGTTCTCAGCGAAGGCGATCCGCTCTTCTACGGCTCCTATATGCACCTGCATGTCAGGCTTTCCCAACGCTACCCGACGGATGTGATCCCGGGCATCAGCGCCATGTCGGGCTGCTGGTCGCTGGCGGGCATGCCGATCGTCCAGGGCGACGACGTGCTTACCGTACTGCCCGGTACGATGGCCGAGACCGAGCTGACGCGGCGTCTTGGCGATACGCAAGCCGCCGTCATCATGAAGGTCGGCCGCAACCTGCCGAAGATCCGCCGTGCGCTGGCCGCCGCCGGCCGGCTTGCGGAAGCCGTCTATGTCGAGCGCGGCACCATGGCGAATGCGGCGATGGAAAAGCTTGCCGACAGGACCGACGGCGATGCGCCGTATTTTTCGCTCGTGCTGGTGCCGGGCTGGGAGGGCAGCCGATGAGCGGCAGGCTTTTCGTGATCGGCACCGGCCCTGGTAACCCCGAGCAGATGACGCCGGAAGCTTTGGCCGCTGTCGATGCGGCGACGGATTTCTTCGGCTACGGACCTTATCTCGACAGGCTGCAGCTCCGCCACGATCAACTGCGGCATGCCTCGGACAATCGCGAGGAGCTCGACAGGGCAGGGGCAGCCCTCGCCATGGCAGCCGATGGCGCCACGGTCTGCGTCGTCTCCGGCGGCGACCCCGGCGTCTTCGCCATGGCGGCGGCCGTCTGCGAAGCGATCGAGAACGGGCCGGCCGCATGGCGCGCGGTCGATCTCACCATCCTGCCCGGCATCACGGCGATGCTGGCCGTGGCGGCAAGAGCAGGTGCTCCGCTTGGCCACGACTTCTGCGCCATATCGCTGTCTGACAATCTAAAGCCTTGGAATATAATAGAAAACCGTCTTGTGTTGGCGGCAAAGGCAGGTTTTGTCATCGCGCTTTATAATCCGATCAGCCGGGCGCGGCCCTGGCAGCTCGGCGAAGCCTTCAAGCTGTTGCGTGACCATCTGCCTGCAGCAACACCGGTTATTTTCGGGCGGGCGGCCGGGCGGCCGGACGAACGCATCGCCGTCCAGCAGCTGTCGCAGGCAGATGCGTCGATTGCCGATATGGCAACCTGCATCATCATCGGCTCGGCCGAGACACGCGTCGTCACGCGGCCAGGCCGGCTGGACCTCGTCTATACGCCGCGCTTCATGGCGGGGGGAAACAGGTGATCGATCGCCGCCAGCGCCGCCTCGACAGTGTCGACAGCCTTGACGATCGAGGCCGGCGCGCGCGTTACCATCATCACCTCGATGCCGAGCAGGCGGGCTGCCTCGATCTTCGCATAGGTGGCCACACCGCCGCTATTCTTGGCGACGATGACGTCGATGTGGTGCTGCCTCAGAAGATCGCATTCACCATCCAGCGTGAACGGACCACGCTCGAGGATGTATTCGACATTATCAAGCGTAAGCGGCGGTTCGACGGGATCGACGCTGCGAACGAGATAGTGATGTTGCGGTGCGGCTTGCGCATGATGGGCACCCTGCCGACCCGTCGCCAGGAAGACTTGGCGGGGGAGGGGGCCAATCGCTTCGATGGCAGCCGGAATGCTCCGCACGTCCCGCCAGCGATCGCCGGCCACGCGTTGCCATTCGGGACGGCGCAGAGCGATCGCGGCAATGCCGGTAGTCTCGGCCGCGAAAGCGGCATTGGCCGAAATGCGCTCGGCGAAGGGGTGCGTGGCGTCGATCAACAGGTCATATCCGCCGACTTTCAGGAAATCGGCAAGTGCTGCGGCGCCGCCGAAACCGCCGATGCGAACCGGAACAGGCTGCGTGGCCGGTTTTTCGGTGCGGCCGGCAAGCGACAGCAGGACATCGCAATCATCACGCGCCGCCAGCGCCTCGGCCAGCAGCCGCGCCTCGCTGGTGCCGCCGAGGATCAAGATGCGGGGTCTTCCCATGTCTGATGTCGCTCCTGCGTCCGGCCAGCGCTGGCTGACTATTATCGGCATCGGCGAAGATGGTCCAGAAGGGTTGGGCGAGGAGGCGAACAGGCTGATCGCGACCGCACCCGCCGTCTTCGGCGGCGTGCGGCACCACGCGCTTGCCGCATCGCTCATCACAGGCGAAAAGCTTTCCTGGCAGAGCCCGTTCGAGCGCTCGGTCGAGGCTATCCTCGAAAGGCGTGGCACGCCTGTCGTCGTGCTCGCCTCCGGCGATCCGTTTCTCTACGGCGTCGGCGCGACACTCTCCCGCCATGTGGCGGCCGAAGAGATGCACGCCATCCCCGCGCCCTCGGCCTTCAGCCTTGCCGCCTCCCGCCTTGGCTGGCCGCTGCAGGACGTCGCAACGATCTCGCTGCATGGACGGCCGATCGATCTGATCCGGCCGCATCTACACCCCGGACGGCGCATCCTCGCGTTGACCTCGGACGAGAAGGGGCCTGGCGATCTGGCTGCGCTGCTGATTGCTGCTGGCTTCGGTCAGTCCCGACTTACAGTGCTCGAGGCGCTTGGCGGCGCTCGGGACCGGCAAAGAAGTGCTGTGGCTGCGGATTTCGATCTCGTGGACATCGATCCCCTGAATGTCTGCGCACTCGATATCGCGGCAGGGGAGGGGGCTCGCGTTCTGCCTTTTGCCGCCGGGCTCGAGGACGAACTGTTCGAGCATGACGGACAGATCACCAAACGCGAAATCCGGGCGATGACGCTTTCGGCGCTCGCGCCGCGTCATGGCGAACTGCTCTGGGATATCGGCGCGGGCTCGGGATCGATCGGCATCGAATGGATGCTCGCCGATCCCAGCCTGAAGGCGATCGCCGTCGAACAGTCGCCGGAACGGGCCGCACGGGTCGCCCGCAACGCAGCCGCCTTCGGGGTACCGAATCTTGCCGTCGTTGAGGGTACGGCGCCCGATGCACTGAAGGGCATGCCGGAACCGGATGTGATCTTCCTCGGCGGCGGCGGCAGCGAACCGGGTGTTGTCGATACTGCGATTGCCGCGCTGAAGCGGGGAGGGCGGCTCGTTGCCAATGCCGTGACGCTGGAGATGGAAGCGGTGCTGCTCGGTGAACATGCCAAACGCGGCGGTTTCCTCACGCGGATCGAAATATCGCGCGCACAACCCGTCGGCGGCATGAGCGGCTGGCGGCCGGCGATGCCGGTGACGCAGTGGCGCTGGACGAAAGGATGACGAGATGACGGTGCACTTCATCGGCGCCGGGCCAGGTGCTGCGGATCTGATCACGGTGCGTGGCCGCGATCTCATCGCCCGGTGCCCGGTCTGCCTTTATGCCGGCTCGATCGTCTCGCCGGAGCTGCTGCAATATTGTCCGGCGGGTGCGCGCATCGTCGACACGGCGCCGATGTCGCTCGATGAGATCGAGGCGGAATATCTTCGCGCTGCCGCGGCCGGCCAGGATGTCGCCCGGCTGCATTCCGGTGATCTCTCGGTCTGGAGTGCGGTCGCCGAGCAGGTCCGCCGGCTGCAAAAGCATGCCATCGATTATACGATGACGCCTGGTGTTCCGGCCTTTGCCGCCGCGGCCTCGGCGCTCGGCCGAGAACTGACGATCCCGGCCGTGGCCCAAAGCCTGGTGCTGACCCGCGTTTCCGGCCGCGCGTCACCGATGCCGAACGACGAGACACTGGCGAAGTTCGGCGCGACGGGTGCCACGCTGGCGATCCATCTGGCAATCCACGCGCTGAAGCAAGTGGTCGAAGAGTTGACGCCGCTTTACGGCTCCGACTGCCCTGTCGCGATCGTCGTCAAGGCCTCCTGGCCGGACGAGCGCATCCTGCGCGGCACGCTCGCCGATATCGAGGCAAAGGTTGCCGCCGAACCGATCGAACGCACAGCGATCATCTTTGTTGGCCCCTCGCTCGCGGCAGAAGATTTCCGCGAAAGCTCGCTCTACGATCCGGCCTATCAGCGCCGGTTCAGAGGCCGGGAATAACTGCGGGCGACTGGGCGGCTTTTAAACCCGCGCTGCCAGATACTCCATGCTGGCGCGCAGCGCGCCGGCCGGGTCCTTCAGCGCATGCACCTCCGCCGCGAAGGGCTCGAAGGAGAACGGGCCGGTATAACCCGCCTGCAGCAGCACCCTGACCTGCCCGGCATTGTCGAGCAGGTCGTCGGCATTGACCAGGACACGGTGGGAATCACGCATATCGGCAACGGAAACAGCCGGGTCGTCGACGCCGGAGATGTGCACAAGGCCGGTCAGATCAGGAAAAGTCGCCGCTTCGCCGGCAAGATGGTGGTGGAAGGTGTCGTGGACAAGCCTGAAGGTCGATTCCGCGCCGAGCTCCCTGATTGCCTCGGCCGCCTCGGTCTTCGAGCGCAGCGAGCAGATCTCGAAACCGAGCGGCTCGACGAGACCGATAATGCCGGCTTTCTCCAGCATCGGCTTCAGCGCGGCCAGGGACTGGCGCAGATTGGCCTGCCGTTCGCCATCGGCGCAGCCGGTGCCATCATTCTTCGGAACGAGGACGAGCGCCTTGGCGCCCGAGGCGCCGGCATAATCGATCAGTTCCTGCGCTTCGGCAGCCCTGGTTGCGTTCCACTCGTTGAAGCGCTGCAGAGCGTTGATCGAGATGATCGTCAGACCATGGCGGGCAGCCGCTTGCCTGATCACCTGGGGTTGGGTGCCGTCAAGGATGGCATTGCCGGAAAGGTCGTTGCGGATCTCGACGGCATCGATACCGAGCGATCTGGCCAGCGCGAAAAAATCCTCGATGGCAAGCGACGGCGCGGCCATATGGTTGAGCGCAAAACGGATCGAAGTCATGATCGGTATCTCCTCCTGGTCTCCGCATCAGAGCGGAGCAGTCCTCGTGAATGGGTCAGCGAATCTCTATCGGAATTCGCGTCGCAATCCATCCGTCATCGCCGGTGCCCGCTTTCATTGCTGAGAGAATTTCGAACGGAATGATGGAATTCCATCACGCCTCAGATGTTCTCGGAAATATGAATATCGAAAGGCAGGAAGAGCTGCCCGGGAACAGCCGTTTCGCCGTTTTCGATCGCACCCGTCATCAGCACCATCAACTCCTTGCAGAGGGCGGGCAGGGGGGTGCCGATCGCCATGGCGACGATATCGTCGGCAAGGCCGGCTTTGCTGTCGGGCGTCAGCTCGTTGACCACCAGGACAATCTTGCCGCCGACACCTTCTTCGCGGAATGCCGAAATTGCCCCCTCCATGCCGCCGCCGCAGACATAGAGGCCGACGAGATCGGGATATTTCTGCAGAAGTGTCAACGTTGCCTCATGCGTGATCTCGGCAGTCTCGAGATTGATCAGCGTGTCGACGACATCGAACTCAGGCGCATTCTCGCGAAAATAGGAGCGGAAGCCGATTTCTCTGAGCTCATGGCCGTGAAAGCGGTGGCTGCCGACGAAACAGGCGACCTTGCCGGGCTTGTGCGCCGTGCGCGCAATGGTCCAGGCGGCGGTGCGCCCGACCTTGCGGTTGTTGACGCCGACATAGGCGTCGCGCACGCCGGTGGCGAGATCGGAAAGCAGCGAGAACACCGGAATGCCGCGCTCCTTCAACTCCTCCACCGCCGTCGTCACCGCCGGATAATCCGGGCCAACGAGAGCAACGGCCTGGTTGCGCGCGCCGAGCGTCTTGATTTTTTCGACGATGGCAGCCGGTGTCGCGGCTGACGGAAAGTCGATCTGCGTCTGGATGCGCGCGCTCGTCAGCGCCCGTGCCGCGGTTTCGATCTCACGCACGAAGCTCTGATAGAAGGGTTGCATCGGCTTCTGCAGCAGGAAGGCGAGCCTGTATTGCGGCAGATCCTCGAAGACGCGCTGCTTGATCAGGCCGACAGCGTGATAGCCGATCGACTGCGCCGCATCATAGACCCGTCGCGCTGTCTCCTCGCGCACCCGGTGGCGCGCGTTGAGAACGCGGTCGACGGTGGCGACACTGACGCCGGAGGCGCGGGCAAGATCGGATATGGTGGGACGGCGCATCGGCGTTCCTGATGGATTCAATCATGAATGCAAGCCATTTATGATGGCTTTTGATAGATTATATCAAGCCTGCATTGAGCGCTTTCCAAAGTCAACCTATTCTCCCAGGCAAGGGCATAACGGGAGGCGGATAATGGCGACCCAGACGAAGAAACGTGACTACGACCTCCTCGGCGGAAGCGGCCGCACCGCCGTCGAGACGGGGCTTGCGGCAGCCGAATGGTATCACACCGACATTCCCCGCAAGGAGATGAAGGCGCTAATGCAGCGCTCCGATGCGCCGGCGATCCGCGACACGATCATCTGGCTCGGCGCCATGGCAATCTTTGCCGGGCTCGGCATCTATTTCTGGGGCACGTGGGTGGCCGTGCCCTTCTTCCTCGCCTATGGCGTGCTCTACGGCTCGGCCTCCGACAGCCGCTGGCACGAATGCGGTCACGGCACCGCCTTCAAGACGCGCTGGATGAACGATGTCGTCTACCAGATCGCCTGCTTCATGATCATGCGCAATCCGGTGACCTGGCGCTGGAGCCATGCGCGCCATCACACCGATACGGTGATCGTCGGCCGCGATCCCGAGATCGCCGTCATGCGGCCGCCTGATCTCTTCCGGCTGGTGCTTAATTTCTTCGGCATCCTCGACGCCTGGCATGCGATCGTCGACATGCTGCGCAATGCCTTCGGCGGCGTCAGCGCGGCGGAGAAGACCTTCATCCCGGAGATGGAGCAGCCAAAGGCCATCCGCATCGCCCGCATCTGGCTGGTGATCTATGTCGTGACGATCGCGGCCGCGATCGCCACGGGTTCGATCCTGCCGCTGATGCTGATCGGCCTGCCGCGCCTCTATGGCGCCTGGCACCATGTGCTGACCGGTCTGCTGCAGCATGGCGGCCTTGCCGACAACGTGACCGACCATCGGCTGAACAGCCGCACGGTCTATATGAACCCCATCAGCCGCTTCATTTACTGGAACATGAACTACCACGTCGAACATCACATGTTTCCGATGGTGCCCTACCACGCGCTGCCCAGGCTACACGCGATGATCAAGCACGACCTGCCGGCGCCGAACCCATCGATCTGGTCCGGCTATCGCGAGATGATCCCGGCCTTCCTGCGCCAGCTGCGCAACGAGGATTATTTCCTGAGGCGCGAACTGCCGGCCACCGCGCGGCCCTATCGCGAGGAATTCCACAACGAGCTGGCCCCGGCCGCGCAATAATTACAATCGGAGGACAAGATGAGCGGAAATTGGATCCAGGTCTGCGACAAGGATGAGATCGACGAGGAGGATGTCATCCGCTTCGACCATGACGGGCGCACATTCGCGGTCTATCGCAGCCCGGACGACGAATTTTTCGCGACCGACGGGCTCTGCACGCATGAACATATCCATCTCGCCGACGGGCTTGTCATGGATGAGATCATCGAATGTCCAAAGCATAACGGCCGCTTCAACTACAAGACGGGCGAAGCCAAGGGTGCGCCGGTCTGCGTCAACCTCAAGACCTATCCTGTCAAGATCGAAGACGGTGCCGTCTTCATCTCGCTCTGAGGGAGGTTGGCGTGGCTCATTTCGTCATCCTGGGCGCGGGCGAATGCGGTGCGCGCGCCGCCTTCGCCTTGCGGGAAAAGGGCTTTGCCGGCGAGATAACGCTGGTTGGCGCCGAGCCGCTTCCGCCCTATGAACGGCCGCCGCTTTCGAAGGCCGGCTCCGCCGATGCAGGCGATCCGAAATTCATCGCTGCGGCGGAAAAATATATCGAAAACGGCATCCGGCTGCTGACCGGCCTCGAGGCAAGGGATGTCGATCCCGCATCCAGGACCGTCACGCTTTCGGACGGTACCGTGCTTTCCTACGACAAGCTTCTGCTTGCGACGGGTGCCGCCGCGCGATCGTTCCCCGGAGCACCGGAGGGCAGCCTGCATATTCGTTCGCTCAGGACGCATCACGATGCGGCGGCATTGCGCGATGCGATGAAGCCGGGACGGCATATCGCCATCATCGGCGGCGGGTTCATCGGACTGGAGCTTGCGGCAACGGCGCGGCTGCTCGGAGCCGACGTCACCGTCATCGAGGGGCTGGAACGCGTGCTGAAGCGTGGCGTGCCGGAGGAGATCGCCCATCTGCTCACCGAGCGCCACCGTGCCGAGGGCGTGGATATCCGCTGCGGCGTCTCCATCGAGACGCTGACTGCCGAAAACGGCAAAGCCAAGATCCGATTGTCGACCGGCGAGGTGATCGAAGCCGATCTCGTCCTCGTCGGCATTGGTGCACGGCCGAATGTCGAGATCGCCGAAAGGGCAGGCCTGGCAATCGACAACGGCATTGCCGTCGACACCTATCTCCAGACCTCCGCAGCTGATGTCTTTGCGGCCGGCGATTGCTGCTCCTTTCCGCTGTCGATCTATGGCGGTCGGCGGGTGCGGCTCGAATCCTGGCGCAATGCCCAGGAGCAGGGGACATTGGCCGCGGCCAACATGCTCGGCCTCAACGAAGCCGTTTCGGCGGTGCCGTGGTTCTGGTCGGATCAGTACGACATGACGCTGCAGATATCAGGCCTTGCCGAAGGGGCTGCCACGCATCAGCGCCGTGAGCTCGGCGCAGGCGCCTTCATTCTCTTCCATCTCGACGCCGACGGTCGATTGATCGCCGCAAGCGGCATCGGACCGGGCAATGCGGTGGCACGCGATATCAGGCTCGCCGAAATGCTGATCGCAGCGCGCGCCCATCCGAACCCGGCAGCACTCGCAGCCAGCGACATCAAGCTGAAATCCCTGCTCGCCGCCTGAGCCGCCCGACATTTTCACCCGATTTTTTCAAAGGAATTGATGATGAAGAAACATAGACGCGCAACCGTCGCCGATCTGCTTTCGGAAAAAGGCAAGCGCCAGCTCACCATGCTGCGCGTCACCTCGCTGGAGGAAGCGGACGCCGCCGAAAAGGCTGGGATCGACATCGTCTCCGTGCCGCCCTCGCTGCTCGGGCCGGTCTTTCGCGAAATCGCCCCCACGCCCTTTGCCATTCCGGGGCTCGAATATGGCGATCATGTCTCGGCCGAGGACTATCTTCGTGCGGCCTTCGCGGCGCTGAAGGCGGGCGCCGATGCGGTCTATTGCGCGGCAAGCCTGCAGACGATCCGGCGCATGCGGGACGAGGGTATTCCGGTCTGTGGCCATCTCGGACTGATCCCTTCGAAGGCGACCTGGACCGGCGGCTTTCGCGCCGTCGGCAAGACGGCGGCAAGTGCGGCCGAAATCTGGCGGCAGACCAAGGCGCTGGAAGAGGCAGGCGCCTTCGCCGCCGAAATCGAGGTCGTGCCGGGGGATGTCGCTGCCGCCATCAGCAGCAACACCTCGATGCTGATGATCTCCATGGGGGCAGGCAGCGGCTGCGACGCCCAATATCTCTTCGCCGACGACGTGCTCGGCGCCAATCGCGACCACACTCCGCGCCATGCCAAGGTCTACCGCGACTTTGCCGCCGAACACGACCGGCTGCAGCGCGAGCGCATCGCCGCCTTCACCGAATTTGCGAAGGATGTCCGGACCGGCGCCTATCCGGAAAAGCGCCATCTCGTCGGTATCGACGACGCGGAACTGGAAATCTTCCTGCAGCGGCTGAAAAGCGACACGGGCAATAGCTGAGAGCAAACGCGCTCTATTGCCTCGATGATGTGGGAAGCGCCGCAAAGGCGCTTCCCCTCCATTGGCTTCCGTCCCGGCCTGTGTCAGGAATTATCCGTTCGATTCATTCGGAACGGAGTATTCGGTCCCCTGTGACGATCGGCTTTGCGCATGCGGAATTGATTGCGGTGCTCGTCGCGGTGACGGGGGACGAGCCGCGCGTGATGACCATCCGTTCCGGCAACGCGCTGCCGTCAGGGCCCTTCGAAATGGGGCATCGCACCCTGCAATCTGGCCTGCGCGAATGGGTGCAGGAGCAGACGGAACATCCCGTCGGTTATCTCGAACAGCTCTATACCTTCGCCGACCGAGACCGGAACAACGACATCCCAGGCGGGCGGACGATCTCGATCAGCTATCTCGGCCTCGTCAACGAGCAGTCGGGCGCCGGCCGGCCGGGATGGCATGGCTGGTACGAATATTTCCCCTGGGAAGACCACCGGCAGGGACGGCCGGCCGTGCTTGACGAGATCATGGCGCGTCTGAGGAGCTGGGCCGATGCCGATCCGGCAAGGCGTGACCATCGCCATCGCCGCGCGGATTTCACCTTCGGCCTCGACGGCGGCGGCTGGAACGAGGATCTGGCCCTGCAGCGTTACGAACTGCTTTACGAGGCGGGGCTCGTCTCGGAAGCCGGATGCGGGGCGGAGGCCAATCTCGGCCGGGCGATGTTTGCCGATCACCGCCGTATTCTCGCGACCGGCATCGCCCGGCTGCGCGCCAAGATCAAATACCGCCCCGTCGTCTTCGAGCTTATGCCGGAGAGTTTTACGCTGCTGAGGCTCCAACGCACCATCGAAGCATTGGCGGGACTGACGCTGCACAAGCAGAACTTCCGCCGCCTCATCGAACAGCAGGAACTGGTCGAGGAAACCGGCGGAACCGAAAGCGAAACCGGCGGCCGGCCGGCCAAGCTTTTCCGCTTTCGCCACACCGTGCTCGAAGAACGGGCGCTGGCCGGAACGAAATTACCGCTCTCCCGCAATTGACATATGCTCACCGTGAGAATATCTCTTTGCCTATGATATGCTCAAAGCGAGCATAATTAGGAGCCGGTCATGAATTATCCTGTTTCCGCATCCTCGCTCTACGAGCGCGTCAGCCGCGTCATACCCAGAGCCGAATGGATGATGTTCGAAAATGACGTCGACGCGATCCTCGAGCTCAAGCGCCGCCGCAACGCCGTCATTCTCGCGCATAACTACCAGACACCGGAGATCTTCCACTGCGTGGCCGATATCGTCGGCGACAGCCTGGCGCTCGCCCGCAAGGCGATCGAGGTCGATGCCGATGTCATCGTGCTTGCCGGCGTGCATTTCATGGCCGAGACCGCCAAGCTGCTGAACCCTGAGAAAACAGTATTGATCCCGGATCTCGGCGCCGGCTGTTCGCTGGCGGATTCGATCACGCCCGAGGATATCGCGCTGCTGCGCCAGGCCCATCCCGGCGTGCCCATCGTCACCTATGTCAACACCTCGGCCGCAGTGAAGGCTGCCTCCGATATCTGCTGCACCTCGGGCAATGCCAAACAGGTGGTGGAATCGCTCGGCGTGCCGAAGGTGCTGATGATCCCGGACGAATATCTGGCGCGCAACGTCGCCCGCGAGACTGACGTCGAGATCATCGCCTGGCATGGCCATTGCGAGGTGCACGAACTCTTCACCGCCGAGGATGTGCGCCAGATGCGCGAAAACCATCCGGGCGTGACGGTACTCGCCCATCCGGAATGCCCGCCCGAAGTGGTGGCCGAAGCCGATTTCGCCGGCTCCACCGCCGTGATGTCGGACTATGTCGGCAGGCAGAAGCCGGCACGCGTCGTGCTGCTCACCGAATGCTCGATGAGCGACAATGTCGCCGTGCACCATCCTGATGTCGAGTTCATTCGCCCCTGCAATCTCTGCCCGCATATGAAGCGCATCACGCTGGCCAATATCCGCGCGGCACTTGAGGAAAACCGCCACGAGGTCACCGTCGATCCGGCAATTGCGGTGGCCGCCCGCCGCGCCGTCGAGAGGATGCTGGCGATATGACCGAGATTCTCGAGCAGCTATCAGGACGCACGGTGATCGTCGGCAGCGGGCTTGCGGGATTGATGAGCGCGCTGACACTCGCGCCTGAACCTTCCGTGATCGTCACCCGCGCGGCCCTTGGCGCGGAGACATCGAGCGCCTGGGCGCAGGGTGGCATCGCCGCCAGCATGGGCGCCGACGACAGCGCGGCGCTGCATCTTGCCGATACGCTTGCCGCCGGCGACGGGCTTTGCGATCCGCTGGTCGCCGCCGGCATCATCGCCGAGGCCCCGGCGGCGATCGCGGCGCTGGAGCAAGCCGGCGTCCGTTTCGACCGGAATGGCGCGGGCGAACTCTCGCTCGGACTGGAGGCGGCCCATAATCGCCGTCGCATCGTCCATGCCGAAGGCGACGGCTCGGGTGCTGCGATCATCGCCGCGCTGATCAAAGCAGTGATGGAGACGCCAGCCATATCAGTGCTCGAAGGTTTCGAGGCGCGGCGGATTGTGATGGACGGCGAGCAGGTCGCCGGCCTGCTTTGCGCGACCGCGAATGGAGCCGCCATTCTGCCGACGTCAAGGGTGGTGCTCGCCACCGGCGGCGTCGGCGGGCTTTACGACGCGACCACCAATCCGATGGGCAATTTCGGCCAGGGGATCGCACTCGCGGCAAGGGCCGGTGCCGCGCTCGCCGATATGGAATTCGTCCAGTTCCATCCAACCGCACTCGATTCACGCCGCCGGCCGCTGGCACTCATCAGCGAGGCGGTGCGCGGCGAGGGGGCTTTGCTCGTCAACGAACGAGGCGAACGGTTCATGGCCCTCATATCAGGCGCCGAACTTGCGCCGCGTGACGTGGTGGCGCGGGCGATCAGCGCCGAAATCGCCCGTGGCGGCAGGGTCTTCCTCGACGCTCGCGCTGCTCTTGGCAGCCGCTTTGCCACGCGCTTTCCTGTCATCTCGAGCCTTTGCGGCGAGGCCGGCATCGATCCGGCGAATGATCTCATTCCGGTGCGCCCGGCCGTTCACTACCACATGGGCGGCGTCGCCACGGATGCAAATGGCCGCAGCTCGGTTTCCGGTCTCTGGGTCGCCGGAGAGGCGGCCTCGACCGGTCTGCACGGCGCAAACCGGCTTGCCAGCAATTCGCTGCTGGAGGCAGCGGTCATGGGCATGCGGGCGGCACGCGACATTTCAGGCATGCCCGCAGGTGGCACCGGCACCATCGCCGCCGGGAGTCTCCCGGCGCCGGCCGATGCGTCATTCGTGCGGCCGATCGTCTCGCGCCATCTCGGCGTGTTGCGCAATGCCGGCGCCATTCAGGGGGCGATCGCCGCCCTGCTGCCGCTTGCCGAAGGCAACGGCCCTGCCGCCGATCCGGCCATCGTCGCGCTGCTGATTGCCGTCTTTGCCAGCCTGCGGATGGAATCGCGCGGCGCCCATGCCCGCACCGATTTTCCGCTGAAGCTCGCCAAGGCCAACCGGCGCCAGCTGTGCCTTTCCGACGTTCTGGAAATCGCCCGCGCGACGCCGCCCTATGCCCTTGCAAGGAGTGCCTGAGATGAGTCTTGTTCCCCTTCCGCGCCTGATCGTCGAACCGCTGGTGCGGGCAGCCCTTCTCGAAGATTTGGGTCTTGCCGGCGATATCACCTCGGCCTCCGTCATCCCTAGTGATCACCGTTCGACGGTGGTGATGGCGGCCCGTCAGCCGGGCGTGATCGCCGGTCTCGATGCCGCCGAACTCGCCTTCGCTCTCGTCGATCCCGAGATCGTCATGCGCCGCCATCTTCAGGATGGCGACGCGGTCAAGCCCGGCGACGTGATCGCCACCATCGAAGGCCCGTCGCGCGGCCTGCTGAGCGCCGAGCGCACCGCGCTGAATTTCCTCGGCCATCTCTCTGGCATCGCCACCGTGACGGCGGGGATCGCTGCCGCCATTCGCGGCACCAAGGCATCCATCGCCTGCACGCGCAAGACGACGCCGGGGCTGAGGGCGCTGGAGAAATATGCGGTGCGGGCCGGCGGCGGCATGAACCACCGCTTCGCGCTTTATGACGCAGTGCTGATCAAGGATAATCACGTCGCCATCGCCGGTGGGGTCGCTGAAGCGATCCGCAGGGCGCGGACAGGCGTCGGCCATATGGTGAAGATCGAGGTCGAAGTGGACACCCTCGATCAGCTGCGTGAAGCGATGGAGACCGGCGTCGACGCCGTGCTGCTCGACAACATGACGCCCGATCAGCTGCGCGAAGCCGTCGCGATCGTCGCCGGCCGGGCCATCACCGAAGCGTCCGGCCGCGTCACGCCGATAACGGCCGCCGCAATCGCCGCTTCCGGTGTCGACCTCATTTCCGTCGGCTGGCTGACGCACAGCGCCCCGGTACTGGATATCGGGCTCGATTTCGTCGAAGCCGCGACCGCGACGGAAACAAACCCGAGACGGATTGCACAGGTGCTGTAATCCCTCAGGCCTGCTTCGGCTGGACTTCCTTGTCGCTGTCGAATTCCAGCAGTTCGATCATCACGCCGAGATCGGGCACCGTGTCGTAATAGGCGTAGCGCCCGTGGCCGCCGTCAAATTCGCCGCGCTGGAGCAGGCGGTGGCCCTTGTCTTCCAGATAGCGGTTTCGCTCGGTGAGGTTCTTCGTCTTGAAGGCGATGTGGTGACAGCCCGGCCCCTTCTCCTCCAGCAGGTCACGCCAGGCACTTTTCTCCGGGCCGGGCTGCAGGAATTCGACGTCGATATTGCCGAACTTGAACATGATGATGCGGCAGCCGACCTCAGCGGGCTTGCCCTTGTAGATCGCCCGCGCCTCATCCGGCTCGGCGGCTTTGCCTTCCGGCGGCACCGGCTTGCCGGTTAGTTCCGAGAACCAGGCAGCGGATTTCTGCACATCGTCGGTCACGAAGCAGATCTGCATGACGGCGTCTTCGTCGAGCAAACGCTTGTCCATCGGTATTCCTTTCTGTGATGGCGCGGGACGGCCCGCCGTTTCGGAAACGGACCGCGCCTTCGGGAGAAACCTCGAGCCGCTTCAGCCGAGAATGGTCTTGTAGTTTTCCTTGATCTTGGCGATCGCATCGTCGACGCTCATATCGGGATCGCTCCAGAAGTTGAAGGCCACGTCCCAGATCGAGTTTTCCCAGTCGGCGTCGCTGATGGCGTGCGGGTTCTGCACCTGATGCTTCGGATCGGCAACGATGCGAAGCACTTCCTTGGAGCAGGCGTCGAGACTGTCCTGCGGCGCATCGAGGCGCACCGGCGTTGAGCCCTTGGCCTTGGCGAATTCCGCCTGGACGTTCGGATCGACGACGATCGAGGCAAAGTCGAGTTCGGCCTTGTCCTTGTCGGCAGGCTGACCGCCGAGCAGGCCCCAGCTGTCGACGCTGGCAGCCACGGCTTTGGCGCCCGGGATCTGGATGCAGCCGAAATCCTTGCCGGCGGTCTTGCCGGCCGCCAGCCACTCACCCTTCATCCAGTCGCCATGGATCTGCATCAGCGCCTTGCCTGTTATGACGAGGTTGGTGGTGAGGTTCCATTCGCGGTTGGCCGAGCCTTCGTCGGCCGCCTGCTGGAACTTGCGCAGATAGTCGAAGACCTGGCGGAATTCCGGCGTATCGAAGACGGCGGGATCGGGCTTTTCGCCGTAGACCTTGTTGAAGAAGTCCGGACCGCCGATCGTCGCCGCCAGCGCATGGGTGAGGTAACCCACCTGCCATTGCTGGCCGCCGACGGCCAGCGGAATGACGCCAGCCGCCTTGATTTTGTCGAAGTCGGCAAACATTTCGTCGAGCGATTTCCAGGCCGTCGGATCGATGCCGAGCTTCTTGGCGACATCCATATTGTAATAGACCATGCCGTCGATGTGCAGCGCGGTCGGCACCTTCATCACCTGATCATCGACGACCATCGAATGGGCCACAGCATCTGGGTACTTGTCCGGGTAGCCATGCTCCTTGAAGAAATCCGTCAGCGGCCGGCCGAGGCCGGCTTTCGTCAGATCGCGATAGACGCCGGGATTTGACTCCATGAACAGGTTCGGCGGATTGCCGCCGGCAACGAGGTTCATCAGGTTGACGTTGGAGCCGGTGTCATGCGGGATAGCGATGTCGGTCCAGCTGTCGCCTTTGGCCTCCAGGTTCTTCTTCAGCACATTCAGTGCCGCCACTTCAGGCGGCGCCGACCAGGTGTGGTAGATCACGAGATCGGTCGCTTGCGCGCCGATGGGAGCGGCGCCTGCAAGCATGGCGGCGGTGATGCCGGCAAGTATCCTGTTCATCATTTCCATTCCTCCCTTGGGTTGCTTATTCACATGCGGCGCCCGGTGCGGGCGTCGAAGACATTGGCCTTGCCGCGCGGAAAATCGGCGCGCAGGCTCTCGCCGGCGCTGAGGCCGGCGGCACGATCCGGATCGACGCGCAGCGCCAGCAATTGATCGCCGAAGCCGAGATAGGCGGTCGCGTCGGAGCCTGTGCGTTCGGCATGCCTGAGCGGCAATTCGAAGCTTGCCGCTGCATTGGTGACCGGCTGATCGGCGACGACGAAATGCTCGGGCCTGAGGCCGATGACGACCTCGGCACCGCTTTCCGGCCGCTGCGAAAACCGATAGTCGCCGAGATCGATGACATCGCCGGTATCGAAGCCCGCCTTGACGCAATGGCCATCCACCTTCAGCCGCGCCGGGCGGAGATTCATCGCCGGCGCGCCGATGAAGCCGGCAACGAAAAGATTGGCGGGTCTGCCGTAGATCTCGTCGGGCGTACCAAATTGCTGGATGACGCCGCCATCCATCACCGCGATCTTCGTTGCCATGGTCATCGCCTCGATCTGGTCGTGGGTGACATAGACGACGGTCGGTTTCAGCGTATCGTGCAGTTTCTTGATCTCCAGGCGCATCTCGGTGCGAAGCTTGGCGTCGAGATTGGACAGCGGCTCGTCGAAGAGGATGACGCCGGCCTGCTTGACGAGCGCCCGGCCGATGGCGACGCGCTGACGCTGGCCGCCGGAGAGCTGCCCGGGCTTGCGGGAAAGCAGCGGCTCGATCTGCAGGAGCCTTGCGGCGGCGGCGATGCGCTGCTCGACTTCGGCCCGCTCGAGGCGGCTCGCAGCAAGGCCGAATTTCAGGTTTCCGTAGACGGTCTTGGTCGGATAGAGCGCATAGGACTGGAAGACCATGGCGAGGCCGCGGTCCCTGGGGTCGAGATCGGTGACATCGCGCTCGCCGATCATGATGCGGCCGTCGGAAACTTCGAGCAGACCGGCAAGCAGATTGAGCAGCGTGGTCTTGCCGCAGCCGGAGGGGCCGAGCAGCACTAGGAAATCGCCATCCTCGACCGCGAGATTGAGATCGTCGAGGATCGTCACCGCGCCGAACGACTTGACGATATGTTCAAAGGAAACGCGCGGCATGAGGTCAACCCTTGATCGCGCCGGCGGTGATCCCCTGAACGAAGAACTTGCCGACGAGGAAATAGATGACGAGGGGCGGAATGGCGGTAAGCAGGGCGGCCGCCATGTTGTCGTTATAGGCGACGACGCCTGTGGACACGGTGATGAGATTGGCGAGGATGACGGTCATCGGCTGCGTTCCGAGCCCGCCGAAGGTGACGCCGATCAGATAGTCGTTCCAGATCGAGGTGATCTGCAGGATCAGCACGACGATCAGGATATTGCCCGACATCGGCAGGATGATCTCGATGAAGATCCGCCAGAAGGAGCCGGAATCGATGATCGCGGCACGCATGATCTCCTGCGGAATATCCTTGTAGTAATTGCGGAATATCAGCGTCAGCACCGGCATGGCGAGCACGGCGTGCACGACGGCAATGCCCCAGAGCGTGCCATAGATGCCGATCGACGCGGTGATGCGGATCAGCGGATACATGATGACCTGGAAGGGCACGAAGGCGCAGATGAAAAGCAGGAAGAGGAAGGCATTCGCCCAGCGCACATTCCAGAGCGCCAGCGCATAACCTGTGACGATCGACAGCGCGATCGACAGGACCAGCGACGGGAAGAGGATCAGCACCGAATTCCAGAAGCCGACCTTGAGGCCGTTGCAATTGATGCCGGAGCAGGCCTTGTTCCAGGCGTGGTCCCAGGCCTCGAGCGTCCAGACATGCGGCAGCGAGAAGATCGCGCCCTCGCGGATCTGGTCCATCGTCTTGAACGAGGTGACGACGACGACGTAGAGGGGCACGCAGAAGAACAGCGCGCACATCGTCAGAAACAGCAATATGACGATCGAGCGCCCGGGAATGCGTTTCTTCTTGCGGGGGAAGAAAGGCCGGCGCGGGCCGCGTGAAGCGTTCGTTGCATCTTCCAGCACTGCTGCTTGCGTCACCACGGTCATCGCGAACCCCCGTTCGCACGGCGCTGCTGCCAGGTGGTGATCAGCACCAGCGGCAGGAAGATCAGCGCGGTGATGACAAGCATGGTGATCGCGGCGGCCGAGGCATAGCCGATATTGCTCTTGGCCGAGAGCGCGTTGATGGTGAAATAGGCCGGAACCCAGGTGGAATTGCCAGGCCCGCCATTGGTCATCGCCACGATCACGTCATAGGCCTTGATGACGCCGAGCGAGAGCAGGATGGCGCAGGTGATGAAGGTGAACTTCATCATCGGGATGATGATCTCCAGATAGAGCCGCCAGAAGCTGACGCCGTCGAGGCGCGCGGCACTCCATATTTCGGTGTTGATCGATTTCAGGCCCGATAGCATCAGGGCCATGTAGAAGCCGGAGCTCTGCCAGATCGAGGCGAGAATGATCGCGTACATGGCGGTCTCAGGGCTCGCCAGCCAGTTGAAGCTGACCGAGGTGAAGCCGAGGCCATGCAGGAAATTCTGGAGCCCGAGCTGCGGATTGAAGATCCAGCGCCAGGCAGCGCCCGTGACGATCAGCGAGACGGCGAGCGGATAGAGGAAGACCGTCCGGAAGAAACTCTCGCCGCGCCGTTCGCGATCGATCATCGCCGCGAGGATGAAGCCGAAGACGATGGCAAAGGCGCTGCCGATGCCAAGGATGACCAGGTTGTGCAGCGAGATCGCCCAGCCGGCATCGTTGAAGAGCCGCTCATACTGGCGCGTCCACTCACTCCAATTGATCTCATATTCCGGGACGCGGCGGCTGCGCGTCAGCGACAGCCATGCCGTCCAGCCGATTGCGCCGATGAATGCGACGAAGGTGACGGCGACAGCCGGCGCGAGAGCCAGCTGGGGCATCATCCGGCTCCAGCGTAGTTGCATCTCTTCCTCCCAGACCCAACGCTCCCACATCGGACCAAACCTGAAGCAGGCTTGTATTATCGTTAAACTAAGATCAAAAATACCCATGCGTCAACAGACGATTTTTGCCTGCTATCGCTCGAAACTGGCGACAAGCTCGGCAGAACCGGCCTGAAGCGACCGGAATGAAAGGGAGATAACATGGAAAATCAGTATCTTATACCGAAACTGGGTTTCGGCACCTATGGCCGCAACGGCAAGGATGGCATAGGTGCCATCCTCTGCGCACTGGAGACGGGCTACCGGCATCTCGATACCGCGCAGACCTATGACACCGAATTCGAGACCGGCGAAGCACTGCGCCGGTCCCGCATTGCGCGGAGCGAGGTCTTCATGACGACGAAGATCTCGACCGACAATTTCGACGAAGGCAAGCTCATCCCTTCACTCGAAAAGAGCCTGGAGGCGATGCGCATCGACCAGGTCGATCTGACGTTGATCCACTGGCCGGCGCCCAACGGCGCCATTCCCCTGGAGGTCTATCTCTCGCAGATCGTCGAGGCACAGGAGAGGGGACTGACGCGGCTGATCGGCGTCTCCAACTTCACCATCGCACTGCTGCGACAGGCGGAAGCAATCGTCGGAAAGGGGCGGATCGTCAACAATCAGTTCGAACTCAACCCACTGATACAAAACAAGAAACTTGCGGATTACTGCCAGGGGAACGACATCCTCGTCACTTGCTATCTGCCGATAGCCCGCGGCACGCTTTCGGGTGATCCGGTGCTCGGCTCGATCGCCGACCATCACGCCGCCACGGTCGAGCAGGTGATCATCGCCTTCGAACTCGCCAAGGGCTATTGCGCCATTCCGACGTCGAGCCGGGCCGAACGCATCCGTTCGAATTTCGCCGCCGGCGAACTGCGGCTGAAACAAGATGAGATCGCCCTCATAGAGGCGCTCGACCGCAATCACCGCACCATCGATCCCGACTGGGGGCCGGATTGGGATTGAATCTGCCGGCGGTTGACAATTCCGCGCGGTGCGTACAATTGTGATCTTGTATTATCGTTAATTCAAAAAATGCTTCTGTTGCGAAACACCGTTGACGGCGGCGACCGACGCCGCCCCTGAGGAGGAAACATGCTTGGAATAACCGGCTACGGCCATGTCGCCATCAAGGTCAAGGACCTCGACGCCTCGCTCGAGTTCTACCGCGAACGCCTTGGTTTTCCCGAGATGCTGCGCCTGAAGAACGACGACGGCTCGACCTGGCTCGTCTATCTCCGCATCACCGACGACCACTATCTCGAAATTTTCCCTGGTGCCGAAAACGACCGGGCGCCCGGCTGGAACGCCAACGGCGTCAACCACATGTGCTTCACCATCGACGATCTGGATGCCACGGCGGAAAGGATCCAGGCGGCCGGCATCAAGCTCACCGCCGAGATCAAGCCGGGCCTCGACGGCAATCGCCAAGCCTGGATCGAGGATCCCGACGGCAACCGCATCGAGCTGATGGAAATGCATCCGGACTGCCTGCAGTACCAGGGCATCAAACGGCTGCATGCCGAAGGAAAATAATGGGGATCGAGGAAAGCCGTGGGGCGGAATCCCGCGGCTTTCGCTTCCGCTTTCCCCAGGAAGCTTCAGCTTTCCCCCGTGGAAACTTTCACTTTCCACGGGGGAAGGTTATGGAAGGAAGATTAAGCATCAGGACATATAGCCGCCCTCACGATGACCAGATCGAGCGTCCGCCTCAAAGACATTGCCGACAAGACCGGATTTTCCGTGAACACGGTCTCGCTGGCGCTTCGCGGCAGCCCGCGCATCCCAGAGGAAACGCGCCAGCTGATCCGCACCATCGCCGAGGCGCTGAATTACCTGCCGAACCACATCGCCCAGTCGCTGGTCAGTCGCGAGACGAAGACGATCGGCCTTATCCTCACCGACATCACCAATCCGACGCTGATGCGCACCGCGCAGGCGATCGAGCTGGAGCTCGCCGACAGGGGCTACGGTACGCTGTTTGCCACCTCCAACAACGATCCGGAGGAGGAGATCAGGGCGCTGGAGATGTTCCGCTCGCGCCAAGTGGACGGCATGCTCATCTATCCCCGCAGCCATCGCAAGCTCGATCACATTCGCAAGATCCGCCAGTCGAACTATCCGATCGTGCTGCTCGTCGGCGATCCGGATTCCGGCATTGACGCGGTCTGCGTCGATGAGAGGCGCGGCGCCTATAAGGCGACGCGGCATCTGATCGATACCGGCCATCGCAGGATCGGCATCATCGACAGCGCCAATCCGCTCGGCAATCTGGAAAAGAGCGAAGGTTACCTGCAGGCGCTTTCGGAAGCCGGCATCGTCTTCGAACCGGTGCTGACGGCCGACCCGCAGGGCCATTCGGTGATGAAGGGCTATTGGGCGATGGACCAGCTGATGAGCGCTGCCAACCGGCCGACCGGCGTCTTCGCCGCCAATGATTCCCTTGCGATCGGCGCCTTGCGCTGGTGCCAGAAGAACGGTGTGAACGTGCCCAGGGACGTCGCCATCATCGGCTTCGACAATATCGAATTCGCCGAGCATGCGGCAACACCGATTTCGAGCGTCAACTACGCCGTCGACATCGTCACCGAGCTTGCCGTCGAGCGGCTGATGCGGCTCGTCGCCGCCAAGGATGCGCTGCCCGACCCGCGTGTCACCATGATCGAGCCGGATCTCGTCATCCGGGAAAGCACCACCGGCCGAAGCTGAGGCCGACACGAATGGGAGCAGAGACTTGACCTATCCGATCTCCTACCAGCTTTACTCCTCGCGCAATTTTCCACCGCTCTTTGCCCAGTTTCCCGAGCTGAAGGCTTTCGGCTACGACGCGATCGAGCCCTGGCTTCCGGCTTATGAGGCCGATGCCAAGGCTTTCCGCACGGCGCTCGACGACGCCGGGCTGAAATGCCACTGCTTTCACATGCCGCTGAAAGGGCTGGTCGAGGAGCCGCAGCGCTTCATCGACATCGCGCTGACGATGGGCGCCACCATCATGATCCCGCCCTATGTAGCGCCGGAAGAGCGCGGCACGACGGCGTCTTATTGGAAGAACCTCGGCGCGCAATTGGCCGAAGGGGCAGAGCAGGCGGCAGAACACGGTCTGAAGGTTGCCTGGCACAATCACGATTTCGAATTCCTTGCGCTGGCCGACGGGTCGCGGCCGATCGACCATATCTTCGATGGTGGCGGCGACACTGTCCGGTTCGAGATCGATTGCGGCTGGATCACCCGCGCCGGCGCCGATCCGGCGGCCGAACTGAAGACGTTCGCCGACCGCATCATCGCCATCCAGATGAAGGACATGGCGCCGAAGGGCACCACGACGGAAGACGGTTGGGCTGCGACCGGCGACGGCATCATCGACTGGGAAGAATTCGTACCACTCTTCCGCGAAACAAAGGCCGAGCATATCGTCACCGAGCATGACAATCCGGCCGACTGGCGCCGCTTCGCCCGGCGTTCGATCGAGCACATCAAGGCGCTCGGCCTGTAGCGCGACCGCGACTTGGTTGGGAATTGCGGGTGACAAGGACCGTCGACAGCTTAATAACCTGCCCCCACGGAACGCAAAACGTCAGCCATCCAAAATATCGGCTAAGCATCTTCTCGGCGAGCGACACGCGAAAATGCAAATATTCGCTGAAATTTCTTCTTTTTATAGCAAAGCCGCTATGCGCGGCGGCTTTATAGCTTTAACATGATTTCTTGACCGCCGGTGCGCTTGTGCGCCTTGGCTTTCAGGGGTGATAACCGAGATGCGATGGACATCCGGCAGATGCTGACGAACAGGCTGTGCCTGCTCGGAAGACCGCGATTGCTGGCGGCGGGGAAGGAACTCCCCTTGCCGGAGAAGTCTTATTTTCTCCTCGCCATGCTCGCCGCCGAACCCAATTTCGAACTCGACCGCGAAACCGTCAGGCGGCAGCTCTGGCAATCAGAGCTGCCGGAAAAGCGGGCGGGCAGCCTGCGCCAGCTGCTGGCGCGCATCGAACAGAGCGTTCCCGGCGGCCTTCCACCACTGCTTGCCGCGACCCGAACCCATATCGGCCTTGCCGATGGCTGGGAGGTCGACGTTCATATCCTGAAACAGAAAGGGCCGCTCGCACCCGACGACGGCGACTTGCTGAACGGCGAATTGCTCGAAGGCGTCAAATCGCCGACGCAGGGCGCCGAGGACTGGCTGACCTTTGAGCGCCAGCGGGTCGACGAGTTGCGCTCCGCCCATCTTGCCCGGCTGGTCGAGACATCGGAAGACAGATCGGATGAAGATCAGGTCACGCTTGCCAGGCGCCTGCTGGAACTCGACCCTGCCAGCGAGACGGCCTATCGCGCCTTGATGCGCACCTATGTCAGGATGAACGATCCGGCAGCGGCGCGTCAGGCCTATCTGAAGTGCAAGAGCCAGCTGAAGGACGACTTCGACACCGAGCCGGACGACAGCACCACCGCTCTTGCCCGCGAACTTAACCTGGTGCCGGCAGCACAGGCGACGTCGGGACATCCTCAGTCGGCGCCTAACCTTTCCGTTGGTCCGCTTGGTCAGCCGCGTATCATCATCCTGCCGCCGGAAAGCATCTTCACCGATCCGCTGATGGAGCGCGTCGGCAGGGCCCTTCTCGAAGACGTCACCATCGGCCTCAGCCAGCAGCGCGGCTTCAAGGTGATCGCGGCGCATACGAGCCTGGAGATCCTCAGCCGTTCGATCGATCCGTCGCGTGCCGTGCCTGGTCCGCTCGACCTCAGCTTCGACTATGCGGTCTACGTCACCATCCAGGGCCGCGACGAGGATGTCTATGCGACCTGCCGGCTGACGCGGACGACGACATCGGAGGTGATCTGGGCCATCGAGCTGCCGCTGGTCATGCAGAAGATCAGCGAATCCTTCGCGCATTTGACGCGACGGATCGTCTCCTCGCTTGCCGACACGATCGAGCGTCACGAACTGGCGATGCCGATCGGCGACGTGCCGCCGTCCGCCTACCGTCTCTACCTGGAAGGCAAGCGGCTGATCGCCCAGACCGACCTGCAGCATCTGCGCCAGGCGCGCAAATGGTTCAAATCCTCGCTCAATCGTTATGAACATTTCTCCGCCGCCCATGCCGGCATGTCACGCGCGCTCGGCATGGAATGGCTGATCCGCGGCATGCGGGACAAGGAACTTCTCGACGAGGCGAACGGTGCTGCCCGGCAGGCACAGCAGTCCGACCCGAACAGCGGTCGGGCCTATCGCGAGCTCGGCTTCGTGGCGCTTTATCGGCGCCGCTTCGACGAAAGCCTGGAATATTTCCAGCAGGCCCAGGATCTCAATCCCAACGATGCCGACATCCTCGCCGACTATGCCGACGCGCTTTCTCATGATGGCGATTTCGATCGAGCTCTGGAGCTCAGCCGCGCTGCCTTCAAACTCAATCCGCTGCCGCCTGACTATTATTACTGGAACCTCGGCGGCATCCACTTCATGCGCGAAGAATATGAAATGGCGATCGAGGCGCTGGAACCGGTGAAGGCGAAGCAGGCAACGGCCCGTCTGCTCGCCGCCTCGCATGCCATGGCAGGCGATAGGGGCAAGGCTGGGAATTACGCCAGGATAGTGTTGGAAAACTTCCCCGATTTTCGCAGTGAGGACATCCGTCATTTCGTCCCAGATCGCGATCCCGCCTATACGGAACCGCTGATACAGGGCCTGCAACTTGCCGGACTTCCCTGATGCACCGCCTTTTAATGAAGCCTGTAACGCTTAAATGACGCAGGCAATGTTTCCCTCCGAAGGTTAACGGCAGCAAGGCGCTGCCTAACCAATCGGAGATGAAACATGAAGACGAATGCTGACACCACCGCAGCTCAGACACAGTCACTGCGCTTCTCTGCAGCCGCCAAGGCAGCCATGAAGCAGGACGAGCTCACCGTTTCCGCCAATGCGCTCGAGAGCCTGACACATGCGCTGAGGTTCCGCTAAGGAACAAATCGGTATGTCTGCTTTCACCGACCTTGAAGCGCTTGCCGGTGACCTCAAACGATCATCGGCCGGCGTCAGCGACTATCATGACCGCGCCGTCACGCCGGCTCAGACATTGGCAGCCATCAGGCCGCATCTGCGCGAATTCGGCATTACGCGCGTCGGTCTGCTGACCGCACTCGACGTTGTAAACATCCCCGTCGCCTTCGCAACGAGGCCGAACAGCCATACGCTGTCGGTCTTTCAGGGCAAGGGTATCGACAACGATGCCGCCATGGCCTCGGCGGCGATGGAGGCGGTCGAGACGCGGATCGCCGAAATTACCCCCACCGACCTGACGCAGGCGACGGTCGAGAGCATGCGGGCGGAGCGTGCCGCGATGATCGATCTCGACAATGTCGCACGCTGCGCGCCCGACGAGATCGGCAACAGTCCTATTCCCTGGTGCACGGGGTTCGACATCCTTTCCGGCAGCAGCGTCTTCGTGCCCTGGTGGCTCGTCGGGCTCGACCATCGCGGCGAGAGGCCGCCGGGCTTCGAGCAGTCGAGCGATGGGCTTGCCTCCGGCAACACGCCGTCCGAAGCGGTCCTGCATGGGCTTTGCGAGCTGGTGGAGCGCGACGCCTGGGCCTTGACCCAGCTGAAATCGCCCGAGCGCCTGAAGGAGAGCCGCATCGACCCCGCCTCCTTCGGCGATGCGGTCATCGACGTCATGACTGACCGGATTACCCGCGCTGGCATGAAACTGCTGTTGCTCGATATGACGACGGATATCGGCGTCCCCGCTTTTCTGGCCGTCATCATGCCAGGCAACCTTTCCGACCGTGTCGACGCGCGCTGGTCGCATGTCTGCGGTGGCTGCGGCTGCCATCCCGATCCCGTGCGCGCCGCGCTGCGCGCCATCACCGAAGCGGCGCAGAGCCGGCTGACCGCGATTGCCGGCAGCCGCGACGATTTTTCGCCGCGCATCTACCAGCGGCTCGACAGGAGTGCGGCGATGCAGCAGGTGGTCGAACTCTGCGAGGACAGCGGCCGGATGCGCTCGTTCCAGGCCCGCGATCGCCGCCCGGCGACGATCCAGGACACCATCGGCCATATTGCCGACCGGCTGGCGGCGACCGGCATCGAGCAGATCGTCGTCGTGCCGTTTCCGCACCCGGCCCTGCCGGTTTCCGTCGTCAGGGTGGTCGTGCCGGGACTGGAGGTCGATATCTCAGGCCGATATATCCAGCTCGGCCTGCGCGCCGTCAACACTATGAGAGGTGCCGAATCATGAAGGTGTTGTTCGTCGGCCCGAGCCTTGGCAGCGATCTTGCCGCGGCAAGGGCCATGTCTCCTGGCATCAATTTCCGGCCGCCGGCCGCCGCCGGCGACATCCTGAAGGCCGTTCAGGACGGCGCCACCGCGATCGGCCTCGTCGACGGCTATTTCGGCGATCTGCCTTCGGTCTGGCACAAGGAAATACTTTACGCACTCGAACACGACGTCGCCGTTGCCGGCGGCGCCAGCATGGGCGCGCTGCGGGCAGCCGAATGCGCGCCCTTCGGCATGGTCGGGCTCGGCTCCATCTTCGAAGATTATGAGTCCGGGCGGCTGCTCGACGACGAGGCCGTCGCGCTGGTACATGCGCCGCAGGAGCTCGGCTGGCTACCGCTTTCCGTACCCTGGGTCGATTTCGAGCCGACCATCGATGCGCTTTACGCCGACGGCGAAATCTCGTCCGGCGAGCGCAAGAAGCTGCTGCTGGCCGGCCGTTTCCTGCATTTCTCCGAGCGCACCTATGCCAAGGTGGCCGACGAGTGCCATTTCCGCAAGCCGCGCCGCGACCACATCCTCGCCGCCATCCGGGGGAACCGTGTCGAGCGCAAGCGCGGCGACGCGTTACTGGTGCTGGAATGGCTGCGCCGGGACAAATTCCGCCCAATCAACCGTGACTGGCGCTTTGCCGCGACCTCGCACTGGGAGCTCCTGCACGCTGAAGTCACGCGCAATGCGGTTCCTGTAACGCTTGAATAACGGTCGCGGCGGAAGATGCAGTAATGATGGAATCGTAGGGTTCCACGACCAAAGAGGGCGGGAACGATGTTTGAACAACACCACGAAGGTACCGGCAGCGAATACGCAAGGATCTTCCGGCTGCTGTCGGCAGCCAAGGAGGAGGCTGAAAAGCTTCAGCTGCGTAATCTGATGCACCTGACGAACATGGCGCTGCTGCAGGTCGTCATCGATTGGGACGGCATAGATCCCGACAGGGAGCTTGACGTCAATCTCGAGAAGCTGGTCGGCAGCAAAGCCAAGATCGCAATGAAGGATGCCAGCGAGAATCTGATCTTGATCGATCGCCATTGAGCCCGATCGATTGCTATTGATCTCGATCAACCGCCATTGATCCTCATGCGGTCCGTTCGGAGCGCGTGAAGGACAACCGGTCTATTCGGCGGCTTCGGTATCCAACTGTCCGGTGGTGGCAATCGCCTGGACGAGCTTCAGGATCTTCTTGCGAAGCGCTTCGTTCTTGATCGAAAAGAACGCCGCATTGAGAAGCACGCCTTCGCGCGAAATAACGAATTCCTCGCTGGGAGCGGCGTTGTCGTTGGCCGTATCAGGGGTCGACAGATCGTCGAAAAACGTCCTGACATCGACCTTGAGCGCGCCGGCGATTTCGACCAGCATGCTGGCGGAAACGCGGTTGGAACCCTTTTCGTATTTCTGGATCTGCTGGAACGTTACGCCCACACGATCGCCCAGTTCCGTCTGAGAAACTTTCCTCAATAGACGCTGGATGCGGATCGTCTTTCCGACGTGAACATCGACGGAATGCGGTTCTTCTTTCATCTCATTTCCCTTCTGAAGGCAGCGGACAAGGGGTTATTCGCCATATCCGTGTCAACAACTTTTAGCCGAGATAAATAAGGCTAGCAATTGCTTGCATGTAGATAGAGTTAAACCCGAAAATTGGGCACTTTTTGTCCTGGAATGGTACAAAAAACATGCCGAAATGGCACGTCCAGGAGACCGGTCGCTTTATTTTGTGACGTCAGAGCGACCAGAGGCGCTGTGCGTTAGCGAAAAGCAACTTCGAACGCTCCGCCTCGCTCACGCCGGAAAGCATCGCATGGGTCGCCGCGACCCAGGTAGAGAGGCCGCCGCCGAGCGTGCAGACCGGCCAGTCGCTGCCCCAGACGACGCGGTCCCAGCCGAAACTTGCGGTCACATGTTCGATATAGGGCTGCAGCGTTTGCGCCGTCCATGTCTTCGCATCGGCATAGGCGATAACGCCGGAAATCTTGCAGACGACGTTCGGCCGCCGGGCGATCTCCGATATGCCGGCCCTCCACGGCTCAAAGGCATCCGAGCGGATATCCGGCACGCCGCAATGGTCGAGCACGAACTGCACGTCGGGCACAAGATCGACGAGGGCGGTCACACGGCTCGCCTGATGCGGCAAGGTGCAAAGGTCAAAGGTCAGGCCGCTGCCGCCGATGCGCCTGATGTTTTCGCGGAACAGGGCGCCTTCGGAGACATCATCGGGCACGACATGCAGCACGCGGCGGAACCCCTTGACGAAGGGATCGGCCTTTTGCCGCTCGAGATAGGCGGCAAAGCCTTGCTCTTCCGGTCGGCAGGAGACGATGGCGCCGGCAATCAGACTGCCTTCCTTTTTGGCGATGCTGGCGACGTGGTTGGTCTCGGCCTGCATCGCGGCGGGATCGACATCGACCTCCATATGCAGCACCGTGGTGATGCCGCAGCGCCGGGCCTCGGTCGCATAGGCCTCGTAGAGGAAATCATGATCGAGATCGGGCGCTTGGGAGAGCCAGGGATAGGGCAGCGCCGACCGATCGATGATATGCAGATGGGTGTCGATGAACACGCTCTTCCTCCCAGAATGGTGTCGTGAAACTATCCCTGGTGAATGGATTGTTCAAATAGAAATTCTTTGGCCTCAGGCAGGGGTGACGACATCGGCGCCGGCAAGCAGCGAAAGCTGGGCGGCGGTCTTTTGCACCAGTGTGATCGCCTGCGTAATGTCGGGAGCGGACGGCGCATTGACGAGCGCGATGAAGGGGCAGGTGAGGGCGGCGATGCAGCGGCGATCCGGCCCGAGAACGGGAGCCGAAAGATTGTAGACGCCGGATGTCTGGGCGCTCGCCATCATCTCGTAGCCGCGCTCGCGGATCTGGTCGAGACGATCGTAGAATTCAGGCCCGAGTTCGACGTCCGCGCGACTGCGCACATGTTCCGATATCATCATCTCCCGCTCCTCCTCGCTGCGGAAGGCGAGCAGCACGTGCCCAGACCCGGTGTCGAAGAGGCTGATATGGGCGCCGATGCGGATCGAAAATCCCCAATAGTCCGGCGCCTCCTGCTGGGCGATGACGACGGCAGCACCGCGATCGAAGACGGCAAGATGATTGGCCTGGCGCGTGCGCTGGGCAAGATCGCGCATCAGCGGCGTGGCGTAAGAGGCGAGCCGGCGCACCGGTGCGTGGAGCTGCGCAAGGCCGAAGAGCTTCAGCGTCAGCGAGTAGCGGTCGCCATCCAGCCGGGTGACGTAACCACGGCGCACTAAGCGATCGAGCATGCGGTAGAATTCGTTGGGGCTGCGGTCGAGCCGCTTGGCGATTTCGGCCTGGGTGAGACCGCTGTCAACGCCGGCGAGCAGCTCCAGGATATCGAGGCCCTTGTCGAGGGCAGGAGCGCGGTAGCGGTCGGACTCGTCGGTCTCCATTCCTTCCCCCTGTGAATATCATTCTGCATATACGCAGAACCGCAGCCGGAAAAGGAAAACTTCGCACTTGACCCTTGGCCAATCGTCTGTTTGTCTATAAACAGACAAATCACCACTGAAGAGCATGCCGGGAGACAGGGAGGAAGACCATGCAGCGCGTGGGAACGGTCATCGGCCCTGGAGCCGGCGAAGGTCGTCGAAGTCAAGCCTCTGCATGCAGTCGATCGGCAGGATCCGGCGCTGGTCTGCCTTTGCAACAGTGGCAACTCCTCCAGTTAAGACAGAGAGCCGCGCGCATCTTGCCAGAACCCGGTCGAAACGCGCAAAGAGGGCGAATGGCGGACGATGATGGACGAGGCGCTCCATCGCGACCGAGCTTCGCCAAGACATCAACCGCACTCCATCGTCCAGCGTAGACATTCCAGAAAAGGCCCGTGATATGACAACCCCCGATGTGACAAGCAGACTTTCCGGCAAGACCGTTCTCATCACCGCCGCCGGCCAGGGCATCGGCCGGGCGACGGCGGCAGCCTTTGCCGCAATCGGCGCCAAGGTCCACGCGACTGATATCAACACTGAGGCGCTGGCGACGCTTGCCGCCGAAACTGGCGTTTCCACCCATAAGCTGAACGTGCTCGAAGAGGATGCGGTCAAGGCTCTGGTCGCCGAGATCGGCGCCGTCGACGTACTGTTCAACTGCGCCGGTTTCGTCCATGCCGGCTCGATCCTCGAGATGAAGGATTCCGATCTCGAATTCGCCTTCGACCTCAACGTCAAGGCGATGATCCGCACCATCCGCGCCGTGCTGCCGGGCATGATCGAGCGCAAGGACGGAGCGATCGTCAACATGGCCTCCGTCGCCTCCAGCATCAAGGGCGTGCCGAACCGCTTCGCCTATGGCGTCACCAAGGCGGCGGTGATCGGGCTCACCAAGGCCGTCGCTGCCGATTATGTCGGTCAGGGCATCCGCTGCAACGCCATCTGCCCCGGCACGGTGGAAAGCCCGTCGCTGCAGGACCGCATGCGCGCGCAGGGCGATTACGACGCGGCGCGCGCCGCCTTTATCGCCCGCCAGCCGATGGGCCGGCTCGGCTCGCCGGAAGAGATCGCCGATCTCGCCGTCTATCTTGCCGGCGCGACCTACACATCGGGCCAGGCGATCGCCATCGACGGCGGCTGGACGATCTGATTTCGGCGGATCGGCCGGCCCGGCAGACTTGCCGGCCGGCCCGGCCGCTGCAATCGGCTCTTTATAATCGGCCCATATAATCGGGAGAAACACCATGACCCGCATCACCGACCTTCGTGTCTTCGATCTCCGCTTCCCCACGTCGCAAAGCCTGGACGGATCCGATGCGATGAATCCCGATCCGGACTATTCGGCGGCCTACGTCATTCTCGATACGGATGCGCCAGATCTTGCCGGCCACGGCCTGACCTTTACCATCGGCCGCGGCAATGACATTTGCTGCATGGCGATCGAGGCGATGCGCCACCTCGTCGTCGGCGCTGACCTCACAGAAGTTCTCGCCCATCCCGGCGCCTTCTGGCGGCATCTGACCAGCGATAGCCAGCTGCGCTGGATCGGCCCGGAAAAGGGCGCCATTCACCTGGCGACCGGCGCGGTCGTCAATGCCGTCTGGGACCTGCTCGCCAAACAGGCCGGCAAGCCTGTCTGGCGGCTCGTCGCCGAGATGTCGCCGGAAGAGATCGCCGATATCGTCGACTACCGTTATCTCACCGACGTGCTGACGCGCGAGGAGGCAGTCGAGATCCTGAAGCGCGCCGAGGCGGGCAAGGCGGAGCGCATCGCCATCCTCGAAAAACAGGGTTACGCCTGCTACACGACCTCGGCCGGCTGGCTCGGCTACGGCGACGAAAAGCTGCGCCGCCTTTGCCAGGAGGCGATCGATGCCGGCTTCAACCATATCAAGATGAAGGTCGGCCGTGACCTGGAAGACGATATCCGCCGCCTCAGGATCGCCCGCGAGGTCATCGGCCCCGACCGCTACCTGATGATTGATGCCAACCAGGTCTGGGACGTCGGCCAGGCGATCGACTGGGTCAAGGCGCTCTCCTTCGCCAAGCCCTTCTTCATCGAGGAGCCGACCAGCCCTGACGATGTCGCCGGCCACCGCAAGATCCGCCAGGCGATCGGCCCGGTGAAGGTCGCGACCGGCGAGATGTGCCAGAACCGCATCATGTTCAAGCAGTTTATCGCCGAGGGCGCGATCGACATCGTGCAAATCGATTCCTGCCGCATGGGCGGGCTGAACGAGGTCCTCTCCGTGCTGCTGATTGCCGCCAAGTTCGACCTGCCGGTCTGGCCGCATGCCGGCGGCGTCGGCCTCTGCGAATATGTGCAGCATCTGTCGATGATCGACTACATCGCGGTGTCGGGCACCAAGGAAGGTCGCGTCATCGAATATGTCGATCATCTGCACGAACACTTCCTCGACCCCTGCCTGATCGAGAACGCCGCCTACATGCCGCCCACCCTGCCGGGCTTCTCCATCGAGATGAAACCGGCCTCGATCAGCAACTATACGTTTCGAGGCTGAGGAAACTTCGCCGGCCGCATGTTGAATTCCTGATTTCGACAGTCTTTCCTGCTGCCGATGGGCTTCCAATCTGACAGGACTGCTCCAATTCACTTGGAGGCGGCGAAGCTTGCTTTTTAGAGCGCCAAGGAATAGTTTTGAATTGTGAATGCGGAGGGGGCCAGCACCAGCGGGCCAGCAAATTTTATTGAACATAGACAATAGAATGTTTGCGATCGAGCCATGCCCAAGTTTCACTGCGTCAAGAGACTGTGCGCTTATCTGCTGACCGTTGCAGCAATACTGCTATCGATCGGTAACGCGCATGCCGCCATCACCGAGGAGAGCGGGCGCCGCGTCGCCCTCGTCATCGGCAACTCGGTCTACAAGACGCTGCCCTCGCTTCCCAATCCTGCCAATGATGTCGAAGAGGTCGCGACCACGTTGCGCGCGGCCGGTTTCGATGTGACGATCGGCGTCAATGTCGACCGCATCGGGCTCGAAGATACGGTGCGCCGCTTCCTGCGTTCGACCAGCAATGCCGAGGCCGGCCTCATCTACTATTCGGGCCACGGTATCCAGGTGGGCGGCCAGAATTTCATCGTGCCGGTCGATGCGACGCTGGAGACGCCCTATGACGTCGAGACGCAGACTATGCCGCTCGACCTCATCCTGAACCATCTCAAGCAGAATTCGCGGGTGCAGTTGATCTTCCTCGACGCCTGCCGCAACAATCCCTTCAATGCCCAGAAATTCTGGATGGCGGAAAAACTGGAACCGGTCGGCGCCACACGCGGACTTGCACGCATCGATAGCGATCTCGGCAGCCTGATCGCCTTTTCGACCGAACCCGGCCAGGTGGCGCTCGATGGCACCGGCGCGCTCAGCCCCTATTCCGAATCCTTCATCAAGCGGGCGAGCGAACCCAACAAGGAAATCCGCCAGGTTCTGACCGATGTGCGCCGCGACGTGATCGCCATGACCGGCGGCAAGCAGGTTCCCTGGGAAAATTCCTCGCTGATGGACAGCTTCTATTTCATTCCGGCGCCGCCGCCGCCGAGCGTCGAATCGATGCAGCAAGTGAGCGTGCCGGAGGGTGCGGCCACGACCAGATTGCCGATCGCCCCACCGCATGACGAGACCGGCTCGGCGCTGCTCGTCACCCTCAACCAGCTTCCCAAGACCGGCAAGCTCAGCTTCGACGGCAAGCCGGTCGAGCAGGGCGCAAAGATGCCAGCCGCGGCGCTGACGGCGCTGACTTATGATTCATCAGGTGTTGCCGCCGGAACCGTCGGCCTGATCGGCTATACCGTGAGCGACCCTTATGGCCAGGCAACGCAAGGTGTCGTCGCGATCACCGTCTCGGCGGATGCCGGCGCCAAGCTCGCCCAGCTCGAACAGGAAAAGCAGGTGCGGTTGACCGATGCCGACGCCTATCTGAAGACACTGCCACGCGACGTCGACACGACGATCGGCGTCGGCCCTGTAGAAGCCAGCCTGCCGGTCGTGCCGGCATCGGCCGCGGAGATGACCTTCAAGGTCGCGGCCCTGCCCGACAAGGGCACGCTGCGCGCCGGAGACCGGGTGATCGGCCTCGGCCATGTGCTTGAAGCTGCCGATATCCCGGCGCTTTCCTACGAGCCGCAGATCGGCACCGAAAGCCAGCCTTTCGCCCTGACGCTGCAGGCCGCCAACGACGACTTGCCGCCGGCGACCGTCACCTTCAAGCCGACGCTCGACGCCTGCGATACATCAGCCGCAGCCCCGCTCGACCTGCAGGGCGTGACAGCAGGCAAGCTGCCGAACGAGATCGACCCCGATGAAGCACTGCCGGCCTGCACGGAGGCGATAAAGGCCTATCCCGAGGTGTCGCGCTTCGTGTATCAGCTCGGCCGTGCCCAGCTTGCCAACCGCGACGCCAAGACGGCGTTTGCGACGATCAACAAGGCGATGGATGCCGGGCATGTCCGGGCCATCTATGAACTGTCGAGCCTTTACGAATTCGGCGCCTCCGTCCCGCGCGACGCAGCCAAGGCAAGCCAGATCGCCAAGGGTGGTGCGGCCAAGGGCGATCCCTTCGCCCTGCATAGCTACGGCAAGGCCCTCTACTACGGCCGCGGCACTAAGGCCGATCAGCAGTTGGGGTTGCGCCTGATGCTGCAGGCCGCCGATCTCGGCCATACTTATGCGATGAACGAACTCGGCTATATCTTCCTGAACGGCGTCAACGTTCCGGCCGATCCCGAGCGCGCTATCCGCTTCTATGAGGCCGGCGTCCAGCGCAACGACATCTATTCGCTGAACAATCTTGCACTCGTCTACCGTTTTGGAAAAGGCGCTCCGGAGGACCTCCCGAAAGCGCTCGACCTTTTCACGCGGGCGGCAGAGGGCGGTCAGCCCTATGCCCCGACAAACCTCGGGCGCATGTACCGCGACGGCGTCGGCGTTGCCGCGGACAAGGCGGAAGCGGTGAAGTGGCTGGAGATGGGCGCGGAACGCGGCGACTATTGGGGTGCACTCGACCGCGCCATTCTGGCGAAGGAAGAGGGTGCGGACGCTGACAGCCTTGCCATCGCGTCTCGTTATTTCGCGCTGGCGACTGCCATCAACATGCCGGGCAGCGGCGATCCGAAGAACCAGGCGCTGGCGGAACTCAAGAGGATGCCTGGCGCTGCGAAGAAAAAAGCGGAGGCCGCCTTTGCCGCCGAGCTGACCGCTCAGGAAAAAAAGGCAATTCCGAAGACCAAGTCGCTCGATGACAGGCTCGTCAAGCTCGCCAAAGCGACATGGGTAAAGCGAAATCCGAGGTACGATCTCTTCTGAAACGGCGGTCCGGGGGCGCCCTACATGAACAGCAAGCTCATCATCCGTGTCCTATTGTGCTCGACATTCATCGCAGGCTCAGGCGCAATACTACAAAGTTGCATCTTCGACCCAGGCGCCAGGACGCTGTTTGCCAGCGAAGAGCCCGTGGCCAGGAGCGCCACGCCTACCAGGAGAACCACGCCCACCGTTAGAAAAGTGGCCGCAACGAGCAGTCAACCGGCTTTCTCCCGCTCGGAGAACAGTTCCAGTGGGAATTCCGGCGGCGGCATGGGCGGCGGCTCTGGCTCTAGCGGTTCTTCTGGTTCGAGCAGTTCATCGAGTTCCAGCGGAGGCTGGTCCGATCGTCGTCTGAAGATCGATATTCGTCGGCTCGGCACCTCGGCTGAGGGCATACCGGTCTATGCCTTCCGCTACATCTGGGGCGGCCCGCTGTTCGTCGGCACGATGGCGCAGGATCTATTGGCGATCAGGCCTGAGGCAGTCATCGAAACCGCATCGGGTTACTACATGGTCGATTATGACAAGCTCGATATTGCGATGATCTCGCTGCCGGAGGACGCGTCTCTGCTTACGGCTGAAGCCGCGATGGCGCTTGCGACTCGGGCGGCACGGATACGCTCTCGGGGCTCCGTCCAGCCGTCAATGTGATCGAAAAGGCCGAGCGCGTGCCGATACCGCAGGACAGGGATACCGTAACCGGGAGCCCTCTCGTCAGCCAGGCTGCGACCCTTGCCGGAGTTCTTATCGGCATCGCGCTCTCGACCTATCTGCAGCTTGAGCCCGGCAAGGCAATGGCGCTTGCCGTGTTCTGCCTTCTCCTGACGTGGATCGCCGTCGACGGCACATGCGTTGCTCGTTCGACCTGGGCATCGCGAAAGGGACGAGACGAGGCTCCCGCCATCTTCTGGCGTCGCATCGGAACGAAGCTTGTGGGCCTCGCCGCGCTGCTTGGCGTGGTCGTCATCGCCTGTTCGGTCTTTCCGTTTTTTACGCAGTCGTCGGCGGTCCGATGGATCATCGAGGCAGGGCACACCACTATTCCCATTTCCATCGCACTTGCCGGCGCCACCATTTTCTACGTCGCGGTCACCGATCTGGTCGCGGAGGAGCCCGACGATTATCTCAATCAGGTCGGGCGCGCGGTGTTGATGCAGGACTTTCGCGAGGAAGACGTGCTGTTTGCATTGCGCCTGCTCGCAATCAAGTGCTTCTTTCTCGTCCTGATGTTCTCGGGCGGCATGGCGGCTCTTTCCGATCTTGCCGAGAAGCCGGCCTGGGCGTTTCCGCCGCTCTCGGCGGCCTGGTTCGGAGGCCTGTTGCAGCTTGCCTTTCTTGTCGACATCGTGCTTGCCGCCGGCGGCTATGTCGCGACTTTCAAGCTTTTCGGATGGCATGTCAGGGCAACGGAGACGACGGCACTCGGCTGGCTCGTCTGCCTCATCTGTTATGAGCCGTTCTTCCCTGCGATCTCGCATGCCTTCGTGCCCTATGGCGAGGGGCCGGGCTGGGAGACCGTGATCCGGGAAGGGTCGGCCGTCTTCATCCTCTGGAGCGTCGCGACGCTGTTCTGCACCGTCATCTATGTCTGGGCGACCGTCGCTTTCGGGCCGCGATTCTCAAACCTCACGCATCGCGGCATCATCACATCCGGCCCCTATCGCTTCATCAAGCATCCGGCCTATGTCTCGAAGAACATCGCCTGGTGGCTGGTCGCGATCCCAGGCTTTCTCGCCAGCGGCCTTGCGGAAGGACTTGCCCGAGCCGGCATGCTGGCAATCGTCAGTCTTATCTACCTGCTGCGCGCGCGAGCGGAGGAACGCATGCTGAGCCGGGATCCCGCCTATCGGGACTATGCCGAGCGCGTCGCGGCGCATGGGCTTCTGGCGATGGCGAAGCGGCGGCTGACATCAAGACCGGCGGCGTGAGGTTGCGACCGTTCAGCCGTCGAGCCCCTTGAAGCGCACCGGCTGGTAGCCGCGCATCAACAGGCTGCCGAGCGAATAGGTATTGCGGCAGACACGGCCCTTGCAGGCATTCGGCGAGGCCTCCATCACCTCCACCTTCTTGTCGGCCGTGAAGCGCATGAACAACAGCACATGCGAGCCCGGCTTGTTCAACGCGTCGCCCGGCCGCATCGACCAGGGGTCGGAGAGGCGCTTGGTGATCCCGGGGATGGCGCGCGTCGAAACGTGCATCTTCAGGCCCCAGGCGTCGCTGACGAAACCGGAGCAGTCGACGCCGAGGATGCTGGATTGCGGCGCGCTCTTGGTGCAGACGTTGCCGGCGGTCTGGCCCTTTTCCACGCCGCCGATGAAATTCTCGAGCGGCGTCTTGCAGCCCCAGCAGTAGGGAACACCCTTGACCGTCTGACCGCGCTTGCCGATCAGGTAGATCGGACGGCGGAGCCGGTTCATGTTGACGCAGCCCGGTCCGGGATCCTTGCCATAGGCGGTTGATGTCACCATCCAGTTCAGCGTCTCGAAGCCGATTGCCCGCTCGATGACGTCGCTGCGCGATTTCGGCACGATCGCCACTTTCGGCGTCTTGCCGGGCTTGCCGGCAGTCGGCTGCTTGGTGGGCCTGATAACGGCAAGCTTGCGACCGGGCTCCCTGCCGTCGAGCCGCAGCACCTGCGCCCGGCTTTCCTGCGAGCGAAGATAGAGCACGTCGCCGCGCGGGCCGATCGCCACGAACCGTCTGGAGAATACCGTGCCCGGTTCGATCGGCAGGTCGTAGACCCGGTCCATCGCCCCGTTCGGCGTGAAGCGCACCACCAGCATGCCGGTGCGCTCGGGCCGGTCGGCGGGCACGAGCTCGACCAGCGCATAGGGTCTGCCTGTGGTGTCGATGTCGAGAAGTTCGACGGTGCCGATCCGCCCTTCCGAAGCGAGCTGCAGCGAAAGGAAATTCTCCTCCGAGCTGCTGCGCCGCAGCAAGATCTCCGCCTTGTCGTTTGCGGCAGCCGAGACCTCGGCGACGATATCGCCGAGCCCGCGGCTCGGCACGTATTGAATGACCGGCGGGCGGGCCTCGGGCCGGCTGGTGCTGCGGCCGATCTCGTCGATGATGCTGTTCAGCGAACCCGGCGAGACCGAGCCCATCGAGGCGAAGACCGAGCGGGTGTAGTCGTCGGCATCGCCGCCACCGTCGACGGCCCGCAGCGTCTGCGATCGGCCGTCGGCATCGGTTGAGCGCTCGAGCGGCACGACGCCGTCGGACCAAAGGTAGAGTTCGTTGTGAACGACGGCGAGGTCCTCCGGCGTGGCATTTTCCGGCAGCGGCAGGATCTCAGGCTCGGCCTGCGAGCGTTCGGCGTCGACGGCGAGCACGCGGCCGTTGTTCTGGTCGAGGATGTAGATGGTGCCGTCGTCGCCAACGGTGATCGCCGCCGGCCCGGATGCCTCCGCTTCCTCGTTGGAAGAAATGATGCCGACCGAACGCGCGCCGTCGCCGCCGCGAAGCTCGATGATCGTCGTATCTTTGGCGAAAACCGGCGAGGCGACCGCGAGCGCCGCGGCAAACAAAATATGCGACCCAAAACTACGCATTGCCTCGACCCCCGGCGTCATACTCTGTGACCGTCAAGTCTTTAAAATGGTAGGCTAGATATGACTTCTCAGCAAGCCGTTGCTTTCCAAACGATTTGGAGATCTGCGCCGGCGATAGTACAAGATCATCGTCTCGAAGATTTGTCGGCAGGAAATGCTTATGCTGGAATGGAACGGTGACGAACTGGCGCTCGACATAAGCTTGCTGGAGCAGGTTCGCGCGGCGAGAATAGGTTTCTCAGACCGCGTCTGCGCCGCCTCGGCCAGCAAGGACGACAAGCATCTGGCGCAGTTGCGCTCGGAGCCGACCTATCTGATGGCTGAGTTCCTCTATTCGATGAAGGTCTTCGGCATCAACACCGCCGAGGATATCGAACGCTTTGCCGATCTGCACAATGATTACGTCGTTTCGCTCACCCGCGATTCGGCCAAGCTGCAGCGTCTGGGGCTCTCGCAGGATCGTGCGCTCGCCTCGATGTTCACCGCCGACACCAAGCCGCGGCTGATCCAGAACTGGGCTGATAAATCAGGCGCGATCGACCAGTCCAATCTCGCCCGTTTCCTTGTCGCGGTAATGTCGAGCGAGACATGCCGCAAGACGTTGATCGATTTCGAGACGGCGGGCTTCATGCAGCGCAAGCGCTCGCCCTACGGCACCATGGTCGTCTGGTCGACCGGAATGATCGAGGAGATCTTCGGCGAGATGCTGCGCGATCTGCGCCTTAGCCTGCAGCAATTGAAGATCCTCTGATGCATGTCGCCCGGAAGTGTGCAGCGGGGGTCAACGACGTGCATAAAACAAAGAGCGAAAGCGCCGCTGCCAGCCGATTTCAACCCTCCCAATCGATTGGCACCGAGCGCCGTTGCCTTCCTTCCGGCCTCTCCCTATTCTCGGGACGCTTATGCATGTCGCCCGGAAGGGTGCAGCAGTTCCGGGGCAACGACATGCATAAAAACAAAGAGCGAAAGCACGTCGCATGAATCAAGTTTAATGCGACGTGCTTTTGTCACGCAGTGGCGCCAATAAGACGGATGTGACGACGATGACGAAATCCTGGCTCATAACCTTGTCGATCGGCCTGCTGCTGGCGCTGCAGACCCCGCGGCTTGCCTATTCCGGCCCGACTGAGGACGCGCTCGCGGCGCGAAACCCCTCGCTGGCAGCGCTGCGCCAGCATGACGAGAAGGCCTTTGCTGCGGCGACTGCGATCATCGCCGAACACGAACGCGCCAAGGGGCTGGCGCCCGGCGAGGCGAAGCTGCCCGATGCGACCTCACCCGGCCGCGACATGGGCTCAGGCCCCGGCAAGGAATTCACGGTCGACAATCCCGATATTCTCTGGCTCTACAATTCCTCGCCCGAGGGAATGAGCGACCTGATCTCGATTTTGAAATCAGCCGGGCAGAAACCCAAGAACTAACCGCCTCCTCGCAGTCGAACGGGACTATAAAAGGCGCCGGATATTGCCGAGCGTGAGTCTTGCTCACGTCTTTGGCTTGGCGGATTCTTCCCGGCTCCAAATAATTTGTAACCCTCCCTCAAGCAAGACAGGCGAAACCATCCCAATTTCGCCAGTCAGTGCTATTCTCATCTTCAACACAGTATGAGATGTTCGAAGAGGAGGTTTTTCAATGCCGAACCGCAAAGCCATCCTGGCTGCAGCCACCTTTCTTTCGTTCTTTTCGGTGGTTCCCGCCGTCGAGGCGCAGAACGAACGCACGTTGACCGAAGCGCCGGCGCAGACCGGGCCTGTCACCATCACCTTCGATCGCGCTGAAGCCAAATACGCCATCGGCGAAGTTGTCGGCCTCTTCATCCAGTCGACCGAGAACGCCTATGTCACGGTGCTGAACGTCTCGCCGAATGGGGCAGTCGTGAAGCTTTTCCCGAACAAGTACCAGACCGATGCCCTTGTCGGCGCCGGCAAGCGCGTGCAGGTGCCGGATCCGGCAAGCGGCGCCAAGCTGCAGGTTTCAGGCCCCGTCGGCCAGGAGCAGATCAAAGTCTTCTATTCCTCCAAGCCGCTGACCATCTTCGCCGATCTCGGCGGCAGCGGCGGCGGCATGTTCCGCTCGATCGACGGCGGCATGGATGCCGTTTCCCGCAGCCTTGAAGAAGCCCGCAGCCTCGGCACCAAGATCAGCAGCAAGACGCTGATGCTGACGACGGTCGATAGTCCGGCTGCCCTCCCGCCCGTCGCAGCCGCCCCTGCAGCGAAACCGGTCGAGCAGGCCGCAAAGCCGCCCGTTGCGCCGAAACCTGCGGCCGCTCCGAAGCCGAAGCCTGTAACGAAACAGGAAGTCGCCAAGAAGCCGGAAACAGTGGTGGATAAACCCAAGCCGGCTGCCCCGAAAAAGGTGGCGCCGAAGCCCGTCGAGCAGGCAACCCAGCAGCCGCCGAAGAAATACAAGATCGTCACCAACCTGGCGCCCGGCCAGGAGCTTGCCGCCGACGAACTGGAGCTGATCGGTCCGGCCGACACCACCTCATCCACCCGGCCGACCCAATATAAGCAGCCCACGCAGTATAAGCAGCCGAGCCAGTCTTCGCAGACGAAGATGCCGAAACTGCCGATGCCGCAGATCAAGATGCCACAGTTCAAGCTTCCCGGCGGTTTCAGCATCAAGATGCCGCAGCTAAACCTCGGCCGTTCGGCCGAACCCGCCCAGGCTGGCGAGGAGATCGAGGTAGCGAACGCCGATACGCCTGTTTGCACCGCCCTTCTCGACAAGCTGAACACCGCCGTCGCCGCCAAGGATATCGGTGCTGCCGCGGCTGAGGCCGATGCAATCGCCGTCAGCGCCGATTGCGGCCAGTTCCAGGTGAATGCCCAGCGCCGCGTCGCGGCCCTCAGGCTTTCCGCAGCCCAGGAGATGATGGCCGCCAACCAGCCGGTCGCCGATTACGAGCCGCTGCTTGTCGCCGCCGACAGCCCGCAGGTGCTCTGGCAGGCCTCCGCCACGCTCGGCGAGATCTATTTCTCCGCACGCCGCTTCGCCGATGCCGCTGCCGATTACCAGCAGGCGATCGAGATCATCAAGAACGAGACGCGCACGCCGAAGGCACCGCCCGCCGAGACGATTTCCGATCTCATCCAGCGCGCCGCCCAGGCACGGATCCTTGCCGCCAACCCGACGAGCGACAATCCTGAAGGCAGCTTCGTGCCGGCCGAGAAGGACCACCGCAGCGGCGTGCTCGGCGGCATCTATTCCGAGAATGTGCGCGGCATCGTGCCGGTCTCCATTCCGGTTCCGATCACTTTCGACTTCAACAAGTCGAGCTTCACCTCGATCGGCACCGAGGCCGCCCAGGAGTTGCTGGAGGCGCTGAAGGAGCAGAAGCCCGGTCGCATCATCCTCGTCGGCCATACCGACCGGCGCGGCGGTGACGACTATAATCAGAAGCTGTCCGAACGCCGTGCCCAGGCCGTCGCCGACTTCCTGAAGAGCCACGGACTCGACGCGACAATCGACGCCGAAGGCCGCGGAGCATCCGAACCGGTCGACGTCACCGCGACCGCAAACCTCACCGAAGACGATGTCGATGCGCTGAACCGCCGCGTCGAATGGCGCCGAGAATAGGCCGGGCGAGGGGGAAACTGGCCATGTCCACATTCGTTTCCATGGCCGCAGCACTTGCCCTCCTGACCGTGGCGGCCACCGACAGCCTGGCAAAGGTGATCGAGGCGCCCGAGCGTGGTGCGGTCAGGGCCGTGCTGATCGGCATCGACCTCTACCGCAATGTTCCGCCGCTGCACGGCGCCGTCGCCGATGCCGACGACCTTTCGCTTTCACTGCGCTCGGTCGGCGTCGAGGACATGACGCTCTTGAAGAATGGGACTGCCGACCGCGAGGGCATTTTCCATGCGATCGAGGCCGTGACTGAGAGGGCAGGGCCTGGCGACCTCGTCGTGCTCGGCATCGCCGGTCATGGGTCGAGCGAGCCGGAACGCGTCAAGGGTTCCAAACCGAGCGGCCGCGACGAGGTCTATATCCTTGCAGGCTTCGACACCCGGCTGCCGGGATCGCGCGAGCGTATCTTCGGCGACGAATTCAAGACGCTGATCCGCAAGCTCGAGGCCAAGGGCGCCGATGTCGTCTTCATCGCCGATACCTGCCATGCGGGCGGCATGACCCGCGACGTCGATCCGCGCGGCGCCGAGATCACCTGGCGTCAGGCGCCTTCCTATACGATCGAGGAGGACGACCTCGCGCCGATTTCGACCACGGCGGATGCGCTTTCCACCGGTTTCGATTTCAAGCGGCTGACCTTTCTCGCCGCCGTCGACGACAATACCAAGTCGCCCGAGATATCAATTCCCGGAATTCCGCAGAAACGCGGTGCGCTGAGTTATGCAACCGCCCGCGCCTTCGAAGGGGCCGCGGACCGCAACGGCGACGGCGCCGTCAGCCGCCGTGAACTCTTCGAATATGTGCGCCAGGCGGTCTACCAGTTCACCAACCAGCGGCAGAACATCTTTACCGAAAGCCCGCCCGGAACCGATCTCGATCGCGCGGTCGTCTATCATTACGAAGGGGCGGGGAGCAAGACGGCGGCGGAGAAATCAAACACTCCGCTGCCCGCCGAGCCCGCGCCGATCAGCGTTTCCGCCCTCGGCTCCGATCCGGTGCTGCAGGGGATCGATCCCGCCGTCACGCCGTTCAAGCTGACGGAGGGGGCTGATGCCGAACTCGTCTTCGATCCCGAAAAACACGAGGCGATTGCCGGCGGCGATGTCGTCGCCTCCGGCGTCGGTGCCGGCGACATGCCTTTCGTCGTCGACCGGATGGCAGCGCTCGATGCGCTGAAGCGGCTCTCCGAGACCAACCCGCAAACCGTGCGGGTGACGCCTTCCGACACCGTCCATCGCGAAGGTGAGCGCGTCGGCGTCACGGTTTCGGATCTATCAGCCCGCAGGCTCGTGCTCTTCGACGTCACCGGCGATGGAACCGTCCAGTTCCTCTATCCGGGCGAAAAGGAGGTCGATGCCGAGATGTCTCAGACCTTCGATCTCGACCTTTCCGTCGTCGCGCCTTTCGGCACGGACCTGCTCGTCGCCGTCACCTCCGAAACCCCGATGCCCGACCTTATCGAATTCCTGAAACAGAACGACAGACGCCGCGCCGCCGGCAATATCGCCAAACGCCTCGGCGAATTCCTGCCCGAGGGCGCGCGCGTCGGATTTACGGTCCTCTATACCTCCGCCGGAGCCAAGCTATGAGTACGTCGATCAGCAAGGTCCTCAATATTGCGTCCGTCATGCTGCTTCTGGCCACTCCCGTGCTGGCGCAGCAGGATACCGATTTCGCCGGCGAGGATGGCGGGCGGGTCATTGGCGGCCAGGCGGCCAAGAAGGGCGAATGGCCCTGGCAGGTGAAGATCCTGGCGCCCGACCCCGAACAGCGCGGCCGCTTCGGCGGCCATTGCGGCGGCTCGCTGATTTCGCCGCGCTGGATATTGACGGCCGCCCACTGCGTCACCAGCGGCCGCTCCGGCAAGCAGGATCTCTTCGCCCGCGACCTGCTGATCGTCGAGGGCAAGTCGAAGATCGACAAGGTGATTGCGGTCGACGGCCCCGACAAGCCGGGCCTTGCCGTGGACGAGGTGATCATTCACGAAGATTTCGACCGCAAGGTCTTCGCCAACGACATCGCCCTCATCAGGCTGAGCGAGCCCGCTAAATCGAAGCCGGCGATCCTTGCCTCGGCCTCCGATGACGAGGTGGAGGCCGCCGGCCACCCGGCCGTCGTCACCGGCTGGGGCTACACCAAAGCCGATCACGGCTGGGACGACAAATACCTGCCGACCGAGCTGCAGGAAGTGGAATTGCCGATCGTCCCGCGCGAGGACTGCCGCGCCGCCTACCGCGACAGCTCGATGCGCATGAACCCGATCGACGAGCGCAATGTCTGCGCCGGTTATGCCGAAGGCGGCAAGGATGCCTGCCAGGGCGACAGCGGCGGGCCGCTGGTTGCCCAGCGTCCCGACAAGCGCTGGATCCAGCTCGGCATTGTCAGCTGGGGCGCCGGCTGCGCCGAAGCCGAACATTACGGCGTCTATACCCGTGTTGCCGCCTTCCGCGACTGGATCGCCGCAAAGACCGACGGCGACGTCCCAAACGTCGAAGGCCCCGCCGCCGGCGATCAGGTCGCGTCCACCACGACCGGTGGCGGGACGAAGCAGCGGAAGTCCGGACAGGAAGAGGCCAATCTCGCCATCACCACCCCGCCCGCCGGCGATACGGCGCCGTCAGGCACGACCGAAACGCCTGCTGCCGACACGCCGGCTAACCAGCCCGCCGCCGACGAACCCGCCGTTCAGCCGCCCGTCGTCCAGACACCGGTGATCGAAAGCTCGCCCGGCGACCGCGCGCTATTGATCGGCATCGACGATTACGAGATGCGCGAGGCGAAGCTGACCGGCTCCGCCACCGATGTGAAAGCGATGCAGCTCTTCCTCGCCAAGACGCTTGCCTACCGCCCGGAACAGATCCACACGCTAACCAACCGCAAGGCGACCCGCGAGGCGATCCTGGCCGAAATCGACGACTGGCTGGTGCGCCAGTCGACACCCGGAAGCCGCGTCTTCCTCTATTTCAGCGGCCAGGGCTCGGAAGAAATGGGGGCGGAGGCAACGACCAGCCCGACGCTGGTGGCAGTCGATGCCAAGCTGGTGCGCGAGGGCGGCAAGGTGACCGTCACCAACCAGATCCGCGAAACCGAGATCGCCGCAAGGCTCAACAGCCTCAAGGACCGCCGCGTCACGCTGCTGATCGATGCCTGCCATGTCGGCCCCGGCAGCCGCAGCGCGGTGGCCGCACCCTCCGGCACCGTGCGCTGCCTCGGCCCGGCGCTGGCAGCGCTCGAACCGCCGAACAAATCGGGCAAGGAAGCGAAATTCTCCTTCGGCGGCGAAAACGCCATGGTCTGGTCGGCCGTCAACGCGGGGCAGTGGGCCCTCGTCGACCGCGAGGCCAAGCCGGCGCTCGGCGTCTTCACCCGCCACTTCATCGAAGGCGTCCAGGATGGCGTGGCGCGCGCAGCCGACAAGCCGAATGTCAGCAATGCCGCTTTGCTCGATTATGTCCGGCGCAAATCGGACGAATATTGCCGGACACATGCGGGAGACTGCCGCTTCACCCCGGTGCCGCAATTTTATGGCCAGCCGGATGCGCTCGGCCGGGATGTCATTACCGGCGAGGAGGCGAAGACGCCGCTCGCCGCCGTCGAGAACACGCTGAAGAGCGACAATGAGGCTGGCGTCGCCGTCGACGTGCTGCCCGGCACCGCAGTCAGCATCGGCGACAAGGTGGCGATGCGTGTCTCCACCAAGAAGTCCGGTTACCTGATCCTGGTCGATATCGACGCCTCCGGCAAGCTGACGCAGCTTTACCCGAACAAGCGTTCCATGGGCCTGAAACCATCAGCCAAAAGCGGCGACAACCGGCTCGATCCGGCCCGGCCGGTCGTGGTGCCCGATGCGCGCAATCCCTATACCGGCTTCGAATATGTGGTGGAGGGACCGGCCGGCGTCGGCATGGTCGTTGCCATCCTCAGCGACAAGCCGATCGAAGTGCTCGACCTGCCCGATGTGCCGACGCCGCTCGTCGGCCAGCGCGCCGCCTTCAACTATGTCTATGATCTCGCCCGAAGCCTCAGGATCGTCGGCGACGACGAGACCGGCGCCCAAGGCAAATGGTCGTTCGATTCCAAATTCTATCGCATCCGCTGAACAGGAGCGAACCATGCCGAAATCCACTCTGCTGGCGGGTCTTGCCGCTTCCCTGATGGCGCTTGCCCCGGCTCATGCCGGCGACAGCAAGGCGATGCTTGCAGCGCAAGCCGGGCTTGCGGCCGAACTCATCGACCGCACGCTGGCAAAGGAGGGTGCTGCCAATATCATGGTGTCGCCGGCAAGCCTTGCCGCAGCACTCGGTCTTGCAAGCCTCGGCGCCTCCGACCAAGGCAAAGCCTCGATCGCCAAGGGCCTCGGCTTCGGCGGCGAGGTGAAGGGACCGGAGAAGGTGCTCGACTCGATGTATCAGGAAAAGCCGGCAGCGGCGGACGCGCCGTTGACGACGGCGGTCGCGATCGTCTTCGACGACAAGCTGGTGCTTGTCCCCGATGCGCTCTCCATGCTCGCCGGCCACCGGATCAAGCCTTCGATCGAGGATCTCGATGGACCGAAATCGGTCGAGCACATCAACGGCTGGGTCAAACAAGCGACACGGGGCGCCATTCCTGTCATCCTGGACGCACCGCCCGGCGGCGGCTTCGTCAGCCTCGGCGCGCTTTCCTTCAAGGCGCGCTGGAAGACCTCCTTCGATAAGGAAAGCCCGGCAAGCCCTTTTCAGCGGCCGGATGGATCGACGATTTCGGTGCCGATGATGCATCTTGCCGGCGATGGGCAGAGGTTCCGCTCCGACGAGAAATTCACCGCCGTCGACCTTGCCTATGCCGGCGAGAGCTACAGCATGGTCGTGGTGGTCGCGCGTTCCGGCAAGGGTGTGGGCGGTGCGGACCTGAAGGTGCTCACTTCCTGGCTGCAAGGGGAAAAATTCGAAGCCGCCAAGGGCGAAATCTTCCTCCCCCGCTTTTCCCTGAACGACGGGCGTGATTTGATGCCGATACTCAATGCGATGGGAGTGGCGCCCGAAAAGGCCAAGGATGCGGGTTTCCCGGGTTTCACCAAGGAAAACATCAGTCTGGCGCGCATCCTTCAGAAGACGATGATCAAGGTTGACGAAAACGGCACGGAGGCGGCAGCGGCCACGGCTGTTATCACGGAACGCAGCATCGATCCAAAGCTTGTTCGAGTCGTGGCCGATGCCCGTTTTGCCTTCGCGCTTCGCGATACCAAGACCGGCCTGCTGCTGGCCGCAGGCCTTATCGGCGATCCGCTTCTGGTGGGCGAATAGAATTCGGTTTCATGAATGCAATGAATGCAGGGGGACAAGTGCATGAGAAGTGATCTGATCGCCCGCTACACGATCGGCGAGCCGGTCTATGAGAACGAGTTCATCGTCTATCCTGCCCAGGACAAGCGGATGGACCATTCGGTCTTCATCGTCGCGCCCGATATGGCGCTGAAACTGGACAAGGCTCGGTTCGAGCGGGTCTGGACCTCCATCAACGAGGCCAAATCGCTGACGGCCAGGCGCTTCGTCGAAATCGAGGACCTCATTCCGCCGTCCCCGGAAGACGACAATTTCTATATCGTCGAGAAGCGGCCGTCGAAAACGCTGCACCAGTATCTCGATGAAACGGAAATGGTGGCTTACGAGCGCGCCGTCGAGATCGGCCGCCACATCCTCGAGGGGCTGGCGACGCTGCACGGCGCGGGTTACGCCCACAATGCCCTGACGGACCAGTGCATCTACGTCTCCGAGGACTATTCCGGCCTGTCGGTCCGGATCGGCAACCTGCACCTGATTTCGAAGATCGGCGAGCACATCATCCCGCCCTATGTGCCGGAATTCGGCGCGCCGGAGATCTATGCCAGCGGCACTTTTTCCGCCTCCGCCGCGCTCGACATCTACGCCATGGGCATGATCGCCTACAAGCTTTTCCTGCCGCGGCAGACCTATGCCAGCGTCTTCGACAGTGTCATGGTCTGGGAAGACGAGCACCAGCGCGAGCAGAGCTGGAAGAACATCCATCTCGACCCTTCCAACATCTTTCCCCGCCTCGACGTGCTGATCCCCGGCTTTCCCGAAGGTCTTGCAAGCCTTGTGGAAAGGATGCTGAGCCGCGACCCGAGCGCACGACCGCGCACGGGCGCCGATGCGCTGGGCGAATTCGCGCGCGTCACGACAGGCATCCAGCCGATGTCGTGGGATCCGCGCGGCGGCATGCCGCAGCAGCAGGACACCCCGAAACCGAAAAAGTGGACGCCTGTCAAAATCTCCATGATCGCAGCACTGCTCTTGATCTGCATCGGCGTCGGTGCCGTCACCATCCCGAAGCTGCTCCGGCCGGATCCGAAACTCGTCGCCGATGTCGGCGTCTGGAAGAAGGAGGCCGAAAGCCGCAAGCAGAAGGCAATCGCAGCCAAGGCGCCGGAGCGCCCGGCCAGCGACCAGGCAAAGCTCTCCTATGACACCGGCGCCTCGGCGCTGACATCGGCCGATGCGCTGCTCAAGGACGAAGATTACGAAAAGGCGCTTCCGGGCTTCCAGACGGCAGCCATCAATCTCGGCAATGCGCTGATCGGCATCTCGAAGGAGAATGCGGAGAAGGCGAAGGCTGCCGCTTCGGCGGCAGGCGGCGACAAGGCGCCGGGTTTTGCCGAGGCCGACGCCAAGATGAAGACTGCTGTCGATGCCGCCACGGCAAAGCAGATGCATGCTGCGGTCGACGCTTACGACGCATCGAAAACGACGTTTGACGATCTCGCCAAGGCGCTCACCGCGCTGACGGCGGCGGAAGAGGACGCAGCGGCAAAACGCGAAACGGTCAATCGCATCGGCGCCGGCGACAGCCCCGACGTTAAAAAGGCGAGTGGGCTGATGACCGAGGCCAAGGCCAAGGCCGAGCAATGGCAGATGCCGGCCGCAACCACAAGCTATGGTGACGCCGCCAAACTGTTCGACACCGTCATCGCCGATGTCATGGCGGCAAAGGACGAGGCGACGGCGCTGAAGCAGAAAGTCACCGATCTCAACGCCTCGATCGCGACCCGCGCCGGTGCTGCCGATCCGACGCTTGCGGCACTCGCCCCGAAGATCGGCGAGGCTGACGGCCGCTACACCGCGGAGGCCTATAAGCTGGCGATCGTTGCCTATCAGCCGATCCTTGCCGATCTCGAGGCGCTGTCGGCGCGCGGCTTCTGCCCGGTTTCACAGACCCTTGCCTTCGAGACCGTACCGGCGGGGAGTTATTCGCTGGAGAATGTCCGGCTGATGACCTCGTCGATGCAGGAGCTCGGCGGCATGCTCGGCGTTGCCAATGGCGCCGTGAAGATCGACAAGTCTTTCTGCATGCAGACGAAGGCGGTCACCCGTGCGGAGATGGCGGAATATTACACCGCCAATTCCGATCCAGCCGCAGCCCAGGCCTACGCCGACAATTCTGAGCAGCCGGCCGACGACGTGCCGCTTGCCGTGGCGCAGAACTATACCGCCTGGCTGTCGAAGCAGTTGAACGCGCCCGTCCACCTGCCGTCGGCGACGGAATGGATGGCGAGCGCGGCGAAGATCACGCCGGAAAAGCTGCCCGACAACGGCGATATCATCCTGCAATGGAGCGCCACCCCCTGCGAAGCCGGCGGCAATGTCGCCTTCATGGCGCAGGAAGGCTCCACCTTCGTCGTCTGCTCCGACGCGTCGGCCGGCGGCATCTTCCGCGTTACCGCCGAATTGCGGTGAGCGCGGCGAAAAATGGGACCGAATAGGGAAGTGTGCACGCCGTTTCTGCTTCATTCGGCAGCTCGCGCTCAAGCCGCATCATTCAACAAATTTCAATTCCAAATTTCAAAATACGCGCGTATATTGAACTGGGGACTGCAGTATCCGTGCCTTGAGGGGTCGAGGACAATGTGCTGGAACACATCATCAGCATTCACGCCGGTTGGGTTTGCTTTGCGAGGCCCGGCATCTCGCAAGATCGTATGGACGCTGGGCGACGCGGCGCGTCTCCTGATCAACGATTGGCCTTGTGATGACGGCGAGGAATATGTGGCTGCCGTGAAAGCCTGCGTCGACGCGTTGAGCGGCAAAATTGCCCCGGAACAATTCCGGGAAGCGCTTCTGCGTGCGGCCGATGAGGCGGGTATAGCTGCTCTATCGCTCGTCCGGCAGGGGGTTGGAGAGCGACGACCGGACCTTCCCTCAAGCGCGCAAAGATAGCACGTATTTCGGGGGCTACTCGCCTCTCGACGTCACGTTTGCGCCCCAGCCGCGGACATTAGTCCCAAAGCTAGAAAAGCACAAAATGCAGGATGATGAGGCCGGTCCTAGTTTGTCCCTTGGTCTTTTCAGACTCAGTGGCCTCTTCGCCTGTGTCGTTATCGTCATATATATTTTCTGGGAAATGTTCAGCCAAAGCGCAGCCCTTATTCGGCTTTCGATGACAGCAAAAAATTTCCCTTATGCTGAGAGATGTGATGCTAGCGGCAATCCGATTACTACAGGAGAACCCAATTGCGTCGACCTTGGCCGCTATCAGGTCGTCTACGGCCCTGTCATCAAGGTCTTCCGCAGGGCCTGTTCCGGGAGTGACGGAGCCCCCGAGACGCTCATACTAGACAAGGCGTCGAGGATCGAAATCAGCTTAGTGGAAAAGTCGTTGAGTTTTCGAGCTCGCAATGGAGTGAGCGTACATTGTATTCCACCTAATCTCAGCCCCGAACGAAGTAACTAAACTCCTCACCAACGGCCGCTTCGGGCCGAACTCCGCCATGGCTCAGATGCACCAAAAGGCAAATCCCCCGGCGAAGTCGGCTGCCATAGGCTTGCGGGCGGTGGAGTTCCGGCAGCCAGCAGAGTCAACCAGTCGCCCGCCCCGGTCAAAGCGGGAGCCGCATCGCGGCCCCCGCGATACAGCACCGTTTCACGATCCGGGTGATGCGTATCGAGAGGCTGGTTCTCATTTTCGCCGGCTACCGACCAGAGCGCGTGGCCGGTAAAATTTCCCCATTCGATCAAGCATTTCGCTTGATTGCCAAACGGCACACTCGGTGTCGCGGAGACCAGGGCTCGGTGACGCAACTTCAAAAGGGTGAACATTATGGACAGACTTTTCTATATTGGCGTGTCGGCCGCTCTCTTTGCGGCCTTTGCCTTTTCGCTCAACTTCGTGGTGCCCTTCATCATCGGTGACTATTCCACCTTTGATTTTGCTCTCATACGTCACGTCGTCTCGGCACTCGTCGGGCTTTGCATCCTGTTTTCCGAGAAGGGTGTCATGCGCCACCTCACGCTTCGAAACTGCCTGCAAGCCATCTGGCTCGCCTTCGTCGGCTATGTCGGCTACTTCCTGACAGTGACGGGAGCGGCCCTCTTTGCCGGCCCAGTCATCGCTCCGGCCTTTCTCGGGCTGGTACCAATCGTATTGATGGTCATTGGCAATCAGGGTCAGGCATCATTGCCATGGCGATCCCTCATGGTGCCTCTGGCACTGGTGCTGGTCGGCCTTGTTCTCGTCAATGGCACAGCATTCACGGCCGAAGGACTGGACTCTGTGCAATCATTGTGGATTGGCGTGCCGCTGGCGCTTGCTGCCGTGGGCCTTTGGGTCTGGTTCGCACTTTCCAATCAGGCAGCACTCGCCGTACGGCCGGACATGCCCTCCGGCGTGTGGTCGGCGCTGATACTGGTTGGCGGCGGCGTCTTGATGCTGGTCTTCTATCCCATCGGTGCCGCGATGGACCTCTTCCGGCTTCCGACATTGGGATTCGGCTGGAGCGCTGCCGGCAACCTCTATGTCTGGGGCACAACTCTCGCGCTACTGGCCACCGTGGGCGGCGTCTGGGCCTGGAGTATTGCGTCAAGGACCCTGCCGGTTGCCCTGGCCGCGCAATTGATCGTCTCCGAGACTGTCTTCGGCGTGATCGGCGGACTTGTCGTGCATGCGCGCTGGCCAACGCCGATCGAAGTCGCCGGGGTTGTTGTCCTGATCGCCGGCGTCGTTCTGTCGGTTCGGGTTTTCTATGATCGCCAATTTGCATCTGGAAAGACAGTGCTTGCGAACGAGTGACCCGCTGGACACAGGCCAAAAAGCAGGCGCAGGCATCGGAGATGCAATCACGTTCAATGTAAATCCGCTTTGACGCAAACATGCGGCCTCGCCAGTCCAATGCGTTGTCCGCTTTCAAGCCGCCGCTTGGCTGGGGCTCTACGACTGATATGAGGGCGCAAAGCAGCCTTATCCTTCGACGACGAAAAAGTTCGCGTAGGGCCGAATTCCGCCGGCTCAGATGCACCAAAAGGCAAATTCCCCGACGAAGTCGGCTGCCCAAAGGCTTGAGTGCGGTGGGGTTGCAGCGGCCAGTAAAATCAACCGGCCGCCCTTCACATTCAGCACGGGAGCCGAGGGGCCGGCTCCCTGTTCGATACCATGGCGGCGGCGTCCCGGAGTTCGAGCCTTCGACGCTGCGGGTCGTCTCTCAAGCTTCAGATTTCAGCTTGCCACCGACCGCCCAGGAATCCTTGGCAATCTCCGTTATCAGGATTTCCAGCGACTCGGGCGGGCACGCCAGGGTTTCGACGGCGGCCTTGGTTGCTTCGCGCGCGAAGGCGCGTTTCTGATCGTCGGTGCGGCCGGGGTGCATCTGCAAGTGAAGAATGGGCATGTTTTCTCCTTGGTCAGGTCGGTGATGTCCGTCGTCTTGGCGCGGACATGACGACCATGTTGTAAATCTCTCGGTTGATAAATAGGCTGTTGGTATCGTCATTCGAAACCAAGAGGTAGGTAATCGTGGACAAGCTGGCCGGCATGGCAATGTTCGTCAGGGTCATCGACAATGGCAGTTTCGCGGCGGCCGCGGAGATCGCGCAAGTTTCGCCTGCTATGGTTGCCAAACACATCAAGACGATTGAGACCCGGCTCGGGGCGAAGCTGATCCATCGCACCACGCGACGCCATCAGCTCACAGAGGTTGGCCAGCTCTATTACGAGCGCTGCAAGCGCGCCCTTTCCGAAGTGGCGCTGGCCGAGGCTTCGGCGAACGAACTGCAATCGGCGCCGCGCGGCCGCCTTCGAGTGGTGGCACCCGTCAGCTTCGGGACGCAGGTCCTGGTGCCGACGCTGATCGATTACCAGAACGCTTATCCCGACGTCAGCATCGAGCTATCGCTTGACAACAATGTCCATGACCTCGTCGGCGAGGGGTTCGAGCTCGGTATCCATATCGGTCCGCTCTCGGACAGCAGCCTCGTCGCCCGCCCGCTCACGCCCTACCGGCGGATTCTCGCTGCCTCGCCGGACTATCTTGCCCGCCATGGCCGGCCGGCCTCGCCGGAGGCTCTGGCGAACCATCTCTGCCTCGGCCACTCCTATTGGCGCATGCAGGATCGCTGGCACCTGGTCGGACCGGGAGGCGAATTGCGCGATGTATTGATTTCCGGAAAATTCTCAACCAACCAGGGGGCGGCGCTCCGCATGGCAGCGCTCAGCGGCGCGGGAATTGCACTTCAGCCGGAACTGCTGCTCGCCGCCGATATCGCCGAAGGACGGCTCGAGCAGGTGCTGCCGGAATGGTCCTACAAGCCTGTCCCGATGTCCCTCATCTATGCGCCGAACCGTCGGCCAACAGCAATGTTGCGGACGGTGATAGATTTCCTGGTGGACCGCTTTGGCTGACCACGCTCGGTCGAGGCCGTCATCGCTCGGCGGTTCTTGGCAGAAACAGCTCATCACGCACACCAGCCGCTAAATTCGGCATCGGCAGAATAAGCCGTCAGATACCTATTAGGGGCGGCTATTTGCCACGCCCCTTTTTAGCCTATGGACGTCGAAGTTTCCGGATCTAGATGATGATCGGTTGTGGATAGCGTTTGATCAACTGCCTGTCGCCCAGCGGAGCAACGCAATGCAAATCACAAAGCTTGCTTTCGGGCTTTTGCTCATCGCTTTCGTGCAGCCTAATCCTGGGGCCCACGCTGACGAGTTGGTGCGATTCGACAGCGCAGTCGCAAAGCCAAGTCCATTCCTGGAACGCAAGGCCAAGGAACAAGGTGTCAGTCTCCCGCGGGCCCAAGCTACGCACTTGCTGGGATATCTGAGCCGACCACAGGGAGATGGTCCCTTTCCGGCCGTCGTTGTCATGCACGGTTGCGGAGGTATTCAGCCAAACACCAAGACTTACTGGCCGCAGCGATTGACCTCATGGGGATATGTCGTGCTGGTGGTCGACAGCTTCACGACCCGTAACATTGAGAACACCTGTGAACGCTATCTTCCCGACCGGGTGTTCGATGCCTACGGGGCTCTCGATTTCCTATCCACATACACCTTCGTTGATGCCCGACGTGTGGGGCTGATGGGCTTCTCTGCTGGTGGAATCGCAACACTAGAAGCCACGAAAGTCGAAGGCAACGAGCAGTTTATGGATCGAAAGTTCAAGGCTGCAGTCGCCTACTATCCGGTTTGCGCTCCGCATGAGGGCGATGCGACGGTGCCAACTTTGATCCTAAATGGCGAACTGGACGATTGGAGCCCCGCCGAGAGGTGTCGGCAGAGGGTTTCTCACCTTAGTGGCAAAGGTCCGCCAATCGAACTCAACGTCTATCCAGGTGCATACCATGATTTCGATTCCCCGTACGTCGCGGTGGCAAAGACGTCATTCGGTCATCGGGAAGAATATAATGCGACGGCGGCCGCACAGTCCTTTAGCAGCGTTCGGGCATTCCTGAGCAAGTACCTCTCTAAATGAAGCCCAGGCTCATCTGCCCCTTCTGGCAACAGCATTCATTCTGAGCAAAAAGGAGGCACCAGTTGCAACTGAGTTTGGAGCTATTTGTCGAAGCGCCTGAGACATCGATTGATTTCTATCGGAGGGTTCTGGGCTTTGAAGTCCAGGGCTCGCCAAGCACCGAATACACGATGTTGAAAAACGGTGACGCGGTGATCGCGATCAATTCGCGTAGCGTCCTTTCGACCGATCATCCGCTACGGATCGATACCGGCCAGAGAGCTGGCCTCGGCGTCGAGATCGTCTTGAAGGTCGCTGACGTTGAGGGTGCCTATCGCACGGCAAAAGAGAGCGGCTGGCCGGTCTCCGATCTTGCTCTACAGCCTTGGGGACTGCGTGATTTTCGTCTTATCGATCCTGACTGCTATTATGTCAGAGTGACCAGCCGTCATCCGAGCTGATGTCCACGCGTTTGAACAGTGGTTCATCCATCGGCGGCTCGAATTTTCTTCGACAGTCTAAACACACGGTCGGCTCCGACCTTACGAGCAGCGCTGCAAGACTGGCAATCACCGTCTAGCGACCGGCTTCACCGCAGCCCGCCGCTGCAGCGCGAAGCGTGCGGCTGAGCAGTTGACGTCGGGAACGAGATCGTAGGTCTGCTGGTAGAGGGTCTGCGCCAGCGTATTGTTGCCGCGGTTCTCCGAGGCAAGGGCTGCGAGCGCCGTGCGTTTGTAGGCCTCGACGATCGGCTCGGCGGCCTTGGCCAGCGCGGCGTCATCAGACGGTTCGGCGGCCAGCGAAAGGGCGGCATAGGTTGCGTCGCCATCCCTGCCGACACGGCCGCCGACGGCGCCGTTGAAGCTGGCCTCCGAGACCTGGCGCATGCGCCGGGCGTTCTTGATGCATGTCGGAATTCGGCCGGCCTCCGCATTGATGCGTTCGGCCGTCGGGCCACCCTCTGCGCTGCCGCTGTCGGAGAGGATCACGTAGCCGATGATGCCGACGATGGCGAGATAGGCGACACCTATGCCGGCGAGGAAGGCCGGCTGCTTGAGGAGCGACTTTTTCGGTTTGTCGTCACTTGCCTTGGAGGCCTCCTTCTTCGGCGCTTCCTTGGCGGCGGCCTTGACGACGAACTGGAATTCGACGTCCTTGCCGAGACGGAAGCTGTCGCCGGCCTTCAGCGAGGCCGTCTGCAACAGCGCTTCGCCGCGCAGCATGATCGGGTTCAGCCCCATGCGGCGGATGATGAAGCCGCCGTCGCTCTGCCGCTCGATGCGCGCATGGATCGGCGCCAGGAACGGATCGTCGACGACGATATCGGCATTGCCCGCCCGGCCGATCGACATTTCCGGCCGGTCGAGCACATGGCTGCGGCTCTGGCCGCCGGGACCGGTCTGCAGAAGGCTAGGCTTGTTTCCGCGAAAGAAGGAAAAGACCATGATCAGAACATCCCACTCGACATCATCTCGACAATTGCAGGCGCCAGCACCAGAAGAAGGATCGATACGACGATCATCATCGCCGGCATGACGATCTTGGCCTTCAGCTTTTCACTGGCCCTGTCGGCTTTTTCCCAGCGGCGGAAGCGCAGGTCGCGCGCGTGCTCGCGCAACAACTCGACGCGGTTGCTGCCCTCGACTTCGCCCTGGATCACGGCGCGGATGACGCGGATGACCTCCTCGGCGGTCATGCGGCGCTCCAGGCGCTGCAACGCCTCGATCATGCCGGTGCCGAGCGCCACGTCCTTCAGCGTCTGTTCGATCTCCTCGCTCATGACGGTGCCGGGTGCCGCCTCGGCATAAAGCCTCAGGCTTTCCGGCAGCGTCGCCTGCGCCTGCTGCGTCATGACGACGAGATCGAGAAAGTAGGGAAATTCGCGCGAAATGCGTTCCTTGCGGTCCTGCGCCTTGTCGTCGGCGACGACCCAGAAATAGATGGCGGGGATAAGGCCGAGGATCAGGCCGGCCACGAGCCCGCCGATCACGCTGCCGCTGGCAATGCCGAACAGCAGGCCGAGCACAACGAAGCCGAAGAGACTGAGAACGACGAGAAGGGCGATATATTCCCGTCCCGTGACGCCGCCGAACGGCCGGCCGGCATAGATCAGCTTCTGCTCGAGCTGCGCGCCGTAATCGGCCAGAAGCGGCTCGAAATGCGTCAGCACGAATTCGACCGGGGTGCGCATGCCGATGCTGTCGACGATATTCGGCGGCGGACCATCGCCGCCTGCGGACCGGCGCACCACCTGAATGCTGCCGAGCATATCGCCGATCCACCAGACGAACAGCGCAGCGGTAATGCCGGCAAAGGTGATGGCGATCGGGGCGAGGGGTATCTGAGACATCATACCGACACCTTCATCATCGAGCGCATCCAGAAGAAACCGGTCGCATAGAGGATGGCGCCGACGATCGCGATGACGATGCCGATGGCGTTGCCGAACACCTTGTCGATCAGTTCCGGCTGGCCGAAGAAGATCATCAGGATCATGAACAGCGCGCCGCCGTTGACGACGCGGAAGTTCATGCGCGCCTGCGACGACGAGGTGGTGATCTTCTGATCGAGCTTCCAGATTTCCTTGAAGGATTTCGACATTTCCGTCAGCGGCTCGGAAATGTCACCGCCCTGGCGGGCAAAGAGACCGAGGGCTGCGTCAACCATCTTGAAATGCAGGCTCGGCACGTTGCGGCCGTGGCGGTCGAGCGCCTCGACCAGGCCGATGCCGAGCTTCTGTTCGCGGGCGATGCGCTCGAACTCCCGCGAGGCCGGCATCTGGCCGGTATCGGCCACCGCATTGACGGCGATGGCGAGCGGCTTGCCGGTGCGCACCGCCGAGACGATCTGGTCGACGGCATAGGGAAGCTGCGATTCGATCTGCAGCCAGCGGCGCTGCAGATAATAACGGATCACGCCCTTGGGCAGGAAGATGGCGACCGGGATTGCGATGACGAAGCCGAAGATCGGCCCGAAGATCAGCGAGATCACGATGAAGACGACGATCGCGGTGATGCCGTAGGCGAGGATCATCGTATAGGGCGGAACGGCATCGCGCCCGAAGACCTGCGCCGCCTCGCTGGCGAGCGCAATGTCACGTTCGGTGGCGCGCAGCAGCGGCGCCGGCCAGCGCACCGGCGCGCCCCAGACGAGCAGCCCCGCCGTCACCGCGCCGAGGGCGACCGCAAAAATCTGCAGAATGCTGATATCCATGGTTTCCCCCTCAGAGCAATTCCAGGAAAAGCGCGAAGCGCTTTTGCCGGGGAATTACGTAAAAACAAAAGCTTAGAGCGGTTCTGGAACCGCTCTAGACGAACATGTCCAGTTTTTCGATCTCGCCGTCGTCGTTGAACTCGACGAGCTCGGCGACGAAGCTCGGCAGGTAGCCGGTGAAGGCATGCACGGCCTGCCCGCCGGCGCGGCCGACGAGATTGAAGATCGGCTCGACGATGATCAGGCCGGTATCCGGATCGATGCCGATCACCTCGGATATCTCGGTGACGGCGCGCCGCCCGTTCGCCAGGCGGTTGAGCTGCACGACGAGCTCGACGGCGGCAACGATCTGCTGGCGGATCGCCATGACAGGCAGCGAGCTCTGGCCCTGCAGCACCATCACTTCAAGGCGGGTCATCATGTCCTGCGGCGTGTTGGCATGCGCCGTCGTCATCGAGCCGGCATGGCCGGTGTTCATTGCCTGCAGCATGTCGATCGCCTCGGCGCCACGGCACTCGCCGACGATGATACGGTCGGGACGCATGCGCAGCGCGTTGCGCACGAGGTCGCGGATGGTGACGCTGGTTTCGGACTCCGCCGTCTTCGGCCGCGATTGCAGGTAGACGACATGGATGCCGTCAAGCTGCAGTTCCGACGTGTCCTCGACGGCAACGACGCGCTCGCCGACCGGGATGAATTGCGACAGGCTGTTCAAGAGCGTCGTCTTGCCGGAGCCGGTGCCGCCGGAGACGACGATGTTCTTGCGGGAACGCACGGCCGCCTCGAGGAAGGCGCGCATCGGCTCGCTGAGCGCGCCGGCGGTGACCAGCTTGCTGATGTCGAGCCGCGACTTGCCGCCGAACTTGCGGATGGTCAGGCAGGCGCCCTTGACTGCCAGCGGCGGAATGACGGCGTTGACACGCGAGCCATCCGGCATGCGGAAGTCGGCCATCGCCTCGCTCTCGTTGATCGAGCGGTTGGAATCGACGGCGATGCGCTCGATCACCTTCATCAACTGCCGCTCATTGGCGAAGGCGAAGGGGTAACGTTCCAGCAGGCCGAATTTTTCGACGTAGATCTCGTCGTAGCGCGTCACCATGATTTCCGAGATGACGTCGAGATCCATCAGCTCGGAGATCGTCCCCCAGCGATACATCAGCTCCTCGATGTTGGAGCGCAGGTGCATATGGGCGATCTCGTAACGGTCGCCGGCGTTGAAAAGGGCTTGCCGGGACTGGAAGGCGGCGCTGAAACGGGTGTCGAGCTGGGCGAAGTCCGAGCGGGTGGACTCGAAGTTCAGCTTGAGCTGCAAGGCCGAAATCAGCGCCTTGCCGACGTCGAAGAGGCGGCGATTGTCCTGCTCCTCGCGCGAGAGGCTTGCGGCATTCGACGACGCATCACGCCGGCCCGTGCGGGCAATGCGTTTTGCCAGCCACCGATAGACGGCGTTCTTGATGACGAGGATGACGAGATCCTGCGGCGCGCCGTCGAGCGCCTCCTTGATGAACATGTCGAGGCGCTCGCGGATTCGATTTCGCGTGTCCTCGCGGCCGAAATCGGAAGATTTCACCAGCCGGTCATATTGCGTGTCCTTCAGCAGGCGCTCGTGGATTTCCATTTGCAGGGCGAGCACCCGTTCCTGATCGGGAAACTGCGTGACCGCTTCGGCCACCGCCGCCGGTTCGACGAGTTCGATGGTGACGTTCGGCACCCAGATCGACATGCCTGCCGAGACCGCAACCGGCGTGCCGGCCCGAAGCGGCTGATCGTCGACGCGCGTCGGGTTACGGCCGTGATGCTGCACCGACCAGCCCTGGCCCGACTTCCGCAGCACGAATTGCGGCGAGGAGACGTGGCTGCCGCGCAGCCGCACGACGCCCGCGCCGGCAGGCAGCGTCAGTGTGCTGCTTTCGCCGACGAAATAGGTCTCGTTCGCCGAGAGCGGGATCACCTCCCGACCGCTGCCGTCCTCATAGGAAATCTTCAACAGCATGGCTCATTCCCCCGCGGCGGTCACATGCGCGTCCAGTTGATGCTCGGCAGGTCCTCGACGGTATTGTCGGCCGGATTGCGCAGCACGAGGTTCAGGCTGCCGTTCGACTGGCCCATGGCAAAAATCAGCATTTCAGCTTCCGACGGCGTCACTTCGACGGTCACATTGTTGTAGGTGCTGTTGGCCTTGGTGACCGCGCCCTCCGCCGTCGTCGCCGCGCCGACGGCCAGCACTTTGACATTCTGCAGGAAGGTGCGGGTGACGACGCGGGTGCGCGAGCTTATGCCGAGTTTATAATCCTGCGCCTGTTTGCGGTAGGCGTTGACATCGTTCTCGTCGGCGCCTGGATACTGGGTGAGATAGTTCTTCAGCATCTGCTCGACCGGCGACTGTGGCTGGGCTGGAGCCTGCGGCTGTCCGGCTGTGGCCGGCGCCTGACCCGGGACGGCAGGCTGACCTGGCACGGCAGCGGGCTGGCCGGGCGCTCCCGGCTGGGCTGCTGCGGCCGGCGCCACGGGCTCGACCGGTTCGTCGACCGTACCGATTATATCGACATAGCTGCCCGGCTCGACGAAATGGCCGACCGCTGCGGCCGCGTTGACGGGAAGGGTCAGCGCCCGCTTGCCGGGCGCGATCATCGTCGTCAGGCGTCCGCCATCGGTATCATCGAAATACTGAAAGAGCAGCACCGAGCCGGCTGGAATGTCGCTCGCCGCCGTCCTGTCCTTCAGCCATTCCTGGTAGGCGCTGGCGGCGGGAACGGCGAGTTTGGCGAGCGCCCCGAAGCTTTCCGGCAGCATCACCGGTTCGGCGAGCATGTCGGGCGTGATCGCCTGCCCTCGTGTGACCTTCCTGTCGGGCTGGAGCCGCATGAAGGCATAGGCCGTCTGCTCGTTCTTGACGCTCTCGGTCCAGAAATAGAGCAGAACGCCGGTGATGAGCCCGACGATGACAGCCGCGATGAGCTTCCAGTTCATGGTGTTATTCCCCCTACGAAGGGTTGCCTGATTTGAATGACCTCGACGGTCCGGCCGTCGGTCTTGCTGCGGGTATAGAGAACGTTGGCCTCGACGCTGCCGCGCCGACCGTAAAGCGCGGTGACCCCGCCGCGCTGCGCCGGCGGCGTCTCGATGGTGAAGCCGTCGCGGGCAAGCAGATCGGCGCGCTGATCGGACCAGCGCGAGGCCGACAGCGTGCCTTTCGACACGACCGTGCGCGACGTGTGGCCCTTGTCGCGATCGCCGATATCGCTCAGCACCTCGACACCGGCCGGCGGACGCAGCGACATCGGCAGCTTGCCGATATCGGCCGGAGCCGCGAAGGCCGGCAGCGTCGAGGCAACATCCTCGAAGCGGCTCATCAGCACCTCGGTCATCGGCGCGTCGGCGGGACGGCGGATCATGATCGAAACGCCCGGGATCGGCGCTTTTGCCGAAGGATTTTTAGGATCCTGCCGGCGGAGATAGTCGAGGGCCGCCTCGCCGTCGCCGTCAAAAAAGCGCACCACCACGGCGAGATCGTCGCGGATGCGGCTCGTCTTCGGGACGATCAGCATGTTGGCGGCAATCACGGCAGTCAGTTCTTCCTTGTCGTTGCTTTTCGGCAGGGCAGGGCGGGTATTGACGGCCAGTACCCGCAGCCACTCGTCGGTGATATCGGAAATGCTGCGATCGCTCTGGTAGGGCGTGAATTCAAGCGGTTGGCCGTTGATGACGAGATCGCGTGGCGCCCGCTCCGGCGCGCCGAGGATGCCGGCCAGCATCGAATTCAGCGTCACCCTGAAATCCTTGTAGATCTCGGCGCGAACAGGTGTGGCCACGGCGACGGCGAGTCCGATGACGAGCGTCACGCCAGTGAGATGGATGAAGATGCGCGAACCCGGTCTCATCTCACTTCGCTCCCGGAAAGATGCCGTCGAACAGATCGCCGGAATCGTCGGCCACATCGCGGATTTCCCGGCGCAGCGTCGGATCGTAGCCGCGGCGCGTGGTGTCGTTGTTGTGGGAGGCAAACAGCGTCGAGTCGTCCACCGTGAAGGCGTCCTTCCAGCGGAGGCTCCTGATCGTGTCGAGATCGTCGGAATCCCTGAACTTGTAGACCCGGTCGGCCGTCGCGGTGACGAGCTGAGGCTTTTCATTGGCGAGGTCGCCGACCATATCGCCGAAATCGCGGCCGTTCTTTAGGGTATTCTGTACGTCGTCCCAGACAAAGGTGCGCTGAGGGTCGCCGCCGCCTTCATGCGATGGCGTGCGCGAGCAGCTCATGGCGTCGCGTCCGGGCAGTGCCGGCAAAGCCGGGATCGGGAAGGCGTTCGAGAAATCCGACGTGCAGTCCAGCCCATTCGCCTCGGCGAAGGCGGCGTTACGCATCGCCACCATGGTTCCGACCTTCTTGGTGGAAATCTTGTTCGCGTGGATGACGAAAATCACGATCAGCAGGATGACCGGCGCGGCGAGCACGAATTCGATCGAGGCCAGGCCGCGCCTGTCGCGGTGCAGCCGCATCAGCAGCCCGCGGCCGGGAGGACCGCTCATAGGCTCAGTGTGTGTTGACGGCAGCCCAGGCATTGGCTCCTCCCTGATCGAAGACGCGGGTCAAGCCGGTAAAACTGTCGGCCGCCGGGCTCTGCTTGATGGTGTTCGAAACCTCGCCGATATCGTCGGCAAGCGTGGCGGGGGCCAGCGATGCCAGCCAGTCCTGCGTGTAGAGGTCGAAGGCCGTGTAATTGTGGACCCAGCTCTGCGCGAGCGCATAGGCGGACGGCGTCTTGTCCTTGAAAATGCGGATCTGGAGCCTGGCGCGCGGGGCCCGCGAAACGATCGCCAGCGTCTGATAGTCGTCGAGTTGCTCGCCGCCAAAGGGCGTGAAGTTGAAAGGTGTGCGTCCCTTCAGCCAGTAAGGCTTCGGGAAAGAGATGACGGGCAGTGCGCCTGCCATCGAAATCGCAGCGCCCGCCGGGCTGCAGACCCCATTCCAGATCGTGTCGAACTTGCGGGTGAAATCGTTCTCGTCCTTTGTCTGCTTGTCGGAATAGCGCGGGGGCTTGTCGATCGGCAGTTGAAAGGGGTTCACGATGCCGAATTCGATGCCGAAGAATTCCTCGGCGATAAAGAAGCTGCCATCGAGCAGCAGTTCCTGCCACCAGCTGAGATCGCCAAATTGCTCGATGATCGCCTTGAACGGGATCTTGCTCAGATAGGCCGGGCCGAAGGCTTCATAAAAGATGTAGAAGTCCACCAAAGCATCGTCGATGCCGCTCTCGTGATTGACCCAGTCGCGGATATGGCTGCCGTCGACGCCGCCTGCGGTCAACGGACCCTTGCCGTTGGGGAAGCCGCGATTGGCAAACTCGCCGCGCATGAGAAACGGGTCCTGCCCCTGGGTGCCATAGGTCATGGCGAGGCACATTTCAGCATAGGCCGAGGCGGGATTGATGCCGTCGCGATCGACCGGCAGGTTACCCCCGGCGCCCTCCCCGGCGTTGTTGCAGGACTCGCACGGCGGATGGAAGACGACATGATCCGACTTGTTCAGGCGCACCAGATGCAGGGCTTCGTTGCCGACCCGCTGAGGAAAGCTCTCGACGAGGTAGTCGTTGAGATCATTCATGGCGTCGATGATGTCGCTGGACTTCACGATGAGGCCCCAGGGATCATAATCGAGCTGTGCTTTTACCGTATATGCAATCGCCTTGGTGGCTCCTATCGCCCGGACCCCCTGGAACGCCAGGCAAGCACCGTAGATGATGCCACCGACGACCGGGATCTTCTGCCAGCCCGGGCAATGGGGCATCGGCGGCATCGGCGGCAGGAGCGACGCCGGCCCCAAGCCTTCGGTGAAAGAATATTGGGCGAGTTTTGCCAGAATGGCGGTCGAGCGCAGGGCCAGTTCCGCCGTCGTCAGCTGAAAGGCGACCGAGGTCGCCATGACGACGGTTGCCTGCGAGGAGGCGACGTTGTTCATCGCCATGATGTTGAGATAGCGGGCTTCCCAGTCGGCATGGACGAGTGCTGCGGCATCCGCCGTGTCCTGCGTGCGCTGCTTGTCGTAGATCATCTGTCCGGTATTCAGGATCCAGACAATCATCAAAGCGAGCGCGATCGTCATGTAGAGAATGATCGGCGACAGGAAGCCGCGTTCGTCGCGGTGCAGGCGCTTGATAAGGGTCGGTGTCATAGCAGGTTCACCTCCGCCGTCGAGATCGTGTAGTAGCGGCCGTCCTTCCTCTGGCCGCGGGCAAAGACCCAGCCGGCATATTCGAGCAGCAGGAAGCGCGCTTCCACCTTGGCGGTGACCGGCACGTGCGGCGAGCGGTTGATGGCGGCATAGAGCGCCATCGGCGCGCGGTCGACGGTCACGGTGACGTTCTGCGGGTCGAACATATAGCGGGCCTGGTTGCGCATCGCGCGCCAGTTCTTCGAAAGGCCCGAAGCATCGGCAAGGCTTTTCAGCGCATCTTCCGGCGGCTGGCAGGCGCCGACGCATTTCAGCTGGTCGTAGGGTGCGGCCGGGATCAGCGCCAGGCGGGCGGCAAGATCGGCCTTGCCGGCGGCAGCATCGTCATCGCAAGTCTTGACGTCGATGATGCTTCTAAGTGTGATCGGAAAAGCCGGGCAGAAATAGACGCGGGCGCTGCGCGCCGCCGCATAGGCGGCATAATGGGTGAAGAGGTGGTTCTTGGCCAGGATCGTGAACTGGAAGACCACGAACATGAAGAAGACGAAGACCGGTGTCACGAGCACGAAATCCATCATCGTCGTGCTGCCGGAGATATCGCCGTGAAGCTCCGATATCCGGCGCCGGCGGGCGGAAAGCCGCGGCAGCAGCAGCATCGAGGCAAGCAACATCATGGCGATCGCAAAGGTACCGAGGAGCGCGCCGTGATCCTGAGGGACCCAGAAGGTCCGCGAGTGCAGGATCGAACTCCAGAAGGCACCGTCGAAGATGGGGCGTTCGAGTTCCGCGCGCATTGCCGTTACCTCACGAATGAAAGAGGGGTGAAATCGGGCATGAAAAGGCACCAGAGAAGTCCGAGAGCAGCGGCAACACCGAAGCGGACGGTATGATGGGTTTCGCGTGGCTTCAGCACCGAAGCGGCATCGCGGAAACCGGCAGGCAGGAGAAGCGCAAACAGTCCGACCGTTCGGGCCAGCACGCTCCACTGAACGCGCCGCGCCATGGAGAAAACGGCGATCACGCCGCCGGCCATCAGCGATGCAAGTGTGACGTCGATGGCGGGCCAGAGGCCAAGAATGGCGCCGAGCGCCGCCATCAGCTTGACGTCGCCGCCGCCGCAGCTTCCGGCTGCGAAGGCGATGATGAAGATCAGGCCGGCTGCAAGGAGGCCTGCGAAAGCAAGCCCTATCCCTGCGAGACCGCCGCTGACTGCCGCCAACATGAACCCGCCAAGCAGGCAGGGATAGGTGACGGCGTTCGGGATATGACCGTGGCGATGGTCGAGCACCGCCGCGGTCATGGTGCAGGCGACGGCAAGAGCCGCCGCCGCAGGCATCAGGGTCAGATCATAGGTCGTATCCATGATCCCGACCCGCTTATTGACCCGGCTCAGGAATTCTCTCGGCATCCGAGAGCGCCGTGTTCTTTTCGTTGAACCATTCGCCGATCTGTTTGCCGAATGCGAGCAGGATCAGCATCAGCGGAATGACGATCAGGGCGACGGCCAGGACGATCTGGGCCATGTCGCCGCGTTCGTCCTTGTGAAGTGCAATTGCGAGAGTCTTGAGTTTACCAAACATGTGATTACTCCTCATTCCCAGGTTTGTTTCGGTTCGAAGCCCTGGTGAAGATGAACCAAGCATATGCTATCGATCCGAACGAGCATGTTGCTCGATCCAATGATATTTTCTGCTTCAGCTTATCTTCCCCGGCGGCCAACGTTTGTTGAGCAACACCATTAAGACCCAAGAGTGCGCCCAAGGCCAGCCCTCCGTCAAGCAAACGAAACGAAGGGTTCCAATTGTCTTGGAGGCATCGCCGGCACAATCGCAGTTGACGTCATATTTTTTCAACTAACCGATTGAACAAGCTGCAGTTTTACCTGCATGGCCGAAGTTTTTGTCAACCTTGCAAGGCCTCGTCTACTGCTCCATAATTGGTCAATTCTTTCAAAGCGATAGAAGAAACGGCGCGTGACGACCATAATGACTGCCTCCGCGGGGCCTGGCCATGGCGTTGTTTGGCGATCTGGATTAAGCTTTCGTCAAATGGTGGGTATCGCCCGCCAGTCGATCCGGAGAGAAAACGATGGAAACGATGAGCAGCATCTTAATACTTGCATTGGTCCTCATTCCATTGATGATGTTCTTTCCGACCGCGGTTCAGATGATGGCGACGCTGTTCGGCATGAGCACGGTCCTGGTCGGGATGCCGCTCTGATGAAGGCCGTTTCCGACGACGCTGCCGAACAGGCGACCTTCCAGGTCCTGACCCGGGCGCTGGACAAGCTGCTCGGGCCGATCCGTTTTCTTCTCGATGATCCGAGCGTGTCCGAAATCCTGATCAACGGCACATCCGACATCTTCGTCGAAAGGCGAGGCAAGCTCGAACGCGCCGATACGCGCTTCGCCAGCCGCGAAGATCTGGAATCGGCCGCGCGCAGCATCGCGCAGTTCTCCGGCAAGCGACTGACGCCGGAGGAACCGAGCGTCGAAGCGCGTCTGCCGGACGGTTCGCGTGTGCAGATGATCCAGCCGCCCGCGTCCCGCACCGGGCTTTGCATATCCATTCGCCGCTTTTTGAAAGAACATCGCAGCATCCACGATCTCGTCACCCAGGGTAGCCTGACCGACGAGTCGCTGACGCTGCTGCAGGCGGCCGTCGGGCTGCAGAAGAACGTCATTATTTCCGGCGGCACCGGCACCGGCAAGACGACGATGCTGAACGCGCTATCGGAAGCCTTTGCCGACCACGAGCGCATCATCGTCATCGAGGACACGTCCGAACTGCAGATCCGCAAGGAACACGTGGTCTATCTCGAAGTGACGAAGCCGGACCGTTTCGGCCGCGGCGGCGCCAGCATTCGCGACCTGTTCCGCTCGTCGCTGCGCATGCGGCCCGACCGGGTCATCGTCGGCGAATGCCGCGGCGGCGAGGCGCTCGATATGATCCAGGCGATGACCTCAGGTCACAGCGGCAGCCTTTCGACGGTGCATGCGAACACCCCCTATGACTCCCTGCACCGGCTGGAAACGCTGGCGCTGATGTCCGATATCGACATGCCGCTTCGGCCGCTGCGCGCCCAGATCGCCTCGGCGGTCGACGTCGTCGTGCAGATCGCCCGCTTCAAGCGCACCGGCCGGCGCCGGGTAATCGAGATCTCCGAGATCAAGGGATTGAACAACGACGGCCAGTATATCGTCGAAAGCATCTACAAGCTCGAGGGCGACGGTCATTCCAATCCCGATGGCGCACTGCTGTGGACCGGTGTCGTGCCGAGCTTCGCCGCCGATGCGCTGGAAGAGCTGCAGGGCGCGGAGCGCCCCGAATGGGTCGGCGCCGCCGCGCTGCATACAGCTTAAACCTATTGGCGGACGTCGCATCCAACAAGCTTGGCGGCGTCATTTATTCGCGCAATGATTGCATATATGCAATACTCTATTAATGTTCCCGTTTCACTCTAGCGATACTAAATGATTCACCTCGTCATGATGACGACCTGCAATAACGCCTCATGAGAGGGCGCTTAACAGAGAAGACATCATGGTTTCCGTTTCATCGTCCGCAGCTTCCGGTAATTCGACGGCATTGACCCTTCTCAATGGATCTGCCCAGTCGGCCGCGGCGGCTACAAAACAGTCGGCCGCCAGCCAGATTCTGTCATCCATTTCCGGCGTCAATCTCGATCCACTGAAGCAGGCCGAGGGCCAGATCACCAGCATCTTGCTTGAAAATGGCGGACAGTTCATCTTTGGCGGCGCGTTTGCGAGCATCACTGGTACTGACAAGGACGACATTATCCGTGCTGGGCCGGACAGCACGGTAAATGGCGGCGCTGGTGATGACATCATCAGCGGCAGTTTCCTCATGACTATCAGCGGCGGCGCAGGCAATGACACGATATCGGTCGGTTCTGTCAGCACGATCGAGGGCGGCGACGGCAACGACACGCTCTCTGCCGGCGGGGGGAGCACCGTGATTGGCGGCGAGGGAGACGACACGCTCTTTGCCGGCGTCGGCAACACGGTAGTTGGCGGTGTTGGCAATGATGCTATCGTTGCCTCGCTCAACAATACGGTTGATGCCGGTGTCGGCGACGATACGATCTCCGCCGGGATTGGAAACACGATCATCGGCGGAGCCGGAAACGACAAAATCACGATTGGCGGTAATCAAGCAGAACTTGGTTCCACCGTTAAATTCGCAGTTGGCGACGGCCAAGACTCCATCACTCTTCTGCGATCGTCGTCCACGCTTGAACTGGGTGAAGGCTTCACCGCTGCAAATACCAAAGTGACGATCAGCGACAACAAGGCAACGATCTCGTTCGACGGAAACGACACCGATGGAATCTCGGTCAATTTCTTCCTCGGCAGTGCGCTGACGCTTTCCTTTGCCGATGGTAGTACTTTGGAGGTCAAGCCCGCCGACACGATGCCCAGCCTGGTGTCATCATACGGGCAACCCTGACCAAAGGCCCCGCCGACAAGGCGAGGCGTTGCAGATCGTGAGATGCAACATTGAAACCGGCATGGCTTTTCGGGTTCCAGCAATACATGCAGGAACCCAGGCTCTCGTCATGATGACGATGCGCCGTCCTTTTCGGCGCTCGCCGCCATATGGGTGAGATCGTCCCAGAGGCTTTCGGCAAAACTGCGCAGGACCGTGAGTTCGAAGCTGTCATCGCCGGTGCGGACGATCTGCACGGAGAGATGACCGACCATCGCCATGACCGAATGGCCTTCCGGAAAGATGGAAGGATCGAGATCGACGGCGGTCCCCCGTGAGAGAAGCGCCCGCGAGAAACGGCCGGCAACGCCGATACGCACCCGCCCGTGGCTCTGGTCCATGACGAAGGCCTTTCCCGCGAGCGCCGCCACGAGAGCATCGAGGCTGGCGGGCACGAGCGGCTCGTCACCGGCGACAAACCATTGCCGGAAGCCTGCCTGGCGGATCGAACTTTTCGCAAAGCCTGCTTTCACCAATTCCGCGGCGAGCGAGGTTGGCTCGATTGCGCCGAGCACATGCAGGAGATGGCCCTCCGGCAAGGCTTCCAGCCGGATGCCCGCCCCTGAGATGCCGTTATAAACCGTCCCGGCAAGAACCGGTTTGTGTTGCGGAAGATCACGCATGGAGCTTCTCGTTTTCAGGATCGATGAAGACGGGATGGCAGAGCACCGCATCGGTGAATTCGTTGCGCAGGCCGTTCCAGACCGTCACCTTTTCACCGATACGCTCCGGCCCGCGCCGGACGAGCGCCAGGCCGATCGTATGGCCGAGCCCCGGCGAAAAGGCGCTTGATGTCACATAGCCCTGGTCGTTTTCGAGCGTCGCCGCAACACCGTCGGCGAGAATATGCGAACCGGTGCGAAAACCGCTCGCGGGATTGAGTGGCTTGACGCCGACGAGGCGCGGCCGCTCGGCATCCTGCAGGCCTTCGCGCGCAAGCATTGCCTTGCCGATGAAATCCGGCTTGGTTGATGAAACCATGCGGCCGAAGCCGAGGTCACCAGGTGTCACCGTGCCGTTGATCTCGGCATGGGTGACATGACCCTTCTCGATACGCATGATGCCGAGCGCTTCGGCGCCGTAGGCGCAGATGCCATGTTTCTCGCCCGCCGCCATGACCGCATCGGCAACGCTTTCGCCGTAGCCGGCAGGCACCGCCAGCTCGTAGGCGAGTTCGCCTGAGAAGGAAATCCGGAAGAGCCGGCCTTCAAGTTGACCGCCGAAGAGGGAGACCTTGCGGGCACTCATGAAGGGGAAGGCCGCATCCGACAAGTCCTCGTCGACGATCTCCTGGAGAATGGCGCGCGACTTCGGCCCGGCGACGGCCATCTGCGCCCATTGATCGGTCGAGGAGGCAAAGCAGACGTCGAGTTCCGGCCAGAGCGTCTGGGCGCAAAATTCGAGATGGGTCAGCACACCGGCGGCAAGTGCGGTCGTCGTCGTCATGAAGAAATGCTCGTCACTGAACCGGCTGGTGGTGCCGTCGTCATAGATGAAGCCGTCCTCGCGCAGCATGATGCCGTAACGCGCCTTGCCGACAGCGAGCTTGGCGAAGCCGTTGCAATAGATGCGATCGAGGAAGGTCGCGGCATCCCTCCCTGATATTTCGATCTTGCCGAGGGTCGAGACGTCGCAGAGGCCGGCATTCTTCCGGATGTTCAGCACCTCGCGGTCGACGCTTTCGCGCCATGTCGTCTCGCCGGGGCGCGGAAACCAGGAGGAACGGTACCACAGGCCGGTTTCGACGAAGACCGCGCCGTTCTTCTCGGCCCAGCCATGTAGCGGCGATTTGCGCGCCGGCTGGAAATGTTTGCCGCGCGATGTCCCGGTCAAAGCGCCGAAGGAGACCGGCGTATAGAAGGGCCGGAAGGTCGTCGTTCCCACCTCGGCGGGCGACACACCGCGCGCCTCGGCAAGGATGCCGATGGCGTTGATGTTGGAAAGCTTGCCCTGGTCGGTCGCCATGCCTGATGTCGTGTAACGCTTGGCAAGCTCGACATGACCGTAGCCTTCGCGGACGGCGAGGCCGAGATCCTTGAGATGCACGTCGTTCTGGTAATCGACGAAGGCCTTGCCCTTCGAGCCCTTGACCGACCAGAGCGGCTTTGCCTGTGCAACCGCCTCGGACGTCGGTGCAAAAGCCGGCTCCGCCGCTGCGAAACCGATCGCCTTCAACGCGGCAGCTGCCTTTGCGGCGCCATCACCAAGGCAGGTCGCGGTTTGCGCCATGCCGGCAGCCGAGCCGGCAACGGTCAGACCTTCCTGCTGGGCGGGCGCCAGAAACGCCGAGGCCTCGTCCGACCATTGCGGCTTCGCGCCGCGATGGCAGGCAAGATGAATGATCGGGCTCCAGCCGCCCGACATGGCAAGCGCGTCCGCGTCGATCCGGCGGGTGCCGCCGGCGGTTTCGACGCTGACGCTGCGCACGCGCTTGCCGCCAAACGCGTCGATGACCCTGGCGCCCTTCAGCACTTCGGCGCGGCCCTCCCAGCTTGCGGCCGCATCCCCGCGGCTGTCGACGATCGCCGCGACCGCGAGGCCGGCGGCTTCAAGATCCGCAGCGGTGCGATATCCGGCGTCGTCGGTGGTGAAGATGACAGTGCTTCTGCCCGGCGCGACCGCCTGCCGATTGAGATAGCTGCGCATGGCGCCTGCCATCATCACACCGGGAATATCGTTGCCGCCGAAGACGAGCGGCCGCTCCTCGGCGCCGGTCGCAAGGATCGCCTGGCGGGCGACGATGCGCCACAATCGTTCGACGGGGCGTTCCGGATCGGGCATCGCCACATGCTTCTGCACGCGTTCGACGGCGCCAAAGACATTGTCGTCGTACCAACCGAACACGGTCATGCGCGGCAGGCGGCGCACGTTCTCCAGGCTCGCCAGTTCGGCAACCAGCTCGCTGAGAAGCGCATCCGCCGGCTTGCCGTCAATGGTGCCGCTGTCGGAAAGCAGGCTGCCGCCGAGTTCGGATCCCTCGTCGGCGAGGATGACGCGCGCGCCGGCGCGGCCGGCGGTCAGCGCCGCGGCAAGACCGGCAGGGCCGGCGCCGATCACCAGCAGATCGCAATGCGCCCAGCATTTCTCGTAAGTGTCGGGATCGGCCTCGTAGGAGGCCCTGCCGAGACCCGCCGCCTTGCGGATCACCGGCTCGTAGAGCTTTTCCCAAAGCGCCGCCGGCCACATGAAGGTCTTGTAGTAGAAACCGGCGCTGAGGAAGGGCGAGAGCAGGCCGTTGACCGCGCCGACATCGAAGCCGAGCGAGGGCCAGCGGTTCTGGCTCTTTGCCGTCAGCCCCTCATGAAGCTCGATCATCGTCGCACGCGTGTTCGGTTCGGTGCGTCCGCCGCTGCCTGTCGTCACCAGCGCGTTCGGTTCGGCAGCCCCCGCCGTCAGAATGCCGCGCGGGCGATGATATTTGAAACTGCGGCCGACGAGCTGGACGCCGTTGGCAAGAAGCGCCGAGGCGAGCGTATCGCCCGGATGGCCGTCTAGCGGCCTGCCGTCGAAGGTGAAGCCGAACGTCGTGGCGCGGTCGATGCGGCCGCCGGAGGAAAGACGGAAGCTCGTCATGCCGGTTCTCCGCCGAGCTTGGAAAGGGCGGCATCGCGGACGCCATGGACTGCATGGGTGACGGTATCGCGTTCGACGATCAGCCAGCGTCGGCATCCGGAGGAGTGGTGCCAGTATTCGCTGTGCCGGCCGCGCGGATTGTCACGCAGATAGACATAATCGAACCAGGCATCCGCACCGGCATCCGGCGCCGGCCGGGCAAGGCCCGCATCGCCGCGGATCGAGAACTCCTCCTTCGGTCGGGCGCCGCAATGGGGACAGGAAATCAAGCTCGCCATCTTAAATGTCCTCAGTGCAGGTTGGGCTGGGCGCCGACGCCCTTTTCGTCGATCGGATAGCCGCGCGCGAAACGATCGAGCCGGAAGGCGCGGGCGGTCTGATGCGGCGCGTTGCGGGCGATCAGATGGGCGTAACAGAAGCCGGAGGCGGGCGTGGCCTTGAAGCCGCCGTAACACCAGCCGGTGTTGAGATAGAGATTGTCGATATGGGTGCGGTCGATGATCGGCGAGCCGTCCATGCTCATATCCATGACGCCGCCCCAGGAGCGCAGATACCGCACGCGCGACAGCGACGGGATCAGCGCCAGCCCGGCTTCGGCGACATGCTCGACGCAAGCGAGATTGCCGCGCTGGGCATAGGAATTATAGCCGTCGATATCGCCGCCGAAGACGAGGCCGCCCTTGTCCGACTGGGACGCGTAGAAATGCCCGGCGCCGAATGTGACGACCGTGTCGATGAACGGCTTCAGCCCTTCCGAAACGAAGGCTTGCAGCACATGGCTTTCGATCGGCAGGCGAAGACCGGCCATATCGGCAACGACGGTGGAGTTGCCGGCTGCTGCGAGCGCCAGCTTGCCGCAGCCGATGAAGCCCTTGCTGGTCTCAACGCCGGTCACCTGGCCGTTCTCGGTGCGAATGCCGGTCACCTCGCACTGGGTGATGATATCGACCCCGCGCTGATCGGCGCCGCGCGCATAACCCCAGGCAACCGCATCGTGGCGCACGGTGCCTCCGCGCGACTGGAACAGGCCGCCCATGATCGGGAAACGGGCATTGTCGAAATCGAGGAACGGCAATTTCTTGCGCACTGCCTGCCGGTCGAGAAGCTCGGCGTCGACGCCGTGAAGCCGCATGGCGTTGCCGCGGCGCGTATAGGCGTCGCGCTGGGCGTCGGAATGGAAGAGGTTGAGCACGCCGCGCTGCGAGACCATGGCGTTGAAGTTGAAGTCCTGCTCCAACCCCTCCCAGAGTTTCATCGACAGCTCATAGAAGGGATTGTTGCCCGGCAGCAGGTAGTTCGAGCGGATGATCGTCGTGTTCCTGCCGATATTGCCCGAGCCGAGGTAGCCCTTTTCGAGGACGGCGACATTGGTGACGCCGAATTCCTTGGCAAGATAATAGGCGGTGGCAAGACCATGGCCGCCGCCACCAACGATGACGACGTCGTAATGCGGCTTTGGGGCCGGGTCGCGCCAGGCCGGCGCCCAGCCTTTGTTGCCACGAAGGCCGTTCAGGAAAATCGAAAGAGCGGAATAGCGCATGGGTCACCCCGGAAAGAACAGCTGCATGATGCCAGAAAGGGGAGGGCGGACTTGCACAGAAGGGACATTAATCGCTAAGAATAAGACATGTCCTCGCTTGATAGCAGAAATGTGCAGACGATCGGCTTCATCCTCATCCCGGGATTTGCGCTGATGTCCTATGCCTCGGCGACGGAGCCGCTCAGGGCGGCAAATCTTCTGGCCGGACGCGAGATCTATCGGCTGCAGGTCTTCTCGCCGGATGGCGCACCGGCGCTTTCTTCCTCGGGCGTCAGCGTCCCCGCCGAACCTCTTCCCCTCAGAGGCTCGGGTCTCGGAACGGCCTTCGTCTGCGCCGGCGGCTTACCCCGCGACTGGCGGTATCCCGGCGTGCTTTCCTGCTTGCGGCAGCTGTCGCGCGAAGGGGTGAGGATCGGCGGCATCTCGGGCGGGCCTTATCTGATGGCCGCCGCCGGACTGCTCGGCGGCCGCGATTTCACCATCCACTGGGAGCATGCCGCAGCCCTTCTCGAAGCCTTCCCGGACCTCACGCCGCGCCAGGCGCGCTTCCTGATCGACGGCAACCGGATTACCTGCGGCGGCGGCATCGCACCGCTCGACATGATGCATGTGCTGATCGCCGAGCGCATGGGGCCGGATTTCGCCCGCCGGGTCAGCGACTGGTATCTTCATACCGAGGTCAACGAACCCGCGGCACCCCAGCGCGCCTCGCTGGCGCAGCGTTACGGCGTCCATCATCCCGGTCTGCTCAACGTTCTCGAACGGATGGAGGAGACGATCGAGATGCCGCTGGAGCGCGCCGCCATGGCGCGCATCGCCGGCGTCACCACCCGCCATCTCGACCGGCTCTTTGCGGCGCATCTCGGGACCACCTTCCTTGATCAGTACCGCAGGATCAGGCTGCAGCATGCCCATCGGCTGCTGAAGCAAAGCCCGCTTTCCGTCTCGGAAATCGCGGTGGCCACCGGCTTTTCCAGCCTGAGCCATTTTTCCCGGATGTTCCGTGCCGTCTACGGCATCGCCCCGCGTGAGGCACGGCGGGAATAGGTTTTCTTCACGGTTGAGGAATTTTCACTATGACGATAGGGTTGCCTTTGGACAAAAGAGACGGCGGCAGGGGAAAATCCATGAAATCCAGGCGTGAAGCGGCAGAGCAACCGGAACAGCCGGGCGGACGCGCTCCCTTTTCCCAGGACCCGCACGCCGTCCGCGAGCCGAAGGAAAACAACCTCGAAATGGCGATCGGCCATGAGGTGCGCGCCTACCGCAAGAAACTCGGCATTACGGTCACCGATCTAGCGGCGGCGACCGGCATTTCGCTCGGCATGCTGTCGAAGATCGAGAACGGCAACATATCGCCGTCGCTGACGACGCTGCAATCGCTGTCGCGGGCGCTCGGCGTGCCGCTGACGGCCTTCTTCCGCCGTTTCGAGGAACCGCGCAATGCCGTCTTCGTCAAGGCAGGTCAGGGCATCGAGCTCGAACGGCGCGGCACACGCGCCGGCCACCAATATAATGTGCTCGGTCATATCGACAACAATACCAGCGGCGTCATCGTCGAGCCCTACCTCATCACCCTGACGACCGACTCCGACATCTTCCCGACCTTCCAGCACGAGGGGATGGAGTTTCTCTATATGCTCGAGGGCGAAGTCGTTTACCGTCACGGCGACCAGCTTTTCCAGATGCAGCCGGGCGACAGCCTGTTCTTCGACGCCGATGCGCCGCATGGGCCGGAGCAGCTGGTGAAACTGCCGAGCAAATACCTCTCGATCATCAGCTATCCACAGCAGAGCTCGAAAAGCTGACTTGCCTTAAAAGAAAAAATCTTTCTTCCGAGTTGAAAAACCAAAACAGACCTGCTAGTCCTTTCTCAACACGAACGGAGGTCTGGTCATGTGCGGAATTGTGGGTCTCTTCCTCAAGGATAAAAGTCTCGAACCGGAGCTCGGGGCACTGCTGTCCTCGATGCTGGTGACGATGACGGATCGGGGGCCGGACAGCGCCGGTATCGCGATCTATGGCGACGCCAGCGGCAACAATGCCAAGATCACCATCCAGTCGGCCAATCCGAAGAAGGATTTCGCCGGCCTCGAGGCCGAGCTCGGCCAGGCGGTTGGTGCATCGGTCGCCATCCAGGTGAAGAGCACGCATGCCGTCATCACGCTTGCGAAGGATCTGCTCGACACGGGCAAGGCAGCCGTTGTGGAATTGCGTCCGAACATCCGCATCATGAGCAGCGGCGACGCCATCGAGATCTATAAGGAAACCGGCCTGCCGAAGGATGTCGTCTCCCGCTTCGCGGTCAATTCGATGGCGGGCACCCACGGCATCGGCCATACCCGCATGGCGACGGAATCGGCCGTCACGACGCTCGGCGCCCATCCTTTCTCCACCGGCTCCGACCAATGCCTGGTGCATAATGGCTCGCTCTCCAACCACAACAATCTGCGCCGCGAGCTGAAGCGCGAAGGCATGACCTTCGAAACCGAAAACGACACAGAGGTCGCCGCCGCCTATCTGACGGCAGAGATGGCCAAGGGCAAGAATCTCGGCCAGGCGCTCGAAGGCGCGGTGGACGACCTCGACGGCTTCTTCACCTTCGTCGTCGGCACGAAGTCCGGCTTCGGCGTCGTGCGCGATGCGATCGCCTGCAAGCCCGCCGTCATGGCCGAAACCGACCAGTATGTCGCCTTCGGTTCGGAATACCGGGCGCTCGTCAATCTGCCCGGCATCGAGAATGCCCGGGTCTGGGAGCCGGAGCCTGCAACCGTCTATTTCTGGGATCACCAGAAGGTCGCTTGACCGGCGCCTCATGCGTATTCTCCAAGGGTTATCGAAACATGCCTGTCATTGATCTTGCCACTACGCCGTTGCGTGAACTCAACAGTGCCCTGCACAACATCCAGAACGGTTCGAACGATCTTTCCTTCGAAGTCGTCAATCCGCGCGGCAGCCATTCGGTTGCCGTCGGCATCGACGCGCCCGTCACGGTCGACGTGAAGGGGTCCGTCGGCTATTACTGCGCCGGGATGAACGACGGCGGGACCGTCACCGTTCACGGTTCGGCAGGTCCGGGTGTTGCGGAAAACATGATGTCTGGAACCGTCGTCATCGAGGGCGATGCCAGCCAGTATGCCGGCGCAACCGGCCGCGGCGGCCTCCTTGTCATCAAGGGCAATGCGGCATCGCGCTGCGGCATCTCGATGAAGGGCATCGACATCGTCGTTCATGGCAATATAGGCCACATGTCCGCCTTCATGGGCCAGTCGGGCCACCTCGTAGTGCTCGGCGATGCCGGCGATGCGCTTGGGGATTCGCTCTACGAGGCGACGCTCTTCGTGCGCGGTTCGGTAAAGAGCCTGGGTGCCGATTGCATCGAAAAGGAGCTGCGTCCCGAGCATCTGACGAAGCTGGCCGAACTTCTCGAAAAAGCGGGCGTGACCGAAGTGAGGCCCGAGGAATTCAAGCGTTACGGCTCCGCCCGCAAGCTTTACAATTTCAATATCGACAACGCTGACGCATATTAAGGCGAGGGACCATCATGAGCTATCACAACCCCTATACCCCGCCGCGCAAGTCCGCGACCTTCGACGATTACACGCTGGCGGAAATCCGTCGCGCTGCGGCGACCGGCATTTACGACATCCGCGGCGCCGGCACCAAACGGAAGGTTCCGCATTTCGATGACCTGCTGTTTCTCGGCGCATCGATCTCGCGCTATCCGCTCGAAGGTTACCGCGAGAAATGCGACACGTCAGTCGTCCTCGGCGCGCGCTTCGCCAAAAAACCCATTCACCTGAAGACGCCGATCACCATTGCCGGCATGAGCTTCGGCGCGCTCTCCGGCAATGCCAAGGAAGCGCTCGGACGCGGCGCGACGATTGCCGGAACCTCCACCACGACAGGCGACGGCGGGATGACCGATGAAGAGCGCGGCCATTCGCAGACGCTGGTCTACCAGTATCTGCCGTCGCGATACGGCATGAACCCCAAGGATCTGCGTCGCGCCGACGCGATCGAAGTAGTTGTCGGTCAAGGCGCAAAGCCCGGCGGCGGCGGCATGCTGCTCGGCCAGAAGATCTCCGATCGCGTCGCCAACATGCGCAACCTGCCGAAGGGCATCGACCAGCGCTCGGCCTGCCGCCATCCGGATTGGACTGGCCCGGACGACCTCGAAATCAAGATCCTGGAACTGCGTGAGATCACCGACTGGGAAAAGCCGATCTATGTGAAGGTCGGCGGCGCGCGGCCCTATTACGATACAGCGCTTGCCGTAAAGGCTGGTGCCGACGTGGTGGTGCTCGATGGCATGCAGGGCGGAACCGCCGCGACCCAGGATGTCTTCATCGAGAATGTCGGCATGCCGACGCTCGCCTGCATCCGCCCCGCGGTCCAGGCGCTGCAGGATCTCGGCATGCATCGCAAGGTGCAACTGATCATCTCGGGCGGCATCCGTTCGGGCGCCGACGTGGCCAAGGCACTGGCGCTCGGCGCCGATGCGGTTGCCATCGGCACGGCAGCGCTCGTTGCGATCGGTGACAACGATCCGCACTGGGAAGAAGAATACCAGAAGCTCGGCACGACGGCCGGCGCCTATGACGACTGGCACGAGGGCAAAGACCCGGCCGGCATCACCACGCAGGACCCGGAACTGATGAAGCGGCTTGATCCGATCGCCGCCGGCCGTCGTCTTGCCAACTATCTGAAGGTCATGACGCTGGAAGCCCAGACCATCGCGCGCGCCTGCGGCAAGAACCACCTGCACAACCTGGAACCGGAAGATCTTTGCGCGCTGACGATGGAGGCGGCTGCCATGGCCCAGATCCCGCTCGCCGGCACAAACTGGTATCCCGGCAAGGGAGGCTACTGATTTCTACTACCGGCCGGGCAAAAGTCCCGGCCGTCTCGCATCCATAACCAAGGTGTCTCCAAGAAATCCAAAGGGGAACGAGAATGACACTGGACCTTGCTGCTTTTGCCAGAGACAAAGGCATCAAATACTTCATGATCAGCTATACCGACCTGTTCGGCGGCCAACGCGCCAAGCTGGTTCCCGCAGAAGCCATTGCCGACATGCAGAAAGATGGCGCCGGCTTTGCGGGCTTCGCAACCTGGCTCGATTTGACGCCAGCCCATCCCGACCTGTTCGCGCTTCCCGATGCTTCCTCCGTCATCCAGCTACCCTGGAAGAAAGACGTCGCATGGGTTGCTGCCGACTGCGTCATGGACGATCAGCCCGTCGAACAGGCACCGCGTGTGGTGCTGAAAAGGCTGGTCGCTGAAGCTGCGAAAGAAGGGCTCCGGGTGAAAACCGGCGTGGAGCCCGAGTTTTTTCTCATCTCCGCGGACGGCTCGGTGATTTCAGACCAGTTCGATACAGCCGAGAAGCCCTGCTACGATCAACAGGCCGTGATGCGTCGCTATGATGTCATCGCCGAGATTTGCGACTACATGCTCGAGCTCGGCTGGAAGCCTTATCAGAACGACCACGAGGACGCGAACGGCCAGTTCGAGATGAACTGGGAATATGACGACGCGCTTCAGACGGCAGACAAGCACTCCTTCTTCAAGTTCATGGTCAAGTCGGTCGCCGAAAAGCACGGCCTTCGCGCGACGTTCATGCCGAAGCCCTTCAAGGGCCTGACCGGAAACGGCTGCCATGCCCACATCTCGGTCTGGGACATCGATGGCAAGGTCAACGCCTTCGCCGACAAGGAAATGCCATTTGGTCTCTCCGCTCAGGGGAAAACCTTCCTCGGCGGCATCATGAAGCACGCCTCCGCGCTTGCCGCGATTACCAATCCGACGGTCAATTCCTATAAGCGCATCAACGCGCCGCGCACCACATCGGGCGCGACCTGGGCGCCGAACACCGTGACCTGGACGGGCAACAACCGCACCCACATGGTACGCGTGCCGGGACCGGGCCGCTTCGAGCTGCGCCTGCCGGATGGTGCGGTCAACCCGTACCTGCTGCAGGCGATCATCATCGCGGCCGGCCTCGACGGCATCCGCAGCAAAGCCGATCCCGGCCGGCACTACGATATCGACATGTACGCCGAGGGGTATCTGGTGAAGGACGCGCCGCGCCTGCCGCTCAATCTGCTCGACGCGCTGCGCGCCTATGATGCCGACGAGGGCTTGAAGCAGGCGATCGGGGCCGAGTTTTCCGCCGCCTATCTCAAGCTCAAGCATCAGGAATGGAATGCTTACTGCTCGCATTTCACCCAGTGGGAACGCGACAGCACGCTCGATATCTGAGTGGCCTGGACGCGTCCAATGACAGGCTAACGCGCCGGGGCGAACAAGCTCCGGCGTGATCGAGACCCCTGCACTTGATATGGCGAAGAAAGTGACAGCATGAAGAACTTCGTACTCACCGTATCCTGCAAGTCGACGCGCGGCATCGTCGCGGCGATTTCGAGCTATCTGGCCGACAGGGGCTGCAACATCATCGACAGCTCGCAGTTCGACGATCTCGATACCGGCAAGTTCTTCATGCGCGTCAGCTTCATTTCGGAAGAAGGGCTTTCGGGCGCCGATATCGACACCGGTTTTGCAGCCGTCGCGGCACCCTTCGAAATGGATTACGATTTTCACGACAGCGAGAAGCGCATGAAGGTGCTCTTGATGGTGTCGCGCTTCGGCCATTGCCTCAACGACCTGCTCTACCGCTGGAAGATCGGCGCACTGCCGATCGATATCGTCGGCGTCGTCTCCAACCATTTCGACTACCAGAAGGTCGTGGTCAACCACGACATTCCCTTCCACCATATTCCGGTCACAAAGGCCAACAAGGTGCAGGCCGAGGCCCGCATCATGGAGGTGGCCGAGCAGTCCGGCACCGAACTGATCGTGCTCGCCCGCTACATGCAGATCCTGTCGGACGAGATGTGCCAGAAAATGTCCGGGAAGATCATCAATATCCACCATTCCTTCCTGCCGAGCTTCAAGGGCGCCAATCCTTACAAACAGGCCTATCAACGCGGCGTGAAGCTGATCGGGGCGACGGCGCATTACGTCACCGCCGATCTCGACGAAGGCCCGATCATCGAGCAGGATACGGCGCGCATCACCCATGCGCAGTCGCCCGACGACTATGTTTCGATCGGCCGCGATGTCGAAAGCCAGGTGCTGGCGCGTGCCATCCACGCCCATATTCATCACCGCACCTTCATCAACGGCAACCGCACCGTGGTCTTCCCGGCAAGCCCTGGCAGCTATGCCTCGGAACGCATGGGTTAGAGACGGGTTGGGGACGGCAAAAGCGTAGCAGCATCCGTTGTTCAGATGGTGAAGGTTGCAGCAAGTGCCGTCGAAAGTTTTGGGAAATGCATGCCGGGCGGGCTTGCCACGGCGCGAAAGACGAATATAGTCAGGAAATAAATATTCCGTAGAGGAAACAAAAGGGAACGGACAATGGCTTTATCATGGCGTTTCTCCGTCTTGGCGGATCGGCATCGCGCTCTGGGATCGAAGCTTGAGGACTGGAGCGGTATGGGAACCGCCTGGACCTACGACAAGGACATGTCGGAAGAACATGTCGCCGTCCGCACCAAGGCCGGCATCATGGATGTCTCGGGCCTGAAGAAGGTGCACCTGGTCGGCCCGCACGCCATCGCCGTGCTTGACTCCATCACCACCCGCGACCTGACGAAGATCTACCCCGGCCGCTCGGTTTATGCGACCATGCTGAACGAGCGCGGCCACTTCACCGACGACTGCATCGTCTATCGCACCGGCCCGAATTCCTGGATGCTGGTGCATGGCTCCGGCTCCGGCCACGAGGAGGTCGTCAAGCAGGCGGCGGGCCGCAATTGCGCCGTGCTCTTCGACGATGACCTGCACGACCTGTCGCTACAAGGTCCGATCGCGGTCGACTATCTCGCCAAATATGTGCCCGGCATCCGCGACCTCAAATATTTCCACCACATGCAGACGACACTGTTCGGCGCACCGGTGATGATCTCGCGCACCGGCTATACCGGCGAACGCGGCTACGAGATCTTCGTGCGCGGCCAGGACGCCGTCATGGTCTGGGATCGGATCGTTGAGGAAGGCAAGGAGATGGGCATCATCCCCTGCTGCTTCTCGGTTCTCGACATGCTGCGGGTCGAAAGCTACCTGCTGTTCTACCCTTACGACAATTCGCAGATGTATCCCTTCGCCGATCAGCCGCCCGGCGACAGCCTCTGGGAACTCGGCCTCGACTTCACCGTCAGCCCCGGCAAGACAGGTTTCCGTGGCGCCGAGGAACATGCCCGCCTCAAGGGCAAGGAACGCTTCAAGATCTTCGGCATGCTGATCGATGCCGACGGACCGGCCGATCTCGGCGACGAAGTCTTTGCCGACGGCAAAAAAGTCGGCGTCATTACCTGCCCGAGCTATTCGGCGCTGACGAAGAAATCCATGGCGATTGCCCGCCTGGACGTTGACAAGGCGGTGCATGGGACGAAACTCGAAGTCCGCGGCAAAACCGTGAAGGCAAGCGCCACCGCCCACACGCTTCCTTTCGACGATCCGGAGAAGAAGAAGAGGATCGCCGTAGGTTAAGGAGCACGCGAATGCTCGTTGCAGGCATCAAGAGCCGACCAGTCTACACGGGCCTGACCATCCAGCCCAACGCCCGGCGGCACATTTTCGCGCTCGAAGGGGAGGGTGCCAGGGCTCTGCTCGATCAGCAGCCGGCGCTTCACGAAACGGCTCTTTCCCGCAGCGAGATCCTCTATGTCGCCCGCGGCTCGCAAGGATCCGGCCTCGACGAGACGTTGCGCCGCCTCGGCGCCGACATGTTCTTCACGGCGCCGACGATCGCAACGCTGCTCTTCCGATTGAAGGGTTCGCTTGCCACCGCCCATATGGGCACACGGCTTTATCTGTCGGGCACGGAAGGCTTCATCGGCCAGGCAATGCTCGTGGCGCTCGATTACGGCATGGACCATGCCTCCGTCATCACCGAGCATCGCGGCTCGCTGGCCCGGCGTGTGCAATGCGTCCATTGCAAGGGCATCACCGACGACGTCACCACCAGCCCCTTCAATTGTAGCCATTGCGGGCTGCCCCTTCTGGTGCGCGACCATTATTCGCGCCGGCTGGCTGCCTTCCAGGGCGTCAACATCGATGCGGAAGAACCGGGCAGCGCGCCTGATCCGGAGGAGTTGTTCCTTTGAGCGGTGGCACTGAAATTCCTGTCCGCGTGACGCGGATCACGCCGATCGCCGAGCGGGTCAAGCGCTTCCGTTTCGAGCGCCTTGACGGCAAGCCGATGCCCTATTTCTCCGGCGGCGCCCACGTCATCGTTTTGATGAACGATGGCGGCCATATGCGCCGCAACGCCTATTCGCTGATGTCGCCGCCGCATGATTGCGCAGCCTATGAGATCAGCGTGCTGCACGTCGAGGATTCGCGCGGCGGCTCCACCTTCATGCATGAGAAGCTCAGCGAAGGCGACGAGCTGAAGGTCAGCTATCCCGTCAACCTGTTCCAGCCGGACTGGCGCGGACGCAAGCATCTTCTGATCGCCGGCGGCATCGGCATTACCCCCTTCATCGCGATGATGGAGCAGTTTTCCCGCGAAGGCGCCAATTTCGAGCTACATTATGCCATCCGCACGCGCGACCGCGGTGCCTATTGGCAGCAACTCGTCGAGCGCTATGGCGGACATCGCATCAAGATCTATTGCGATGCCGAAGGCGGCGCCATCCCGTTGACACGCCTGCTCGACAGCCAGCCGCTCGGCACGCATCTCTATGTCTGCGGCCCATCCGGGATGATCGACGGCGTGCTGAAAACCGGCCTCAACGCCGGCTGGCCGGAGCAGAACCTGCATTCGGAACGGTTCCTGTCGTCTCTACCAGGCAAGCCCTTCGCGATCGAGCTCCTGCGGTCCGGCAAGACCGTGAAGGTCGGCCATCACGAAAGCATGCTGGAGGCGATCGAGGCGACGGGCGTCGACGCGCCCTTCCTCTGTCGCGGCGGCGCCTGCGGTCAATGCGAGACCGGGGTCGTCACCTGCGACGGCAAGCTGCTGCACCATGACGTTTATCTGACGAACGAAGAAAAAGCATCCGGCCGCAAGGTGATGATCTGCGTTTCCCGCTTCGAGGGAAACACGCTGCATCTTGATCTTTAGCGGCATCGGAAGCGGAACAAGGAGACCGGACATGGCAATCGTCTTCAAGCAGGAAACCTTCCGGAACGATTTCAGCTATCGGAACAGCCCCGAGAACATCCGGCGTTTCCCGTTTCCCTTCGACCGCGACGAATACATGTATTCGGTCAATATGGAGCCGCATGTGCACGGTCGGGCGGGAACCGTCTACGAAAGCTTGATCGACGTCGACGAACATTACGTCGCCGAGATGCACGACCGGGCGCTGGTTCTGAAGGAAGATCCGCTACGCTATCAGGCGCTGCCGCACATGATGAGCGCGCAATGGGATACGCTTGAACTTTTGATGGAAGAGCAGGCGGCGGGTTACCCCGATCATTTCACGCTGATCCGCAACGGCGATCAGTGGCGCTGGATCAACCGCCCGCTCGGCATCGACGACAGCTTCACCTTTGGCGACGCCTCGACGCTGCCCTATGAGCCCTTCGAATATATCACCCGCCAGGCCCAGGGCGATTTCTGCATCGTCGACCAGCGCGACAGCAATCTCTGGATGGATGCCGGCATGGTGACGACGCAGGCCGACTGGTCGCTCGATTTCGATATCGGCATGAACTTCATGGAATGGCACGGGCCGGTGCCGCTCGCCCACCAGATCGGCGTCTTCGACCGGGCGCTGAAATTCCTGCTGAACCTGCAGCAGGGCAAGCCGACACGACGCTTCAACTGGACGATGACGATCAATCCGCGGCTCGACACCAGCCCGGAGAATTATCACAAATGGGGTCCTGACCGCACCACGGTGACGCCTGACAATGTCGGCGAGAAGGTGCATCTGCGTGTCGAATTGCAGAGCCTGTGGCGCCTGCCGCGCTCCAACGCCATCCTCTTCGTCATCCGCTGCTATCTGATGAACATGGAAGAGCTCGTCACCGTGCCGAAATGGGCGCGCCGCTTCCCGCGCGTGCTGAAGACGCTGCCGCCGGAGCTTATCGACTACAAGGGCCTCACCCGCTTCCGCGAGACGACGATCGACTGGTTTTCCAAATATGACGACGGGGCGCCGACCAGCCCGGGTATCTATCCGGACTGAGGCGCAGCGATGTGTCAGGCAATGCGAGATAATCAAGAGGGGAATGCTTCATGACTAGAGTAGCCGTCATCGGTGCCGGTCCTTCCGGACTGGCGCAGCTGCGCGCCTTTCAATCGGCCGCTCAGAAGGGCGCCGAGATCCCGGAGATCGTCTGCTTCGAAAAGCAGTCGGACTGGGGTGGGCTCTGGAACTATACCTGGCGCACCGGGCTCGACGAATATGGCGAGCCGGTCCACGGCAGCATGTATCGTTACCTCTGGTCGAACGGCCCAAAGGAATGCCTCGAATTCGCCGATTATTCCTTCGAGGAGCATTTCGGCAAGCCGATCGCCTCCTATCCGCCGCGCGCCGTGCTCTGGGATTATATCAAGGGCCGCGTCGAGAAGGCGAACGTCCGCCACTGGGTGCGCTTCAGCACGCCGGTGCGCATGGTCCGCTTCGACGATCAGACGAAGAAGTTCACGGTGACGGCGCATAACCGCATCGAGGACCGGATGTATGACGAGGAGTTCGACTATGTCGTCGTGGCATCAGGTCACTTCTCGACGCCGAACGTGCCCTATTTCGAGGGCGTGAAGACCTTCAACGGCCGCGTGCTACACGCCCACGACTTCCGCGACGCGCTGGAGTTCAAGGGCAAGGACATCCTGCTCGTCGGCCGCAGCTATTCGGCCGAGGACATCGGCTCGCAATGCTGGAAATACGGCGCAAAATCGGTGACGACGAGCTACCGCTCGAAGCCGATGGGCTTCAAATGGCCGGAGAATTTCGAGGAGCGGCCGCTGCTGACCAGGCTCGAAAACCGCACCGCGCACTTCCTCGACGGCTCGACCAAGGAGGTCGATGCCGTAATCCTCTGCACCGGCTACCAGCACCATTTCCCCTTCCTGCCTGACGATCTCCGGCTGAAGACCGCCAACCGCCTCTGGGCTGACAGCCTCTACAAGGGTGTGATCTTCGACAAGAACCCGCAGCTTTTCTATATCGGCATGCAGGACCAGTTCTACACCTTCAACATGTTCGACGTGCAGGCCTGGTGGGCGCGCGACGTGATGATGGGCCGCATCGCCCTGCCGCCCGAAGAGGAGTTGAAGGCGAATTTCGACATGTGGCGCGCCCGCGAGGAGACGCTCGAAGATGCCGAGCAGATGATCTGGTATCAGGGCGACTATGTGAAGGAACTGCTCGCCGAAACCGATTATCCCAATTTCGACATCGAGGGCACCAACCAGACCTTCATGGAGTGGGAACACCACAAGGCCCACAACATCATGGGCTTCCGCGACCATGCCTACCGGTCGCTGATGACGGGCAACATGTCGCCGACGCACCACACGCCCTGGGTCGAGGCGCTCGACGATTCCATGGAGGAATATCTGCGCAACTGATGAGGCGGGCCTGCATTGCCGGAGGAGGGTGTTCGGGCACTCTCCTCCGGCATATTGTGAGCCGCGCCTTTGAGCGAGACGACTGCAACTCTTCTCTTCGGATGTCGCCTTCATGGATTTTCAAACGAGCATTCTCGGGCGCATGAGCGGTTTTCTCTACCGCTGCCGTGCCGATGAAAACTACACGATGCTTGAGATGACCGACGGCATCGAGCGCATCTTCGGTTATCCAGTCGACGAGATCATCGGCAACCGCACGCGGACCTTCACCTCGATCATGTACGAGGAAGACGTGCCTCTGATGGACGAGATCGTCGGACGGGCGCTGGAGAAGCGCACGGACTGGACGATGGAATACCGCATCCGTCACGCCATGGGGCATCTGATCTGGGTGACCGAGACCGGCGGCGGCATCTGGGACGAAAAGGGTGAGCTTCTCTATCTCGAAGGCAGCATCATCAACATCGAATCGCTCTACCAGCGAATCGATGACCAGACCGCCGACATGCGCATCACCGCCTCGAAGACCAACGAAATCCTGCAATCGCTGCGTTACCTGAAGCTGCTCGCCGTCAATGCCGGCATTGAGGCTGCTCGCGCCGGCACGGCCGGATCGGGCTTTGCGGTGCTGGCCGCCGAGATGCGCACGCTCGCCAACTCCTCGGAAGAGGCCGCACGCGCCATTTCCAACGCACAACGCAAGGCCGAAGGCTGAGCTTTACCCCAAGCAGCGGCAGATTTGCGGCTCAGTTCGAAGCGGCAATATTAACCGTGCAGCGCTTCCGGCGATAGCCACGCTTTTCCAATAACTTGCGGTAATTATGCGCTTAAAGAATCTCAGATGATTGTGGGTGATATTAAGGCCGCGTTAACTTTTTGTTAACCATAGCAGCGGTAGACATGGTCAACGATTTCTTCACATAGATGACCAAAGTGCTAACAGACGCTCGCTCTATCCGCATCAAGGGCCGCTCTTTCCTCGCGGTCATGCTTTCCCCGGATCTTCCGATCGATGATTGGTTGATCCGGCTGGACGATCTGGCCGCGCGTTCGGCCGGCTTCTTCCTCGGACGGCCTGTCGTGCTCGATCTGACGGACCTGCAAATCGACCGACCGCAGCTGAAGGACCTGATTGCCGAACTTGCCAAGCGCAATGTCAGCATCATGGGCATCGAGGGCGCGCGGCCTTCGATCCTCGGATCCGGCATGCCGCCGGCACTCAAAGGCGGTCGTTCGGTTTCCGACATCGAGGTTCAGGCAAAGGAGCCTGCCGATCCGCCCGGCAAACCGGCGGTGGCAGAGACCCGCCCGGCCATGCAATCGATCGTCATCAGGGAGCCGGTGCGCTCGGGGCAATCGGTGATCTTTCCGGAAGGCGACGTCACCGTCATCGGATCGGTCGCCTCGGGTGCCGAGGTCATCGCCGGCGGATCCGTCCATATCTATGGCACCTTGCGTGGCCGAGCCATGGCAGGGTCCATCGGAAACGCATCGGCGCGGATCTTTTGCCGCAAGCTCGAGGCCGAGCTGGTTGCAATCGACGGCATCTACAAAATGGCGGAAGACATGGCGCCCAATCTTCGCGGACAGGCTGTTCAGCTCTGGCTCGAAGACGACGCGATCATGGCAGAGAAACTGATCTGACGACAGCGCCGCGCGTCTCTTCGTGAGCCGCAAAGGACGCTTTAACACTTTGAATTACTGGGGCCACGGCAAAGGAGAGACAATGATGGGGAAAGTGATCGTCGTCACGTCAGGCAAGGGCGGGGTTGGCAAGACGACCTCGACCGCCGCATTGGGAGCGGCGCTGGCGCAACGCAATGAAAAAGTCGTCGTCGTCGATTTCGACGTGGGCTTACGCAATCTCGACCTCGTCATGGGCGCCGAGCGCAGGGTCGTCTACGACCTGATTAATGTCATCCAGGGCGATGCCAAGCTTACCCAGGCGCTGATCCGCGACAAGCGGCTGGAAACGCTGTTCCTGCTGCCGGCCTCGCAGACGCGCGACAAGGACAATCTGACGGCCGAGGGCGTCGAGCGCGTCATCAACGACCTGAAGCGCTATTTCGACTGGATCATCTGCGACAGCCCCGCCGGGATCGAGCGCGGCGCAACGCTTGCCATGCGCCACGCCGATGTTGCCGTGGTCGTCACCAATCCCGAGGTCTCGTCGGTGCGTGATTCGGATCGCATCATCGGTCTGCTGGATGCCAAGACCGCCAAGGCCGAGCGCGGCGAGCGGATGGAAAAGCACCTGCTGCTCACCCGCTACGACGCCAACCGCGCCGAACGCGGCGACATGCTCAAGGTCGACGACGTCCTGGAGATCCTGTCCATCCCGCTGCTTGGCATCATACCCGAAAGCATGGATGTTCTGCGGGCATCCAATATCGGTGCGCCCGTTACGCTGGCAGACAGCCGCAGCGCGGCTGCGATGGCCTATTTCGACGCTGCTCGCCGGCTCGCCGGCGAAGTTGTGCCGATCGCCATCCCAGAGGAAAAGAGGAATATTTTCGGCAAGATCTTCGGACGGAGGGCGGCATGAATATTTTCCGTCTTTTCAACAAGCAGAGAACCGCACCGGCCGCCCGCGAACGGCTGCAGGTCCTTCTCGCCCATGAACGTTCCTCGGCAGGGTCGGACCTGGTCACCCTGCTGCGCGAGGAAATCCTTGCGGTGATCGCCAAGCACGTGCAGCTCGACCACGACAAGGTGCAGGTGACGATCGATCGCAACGAATACGTTTCGACGCTCGAAATCGACGTCGAAATCCCGCTGAATGCAGCCGTGCAGGCCGCTTGAAAGAGAGCGCTGCCTGTTACGACAACAGGCGGCGCTGACGATCAGGACTTTCTGGCTTTGCGATTGGCGTAACGCAGGTCGCGTTCGGCCTTTCGGGCAGCTTCGTCGGCAATCACCCGGGCGATCCGGTCTTTGTCAGCCGCTTCGCGCGCGTCGGCATCGGCGCGTGCTGCGGCCTCGGCGGCAGCCTGACGTTCGGCCTCGGCGGCCTGAGCCCGCTCCAGCTCCTCGAGCTTGAGACGTTCTCGCTGAGCGCGACGTTCTTCCCTGGCCGCGGCAATGGCTTGACGCTCCGCCTGCTTTGCCAGCCTTGTGGGTTCGGCTGAATCCTTGGCGCTACGATACGCATTGAGGAGAGCCGCCTTGGCTTCAGCAGCGGCGCTGCGGCGATCGGAAAGCTCGTTGTTTTTGGCGTTTTTCAAATCTGTTTCCTGACTGTTTGACTTCGACCCTAGAGCATGATGCCGAAAAGTGTGCGCGGTTTTCGGACGACATCATGCTCTAACTAAATAATGTAGAACAGGATTCAGAGTTTAGGCCGACCCTGCCTAAAATCATCCTGTTCTAGCGCGCCGCGCGTCTTCAGACGCGCAAAGGGCGCTGTAATACCTTGAACTGCTGCATCGCTTTATCCTGAAATCGGACCGATTTAAGGAATTATGCCGTAGGGTCAGATTTTCTTTTGTCGCTTCGCGCTGGGAGCAATAACCCCTGTCAAGCGATCCTGCAATTCCTTGGCTTCACGCGCTTCGCGTAACCGCAAGGTTTTTTCCTCGCGGGCACGTACGGTCGAATCGATCTCTTCGACCGCGCGGCTTCGCGCCAGGAACTGCGATTGCGCGTTTCCGAAGGCAATCTCCGCCTGCTTGCGTGATTTGCTGTGTGACTCTGTCATATCAATCCTGGATTTATCAGCCCGCTTGGCGGAACGCAGCAAAAAGGCCAGGCAAATTGCCTGACCTTGATAGTATCATACTTTCGACAGTGCCGGTACATCCGCGGTCAAAGGAAAGCAGATTTCAGTTTAGGCAGCTTGGAGATTGCAAGCGGACATTTTGCCCGACTTGTTATCGCGCTCAAGCTCGTAGCCGATCTTCTGGCCTTCGACGATTTCGCGCATGCCGGCGCGTTCGACGGCAGAGATGTGGACGAAGGCGTCAGCGCCGCCGTCATCAGGCTGAATGAAGCCGAAGCCCTTGGTGGAATTGAACCATTTAACTGTGCCAGTGGTCATAACAAACCCTTTCATAGCAATTGACGACCGCACGTGCGGAAGCACGACGGATGATGATCTCGATTTTGAAGAGGGAAGTTCGTCCAGGGCACGTTGCCAGCGTGCGATAACAAAAGTCAAACAAGCAATATCGACTAGCGAGATATAGTCATCCAGCCCGAATTTGTCAACTTTTAGTTTTTCAGGGCCGCTCACTCATCATCAGGTTGCATCTCGGTCGCCTTGCATGCCGGGACGCCAATCGCCGGCCTCGACCACAAAAGCAGGCATTACGAGCGCGGCCGCGTCTTCTGCGGGTCGTAATGCGAAAGCGGCACGACCGTGGCCGGCAGGCGCTTCTGGTGACCGTCGAGCTTGCCGATCTCGACCTCGGTGCCGGGGCTTGCATGCATCACGTCGATGCGGGCGAGCGCGATCGTCTTGCCGAGGATCGGCGAGCGCGTGGCGCTGGTGATAACGCCCACCTGGCCCCGGCCGATATGGATGCAATCGCCATGGCCGACGGCCTCGTTGGCCTGGATGTCGAGGCCGACGAGCAGATGGCGCGGATGCTCCTTGCGCCGGATCAGCGCCTCGCGGCCGATGAATTCGTCCTGCTTGGACTTCAGCGGCACGGTGAAGCCGATGCCGGCCTCGAACGGATCGGTCTGATCGGTGAATTCATGACGGGCAAAGATCAGGCCCGCCTCGATGCGAACCATGTCGAGCGCCTCCAGCCCCATCGGCTTCAACCCGTGCGGCTGACCGGCCTCCCAGACAGCGTCGAACACCGTCAGCGCATCCTTCGGATGGCAGAAGATCTCGTAGCCGAGCTCGCCGGTGTAACCCGTGCGCGAGACGACGATTGGGGCACCCTCGAAGCCGCCGATGCGGCCGACGGTGAAGCGGAACCATTCGAGCTCGCCGATTTCAGGCTGGCGCGGCGCCGTCCAGATGATCTCCTTGAGGATATCGCGGCTCTTCGGACCCTGCAGAGCGATATTGTGCATCTGATCGGTCGAAGAGCGGACCCAGGCCTTGAATCCCTTTTTCTCCGCCTGCTGACGCAGCCATATGCCGCTGGAATCATCGCCGCCGATCCAGCGGAAGTTCTTGTCGCCGAGCCGGAACAGCGTGCCGTCATCGATCATGCCGCCGTTTTCGTAGCACATGGCGGAATAGACGACCTGGCCGGTCGACAGTTTGCGCACGTCGCGCGTCAGGCAATATTGCAGCAGTTCCTCGGCATCCGGCCCCGTCACCTCGAATTTCCGCAAGGGTGAGAGATCGATGACGGCGGCGCGCTCGCGGCAGGCCCAGTATTCCTCGACCGGTCCCTCGCTGGAAAAGCGGTTCGGCAGCCAGTAGCCGCGATATTCGGTGTAGTCCCGCGTCAACGCGGAGAGGCGGGGATGGAAGGCGGTTTCGCGCGTCAGTTCGGCGTCTGCATCTGGGGTCATGCGATAGGCCACCGCTCGTGAGAATTTCTCTTTTCCGGAAAAGGTGCGGACGTGGATATCCGTCGGATCCCAGCCGTTCGCCGCGTCGATATCGTCAGGGCAGGACGAGGAGACGCAGACGAGATCGGTCAGCGCCCGCATCAGCACATAATCGCCGGGACGCGACCAAGGCTCGTCGAGATAGAGCTGGTTGTTGTGGTCGATATTGGTGTTGTAGAAATAGTTCAGCGCTTCCCAGCCCTTGCGGCCGGCAATGCCGTAAGGCGCCAGCGCCGCGTTGAAATTATCCGTGCAGTTGACGTGGCCGGGATAACCCATGTCGTCGTAATAGCGCGAATTGCAGGCGGTCGCGAAAGCATCGTGGCGCCCGACCGTATCCTGGACGATTTCGACCAGCGGCTCGAAGTCGCGGTCGAAGGCCTTGGAGGGGAGACCCGGCATCGGATAGCTGCGGCCGAGCAGCGTGCGGGTGACTGTGGAATCGAGCGCGAGGTCCAGACCCTTGTCGACCTTGCGGGCGGCAAAAGCCTGGAAATCGGTGCACTGGCGTCCATAGACGTCGATGATCTGGATGAATTCGCCGGCACGCACGAAATAGGCTGCGGCGGTTGCAGCCCGGATGCGGATATCCTCGACCGGATCGGCGGCCGGTTCCGGCAGGGCGGAGGCGTAATCGCGGATCAGCAGGTTGCGCTTGATCCTGATCTCGATCGGCGTCGCCGTATCCTGCGCCTCCGGCGACATGGCGCTGGCGGGTGCTGCGACGATCAGCAGGCCCTTCATGGAAATCGTGAAATCCGCCTGGCTGCCCGGGGTCGATCCCGCCCCGAAGATGCTGAGCGCGCCGGCCGCCGCCAGATCGGCGCCGCGACGCTGAAGCGCTGCACGCGTGCGGGCAGCACTCTCATCCTCTGCTTGAAGAATTGCCTTCAAACCATCGGCTGAATTGCTGAAAGCCGTTCCGAGACCGGCCGCGAAAAAACGCCCTTTCTCGTCGAGGAAGGAGATCTCGCAGAGCTGGCCGCCCTCGCTGTCGATGACGCTGACGCGGTCTCCCGGCTCGACGCGCATAACGACCGATCCGCCGCCCTTTGCCCTGTAGCGCTCCGTTCCCTCCGGCAGGGTGGGAATGCCGGGATAATGCACGAGGCTCGGAGCGGCCGGCCGCAGGCCTGTCATAGCAGGATGAAGTTCTCGCATACTGCCCTCATGGGAGGATCGGGCGTCCTCGGACACCCACCCATGCAGGTTACAAAATGCCCCGGGAAAGTAAAGTGATGTTGACTAAAAAGAAAATATCTTCACTATGCATAAAGAGTTGAGACTCGGGAATCCGTCGGGAACACGGATCGCCAAAATCATCCGGGCGGGCTTGAGACTGTCAGGGAGACACGTTCAGGGAGACGTACAAAGATACGTCCGGAACAAATAGAATGGGGAATTTCACTGATGACAGACGTTGTGGAGGCCGGGATTGCATCCGGCACCGAAGGTAAGCTTGTACGCGCGCTCGACTGGAAGGGCGCATTCTGGGTGGCTGCGGGCGTGCCGCCGCTTGTTCTTTTCTCCATCGGCGGCATTGCGGGCACGACGGGCAAGCTCGCCTTCGTCGTCTGGATCATCTCGATGGTGATGGGTTTCCTGCAATCCTTCACCTATGCCGAGATCGCTGGCATGTTCGCCAACAAATCCGGCGGTGCCTCGGTCTATGGCGCCACCGCCTGGCTGCGTTATTCGAAATTCATCGCGCCGCTGTCCGTCTGGTGCAACTGGTTTGCATGGTCGCCGGTGCTGTCGCTCGGCTGCGCCATCGCCGCCGGCTACATCCTCAATGCCTTCTTCCCGATTCCGGCAGCGGATTCGCAAATGGTCCTCGACTGGATCTCAGCGCATGCCGCTTCCATCACGGCCGATAGCCCCCGCGTCGCCGAATATATTGCAGCCCATGCCGGCACGACGCCGGATGACGCCGTCAAGGCATTGCTCGGCACCGACGGTGTCGCCGCCCTGACGCCAGCAATCCGCAGCTGGTCGCTCTTCAGCTTCAGCATTCCCTTCCTTGCCACCGCCAATATCAATGCCACCTTCTTCATCGGCGGCATCCTGATGCTGATCATCTTCGCCATCCAGCATCGTGGCATTTCGGAAACGGCAAGCGTGCAGAAGTGGCTGGCCATCATCGTGCTGGTGCCGCTGCTGATCATCGGCCTCTATCCGATCGTCAGCGGCCAGATCCTTGCCACCAACGTCACCGGTCTCGTGCCGCCGACAGCCGCCTATGCCGCTGCCGACGGCACCTGGAGCAACGGCGGCTGGACACTCTTCCTCGGTGGCCTCTACATCGCCGCCTGGTCGACCTACGGCTTCGAGACGGCGGTCTGCTACACCCGCGAACTCAAGAACCCGAAGACCGACACCTTCAAGGCGATCTTCTATTCCGGCCTTGCCTGCTGCCTGTTCTTCTTCCTCGTGCCCTTCGCCTTCCAGGGCGTTCTCGGCCATGCAGGCATGCTGGCCCCCGGGATCGTCGATGGCACCGGTGTTGCCGAAGCTCTCGGCGGCCTGATCGGCGCCGGCCGCGTCGTCACCCAATTGCTCGTCGTGTTGATGATCATGGCGCTCTTCCTCGCCATCATGACGGCGATGGCCGGCTCCTCGCGCACGCTCTACCAGGGCTCGAAGGATGGCTGGCTGCCGAAATATCTCGACCACGTCAACGAACACGGCGCGCCGACCCGGGCGATGTGGACCGATTTCGCCTTCAATCTCTTCCTGCTGGCGATCGCCTCGGATGTCGGCGGCTACTTCTTCGTGCTCGCCGTCTCGAATGTCGGCTACATCATCTTCAACTTCCTGAACCTCAATTCCGGCTGGATCCACCGGATGGATTCGGGCCATATCGAACGCCCCTGGAAGGCGCCGACCTGGCTGATCGGCCTCAACACCGTGCTGGCCTTTGTCAACGCGCTCTTCCTCGGTGCGGGTGCCAAGGTCTGGGGTTATTCCAATGCGCTCTGGGTCGGCTTCATCTTCGCCGCCCTGATCCTGCCGGTCTTCGCCTATCGCCACTATGTGCGCGACGGCGGCAAATTCCCGGCCGGCGCGATGGAAGATCTTGGCCTCGTCGGCCAGGATCTCGGCGTCAAGAAAGCCGGCATCCTGCCCTATCTCGCACTCGCCGGCGGCCTGGCGATCGTCCTGATCGCCAACGTGATCTTCCAGCTTCCGGCCTAAAATCGCCTCCCAAGCAGAAAGGCCGAAAAGCCGCCATGGAAACATGGCGGCTTTTTCATTGGTGGTTGCAGACCGGGCGAGACGACTCATCCGGTTGCAGAAGGAAGGCTCAGCGCCCGCCCTCGATCTTGCGATGGCGTTGGTTGATACCACCCTTGCCATAGGGATAGTCGAAAGGCTGAGGCGCACTCACCTCGTTCAACCGCGCCATCTCGTCGTCGGAGAGCTTGAGTTTCATGGCGCCGAGGTTGTCGGCGAGCTGTTCCGGCGTGCGGGCGCCGAGGATGACGGATGTGATCGCCGGCTGCGCCGCAGTCCAGGCGAGCGCCACCTGCGCCATGCTGACGCCATGCGCCTTGGCGATCTCCTCGACGACAGCGATGATCGCCCAGGTTCTCTCCATCGCATTACGCGGCGCATAGGATTCGCCGCCGCGATTGGGGTTTTCGCCGAGGCGGGTGGCGCCGGTCGGCATCTCGTCGCGCTTGTATTTGCCGGTCAGCCAGCCGCCACCGAGCGGCGACCACGGCAGCAGGCCCATGCCGGCATCCTGGCAGGCCGCGACGATCTCGAGTTCGATGTCGCGCACCAGCAGGTTATATTGCGGCTGCAGCGTCACCGGACGGGTATAGCCGCGCGCCTTGGCGATCTCCGAGGCCTTGGCGATATGCCAGCCGACATAGTTGGAGAAGCCGTAATAGCCGATCTTGCCGGATGAAACCGCATCGTCGAGGAAACGCAGCGTTTCCTCGATCGGCGTCAGCGCGTCCCAGGCATGCATCTGGTAAAGGTCGATCTGCTCGAGGTCGAGGCGGCGGAGCGAATCGTCGAGCGCCTGGCTAAGATGCCGGCGCGACAGGCCGATATCGTTGGGGCCGTTGCCCATCGGAAAGCGCCCCTTGGTGGCGACGATCGCCTGGCGGGCCTCGGTCGGGCGCGCCTTCAGCCAGCGTCCGATGATCTCTTCCGACTTGCCGGCGCTGTAGACATCGGCGGTATCGATGAAATTGCCGCCCCAGGCGAAATAATCGTCGAGCAGCTTGTGCGAGGCGGCCTCATCGGCCTCCGCGCCGAAGGTCATGGTGCCGAGGCAATAGGCGGTGACGACGGTCCCGCTGGGACCGAGCTTGCGATAATCCATTTCTTCCTCCTCATGCGGATACCCGCAGCCGACGTGCAAACGTCGGGGTAGAAGCCGGGGCTCCTGCAATCAATGACAATGACAATATTGTGCTTGAGGCGGCCGCTTGCCGCCGGATGACGTATAGCGCCCTGGGCTGGGAGCACAGGGGCGAGGGGGAGCATAACCAATCCCGCCCGCGCTACCAAGTGAGAAAAAAATATTCCTGCCTGCCGCGGCAGCCGGCGAAGGCACGGATTTCACGAAAACGACCCGGCGATCCGATCGGCTGCGGCGACGCCGGTCTCGTAGGCGCCGTGCGCCGTCGAATAACGCGATGTCGAACAGGCTTCGCCGGCAAAGAAGATCCGCTCGTCATGCGGCGCGGCGAGACGGCCGCGTTGATCGGAGGCACCGGGCTCGGCGTAGGAATAGGAGCCGCCGATATGGGGCGCTGCGGCCCAGGCCGACATTGCGACCACCGACAATTCCTTGCGGATATCCGCGCCGAAATGTGCCGCCAGTTCGTCTCCAGCGAAGGAGAAGGCAGCCTCTCTGCCTTGCCCCTCCAGATCATGCGCGAGGTCGCCGGCGAAATAAGCCTCGACGACGGGCGCGCCAAACGGCCGGAGCTGATAGGTGCCGGTCGCGCCGCGACGGGTAGAGCCCAACATATGCGTGTCAGCCGGCAACGCCTCCCGATTTGCGAGCCTCAAGAACAGCTTGTCGGCCAGCCCGAGCGGTAATTGGGCCGCTGCCTCGATCTTGTCAGGCAAAGGCGGGTCGAAGGCGATCTTACCGGCGGCAAGCACATTGGTCGAAACCGTCACCAGCACGGCGCGGGCACTGAGCACACCCTGGTTCGTCTCGATGCCGATACGGCCGGCATGACGATGGTCGATGCGCGTGACCTCGGCGCCGAGCCTTGCCCGAACCGGCTTGCCGTAAAGCGAGACCAGCGTTCCATAGCCCTCGCGCACCCGCCAGTCAGGGCCAGGGCCGGGATCGTATCTGTTGTAATCGACGACCGACGACCGCTCCAGTTCGGCGCCGGTGATATAGGTGCCGACCGCCCGGATCTGGCCGTTCCAGGGATTGCCCGGCTCGAGCATATCGGCCATGGCTGCGTCATTCCCCGCGTGGCTCTCGAGGCGCTCGAAATAGGCGCCGATCGCCTCCCTCGCGGCACGCGCCGCCGCGTCATCCCGCTGAAGTCGCCGTCCGCCATCGTTCCAGGGTGCCGGTGTGCGGTCGACCGTCAATCCGACCTCGCCGGCGATCGCAGTCCAGGCATTGGTCCGCGCGCCATGCAGCCAGCCGCAGCCGAGATCGAGCCCGATATCGGCGGCTTCAGGCAGGCTGGCCGTCCAGGCGCGACCGCCGAGACGATCGCCGGCTTCAACCAGGAGGATGGAGAGATCCGAGCGGATTGCCTGCAGACGGCGGGCGGCGGCAATGCCGGCGGCACCGGCGCCGATGATGACGACATCCTCGTCGGCACCCTTGCTTTTGTCACCAGGCATACATTCTCCTTCGGTCGCGCGACGGTTAAGTGGAAAGGGTCGCTCTGATACCAACCCGCTTTGCTATTGCAGCTGCTCCAGCAGCCGCCGGAGTGCTGTCCGCAAATCGTCCATCTGTTGCTGGCTGGTCAAGGCCGCCCAGCTTTCATCGACGCGCCGGCCCGCCGCCATCGCTATCGGCCTGACCCCCTGGCCTTTTTCCGTTAGAAACACCAGCCGGCCGCGCCGGTCGTTCGGATCGGGCCGGCGCTCGACATAACCCAGGCGCTCGAGTTCTTCCACGGCCTGCGTCATCGTCTGCTTGCGAACACGGGCGAGCTTGGTCAGCTCGCTGACCTGGATGCCCTCCGGCCGCGCGAAGGTGAAGACATTGGCATGCGGCGGGCGGATATCGCCGTAGCCGGCCTCATCGAGTGCCGCTTCGACAGCCTGTGTCCAATGCTGATGGACCAGACGCAACAACAGGCCAAGGGAAGACGACGACATAGAACCTCGCGCAGCGATATAGACAGTTACCTGTCTATATGGTAAATGGACAGTCGCCTGCCTATATAGCACGAAAGCGTGGAGCTCCATATGCCGACCATCGATATCCTCAGCTCGTTCATCTCCTACGAGGAGCTGGGGGAGGGCGACCCGATCGTCTTCCTTCACGGCAATCCCACCTCATCGCATCTCTGGCGGAACATCATGCCCGGCATCGGGCCCGGCCGCTGCCTGGCGCCCGATCTCATCGGCATGGGACGCTCCGGCAAACCCGATATCGGCTATCGCTATGGCGATCACATCGCCTATCTCGACGCCTGGTTCGATGCGCTTGGCCTCGACGGCGTCGTGCTCGTCGGCCACGACTGGGGCGGCGCGCTGGCATTCGACTGGGCCTCGCGCCACGCCGAGCGAGTGCGCGGCATCGCCTTCATGGAAACCATCCTGCGGCCGATGAGCTGGGAGGATCTGCCAGGCGGCGGAAAGGCGCGTTATGAACTGTTACGGGGTGCCGGTACCGGCGAGGCCAAGGTCCTCGACGAAAATTTCTTCATCGAACAGGCCTTGCGCGCGACCACGCTGAAAGGGTTCGGCGATGCCGACTGGGATGTCTATCGCACACCCTATCCGGACCGTAACAGCCGGCGCCCGCTGCTGGAATGGCCGCGCGCCATGCCGATCAACGGCGAGCCGGCCGATGTGGTCGCCAGGATCGAGACCTATGACCGCTGGCTTTCCGCCAGTCCTGAGGTTCCCAAGCTGTTGCTGACCTTCGACGGTCCCTCCGAAACGCTGTTGATCGGCAACGAGATGATTTCGTGGTGCCGCGACAACATCGCGGGCCTGGAGATCAGGGGGTGCGGGCCGGCACGCCATATCGCGCCCGAGGACCAGCCCGAGGCGATTGCCGCCGAAATCAAAAGCTGGATCGACAGGAGGGGGCTGAGAGCAGCGCACCGGAAGGTCGCGTTTCAGGCATGAAGATCTGCGTCTGCGGCACCGTGACTGCGTCATGACAGACTGTTGCAATGTTGAGCCGGTTCATAGGTGGGACCAATCAGCCACCGTGAAGGTCCCATGCCACGTTTCGATCGCCGACGCTTTCTTCTCGCCTGGCTTCGCGCACCGCTGCGCATCGCCTCGATCACACCATCAGGCCCCCGCCTTGCGGGCCTGATGACCAAGGAAATTTCTGCGCTGACCGGGCCGGTTCTCGAACTCGGCCCGGGCACCGGCGTTTTCACCGCGGCCCTTTTGGAACGCGGCATTGCAGAGCGCGATCTGACTCTGATCGAATACGAACGGGATTTCGCCACGCTGCTTCAAGATCGCTTTCCCGACGCCAGGGTGCTGCATCTGGACGTGCGGGGGATGTGGAAGACGGCGCTTTCCAGAAGCTTTTTCGGTGGTGTCGTCAGCGGGCTTCCGCTTCTCGCCATGCGGCCGGACGATGTGCAGGCGCTGCTCGAGGGCTGCTTTTCCAACCTCAGACCGCATGGTGCCTTCTATCAATTCACCTACGGGCCGAAATGCCCGGTGCCCGTCGAAATCCTCGACTCCCTCGGCCTTGTCGCCACGAGGATCGGCTGGACGTTGCGCAATATCCCGCCGGCTGCGGTGTATCGGATCAGCCGCAGGTACCAGCCAATGATGTTGATCGAGCAGCGCCGCGCGTGATGATACGATCCTTTGCTACGAGGCGGCGATCCGGCATTCAATGCGCGACAGGCATCGCAGACTTGCTCGAGGGTGATATGGTCTCTTCCTGTGGATCGACGGCCCCGATAGGAATGTGAGATGCGCATATTACTGATCGAGGATGAACCTCAAATGGCCGTGGCGCTCCGGGGGGCGCTCACCAGGCACGACATGGTGATGGATCACGTTTCGACCCTATGCGACGCCGAACTGGTGATCGGCGACGGCGCTTACGACGCCGTCCTCCTGGATCGGCAACTGCCCGACGGCGATGGCCTCGAACTCATTCCGAAGATCCGCAAGAAGGGGCTGACGCTGCCAATCATCGTCATCACCGCCAAGGGAGAGGTTCCAGACAGGATCACCGGCCTTGAGACCGGCGCCGACGATTACCTTGCCAAGCCCTTCGTCTTCGACGAACTTCTGGCGCGGCTGCGTGCCGTCATGCGCCGCTCCGAAACCTTGCGCCCGGCGCTGATCTCGATCGGCCGGCTTTCGTTCGATCCGACCTATTGCGACATCATCGTCTCCGGCCTGCGTCTGGAAATGCCGCGCCGGGAGGCGTTGGTGCTCGAATGCCTCATGCGCCGTGCCGGCCGCATGGTGCCGCGACCGGCCTTGATGGAAGCGGTCTTCGGCTTCGACGACGAGATCCAGTCGAACGCGCTCGATTCCCACATATCGCGGCTGCGGCGCAAGCTGGCAGCATCGCAGGCAGGCGTGGTCATCAACGTTATCCGGGGCGTGGGCTATCTCCTGCGTGAAGCATCATGAGCAAACGATGCTCCTATTCGCTGCGCAAGCGCCTGTTCTGGCGCCTTCTTGCCGTGCAATCGGTCGTGCTCATCCTGGTGATGATCGTGCTGATTTCGGTTGGCAAGATATCCGAATTCAGATCGACGGAGGGTACGATCGAGATCCTGCGCCAGGCCGTCTTCCGCCAGCCCACCGGAGAATTGAGCCTGAGGGAGACCGAGGATCTGCGACAGCTGCGCAAGGACGCGCCCGATCTCTGGTACACTGTTCGCGATATGCAGGGACATGTTTTGACCGAAGGCCGGATCCCGGAAGAATATGCCACAATCGGCAACACACTCGATCATGTCGGCCAAGCCAAGTTCGGCTTGAATCTCGGCGACCACGATCGTCCGGCTGCGCTGATGAAGTGGGTAGCGACGGATTGGGGACAGGTGCAGTTTCTGACGGGCACCGACGGCCCCAACTCGTCCACCTTCATCCTGCTCAAGCTTTCGCTAGTCCTTGCGAAAATTGTCATTCCCATCGTCGCGGTGATGGCGTTGGGTGCGTTGATCGCGACGCCGCTCGTCGTGCGAAGGTCGCTGGTCGGGATCGATCAGGCCGCGCTCCAGGCCGATACGATCGATATCGACCAGCGCGGCGGCCGGCTGTCTGAAACCGATACTCCGGAAGAGATCGCGCCGCTGGTGCACGCCGTCAATCGCGCGCTCGGCCGTCTCGACGAGGGTTATGAACGGCAGGAACGGTTTCTGACCGACGCCGCCCATGAGCTGCGCACGCCGATCGCCATTCTGAATACGAGAATTGGATCCCTGCCGCACAGTTCGATCAAGACCGACCTGTTGGAAGATGCCGCAAGGCTTGCCGTTCTCACCGAGCAGATGCTCGATCTTCAGCGACTGAAACAGGGCAAGGTCCAGTTCACCAAGGTCGACCTCGGCCAGTTGGCGAGGAAGGTCATCATCGAGATGGCGCCGCTGGCCTTTGCCGCCGGTTATACGGTGCAGTTCGATGTCGATGGCGCCGGCGAGATCGAGGGCGATCCTCTGGCGCTGCAGCGCGCCCTGATGAACATCCTGCAGAACGCAATCAACCACGGCGGCAGGAAAGGCACCATTACGCTGACCGCCGGCTGCCACTGGATCGAGGTCAGGGACGAGGGACCGGGCATCCCCGCCGATATGCGGGATCGGATATTCGAGCCGTTCTTCAAGCGCCATCACGACGGACGCGGCGCCGGCCTCGGCCTCAATCTCGTTCGCGACATCCTGCGCATGCACGGCGGCGAGGTGACGATCGACAACCGCAGTCCCGGCGCGGTCTGCCGGCTGAGCTTCCCGCCAGACAAAACGGTACGCGTTGATACTCCACCGCATCTGGCGACTGCATAATTCAAAGTGCCGCAGCGTTCCTTGCGCCTCGCGAAAAGACCCGCGGCGTTGTCATGCGATGGATTAAATCGCGTCTCCGTGACATATAGATTCGATGAGCGTGCACAGAGATTCGCAACTCGACATGTTTGCCAAGGCATCGCCCGCGACGGCCAAGGCACGCGGTCCATCGCACCGGCGGCCATCGCAACCGGTCGTCCACTCCGATGAAGACATGGTGCGGGCGCTCGAAGAGAGCGGCAACTATCGCATCTTGAGAAAACTGGCCGCCCGGCCGATTGCGTCAGTCAGACGGCCCGGGTTTTCGCGGCTCGGCGTCATTCTCGATACGGAGACCACCGGTCTCAACCACCGCAACGACGAGATCATCGAAATCGGCGCCGTCGCCTTTACCTTCGACGATGACGGCGCGATCGGCGATATCGTCGGCATTTACGGCGGCCTGCAACAGCCGTCCCGGCCGATTCCGCCCGAGATCACCCGGCTGACGGGTATCACCGATGCGATGGTCGAAGGACAGCGCATCGATATCCAATCGCTGAGAACTCTGATCGAGCCGGCGGACCTGATCATTGCCCACAATGCCGGTTTCGACCGGCCGTTCTGCGAGGCCTTCTCGAAGATTTTCACCGGCAAGGCCTGGGCATGCTCGGTGTCGGAGATCGATTGGAGCGCCCGTGGCTTCGAGGGCACGAAGCTCGGTTATCTCGTCGGCCAGGCCGGTTATTTTCACGAAGGCCATCGCGCCGTGGACGACTGCCACGCCCTCCTGGAAATCCTCGATCAGGAGCAGCGCGACGGTGAAAGCCCGTTCACCGAGCTTTACCGCGCCAGCCAGCGCTCGCGCATCCGTATCTTTGCCGAACACAGCCCGTTCGAGATGAAGGATCATCTGAAGGCGCGGGGTTATCGCTGGTCGGACGGCAGCGACGGCCGCCTGAAGTCCTGGTGGATCGAAGTCGGCGAAGAGGATCTCGGCGACGAGCTTTCCTATCTGCGCTCGGATATTTACCGCTGGGCCGAGGCGGAGCCGCCGATCGTGCGGCTGACCGCCTTCGATCGCTTCAAACTCTGACCGCGAAGCGGTTCGGATCCTGATTGGCTACTAGATTTGGCGACCCATGCAAGCGCCGCATAGGTGCAGTGATGCATTGGCGCTGCAATAATCAGCGGTCTCATACTATATACAACTCATCGAAGCGAACGAAGCGCCAAGGACTGGCAGCTAAGCTTCGAAAGCCCACGAAAGGGGATCATCATGAACGTAGCACGCTCTTTCAATAACTGGCGCAAGTACCGTCAGACGGTCGCTGAACTGGGTCGTATGTCCGCACGCGAACTGGACGACCTCGGCATCGGCCGCAGCGAAATCCGCAACGTCGCCCGCGCAGCCATCGCCCGCTAACGGCAGCTTAGACCAAGCATCTTCAAAGACTATGCCAGCGCCTGCTTCCTCCCGAGCGGGCGCTTTGCTTTTGTGCTTCCGGCAGATGGACCATGTGATCGAGCCTCCCGCTTTTCGCATAACGCATAGCTGCCCTGCAAAGAAGTGCCTATCAACTGAGCAAAAAATAAGTATGATTATTTCTATCGAAGCGATGCACCTCCTCCCGCATCCCTTCGATGTACAGGCGCCCCATCCTCCTCCCAGGGTCGTCTGTGGAATGACAGCACTCCTCCTCCCAGCTGTCGTTCGGTTTTTTACGAAAGCCTGCCGCACCTCCTCCCGCGGCAGGCTTTTTCGTTTTGGCCGATAGCACTGCCGGATCGCGCCAAGAACGACCGCTTGCGATCCATTGCTTGGATGATGGCGTCATCATCTCCGGAAATTCTCCTGTCTATTCCCAGATTTTCTTTCGTACTCTTGCGGGCCTTGCGTCTCCTCAAGTGCGCACGGACAAACCTGTTGACACCAAACTTGTCGTACAACTATGTAACCGGATGGATACCGCCGCAGCGGAACAGGCCGGACAAGACCGGCTCCCGCAACAGCGACGACCCGTAGCGACAATGAAGCGGAAGGAAAATTGACATGCAGATCGACGTGAGGCACGCCTCCCATCCCGAGGCCGTGCGCGATTTCGACACGGAGACGCTGCGGCGTCACTTTCTGGTGGAAACCGTCTTCGCGAGCGGCGAGATCCGGCTCACATATTCGCATTACGACCGGATGGTCATCGGCGGCGCGACGCCGCTCGGCCCCGGGCTGACGCTAACGGCGCCGACGGCGATCGGACAGGAAACCTTCCTTGCCGAACGTGAACTCGGCGCCCTGAACATCGGTGGTGCCGGCCGCATCATCGTCGACGGCACGAACTACGATCTTGCCAAATATGATTGCCTCTATGTCGGCAAGGGTGCCAGGGACATCAGCTTCGAGAGCGCGGATGCCGCCAATCCGGCAAAGTTCTATCTGGTCTCGACGCCAGCGCATCAAGCGCACCCGACCGTGTTGCTCACCCGCGAAAAGGCCCGTCACCTGACGCCGGGCGAAGCCGCGACGGCCAACAAGCGGTCGATCTACCAGTTCATCCATCCGGAAGTCTGCCAGTCGTGCCAACTCACCCTGGGCTTCACCATGATCGAGCCGGGCAGCGTCTGGAACACCATGCCTGCGCATACGCATGACCGCCGCATGGAAGCCTATCTCTATTTCGATCTGGAAGCGGAACAGCGTGTGTTCCATTTCATGGGCGAGCCGCAGCAGACCCGGCATATGCTCGTCGCCAACGAACAGGCGGTCATCTCGCCGCCCTGGTCGATCCATTCGGGCGCCGGCACCAAGAACTACAGCTTCATCTGGGCGATGGCCGGCGACAATAAGAGCTTCACCGACATGGACCATATCGCCATTGCGGATCTGAGGTGAGCATCGTGGCAAATCCCTTCGACCTTTCCGGCCGGGTCGCCGTCGTCACCGGCGCCAATACCGGTCTCGGCCAGGCCATCGCGGCAGCGTTGGCGCAGGCCGGTGCGTCGATCGTCGCCGTAGGGCGCTCCTCGATGGACGAAACCGAGGCGCTGGTGCAGGAAGCGGGAAGCCGCTTCCATGTCATCAAGGCCGATCTTGCCAGCATCGAACCGGTCAAGGGGATTGTCACTGAGACCATCCAGACCTTCGGCGGTCTCGACATCCTCGTCAACAATGCCGGCATCATCCGCCGCGCCGATGCGCTCGACTTCACCGAGGAAGACTGGGACGCGGTGATCGACGTCAACCTGAAGACTGCCTTCTTCCTGTCTCAGGCGGCCGGCCGCCACATGGTCGACAAGGGCAGGGGCAAGATCATCAACATCGCCTCGCTGCTCTCCTTCCAGGGCGGCATCCGGATCCCGTCTTATACTGCCTCGAAAAGTGGCCTCGCCGGACTGACCAAGCTGCTTGCCTGCGAATGGGCCGGCAAGGGCGTCAACGTCAACGCCATCGCCCCCGGTTATTTCGTCACCAACAACACCACGGCGCTGCGCGAGGATGCCGACCGCAATGCCGCCATCCTCGCCCGCATCCCGGCCGGGCGCTGGGGAACGCCGTCCGAAATCGGCGGTGCGGCCGTATTCCTCGCATCGTCGGCATCCGACTACGTGCATGGAACGGTGCTGCCCGTCGATGGCGGTTGGCTGGCGCGCTGATCGGTCTCACCAACCGATCAGGCCTGGAGCGCCGTGCGTCTTTCAGACGCGCTAAGGGCGCTCTATCGCTTTCATTTTCCGCATAACCCCGAAAATCGATTCCGGTTTTCGGGGTTATGCGCTAGAGCATGATGCCGAAAAGTGTGAGCGGTTTTCGGACGACATCATGCTCTAACTCTTTAATTTAGAACAGGATTCAGATTTTAGGCCGACCGGCCTAAATCATCCTGTTCTAGGGCTGCTGCCCACCGCATCGGCGTGGATACGAAATGCGAACAGGAAACGGGGCCGGCGCAGCCGCCTCGACACCAGGATTTCGAAACAGGATGGCAGATAAGGACAACGCAGTCTTCAATACCGTTCAGCAGGTGCCGAACCTGCGCAGCAACCTTGCCGATATGTTGACGGCGCAAATCGAGTCCGGCGACCTGAAGCCCGGCCAGCGCCTGCCGACCGAACAGGCGATCATGACGGCGACCGGCGTCAGCCGGACGATCGTTCGCGAAGCGCTCGCCGCGCTGCGCGCGAAGGGACTGATCACCACGCGGCAGGGCCTTGGCGCTTTCGTCTCGAACGATCCGACCCCCAGATCCTTCTCCATCATTCCGAACGACCTGCAGTCGATCGACGAGGTTCTGCGCGTGCTGGAGCTGCGCATGGGGGTCGAATACGAAGCCGCCGGTCTTGCCGCGCTGCGGCGCACGCAGGAGGACATCGACCGCATGCAGGATCGTCTCGATGCCCTCGACAAGGCGCTCGAGGAGGGTGGATATGGCGCGCAAGAGGATTACGCTTTCCACAGATCCATTCTGGTCGCGACGCACAACTCCTATTACGGCCGCCTCTTCGACACGTTCGGCAACATCATGGTGCCGCGGCAATGGGCGCGCTTGGACAAGATGACATCAGCCGAGCGCAAGCGCCATGCGGCGCGCATGCGCAGGGAACACCATGCCATATTCGCGGCGATCCGCGACCGCGACGAGCTTGCTGCGCGCCGCGCCATCCGAAGCCACCTGTCGAAGAGTGCCGCGCGCTTCGAAGAGTTGCGCGACGCTACCGCATAATACCGCAGTGCATGGCGCCCCCGCTTCACACCTCAGGCTTCAACTTCATCAGCCGCCGCCAGGCGGCGTGGTCGGTTTGCAGATCAGCAGAAGCGTGGATCGCGGGCAGAAGCGGTTTGCGTTTGCGCCGGCCGAAGCGCCGTTTGAAGCCGAGGATATTTTCGACGAAGCTCCTGATGTAGAGCCCCGGGCCGCTTGAATAGATCCGCCATCCGCCGTCGACGGCGATCTCTCCCGCCTTGACGCGTTCCCATTCGGCCGCTGCCTGATAACGGTCATGGAAAGCCGCATCGCTGCTGCTGAAATAGGTGTTGCGCTGGCGCAGCGATGCATGCGGCAGCGCTGATGTGACAGAAATCGGATTGACGACGGCGATCGCCTTCCAGAGGTCCTCCGCCTCGGCATCGAGCGCCAACGTCTCGCAGTAGCGCAGATGCGCATGGACATACATCAGCCCGATCTCGCGGCCGAAGAAGGAGGAGGATTCGGCCCGGCGAAACAGCGTCTCGGGCCCGCCGGCATAGGTCGCGGGCTTTTCCATCAGCCGCACCCCGTCGGGGAAAAGCAGATGCTCTTCGATCAGCTTCATATGATCGCGTCTTTGAACCGGCGTGAAGAGGCCGCCGAGCATCGCCTGCGTCATCGAGATCAGCGAAAAGTGCAGGCCGGTGCGCCGGTCGCTCGGATGCAGCAGCAATTCAACGCCGTCATGGCTGGGATCGAAGATGCCATAGCCGGCAACGACGCCGTCGCGCACGAGATGGCGGTTGAAATCCCGGCGCATCGCCGTTGCGATCTTCCTCAAGCCCTTGGCCTTGTCGCCATGGCCGAGGCGGCGCAGGATCGCCGAATAACGGACGATCTGCTCGTAGAGCAGGGCAACGGTCCAGCTGCTGACCATCCAGTCGCGCAGATGCGGATCGGCCGGTTGCAGGGAATCGTTCCAGTCTCCCTCGCCATAGCGGATCAGATGCGTTCCGGGAATGAAAGCTTCGCGAACGGTCTCGAGCAGCTTCTCGACATGGATCGCGATAGTGTCGAGCTCCGGCGCCCTCGCCATCGTCTTTTCGTCGCGCCAGGAGACTTTCTCGTCGAGGATGGCGAGATCGCCGGTCGCTTCGATGTAGTCGCAGAGCGCCTTTAACGGCCAGACGACGATGTCGCCGTGACTATCGCCTGCCCGGATGTTGGCATAGGGCTCCAGCATGAACCATTGCGGCCAGTCGCCTTTTTCCAGGTATTGTTCACTGAAGACGGTCTTCAGCACCTCCTTGGCTTCGCGATCATGCTCGTAGGCGAGCAGGAATTCGATCGGCCCCTGGCATGCGTCGCGCGTACCCCAGGCCGCACCGGTATATTGCTCGAGGCCGTGCGGTACGCTCAGATGCACGATCGCATCATGCGCCAACCACGGCAGCAGCGTCGTCTGCGCGGCAAGGTCGGGCGAAGTGCTGGCGATCGTCAGGCCGCGCACGGCGTTCCGCCAGAATTTCGATGCCGGTGCAAGCATGGCTTCGTCGGTGACGCCGGCCTCATAACGCTGCGCCAGCCGCTCGGCTTCCGCAGCATCGGTCATCGAGCCGACGACGGCGAAAGAGAGCGCCTGCGTGATCAGGGATCGGAGCGCCACGAAAGCACCGTTGCGTGTTATTCCATCGCTGTAGAGCAGTTCGTCGCCGCCGATTTCCTCGATCGCGTCGGGCGTCGAAGTGACCAGCCAATAGCTGGCATCGGGATAGCGCTCGCCCCAGAGCCAGGCCGGGTCCGGCCGGAAAAGGATGCGTTTGTCCGACCGATCGAATTCGATCTGCCCGCCCGCGTCATATTCACGCTCGCCAAGCACGACATGGCCGAATACCAGGAAGCGACACGGTTTGCCCTCGACGGAGACGGACCACTGCATCGCCGCATCCTCGCCGGAGGCGACCGCCGACACGATGATCGTGCGTTCGGGGAGGCGATAGATCCAGCGGCAATCGCTGAGCCCCATTTCGAAAGCCGACGGCACCGCCAGAAGCTGCCAGCCGGAGCCGATATCCGCCATGATGCGCAGCCCGCTGGCGCGGGTCAGATTGTAGGGGTCGCGGGAGACGGAAAAGAGCTTGTGAAAGGACGTATTGCCGATCGTCAGCTGGGCCGCGAAAATGCCCTGCATCCAGCAGGTCGCGGCAAGCGTCGTATCGTCGAGCAGCATATTCTCACCGCTTCTGACGATCGCGCCGTGACGGCGCGCCACAATCAGCTCCTTGTCGCGCAGGACCACATGGCGGTTCAGAACGCCATCGGAGACGAAAAACGAAAGAAGCTTTCCGTCGACGCGCTCTTCCAGGCTTCGCTCCGGATAGAGCTTGCCGATCGCCTTTTTGTCCAGCGCCTCGGCCTTCAGCAGGGCAGCATCCTGGAGCAGGCTGCGGACCGGCGCGGCCTCCTCGATATCGGCGGCCGCACTGTCTGTCGCCGCGAGCTCGTCAAGCCGTGAAAGGTCGGCATCGCTCGACGCCTCGGGATGATCGGCGACGAACACGGCAAAGAAGGTCGTGGTCGCGCCGGTCGCCGGCACAGAAAGCGATTTCGACTGAATGGCGGGGCATGCCGTCTCCTGCTGCCGCCGTTTGCTCGGCAAGCTGGTGCCGAAAGGCCCGACCAGCAAGTCGTCGAGGCGGTCGCTCGCCTGCACCAGCTGGATCGCATCCGTGGCATAGGCAGCCGCCCCATCAAGGCAGCCCTGCGCGAGCCAGGGGTTGCGGGCGCCCGACATCTTGAGATTTTGCCGGTTCATCACGACAGGGCCGAATGTCTCGTGATCGGCGATATGATGATCGACATATTGCGATGCATAGGCTTCACTGTTCATCAGGAAGCCGCGATCGCCGAGGCCGACGTCCTGGATCAGCACCAGATCGACCGGCAGCGTCCCATCCTTCAGATGCCGGATGGAGGCACGCCAGAACCAGGCCGTTTCAGAGGGATGAAGCTCGAGGCGGACATTGTAGCCGATATCGCCTGTTTTGCCGCTCCAGGAGAGGCTCGTCGCATCGTGCCCGAAGCTGCCGTTAGCGCGAGGCCCGACAAGCTCCACCACCTCGGGCGCGGCGCCGCCGATGCGCAGATAAAGGCGACCGACGCCGCCGGCGAGCGGCGAGCCCTGGATCTGGTTGATCTGCAGCGATCCCTTGTCGTCGGCGTATTCGATGGCAAACAGGGTGCCGTTCGGCAAGGCCGATATCGACAGGCCGGAACCGTTGCTGATCGTGAAGAGGCCAAGCTCGTCGCGTCGGGGCATTTGAAAACTGCGGTCAAGGTCCGTGGCCATTGAGATCTCGTCGATTGGCTTCAGAAGGGAACTGGAGGATGACGCAAAATGGTTGAGAGAAATCTTACCACTATCGCCGGTTCTCGATTAGGTCCTTGAAAGACAGGCCAGCCGATATCACTTGATGTTTCAATTCGAAAGTTGCACCGAGAGGTCATTGCCAAGGCGTCAAAGGAACTGAGGTCGCCGGAGACGATGATGCCGTCAGGTTGCTCAATGGGCCATACCGGCGGGAACGGAGTTCCCTATCGTTTAAGTTCAAGGCAAACTGGGACGGAAAGCGCTGATTCCGTCTGTGCGTGCAACTCGCAGCTCCTATTCAACGAGGTGACTATTGACGCAGTTCTTCGAAACCACTCAAGGGATCATGGCAATGGGAGCGTTCATCGGCGCCGGCGGTTTAGCCGCTGGCTCCTTGCTTCCCATCGTCATTCGACTTGCGAAGTCTGGGATCAACCGGCGCCCGAAAGCCGAGGTTAAAAACCTAGCGATGCTGACGGTGCTGGCCCTAGACGATTTTGTCGGAGCCAGCTATGCGGCCGTTCACGACATGCCCGAATTCAATCCTATGGATGAAGGCCAATTCGCGTTTCACGTTCCCGATCCAACCCTTGCACTTCCGCAGGACGCAAACTGGGGGCTTTTTAATACCGAGCTTTCAGAAGAAATTTTGTGGTTGTCGAACCGAGTGAAGACCCTTTCTTATGCGTTGGATAGTCTCGACCTTTCCAGGCCCGGATACGATGGCTTCTTCGAACGACGCCAAGAAGGTTATGCTGGTCTGGCGGCTGAAGCGATGGACATTATTGAGCGTATGCTTGAAGAGTTTGACCTCACCCTGCCTGCCAAGCCAGATTATTATCGCCAGCGGGAAGGTCTCGTTTCAGCTGTCCAAAAGGCTGGAGAAAATAACTCGCAGCGCTCAAAGGCTCGCACTCTCGCGCACCCGAGTGGGTCAAATGTGCTGCAACTGTTCCCAAAGGCGAACGACGACGCCGAGTAAAATCAAGCGAAACCGTCGAACCCAATCAAAGGCATCGCCTCCTCACGCATGGCATCTTCTCCATTGGATGGCTCGTTCCATTGCGGCCTAGTCCTGCGCCAGATCGACGCCTTCTAAAAAGTTCAAGATCCAGGTCGCGGTGAGAGCCTTCAAGATGCCATCCACCACGGACTATTTTCGGCTGGATGATCCGTCATTGCATAGCTGCATTGCACAAAAAATGTTTTCCAACTGGTAAAAAAAGGAGCATAGTGATCATAGCTGATGCAACACGACGGCTTTCCTCCCAGTTCCGTCGTTTCAGCTGTTCCCCTCTGGAGGTTTATACCTTCACAATTAATGGGCCACGGTTCTCCGTTGGCCCTTTTTTTTGTCTGAGAAAATCACGCGTTGCCGCCGGGGTTGATCGACCGGCATCCCAATTCCCAGGCGCTGGCTTCGGTCCTATAACCGTAATTCAGTCATCAATAGAGTTTGTTTGAGACCGGAGCGATATGCGAGCCACGTCGTGGCGACGCGGACGTAAAAGTGGCTGACGAAGCCGGGCAGGGAACACTGCTTTAGGAGTTCTTCGGCTCCAGGGAAGCGACACAATGGTGAGGGTTTGATGGCAGAACGAATGTCTGAACGCGCCAAGGGTGACATCGACGCCATTTTGGAACGGCTCTATCGGGTTTCGCCGGAGCTGGATAGAATTGCCGCCGATTGCGAGAGAGCTTTGCGGCTTAATGCCGAAGCAAGAGGCGATTACATTTCGCCACGAACCATGCAGGCGTTTGCCGAAATGCGCGATGCCGTAAGCGCGCTGTACGGTTCGGCGCAGAATGCGATGAAGGAAGCCGATAGGTTCTTCAAGCCGAAATCGTAGGTTAGATTTCGCTACGGATGCGCGATAGGGCCATGGGGCTCGGCACGGCCGACGATTTCAAGCCATTCGCCAGGTTAACCGTTCATCCACGGGAGCTTAGTTGATTCGCCTAAAGCGGCTTCCTCAACCCTGGTTTTCACGTTGACGTTGGCCGCCTGGCAAAGGGCACTGAGAGCAGGGCGCAGCCGGTCAGGACGGCAATCACCATCCAGGCTTCGTTGATCGCCTGGACGCTTGCGGCGGTCTGGACCAACGGATCGAGCAGCGCCGTGGTATCCGCGTCGAAGCTGCCACTATGCCCGGATATCGTCTGAAGAGGTGCGCCGACGAATGTCGCAGCCTCGACGTCGCCGGCCTGAAGGCGGGTCCAGAGGACTTGTCCCAGCGGCTCCGAGCGCGTGTAGATGATGGTGTCGATGAGGGCGATGCCGATCGCCCCGCCGAGATTGCGCATCAGGTTGAAAAGTCCGCTCGCATCGGGGATGCGGTCTGGCGGAAGTGTACCGAGCGCCAGCCGCGTCGGCGGCAGCAGGCAGAACATAATGGCGACGCCGCGCACCACCTGCGGCCAGAACATCGCGTCATAATCCGAACGAGGGTCCTGAAAAGCGCTCATCCCGACACCGATCGCAAAGAGCGCGAAACCGGCCGCCGACAGCAATCGCGCGTCCATGCGCTTCTCCAGCGCGACCGCGATCGGCGCCGTGATCAGCTGCGCGACGCCGGTGACCAGCATCGTCATGCCGATTTCGAGGGCGTCGTGTCCCCTGATGAAAGCGAGAAAGACCGGCATGAGATAGACCGAACCGAAGAGGCCGATGCCAAGCACGAAGCTCAGAACCGAGCCGACGAGAAAGTTCCGGTCACCGAAATTGCCGAGATCGACGATCGGCCTGTCTCGGCGCAACGTTCGCCAGACGAAGACGCCTCCCGATGCAAGACAGACCGCCAGCAGGCTTAAGACATAGGCCGAGCCCCAGCCGCTCGTCGGCGCCTCTTTCAGGCTGAGTTCCAGGCTCGTCAGCGCGGTTGCCATCAGCAGCAGCGACAGACCGTCGAGATGCCTGAGTTCGGACGGATCGGTCGCCTGCCTCGGCAAGGACCGTGCCGCCAGGATTGCCGAGGCAATGCCTGGAAGGATATTGATCAGGAACAGCCAGTGCCAGGAGTAGGTCTCAGTCAGCCATCCGCCGACGATCGGCCCAACGGTCGGGGCCAACACCGCGAGAACGCCGGCGATCGTCGTCGCAAGCGCCTGGCGCTCGTTCGGGAAGAGAATGAACACGGCTGAAAACACCGAGGGGATCAGGGTTCCGCCGGAAAAGCCCTGAAGCACCCGCCAGGCTACCAGCTCGCCGAAGCTGCCGCTCATCGCACAGCCGGCAGAGGCTGCGACGAACAGGCTGATGGCGGTGACGAACAGCCATCGCATCGTCAAAAGCCGCGTCAAGAGGCCGGTGAGCGGGATCGCCACCACTTCGGCGATGAGATAGGCCGTCTGTATCCAGCTCATCTGATCCGGATCGATATCCAGCGCCGACTGGATGGTCGGCAGCGATGTCGCCACCACCTGGACGTCGAGGATCGCCATGAACATGCCGACGCACATCGCCATGAAGCCGAGCCAGACGATGGCGGGCGTTTCATCAGGGCGGGCAGATTCAAGTCGTTCCGACATGCGATGATCCCGCGCGCTGCATTCTCCGCCCAGGGTGCGAAGACTACTGCAGAATTCCTTAAATCGGAATCGATCGAGAGTAAAATATGCAGCAATTCAAAGTGATGCAGCGCCGCGTCTGAAAGACAGCGGCGCTGTAGGCATTTCCATCCCCAATTGCGATCGAGCCTGACCGGGTGGGTCAGGCTCGATCCTCTGTTCAACGGATTTGGTCCGAGCGTCCTATTTGTCCGGTGCTTAGCTGCGGAAGAGCGACAGGATATTCTGCGACGACGAATTCGCGATCGATAGCGACTGGATCGCAAGCTGCTGTTGTGTCTGCAAGGCAGACAGCCTGCTCGACTCCTCCTCCATGTCGGCGTCGACCAGCCGTCCCACGCCCGACTCGATCGAATCGGACAGCGCACCGACAAAGTCTTCCTGCAGTTCGATGCGCGTCGAGATCGAACCCAGCTGCGCACCGGCAGAGGTCATCGCCGACAGCGCGGATTCGATGGTCGACAGCGCCGACTGGATCTGACCGGTGGTGAAGTCGGTAATGTCGAGCGAATAGACGGAATCGCCATTTGCGTCCACCGTTCCGAGGATGCCGGACGCGGTATCGATCGTCCCGCTGCTCATGCCGAACAACACATTGCCCGTGGAGCTGGTATCCAGGGCATAATCCGTCACTTTAACGGAAACGGCGCCGGAGCCATCGCGAACAAAGGACGACACGACGCTTTTCGTGCCGCTTTCGCCCGCGACCCAGTTCTCACCAGAGAACGACGCTGACTGGGCGATGCTCAGCAGCTGATTCTGAAGCTGCGTGATTTCTTCCTGGACCTTGGATTTGTCGACACCGTCTTCAGTCGCTGCCACAAGCTTGGATTTGATCTCGTCGACGACGTCGATCGCATTTTCCATTGCCGTATAGGCAGTATCGACCTTTGCTGCGCCGAGGCCAAGGGCGTCGGACACGGCGGAAAGTGCCTTGTTGTCGGACCGCATCGTGGTTGCGATCGACCAGTAGGCGGCGTTGTCGGATGCGGTGTCGACCCGGTAGCCGGTAGAGACACTGTTCTGTGTCGTTTCGAGATTGGAATTGATACTGCGCAGCGTCTGAAGGGCAGCCATCGCGGAATTGTTCGTATTGATGCTCGTCATTGGAAATTCGACCCGTTCATGAAGTTGGATGTGTTGCATCCCGGGTCAATCCGGGCCGTGGCGAGCAGCCTCATGCTTATCGACCCGTGTTCGGGAAGGTCAATTCGCCATCGTTGGGTTCAATTATGGTACTTAAAAGTACCTTAATCGTTAACACGAAGGGACGCGGCGATATTTTTTCGCGGGAATGCGATGCCAAGGCTCGGTTGCTCGATTTGCCGGCCACTTTTTCGGTGAAGGTCATGCCCCCGTTAATGTCTGCTGAGAGCCGATCCGGAGGCGCTGCAGAAATTTCCAATCGGCAATTGACGTGTCGGCGGGAAACTGACTATCAATCTTAAATCAATTTGATTGACTTCAAAAATAACGGGATCGCGGGGATGAGGTTGAGCAAGGATGCCCCCCGCGCCATTTCCATCGGAGCCGGCTTTGCGGCAGCAAGCGCTCCGACCGGGCTGGGCTTACGCGATCATCGGCAACATCACACCCTCGGCCGCCTACAAAAAGGCCGCTGGCGCCATGCCTACCCCCAATTCCGCTCCCGGTAGTACGCCGGAATACGCATGATCCGATCTTCAAGAGGAAAGAATGACAATGTCCACACCGCGACCAAAAGCCCTGCGGCTTGAAACCCTTTGGAATCCGCCTGCTGATGGTAAGGAATTCTCCTACGTCCTGCGCCTCAAGAACCTCGGCACCGAGCCGCTTTCGAATTTCTCCCTCTGCGTCAGCGGCCCGGGCCGTGTCGATCCGGCCGGGCGCGTCGAAGGCGCCACGGTTTCGCAGCGGCTGTCGAATTTCACCGAGTTCCAGCCGCCGGCCAATTTCGTTCTCGGCGCCGGCGAGACGTGGGCGATCTCGGTCTATGCGCTGAGCTGGCAGTTCCGCCACTGGACGGACGGCGCCACGAGCGGTTATCTCGCTCTGGCCGATGGCAGCACGATCGTGCTCACCATCGAGCCGACGCGATCCTCGGTCAGCAACGCGCCATTGAAGCGTGGCGCCGAGATCTATCCGGTGCCGGTCAATGCGCCCGTTCAGGTGTCGATCATTCCCTGGCCGAACCATGTGGCGGTCGCCTCGCGTCGGCCGCTGCCGGCCGGTTTTGCGCCGCAGGCGCAGAGCGTTGCAGGGGAGGCGGCAACACGCAGTTTCGCAGCGCTGGTCGAGCATCTCTTCGCCGTCGAAGGCATCGTGCGGAGCGAGGCGGAAGGCGCGGTTCCGGTTGCCCTGAAGGATGCCGCCGGCTTCGGGCCGGAGGCCTATCGGCTGAGCTTCGAGGGTGAGACGATCACCATCGAGGCAAGCAGCCAGACCGGCTACCTCTACGGCCTCGTCACGCTCGGCCAGATCTGGCGCGGTGCAAGGCTGCATCCCGAGGTCTTCCAGTTTCCGGCGTCCGGCGAGATCGTCGATGAGCCGTCGATGGGTTGGCGCGGCCTGCATCTCGACGTCGCCCGCCAGTTCTATGGCGCAGCCGAAGTTAAGAAGCTCCTGGCGGTGCTTGCCTGGAACAAGCTCAACCGCTTCCACTGGCACCTTTCCGACGACGAAGCATGGCGCGTCGAGATCGACGCCTATCCTGATTTGACCGCGGTCGGTGCCTGGCGCGGCCACGGTCTGGCCGTTCCGCCGCTGCTCGGTTCGAGCCCGGCCCGCACCGGCGGCTATTATACCAAGGCCGCCATCCGCGAGATCGTCGCCCAGGCCAAGGGCTTCGGCGTGGAGATCGTGCCGGAGATCGATGTCCCCGGCCATTGCTACGCCATGCTGCAGGCGATACCGGAACTGCGCGATCCGGCCGAGGTCGGCAGCTATTATTCGGTTCAGGGCTTTCCCGACAATTGCATCAATCCGGCCCGCGAGAAGACCTATGAGATCATCGAGACGATCCTTTCGGAACTCATCGAGCTCTTTCCGTTCAAGACCATCCATCTCGGCGCCGACGAAGTGCCGCTCGGCGCATGGTCCGGCTCGCCGGAAGCGCTCGAGCGCCTGCGTAGCGTGGCGGGCGACGAGGTTGCCGATGCGCATGCCAAGCGGCTGAACGTCGTGACCAATACCCATGGCGCCGACGACATCCACGGCTCGGGCGCCGCCATCCTGCAGGCGGAGTTCCTGAGCCGCGTCCAGCGCTTCCTTGCGAGCAAGGGCTGCATCACCGGCGGCTGGGAAGAGGCGGCCCACGGCGATGTCATCGACAAATCAAAGAGCTATCTCTGCAGCTGGCGCAATGTCGAGGTCTCGGCCGAACTTGCCGAGCGCGGCTACGAAATCGTCGTCTGCCCCGGACAGGTCTACTACCTCGACATGGCGCTCAGGCCCGACTGGGACGAACCCGGCGCCAGCTGGGCGGGGACTTCGGATGCCGAGAAGCTCTACAATTTCGACCCCATCGGCGGCTGGACGGTGAGCCAGAAACAGAAACTCCTCGGCATCCAGGCCTGCATCTGGTCCGAGCCGATGACGGATCGCGCCGTTTTCGACCGCCTCGTCTTTCCGCGCATTTCCGCGCTTGCTGAAACGGGCTGGACGAAGCCGTCATCCAAGTCGTGGGAGCGTTTCAGGGCGCTCGCAGGACTGATGCCGCTGCTCTACGGGCTGCAGCAGTCGTAGCGCCCGGATCGGGCCACGGGTTTTGATTTGAGGATCACCCTCGCCATCGCCGGAGGCGGTGATGGCGGGGGATACTGAAATCGCTTTCAAAGGGTGTTGTCAGGTGCCGCTTCATCTGCCGCGGGCAGTTCGCATTCGGGTGCGGCGATACGAATAGGACGTGTCCCAATCGGCGCGCCGGTCGCGCGGTCGATGGTGACGGGATCGATCTCGGTTCCGGTCTCAGCGTCGAAGAAGCGGGTGACTGCACCGCCGCCGCGGTGCTTGCGGCCCCAGGCGCCGATTGCAAACAGCACCGGCAGAAAGTCGCGGCCGGCTTGCGTCAGCACATATTCGTCGCGCGGCGGACGCTCGGAATAGCGGCGCTTTTCCAGCAATCCTTCCTCGGTCAGCGATGACAGCCGCCCCGTCAGCATTGTCGGGACGATGCCGAGGCTTTTGCGAAATTCATCGAAGCGGGTCAGCCCCGCATGGGCGTCGCGCATGATCAGCATGCTCCACGCATCGCCGACGAGCGCCAGGCTGCGGGCGATCAGGCAGGGCTGTTCGGAAAGATTCTTCATGTCGATATCTTTTTAGTAGTGACTTGCTATCTTTTTGATAGTAACAGAATGCGCATGAATGTTCCACGACAAAAACGAAGGCAGACGTCAATGAGCAAGAAAGAACGCGGCATTGCCCTGGTCACCGGGGCTTCCTCCGGCATCGGGCTGGTGACGGCGAAGGCGCTGCGGCGCGACGGTTACCGTGTGTTCGGCACCAGCCGAAAGCCGATGGCTGACACTGCCGACGGCATCACCATGCTGGTCTGCGACGTCATCGACGATCAATCGGTGCAGGGCGTCGTAGACGAGGTTCTGAAACGCACGGGACGGATCGATCTTCTCGTCAACAATGCCGGGATCGGCCTGCTCGGCGGCGCCGAGGAATCGACGACGGCGCAGGCCAAAGCCGTGTTCGACGTCAACGTCTTCGGCACGATGCGCATGACCAACGCGGTGCTGCCGGTGATGCGGCGGCAGCGCAGCGGTCGGATCATCAACCTGAGCTCGATCCTCGGGCTGATCCCGGCGCCCTTCAACGCGCTCTACGCTGCGACCAAACACGCGATCGAAGGCTATTCGGAATCCCTCGACCATGAAGTGCGCACACAGGGCATCCGCGTCGTGCTCGTCGAACCGGGTGTCACCCGCACCTCCTTCGAGGAGAACATCACGCGCCCCGACCGGCCGCTTGCCGTCTATGATGCAGTGCGCGCCGATGCGGAGAAGCTGATGCGCGAGATCGTCTCAAAAGGCGATGCGCCCGAGGTGGTCGCCGCAGCCGTCGTCAAGGCCGCCAATGCGCCATCGCCGAAGAGACGCTACACGGCTGGGAAAGCCGCAGGACAAGTGCGTTTCATCCGCCGCTTCCTGCCCGAGTCCTTCGTCGACAAGAGCCTGCGGAAATTCAATAAGCTTCCCGGCTGAGCCGGCGCTATCGGTCGGAGATCAAGGCTGCCGCCCCGCCCACAGCGAACAAACACGTGTCGAGCGAAGCGGCTTCACTGTCGTTGCCGGTAGGCAGAGGGTGTGATGCCTGTGCCCAACTTGAATGCCCGTGTCATGTGGCTCTGGCTGCTGAAGCCGCAGGCCGAAGCGATCTGCGCGATCGGGTCCATGCCTGATAACATCGATTTAGCGCGCTCGATACGCCGGTGAGCCACCCAGCCATGTGGAGACACACCATAGCTTGCCCGGAACATCCGCTGAAAATGAAACGCGCTGAGCTGCCCGATCGTAGCCAGATCCTGCAAACGGATTGTCTCACCGAGATGGGCCTCGATATACTCCAGACTCCGGCGGCGCACATGAGGAGCGAGCCCGCCGCTGATCGCACAGGGACGCATCCCTCCATAACGCGGATCAACGAAAAAATCGTTGATCGCCTGCGTCATCGCTTCTTCAGCCAGCAGATGACCACCCGCCAACATCGCTTTCGTCATCTGCCGAAGCGTGTGCGCCAAGGCGGGTGCATCTGCGAAGGTCACTTCGGGAAGAGCCATGAGCCGAGCATCGCGGTCAAACGTCTCAGCAAACATCCGGCGCATCTGATCGTCGGGAACATACAGATGGACGAATTGGGAAAAGTCGGTGATTTCCCATTCGGACGAGTGCTCCTGTGGCATGATGCACAGCACTCCCGGACGGCCGCGCGCGCCGGGGCTGCCATCCAGACGACGCGTTCCGGCGCCGCCTCTCAGATAAAGACTGAACGTATGACCGTTCGGCCGCTCATAGCTCATCCTGTCCTGTGCATTGCTCCAGATGGCAGCTGATCGCCCGAAACCCAAATCGATGGACTGTGACATCCGTGCAGTGGGAGATGCGGACAAAAACCTGAAAACCGAGGGGTGACTATATTTCACCAATTCTTCCCCACACCTGACCATGCCGCGCGAACAATACCGGTGGACGACCCGCATGGCGAGCCGGAAGTCCGGGCAATTCGATTTCATAGCAAGAATCTGCAAGAGGCCTGCTCACGGTTCGCCTATTGGTCGGGAAAACGAGGATCACTCCATGGCAAATGCCGCTCTTTTCATCGCCACCGTCCTTATATGGGGGACGACTTGGATCGCCATTGCGATGCAGGTCGGTCCCGTGCCGGTCTTGGTCTCGGTCTTTTACAGATTTGCGGTCGCAGCCGTGATCCTCGTCGCCATCCTGGCTGTCATGCGGCAGCTCAAGCTTCCTGCCTGGCGCGATCAACCTTTCATCCTTGCGCAAGCGCTCTGCCTGTTCAGCCTCAATTTCATCTGTTTCTACAACGCCGCCGCCTCCATCCCGTCCGGGCTGATCTCCGTGATCTTCTCGCTTGCAACGATCTACAATGCCGTCAATGCGCGCCTCTTCTTCGGCGACCGCATTACAGGCCGCACGCTTCTCGCAGCGGCGCTCGGAGCAACCGGCCTCCTCCTGCTTTTCGGACAGGACGTTGTTGTCGATTTCGATATGGGCACGTTGAAAGGGATCGGGCTCGCAGCGCTTGGCACGCTGTTCTTCTCGCTGGGCAATATGGCATCGCGTCGAAACAGCGCGGTCGGAATCTCGCCGCTGACCGCCAATGCCTGGGGCATGACCTATGGCGCGATCGTCCTGCTATTCCTGATTGCCGTGACGCAAACGCCGATCGTCGCACCGCCTAACATCACCTATCTTGCCGCCATGCTCTATCTCGCGGCAATCGGATCGGTGATCGGCTTCACCACCTACCTCATGCTGGTGTCCCGCATCGGCTCCTCACGCGCCGCCTATGCCACCGTCCTGTTCCCGATCGTCGCCCTGTCGTTGTCGACGGTCTTCGAGGGCTACCACTGGAGCGCTCTGGGCCTGATCGGCCTGGCGCTGACCCTTCTCGGCAACGTGGTCATCTTTGCGCGACCTCTAGCCCGTCGCCCGCCGCAGTCAGATGCGAGGCTGCCCGCAGGCGGATGAGAGGCCGGCCTCGGCAATCTCCCGGGCGGAGGTAGCTAGCCGAGCGGCTTTTGCAGGACGTCGAAGCGCGGATTGGTTTCGGAAAAGATCGGCAGAGCGGCGGCGCCGAGGATTGCCGTATCCTTGCCGGTCATGCCGATCATCACGCGGGGAATGGTCCGCTTCTGGCTGGGGTCGATCGGAACGTGCAGCGGCTCCAGCCGCTCTGCAAGCCTCCGCATCAGCGAGGTTGAGATGCTGCCGCCGAGCACGATGGTCTGCGGATCGAAGGCAAGCTCCAGAAAATCGACGGTCTGCCGCAGCGGCTGGACCGCCTGATCCAGCCAGGCGTCGAGACCTTCGCCGCCCTTGGCGATCAGTGCGTCGAGATCGTCGGGCGACAGCTCCTCGGCATTGGCAATGCCCATGAATTCATAGGCGACGGCCGGTGACACGTAACGATCCAGACAGCCGCGCTTGCCGCAGCTGCAGAGCTTGCCATGCGGTTCGACGATGACATGCCCGATCTCGCCGGCATTGTTGCGGCTGCCCTTGTAGAGGTGGCCGTCGAGGAACATTCCGGCGCCGATGCCGCCGCCGCCGGCGAGAAACAGATAGACGAAGCTGCCCAGACCGCGGGCAACGCCATGCAGGCGCTCGCCGATTGCGGCTGCCGTCGCATCGTTCTCGACCAGCACCGGCACTTTTACCCGCTGTTCCAGCTCTTGCCCGACAGGAAAATCCTGCCAGCCGGGCAGGCTCAGCGGGCTGAGCGACGTGGTGCCGCCATCGGCATAGCGGCCGGGCAGGGCCATCCCGACGCCGAGCAGCCTTTGCCGGTCGAATGTGAAGGCCTGCTGAAGATCCTCGACTATTGCCTGGAGCGCCGGCATGGCCCGTTGCGGATCCGGATGTTCGACGTGGCGCTCGATGCGCGCGCAGACGGCGCCGGAAAGATCCGTCAAGACCCCGCTTGCGCGCTGGCGGCCAAGTTCGAGGCCGATCGAATAGGCACCGCGCGGATTGATGGAGTAGGGGATGATTGGCTGGCCGCGCGCCAGCTTCTGCGCCTCGGCCGGAACGAGAAGGTGCGATCTCTCCAGTTCCTCGACGATATTCGACACGGTCTGGGCGGTCAGCGCCGTCATCCGGGCGATCGCCGCGCGCGACAAGGGACCGTTCGTGCGGACAACCTCGATCACCACACGCCGGTTGTGAGACTTGGCCTGTTCGAGATTCGTGCCGGATATTGCCTTCATGTCGCCTTCAAAGCAAATGCAGCGTCACCCTTGTCACAAGACGAACACCGATGAAAGCTCCATTCTTCGGAACGTCTATTTGCTCAACGGACACCGCGTCTGTGCAAGAGGCCGATGATCGCTATCCCCGCCAATCCGGTGACGGCGCTCAGGATTGCGGTTCCCGAATAGCCGGTCACATAGGTGCCGGCGGCAAAGATCAGCGCGCCGATCCCGGCGCTGGCAAAGATATTGACGGAGATCAGTGCGCTGCCGAGGCCCGGCCGATCGGCGATCAGATCCTGCAGATAGGTGATCGGAATGGTGATGATCGCCGACGCTCCGATGCCGGCAAGTAAGGTGAGCGCATAGAGGTGCCACGGCTCGGAGGCAAAGCCGAGCAGGCTCAGGAACACGGCATAGATGATGGTACCGGCGGCAAGCGCCGTCATCTGGCCGGCCTTCCGCGAGATCCGCGACCAGACGATGATGAAGACGACTTCCAGCAATGCGACGATGCCGACGAGAATGCCGACGTCGCTCAGCCTGCCGTGAGCAGCACCGGTGGCGATCAATGGCAGAAGGGCGTCATTGAGATGCAGCGTGCTGGTGATGAGCGCCACCCCGCAAATATGCGCCGAGATGCGCGGCGAAACCACCTGGCGAAGTGCGCCGAGATAGCTGAGGTGATGAACTGCTGCCATCTCCGTTCCCGCCCGCTTCGGCAGGGCGAAGACGATGATCCCCTGGCAGAGCAGGCATGAAATGCTGGCAAAGAGGTAGGCCGGCAGCATGCTCGATGCGCCAGACAGCAGCAGGCCGGTGATGCCGGGGATCAGCACCCAGGACAGCGAGATCATGGCGCGTACGCCGGAGTTGGCCGTCACCATGTCGCTTCGGTTCATGCCGTGCATCGCCGCGCGCGCATTGGCAAACAGCAGCGAGTTCAGCGCCCCGTAGATCGGCAGGGGCAGCAAGCCGCTGATGACGAAGACGGCTGCAGTTGGAAAGGCGTAGACCATGCCGTAGCCGACGATGCCGAACAGGCAGGCGCCGATCATCGTCGACCGGTACTCGCCAAGCCGGTCGGCGAGATTGCCGAGCAGAATGCTGATGACGACGTTCACCGCCGCGGAGAGAAAACTCAGGAAGGAATAGAGACCATCGCTCAAGCCCAATTCGCGGATACCCACGACCGAACGATAGGGCGCAGTCATCGCCCCCGCCATTCCGAAGGTGAAAATAGCAATCATGCTGACGCGGATCGCCGGATTGCGGAAGACGTCGGGGAAAAGGCGGCTCATGCGGGCATCTGAATGTCAGTAATGTTCCGATTGGGAGAAAGTCCGCGCGAGCTCAGCCTGGCCTGCCGTCAGGCCGCAATCGACAGGCAGGCAGACACCGGTGACAGAGGCGGCCTGGGGGCCGGCAAGGAAGGCCACGGCATTGGCAACATCTTTCGGATCGACAACCCGCTGCAGCGGATACCAGCGGCGTGCCTCCTCGAAAACATTCGGATTGGCGCTGGCGCGGGCTTCCCAGGCCTGCGTCTTCACCGTGCCGGGGGCGACGGCGTTGGACCGGATCCCGAACTTGCCGTATTCCACCGCGACCAGCCGGGTGAAATGCAGAAGGCCCGCCTTGGCGGCGCTATAGGCCGGGTGTCCGAAGACATGCATGCCGTTGACCGAGGCGATGTTGACGACGGAACCTTTTGAGGCCTTCAGCATGGGCTCGAATGCGCGGAAACATAAGAATGCCGCTTCGAGATTAAGCGCATTGTCCGCCCGCCAGATCTCGGGCGTCGTATCGTGCAGGCTGGTCGCGCGGGCAGCACCGGCATTGTTGACCAGGGTTCGAACCACGCCGACTTCGGCGGCGCGTCTTGCCAATTCCGCAATGCTCGTCTCGCTGGTTACATCGCATTGGATGGCGACGAAGCGATTGTCCGGCCCGAGCTTCAAAGCCACGGCAGCCGCAGCCGCGGCATCGATATCGGCGAGCAACACGACGTCGTGGTCATCGGCGAGCCGTGCGGCGATCGCCGCGCCGATATCACCTGCAGCGCCGGTAACGATGGCTATCGACTGCGTCATTTTCTGTCGCTCCCGTCCATGAACCTCAATCTCCAAGCAATTGCCGGTCGTCGCCGTCACGGTGAATGACCAACTGCTGCTTGATACGCCGAAGCGTGGTCGTCGCCTTCGGCTGAACGGCGTAGGCGACCAGGCTCGACAGGATATCGATCGTCGCGATGTAGGCGATCCGCGTCGAGGTCGGCCGATAGATATTGTGGCCCTCGGGAAGGTCGATCGGCACGACGATTTCGGCGGCCTTGGCAACCGGGCTGTCCGTCTGGGTGAGCGCGATCGTCTTCACCTTGGTCTGGCGGGCAAGCTCGAAGGCGCGCACCAGCTCCATATTGCGCCCTGAGAAGGACGAGCCGATCAACACGTCGCCGGGTCTTGCCGCGGCGGCCATCATCAGCTGCATGCTGTGGTCGGAACTTGCCGTGATGCGAAGCCCGAGACGGAAGAGCCGGTTCTGGAGCTCGTCGGCAATCATCGACGAATTGCCGCCCGATCCGAACGCATAGATCATATCGGCCTTGGCGATATGCGAAACGGCGACTTCGATCGCAGCGAGATCGAGTGACCGGTGCAGGAGAAAGAGCGCGTTCTGGGCCTTGGTGATGATATCCTGGGCGACATCGGCCGGATCGGTGCTTTTCGATTCCGGTTTCAGATAGCGAACGCCGATATGGGCGGTGCGGGCAAGCTGCACCTTGAAGTCGGAAAAGCTCTCGCAACCGAGCCGCCGGCAAAAGCGCGTGACGGTCGGCGGTGATACCTCGGCCCGTTCCGCCAGCTCGATGATCGAGGCATTCACGGCAAACTCGAAGTCGTTGACGATGATCTCCGCGATGCGGCTCTCGGAGGGAGAGAGCCGACCCTTGTCTTCCTGCAGCGTTGAAAAGATATCCAAGCCCGTCCCCCGATGGTTCTCTATCTATCCTTCTTCTTATAGGCCACGCAGTCGATCTCAACCTTGCAATCAACCATCATCGACGATTGCACACAGGCGCGTGCCGGCGGATGTTCGCCGAAATACTCCTCATAGATTTTGTTGAAGGTCCAGAAATCGCGCGGATCATCGAGCCAGACGCCGACGCGCACGACATCCTCGACGCCATATCCGGCCTCATCGAGGATCGAAAGGACATTGGCGATCGTCTTGTGGGTCTGGGCAATGATATTGCCGTCGATGATTTCGCCATCTTCCATCGCAACCTGGCCGGAAACATACAGCCATCCGTCGGCTTCGACCGCCCGTGCGAAAGGCAGCGCCTTGCCGCCGGCGCCCGTTTGAACAGTGCCATAGCGCTTGATCGGCATGCTGAAGTCCTTGCAAATTATTTTCTTGATAAGTTGACAAGTGACCATAGAAAGCAGAATTTGACCAGTGAAAAACACGTTTTATGAAAAGAATTTCAATCCGGGGCTCATATGCGCGATCCTTTCCAGAATCCTTTCCCGTCAGACAGCGCCCGGCATGCCATCTGGGAAATGCTCGTTCCGCGCGATATCGATGCGTTTCTGGCGGCCGATTGGTCGATGGTGGAGCATGACTTCGTCGAAGAGGGCTTTATCGGTATCGATGCCCAGAAGCAGGTCAGCCCCGACAGGTGGCGTATGGCATTTCCGACGCTGTCGGCCTATCGCCAGGAATGGCTGAGGCAGGCAGAGGATTTCGCCAAACAGAGTTTCGCAGAAGATGCGCGCACGGCGATCTTCACCACGACGACGCTGGAAGATATCGAAATCGAAGGCGACATGGCGCTTGTCCGCAAGAAATTCGACGGCGGCATTTCCAAGCCTGACGGCACCCGAGACGTCATGCAATGGCAGACGCTCTATTATTGCAGGCTTCACCAAGGACGCTGGAAGATCTCAGGTTTCACCGGCTACCTGCCGAACCCGATGGGTTGACGCGGGGCCGACAACACGAAGGCCACTTTCTTGCGCATTTTCACGGCAGCATTGGCGACCGAGACCAACACCTTTTCCCCGATCTGCGTCGATCGTCGCGCATTCGAAGCCTCTCTCTATGCCCCGCCCGGCCAGCATCCGGAAACACCGACGCTCTGCACCGCGCCGATCACCGTCGGAAGGCGCGTCACTGCTGAAAAGGGTTGGGAACTGATTGAGGGAACCGCCACCTGGGCCGACCCCGCAGGCCTCGTCAACCGGGCAACCTACGAGGAATTGCGTGACGAAATCCTCGGCCAACTCAGCGCGGCAATGCCGGTCGATGCCGTCGTCATGGGCCTGCATGGCGCCATGGTGGCCGCCGGATACGAGGATACGGAAGGCGATCTCCTATCGCGCATCCGCGAGATCGTCGGGCCCGATGTCCTCATCTGTGCCGAGCTTGATCCGCACAGCCATCTCACCGCAAAACGCGTCGCTGCGCTTAATTTCGCCGTCTATTTCAAGGAGTTTCCGCATACGGACTTCGTCGACCGCGCCGAGGATCTCTGGCGCATTGCGGTCGAGACGCTCGAAGGCCGGATCAAGCCCGATATGTCGGTGTTCGACTGCAAGATGATCGACGTCTTCCCGACATCGCGCGAACCCATGCGTTCCTTCGTCGACAAGATCATGCAGATCGAGAAGGATGATCCGGACATCCTGTCGATCTCGGTGATCCACGGTTTCATGGTGGGCGACGTTCCCGAAATGGGAACGAAGCTGCTTGTCGTGACGGATAATAAGCCGGAGAAGGGCGCGGCTTTGGCACGCGAACTTGGCCTCGAGCTGTTTTCGAAGCGCGGCACCTTCATGGTCCCGCAAATTAACGAGAAGGACGCCGTCTCGCGCGCGATGACTGCCACCGCATGGCCGGTTGTCATCGCCGATGTCTGGGACAATCCGGGTGGCGGCACGGCAGGCGATGCGACTGTTATCCTCGAAGAGCTGATCGCCCGCGGCGTCACGAGTGGCGCGATCGGCACAATCTGGGATCCGGTGGCCGTCCAGATCTGTTTTGCGGCAGGCGAGGGGGCGGAAATTCCACTGCGCTTCGGCGCCAAGTCGGCGCCCGGCACCGGCAATCCCGTCGACGGCACCGTCAAGGTCGTCAAGCTGGTGAAGAATGCCGAGATGCAATTTGGCGAGAGCCTCGCACCTTTCGGCGATGCCGCACATATCGTGCTTGATGGCATCGACATCATCCTCAATTCGACGCGCGCTCAAAGCTTCGATCCGAGCCTTTTTTCGGCGATGGGCATCGACCCTGCCAGGCAGAAGATCCTGGTGATCAAATCCACCAACCACTTCTTCGCGTCCTTCTCGAAGATCGCGGCCGAGATCCTTTACTGCTCCGCCGGAACGCCCTATCCCAATAATCCGGCGACGACGCCGTACCGGCGGGCACCGAAGACCATATGGCCGATCATCGCCGATCCACACGGACCAGAACGCGGAGCCGCCTAGATGCATGACAGGTTTGCCGTCATCGCCAAGGCAGGCGACAGGATCGCCAATCTCTCGACGCCGCGTCCTGTGATCGACGAAGACAGGCTGGCTGCAAACATAGACCGCGTTCAATCCTATATGAACCGGCACGGGCTGAACTTCCGCCCGCATATCAAGACGCACAAGATCCCGGCTCTCGCCGTCGCGCAGGTTGCCGCCGGCGCCAAGGGCATCAATTGCCAGAAGGTGACGGAAGCCGAAGTCTTTGCCGAAGCCGGCTTCGAGGACATCCTCATCACCTTCAACATCCTGGGACCGCAGAAGCTCGAGCGGCTGGCCAAGTTGAACGAGAGAATTTCGGCCCTCAAGGTCGTCGCCGACAGCGAAGTGACAGTCGACGGGCTCGCAGCGCATTTCTCCGGCCACAAGCCGCTGAACGTGCTGGTCGAATGCGATACCGGCGGCGGCCGATGCGGCGTGCAGACACCAGATGAGGCGGCCTCGCTCGCCAAGCGCATCGCCGCTGCCGACGGCCTCACCTTCGGCGGCATCGTGACCTACCCGAAGCCGCAATCGGCGGCCGCCGTGGAAGCCTTCATCGCCGAGACGCTCGAACAGCTGACATCGGAAGGCATAACCTGCCCGATCGTCAGCAATGGCGGAACGCCCAGCCTCTTCGAGGCGCATCTCGTCAAATCGGCCACGGAACACCGCGCCGGCACCTATATCTACAACGATCGCCAGATGGTGCGCATGGGCCATTGCACCGAGGACAATTGCGCCATGCACGTGCTGGCGACCGTCGTGTCGCGGCCAAACGCTGACCGCGCCGTCATTGATGCCGGGTCGAAGGCGCTGACATCGGATCTTCAGGGTTTCAGCGATTACGGGCTGATCGTCGGTTATCCCCAAGCGCGGATTAGCAGCCTCTCGGAAGAACACGGCGTCATCGACCTGTCTGATTGTACCGGTCCCCGGCCGCAGATCGGCCAGAAGCTCTTCATCATCCCGAACCACACCTGCGTGGTTTCCAATCTGTTCGATACGATGGTCTTCCATCGGGGCGGCATCGTCACCCGCGTCGAGGATGTCGCGGCCCGCGGTCTCGTCTGGTAGGAAGAAAGCCGGTCGGCGGGCTTAGATGCATCACTTGGCCATATCGTGAAGGTATGTTTCAAACTTTGACCGGAACCGGCGGTCAAATGCTCGTGACATCGTGCTTCCCACAAACTGATCGATCGGCTTGAAAATTATCACTTTTTGTCTGCCACTGCGGTACGCATCCGTCCTCACCGGCGAGAACGGTGGCGTTCCCACTTTTGAAGTCCCCGGATTCAACTGAAACGAGACAACAGCCTGAGCACCCGCGAGAACAGTTAGGCAGCACAAGGAAAAATTGCAACAGTACAGTTGAGAGCGGCTGTGTTCTATCGGTCCATTAAGTTCGCATCTTCCGGCCAAAGGGTCCGGCAATAAGCCTTCAAGGAAATTGAAGCCGTGGCGGGTTTGCCGAGTAGAGTCCTGCTCGCGAAATTCATTTGCAATCTACATTAAATTGCATTATCACAAGACACACTAGATAGTTATAGCTCTAGCATTGCATCTCGGCTCTTCTTTCCTCTTCCGTTGCTTTAGCACGTCATCCGGATAGGCCTTCATGCATCCAAACAGTCAATATATCCACGCCGATAATGCGGCGCTCATTTTCGACGAGTTGAAGTTTCGATCGCTGACGGTGAAGAACCGTCTTTTTCGATCCAATATATCCGGTCAGTTCGATGACTATAATGGTCACGGCGGCAACGCTCGACTGAACTGGGAGGAGAAGTTTGCGCGCGGCGGGATCGGCTGCATCATTTCCTCCTTCACGCCGGTCTCAGTGCGCGGCCGGATCCTCGTACGTTACGCGATGATCGACGATGACGACAAAATTCCCTTTTGGCGGGAAGTAGGCCGCCGCGTCCATGCCCATGACTGTCGATTCATCATGCAGCTCAGCCATTCCGGCCGCCAGCAGGACATGGGTGGCGTCGAGAACCTGTTCAGCAAGGGCCTGAGTTCCACCAGCAAAAGCGATTACTTCCACGGGCTGCTCGCCCAGGCGATGACGAAACCCGAAATCACCGAAGTGGTGGAACAGTTCGCACAAGGGGCGCGGCGCGCGCGGGAGGCGGGGCTCGACGGTGTCGAGCTTCACGGCGCCAACGGCTATCTGCTGACACAGTTCCTGAGCTCCGGCATCAACGACCGGACCGACGAATATGGCGGCGGCTGGGAGGGCAGGGCGCGTTTCGTGCTCGAGATAGTCAGGGCGATCCGCCGCGAGGCGGGAAACGACTTTCACCTGCAGATGAAGATCAACGGCGTCGACCACAATGACTGGCTCTATCCCTGGATCAGGAAAGGCAACACGCTCGACGAAACCGTCAAGATCTGCACGATGCTGCTCGATGGCGGCAAGGGTGTCGATTCCTTTCATGTTTCAAGCGGATCGACTTTTCCGCATCCGCGCAATCCGGCCGGCGACCTTCCGCTGAACGACCTTCACCGCTGGTATGACGGCATGCTCTCGCAGGGTACGCGGGCGCCGATGAACTATGCGATCTTTTCCAATCCTTTGCTGGCGCGCGCCTTCCAGGCGCTTTGGCGCTGGCGCAGGGGCAAGGTCATCGAGGGCATCAATCTCGATTATGCACGCGCCGTTTCCGAAGCGATCGGCAAGATCGACCCCGATATCAAGGTGCTCTGTACCGGCGGCTTCCAGCATGCCGACAGGATCGCCGAGGCCATCCGTTCGAAAGCCTGCGATGGCGTCACCATGGCCCGCCCGCTGATCGCCAACAACGATCTGCCGGAGATCCTCGCCAAAGCAAACGGCCCGGAAAAGGAATGCACCTACTGCAACAAGTGTCTGCTCAACGATCTCGAAAACCCGCTCGGCTGTTATGACCTCAGCCGCTTTGACGGAACGAGCTTCGAGGATCGCTACGACAAGATGATCAAGCAGGTCATGTCGGTTTTCGAGCCGCCGACCTTCCATTGAGACGCGCCATCGCCCGCGCATTCGGATTGGACTCATGAGCAGCGACAACGACCGCAAAACGCCCGTCGAGATCGCAGTCGCCCGCCACCGCCGCTGGTGGCTGGCGATCGTCGTGCTGCTGTTGCTCGCAGTCGTCTACTATCTGGTTTTCGTCAACCAATATGTCGTCGCTTTCAAAAGCCAGAACGAGCATTTCATGCACGGCTCTATCGGCAGCGAGACGGCGACGGGACCGCCCTACTGGGTCTTCAAGGCCTTGCCGGTCATGTATACCGACAAGCTCGGGCCGGAAGGCTGGAGCCGTTTCGGCTTCCTCTACGAAAAGCCCGGCGACGACCTTCCGATCGGGGTGTCACGCCGCGTGGTCTCAGGCGTCGAGCGGGTCTGGCTCAACTGTTCCGTCTGCCATGTCGGCACATATCATCTTCCCGGCGATCCGGTTCGCCATCTCATCCCCGGCGCACCTTCCAATAATCTGCGCCTACAGGAATTCATTCGCTTCTTCATCGATGTCGGCCGCGATCCCGGCTTTACCGCGGATGCGTTGATTGCGACGATCGACGGCCCCAAGGTCGGCGGCGATCTCAATGTCTTCGAGCGGCTGGTCTACCGCTACGTGGTCTTTCCCAGGGTCAAGAACGCCTTCCTCGATCTCGGCACCCAACTCGATTTCGTCAAGCGGCAGGAGGAGTGGGGGCCGGGCCGCGTGGACACGTTCAATCCCTATAAGGCGCTGCAGTTCAACTTTCCGATGGACGAGGCGCATATCAGCGGCTCGGCGTTGAACGGCTCTTCCGACTATCCCGCCATCTGGCGCCAGCGCCCGCGCGAGGGCATGAACCTCCATTGGGACGGCAACAATGATTCCGTGGCCGAACGAAACCTGAGCGCCGCACTTGGCGCCGGCGTCACGCCCGTGACGGTCGACCGGGCATCGATCGCGCGTATCGAGGACTGGATGTGGGATCTGCCTTCGCCGCCGTTCCCCGTCGCCGCCAAGATCGATCAGGCGAAGGCGGCAGAGGGCAAGACGCTGTTCCTGCACTATTGCGCCGATTGCCACGGCTTCAAGGATGCGAACGGCTACAGCTACGACAGGCAGCGTTTCACGCGGCTCGGCAAGACGGTTCCACTCGCCGATATCGGCACTGATGCGGGACGCTGGACCTCCTATACGGAAAGTTTCGCCGCCGAGCAGAACCTGCTCTATGCCGGCTATCCCTGGCGCTTCAGCCGCTTCCACAAGACCGACGGCTATGCCAATCACCCGCTCGACGGCATCTGGGCGCGCTCGCCCTATCTGCACAACGGCTCGGTGCCGACCCTGCGCGATCTGCTCGAGCCGAGCGCCAAGCGGCCGCCTGTCTGGTTCCGCGGCAGCGACGAGTTCGATCTCGCCAAGGTGGGCTATCGGCAGTCTGCCGGCGCCGATGCCTTTCGCTACGACACGGCGCGGCCCGGCAACGGCAATGCCGGCCACGAAGGATATCGCTACGGCACGGAGCTGCCGGACGCGGCAAAAGACGCCCTCGTCGAATATATGAAGACGCTATGACCCAGTCGCGATCGCTCAGCAAATGGAAGGCACGGCATGCAGTCCTCGTCTGGATCGGCATCCTTCTGAACTTCGCCTTCGTCCTGCCGCTCATCTTCTGGCCGGAATGGATCCTCGGCCTCTTCGGCATTAGCGTGAACCAGCTGATCTGGCCGAGATTTGCAGGCCTGCTGCTCGGGATCCTGTCGATCTTCTACATTCCGGCGACGCTCGATATCGACCGCTACCGCGTTTTCGCCTGGCTTGCGGTCTTCCCCTCCCGCACGCTCGGCACGGTTTTCTTCTTGCTCGCCGTCTTCGTCTTCGACCAGCCGCTCGGCTACCTCGCCGGTGTCTTCCTCGACGGGTCAGTCGGCATTGCGACGCTTTTCTGTCTCCTGCGCATCCTGCGGCTCGAACAGAATATCGCCGAAGGGAGACAGGCATGAGGCGCGTCTTCTGGAAATGGCTTTTGGCCGTTCTGGTGCTGCTCGTCGTCGGCGCTTTCGCGCTGTTGTTCCTGCTTTTCCGGCCGGTCGCCCAGCCGAAGTCGAACGATCTGGCTGAAGTCTTCAACCACGGTTCGATCGGCAATGAAGAGGCGCAGGGAATTCCCTACTGGATCTGGCGGGTCCTGCCGCAGCTCTTTCCCGAACATCTGCCGGCAAACGCGGACGGCTACGGCGCCTTCGGCCTCTACTGGCGCCCCGGCGACGAGGTTCCTGTCGGCCTCTCGGTCAAGACGCTCGGCGTCATAGGGCGCGTCGCGCCGAACTGCGCCTTCTGCCACCAGGGCAGCTACCGGCTCCGGGCCGACGAGCCGGCGCGGCTGGTCGAAGCAGGCCCGGGAACGAGGGTCAATCCGCAGGCCTATATCCGTTTTCTGATCGATGTTGGCGCCGATCCGCGATTTACCGCCAACCGGGTGATGGCGGAGATCGGCAAAGTCTACGACATGCCGGTCTGGGAATGGGCGCTCTATCGCTTCGTGCTGGTGCCGGCGACCCGGGCGGCCCTCCAGGAGCAGGGGCGGCGCTTCGCCTGGATGAAGGACCGGCCGGATTGGGGCCCGGGCCGGATCGATCCCTTCAACCCGGTCAAGTTCCAGAACCTCCGTCTTGCCGACGACCACACGATCGGCAATTCCGACATGATGCCCCTGTGGTCGCTTGCCGGTCTAGCCACCACCAATACGCGCCGCTTCTCGCTCCACTGGGACGGATTGCAAACCGATCTTTACGAGACGGTGGTCTCGGGCGCGATCGGCGACGGGATGACCTACAAATCTTATGGGGGAAGCGAAGAGGGCCTTCGCCGCATTATGGATTTCATCCGCCTGCAGGGGCCGCCGCCCTCGCCGTTTTCTCCTCTCAGGCCGGCAGGCGATCCCTATCATGTCGATGCGGCGGCGGTCGACGCCGGCCGTGGGATCTATATCGCGCAATGCGCCGTCTGCCATGACGCCAAAGGGCCCCGTTACCGGACGCCGATCTCGATCGTCGAGCTCGGCACCGACCGCCATCGCCTCGACATGTGGACGCCCGCGGCCCGCGACCGCTACGCCGCCTACGAGCCGAGTTACGCTTGGAGTTTTACCAACTTCCAGAAGACCGACGGTTATGTCGCGACAGGCCTCGGGGGCCTGTGGCTGCGCGGTCCCTACCTGCATAACGGCAGCGTCCCGACATTGCGGGCCTTGCTTCTTCCGCCAGCCGAGCGGCCGGGGCAGTTCTACCGCGGCTACGATCTCGTGGATGCCGAGAATGGAGGCTTCGTAAGCATGCCGGATACGCCGGGGGAACGGTACGGCACGCTTTACGACACAAGCCGGCCGGGCAACGGCAATGGCGGTCATCTCTGGGGCACGGATTTGCCGCCGGAGGCGAAGGAGCAGTTGCTTTCGTATCTCAAGACACTTTGACCATCAGGAGGGATCGATGGCAAACATCAGACAGCGCATCGTGCGGTTTATCGCCTGGATCGTGGCGACCGTCGTCACCCTCGCCGTCATCGCCGTTGCTGCGGTTGCGCTCATCGTCTGGTGGCTGATCGAGCCGGATGCGGGCCAGTTCGGCCATGTCGAGGATGAGGCGAAGCAAGCCCATCGCAAGGTCGAGGAATTTCCCGGGGCGGGAGAGCCTTACTTCGCGGCAATGGACAAGGGCCTGCTGCTGCCGCCGACAGCCGGCGCCGATTATCCCGACGAGATCAAGGAGGTCGCAACCGCCACCGGGCTCGATCCGGAGGCCGTCCGCAAGGCGGCGATCCGCGGACAGAACACCTGGACCGTCTGGACTGGCGGCAACGACCGTTTCTGGGACTTCGCCGCCCGCGCGACAATCGGCTCCTTCGACCTTTTGAAGACCATCTCGTCCCATCCGACGATGGCCTATGGCCGCGACAACCGCTTCCGCTATCTCGGCCTCGTCAACGAACCCTGCTTCACAACCCCGAAGAGCGCCGATCCCGATCATTGGGGGCTGTGGATCGATCAGCGGAAGACGGAGTGCGCGGCCGACAGTTTCGGCGGCAATGCCGAGGCGGACTCACGCTATCCCGGCGTGCGGATCGGCTCGCGCGGCACCACGGTCAAGGTAAAGGGCGAGGAGAAGAAAATCCCGGTCGGCTCCTACTACGGCGAGCCGACGGGCGTAATGGGCCTGCGTCTCTTCCCCAATCCCGCCTTCGACAGCAAGGCCGCCGAACATTGGGATGCGGTGCGCTACTATACCGATCCTTCCTACTACAACGACAAGGACCTCGTGCGTCCCTATCGCGTCGGCATGTCCTGCGCCTTCTGCCATGTCGGGCCTAGTCCGATCAATCCGCCGAAGAACGTCGAGAGCCCGGAATTCCCTGAAATCTCCTCCAATCCCGGCGCCCAGTATTTCTGGGTCGACCGCATTTTCTTCTGGAACACCAAACCGCGCGCGACGCCCGTGGAACCGGCCCCTAACGAAGGAAACTTCCTTTTCCAGCTGTTCCATACGAACCCGCCCGGTTCGCTCGATACCTCGCTGGTTTCGAGCGACTACATGAATAACCCCCGTACGATGAACGCCGTCTACAACGTCCTGGAGCGGTTGCGCATCGGGGCAAAGACGGGCAAGGAAACCATCAAGGGAGACGAGAAAGACAACAAGCAGGCGCAGGACTATCCGCAGACCGCAGCCTTCGGATCCCTCTACGACAAGGCGACCGGCACGGTCGCCTCGATGCGCGTCCTGAAGGACGGAGCCGATTCCGTCGGCACGCTCGGCGCGCTCAATCGCGTCTATCTCAATATCGGCCTCTTCAGCGAAGAATGGCTGCTGCATTTCCGCCCCTTCCTCGGCGGGCAGAAGATCTCGCCGATCCGCATCACCGACGCCCAGAAGAATTCGGTCTACTGGCAAGCCACCGAGACGATGACGCCCGACATGGCGATATTCTTCCTGGTCGCGGCCCGCGCCGATTATCTGAAGGATACGGCAGTCGGAGAGCAGGTGCTCCAAGCGCGCGATCCGGCCGAGGTCGATCGCGGGAAGATCGTTTTTGCCGAAAACTGCGCCGCCTGTCATTCGAGCAAGCAGCCGGTGCCGGCGCCGGACCTCGGCGTCGATCAGGGCATCTGCGCAGGCGGCGGAGCCGGCCCTCATTATCGCGAATGCTGGGATCGCTATTGGGCCTGGGCCCAGTCGGATGCCTTCAAGCGCGGCATGGTCAAGCTCGTCACCGAAAAGGATGACGACGGAAAGGATTTCCTCGACGGCAATTACCTCTCCACGGAACGGCGCGTGCCGATGGATGTCGTGCGCACCAACGCCTGCAGCGCGATCGCCACCAACGGGCTTTCGGGCGACGTCTGGGACAATTTCACCTCTTCCACCTACAAAGCGCTGCCGCCTCCGCATGAGGTGACGGTCAATCATCCGGTTTCGGGGGCGGCAACGCCGCTGCAGGCGGCCGGCAACGGGCGCGGCTATCTGAGGCCGCCTTCACTTGTCAGCCTCTGGTCGACTGCGCCTTTCCTGCTCAACAATTCGGTCGGCCACGAGGAGAGCTATCACGGAACCGACTACTACAATCAGGAAAATGCCGGCGGCTACGGCGCCGGGCGCGGCACCGCCTGCCCCGCGGCGGATACCGGCGATCCCTATCTGCCCTGCGTCGAAAACAGGCTTACAGTCTTCGATCGGTCGATCCGCCAGATGCTCTCGCCGCAGACGCGCCGCATGGATAAGATGACCGAGGCGCCGGTGCCGGGCTATATTTACCGGACGAGCGCGCCCTCTTGCCTCATCGTGCCGCCGGGCTTCGTGCCCGACAAGGTGAAGCCCTTCACCGGCATGCTGAACAAGGTCGCCGGCTGGGCCTTCAAAAAGGACGGCTCGATCACCGTCGGCCCGTTCCCGGCCGGGTTCCCGATCAACGCGCTGACCAACACCGAGCTGCTGCCCGACAATGACGAGGAGGACAAGTTCGCCAATTACAAGCGCCTGATCGCCGCCGGCCCGGCGCTGATCGGAGCCTTTTCCGAGCTCGGCGGGCAATGTACGCCGGAGGAACTCGCAGATCCCGCCGTGCTCGCCAAAGCCGAGAAGGTAGTGCGCGACACGAAACTCGTCGACCGCCTGGTGGGCTTGAGCAAATGCCCGGATTACGTGGTCAATGGCGGGCACACATTCGGCGCCGATCTCTCGCAATCGGACAAGAATGCCCTGATTTCCTATCTGAAGCAGTTCTGACGATGTCCGGCGGGCCGACCCACGATTATATCGTCATCGGCAGCGGCGCTGGCGGCGCCGTCGTCGCCGCGCGGCTCGCCGAAGAAGGCCGGACGGTGCTCGTCATCGAAGCCGGCGGCGATCCGCTGGCCAAAGCCGATGACGGCACCGACATGCCGCTTGCCGATGCCTCTCGCGTACCGGCCTTTCACGCCTTTGCCTCGGAACATCCCGGCATGACCGAGAACCATTGGGTGCGCCACTATGAAAATCAGGAGATGCAGGAGCGCGACTGGCGCTACAGCAAGGAAAAGGACGGCGTGCTGTATCCGCGCGTGCGCGGGCTCGGCGGCTGCACCGCTCATCATGCGATGATCGTCGTGCGGCCCAATCATTGCGACTGGAACCACATCTTTGCGGTCACCGGTGACGAAAGCTGGAAGGCCCCGCACATGCAGGGCTATTTCGAGCGCATCGAGCGCTGCCGCTACCGCTTCTTCTTGTGGCGCTGGCTTGCCGCCGCAACCGGCCTCAATCCGACGGGCCATGGATGGTGGGGGTGGATGACCACGGAGCGCGCCGTGCCGCTGCGGGCCTTGCGCGACTGGCCGCTGTGGCGGGCGCTGCTGCGCTGCGTCGGCGCGGCGGCCGACGCCTTCGGCAAGCGGGGCTCCGACTGGGAGACGACCGAGATCGACCCGAACGACCACCGCAACTGGAACGTCGGCGCCTGCGGCGTGCGCGTCACACCGCTTTCGACGCGCGGCCACACCAGGCACGGGCCGCGCGAGCGGCTGCTCGACGTGATCAAGCGGCACCCCGACCGCCTGACGCTTCGCCTCAACACCACCGTCACGCGCATCGAGTTCGAGGGCAAGCGGGCGGTAGCGGTTCGCTGCATCGACGGGGAGGGGCGCGAGGAGATCATTCGGGCCGGCCGCGAGATCATCCTTGCCGGCGGCGCCTTCGCCTCGCCGCAGCTTCTGATGCTCTCCGGCATCGGCGATCCCGGCCATCTCGACGAGCACGGGATTCCCGTCGTCGAGGCGCTTCCTGGTGTCGGACGGAACCTGCAGGACCGCTACGAGGTCGGCGTCGTCAGCCGGATGAAAGAACCCTGGTCGGCCCTCAAGGGCGTGACCTATACGACCCGCGATGTCCATTACCGGCGGTGGCGCAGATTCCGCATCGGCAACTATACGAGCAACGGCGTCATGTTTTCCCTGACGCTCAAATCCCGCGACACGCTGCCGGAACCGGACCTGCATTGCTTTTCGCTGCTGGCCGATTTCCGCGGCTATTTTCCTCGCTATTCCGCGCGCATCCGCAAGCCGGATTGCATGACCTGGGCGATCCTCAAGGCCTATACCGAAAACCAGGGTGGAACGGTGCGGCTGAGAAGTGCCGATCCAGCGGTCCTGCCTGCCGTCGTGTTTCATTCCTTCTTCGAAGGAACCGGCGATTACGACCTCGATCTCGATGCCGTCGTCTATGCCATCCGCTTCGTCAGGAAGGTCAACGATGCGATGGACGACCTCATCGCAAGCGAAGAGGAACCCGGCCGGCAGAACGAGAGCGACGAGGCGCTTCGCCGCTATGTCGCGGAAAACGCCTGGGGCCATCATGCCTGCGGCACCTGCGCCATCGGCCCCCGCGAGGATGGCGGCGTGCTCGACAGCCGCTTCAGGGTGCACGGCATCGAAGGCCTCCGCGTCGTCGATGCTTCCGTATTCCCCCGCATTCCCGGCTACTTCCTTGCCACCGCCGTCTACATGATCGCGGAGAAGTCGGCCGACGTCATTCTCGCGGACAGCTGACTGGAAACACGCTGATGAACGAACACCCCATCCATCGGGAAGCCAGCATCTACAATTGGCTCGGTGAACACGTCCGGAGCTTCGTTCGATGGTGGCGGGAATTCGATGCCTGGCTGAACCAGCCGCTGCCGAAGGGGCGGCACATCGCCTGGCGATGGCTCGCCCCCGACGGTTACGCCTGGTTCGTGCCGGTGCTTGCGGGTATTCTGACCCTTGCCATGGCGCTCGGCCCGACCGTCGAGATGCGCTGGGGCAATCTCGGCCTGCTCGCGATCGGTTTTGCGCTTCTTTTCCTGCTGCATGCGGCCGCTGGCCGCCAGGCGCTCTTTAACCAGTATCTGCTGGGAGGACAGCTCGTCATCCTTGCGGTCCTTGCCGTGCTTCTCCTCGTCAATTCGCGCCCGAAAACTTACGGCATGACGACGGCGCGGCCCCGCCTGCACATCGGCGTCGCGATCGTCTGCGCACTCGTCCTTGCGCTCCCGGCGGCCTGGCTGCTTGCATTGAGCCTGTTCCGCTCCAATGCAGGCGCCGGGTTTGCCGACAGCCTGCCGAAAGTGGAACTCTTCCTGCCCAAGAACCGTTACGATTTCATGGGTCGCGGACCGATCGCAGCGCTGGTGTCTGCCCTTGTCATCGCCCCGATCCGCTATCCGGTCGAGCTGCTTCTGCCCGGATCGCTGCTCACCCTGTTCGTGCCGGACCACTATCTCGGGTACGCATTCGGCGTGACCGCCCTTGTCGCATGGATCGTCCTTTTCCTCGGCATTCTGTTCGACCGGTTGATGGAAATCCTGAAGACGGTCGGGCGCCTCTTCTTCATCGGCCCGCAGCGGGTCATCAGCGTTCTCGTCATCGTCGTTGCGGTACTGCGCCTCGCCGACGTCCATTACATCACCTATCTCTTCAACGCCGGCTCTAGAGGCTACGGCAACACGACGATCATGCGCTATATCGTATTCGCCTATGCTGTCGCCTGGTACTACGGCTTCTGGTGCGATCACTTCGTCGCGCGCCGGCTGATGCGCCTCATCGACAAGCAGCACCTATCGATCACGCCGGTCGAAATCGCTTACGACTATGAAGGCAGCGAGACCTTGAGCACCGTCCGCAACCAGGGCCGGACGATCGCGCTGCATGGCGCGGGGCGTTTGAAGATCGAGGGCCGCTACGAGGATCAGTATCAGCGGCAGACCAAAGCAGTATCGAACAGGGCGATCCAGTTCATGACGCCGGCGGAAGTGCTGACGCAGTTTCGTACGCAGCTGGAGCGTCTGCCTGCCGGGCAGGCTCCAGCGGGAGACCTGCTTGCAAGCCTGCGCAATTTCCAGCGCTCGACGCTCGTCTATCCCGCCCTCGTCGGTGCCCTGGCCTATGGCCTGATCGGCGGTCCCGCCGTCTTCAGCTTCCTGCGGGCGATCCAGCCGCCGGAACTTGCTATCCGCTCCGAGCGGCACGTGAACAAGCAGCCTTCAACGCTATTGTTCGAAAGCAACCAACCCAACGGCGGCTGCGGGCCGCTGCAGCTCACCACGCCGAGAATTGCCGTCGTCGCCTCCGGCGGCGGCACGCGTGCGGCGATCTATACCGCCTCGCTGCTGCGGGGGCTGGCCGAACACGACCAGATCTGCAACGTCGTCCTCGTCAGCGGTGTGTCAGGCGGCAGCGCCGCGCTCGGCTATTTTGCGCTTCACGAGAAAGAGCTTCGCCGGCCGCGGGACAGCATGGACGTCAAGGCGTGGGATGATTTTTCGCAAGCCATGGCGCTGCCCTTCATCGAGCAGGTGATAGATGGCGCGAGCGACATGCGCTTCGCCTTCGGGCGCTGGCATTGGGCGTCCTCGGCGTGCCGTGAAGCCAAGAGGCCGAATGAAGACGCGACGGGCTGGATACCTGCACGCTCGAGACTCGGCGCCATTCTCGCAGAATCCTTCGTCTGCAATATGGGTGCCGGGACGATGGAAGCGCCGTCCTTCGGCGTGATGCTCAACACCGCGATCGTCGGATCTTTTTCCGATGACAGCCCTTCTTGCCAGGCCGATCGGAACCTTTCGCTTCCCGAGAGGGCGACACGCTGCCGCCAATTCCTGGATGCTGCGCAAGCGGGCGGGCGGTTGGTGCTGACCAATCTTGCCGCGCCGACGTCTCCACGGGACGACGGATCGCTGCATATGCAGCTCGTAACGCTCGACAACGCGGATATATCGATCGCACGTGCTGCAGCCTTGAGCGCAAACTTTCCGCCCGTCTTTCCCGATGCCGCAATCGACATCGAAGCATCGGGAGAAGCGAGGACGCGATACTGGGTGACAGATGGCGGAGCGGTCGAAAACCGTGGCGCCATGACGCTCTACTATTCCATCCGCGACGCGTTCCGATCGGCGCCGCAATCATCGCAGACACTGCCGCCGCTGCACGTCGTCATCGCCGATGTTTCGGCCCCGGCCGGCCGCTATAGCGAGAGCTTCGGTTTCGGCTCGGTGCTCGGCGCCGGAGGCCAGCTGGGTCTGGGGCTGGAGACGGAGCTTCGCGCGGCAATCGAGATGCTCTACTGCGATCATAATTCCGAGGTCAGCATACACGAGATCACCATGCCCCGCGTTTTCAGGGACGGCGGTATTGGCACACATTGGCTGCTTCCCAACTCGCTGTCGTTCGCAAATCCGGCGAAACCATCGGAGACCGAAATCCTCTCCGCCCATGACGTCGCAACGCTCGTTCTGGCATTGCATAACGATATATCGGAAACATACCAGGACGAGGACGCAGCCAGGAAAGTCAAACTTTGGGCACAGGGTGACGACGCCGCAAAGCATGACGCGAACTGGAACGATTTTCTGGCGAGCCTGACGCCAACTCAAAACGAGCATGGCTGTCAGGTCCAGGGAGGAATTAAGGACTGACAGAAAGGGTAGGCCTGGTCGCCAATCGGAAAATGCGGCACCCCCACGTTCTCAAGAGCATTCCCGATATAGAAGTCCGATGCGTCAGGCCGCCGTCGGGTTGATCACGTTCATATCGATTTCCGTCAGCTCCACGCGCCGCTCGAAGGCTATGCCCGCCTCGTCGAAGAGGTGGCAATCGGCAGCATTGATGCCGGTTGCGACAGGCGCGTCCGCGCGGATGCCGACGCTGCCTGGCAGCATCGCGCAGAAATTCTCGGACTCTCCGTTGAGCGAGGCGTAAGCGACCGTATTTGCCCCGAGGCGCTCGATAACAGTTGGCGTCACCTTAAAGACGATATCGCCGCCGCCGAGCTGGATATGCTCCGGCCGGATGCCGAGCGTCAAAGCCTTGCCGGCCATGCCGTCGCGCGGCGTCACGGGCAGAACGGCTGTCTGGCCTTGATAATCCACCTCGACGCCACTGGCGCTGACGCCCTTGCAGGTCACGGGAAGAAAATTCATTTTCGGATTGCCGATGAAGCCGGCGACAAACTGATTTGCGGGCTTGTGATAAAGCTCCAGCGGCGCTCCCGTCTGGGAGATATCGCCGGAATCCAGCACGACGATGCGGTCGGCCATAGTCATGGCCTCGACCTGGTCGTGCGTCACATAGATCATCGTCGCCTTCAACTGCCTGTGCAGCTTGGCAAGCTCGATGCGCATGTCGGCGCGCAGCGCTGCGTCGAGATTGGAAAGCGGCTCGTCGAACAGGAATATCTTCGGTTCGCGCACGATGGCGCGGCCGATCGCGACGCGTTGGCGCTGGCCGCCGGACAGCATGCCGGGTTTCTGTTGCAGCCGCTGTTCGAGGTGAAGGATGCGCGCCGCGTTTTCCACCTTGGCCTTGAGCTTTTCCTCTTCCATCCTTTCGACCCGAAGCGGGAAGGCGATGTTCTCGAAGACAGTCATGTGCGGATAAAGCGCGTAGGACTGGAACACCATGGCGATGCCGCGCTTGACCGGCGGCAGATCATTGACCCTGATACCATCGATGACGATGTCACCGGCCGTCGTCGCGTCGAGACCGGCGATCATGCGCAGCAGGGTGGATTTGCCGCAGCCTGAGGGCCCGACGAAGACAACGAACTCGCCGTTCTTCACATCGAGCTGCACGCCCTTCAGAACTTCGTAGTCGCCATAGAACTTCTGAACTTTGTTGAGAAGGAGCTGTCCCAAAAATCTGTCTCCGCTGGCGGCCTTCGTCGCACATTCGATCATCGTGACTGCATGATTCCTCAAATCGGATTCGACTTAAGGAATCATGCAGCAATTCAAGGTGTTACAGCGCCGCACTGCGAAAAGACATGCGGCGCTGCAGGAGGGGGATCGCGGGCTGTTGCCGTCCGCGATCCCGCGACCCCAAAGAGGCTTACTTGAACGCCTCGACTTCGCCGGCGGCCTTCTTGAGTGCTGCCTCCGGCTCGGCCTTGCCCGTCACCACGGACTGTACCATCTCGATCATCGAGTTCTGGAAGCCCTTGTAGTCGGTGAAGAGCGGCTCGGGACCACCGTAGCTGATGCCTTCGATCAAAGGCTTCCAGTGCGGAACCTTCGCGACGAATTCATCGACCTTGGGCGACGGACGCAGCGGTGTGAGGCCGGCGCCGCCCTGCAGTTCATATTCGGATTGCACATCCGGCGAGGTGATGAACTTGGCGAATTCCGTCGCCTTGTCTTCGACACCCGAGCCCTTGAAGATCGCCAGGCTGTCGGTGATCAGCAGCGTGCCGGGGCCTTTGGCGTCGGGGCCGAGCGGCAGCGTCGTGATGCCCCAGCTGATCTTCGTTGCCTTCAGGCGGTCGGCTGCACCCGAGCCTGCCTGGATCATAGCCACTTTGCCGTCGAGGAAGATGGCGCGGACTTCGTTCTGCTCGTAGGCAGTCGGGCCTTCTTCGGAGTAGGGGACGATGTCCTTGTAGGCCTTGAGCGCGGCGAGAATCTGCGGGCTGTCGAGCGTGACCTTGCCGTCGGCATCGATCACCGTGCCGTTGTTGGTGTAAACCCAATGCATGAACTGGTGCATCGTGTTGTCGAAGGTCTTGGCGGAAAGACCGAAGCCCGGAATGCCGGTCTTTTCCTTGATGGTCTTTGCCATCTCGATTTCTTCAGCCCAGGTCTTCGGCGGCGTCTCGGGGTCGAGACCAGCCTGTTTGAAGAGATCCTTGTTCCAATAGAGCGCCTTGGTGGAGAAGGCGATCGGAACACCCCACTGCGTGCCCTCGAAGGTCACGGTGTTGACGATGTTCGGATAGTAGGTCTTCTTCTCGTCGTCCGTCATCGGCACAGGAACGATAAGGTCGTTCTGCGCGAATTCCTTCAGCGTGCGCGAGCCGACATAGGCCATCGCCACCGGCGTGCCGGCGGCAGCGAGCGTCGTTGCCTTGTCCTGGCACTGTGCCCATCCGACGACCTCGGGAGCGACCTTCCAGCCCGTGTTCTTTTCTTCCCACTGCTTGATGTATTTGGTGTGGACCGGGTCGATCGTGTCGCCGCAATAGATCCAGCTGATTTCCTTGTCGGCCGCCTGGGCAGTGACGGCGGTCAATGCCGTCGAACCGAGCAGGGCGAGCGCCATAAGGCCTGTCTTGATTGATATGCTCACGTCGTGACTCCCATTCTTGTGTTAGCTGTTCACTCGTTTTTTGGTCTTATTGTTTCACCGCACCGGCGGTCAGCCCGCCGACAAGGTAGCGCTGAAGGAAGAAGATGACGACCATCGCCGGCGCGATACCGACGAAGGAAGCCGCCATCAGTTCGTTCCAGATGACCTCCTGCTTGCCGAAGTAAGCAAAGAGCCCCACCGGCAAGGGCATGTATTCGGTCTTCGAGTTGAACGTCAGCGCGAAGATGAATTGCTGGGCGTAGGCGCCGATGAAGGTGGTGATGGCGACGACGATAATCCCCGGCATCGCAATGGGAAGGATGACCCGGCGCAGCGTGTAGAAATGGCTGGCGCCATCCATGTAGGCCGCCTCGTTGAGTTCCTGCGGAATACGGATCATGTAGGTACGCAGCAGCCAGATCGCCGAGGGGATCAGGAAGGCGACGCCCGGCACAATCATGGCGAGATAGGTGTTGAGCACGCCGATGCTGCGCATCAGCCGGAACAGCGGGATCAACAGCACGGCGCCGGAGAACATGTTCACCGTCAGGAAGGCGCCAAGCAGGATCCCCATGCCCCTGAATTCGAACTTCGCGAAGGCATAGGCCGCCGGAATGACGAGGCAGAGCACGATCAGAGTGACGATGATCGAGATGAAGAACGAGTTGAAGATATAACGCCCGAAGCCCGGCACGCTGATCCACATCGTCCGGTAGGCTTCAAACGAGCCGTTCTCCGGCCAGAAACGGTAGGGTGAGGAGAAGAGCTGGCTGAGCGGCTTCAGCGAAACCAGGAAGCCTTCGACGAAGGGCGACAGCACGAAGAAAAGAAAAAGCGCAATGCCGCAATAGATCAGGATGATTTCCCACCAGCGGTAACGGTCGATCATGGCTGCATTGCTCATGCGCGTTTCTCCGGATTGAGGCGGCGGGTGACGCGGAAATAGGCGAAGCAGAAGAGCGACAGGAAGATGCAGATCAAAACGGCGCGCGCTGCACCTTCACCGTATTTCTTCGAGCCGATCGCGGTCTGATAGGTATCGATGATCATCGTCGTCGTCTCGCCACTCGGTCCGCCCTGCGTCAGGATCCAGATGATGTCGAACGAGTTGAAGGTGGCGATCAGTGAGAGCATCGACATGGTGATGATCGCCGGAATCATCAGCGGCAGCGTGATGCGGCGGAAGCGGTACCAGCGGCCGGCGCCGTCGGTCCAGGCGGCCTCGTAGAGATCCTTCGGAATCGATTGGATCGCCGCCAGGAAGTAGATCGTCACCAGCGGCACGCCGATCCACACGTCGGTGATGATCGTTGCCCAGAAGGCGGTGTTTCCATAGGCGAGGAAGGCGACAGGGCCGTCGACGAGTCCGAAGCGCTGCAGCATGCCCGATATCATCCCGAACTGGCCATTATACATCCAGCCCCACATGAAGATGCCGATCGCCATCGGCACGATCCATGGCGGCATGGTCAAAAGCCGGAACAAGGAGCGGCCGGGGACCGCGGCATTCAGCATGCATGCGCCGAAGGTGCCGATCACCATTTTCAGGGCGACCGAGAAGAACGTCCAGATGAAGGTGCGGATGATGACTTCCGCAAACCGCTCGTTGAAGATCTTCTCGTAATTGGCCCAGCCGACCCAATTGGTGGTCTTCCTGAGGGACGCGTCGGTGAAGGAGAGGATGAAGGTATCGACCAGCGGATAGGCGACGATCGCCAGAACATAGAGCACAGCCGGAAGAAGAAGGATGCAAGCGAAGATGAAGGTGCTTCTTTGAACACTCATCTTGCCGCCCTCCTCAAGCCGCTCTCGCGTGAAGGGCTTCGTCGAAGCGGTCCCAGACGGGTCTGAGATCGACGACCGCTTTCTTCATCCTCGCTTCGTCCATCGCCAAGGCGAGGATGCCGGCTTCGAGTGCATTCAGGGTGGAAACAGGAAGTTCGAGCCCGGTGCGTACGCTTTCAAGCAGGTCGCTCGCCATCTGTTCATCGGCGCCGTAATGCTGAGAAAGCTCGGTGGCGGCATATTTGTTCTCGACAATCTTGTTGCCGGTCAGCTGTTCGTGAACGTCGAGATAGCCGCGAACGAAATCGCCTTCGGCCATGCCGCGCGAACCCATGATGGCGAAACGGCGGAATTGGTCGGGCACGTTCAGATTGGTGTGGAAGTTCATGCCGACGCCATTGGCATATTCGACGATCGCCACCTGATAGTCGATGATATCGGCATCGCTGTCGAAAACCTTGTCCGATCCCATCCATCCGCTCGGCTTGCGATGGAAGAGCTCGAGGTCGTTGATGCCCTCGCGCGCCGGGTCGTTGGCCGGAATGAAGCTCTTGCGGCCGCCGAAACTTGCGACGCGCTCCGGCCTTGCGCCGGCGACACCATTATAGAGATCGAGGTCGTGGCAGCATTTCTCCAGCATGAAGCTGCCGGAATAGCGCTCATAGCGGCGCCAGTCGCGCATAAAGAAGGCGCCGTGGTAAGGCTCGATATGTTCGGAAGCCTCGATCGACACGATCTGACCAAGCTTGCCCTCGGCCTGGATGGCGCGGAGATCCTTGTAAAGAGGAGAATAGCGCAACACGAGACCGACCATCAGTCGCTCATGGCCGAATTTTGCCATCAGATGGGCAAGCTCGATGCTTTCGGCGATCGTCGTGACGATCGGCTTTTCGCAGAAGACCTTGAGACCGGCTTGAAGCCCGAGCCTGATATGGTCGAGATGCAGGTGATTGGGGGAGCCGATCATCAGCAGATCGAGCTTTTCAGAGGCAAGGAGCTCTTCCGGCGAACCATAGGCCTTGCCGACTGAAATTCCCTTTTCCGTCAATCCGGGAAGTCCGGCGGGTTCCGGATCCACATAGCCGACAATGTCGAAGCTGCTATCGATTGCCTTGAAAACATAGCCGAGATAGCCGAGCCGGAATCCTAGCCCGATGATTCCCACTTTCATGCCGATCAGGTTCCCATTTAGTAATTTATTTTCTTTAAGTTGGGACAAAAATCGGGAGGCGTCAATAGAAAACGGGCATCGAAGCACAAGCATGAAATTAATTTTCATAGATCGATGGCCGGCGGTCGATTGTTGGCTGCGACCGAGCGGACGCGGATTGTACAAGCGAAGTGTGCGCGCCGCTTGAAGCAGGGGCGGCGAATTCAGCGCCGATCGCCGCAGGCAGCGATCGCCCCGGCAAGCACACGCGGGACTCGCGAAATGTTGAAAAGACTCGTGAGTTTACGTGTGTAGGATGATGCGAGACCCGAAGGCACGGAGGAGCCATCATGACCCGTATGACAGCCAAGGATTTCCCTCAGGAACTTCTCGAACTCTACGATTATTACGCGCACGGGAGAATTACCAAGCGCGAGTTTCTCGACCGGGCCGGCAAATTCGCCGTCGGCGGGCTTACAGCAGCCGCCATTCTTTCATCGCTGAGCCCCGACTATGCGCTGGCGACCCAGGTCGAGTTCACCGATCCCGATATATCAGCCGAATACATCACCTATCCTTCGCCGAAAGGAAATGGCGATGTCCGCGGCTATCTCGTCCGCCCCAAAAGCGCGACGGGCAAAGTAGCAGCCGTGGTGGTCGTTCACGAGAATAGGGGCCTGAACCCCTATATCGAGGATGTGGCGCGGCGCGTGGCGAAGGCGGGTTTCATCGCACTTGCGCCGGATGGCCTCACATCGGTCGGAGGCTATCCCGGCAACGACGAAAAGGGGCGGGAACTCCAGCAGAAGGTCGACCCGGAAAAGCTGATGAACGACTTCTTCGCGGCGGTCGAATTTTTGATGCAAAGCGATCTCACCACCGGCAAGGTCGGCATCACCGGCTTCTGCTATGGCGGCGGCGTCTCCAACGCCGCGGCGGTCGCCTATCCGGAGCTTGCCGCAGCCGTGCCCTTCTACGGCAGACAGCCGCGCGCCGAAGACGTGCCGAAGATCAAGGCGCCGCTGCTTCTCCATTATGCCGGGCTGGACAAGGGGATCAACGAAGGCTGGCCGGCCTATGAAGCTGCGCTGAAGTCATCAGGAAAAACATTCGAGGCCTACGTCTATCCTGACGTCAATCACGGCTTTCACAATGATTCCACGCCCCGATACGACGAAGCGGCAGCCAAGCTCGCCTGGCAGCGGACGGTCGACTGGTTTACGAAATACCTCGCCTGAGAAGGCCAGACCTGAACGAGCTGCGGCGGGGAGCCATTCCTCGCCGCTTTTCGTCCCGCGGCTTGTCAAGCCGACTGATGGCCTGTGATCAGGCTCCAGAAGGGATCGTCGCCAGACAGGTTTTCAAAATCGGCGAGCCCGCGAAGCTGCAGGAAAGAGGTGCCGGACACATTCCGATTTCCCCAGCGCAAGCAGTCCATGAATTTGACTTCACGTTCATGAACGCTCATCGGCGCTTCGAGCGATCCCTTCGCATGCAAGCGGGACTTGTTCAAAATGCGCCCGTCGCGCATCGTGACCGTAACGACATGCGGGAGGCGCTCCACGCCTTTTTCCTCATCAGCCGAATAGGACTGCATTTCGACACGCGGCATGAATTCCCGGATTTCCGATCGCCCAATCTCCTGCCGTGTAAAATCCGAAAGGCTAAGGGAGCCTTTGAGGAAAGCTGTCGCCAGGCAATATTGCATTGAGAAGCGGGCCTGCATCTCGTCGGCGGGATCGGGATAAGCGAGATTTCGGGCAGCGGATATGCCGACTTTCGTCTCGATCCTGGTAATGTCGTCTGCCAAAAGCCCATGCTCCTGCTTCAGATCCAGAAGCGCATCGATCGCCCGATGGGTCGAGGCGCAGCAGGGATGGCGCTTGGTCACCACGCCCCGGCTTTCGATGATATGCTCCTTCTCGAATGTCAGGCCGTCCCAGCCCTTGGCATCATCGCCCCCGAAAAGATCGAGGAAGCCTTGCGGCCGTTCGAGGATATCCGCCCGCCCGCTCATTCCCGCAAGCGCCATGCGCGCCGCATCCACGGCATTGCGCGCTGCAATGCCGGCATGAAGCGGTTTGGCGGTCGTGCCGAACTGCCCTTTCGGGCCGCAGGCGAAGCTCGTCGCGAGGCTCATCGCCGCGACTAAGCCGTTTTCGTCGGTGCCGAGAAGCCGTGCCACACCAGCTGCAGCCCCGATGCTGCCGACCGTCGCCGTTGCGTGCCAGCCTATGTTGTAGTGAGAGGGATTGACGCCGAAGCCGACCGCCGCCTGCGCTTCCAGCCCGGCCAGGCAGGCCTCGAGAAACCGTCTTCCGCTTGTGGCCTTGCCGCGCGTCAGAACCGCCAGCAGCGCCGGCACCAGCACCGCGGAAGCATGTGCCCTCGCCGGATGGAAATTGTCATCGAAATCGAGCGCATGAGCCGCCGTTGCGTTGATGAGTGCGGCGAAAGAGGGCGAGGCGGAGCCGCCGGTGACGAGCCGCGCTGCGCCGCCTCCGGCGATTTCTCCGTCGAAGGCGCGGGTGAGCCCGGCCACGCTTTCATCGCCGCTGCCTGCAATCATACAGCCGATAGTGTCCACCGCAGCATCTCTTGCCCGGTCCATGGCGAGGTCCGAGAACGTCGTTCGCGACAGGAGCTGTTCCGCGATCTTCCGGAGAATGGTGGCCATTGACGAAAGTCTTTCCGTGAGTTTGGTTCTCAGCGGAAAATGTTCAACTTTCCGCAGGTCCGCAATCTTATGCGGTTTGCGGGTAGGGCTATCGATGTTGGAGGTAGAATGGCGCGAGACACGAGTGCGGCGATCAGCCTGAAGCATATCGAGGCCTATGACGCCATCGCCGCGACGGGCTCGACGATCGCCGCTTCCGTCGAGCTTGGGATCTCGCAATCGAATGCCAGCCGCTTGTTGCAGCAACTGGAAGACTATCTCGGCGTCCGGCTTTTCGACCGGGAAAAGAACCGGCTTCAACCGACCCGCGAGGGGCTGCAGCTCGGCCCGGAAATCCGTGCCATTTCCGACCGGCTACGCGCTTTGAAAACGGCGGCGATGGAGCTTGAGAGTGGTCGATCGCGCGAGATCATGCTGCGGCTCGCCTTTCCCTCCAGTCTTTCCTCGACGCGCATTCCGAAGCTCGTGAAGAACTTTCTCGCGGCGAATGGTCCGATGCGCGTCGAAGTCGCATCCGGCAGCTATCTGGCAATTGAACGGATGGTGGCCGACGGCGAGGCCGATCTCGGCTTCGCGCGTCTGCCGCTGATGAGCCCGGGATTGAAACAGGAGAAGATCCTGTCGTCGCGGATCATTTGCGCCCTGCACAATGATCACCCCAAGGCCGACAACCGCCTTTTGTCGGTCGGCGATCTGAAGGGGCAGGATCTGATCATGCTGAACAGGGAGCGACCGGTTCGCCATGAGCTGGAGGCGTTGTTCTACAAGGCCGGCATCCGCCAACGCCCCTTGCTCGAAGCGCATTCGGTGGCGAGTGCCTGCGCGCTGGCCGCCCAGGGGCTCGGCATTGCGCTGGTCGGCGAGATCATCGCCCGCGAATATGCGACGCTGCCGCTGCAGTTCATTCCGCTCGAACCGGAACTGCCGGTTGCCTACGCGCTGATCAGCGGAGAGAAATTTCCAATGCCCAAGGCCGCCAGCCTCTTCCTTCAAAGCATTTCGGACTGGACATGATGACGGTGCCTGAACCGTACCGGGGGATCGCAAACGCATGAATATCAAGCAACTGGAAGTCCTGCGCACGCTTCTGGCGACGGGGTCGACGATTGCCACGGCCAAGACGATGGGGCTCAGTCAGTCCGGCGTCAGCCGCCTCCTCCAGCAGCTCGAGGCGGACCTTTCGATGTCGCTTTTCGTGCGCGACAAAGGCCGTCTCATCCCCACCCCCGAGGCCCTGCTTCTTGCTCGCGATGCCGAGACCATCTTGCTGGCGGTCGATCGGATGTCGGGCCATGCGGAGGACTTAAGAAGCGGCGCCGCCGGCCCGGAGATCGTCCGTGTCGGCCTGCCGAGCAGCATGTGGGAGCATTTCGCGCCGGCAATGCTGGCCGATTACATCAGCGATTTCCCCGGTGTGCGGATCGAAACCTTCTTCGAGACGACGACCGCGATCAACAAGCTCGTCGAGCAGAGGGTGATCGATTTCGGCTTTCTGCGCATGGAGGGCGAGAGCGGACCGGGCATCGAGGTCGAGCGGGTCGCCACCGGCGAAAGCGTCTGCGTCGTTCCGAAGGATCATCCTCTTGCGAAACTGGAGGAAATCACGGTCAGGAATTTGCGCGACGTGCCCCTCATTCTGATCGGCCGCCAACGGCCGAACCGCATGGCGCTCGACCAGACCTTCCGGCGGGCCGGCGTCAAGCAGATCGTCAAGATCGAGACGCATACCAACAGCTCCGCCTGTTCCTACGTCGCGCATGGCCTGGGTGTCACGATCATCAGCAGCTTTTATGCGAATCTCTATCGCCACCTGCCGGTGGTTCACCGTCCTTTCGTGCCACGCGCGACCCAGGAATTCGGATTGGCCAGGGCGGTCGGGACGCCACTCTCGATTGCCGCCCACGCTCTGAGCGACGCCTTGAAGCGACAGATCCAGCTTTCTCAAAAAGACGTTTAAAATCAAATTTCTAGCCTGAACCCTTACGCCAAGGCAGCCGTTTGGGTTGCGGTCGTATTCCGCATAGACTTATGACAGAATCGCATAATATTGCGGATATTTCTTCATTCGATCATAGTCTGCGGCAACGAAACCGATGGCGCCGGGCACTGTCCGTCGCCAATCGCGGGGAACAAAAATGCTGAAATTCGTTCTGAACCGCCTGTTGATGGCATTGCCGACGATCGTCCTCGTTTCGGTGACCGTCTTCACGCTGATCCGCTTCATACCCGGCGATCCGGCGGCGCTGATGCTGGGTGATATGGCTGAGCCCGATCAGATCGCGGCGATGCGCTCGGAACTCGGCCTCGACAAATCGCTGCCGGAACAGTTCCTGATCTGGACCGCCAATGTCGTGCAGGGTGATTTCGGCCGCTCGATCGTCAATGACGAGCCGGTTCTGCCGCTCGTCGCATCGCGCTTTCTGGTCAGCGCCGAAGTCGTCGTCGTCGCCGTGCTTCTGGCGAGCCTCATCGCCGTGCCGGCGGGTGTCATCGCCGCCTGGCGGCAGAACAGTCTGACGGACCTGGCGCTGGTCGGCACGGCCACGATCCTGCTGTCGATCCCGACATTCTGGCTCGGCCTCCTACTTCTACTTTTCTTCGGCCTGAAACTCGGCTGGCTACCGGTCCTCGGCTATGTCTCGATCGGCAGCAACGTCACCGGCGGCCTGCTTTACCTCGTGCTACCGATCATGACCCTGGTCATTCATGAGATGGGTGTGTTGATCCGCATGGCACGCGCCTCGACGCTTGAGGTGCTGCGTCTCGACTATATCACCCACGCCCGGGCCAAGGGGCTTTCCGAGAGCGCCGTCCTCTGGCGGCACGCCTTCAAGAATGCCTTCGGCCCGACCTGGACAGTCATTGGTCTGATCCTCGGCAATCTGCTCGGCGGCATTGCCGTCATCGAGACGGTCTTCACCATTCCGGGGCTCGGGCGCCTGATGGTCGACAGTATTTTTGCTCGCGACTACCCCGTGATCCAGGGTTGCCTGCTGTTCGTCTCGCTTTCCTATGTGCTGGTCAATCTGGTCGTCGACCTGCTCTATCCCCTGTTCGATCCGCGGGTGGTCGCCGAATGAAAAACGTCACGTTCAACGGCTTCATCGGCAGCATTCTGATTGCCGCACTGCTGATCTCCGCTGCGATCGGCCTCTTCTGGACCCCCTATGATCCGATGAAGCTCGGGTTCACGGCGCGGCTGGCGGCGCCAAGCAGCGCCCACTGGCTCGGAACCGACGAATTCGGCCGCGACGTGCTCAGCCGCCTGATCGTCGGCGCCCGGGCGAGCGTCTGGATCGGCACCTTGACGGTCACATTCGCGACGGTCTGCGGCACGCTGATCGGTCTCGTCAGCGGTTACGCCCGCGGTTGGATCGATGCCGTCATCATGGCCGTCAACAATGCGCTTCTCGCCTTTCCGGGCATCCTTCTGGCGCTGGGATTGCTCGCCGTCTTCGGCGCCAACCAATATGGCATCATCTTCGCGCTGGGCATTGCCTATTCACCCTCGATGGCCCGCGTTGTCCGGGGTGCCGTCCTGTCGCTGCGCGAGCGGGAATTCATCGAGGCCTCCAAAGTGATGGGCAATGGCGAGCTCTACACCATGTTCCGCCATATCCTCCCCAATTGCATCGCTCCCATCACCGTGCTTGCGACCTCGATGTTCGGCTGGGCGATCCTTTCGGAAAGCGCACTCAGCTTTCTCGGTCTCGGCGTCCCGCCACCGGCGCCGACCTGGGGCAACATGCTGGCTGCCGGGCGACCATTCATCGAGCAGGCGGTCTGGCTGGGTCTGTTCCCCGGCCTGGCGATCGCCCTGACGCTCCTCGGCATCAATCTTCTGGGCGACGCTCTTCGGGACAAGCTTGATCCGCGGATGAGGGGGCTGAAATGACCAATAGAACGCTTTTGAATGTCCGCAACCTGTCGCTTCAGGTCACCGGGACCGGTGTGCAGGTCGTCAAGGAGGTCAGCTTCGACATCGCTCCAGGCGAGATCTTCGGCATCGTCGGAGAAAGCGGATCGGGCAAGACGCTGGCAACACGCGCCCTGATCTCGCTGCTGCCGGCGCCCATCAAGGTGATCGGCGGCTCCGTTGCCTACAAGGGACGCGACGTGCTTTCCATGAACGCCGCGCAATTGCGCCAATTGCGTGGTGCGGAAATCGGTGTCGTCTTCCAGGAGCCGATGACCTCGCTCAATCCCTCGATGACCGTCGGCCGCCAACTCGAAGAAGGGTTGCAGCTGCATACGAAACTTTCGAAGGAGGAACGGCGCAGCCGGATCCTCGACATGCTGAACCGGGTCGGGATCAGCGACCCCGCCGGGGCGCTCTCTTCCTATCCGCATGAATTCTCGGGCGGCATGCGCCAGCGCATCATGCTGGCATCGGTCATGCTGCTGAAGCCGGCGCTCTTGATCGCCGACGAGCCGACGACGGCGCTCGATGCCGTGATCCAGCGCGATGTCATGGAATTGATGGTGGAGCTGACACAGGCGGAAGGCACCGCCGTGCTGCTGATCAGTCACGATCTGCCGATGGTTGCCCGCTACACGAACCGCATCGTCGTCATGGAAAAGGGCGTGATCGTCGAAGAAGGACGCACCGCCGATCTGCTCGATGCACCGCAGGGTGCCTATACGAAGAAACTGCTTTCCTCCCTGCCGTTCCGCGGAGAGACGCGGACGATCGACAAGACCAGGGCGCCGATGGTCTCGGCGCGGGATATCGTCGTCGACTATCCGGGCCGGCGGTCACTGATGAAGAAGGCAACACCGAAACGGGCGCTGCATGGCGTCAGCATCGATATCCACGAGGGCGAAGTCGTGGCGCTGGTCGGCGGGTCTGGTTCCGGCAAGACCACGCTCGGCCGCACCATTGCCGGACTGGTCCGGGAGAGCGAAGGCGATATCCGGTTCAAGGGACGCAGCCGCGACGACGACTGGATGGATTATCGGCTGAATTGCCAGATGGTGTTTCAGGATCCTTATTCCTCGCTCGATCCGCGCATGACCATCCTCGCGCTTGTGGAGGAAGCGCTGCGGCTCGTTCCCGATCTCGACGCCATGGCCAAGCGCAAGCGCGCCCTGGAGACGCTGGAGGAAGTCGGCCTTGGGTCCGACTATGCCGGGCGCTACCCGCATGAGCTTTCGGGCGGCCAGCGGCAGCGCGTGGCGATTGCCCGCGCCATTGCGCGCCGGCCGAAATTCCTGATCGCCGACGAACCGGTATCGGCGCTTGACGTGACGGTCAGGGCGCAGGTGCTCGAACTCCTGTCCGATCTGCAAAAACGCTACGGCTTTTCCTGCCTGTTCATCAGCCATGATCTCGGCGTGGTCGAACAGGTGGCCGATCGCGTCGTCGTCATGCAGGACGGCCGGATCATCGAGGAGGGCGACCGCGATACGGTTTTCGACAGCCCGAAGGAGGCCTATACGCAAAGGCTTCTCTCGGCCATCCCCGCTCTGGACCACAATGCTCAGGGCGGCGTGATCCTCAAATGGCGCCTGGAGAACTGACATGACGACGATGATTGAATCCGGAAAGCTCGGCCAGCGATTGAACGCGATCTGCGATGCCCAGCCGTTCGTGACGCGCTTCATGGTGCGTGCACTTGGCAGCGGCGAAACGATCGGCAGAGGCGCGGACGAGGAAACCCCTTCCGCCAGCACCCGAAAGACCTCGATCATGATGGCGGCCCTGAAGGCCGCGCATGAAGGCCGCCTGGACCTGGACGAACGGATCACCTACGAAAAACGTTTCGCGGAGGAAGTGGCGAGCGGGATGTTCCGCTATCTGACGCCTGGTATCGTCATATCGCTGCGCGACGCCATCACCGGCATGATGGTGCTGAGCGACAATGTCTGCACCAAGATGGTGTTCGAAAGGCTGACGCTCGAAGAGGTCGACAGCTATTGCAAGTCGATCGGCATGACGGGCACCAACCATCGCTTCCTCATCCCTCCGTTGGCGCTGTCGCCCGATCATTCATTGAAGGCCGTCACCACGACGACGGCGCGGGATCAGGTCTATCTGCTGCAGACCATCCTGGATGCGCAGGATTCGCGGGAAGCCGCGGACCGGCTCGGCTGCTCGCAGGCGCTCAGCGCCTATGCGCTTCAAACCCTGAAGAACCAGATCCTGCGTTATGCCATTCCCTCCCGGCTGCCCTTCGGGGTGCTGGTCGCCCACAAGGGCGGCACGGGAAAGCGCGGCCGCATGAATGCCGGTATCGTCTATCGCGACGGTTCCCCCTTCTACATCATCGCCGCCTATACCGACGACGTGCCGCAGGAGATGCCGGACGGCACCCCCGGCTACACGGTCGCGCTTGAAACCATCGGCAGGCTTTCACGCGCCTGCTGGGATGAATTCCAATCCTAACGATCATAAAAAGAGGGTAGAACAATGCATAAGCTTCTTCTTGCAGGCACCATGTTGATGGCGATGACCGGCGTGGTCGACGCCCGCGACATCGTCGTGGCGCAAAGCTCCGATCTGCGCAGCAACAATCCGGGCGTCAATCGCGACGGCAATACCGATGGCGTCATCCTGCATATCGTCGAAGGGCTCGTCGGCTATGCCAACAACGGCGAGGTCAAGCCGCTGCTGGCAAAGAGCTTCGAAGTCTCGGCGGACGGGCTGACCTACAGCTTCAAACTGCGTGACGACGTCAAATTCCACAACGGCAAGACATTGACCGCCGATGACGTCGTGTGGAACTGGAACCGTTATCTCAAGCCCGAAACGAAATGGACCTGCCTTCCCGATTTCGACGGCAGCGGATCCGTGCATGTTACGGGGGTCAAGGCAGTCGATGCTTCCACAGTCACCATCACGCTGGAAAAGCCATCCGCAGTTTTCCTTGGCCTGATGTCGCGCCCCGAATGCGGTTACACCGGGATGATTTCGCCGGAATCGGTCGGCGCGGACGGAAGCTTCATCAAGCCGATCGGCACCGGTCCCTTCAAATGGGATGAATGGAAGAAGGGCGAGTATATCCATCTCGCCAAGTTCGACGATTATGTCTCGCCGCAGAACGACGGCAAGCCCGACGGCATGGTCGGCTCCAAACGCCCTCTCGTCGATGGCATCAAGTTCATGGTCATTCCCGATGCTTCGACCGTAAAGGCCGGCCTTCAGTCCGGGGTGCTCGATACCGCGGAGATTTCGCCGGACCTCATTCCCGAATTCAAGACCAGCGATACGATGCAACTGATCGTGGCGCGCAACAACGGCAAAAACCTCTTCTACATCCAGACGCGCGACAAGGTTCTGAGCAATCCCGGGGTGCGCCGCGCCATGGCGATGGCACTCGATCTCGACCAGCTCGTCGAGGCCGCCTCCAATGGCACCGGCGCAGCCAACGGTTCGATGGTTTCGCAAGACTCGCTCTATTTCGACGATGTCCAGAAGGAGCGTCTGCCCTACGACATCGAGGCCGCGAAGAAAGAGCTTGCGACGGCGGGCTACAAGGGCGAGCCGATTACCATCATCGCCAACAAGCGCAGCAACGTGCCAAGCTTCCCCGCCGCGGTGATGGCGCAGGCCATGATGCAGCAGGCAGGTCTCAATGTGCAGATCGAGGTGCTCGACTATGCGACGCAGGTCGATCGCCGCCGGTCCGGCAACTACCAGATCATCTCGCAATCGGTCGCGCCGCGGCTCGATCCGGCGCTGATGTACGGCTTCTATGTCGGCAACAAGGACAAGAATGCTTCCTTGATGTGGGATGACCCGAAGGCCGTCGAGTTGATGAGGGCGGCCTATGCGGAACCCGACCAGACGAAGCGTCAGGCGATCTTCGACGAGTTTCACACGCTGATGCTCAAGGAAATGCCGGGCATCTTCCTCTATGACATGGTCGATGTCTGGGGCGCGACCAAGAAGCTGAAGGGCCAGCCCGTCTGGCAATCGAATGCCCGTCTTTGGGAAGTTTCGCTCGACAATTGAGCCTGAACTGCCGCGCCCGGTGGGTCGGGCGCCGCCATCCCGTTTCGACAGTCAACAGGAGATCCGGCAGGCAGTCTGCCGGGTCCGGTGCAACACGTCCCTGTGGCGGCAGGGCAGACAACGAGGAATACCATGAATCTTGACGCGATCAGCTCCATTGCCGCGACGATCGAAAGGATGAAGCCGGATTATATCGCCCTCAGCGACAGTATCTGGGACTTCGCGGAACTGAAATTCGAGGAGCGGCGCTCGTCGCAATTACTGGCAAGGACACTCGAGGAAAACGGCTTTGCCGTGCGCCGCAACGTCGCAGGCATGGAAACGGCCTTCATCGGCGAAGTCGGCAGCGGCAAGCCGGTGATTGCTTTCCTCGGAGAATTCGATGCCCTGGCCGGAATGAGCCAGACCGCCGACCTGGCCGAGCCTCTTCCCGAGGCGGCGGGAGCAACCGGTCACGGCTGCGGGCACAATCTGCTTGGCGTCGGATCGCTGATGGCGGCGGTTGCGCTTGCCCGCCACCTCAAGGAGAACAACCTGCCCGGAACGGTGCGCTATTACGGCTGCCCGGGAGAGGAGGGCGGCTCCGGCAAGACCTTCATGGTTCGTGCCGGCGCATTCGACGACGTCGATGCCGCCCTGACCTGGCATCCGGCTCCGTTCAACGGTGTTCGCTCGACGAACAATCTTGCCGTTCTCGAATATTACTATCGCTTCAGGGGTGTCGCGGCCCATGCTGCCAACAGCGCCCATCTCGGCCGTTCGGCGCTCGATGCGGTCGAACTGATGAATGTCGGCGTCAATTTCCTGCGTGAACACATGCCGCAGGATTGTCGCGTTCACTACGCCATCACCGACACCGGCGGCAGGGCCGCCAATGTCGTGCAGGCCAGCGCCGAGGTTCTCTATCTGATCAGGGCGCCTGACATGCCGCAGGCTCTTGAGCTTGCCGGGCGCGTCGAGAAAGTTGCACGAGGTGCGGCGATGATGACCGAAACCGCCGTCGAGATCGTGTTCGACACGGCCTCGACGAACCTTCTTCCCAACATCACGCTTGAAACGGCAATGCACGAGAACATGGTCGCGCTCGGGCCGATAGCCTTCGACGAGGCCGACATCGCCTTCGCCAAGAAAATCCAGGATACCTTCACGCAGGAGGCGATCAGGAGCAGCATCCGTCTCTATCAGATCAAGGGCGATGTATTCTCCAACGCCAGGGTCGATGGCTCGACGCCCTTGCACACCGGCCTGCGCGATTTCGAGGGACAATCACATTTCCGGGCCGGATCGACCGATGTCGGCGATGTCAGCTGGGTAACGCCAACCGCGCAATGCTGGGCGCCAGCCTGGGCGATCGGCACCAATCCCCATACCTGGCAAGTCGTTGCGCAGGGAAAAACCCCGGCCGCGCACAGGGCCATGGCGCATGCGGCCAAGACGCTTGCGACCACGGGGCTCGCATTGATGTCGTCATCCGACCTCCTGGCAGCCGCGACAGCCGAGTGGCGGGAAAAGACCAGCGGCAAAGCCTATGTGTGCCCGATCCCCGACGATGTGATGCCTGCATCGGTTCATAGCCGGTAACTCTGCCCTGAGAACACCGCGCCTAAGAGATGCTGCGGGGGCGGGGCGCCATTCCCCGCCGTCCATCCGTCTCGTGGCTATTGCGCGCCACCGGCTTTGCGTCGTCTCCGGCTGACCATCATTCCGCCGACGATGAGAACAATTCCGGTCGCGTTCGCCCAAAATGACGCTGGAACGTCGCGCGCATAATCAAGCACCACCCCTGTCACCATCTGGCCACCGATGATCAACAGAGCCGAATTCACCGCGCCTATTCGAGCAATCGCCCAACTGCCCGCCGCCACGAAAATAACGCCGATGGAACCACCCAGATAGGCATACCAAGGCGCCTCGGCAGCGCCCGCAGGAAGCAGACCTCCGACAAAGAGACCAAGGCAGGTGAGTGCAGCAAAGCCTATGGCATGGTTCCAGAAGGATGCGATCAGCGGCGTCGTCGATATGCTCAACCGCCCATTGAGCTGACGACTGAGGCCGACGAGCACACCACCCAGGCACGCGAGGAGAATGAACACCGTCATGCCGCACCTCGCCCAAACAGGATGATGAGTGCAGCCCCAGTGACGACCAAGCCGAGTGCTACGATGTCCCGCATATCCGGACGCCGCTTTGGCAGACCGAACAGTCCCCAACTGTCGGCCGCGACGCTGAAGGCGACCTGGCCTGCCAAACCCAAAGCCAAGGTGCCGGAGAGCCCGAGCGGCGAGTTGACCGCAGTCGAGGTCAGAATGACCGTTGCCGCGCCGGATATCCCCCCGAGATAAGCCCACCAAGGTGCGTTGGGGGTTTTTTCTACCAACGGCGTGCGCCGGCGGTGAACCACCAGGAGAAGAATAACGGCTGCGATGATGCCTGTACCGTGCGCAGTCCAAGATGAGAACAGGGGATTGCCATAACGGGCCAACTCGCCGTTGAGGTGCACCATGAAAGTCAGGAGCCCGCCCGTGGCGAAGGCTCCGATGAAGTAGATGGGATGCGAATTACGTGCTTCGGTAGTCATTGCAGATCCTGTCAAAGAATCGATTGCGCCCGATATTTTTCAAATTGTCACTACAGCGCCGCTGCGTCTTTTCGAGAGCCGCAAAGGACGCAGCAGCACTTTGAATTATGCAGTTCGAAGACGGATTTCTCGCGTGGACGAATGCATCGACCATGGTTCCTGATTAGGACGGTACGTCTCAGCGGATTTCCTGCCTGGCGTCAATCGTGGTCCGACAAACATCCTTTCCATTGACGGGCCCTTCCGGCAGATGGCTAATGGCCGGGTGTCGTCACTGCCTTGCAAGCATGGAGGATGCGATGCTGATCAAGGGCGAACGAACATTCGTGGTGCGGGATGCGGGAGGCTTCGTCGCACATGTCAACATGCCGGGCTGGTTGAAGCCGAAGCCGACCGATCACGGCCAGGGCCCTCTCGCCATGGTCGTTGAATCCATCCTCGACCCTGGCCGCCTGGTTGCGATGCATGAGCACCGGAACGACGAGATCATTTCCTGGGTGCCCGACGGCGTCATGCGTCACGACGACAAGGCCGCCGGCCGGTTGGTGATCGACCGTAATCATCTGATGGTGATGAATGCCGGGGTCAGCTTTTGGCATTCCGAAGAGACGCTGGCATCCGATCCGCCTCTGCGAATGCTTCAGATCCTCGTTCGCCCTCGTGCCGTCGATCTCGAGCCGAAGATCCAGTACGGAGCTATGCCGGCTGCCGCGGCAAACGTCTGGCGACACTTGGTCGGGCCGGAAGGGGAGGGCGCGCCCTTCTATGTCCGCAGCGCGATCGACTTCTTCGACATACGGCTAGACGCGGGCGTACGGGTGGAATTCCCGCAGAAACGAGGCCGAGACCTCTATTTCTATGTCTTCAGCGGTTCCGTAGTCGTCAATAAGCAGACGTTCGCCGAAGGCGAGCAGGGGCTGCATTTATCGGATGACAAGCTCGAAGTAGAGGCGCAGAGTGCAAGCACGTTGGTCGCGTTTCTGCTCGACCCGAACGCATCTATCACCAGGCAGGGGACTGTCGGCGACCACAAGAAGATCCCGCCGGCAATCATCGTTCGCGCGTTTCTGAGGTGGAAGAAATTGCGCGATATGTGGCGTCGTCATCTTTCGCATCGCCGCTCGAAGGCCAAAAGGGCAATATGAATGGAACAAGGATGCCCTTAACGGGTTTCGAACCTTAGCGTTCAATAGGAGGAGCATTTCATGCCTACGGTTGCCGCCACACCCATCACCCCACCAGACCAGCACGTTGTAACTGCGCGCGAAGCCATCGAGCCACTTTATGAGAAGCTTGAGCTTCAAACGGAATCGCTGGTCCTGTCTGCGGCGCTGGAAGCGGGATGGTCTTCAGACGAGGCAACCGAGGCGCTGGCGGCGCTTAGACTACAGGATGCACTTTCCACCCTTGGACGAACGGCCTGACCAATAAAGACTCCGAGAACAATCGACGTCTCCTGTCGGAATGCCGACTATCAGTTATCGAACGGTCTCGCGCGGCGTGCTGACTAGCACGGCGGCTGCATGATTAGCGGCGTGGAGCGCGCCCTCCAGTCCAGTCCCACCTGCGATTTCAGCGGCCAGCACGCCGGTGAATTCGTCCCCGGCGCCGTGGGTGCTGACAAGCCTCACCTTGATGGCTTCGATCAAGAATTCCTGGCCTGGCTTCGTCGCGCAGGCAAGGCCTTCGCCGCCCGCTGTGACGACTGCGGCGGGATACGTCTTGGCAAGCAGACGCGCAGCGTCAAGAGCGCCCGCGAGCGAGTCGAATATGGCGACGTCGGTCAGCTGTTCAGCTTCGATCGCGTTGACGACGATGACGTCGACCAGTTCGGAGAGTGCGAGAGGCAGATCGCGCGCCGGTGCCGCGTTGAGGATGACCCGCCCTCCGGCCGACTTCATCGCTTTGGCGGCGGCGACATTGGCGGCGTCAGGGACTTCGTTCTGCAGAACAAGGACACTTTGCTCGCCGAAGAGTTCCGATGCTCGATCCACATCCGATTGTCCGAGGGTGAGATTGCTTCCGGACACGATTACGGCCCCATAGTCGCCCTCGCGGTCGAAGATCGCCACGCTCATGCCGCTCCCGCCACTGTCCGCTACCTTGACGAATTGGTTATCGACACCTTGCCGATCGAGATTTTCCACCAGCGCTCGGCCGAAGGCATCATCGGCGACCGCGCCGATCATCGCGGTCCGGATGCCGGTCTTTGCAGACGAAACCGCCTGGTTGCCGCCCTTGCCGCCGCACTTCGGATGCCAACTCTCCCCCGTCACTGTTTCGCCTTTTCGCGGTCGCGCCGGGCCATGCACCATGATGTCGTAGTGCAGGCTTCCAAAGACGATAACGGAGGGGGAGGCGGTCGTCATATGATCTTGTCCTTGCGTTTCGATGCTACCGCGGACATCGTTTTTTCGAGGTTCTTTTCCGCCGCGTCGTAGTTGCGTTGAGCGACCGCGACGAAGAGCGCGTCGAGAATGTTGAGCTGGGCGATCCGGGCGGCGGCGTTTTCGCCCATCAGAGGCGAACCCTGGGCCGTCGAGCAAAGAACGATATCGGCGATCTGGGCGAGCGGCGAACCACCGTAATTGGTGATGGCGACTGTCCGCGCGCCGCTCTTTCTGGCCAGCTGCAATGCGTCGATCACCGCCGTAGTATTGCCGGAATGAGAGAAGGCAACCGCCACGTCATCCGCTCCGAGCAACGACGCCGACATCAGCATCATGTGAGAATCGTCCTGCACATTCGCTCTCACCCCGATCCGCAGGAACTTATGGGCGACATCGCGCGCGATTTGGGCAGACCCGCCGACGCCGTAGAAATCCCTCTGGCCAGCCTTCGTAAGGAGGTCCGCCGCCCGGTCGAAAGCATCGACGTCCAAAATTGCCAGCGTTTCCTCAAGCGCATGGATCGAGGTTCGGAATACCTTCAGAATGATCTCCCGCGAGCTATCTTCGACGGAAAGCTCCTGATGCATCTCCGCCGTCGGAAGCTTGTTGTAGCTCGACACCGCCGAACGAAAATCCCGGTAGCCATTGAAACCGAGCTTCTTGGTGATCTTCACCACCATGGCTTCGGAGACCCCGGCCTCAGCGGCGATGTCCTTGAGCGAGGTGTCCTCCGAGAAATCGCGCAATCCAAACACCGTTTCCACGACCCGGGCTTCCAAAGGGGTAAGCTGCGGCATCATCATCCGGATGCGCGGACCCACCGCCTTGAGATCATTTGCAGAATTCATCCTCTACCCCTTGTGACGCGATCGATCATCATCGCGACAAGGATGATAAGACCAGTGGCCAGAAGTTGATAGAAGGCCTGAACGTTCATCAACGTCAGTCCGTTACGCATCGCGCCGAGGATGATCGCACCGAGGATCGTGCCGACGATGCTTCCTTTGCCGCCCATGAGTGAGGCGCCGCCGATAGCGGCCGCCGCGATCGCGTCGAGTTCCCAGAGATTGCCAAGGATGGGCTCTGCTGCGCCAAGGCGACCGATCAGGATCATGGAGGCCAGGGCGGCGAGGACACCTGAGATCACATAGGCGGTGATTTTGGTGACGGCGATCGGCACGCCGGCAACATAGGCGGCCTCTTCGTTCCCGCCGACGGCAAGCAGATATTCACCGAGGGGCGTCTTCTTGAGCAGCACCCAGGCGAGAAAGGCTACGACCGCGACCATGATAACCGGATTGGGAATGCCCATCAGGGAGCCGTTGAATAGCGCGCGAAAACCCTGGGGGACGCCAAGCACCGGATTTCCGCCGGTATAGATCAGCGCAATGGCCCGGTAGGTGCTCAGCGTACCGAGGGTGACGATGAAAGGTTGCAGGCCGGCATAGGCCACGAGGACGCCATTGACGAGGCCGCAAAGAACGCCAATCCCGAGACCGGCCAGCATCGCGAGCGGAACGGGAATTCCGGCAACAAGCAGCGTCGCCGTGATCACCGCCGCTATTGCCGCGGTCGGTCCCACCGAGAGATCGATGCCGCCGGAAATGATCACCAGCGTCATCCCGAGGGCCAGGCAGGCATTGATGCTCGACTGCTGCAGAATGTTGAGCAAATTCCGCTGGGAGAGAAAGTCAGGAGCCAGCAATCCAAAAATGACCACGATGGCGATCAGTCCGATCAAGGTGCCGGCGTCTCGCACCGAGAACGATCCGAAGAGTTTGGAGGAGGGCACCGCGGCATTCTGGGTTGTGTCAGACATGGAATTGTTCCTGTGGGTCATGCCGCGCCAAGGCGACTGTCGGCCTTCCCAACGGCATGGGAGACGATGGTTTCTTCGGATAGCTGGTCGCGACTAAGCTCGGCGACGATCGTGCCGTCGCGCATGACAAGCACTCGGTCCGAGACGCGCATCACTTCCGGAAGCTCGGAGGAGACGACGATCACCGAATGACCTTCTGCAGCGAGGGCCTCGATGAGGTGGTAGATTTCGGATTTCGCGCCGACGTCGATACCTCGCGTCGGCTCGTCGAACAGCAGAATGCGCGAACCCGCCGCCAGCCACCGTGCGATGATCGCCTTCTGCTGATTGCCGCCGCTGAATAACCTGATCTGCCGATCGAGCTGGAATGGCCGGAGGTTGACGCGCCTGAGTAGGTCTTCTGCAGTCCGCTTGAGCCTCAGGTGATTGATGATCCCGCCTTTCGAGAAGCGGCTCATGGAGGGCAGCGCCATGTTGATGGTGACGGACCGGCCTGGGATGATGCCTTCGCGCTTGCGCTCCTCGGGAAGGAGACCGATGCCCGCGGCAATGGCCGCGCGCGGATCGGAGAGCGTCAGCAGCTTCCCGTCGACCTTCACGGTTCCCGACGTCACCCTGTCGGCACCTGAGAGCGCGCGCAAGAGTTCAGTCCGGCCGGAACCGACAAGTCCTGCCACGCCCAGAACCTCACCGCTGTGAAGATCGAAGGATATATCTCGGACACGCGCCGAATTGAGGTTCCGCACCTCGACGCTTACGGTGTTCGTCGCATACGAGTGATGGTCCTCGGCCAGGAGCTCGCGGCCAACCATCATCGCGATGACCTCGGCCGTTGCGGTTTTCCTCAGATCGACCATCCCGACGACCTTGCCGTCGCGCATGACCGTGGCGCGCTGGCAGATCCGGAACACCTCGTCCATCTTGTGGGACACGTAGATAATGGAGACGCCGGTCGCCGCCAGCCGCTCGATGATCTCGGCCAGTCGGTCGAATTCGCTCGGTGTCAGGCTGGACGTCGGTTCGTCCATGGCGATGATCTTCGCCTTGTCCAAGAGCGCGCGGGCGATCTCGACGACCTGCCGCTGCGCGACCTTCAGCGAGGAAATGGGAGCGGCGGGATTGATGGAGGGATCGATCATCGCGAGCGCCTCGGCTGCGCGCCGTTCTTGCTCCCGGCGATTGACTACGATGCCGCCGAAACGGGTCAGCGAGTGACCGAGGAACATGTTCTGCGCCACAGTAAGATGCGGCACCTGTTGAAGCTCCTGGTGAATCATGGCGATCCCGGCCTGGCGAGCACTTTCGGGGCGCCTGAAGTGATGGGCGGCACCGTCAACCCTCACTTCCCCTTCCGTTGGGCGAAAGACGCCGGACAGGATGCGAAGCAGCGTGGACTTGCCGGCACCGTTCTCGCCGAGCAGTGCATGGATCTCACCGGGCGCGACCTCGAAGGAGACGTCGGAGAGCGCTTTGACGCCGGGAAAGACCTTGGAGATATTCTCGAACGCCAATCTGGGAGTAGCCATGGAAATCCAACCTTTGAGAATTTGGACGGCCGGCCATGCCGGCCGTCCCGCGTGAGAGACGTTTAGTTTCCAGCCGCTTTCATCAGCACCGAGCGCACATCGACACCTTCGCCTTGGAAGTCGTTGATGTTGTCTTTGGTAATGAGAGCCTGTGGTGTTGCGACCACGCGCGGCAGCTTCTGACCTGCGACGAGGCGGAGTGCGACCTCCATCGCTACCTCACCGGTCAAAACCGGGAAGCTGTCGACCGTACCCGTCAGTTCGCCCGCTGCGATCGACTTGTAGGCATCGGAGATACCGTCCGTGCCAAAGACGACGACCTTGTCCTGCAGGCCCGCAGCCTTCACAGCCTCGACAACGCCTAGCGCCATGCCGTCATTGTTGCAGTAGAAGCCGACGAGGTCGGGATGCTGCTGGAGAATATTGGTCGCTGCGTCATAAGATGTCTGGCGATCCCAATTGCCCGGCACGCTCGCGACGACAGTGAACTTGCCACCGTCCTCGATCGTGCTCTTGAAGCCGTCGGTGCGCTGGACGGCGGCGTAGACGCCCGCTTGGCCTTCGATGATGGCGACTTTTCCACCATTGGCACGGTTGTCGATGAACCACTTTGCGACGCGAACACCGTTGTCACGCTGAACGTTGCCGACATAGTGTTCCGCCTGCGGGATCACTGCGTCATTGACGTTGACGACAGGGACGTTGGCGGCCTTGGCCTGCTCAATCACCGGCTGGAGATTGGCGTCGGTCTGCGGAGAGACCAGCAAGACATTGTAGCCTTGGGTGACCATACCCTCGGCGATCGTCAACTGACCGAGCTGGTCGCCTTCGCTCTGGGCCGCCTGATAGGCCACTGTTACGCCGAGCTTGTCGGCGAGCTTCTGGTATCCTTCGCCGAGCGAACGCCAATATTCATTAGTCAGCGTCTTGGAAACACCGCCGACTTTGAGGCCGTCGGGCAGCTTTGGCATTGCGCCGTGTTTGGCTTCCAGTGCCGACCAGGCCATGCGGTCCGGCTCGGAATCCGAGTTCAGCGGCTTGAGTTCCTGTGCCATCGTGATGCCAGCACAAAGGGTTGCGGCGAAAGCCACAGCGAAAAATCTCTTCATGTATTCCTCCCGGAGGGTTTGGTGGTTTAGTGCTCCGCGCCGAACATCAGCTCCTGTACGATGGCCTGCGTGGAAACGGCGTCCTGTCGGTCAATCGCGTTTGCGAGGCGATTGTCCTGCTCGAGGCGGTCGACGACCTTCAACATCCGCTGAACGGTCTTGATGTTGACCTCGCATTCATGAACCGGATCGAGCCCGGTCATATCGGGGAACGTGTCGAAATAAATCGCGCCGTCATAACCATCGCGGCGAATCTGGCGGAGCAACTCGATGGTCTGAAGCGTGTGGACGGCACCAACCATCAGGCCGTCGTCGCGCTTTGCATAGCCGTCATTGAGATGGACGCCGAGCACGCGGCTGTGGCGGGCGATCAAGGCGGCCGCATGTGCAGGCTGCTCGTCTGCATAGAGGACATGCGCAAAGTCCAGCGTGACACCCAGGTTCTTCGCGCCGACGTCCTTGATGGCGAGCAACGTCGTGGCCGCATCCGGCATCAGGCTATAAGAGCGAGGCTCGTTCGGCTTGTACTCAATCGAGATCAGGCAATCGGGATCGTGCGCGCATACTTCACGGATTCCATCGAGTTCGTGTTGCCACATCTTCGCATAGTCGACCTGGAAGGAATAGTCGAAGCCGTCCTGGCCAAGCCATATCGTCATCAGCTTCGACCCGGCTTCACGGGCGGCATCGATCCCTTTCTTCGTCAGATCGATCGCCTCGCGCCGGACGGGTTCATCCGGATGTGTGAAAGCGCCGAGCTTGAAGGCAGGACTTGTGTAGTAGCGCATAGCGAAGCCATTGATTGAAAGCCCGAGATTGCCGAGTTTTTGCGCAAGTTCCGCCGGATTTTCATTGACATGGTCTGGATAGTTCAGGTCGAGGTCGGTCAAACCTTTCACCCGGGCGGCGCGTTCGGCCATTTGCATGACCGACGGCTTTGTGGACTGGCCCGGCCATTCCCGATGAGCAGCGGAAGCGAATGAATTGAGGCGGGTGGCAAAGCGTGTCGGATTCAAGGCATCAGTCCCATCTGTGAAGTTGTGCACTACTTCACAGATTATGATGTCTTTGTAAAGTATGAATCGCTTTTATGGTGCCGAAATTGTGTGTTGCATTGCGAAAGGCAATCACCAACTGACTAGTTTTGCAGCAAATCGACAACGCTGAATGGGTTGGCTCGAGAGAACGAAGTGCGGCCGCGCTATCTGCCGTCAACAGCGCTATCTAAGAGCAGCGGAGGCATCACCGGCGGCGAGATGGACGTCGAAACGTAGCATCTCGACTATGGCTCATCAAATGAGGACGCTCTGACCGTCAAAGTCTTCCCGGCGGGGTCTTGCTGGAATATCAGCCCACCTTTGGCTTTCGAGTGTCCCGGGACATAGTCCAAGACGGTCTCGACGTTTTCAAGCACCGAACCTTGTTCTCGTATCTCGCCCTGGACGGTTACCTGCGACGCAGTCGCGCTTGAATCGTTTCGGATTTCGAAGAGGACCTGAAAGCCACCGCCGCGCTTTTCGGTTTGCAGCACGACCCCGACCAGATTCGGCGAAGAATCACGGTCCACCAATGCATCCTTGCCAATCCAAGCAATCACGCCAAGGACAATTACGGCCGAGACGACGCCCGTGGCCCATTCAATCCAATGCGGTTCGCCTGCTTCCACATTTTTGTCGTTGAAGATTTTTGTCATGGTGCCTCACAGGATCAGGCGAGCTGCTGCCGCGCCAATGGCACCGGGAAAGCTCAGAACGACAACGGCCATAAGGATTTGGGTAGACCCGATGTCATCGGTTCTATGGAACGTCCAGAGGCAATAGGCACTGATCAGACCGGCAATTACGTAGCCCGGCAGGGTGAAGCGAACGAAAGCGTGCCAGCTTGGCATACCCTCGGCGAGATCGTGGCTCCCCTTGAAAGAAAGGGCGTAAACGAACCCATGCATGACTGCCAGCGAGGCGGCGATCATGAGCAGGCCATGCCACGGCGTCATCTTGTACGAGAGCAAGATCATTTCCTCGGTGGGCGCGACGTTGAGGTTGAGGAACAGGGCGCCGACCGCCATCAGGAATAGTTCACCGGCGTAGCTCGTTTCCCGTTCGTGGATTGGGTCATCACTATCGCCTTGCTTGGCATCGTCACCATCGTCCGATTGTCCGCCGAGCTGGCTCCTACCTAGCATCGCGCCGATGCTGGCAGGTATGGCTTGGATGGCGATTATTCCGATAATCTCGTGCGGAGATTGGTCGTATTTCAGAACCCCCATGGCGATAAGGATCAGTGCGCTGCCCAGAACCCCAAGGCCGTAGGCAATGCTTGCGTCACGGATCGCTTGTCGCCAGGTCGACGTCCGCTCAAATCCGATCCGGTCCGAGAGAATAACGAGGAGAGGAATATTGACGATCAACAAGAGAAACAGGCGGCTGCGGTCCATGTAGAAGCCGAGCTCCCACATTTCCATGGTCATGAACATGGGCAGCGCGAAAAGCAATGCTCCAGCAATACCGCGTGCAATCCCTGCAAAAAATTTGCGGCTGTCGAAATCCTCATGCGTGGTCGCGACACTCAAGTTAGATCCCCCCCTAAATGAAGAACTCCCACCACCCGTAAACCGAGGCAACGGCATTCAAAGCGCACGCGCTCGCTGCAGAAGCGCGGGTTGGACGCATGAGCACCAGCGCCGCCGAAGCCAAAGCCGTCATGGACATCAAAGTTGACATGACTTTTCTCAATGCTTCTCAGTTGTGAGATAGTGGCAGTTCCGACCGTACCTGCGAGAGTTTTGGTGTCGACACGGTTCGATATCGTGCCTCGACCAAATTATAGATCCCGAACGCAGCCAAGCCGATAGCCACGACGAGGTAGAGAACAGCTCCGAAAGGAAGCTGTCTCACGAAGGTCAAGGCATCACTTATGCTTCCCGCCTGGCCCGGATCGACGGTGAAGGCCGCATAGCAAAAGAAGATGCCGACGATCACGAAAACGACCCCACGGGAAACCAGCCCATAGACGCAAATCAATAACAGAGGTCGGCTTTGACCGAGCGTCAGATATCGCTCAAATCGCCGTGTGATACCTTTCAGCGCGGTAACAGCACCACCAACGACAAACCCGAGACCAATCGCACCGGCCAGGAATCGACCAAACGGTTGCGACATGGCCCAGGCTGCTAAGCCCTTTTCTCCGCCGTCGCCACCGGATCCAAAACCAAGGGCGTCCTGAAAGGCGTATATTGCCAACCCCATGTACGTCACGGCGCTCCCGAGGAGGGCGGCACGGATCAGGTAGCTTTTCACACTGTGGTCATGGTTGTCTGCGTTTGCGATGGACTGGGCAAGCCGCCATGCTACAAAGCCGAGTAGCCCGAGCCCTATCAAGCCCAGCCACACCCGGCCCAATGGCTGTTCCAAGACAGCGTCGAGCGCTGACTTGGTATCGGCCTTTCCGCCGCCGAAGCTCGAAAATACTGCCAGCGCAGCAACGAGCAAAAACACAATACCTCGGGCGCTGTATCCGGCCCGTGCAAGCCATTCAAATTTCGACCTGGTCATCTCTGGTTCCCCCGGCGCGGATTTAACGAGCGCCCAGCAAAACAGTTCCGACTTCTCCGCGATGAATGTCTTCAACGAGGCAAGCGCCTCGAACTTTTGTCGCAATTTTGACTGTCGGACGCCATGGGGTTCCCAATGAAACGAGATTGCGAGCAGCGCTAACTCAGTTCCATAAGATAGATTACGCCACTTTCACAATCATAGATTGCTCTCACTAGATGAACATACTCCTAGTTGTTTTAGGAATTCGGCTGGGACCTCCCCTGAGATCCGCCTTTCAAATACCGTTTGATGATCGCAGTTCATAGAGCACGTGATGGCGCAACGGATGCCGTTCGGCCAAATTGGGATGATCGAACTCACCGATCCGGTTCATCCCCAGTCGTCTCATCAAACCCCAGGAACTGCTGTTTGCGGGCACGGTGAAGCTGACGATGCGGTCAAGCTTCAAATCGTTGAATGCAAAGTCGAGAGACCGTTCCGCGGCCTCGCGCGCATAGCCGGCGCCGTGCCGCGATGCTGAAAGCCGCCAACCGATTTCGACTGCAGGGGCAAACGGCAAAGCCGGCGAAACCTTGGCGAGGCCGCACATGCCGATCAACTGGCCGCTTGCCTTCTCCTCCAGCGCCCAGAACCCCCAGCCATGATCCTCGAAGTGCCGGTCGATGCGGTCGAGCATCGCATCCGACTGTTGGTCGGTCAGAGGATTGAGATATCGGACGACGTCGGGCTCGGCATTGATCGCAGCGAAGGGCTTGCGATCCTGCGGTCGCCAGGGTCTCAAAATCAGACGTTCGCTTTCGAGCCTCATCGTCCCTCTGCGATAGATCCTACCAGAGCGTCATGTGACGGTTGACATCCTTGTAGAGCAGGTAGCGGAAACGGCCGGGGCCGCCAGCGTAACACGCCTGCGGGCAGAAGGAGCGCAGCCACATGAAGTCACCGGCCTCGACCTCGACCCAATCCTGGTTCAGCCGATAGACCGCCTTGCCTTCCAGCACGTAGAGACCATGCTCCATGACATGGGTTTCCATGAAGGGGATCACGGCACCCGGCTCCAAAGTCACGATATTCACGTGCATGTCGTAGCGGACATCGGCCGGATCGATGAACCGGGTCGTCCCCCAGCGTCCATCGGTGTCCGGCATTGCCGAAATGGGGTGCTGGTCCTCATGCGTGACGATCGCCGGCGGCGGCTCCAGCCCCTCGACCTCTTGAAATACCTTCCGAATCCAGTGGAATTTTGCCGCAGTCGAGCCGCCGTTTTTCAGGCGCCAGACCGAACCCGCCGGAATATAGGCGAACGAACCGGCGCGCAGCGCGTGGCTGACGCCGTCGAGTTCCACCGTCATCTCGCCTTCAACGACGAACAGGACCGCTTCGGCCCGCTTGTCAGGCTCCGGCCGGTCGCTTCCGCCGCCCGGCTGAACCTCCATCACATATTGCGAGAAGGTCTCGGAGAAACCGGAGAGCGGCCGGGAGAGGACCCATGCCCGTGTCCCCGTCCAATGGGGAAGGACGCTGGTGACGATATCGGTCATGACGCTGCGCGGGATGACCGCGTAGGCCGTGGTGAAAACGGCCTTGCTGGAAAGCAGTTCGGTCTGCGGCGGCAGTCCGCCGAGTTTGGAATAATAGTCGTTGTTGTTCATCGGTCCAGATTTCGCGGCATGTGGCACTGCATCTGATTTATGCGCCGCTCACCTTGCAGGCAACTCTTAATTCGTCGCGTGAAAATCGATGCGGAGCCGCACCGCCTGCGTTCCCGTCAGAACTCGACTTCCAACTCGACGATCTCGTCCGGCTCGACCATCGCCCCCTCGGTCCACTCACCCATCAGCGGCCAGGACAGCACCGTTTCCACATAGGCTTCGAGCTGCGGTTCGAATTCCACCGCATAGGTGCGGAAACGGGTGCAGACCGGCGCATACATCGCATCGGCCACGGTCGGCGCGGTGCCGAACAGCCAGGGGCCGCCGCTTGCCTCGAGGCATTCGGTCCAGATCGCCTTGACGCGCTCGACATCGGGCCGCGCGCCCGAAAATATCTTGAAGCTCGCATGCCGCGCCTTGAGGTTCATCGGCAAGGCCGAACGCAGGTTATGGAAACCCGAATGCATCTCGCCCGAGACCGACCGGCAGCGTGCGCGCGCTGCGCGCTCAGTGGGCCAGAGCCCCGCAGTGGGCGTCACTTCGTGGAGATATTCGGCGATCGCCAGCGTGTCCCAGACCGTCACATCGTCATGCGTCAGCCTCGGCACCAGAACCGATGGTGAAAGCAGAAGCAGTTCCTGGCGCGCCTCGTCATCCATCTCCACAAGCACTTCGGCGAAGTCCAGTCCCGCCATCCGGCACAGCAGCCAGCCGCGCAGAGACCAAGAGGAGTAGTTCTTCGAGGAAATCGTCAGTGCAGCTTGCGACATCGGGCTCGTATCCTTGTCGGACAATGTTGCTTCTTCCTCGATAATCTTCTCGCATGGCAGGACATATTCCACTAGCATTTTTTGCACCGCCGCATCGATGCGGCAGTGCGGGAGATTTCGGCCATGCTCTACCAGGCCTATCAGTTCCAGGATGATCTCATCGCGCCGCTCCGCGATCTGGCGCGGCGCTTGCAAATCTTCTCGGCGACAGCGCTCTGGGGATCCGGCAGCGAAATGGGACGGCACTTCGCCGCCGCGCTGGAGATGATCTCACGCTTCGAGATCACCCACCAACGTCCGGATTTCGCTATTACCTCGGTCATGATCGGCAATCGCGTGGTGCCCGTCACCGTCGAGACCGTGCTCGACATGCCCTTCGGCACGCTGCTGCGCTTTGCAACGGACACCGATGCAAAGCGGCCGCGGGTGCTGGTCGTCGCCCCGCTGTCCGGCCATTTCGCGACGCTCCTGCGCGGCACGGTGCAGACCCTGCTGCGCGATCACGACGTTTATATTACCGACTGGGCGAACGCCCGCGACGTGCCGCTGTCGGCCGGACGCTTCGGCATGGACGACTATGTCGATTATATCATGCATTTCCTGGAGGAAATCGGCCCCGGCGCTCATATCCTCGCCGTCTGCCAGCCCTGCGTACAGGCGCTGGCCGCCGTTGCCGTGATGTCGGAAGAGCGGCATCCAGCCACCCCGCGGACCATGACGCTGATGGCCGGGCCGATCGATCCGCGCGAAAGCCCGACGAAGGTCAACGAGCTTGCCGTATCGAAGTCGCTCGCCTGGTTCGAGAACTCGCTGATCACGGGCGTTCCCTGGCGTTATCGGGGTGCAGGACGGCGCGTCTATCCCGGTTTCCTCCAGCTCGTCGCCTTCATGTCGATGAACATGGAGCGCCACCAGGACGCCCATCGCAAGCTTTACGACCATCTGGCGAAGGGCGAGACGGCCGAGGCCGGCAAGATCAAGAAGTTCTACGACGAATATTTCGCCGTGCTCGACCTGACCGAAGAATTCTACATCGAGACCATCGAACGCGTCTTCCAGAAGGCGGAACTCGCGACCGGCGACCTCACCCACCATGGCCGCGAGGTCGACCCTGGCCAGATCCGCAACACGGCGCTTTTGACCGTCGAGGGCGGCCGCGACGATATCTGCGCGCTCGGCCAGACCTCGGCCGCGCACGATCTCTGTCGTTCGTTGCGCCCGCATCTGAAGCGCCATCATCTTCAGGCCAATGTCGGACATTACGGCGTCTTCAGCGGCCGCCGCTGGGAGGGAGAGATCTATCCCGTCGTGCGCAACATGATCCTGGCGATGGAATAGTGGCCGTCAGATCCGGAAGCGATCGGCGTGCCACGTCAATGTGAAAGGGAAATGTGCGATGAACAGGGATAGGCTCTTTATACTTCGCCCGGGCTTCGAAGATCCCGCCTACCCAGGAGAACGTTTTTACTGCTGGCATTGCGCGCTCATGGAAGGCGTGCTGGCATCCTTTCCGGACCTCGCGCAAGGACTTGATATCGAGCGAATTGCATGGCCTCGCCCAAGATTGCCGGTCATCGAACTGGTTGGAGAGGAAAATCAGTCACTGCCCCTACTTTTGCTTGCAGACGGAGCAACCTCCGTCCACCAAACCGGCGTGTACCGTGGGCGGGCCTTTATCTCCGAAAAGGACAATATCCTGGCCACCCTGACGGAAAGGCATGGATTCCCAAATCCTCACCCTTGAAACTTCTGCTCGTTAGGCCGATCCGGCTATCCGGCCTTCGACTACCGCTCGGCCATCACCAGATGCCCCGGCCCGACCTCCCGGTAAGAGGCGCTTGGCGTTTGATAGTCGACCGGGCGCATCGGGCTCTTGATTTCGTCATTCGCCACCATCCGCTTTTCGTGGCGGCGGTCCGGATCGGGCACGGGCACTGCCGCGATGAGTTTCTTCGTATAGGGATGCTGCGGATTTTCGAAGACCGATGCCCGCGGGCCGATCTCGACGATCTCGCCGAGATACATCACCGCCACACGGTGGCTGACGCGTTCGACCACCGCCATGTCGTGCGAGATAAACAGGAAGGCAAGGTTGAGGCTCTGCTGCAGATCGAGCATCAGGTTGATGACCTGCGCCTTGATCGAGACGTCGAGCGCCGAGACGCTTTCGTCGGCGACGATGACCTTCGGCTGCAATGCAAGCGCGCGGGCAATGCAGATGCGCTGGCGCTGGCCGCCGGAAAATTCATGCGGATAGCGCGCCGCCATCTCCGGTAACAGGCCGACCTTCACCAAAAGATCGGCAATGACGTCCTTCGCCTGTTTCGCGTTGCCCATCTTGTGTTCGAGATAGGGTTCGGCGATCGCAGCACCAACAGTCATGCGCGGATTGAGGCTGGCAAAGGGATCCTGGAAGATCATCTGTACGGATTTGCGCATCTCGCGCAGATCCTTCCGGTCGAGGCCGAGCACCTCCCTGCCCTCGACGAGAACAGAACCGGCCTGCGGCTCGATCAGCCGCATGATGGCGCGGCCGGTCGTCGACTTGCCGCAGCCGGATTCGCCGACAAGCGACAGCGTCTCGCCGGCGTGAAGATCGAAGGAGACGTTTTCGACGGCATGCACCCGGCTGGTCAGCCGGCCGAACAGGCCGGAATGAATGTCGAAACGCTTGGTGAGGTTCTTCACCTGCAGGACCGGCGTCGCTGCCACCGTATCGGCGACCTCAGCAGGAATGTCCGATTCACCCGTTGCTGTATTGACCACGGGGAAGCGCAGCGGCCTTTGCCTGCCCTGCATCGAGCCGAGCACCGGCACGGCTGATAGTAGCGCTCTCGTATAGGGATGTTTGCCGCGGTGGAAGATATCGGCGGTGGCGCCGCTTTCCACCTGTTCGCCACGATACATCACCACCGTCCTGTCGGCGATCTCGGCAACGACACCCATGTCATGGGTGATGAAGAGAACGGAGGTTCCCTCCTCGTCCTGCAGCATCTTGATGAGATCGAGGATCTGGCCCTGGATCGTCACGTCGAGCGCCGTCGTCGGCTCGTCGGCGATCAGCAATTTCGGCCGGCTGGCGAGCGCCATGGCGATCATCACCCGCTGGCGCATGCCGCCGGAAAAACGGTGCGGATATTCGCCGAAGCGCGAGGCGGCCGAGGGGATGCGGACCTTTTCCAGCAGCCTGATCGTCTCGGCTTTGGCATCGGCCTTGCTCATATCGGAATGGCAGAGCAGCGCTTCGGAAATCTGGTCGCCGATGGTGAAGAGCGGATTGAGCGATGTCATCGGCTCCTGGAAGATCATCGCCACCTCGTTGCCGCGCACCTGCCGCATTGCATTTTCCGGCAAGGCCAGGAGGTCGCGTCCACCGAGCATGACGCGGCCCTCGACGCGACTCGTATCCGCCTGCAGCAGCCGCATAATCGAGAGCGATGTGACGCTCTTGCCCGAGCCGGATTCGCCGACGATCGCCACCGTTTCCGCTGGCGCCACCGTGAAGGAAACATCACGCACGACCGGTTTCCAGACACCGTCCACCAGGAAAGATGTCGTCAGACCTTCGACGGAAAGAACGTCGCTGGTCGTCTGGATCGGTTGGGTTTGGACACTGGCCATGGTGGTTCCTCTAGCGACAGATGAGCGTCGGCGGATCAATCCGGCCAGCGCAGCGCACCGTCGAAGCGGTGTCTGCTGCGGTTCTCGATCGGCGTTGCGATGATCTCGTTGGAGGCGCGCGCCTTGTCGAGCTCCTGCGCCAGGCGCTCCGCGACGATCGTCTCCTCGCCCGGATGCAGGTTGCACGGGTCGAGGTAGAAATAGCGGTGCTCCACCTCATGGTCGCGCACGATGATCGGCGGGCTGCCCTTGGCAAGCGCATCCGCCAGATCCCAAGCGGTGATATGCGCCTGCTCGGGATCGACGATCAGGCGCAGCCGATCAAGCGGATTGTTGGTCGGGTCAGGCTCGATCAGCGCGGTGAGGCCGGGGCGACCATCGAGTGTACGCTTCCACAGGTGGAGATAGCTGGTCTCGCGTTCCCGGATGCCGACATGGTCGCGGTTTTCCCAGGCTTCGAGTGCTGCCATGACGCCGAAGATGCTCTCCTTGCCGACCTTCATGCCGCGGCCGATGCCCATATTCTGCAGGAAGGCATGGCGCACCAGCTCCTTCTTGCCGGCAACGATGCCCGAGGTCGGGCCGCCGAGGAATTTGTGGCCGGAGTAAAGGGCGATATCGGCCCCCTGCTCCAGGAAAATCTTGAGATCATATTCCGAGGCGGCATCGACGATGACGGGCACGCCCTTGGCATGGGCAATCTCGACGAATTCCTTGAGATTCAAGAGGCCGTAATCGACGACATGGTGGGAGACGACATAGACGGCGGCGGCGGTCTTGTCGGTGATGGCGTTTTCCATGTGGAAGCGATGCGTCGAGGTAGCCTGCCCCACAAGCACCACCTTGCCGCCCGCAAGCCGGATCGCCTGGTCGACCGGTGCGCCATAGCTCACCACATGGCCCATCTGCACCAGCACTTCGTTCTTCTCCGGCACCACATCCGGCAGCCTCTCGATCGCCAGCAGATTGTTGCCGGTGATCGCGCCGGCGACGGCGAGCGAAATGCCGGCCGAGCAGGAGGCGGTGACGAAGCCCGCCTCGCCGCCGGTCAGCCGGGCGATGACGGCGCTGGCCTTGCGCTGCAGGTCGTTGATCTCGACGAAGTGCGGCAGGATCGATGCCATCGCGCTGATCGCTTCGGGAACGACGATCGAGGCGCCGAGGCTGGTCATCGTACCCGATACATTGATGACAGGGCGAAGGCCGAGCGACGGGCGGATATCAGTGGACATGGAGATCTCCAGGATTCTGGGTCGGAAAACGAAACATGGTGCGGTCGATCAAGTGTGTCGAGCTCTGGTCAGCCGTGCAAGGCGACGATCGCCTCGATCTCGACGGTGATGTTGCCGGGCAGCGAGCCGAAGCCGACGGCCGAGCGGGCATGTTCGCCGGCCGGCCCGAAGACTGCGATCAGCAGATCCGAGCAGCCGTTGATGACGCTTGGATGATCCTCAAAATCAGGCACGGCATTGACCATGCCGAGCAGCTTGACCACCCGCTTGACGCGGGAGAGATCGCCGAGCGCATCCTGCATGACGGCCAGCAGGTTGATGCCGGTCAGCCGCGCGTGGCCGTAGGCCTCCTCGACGCTGACCCCACCGCCGACCTTGCCGGCATGCATGAAGCCATCGGCCTCGCGCGGGCCCTGGCCGGAGAGGTAGAGCATATTGCCTTCGATCACGTGCGTGACGAAATTGGCGATCGGCGGCGGCGGCGGCGGAAGCGCAATGCCGAGGGCGGCAAGCCGTTCGTAAGGCGAGTTCTCGACCTTGCCGGCGGCGGTGGGAAACTGATTCACGCAAACTCCTGTCATGCAATTTTCGATTTGGCGAGTTTCGATTGGGCCGACCCTTGGTCGGCGGATTAAAGATCCTTGCGCAGTCTCGGATCGAGCATGTCCCTGAGGCCATCGCCGACCATCTGCAGCGACAGCACGGAGAGGATGATGGCGACACCCGGAAACAGCGTCATCCAGTCGGCCTGGCCGATATACTGCCGGCCGGCGGCGATCATCGTTCCCCAGGTCGGGATTTCCGGGCTGACGCCAAGGCCGAGGAAAGACAGGCCGGCTTCGGCAAGCATCGCGCTGGCAAAGAGGAACGTCGCCTGCACGAGGATCGGCGACAGCAGATTGCGCAGCACATGCCGCGTCATGATATGGAAGGTCGAGATGCCGAGCGCCCTCGCCGCCTCGACATAGGGGAGTTCACGAATGACCAGCGTCGAAGCGCGGACGATGCGGGCAAGGCGCGGCGCATAGACGATCGACAGCGCGATGATCACCGTCGTCAACGACGGGCCGAGAGCGGCGACGAGCGCGATCGCCAGCAAAATATCGGGGAATGCCATCATCGCATCGATCAGCCGGGCGATCGGCGTATCGAGCTTCTGGAAGAAGCCGGCAAGCAGGCCGAGCGTCACGCCGATTACGGCCGACAAGGTCACGACCGCAACACCGACGAGCAGCGACAGGCGGCCGGCGAAGATGGTGCGTGAGAAGACGTCGCGGCCGAACTCATCGGTGCCAAAGAAAAAGGTGCCGCTCGGCGGCTTCAGCCGATTGACGATGGAAAGCTTCGACGGCGAATAGGGCGCGACAACAGGCGCGAAGACTGCCAGAAGCACGAAGATCGTCAGGATCAGCAGACCCAAGGCGACGGTCTTGCGCTTCAGCAGGCGCTTGACGAATTTGCTGCCCTCACCTTCGACGGGCGTGATTGCGATATCGGCCATCAGTAGCGCACCCTCGGATCGATCAGCAGATAGAGCATGTCGATCGCAAAATTGATCAGCACGTAGAGGGCGGCGATGACGAGCAGAGCCCCCTGGATGACGGGATAGTCGCGGCGCAGAACCGCCGAGACGACGAGATTGCCGACACCCGGCAGGCCGAAGACGGTCTCGGTGACGACAGCGCCCGAAATCAGCACCGCTGCCGTCAGGCCGATCACCGTCAGGATCGGGATCAGCGCATTCTTCAGTGCGTGCTTGAGAATGACGCGGCGCTCGATCAGCCCCTTGGCGCGGGCCGTGCGGATATAATCGTCGCCAAGCACATCGAGCATCGAAGCGCGGGTGAAACGCAGGATCAGCGCCGAGGAGACGATGCCGAGCGCAAAGGCAGGCAGGGTCAGATGATACATGCGCTCGAAGAAGGTCGAGCCCGGACCGCCATAACCCGAGACCGGGAAGAGGTTCAGCCTGACGGCGAAGAACTGCATCAGGATCAGGCCGAGCCAGAAGCTTGGAATGCTGGCGGCGAACATCGCAAGCGTCGTTGCCGCCTGGTCGATGAAGGAACCGCGCCGATAAGCGGCATAAATGCCGATCGGCAAGGCGATGATGCTGGCAATGGCGAGCGAAAACAAAGTCAGGAAGAAGGTCGGCTCCGCCCGGTCGAGCAAGGCCGAGGTGACAGGCATGTTGAGGAAGATCGACTGGCCGAGATCACCTCTCAGCATCTGGCCGATATAGTAGACATATTGCAGGCCGAGCGACTGATCGAGGCCGAGCCGGGCCCTGAGGTCGGCAATATCCTGCGGCGTCGCATCCGGCCCGAGCATCACAGCGGCCGGATCTCCCGGCGTCACGCGCACGATGACGAAGACGATAGTGACGACGAGAAACATCACGACGATCATGCCGAACAGGCGCTGGAGGATGTAGCGTATCATGAATGCCTGGCAAACCTTTGCAGATGCTGCAAAAAAGAAGACCGATACCGGCCACGGCGGGCCGGTATCGGTGGCGATGCTTACTTCTTGATCGAAGCATTCCAGAAATACGGCCACGGAGCCGGATCGACGCCCTCAAGCTTGGTCGATTCTGCCGAAACGGCGTTGAAGTCGCCGATCTTCATGAACGGGGCGTCGACATAGATCGCCTTCTGGACATCGGCCCAGAGCGCCACGCGCTTCTTCGGATCGACTTCCGAGGTGAAGGCATCGACGGCGGCCTTGCGGGCCGGCGTATCCCACCAGCCCGGCGAGCTGGTCGAGAGCGAGCCGATCAGGGCAGGCTCCGGCAGGAAGGGGCTATGGGTGATGTAGATATCCCAGAGCTTCGGATCGGTGCGGCGCTGCGTCAGCGTCGCCCAGTCCACAACCTGCATATCGACGGTGAAGCCGGCAAGCTTCAGATATTCGGCGGCGACCTGCGCCATCTTGTAGTGGAACTCATACTGGCGGCTGGTCAGGATGCGGATCGGTTCGCCGTTGTAGCCGGCCTTCTTGGCGGCAGCCGCCGCCCCTTCCGGATCGGCGACGTTATAGGCGCCCTCGACGCCAGCATCTGTCGACCAGGCAAAGGTCTTGGGATAGATGGCGCCGTCGAGCGCGTAGAAATCCTTGCTGCCGAAAGCCGCCGCCAGCATGTCTTCCATGCTGAGCGCCTGGCGGATCGCCTTGCGAACCTCGACATTCCCAGCAATACCTTCCTTCGTGTTGAAGACGAAGACGGGATAACCGAAGGGCTTCAGGATGATCGGCTGCGAGGCGGTGGAGGCCTTCAGCTTGTCGTAGGATTCAACCGGGATCGAGTCGACGTAGTCGTACTGGCCGGAAACGGCGGCCTCGACGCGAGTGTTCGGATCCGGCACCGGCACGAAGCGGATTTCGTCGAGATACTGGTGGCGGGCGCCGCCATAACCATTGCTGTCGCCTTCGCGCGACTTGTAGCCATCGAAGCGGACGAGCTGGATGTATTGGTCGGCCTTGCGCTCCTTCAGCATATAGGGACCGGTGCCGATGAAGTCTTTCATCGGCTCGTCCTGTTTTTCGGACGGGATGATGATCGCAGCCGAATTGTTGAAGGCGAGCAGCGAGGTCAGCGGCGCATAGGGCTGCTTCAGCGTGATCGTGACGGTCGCCGGATCGACGGCGGTGACCTTATCGATAAAGCCGGCCACCTGCTTGCCGCGCGAGGCGATCTTCATCCAGCGGCCAAGCGAAGCGACGACATCTTCCGAGGTCATATCGCTATTGTCGTGGAACTTGATGCCGGTCCTGAGCTTGATCGTATAGGTTTTGCCGTCGGCACTGATCTCAGGCAGGCTTTCGGCCAGAAGCGGCGTCACGTTCCAGCTCTTGTCGAAGGTGTAGAGCGTTTCGAAAATGTGCTGTGTGACGATACCGACCAGATCGGCCGTCGACGACATCGGATCGAGCGTCGGCGGCTCGCCGATCGTCGCGACATTAATGACGCCGCCCTTTTCCTGGGCAAGCAGCGTCGAAGGCAGGGCGACGAGCGCGGTGCCGAGAAGGAATGCGACCAGTGTTTTCATGTGAGGACTCCCGTTTAGTTCCACAATTATGTAATTCATCTTTTTGTAACAGAATAAGAGATGGATCGATCCTGTCAAGCGTGAGCGACGGATTATGCTTGGGGGCGGCTACCGGGACGCCGCGAAAACACACAATCTTCGGCTGCGCCCGCCTGCACCACGGCCGCGCATTATGCCAAGGTGAGTCAATTGCCCTGCGGTCAGCTTCAACGGAACAGGAGAACAGGATGAGCATCGATTTCAACGACGGCAAATGGCTGAACGAGCCGGCACACTGGCACGCGAACGAAGCCGGCCTTAACCTGACCACCGATGAGAAAACCGATTTCTGGCGGGAGACCCATTACGGCTTCACCCGCCACAGCGGCCATTTCCTCGCCTTTCCCACCACCGACCGCTTCACCGCGCAGATCCGCGTCCATGGCGAATTCCGCACACTCTACGACCAGGCCGGCCTGATGGTGCGCATCGACGAGAGACGCTGGGTGAAAACAGGCGTCGAGTTCACCGACGGCGAAGCCTTCCTCAGTACTGTCGTCACAGATGGTAAGTCCGACTGGTCCGTGGCGCAGCCCTTCAGGGAATTGGAAGATTTCCGTATCCGTGTCACCGTCGCCAACGGAGCCATGCGCATCCAGGCTTCGCGCGATGGCAGTTTCTGGCCGCTGCTGCGGCTCGCCCCCTTCCCGGCTGCTGACCACTATGAGGTCGGACCCACGGCCTGCACGCCGGAGCGTAGCGGATTGACAGTCCGCTTCTCCGAATTCTCGATTGGGCCGGCGACTGCAAAGGATCTGCATGATTTGAGCTAGAAGAGCGTCCTTTGTGGCTCTACCGGAAGAACAAGATCAAATGACTGCGAGTGCAGCGCAGCACACTTGACAAAGACAAGCTGCCTGTATTTTACTCAGGCCTGCGGATTAGGCAAAGAGCCTTCCACATTACATGACTTCGATAGTCCCCGGGCAGTTTCGCCCCATGACGCCTCATCGCTCGATGGGATCCGCGTCGTGGGGTTTTTGATGTGGTCACTTCATGAACGACGCGCTGAAAATCGGCATCCTCTTTTCGACCACCGGCCCCTACGGCTCGATGGGCCGCGACGCGCGCGACGGCGCCGATTTCGCGATGGCCGAATATGCCGGCGTCGAAGGGCTGGCGATCGAGCCCGTCTTCTTCGATCCGCATGCCGATCTTGCCGCCTATCTCGACGGCGCGCGCCATCTTCTGCGGGCCGGCTGCCGCCATATCGTCGGCACGATCACGTCTGCGGCGCGCAAGGAAGTCATTCCGCTCGTCGAGAAACATGACGGCCTGCTCTGGTACATGTGCCCCTATGAAGGTTTCGAGGCAAACGAGAACGTCATCTATGTCGGCGGCTGCCCCAACCAGCATCTGCTGCCGCTGTTCGAGCACCTGATCCCGCGCTACGGCGCAAGGCCCTATCTCGTCGGCGCCAACTATGTCTGGGGCTGGGAGATGAACCGGCTCGCCCGCGAACTGATTACCAATGCCGGCGGCGAAGTACTTGGCGAACGCTATCTTCCGCTTGAGGAAACCGCCGTCGAACGCATCGTCGCCGAGATCGCGCAGCGCCGCCCGAGCTTCATCCTCAACAATCTGATCGGCCCCTCGAGCTATGCCTTCCTGGAGGCGATCAAGGCACTCGGTGATCGCGACCCGGCCTTCCGCGCGGAAAACTGCCCGGTGGTCAGCTGCGACCTGATGGAATGCGAACTCGACGATATCGCCGCCGGTGCCGCCGCCGGCCAGCTTTGCGCCGCTTCCTATTTCGATAGTATCGCGACCGCCGAAAATGCCGCCTTCAAGGCCCGTGTCACCGAGCGTCACGGCGCCGAGCGGCGTGTCTCCAGCGTCTTTGCCAGCGCCTATACGGCCGTCCGGCTCTGCGTCGACGCGATCGTCGCTGCCGGCGGTGACGAGCCCGACGCCGTCCGGCGCGAGCTCTACAATAGATCCTGGCCGACCCTGTTTGGCGCGCTTTCGATCGACCGCGAGACCAATCATGCCGCCCTGCCCTTCCATCTCGGCCGGATCAACGCCGACAACGGCTTCGATGTCGTCGCCTCGCGGCCGCCGCTCGCCGCCGACCCCTATCTGACCGGCCGCAACCGACAGGCCTTTCCACGGCTGAGGGTGGTGTCATGAGAGAGACGCCCAATTTCACCGGCTGGCAGGCGATGGTCCTGCATCGCGAGGACGGCAACACCGAAAGGCTGATTCGTCAGCTTCGCCTGCTCGGCATCCACGCAACGCTGCAATGGGCGCCGCTTTCGGCCGCGGCACTCCCTGATCTCGTCATCGTCGATGCCGATCAGGGCTGGGACGATCTGCTGCCCTGGAACGGCGAAACGCCTGCCTGCCCCGTTGTCGCCTTGCTTGGTTCGGAGGCGCCCGGCCGCATCGCCTGGGCGCTCGGACAGGGGGCCGGCGCAATCATCGCCAAGCCGATAGCCACATCGGCCGTCTATCCGGCGCTTGTCATGGCCGTCTCCATTCATCAGGAGCGCAAAGCGACTGCGGAAAAGCTGCAATATCTCGAAGAGCGCGTCCGGCTGCGGCCGCTCGTTCACGCCGCCGTCGAAAAGCTTCAGGCTGCACACGGCATCGACGAGGAGAGCGCTTACGCAATCCTGCGCAATTGCGCCATGCGCCGCCGCCTGCCGATGGAGCAAATATCAGCCTTCATTCTGGCAGGAGCAGAACCTCTGCCGGAGGCCGGCTGATGCATGTCTTGAAACAGATAATCCGCCAGCCGACGGCCCTTTTCGGCCTGATCGTCGTCACCCTCGTCATCGGTCTCGCCATCGCAGCGCCGTGGATCGCGCCGTTCAGCCCCGACGAGCAGATGTTTGACGGCCTTTCGCTCGAAGGTGCGCCGCTGCCGCCGGGCGGTGCCTATCTGCTGGGCACCGACACGCTCGGCCGCGACCTCTTCTCGCGCCTGCTCTTTGGCGCCCGCACTTCGCTGATCATCGGCCTTGTCGCCAATGGCATCGCGGTGGCGATCGGCCTCTTCGTCGGCATCGTTGCCGGTTATCTCCGCGGATTGCCCGGCAACATCCTGATGCGCTTCACCGATCTGATGATGGCCTTTCCGGCGCTGCTGCTCGCCATCGTGCTGGCCGCATTGCTGAAGCCGAGCCTCTGGATCGTCGCCATGGTGATCGCGCTGGTCAACTGGGTGCAGGTCGCCCGCATCGTCTATACCGAGACTCGCGGCCTGGTGGAGCGCGATTTCATCATGGCCGAACGCTCGCTCGGCGCCGGCCATATGCGCGTGCTCTTCATGCATATCCTGCCGCACCTCATGCCGACGGCAATCGTCTGGGGTACGCTCGGCATTGCCACCACCGTGCTGCTCGAGGCCACACTTTCCTTCCTCGGTGTCGGCGTCCAGCCGCCGCAGCCCTCCTGGGGCAACATCATCTTCGAGAGCCAAAGCTATTTCCAGGCCGCCCCCTGGCTGGTCTTCATCCCGGGCGCGATCATCCTTCTGACGGCGCTTTCCTTCAATCTGGTGGGCGACGCACTGCGCGACATTCTCGACCCGACCCAGCGCGGGAGGGGCTGATGGCGTCAATCATGCTTCGCAGGCTGGCGCAGGCGGCTCTGATCCTGCTCGGGGTCGCGGCCATCACCTTCCTGCTGCTCTACGCCCTTCCCGCCGACCCGGCCCGCATGATCGCCGGCCGCAGCGCCACCGCCCAGACGGTCGCCAACATCCGCCATGAGCTCGGCCTCGACCAGCCGCTGCTGGTCCAGTTCGGCACCTATCTCGGCAATCTGCTGCATGGCAATCTCGGCCGCTCCTATGCGCAGAAGACCGATGTCTGGACGCTGATCGCCGCCCGACTGCCGGCGACGCTGACGCTGATGCTTGCCGGCATCTTCGTCGAGGTGGTGCTCGGCCTGACGCTCGGCACCATCGCCGCCGTGCGCCGCGGCGGCTTCGTCGACCGGCTGGTGATGATGGTCTCCTTCGTCGGCACCTCCGCGCCGCAGTTCCTCGTCGCCCTGCTGCTGCTCTACCTGCTGGCGGCAACGCTCGGCTGGTTTCCGATGAGCGGCTACGGCAGCTTCCCGCATCTCGTCCTACCGGCCGTAACACTCGGCATCTGCGGCGCCGGCTGGTACGCCCGCATGGTGCGCTCGTCGATGATCGACGTGCTGAACCAGGATTATGTCCGCACGGCGCGCGCCAAGGGTCTTTCCTCGAAACGCGTCATCCTGCGCCATGCCCTGCCCAATGCCGTGCTGCCGATCATCGCGATGATCGGTATCGATATCGGCCAGTTCATGGGCGGCGTGGTCGTGGTCGAAGCGGTCTATGGCTGGCCCGGCATCGGCCAGCTCGCCTGGCAGGCGATCCAGCAGGTCGACATTCCGATCATCATGGGCGTCACCCTGACCTCGGCGCTCGCCATCATCATCGGCAACCTGCTTGCCGACCTCGTCGCGCCGGTCATCGATCCGCGCATCCGCACACGCTGACAGCAACCAAAGAAGGGGAACCAAGATGTTCAAACGCTGGCTGCAACAGACGACCATGGCAACGATGGTGGCGCTCGCCCCATTATCCGTCATGGCGCAGGAAACGCCCAAGCAGGGCGGCGATATCGTCGTCACCTACAAGGACGACATCACCACACTCGACCCCGCGATCGGCTACGACTGGGTCAACTGGTCGATGATCAAGAGCCTCTACTCCCGCCTGATGGATTATGCGCCCGGTACGCCGAATCCGGTGCCCTCGCTTGCCGAAAGCTTCACCGTCTCACCCGACGGCCTGACCTATACCTTCAAGCTGCACAAGGGCGTGAAGTTCTCAAACGGCCGCGAAGTTGTCGCCTCCGACGTGAAATATTCGATCGAACGCGCCGTTGACCCGAAGACTCAGGGGCCTGGCGCCGGTTTCTTCGGCGCCATCAAGGGCTTCGAGGATGAAACCGGCGGCAAGACGACAACGCTCTCCGGCATCGAGACGCCGGATGACAGCACCGTCATCTTCAACCTCTCGCGTCCAGATGCCACCTTCCTGCACGTGCTCGCCATCAACTTCGCCTCGGTCGTGCCGAAGGAAGCCGTCGAGGCGGCCGCCGGCGATTTCGGCAAGAAGCCGGTCGGCTCCGGCACCTTCATCCTGAAGGATTGGACGATCGGCCAGCAGCTCGTTTTCGAGCGCAACAAGGATTATTTCGTCAAGGGCGTTCCCTATATCGACAGCTTCAAGGTCGAGGTCGGCCAGGAGCCGCTGGTGGCGCTCTTGCGCCTGCAGAAGGGCGAGGTCGACATTGCCGGCGACGGCATTCCGCCGGCGAAGTTCCTCGAAATCAAGAATTCGGCCGACGGCGCGCAGATGATCGTCGACGGCGAACAGCTGCACACCGGCTACATCACGCTGAACACCAAAGTGAAACCCTTCGACAACGTCAAGGTTCGCCAGGCGCTGAACATGGCGATCAACAAGGACCGCATCACCCGCATCCTCAACGGCCGCGCAACGCCTGCCAACCAGCCGCTGCCGCCGCTGATGCCGGGCTACGACAAGTCCTTCGCCGGCTATGCCTATGACGTGGCGAAAGCCAAGGCGCTGCTTGCCGAAGCCGGTTATCCCGACGGTTTCGAGACCGTGCTCTACTCGACGAACACCGACCCGCAGCCGCGTATCGCCCAGGCGATCCAGCAGGATCTGGCCGCCGTTGGCGTCAAGGCCGAAGTCCGCGCGCTCGCCCAGGCAAACGTCATCTCGGCCGGTGGCACGGAAGGCGAAGCGCCGATGATCTGGTCGGGCGGCATGGCCTGGATCGCCGACTTCCCGGACCCCTCGAACTTCTACGGCCCGATCCTCGGTTGCGCCGGCGCGGTTCCGGGCGGCTGGAACTGGTCATGGTATTGCAATGCCGATCTCGACAAGCGCGCCGTTGCCGCCGACTCCATGTCCGATCCGGCAAAGGCCGCCGAGCGCACCGCCGCCTGGGGCAAGATCTTCACCGACATCATGGCCGATGCGCCGTGGATCCCTGTCATCAACGAACGCCGCGTCGTCGCCAAGTCGATGCGCATGGGCGGTGCTGACAACATCTACATCGATCCGACCCGCGTCATCAATTACGACGCGATCTACGTCAAGCAATAGGCCCTGAAGAAACAAAGCCTTCCCGGTCCACGCCGGGAAGGCATCATAAAATCGAGGGAGATATGCCATGTGCATCGCCTGCACCCACACCATCCACCGCGCCCAGCATAATTTCGGCTGGAACAAGGATTTCGCCCCCGCCGTTGTTGCCAAGCCCGGCGAGACGATCCACTTCGAATGCATGGATTCGTCAGGTGGCCAGCTCGGAGACGACGCAACGCTGGAAACGCTGAACGCGCTCGATTTCGGCAAGATCAACCCGGTCTCCGGCCCAGTCTATATCGAAGGCGCTAAGCCCGGCGATGCGCTGAAGGTGACGCTACGCAAGTTCATTCCGTCCGGCGTCGGCTGGACGGCCAATATTCCGGGCTTCGGCCTGCTTGCCGACCAGTTCAAGGATCCGGCCCTGCACGTCTGGTCTTATGACGCCAACAGCATGGTGCCCGCCCTTTACGGTCCGGGCGGTCGCGTGCCGCTGAAGCCCTTCGCCGGCACGATCGGCGTCGCACCTGCCGAGCCCGGCACCCATTCCGTCGTGCCCCCACGTCGCGTCGGCGGCAACATGGACATCCGCGACCTGACGGCGGGCGTGACGCTCTACCTGCCCGTCGAGGTCGACGGCGCACTGTTTTCGATCGGGGATACCCATGCCGCCCAGGGCGATGGCGAAGTCTGCGGCACGGCGATCGAAAGCCAGATGAACGTCGAAGCGACGATCGAGCTCGTCAAGGACGCCAAGCTGCAGACGCCGCGCTTCACCACAACCGAACCGGTGACCCGCCATCTCGACGGCGCCGGCTACGAGGTGACGACCGGCATCGGCCCTGACCTGATGACCGGGGCGCGCGAAAGCGTCATGCGCATGATCGATCTTCTCGGCGCCGAACACGGCATGAGCGCCGTCGATGCCTACCTGCTCTGCTCGGTCTGCGGCGATCTCCGGATCAGCGAGATCGTCGACCAGCCGAACTGGGTGGTTTCCTTCTACTTCCCGAGGATCGTGTTCGCGTGAACGAAGCCATGCCCGCCGCAGCACCGGTGCTCAGCCTTCGCAATCTGAGCGTCGATGCCCGCACACCCGAAGGCCGCAAGCCGGTGCTCCAGGATGTCAGCTTCGAGCTTGCAAGCGGCGAAACGCTCTGCATCGCCGGCGAATCCGGCTCCGGCAAGTCGGTCACCTCGCTGTCGATCATGGGGCTCTTGCCGAAAGCCTCGCTACGGGTCGCCTCCGGCAGCGTGCTGCTTGGCGAGCGCGACCTGCTCAAACTTTCCGATCGGGCGATGCGCAGCGTGCGCGGTGGCGATATCGCCATGGTGTTCCAGGAGCCGATGACTTCGCTCAACCCGGTCATGTCGGTCGGCAACCAGTTGACCGAGGCAATCCGCGCGCACCAGGGCAGCGACAATGCCGAGGCGGTGGCGCTGAAGATGCTCGATGCCGTGCAGATCACCGAGCCGGCCCGGCGGCTGAAGCAATATCCGCACGAGCTTTCCGGCGGCATGCGCCAGCGGGTGATGATCGCCATGGCGCTCTCCTGCCGGCCGAAGGTGCTGATCGCCGACGAGCCGACGACCGCACTCGACGTCACCGTGCAGGCGCAGATCCTCAGGCTGATGCGGGACCTCAAGTGCGAATTCGGCGCCTCGATCATCCTGATCACCCACGACATGGGCGTCGTCGCCGAAATGGCCGATCGCGTCGTCATCATGCAAAATGGCAGGATCGTCGAGCAGGGAACGGCGCTCGCCATCTTCCAGCGGCCGAAGGAGGCCTATACGCAGCAATTGCTCGACGCCGTCCCGCGGCTCGGCGCACTTGCAGGCACCGACCGCCCGCCGCGCATCACCCAGCGCGCCGTCGAGACGCTGCATCCGGACCGCACGCCGGTCCTGAACGTGCGCGACCTCACCGTCACCTATGGCAATGCCGCAAGCCGGTTTTTCAAGGGCAAGCCGCCAGTTGCAGCCGTCGATGGCGTTTCCTTCGATATCCTGCCGGGTGAAACGCTCGGCCTCGTCGGCGAAAGCGGCTCCGGCAAATCGACGACGGGCAAGGCCGTGCTCGGTCTCATCCCCTTCAAGGGCAATGTCCTGATCGACGGCCGCAATATCGCCGGCCTCAGCCAGCGTGAGATGCGGCCCGTGCGCCGCTCGGCGCAGATGATCTTCCAGGATCCCTATGCCTCGCTCGACCCGCGCATGGCCGTCGGCAAGGCGATCGGCGAACCGATGCTCATCCACGGCATCGGCAACCACAGCGAACGGCAGGACCGCGTCGCCGAACTGCTGCGCCGGGTCGGCCTGACGCCTGATGCGGCGACGCGCTATCCGCACGAATTTTCAGGCGGCCAGCGCCAGCGCATCTGCATCGCACGGGCGCTGGCACTGGAGCCCAAGCTGATCGTCGCCGACGAGAGCGTCGCAGCGCTTGACGTCTCTGTACGCGCCCGGGTGCTCGACCTGCTGCTCGAACTGCAGGAGACGATGGGGCTCGCCTATCTCTTCATCTCCCACGACATGGCAGTGGTCGAGCGCATGTCGCACAACGTCGCCGTCATGCGCGCCGGCCGCATCATCGAAACCGGCACACGGCGGGACATCTTCGAGAACCCGAGGAATGACTACACCCGCGCGCTGATCGCCGCGGTTCCGATCCCCGATCCGGAGGTCTATCGCGTGAAAGGGGTTCATGCATAAGCGCATTGCGAGAGCGAGTGTAGATCGGCGATCTTAAAGTCATTCGGATATTTAGTAAATATAGAGCTGCATTTCAGAAATATATTGCACCTATGGTTGTCGCTGTTATTCTTTCCAAAGAGGGAGGAGAACCGCATGGCGAGAGGGCCGCAGCCAGCACGGCCTCGGAGAAAATCCGAGGGCAACATTCAAGAAAACCTCGTCAAGACGCGGATCGGGGGCGATCTCTCGTCGTTCATGAAGGGCAAGACGGATCCCCCCAAGGGGATTGGCAAGGCGAAGCACTTCGATGTCATCATCGAATTCAACCGCGACTTTCCGGGCGGCGGCACAGCGGCGCGGCAACTCTTGTTCGAAGCATTCCTGTTGTACCTCAACAGGATTGGGGCGACTGACGAGAGCAACAACCTGTGGCGTTTCGGCATGTCGCCGCCGCTCGGCATGCCTGCGGTCTCGGAGGACAGCAAACTCGACCTCTCCCAGATCTTTTCGAATGGCAGCAGGATTGCCGCCAAATCCCTCTGGACCGACAGCTACGCCTTCGCGACCCTGACCCGGGAAGCCATTGACCGGCTTTCGAGCTGGACAATGCCCAAAAAGGATGACGACGAGAATAAGGGTGAAACCAAAAGCGGCAGCAAGAATAAGAAGACACCACTCGTCTACAAGATCTGGTGCGATCACCAGATCAAACGCTGCGTCTATGAATCCGTCAGGACAATCAAATGCGATGCGGCGCATGCATCCTTCGCAGCCAGCGGAAAAGGCATTGTCTGGGCAGTGGCCGATACCGGCATTGACGGGACACATCCGCATTTCAAAACACTGAGAACGCTCGATCTGCCGGACGGCCTCTTTCATCGGGATTTCACGGCCGACAATCCGGACCCGGCCGTGGCGTCGGCTGCGGCGCTGATCGACAATGCGGGCCATGGAACCCATGTTGCCGGCATCATCGCCGGCCGCACATCGGTGCTGGACGAACCGAAGACAGACGCGGTCAAGAAGATCTGCGTGAAAGCGGAGGTGCGCAACGAGGACGGGACCAAATCAACCGTCAAGGATACTCATGACGGCGTCATCACCGGCATGGCACCGCACTGCAAGCTGTTGAGCCTGAAAGTGCTGGCCAATGAGAAGCAAGGCAAGCTCAGCAATCTGCTGGCTGCGATCGGCTATGTCCAGCGCTCGAACGACTACGGGCGCAACATCAAGATCCACGGTATCAATCTCAGCCTTGGCTATCCGTTCGATCCGGTCTGGTTCGCGGCAGGGCAAAGCCCGCTCTGCGTCGAGGTCGACAGGCTGGTGCGTTCGGGCGTCTGCGTCGTGGTCGCGGCCGGCAATGCCGGCTACGGTACGGTGACGCAATTCTCAGGCGCGCCGGAGCGCGCGGCCCATAGCGGCACGATCATGGATCCCGGCAACGCAGCGCTCGCCATCACTGTCGGCTCGACGCATCGCGACATGCCGCATACCTACGGCGTCTCCTATTTTTCCTCCAAGGGACCGACCGCGGATGGGCGGATGAAGCCCGATCTCGTCGCACCCGGCGAGCGCATCATCTCATGCGCGCTCTACAACGGTGCCAAGTCAGGCGAAGCGCCGTTCCGGGAGGATACCGGAACGAGCATGGCGACGCCGCATGTCTCCGGCGCGATCGCCGCCTTCCTCTCGGTTCGGCGAGAATTTCTCGGTCAGCCGGAACGCGTCAAAGAGATCTTCATCGGCGCCGCGACCGATCTCAAGCGGCGGCCGGAGTTTCAGGGCGCCGGCCTGCTCGATCTGATGCGAACGCTACAGGCTGTGTAAGGAGGACATATGGACACACTTGGACCCTCGCCATTCCTATGGCTCGAATTCGACAAGAATGGCACGATCGATCCCGCGACGACGACAAGTCTCGCGGCGTTGCTCAACCAGCCCGGAACGACCGATCTGGTGGTCATGTCGCATGGTTGGAAGAATACCAAGGACGATGCCCGCAAGCTCTACGGAACGCTATGGGCGAACGCCCGTAAGAAGCTTGCGCCTGAAAAGGCGAGCCACACCGTCGTCGCCGGCGTCGTCTGGCCCGCCAAGGCCTATCGCACCGATTTCGACGAACAGACACTGGTGACGCCGGGCGGCGGTGGAACCCTGGCGGCAGATGGAACGGTGGCGGGCCCTGAGGATCTCGATGACAAGGCCTTCAAAAACGTACTGAAGGATTTCAAGGATCTCTTCGGGCCGGATGGCGCCGCAACAGCCAAAAAGGCGCAGGCGGCAGCGAAGACGCTCGACGAAACGACGTCGTTTTTCCTCGTCAAGAACGGCAACGAAGCACTCGGTTCTCCGGGAACGGATTCCGAACTCAACGCGGATTCAGCGCCGATTGCGCTCGCCACGGACGATGCCACCAGCGCCAAAATACTGATGGAAGCTCTCATCGCGGCGCCGACATTTAACCTCGAAAGCTCCGTCGGCAAGGCTCAAGGGCTCGGCGACGTCGTCTCGGGCCTGATCTCCGGCCCGAGAGCGGCGGTGGCGCGGTTCCTGAACCAGCTGACCTATTACGAAATGAAGAAGCGCGCCGGCATCGTCGGCGAGGCGTTGACGAAAAGCGTGCTGTCGAAGCTCGTGTTGCAGCAGCCGATCCGCCTGCATCTCGTCGGCCACAGCTTCGGCGCCCGGCTGGTCGCGGCGGCGGCAAACGGGCTCGCCCCGGTCCCGAAGCTGGAATTCTTCTCGCTCACCCTGCTGCAGGGCGCCTTCTCGCACAATGGCTTCGCCAAAGAGATCAAGCCGGGCCTTGCCGGCGCCTTTCCCGATGTCGTTGGCAAACCGACCGGCCCGATCTGCATCACCCACACCCACAACGATCTCGCCTGCACGCTCGCCTATGCGCTGGCGTCGCGCCTGTCGCGCGATATCGCCAAGAGCATCGGCGATGCCAACGACGAGTTCGGGGCGATGGGGGCGAACGGTCCGCAGCACCTGAAGGCGGGACAGGCTGTCGAGGACGATACGGATGCCGTCTTCGCGCCGCAGGCCGGCAAGGTCAACACCTTCCTGGCGGACAAGTACATCATCAAGACAGCGGCGTCGGACGCCCATAACAATGTCGCCAACGAGGATGTCGGACGGCTGTTGGCAAAGATCGTCGGCTGACCGCCTTTTCGTAAAAAACGCGCGGCGCTGTCAGTCATGGAATTGTCATTTTCAGGATGACATCAGTCCCGTTCTCTGCGAAAAAGAGCGCGATGAGAGACAGGGGCGCCCGTCGACAGATGGGCTGAGAAGCACCCTTCGAACCTGAACCGGATAATGCCGGCGGAGGGAGTCGCTCGGGGTCGCGGCATCGCCCGCACGAACCGCCCCGTGCCCGCCCCCGCCTGAAAGGGGCCATATGCAGACCAGGACCACACCAGGAGCGATGTTGAAGGCGATGCGCGAGAAGCCGCCGCTCGTTCAGTGCATCACCAATTACGTCGCCATGAATATCGCCGCAAATGTCCTGCTCGCCGCTGGCGCCTCGCCCGCCATGGTGCATGCGGCGGAAGAAGCCGGCGAATTCGCCGCGATCGCCAGCGCGCTGACAATCAATATTGGCACGCTGTCGACGCAATGGATCGACGGCATGCAGGCGGCCGCGAAGGCGGCGACATCCGCCGGCAAACCGTGGGTACTCGATCCGGTCGCCCATTATGCGACGGCGTTCCGCCGCAATGCGGTCGCCGAGCTGCTCGCCCTCAAGCCCACGATCATCCGCGGCAACGCCTCCGAGATCATCGCGCTTGCCGGCGGAGAAAGCCGTGGCCAGGGCGTCGACAGCCGCGATCCGGTCGAACAGGCGGAAGGTTCGGCGCGATGGCTGGCTGAGCGGCAGCGGGCGGTAGTTGCCGTCACCGGTGCCGTGGATTTCGTCACCGACGGCGAGCGGGCGGTGCGCATCGAAGGCGGATCGGCCTTGATGCCGCAAGTCACCGCGCTCGGCTGCTCGCTCACCTGCCTCGTCGGCGCCTTTGCCGCGACGGCGCCAGAGGATATCTTCGGCGCGACGGTCGCTGCACTTTCAACCTTCGCCATCGCCGGCGAGGAAGCGGCCCTTGGGGCGGCCGGGCCTGGCTCCTTCTCCTGGCGTTTTCTCGATGCGCTGGCCGCGCTCGACGCCGAAACGCTTGACGCCAGGGCAAGGATATCAGCTGCATGAAGGCTTTCGACCTTTCGCTCTATCTCGTCCTCGACCCCGATCTCTGCGCCGGGATCGGAATGGTCGAAACCGCGCGCCTTGCCGTTGCCGGCGGCGCGACCATGGTGCAGTTGCGTGACAAACATGCCGGCACCATCAGGATGATCGAGACCGGCCGCGCCTTGAAACAGGCGCTGGATGGGACCGGCGCCCTCCTCATCGTCAACGATGACGTCGAGGCGGCAATCGCCATCGGCGCCAACGGCCTGCATATCGGCCAGGAAGACATGGATGCGATGAGAGCGCGAACGATGATCGGCCCCGAGCTGATCCTCGGCCTTTCGGTCGAGAGCGAGGCGCTTGCTAACGCGGTCGATCCTGGTCTCGTCGATTACACCGGCGTCGGGCCGGTGTTTGCGACACCGACCAAGGCCGATCACAAGCAGCCGATCGGCTTTGACGGACTTGCAAGGCTGGTAAAGGCCTCGCCGGTGCCATCGGTCGCGATCGGTGGGCTCAAGGCGGATCATGTCGCCCAGGTGTTTGCCGCAGGCGCCAGTGGGCTTGCCGTCGTCTCCGCCATCTGCGGCACGCCCGATCCGGAAGCCGCCACGCGCCGCATCGCTGCAGAAATCCGAAAGGTCCGCGCATGATCCGCAATGTTCTCTCGATCGCCGGCTCCGATCCCTCCGGCGGCGCCGGCATCCAGGCCGATCTCAAGGCCTTTTCCGCCCGCGGCGTCTACGGCATGGCGGTGCTGACCGCGCTGACGGCGCAGAACACGCAAGGTGTCAGCGGCGTGCACCTGGTGCCGCCGCAATTCGTCGCCGACCAGATCAATGCCGTCTTTGCCGATGTCCGCATCGACGCCGTCAAGATCGGCATGATCGCCAACGCCGGCATCGCCGACGCCGTTGCCGGTGCGCTGACTGACCACCGCGACATTCCGATCGTTATCGACCCTGTCATGATCGCCAAGGGCGGAGCCGCCCTGCTCGCGCCCGAAGCGGTCGACGTGCTGACCCGCCGGCTGCTGCCGCTTGCGACACTGCTGACCCCGAACCTGCCCGAAGCCGCCGCCCTGCTGCACCAGCCGGTCGCGACAAACCGCGCTGACATGGCGGCGCAGGCCGAGCGCCTGCTCGCGCTTGGTCCAGCCGCGGTGCTGGTCAAGGGCGGCCATCTCAACAGCGACGAGAGCCCTGACGTGCTTGCCACGGCCGCCGGCCTGCACTGGTTCGAAGCCGTGCGCGTGCCGACCAAGAACACCCACGGCACCGGCTGCACGCTCTCCAGCGCGCTGGCGGCCGAGCTCGCCAAGGGCGCCTCGGCGCGGGAGGCCGTCGCCATCGCCAAGGATTACCTCGCCGGCGCGGTCGCGGCTGCCGGACGCCTCACCGTCGGCTCCGGCCACGGCCCGGTGCAGCACTTTCATGCGCTCTGGAAAGACGGCGAATAGGCGCTCGCTCCACCAATATTCCGCCAATCGAAAACGGCCCGGCCTTCCCGGGCCGTTTTTGGGTTCGGCACCTACTTTGCGTTGAAACCCTGGGGACAGCGGCGGGTCGTGCCTTTGGCCGTTTGAAAAACCTTGTTGACAAGCCCGGCCAGATGGCCAAGTCTATGACACTAAAAGGGGATATATTCCGCAATAAAGGAATAACTGGAGGAGTGACAGGTGCCAGACCTGCTTGTGAGCCTATATTCCACTGAGCTCGCCGACCTGAAACGCAAAGCCGGCGATGTCGGCGTCTCCATCCGTCCGGCCCTCCCCCCGGAACTGCATCTCGTCGTCAGCTGGGTTCGCGAACGGTTCAGCGAGAACTGGGCGAGCGAAGTCGCGGTCGCCTTCTCCCGCCAGCCCGTTGCCTGCCTGGTCGCCGTCGAAAGCGGCAAGCTCCTGGGCTTTGCCTGCTATGACACGACGGCGCGCGGCTTCTTCGGCCCGACCGGCGTCGACCCCGACGCACGCGGCAAGGGCATCGGGCTCGCCCTCTTTTCTGCCTGCCTTCAGACCATGAAAACGCTCGGCCACGCCTATGCCTTCATCGGCGATGCCGGCCCGGTCGATTTCTACGCCAGGACCGCAGGCGCAACCATCATCCCCGCCCCCGACAAGGGCATCTACGAAGGCATGCTGAGAAGCGCGCCGAAATGACCATCTGATCCCGGAGTTACAGAATTGTCCTCGACCCCGCTCGCCCTCTTCGTCGGTCTTCCCACGCCGATTATTTCGGATGATGAATTCGCCCTCTTTCGCGAAACCAATCCGCTCGGCCTTTTCGTCGGCCGGCGCAATCAGCGCGAACCGGAGCAGACGAGGCGCCTGATCGAGCGCTTCCGCGAAGCCGTCGGCCGCGACGACGCGCCTGTCTTCACCGACCAGGAAGGCGGTCGCGTTCAGCATCTCGATGCCGGCCCCTGGCCGCTCTTCCGCAGTTTTGGCCAGTTCGCCGAACTTGCACGCCGCGATTTCGATCTCGGCAAAAAAGCACTGCGCCTTTCCTCCCAGGCCATGGGCGCGATGATGACGGAACTCGGCCTTTCCAGCGGATGCTCGCCCGTTCTCGACCTCGTCTTCGAGACGACGAGTGCGGTCATCGGCGCCCGCTCTTTCGGCCCTGATCCCGATTTCATCGCTGCCCTCGGCCGCGAGGTCGTCGATGGCCTGCTCGAGACCGGCAACATGCCTGTTATCAAGCATATTCCAGGCCATGGCCGCGCAACGCTCGATTCCCACAAGGAGCGTCCGGTCGTCGACGCCAGCCGCGAGACGCTCACCGCGACCGACTTCAAGCCCTTCGTGGCGCTGAAGGATACGCCCTGGGCGATGGTCGCCCATGTCGTCTATTCGGCCTATGACGCCGAGCTGCCGGCGTCCGTCTCGCCTGTTATGCACGACGTGATCCGCAAGGACATGGGTTATGACGGCGTGCTGATTTCCGACTGCATCTTCATGGAGTCGCTCTCCGGCACCCTGCCGGAACGCGTCAAACAGGTGCTGGACGCAGGCTTCGATATCGCGCTCCACAGCCACGGCGACATCCCGGAAAGCGAAGCCGCCGCCAAGGCCGCCCGCCCGCTGACGGAAGGCGCCCTGCAGCGGATCGCTGCCGGCAAGGCCCGCCTCGGCAATCTCAAGATCGATGTCCGCGCCGCCCATGCTGAAGTCGAAGACATGTTTGCAAGCGCGCTGGTCTCCTGACCGGCACCTCATCTCTCACCGCATAAGAAAAGGGGAATAAAACATGAAAAAATGTCTTCTTGCCGCCGCCGCACTAACACTGCTTTCGGGTTCCGCCATGGCGCAGACGGTCCTCACCGTGAATATCGAACCGGCGACGACCTGGGTTCGCAACTTCAACCCGTTCAACCAGACCTCGTCGCGCCAATCGACACTCGACTTCATCTACGAGCCGCTGGTCGTCTTCAACCGCTTCGACAGCAATAAGCCGGTCTATCGCCTGGCCGAAAGCTTCAAACTCTCCGACGACCTGAAGAGCATCGATTTCAAGCTGCGCCCGAACCTGAAGTGGTCTGATGGTAAGCCACTGACCGCAGCCGACGTCAAGTTCACCTATGATTACCTGAAGAAGTTCCCGGCGCTCGATTTCGTCAGCATCTGGACCTTCATCACCGATATCAAGGCGGTCGACGGCCAAACGGTGCGCTTCACGCTCGCCAATCCGAGCTCACTCGCCGCCGAGCAGATCTCGCAATTGCCGATCGTCCCGGAACATGTCTGGAAGGACGTCGCCGATCCCGTGACGTTCGCCAACGAAACCCCTGTTGGCAGCGGCCCGCTGACGGAAGTGCCGCGCTTCACCGGCCAGACCTACGACCAGTGCCGCAACCCGAACTACTGGGACAACGAGCACCTGAAGGTCGATTGCATGCGCTTCCCGCAGCTTGCCGACAACAACCAGATGCTGACCGCAACGGCCGACGGCACGCTCGACTGGGGCGTCTCCTTCATTCCCGATATCGACAATGTCTATGTTTCCAAGGATCCGGCGCATTTCCACTACTGGTATTCGCCAAGCAGCATGGTCGCATTCCTGTTCAACCTGGAAACGGCGAACGAGAACAACAAGAAGGCCTTCAACGACCTCAAGTTCCGCCGTGCCGTCTCGATGGCGCTCGACCGCAAGACGATGATCGACGTCGCCGGCTACGGCTATCCGACGCTGAACGAAGACCCCGGCCTGATGGGCGAGCTTTACAAGAGCTGGTCGGACCCGTCCGTCAAGGCCGACTTCGGCAAGTTCGCAACCTATGATGCCGATGCCGCCAAGGCCCTGCTCGACGAGGCGGGCTACAAGGATAAGGACGGCGACGGCTTCCGCGACAATCCCGACGGCACCAAGATCTCCTTCTCGATCATCGTCCCCAGCGCCTGGACGGACTGGATCGATACCGTCAACCTCGCCGTCGAAGGCATGCAGGCGGTCGGCATCGATGCCAAGATCGAAACGCCGGAGGAAGCCGTCTGGACCGGCAACCTCATCAACGGCACCTTCGATGCGGCGATCAACAGCCTGCCGGCATCGGCTTCGCCCTATTACCCCTACAAGCGTGCCTTCAGCGCTTCGGACAAGGGCAAGACCCGCTTCACCGCGCAGCGCTGGTTCAACCCGGAGGTCGAAAAGCTCGTCACCGAGTTCACCCATACCGCAGACCTTGGCAAGCAGAAGGACGCGATGAACAAGGCGCAGCGCATCGTCGCTGAAAACATGCCGGTGATTCCGGTGTTCAACAATCCGAACTGGTATCAGTACAACACCAAGCGCTTCACCGGCTGGTCGACCAAGGAAAACCCCTTCGTCAATCCGTCGATCTCGCGAACCAACCCGGCACGCCTACTGAACCTCCTGGCTCTCGAGCCGGTCAAGTAAGCATCGCAATCCTCGGGAGCGGCGTAAAGCGCCGCTCCGTCACGACGGAGTCCCTATGGCTTTTCTGCTTCGCCGCCTCGTCTTCTACATGGCAGCCTTCATCGCGGCAGCGACGATCAATTTCTTCCTGCCGCGTCTGATGCCGGGCGATCCCGTGCAGATCATGTTCTCGAGCGCCGGCACCGAATTGCCGCCGGAAAGCCTGCAGGCGCTGAAGCTTACCTTCGGTTTCGTCGACGGTCCGCTCTGGCAGCAGTACCTCACCTATCTCGGCAGCATCTTCACCGGCGATCTCGGCCGCTCGATCAAGTATTTCCCGCTGCCCGTCACATCGGTGCTCGGCCATGCACTCGTCTGGACCGTCGGCCTGATGGGCACGGCGACGATCGTCAGCTTCGCGCTCGGCACCTTCCTCGGCATCGTCGCCGCCTGGCGCCGCGGCAGCAAGTTCGATGTCGTCGTCTCGGTCGGCGCGATCTTCGCGACCTCGGTGCCGGCCGTCGTCACCTCGCTGATCGTGCTTTTCATCTTCGGCTTCACGCTCGGCTGGTTTCCGAACGGTTATGCCGCCGACCCATCGCTCGATCCGGCCTTCAGCCTGCAATATATCGGCAGCCTCGCCTATCACGGCATCCTGCCGATGGTGACGCTCTGCACCGTGCTGATTGGCGGCTTCACCGTCACCATGCGCAACAACATGATCAACCTGCTCGGCGAGGACTATATCGTCATGGCCCGCGCCAAGGGCCTTTCCGACCGGCATGTGATGCTCTGGTACGCAGCGCGCAACGCCCTGTTGCCGACCGTCTCCAGCCTTGCCATCGCCATCGGCACCATCCTCGGCGGCTCGCTGGTGACGGAGGTCGTCTATAACTATCCCGGCCTCGGCAACATTCTCTACCAGGCGATCCTCGCCCGCGACTACCCCGTCATTCAGGGCCAGCTCCTCATCATGACCGCGACCATGCTGATCGCCAATTTTATCGTCGACGTCAGCTATGTGCTGCTTGACCCGCGGCTGAAGGGAGCGTGAGATGAAGACCCTGCTTCGAAACCGCAAGGCGCTGGTCGGCCTCGTCATCATCGCCTTCATCGTCCTCGTCGCGATCGCAGCGCCGCTGCTGACGCAGTACGATCCCGCCGCCCGCACCGGGCGGCCGCATCAGGCTCCGTCACTCGACCATATTCTCGGCACCACGCGCATCGGCCAGGATGTCTTTGCCCGGCTGATCTACGGTGCCCGCACCTCGCTTGCCGTAGGCTTCGGCGCCGGCCTGCTGATCACGCTCGTCGGCACCGCACTCGGCATCATCTCCGGCTATCGCGGCGGCAAGACCGACGAGATCATCAGCTTCTTCACCAATATGGTACTCGTCGTTCCGAACCTGCCGCTGCTGCTCGTGCTTGCCGCCTTCATCGGCCAGGCAAGCCCCCTCGTCATCGCCCTTATCCTCGGCGCCACCTCCTGGGCCTGGGGCGCACGCGTCACCCGCGCCGAAACGCTCTCCGTCAAGCAGAAGGATTTCGTCAAATCGGCCGAGATGATGGGCGAGCCGCAATGGCGCATCATGACGTTCGAGATCTTTCCCAACGTGATATCGATCGTCGGCATCAATTTCATCGGCAGCGTCATCTTCGCGATCATTACCGAGGCGACGCTGGAATTCCTCGGCCTCGGCGATCCGAGAGCGATCTCCTGGGGCACCATGCTCTACAATGCGCAGAAGGCCTCGGCCCTCTCGGTCGGCGCCTGGTGGGATATTCTCACCCCCTGCTTCGCGCTCGCCTTCCTCGGTATCGGCATGTCATTGCTGAACTTCGCCGTCGACGAGATCGCCAATCCGCGGCTGCGCACCGGCAATCACCTGAAGCGCTGGTCCCTGCTCGTTCGAACAGGGGAGGGTCGCCTGTGACCCAGCCGCTGCTTTCGGTGAGGAACCTCACCATCGACTATATCGGCGAGGAGAAGGATTTCCGCGCCGTCAACGACGTCAGCTTCGATGTCGCGCCCGGCGAGGTCTTCGGCCTTGCCGGCGAATCCGGCTGCGGCAAGAGCACCATCGCGTTTGCCATCAGCCGCCTGCACAAGCCGCCAGCGCTTATCCGCAAGGAGAGCCGCATCCTGCTCGACGGCCGCGACGTGCTCGGCCTCGACCGGCAGGCGCTCAGCGCGTTCCGCTGGCGCGAGGTTGCGATGGTCTTCCAGAGCGCGATGAACTCGCTGAACCCGGTGCTGCGCATCGAGACGCAATTCTACGACATGCTGCGCACCCACAAGGGCATGAGCCATGCTGCAGCCCGCGAGCGAACCGCCGAGATGCTGACGCTCGTCGACATCGCCCCGGATCGCATGCGCGACTATCCGCACCAGTTTTCCGGCGGCATGCGCCAACGTATCGTCATCGCCATTTGCATGGCGCTCGATCCGAAGCTCGTGGTCATGGACGAACCGACGACGGCGCTCGACGTCGTCGTCCAGCGCGAAATCCTGCAGCGCATCAACGAACTGCGCCGCAGCTTCGGCTTTTCCGTGCTGTTCATCACCCATGATCTCGGGCTGATGGTACAATTCTGCGACCGCATCGGCATCATGCTCGCAGGCCAGCTGGTGGAGCAGAACACGGCCGAGGCGATCTACAGGACGCCCAAGCACGACTACACGAAGAAGCTTTGGGCCTCCTTCCCCTCGCTGCATGGAGGAGTGCTGTTATGACGGACGCCATTCTCGCACTCGACCAGGTGACCAAGACTTTCGGCCATGGTTCCGCGGCCGTCCATGCGGCGCGCGCCATCTCGTTTTCGCTGCATGCCGGCCGGGCGCTGGCGCTGGTCGGTGAATCCGGCAGCGGCAAGACCACCTGCGCCCGCATGGCGATGCGCGAATATCTGCCGACATCCGGCCGGATTCTCTACAAGGGCCGGCCTGTCGAGGCGGCAAAATCCGCCGAGATCGCCCGTTACCGCCGCTCGGTGCAGATGATCTTCCAGGACCCCTTCGCCTCGCTCAACCCTGCTCACACCATTGCCCATCATCTCCGGCGGCCACTGAAACTGCACCGCCCGGAGATCAAGGGGGCCGAGATCGACGCCGCGATCCGTGAACTGCTGCAGCGCGTCAGGCTCGATCCCGATCTCGTCGCGCCGAAATATCCGCATGAGCTGTCCGGCGGTCAGCGCCAGCGCGTCAACATCGCTCGCGCCTTGGCCGTCAAGCCGGAGGTGATCGTCGCCGACGAGCCGACCTCGATGCTCGACGTTTCGGTCCGCCTCGGCGTGCTGAACCTGTTGAACGAGATGAAGCAGGAGATGAATCTTGGCCTGCTCTACATCACCCATGACATTGCCACCGCCCGTTATGTCGCCGAGGATATCGCCGTGATGTATGCCGGCCAGATCGTCGAATGGGGCAGCGTCGCCAAGGTGATCGACAATCCGCTGCATCCCTATACCCGTCTGCTGCTCTCGGCCGTGCCCGATCCCGAGGTCCGGTTCGACGACCCGAAGGCTCGGCTGAGGCCTGACGAGGTGGAGGACATCCGCCGCCGTTCGGCCGTGCCGCAGGACGACATCGTCGAATTCGAGCAGGATCATTTCATGCGGATGATCTGAGGACGGCTTGCTGGCCTCGTCGCCTGCCCTATGCTAGGGGACGCTTCCTTTCATGCGAGGCGAAGCCGTCATGCTGCCCTGGATCCAGCTCGATTCCGCGACCATTCCCGGTGAGAACGGCGAATTGCGGCTGAAGCAGCGCGGCAGCGAGTTCTCGATCATGCTCGGCGCCAACGAGCTGATGAACAGCCGTCTCAGCGGCTCGGAAGAAGCGCTGGCGACCCTTTCCTGGGATCGGATCAAGTCGCACGCCAAGCCAAGGATGCTGATCGGCGGGCTCGGCATGGGTTTCACCCTGCGCGCCGCTCTCGCCGTGCTCCCGGAGGATGCCGGCGTCACCGTCGCCGAACTGGTGCCGGCCGTGATCGCCTGGGCGCGCGGACCGATGGCCGAGGTCTTCAAGGGCTGTCTCGACGATCCGCGCGTCGGCATCCACCAGGGCGATGTCGGCGAAGCGATCCGCGCCGGCAAGGCTGCCTATGACGCCATTCTGCTCGATGTCGATAACGGCCCTGATGGGCTGACCCGCAAATCCAACGACCGGCTCTACGACTTCGCCGGCCTTCGCGCCGCCAGCGACGCGCTGCGTCCCGGCGGCGTGCTCGCCGTCTGGTCGTCCGGCCCGGATCCTGATTTCACGCGACGTCTCAAGGGCAGCGGTTTTGCCGTCGGTGTGGTCAACGCGCGCGCCAACGGCAAACGCGGCGGCGCCCGCCACGTCATCTGGCTGGCCGTCAAGCCGGTGAAATGACGCTCAAGCCGAAGCGATCCTGCGGGCGGCGTTGATGGCGCGGCGGGCGCCGGAGCGCAGTTGCGCTGTCTCGGCACCGGCAATGACCAGATCGAAGCCGAACTTCAGGAGCTCGCCGGCCCGCTCGCCGTCGCCGGCAAAGGCGCAGGCGAATTTGCCGTGGGCGCGGCAGCGCGAAACCGCATGCTGCATGGCGCTGTCGATCTCGGCGGCGTTCGGCGCCACCTGATCGCCGTTCGAGAGTGCGATCGAAAGGTCGGAAGGACCGATGAAAATGCCATCGATACCGGCAACGCCGAGGATGCCGTCGATCGCCTCGAGTGCCGCCCGGGTCTCGATCATGGCAATGGCGACGGTAAGCGCGTTGGCGTTCTTCAGATAATCATCGGCCGACAGGCCGGTATGGTTGAGCGCCAGCGACGGTCCCCAGCTGCGTTCGCCGAGAGGCGGGTATTTCGTGGCCTTGACGAAGGCTTGCGCGTCTTCGGCCGAATTGATCATCGGCGCGATGATGCCGGAGGCGCCGGCATCGAGCAGGCGCGAGGCGGAAGCGAAATCGCCGACCGGTATGCGTGCCAGCGCCGGCTTGCCGGCAAGCCGAACCTGGGCGACGGCGTTCGCGGCCGAGGGCATGTCCCACATGCCGTGCTGCATATCCAGCACGATGGTGTCGAAAGCCTCCTGCGCCAGGTGATTGGCGAGCGTGGCGTCGGGAATACCGATCCAGGCGGAGATCATGCCGCCCCGGTGTTGCCTGATCCGGTCCGCAAAGCCGTCGATTTCAGCTGCGCTCATGCCATTCTCCTCAGTTCGACAGGCCGCCTGCGGCCAGATATTTCACCTTGAGGAACTCTTCGATGTCGAATTCCCTCAAAGCCATGCACGGGTTGCCGGCTCATCCTCTCCGGCGCAGCCGTGAAATAATGACCGTCACGGCGATCCCCGCTGCAGCCATGATGCCTCCCCAGAGAACCCAGATGCTTTGGTTGATCATGAAACTGGATGCGGGATAGGGAAAATAGCCGCTTCCCTGGGCGATCCAGATCAGCCCCAGGAGGATCATGAGCAGTCCAACGACGTATCCGACGGTTCGCGACATGCTTCGCCCTTCCCTATGAATCGATGCCACAATGTCGATCGGCGTCGGTCATGACAAGGCTTCTATCCTGAGAGCGAACATATTCCGGATGCAACGACGCGCCGGCTCCATCCGAATGTCATGTCCTGCAGACTTCATCCACCAGCCAGGTGCTGAGCCTTTCGCTATCAACATTTGCCGATCGCGGCGGTATCAGCCAGTAACCGCGGTCGGGTGCCTCGAGCGGCGGCCCGGCTTCCACCAGCATATGTGTGGAGAGAATCGTATCGACCAGCCCCATCCAGCCGATCGCCACGCCCTGTTCGCTGAGCGCGGCCTGGACAACCAGCGAGTAGGTGTTGAAGCTTATATCGCCGCGGCCGGAATGGAGATCGCGAGTAACGGAGAATTCGGCAAGATAACTTCGCCAGTCGAACCAGGGCGATGGCGTCGGCGAATCGAGGTGGATCAGGATCGCCTTGGCAAGCTGCTGCGGATCGGCGAACGGGCCGTTGCGATCGAGAAATCCTCGCGTGCAGACGGGCACCACCTTTTCCTGCAGCAGAAGCGATCCGACGGCGCCGAATTCAGCCTTTGTGCCGAAAACCACCACCACATCTGCGTCGTCACGAAAGCCGGGCTCAAGCCTCTGGGTTGCGACGATCTGTATATCCGTTTCCGGGTGAAGCAGGCGAAAGCCGTGCATGCGCGGGATCAGCCAAAGCGCCGAAAAGGCATAGTCGGTTCTAAGTCTGACGACCGGCCTTTGAGCCTCGGTGCGGAGACTGCGCGCCAGGGCATCGATGTCACCAACCGTCTTCGCGGCGATCTGGAAAAGCCGTTCGCCCTCCGCGGTCAACTCGACGCCGCGGTGCTGCCGGCGCAGCAGGGCGACGCCGAACTGCTCTTCCAGCCGCCGAATCTGATAGCTGACGGCAGGCTGCGTAAGGCCGAGACCTGCCGCCGCGGCCGAAAAGCTGCCGAGCCTTGCGACCTCAGCGAAGATGCGCATCCATCCCAGCTCAGGCAGGCGGTCTGGCATAAAAATTCCTTTTGGGAAGCATCAAAAAAAGCTGGCTTTACAAGCATGATGATAGTGGTTTTCATAAGATCTGCAAATAGCAAGGGGAAGAGCTTCCCCGGCCTTTGAGACCACAGGAGACAATCTCGCATGGCGCGTCCGAATATCCTCATCCTGATGGTCGATCAGTTGAATGGCACTTTCTTTCCCGATGGCCCTGCCGATTTTCTGCATGCGCCGCATCTGAAATCATTGGCGGAGCGTTCCGTGCGTTTCACCAACGCCTATACGGCAAGCCCGCTCTGCGCACCGGCGCGGGCCTCCTTCATGTCCGGACAATTGCCGAGCCGAACCCGCGTCTATGACAATGCGGCGGAATTTGCCTCCGACATTCCGACCTATGCACATCATCTGCGCGCTGCCGGATACCAGACCGCACTTTCCGGCAAGATGCACTTCGTCGGCCCCGACCAATTGCACGGCTTCGAGGAGCGGCTGACGACGGATATCTACCCGGCCGACTTCGGCTGGACGCCCGATTATAGCAAGCCCGGCGAGCGCATAGACTGGTGGTATCACAATCTGGGCTCGGTCACCGGCGCCGGCGTTGCCGAGATCACCAACCAGATGGAATATGACGACGAGGTCGCCTACCACGCCGCCCGCAAGCTGTTCGATCTCTCGCGCGGACACGACGAGCGCCCCTGGTGCCTGACCGTCAGCTTCACCCATCCGCACGATCCCTATGTCGCGCGCCGCAAATTCTGGGACCTCTATGAGGACTGCCCGGCACTGGACCCGACGGTTGCGCCGATTGCCTTCGAGCGGCAGGACCCGCACTCGCAGCGTCTGATGAAAGCCTGCGACCACGACGCTTTCGACATCAGCGATGAGCAGATCAGGCGGGCAAGGCGCGGCTATTTCGCCAATATCTCCTATGTCGACGAGAAGATCGGTGACATTCTCGGCGTCCTCGAACGGACCCGCATGGCCGAAAATACGATCATCCTCTTTGCGTCCGACCATGGCGACATGCTCGGCGATCGCGGCCTCTGGTTCAAGATGAACTTTTTCGAAGGATCGGCCCGCGTTCCGCTGATGATCGCGGCACCCGGTTGGCAGCCCAAACGGATCGACCAGCCTGTCTCCACGCTCGACGTGACGCCGACGCTGGCGGGTCTCGCCGGGATCGATATCGCCTCGCTGAAGCCATGGACCGAGGGCGAGGATCTCGCAGCGCTTGCCGAAGGCACCGGCAGCCGCAGCCCTGTGCCGATGGAATATGCCGCGGAGGGTTCCGAGGCGCCGCTCGTCTGCATCCGGGACGGACGATACAAGCTCTCGCTCTGCGATAAGGACCCGCCGATGCTGTTTAATCTCGAGGCCGATCCCCAAGAACTCGACAATCTGGCGGCCGACCCGACCCATGCCGAGATCTTGGCAAGCCTTGTCGAACAGGCCGGCCGACGCTGGAACCTTTCCGCTTTCGACGCAGCCGTGCGCGAAAGCCAGGCGCGCCGCCGGGTGGTCTATGCGGCGCTGCGCAACGGGGCCTATTATCCATGGGACTACCAGCCCTTACAGAAGGCTTCGGAGCGCTATATGCGCAACCACATGGATCTGAACGTGTTGGAGGAAAACCAAAGGTTCCCGCGCCAGGAATGAACGAAAGGTGCTTCTGGTTTAAGCCGTCTTGCGCGCCGGCGCCTCGCGCAGGAAATCCTCGATGAATGCCTTTTGCAGCAGAATGCCGTCCCATTCGTCAGGGAAGAAGGGCGAGTCGTAGATCAGCGTAAAGGGACCGTCGTAACCGGCTCTCTCGCACATTTCCAGGCACGTGCGGTAATCCTCGGCATCTAGGCCGGCAGTGCCGTAATCGGCCTTGGCATGGCAGATTTCCGCCCGGCCCATGATATCGGCAAGGCCCTGATATTTCGCCGGCGCCGCCCAGTTACCGAGGTCGCCGTTGAGGCCGACCTTGCCGTCCAGCCGGTCCAGCAGCCAATTCATCTCGACCGGCGACGGCAGCAGGTCGAACCAGTTCTCGACGACGACACGCACGCCGCTGCCTTCGGCCTTTCCCGCCAGCCAGTTCAGGTGACGGGCTGCGCGGGTAAGATTTTCCTCCGTCGGCTTCTGCTTGCCGGCAATGACCCGCATCCTCTCAGCCCCGAGGGCTGCGGCGATGTCGATCCACTCCGCCATCCATTCGACGTCGCGTTCGGCCGTCTCGGGATGGCTCGGATCGCCATCCTCGACGAGCAGCGTCTGGAACAGCACGTTCGAGGCCGCCATCGCGCCACGCAAGTCGCTTATATAGCCAGCGTCGAGGCTCGGCAGATGGAAGGAACAGACCTCCAGCCGGTTGACGCCACGCGCCGAGAGCGCCGCCGGCACATCGATCAGCGCCGCAGCACCGGGGCCATAGGGCTCTTTCGCAGCAGCACTTTTGTCGGGATCGGGGCTATAGGCATGAACGGCGCCAAGCAGCCGATGCAGCGACCATGTCGAAACCGCGAAACGCCCGTTTTGCAAAACCTGCACGTGTTTTCCTCCTGGATCTCCTCATGCCATCAATGGCAACTAAATCCCGGCGGTTCAATTGCCAATTCAGGCAAAATCGTCGCGGATGACCGGCTCGGCCGCAAGGGCAATCCCCAGCAGCGCCTGATCGCGATGGGGGGTGGCCGAAAGCAGCAGTCCAACAGGCATGCCAGCCTCGCCCGTACCGCAAGGAATGGAAACGCCGCACCAGTCGAGGAAATTGCCGAGCGCGGTGTTGCGCAACGTCTTGTTGTTCGTCGCGAAGAACAGCTCGTCATCCTGCTCCAACGGCCCGATCGGCGGCGCGACATGGGCGACGGTCGGAAAGGCGAGCAGCCGGTCGCCGACGAGGCGCTCGACATCGACGATCAGGCGGCTGCGCGCCTCGAGGATCGCCAGGTAATCGGGCAGCGTCGTCTTGCTTCCGAGACGGGTGCGCATGACGACACGGTGGTCCATGCTGTCCGCGTCCGGTCCTGCCAAGCGTTCGCGGTGAAGTGCGAAAGCCTCCGCCGTGACCAGCGGACCATATCTCGTCATCAGATCAAATATCTCGTTGAAGGCGGGGATGACGGTGCGGGCAACCTTGGCGCCGGCCTTTTGAAGACGTCCCAGAGCTGCCTCGAACGCGGCGACGACGCCGGCTTCAGCGCCATCGAAGACGACATTTTCCGGCACGATGAGTTCCAGCCCTTGCAGGGGATGCGTGGCGACATCGGGCGCCGTCAGGCCGCGCATCGCCGCGTCGATCCAGACCGCGTCCCTGACGCTGCGGCAGAGCGGTCCCAGCGAATCCAGGCTCTTTGCCAGCGGATAGACCCCTGCCATCGCGTGGCGACCGCGTGTTGCCTTGTAGCCGACGATACCGTTGAAAGCGGCGGGAATACGCACCGAGCCGCCGGTATCGGTGCCCATGGCGGCCGGCACCAGTCCGGCCGCGACGACGACACCGGCGCCGGAGGACGAGCCGCCCGGAATGCGCGGCAGATCAGTGCCGCGCGGATTTACCGGCGTGCCGTAATGCGGATTGATGCCGAGGCCGGAAAAGGCGAATTCGCTCATATTGGTGCGCCCGACGGCCACCATGCCCGCCTGCCTGAGCAAAGCGACGACAGGCGCATCGCGCTTGGCCGGCATCTCCTTTGCCAGAACGACGGAGCCCGCCGTCGTCGGCAAGCCTTCGATGTCGAAAAGATCCTTCCAGGCAATCGGAATGCCGTCCAGCAATCCTAGCGAGCGCCCTTCCCGCAGACGTCGCGAAGAGGCGCGCGCCTCCTCCATCGCCCGGTTTTCGAGCAGTGTGGTGAAAACCGCCTTGTCGGCATAATTCGCGATGGAATCGAAAACCGCCTCGGCGACCTCGACCGGATCGGCCGCGCCACCTTGAATGAGGATGGAAAGTTGCGCGACCGACATCGCGCCGAAGGATTTGCTCATGGGACTATCCAGAAGAAAGATGTTCCTGTCTGGACTACCGCGGATCATTCCGGTGAACCAGAGCTTCACGATATTTTGCATTTATTGGTACGATTTTTTGAACACTGCGTTTGAAGATCGCCCCTTCAATTGCCACGATCGAAGACACACATGCTGCACGCATGCGGAAGCGGTTCGGCACGAGGGTGAGAGTTTGCTCTTAAGAGACCGGCACCGCATGTGTTGCAGGAGTAATTAAAATGACAGATTGTGAAACTTTAAGCCGTCGCCAGGATATGGTGACCCTCCATGTAAAAGAGGACGAAACCGCCGGTTTAGGCGAGCGCGATTACGTAGATCATGTCAGCGCCCAGAAACTTTCGGCCTTTGAGCGCATTGTCGTGGTCGGAGCGCTGGTTCTCTTGAGCTTTGCGGGTTTTGCCGCATATTCTTCCGGCAATACGGACCCGATGACGACATCGGCCATTGCCGCCCCGGCCGGCGATAACGTGCCGCAGCATCCGGCCTACGGCCATTGCCGCGACAGCAGCCCCTACGCTGAGAGGGTTTGCTGATAGCAAAACCACTGCATAATTTCATCCTTAAATCGGCACCGATTTAAGGATGAAATTATGCAGTCATTCAAAGTGCTACAGCGTCCTTTGCGCGTCTGAAAGACGCGCGGCGCTGTAGATCGCCGGGCGTGGAAACCTTGGCCCAGGCTGCATCGACAGCAGGAAAAGGGGAAAGGACCATGGCCGGCGACATCGACTACAAGCTTCACCGCTTCATCGACGCCCAGAACGGCATCTACGAGCGGGCGCTCTCAGAGCTGAAAGCCGGACGCAAGACCTCCCACTGGATGTGGTTCATCTTCCCGCAGATCGCCGGTCTCGGCACGTCGGCGATGGCCGAAAAATATGCGATCCGCTCGGCGGAGGAAGCCGCCGCCTATCTCGCCGATCCCATTCTCTCAAGCAGGTTGTTGCGTTGCGTCGAGGCGATCCTATCGGTGAACGGCCGATCGGCGCACGAAATCCTGGGCTCACCCGACGACTTCAAGCTGTGCTCATCGATGACCTTGTTTGCCGCGATCAGCGATCACGGTTCGCCCTTCCACCAGGTGATCGAGCATTTCTATCAGGGAAAATTCGACGAACGGACGATGGAAATCCTCAGCGCCAGCACAGACTGATTTTATGCCGGTCGGCTAAAATCTGAATAGTTATCTGCCCGGTCTGCTCTCCAGCGTAGCAATTTCCTCGGAAATTTCGCTCAACCGCTGACGCAGATCGCTGTCGGTGCCGTCATCGACCTCTTCCTCCCCGAAACAATAGCGCGCATCATGGAGCTCCAGCTTGGCTTCGAGCTCGGCGCGTTTGGCATATAGGCGTTTGAGATAGACGTAGTTCATCTCCCTGCCTCCACATCGCCCTCGGGTTAGTGTCAAAACGGCATGGACGCGGTAAGGTTCCCCTCCCACACACTTGCGATGCTCAGGCGAAAGAAGCGATCGCCGCGTGGCAGGCCTTGCCGAAATGACCGCAGCAGCCGGCAGCGCCCATGGCCTGGCGGCTGACGCGCGCGCCTTCGAGTAGCAGCGTCAAAGTATCGGCAAGAAGCTGGGGTTCGCGCGCGCCGGCCGCCGAACAGAGCGCGGCCAGGCGATCACGCTGTTCGGCCTTGTGCCGCTCGATCATTTCGTGGGCTGGATGGCCCTCGCCCTTCAGCTCGATGGCGGCATTGGCAAGATCGCACCCGGCGGGCTCGCCGTTCAGACATTGCGCCCGCATCTCCACCCAGGCGTCCAGCTGGGCGCGCGGATTGTCGGGATAGGCCGATTCCAGATCGCGCCAGATGGCGCCCGCCTTTTCGGAGGCACGGCGAAGCGTCTCGCAGACGAGCTCGTCCTTTGAGCCGAAATGCCGGTAGAGCGTCATCTTGTTGGTCAGAGCCGCGTCGGCAATGGCATCGACGCCGATGCCGCGAATGCCGCGCTCGCGGAAAAGCTCCGAGGCGGTCGAGACGATACGCTCCCGCGGCGGGATGCGATCTTCTGGAACGGCTGCGGGGATTTCATTCGAAGTTTCTGATTTTTTTGAGGACGTAGTCCTTGACATCAATGTGACCGATCGGTAACAAATGCATTGTTACTTACCGGTAACACCACAAAACGCGAAAGTCAATGCCGAGGGCATGGCAGCGGAAAGTGGAACACGGGCGACCGCCCACGAAAGGAGGACAACCATGACAAAGACCAGAGATGACCTGACGATATCCGAAGCCCTTCGCGACCCCCTGATCGCCATGGTGTTGCGCGCCGACGGCGTAAAGCTTGAAGACTTCAAGCAACTCCTGGAGACGGCCGCCCGCAAACGCGAACCGCGCTCGACATCGGTGGGCAATATGATCGGAGCGCTCGCAAGCCGCGCCAATCTGCCGGCAATGCCCTGCTTCGGCTGAAGCCGCCTAAACAGCTTGGGGATCTCTCCCTGCCCCCGTCAAGGGCTGCCGTCTCGACCAGACGGCGGCCCTTGTCGCTTATTGGAAGGCCGCGACCAAGCGATGCTGGCCGTCGGCAACGACGTAATCATTACAATGCCGACCGGCGGTGGCTGAGCGCCGTGCGTCCGTTCGGGCCGATACGCTACAGGATCGGCTTGCCGCCGGTGACCGCGATCGTCGTGCCGGAGACATAGCTCGACAAGGGATCGGCCAGCATCACGTAGGCTGTGGCAAGCTCGGCCGGCTGGCCCGGCCGTTTCATCGGACCTGCTTGCCGAAATTGCTGACGCTTTCTTCAGGCAGTGTCGAGGGGATGAGCGGCGTCCAGATTGGCCCGGGCGCCACGGCATTGGCGCGAATGCCTTTCTCGGCCAGAAGCTGGGCGAGGCCGGCGGTGAAATTCTGGATCGCGCCCTTGGTCGTCGCATAGGCAAGCAGCGTCGGGTTCGGATTGTCCGAATTGATCGATGCCGTGTTGATGATGGCGCTGCCGGGCTTCATGTGGGCGACGGCTGCCTTGGTCAGGTAGAACATCGAATGGATATTGACCTTGAAGGTCAGTTCCCACTCCTCGTCGCTGATCTCGTCGATGCTCTTGAAGCTCGCCTGATGCGCGGCGTTGTTGACGAGAATGTCGATACCACCGAGCTCCCTGACCGCCGTATCGACGATCTGCCTGCAGTGGGCGGGATCCTGGATGTCACCGCTGACAAGGATAGCCTTGCTTCCGGCCTGCTCGACCAGCCGTTTCGTCTCATCGGCATCCTCGTCCTCGTCGAGATAGGAGAGCACCAGATCGGCACCCTCCCTGGCATAGGCGATTGCAACAGCCCGGCCAATGCCGCTATCGCCGCCGGTGATGATCGCCCGCTTGCCCTTCAGCCGCTCGGAACCGCGATAGCTCTTTTCGCCATGGTCGGGAACCGGGTCCATCCGTGCCGTGAAACCCGGCATCGGCTGCTTCTGGGATGGGAAAGGCGGTGTGGGATAATTTGTCATCGTGACCTCCTGAGTTTCAGAAATCAAACTCGGCCTGATGCTTGTTGTTCCAAGCCTCGCGGCGGAATGACTTCTCCAGCAACCGCTCGCGCTGAAAGCACGCTCACGGCCGCCGCCGCATCCTAAATTTCCGGTGATTATTGAAAACAGAGCCTCATCTGGTCGGCCCAATCCGACTAGCAACCCGCGAAATGTTGCCATTTGCCACAGCGACAGCTATGCCATAGTAATGTAACATAATCGCGTTTTCATGAGGTGCGTGGAATTGGACGGAAAGACATCATCAGCAGTTTACTCCGAAGATGAGGGTGTTGCCGGCGAGACCGGTAGCAAGGGCGCGAGGCGCGCGCGCGTTAGCGGCATCGACCGGGCGCTTCAGGTGATCGATCACCTTTACGAGACCGGATCGCCCGCCGGCGTCTATGCTATCGCCAAGGCGGTGAAAGCGCCGCTGTCGACCGTTTACGTGATCGTCGACGACCTCGTCGAGAAGAACATGCTGACGCGCCAGGCCGACGGCTCGATCTGGCTCGGCGCGCGGCTCTACCATTACGGCCTTGCCTATGCCAGGTCGCTGGATTTCATGAGCATCGCCACCCACGAAATGCACGATCTCTGCCGCCAAGCCGGCGAAACCGTGCAGGTCTGCGGCCGCGACGGCGACTATATGCTGGTACTGGCCATGGCCGACGGCCCGAGCCATTTTCAGGTGGCGTCCCGCGTCGGCACAAGGGTGCCGCTGAACTGGACGGCCTCCGGCCGCCTGCTCGTCGGCCACCTGGCCGAGGAGGAGCGCATCGAACTGTTCAAGCGCTGCGCCCGCTCTTCACCGACCGGCCGCGCAGAAATCGATCCGGGCACGCTGTCGGAGGCCGCCGGCAAGGCCTTCGAATCGCGCCTGTCGATCCAGGCGGGGGAATCGGATTATGCGGTTGCCTGTATCGCCTCGCCGATCTGCGATCGCGACGGCCAGTGCGTTGCCACCATTTCCATCGTGCTGCCGGAACAGAAGGCATTTTCCGACGAGAACCACTATACGGCCCATGTGCGCAGTTCAGCGGAGCGGATCGAAAAGCTGATGGGCTGGCGCAACCGCTAAGCATTGCGCCCTTCCGCGGATCCTACCTGTAGGAATAGCCGTGGCTGTGGCGCACCAGCTTGCGCGCCCGCGGCACATAGCGGCTGGCGGTGAAGGCATCGGCGCCCATCACCGCATAGCGCGGCTCGAACAGCTTGTTGAGGACCGAAACGTCGCCGTTGGAATCCGTCGCCTCGAGATCGGAATCGACCAGGTCGAAAATGGTGAATTCCGCTTGCGAGCCGACCGTAAGCCGGTTCTCCATCGACAGCTTGATAACGGATGCCGGCGCATGGGTGACGGCTTCCACCACCTTGTCGAAAGGCATGCCGACGCTGAGCAGCTTCGACATCGTCGTCGCCAGGTCCCAGACCGGGAAGTTCATCGAATGGCCGTGCAGGTCGGTCGAGATCGAGAACGGCAGAAGCCCGCGCGCAATCGCCGCCTCGGCGACCTTGAAGGAGAAGGAGGCGCCGCCATGGCCGATGTCGAGACGGATGCCCTCGGAGGTGCAGCGCTCGGCGAGAGCGAAGAGGTCCTCGTCCTCCATGATGCTCGACCCGGCCTTGCCGTTGAAGCAGTGGGTGACGACGTCGCCGGGGCCGAGGATCTCCAGCACTTCATCATAGAGCGCTGGCGGCTCGCCGACATGCACCATCATGGGCACTTTCAAGATCTTGGCGATCTTCTTGCCGAGCTTGACCGGGGTGACGCCCCAGGACCCGGTGATGACATGGCTGGCGCGCACCTTGATGCCGACGATGTGCTCGCTGTTTTCGGCATAGACTTCAAGGATGCGGTCGAGATCGATGTCGCGGATATCCCGCAATTCCGCGACCCGGTTGCAGGCGACGAGACCGATCGAGCCGAGATTGAGGAAGGCCTTGATGCGTTCGCGCGAGGGCTCGATGATATATTCCCGGAAGCCATGGAAGTTCGCCTCCCCGGCCGAACCGGCATCGACCAGCGTGGTGACGCCGCGCTCGAGGCCGCATTCGGACGGACGGATGGAAATATCGGTACCGCCGTGCCAGATATGCACGTGCAGATCGACCCAGCCCGGCGAAATGAAGGCGCCCTTGCCGTCGATGCGCGTCACATCCTGCGAGACGGAAAGCGACGGACCGATCTCGGCGATCCTGCCGTCGGCATTGACGAGAATGTCGATTGCCCCCTCTGATGGACCAGAACCGAAAGCCATCGGTTTGACATTGGTGAGGAGAAGCGGCTTCTTCGCCTGGTCGCCGGACATGACATGCATTCCTTTCGAAGTCTCGGACCGGGATCGCTCCTCGGTCATCCGTCTGAAATTCCATAGTTATGCTATATAACTCTTTATAATAGAATAAAGCCGCGGATGCCGCTGTCAAGAAAAATGACGCGGCCGACACCGCTCAGAAAATGGCAGCGGCGCACTCCTTGCGAAGCGCGCCTATCTCGAAGATCCGGTAAATTCTCGTTTGTTTTCAATCTAAAAGGATTGAATAGTCGAGCCGTGCCAGGTGATCCGGATCGGCGATGGCATCGATCGCGGCGATCCTGCCATCGGCGATCGTCAGCGCCACGACGACGCGGAGCTGGCCCTGGATCTCCACGACGAATCCAAGCTCACCGCCGACGATGGCGATTTCGGCTGCCTGCGCCCGACCCTTGAAGGCTTCGGCCACGTGAGCTGCGCCGCGCATTTCGCCAATGGTGCCGAAGCGGGCGGCCGTCGCATCCGGCCGGAAGACCACGTCAGGGGCAAGCACCGCGATCAATCCCTCCAGATCGCCGTTGCGCGACGCCGTCAGAAAGGCCTCGGCGATCGTCCGCTTGCGGCCGAAATCGACATCAGGCGCTTCGTCCACCCCCTGCACCCGGCGGCGGGCGCGGCTTGCGAGCTGGCGGGTGGCGCCGGACGAACGGCCGATGATCGGCGCGATATCGTCGAAGGGCAGGTCGAACATGTCGTGCAGCACGAAAGCGACACGTTCGGCGGGCGCCAGCGTCTGCAGCACAACGAGCAGCGCCAGACCGACCGAATCGGCAAAGGCGGCTTCGCGCTCGGGATCGTTCGCCGGATCGGCGATCCCGGCATGGATAGGCGCCTCCAAGGGCTCCTCGCGCCGGGTCTTGCGGGCGCGCAGCATGTCGAGACAGATGCGCGCCACAACCGTCGTCAGCCAGCCGCCGAGATTGCCGACCCCTGTCGTATCGGTGCGGCTGAGCCGCAGCCAGGCCTCCTGAACGGCATCCTCCGCCTCGCTGCGCGAGCCGAGCATGCGAAAGGCTGCGGCCCTCAGATGCGCTCTGTTCGCCTCGAATTCTTCAGTCAGCCATTTTTTTTCGTCCATTTGTCACATTCCTCCGCTGCGTTCCGTCAAAGCCATGACGCATGAAACCCGGCTGATGTGACAGCGCCGGCGGATCGTCGAACCCGAAACGTATAAGGAGACATATCATGCAGGAGAGAATGGGAAATCCCGCCCTCGTCCTTCCCGCGGCCATGCAGGCGCTGGCGGCTCTCAGCAAGGTGCCGGCCGAAACCGGCCTTTCGCCCAAGCTGCTCGAACTCGTCAATCTGCGCGCCAGCCAGATCAACGGCTGCAGCGTCTGTGTCGACGGGCATCCGCGCATTGCAAAGAAGCTCGGCGAAACCGACGAACGGCTCTTCGCCATCGGCGCCTGGCGCGACTCGCCCTATTTCAGCGATGCCGAGCGGGCAGCCCTTGCGCTGACCGAGGCGGTGACCCGCGTCAGCGACCGCGCCGACCCGGTGCCGGATGATATCTGGGACGAAGCGACCCGGCACTATGACGGCAGGAGCCTTGCGGCACTCGTCATCGCCATCGCCAATATCAATGTCTGGAACCGGCTGAACATCGCCACCCGCCAGATCGCCGGGGCCTGGAAGCCGTAAACGGCGAGGTTGCCGGCAGCGCGTCACCCCTGCGCTGCCGGCAACCACCATCTCTAATCCACATGGCTTCAGGCCACGCGAAACAATCGGTCGTTCAGATGATGCCGCCGCCGCCGGCAGCGGATGCCGGGCGTTCGGCCGCTACCTTCTTGCGATAACCGCTGGCGCGGTAGACGGCGATCGGGTCGATCGCGCCGCCAGCCCTGCGGCGGGCTTCGGCCAGGATAGGCTCGACATCGGCGCGATAGGCGCGCTTCAGCGTTTCCGACGCCATCAGCGCGTCGTTGTCGTCCTGGTAGCCGGAGAGCGCCTTGCGGTCGACAAGCAATGCCTGCGCATAGGCGCGGCGGATTTCGTTGGCGCTGTTGATCAGGCTTTCGATCGGGTCGGTGACATTGTGCGACTGGTCGATCATATGGGCCGGGTTGAAGTCGTTGACGCCGCGCTGTTCGGCGTCAACCAGTTCGTTGAAGACGAGGAACAGCCGGTAGGGATCGATCGCGCCGGCGTCGAGATCGTCATCGCCATATTTCGAATCGTTGAAGTGGAAACCGCCGAGCTTGCCGAACTGGATCAGCCGGGCGACGATCATCTCGATATTGGTATTCGGCGCGTGGTGGCCGAGATCGACGAGGCAATAGGCCTTGGGGCCGAGCGTCTGGGCGATCAGGTAGTTGGTGCCCCAATCCTGCACGATGGTCGAATAGAAGGCCGGCTCATACATCTTGTGCTCGGAGAACAGCTTCCAATCGTCGGGCAGCGCCTTGTAGATATCCGCCATCGAGGCAAGGTAACGCTCGAAAGCCTTGGTGAAATGGCTCTGGCCGGGGAAGTTCGAGCCGTCGCCGATCCAGACCGTCAGCGCCTTGGAGCCGAGCGCCTTGCCGATCTCGATGCATTCGAGATTGTGCTCGACCGCCTGCGCCCGTGTTGCCGCATCGGTGTGGCTGAGCGAGCCGTATTTGTAGGAATGGGCCTGGCCGGGCGCATCGGAAAAGGTGTTCGAATTCATCGCATCGAAGCCGAGGCCGAGCGCGTTACCCTTGGCCTTCAATTCGCTGGCATCCGCCTTGTCCCAGGGAATATGCAGCGAGACGTTCGGGGTCGCCTGCGTCAGCTGGTTGATGACGGCGCAATCGTCAAGCTTGTCGAAGATGCCGCGCGGCTCGCCGGTGCCGGGGAAGCGGGCAAAACGCGTGCCGCCGGTGCCGACGCCCCAGGAGGGAACGGCAACGAAGAATTCCGCAACCTTCCGGGTGACCGCCTCGATATCGACGCCGCGACGGGCAAGCGTCGCGCCCAGTGCCTCGTAATCGGCCTTCAACGCGGTTGCCCGCTTGTCGTTGTCAATCGCGACCAGATCTGGCGCAATCCTGGAATCTGTCATCTATTCCTCCCTGGTCGCGAACCATAGGGGCACGGTTCGCGTTCAAACGCTTACATGTCTTCAAACGAAGGAGCTACGATGGACGTTGTCCGCATTCTTCTTGCGATCATCCTGCCGCCCCTTGGCGTATTCTTACAGGTCGGGATCGGCCTGCATTTCTGGCTCAATATATTGCTGACACTCTGCGGCTATGTGCCGGGGATCATCCACGCAATATGGGTGATCCTCCGGAAATAGCTCTATCCGTTTGCTTTACGCGCTCCGGACGCAAAACCGCTGCGCACCGTTGCTGGAATTGCTCTAGCGCGTAAAACTCTGCACGTTGCCGGCATCGACGTTGATGATGTTGCCGGTCGATTTCGCCGAAAGGTCCGAAGCGAGGAAATAGATCGCCTCGGCGATATCTTCCGGAAACACGTTGAGTTTCAGCATCGAACGCTTGCGGTAATGTTCCTCGAGATCGTCCACCTCGATCTTGGACGAGGCAGCGCGCTGCTCGCGCCATTCGCCGCTCCAGATCTTCGAACCGCGCAGGACCGCATCCGGATTGACGGTGTTGACGCGGATGCCGGCATCCGCACCTTCTAGCGCCAGGCAGCGGGCAAGATGGATTTCGGCAGCCTTCGCGGTGCAATAGGCGGACGCATTCGGCGAGGCCGCCAGACCGTTTTTCGAAGCGACGAAGATGACGTTGCCGCCGAGCGCCTGACGGCGGAACAGGCGGAAGGCTTCGCGCGAGACGAGGAAATAGCCGGTCGCGAGAATATCGATATTGCGGTTCCACGTCGTAAGCTCGGTCAATTCGATCGGCGCGGAGGAGGCAATGCCGGCATTGGAGACGAGGATATCGATGCCGCCGAATTCGACGCAGGCTTGCGCGAAGGAGGCGATCACCGCATCTTCCTTGGTGACGTCAAGCCGGACGCTGCGCACGGCGTCAGCGCCGAACTTCTTGACGAAATCGGCTTCGGTGCCTTCGAGCGCTGCCTGGTCGATATCGGCAAGCACCACGCAGGCGCCTTCGCCGACGAGGCGTGCGGCCGTCGCCCGGCCGATGCCGCCGGCGCCGCCGGTGACGAAGGCAACGCGGCCGGCAAGGCTCTTTGGCTTCGGCATGCGCTGGAGCTTGGCCTCTTCAAGCAGCCAATATTCGATATCGAAGGCTTCCTGCTCGGGCAGGCCCTGATATTCGGAGACCGTCGAGGCGCCGCGCATGACGTTGATGGCGTTGACGTAGAATTCGCTGGCAATGCGGGCCGTCGCCTTGTCGCGGGCAAAGGACAGCATGCCGACGCCGGGCACCAGGAAGATGACGGGATTGGCGTCGCGCATGGCGGGCGAATTACCATGCTTGCAGTCGTTGTAGTAGCGGGCGTAATCGGCGCGGTAGTCTTCCAGCGCCTTGTCGAGACCGGCAACGATCGCGTCGACATCCGGCCTGGCCGGGTCGAAATCGACGATCAGCGGGCGGATCTTGGTGCGCAGGAAGTGATCGGGGCAGCTGGTGCCGAGCGCGCCGAGCGGCCGCAGATCGCTGGAATTGACGAATTCGAGCACGGCGTCCTGATCGTCGAAATGACCGAGCTTGCGCTCCTGCTTGCCGATGCGGCCGCGGATCTCCGGCATCAAACGGGCGGCGATGGCGCGGCGTTCGGCGACCGGCAGGCTTTGTGCCAGCGCGCCACCGAAAATCGTCTTGCCTTCGGTCTTTTCGGCAAACCAGACGATCGCCTTGTTGATGATATCGAGCGTCAGCTCGTAGCAGGCCTTGGCATCGTTCGCCCAGGTGAAGAGGCCGTGGCTCTCGAGCACGACGCCCTTGGCATTCGGGTTTGCGGCAACGAATGCGCCGAGGTCGAGGCCGAGCTGAAAGCCCGGACGGCGCCAGGGCAGCCAGCCGATGTCATCGCCGAAGATCTGCTGCGTCAATTGCTTCGAATTCTTCGACGCGGCGATCGCGATGATCGCGTCAGGATGCATGTGGTCGACATGGGTGAAAGGCACGAAGCCGTGCAGCGGCGTGTCGATCGAGGCAGCGCGGGCGTTCAGGTTGAAGGTGCAGTGCGGCAGGAAGCCAACCATGCGGTCCTCGTCCTCGACACCCTTGTAGATGCCTTTCAGCGATTCCAGCTTGTCCTGGTAGAGCGTCGCGAAACCGTCGAGCTTGATCGTGCCGACGTCGCCGCCCGATCCCTTGACCCAGAGTACCTTCACCTTGCCGCCGGTCAGCGGATCGGTTTCCAGCACCTTCGCCGAGGTGTTGCCGCCGCCGTAATTGGTGATGCGCTTGTCGGCGCCGAGCAGATTGGAACGATAGAGCAGCTTGCCAGGCTCATCGAGGCCTGCCGCGTTAGCATCATCCCACCGGTTTTCCAGAAGCCGGACGTTCGCCGCCATGTCATCCTCCCATATGAAATCATCATCGGAACGCAAAGTTCGCGCCCCTTTTCGCAGACGGTATCGCTCATCAAAACCGAGGTTGTCAATCGAAAACGATCAAATTCGATTATTGTGCAGCGCAATATGAAAATTTATGATCGTTTTTGATTGACACATTGTCATATGTGCGAAATAAACGATCGAAGGAGGAGCCCCATGCACGAACGCGAACGCCATCGCATCATTCTGAGCGCCGTTCAGGAAAAGTCCGTCGTGACAGTTCAGGATATTTCCGAACTGACCGAGGCTTCCGAGGCGACGATCCGGCGCGACATCGCGGCTCTTCATGTTCAGGGCAAGATCCGCCGTGTGCGCGGCGGTGCCGAGGCGGTGCATCCGCCGCAGCTCGGCAATCTCGCCGGCCGCCCTTTCCGCGTTTCGGAATCGGTCAATATCGACAAGAAACGCGCAATCGCACGCCAGGCGGTCGAGCTTTGCGATCCGGGCGACGCGATCATCATCAACGGCGGCACGACTACCTTCCAGATGGTGCATTTCATGGCGGCGCACCGCCTGCAGGTGATGACCAATTCTTTCGCGATCGCCGAACATCTGGTCAAGCATTCGAAGAACACGGTGACGGTGCCGGGCGGCGCGATCTATCGCGAGCAGAGCCTGATCCTCTCCCCCTTCGACAATGACGCGATCCGCAATTTCTACGCCCGCCGCTTCTTTATCGGCGCGCAGGGCATCGGCCCGCTCGGCATCATGGAAGCCGACGCGCTGATCATCCAGAGCGAACAGAAGCTGATGCACCAGGCCGACGAATTGGTCGTCATGGCCGATTCCAGCAAGTTCCATCGCCGGTCGAGCCTCATTCTGTGCCCGCTCGAGCGTGTGTCTACGATCATCACCGATGACGGCATTCCAGAGGAAGCCGTCAGGATGATCGAGAATGCCGGCATCAGGCTCATTGTCGCGAGCCCGGCCGCCCAGGCAATCAAGGAGGATTCCTCATCGGTCGCATAAGGCGCCGGGGAGGTGTGAAGAGTGTCAATCAAGTGGGAGGATGAAAGCATGAAACTCGCAAAGAAACTCGCAATCGGCGTGGCATTTGCCGTCGCCATGATGGCCGGCACGGCCAGCGCCGCCGACATCAAGATCGGTCTCGTCGTCAAGTCGCTCGGCAACGGCTTCTTCGATGCCGCCAACAAGGGCGCGCAGGAAGCCGCCAAGGAACTCGGCGGCGTCGAGGTCATCTATACCGGTCCGACGACGACGACGGCCGAAGGCCAGATCGAAGTTATCAACTCGCTGATCGCCCAGGGCGTCAGCGCCATCGCCGTTTCGGCCAACGATCCCGACGCGCTCGTTCCGGCGCTGAAGAAGGCTGCACAGCGCGGCATCAAGGTCATCTCCTGGGATTCCGGCGTCGCGCCTGAAGGCCGTATCCTCCAGCTCAACCCGTCGTCCAACGAGCTGATCGGCAAGATGTGCCTGACGCTCGTCAAGGATCATCTCGACGGCGGCAAGGGTGACTTCGCCATCCTGTCGGCAACGACCACCTCGACCAACCAGAACATCTGGATCGACCAGATGAAGAAGCAGCTCAAGGATTTCCCGGGCCTCAACCTCGTCACCACAGTCTATGGCGACGACCTCTCGGACAAGTCCTATCGTGAAGCCGAAGGCCTCTTGAAGGCGAACCCGAACATCAAGGTCATCGTCGCTCCGACGACGGTCGGCGTTCTCGCCGCGTCCAAGGTCGTCGAAGACAAGGGTCTTGTCGGCAAGGTCTACGTCACCGGTCTCGGCCTGCCGTCCGAAATGGCCGGCGCGATCAAGTCGGGCGCGACGAAGGAATTCGCCATCTGGAACCCGATCGATCTCGGCTACTCCGCAACGCAGATCGCCTATCGCCTCGTCAAGGGCGAGACCGACGGCAAGCCGGGCAGCGAGATAGAAGTCGGCCGCATGGGCAAGATCAAGGTCGGCGACAACGGCGAAGCCGCCATGGCCGATCCCTTCGTCTACAATGCTTCGAATATCGACCAGTTCTCCAAGGTCTTCTGATCCGGAGCCGACGCATAAAAGCCCGGCGGCCTGATGGCCGCCGGGATTCTCATTCGACACTGGTAGAAGCTTGATGAACGCTGCCTTTCAACAAACCGCCACGGACAGCAAAACCGGTGATGCGCCCGCCATTCTGGAAATGCGCGGCATCTCCCAGATCTTTCCGGGCGTGAAAGCGCTCGACAATGTCAGCATCGCGCTGCATCCCGGCACGGTCACCGCGCTGATCGGCGAAAACGGCGCCGGCAAATCGACGCTCGTCAAGATCCTGACCGGCATTTACAGGCCGAACGAAGGCGAGATCCTGGTCGACGGCCAGCCGGTGACCTTTGCCAGCGCCCAGGCCGCAATCGATGCCGGCGTCACCGCCATCCATCAGGAAACCGTGCTGTTCGACGAGCTGACGGTTGCCGAGAATATCTTCCTCGGCCACGCGCCGCGCACGCGTCTGCGCACCATCGACTGGCAGGCGATGAACAGCCGCGCCAAGGCGCTGCTGACCGCGCTGGAAAGCAATATCGATCCGACGATCCGGCTGAAGGACCTCTCGATCGCGCAGCGCCACCTGGTGGCGATTGCGCGCGCGCTGTCGATCGAGGCCCGCATCGTCATCATGGACGAACCGACGGCAGCCCTTTCCCGCAAGGAGATCGATGATCTCTTCCGCATCGTCCGGGGCCTGAGGGAAAAGGGCAAGGCGATCCTCTTCATCAGCCACAAGTTCGACGAGGTCTACGAGATCGCCGATGACTTCGTCGTCTTCCGCGACGGCCGCGCCGTCGGCCAGGGCCGGCTCAAGGAAACGCCGCAGGACGAGATCGTCCGCATGATGGTCGGCCGCGACGTCGAGAATGCCTTTCCGAAGGTGGATGTCGCCATCGGCGGCCCGGTTCTCGAGATCCGCAACTACAGCCATCGCACCGAATTCCGCGACATCTCCTTCACCCTGCGCCAGGGCGAGATTCTCGGCATCTACGGCCTGATCGGCGCCGGGCGTTCGGAACTGTCCCAATCGCTCTTCGGCATCACCAGGCCGCTCTCCGGCAAGATGATGCTCGAAGGCCGCGAGATCACCATCCATTCGCCGCAGGACGCGATCCGCGCCGGCATCGTCTATGTACCGGAGGAACGCGGCCGCCACGGGCTGGCGCTGCCGATGCCGATCTTCCAGAACATGACGCTGCCTTCGCTTACCCGCACCTCGCGCCGGGGCTTCCTCAGGGCGGCAGAAGAATTCGCCCTCGCCCGCAAATATGCCGAGCGACTGGACCTACGCGCGGCCGCCCTTTCCGTCCCGGTCGGCACGCTGTCGGGCGGCAACCAGCAGAAGGTCGTCATCGGCAAATGGCTGGCGACGGCGCCGAAGGTCATCATCCTCGATGAACCCACAAAGGGCATCGACATCGGCTCGAAGGCGGCCGTGCACGGCTTCATCAGCGAACTCGCCGCCGAGGGCCTGTCGATCATCATGGTCTCGTCCGAATTGCCCGAGATCATCGGCATGTCGGACCGCGTCCTGGTGATGAAGGAGGGTCTCGCCGCCGGAATTTTCGAACGCGCCGAGCTGTCGCCGGAAGCGCTGGTGCGCGCCGCCACCGGCAATGCATGAGGCCCGCAATGCAAGGTAAGAGCATGGCAAGACTGATCAGAAAACGCGAAACCCTGCTGTTCCTCATCATCGTGGTGATGATCGCGATCTTTTCGACGCGCGCTGCCGATTTCGCAACGCCGGAGAATCTCGCCGGCATTTTCAACGATACCTCCATCCTGATCATCCTGGCGCTCGCGCAGATGACGGTCATCCTGACGAAATCGATCGACCTGTCGGTCGCCGCCAACCTCGCCTTCACCGGCATGGCGATCGCGATGATGAATGCCGCCTATCCCGACCTGCCGCTCGTCGTGCTGATCCTTGCCGCGATCGTCATCGGCGCCTGCCTTGGCGCCATCAACGGCTTTCTCGTCTGGGCGCTCGAAATCCCACCGATCGTCGTCACACTCGGCACGCTGACCATCTATCGCGGCATGGCCTTCGTGCTCTCGGGCGGAGCGTGGGTCAATGCCCACCAGATGACGCCGGTCTTCCTGTCGGTGCCGCGCACGCCGATCCTCGGCCTGCCGGTTCTCGGCTGGGTGGGCATCGTCATCGTGCTTCTGATGTATGTTCTGCTCAGATACACCCAGTTCGGCCGCTCGGCCTATGCGACCGGCGGCAATCCAACCGCGGCCGTCTATGCCGGCATCGATACGGGCTGGACGAAATTCCTGGCCTTCGTTCTGTCGGGCGCGCTCGCCGGCCTTGCGAGCTATCTCTGGGTGTCGCGTTATGCTGTTGCCTATGTCGATATCGCCAACGGCTTCGAACTCGACAGCGTTGCGGCCTGCGTCATCGGCGGCATTTCGATTGCCGGCGGCGTCGGCTCGGTCGCCGGCACCGTGCTCGGCGCGCTCTTCCTCGGCGTCATCAAGAATGCGCTGCCGGTGATCGGTATTTCACCCTTCACGCAGATGGCGATCTCCGGAACCGTCATCATTCTCGCTGTCGCCTTCAACGCCAGGCGCGAGCGCAACCGCGGCCGCATCATCCTGCGCGATCGCGCCGCAGCCGAGATCAGAACGGAGGCCGCAGCATGAGCACCGTGTCCACACACGAAAAGCGGGTCATCCCCGACCGCCTCGGCACACCCTTTCGTCGCATTATCGCGAGCTGGGAAGTGCTGCTCTTTGCCGTCGCCGTCCTGATCTTCATCTTCAATTCGCTGGCTTCGCCCTATTTCCTCGATGCCTGGAACCTCTCGGACGCCACCTTCAACTTCACGGAAAAGGCGATGATCGCCTTCGCCATGGCGCTGCTCGTCATATCGGGCGAGATCGACCTCTCGGTGGCTGCGATCATCGCGCTCGCCTCGACGGCGATGGGCGCGGCAGCGCAGGCCGGCATCGGCACACCGGGCCTGGTCGCGATCGGCATCGGCACCGGCCTTGCCTGCGGCACCTTCAACGGCGTCCTGGTCTCGGTGCTGAAATTGCCGTCGATCGTCGTCACCATCGGCACGATGAGCCTTTTCCGTGGCATCTCCTATATCGTGCTCGGCGATCAGGCCTACGGCAAATACCCTGCGGATTTCGCCTATTTCGGCCAAGGTTATGTCGTCTGGGTGTTCTCCTTCGAATTCGTGCTGTTCATCGTGCTGGCGATCCTCTTCGCCATCCTGCTGCACGCGACGAATTTCGGCCGGCAGGTCTATGCGATCGGCAACAACGACTTCGCCGCCCGCTTCTCCGGCATTCCGGTCGAACGCGTCAAATTCATCCTCTTCCTGCTGACCGGCGTCATGAGCGGCGTTGCCGCCGTCTGCCTGACCTCACGCCTCGGCTCGACCCGGCCGTCGATCGCGCAAGGCTGGGAACTCGAGGTCGTCACCATGGTCGTGCTCGGCGGCATCTCGATCCTCGGCGGTTCCGGCACCATCGTCGGCGTCGTCATCGCCGCCTTCGTCATGGGCCTCGTCACCTTCGGCCTCGGCCTGCTGAACGTGCCCGGTATCGTCATGTCGATCTTCATCGGCCTGCTTCTCATCATCACCATCGCCATCCCGATCATCGCCCGCCGCATCAAGGTCATGAGCTCCCGATGACTTTAGAAAAACACGCCTTTAAAATGCAGCTCAATCCCGGCATGGAAGCCGAATACCGCAGGCGTCATGACGAGATCTGGCCGGAACTGGTCGATCTTCTGCACAAGTCAGGCGCCAGCGACTATTCCATCCATCTCGACCGCGAGACCAACACGCTGTTCGGCGTGTTGACGCGGCCGGCCGACCACACGATGGCGAGCCTGCCGGAGCATCCGGTCGTGAAAAAATGGTGGGCTTATATGGCCGATATCATGGCGACCAATCCCGATAATTCACCGGTCCAGAGCGACCTGGTCACCGTCTTCCATATGCCATGAACGCCACCTCCTATCGCCGCATCGCCGTCCTCGACATCGGCAAGACCAATGCCAAGGTCGTCGTCCTCGACAGCGAGACCGGCGCCGAGATCGCCGTGTTGAAACGGCCGAATATCGCGATCAAAACCGGTCTCTATCCGCATTACGACGTAGAGGCTCTCTGGTCCTTTGCGCTCGATGCGCTGAAGAGCCTTGCGCGCGAGCCCGGCTTCGACGCCATTTCGATTACCACCCATGGCGCCTCCGCAGCACTCCTTGCCCGGGACGGCACGCTTGCCATGCCTGTCATCGACTACGAACACGAATATCCTCAGGAAATCCGCGACGCCTATACGGCACTCCGCCCCTCCTTCGACGAAACCTTCTCGCCGCGCCTGGCGATGGGTCTCAATGTCGGCGCCCAGCTGCACTACCAGAAGACCGTCTTTCCCGAGGAATTCGCCGCGGTGGCGACCATCCTCACCTATGCGCAATATTGGACGGGGCGGCTGACCGGTGTTGCCGCCAATGAGCTGACCTCGCTCGGCTGCCATACCGACCTCTGGAACCCGAGGGCCGGTAGTTATTCCTCGCTCGTCGACAGGCTCGCCATCCGCGACCTCATGGCGCCGATCCGCTCCGCCTTCGATGCCCTCGGCCCGGTCCTGCCCGACATCGCCGCGGAGCTCGGCCTCACGTCCCCCGTGCCGGTCTATTGCGGCATTCACGATTCCAACGCGTCGCTGCTGCCGCATCTGGTTCATCGGGCCGCACCCTTCGCCGTCGTCTCCACCGGCACATGGGTCATCAATTTCGGCGTCGGCGGCGATCTCGATCATCTCGATCCGAAACGCGATGCGCTCGCCAATGTCGATGCCTATGGCCGTGCCGTCCCCTCTTCCCGTTTCATGGGTGGGCGGGAATTCGAGATCCTGTCGGCCGAAATCGGTCCTGTCGACGAAAAAGCCGCTCAGGCGGCAATCGGCCCGGTTATCGGCAAGGGCACGATGCTCCTGCCGAATATCGCCCCCGGTTCCGGGCCCTTTCCGGGAAAGACAAGCCGTTGGATCGGTGCCGAAGAGGCCAGCCGCGAGGAGCGCTCTGCCGCTGCCTGTCTCTATCTCGCTTTGATGACCGATGCCTGCCTCGGACTGGTCGGCGCCAAAGGCTCTATTATCGTCGAAGGGCCTTTTGCGCTGAATGGGACCTATCTCAAGCTGCTTGCCGCCCTGACCGGTCGCGAGGTCATGGCCCTTCCCGGTTCGACCGGCACCAGCCAGGGGGCGGCGCTTCTCACCGGCATCCGGCCGGTCTCGGGTGCCGAGACGCATGTTCCGCCGACCAATATTCCCGGACTGACCGCCTATCGGACCCGCTGGTACGCGGCGATGGAATAGGAGTCTTTCCAAAAGCGGCCTTGTTCGTCCCTGCCTTCTCGCTAGTGTGGCACCTCGAAAATCATGTCGAGGAGATAGCATGACAGAGACATTCGATCCGCGCGCTCTTGCCACCCGGCTTCACAGCCTGCGCCAGACCGGCCGGCAGGAGGCAACGGACAGTTTCGCGCTGCCAGCCGATCTCCATCAGGCGATGGAGGCGCAGAATTTGCTCACTGCTGCAGACGGTATTTCCAGCAATGCCTGGAAGGTGACGGTCTCGCCGCAGGGCCAGGCGGTCACCGCTCCGCTGTATCCCTATGCCGAAGCCGTTTCGGGCGCCGCCATTCCGTGGTATCCGGGCCTGAAATTCGAGACCGAGATCGCCGTCCGCCTCGGCAGCGACCTCCCGGTCCGCGCGGGCATTCCCTACAGTCGCACTGAGGTGGTCGAGGCGATTTCCGCTGTCTACCTCGGCGCCGAGCTGCTGGTCAGCGCCGTGAGGGAAAGCGGCAGCGTTTCCTTTCTGCTGTTCGTCGCCGACCGCCTCGGCAATAGCGGCTACGTGCTCGGCCCGGAGGTCGAAAAAAGCGTCGTCGATACCGCCGCCGGCACGCCGCTCAAGGTCACCCATGCCGGCCGTAAGATCTATGATGGTCCAGCACAGCATCCGAAAGGCGACGTTCTCACCTGGCTCGTCGATTACGCCAATGACGGCTTGCGCCCCGGGACATCGCTGAAGGCAGGCGCGCTCATCACCACAGGCACGTTGAGCGGCGCAATCGAACTGACCGAACCCGGCGAGATCGACATCCTGCTCGGCGACATCAGGCTCAGCTTCTCGGTGTCGAAGGCTTGATTTGACCCTAGTTTTCCCCGGTTTGGTGCCGGATTTGGCAATTGCCATCCGGTTCCGCCTGCGCTAATAAACTTGAGTACAAATTGAAGGTTTACTTTCGGCGCATGGCCGGAGGCGGAAGTGGAAATGACGTTTCAACCGCGGATGCAGAACAAGATCCAGGGCTTTTCCGTCATCGGCGGCGTGCATCGCCGCCTGTGGAACGGCATCGTCGCCGATGTCTGGGACGTGGAATGCGCCTCCTATGCCGGCGGCTATTACGTCTCGCGCGATCCGCGGCTGTTCATCATGCTCGATAAGCGGGGACCGGGCAATTCGCGTATCAAGCTCTCGCCGAAGGCGCAGGGCACCGTCCAGGACACGGAGAAACGGCCGATCTCCTATGTGCCGGCCGGCATGGAAGTCTGGGCCGATCTGACCGACGTGCATTCGGTGCGCCACCTCGACATCCATTTCGACACCGAGACCGTCAGCCGCCGGCTGATGGAGGATATCGATCCGCGCCGTCTGGAAAGTCCGCAGCTTCTGTTTTCCGATGAGCGGGTGCTGTCGCTCGCACAGCTGGTCGCCGCCGAATGCCTCAATCCGGAGCCGCTGCACGATCTCTATGGCGACGGCCTGGCATTGGCGCTGATCATCGATGTCCTGAAGATTGCCAAGGCGATGCCGCGCAAACGCAGCAAGTTGGCCTCCTGGCAGCTTCGCCGCGCCACCGAATTCATCGAGGAACACTGCCTGCGCAATATCCGCCTCGAGGAACTCGCCGGCCTGACCGGCCTGTCGCAATCGCATTTCAGCCATGCGTTCAAGGCCTCGACCGGCATCGCTCCGCATCAATGGCAGACCAATGCCCGGCTCGACAGGGCCAAGCGGCTGCTTGTCGAAAGCGAAAATGCGTTGACCGCAATCGCCGCCGAAACCGGCTTTGCCGATCAGGCGCATTTTACCCGCGTCTTCCGCAAGCATGTCGGCATCACGCCGGCGAGCTGGAAGAAGGCACAAGTTGCCTGATTGCAACGCTTGGCGGGCAATTGTTTGCAACGCGGAGAATTACCCAAAAACGTTCAATTTTCCCCGATCGCGACAATCCACCCCGGTAAAACTGAGTTAATCACTCATCTTATTCAGGGCTTCGCCGCACGCGGTATCGCGCGGCACGAGTGGGGTATAGGACATATGCGCGGGCAGACCAGGGGTCTCAATTTCAAGGTAATTCTATTGGCAGGAGTGGCGATCGCCGGCCTGATCGCGGGCTCCGCCGCGGCACAGGAAGCGAATTCGACTGAGCTCGCGCCGATCGTCATCCAGGGCGGCGGCGACACCGCCACCAGTCCGGTCAAGGGCTATGTCGCCAAGAACTCCTCCGCCGGCTCGAAGAGCGACACCCCGCTCAACGAAATCCCGCAATCCGTCTCCGTCATCGGCACCCGTGAAATGGACGATCGCGGCATTACCAACAAGATCGACGAGGCGCTGCTTTATACGCCTGGCGTCACGTCGCAGCCCTTTGGCAACGACGGCGATACCGACTGGTTCTATATCCGCGGCTTCGACGCGACGCAGACCGGCGTCTTCTTCGATAATCTGACGCTGTTCAGCTATGGCTTCGGCGGCTTCCAGCTCGATCCCTTCATGCTGGAGCGCGTCGAGGTGCTGAAGGGTCCGGCCTCCGTGCTTTACGGCGGCGCAAACCCAGGCGGCATCGTCAATATCGTCCGCAAGCGCCCGCTCGACGAGCCGCTGTTCTATACCGAGATCGGCATCAACAGCAACGGCAACGCCTTCACCGGCTTCGATGTCTCCGACAAGGTCGGCTCCAGCGGAGCGATGAGCTATCGCATCACCGGCAAGGTTGCCGGCGGCGACAATTATTCGGATTTTTCCGAGGATCTGCGCGGCTTCATCATGCCGCAGCTCACCATTTCGCCGGATGACAGCACGAGCCTCACGGTCTGGGGTTACCTCGCCGGGCTCGACCAGGTGCATACCGGCAACGGCTTCTTCCCCTATGTCGGCACCGTCGAGGATGCGCCTTTCGGCAAGATCGACCGCGACGCCTTCTATGGCGAGCCCGATATCGACAACGGCAGCTATGTGCAGAAGATGATCGGTTACGAATTCGAGCATGAATTCGACAATGGCATCAAGTTCTCGCAGAATGCGCGCTACGGCCATCTCGACAAGCATGAGATCGGCCCCTACCTGAACGGCTGGGTCGGCGGCGTGCCGACGGGTCCGGACTACCAGCTGGCGCGCATCGGTTTCGAAGGCCGCTCGGGGGTCGATAGCTTCTCGATCGACAACCGGCTCGAAGGCGAGACCGAAATCGGCGGCGCCACGCATAATCTTCTCGTCGGGCTCGACTACACCTATTATCGCCTGGAAAATTGGCAGTCCTGCTGCGGCTCCAATTCGATCAGCGCAACCGATCCCACCTATGGCACGACACAGGGCGCCAATTTCGTCTATGCGGACGGCGTCGTCACCAAGAACCAGATCGGCGTCTACGCCCAGGATCGGATCCATTTCGGCGATGGCTGGCTACTGACGCTCAACGGCCGCTACGACTATGTCGATATCGACCAGGACGCCGTAATCGGCACGACCTACAGCACCAACGACAGCGCGCTCAGCGGCCGCATCGGCCTTGCCTATGAGTTCGACAACGGCCTGACGCCCTATGTCAGCGCCGCGACTTTCTTCAACCCGCTTGTCGGCACCGGTGTTTCCGGCGCGTTGAAGCCGGAAGAGGGCGAGCAGTTCGAAGGCGGCATCAAGTATGAGCCGGCCTTCATCGACGGCTCGCTGACCGCTTCGGTCTTCCACATCACCAAGCGCAACAACACGGTGACCAATCCGCTGACCTTCGCCCAGAGCCAGCTCGGCGAAGTGGTTTCGCGCGGCGCCGAACTCGAAGGCAAGGTCAATATCAACGAGAACTGGAAGGTTCTCGCATCGCTCGCCTATACCGACATGGAGGTGATGGAGAACGACGCCAATCCGGCGCTGGTCGGCAATTCACCCTATATCGTCCCGAAGGTGACCGCCTCTCTCTGGGTCGACTATACGCTGACGACAGGGGCTTTCGAGGGCATGAGCTTTGGCGCCGGCGTCCGCCATCAGGGCTGGTCCTGGGCCGACGAGGCCAATACCGAGAAGGTGCCGGCCGCCACCCTCGTCGACGCTGCGATCCGCTACGAGAAGGAAAACTGGGGCGCCTCGCTCAACGTCGCGAACCTCTTTGACAAGGAATATGTCAAGGGTTGCGGCGGGCTGACCGTCTGCGGTTACGGCGATGCCCGCACCGTCACCTTCAAGCTCAGCAGGAAGTGGTAAGTTGACAATCTGAGTTTAGTTTTGCAGGAACCTGTGGGGAAAGGGAGGGCCTGCCCTCCCGAACCCGTTTGCAGCGCCGAACCTGGAGCAGACCATGCCTTCGCCTTTCCTTGCCCTGTCGGCGATAGATTATGCCATCGGGCCGAAATCCATCCTGTCCGGCATCGACCTGACGTTTGAGCGCGGCCGCATTTACGGACTGGTGGGGCCGAACGGCTCCGGCAAGAGTACGCTTTTGAAGATCATCGCCCGCCAGGTCGGGCCGAAATCCGGCGCCATCTCCTTCGACGGCAGGCCGGCGGGTGACTGGGGCAGCCGGGCCTTTGCCCGGCACGTCGCCTACATGCCGCAATTCACGCCGGCGACCGACGGGATGACCGTGCGGGAACTTGTGGCACTCGGCCGTTTTCCCTGGCACGGCACGCTTGGCCGCTTCACCGCGACGGACCGCAACATGGTCGAGGAGGCGATCGTCCGCACCGAGCTCGAGGATTTTGCCGATCGTCTCGTCGCCAGCATGTCCGGCGGCGAACGCCAGCGCGCCTGGATCGCCATGATGCTCGCCCAGGACGCCCGCTGCCTGCTGCTCGACGAGCCGACGTCGGCGCTCGACCTCGCCCATCAGGCCAGCGTTCTCTCGCTGGTCAAGGAACTCAGCCATGAACGCGGGCTGACCGTCATCATCGTGCTGCACGATATCAACCTCGCCGCGCGCTATTGCGACGCGATCATCGCGCTCAACCGCGGCCGGATCACCGCCGAGGGCACGCCCTCAGAGATCATGCAGGCCGATACGCTTCAGTCGATCTTCGGCGTCGGAATGGGCGTCTTCCCGCATCCGGTTCGAAACGAGCCGGTCAGCTATCTGTTGTAGGCCATGGCTTTTTTCTCCCGCAGGCAGTTTCTGGCCGGTGCGGCGGCCTCGCTCTCCGCCCCCGCGCTTTTGCGGGCGGCGCAGGGTTTGCGCGTCGCGACGCTCGATTGGGCGCTGCTTGAAACCCTGCTGGCAATCGGCGCGAATGTCGTTGCGGCAACGGAACTGCGGCAATTCCGCGAGGTGGCGGTCACGCCTGACGTGCCGGCCACGACCGCCGATCTCGGCCTGCGCGGCACGCCGAATTTCGAGGTGCTGCGGTTTGCACGCCCGGACCTGATCTTCAACTCGAACTTCTATGCCTGGGCAGACGAACGCATGCGCGGGGTCGCGCCTGTGGAAAGCCATGCGATCTACAAACCCGGCGAAAGCCCCTTCGCGCTGGCCGAACATGCCACACTTGCGATCGGCGAGCGTCTGCAGCTTGCCACAGCGAGACAGTTGACCGAAGAGCTTGCAGCCAGGCTCGACCGCTACCGGGCGGTCCTTGCCGCCGGCGACGGGCGGCCGGTGATTCCGATCAATCTTGGCGATGCCAGGCATTTCCGCGTCTTCGGCTCTGACAGTATGTTCGGCGAGGTGCTGAAACGCGTCGGCCTCACCAATGCCTGGCAGGCTCAGACCAGCTACTCGGCCGCCGCTCCCGTCGGCATCGAGATATTGGCATCGATGCCCGACGCCTGGATCGTGATGATCCCGCCACACCCGGCCGATGCGCTCGCCACGCTCGCGGCCAGCAGCTTCTGGAATGCGTTGCCGGCCGTGCGCGAAAAACGCGTGCTGATACTCGGCTCGATCAATCCCTATGGCGCACTGCCGGCGGCCGGCCGCTTTGCCGATCTTCTGGCGGAGGGGCTTGCGCATGCATGGAATGGTTAGCCGCGCCAAGCCCGCAGGCAACGCGGGCACGCCCGTCTTCGCGATATTACTGCCCGTACTCTGCATCACGGCCTTCGCAGTCCTCATCGTAACGCGTCCTGAGGTTCCGCACGGCGATCCCGATGCAGCCATGCTGAACAGCGTGCTGCTCTGGAACAGCATCATGCCCCGCGCCATGCTGGCATTGATCACCGGCGCGGCACTCGGCCTTTCCGGCACATTGCTGCAGCGTGTCCTGCGCAATCCGATCGCCGATGCTTCCACGCTCGGCATTGCCTCCGGGGCGGAACTGGCAATGACGGCGGCCATAGGCTTCTCGCCCCTGCTCATCGGATTTTCGCGCGAGATGGCCGCCTTCGGCGGCGGACTCGCGGCTGTCGCCATCGTGCTGGCTTTGAGCTGGCGGCGCGGGCTCGATCCGGTGACCGTGGTACTCTCCGGCCTGATCGTCAGCCTGATCGCCTCGGCCGTCAGCGTCACGCTGATCCTTTCGCGCGGCGAATATGCCATGTCGATCTACATCTGGGGCGCCGGTTCGCTCAGTCAGCAGGATTGGAACGGCGCGCTCTCGCTCGGCCCCCGGCTTATCCTCGGCTTTGCCGCCGCTCTTCTCCTGGTGCGGCCGCTCCGTATCCTTGCCCTCGACGACAGCGGCGCCAGGAGCCTCGGCCTTGCCCTGCATTCGACCCGCCTGGCGATCGTCGCGCTCGCCGTCTGGCTTGCCGCCTCGGTGATATCAGAGGTCGGCGTGATCGGCTTCGTCGGGCTCGCCGCCCCCGCGATCGCAAGGCTTGCCGGCGCGCGCAGCACCGGCAAACTGATGCTGACAGCGCCGCTGATGGGCGCCGGCCTGCTGTTCCTGACCGATTGCCTCACCCAGATCCTCGGCCCCGGCTTCACCGATCTTGCGCCGACGGGAGCCGCGACCGCCCTGCTCGGCGGTCCCTTATTGCTCTGCCTGCTGCCCAGTGTGTATTCCGTTTCCGCCGTTGCCGCCCAATCGACCGCAGCGCTGAACAGGCTCGCTAAGCCGCTTCTGGCCCTTGGCGCGCTCTTTACTGCTCTCGCCCTGATCTTTGCCGTCGTCGTCACCCTCGGCCCTGCCGAGGACGGCTGGCATGTCGCGACCGGCTCGCTCTTGGCCGATCTCCTGCCCTTCCGACTGCCGCGAACGATCGTGGCGGCCGGGGCCGGCGCCATGCTGGCGGCAGCCGGCTTCATCATGCAGCGCGTCACCGGCAATCCGATCGCCAGCCCCGAGGTCCTGGGCGTCAGCAGCGGTGCCGGTGCGGGTCTGACCGTGGCGCTCTTCCTCTTCGGCTTCCCCTCGCCCATCATCATGCTGCTTGCCATGGCGCTCGGCGCGCTGGCCGCCTTCCTTGCGATGATCGCCATATCAGCCCGCGCGCAATTCTCGCCGGAACGCATGCTGCTAGCCGGTGTCGGCATCGGCGCTTTCGCCATGGCGATCGTGACCATGGTGCTCGCCCAGGGCGATATGCGCGGCTACATCCTGCTGACATGGCTTTCCGGCTCGACCAACCGCGCCGGCGCCTTCGAAGCCTGGACGGCCATCATCTCGCTCGTCGTGCTGACAGCGCCCTTGCCCTTCCTCAGCCGCTGGCTGACGATCCTGCCGCTTGGCGCCGGCCCCAGCCGCGCCGCCGGCCTTCATGTCGGGGCAAGCCGACTGGCGCTTGCCATCCTCGCCGCGCTGATGACGGCGATCGCCTCCTTCCTCGTCGGGCCGCTCAGCCTCACCGGCCTGATTGCGCCGCATCTTGCCCGCCTTGCCGGCTTCCGCGCCCCCGGCCACCAGCTGACAGCGAGCCTTCTCTTCGGCGCCGGCGTGCTGATGGTGGCGGACTGGCTGTCGCGCGTCGTCATCTACCCCTACCAGGTGCCGGTCGGCCTCTTCGCGGCCCTGATCGGCGGCCCCTATCTCATCTGGCTGCTTTCGCGAAAGGAGGTTCAGCAATGATGGCTGAACGATTTGCAGTATCCGGCGTCGCAGTCACCGCCGACCCCGGCAGAATGCTCGACGAGATCTGCACGCATTTCGTCGAGCACGGCACCGTCACCCGAAACGGTGACGCCGTCACAGTCGAGACGATAATCGGCAAGGCCGATATAAGTCGAGACGGCCGGGCACTCGCGATCGAGCTCTCCTGCCGGAGCGCGCGAGCGCTGCAGAATGCGAGGGCCATCCTTGCCGAACACCTGTTCGACTTTGCCGGCGAGGCGACGCTGGAGCTCACCTGGTCCGATGCTCCAAAGGCGGACCGCCTGCCCGATCTGCGCGAAATCCGCGTCATCGGCGCTACAAATATCACCCCGCATATGCGCCGGGTCACCGTCGCCTGCGACGATGCCAGGCATTTTGCCGATGGCGGCCTGCATTTCCGCCTGCTTATTCCGCCGAAGGGACGCCCGCCCGTCTGGCCGCAGTTGCGCACCGACGGCCGCATCCACTGGGCGAGCGGCGAAGACGCGCTAACCGTGCGCATCTACACGATCCGCAGCATCGATCTGGAGCGGCGCGAGATGGAGATCGATTTCGTTCTGCATGAGGGCGAGAACATGCCCGGCGCCGAATGGGCGATCAACGCCAAGCCGGGCGACATAGCCGGAGCCCTCGGACCGGGCGGCGGCGGCGTTCCCGACGCAACGTCGATAATCCTTGCCGGTGATGAGACGGCGCTGCCCGCCATCTCCCGCATCGCCGCCGAGATCCCCGCCGGAAGGCGGCTCAAGATCTTCCTTGAAATCGACAGCGTCGCGGAAGAACAGCCCTTGCCCTCGGCGGGCATTGTCGATGTCACCTGGATTCATCGAAACGGCAAACCTGCCGGCACGCTTGATATGATCGAGAAATCAATCAAGAACGCGCTCACCGATGCGGATGCCGATACTTTCGTCTGGGCGGGCTGCGAAAGGGCGGAAGCCAAGCGCATTCGCGACTTCCTGAAAACCGAGCGCGGCCACGATCGCCAGAGGATGAGCATCGGCGCCTATTGGGAGCGCTGAGTGCCGCTTACGCCTTCTCGCGGAACATCTCGATGATGGCGGAAAAGTCCCTTCCGCCATGTCCCAGCTTGTCGAAGAGTGCATAAAGCTGCGCTGCTTCCGCGCCGAGCGGCGTGGAGGCGCCACTCGCCAGCGCCGCTTCCTGGGAGAGCCTGAGATCCTTCAGCATCAGAGCCGCGGCAAAGCCTGGCCTGTAGTCGTTGTTCGCCGGCGAGGTCGGCACCGGTCCGGGCACCGGGCAATAGGTGTTGATCGACCAGCACTGGCCTGACGAGGTCGAGGCGACGTCGAACAGCGCCTGATGCGAGAGGCCAAGCTTTTCGGCGAGCACGAAAGCCTCGCAGACGCCCACCATCGAAATGCCTAATATCATGTTGTTGCAGATCTTCGCCGCCTGGCCGGCGCCGGCCTCACCGCAATGGACGATCTTCTTACCCATGGCCGCGAGGATTGGTTTTGCCCTAGCGAAGGCGTCTTCCGAGCCGCCGGCCATGAAGGTCAGCGTGCCCGCGGTCGCCCCGCCGGTGCCGCCGGAAACCGGGGCGTCGAGCGACAGGCAGCTTGCGGCCTTGGCCATCTCATGCGCCCTGCGGCTGCTTTCGACATCGATGGTCGAACAATCGATGACCAGGGTGCCTTGCGCGGCGGACTGCAGGATATCGGTCCAGGCCGTCAGCACGTGTCTGCCCTGCGGCAGCATGGTGATGATGGTCTCCGCATCCTTGACCGCCTGGCTGGCATGGCTTGCCGGCTTGACGCCGCTCTCCTCGGCCGCCTTCAGCACCGAAGCCGCGAGATCGAAGCCGAGGACCTCGTGACCTGACTTGACCAGATTGGCCGCCATCGGCCCACCCATGTTGCCGAGGCCGATGAATGCGATCCTTGCCATGGTCTTCTCCTATCGATTGTCTTCGAGGATCATCGCTGCCGCCTTTTCGGCGATCATGATGGTCGGCGAATTGGTGTTGCCCGAGGTGATCGACGGCATCACCGAGGCGTCGGCAATCCTGAGCTTGCCGAGCGCCCGCAGTCTCAGCCTGGGATCAACGACGCTGTCCCTGTCGGCGCCCATGCGGCAGGTGCCGACGGGATGGAAGATCGTCGTGCCGATCTCGCCCGCCGCCCGCTCCAGATCGGCCTCCGTCTGATAGGCAGGCCCCGGCTTGAATTCCTCCGGCCTGAAACGGGCAAACGAAGGCTGCGCGACGATCTTGCGCGTCAACCGTATTGAACGAACAGCTATGTCACGATCGCGCTGCGTCGAGAGGTATTTCGGGCTGATCGTCGGCTGGGCGGCAAAATCCGGGCTGGACAGGTGGACCGAACCGCGGCTTTCCGGCCTCAGATTGCAGACGCTCGCGGTGATTGCCGGGAAAGGATGGACGGGATCGCCGAACTTCTCCAGCGAGACCGGCTGCACATGATATTGTAGGTCGGGCGTTTCCCGGTCCGGGCCCGATCGGGTGAAGATGCCGAGCTGGCTCGGCGCCATCGCCATCGGCCCGGAGCGGCGGACGAGATATTCGAGCCCGATTGCCGCCTTGCCGATCAGCTTCGTCGCCTTCTCGTTCAGCGTCGGAACCCCCGTCACCTTGTAGACCAGACGCAGCTGCAGATGGTCCTGCAGGTTCTCGCCGACACCCTTCACCTCGGTGACGACATCGACGCCGGCCCGCTGGAGAACCTCACCCCTGCCGATGCCTGACAGTTCCAGGATATGCGGCGAACCGATCGATCCGGCTGACAGGACGGTTTCTTTCGCCGCGTAGGCGCGTTTTGCTACGCCCCGATGCTGGAATTCGACACCGGCAACGGCACCCTTCTCCACCAGCAGCCGCCGAACCTGCGCCTTGGTCAGGACGGTCAGGTTGGAGCGCCTCATCGCCGGCCGCAGGAAGGCCTTCGAGGTATTCCAGCGAATGCCGGAACGCTGGTTGACGTCGAAATAGCCGGAGCCCTCGTTGCTGCCGCGGTTGAAATCCGCAGTCTCCGGGATGCCCGCTTCCCTGGCAGCCTGCTGGAAGGCATCGAGCACGGCCCAGCGCACGCGCGCTTTCTCGATGCGCCATTCGCCGCCGGCACCATGCATCTCGTCTTCGCCGCGATAAAAATCCTCCGACTTGCGGAAGAAGGGCAGAATATCGTCCCAGCCCCAGCCGCTGCAGCCCATCTGCCGCCAGAGGTCGTAATCGCGCGCCTGGCCGCGCATGTAGATCATGCCGTTGATCGACGAACAGCCGCCGAGCACCTTGCCGCGCGGATAGCTCAGCGCCCGGCCGTTCAATCCCGCTTCCGGCGCCGTGGTGAAGCACCAGTCGGTACGCGGATTGTTGATGCAATAAAGATAACCGACCGGAATATGGATCCAGTGGTAGTTGTCGCTGCCGCCGGCTTCGAGCAGCAGCACCCGGCTCCTGCCGTCGGCAGACAGCCGGTTGGCGAGCACGCAGCCGGCGCTGCCTGCCCCGACGATGATGTAGTCGTAACGATCCATGCCCCGCATGAGACTCCAGATGCTTGCCGCTTCCCTCTCCCCGCGGCACGGGGAGAGGAAGAGTCGCAGCGCCGCCGCCCGTCTCTTTTCCGAAAGAGTAATTCTTTCCGGAAAGAGAGAGGTCCGCCCGTTCAGCGGCGATAGACGAAGCCCAGTTTCCGCCCCAGCCGCGAGGCGTAGAATTCGCCGATGATGCCGCGGCGGAAGATCAGCACGCAGACCATGAAGACGATGCCGGTGATGATCGTCACCGGGAATTCCGAGGTGGCGAGGTAGTTTTCCAGCACCACCACCAGCCCGGCGCCGAAGAGCGGGCCGATCAGCGTACCGATGCCGCCGAGCAGCGTCATCAGGATCACCTCGCCCGACATCTGCCAGGCGACATCGGTCAGCGTCGCGAACTGGAAGACGATCGATTTCACCGCGCCCGCGAGCCCCGCAAGCGCTGCCGACATGACGAAAGCGCCGAGCTTGTAGCGCGCTACGGAATAACCGAGCGAGATTGCCCGCTGCTCATTTTCGCGGATCGATTTCAGAATCATGCCGAAGGGCGAATTGATAAAGCGCCAGATGATCAAGATGCCGACGAGGAAGACAGCCAGCACGAAATAATACATGTTGGTCGAACTGTTCAGGTCAATGAAACCGAAGAGATGGCCGCGCGGCACCGACTGGATACCGTCCTCGCCTTCGGTGAACTCCGCCTGCAGGCAGAAGAAGAAGAACATCTGCGACAGCGCCAGCGTGATCATCGCGAAATAGATGCCCTGGCGGCGGATGGCGAAGAAACCCATGACGAGACCGAGAAACGCCGCACCCGCCACGCCGATGAGGATGCCGAGTTCCGGCGGCAGGCCCCATTCCTTCACCGTATAGGCGGTGAAATAGGCGGCACCGCCGAAGAAGGTGGCGTGGCCGAAGGACAGCAGGCCGGTATAACCGAGCAGCAGATTGAAGGCGCAGGCAAAGAGCGCGAAGCAGAGCAGCTTCATCAGGAAGATCGGATAGAAAAAGAACGGCGCCAGCAGCAGAAGCAGCAGCCCGGCGACCAGGAAACCCGCCTGCACCGAAAGGGCGGTTCGGCTTTTTTCCGATTGGATGGTTTCGGTGATGTCGGCCATGTCAAGCATCCCGTCCGAAGAGGCCCGCCGGCCTGATGAGAAGCACGATCGCCATGATGACGAAGATCACGATGTTGGACGCCTCGGGATAGAAGACCTTGGTCAGGCCCTCGGCAATGCCGAGCACATAACCGGTGATGATCGCGCCCATGATCGATCCCATGCCCCCGACGACGACGACGGCGAAGACGACGATGATCATGTTCGAGCCCATCAGCGGCGAGACCTGGTAGATCGGCGCCGCCAGCACGCCGGCAAAAGCGGCAAGACCGGCGCCGAGCGCGTAGGTGAGCGTCAAGAGCACCGGCACGTTGACGCCGAAGACCTGCACCAGCACGGCGTTTTCGGTGGCGGCACGCAGGTAAGCCCCGAGTTTGGTCTTCTCGATCAGCAGCCATGTGCCGAGGCAGACGACGAGCGAGACGACGACCACCCAGCCGCGATAGATCGGCAGGAACATGAAGCCGAGGTTGGCCCCGCCGGCAAGGGCCGCCGGCGTTGCATAGGGCTGGCCGGAAGAGCCGTAGAGATAGCGGAAGGTGCCCTCGACCGCGAGCGCCAGCCCGAAGGTGAAGAGCAGGCCGTAGAGCGGATCGAGATCGTAGAGCCGGCGTAGGAACAGCCGCTCGATGATTGCACCCGCAAGGCCGACGATAACGGGCGCCAGGATCAAGGACGGCCAGTAGCCGATGCCGGCATAGGTCAGCAGCAGGTAGGCGACGAAGGCGCCGAGCATATATTGCGCGCCATGGGCGAAGTTAATCACCCTGAGCAGGCCGAAGATGATGGCGAGGCCGAGGCTGAGCAGCGCGTAGAACGAGCCGTTGATCAGGCCGATCAGTAGCTGGCCGAACAGCGCCTGCAGTGGAATGCCGAAGATCATCGTCATCTGGTCACACTCCCAGAACCTTGTGCAGCGTATCCATGCGCTGCGGCAGTTCACCGACCGGGAATTCCGACACCATCTGCCCATGATCCATCAGATAGAAGCGATCGGCAATACGGCTGGCGAAACGGAAATTCTGCTCGACGAGCAGGATCGTCATGCCACGTTCCTTCAGCGTCTTCAGCACCTCGCCAATGCGCTGGACGATAACGGGGGCAAGCCCTTCCGTCGGTTCGTCGAGAATGAGCAGCCTGACGCCGGTGCGGAGGATTCGGGCGATCGCCAGCATCTGCTGCTCGCCGCCTGACAGTTTGGTGCCCGGGCTGGCGCGGCGCTCGTAGAGATTGGGGAAGAGCTCGTAGATCTCGTCGAGCGTCATGCCGCCCCCTGCCACGACAGGCGGCAGCAGCAGGTTTTCGGAAACGGTGAGCGTCGAGAAGATGCCGCGCTCCTCCGGCACGAAGCCGATGCCCCGATGCGCCGTCTTGTGCAGCGGCACCTGCATCATATCGCTGCCGTCAAAGCTGATCTTGCCCTTACGGGCCCGCACGATGCCGGTGATGGTGCGCAGCGTCGTCGTCTTGCCGACGCCGTTGCGGCCGAGAATGGTGATCGTCTCGCCTTCGGCCACGCGCATGTCGACGCCGTGCAGGACGTGGCTTTCGCCGTACCAGGCATTGAGCCCCTGGACTTCGAGGAGAGTGGCCATCAATGCTCCTCCGTGCCCATATAGGCCACACGCACGCGCTCGTCCTGGCTGACGGTCGCATAATCGCCCGCGGCGAGGATCTCGCCGCGCTGCAGCACGGTGACATGCTGGCAGATATTGGCGACGACGGAGAGATTGTGCTCGACCATCAATACGGCGCGGTCGCGGGCGACCTCGCGGATGATCGAGGAGACGACGCCGACATCCTCCTGCCCCATGCCGGCCATCGGCTCGTCGAGCAGCAGCACTTTCGGATCCAATGCCAGCGTGGTGGCGATCTCCAGCACGCGCTTGCGGCCATAGGAAAGATCTGCGGCGATGTGATCGCGCTCCTTGGACAGCCCGACGCTGGCGAGCAGTTGCTCGGCCCGCTCGTTCAGCCGGTCGAGTGCGGAAAGCGGCCGCCAGAACTGTGTGGAAAGATTGTTCGGCCGCTGCAGCGCCACGCGGACATTGTCGAGAACGGTCAGATGCGGGAAGACCGCCGAGATCTGGAAAGAGCGGACCAGCCCCATGCGCGCCACCTTGTCGGGCGGCGTCCTGGTAATATCGGTGCCCATCAGCGTGATGGTGCCTGAGGTCGGCTGCAGGAACTTGGTCAGCAGGTTGAAGACCGTCGTCTTGCCGGCGCCGTTCGGGCCGATCAGTGCATGCACGCTTGCATCATGCACGTCGAGATCGACGTTCTTGACGGCCGTGAAGCCGCCAAAATCGCGGCGCAGGCCACGGGCGGACAATACCACCCGCGGCTTTTCCTGAGTTTCAATTGCGGAAACCGCCATCGTGCTTACTTCACCAGATCGCAGCCGCTCTTGGCGGGATCGATATAGGCTTCCTTGCCGGGAATGGTGGCGAGCACGTTGAAGTAATCCCACGGCTCCTTGCTTTCGGAAGGCTTCTTGACCTGTAGCAGGTACATGTCGTGGATCATGCGGCCATTGGCGCCAACCGTGCCGCCGCGGCCGAAGACGTCGTCGACTGGCATTTCATGCAGCTGCTTGGCGACGGCTTCCGTTTCGTCGGTACCGGCCTTCTGCACCGCCTTCAGATATTGCGTCACCGCCGAATAGGTGCCGGTATGGATCATGTTCGGCATCTTGCCGGTGCGGGCGAAGAACTTCTTGGCGAAGGCGCGGCTTTCGTCGTCGCGGTTCCAGTAAAAACCTTCCGTCAGCGTCAGGCCCTGGGCCGCCTCAAGGCCGAGACCATGGACTTCGGCGAGCGTGAAGAGCAGTGCCGCCAAATGCTGGCCGCCCTGGGTGATGCCGAATTCGGCCGCCTGCTTGATGGCGTTCGCGGTATCGAGGCCGGCATTGGCAAGACCGATCACCTTGGCGCCGGATGATTGCGCCTGCAGCAGGAAGGACGAGAAGTCCTGGGTCGAGAGCGGATGGCGGACGGCGCCGACGACCTTGCCGCCGCTCGCCTTGACGTAATCGCTGGTTTGCTGCTCCAGCGAGTAGCCGAAGGCATAATCGGCCGTCAGGAAGAACCAGCTGTCGCCGCCCTGCTTGACGAGTGCGCCGCCGGTGCCGACGGCGAGTGCATGGGTGTCGTAGGCCCAATGGAAACCGTAAGGCGAGCAGGCCTTGCCGGTGAGATCGGTCGTCGCAGCACCCGTGACGATGTCGATCTTCTTCTTCTCCTTGCCGATCGCCTGCACGGCGAGCGCCACAGACGACGTTGTCAGTTCCATGATCGCATCCACCTGCTCGGTGTCGTACCACTGGCGGGCGATGTTGGAGGCAATATCAGGCTTGTTCTGGTGGTCGGCATCGACGATCTCGACCGGAACGTCGAGCACCTTGCCGCCGAAATCTTCGACCGCCATCTTGGCGGCTTCGACGGAGGACTTGCCACCGAAATCGGCATAGACACCCGACTGGTCGTTCAGGATGCCGATCTTGACCTTGCCGTCGGTCGCGCTCTGCGCGAGCACCGCAGTGCTGCTCGCAAGCAGAAATGCAACTGATGCAATGAGATTCTTACGCATATTCTCTCCTCCCAGAGATTGGCCAGATTGCGGATCTGTTCAAATTTGGCCAGCCGTATTCCTCAGAACGACCGACCCTCACCTTACGATCACGGAAATTCCGCCCTGAGGCAACGGGTGATTTACAACTAATTCCAAACAGTATCTGTTCATTTTTGAACAGAGAGGATCGCGATGAACAATCCACCGCAGTTTACTTGGGACGATCTGCAGTTTTTTCTAGCCGTCGCCCGCACCGGACAGCTGTCGACCGCGGCCCGTCAGCTGCGTTCCAGCCATGCCACCGTCTCGCGCCGCATCGACCGGCTGGAGTTCACCCTCAAGGTCAAGCTGTTCGAGCGCAATCCGCGCGGCTATGTGCTGACCGCCATGGGCACGCGCTTCGTCGAGACGGCCGAGAAGATGGAGCAGGAGACCGAGCGGCTGCGCGCCGATCTTGCCGCCGGCTCGATGGCGCAGCGCGGCCTGGTGCGGCTGAGCGCACCGGAGGGTTTTGCCAATTTCTTCTTCGCAACCGTGCTACCGCAGTTTGCCGCCCAGCATCCGCATCTCTCGCTCGAACTGGTGACGATCCAGCAGATCATGTCGCTGTCGCGAAAGGAGGCCGATCTTTCCGTCGTTCTCGACGAGCCGAAGGGCGGGGCTTATTTCGCCGAGAAGCTGACGGACTACCACCTGCAGGTCTATGGCTCGCGCGACTATCTGGCGAAGGCAGCGCCGATCACCTGCCGCGAAGACCTGCTCGGCCATCCTTTCGTCAGCTATATCGAGGAGATGATTTTCGCGCCGGGCCTGGATTATCTCGGCGATGTGCACCCGCGCATCAAGCCGCAATTCCAGAGCTCCAGCATCTTCGCGCAGCTGACTGCCACCAGAAACGGCCTCGGCCTCTGCATCCTGCCCTATTTCTTCGCCAGCCGTTATCCCGAACTCGTGCGCGTGCTGCCGGAGGAAATCGACCTCAAGCGCCATTACTGGATCACCTGCCACCGAGACCTGAAACAGGCGCCGCGCGTGCGCGCCGTCATCGATTTCCTGCGCGAGGCGGTGCGCGGCGAGGATACGCGCTTCGTACCGCCCTATGTCACCGCCGCCGGTCCGGCGCGCCGGGCAAAGGTGGAAACCTGACTATTTCAGGAATTCGGCCCGGTGCGGAGTGAATGCATCAATCAGCCGGCCCTTTTCCAGCGCCTTGACGCCGTGGACCAGATTGGGGGGCACGATGAAGCTGCCGCCCTGTTTCAGCACCTCGGTCCGGCCATCGATCGTCACTTCGAAACTGCCTTCGGCTACATAGCTCGCCTGAATGTGCGGATGCGAATGGGCCGCACCCACGGCGCCACTTTCGAAGGCCACTTCCACCATCATCATCTCGGGCAGATAGGTCATGATGCGCCTGACGACGCCGGGCTCGGGATTGACCCATTCGGCGCCTTCGGCCGATACGAACAGATCGCTTGACGACATTTCCGCCTCCTCGTTCCAGAATCGATCGCGGGCAAAGTGGATCATACCGACGCTTTTGAAAAGATGGCGCGGCCTGTCTTTTCGATGCGACCGCTCTCTGTTGACGCGGTCGGCTGGCGGGTCTATGCGACCTTGAGCGAGGCAAGCCTGAAGAAACGGTGAGGAGACGCCGCCATGCAGCATACGCGCGAAGTTTTCGACTGGGCCGATCCGTTCCGCCTGGTGGAGCAGCTGACCAGCGAAGAGCGCATGGTGCAGGACACCGCCCACGCCTATGCGCAGGAAAAGCTTGCGCCCCGCGTTCTCGACGCCTTCCGCAATGAAAAGACCGATCCTGAGATCTTCCGCGAAATGGGCGAACTCGGCCTGCTCGGCCCGACGATCTCGCCGGATTATGGCGGCGCCGGCCTCGGTTACGTCGCCTACGGCCTGATCGCCCGCGAGGTCGAAAAGGTCGACAGCGGTTACCGCTCGATGATGAGCGTCCAGTCCTCACTCGTGATGGTGCCGATCGAAACCTTCGGCTCCGAAGCGCAGAAGCTGAAATACCTGCCGAAACTCGCCACCGGCGAATGGATCGGCTGCTTCGGCCTGACCGAACCGGATCACGGCTCCGACCCCGGCTCGATGGCAACACGCGCCAAAAAGGTTGACGGCGGCTACAGCCTCACCGGCTCGAAGACCTGGATCTCCAACGCGCCGATCGCCGATGTCTTCGTCGTTTGGGCAAAGACCGAGGACGGCCTGATCCGCGGCTTCATCCTCGAAAAGGGCTGGAAAGGACTTTCGGCGCCTGCGATCCACGGCAAGGTGGGCCTGCGTGCCTCGATCACCGGCGAGGTGGTGATGGATAGGGTCTTCGTGCCTGAGGAAAACCTTCTGCCTGATGTGACCGGCCTCAAGGGACCCTTCACCTGCCTTAACTCGGCCCGCTTCGGCATCGCCTGGGGCGCGCTCGGTGCGGCCGAGGATTGTTATGCGAGAGCCCGGCAATACACGCTGGAGCGCAAGCAGTTCGGCCGGCCGCTTGCCGCCAACCAGCTGATCCAGAAGAAGCTCGCCGACATGGCGGCGGAAATCTCGCTCGGCCTTCAGGGCTGCCTGCGGCTTGGCCGCATGAAGGAGGAAGGCCATCCGCCGGTGGAGCTGACCTCGATCCTCAAGCGCAACAGCTGCGGCAAGGCGCTGGAGATCGCGCGGGCGGCCCGCGACATGCTCGGCGGCAACGGCATCTCCGACGAATTCGGCATCGCCCGTCATCTCGTCAACCTCGAAGTGGTCAACACCTATGAGGGCACACACGACATCCATGCGCTGATCATCGGCCGGGCGATCACCGGCATTGCCGCCTTTGCGAATTAGCGCATCGGCCCGAAAATCGGAATCGATTTTCGGAAAGCACGATGCGTAGATTCAAAGGTGTTAGAGCGTCCTTTGTGCATCCGAAAGGACGCACGGCGCTCTAGGCTCCAAACCCAATCAAGCCATTGATCAAAATGGATCGCTGTGATTCATTATGATGACAATGGGAGTTTTGATGATGGCAGGAGAGTTCTGGCTTGATGATCAGCAGTGGGCGGTGATTGCGCCCCTACTTCCCACGAACCAACCCGGTGCTCATCGCACTGACGACCGTCGAGTGATTAGTGGAATCATCCATGTCCTGCGATCGGGTTGCCGATGGCAGGATTGTCCCACTTGCTACGGGCCTTCAACAACCATCTACAATCGCTTCCATCGCTGGTCTGCGAAAGGAATATGGCGGCGGCTGTTTGAAGCTCTGGCGCAAACAACCGATCGGGATCTTCATATGATCGACAGCACCACCGCCAAAGCCCACCGATCAGCCGCTGGCGGAAAAGGGGGGCGGATGCCGAGGCAATCGGCCGCTCGCGAGGCGGCAGATCGACAAAAATCCATGCTGTTGTTGATGGTTGCGGCCGTCCAATCGCGCTGCGAATAACGCCCGGGCAGCGCGGCGACGCACCCGTTGCCGTTCCGCTGCTCACGCCCTTGCCTGCGAGCCGCCTATGTGCCGCAGACACCGCTTATGACAGCGACACATTACGCGACTTCCTCACCGCCCGCGGCACGCAGCCGGTCATTCCCAACAATCCTACTCGAAAGCGCATACAGCCCTTCGACCCCATTGCCTACAAGCGCAGGAATATTATTGAACGCACCTTCTGCCGCCTGAAGGATTGGAGGCGCATCGCAACACGATACGACAAGCTCATGATCAACTTCGAGGCAACTTGCTACATCGCTGCTCTCGTCATTTGGTGGGCATGATTGAGTCTGGAGCCTAAAGCGCCGCACGTCCGACAGGACGCGCTAAGGACGCTCTAACACTTTGAATCCGTGCATAATCCTTTCCGAAAATCGGAATCGATTTTTGGGGTTATGCGCAGGTCAGATGACGAGCGGCGAAACGCCGATCAACCATTCGTGCAGCTTCCAGATGATCAGCGCCCAGACGACGATGCCGATGATGATGGCATAGAGGTCGTATTTGGCCGAGACGAACGGCCGGAGCGTGATCTCGCCCGCCCGCTGCCGCCGTTTCAGGGAAATGCGCAGGATGACGCCCCAGGCGAGAAAGGCGGCAAACAGCAGGACCGACGACGTCTCGCCATTGGCAAGCAGGTGCGCCAGCGCCCAGATCTTCACCGACAGCACCATCGGATGTTTGGTCTTGGTCGCGATATGCCCCGCCGGCAGCAGCGAGGCGACGAGACAGATCATCGCGATCAGCATCAGCGTGATTGATATATGCGCCATCCAGACTGGTGGATTGTAGAGCATTCCGGTCACTTGCCTCGCCTGCCCGAAGCCGTAGATCAACAGGATCAGTGTGGCGATGCTGGCAATCGAATAGGCCGCCCGCCAGCCCTTCTCGCCGAGGCTTGCAATCATTGAGCGGCGAAAGTCCGGCAACAGCACCCGCACCAGATGCACCCCGAGGAAAAGTATGATGCCGACGATAAGCAATGTCATTGCGGATCCCTTTCGTGCCGTTTGTGTTGGCTTAGCCGCTGGCGTGAAAAAATGCCAGCGCGACCGCAGCTTCGCCGCAATTCTGTCGGAGGGAAACCGCGAACAAATTGTCGCGGTGCCCATGTCTCGTTCCCTCCTCTCCGCCTGCCTTTCTGTTTCGCTCCTCGTTCCGGCAATTGCAGAGGCGGCCGACCGGCCGAAACAGCTCGTCATCATTTCCTTCGATGGGGCCCACGACAACGCGCTCTGGCTGAAGAGCCGCGAGATGGCGGCGAAAAACGGCGCCCATTTCACCTATTTCCTTTCCTGCACTTTTCTGATGAACGAGGCGGCGAAGAAGGCCTACCAGGCGCCCCATCAGAAACGCGGAAAATCCAATGTCGGCTTCGCCCAGAGCGACGACGAGATCCGCGAGCGCCTCGGCAATATCTGGCACGCCCATCTCGAAGGACATGACATATCGAGCCATGCCTGTGGCCATTTCGACGGCCGCCTCTGGAGCGAGGCCGACTGGTCGGCCGAATACGCCACCTTCCATGCGACGTTGAAAAACGCCTGGAAGAGCGTCGACCTGCGGGAGCCGGCCGGCTGGCAGGATCTGGTCGATCACGGCATCACGGGCTTTCGCGCCCCCTATCTCTCGGCAACCGCGGGCGCTGACATGATCGCCGCCGAAAAGAAGGCGGGCTTCACTTATGATGCGAGCCTCGTCACCAAAGGGCCTGCCATGCCTGTCGAGGAAGATGGCATCATCCGCTTCGGCCTGCCGCTGATCCCCGAAGGCCCGAACGACAAGCCGATCATCGGCATGGACTACAATCTCTTCGTCCGCCATTCGAAGGGTGAGGAGGATACGGCCGACTCCGCGGAATTCGAGGACCGCGCCTATGCCGCCTTCAAGGAGGCTTTCGACAAGCAATATGCCGGCGCCCGCATTCCGCTACAGCTCGGCTTCCATTTCGTCGAAATGAACGGCGGCGCCTACTGGCGCGCCCTCGACCGACTGGTCAGCGACGTCTGCCACCGAACGGATGTGGCCTGCGTCAGCTATTCTGAAGCGATCCCGATGATCGAGGCGCGCGGGAAATTGCAGACGTCCGGTCTTTGACGGCGGCTGCTACCAAGACTGCAAGGTGTCTCTAGATCCGATTGGATGAGACGGCGTGCCGTGTCGCCCCCTCATCCGCCCTACGGGCACCTTCTCCCCGCTGGGGAGAAGAGGGAATCGAGACGTTGCGGAAAGTCTCTTCTCCCTGGCGAGGAGAAGGTGCCGGCAGGCGGATGAGGGTGCCACCCGCGCCGACGTTTCGATCACGAACAAGCCCTATCCATCAACCGTCGGCATGAACAACTCCCCCCTCACGCTCCAGGTAGCGCTGGTCAATCTCCGGCAGCGGTTCGTCGTCGATCGCCGCCTCGAAGGCCTTGAGGCGTTTGTGGATCGAGAGCAGTTCAATGATCGTCGTCCAGGAGTTGACGAGATATTGGAACGAATTGCTGACCTGTCCGAAGGCGGTCGAGATCTGCTGGAAGATACCATAGGTGATCGTGCCCGCCACGATCGTCGGCACCAGCATGAAGACCACGAAGAGCGCGTCGGCCTGGATATAGAAATAACGGGCGACATTGAAATACATGTAGTGGAAATACATGCGGTAATAGTTCCGGCGAACATTGCCGAAGAGCTCTCTGACGGTCAGCGGCTCAGCCCGTTCCGCATGGTCCTCGCCATAGACCAGCTCCTTGCGATATGCCGCTTCGACGCGCTGGTTGCGAAAATTCAGCCCCGGCAGCTTGACGCCGGCGATCGCCAGCAGGAGCGTCCCGAACGCCGACCAGAACAGCGCCAGCCAGAAGAGCGAATTCGCCACCGGCCCGATGAACGGCAGTTCGGTCACGTAATGCGACAGCGCCAGAAGGATTGGGAGGAATACCACGAGCGTCATCACCGAGTTGATGAGGCTGATACCAAGACCTTCGAGCGTGCTCGAAAAGCGCATCGTATCTTCCTGAACACGCTGGGAGGCACCTTCGATGTGACGAAGCTTTTCCCACTTCGACATATAGAAATTGTTCATCGCCGTTCGCCAGCGGAAGATGTAATGGCTGGTGAAGAAGTCAGTCATGATCGATACGAACATGCTGAGGAATGCGATCTGGCAGAAGACCCACATTAGGCTGTAAAAATTGTCGACGGAAATGCCTGGCTGTTTGGACAATGCGTTCTGCAGGAGGTCGCCAAAGGGCCGGCGCCAGTTGTTGATCACAACGCTGATCTGGACGCCGAAGTAGGTCACGAAGATGATCAGTGCCGAACCCCAGATCGACCAAATCTTCCAGGGGTGGTTCCGCGCCTTCAGATGCCATGCGCCGCAGAAGATCACCGCCGACAGAAGGAAATAGCCGTAGAACCAGACATTTTCGGGCAGCAGGAAGAAGGAGAGATCGATCGGCTGCTGCTCTTCAGGAACTGATGCAAAACCGAGAGAAGCACCAAGACCAGCGGCGAAGAAATACCAGCCAAAAATCGCAGCCAGCGTCCAGATTACGAGCGAAGTAAAGAACGCTTTTGGCTGAGGGAAGAAGGAATGAAACACGGGGAGCTTGCTTTCCTGAACTGTGAGTCTCGGGAGTTCGTCGAACACTGATTGTGCCGGAAACTAAGGCAGTTCGAAGGACGCAGCAATGGGTTCAGCCGATTGTTACGGAGTTGTAACCGGTTAAGCAATTTTCTTGATCACCGGCATCACCAGCGCTGCGCAGGCGACAAGTGCCACGGCGGCGATCATCGTGGGCACGGTGAAGCTGCCCGTGCGCTCAGCGATCCAGCCGGCAACAACAGGCCCGACGATCTGGCCGACACCGAAGGCGGCCGTCATCATCGCCAGGATCCGCCGCGGACTGTCAGGCGAAAGCTTGCGGCCGATCTGCAGCCCAAAAGCAGTAATCGCCAGGAACGTCGCCCCGAACAGCGCCCCGCCGATCAGCGGTGCGGCAGAAGGCGGTAGCGCGACCGTCGCAAGCACCCCGGCGGCCTCGACCAGAAGGGCTGCGACGTAGACGCCCCCAAGCCCGAGCGGCTTGACCAGCGGCTTCCAGGCAAACAGCGCCACCGCAGCCGTCAGGCCGGCGATGAACCAGCAGAGGAATTCGACGAAGGGTCCCGTTGCAGAAAGACGTGCGATGGTGACGAGGAAGGTCGCGGTGATGACGTAGCCGAAGCCGAACAGGCCGTAGGACAGCGTCAGCAGCACCATCGGCCGGTTCCAGACCAGCGCCGGCTCCTTGCCCGTCTGCGCCGATTGCGCCGGCGCCGACGGCAATAGCAGGAAGACGACGACGAGGCTTGCCGCGCAGTAGAGCGCCCCGCCAATCCAGTCGGCGCGCCAACCGCCCGGCCCGTCGTGAAAGGCAAGTCCGATCAGCAGCACCATGACCGAAGAAAGCGCAATACCTGCCCCCGGCCCGCCGAAATGTGCCGCCTGCACATGGTCGTTGCCGGCAGCAGCCCCGTGGCTGAGCACGATCGACGAGGTGAAGACCATCGCAAAAGCGCTGGCGATGCCGGCCAGGAAGCGAATGATGGCAAAGACGGCGACAGAATCGGTGGCGGCCATGGCGGCAAGCAGGATCGCGGTTGCCAGCAGCGACAGCAGCGCCACCAGCCGCTCACGTCCGGCCGCCCAGCCATAGGCGGCAAGCACAGCACCGACGAGATAACCGACAAAATTCGCCGATGCGATGAAGCCGGCATCTGCCGCCGAAAGCGGCACACCGCTGATCATACCGGGCAGGATCGGCGTGTAGGAGAAGCGCCCGAAGCCCATGGCAGCAGCCATGGCAACGGCGCCGGCAGCGGCGGTGGAGACGAGGTTCGGTGGGGAGTTTCGGGTGCGGGCGAGCATGCCCGTGTTTATCGCGCTGCAGCACCGGCATCACAATCAAGTAATTCTGATCGATCGATCAATTTCCCGAAACGTCGGAAAATTTCTCCCCCTCTTGAAAACAATTATCTTACGATGTATATTTTACGATATAGTTAACGATACATCTAACGATGAAAGGAAGGACCATGAGAGGTTTTAAAGGCGGCATGTTCGGCGGAGATTTCCGCATGGGCCGCAAATTTGCGGCTGGCGATCTCCAGCTCGTCATCCTGGCCCTGCTCGCTGAGCAGCCGCGCCACGGCTATGAATTGATAAAGTTGCTGGAGGAGCGGTCCGGCGGCTTCTACGTGCCGAGCCCCGGCGTCATCTATCCCGCCCTGACCTATCTCGAGGAAACCGGCCTTGCCGAGGTCGAGGTGGAGGGCGCCAAGAAGCTCTACCGTATCACCGAGGCCGGCCGCGGTCGCGTCGAGGAAAACCGCGCCATGATCCTGCATACGTTCGCCAAGCTGGAACGTATCGGCGAGAAGATGGCCCATGTGAAGCGTGTCTTCGAAACCGACCGTCACGGCGCCGACGAAGGCGATGACGGCGATTTCATGCAGGACGGTGGTGATATCCGCGCCGCCCGCATGCTGCTGCGCTCGGCCATGCGGATGCGCTATCCCTGGTCGAAACCCGAAGCCGCCCGCATTGCCGGCATCCTCGAACGCGCCGCCACCGAAATCCTGCAAGGCGGCAGGCCGGGAACGCGGGGCTGAGGCGAAGACTGTGTGGCGGGATTTGAAACGGAGTTAGCTCCCGCCATCTTCATTGTCCAGCGTCGGTCTTACGCCCGCTCATCCGGCAAGGTCAAAATCACCGGCCCGTTGCGCGTCGCGACCACCGTGTGTTCGTATTGCACGGTCGGCGCCTTCGGATCGGCATAGAGCGTCCAGGCATCGTCGCCGCCTTCGGCCCATGTCGCGCCGAGCGAGAGAAACGGCTCGACGGTGAAGACGAGACCTTCCGTCATCATCCGTTTTTCCGAAGGGTCCGGCCAGGTCGAGAGCTCGGTCGGCTCCTCATGCAGCGAGCGGCCGACGCCGTGGCTCGCAAGATTGGCGACCAGCGTATAGCGGTTCTTTTGCGCAAAGGCGCCGACGGCTGTGCCGATCTTTGCCAGCGGCTCGCCCGATTTGACCTGGTTGAGCCCGACCCAGAGCGCCCGCTTGCCGTCGCGGCAGAGCCGCTCGATCTTCGGCTTGACCGGCGGCATCGTGAAGGAGGCGCCGGTATCGGCGAAGAAGCCGTCCTTTTCCGCCGAGACGTCGATATTGATGAGATCGCCGGCGCGGATGACGCGCGGGCCGGGAATGCCGTGGGCGATTTCCTCATTGATGCTGATGCAGGTGGCGCCGGGAAACTGGTAGCAGAACTCCGGCGCCGAGCGGGCGCCCGAATCCTCGAGCACCTTGCGGCCGATCCGGTCGAGCTCCAGAGTCGTCATGCCGGGCTCCATCGCCGCCGCCATCACCTGAATGGCGTTGGCGCAGATGCGGCCAATCTCCTTGAGCTTTACCAGTTCGTCGTCGTTTGCGATAACCATTCGTCTGTTCCGGCCTTGCGCAGGGCGGCAGCGGCCGCCTTAGAGCGCCGCGCCTCCAACAGGAAGCCCTAAGGACGCTCTGTCACTTCGAATCTGCGCATACTCCGTTGCGAAAATCGATTCCGATTTTCGGCATTATGCGCTCGTCAAGCCGTGGCTTTCGCCTCTTCGCTGCTATCAGTCAACGCCTTTCTGACGATCGGCGCGACTTTCGTGCCGTAAAGCTCGATGCCGCGCATGATCTCGGCATGCGGCATCAGGCCGATGGCCATCTGCAGCAGGAAGCGGTCGTTCTTGAAGAGTGCATGATGGGCGATGATCTTTTCGGCAACCACCTCGGGATCACCGACGAAGAGCGCACCGTTCGGCCCGCGCGACATGTCGAAATGCGCCCGGTTCGTCGGTCCCCAGCCGCGCTCGCGGCCGATGCGGTTCATCACCTCGGCCTGCGGACCGTAGAACTGGTCGGCGGCGGCGGCCGTCGTATCGGCGATGAAGCCGTGGACATTGATGCTGGTCTTCAGCTTCGACTGATCCTGCCCTGCCCGGCGCGCGGCCTCGCGGTAGAGATCGAAGAGCGGCGCAAAACGGCGCGGCTCGCCGCCGATGATCGCCAGCGCCACCGGCAGGCCCAGCGCGCCGGCGCGCGCCACCGACTGCGGCGTACCGCCGACCGCGACCCAGAGCGGCAACGTATTCTGCAGCGGCCTGGGATAGACGCCGCGCCCGTTGATCGGCGCGCGAAGCTCACCCTTCCACTCCACAACCTCGCTGTCGCGCAGCGCCAGCAGCAGATCGAGCTTCTCCTCGAAAAGCTGGTCGTAGTCTTCGAGATTATAGCCGAACAGCGGGAAGGACTCGATGAAGGAGCCGCGCCCCGCCATGATTTCGGCCCGGCCGTTGGAGATCAGATCGAGCGTCGAAAACTGCTGGAAGACACGCACCGGATCATCGGAGGAGAGCACGGTGACCGCACTCGTCAGCCGGATATTCCTGGTCTTGACGGCAGCCGCCGCCAGCACGACTGCCGGAGCAGACGCCGCATAATCCGGCCGGTGATGCTCGCCGAGGCCGAAGACGTCGAGCCCCACCTGATCGGCAAGCTCGATTTCCTCGATAAGATGCTTCAGCCGCTCGGCCCCTTCCGCGCCCTTGGTGCGGGAGGGGTTGGGATTGACGTCGGCGAATGTGTAAAGCCCCAGTTCCATCATCGGCATCCTGTTGAATTCTCGGCTGAGATAAGGATGCCGGGGATGGAGCGCAAATACAAATTCTGGAACGGAATGTTCGAGAATTTCGATAGGCGGCATGATGTCTCTGACGATCTGGAAGATAGATCGAAGACCAATTCGAATCTGAATTCAACGACTTCGAAGCACCGGCGGAATCATCTTTCGAACCGCCTTAAACCTTACTTGAAGCGTCAGGACGACGCGGTCTCGCCGCGCCGCCTCACCTCGCCGCTCACATCTTCGCCAGCAGCTCCGCCAGTTGGTCCGCAGCCTTGCCCCATCCTTCGTGGAAACCCATCTTCTCGTGCGCTTCCTTGTCCTCGGCGCGCCAGTGCAGCGCCTTGGCCGTATATTTCGTGCGACCCTTGCCGAGATCTTCGAGCAGGATGACGCCCGTGAAGAAAGGTTTCTCGGCCGGCACCCAGGCGCTGGTATAGGCATCGGTGAAGACGATCTTCTCGTTTTCGACGATCTCGAGATAGACGCCACGGTTCGGGTATTGATTGCCCTCGGGGTCATGCATGACGACGACGCTGGAGCCGCCGGGGCGGACGTCGAGCGTTGCTTCCGCCACACCCCAAGGACGCGGCACGAACCACTGCTTCAGCAGGTCGGGATCGGTCCATGCCTTGTAGATCTTCTCGCGCGGCGCGTCGAATTCGCGAACGAGGACGAGTTTATGTTGCGTGCTGGCGGTCATTTCGACATCTCTCCATCTTGAGTGAAACCTGTTTCGTATCAGGTTGTTACAAGGACGTGTCGCAGTTCGCCGTTCCGACATCGCGCCGGCTTTTTCTTGATTTATTTTGCGATCGGCTGCGTCGCCTCTTCCTGCATCTTGTCGATCTGCCGGCGAATATGGGCTGCCTCAGCCGCCGAATGGGCCACTGCAATGGCGCGATCGAAGGCTTCGCGTGCCTGGTCGGCCAGGCCAAGCTGCTTCAGCAACCCGCCGCGAAGGCCATGATAATAGAAATAGCCGCAGAGCTTTTCGGCAAGTGGATCGATGAGATCGAGAGCATCCTGCGGACCTTGGAGCTTGGAGACGACGACGGCCCGATTGAGCGTTATCACTGGCGACGGCTGGATACGCTCCAGCGCGCGATAGAGCAGATCGATCTCCACCCAGTCTGTATCCTCGGCGCGTTTTGCACGGGAATGAACAGCGGCGATGGCAGCCTGAATCTGATAAGGAGCGGGCTTGCGGTGGCGCAGCGCCTTGTCGAGCAGCGCTAAAGCCTCATTGATGAACGGTTGGTTCCAGAGCGACCGGTCCTGATCTTCGAGCAGCACGATCTCGTCTCCGGCATTGAAGCGCGCCGGCCGGCGCGAGATCTGCAGGAGCATGAGCGCAAGCAGCCCCATCAGTTCCGGCTCGGATGGGAAGATATGCAGCATCAAGCGCGCCAGCCGGATCGCTTCGTCGCTGAAGGCAGCCGCCTCATGCCTGGGATCGGCCTGGCTGTAGCCCTCGTTGAAGATCAGGTAGATCATTGTGCTGACGATCGAGAGCCGCTCGGCCCTCTCCTGCGGGCTCGGTGTTTCGAAAGGCACACCGGCCTTGGCGACGCGCGCCTTGGCCCGGGTGATGCGCTGTTCCATGGCGCTTTCGGAAACCAGGAAGGCACGCGCGATCTGCTGCACCGAAAGGCCGGAAACGATGCGTAGCGCCAGCGCGATCTGCTGGGTTGCCGGCAGATCGGGATGGCAGCAGATGAACAGCAGCCGCAGAATATCGTCGCGATAATTGGAATCGTCCAGCCGCTCGGCGATATCGCTTTCGGCATCCTCGGTATCGGAGATGGCGTCCTCATCCGGCAGAGCCTGGATCTTTGCCCGCTTGCGCACCGCATCGATGCCGCTATTGCGGCCGACGAAGATGAGCCAGGCTGTGGGATCACGCGGTGGCCCTTTCTCCGGCCATGTCCGGATCGCCCTGAGACACGCTTCCTGAAACGCCTCTTCCGCGGTATCGAGATTGCGGAAATAGCGCAGCAGCGCGCCGAGCGCCTTCGGGCGGGCCGATGCAAGCGCGAGGTCGATCCAGGCAATGTCTGTCATGATGAAGCATCTCCGGGCCTGAAGACGTAGAAAGGCCGAATTTCGTAAGAGGTGGAACCTGGATTGACGGATGAAAGCTGCTTCGAGAAGGCGATCGCCTCGTCGAGCGTTTCAAAGTCGACGACATAGAAGCCGAGAAGCGCCTCTTTCGTTTCCGCAAAAGGCCCGTCGATGACCAGGGGCTCGTCCTTGCCCTTGCGCACCGTGGTCGCAGCCGTGGTCGGCATCAGCCGGCCGACAGGGCCGAGTTTGCCGGATGCGGCAAGTGGCTCCTGCACGGCGTAGAGTTTCTCCATGACGGCAGCTTCTTCCTCCTTGCTCCAGGCGAAGACGGTTTCCTCATGGGCGTAACAAAGGATTGCATAAAGCATCGCTCACTCCTCTTTTTGAATGACGAAGGAGTAACCGCTTACCCGACAGGCCGCATCAAAAAATTATTGATGGGAAATTCGTAATCTTCTCGAACACGGCGACGCCGTGGCTGAAAAAATGGCCGGGCGTCTCCCGGGACGAGCGGAGCTATAGTACGGCGCTGATCGCCCCTTAGCCCTCGCTCAAGGTCCGCTTGACCGCATTCTTCCAACCCTTGAGCTTTGCCGCCCGCACCTTCTCGTCCATCTCGGGCTCAAACCGCCGATCGCGTTTCCACGTCGCCGAAAAACCGTCCCGGTCCGGCCACACCCCTGCCCGGCTGCCGGCGAGCCAGGCGGCCCCCAGCGCCGTCGTCTCGAGAATGACCGGGCGGTCGACCGGGGCATCGAGCAGGTCGGCAAGGCGCTGCATCGTCCAGTTAGAGGCGACCATGCCGCCGTCGACGCGCAGCACCGTGTCCTCCGTGCCGTTCTTCCAGTCCTTCTGCATGGCGTCGAGCAGATCGCGGGTCTGGTAGCAGACGGCTTCCAGTGCTGCCCGGGAGAGTTCCGCCGGCCCGCTGTTGCGCGTCAGCCCGAAGATCGCGCCGCGCGCCTTGGCATCCCAATGCGGCGCGCCGAGACCGGTGAAAGCGGGAACAAGATAAACCTCCTGTGTCGGATCGGCCCTTTCGGCAAGGGCATTGGTCTCGGCGGCGCTGCCGATGATGCCGAGCCCGTCCCGCAGCCATTGCACCGCTGCGCCGGCGATGAAGATCGAACCTTCCAGCGCATAGGTCGTCTCGCCGTTCAGGCGATAGGCGATGGTGGTCAGCAGCCGGTTTTTGGACCGCACCATATCGGCGCCGGTGTTGAGCAGCGCGAAACAGCCGGTGCCGTAGGTTGATTTCATCATGCCCGGCGCAAAACACGCCTGGCCGATGGTCGCTGCCTGCTGGTCGCCGGCCACGCCGAGAATCGGGATAGCAGCACCGAAAATATCAGGATCGACCGTGCCGAAATCGGCGGCGCAATCCTTGACCTCCGGCAGCATGGCGGCGGGGACCCTCAGAATATCGAGCAGATCCTCGTCCCACGCGTTTTCGGCAATGTTGTACATCAGCGTGCGCGAGGCGTTGGTGGCATCGGTGACGAAGCTCTTGCCACCCGTCAGCCGCCAGATCAGGAAGGTGTCGATCGTGCCGAAGCAGAGATCGCCCCTGGCGGCGCGCGCCCGCGCGCCCTTCACGTTAGCCAGCATCCAGGAGAGCTTGGTGCCGGAAAAATACGGATCGAGGATCAGCCCGGTCTTCTTCGTGAACAGCCGCTCGAGATCCTGCCGTTTCAGATTGTCGCAATAGCTTGCCGTACGCCGGTCCTGCCAGACGATGGCATTCTGGATCGGCCGGCCCGTTTCGCGCTCCCAGACGACGACCGTTTCGCGCTGGTTGGTGATGCCGAGCGCGGCAAGATCCCTAGCCTCGATCCCGGCATCGCGCAGCGCCATGTGGACGGTGGAGACGACCGAATCCCAGATCTCCTCGGGATCGTGCTCGACCCAGCCGGAGCGCGGATAGATCTGGGTGAATTCCTTCTGGCCCTTGCCGGCGACATGCATGTCGCCATCGAAGACGATCGCCCGCGTCGACGTCGTTCCCTGATCGATCGCCAGAACATATCCGCTCATGAAAACCCTCCCTCAGCATGTCAATTGTCGAAGCAAATCAATAGGACACGGATGCGGGTGAGAAAAGCGAATAAAGCGGAATTGCCAGCCCGCCGGCTTTGGGCATAACTTCGCAGCCAACGCTGCAACGCAGCGTCGCGATTTCAGGGAGAACAGCATGAGCAGAACAGTCGTCGTCACCGGTTCCACCAGCGGCATCGGCCTTGCGATCGCCACTGCCTTCGCCGAAACGGGCGACAACATCGTCATCAACGGTTTCGGAAAGGCAGATGAAATCAAGGCGATCGTCGAACGGCTTGAATCATTGTCCAAAGGCCGGGCGCTCTATCATCCGGCCGACATGACGAAGCCCGCCGAGATCGCCGACCTGATCGAAACGGCTGCCAAGACCTTCGGTGGCGTCGATGTCCTGGTCAACAATGCCGGCATCCAGCACGTCGAGAAGATCGAGGATTTTCCGATCGAGAAATGGGACCAGATCATCGCGATCAATCTGTCGAGTTCCTTTCATACCATGCGCGCCGCGATCCCGCTGATGAAGGCAAAGAAACACGGCCGCATCATCAACATCGCCTCCGCCCACGGGCTCGTTGCCTCCCCCTTCAAATCCGCCTATGTCGCGGCAAAACATGGTATATTGGGCCTGACCAAGACGGCGGCGCTGGAGCTTGCCGAACTCGGCGTGACCGTGAACGCCATCTGCCCCGGCTACGTGCTGACGCCGCTCGTCGAGAAGCAGATACCGGATACCGCCAAGGCGCGCGGCATGACCGAGGAACAGGTAAAGAGCGAGGTCATCCTCAAGGCGCAGCCGACGCATGAATTCGTCAAGGCCGAGGAAATCGGCGCGCTGTCGCTCTACCTTGCCAGCGATGCGGCCCGGCAGGTGACCGGAACGCATATCTCGATTGACGGTGGCTGGACGGCGGCTTAACCATTTGGAAAAACAACCGGGAATATCATGAACGACAGCATCCGCTTCATCCTGAATGGCGAGGACATCGCGCTCACCGATGTCAGGCCAACCGAGACGCTTCTCGATTTTCTGCGGTTGAAGCGACGCCTGACGGGCACCAAGGAAGGATGCGCGGAGGGCGATTGCGGCGCCTGCACCGTGCTCGTCGGCCGGCTGGCGGACGGCAAGCTCGCCTATGAATCCGTCAATGCCTGCATCCGTTTCATGGGCTCGCTGCACGCCACCCATGTGGTAACGGTCGAGCATCTGGCCGGCAGGGACGGCGCGCTGCATCCAGTGCAGCAGGCATTGGTCGATTGTCACGGCTCGCAATGCGGCTTCTGCACGCCGGGCTTCGTCATGTCGCTTTACGGCCTCTGGCTCGCCAAGGAAAAGCCGAGCCGCCAGGAAATCGAAAAAGCGCTGCAAGGCAATCTCTGTCGCTGCACAGGCTACGAGCCGATCGTCAAGGCCGCCGAGCAGGTGAGCCTGATGCGGCCGAGCACGCTCTTCGATCCGCTGGAACGGACGCGCTCTGAAATCGTCGCGCGGCTTTGGGCAATGCAGGCGAGTGGCACGATCAGGATTGCGAATGGCGAAGACCGGCTGATCGTGCCGGCTTCGATGCAGGCACTGGCCGAAGTCCTCTCGCAGGAACCTGACGCAATTATCGTCGCCGGCGCGACTGATGTCGGCCTCTGGGTGACGAAGCAGATGCGCAGGCTAAGCCCGGTCGTCTTCATCAGCCACCTCAGCGAATTGCAGTCGGTCACGGAAGGCGAAGATGGCGTCACCATCGGCGCCGGCGTCAGCTATACCAAGGCCTTCGAGGCGATTTCTCAGAAAATCCCGGCGCTCGGGCGGCTGATCGATCGCATTGGCGGCGAGCAGGTGCGTAACATGGGCACGATCGGCGGCAACATCGCCAACGGCTCACCGATCGGCGACAGCCCGCCGCCGCTGATCGCGCTCGGCGCGACGCTGACGCTGCGGTCCCTGCAAGGCCAGCGCAGAATGCCGCTCGAGGATTTCTTCATCGCCTATGGCAAGCAGGACCGAAAGCCCGGCGAATTCGTCGAGAGCGTCTTCGTGCCCTATCCGGCAGCCGCCAGCCGCTTTGCTGCCTACAAGATCACCAAGCGCCGCGACGAGGACATCACTGCCGTGCTCGGCGCCTTCCTGTTGACGCTCGACGAGGCCGAAATGATCACCGACATCCGCATCGCCTTCGGCGGCATGGCGGCAACGCCGAAACGCGCCCGCACGGTGGAGGCGGCGCTGATCGGCAAACCATGGACGGAAGCGACGATCGAGGCGACCCGGTCCGCCTTCGACGCCGACTACCAGCCGCTGACCGACTGGCGCGCCTCGGCGGAATACCGACAACTGACGGCGAAGAACCTGCTGACGCGGTTCTATCTTGAGACCGTCGGCGCGCCGGCGGAGCTGAAGCGGTTCGAGGAGGTGGCGTGATGGTTTGTTTCGCTAACTGGCCTCCCAAAGTCACCACATCGCCCCTCACCCTAACCCTCTCCCCGCCTGCGGGGAGAGGGGACGTGCCCTGCGAGAGGTGGCGAGGAACGGAGACGGCGCGGCATATCCCTTCTCCCCGCAAGCGGGGAGAAGGTGGCGGCAGCCGGATGAGGGGCCGCCAAAACGGTGCCGGCCGTAGAGGACGCCGCTAATGGACAAATCCACCTTCGAAGACCGCAAGGCCATCATCGCAGGCCCGATGCACGGCTCGCTGCGGCATGATTCAGCGCATAAGCATGTCACCGGAACCGCTGATTATATCGACGATATTCCCGAACCCGCAGGTCTGCTGCATGGCGCCCTCGGCCTCTCCGACCGGGCGCATGCCGAAATCCTCAGCATCGACCTGTCCGCGGTCGCCGCCTATCCCGGCGTCGTCTGGGTCTTCACCGGCAAGGATGTGCCTGGCGTCAACGACGTCAGCTCCAACGGCAGCCATGACGAGCCGCTGCTGGCCGAAACTTTAGTTCAGTTTCATGGCCAGCCGATCTTTGCCGTCATCGCCGAGACGCGTGATGCCGCCCGCCGCGCCGCGCTGCTGGCCAAGATCGACTATCGCGACCTGCCGCATTGGAGCGATATCGACGGCGCGCTCGCCAATGGCAGCCCGCTGGTCATCACCCCGATGACGCTGCGGCGCGGCGAGCCGGACACGGAAATGAGCAACGCCGCCATGCGTCTGAAAGGTCAGATGCGCATCGGCGGACAGGAGCATTTCTACCTCGAAGGCCATATCGCTGTGGCGATCCCCGGCGAAGACGACGAGGTCACTGTCTGGTCCTCGACGCAGCATCCGAGCGAGATCCAGCACATTGTCGGCCACGTGCTCGACATCCCTTCGAACGCCGTGACCGTCAATGTGCGCCGCATGGGCGGCGGCTTCGGCGGCAAGGAGACGCAGGGCAACCAGTTCGCAGCCCTTGCCGCCATCGCGGCCAAGAAGCTCGGCCGTGCAATCAAATTCCGCCCTGATCGTGACGAGGATATGAGCGCCACCGGCAAGCGCCACGATTTCCTCGTCGATTACGAACTCGGCTTCGACGCCGAAGGCCGCATCCATGCGGTCGACGCCACCTATGCGGCGCGCTGCGGTTTCTCCTCCGACCTCTCGGGACCGGTGACCGACCGTGCCCTCTTCCATGCCGATTCCAGCTATTTCTATCCGCATGTGCATCTGACCTCGAAGCCGTTGAAGACGCACACCGTCTCCAACACCGCCTTCCGCGGTTTCGGCGGGCCGCAGGGCATGCTCGGCGCCGAACGCTTCATCGAGGAGATCGCCTATGCCGTCGGCAAGGATCCGCTCGATGTCCGCAAACTGAATTTCTACGGGCAGCCGGGTTCGGAGCGCACACTCACCCCCTACCATCAGGAGGTTGAGGACAATATCATCGCCCGCATCGTCGAGGAGTTGGAGGAAACGGCCGAATACCGGGCGCGGCGCAACGCCATCATCGCCTTCAACCGCGACAGCCGCTATATCAGAAAGGGCATCGCGCTAACGCCGGTGAAATTCGGCATCTCTTTCACCATGACCGCCTTCAACCAGGCAGGCGCCCTCGTCCACATCTACCAGGACGGCTCGATCCACCTGAACCATGGCGGCACCGAAATGGGCCAGGGCCTCTATACCAAGGTGGCGCAGGTGCTGGCCGACAGCTTCCAGGTCGATATCGACAGGGTGAAGATCACTGCGACGACGACGGCCAAGGTGCCGAACACCTCAGCCACCGCCGCCTCCTCCGGCTCGGACTTGAACGGCATGGCCGCCTATGACGCCGCCCGCCAGATCAAGGAACGGCTGGTGGCCTTCGCCGCCGAGAAATGGGATGTTGGGACCGCCGACGTCGTCTTCCTGCCGAACCGCGTGCGCGTCGGCGAGATCGAGATCCCCTTCCCCGATTTCATCAAGCAGGCCTATTTCGCCCGCGTCCAGCTTTCCGCCGCCGGCTTCTACAAGACGCCGAAGATCCATTGGGACCGCAAGGCCGGCCGCGGCACGCCCTTCTATTATTTCGCCTACGGCGCCTCCTGCACCGAAGTTTCGATCGACACGCTGACGGGCGAATATCTGATCGATCGCACCGACATCCTCCACGATGTCGGCCGCTCGCTGAATCCGGCGATCGATATGGGCCAGGTCGAAGGCGCCTTCGTGCAGGGACTGGGCTGGCTGACGACGGAAGAACTCTGGTGGGACGACAAGGGCCGGCTGCGCACCCATGCCCCCTCGACCTACAAGATCCCGCTCGCTTCCGACCGTCCGAAGATCTTCAACGTGCGCCTCGCCGAATGGTCCGAGAATACCGAAGCCACCATCGGCCGCTCCAAGGCCGTCGGCGAACCACCCTTGATGCTGGCGATCTCGGTGCTGGAAGCGCTGTCGATGGCGGTAGCAAGTGTGGCCAACTACAAGGTCTGCCCGAGGCTCGACGCTCCGGCGACACCGGAACGGGTGCTGATGGCGGTCGAGCGGATGAAGCAGGTGTAGGAGATGGAAACGCGTCCGGCTGGTTTGTTGCCCACGACGGTTGATCGGGGCGGGCAGGGAGCTTGGAGTGAGCGATACCCCTCTCTGTCCTGCCGGACATCTCCCCCACAAGGGGGGAGATCAGCAAGACGGAATGCTCTGCGCCTCGCTACCCTGCCGCTACATCACCAAAGTCCGACTCTACGCTACGACTTCTCTGTTTCGGAAAGCCGCCGCCTCATACCGATCTCCCCCCTTGTGGGGGAGATGTCCGGCAGGACAGAGGGGGGTGACACACCTACCAACCCATCGACCATCCACCGATGACCGACATCCACCCCTTCCTCACCGCCCACCCCGACGCGATCCTGGTCGACATCACCGGCACGCAGGGCTCGACCCCACGCGAGGCCGGCACCTTTATGCTGGTATCGCAAACCGCATTGTGGGGCACGATCGGCGGCGGCCAGTTCGAATTCATGGCGATCGCGAATGCGCGGGACATTTTGGCGGGAACCGGCGGGGTGGCGGAGATGGATATCCCGCTCGGGCCTGACATCGGTCAGTGCTGCGGTGGGCGCACGCAATTGCGGTTTCGCCGGGTGACGCAGGCGGTTGCCGAAGAAATCGGGGCCAGGCTAACCAGTGAGATCGAGCGCCTGCCCGAGGTCTATCTCTTCGGCGCCGGCCATGTCGGCCGGGCGCTGGCAACGGCCCTTGCGCCGCTGCCGCTGTCGGTGACGGTCGTCGAAACGCGGCAGGAAGAGCTCGCAAACCTGCCTGCCGAGACGAAGACGCGGCTCATGCCGATGCCGGAAGCGCTAGTGAAGGATATTCCGGCCGGCGGTGTGGTGGTCATCCTGACGCACGATCATGCGCTGGATTTCCTCATCGCCCGCGAAGCGCTGGAAAGAACGGATCTCGCCTATGCCGGCATGATCGGCTCGGCGACCAAGCGCGCCACCTTCGCTAGCTGGCTTTCTCGCGAAGGCGGCGGCAAGCGCGGCTGGATGGAGCGGCTGACGTTGCCGATCGGCGGCACGGCGGTCAGAGACAAGCGCCCTGAAGTGATCGCCGCCATGACCGCCGCCGAGATCCTGACGGCGCTTGGCGCCTACCGCATGCGCTCGTCTTCGTAATAGGGATCGCGCCCGTCGAGGAAACCGAGATCGCGCTTGACGCGATCGGGCGCCGTATCGAGATCAAGGCTGGGCATGCGCCAGATCCGCGCCAGCCGGCCGCCGAGGCGCCGGAAAATTCCGATGGTCGGCTGCGGCGGGCTCTGTTCGATAGCATAGCAATCCATGACATCACCTCGATGGTTTGATGGTATGAGTTGCAGTTTGCGGCCAAAAGTGCTGCAATTCCAATCGAACAACCGTCTGCCTGCATCAAGAGAACTTATCCATGAAACTCTCCAAACAATTCCCGTTGAATGCGTTACGCGTCTTCGAGGCCGCTGCCCGGCTGGGAAGTTTCACCAAGGCGGGCGACGAACTCGGCATGACGCAGACCGCCGTCAGCTACCAGATTAAGCTGCTGGAGGAGAATGTCGGCGAGCCGCTCTTCCTGCGCCGTCCCCGCCAGATCGCACTGACGGACACCGGCGAGCGGCTGGCGCCGAAGGTGACCGAAGCCTTCGCCATGCTGCACGACGCGATGGCGACGGCGCGCGATAGCGTCGAAGGCACGCTCGCCATCAGTTCGACCCATACCTTCGCCTCGAAGTGGCTGGCGCCGCGCCTCGGCTCCTTCCATTTGAAACATCCGGCCATCGCGGTGCGCTTTCAGGCGAGTTCGGATATCATCGACTTCGCCCGCGAGCAGATCGATGTCGGCATCCGCTGGGGCGACGGCAACTGGCCGGGGCTGGCGCTGCACCGGCTGATGGGCCTGGAATTCACGCCGATGCTGAGCCCCAAACTGGCGGAGGCGGCAGGCGGCATCAGGGAGCCGCGCGATCTCCTGAACTTCGATCTCTTCGACGCCGGCGACATCTGGTGGAAACAATGGTTCGAGGCTGCCGGCGTCACGGAGACGGATCTCGATCGGCGCCCGCGCAACCAGCTTGGCTCTCAGGCAGTGGAAGCCGATGCCGCGATCGCCGGCCATGGCGTCGCCATCCTTCATCCAGCCTTCTATGCGGCCGAGATAGCGCTCGGCCGGCTCTATCAACCCTTCGAACTGACCCGCAGCGACGGCAAGGCTTACTGGCTCGTCTACCCGGAAAACCGTCGCAACGTGCCCAAGATCAAGGCCTTCCGCAACTGGATCCTCGAAGAGATGAAGGCAGCCGGAAATTGATGCATGCCACCTAAAGTGTGCAGCCATTTTCGGACAACGACATGTCGGACCCGGTTCGTGAGCCGGGTCCGGTCCTCTGGCTCGGCTTCAAAATCCCATTTCCGGCGCATAGAAACAGCGCGGCGTATCCTCGTTCGGGAACAGACAGAGATGATAGTCGTTATCGCCGGATTGCATCGCCTTCGTCATCGGCAGCAGGAAGACATGAGCATGCGTGACCAGCCGGTGGTCGCCCGGCATCAGCGTCACTCGATATCCGCCTGGCGTCACCGTCACGCTTTTCGAAGGGATCATTTGGCAATCGCCATTATGACTGTTGCCGTTGCAACAATAGGGGTCGTAACTCCACCCCAAGGGTGCGTCGTGAGCCATCGCCAACGACGCATACGCAATCATCACACACGTCAGAATGCTGCGCATGGGCATCTTCTCCGTCGATGAATGCGCCGCCGATGATCTAACGGTTCTTATTTTATTCCGGCGGCCCGCAAAATAACTGTAATCGAGTCGTCGTAGTTCAAGGCCTGCTGAATTAGCAGATCAAGTATAAGGCAGGGATAATACACAGCCTTCTCGGCAGCTTTTAGGCACGCGACAGCAGATCGGCGACGCGGCCGCGATCGGCAGCTTCGGCAAAACCGCCGGAAATCGTCAGCGGAGCGCCGAAGATCTCGACGAGCCCGTTGCCGAGGATGAGACCTTCGCCGTCCCGGCATGCGAAAATGGGGGTTGCCGTCGTCTCGCTGTAGCGCAGCAGCGCGGAGAGATAGCCGGGATCGTCGTTCAGATGCGGGAAGAAATCGAAGGGCAAGAGATCAAGAGCCGCGCCATCCTGCACCGCATCAGGCGGACCGCCGGAAAAGAGCGCGTCGACGGCGATCGTCGGCGTCATCAAAATCGCCCCGGCGCTGGTTCCGACGAGAATGCCGTCGTCCAATGCCCATGAGCGCAGCTTGTCCAGCATGCCGTTTCGGCGCAGCCGTCTCAGAAAATCGCCGGTATGCCCACCGGAAAGATGGATGGCGTCGCAGGAAAACAACCGGCCGATCTCTTCGTCACCGGAAAGCACGTCGAGATCGAAGAAGAGATCGAGGGAAAGCCCGTAGCTGCGATAATATCGCCGTTTCTCGTTGAAAAACTCCCGCTGCGGGTCCGGACCGGATGCGATATAGCCGATGCGGTTTCCGCGCGCGAGGACGAGCGCGGCAAGCCGGCGGTCCATTGGCGCGTTTTCGGCGATGACCTGATCGCTGTAGAGTGCGGTGATCATTCCAATGCTCCTTTGGCCGCGTCAGCGATTGAGCGTGTGGTCCTTCAATCTCCTCTTCCCTCCCCGCCAAAATTTCCGCAATGTCACGAGTCGGAGGAAGATAGGGGAACTCGATGTATGAATATGCCATAGCATGGGAATGGCTCGCCTTTGCGGCGCGCTGGTTCCATGTCATTACCGCGATCGCCTGGATTGGATCGTCCTTCTATTTCATCGCGCTCGATCTCGGACTGGTGAAACGCCCACATCTGCCACCCGGCGCCTATGGCGAGGAATGGCAGGTCCATGGCGGCGGCTTCTATCATGTCCAGAAATATCTGGTAGCGCCCGCTCAGATGCCGGAACACCTGACCTGGTTCAAATACGAGAGCTATTTCACCTGGATATCCGGCTTCCTGATGCTGTGCATCGTCTATTACGGCGGCGCCGATCTCTTCCTGATCGATCGGCATGTGCTGGATATCAGTCCGCCCGTCGCGATCCTAATCTCGCTGGCATCGCTTGCCCTCGGCTGGGTCGTCTACGATCTGCTCTGCAAGTCGCCGCTCGGGCGGAACACCTGGGGACTGATGGCGGTGCTCTATGTCGTGCTCGTCTTCATGGCCTGGGGCTATACGCAGCTTTTCACCGGCCGTGCCGCCTTCCTGCATCTCGGCGCCTTCACCGCGACGATCATGTCGGCCAACGTCTTCATGATCATCATTCCGAACCAGAAGATCGTCGTCGCCGACCTCATCGCCGGACGGGTTCCCGATCCCAAATATGGGCAGGTCGCCAAGCAGCGCTCGCTACACAATAACTACCTGACGCTGCCCGTCATCTTCTTCATGCTGTCGAACCATTACCCGCTGTCCTTCGGTACGCAGTTCAACGGGGTGATTGCGGCTCTGGTTTTCCTGATGGGCGTCACCATCCGCCACTGGTTCAACACGACGCATGCCAGGAAGGGCCGGCCTACCTGGACCTGGATCGTCACCGTCATTCTTTTCATCCTGATCATGTGGCTTTCGACCGTGCCGAAGCTGCTGACGGGCGAAACGGATGCGGCGGCGGTCGCGCCCGCCTTCCAGCAATTCGCCGGCGATCCGCATTTCCCCGCCGTCAAACAACTGGTCTCGACGCGCTGTTCCATGTGCCACGCGGCCGAGCCGGTCTATGAGGGTATCGTGCGGCCACCCAATGGCGTGATGCTCGAAAACGACGCGGAAATCGCCGCCCGTGCCCGTGAGATCTATATACAGGCGGGCCGCAGCCATGCCATGCCGCCCGGCAACATCACCGACATTACGCCGGACGAGCGCAAGCTGCTGGTCACCTGGTTCGAGAGCGCAGTCGAAGGCAAGAAACAATGACGACGACACTCCTGCGCGGCCGCCTGCTTTCCTTCCATCGCGCGCCGCTAAGCCTCGCCGACAGCCAAAGCTATGTTTACGAAGAGGATGGCGGCCTGTTGGTCGAAGATGGGCTGATCACCGCTATCGGCCCCTATGCCGACGTCAAGGCAAAAGCAGCCGCGGACACGACCGAAATCGACCACCGCCCGCATCTGATCATGCCGGGCTTCATCGACATGCACCTGCATTTTCCGCAGATGCAGGTGATAGCCTCCTACGCCGCCAATCTGCTCGAATGGCTGAATACCTATACCTTTCCCGAGGAATGCCGTTTCGTCGAAAGCGCGCATGCGGAAAGGATCGCCACGCATTTCTACGACGAGTTGATCCGCCACGGCACGACGACGGCGGTCGCCTATTGCTCCGTGCACAAGACCTCGGCCGACGCCTTCTTCGCCGAGGCGATGAGGCGCAATATGCGCATGGTCGGCGGCAAGGTGATGATGGACCGCAATGCCCCGCAGGGCCTGCTCGACACGCCCGAGATGGGCTATGACGAGACCCGCCAGGTGATAGCGGACTGGCACGGCAAGGGCCGCAACCACGTCGCCATCACCCCGCGCTTCGCCATCACCTCGACACCGGCGCAGATGGAAGCGACATCAGTCCTTGCCCGCGAATTTCCCGATCTGCACATCCAGACGCATCTTTCGGAAAATCACGACGAGATCAGATTTACCTGCGAGCTCTATCCCGACGCGCTCGACTATACCGACATCTACTCCCACTACGGCCTGCTCGGGCCAAAAAGCCTTTTCGGCCATTGCATACACCTGTCCGAGCGCGAGGCCGACGCGATGAGCGAGGCGGGCGCCGTCGCCGTCCACTGCCCGACCTCGAACCTCTTCCTCGGCTCAGGCCTGTTTCCGCTGAAGGCACTGGCGCGGCGGGAAAAGCCGGTCCGTATCGGCGTGGCGACCGATATCGGCGGCGGTTCCAGCTATTCGATGCTGCGGACGATGGACGAGGCCTACAAGATCCAGCAGTTGCTCGGCGAACGGCTGAACCCGCTGGAAAGCTATTACCTGATGACGCGTGGCAATGCCGAGGCCCTCTCGCTGGCGGACCGGATCGGCACGCTGGAACCCGGCACCGAGGCCGATCTCGTCGTGCTCGATGCGGCAGCGACACCCGCCATGGCGCTGAAGATGGAAGTGGTGAAGACGCTGCCCGAGGAACTCTTCCTGCTGCAGACGATGGGCGACGACCGGGCGATCACCGAGACCTATGTGGCAGGTGTTGCGTTGAAGGCGGGGCTTCGATGACACGCCCTACTACTCTCGAATTTGGACCGTGAAAAGCAGCCCGGCACGGCCAGTTTCCCGTAACACCCCTGCCAAATTCATGTTATGGCCGATAGTCGCATTCAGATGTGAAGGTTCAATTCATGGCCACCCCGCTCACCATCGCCGACCTGAAAAAGCTGGCACGGCGCCGTGTGCCGAAGATGTTTTTCGACTATGCGGATTCGGGCGCCTGGACGGAATCGACCTACGCGGCGAACGAGAGCGATTTCAGCCAGATCAAGCTGCGCCAGCGAGTGATGGTCGATATGACCAACCGCACGCTGGCAACGACGATGATCGGCCAGAAAGTGTCGATGCCGGTGGCTCTGGCGCCGACCGGCCTGACCGGCATGCAGCATGCCGACGGCGAGATGCTGGCGGCACGCGCCGCCGAGGAGTTCGGCGTTCCCTTCACGCTTTCGACGATGAGCATCTGCTCGATCGAGGACGTGGCGTCAGCGACGACACGCCCCTTCTGGTTCCAGCTCTACGTGATGAGGGACAAGGATTTCGTCCTCAACCTCATCAACCGCGCCAAGGCGGCCGGATGCTCGGCGCTGGTGCTGACCGCTGATCTGCAGATCCTCGGCCAGCGGCATAAGGACCTGCGCAACGGCCTGTCGGCGCCGCCGAAATTCAGCCCGAAACATATCTGGCAGATGGCGACCCGGCCCTTCTGGTGCCTGGACATGCTGCAGACCAAGCGCCGCAACTTCGGCAATATCGTTGGCCATGCGAAAAATGTCACCAGTATCGCCTCGCTGGCCTCGTGGACACATGAGCAGTTCGATCCGCGGCTTTCCTGGGCGGATGTCGCCTGGATCAAGGAACAATGGGGCGGCCCGCTGATCATCAAGGGCATTCTCGATCCGGAGGATGCCAAGGCGGCCGTCGACACCGGCGCCGATGCGATCGTCGTCTCCAATCATGGCGGGCGTCAGCTTGACGGCGCCCCCTCCTCGATCAGTATGCTGCCGAAGATCGTCGACGCCGTCGGCGACCGTATCGAGATCCATCTCGATGGTGGCATCCGCTCCGGCCAGGACGTGCTGAAGGCCGTGGCGCTCGGCGCCAAGGGTACCTATATCGGCCGCCCCTTCCTCTACGGCCTCGGTGCCATGGGCAAGGAAGGCGTATCGCTGGCGCTCGGCATCATCCGCAAAGAGATGGACATCACCATGGCGCTCTGCGGCAAGCGCGACGTCAACGACGTGAATTCGTCGATCATCGACGGGCGGCAGTGACCTGCCGCCAGCGACGGACGCAGCAACGGCTCCCTAAATATCTCGATACTGGACGCTGCCCTCGGTCTTTCTAACTGCGCGTTAAGACTAGGTTGTATTTTTAGCGCCGCATCTTGAAAGCACAAAAGCGGTGCTTTATGTTTTGCCTATGGCTACCACAGGCAAGACACCGCATCCATCGCTGCTGCGCTACACGCTGGCGCCTGACGACTACGCCCGGCAGGCGCTGGACGACACCATTGCCGCCTATCTCAGGATGATCGAAATCCTGACCAGCCTCGTCGCCGACAAGGCGGGCGCCAATCTCGTCGTGCTGCATGACCTTGCCTATGAAACCGTCCGCGAGCAGACGGGCCTGCCGGCGAGACTGGTCACGCTCGGCCTTCGCGATTTCGCCGCCAATCGCGGCGCGACCGCCGATCCGCCGCATCTGCCACTCGACGATAAGCTCTTCGCTATCAAAGGCCCCTCGGACCTGACGATCGCCACGGTGCACGGACGCGTTGCCGTGCCCTTCGATGTCGCGGGTTATTCACGGGGATGGGAGAGTATTTTTCCGGCCTACCTCGTTGCGGGCCAGGACCGTTACGAGATTCACATCGGCGTCACGCCGAATTCCGCTCGGATGGAGGAAAACATGACGAACGAAGGCATTCTCTCACGCATGGGTCGCCTGATCGCGGGCATCGCGAATGCGGCGATCGACAAGGCGGAAGGCGTCAACAAGATCGCCGTCATCGAACAGGCGGTCCGCGAGATCGATGCGGCGGCTGATGAGGCCCGCACCGATCTCGGCAAGGCGCACGCCGAGGAATATCGCATCCAGAGCCGCAGGGACGAAATCGTCGAAGACCTGAACGCGCTCGACCAGAAGATCCGCCTCGCTGTCTCGTCTCAGCGGGATGACCTGGCAAAGGCCGGCGTTGCCCGCCAGATCGATCTCGAATCCCAGATCGCAGCTCTGGATAAGGCGCTGGCCGATGCCAGGGAACAGCTGGACGAAGGCCAGAAAGCCTTGCAGGCCGTGCTCGCCACGCGCCGCGAGGCGGACGCTCGCCTTGCCGATTTCAAGCGCAGCATTGCCCGGCATCCCGAACAGGCCGCAACCGGTCATAGCCAGTCCGCGCCGGGCGCAGATGCTGCCCGCGCTGCCGCAGCCGTCTCGCGGCTGACCGGAGTTCCCGCTGGCGAGCATGGCCACAGTTCCGAATTGGACGAACTCGACCGACTGCACCGCGAACAGGCAATCGAAGCCCGGTTCGCACGCTTCAAGGCGGATAACCGATAACACGATGGCACTCCTTTTCTCCCCTGAATGTGCGCCCTTTGCCATCGCCGCAGCGATCCTTGTCGGCCTGACCGCGATCGAGATGCTCGCGATGGTCATGGGTTTTTCGATGACGGAATTTCTGGGAAAGCCAGAGGTTCATGGCCATGACGGCATCCTGGCTTACCTTTCCTGGCTCAATCTCGGCGGTGTTCCCCTGCTGATTCTCATGATGCTGACGCTCGGCTTTTTCGCGATGACGGGCTTTGCGTTGCAGGCCGTCGCCAACGCCTTCTGGGCGCCGCTGCCAAGCTTGATAGCCGTCATACCTGCCGCGCTCGCAACCATCCCCATGGTCAGGGCATCGAGCAGAACCGTGGCGCGGATCGTACCGCACGACGAAACCTATGCGGTCGATCTCGACGCCTTGCTCGGCCGGACCGCCGAGGTCTCGATCGGCCCGCTCGATCAGGGACTGCCGGGCCGCGTCCGCGTCAAGGATCAGCATGGAAACTGGCATGTGCTTCGAGCCCGAGCCGCCAAGGGCGAAGGTCCGCTCGCGATCGGCGCTTCGGTTCTTCTCGTCGATCACAAGGCAAATGTGTTTATCGCCATTCCCGCGCCGGTCGACCCCGCCGATGCGGACAATCAATCTTTGAGGGAGCAGCAATGATGTACGACGTTATTCTACCAGCCGGCATTGGGATTGTTCTGATCTTCGGCATCGGTTTTGTCCTCGCCTCTCTTTACACGCGCTCCAGCCGCGATGAGGCCTATGTGCGCACCGGCCTCGGCGGCCAGAAGGTCGTGCTCGACGGCGGTTCGGTCGTCCTGCCGATCTTCCATTCGACCGCCCGGGTGAACCTGAAGACATTGCGCCTCGAGGTTCGCCGCGGCGAAGGCGATGCACTGATCACCAAGGACCGCATGCGCGTCGATATCGGCGCCGAATTCTATGTGCGCGTGAAACCCGATGCCTCCTCGATTGCGCTTGCAGCTCAGACACTCGGCAACCGCACCAACGACGCCGAGGCTCTCCGCATCCTGATCGAGGCGAAATTCGTCGACGGCCTTCGCTCGGTCGCCGCAACGATGAATCTCGACGCGCTGCAGGAACAGCGCATGGATTTCGTCAAGGCCGTGCAGGAAGCTGTCGGCGCCGACCTCCAGTCGAACGGCCTCGAACTCGAATCCGTGTCGCTGACACGCCTCGACCAGACCGATATCAAGCATTTTAACGCCAACAACTTCTTCGATGCGCAGGGTCTTGCGGCATTGACCCGCATCACCGAGGGACGCAAGAAGGAGCGAAACGAGATCGTTCGCGACACCGAAGTCGCCATCGCCCAGAAGGATCTCGAGGCCCGCCAGCAATCGCTAACCATCGAGCGGACCAAACGGGAAGCCGAACTCAGCCAGGAACGCGACATCGCCAACAAATCCGCGGCGACACGCGCCGAAACCGCGCAGCAGGAGCAGGCCGCAAAACGCGCCGAGGAGGAAGCCCGCATCGCTTCCGAACAGGCGATCGCCGAACGCGAGGCATCTGCCAAGCAGGCTCGCGAAAGCGCCAACATCGACGCCGCCCGCGCCGTCCAGCAACGCGAAACCGAAGCCAAGCGCGACCTCCAGATCGTGGCACAGGAGAGCGCCATCGCCGTTGCCAACAAGAGCCGTGAAGAATCCGAAGCGAAGGCGGCTGCGGAAACGGCGCGCGCGCTGGCGATAGCGGCAGAAGAAAAGGTCGGCACCGCCAAGGCGATCGAGATTGCCGAACGCGAAAAGCAGATTGCCGTCATCGACGCACGCAAGAAAGCCGAGACCGAAGCGACTGCCGTCACCGTCGGCGCCGAAGCCGAAAAACAGGCGGCAAGCGACCAGGCCGAGGCCATCAAGACGCTCGCCACTGCCGAGGCGGATGCGGCGATCATCAAGGCCAAGGGCATTCTCGAAACCGGCAAGGCCGCGGCCGAGAGCGAGGCGTTGCTCAACGACGCGCGCAACAAGTTGAGCTCTGCTATCATCGAGTTCGAGATCACCCGCGAACGCATCCGCATCATTCCGCAGGCGCTCGCCGAAGCGGTCAAGCCGATCGAGAAGATCTCCGATATCAGGATATTCGACACCGGCGGCATGCTCGGCCGCGGAAACGGAGCGGCCGGCGGAAATGGCATCGGGCTCGGCGAAGGACTGGCCGGCCAGCTCCTCTCCTACCAGGCGAACAAACCGATCCTGGACAAATTGCTGAAGGAAGCCGGCTTCGACGGCGACGATGCCATCTCATCCCTTCTTGGAAATCTCGATGGCGCAAAACCGGCAAGACCGGCAACGCCAGCTTCCGCCCCGGCAAAGACTGCAATGCCGACAGCAACTCCGACACAAACGATCATCCCTCCGGCGCCGAAGCCGGCACCGAAGAAGGACTGATCGCCGCGCAAGCGGATCTGGACTAGAACAGGATGATATTAGGCCGGTTCGGCCTAATATCTGAATCCTGTAAATAGTTAGAGCATGATGTCGCCCGAAAACCGCACACACTTTTCGGCATCATGCTCTATCTCACCCAACCCGCTGCCAGCGCGCCTGCCCAGTCGGCACGGCCCCTTTCGGCGGCCAGTGCCGACATCGCCATATGGTCATAGGCGACGGTTCGGAACTGCCATGTCCATCCGCCCGCCGCCTTTTCCAGAATGACATAACTCGCCAGCGGATGGCCGGCTTCCACCTTGTGATAATAAGGCAGCTCGTCGTCATAGGCCGGGCATCCGACGCTGCCAGGATTGACGATCAGGCGGCCGTCGGAAAGCCGGACGACTCGAGGGATGTGGCTGTGACCGCAGAGGATCAGCGGCAGGTCGATGCCTTCGGCTAGTGCTGCGATCGCTTCGATCGGCTTCAGGAAGACGAAGCCCTCCGGCGACACCGATTCCAGCCAGTAGAGATTGTCGTCCTTCGGCGTCGCGTGGCAGAGATAGACCTCGCCGCGATAGACGGTATCGAACGGCAGGCTTCGCACCCAATCGAGATGCGACGGCGACAATTGACGATAGGCGGCGGCATCCGAAACATGCATCGCCGCCGGATCCTGTTCGATCAGGTATCGGTCGTGATTGCCGCGAACCGATGTCAGATTAAGCGGCATCATCAGATCTGCCGTCTTGCCCGCCTCAAGTGGTCCGCTGAAGAAGTCGCCGAGATTGACGATCTCCTCGATGCCCTGCGCGCGAATGTCATCAAGCACGGCTTCAAGCGCCAGGTGGTTGCCGTGAATGTCGGCGATTGCCGCAAACCGCATTTTTTAGCTCCCTCGGTAGGTAGAATAGCCGTAAGGCGATATCAGCAACGGCACATGGTAATGCGCCGTGACGTCGGCAATGCCGAAGCGGATCGGCACGAGATCGAGGAAGGCGGGATGCGGCAGCGGCGTGCCGCTGGCCCTCAGATAATCGCCGGCGTGGAAGACCAGTTCATAGGTTCCGGCCCGAAAATTTTCGCCAATGAGGATGGGGCCGCCGTCAACCCGGCCGTCGGCATTGGTCTCCACCGTCTTCAGATGCCTGCGAATCTCGCCGTCAAGCTGGAAAAGATCGATCCTCAAGCCCTCGGCCGGTTTGCCGAGAGCGGTGTCGAGAACATGTGTGGTCAGTCCGGTCATGGGGCTGGCTCTTTGATGATATAAGGGGTTTCGAAGAAGTACTCTTCCAGATTATTGCCCGGCCCGTCACGGTCGACGACCAGGAAATCACAGGCTTGGCCGAGCGCCATCAGCGGATGATGCCAGACGTTGCGGCGATAGTTCACGCCCTGATCGCCGCGCGCCAGAAACACCTGCGGCCTGCCCGGGCGGCCGTTCTCGTCATCGGAGACGACGACGAGAAAAGGACGGCCCGAGACCGGCGAGAAACTCTGGCTGCCGAAAGGATGGCGCTCCATCATGGTGACTTCATAGGGGAAGCTGCGCGGCTGGCCGCGAAAGAGGTTGATGATGACGCGCGCACCCTCGCCCGTCGCCTCGGTGGCGGCGAGCGCATGGAAACGCTCCGTCGTGCCGCCATTGATGAGCCGCATCGAGGCGGGATCGGCTTCGATCACCTCGCCGAAGGAAGCAAAGGCGGATCTCGTAAGCGGACGGATGTCGAGATGTGGGGGCAATCGCTCACTCACCTTCGGCATGCCAGTGACGGATGGCATCGATCGCGGAAAGAAGCTCCGGCAGCGTGCGATACGTCGCCTCCCAGATGTCGGAAGGATCGAGGTCAAAGACACCGTCGAGGATACGGTTGCCCGTGCCGCAGATTTTCGTCCACGGCAGATCGGGATGCTCGCTCGCAAATTCCGGATGAGTCACCAGCAAGCGGGATGCCGCGGCACCGATGGTGAAGTGGCAAAAGGTGACCGCCTTGAAAGTGAGCTTGTCCCCGGCAAACGCCGCCCCATCCATTCCGCCGACGAAAGACAGCGCTTCGGATGCCGCCTCATACATCTCATTGAGATAGTCGATCGCGCGCCGCTCGTTCATTCAGCCTCCGGCAGCATCGTCGTCAGGCGCAGCAGCGCGATCCGCTCGACTTGCGCCGTCGCGGTCGCAAATTCTTCGTCCCTGCCATTGCCGATCCGTGTTTCGAAGGCCGACAGGATATCGTCCTTGCCGAGCCCCTTGACGGCGATGATGAAGGGAAAGCCGAATTTTTCGACATAGGCCGAATTGAGTTCGGTGAAGCGGGCATGTTCGGCCGGGCTCAAGCGGTCGAGACCGGCGCCGGACTGCTCCTTCCGGCTGTCTTCAGTGAGTTCGCCCGCTATCGCGAGACGCCCGGCAAGGTCAGGATGGGCGCTGAGCACGCCGCTCCGCTCCTGCGGGCTTGCCGCCCGGAAGACAGCGGTTAGCGACGCATGCACGCCGGCCGCCTTCAGCGGCTCCGTCACGTGGCCGGCGTCATAGGCGCGCTCGGCGATGAAAGGCGAATGTTCAAAGACGCCGCCGAAGCGGGAAACGAAATCCTCGCGCGACATCATCAGAGCGCTTCCGGCTGATGATGCTTGTGCCAGTGCTCGGCGATCTCGATGCGGCGCGGAATCCAGACCTTGTCGTGCTTCAGTACATATTCGATAAAGCGCTTCAGCGCTGCCGCCCGGCCGGGACGTCCGACGAGGCGGCAATGCAATCCGACCGACATCATCTTCGGGCTGCCCGCCTTGCCTTCCTCATAAAGCGTATCGAACGCGTCCTTCAGATAGGTGAAGAACTGATCGCCGGCATTGAAGCCCTGCGGCGTCGCAAAACGCATGTCGTTGGTTTCGAGCGTATAGGGGATGATCAGGAAGGGCTTACCGTCGACGCCCTTCACCCAGTAAGGCAGGTCGTCGGCGTAGGAATCGGAGGAATAGAGGAAACCGCCCTCCTCCTGCACCAGCCGAAGCGTATTGTCGGAAGGCTTGCCCTGATACATGCCGTAGGGCCGCTCGCCGGTAAGCTCGGTGTGCAGGCGCACGGCTTCGAGGATATGCTTGCGCTCAAGATCTTCGGGAAAATCCTTATATTCCAGCCAGCGGTAGCCGTGGCTGGCGATCTCCCAGCCGGCCTCCTTCATCGCGGCGACGGCCTCGGGGTTGCGGGCCATCGCCAGCGTCACGCCGTAGACGGTCGTCTGCACCTTGAGATCGGTGAACATCCGCCAGAGCCGCCAGAAGCCGGCGCGCGAACCATACTCATAGATCGATTCCATGTTGAGGTTGCGCTGCCCCGGCCAGGCGGCCGCACCGACGATCTCCGACAGCAGGTTTTCGGAAGCCGGATCTCCGTCGAGGATCGAGCTTTCGCCGCCCTCCTCGTAGTTGATGACGAACTGCACAGCGACGCGTGCCTCGTCCGGCCATTTCGGATCGGGCGTCAGACGCCCGTAACCGACTAGATTGCGCGGATAAGTCTCGGATACCATCAAATCACCTTCTGAAAAGACGGGGAACGGTAGCATCCGCAGCCGGAATGTCGAGACGGAAACTGCTCCGCCGGATTTTGCCTTTACGGCACAAGCCTTTAGCTCATCAGCAGATTCAAGCGATTTTGCGCGCGCTGACCTTGCCCATCGGATGCAGCGAATGAACGCGGAAAGGACCGCCAGTGCCCTCTTCGATCATCAGGGCAACGTTGGAAACCATTACAGGTTCGCAGAGGACTGGCTCGAAGATCGTCCGCAACACCGGCTCGATGCGCGGCATGTCGATCGCGTTGACGGGGCCTGTCACAGGCATATGGAAGCGGAACTCCTCCATCACATAGGGATTGCCCCAGCGATGCAGATTGGAAAACTGCGTCGCCGACAGCCCGTCCGGATCGCTGCGTTCGATCTCGGCCTCGCTGAGCGGTGCGCGAAAACGATCGAATTCCTGCACGATCGCCGAGGCGAGATACTGGATCTGCTCGCAGGGAGTGCTCGGCAGCAGGCTGTAGAAATTGCCGAGCCGGGCAACTTCGATACGCGGAATCTGAAAGGGAACGAAGGTCCCGGAAAACCGCATAAGATCGCGCAGGAGTTGCGATTCGGGCATGTCGTGGGATAGGTGAAAGGGCGCCTTCAAAACGCCGTGAAAGCCGTAGCGCCGCGGCACGGCGGTATGGAAGGCGATCTCGTGAATACCGAGGCCACGAACTGCCGGAGGCTCCATCATATCGCCCGAAAACACGTTTCGGCCAAGCCAATTGGCGGCCACGAGCGACAACGGGTCGCTCGCCGGAGGCGTGAAGCAAATGGCATAGCGCATGCAATTTCCTCCATCAAGGAAGTGAGCGCCGTTCAGATCCGACGCTGTCGATGCGCAAGCAGATAGGTGATTTGCATGACAGAATAACGAAGCAGAGCAGCGGCTAATTCACGTTTAACGTGAAGCCACCGCGATATGGCTCGAAATCGCGAAGCTTTGCGGCAGCGAAAATTCGTGAGGTTCATCGCCTGCGATACATATCGCCGCCTCCGCCAGCAGGTGCGCGAGGCCGAAACTGACCTTGAAGCCGCCGGTCAGCGCGATCAGGCGCGGATGGTCAGGGTGGCAGCCCACCATTGGATCGCGGTCGATCGCCTTCGGGCGAAGCCCCGCCCAGCGCTCGACGACCGGCGCGGAACGAAGCGCCGGCACGATCGCACGCGCCGCGTCGATCAGTGCGTCGAGCTGGGCATCGGTGGAAGTAGGATCGTCGAAACGGTTCTCGCTGGTGCTGCCGATCGCGGCATGTCCGCCCTCATGGGCCACGACATAAAGCCCATCGAGGAAGATGGTCGGCAAGGCAGGATCGATATCGGCCTTGAGCAGCGCCGCCTGCCCCTTCACAGCTTGGCCGAGTGGCTGTTTCAGCCCCGGCGTCAGGCCTTCGAGCAGTGGAAAGGACTGGTGGCCGGCGGCGATGATGCAGCGCCCGAAGGCAACGGTCTCGCCGCCGACCTCGGCAATGCCGCGTTCGGGATCGAGGCCGGCAACCGTCGCATGCTCCAGGATGCGAACATGCTTTGCCCGCCGCAGGAAGGCTGTGAGCACCGCGATCAACGAGCGGGGCGCCACGCGGGCGGCGAGTGTGTCGTGCACGAAGCCGCTCTCGCCGGCGGACGCCTCGATCCAGCCGTCGACCGGCGGCCTGTCGAGCACATGCCACTGGAAACGGCGGTCCCCTGACCGCCAATGGTGTTCGGCGTCCCTGGAGTGACCGAGCGCTATTTTATTGAGATGCGGCTTCGGTAGCGGGATCAGCCGCCCGGACCTGTTATAGCAGGCTGAAAGTCCGGTTTCGGCTTCGAGCCCTGCGATCTCGGCTTCGAGCGAGACCAGCGCATCGAACTGGAACTGCTTCTTCTCCGACCAGCGATCCGGCATGTGCGGCATCAGCGCCCCGAGCAGGCCGCCGCTCGCACCTCCGCCTAGGCTGCCGGCGTCCGCGACAAAGGTACGGATACCACGGCGCTCGGCATGGACGGCCGCCCAGAGACCCATAATGCCGCCGCCGACGATCAGCAATTCGCAGGACGATTGACCTGAGACCGGCGCAGGACTATCGGCTTTTTCCATGACAGACGTGAACCCCGATCAGATTGGCGCAGGCGCCCCGCAGCCGCTCGAATGGCGCGACGGCGATATGCCCTATTCCACCGCCTTTGGCGATCATTTTTATTGCCAGACCGACGGGCGGCTGGAATGCGGCCATGTTTTTCTCGCCGGCAACGGCCTGCCGGAACGATGGAGCGGGCGGAAGCACTTCCTGATCGGTGAGCTCGGCTTCGGCACCGGCCTGAACTTCGCCGAGACCTGGCGGCAATGGAAACTCCACCGTGCAGACGGCCAGCACCTGCATTTCATCTCCTTCGAACTCCACCCGATGCGCGGCGAAGAAATCGGCCGGGCGCTGTCGCACTGGCCGGAGATCGATGCCGAATGCGAAGCGCTGACAGCGGCGTGGCCGCAAGCGCCTGATGGCATCGTTGAGCTCGATCTCGATGCCCAGACCACGCTCAGCGTCGTATGCGGCCATGCCTTGGAGGGCGTGACGGCGGCCACGCCCGGCTTCGACGCCTGGTATCTCGACGGCTTCGCCCCGTCGCGCAACAGCGATATGTGGTCGGAGCAACTGATGCGGCTCGTCTGCGAGAAAAGCGCAGCCGGTGGCACCTTCGCCACCTATGCGGCGGCCGGCTTCGTGCGCCGCAACCTCATCGCCGCAGGCTTTGCCGTCGAGCGCCGCAAGGGCTTTGCCGGCAAGCGCGAAATGCTCTGCGGCGTAAAAATGTTGGGCGCTGAAGCACTACCCACCAACCATCACCGTTCATAAAAATTATCCGGAGGTCAGTAGCTGGTGCGCTCCGGCTGCTGCTCGCTCGTTCCGAGCCACTGGCGGATTTTTTCCTCGAGCAGTTCGGGGCTGATCGGCTTCGACATGTAGTCGTCCATGCCGGCATCGAGGCAGAGTTCGCGGTCGCTTTCGAGCGCATGGGCGGTGACGCCGATGATCGGCACCCGGTGGCCCTGCCCCTTTTCCCGTTCGCGGATCGTCTGGGTCGCCTGATGGCCGTTCATGACGGGCATTGAGACGTCCATCATGATAATGCGCGGCGTATGCCGCTCCCAGGCGGCGACCGCCTCCTTGCCATTGTCGACGACGAGGAAGGAAAGACCCGTGCCTTGCAGGATCTGCGTGAAGACGATCTGGTTGACCTCGTTGTCCTCGGCAACGAGCACGTCGACGAATTCAGCGGCCCGCTTCTGCGGCATAGGCGCCGGCTCCGGCGCGGCCGCTTCCGTCTGCAGCCGGGCAATCTCGGCTTCGGAAGCCTGCTTGACGCGGCTGGCGCGCACCACTTCGACGACCGTGTTGCGCAGCACGTTGGCGCGCGCCGGCTTCATCAGATGCGCGTGGCCGTTCAGCGCCGCGAATTCCTTTTCGGTGCCCGAAATATCCATCGACGTCAGGAAGATGATCGGCAGTTCGACGAAGCGGGGATCGGCGCGCAGCCGGCGCGCGACATCGGCGCCGTTCATATCGGGCATGTGATAGTCGAGCACGACGGCGTCGACGGTAACGCCGAGACCGGCCGCCGCCTCCAGGATCGCAAGCCCGGTGCCGCCGCCCTCGGCGGCCACGCCGTCGAAGCCCCAGAGAGACAGCTGCTCGGTGAGGATTCGCCGGTTTACTTCATTGTCGTCGACGACGAGGATACGCGCACCCTGCACATTGATCGGCAACGGCTTGGGCTCAAGGCGGGCAGCCGCCACCGCAAACGGCAGGTTGATGGTGAAGACGGAGCCCTTGCCCCATTCACTTTCGACGCTGAGATAACCGCCGAAAAGGTCGACGAGCCCGGCGGTGATCGCAAGACCGAGGCCGGTTCCTTCATGCCGCCGGGTCGACGAGGCGTCCACCTGCGAGAATTTATCAAAGACCGATTCGAGCTTCTCCGGCGGGATGCCGATGCCGGTATCCTCGATGCGGATGCACGCCATGACCTCGCCGCCGGCCGCCGGCTGGAAGCCGACATCGACGAAGACATGGCCGCGCTCGGTGAACTTGACGGCGTTGCCGACGAGATTGGTGACGATCTGGCGGAAACGCCCGGCGTCGCCGATCACAGCGGCGGGCAGATCGGGTGCGGCCCGCACCAGGAGTTCGATGTTCTTCTCGGCGGCGTGCGAGGACAAGAGTGTCGCCACGTCCTCCACCGCTTCGGTGATATCGAAGGCGGCCTTGCGCAGTTTCATCTGCCCGGCGTCGATCTTCGAGAAGTCGAGGATATCGTTGATGATCGTCAGCAGCGCGTTACCCGACTTGACGATGATATCGACGAAGGTCTTCTGGCGGGTATCGAGATTGGTCTTGGCGAGCAGCTCCGCCATGCCGAGCACGCCGTTCATCGGCGTGCGGATCTCATGGCTCATATTGGCAAGGAATTCGGATTTGGCGCGATCGGCGGCTTCGGCGCGCGACAGCAGTTGGCGTAGCTCCTCCTCGCGGCTCTTGAGCTCGGTGACGTCGGTGAAGAGCGCCACCCAGTGTTGCCCCTTGCTGACCGTCGCATCCATGTTCACCCAGCGCTCGCCGCCGACATGGAAGGCCGTGGAGATCGGCAACCTGGCCGCGATACTGTCGCGCCAACCTTGCAGAATCTCGGCCGCGTCCTCGTGGAAGTCGCCGCGCGCCGCGCAGAACTCGAACATGCCGAGCCAACCCTGCCCGGTCTCGATATAGGTGGAGGGAATCTCCAGGATATGAGCCAACGCCTCATTGGACATCTTGATAATGCCGTCCTGAACGATGGCTAGGCCCTGCGGCATGGCATGCGTCGCGTCGCGCAACAACTCGCCGAGATGTTCCAGCGCGGCACGGGCCTCGTGGACTTCATTTTCCCGCTCACGCACGGCCGTAATGTCGGCATAGGTGAGCAGGATCCGGTCGTTCGAGATACGGCGGCTATCGAAGATGACGGATTTGCCGCCCGCCCAGCCGAGCTCGATCGGCTCGGGCTCCTCGGTCTCGAACAGGTGCTTGCGGAAATCGTAGATCTCCTCGGGCGTCTGCGTGCCGTCGTAGCGACCGAGCTCATAATTGCGGCGGATGACGTCGATGAAGGGCCGGCCATCGAAGGGATCGTCGAGTGGCAGCTCCCAGATGCCGTAGAACTCGTCGTTGACGTAGAGGATCCGGTGGTCGTTATCGAGGATCAGCACGCCGACCGGCAACGAGCGTAGGATATTCTCGATATCCCGGTGCAGCACCTCTTTGTGTTTCTGCGCCTCGATCAGCGCCTTCTCTCGTTCCTTGAGTGGCGAGATGTCCGAAAAGGAGCCGACGACATAGGGCCGACCATCCGCTGTCACGACGCGGTTGACGCGCGAGAGGACGGAATAGATATGGCCGTCCTTGCTCGGCAGCAGGCTTTCGATCTCCTTCGACCTGCCTCCCTGCAACGCCAGCAGGTTTTCCTGGTAGATCGCCTCGCCCCCGTCCGGACCGAACATTTCGTGTTCGGTCATCCCAAGGACCCGAGAACGGCTATGACCGCTGAAGGTCTCGTAATATTGATTGGCGTAGACGAGGCGATGCTTCTCGTCGCGCACGAAGGCTGCGACCGGGAGGTCCTCCAGGATGGTCCGCAGCAGGTCGAGCTCATTGACGCTCTCGTGCCAGGCCGTGTCGCCGACAGCCGCGGGCTTTGCACCGTTGCGATAGGCGGCGTTGACGACCAGCGGCCGGCCATCCCCTGCAAAGATGCCGATCGGCTGGTCGAGCTGTTCCAGCGCCTCGCGCACGCGAGCGAAATCGGCGGCGGCGCTATCGTCCGCGGCCCGGCGCTGCGGCGCTCGCACTTCGAAAATGCCGAGCACATAAGCCCGGTCCGGCGACGGCGAGAAGCTTTCGATCTGGATGCGCTCATGCCCGACACCCGCCGCATCGAAGCAGATGGCGTTTTCCTCGGTGCCGAACACCAGCGCGCGGCGTTCCTTGTCCTCGCGCTCCTCTTCCTCGGGGCGGTCGAGAAGCTCGCGGCTGCGCCTGCCGATGAAATCGGAGATCTCGCGGCCTAGAAAGCGGGCATAGGCCTCGTTGACGGCGATATAACGCAGCTCGCTGTTCTTGACATAGGCCGGGGTATCCAGATCAGCGATCCGGCGGCAAGCCAACTCCAGAAGTTCCCCGGCTGATTTCAAAAAATATCGCTCCCGCAATAAATGAAATATCGACTACAAAAACTATAACGCCAAGGCTTTTAACAAGGTTTTAACCATAAAATTCGACAGCGGAATTTTACGAGCCGGCTCACCAAGCTGAAGATAATTCGGGATTACCAGCCCCGGCTTGCACGAGACTGAAAGGTCGCCTGCGATAAATCCTTTCGACGTCGGGATCCGCTGAAATCATGACGAAAATTTAATGCCGAAACCGCTTGCGCGGACATTGCGCTGCCGCGATCCGGGCCGAGTCTGCGGCATGGCTTTATGGAAGCCATGCCCATGAAAGGAAAATACCATGTCCGTTCTTCATAAGACCATGGCGACGGGCCTGATTGCGCTGACCTTTGCCGGCGCCTCGCTCGCCACCGCCACCACCGCCGATGCCCGTCCACGCGATGCCTTCTGGGGCGGCCTTGCCGCCGGCGTCGTCGGCGGCGCCCTGCTGTCGGAGGCCGTCCGTCCCGCCTACCCGGCCTATCCCGCTTACCGCCCCTACCCCGTTTACCGGACCTATTACCGGCCGGACTATTGCCACTTCGAATGGTTGCACGACGATTGGGGCAATCCCTATCGCGTCAAAGTCTGCCAGCGATAACAGAAACCGCATCCGGCGCCGCTTGACCTCCCGGCGGCGCCGACCCAGTGCCATCAACGACGACCAAATGAAACTGGCGGATTTTCATCCGCCAGTTAAAAGCCGATCGGGCCGTATTTTCAACGGTTACGGAGAAAGTTCCTCCAGCACGCGGTCCTTGGTTTCGATCGCAAACAACATCGTGATGATTGCACCGACGATCAGAATGGCTGCGAAGCTCGCAAAGACATACTGGATGCCCATGGAAGACATCACCGTGCCGACAAGGATCGGGCCGGCCGATGATCCGAGGCGAAGCCAGGCACTGCCGGTTCCTGTTCCCAATGCCCTGAGGCGCGTCGGGTAGATCTCTGCCGAGTACAGGTAAAGGGAGAATGTGACAGTCTGGACGATCGCATAAGCGAGACCGGCTAGGACCAAAACCTGGATGGGAGAGGTCGCGCCGAGCCATGCGAGAGCCAGCAGCGGGACGGGAGCGAGAAGCAGCGCTCCCGTGTACCAGCGCTTGCGTCCCACCTTGTCGATGAGCAGCGCGCAGATCACAGCGGCGATTACGCCTCCGACCGATGTCAGGAAACCATAAAAGATGCTGGTTTGAAGCGGGAGGTTGAAGACCTGTCGATACAGGGTTGGCAGCCAGGTGATCGTACCGTTGGCAACCGTATAGGCGGTGAACCACATGGCCCAGATGGAAAGCGTCCGCTTCAAGTAGACGCCCTGGAAGAGTTCGCGCCAGTCCGACTTGCGGCGGACCGGCGCCTGGATGAGCTTCGGTTCGGGCAGTTCCTTGCCGGCTGCACGAGCACTTTCTTCCATGCGGGTGACGATAGCGTTTGCTTCGCCGTAGCGGCCGTTGGCAGCTAGCCAACGCGGTGATTCCTTCAGGAACCAGCGCAGAGGAACCATGATGATTGCGGGAACGAGACCGACGACGAACATCGCCTTCCAGCCGTAAACCGGCACCAAGAAGTAGCCGATCAGCCCGGCGCCGACGAGGCCCATCAGGAACATGACCTCATAGAGGAGGAAGAACTTGCCCCGCCCCTTCGATCCGATCAACTCGTTGATGTAGGCGCTGGCGACCGGGACCTCGCCGCCGGTGCCGATCCCCTGGACGAAACGGAAGGCCATCATCATGCCGGCCCCGGCAGCAAACAGGCATGCGACATCCATGCTGACGAACAGCAGGATGGTGAACAGAAGAACTTTCAGCCGACCGACCTTCTCGGCGAGCCAGCCAAACAGGATCGCACCGATCAACTGTCCCAGATAACCCATCGACAGGATCATGCCGGTCTGTGAGGGGGTCAGGCCCCACTCGCGGACCAGGACGGGCATGGCATAAGCGATGGCGATGACCGTGTAGCCGTCGAAGAACGTTGCGGCGCCGACGATGTTGCGCGCCCAGAATACCTCGCGGGTGATGGGAAGACGCTCCAGACGAGCGCTGATTTCGGCCTGAGGATCAGCGGCATTCGCCGTCTCAGCCGGTATAGGCTGCATGACATTCATTGGTTCCTCCTTCTCGCCCCGTGGCCTACCACTCTCCCGGCCAGGGGCGCTCCTGCTTGATGGTTGCTACTGCGCGTCAGTTCGTCCTGTCAGGGCAATGGCCTTCAAAGACGTTCAAATCTGCCTTGGCGGGCCCCATGGTTTCCTCCTCCCTTCGCAATGCGCCCCTGCGACCTGCGCAGGGGCGTCAAAGAGGTCACTCGGCAGCCAGCAACTGGTCAACGCGACCGATACCGGCGGCGTCGAAGGCAGCAAAGATCTCCGCTTCGGCCTTTTCGCCAAGGCTCTTCAGCGGCTCGCGGATCGTGGCGTGATCAAGGATACCGCGGTGGACGAGGCCGAGTTTCAGGGCCACGGTGCCTTCCATATGAGAGCCGCGGTGATAGACGGCACGCGTCACCGGAAGAAGACGTTCGAAGATCTTGCGCGCTTCCGGATAGTCCTGCGCCTTGCCAGCTTTGATCAGGTCGATCAGCAGTTCCGGCGCGATATTGCCATAACCGACGAGCAGACCGTCGACATCGAACATGGTTGGCAGCAGCCATTCGTCATGGCAACTCAGAACCTGCAGCTTTGGATTGGCCTTCTTCAGCTCCGGAATTTCGACATACCAGCGCTTCATGTTGCGCACGCCGTTCTTGGTAGCGACGACGCCTTCCTGGGTAGCAATCGCAAGCTGTGTATCCAGATCGTATGATGCCTTGGTGGCGTCAGGATATTGGAACAGGATGCACTGGAGGCCAGACTCCTGCCAGATTGCCTTGTAGCGATCCTGAGGCGCTCCCTTCTGAAAGCCGAAACGCAGCCAGCCGTGGTTCGGATAGACGAGCGCGCCGGTGGCACCAGCGGCCTTGCATTTCCTGGCCTCTTCGGCGGCGACCCTCGTGCCTTCACCGGTAATCCCGGCAATGATCGGAACGGCACCGTCGACCGCTTCAACATAAGTGCGGATGAGAGCAAGACGCTCATCTTCCGTCAGGAAGGTGCCTTCGCCGGCATGGCCGAGGATGACGAGGCTTTTGACGCCTTCCATCGAGACCAGCCATTTGGCGAGCTTGGCGTTGGCTTTGTGATCAACTTCACCGTCGCGGGTGAAAGCGGTAACGGGGGCCGGGCTCAGCCCGCGCATATCCATCGGTTGCATATTGGTCTCCTCCTTCGTGCAATCGCGGTTCGTTCGCAATCGATATAGGATCGTTTACGGGAACGTTCCCACTATCGTTGTCGAATTCTCTGGAGTCAATATCTTTTTTGAGGCATGCTGGAGAGCGGCGGCTCAATGCCGACTCGAATGGAAAAGGCTCAATGAATTCAAAGACGGATGAAGTTCCGGGGCAGACCCGCGTCACCATTCACGGCGTCGCTGCCGCAGCCGGTGTCTCCAAGTCCACCGTGTCCCGCATTCTCGACGAAAGGCTTCCGCGATCTGACAGCGAGACCGCGCGTCGCGTGCGCAAGGTTGCCGAAGAGCTGGGATACGTTCGGGACGTTTCCGCAGCGAGCCTCAGGCGCGGCAACACGATGACAATCGGGGTGATCGTGCCCAGGCTGACGGATACGGTCATGGCCATGCTTTACGAAGCACTGGCCAAGGCCTGCAGCCGTAGTGGCCGCTTCGCGATTGTCGCAACGACCGACGACAAGCCAAAGGCAGACCGGCTTGCGGCCGAGTCTCTGCTGAAGCGCGGTGTCGATGGACTGATTCTTTCGACAGCGCGGGAAGACGATGACTTTCCGGACGAGCTGGCAAAACGCGGTATTCCTTATGTCCTGGCACTCCGGACGGATGGCCACAGCCTCTCGTCGGTCGGCGATGACAGGCTCGGTGGGTACCTCGCCGCCCGCCACCTCCTCGATCTCGGCCATCGCAGAATCGGCGTCATTGCCGGTCCATCCTATGCCTCCAGTTCGCGGGGCCGCGTGGAGGGTTTCCGCCACGCCCTGGAAGAGGCTGGATTGAATGCAGATCCCTCATACATCATTCCCTCGACATTCGGCATCGAGTCCGGTGCGGTAGCCGTCGAGACACTGATGCACCTTAATCCGCGCCCAACCGCTATTTTCGCGGTGAACGACAATACCGCCATCGGCGCCTTGTCGGGACTGACGAAACTTGGCCTTTCCGTGCCGCAGGACATCTCGATCGTAGGCTATAACGACATTCCGATTGTCAGCCACCTCCCCACGCCGCTGACGACGTTGCGGGTGCCGTTCGAGCAAATTGCATCAAACGCCCTTGATCTTCTTGCCGGTGACAACAGTCCTGCCGACGAGCGTATTCGGATCTCGGCCCCAACCCTTATTCCAAGGAAATCGACGGCACCGATACGCTGAAAGGCCGCGAGGCCGCGCGCACTTCCCCGCATCTGCATACGATTGCTCGAATGGATGCGATCACTCTATTCTCCGACACAAATGACCGGATGTTTCGCAGACCATGCTGCCCTCATGCGGCCGGCATGCGGCGGCCGCATAAAGAGGAAGGACCAGCATGCCGGAACCGCTCAAGAACCTGCTGCATGAGGCATTGGTCGGCGATATGGCCGATCGCATTGCCGGCAACGCGCCGACTTTCGATAAAAACCGCTTCGTGATGCTGGCGACCGACGGCCTCGGAGCGTTGGAGCTGATGGAGCGCTCCGCCCTGATCCGCGACGCGCTATTTGGCACGCTTCCCGGTGATTTCCGGGAGGCCGCAGCCATTCTCAAGGCCAGCCTGCCCGCCGCCGGCAGGCCGGGGCTCTCCGGCTGGATGCTGCTGCCGGTCAATCAGTTCATCGCGGCACGCGGCCTTGATCACTTCGATCTCGGTCTCGATCTCCTGAAGGCGCTGACGCCGCATTTCACTGCCGAATTCGGCATCCGCCCCTTTATCCACCGCGACCAGCAGCGCGCGCTGGCCATCATTTCCGGCTGGCTCGACGATCCCGACCAGCATGTGCGCCGGCTGGCGAGCGAGGGAACGCGGCCGCGCCTACCCTGGGCGATGCGCCTGCCGCAGCTCGTCAAGGATCCGGCACCGATCCTGCCCATCCTAACCGCGCTGATGGATGATCCGGAGGATTATGTGCGCCGCTCCGTGGCCAACAGCCTGAACGACGTCGCCAAGGATCACCCGGATCTGGTTGCCGCCTTCATCGCCAGTCATATCGACGGCGCTTCATCCGAACGCCGCTGGCTGCTGAAACATGCCTCGCGTACGCTTCTGAAGAAAGGCCACGCGCAGGCGCTCGCCAATTTCGGCTTCGCCGCCACCGCTTCGCTCGAATGCGAACTGCAGCTCAGGAATGCTGAGGTGATGTTCGGCGAAGGGCTGGATTTCGAAATCCGGGTGACAAACGCCGGCGAGCGAGCGCAGTCACTGATGATCGACTACGCCATTCACCATGTGAAGAGCGACGGTTCGCTCTCACCCAAGGTCTTCAAGTGCAAGGCGATCTTGCTCGCTCCGGGGCAAAGCCATACAATTGAGCGCCGCCACGCCATGCGGCCGATCACCACGCGACGCTACTATCCAGGCGAACATCGCATCGCCATCCTCGTCAACGGCGCAGAGACCGCATCGCAAAGCTTCGTCCTCGTCATGCCCTCACCTGACCCAGCTTGAGGCTTTCTTGTGCACTGCACTTGACTTTCCACGCGAACTAGCCCAAATGCGGGTCAGCTTTCACCCTTCCGGCCGCCGCGTGAGCGTGCCCCTGCTGAAAAATACAGACGCAGGAAGAAGGGACAAAAGCGCATTTCGATAGAGCGCCGCACTCCCATGAGCGGCCAGAAGCGCTGGAAAGCTTTTTCCAACTCACAAGTTCCCACTTCACGCGGGGTTCTTGACGCCAGAATGAAACCGGATCGCATGGTGCGTTCCGGCGATAGTCATTGTGGCGCCCCGAAAGGTTATACCTTGACTAATTTTGAATCGCTTGGTGTCTCCAAGCCGATCGTCGCTACTTTGTTCCAGCTCGGCATCGAAACGCCGACGCCGATCCAGGAACACTCAATTCCTCTCCTCCTCGAAGGCCGCGATCTGATCGGCCTTGCCCAGACAGGCACCGGCAAGACCGCCGCTTTCGGCCTGCCGCTGATCGAAAAGCTGCTCGCCGACGAACGGCGTCCCGACAACCGCACGACGCGGACGCTCATTCTCGCCCCGACCCGCGAACTGGTGAACCAGATCGCCGAGAGCCTGAAGAAGTTCATCCGCAAATCGTCGCTGCGCATCAATGTCGTCGTCGGCGGCGTCTCGATCAACAAGCAGCAGCTTCAGCTCGAAAAAGGCACCGACATCCTCGTCGCCACGCCCGGCCGCTTGCTCGACCTTATCAATCGCCGCGCGATCACGCTGACTGCGGTTCGTTATCTCGTGCTCGACGAAGCCGACCAGATGCTCGACCTCGGCTTCGTCCACGATCTGCGCAAGATCGCCAAGATGGTGCCGAAAAAGCGCCAGACCATGCTGTTCTCAGCCACCATGCCGAAGGCGATCGCCGATCTTGCCGGCGAATATCTCGTCGATCCCGTCAAGGTCGAAGTCACGCCCCCCGGCAAGGCTGCCGACAAGGTCGAGCAGTACGTCCATTTCGTCGCCGGCAAGAACGACAAGACGGAACTGCTCCGCAAGTCGCTGACCGAAAATCCTGACGGCCGCGCCATGGTCTTCCTGCGCACCAAGCACGGTGCCGAGAAGCTGATGAAGCATCTCGAGAATATCGGCTATTCCGTCGCCTCGATCCACGGCAACAAGAGCCAGGGCCAGCGCGAACGGGCGCTGAAGGCCTTCCGCGACGGCAGCATCAAGACGCTGATTGCCACCGACGTCGCCGCCCGCGGCATCGACATTCCTGCTGTCAGCCACGTCTACAACTACGACCTGCCTGAGGTGCCCGACGCCTATGTCCACCGTATCGGCCGCACGGCGCGCGCCGGCCGCGACGGTATCGCCATCGCTTTCTGCGCTCCCGACGAAGCCAAGCTGCTGCGTGATATCGAGCGCCTGATGGGCATCGACATCACTGTCGCAAGCGGCGAAGCGCCGGCAAATATCGGCGGCGGCCCCCGCCGTGCCAACGGCAATGGCAACAACCGCAATCGTAATGGCGGCCAGGGTCGCGAAGGCCAGGGTCGTGGCGAAGGCCGTGGCGACCAGAACCGCTCGGAGCATCGCGGCAGCCGTCAGGAACGCCGCCCGCGCCGCGAAGGTGAAGGCAGCGAAGTCCGCGCCGGCGGCGAGGAGCGTCGTCCGCGTCCGGAGCGTCCGTCTAGCCGCAACGAGGACTTCCGCGGTCAGCGTCGCGGTGAAGCGACCCCGGATCTCGGCCCCGACAACGATCTGGCCTCGACCTCCGATTTCCGTGCCTCTGCAAAGCCGCAGCGTCCGGCCCATCACGGCGCCCATGCCAATGGTGAGCCGAGCGGTCATCACCGCGGCAACAGCCGCCATGCCCACGGCCGCCCGGCCCGCAAGCATGGCGAGGACCGCGGCCCGCAGCAGGCCCAGGCCGGCGAACCGCGCCGCGACGGTAACGGCGGCAACCGTCGCGGTGGCTCCGGCTCCCGCAACGGTGGCGGCCAGCGCCGCGAACGCGCCTGATCGTCGAGCGACTGAAAAGCAGAAAGGCCGGGGATTTCTCCGGCCTTTTTATTATCACGCCTCCGCAGGCCTATGCTCGCTGAACGCCTTGCGGTTCGTCAGATAGACGCCTGTCACGACGACCACGGTGCCGACGATCAGCGGCAGGGTCAGCGGTTCCCCGAAGGCGATGAAGGCTTCGAGAGCGACCGCTGGCGGCATCAGGTAGATCAGCGAGGCGGCGCGTGACACCTGACCGCGGCGGATCAGATAGAGCAGCAGCCCGACGCCGCCCATCGACAGACCGAAGACCGACCAGGCCAGCGCGCCATAGGCCTGCGCGGCGCCGTCGAAATGCTGATGCTCGAAGATCAGCGACAGCGGCAGGGTGAGGATCAGCGCGCCGACATATTGCAGGGTCGCAATGGTTCTGAGGTCGCCGGATTGCAGGTGTTTCTTCTGATAGAGCGTGCCGTAGGTGACCGACGCCATGGCGACGAGGTTGATCGCCAGCGGCAGGGCGGCATGTGTGAGATCGGCGGTCGCCGGATCGAGCAGCTTCGGCGAAATGGCGATGGCAATGCCGATGAAGCCGAGGGCAAGGCCGAGTTTTTGTGCCGGCTGCAGCCGCTCGCCGATGAGGAAGGGAGCTGCCATTGCCGTCAACAGTGGCTGCAGCGCCGCGATAATGCCCGATATGCCGGCCGGCACGCCATTGGCGATCGCCCACCAGAGACCGGCGAGATAGAAACCATGAAGGAAGAAGCCGGAATAGACGGCGCGCAGCGCCGTCGCCCGGCTCGGCCATTGCGCCCGCACCACCAGGCAAAGCGCCAGGAATGCCGCCGCCGACAGCGCATAGCGTATCGAAAGAAAGGTGAAGGGCTCGGAATGCAGCGAGGCATATTTCGCCACCACCCAGCCCGTAGACCAGAGCAGGACGAAAACGGCGGGGGCAAGGCGATCGAGGGACATGGGGCGCGCGGCTCGACAGAGGAGGGTTCGCCGTGCTGATAGCCCCACCCGGCGGCTGCAGTCAAAAGCGAAGCGTTGATGCTTATTTGAAATTTCACTGATGCAAAGACCGATGGCGGTTCTGCAGGGGGCGGCGAGCCTCGCACGCATGACCATATTCGATCACCTTGATAGACCGAAAAACGGTCACATGCTCAGATTTTGCGCAGACACCTGGGATGAATATCCGCCATGCCGCAGCGCATCACTTTAAATGCCCAGATTTTCACCCGTTTCCCGCAGCGCAAAATCTTTTCCCCGAACTGCGCATGGTTCTTGCATTGCCATTTGCGTTGTATTCAAATGAACAAAAAGGGGAGCCGCGCTTTTGGCATTTGATGAAATGATTACCGGGGACGAAAGCCCTCGCCCGCCTTACGACAAATACTTCGAGTGGTACAACAGCCAAGACCGGGCGCATCTGATTGCCAAGTCCCGCGATGCGGAAAACATCTTCCGGAAGACCGGCATCACCTTCGCGGTCTACGGCCATGCCGACAGTTCCGAAAAACTCATCCCCTTCGACATCATTCCCCGCATCATCTCCGCCCGCGAATGGCGCAAGCTCGCCCAAGGCATCGAGCAGCGGGTGATCGCGCTCAATGCCTTTCTCGACGATATCTACCATAAGCAGGAGATCATCCGCGCCGGCCGCGTTCCGCGCGAGCTGATCGAGAACAACGTCACTTTCATCCCCGAAATGATCGGCTTCCGGCCGCCCGGCGGCGTCTATACCCACATCGTCGGCACCGACATCGTGCGCACCGGCGAGGACCAGTTTTACGTGCTGGAGGATAATGCCCGCACGCCCTCCGGTGTCAGCTACATGCTGGAAAACCGGGAAACCATGATGCAGATGTTCCCTGAGCTCTTTCACGAGAACAAGGTGCAGCGTGTCGAGGATTATCCCTATCTGCTGCGTCAAAGCCTCGCCTCGCTCGCCCCTCCCGGCTGCAAGGGCAAGCCGCGCGTCGCCGTGCTGACGCCGGGCATCTACAATTCCGCCTATTACGAGCATTCGTTCCTCGCCGACATGATGGGCGTCGAACTGGTCGAGGGCGCGGATCTGCGCGTCATCGACGGCAAGGTGAAGATGAGGACGACACGCGGTTACGAAGCGATCGACGTGCTCTACCGCCGCGTCGACGACGATTTCCTCGATCCCCTGACCTTCCGGTCCGATTCCGCGCTCGGCATTCCCGGCATCATGGATGTCTACCGCTCCGGCAACATCACCATCGCCAATGCGCCGGGCACCGGCATTTGCGACGATAAGGCGATCTACTCCTATATGCCCGAGATCGTCGAATTCTATACCGGCCGCAAGGCGCTGCTCGAAAACGTGCCGACCTGGCGCTGTTCGGAAGCCGACAGCCTGAAATATGTGCTGGAACACCTGGAAGACCTCGTCGTCAAAGAGGTGCACGGCTCCGGCGGCTACGGCATGCTGGTCGGCCCGACGGCATCGAAGAAGGAGCGCGCCGATTTCGCCGAAAAGCTGAAAGCCAAGCCGAACAATTACATCGCTCAGCCGACGCTGTCGCTCTCCACCGTGCCGATCCTCGTCAACAAGGGCATCGCGCCGCGTCATGTCGACCTTCGCCCCTATGTGCTTGTATCCGACAAGGTACAGATCATTCCGGGCGGGCTCACCCGCGTGGCGCTGAAGCAGGGCTCGCTGGTGGTCAATTCCAGCCAGGGCGGCGGCACCAAAGACACTTGGGTATTGGAGGACTGATGCTCGGAAGAACAGCAAACGGCCTCTACTGGATGTTTCGTTACATCGAGCGCGCCGAAAATATCGCCCGCCTGATCGATGCGGGGTTGCGCATGTCGCTGACCCGCAGCAGCACTGGCGATGACAATTGGGATGGCGTGCTGCAAAGCGCGGGCGTACGCGAGGCTTATGACGAAGGCCACAACAAGCTGACCAACGCCGACGCGATCGACTATCTCCTGCGCGATCGCACCAATCCGTCGAGCGTCATGTCTTGCATCGATTCCGGCCGCAACAATGCCCGCATGGTGCGCACGGCGCTGACGCGTGAGACCTGGGAAGCCACCAACGAATGCTGGATCGACTTGAAGTCGCTGCTCGAAAAACGCGTCAAGGCGGCCGAAATGCCAGAGGTGATCGATGTCATCAAGCGCCGCGCCGGCCTCATCCGCGGTGCCTTCCATGGCTCGACCCTGCGCAACGAACTCTATAATTTTGCCCGTATCGGCACCTTCATCGAGCGGGCCGACAATACCAGCCGCATCCTCGACGTGAAATATTACGTGCTGCTGCCCTCGGTTTTATCAGTCGGCTCCTCCCTCGACAACGTGCAGTGGGAATCGATCCTGCGCTCGGTCTCAGCCCACCGCGCCTATAGCTGGGCCTATGACGGCGAATACCGGGCGATGAACATCGCCGACTTCCTGACCCTCAATGTCCAGATGCCGCGCTCGCTTGCCTATTGCTACGAGAAAATCGTCAGCAATCTCGGCTATCTCGCCCAGGATTACGAGGAGCGGCTCCCTGCCCACGATACCGCGGATTCAATCCGCACCACGCTGCAGACAAGGGCGATCCGGGATATCATGGATCAGGGCCTGCACGAGTTCCTGGAGGATTTCGTCTCGCGCAACAACAAGCTCGGCGCGGAAATTTCCGATGGCTACCGGTTCTATGTATAAGCGGATAACAACATGAGACTGAAGATCAGCCACCTCACCGAATACCGCTACGACGAACCGGCGCAATTCTCGCTGCAACGGCTGCGGTTGACGCCACCGACGAACTCCACTCAAAAAGTACTCGGCTGGGCCCTGAAGGTCGAGGGCGCGACGCCGGAGGTCGAATATGACGACCAGTACGGCAATCACGTCAACCTCGTCTCGCTGGAAGGCGAGCAGGACGTAACGCGCATCCTGGCCGAAGGCGAAGTCGAGACGGAAGACAACAACGGCGTCACCGGTCCGCATACCGGCTTCTGCCCGCTTTGGCTCTTCCTGCGCGACACACCGCTGACCAAGGGCGGCAGGCTGGTGAAGGAACTCGTCAAGGGCGTCAGCGGTGACAATGAGCTTGCCCGCATGCATGCGTTGATGGCGGCGATCCACGAGACGGTCGATTATAAGCCCGGTACCAGCAACACCGAGACGACGGCCGAACAGGCGCTGGAGAGGAAGAGCGGCGTCTGCCAGGACCACGCGCACATCTTCATTGCCGCCGCCCGCGCCCTGCAGGTGCCCGCGCGTTACATCTCCGGTTATCTGATGATGGAGGAAAAGATCGAACAGGCCGCGACCCATGCCTGGGCCGAGGCGCATATTCCCGGCCTCGGCTGGGTCGGGTTCGATCCCGCCAACGAGATCTGCCCGGATGCCCGCTACGTCCGTGTCGCCTCTGGCCTCTGCTATCGCGACGCCGCGCCGATTTCAGGCATGCGCATCGGCACGCCGGGCGAAACGCTGTCGGTCTCCGTGAAGGTCGAGGATGGCGGACAGATGCAAGGCCAGAGCCAAAGCTGAGCCGGGCATACAGACAGCTTTACCGCACCCTGCGATGAAACCGATGGAATAGCTGGCCGAACTCGCCGCGAAACAAACATGCCGGACTTGAATATAGAGACCGGCGGTCCCGAAATTTCGCCTGATTCCGGACGCGGCGCACGTTATAATTGCCGTTCCTCAATTTTTCATTGCAGACTAAACTCTATTTTAAGGCCGCAGGCACAAGCTTGTCTGCGGCGACGCCTGGTGCATTTCGGCAGGCGCCGTTTAAGAAGCGGCATGATGCAGGCTTTCATGATGATGTTCAGCTGCCGGCACGGATGAGGCGACGAACGCGCCCTCCGATGAGGCGGCCTGTTTGTTTCTGGGATTTAACGGGATCGTCCATGCCTCTTCTTATCGTTGACGACAGCGAATCCAGCCTTCTCGCCCTGGAGACCGCCGTCCGTGGTTTCGCCGGCTGTGTGGTCGAAAGCTTCACCAATCCGCTCGAAGCCCTTGCTCGCTGCCAGGCCGTCGATTTCGACGTCGTGCTGGTCGATTATATGATGCCTGAGATGAACGGTATCGAGATGATCCGCAGGCTGCGCCGCCAGCCGGGCTATGAGGATGTGCCCGTCGTGATGATCACCTCGCAGGCGAAGCGGTCGGTTCGGCTGGAAGCGCTGGAGGCCGGCGCCACGGATTTTCTCGCCAAGCCCTTCGACCCGTTGGAACTGCAGGCACGCGTCCTCAACCTGATGGCCCTGCATAAGGCCCAGCTGGCGCTTGCCGACCGGGCGAAATCACTCGACATGGCCTTCCGCCATGCCACAGAACAGGCCGACATGCGCGAGCAGGAGATCATCTGGTGCCTTGCCCAGGCGATGGCCTCGCGCGATGGCAATACCGGCGATCATATCGAGCGCGTCGCCAATATCGCCGAGCTGATCGCCGAAGGCCTCGGCCTCGACCGCATCCAGCGGCGCAATATCTATCTCGCCGCTCCCCTGCACGATATCGGCAAGATCGCCATTCCCGACGCCATCCTGCAGAAGCCGGGCAAGCTCGAGCGCCACGAGATCGAACGTATGCGCGAGCATGTCCCGATCGGTGTCGCCATTCTTGCCAACAGCTCTGCCGAGCTTTCGCGCGTCGCGACCGCCATCATCGCCGGCCATCATGAGAAATGGGACGGAAGCGGCTATCCCAAGGGCCTCTCCGGCGATGCGATCCCGATCGAAGCGCGCATCGTCGCAGTCGCCGACGTCTTCGAAGCGCTCTGCTCCGACCGCCCCTACAAGCAGGCCTGGCCTATCGAACAGGCCTACGAGGAAATCATCGCCTGCAGCGGATCGCATTTCGACCCCGCCTGCGTCGCCGCGTTCCGCCGCAAATGGCCGGCGATCCGCGCACTCTTCGAACATGACGCCGGCGAGGATCACAGCATGGCGGTCTCAAACGGCTGATTGGCGTTAGTCCAAAAAGCCGGCGGACAAGAAAAAAGCGGGGTGATGCCCCGCCTTTTCCAATCTTGGCTAACCCTGTTAGTGGCTGTCCTTGCCGACGGCGTTTCCACGACATCCCTTGAGGAAGTCGAGATCGGCGCCGGTATCTGCCCCTTCGACATGCTGCTGATGCAAGAAGGCATAGCCGGATTTGGGCAGATCATGGTTCGGCTGCCATTCGGCGAGCCGCCTTGCCAGTTCTTCCTCGGAAATGTCGAGATGCAGACGACGGTTCGGCACATCCAGCTCGATCATGTCGCCGTTTTTCACGACCGCCAGCGGCCCGCCGACCGCCGCTTCCGGCGATGTGTGCAGCACGACGGTACCGTAGGCCGTTCCGGACATGCGGGCGTCGGAAATGCGCACCATATCGAGGATGCCCTTCTTCAGCACCTTCGGCGGCAGCCCCATATTGCCGACCTCGGCCATCCCGGGATAACCCTTCGGCCCACAGTTCTTCATGACCATGATGCAGGTTTCGTCGATGTCGAGGTTATCGTCGTTGATCTTGGCCTTGTAGTCGTCGATGTCCTCGAAGACAACAGCCCTGCCCTTGTGCACCAGCAGATGCGGCGAAGCCGCCGAAGGCTTCAACACCGCGCCCTTCGGCGCGAGATTGCCGCGCAGCACGACGATGCCGCCCGAAGCTGTCAGCGCCTTTTCGGCCGGCAGGATAACGTCTTCGTTCCAGTTGACGACGTCCTTGACCTCGTCCCAGACGGTTTCGCCGGATACCGTCAGCGCATCCTTGTGCAGGAGGCCAGCTTCGCCGAGGCGCTTCAGCACGACAGGCAGGCCACCAGCATAGAAGAACTCCTCCATCAGGTACTTGCCCGACGGCATCAGGTTGACGATGGTCGGGACATCACGGCCACAGCGATCCCAGTCGTCAAGCGAAAGATCGATGCCGACACGGCCGGCGATGGCGAGCAGGTGGATGACGGCGTTGGTCGATCCACCTATGGCCGCGTTGGTGCGGATGGCATTCTCGAAGGCTTGCTTCGTCATGATCTCGGAGGGCTTCAGGTCATCCTTGACCATCTGCACGATACGCCGGCCGGTCAGCTGCGCCATGACCTTGCGGCGGGAATCGACGCCCGGGATCGCGGCGTTGCCGGAGAGCGCCATGCCGAGCGCCTCGGCCATGGAAGCCATGGTGGAGGCGGTGCCCATGGTGTTGCAGGTGCCCGACGAACGGCTCATCGAGGCTTCTGCCTCGAGGAATTCGGCCTGCGTCATCTCGCCGGCCTTTACCATTTCGGAAAACTTCCACAGATGCGTGCCCGAGCCGACGCGTTCACCGCGGAAATAACCGTTCAGCATCGGGCCGCCTGTGACGACGATCGAAGGCAAGTCGCACGAAGCTGCCCCCATGATAAGCGACGGCGTGGTCTTGTCGCAGCCCACCAGCAATACGCAGCCATCCATCGGCTGGCCGCGGATCGCCTCTTCCACCGCCAGCGCGGCAAGGTTGCGGTACATCATCGCGGTCGGGCGGAAGGTGTTTTCGGATGCCGAGAACACCGGCACCTCAAGCGGGAAGCCGCCGGCTTCCCATACGCCCGCCTTCACCTTCTCGGCTAGCTCTCTGAGATGACCGTTGCACGGGGTCATATCCGACCAGGTGTTGAGGATGCCGATCACCGGGCGGCCGTCGAACAGGTCGTGCGGATAACCCTGGTTTTTAAGCCAGCCGCGGTGATAAATCACGTCGCGGCTCGTACCGCCGTACCATTCCTGCGACCTCAGCCTGCGCGGCCATTCCGCTTTCTTTTTCATCGTCTCTATCCTTCAGGATATCGCCGGACCGCCTCGTACGGCCCGGGTTATCGCACTTGTCTCAAGCCAGGGTGTAGGCGGTCTTGACGGTTGTGTAGAATTCGGCGGCGTACTTGCCCTGCTCGCGCGGGCCGTAGGACGAGCCTTTGCGGCCGCCGAACGGCACGTGGAAATCGACACCTGCCGTCGGCAGGTTGACCATCACCATGCCGGCCTCGGAATTGCGCTTGAAGTGCGTGGCATGCTTCAGGCTGGTCGTGGCGATGCCGGCCGAAAGGCCGAACGGCGTGTCGTTGGCGATGGCAAGCGCCTCGTCGTAATCCTTCGCCCGGATCACCGAGACCACAGGCCCGAAGATCTCCTCGCGCGAAATGCGCATCTGGTTGGTCGCTTCGGTAAACAGCGTCGGCTGCAGGTAGAAGCCGGGCGTGTCGCGCGAGATAACCTCGCCGCCGAAGGCGAGCTTGGCGCCTTCCGACTTGCCGATCTCGATATAGTCAGTATCGGTCTTCAACTGCCGCTCATCGACGACGGGGCCGATATGAGTGCCGGCCTTCAGCGCGTTGTCGACGACCAGCGTCTTCAGCTTGTCGGTGAGTGCTGCGACGAACTTGTCGTGAATGCCTTCGGTAACGATCAGTCGCGAGGAGGCGGTGCAGCGCTGGCCGGTCGAGAAGAAGCCGGAATTGGCCGCGGCCTCGATGGCGACGTTGAGATCGGCATCATCAAGCACGACCATCGGGTTCTTACCGCCCATTTCCAGCTGGAACTTGCGGTTATGCTCGATGGAGGCGGCGGCGACACGTCTGCCGGTACCGGTGGAACCAGTGAAGGTGATGCCGTGAACGTCGGGGCTTTCGAGCATGGCCTGGCCGACGACCGAGCCTTTGCCCATGACGAGGTTCAGCACGCCCTTCGGCAGGCCGGCGCGGTTGAGGATATCGACGATCGCCCAGGAACAGGCGGGCACCAGTTCGGCGGGCTTGAAGACGATGGTGTTGCCGTAGCAGAGCGCCGGCGCGATCTTCCAGGCGGGAATGGCGATCGGGAAGTTCCACGGCGTGATGATGCCGATGACACCGAGGGCCTCGCGGGTGATCTCGACGCCGATATTCGGGCGAACCGACGGAATGACTTCACCGGCCAGCCTCAGCGCCTCACCGGCGAAGAATTCGAAAATCTGCGACGCGCGGATCACCTCGCCGGTGGCTTCCGGCAGCGTCTTGCCCTCTTCGCGGGCAAGCAGCGCGCCCAGTTCGTCCTTGCGCGCCATGATCTCGTCGCCCGTCTTCTTCAGGATGACGTGGCGCTCCCAGATGCCGGAGCGCGACCAGGCCGGGAAGGCGGCCTTGGCGGCGGCAATGGCGTTTCTCGTGTCATCAGCGCTGCCGTCGGCATAGAGGCCAACGACTTCATTCGTATCCGACGGGTTGATGTTCTTCGTTGCGTTCGAGCCGACCCATTCGCCGGCGATCAGGTTTTGATAAATGGTCATGGGCTTAAAAGCCTCCTTTACCGTTTACGAGCAAAGAGCCGGCCGCCGAATGCGGCCAGGTCTTGAATTCAGAGCTGCCTGACGGCGATCTCTTCCTCGGCGGCGACCTTCAGCGGGTTGCGGAGCGCCAGGCCGAATTCGGCAACTTCGATCTCGAAGACGTCGCCCTCTTCGGTCTTGACGCCGTCGGCAAAGGAAAGGGTCGCCGTGCCGAACATATGGACATGCACATCGCCTGGAGCACGGAAGAGGCCATATTTGAAATGGTGATATTCCAGATTGGCGAAGGTGTGCGACATGTTCGCCTCACCTGATAGGAACGGCTTTTCGAAGATCACCTTGTCGCCGCGCTTGATGCGCGAGGTGCCGCGAATATCGTCAGGCGCCGCGCCGACGCGGATTTCCGGGCCGAAGCTCGCCGGGCGCAGCTTCGAATGGGCGAGATAGAGATAGTTGATCCGCTCGGTGACGTGATCGGAAAATTCGTTCGACAGCGCAAAGCCGATGCGGAAGGGCGAGCCGTCCTTGGCAATCACGTAGATGCCGGCCATCTCCGGCTCTTCGCCGCCGTCGAGCGCGAAGGAGGGCGAGATGAGCGGGGCGCCGGGGGCTGCGGCGCCATGGCCGTTGCCCTTGTAGAACCATTCGGGCTGGACGCCCTTTTCGCCGGCCTTCGGCTTGCCGTTCTCAAGGCCCATCTTGAACATCTTCATCGAGTCCGTCAGGGTTTCCTCGGCGGCTTCGGTGGTCTTCTTGTGCATGGAGTCGCGCGTTGCCGCCGAGCCCAAATGCGTCAGGCCGGTGCCGGTCAGATGCAGGTGCGCGGCATCTGGATGGGTGATCGGCGAAAGGAAGCGGCCTTCCGCATAGGCCTTTTCAAGATCGACGGCATCGCCGTAGCCATGCGCTTCGATGACCGAGGCAAGAGACTTGCCGCCGTCTGCGGCTTCCATCGCCAGCGCATAGACGCTGACGGCGTTTTTGACCGACCTTGCAGCGCCGCCCTGCTCACGCACGGCGACGATGATCTCTCCGTTTGCACCCTTGATCTGTGAAATAAGCACGTCTTCGATCCTTCTCGTTTCGGCGAAGACAGGAAAAAGCTCCGCCTGTCCGGCTCCATCAGGAGCCGGAATCAATCATTCATAGGACTGCGAATGCCTGGCTGGCGCCTTGAGGCGCTCAGCCCTTGTTCTTGTTGTAAACGTCGAAGAACACTGCGGCGAGAAGCACGAGGCCCTTCACCATCTGCTGGAAGTCGATGCCGAGCCCGACGATCGACATACCGTTATTCATGACGCCCATGATGAACGCGCCGATGACCGCACCGGTGATCTTGCCGACGCCGCCGGACGCCGAGGCGCCGCCGATGAAGCAGGCCGCAATGACGTCGAGTTCGAAACCGACGCCGGCCTTCGGCGTTGCCGAGTTCAGACGCAGCGCGATGATCATGCCGGCAAGGCCTGCAAGCACGCCCATATTGACGAAGGTGTAGAAGCTCAACCGCTCGGTATTGATGCCCGAAAGCTTGGTCGCCTTCGAATTGCCGCCCATCGCATAAATGCGACGGCCGATCGTCGTCCGGCGGGTGATGAAGGCGTAGATCGCAATCAGCACCAGCATGACGACGAGAACGTTCGGCAGGCCCTTATAGGTGGAGAGCAGATAGCCGATCCACAGGATGGCGAGCGAAACGACCAGGTTCTGGACGATGAAGAAGCCCATCGGTTCGACATCGATCCCGTGGTCTTCGTTCACCTTGCGGCGGCGCCAGGCGAGGTAGAAGAGGATGACAGGCAGGATCACGGTCAGGATCAGCGAGGTCGACTGCACGGGTGTGCCGGCAATGTCGATCATATCGCCCGGCAGGAAGCCGGTGCTGATAACCTGGAACTCCTTCGGGAACGGACCGATATTCTTGCCGTTCAGAACCGTCAGCGTCAGGCCGCGGAAAACAAGCATGCCGGCAAGCGTCACGATGAACGACGGAATGCGGTGATAGGCGATGAAATAGCCCTGCGCCGCGCCGATGATGCCGCCCACGATCAGGCAGATCAGGCCGGCAAGCCAGAAGTTCATGCCCCATGACACGGTGAAGATCGCCGCGAGCGCGCCGACGAAGGCGACGATCGAGCCCACCGACAGGTCGATATGGCCGGCGACGATGACGAGCAGCATGCCGAGCGCCATGATGACGATGAAGGAGTTCTGCAGAACAAGGTTCGTCAGATTGACCGGCTTGAAGAGAATGCCGCCGGTATAGAACTGGAAGAACACCATGATCGCGACGAGTGCGATGAGCATGCCGTATTCACGAATATTGCCGCGGATATAATCGGCAACGGAAACGACGTTGCTATGCTCGGTTGTCGGGTTGACCGGAGTCATTGTCTCTTCTCCCCTGAGCGCATGATAGCGCGCATGATAGTTTCCTGGCTTGCTTCTCCCTTCGGCAGTTCCGCGACGATGCGTCCTTCGTTCATCACGTAGATGCGGTCACATGTGCCAAGCAGTTCGGGCATTTCCGATGAGATCATCAGAACGCCCTTTCCATCGGCGGCAAGCTGGTTGATGATAGTATAGATTTCGTACTTTGCGCCAACGTCGATGCCGCGGGTCGGCTCGTCGAGGATCAAAATATCGGGATCGGAAAACAGCCACTTCGACAGCACGACCTTCTGCTGGTTGCCGCCCGAAAGATTGACCGTTTCCTGGAAGACGCCAGAGGAGCGGATGCGCAGCTTCGACCGGTAATCGGTCGCGACCCTCATCTCCTTGATGTCGTCGATGACGCTATTGCTGGAAATCCCATTGAGGTTGGCAAGCGTCGTATTGTGCAGGATGCTGTCGCTGAGCACGAGACCGAGTTGCTTGCGGTCCTCGGTGACATAGGCAAGACCGGCGTCGATCGCCTTGCGCACAGTGCTGACATCGACAGCCTTGCCATTGACGAAGACCTCGCCGCTGACTTTGTGGCCATAGGATTTGCCGAAAACGCTCATGGCGAATTCGGTGCGGCCAGCCCCCATGAGACCGGCAATGCCGACGACCTCGCCCTTGCGGACGTTTACGTTGATGTCGTGCAGCACTTGGCGGTCGCGGTGCTGCTGGTGATAGGCGTTCCAGTTCTTCACTTCGAAGATCGTCTCGCCGATCGGCACGGAGCGCGGCGGATAACGGTCGGCGAGATCTCGGCCCACCATGTTCTTGATGATGATGTCTTCGCTGATCTCGTCCGTGTGACAGTCGAGCGTCTTGACGGTCATGCCGTCGCGCAGGACCGTGATCTGGTCGGCGACCTTACGGATCTCGTTCAGCTTGTGGGAAATGATGATCGAAGTGATGCCCTGGTTGCGGAACTCGATCAGCAGATTGAGCAGCGCGTCCGAGTCCTTTTCATTGAGCGAGGCGGTAGGCTCGTCGAGGATGAGCAGCTTGACGCTCTTCGACAGTGCCTTGGCGATCTCGACGAGCTGCTGCTTGCCGACGCCGATGTCGGTGACCAGCGTGTTCGGAGATTCCCGCAGGCCCACCTTGGTGAGCAGCTTCTTCGTGCGGTTGAACGTCTCTTCCCAGCTGATGACGCCGTTCTTGGCATTCTCGTTACCGAGGAAGATGTTTTCGCCGATCGACAGCAGCGGCACGAGCGCCAGCTCCTGGTGGATGATGACGATGCCGATTTCTTCGGAGTCCTTCAGGACCTTGAAGTTGCGCGTCTCGCCTTCATAGACGATGTCGCCTTCATAGCTTCCTGTCGGATAGACGCCCGATAGCACTTTCATCAGGGTCGATTTGCCGGCCCCGTTTTCGCCCACCAATGCGTGGATCTCACCCTGGCGAACCTTGAGGTTCACATTCTCCAGCGCCTTGACGCCCGGGAACGTCTTGGTGATGCTCCGCATTTCGAGGATGGTATTGTCCATAGTCAAAGTTCCAGCGCCTCCAGCCGTCGTGCGGCTAGGCGATCATAAAATCGAAGACCGGAACCCGCAAGCGCGGGTTCCGGTCCCTCTCATTACTTCAGCTTGTCTTCGGTGTAGTAACCGCCGTCGACGAGGATCTGCTTGTAGTTGGTCTTGTCGACAGCAACCGGCTTCAGCAGATAGGACGGAACGATCTTGACGCCGTTGTCGTAGGTCTTCGTGTCGTTGACCTCGGGCTCCTTGCCGGACATGACGGCATCGACCATGGCAACGGTGACCTTGGCGAGTTCGCGGGTGTCCTTGAAGACCGTCGAGTGCTGTTCGCCAGCGATGATCGACTTGACCGACGGAACTTCAGCGTCCTGACCGGAAACAACCGGAAGCGGCTGGTCCGGAGTGCCGTAGCCGACGCCCTTCAGCGACGAAATGATACCGATCGACAGACCGTCATAGGGAGACAGGACGGCATTGACCTTGGCGTCGGTGTAGTTCGCCGAGAGCAGGTTGTCCATGCGGGCCTGGGCCGTTGCAGCGTCCCAACGCAGCGTGCCGACCTTGTCCATGCCGGTCTGGCCGGACTTCACGACAAGCTTGCCGCTGTCGATGTAGGGCTGCAGGACCGACATTGCGCCGTCATAAAAGAAGAAAGCGTTGTTGTCGTCCGGCGAGCCGCCGAATAGTTCGATGTTGAACGGGCCCTTGCCGTCCTTGACGCCGAGGGCGTCAACGATGGAACCAGCCTGCAGAACGCCGACCTGGAAGTTGTCGAAGGTTGCGTAGTAGTCGACGTTGGCCGAGTCGCGGATCAGACGGTCATAGGCGATGACCTTGATGTTGGCGTCATGAGCCTTCTGGAGAACGTCGGAAAGCGTCGTGCCGTCGATCGAAGCGATGACGAGAACCTTGGCACCCTTGGTGACCATGTTTTCGATCTGCGAAAGCTGGTTCGGAATATCGTCGTCAGCATACTGCAGGTCGGTCTTGTAGCCAGCGGCCTCGAGCTGCTTGACGATGTTGTTACCGTCGTCGATCCAGCGAGCCGAAGACTTCGTCGGCATTGCGATACCGACAAGCCCCTTGTCCTGCGCCATTGCCGGCATAACGAACGAAGCGACGCCGAAGGCAGCCGCAGCCATCAATGAGATAATGGATTTCATTTCTCTCTCCCTTGTTAATAGAGCAGCGGACGAAAAATCGCCCGCCCCGAAACTGTGGCAGGTTCCGTATTGGATAGTTACTTCAGATGGTGAGAAACGAAGTAGGTCTCCTCCACGATCTCACACGTGTTGAGTGCCAACCAGCACACGGCGGCAAACTGGTATGGATTCCTATAACTGTCAAATAGAATAAGTGGTAATATGCATAACAATTTTGGTATATCGTTAAAAAGTATTACTTTTGATGGAACGCAGTGAGGAGGCTGCAACCATGACGATTGTTTCCGAGCCATTTTCGATGGATCATGTCGATATCCACAGCGATAATTTCGGCGATGACAGCCTTTTACGTGCAGGACTTAAGCTGAATCACCTGCGCATGATCGTCGCAATCGAAGATAGCGGACAGATTTCCGCCGCAGCCGAGGTTCTGAACATTTCGCAGCCCGCCGCATCGCGGATGTTGTCCGAAATGGAATCGATTACCAAGACGTCGCTCTATGAGCGGGTGGCGCGCGGCGTGGTGCTGACGACCTTCGGCGCAGCGCTTGCCCGCAGGGCTCGGAAGATCCTCCTGGAGCTGCGCGAGGCGAGCCGCGAGATCGGTGAATTGAAAAGCGGCAAGGGCGGCTCGGTCTTCATCGGCGCGGTGACGGCGCCGGCCATGAGCCTCGTCGTGCCGGCGATCAACAAGGTGCGCAAGGCCTATCCCGGCATCGAGATCAACATCCAGGTGGAGACGAGCAACGTGCTTGCCCGCGAGCTGCTCGCCGCCCGCCATGACTTCATCATCGGCCGCATTCCCGATGATCTTAATCCGCGCCTGTTCGAGGTGACGGAGATCGGCATCGAGCGTGCTTGCCTGATCGTGCGCAGCAGCCATCCGCTTATGAAGCAGAAGACGAGCAGCCTCGCCGACGTCAGGGATTACGACTGGGTGTTCCAGCCGCCGGGCACGCTGCTGCGCCGCACGATCGAGGACGTTTTCCTGTCGCGTGGCGTGGCGCTGCCCGAAAACATCGTCAACACCTCCTCGCTGTTGCTCACCTGCGCCATCATCTGCGAAACCGATGCGATCGCTCCCGTCGCCGTCGACGTCGCCCAGTTCCTTGCCAGCCAGGGCTCGAATGCCTCTGATGTGCGCATGCTGCCGATCGATTTCGACATCAACGTCAAGCCCTACAGCATGATCACGGCCAGGGAACGGGCGCTGCCGCCGAGTGCAAGGCTGCTCTACGACATCATCCTCGAGGAGAGCCGCAAGCAGGCCGGCTGACGACAGCCGCAAGCCCTGCGCCATCTTGCTCTCTTTTAATGCGCGTTTCGAAAGGAAGGCGGGATGCTGTTCGGGCAGTCGGTATTTCAATCGGTCCTCGAGCGACTGAAGGCGGAGGACGAGACGGACGAAGACGCCGAGGCGCGGGCGGCCCATCGGGTGCCCGGCCTTGCCACCGGGCTTGCCTTTGATGTCATGGAAGGTGTCTCGGCCGCCTCACAACGCGTCGGCCAGGCCTATTTCGACAATCTGGAACTCGATCCCGCCGCCGCGATCGCGGAGGAACCGACGGCTGCGCCTCCACCCGAGCCCGTCATGCCGGACCATCTCGCCCGCATCGCTCCGGAAGAGATCGCTGCGGAACTGGCGATCGCTGCCGCCGATACCCAACAGACGCTGAACGAGAAGCGGCGCGCCTTTGCCAAGGCCAATCATCCTGATGGCGTCGCGGAGCTTTTCCGCGACAATGCCAACAGGCGCATGATGATCGCCAATCTGCTGATCGACGAGGCGATGCGCCGCCTGCCGCATAGCTGAAGCTTTCTCGCGAATGCAGGCAAACGTTCCAAAGCTTTGGAAGAGCCGCCGTTTCCGGCTCGATTCGCGAGCTCCATATGGGCTGTTTTTTCGGCGTTTCAACCGGTGATCATGGTGCTCAGTCTGATTTTTTCGCGCTCGGGTAGCAGAGAAATATGCTGCTTTTTACTACCGACAATAGCGTATTTCGGGACCCCCGTAGACCCTGCCTACGCCCTTGTCGGTAGGACCTAGCGCAATTTAGCGAAATTGAATGCGATGCAACCCAGTGTAACATAGGGCGGTGTAAATGTTTTCAGGAGAGCGCCGACATGTCATCTACGGAAGATCCGAAGCTACCACGCAACACTGCGCGCAGACATTTTCTAGGTGTAGCCGCAGCCGCCGGAGCTCGTCTTGCCGCCGTGGCCGCCTTGGCCACAGCAATTACCACCTCTCCGGCCAACGCGCTGGGGCGGCTTTGGGGACGGGGCGGCTCCGATGGAGGCTCTGGCGGGAGCGGTGGCTCAGGCGGAAGTGGTGGCTCCAGTGGCGGTGGCGGCAGCGGGAGCGGCCCACAATGTTTCCTGCGGGGAACGGCGATCCTCACGGATTGCGGTGAGAAGCCTGTCGAGGATCTGCGCATCGGCGATCGCGTTGCCCTTCCTGACGGTAGCACCCGTCCGGTAAAGTGGGTCGGCCGCCAAAGCTTCAAGAAGAGCGGCGCGCGCTGGCAGAAGGACGTCGTGCCTATCCGGGTTTCACGCCACGCACTCGACGGGCACACACCCCATTCGGATCTCTATCTCTCGCCTGGCCATGCGCTGTACCTGAACGGCATTCTGATCCAGGTGAAGGACCTCGTGAACGGCAAGACGATTGCATCGGTCACTCCCGCCGCCGACGTATCGATCGAGTACTATGCCGTCATGCTCGATACGCACGAAGCTATCCTTGCCGAAGGCGCTAAGGCCGAGTCCTTCCATCTGAAGAACAGCAATCACGAGAACTTCTGCAATTTTCCAGAGTACGAGCGTCTCTATGGCAAGGAACGCATCGTGATGACATCCTTTGCGCCGTTGCTGGGAGGTGGCTGGTCACATTTGAAAGCGCTTCTCCTGCTCGGTGTTTCGCCGCTGGTACCGATGCACGATCCATTCGGGGATGCCTGCGAAAAGATCGACGCGAAAGCCAAGGAACTGTCACTTTGACAGGACGGGAATGCGCCGGGGATCGGGCTGGCTGCACGCGAAGCCGTGCGTCGGTTTTGCGATAGTATCAAACAAAAACGTCAAGCGTGGCGCGCATCGGAAAGATCGCGCCACGCTTCGACTATTCGGCCCTCTTCTCTTCGTCACCTGCCGGCTCGTCCCCGTCATCGGGGCTGACGACTGCCGCCGTCTCCGGCGGCTTCGGATCGAAGGCCCAGATCAGCATATAGCCAGATCAGCATATTGAAGGAATAGACACCCGCATCGCCGGCCAGCACGCCCGCGCCAATCCCCCCGACAGTGTTGCCCTGCCTGCCCTTCGCGACAATGCGACGAAGCGCTGCGGCGAATCGCCCGCTAATTATTCCGCCTGCCCGTCCTTGGAAGGCTTTTCAGCGGTCGCCGCAGGCCCCTCTTCTTCCTCGGCGTCAGGCTGCGCAGCCGGCTCGGTGGCCGGCGGCTGCGGCTTGAAGGTCCAGAACAATATATAGAAGGAATAGGCACCCGCCCCGCCCGCGAGCACGCCCCAGAACGGATCGCCGGTGACGAACTCGACCAAGGCCCAGCCGAAGCAAACGGCAACGATGACAACTCGCACCCAGAGGCGCCGGTATGCCGGATGGTTCGGATCGATCAGCTGCATCTTTACCCCGCGGTCGGATATGTCGCACTGCCCTCGGCCTGTGCCGCGCTTGTCTCTAAAGCCTTTCCTGGCCAGATTAAAGTATTCTGTTGGCTCAAACGGTATCGAATGTTCGAGAAGCCGGCTCCAGCAGAACGCTTCAATCCGAGCCGGATGCTCTGGTTCGAATCTTGCAAATGTGAAAGATCCGAGGCCTTGACGCGACGCAGAGAAGGTGGAATGAAAATTCCAGAAATTTGACAATTCGGTTTATTTGTTCCGAATTCAAGGGAGGTTGGAATGACAGTGAGATTTGGTCTTCTCGGCGCCGGCCGCATCGGCAAGGTTCATGCGAAGGCTGTCAGCGGCGACGCCAATGCAAAGCTCGTCGCGGTCGCCGACGCCTTTCCGCAGGCAGCCGAAGCCATCGCCTCCGGCTATGGCTGCGAGGTCCGCACCATCGAGGCGATCGAGGCAGCCAAGGATATCGACGCCGTCGTCATCTGCACGCCGACGGATACCCATGCCGATCTGATCGAGCGCTTCGCCCGCGCCGGCAAGGCGATCTTCTGCGAAAAGCCGATCGATCTCGACGTCGCCCGCGTCAAGGCCTGCATCAAGGTGGTGGAAGAGACCGGCGCCAAGCTGATGGTCGGCTTCAACCGCCGCTTCGATCCGCATTTCATGGCTGTCCGCAAGGTCATCGACGACGGCAAGATCGGCGATGTCGAGATGGTGACGATCACCTCGCGCGATCCCGGCGCCCCGCCGGTGGATTACATCAAGCGCTCGGGCGGTATCTTCCGCGACATGACGATTCACGATTTCGATATGGCCCGCTTCCTGCTCGGCGAGGAGCCGGTCTCGGTGCTGGCGACCGCCGCCGTCCTCGTCGACAAGGCGATCGGCGAAGCCGGCGACTATGACAGCGTCTCGGTGATCCTGCAGACGAAATCCGGCAAGCAGGCCGTCATCTCGAACTCCCGCCGCGCCACCTATGGCTATGACCAGCGCATCGAGGTGCATGGTTCCAGGGGCCTCGTCTCGGCCGAGAACCAACGTCCTCTTTCGATCGAAGTCGCAAACGGCGACGGCTATACCCGCCCGCCGCTGCATGATTTCTTCATGACCCGCTACACCGAAGCCTATGCCAACGAGATTGCCGGCTTCATCGCAGCGATCGAGAAGGGCTCGAAGATCTCTCCATCAGGCGCCGATGGTCTCGCAGCGCTGGCACTCGCCGATGCCGCGGTTCAGTCCGTCAAGGAAGGCAAGCTCATCAAGATCGGCTGACGGCCCTCTCCCGACCGGAAGCCATGCATGAGATGGCCGGGCGCCCGCCCGGCCATTTCGCGTTTGAGAGATCTTTTGGTGAACGGCGTGCCGCGGTCGCCCTGCCGGGCATCTCCCCCACAGGTGGGGAGATTGGCTGGCTGCACCGGCTTCCCCAAACAATCAGCGTCGCAACACAGCAAAACGATAGATGAGCAGGAAGGTAGGCCACTTGTGATCTCCCCACCCGTGGGGGAGATGGCCGGCAGGCCAGAGGGGGCTGGCACGGCACACCCCTCAAAGTCGTATACTACCGGCTGGCCCGTTGCTGCTGCAATCACCACACGTCGGTTGAAAGAAACCCTCAACCCGATTCCTGAATAATCGCCGATGCCTGGATTCCCTGAACGCCCGAGAGAACGATATCCTCGTCGATGACAGACAGCGCCCGGTTCAGATGTCCTTCGAAGACGAGGATCTGCTCGTCGGCCACCACCCTGATCTCGGGCATGCCTTCCATGCGCACGACATGCGACTGCCCCAGACCCTCTTCGATCCCTTGCCGGAGAAGGTCGTAATAACGCGTGCCCGGCCCGGTGATGGCGATCGGCATGCGCTCCGTCAGGCTCAGCATGCGCGACAGCCCGTTGCCGAGCGCCAGTCCCGCCTGGCGGAAGGCGAAGGCGGGGACGCGGTGGCCCTGGCGCGCCTTTGCGGCGATCTTGTCCAGCTCCGCCACCGGCACGAACTTTGCCGGGATAGTATCGAGCGGCACCTCGAAGGCGCTGCGCAGGATCGCGTAGAAACCGGCATAGGCCTCGATGCAGCCGCGGGTACCGCAGCGGCAGAGCCCGCCATTGGCCATGTGCAGCATGTGCCCGAAATTGGGCGCCGATATCTCCTGGCCCGTCTGGTTCCCGCGCCTGACGATGCCGAGCCCGACGCTATGGCCGAGCGAAAGGGCGGCGAGCGAGCGGAAATCGGCGCCCTTCACCATCTCCTCACGCGCGCCGAGTGCCGCCGCGACCAGCAGCGTCTCGTTATCGAGGATCACCTTGGCCTGCCATTCCGGCCGGAGTGCTGATTCGAAATCGATCTGCTCGCTGCCGAAGATCGGCGACCAGACGAGAACCGGTTCGGTGGAATTGACCAGCCCCTTGCTGCTGATCGAGATCAGCAGCACCTTTTCTTGGCTGATCTTCGAGCGATCGAGAATGCGCAAAAGCCCGGCCCGCACCGCCGCGACAAAACGGACGGCGCCTGCCGGATCATGCGAACGTTCCTCGCTGAAGCGGTCGATCAGCTTGCCGCCATAATCGACCAGCGAATATTGCACCGCATCCGAGGAGATGATGACGACGATGAGATAGCCGCAATCGCGCCGCTGGCGCAGCAGCACGCGCGGCCGGCCGCGGCCGCTTGCCGGTTGCTGTTCCGATTTTTCGATGATCTGGGCTTTTTCCAGCTCAGTGGTGATCGCCGAGATGGTGGCCGATGACAGCCCGGTGGAATCGGATATTTCGGTATGCGCAAGCGCACCGTGGCGGCGCAGCATGGACAGCACGAGCACGCTGTTTCTCTGCCGGACCAGCTCCGTGCTCGACTTGGTCAGCATGAATGCCGCCCTCTCCTCCTGCTTGCTCTTCCCATGGTTTCCACTGCATCTCCAGCCGATGTTTCGCAAGGAAATTAAGCTGGCAGTGCAGTGTTGACAGTTGAAAAAATCTCTGACACTAAATTTCTCGACTGTCGAGAAAAAAATCCGAACCTTTCTCGACAGCTATTCGCGGTGGCCGGAGGAAGCATGGGCTGGGCCGGTCGCAATCCACTCGGGAGGACATTATGAAGTCTATTTTGAAATTGATGGCAGGTGCTGCCATCCTCGTTTCCGTGCATACCGCGGCCATGGCTGCCGATCTCGTCGTCGGTGTTTCCTGGTCGAATTTCCAGGAAGAACGTTGGAAGACGGACGAAGCCGCCATCAAGAAGGCTCTCGAAGCCAAGGGCGCCAAGTATATTTCCGCTGACGCGCAGTCTTCTGCCGCAAAGCAGCTTACCGACGTCGAATCGCTGATCTCGCAGGGCGCCAACGCGCTGATCATTCTCGCCCAGGACTCCGATGCGATCGGCCCGGCCATCGAGAAGGCCGCCGCTGAAGGCATCCCCGTCGTCGGCTATGACCGCCTGATCGAAAACCCGGCTGCCTTCTACATCACCTTCGACAACAAGGAAGTCGGCCGTCTCCAGGCTGAAGGCGTTTTCAAGGCCAAGCCGGAAGGCAATTACGTCTTCATCAAGGGCTCGTCTTCTGATCCGAATGCCGACTTCCTGTTCTCGGGCCAGCAGGAAGTCCTGAAGGCCGCCATCGACGCCGGCAAGATCAAGAATGTCGGCGAGGCCTATACCGACGGCTGGCTGCCGGAGAACGCTCAGCGCAACATGGAGCAGTTCCTGACCGCCAACAACAACAAGGTCGACGCCGTCGTCGCCTCGAATGACGGCACCGCCGGTGGCGCGATCGCTGCTCTCGACGCACAGGGTCTCGCCGGCTCCGTTCCGGTTTCCGGCCAGGACGGTGACAAGGCAGCGCTCAACCGTATCGCTCTCGGCACGCAGACAGTTTCCGTCTGGAAGGACAGCCGCGAACTCGGCCAGCGCGCCGCTGAAATCGCTCTCGACCTCGCCGGCGGCAAGGACATGAGCAAGATCGACGGCGCCCAGGCTTTCAAGGGCGGCCCGAAGGGCGTCGAAATGCAGTCGGTCTTCCTGAAGCCGCTTGCGATCACCAAGGACAATCTGAACGTCGTCATCGACGCCGGCTGGATCTCCAAGGCGGAAGCGTGCCAGGGCGTCAAGGCCGACAGCGTCGCTGCCTGCAAGTAAGCCAGGGCTTGTAAACTAAAATTGCCGGCGCCGCAGCGGAACACCGTTGCGGCGCCGGATGCGGATGAGAATTCCAACGACGAAGTTTTCTCCGCCTCGCCGCACCATCGCGGGTTTTCATTCCCTGCCGGAAGGGTGTCGCGACGCCACGCGACCGGCTTCCGGAAGCATCGCGATGGTGAGTTGAAGAACAGACGCATGACGCCGATGGCAGCCTCAGCACGCCGGCGCATCCGTCCAAACAAAGTGGGGGAACGGCAAACCCATGGCCGAAATGGTAAAATCCACAACATCAAGCGGACCGCGAGCGGCGGAAGCCAGTCTGGTGACCCGCTTCTTCCGCGCCACCGAGATCGACACGCGTCTGCTCGGCATGATCGGCGCGCTGATCATCATCTGGATCGGTTTCCACATCATCACCGGCGGCCTCTTCCTGACCCCGCGCAATCTCTGGAACCTCTCGGTCCAGACGACCGACATCGCCGTCATGACGACGGGCATGGTGCTGATCATCGTCACCCGCAACATCGACCTTTCGGTCGGTTCCGTGCTCGGCCTCTGCGGCATGATTATGGGCGTGACGCAGGCCAAGATCCTGCCGGAATATATCGGCTTCGACAGCCCCTTCACCTGGGCGATCACGCTGCTGGTCGGATTGGCGGCAGGCTGCCTGATCGGCGCCTTCCAGGGCATCATCATCGCCTTCCTCAACGTTCCCTCCTTCATCGTCACGCTTGGCGGGCTGCTCGTCTGGCGCGGCGCCACCTGGCTGGTCACCAGCGGCCAGACGGTTGCGCCGATGGACCAGACCTTCCGCATCATGGGCGGCGGTGCTGAGGGCTCGATCGGCGCCACCTGGAGCTGGATCGTCGGCATCTGCGCCTGCCTCTTCGTGATCGCAAGCATCGTCGGCTCACGCCGGCAGCGCCGGCGCTTCGGTTTCCCACGCCGGCCGATGTGGGCTGAATATTTCCTCGCCGTCCTGAGCTGCGTGCTCATCCTCGGCGCGGTCTGGATCGCCAACAGCTATTACTGGCCGATCAACATCGCCAAGAAATATGCAGAGACCAATAATATTCCCTGGCCCGAAACCGGCCTGGATATCCCCTACGGCATCGCCGTGCCGGTGCTGATCGCCATCGTCGTCGGCATCATCATGACCTTCATCGCGACAAGGCTGCGCTTCGGCCGCTACGTCTTCGCGATTGGCGGCAACCCCGAAGCGGCCGAGCTCGCCGGCATCAAGACGCGCTGGGTCACCGTGCGCATCTTCGCGCTGATGGGCATTCTCGCAGCCATAGCAGCGGCGATCTCCACCGCCCGCCTCAACGCCGCCACGAACTCGCAGGGTACGCTCGACGAGCTCTACACCATCGCCGCCGCCGTCATCGGCGGAACGTCGCTGGCAGGCGGCACCGGCACCATCGCCGGCGCCATGCTCGGCGCGCTCGTCATGCAGTCGCTGCAGTCGGGCATGGTGCTTGCGCATGTCGATACGCCGCTGCAGAGCGTCGTCGTCGGCACCGTCCTTGTCGTGGCGGTCTGGCTCGACACCGTCTACCGCGCCCGTGCCAAGTGAGAGGAGCCCTAGACATGGCTGATCAACGCACTCCCCTCGTGGAACTGAAAAACATCTCGATCTCCTTCGGCGGCATTCACGCCGTGGACAATGCCTCGGTCGATCTCTACCCCGGCGAAGTGGTCGCCTTGCTCGGCCATAACGGCGCCGGCAAGTCGACGCTCATCAAGATCCTCTCCGGCGCCTACAAACGTGACGGCGGCGAGATCCTGATCAACGGAGAGCCTGCCGACATCCGCAATCCGCGCGATGCCAAGAAATACGGCATCGAGACGATCTACCAGACGCTGGCCGTTGCCGACAATGTCGACGCCGCCGCCAACCTCTATCTCGGCCGCGAGCTGAAGACGCGCTGGGGCACGCTCGACGACGTCGCGATGGAAGCCTCGGCCCGCGAGGTGATGGGGCGGCTCAACCCCAACTTCAAGCGCTTCAAGGAGCCGGTGAAGGCGCTTTCGGGCGGCCAGCGGCAATCGGTGGCGATCGCCCGTGCGATCCTCTTCAACGCCCGCATCCTGATAATGGATGAGCCGACGGCGGCCCTTGGCCCCCAGGAGACGGCGCAGGTCGGCGAGCTGATCAAGCAGCTGAAAAAGGAAGGCATCGGCATCTTCCTCATCAGCCACGACATCCACGACGTCTTCGACCTCGCCGACCGTGTCTCGGTGATGAAGAACGGTCAGGTCGTTGGCCACGCCCGCACCGAGGACGTGACCAAGGACGAAGTCCTCGGCATGATCATCCTCGGCAAGGTACCGCCAAAGGCGATCCCCGGCCCCGGCGCCATGCAGATCTGATCGCCACAAGGCGACAGTCCGCGACAACAACACTCCGCCGCCCGCAAGGCCGGCGGAGTTTTCATGCAACGGTTCCCAGGTTGATGGATAAAAACACCCGCCAAACCGCAAGCACCGGTAATTCTGACAATTTCGCGATTGAAGCCAGCCGCAAGCTAGGCTAAGAACCACCCATCGGACAGGCGATTCAAACCGCCTTCGGCATGCACCCGTAGCTCAGCTGGATAGAGTGTTGGATTCCGATTCCAAAGGTCACAGGTTCGAATCCTGTCGGGTGCGCCACCGTTTTGAAGACTGCCCCATAGCCATAAAATGCACCCGGCAAGAGCCGAGGTGAGCACGCCCGTTCCTACAGAGGCAAGAAATCGCCGAACCGACGCTTCATCCCGATGCATCAGCTATTGATTGCCTCGAGGGGTTGTAGCCTTTTCACCTGGTCGAGGGTCCATGGCCGACGAGGAGACGCATGCGTTACTCCACCGGATAATTCTACGGTAAGAGCTCCTCGATTCGGCTCTGCTTGTGGCCGTTGACGATAGCAGTGAGCGTGGCGGTCAGATAGGCAGACGCATCGAGGGACGCATTGATTGATGGAGTCACCTCGGCTGATGACATCGACGAATTATTGCGAGTGAGTCGGACTTCGGTCCGATGGTAGACAGCAATCTCTCTGCTAATTTCCGTTCCGCTGAGACTGCAAAACTCAGCACGAAAAGGGTGTCTGCCCCTGATCCGGAGCACCCTTTTCAAACTCGTTTTCGGGAATCCCCCTTAACCCTCGGCACCGACGGTTCGCGGGCGGTCAACCTCCCGATTGATCATGGGCATAGGTAATCTGTCGGAGCATCTTGCGTGCGATGGTGTTGCCAGTTCCATCGCATCTTAAGGGGGCCGTCGTCAAAGTCGAAGTCTGTCATTTCCTCGGCTTCCTCGCGAATTTGAACGCCCAGACCGCCAGGATTTGACCAGCCCGTGGTCGGCTCTTCAACCGGACAGTTCCACGGCAATAGCTCATCGATACGGCTCTGCTTGTGACCATTGGCGATGGCAGTGAGCGTGGCGGTCAGATAGGTCGCCGGATCGACGGCATTGAGTTTGCAGGTCTCCATGAGCGAAGCGATGGTCGCCCAGTTCTCCTGCCCCTGCCCTCGCCTTCAAATCGAACGTAGAACGGTCGCGCGCGCAACACGTCTTCGAGCAAGATCAATCCTGGTTTGGTAACGGCTTACCCTCGTAGCGCACGCGAAAATTCCTCCTGTGAAAATCCTGCTCGAAGCAGACGAAGACGAGTTCCAGGTCATTGGCGCTGTCGCGCTTCCCAAGGAGACTGAGCGTGACAACGATAACGCCGCTGTTATCCGCGCGTCAGGCGGAAAGCCGCGTTGCGGATGTCAGTCCCTTCTGGATCCTTCCGGTCTTCGCGGCGCTCATAGATGACCCAGAAGCGGGCAGCATCCCAAGTCTGCTGTAGGATTTGGCTGACCTCTGCCTTGAACTCTTCGGCATGCATCGCCGGCCCCCAAGACAGTGCCGTCTCGCCCGCATCGCTAACGACATTGAGGTAACCGTCATATTGGTAAACGCCTGACAGTGACCGTTCGATCATCTCGAATGCGGTGTTTTCGCTGATTGTTGTTTTGAAGAGAATTGCCATGGAATCGATGCGTTTCACTAACGACCTGTCGGTGAGACGACGAGACTACAGGGCGTCGCCTGGGCGAGCAATGGTGACTTAATTGTCGGGTATCCGAGTCCGCCGCATCGTTCCGGAAATCCGCCTGTACATACCGGAGACATAGGTAACAGAACGTCCCAAAGACATGGGTGACAACCTCGTGCCGAACGGGATGTCGATGGTTTGCAAAGTCCTCTGCTCCAGATCGATATATCCGAGATCGTAGCGCATGAAGCTGACGAGCCAAACGCCGTCATCAACCTCCTCGATGTCGAGCCTCTGGCCGGCCATGACTGTGAAGATATTGATCTTCTTGCCGTACATGCAGATGCGGCCGCAATTGGTCACCAGTACGTCACGCTCGTGGAAGCGGATTTGTGTTTGGCTCCGATGAATGGGCGCAGGGGCGCGCAATTCGCCTCGGGTGGTGGCCCGCATCCTCAACTCACCAACCTTCCGCATCCGCTCGTTAGCAATTTATTGACCATAAGCTGGCTTTACTGAGCGTGATGGATGCGGAGATTCCCGCACACCGTCGAGTGTTTGGTGTAGGACGGAATTGTTCGTGTTGAAGTATCCAGTGCAAGGATTATCGGGCGGAGCCTTGGGCGGAATTGCCACGCTCCTGTCGCGCGCGGAACGGTTTGTCGCGAAGACCATTCTGCCGGCTCTGTTTGCGCTTCCGGCACTTGTCGGCTCCGCATCATTTGCCTCGGCGGAAGATCGCGCCCTGAAGCTGTTCTTTACCCATACGGGCGAGAGGGCCACGATCACCTACAAGCGGGACGGAAAGTTCGATCCAAAGGGCCTCGCCCAGATCAATCGGTTTCTGCGCGACTGGCGAAGGAACGAGCCGACCCGGATGGATCCCCGGCTGCTCGACCTGGTCTGGGAGGTGTACAAGCGCAGCGGCGGCAAGGACTACATCCACATCGTCTCCGCCTATCGTTCGCCCACCACCAACAACATGCTCCGCAACCGCTCGCGCAGCACGGGCGTCGCCAAGAAGAGCCAGCACATGCTGGGCAAGGCGATGGATTTCTACGTTCCCGGCGTGAAGCTTTCGACGCTGCGTGCGCTGGCAATGCAGATGCAGGTCGGCGGTGTCGGATATTATCCGACCTCGGGATCGCCCTTCGTGCATCTCGACGTCGGCAACGTCAGGGCCTGGCCCCGCATGTCCCGGCAAGAACTCGCTCGAATATTCCCGAATGGGCAGACGGTGCATCTCCCGGCCGATGGCCGGCCGCTGCCAGGATACAATCAGGCGGTTGCGAACCACAGGAAGCGCGGCAGCACTACCTCGATCCAGATCGCCAGCACCGCGGGCGAAGACGAAGACGTGAGCGCGTCGACCAGGTCGAGCGGCGATACCAAAGACAATAAACTCGTGACGGCGCTTCTGCCCACGCCCCGAAGCCGGGCATTGAATGCGCTCGCGCTGCAGACCGGCGCGGTCGAGCGCGATGACAAACGGTCCGCTCCGGATCTTTCGTCTTTGCCGATTCCGGTACCAGCGATGCGCCCGCCCGCCCTCGAGCACGACGTGGGCCTGGATGACAAAATAGAGACTGCGTCGATCGGCCCAATTGATGTCCTTCCGGATAGGCCGGCGCCGGCGTTGCCGGCCTACGCCCGCTTCGAACCCCGCCCTGTTGCACACCAGGCCTCCAAGCAGGGCACGAACATGATCGCCTCCCTGCCCATGACCGCTTCCTGGGAAGAAGCAAATTTCTTTGGATCGACGTCCGACGCGGCGCTGATGAAATGGGCGCTGCATTCTCCTGGCGAGATGATTGAATTGAGTGCGCCTCGCGTTTCCCCGCGCACGGTTCATCGTCAGCCGAATGTCGCGACCTCAGGTGAGGATATGATTCCGGTCGCCGCCCAGTTCGATGCCAACCGGCTTGCGTCGTCCCCGGAGGGCTGAACTCGATCGTCAAGGCTTGATGCGCAGCATGAAGCCTGTCGGAAACGTCAGAACGGCCATGGTGAGAACCAGGCTGGCGGTCCCGAGAAACCAGGCGCCGCCGCCCAGTGCCAGAAGCCTGTGCGGCCGACTGGCACTTTTTTAGCACCTCCTAAACAATTGTCACGCGTTACGGGCGGTGCTCGCGCATCGGCCCTAAAATCGGAATCTATCCTCGGGAAAAATGAGGTAGATCCAATGTGTTAAAGCTTTATCCAGGCGCTTGAAAAGACGCGCAGGCGCCATAGTTTCGATTTTCGAACGGCGACGACGATCGTTTCCGCGCTCGGGAAATTCAGACCAAAGTCCTACCCACCCCCGGACTTCGTGCCCATACTAAACTTTCAATCGCTGTAATAACAATAATATATCGTTAAGTAACGAGGCGCGTTGATGTGAGAAGCGTATCAATTTCCGGCAGGGCCGGCTTCATTGGATCGCATGTGACCAACTTTTACTTAGGAAGCGACTTCCAGAAACCGGTTGTTGTTAACAATCTTTGCACCGGATCTTTCGAAAATATAGCGCACATCAAGCCCCCGTTGCCGCCGAGCGACATGCTTTTGGACCAGCAACCTCCGGTCCGGCGCGGCCGCTCGTCATCGAGCGCGGCATCGGCAGAGACACCTTAAAGTAGGTAAATTTAACGATTAACATTAACAGGCGAGTATTTCTTAGAATTCCTCTAAGTAATTGTCACGCATTACAGGTGGTGCTAATAAACAGGCACCTTTCTCAAGTCACGAGGCACAATGCAATGAAAAGCGTATTGATTTCTGGCGGAGCTGGCTTCATCGGATCCCACTTGTGTGATCGACTTTTGCTTAGGACGGACATTCAGAAGCTGGTCGTTGTTGACAACCTCTGGACCGGGCTTTTCGAAAATATCGCGCACATCAGGGACCCCCGTTTCCACTTCGTGAAGTCGGACGTCGAGACGCTGCAGACCTCGGAGAAATTCGATGAAGTCTATCATCTCGCATCCCCCGCATCGCCGCCGTGGTACATGAAGGAGCCGAAGAGGACGATTTCCGCGAACCTTCTCGGTGCGTTCCGGCTTCTCGATGTGCTGAAGAAGGGCGGGCGTTTCTGTTTTACCTCTTCCTCCGAAGTCTATGGAGACCCTTTGGTCTCGCCGCAGCCGGAATCCTATAAGGGCCAGGTGGACTGTACCGGACCGCGCTCGTCCTACGACGAGAGCAAAAGATGCACGGAGTCGCTGCTGTTCGAGATGCAGCGCACCCAAGGGCTCGACGTCAAGATCGTTCGTCCCTTCAACATCTATGGCCCGCGGACACGGTCCGACGATGGTCGCGCGGTCTCCAACTTCATCACCCAGGCGCTCTCGGGCCGCCCGATTACCGTATTCGGCGACGGCCTTCAGTCTCGCAGCTGGGGCTATGTCGATGATGTTGTCGACGGTTTCGCGCGATATTTCTGGATGAATGAAACCGACTATAAGGGGCCTCTGAACGTCGGCAACGATCGGGAGATTTCGGTTCTCGAGGTCGCGCAATATGTCTCCAGGCTCGTTGGCGGCGTGCCGATCGTCTTCGAGCCATCACCGCCGCAGGACCCCACGAACAGGCGGCCGGACTTGACCAATGCGCATTATGTCATGCCCGAATGGTCGTGCAAAATCACCTACGAACAGGGCGTGGCGATGACTCTCGATTGGTTCAGGGACCAAATGAGGCACGCCGCGGAATAAACATGTCGGCTTTCGAGACTCGCGTCTTGGATGCGCGTGGCGTATATTCACGGTGCGATTGAGAGAGTGATGATGCGAGAACCAATTCCGTCCGATCTGAAGGATATGAGTTTTCCCGTACCGATTCACTATCTCGATCTCGCCTCCTCTCGCCTCGATGCCGTTTCGCCCCCGATCTCCGATGGGCTCGTGGTCTTTCTGTCGGATGGCCTTCCCGTCGGGCAGACCTATATCGAAAGGCCCGAGACGGCTGCGGCACTCGCCGAGCGTGTCGTGCGGCCCGAGACCCTCGAGCATGCGCGTCATGTCGCGCAAACCCCTGTGCGCAACCGCGACGTCAGCATTCTGATTTGCACCAAGGACCGGCCGGAGGAGCTACGTCGGTGCCTGGCCTCGATCCCCAAACAGTCGCTCGGCCCCATCGAGATCATCGTGGTGGATAATGCCTCCGCCGGTGATGCGACGCGTCGTGTGGTGGAGGAATCGGGCGCAACCTATGTCCGTGAAGATCAGGTCGGGCTGGATTATGCGCGCAACGCTGCGGTTCGTGCGGCGAGAACCGAATTCGTTGCGTTTACGGATGATGACGTCGTTCTCCACGAGCGGTGGCTGGAAAACCTGATGAAGGGGTTCGATCTGCCGGAGATCGCCTGCGTAACCGGGTTGGTTCTTCCCGGAGAACTTGCAACGCCTGCACAGTTTATCTTCGAAAAGCATTGGAGTTTCGGCAGGGGTTATCTGCGGCAGGATTTCAATCAGGACTTCTATCGTCTGCATAGACGCTACGGCGCTCCGGTCTGGACGATCGGGGCCGGCGCAAGTCAGGCCTTCCGCCGCAAGGTCTTCGAGGAGATCGGCCTGTTCGATGTCCGCCTGGATATGGGCGCTGCCGGATGCTCCGGCGATTCCGAATACTGGAACCGGCTGCTCCATCATGGCCATGTCTGCCGCTACGAGCCGACAGCCGTATCCTGGCACTTTCACCGCAAGGATATGAAAGGCCTCGCCAAACAGATCTACCAATATATGAGCGGCCATATCGCGGCGCTGCTCGTCCAGTATCAGAATACCGGAAACGGCGGTAACCTCAGGCGCATCCTCATCTCCTTTCCGAAATATTATGCCGGACGGCTCCGCAAACGCCTGCGCAAAGGCGCGACGTCGCACGACTTCTTTCTGAAGCAAGAGATGCTCGGAAGCGTAAACGGCGCTCTATACGTTCTGCGGCGATGGAAGAGGCGCGCATGGTGATCGCCGCGACGCCTGACATTTCATTCCTCATCCCCGCCTACAATGCAGCCGATACGCTTGCCGAATGTCTTGCCAGCCTGCAGCAGCAGTCGCGATCGAGCTGGCAGGCGGTCGTGGTCGATGACGGTTCGACCGACCGCACCTGGGAGGTTCTCGAGGCCATCGCAAAAAAGGACAGCCGCGTTCTCCCCGCCCGTCAGCCGAATGCGGGTGCGGCCGCGGCGCGAAACCACGCCGCACGCCTCGCGGTCGCTCCCCTGCTCTGCATGCTGGATGCCGACGACTGGCTGGATCCGACTTTCATCGAAAACATGCAGCCGGTGGCGGAGGATGCATCTCCACCAGTGATCTCCTATTGCGCCTACCGCCGTGTCGCCCCAGACGGCAGGCTGATGCAGGTCGAACAGGCTCCCATCCTGACGGGAAACGCCGCCAAGCGCGAGTTCTCCTCCTTTTGTGCACTCGCCATCCATACGGTTGTCTTTCCCCGAAGCCTTTTTGAGCTTTTGGGAGGCATGGATGAAACCTTGCAGACCTGCGAGGACTGGGATCTTTGGCTTCGCATGGCCTTTGCAGGCGCCGAATTTCGTCGTGTCGACAAGTGCCTGGCTTTCTATCGCATGAAGTCGGGCTCTTTATCCGGGGATCCGACCAAAATGATGCGTGACGCCATTCGCGTGACAACGAAGGCGCAAGCGCTGCAGATGCAGCAAGGCTTGGCGGCCGAGGGGCCGGAGACAGGTTGGATCACGCCCGCCGTCAGCCAGTTGCGTATGCTCGCCTGGGTCATCGCGGCCAAGTGCGATCCAACTTTGGATGTCGCAGCCCTCGCCGCACTGCTGCCGGAGATGCCGGACGCCGCGGGCTACGAGAACCTCCTTGCCGGTGTAATCCTGCATGGCCTGCAGACAGGGCTCTTTATCGATCGGGCCGACGATCTCATTGATGTCAGCGATAAATGGCAGCCGACTTTCCTTTTGCTCATTCAGCTGATTCAGAAACATTCCTTCCCCGGCACCGGGCGCAAGATCATTGAGGCCGCTTCCTGGCATATATCCGCCGCAAACCCTTTGCGGTCATTCACGCTTGGCAATGTTCAGGTGGTCAGCGTCGCGCTCGAGACGCTTTCGCGAATCCCCAAGGCCGAACCATCAGACACGCTCATCATGCACGCCTTGTCAGGCGGACAGCATGTCGGCTCTTTTGTCGGGCCATTCTGGGGCGATCTTTCGATCCGGGCGCAGATCAGGCTGATCATGCATGAGATGCAGGCAGACGAGCATCTGCAGACGCCGCCCACGCTCGCCTATATCAGTTCCTGGTCAAAGGAGGCCTTACGCGGGTACAGAGCCTTCGGCGGCCTCATCATACGAAATGGCCGGCGGCGAGGACGCCTCGAACGGCTTTTGGTGCGGATCGGACGCAACGCCCTTCTTGCCTGCGCGCCAAGCGACAAACAAGACAACGACGCCCGGCTGTCCGACATCTTGCGGAATCTCCGGCGCGATCCGACTCCACCGCTTCCAAATCCTTCTGGCTCGCGGCCGGAGGAAAAAAACGCGACTGCTCCTATTCGGTCGGAGGAAGAGTATTGGGAGCATATCTTCGAACGCCCCGATCCATGGAATTACGTCTCGGTCTACGAGCAGGTTAAATATGCGCAGACGTTGAGCCTGATCCCGGAAGGGATCGAGAAGGCCCTCGAGCTCGCCTGCGCCGAGGGGATTTTTACCGAGAAGCTGGCGCGAAAGGTCGGTCAGCTGACGGCCACGGATATTTCCCAGCGAGCCGTCGACAGGGCCGTCGAGCGGTGCCACGACCACCGCAACGTCGAGCTTCGCGTTCTCGACTTCGTCAGACAAGATCTTCCGCCCGAACAGGACCTCATCATCTGCTCCGAAGTGCTTTACTACATGAAGGATGAGGAGATGCTTGCGGCCGTCTGCCGCAAGATGGCCGCAGCGTTGAAGCCGAACGGCTACCTGATCACTGCCCACGCGCATATCCGTCAGGACGAATCTGCCCGGACCGGTTTCGACTGGGGCAATCCCTTCGGTGTCGGGACGATCAAACAGGTTTTGGCCGCACAGCCTGGGCTGGCCCTGGAAGACACGATCGAAACCGAACTTTACGCCATCCACCGGTTCCGGAAGGGCCCTGTGGCCAATCCCGTCCTGCGGATCGAGGATCATGGGACCCCATTGGACGCGGATGTGGCAAAGCACATCATCTGGGGACCGGCCGGCGTTGAGCGTGAGGCGGCATGGACGACGGAAATCACGACCTCGGTTCCCATCCTCATGTATCACAGGATCGCGGACGAAGGACCCGCGGCACTCCGACGCTTCCGCACGCCGCCCGAGATTTTCCGCAAGCAGATGCAGTTCCTTCGGCGCCAGGGTTATTACACGGTGACGGCGCAGACCCTGGCGGAGCTTCTGCGCAGCGGCAAGCCGATCCAGGGCCGGCCTGTCATGCTGACCTTCGACGATGCCTATGTGGATTTCCTTACGGACGCCTTCCCGATCCTTGCCGAGAATGATTTCGGCGCCGACGTGTTCGTCGTGACCGATAAAGTCGGCGGTCGATCAGATTGGGATTCTGCCTATGGAGAGCCTGCACCGCTGATGTCGTGGTCGAATATTCAGGAGTTGCATCAAAAGGGCATCAGCTTCGGCTCCCACCTCGTATCCCACACACCAGCCAGTGCGATTGATAACGAAGCCCTGCTGGCCGAAGCCACACTTTCGCGCAATACACTGCAAAGCCGACTGGGCAGCTCCGTGGAATCCATCGCACTCCCCTATGGCGCGACGGACTTCAGGGTCCCGAGCATTCTGGCACATGCCGGCTATGGGGTCGGCTTCACGACACGGCCGGAGAAAGCCACCTTTTCCGACAATTTCTTCGGTCTGCCACGCCTCGAAGTCCGCGGCGATCGTCCTCTTGAAGCCTTCCCTGAACTGATGGGCCTGCCGGGAGCTTACATCGGATGACAATACCATGACTGGCGCAACGGCCCCTCTCATCACCGTCGTCATACCGGCCTACAACGCCGAGAAGACGCTTGCCGAAACATTGCAAAGCGTCTCCAACCAATCCTATGACAAGCTCGAAATCCTTGTGGTCGACGACGGGTCACGGGACGGCACCTTCGATCTTGCGAGCGACCACAGCCTGACCGATCGTCGCGTTCGTGTTCTCCGCCAGGAGAATGGTGGGGTTGCGCGCGCGCGCAATCACGGCATCAAGGACGCACGCGGCCTTTATATAGCCCCCGTCGATGCCGATGATTTGTGGCACCCTCACAAAATCGAACTCCAGCTCGAGGCACTAGGGAAATTTCCGGACGGACGTGGGGTCGCCTACAATTGGTATGCGGCAATCGACGAAAACGGCATCATTTTCGGTAATTCGCGACCAGTCCTGCATCAAGGGACTATCTTCGAACCTCTGTTGCGGGAAAATTTCATCGGCAACGGCAGCACACCCTTGATGCCGCGGGCGGACATTCTTCGCTGCGGCGGCTATGACGCCAGCCTGCGCGACAACGGCGCCGAAGGGTGTGAGGATCTGAAACTTTATCTGGCCTTGGCCGAATCCCTGCCCTTTGCGTTGGTTCCCGATTTCCTGACCGGTTATCGCTTTACCAAGGGAAATATGTCCAGCAATGCCTACAGGATGCTCAAGTCCCACGCTCTGGTCATGGCCCCGATCATCACGCGCTATCCGCATTTTACGCGCGACATCCAGACAGCCGAATTCAACACCGCACGCTGGTATTTCAAAAAGGCGTTTCTCGGCAGGGACGTTGCCCAGGTCAAACAGCTGGCGCCGATGATGGTCAGAAAATATTCCTCGCGCCTCGTCGTCCATGGAGTGCAGCAGGGCTGGCGCCAAGCAAAACGCGTCCTGCGGACGGCAAAGCGCGTCCTCGGCAAATCTTCGGCGCGGCCGAAAATCCGCCTCGGGAGCGCGCCCCTGCCGCAACCCGGAACAGCATTCAGCGATCGTTTCGCCGCCACGCCTGCCAGGGAGGCAATAAGCCTGACCTCTTCGCGGATGGTCGACAATGAATAGGTTTCGAAAGCCGCCATCCGCTATGCCTGCAAGAGCCTACAACCTGGTCGTTGCGTCTCGGTTTCGCGAGCTTCGGCAACTCGTACCGGCGCTAAGGCTCAAGATGACGGCGATGATCATCCTGGGAATTCTTACAGGGTTCTCGGAAATGGTCGGCATCACCTTTCTGGTCAGCCTCGTCTTTCTTCTCGGGCAGCAAGGTCCCGTTTCCGGCTCCGCCGTCGCATGGCTTCCAGCATTTTTTGGCGGCATCGACCTCAGTCTTTCGAAGCCTGTCCTGATCGGCATTCTCATCGGCTCCATCCTGTTCCGGATTTTTTTGGGATGCGCCAATTCGCTCATTGCAAGCGCAGTGAACCACCGGATTAGCGACCGCATGCGAGACCGCCTCTACGCCAAGGTCTTGACCATGCCCTTCCAGCGCTTTCAGGACTATGAGCGCAGCGACCTGATCAACGTCATCGCGACCGAATCCTATGCGGTGTCGTCGGCGCATGCCAGCCTGGTACGCCTGGGTGTGAATTTCGGTACGATTGTGATTTTCGGCGTCGGCATGCTGGTCATGGCCTGGCCGATCGCCTTGCTCGCGCTCGCCTTCGGCTTCATCCATAATTTTGTATTGGGTTTCTTTGCCGGTGCCTACCGCCGTCTCGGTGCCTCTGCACTGGCTGCCGTCGAAGCCTTGACACAGTTGAGCTGGACAACGCTACAGACTTTGAAGGCCGTGAAAAGCTTCGGCATGGAAAAGCGCCACCAACAACTCTTCGAGGCGCTTTCCAACGACGTCGGCCAGACCTGGCGCCGGTCGGACTGGATGGGAGCGATAACCTCGCTTCTCAGCGAAATCCTGACCTTCGGGGTCATCCTGACGATCATTCTGTCCTCGGAATTCCTGCCGGTCGATTTCAAGGCGGCGCTCTCGGCCACGATCCTGCTTTACAGGCTTCAGCCGCATATCAAGGGATTTGATTCCCAGATTCTCAGCCTTTACGAGATGGAAGCGTCCCTGCAAAACGTCCTGGCGCTGCTTTCAGAGAAGGATGACATCAAGCAGGCCTCGCAAGGGGAGAAGGTAAGCCGCCTGGCGGAAGCAATTGTCTTCCACAACGTCTCGTTCGCCTATGAGCGATCGAACGCGCCGGCAGTTCACGATCTCAGCTTCGCAATCAGAGCAGGCGAGACGACGGCTGTGACGGGGCCAAGCGGCTCCGGCAAAACCACAATCCTCAACATGATTCTCGATCTCAACCCGCCGACCCAGGGCCGGATCACGGTCGACGGCAGGGATCTGACAACCATCGACCGTTCCAGCTGGCTGCAACTGCTCTCCGTGTCGGGCCAGGACGTTGAACTGATGGAGGGCACGGTCCTCGACAACATCCGGTTTCGCCGCGATATCTCGGAGCAGGATATCCGCTGGGCGGCCGATGTGGCCTGCGCAACGGAGTTCATCAACGATCTGCCGTATGGCTTCGATGAATGGCTGGGCGACGAGGCGATCCGGCTTTCGGGCGGGCAAAGGCAGCGCATAGGTCTGGCGCGCGCGCTCGCCAGCCGGCCTCAAATCCTGCTGTTGGACGAAGCGACAAGCGCGCTCGACGAAGATACCGAGATGCGGGTGTTTTCGGCGATGAAAGAAGACGCCGGCAGAACGCTGATTGTCGTTAGCCATCGGCCCGCCGTGGCCAGGCTGATGAAGAACCGGATCGATCTCCGCCCCTCTGCCCCCACGTCGAAGCTCGGGTGACGGAGATGGATATGTCAACGATGTCCGGGATTCGGGTGGCCGTCGTGATCCCCGCCTATAACGCCAGAAACTACCTTGCCCAGACGCTCCAGTCCGTCATCGACCAGACCCACAGGGCGCTGGAGATCGTCATCGTCGACGACGGCTCGACGGACGAGACAGCCTCGATCTGTCGCCATTTTGCCGCGAGTGATCCAAGGATCCGGATTGTCTCGACTGAAAACCGTGGCGTCGCCGCAGCCCGCAACACCGGGATTGAAGCATCGAAATCCGACTATATCGCCTTCCTCGATGCCGACGACCTATGGCATCCGACCTATATCGAAAGAATGCTTTCGGCTCTCCACCCTCTGCCGGATACCTGGGGCGCGGTCTATGCTCTTCACCGTCTCATCGATCCCGAGGGATATTGCACGAGATCCGGTTCGTCACTGAATGCCAGGGACACCATTTTCACCCGTCATCTCGTATTTCGCTTCGTCGGCAATGGCAGCGGCTTCATGGTTCGCCGCACTGTCATTGAGAAGATCGGTGGCTACGATTCAACTTATGCCAGGCAGGGTATCGGAGGATGCGAGGATTTCGACTTCGAACTTCGTACAGCTGAGCATTTCAAGATCGAGGCGGTGCCGTTGGGTCTAGTGGGATATCGTATTCATTCAGCAGCCATGTCTTCCGACAGGTCGCAAATGGCGCTATCGCTTCTGGCTGTGACCGAGCAATGTATCGCCCGCAATCCACAGCTTCCGACTTTTGTCGCCAACTGCGCCCGCGCGTCGGCACATCTTTATGCATTTTCAAAATTTGCCGCTTTGAAAGATTGGCGCCGCGCCGCGACCTCGCTCAAGCACATTTATCATCATAGCCCAATGCTTGCTTCCGACATCCTATTCAAATTGATCCTTTCAAAAGCCGACAGAGCCGCACGCAGGACATTGTCCAAAGTCTGCCCGGTCAGGGAACAAAAGGGAAAGAACTTCAGGAAATTCGAAGAGATAGACCCGCTTGTCCCATTGGTTGGGGGTTGGTCACGCTTCAGGACGAAGGCATTGTTCAGGCGCTTGTCGGAGATCGATCGGTCCGGCGAATGCTCTGCTGCGACCTCGTCTCAGGAGGCTTGAGCCTGCCGGCTACACGTCTGTCGGTGGCGCCAGCGCTGAGGGCAGCTTTTCGCTCGGCTGCTCAAAAATCTAAAGGTTTAACAACCCATCACTTCAATCGGCGTGGCGACTACCTTGCTACTTTCTATTACGAACTTTGATAGTTAGGCAGAATAGCAATTAGTAAAAAAGCGAACGAGTTATGAAAAAAGCAATCGCCCCAATAATGATCTGTGACAATGCCGAGTTTTACTGTAATAATGCTTACGTACGTGCAAGCATTCCTACCGGAGGACCCGTCACCCACCCCGGCGGGTCCTCGACTTTGCTTTTTGGCTGGTTGCCACAAATGCGACAGCCGTTATCGCTGCATCAGCATAAATAGATTCTACCTCGGATGGCGATAGTATGCTGTTGAGTTCGGTTTGATCAGAAAAACCCCCATCATCGGCAAGTGAAGAGCAAAATTCGGGTTCTCTTCTGTCAATATTTCGACCGTCGCCTCAATTCATCTCGTGGATGCTTTCGGATCCGCAATGAAATTGCGGAGACTGAAAGATCGTCATCAAGTCGAGATTATTATCAGATAGAACTACATAAGTATCGCTGCCGCAGTGAAGAATAACAAAGCCAATGATCGCTATCCTATTAAAATTTAATCGTCTTATAATTGATTTTTAAATACAACCATTGTCTGAAATTAATAATTTTACCTTTTGATAAATTTTTACTTGCTGCACTTAATTATCGATCTCAAATTATTGTGCATACATTTTCAAAAGCATCGGCAGTACCTTTGACGCAGGAACAGAAGATCTACGGAAAGCTACCTCCCGCGCCGAGTTCTCAACGACCCAGCAAATGCCTGCATCATTGGTGATGATTGTCACAGCCGATGGCCCCCAACAATCCTGAGACGGTGGCAAGGAGAAAAGTTGCCGGCGCCAAACAAGACTGCTGGATTAAAGTATAATACATTGATAAATAAAGGGTATTTCTTAGCTAACTGTGACCCGCACCGACCAATTCGGCCAACAACATTCGGTCTGTCTTTTCAAAAGTCGGCATACGAGCCTAGGCTCGCCAATTGAAATACCGACACAAAACTCAACGATGTAAGACATGCCTGTCCTCTTTGACGAGCCTCCCGATACGATACAAGCGATTGCTCCGGGCGCGGTTGACCCGTCCTGATTCAACACGCGGAGGCCAGTGAGATGGCTGACCTGTGTCGAAATGGTCGCACCCGTAAACGAATTAACCCTTCATAAAGCATTTGCTTGCTCAACTTATAATTTGTGTCATGGTCACTGTAAGTAGTGAGGGAGCCGACCTGATGAGTGATATAGCATCGCAGATTCCGGAATTTGGTTACGATGAGCGCGTGATGATCTGCCGGAAGCAGATCGAGAAGGCGGTCTATCAGTTCATTGCAAATACGAAGGTCGAGGGATGCGATCCGGCGGAAGTTGCAATGGCCATCGCAGACATTGCCGACGATTACATTCTGTTGCTGGCCCAGAAGCGCAACCTGACCCATTAAGATGAAGGGTCGGTCGTTAATCGGCTGGTCGTGCAGAAGACATTGAGTGCGAAATCGCGCCGCCTCCCTGCCGGGAGGCAACGTCAGCAAAGCCGCTTACCCATCGCTTGAAACCATCCGTGAGACGGATTTCGAACAGCTTCTGAATAAGGCGCCCGCGGCCGGAAACGAGCCGGGCTTCCCTAGAGCCTTTCCGGGTTAGATTGAAGCATTCTGTTGGCTCAAACGGAGTCGGATGGTCGATTAGGCGGCCCGTTTCAGCCAACCCGAAGCGCCGAAGCATGGGCACATACCAAGCGTGCGTTTCAGCGCGTATCTCACAGCGATTGAAACAAACGGCTCCGTTCGATTGACGACTGCTCGGCTGCGCGCAACCACACGAATAACCCTGAAAATCGAAGCTGATTTTCAGAGTTATCGCGGGTTTAAAGTGATGGAGCGTTCTCGGCGCGGCCTATCGGACGCGCCGTACTAATGACTTCTCACACTCACTTGCGGAACCGGGGAGCTCAATTCAGCCAATTCCCTGGTCAAGCCCTCCCCAACCTCCTGCTTCACTGCCTCAAGCGCAAGGTCGAGGCAATTCGTCGCGAACGGCAGTTTGACGTCCTGAGCGACCTGTCGCGCATAGGCGATCATCCGCGCCAACGCGACGAGCTCTTCCAGACCGTCTTCCGCCCCTTGGTCTGCATCTATCTTGACAACCGATGTCACGCCCATGCCCCATTTCTCCAATGAATTGAAGAAATGATACGCGTGTGGAGGTGAACCAGCCCGTGAAAAAAGCGTGACACAACTCTCGGTGACTATTGCCGGTTTCGGTTCACAATGCAGGGCGCGTGGGGAATGAGGTGTCGTTCAGTTTCCAGGGCAGATCGGCAGTCGAGCGAATGTCGCGGACGTCCTGCACCACCTTCAATAATTCCAAGGCATCGATGCGTTTTTGATCGACGGCATTCGACAGAAGTGCCGCCAGCAGATCCGCACAATCCGGTTCGGCCAGCCCTGCACATTGCTCGACGACCGCCCGCCACGTTCGCTTCTTGAAGAATATCGTGGCTGCGGCATCTTCCAGCTGTTGGCGCAACCGACTTTCCAGCAGTCCGCGATCCTCCATCGTATCGAGCGTTGCGCTGACATTGACGAGCGGTACCGTCAGCGGCTTGCTGCCCAGCGCGCTCGGCGCGTGCGTGAGCGCTACGGCGGCATCGTCGACCAGCCGGCCGGTGCGATAGTCTTCGAAAATGCGGCCGATCCCGATCATGCCGAACGGATGGCATTCGGCAGCGCGCAACGCGCCCATGCTTGCCGCCCCGAGAACCGCGACGCCGAGCGACAAAGCATGGAGAATTTCCTTGTGCCAGACCGGTGCGGCATATTCGAAGCCGCCGTCGATAAGGCCGATGACATTGGCACCCTGCTCCACCGCCGCCAGGACATCGCCTTGCGTGGCGGGCGGCAAGACGCGTATCCCCTCGCCGGCAAGCGACGCCGCATCGGGAAGACTGGGACCTGCGAAAATGAGCTTCAAAACCCTATTGCCCTGGCAAGCGCCCTCGTTCCAAACCGCCGGGCGCGCTCCCCCTCCGGATTTTCGAGCTCGGGAATGACAATCTTGACAACACTGAACGGAAGCGTGTCCTCGCTGAGGCGCACGGCGATCACCGAAACGATCTGTCTGTTTCTGAGTGCGTCGAGCACATACGGCAGCAACTGCGCCAGATCCTGTTGCCGATGTCCTGCCACCCCGTCACTCCAGATAGTGGCAGCGGGCGCTGCGGCAACCGCATCGAAGGCCTGCCGCAGCAGCGGCGGCAGGCGTCGTGAGAAAGTTACGGGAGAAATATCGTCCCTGGCTCCGCTGATGTAGGTCAGACGGGATTGCACGGCTTCCGTCACCGCCCGAATGGCCGCGCGGACGGGAGACGGATGAGCCCCGGTACCGCCGGTCACCTCGACGAGGCGAATGTCCCCAAGCCTAATATCCCCGGCGCCGTGAAGATCCCGGGAGCCCAGAAGGAGGTCCCCAGGACCCAGCATGGCGGTGAAACAGGGGATCCCGATGTCGCTGGTGATATCGAAGAGCCTGAGCGCCAATCCCGAGGTTTCGATCTTGTCGATCAACCCGTTCAGAGCGCCATCCTGAAAGCTGCGGGGATCGGTGCAGCCGGCATAACGATCCGCTTCCGCGCCCACCTGCCACAACACATGGGCGTCACGCTCGATACGCTCCAGGACGCCGTGAAAGATCGCCTCCTCGACATTGTTTCCCGAGGCCAGGCCATCTGACGACATCCAGTATCGCGCGTCACGTGTGCGGTCGAGCACCACCGCTTCAAAGGGGATATAGACCTCCTCGCCGGTGAGGATATTGACGCCGGCGACCCATTCCGTCTCCTCGTCCGGTCCGAGATCGGGTTTATGAAGAGCGGTCAGGCAGTTCAGCGCGTCGGTCGTGTGCCCGATTGCCTGCAGACGGGAAGAGGTGCCGTGGACGAGATCGACGGAGGGTTCCCCGGCGACCGCCCGTTCGAGGGCTTCCATGACGGTGGATACTTTGGCATCGAGATCGGTCAGGCCCTTTCCCTGGGCAATCACGATCGAGCGGGAATTCGGGGCGTATGCGCACCAGACGGGGATTCCGATATCGTCCAGTCCGGTATGTCGCGCAACCCTGGTGATGCCGAACCCGGCCAAAAGAGGTTCGACGCGGGAAAGGGTTTCCCGCGGCGACATGATCCTGTCGGAATATATGGACCGATGCGTCAGAATGCCGGCTCAGCCGTCGACGTGACCGGAAAGGGCAACCTGCGCCGAGGAAACCGCGACGGCGAAGTCGACGCCCTTCACGAATGTGCCGCCGGCCTTGCGCAGGCCGTTTGCAGTCGCCAATTCCCCCGTTGGATTGAGAGGCTTGACCGTACCCGCGTCGAGATCGGCAAGCCAGAGACCCGCCTCACCAGGTATACCTATAATGACAGCTTTCGCCATGTAATGCCCCTCAGCTATTGTTAAAAACCGGCCTTCAGCAGGCCCTCACGATAAAGCTCTTTTTGCCAATCTTCCTTGAAGGGAACGATGGCGAGCCACTTCTCGACGTCGAAGACCGGGTTGATGCTTTCGGCTCGTTGCCGATGGAATAGCGCCCGTTTTCGATCGCCGATCATTGCGCAACTGGCCGCGGCGATGCGATGGGCCGGCGCTTTGTCTTTCATCGCCTCAACATAGGCGATGGCCTCCTCGTACTGCTCCAGGAAGAAGCTCGCTCCCGCAGCGCACCAGAGGTAGGCGTCAGGCGCGATCGGATTGAGCGAAATCGCTCTTCTGATCTTGGCGAGCGCGTCGCCGGGGCGGGATGCATGCACGAGCGTGTCGGCATGGCTGTAGATGACATCGGCAAAATGCGGGCTGAGTTGTTCGGCCAGATCAAGTGCGGCGACACTGGCATCGACATCGCCGAGATAGAGTTTGGTGACGCCGAGCTCGCGATGGCCGGCCGCCGATGCCGGATCCCGCTCGATGGCCCGAAGCGCGTTCTGCTCCGCCAGATGCAGCAGCTCATTGTTTCCCTGCGCTGTCACGAGCCACTCGCTGGTGAAGGTTCTTGCCAGCCCGGTAAATGACGGAGAGAAATCCGCCTTGTGCGACAGCGACTGCTTGAAAGCTTTTCGGGCCCGGCGGATATGCGGCAATGTCAATTTGCTCATCAGGCTCGAGCCGACCAGATAGGCGTGATAGGCCTCAGGATTGGCTTCGAAGCGTAAGCGCTCTTCCTCGTTTTCAGCCAGCTCGCGGGCCACAGACATGGTCAACTGCTGCGCGATCAGCCGTCTCTGACGCGGCAATATATCGGGCGTCATCGTAAAGCGATTGGCCCAGATGATCTCGTCCGTGGGGAAATAAACCAGCTGGGCGAACAATCCCTCTTCGGAAAGCCGTGTATCCAGAAGATAGGCGATCGAGTGACGGGCGACCACGGCAGCCTTCTCGGAGTCGCGGCGGATCTGGCCGGCCGTATGGGGCGCTACGATGGAAATGTTTCTGAGCGCGCAGAGTTCGATCGTCACGTCTTCGATCAGGGCGTTGGCAAGCGCAAGCCCGGCATCGGCATGTTTCGATGTCGGGGGAAGCAGCACCAGCCGAGGTAGGATCAGCGGCGCCTGCGATACGCGTTCGATGTCGGCAGTTGTCTCACCGCCGGCCTCGGAACGCTTCACCTGCACCCTGGCATGGCCGTCGCCGTTCGGCAATCTCTCGCTGAGGGACGAACCGCCGGATAGCCGGTGCAGCAAGGCTCTGACCTGCTCGTCATTCGGATCCCGTTCGAGGATCTGCAGGGCGGCGCCGGAAATGGAGCGCGCAGCGCCGGGCTTTTGCGCATCCGGCAACGCATCCAGCAATGCCTGCCGCAATTGCAGCGCCTGAGCGTCCCGTTGCGCTCTGATCCAGGCGTCTATCAGCTTTGTCGCTGGTTTGATATTTCCGATGAACCCACGCTGGGTCAGTTCGGTGATCGCGTTCAGCCGCTCCAGCGGCGAACCGCCGGCGCGAAAAATATCGAGATCGCTGGAAACCGCCTGCGTGTTGAGACGAACCGTGGTGGCGGTGAAATCGAAGGGAATTTCGGCGCGTCCGCCGTCTGTCTCGCGGATGCGGGAAAGCAGTTTGCGCAGATTGAGCCGCGCCAGCTCGGATTCGACGTCATTCCATAGAAACTGAGCCAATTCATAACGGCTGAGTTCATGGCTCGCGCCGGCATAGAGATGGGCCATCATCAACAGGCCCTTGATCGGATAGCGAACCGGGTCGCCATTCGCCTCGATCAACCGCAGATCGCCGAATGTCTGCAGGTGGAGCACGATCCGTCCTCAGCTGTTCACAACCGAATCCTGCAGCTCACTGTCGCTGTCAGGCAATCCCGCGACGGCCAGGCTTTTGGCCAACGCCACCAGCTTTTGCCTGATATTCGGGTCTTCGATGGCGATGAATGCCTTGTTGAGCGCCAGCCCCTCCTTCGAGGACAAAAAGCTGTTCAATTCATTCGTCGCGCCGTCGATCGGTCCGGCGCCGCCGTTCTCGAAGAAAAAGCCGACGGGAACGCGAAGAATCTCGGATATGCGCTGAAGACGGCTGGCGCCTATTCTATTCGTTCCCTTTTCGTATTTCTGGATCTGCTGGAAGGTAATGCCCAGAAGTTCGGCCAAGCCGTTCTGAGTCATCCCGAGCGTCTTTCGCCGAACGCGCACGCGGTTGCCAACATAGACATCAATGGAATTCGGCGATTTAGCCTTCATGTGAATAAGTCTCCCGCTTTATCAGCACGCCCGGCTGTATAATGGAGAGTTTAAGCAAGAATGCAACTAAAAGTAAATATTTCGTAAGGATTTTTTCAGCAGCTCACACAGTAAAAAACAACCTGTGGATTATCGAAGCGGCGCCATTTGGTGCGGGTGCACCCGCGCGCGCTATCGCGCACTTCGCAGCGGATGAATGCTATCCAAAATCACTACCGCTCCAACACCCTCTCTGAGAGGTTTTTGCGCAACGGCGATCATCGACTTGGCGAAAACGGGAATTCTTCCGACATACTCAAAACGAACATTGTCGAAGCCGGCATCCAGCAGCAGCGTGCTCAGCGTGTTTTTCGACCAGAACTTGATATGCCCAATGACAAGGCACAAAGGTGCCCAATTGCCGACAAGAAGCCAAAGATATTTAACGGATAAATGTATACTGCTGGATTTAGACAGCCCGATCGAAACCCCTTCTCGCGCGCCGGAGAAGACAAGCTTGCCCGATAATTCGTCGTCCGCATATGCGAAACAGCCGGTGGGGAAACCGCGGGTTCCCGTGGTCTTCTGGTTGCTGCTGACGATTTCGCTCTCGCTGGTCATGGGAACGGTCCTGCTTTCCAACAACATGAAACACTTAAAGACGGTTAGCCATTATTTTGGCTTCGATCTCTTTCCCCAGGAGGTCAGACCGCCTCCCCCCAAAGCCCTTCCGCGCCCCACACCATCGGCCACCTTCACGCTTCCACTGCATATCATCGAACCGCCGATGGTACAGACCGCGTCGACTTTCCTGCGGACATGGCGGATATCCGGCGCGGCAATGTGTGCGGCGCTGCGCAATGCCGGCATCGAAACCAGCGATTGGGCGGCGGCGAGTTTCAACGCCGATACATTTGAATGCTTTTTCGAGCAGAGCGGCAAGCGGGAGAAGGATCAGCTCCCGAGCTCCATCTTCGTCATCGTTCGCGGTGACGCCGCCGGCACGATCAACAATATGCGCGTGAAAATCATCAATCCCGAGACCGATGAAAATGGCCAGCTCGATCCCGGCATTCTGCGAATTTTCGAAATCATGCTGCAGCAACCGCAATGGCTCGATTTTCACCAGACCCTGAACGCGATCAAGAATCTGAAGGACATCAAGGAAGACGGCTTCGGAGCCAGTATCGGCTTCACCCGCGAGGTACTCAATCCCGGGAATTACAACTTCACGCTCTCGCTGGATGCGACTTCAGGACCTCAGAAAAGTACCAGAAATTATTTTTCCGGCAGAAGATGGCTGCCGTTGCCGGACCCCGCAGTCGAGATCGACAGCGCGCAACCGGAATCAGTCTCCAAACCTCCCCATACCGAAGCGCCGGCTGAAAGTCAGGAACATCGGCATTAGGTCTTCGGCTTCATGCCACGCACGGGCTGATCACGCCATGTGACTCGCATCGTCGTGATGTCTGGCCATTATCTTGTAGAGCTCTTTCAAACTGTCCGCACTCGGCCGTTCGGTGCTGTCCCCACCCGCCAGACGCCAGACACGCTCGACATTGAGGTCCTGCGTGACTTGCGCAAGGTCTTCGTTCAGCGAGCGAATGACGACCTCCGATCGGCGCAACCGCCACGACATTCTGACCAGCGCTGCGAAGGGGAGGAAAATGATGCCGATGATGCCGAGAACAAGGGCTGCGAACTGCCAGTCATCGAGGAGAGACAGACCGTTTCGAACGGTCGCCATAAAAAAAACGGCATTTTGAAATGCCATGTGAAAATAGCTCATCAGATAGCTGGACCAATCTTCCATCACGAGCGCCCTCCCCGAGCGGTTTATATCTTGGAATATGCTGAAAAGTCTAGCAGACACCAACAATATCCCCTGCCGGGAAAGTATATTTTAGGTTGCATTACTCTGCTGAATTGAACGCGAATCTCGTGATGGATCGGTGCCGACGAGTCCGGCCTTTCAAATTCCACCGCGGACATTAAAAAAGCTAACAGTGAGAGATAGAATGAATAGAAGACGTTTCCTCGCCTCGGTTCCGCTCGCTCTGTTGTATGTCCGTACGGGCCAGGCCCTGGCACAAGTGCCTGCCGCTGCAGGGCTGCGTGTCCTTGCCGACAGGAAGTCGTTCCGATTCGGATCGGCAATCGACCTGCAAAACATCAACGATCCAATCGCCGCCGAGATCTACATCGACAACGTCAATTCAATAACGCCGCGAAACGAACTGAAGTGGAGTGCGACGGAAAAGAGACCGGGTGTTTTCAGCTTCGGCAGCGCCGACCGTATGGTTGCATTTGCGCGCAAAAACAACATGAGGGTTTATGGCCATACGCTGATCTGGTATCGCGTCCCAGGCTGGGTGTCTGATATCACCGACGCAAAGACCATTCAGGCGACCATGAACCGTCATATAAAACAGGTTGTCACTCGCTATAAGAACTCGATCGATGCTTGGGATGTGGTAAACGAACCGTTGGAGTATGATGCACCGGATCTGCGGGATTGTGTTTTCCGACGCCTTCTTGGCGACGATTATATTCGTATGAGTTTCGACATGGCGCACCAGGCCAATCCGGGCGCGACGCTGGTGCTCAACGAAACGCATCTGGAAAAAAAATCCGACGTGTTCGAACAGAAGCGCGCGCGCATCCTGAAAATCGTCGAGGATCTCATCGCCAAAAAAACGCCGATCAATGCAGTGGGTCTGCAGGCGCATTTCCGCCCCGGCCTCGACCGGATCGATCCGGAAGGAATGGGGCGCTTCTGCGCGGCGCTGAAGGACATGGGTGTCGGCGTTTTCATCACCGAACTGGATGCGTCCTGTCACTTCCTGAACCGCGACAAAGCCTTCACGCCGGCATCCTACGCCGACATTTTCAGCGAGGTGATCACCGTCGCGGCCGAACATGGCGACTTGAAAGGCGTGACGGTATGGGGCATGTCGGAAAAGTACGGCGAGCCCGATGAGAAGGCGACCGATCCCGCTGCGGCTTGCACGAAGCGCGTTAATCTCTACGACGAAAACAATGCGCCAAGAAGTGCAGTTGATGGGATCCGGCGGGCAATAGAGGCGATGTGATGCGCAAGACAACGGAGACGCGAACAGATTCATGAAAAAAGCCGTTATTTATGTGGAAAAATTTTTGCCTGCCAGCCAGGCATTTGTTCTCAACCAGGCGGTAGCGTTTCGTTCTTTCGAAGCTGAAATCCTTGCTGGCTCGCGAATTTCTTCGGCCCACACAAAAAAATCCACTGTTCCGGTTCATGACATCCGTCGGTCGCCCGTTGCACGGGCCGGTGAACTGCTTCTGAAAATCCCGCAGATCGGCCTTCCCTTCCTCTTTCCCGCGATCGGCAAAGCCGATCTCGTTCACGCTCATTTTGGCAAGAACGGCTATGTCATCGGTCCATTGGCGCGCGCTGCCGGCAAGCCGCTGGTCACAACGTTCCACGGCTTCGATGCCACCTATCGCGGCGACCCGAAAAAGCCGGGCGGCTTCAATCAGGTGCGTTTCTTCGCCAAGGGCCGGAGCGAGATGGCCGGCTGGAACAGCTGGAACATCGCCGTTTCCGATTTCATCCGCGACCGGCTGCTGGCGCTCGGCTTTCGTGCCGAACGTGTCTATCGCCATCACATCGGCATCGATCTCGATCTCTTCAAAATGGAGCCCCGTCCCCGAAAAAAAGGGCTCGTGGTTTCAATTGCCCGCTTCGTCGACTATAAGGGCCATCGTTTCATGATCGATGCGCTTTCGCGTGTGGCTGCTGCCGGCACCGCGGTCGAATTCGTCATGGTCGGCCAGGGTCCCTTGAAGGAGGAAATCGAAGCACTGGCGCGTCGTTCCTTGCCAAGCGTCACGATCCATGAAAATCTGTCGCAGACTGAGATAAGAGACCTGCTCGCCAGTGCGGAGCTTTATCTCCATGGAAGCGTGACCCTCGACAATGGTCACGCCGAAGCTTTCGGCCTCGCCAATCTCGAGGCGGAAGCCGTCGGTACCCCGGTCGTCGCATTTCGCTCGGGAGGCGTGGGCGAAGCGATCGAAGAGGGGAAAACTGGTTATCTCGTGGAGGAGCGGGATGTCGCGGGAATGGCCGAGGCAGTCGGAAGGCTGCTCAACGACCAGGATCTGTGGACAGCCTTTAGCGCGCGGGCACCGCTTCTGGTGGCCGAGCGTTTCGACTTACGTCGCCAAACGGGGATGCTCGAGGACTATTACAGTTCCGTGCTAGACGAATTTTCCAGCCGGGGTCGGACTTGATGGTGCAGACAGGAAAAAAGCCGAAGTGGGGACTGAATGTATTTCGGCCGCTGCGGAACAGCATTGTGACGGCCAAATGGCTCTACTATACGAAGTTCTGGGGAATGGACATCGATCCGACGGCAAGCTTTTCCTTGAGCGTTCGTTTCGACAAGACCAACCCGAAGGGATTGCATATCGGCGCGGAAACTTACGTCGCCTTTGAGGCTGCGATTCTCACCCACGATCTCACACGCGGGCTCTACCTCCACACGAGGATCGGCAAGCGCTGCTTCATCGGCGCCCGCAGCATCATTCTGCCCGGCGTCGAGATCGGCGACGAATGTGTCATCGGCTCGGGCTCGGTGGTGACCAAGAACGTGCCGCCGCGCTCGCTCGTGGCGGGCAATCCGGCAAAGATTATCCGCAGCGACATCAAGATCATTTCGCGTTACGGACGCATGGCACGCGAAGACGAGACGGTCTCGCAGATCGTGACGCACTTGCCGACTGGAGAAGCACGATGAAGATGTTTGCCTACCGGGGGAAACACGAGAATTTTGGCGACGAACTGAACCATTGGCTCTGGGAGCGTCTGCTGCCCGGCTTCTTCGATGAGGACGAAAGCCAGCTCTTTCTCGGCATCGGCTCGATCCTCTACGACAATTTCGACCCGAACATGCAGAAGATCGTCTTCGGCTCGGGTTACGGCGGCTACACCAACCCGCCGAAAGTCGACGGCAACTGGACCTTCTATTTCGTGCGCGGAAAGAAGACCGCCGAGGTCCTCGGCATCGACCCAAGCTACGCCATCGGCGATTCGGGCATCCTGACGCGCAGCTGCTGGGATGCGAAAAGCATCGAAAAGCGTTACCCGGTCTCCTTCATGCCGCACTACGAAAGCGCCATGTACGGCAGTTGGGATAAGGTCTGCGAGCTCGCCGGCATTCACTATATCGATCCGCGCTGGCCGGTGGAAAAGGTTCTGACCGAAATCAGCGCATCGCATAAAGTGGTCTCCGAGGCGATGCATGGCTGCATTATCTCAGACGCGCTGCGCGTTCCCTGGCGGGCGATCCGGCCGATCGCGCCGGGGAACCGAGCCAAGTGGTACGATTGGGCAAGTGCGCTTGATCTGGAGATCGACTTCGACCCGATCGGCCCGTCAAACGTCGTCGAAGCAGGCGCATCACTGGTACGGAATAACACCTATCTTTTGAAGAACATAACGTTCCGCCACCGCCGCATCCGGCAGCTCACCGGCAATTATGTCTTCGGGTCGACGGTCAAGACGCTGCAGCGGGTAGCAGAGAAGCCGGGACAACTGAGTTCCGACGAGTCCATGGTAAATGCGCACAACAGAATGCTGCTGGAACTGGATCGGCTGAAGCAGGATTTTTCCAAGAAAACGGCAAGCGTCCTGTGACCCTGCAAACGCGATTCGTGACGAGGCGATAAGGCATGATCCTTTCTAACTTCATCAACACCCTCTCTTCCCGCAAGGGGGAGAAGTACTTTGGATGGGCGCTCGGCCCGCTTCAACGGTCAATGTCCTTGACGTGCGGAGCCGTTCGACCATGAGCAGTGTTACCGACCGGCTGATCCAGGGCAGCATGTGGCTGAGCCTGTCCCGCGCCATCGTCAACGCGCTTTCGGCGCTCAGCACCTTCGTTCTCGCCTGGTACCTCGCACCGTCCGATTTCGGTCTCGTTGCCATTGCAACGACGATCCAGGTCATCTTGAGTTCCGTCACCGAACTCTCGCTCAATCAGGCGCTCATCCGCCACGAGGACCCGAGCGAGGTTCATTTCAGCGCGGTTTGGACGCTGAGCGTGACAAGGAGCGCGATCCTGGCTTTGCTGTTTGCCGCCAGTGCCTTTCCAATTGCCGAATTTTATAACGAGCCCCGGCTGACAAGCGTCATGCTTGCTTTGAGTTTCAGCCTGCTCCTGAGCGGCCTGGCCAATCCACGTCGCGTCATGCTCCAGCGTGATCTGATCTTCTGGCAGGAATTCGTTCTCAACGTATCGCAAAAGCTGGTCGGCTTCGTCGTGACGGTGGCAATCGCTGCGATCTACCAGAGCTATTGGGCTCTCGTTCTCGGCACCCTCGCCTATCAGATTACCAATATCATCGTTTCCTATACCGTCTTGCCGTTCTGGCCGCGCGTAACCTTCCGGCATGCGCGGGAATTGTTTTCGTTCTCGCTTTGGCTGACGGCAGGACAGATCGTCAACACGCTGAACTGGCGGATCGAGTATCTGCTGATCGGCAAGATGTTGGGCGCCACGCAGCTAGGCCACTATACCGTCGGCAACACCCTTTCGACGCTGCCGACCCGTGAGGCCACGGCACCGTTGAACCAGACGATTTATCCGGGCTTTTCCAGAGTACGCAACGACCCGGTCCGGCTGATCGCAGCCTATCAGCGCGCGCAGGCGCTTTTGGCTGCAGTGGCGCTTCCGGCTGGAATCGGCATGGCGGTCGTGGCTGATCCGATGATGCGGCTCGCCTTGGGAGAGAAATGGATTCCCGCCATCTTTATCGTCCAGGCGCTCGCATCGGTCTTTGCTCTGCAGACGCTCGGTTCACTCGTCCAGCCGTTGGGCATGGCAAAGGGTCATACCAAGTTGCTGTTCATCCGCGACGCCCAGATGCTGGTGGTCCGCGTTCCCATCATCATCGTCGGCCTGATGATTGCCGGACTTCCAGGCGTCGTCTATGCGCGTGTGTTGACGGGTTTGATTTCCACCGCGGTCAATATGCTTCTCGTCAAGCGATTGATCGGCCTGCCGTTCTTCCAGCAACTCGGGGCCAACTTCCGCGCGCTTGCCAGCGTCGCATTGATGGCCGCCGGCGTCTGGGGACTGTCGCATGTCCTGAACATGCCGACCGATAAGCTGGGCCTGGCTCTCCATCTGGCCATACTGGTCATCAGCGGCGGTATTCTCTATGTCGGTTCCAGCTTTGTCCTTTGGCTCGCGATGAAGAAGCCAAATGGGCCGGAAACCGAAGTTCAGCGTATCTTTGTCAAGTTCCTGTCAAAAGCCAAACGTATGGCCTTACCCAAGTCGGCCTAAAAGCTAAAACGAACATAAACAAGAGAGGCAGAATGACCAGCCAATCCAGAACGGAGCTGATCGCAAAACTTAATGGTATGATCCATGATTGCCTGAAAGACTATGTCTCACGCGATGAACCGCTTGCAATCCTCGATTTCCCCGACATCCGCAATTGCGGCGACTCCGCAATCTGGCTGGGTGAAATGGCCTATCTGAAGGATCGCTTCGGCAAACGCCCGGATTATGTTTGCAGAACGGCGGACTTCTCCGCGGATGAGCTGAAAAAACGTGTACCGACCGGTCCGATTTTCATTCATGGCGGCGGCAATTTCGGCGACATCTGGGTTTCCCATCAGGATTTCCGCGAAGCCATCATGGAGCGTTTCCCGGATCGGCAGATCGTCCAGTTTCCGCAGTCTATCCACTACAGTTCACCTGAGCGCATCGAGCAATCCGCACGCGCCATCGCGCGTCATAAGAATTTCGTTCTGCTCGTGCGCGATGAAGAATCGAAGGAATTTTCCGAGAAACACTTCGACTGCACCGTCCGGCTATGCCCCGACATGGCCTTCGCCATCGGGCCGCTGCCGGACAGGGCAACGCAAATTTCCGTCCTCGCCATGCTGCGAGAGGATGCGGAACGGGTTGGCGGCACCGATCGCAAGATCCCTTCCGATATTCCGGTGGAAGATTGGATCACCGAGTCGAAACGCAAGGTTGATATCGCCAAGAAGTTGGGGGCAGCTTCGGCTTTCCTGGCACTGAAGCCGAGCGAAGTGGCATTGCGCAAGCTGGACGCCGCAGCGCACAACCGCTTCGAGCGTGGCATCAGCCAGATTTCACGCGCCCGCGCCATCGTCACCGATCGCCTGCATGTCCACATCTGCTCGCTGCTGCTTGGCCGGCCGCATGCCGTATTGGACAACAGCTACGGAAAGATCCGCCGCTTCATGAATGCCTTCTCCGGCGGGACCGACCTTTCATACAAGGCAACGTCGCTTGAAGATGGAATCGAGTGGGCGCGTCACCAGGCCGGGCAAGGAGCGCGCGGATGACAGAGACGCTGCGCGTTTGCAGGATCAGGAGGTAATCCGATGACACTTGTCACCTTCATTATCCCGGTCCGACATCAGGACAATGCCCGCGACTGGAGCAGGCTGAAGGCAAATCTGACCCAGACCGTGGCTTCCATTTCCAACCAGACCAATGGGGACTGGCGCGGCATCATCGTGGCAAACGAAGGCGCCGATCTGCCTGAGCTGCCGGAAAAATTCTCCGCCGTGCGTGTCACCTTTCCGCCGAACGACCTGCATGAGCTTGGAAAGGGCAGCAAGGAAGACTTCCTTGATGCCTTCCGGGCAGACAAAGGCCGGCGCGTTCTGAGCGGCATGTTGACCGCCAGGGACAGTCGCTTCTTCATGATTGTCGATGACGACGATTTCGTCAGTTCGCGAATCGTTCAACACGCGTCCGAAAATCGGGACGCCAACGGATGGACGATCGACCATGGTTATATCTGGGACGATGGCGGCAACTTCCTGTTTGGCCACGACGACTTCAGCCATCTCTGCGGCACCTCGTTGATCATTCGTGCCGATCTCTACGAACTGCCGCAACGCTTTGAGGATGCTTCGCTCGACTGGATCAAGTCGATGCTGGGCAGCCATGTCCGCATAGCGGATATTCTTGCGCAACGGGGAGCGCCGCTCACGAAGCTTCCCTTTCGCGGGGCGGTCTATCGGGTCGCCCACGGGGGATCGCATAGTCAGGCACCGAGCCTGCTGCGACAGTATTTCCTGAACCGCGGCGTACTCACCAAACCGCGGCGGTGGTTGCGCAATCTTCGTAAGCTGAGAATGGTCGGCGAGGGTCACAGGCGCGAGTTTTTCGGTAAGACACGGTCGAACCCCGCGTAAGCGCCGATCCCATTCGAACATCGCACAGGCAGTCAAAATATGAAGCTTTTCTCTTTCGACTTCACCAAGAGGGTTGATAACTGATGTCGGATCTATTGGTCAGCGTGCTCTTTTCATCCTACAATGGTGCCAGCCGCCGGCTGCGCCATACTTTGGATTCCTTGGTGCGCCAGGAGCTTCCCCATGATCGATGGGAATTGATTGCTGTCGACAACAATAGCAATGACGATACGTTTGATCTTTTGGAAACCTATAGCGACAAGCTTCCCATCACCATCCTGCAACAGCGCAAGCCGGGAAAGTCCGGCGCGCTGAATTTGGCCTTGGATCGGGTGAAGGGGGATCTCGTCGTCTTTACGGACGACGATGTTCGTGCCGAACCGAACTGGCTGAAAGCGATCGTCGACTGCGCCGCAGCCCATCCGAGTTATGGCGTCTTCGGCGGCAGAATCGTCCCTGAATGGGAGAAAGAACCAAAAGACAGGTTTATCGAATGGATTCCGATGGGATCCACCTTTGCGATAGTCGATGACACCCAAAGCGGACCGTGTGACCCGACGAAAGTCTGGGGCCCGAATACGATCGTCCGGCGAGAGCTGCTCGGAACAAGCGTGCGCTACCGCGAAGATATCGGCCCTCTTCCCGGAAAGATTTTTGCCATGGGTGAAGATGCGGAAATTATCATTCGCCTGGCGGCCAATGGCGCCAAGTCCTATCGATGCGCCGAGGCCGTGGTCCATCATTGGATTCCGGCATCGAGCGTGACGGAGGATTGGGTACAGAAAAGAGGCGAGCGGCTTGGCTACGGCATGCCGGCGCTCTTTCCCGACGAGGTGCCTGGAGGGGTAAGGTTAAGCGGAGTTCCGCTTCCGACCTGGATCGAAAGCGCACAATGGGCCTTCCGGGCAGCAATGCTTTATCTCCTGCCGCGATCGAAGAAACGTTTCTGGGCGATCTGGAAATATTATTACATGCGTGGCTATCGCGCCGGAATTCGCCGATACGTTTCTCAGACGATGACGCAGTAATCGATTGCATAGGAGGCAGTAATTTGAAACTCTCGGTGCTCATCAAAAATTTATGGCAGTATTTGCGCCCACGCATCGACAGCGTTCTATCGCAGGCCCAAGGCATCGGTAAAGGCGTGACCCGAATCGCACAGGGAAGCGATCCGACCGAAATGAGGTCCGGAGCATCAAATGAGCAAAGTCAAGGTTACAATACTGTTCTCAACTTATAACGGCGAGAAGACTTTGCCAACGATGCTTGACGCACTGTGCGCTTCAACCCTACCGAAGGAAGAATGGAAAATCGTTGCGGTCGACAACAACAGCAGCGACGACACTGCAGCAGTCTTGAATTCCTATAAGGAGCGGCTTCCGCTGGAAGTTTATTTTGAGCCAAAACAAGGTAAGCAGTACGCATTGACTTTGGGCTTCCGCCATCTGGAGGGCGAACTCGTCATTTTAACCGATGACGACGTCATTCCCGCGCCGGATTGGATCGAGCAGTTTCTCACCTTGGCAGATCAGCAGCCACAGTTTGCCATATTCGGCGGCTTAATCACGCCCGAATGGGAGGAAAGGCCTGCACCGTGGTTAGTCAAGTATGGGCATCTGGGGATTCTTTATGCGCTAAATGGCGGTCTACCCGAGGGGCCGATTTCAGCGGCATTGATATCGGGGCCGAATTCGGCCTTCCGTCGTTCCATTTTAGGATCCAGCTATATCGTTCACGACGGCCTCGGCCCCGATGCCACTGTCGCTCAGTTCCCCATGGGTGAGGATACTGCTTTCGCTCTCAGGTTGGAGAAGAATGGAGCCAAGGCTTTTCACTCGCGGCATCCCGGGGTTCGGCACATTGTCAGGAAGGGCTATGTGAACGAAGGCTGGGTTTTGCGCCGCGGCGAGCGTTATGGCATGGGCTTGGTTATCGTTCGGCCGGACCTCTTCGACAGAAAAACGAAAATTGGCGGTCTGCCCATCGCTAGCGCCTTGAGATGGCTTCTAATGGTGCCGGCCAGCGTCGTCGTCAAGAGATTTCCGCCAAGCGGGGTTCGCTTCAAATTGCTCTGGGCGCAGTCGGTAAGACAGGGGATCCTGCGCCAATTTCTCAAGCAGCGATCTACGATGAATAAAACGATCTACTCTCAGGTCGGTGCCAAATGACGAAAGTACTAAACCGCGGCATCGACAGGAAGTGCTCCACCTGCGGAGGCAGCGGGCAGGATTTTCGCACGTCAGGAGGCGAGTGGTTTTGATGACGGATCCGAGAATTAGTGTCATCTTTTCGTCCTTCAACGGCGCCAGCAGACGGCTTCAACAGATGCTGGATTCGATGTTGGGGCAAAACCTTCCAGTCGAACAATGGGAACTGATTGCCGTCAACAACAACAGTAAAGACGAAACACAGGAGCTTCTCGATCAATATGCAAAGAAGCTTCCAATTGTTGTTGTTAATCATACCCGCCCAGGCAAATCAGGAGCTATGAACGCAGCTCTGGCGATAGCTCGAGGAGCGCTGATCGTTTTTACGGACGACGACGTCGAGGCAGATGCGAACTGGTTGAGTTCGATCGCTGCATGCGCGGAGGCGAACCCGGATTTCGGCGTTATCGGCGGCCGAATTCTTCCAAATTGGGAGCATTATCCCCATGGGGATCCGCTGTTAGACTGGATTCCCATGGGATCAACCTTCGCCATATCCGACCAGGAATCCAGTGGCCCATGCGATCCGACAAAAATTTGGGGTCCGAACACGACCGTGCGTCGCGAATTGCTTGGCAGCAATGTTCGATTCCGCGAAGATATCGGGCCGCTTCCAGGAGGTCTTTTCGCAATGGGAGAGGATACGGAAATTGTCAGCCGCCTATCCCGAAGCGGCGTGAAAACCTATCGGTGCGCCGAGGCCATTGTTCATCATTGGATTCCAGCCTCTAGCGTGACAGAGGCTTGGGTACAGAAGCGTGGGGAACGTCTTGGCTATGGAATGCCAGCGCTCTTCGCCGAGGATATTCCAAAAGGTATAAGGATCGCGGGAATCCCCTTAAGAACCTGGATCGAGAGCGCCAACTGGGCGGTTCGGGCAACCCTCCTTTATCCGTTGCCGCGATCAAAGAAGCGGTTCTGGGCCATCTGGAAGTGCTATTACATGCGTGGCTACCGCGCCGGACTTCGCCGATACGCACCGGCAGTAAATCATTCTGGTCGACTAGCGCAGGAGGTCGTGCATTGAAATTATCGGTGCTTATCAACAATTTCAATTACGGCCAGTATTTGCGCCCATGCATCGACAGTGTTCTGTCGCAGGTCTATCCCGACTTCGAAGTGATCGTGGTCGACGATGGCTCCACCGATGATTCCCAAGAGATTCTTGCCTCCTATGGCGATCGGATCCTGACCGTGTTGAAGGAAAATGGTGGCCAGGCCTCGAGCTTCAATGCGGGTTTTGCGGCCGCAAGCGGTAATATCCTTTTTCTCCTCGATGCCGATGATGCGTTTCTGCCCGGCAAACTCGCCCGCATCGCCGAGATCTACGATCGCAACGAGATCGACTGGTGCTTCGACCGCGTGACGACCGAGGAAAGCGACCAGCCTCCTGCGGAGCTGCAGGTGACGCTGTTCGACAAGCGGGATACGCTGCGCAGAGGCGGCTTTCCCTCGCTTCCTGTGCCGACCTCCGGCTTGAGCTTCCGCCGCGATCTGCTGTCTCAGATCCTGCCAATGTCTGTCGCGAAAGACGTCGTCCTCAGCGACAATTACATCAAGTTTGCAGCCGCTTATCTGGGTCGCGGCGCCATAGTCGAAACACCGCTGACGTTTCAGCGCATTCATGGGTCGAACCGGTACACGGGCACAAGCAGGGCAAAGACGCTGCGCCCGCGGATCATGATCGCGACTGGGCTCGAACTGGCACGCCGCTATGACGGGCTGCAGGCACTCGGCAAGAGCCTCGTGGCCGGCGGAATTGCCGAAACGACATCGCTTCTGAAGCTCCGGGGCGAAGCTCGCAACACGGTGGCCGGCGGTCCGTTCGGCGATGCTGCCGCGACCGAAGTGGCCTTGATGGCGGCGCGCAAGCGTTTGGGAAATATGCTGCGGAGAGGACAGTCATGAATCAGCAAGAGACTTTTCCGCATTCATCCGTCGGCACAGAAGCAGGCGCCGTACCGCTGAAGATTGCCGTCGGTGTGCTGACCTATCGGCGCCTCGACGGGATCGCCAAGCTGCTTGACGTCATGACGCGCCAGGTCAGGCATCCGGCTCGCCCCTATCATCTCACCATGGTGATCGTGGATAATGATGCGGCGGGCAGCGCGAGGACCACGGTAGAGAGCTTTGGCCAAACAGGTGCCTACGACCTGATCTACGTCATCGAACAAAACCAGGGCATACCCTTTGCACGCAATCGCGCACTGGATTCGGCACCTCCAGGCACTGACCTCCTCTGCTTTCTCGACGATGACGAATGGCCGGTCGACGGCTGGCTGGATGCGATGCTGGAGACACGGGAGAAAAACCGCGCCGATTGCGTCTATGGCCCCGTCCAACCGGTCTATCCCGAAAACCCGCCGGAATATTTCATCAAGGCAAGGGTGTTCGAGCGCAAGAAGAACAAGGACGGTCAACGCATTTCTTATGCGGCATCGAACAACGTCATGTTCGACTATCCCCTGATCCGTTCATGGAATCTGCGTTTTGAAGAGAAGATGCGCTTCACCGGGGGCACGGATTATCTTTTCTTCAACCAAGCCATCCGCCGTGGCATGCAGGTCTTCTGGGCTGACAAAGCGCTTGTCCATGATATCGTTCCGGCCAGCCGGATGACCTGGAAATGGGTATTGCAAAGACAATACCGGCTTGGCAATACCTTCGCAGTCAGCGAGGTCCTGCATGGCAACCTCAAGCGCCGGATCTATCGCGCCGCCTATGGCGCCACGAGAGTTGTGCTTGGGCTGGTCATGCTGCCGGCGATCTTGATTTCACCCTATTGGGGCATGCGAGCCCTCACCCACGTTCTGCGCGGCGCGGGCATGGTTAATGGGATTCTCGGACATGCATACCAGGAATACAAGCCTAATGCCGCTCTCTGATATTGTTTGCGCGAGCGCCCTTGGAAGAGTTCGGACCCCTATTATGTTCCAGTTGAAAACATCACAAGTGATTGGCTGTCTATGAACTTCAAGGCTTCAATCAACCGGGCCAAAAATGGTACACTTCTGCTGAACTATCGTGACACAATCGCTGTTCGAACAGAACGGTTTTCGCCCTTATCCATCGGTCAAATATAGGAGATGCCTGTCTATGACTGAGAAAAAATTGAAGGTTCTCGCTGCCTCGTCAGGAGGCGGCCACTGGGAACAGCTGATGGCCATGCGCGGCGCATTCGAGGGCTGCGATATCGTCTTTGCAACGACCATCCCGGGACTGCTTGCAAAATACGACATTCGGGGCGGACTAGTCCTTCCCGATTGCAGCCGCGACTCGATTACAATGTCGATTCGGTGCTTTTTCACCGCCTTCTCCATCGTCATCAAGCACAGGCCCGACGTCATCATCTCGACCGGTGCCGCACCCGGCCTTTTTTGCCTGCTGGCCGGCAAATTGACGGGCAAGCGGACGATCTGGATCGATAGCGTCGCCAATGTCGAGAAACTGTCTCTATCGGGTAAACTGGCCGGCCATATTGCGACGCTCTGGCTCACGCAATGGCAACATCTGTCGAGGCCGGATGGCCCCCATTACGCAGGAGCTGTCCTTTGATCCTTGTCACCGTCGGAACGCAGCTGCCGTTTGATCGCCTCGTCAAGGCTGTCGACACCTTCGCAAACGAACTGTCGAAACCGGTTCTGGCGCAGATCGGCAAGGGCACTTACACGCCACAGAATATGAAATGGATCAAGAATATCGAGCCCAAGGACTTTGACAAAGTCTTTCGCGATGCAAGTGTCATCGTCTCTCATGCGGGAATTGGCACTGTGCTTACGGCCAAGCGTTTTGGGAAGCCGATCATTCTCGTTCCCCGACAGGCGGCTCTCGGTGAGCACCGAAACGATCATCAGCTCGCCACCGTGAGCCAGCTCGTGGGCCGGCCGGGCATCTATGTCGCACACACCGATGACGATCTCCGGAACTATCTGCTCGAAGAGCTGGATAGCCCATCTCACGAAGATTCGTCGGAGGCCGGCCGGGCTTCACTGGTGACCTACCTGAAAAACTATATTACGGCAGTCTGACCCCGAGAGCCGTCATAGACTCTGACGCTTACGAGCGAATTTCATTCTCCGCAATTGTTGCCGGCGATACGTTTGACAAGCTCAGGCGCAATGATTTTGGAGGCTATGTCGGGCAGAGGATGCACGCCATCAGGAATTGCCGTGGCCAGGTCATCCGGCGTCAGACGCTCCCAGTTGGGCCGGTGGTCGACAAACTCCAGACCACGTTTTTGCGCCTCCGCCTGATGTGCGGAGACATAACTGTCGACAAAGGGACGGATTAGCCCACGCAATCCTGAAAACGGATTCATGGCCATGACGATGATCCGCGCTTGCGGCAGGCGCTGATGGAGCTGGTCGAGGATGTCGCCGATATTCTTTCGGCTTTGCGCAAGCGACACGAACCGATGCAATGTCGCATCATTGGCATAGAGCTCAATCAGGATGATATCCGGCTGCTCGGCAACGACGCGATCAATCTGGTTCAGAGCCCACAGTGACGTTTCACCGCTTTTTGCAACGCTCTCGACCTTCACCGGCTTCTGCAGGCAGGCTGCAAGCTCTGTCTCAAGGGCAGGCTGCCATCCCCCACGCGCCGTCAAGGATGTTCCGAAGGCCACTATTTTCAGCGGCAGAGGACTATCGGCATAGCCGTTCCTGACCGCCGAAAGCATTACCAGACACACCAGAAACAGCACCAGTCCATGGGCCGGTCGCCTCTCAGTCGGCACCGCTCGCCAAAACTGCAAACATATCATGAGGAGACCTTGCAGCAGGCTTGAGACAATTTCGTGAAATGGTCGCGCATGCCTGTTCGAGCAATGCGAAACCATCCAATCCCCATCCTGGTAGATGACAACGGCTGCTTTGAAACGTCGAGGCTCTTAACGACGTGAAACAGCCGCCAATCACTCCTGGCGAAATACGTGCTGCATCTGATCGGTCAGCGGCTTCGTCAGATAGGATATCACGGTCCGGTCGCCGATCTTGATGAAGACCTCCGCCGGCATGCCGGGATAGAGCTTTATCGTCTTCATCCTGGCAATGCTTTCAGCTTTCGGCTTGACGCGCAGGGGATAGTAGCTGATGCCGGTGCGCTCATCCTTGACGATATCGGGCGCGATCGAGGTAATCTCGCCGCTCACATCAGGCGTCGTGCGTTGATCGAAAGCGCTGAAACGCACATCGACGGACTGGCCGACGTGAACCTGGTCAATATCGCGGGTGGCGACTTTCGCCTCGACCGTAAGCTCGTTATTTTCGGGAACGACGAGCATCAACGTCTGACCGGGATCGATGACACCATTGACGGTGTGAACCGAAAGTTCGTGAACTCGCCCAGTCAACGGTGCGGTAATGTCGAGACGGTGCAGCTGATCGACTGCGGTTCCGCGGCGCTCTTCATATTCGGCGATCTGCGCCTCGACGTCGGTCAGGTCCTTTGCAATCTCCGAACGACGATCCTCATCCAGCTGGATCGACTGGCGATCGATCTCGATTGCCTTACCCTCGGCCTCCGCCTTAGCTGCGATTTCCTGGCCGCTGTTGCCCTGAAGATCGGCGCGGGCGCGCTTGAGCGTATTCAAACGCTGAAGCGTGACGAGGCCCTTCTTGTAGAGCGTATCAATGCCCTCGAGCTCCTGTTCGATCAAGCCCAAGGCATCGTTGGTGGCATTGATCTGAACGACCAACCCCTTTACCTGCTCGCCCAGTTGGTCCTTGCGCGATGCCAACTGGCTCTTCATTCCGATAAGCGCCGTCCTGCGACTGTCGAACAGCTTCTGCTCGCCATCGAGAAGCTTCTCTGCGGAGGTGCTGGATGTCAGATCCCTGATGTTTTCCTCGACCTCGAACGAATCTGCCCCGATTCGTTCCGCCTTCAGACGGGCGCGGCGCGCATAAAGCTGCGCGAGCGTGCTTTCCACAATCGAGAGATTCGCTCTTGTCGTCGTCCCATCGAGCCGTATCAGCACCTGCCCGGCTGTCACATGGTCGTTTTCGGAAACCAGCAATTCCGACACGATACCACCTGTTAGGTGCTGGACCTTCTTGACATCGCCGTCGACGACGATCACGCCCTCGCCGATGACGGCGCTCGAAAGCTCTGTCGTCGCCGCCCAACCGCCAATGCCGCAAACGAGGGCTATCGACAACACACCGACAACGGCAACATGCCGATTGAGGGAGCGTTTCGATTCACTGATAACTTTGCTCACAATCTTCCCTCTGGCCTATTCGGCCGCATTCATGCCGTCGACCACGACTTTAAGCTGAGCCACGCGCTCGGCAATCGGCGTGCGCGCCGCTTCCGGCCGGCTGACTCTCGCCAGAACTTCCTCTTTGGGACCGAACGCGATCATGCGGCCGTCCTGCATCATCAGCACGAAGTCGCAGACCGCCAGAACGCCGGACCGATGCGCGATGACAACGACAATGCCGCCGCGCGCCCGCACGCTCATGATCGCAGCACTCAGCGCCCGCTCGCCTTCTTCATCGAGATTGGAGTTTGGTTCATCGAGCACGACGAGGAATGGTTCGCCGTAAAGCGCTCTTGCAAGCGCGATACGCTGTCTCTGGCCAGCCGAAAGCGCAGCACCGCCTTCGCCGATTTCGGTTTCGTAACCGTTCGGCAGACGAAGAATGAGATCGTGGACACGCGCCGCCCTCGCCGCGGCAACCACCGCCTCAGGCGACATCTCCTTCGCGAAACGGCAGATATTCTGGGCAACAGTCCCCGAGAAAAGCTCCACATCCTGCGGCAGATAACCGATATGCCGGCCGAGTGCGTCACCGTCCCACTGGTCGAGTGCTGCGCCATCGAGGCGAATGGATCCTCTGACGGTCGGCCAGATGCCCATCATCGCCCGTGCCAAGGACGACTTACCCGAGGCACTGTAACCAATGACGCCAAGCGCGCTCCCTGCCCTTAGGCCGAAGCTGACATCGGAAATGACCAGGCGCTGACCCGCCGGCGGCCCGCTCGCCAGTCCTTCGACAGTGACTTGCTTGGTAGGAGCCGCGAGCGCAAGGGGGGCTGGAATCTCAGGAATGGTTTTCAGCAGGCTCGAAAGCCGCGCCCAGCTCTGCTGAGCAGAAACGAAACCACGCCAATTTCCGATCGCCGCTTCGACAGGCGCCAGGGCGCGAGAGGTCAATATCGAGCCGGCGATGATAATTCCCGACGAGGCCTGTCCCTGAATGACCAGAATCGCGCCGGTCGCGAGCGTTCCCGATTGCAAAGCAATACGGAAAATCTTCGACAAGGTCGCATATCCGTTGCCGACATCCGATGCCTGCCGGGTGATTGTCCGGTATTCACTGTTCTTGCGGTCCCAGATTTCGGCCATCGTCCCCGCCATGCCCATGGCGTGAATAACTTCGGAGTTGCGGATCGAGGTCTGCGCGAAGGCATTTCTCATATTGGCGGAGTCAGACTGCTTTTTTGAGAGCGTACGCGTTCCCTGATTGGTCATGAACGTCAGGATGGCGAGAACCAGCGCTCCACCGATCGCGATATATCCGATCGCCGGATGAAAGAGGAAGCAGATCACAATATAAAACGGCAACCAGGGCAGATCGAACATCGCTGTCGGGCCCATGCCGGACAGGAAGGTTCTGATCTGGTCGAAGTCGCGCAACGGCTGAAGCCCGTCGCCGCCGATTTTGACCTTCAACGGAGCCTTGATCAGCGCGCGGAACACACGCCCGTTCACCATCTCGTCAAGCGCACCAGCAACGCGCACAAGCATCCTGCTTCGCAGAACCTCGAACGCTCCTTGAAAGGCGTAAAGCATTAACGCAAGCATTGCCAGGACAGCCAGCGAGGGTATGCTTTTGCTAGGGATGACCCGGTCATACACCTCAAGCATAAAAAATGAACTTGTAAGGTATAGGATATTGATAAGCGCGCTTGCTATTCCAATGAAAACAAGCCCCCCCTTGCATTTCCTTAATGCTTTGGACGGCTCGCTGACATCAGCTGCTGAACTCTGAAACACGAAGTAATCCCTCTCTTACCGCATCGCACGAAAGCAAATATGCCCGCGCACACTCCAGTTCCGGGTCCATCACGCCCGATCAATGACACGACTGCCTTGGACCCCGACACCGGCGCCGGACCCGCTTGCAAGTCCACGACCTATTACATGAATCCAACCAAAAAGTGACCAAAAATTCCAATTTATAACGAGCGGTTTCAGGGATTCTGACTTGACGCTACGCTAAATATACCAACCTAAGCAAGTGAAAATCGCAAATTGCCCAACAACGGCGCAGAGGAATGAACGCGTCGCGCGCATATGCGCGACGTTTACTGAGGCATTAACTATAAATTCAATCTATAGTTCATTTTTCCTCTGAACGGCGGAAATATTTTTTTATCCGCATGTCCCCGGCCTTCGACCGCCGACACCCCTTCATCATCAAGCTTTCAAGTGTTGAACAGCGGGGCCGGCGCTCTCTAAATTTGGCGCGATTCAAACCAGCAGGTGCGACGCTTGGCTGCTATGGAACGCGTCCACATTGATATACACGCCGAGCGAGTCGGTATCGATGTGAGAAGCGCCGTCAGAAATCTTGTATTGGAAGGATTCACTGACCTTTCCGCTGAGACCGGCGATTTTCACCGCATCCACGGTATAGGTGTAATCACCATCGCTCTCCACGTGGATGACGCCGTATTTCCCGGTCACCGTCAGGCCATGCTTATCCACTGCACTGTCACCGAAGCGACGAAGCAGCACGGTTCCATTGATTGCGCTATCGTTTTCGATAAGGTTGCCATGATAGGCGCTGCCCGTGTCCGTGGAGATTTTCAGGCTGTCATGGGCTGCGACAATCCTGGGAACGGCGACGGTGGGTGCGGTCGGAACCTGCGCTTCGGCCGCGGGCGCCGGAGTGCTTGTCTGCGTCGGTGTTGACGGTTCGACATACGGCTCCACAACCGGCGTGGTAGGCGTCTGCTCATTGTTGGATTGGGTGTTGCCAGTCGCGGCGTCGACTTCGGCCTGCGCTTGCTCCAGCGTCTTATTGTCGTTGATCGAGAAGGTGCTCTGGAGGACAATTGCGACGGGCATCGTCAACGTCGACACCGCGCTGTCGATGATATTATCATAGAAAGAGCCGGATGCAGGCCTGTCGACCTTCAGCGCCGAGGACGACAGGTCGTCAAAGACATTACCATAAATATCGATATCGGTGCGTGTATAACTTGGGTAACCTGCAGCGCTGATCGACACGCCCCAGACGCCGTCATGAATATAGTTTCCACTGATATCGTAATTTGTCGCATTGCCCTGATCGCCAAGGCCGATACCGTAGGACCAGCTATATCCGCCGTATCCCGAGATGTCGTTGTCGTGGATAGCGATATTCGTACCCGCCTGGGCACTCAATCCAAAGCCGCCGCCGACCAGCGTGTTGCCCTCGACCACGGCATTGACAGCCCGGACCAGCACGAGGACACCCTTGGCGCTGTTGGTCTCCGTCTGCTCCAGATGATTGTCTTTCACCAGAATATTGCTGCTGTTGTTGAGTTGGATGGAGTCCGCCGCTGCACCCTGGCTGTTGCTGACTGTATTGTTGATCAGGGTCACACCGTTGACCTTGTCCATCCAAATGCCATCGGCATGAACCCCGGTCAGCTTGCTGTTCTCAATTGTGATGTTCTGGCTGCTTTGAAAGCTGACCGAACCGGGCTTTCCCGCAAGGCCTGTATTTATCACCTCGACGTTACGAACCGTCCAGTTCGACACATTTCCTGCATATATCGCGTTGGCGCCGGTTTCGGAGATCTTGATGTTCTCGATAACGATGTTCGAAGCCTTGGAACCGTGGATGCCGTCATTGCTGCTGTGAATGACTGGCGCATCGCCAACGCCATAACTGCCGATCGTGATCGGAGCGGCGACGCTGCCGGAGTATTTCAAATCTAACTGTTCGTTGAAAACGCTTCCGGCAGCCAGGAGCACGCTATCACCGGGATTGAGTTTAAGCGCTTCAACAGCGGAAAGTGTCGCGAAAGCCGACTGCTCGCTCACTCCACTGTTCTGATTGGATCCTGTTGCGGAATTTACATAGTAGACGGTCACGCCCGTGATCTCCCAAAGATACTGGAAAATCTTTTACCCGCGGACCTCTCTCTGCCTGCTAAAATGGAACACTAAAATGCGTTCTATCTCGCGATAATTCTTACGCTCCTCGCAAAACATCTTCATTTCTTGAATATTTTGCATTGCAGCAAAAATTGCGTCGCACCGTTATGACGATGTTACCCAATATCTGTAGTGTAAATAAGATTATCTTCCCCGTATCGTATATTAGTTTGCGCCAATTACGTCGCGACATAAACATTACACGATAAACAATGTTACAAAATCATGACACCAGTTACTTCGTCGAAAAGCAGACGCCGGCGCGGGAGCCGAAGCAAGACTGAGTTTTCAGGCTGTAACCCGTAGTGATTATATCAACATCTCATCTGCGCATAAGCACCTCGGCGTATTCTTATAAATTGCCCCTGAATAAACATTCTTCTCCTCTGAAGAAACAGAGGTCCGTATCTATCATTTGGTACTTTCACTTATTATTAACGCAATAATTACCATGCGTTTCATCGCCTTATGCGTGCTACAGGTGTGTCATTATTGTACTATACACCCGAAAATGTTCACTTGCTGTTAACTGCACCCTTGACTCTCTGTATTAAGATATCCTTAATCGACCAGCTCGCTAAAGGTCAGAATTGACTTAGCAAAGAATAATTCAAGGAGAGAACTGATGGCTGTTCACGCAACCGACGATAGTGCAACATTCCTGGAAACCGACGCCATTTCAGGAAATCTGCTTTCCAACGATTCATCCGATAACGGACACTTGTTCCTGCGCGCCTTCGACGGCGCGAGCGTAGGCGCCAAGAGCGGCAATAGCCAGATCACAGAGATCCAGGGCGACTACGGCACCTTCTTCGTCAAGCCCGATGGCAGCTACACCTATGTGCTAAGCGATGCTGCCAAGGTCAACTTCACCAATGGTGAGTTGCTCCAGGAGAAAGTCGCGTACAAGATCTCCGACGGCAGCGGTCATACCGATGTCGGCCTGTTCACCCTGAATATCCAAGGCGTAACCCAGGTAAAGCCGATCGCTGTCGACGACAACTACAGCTTCACCGAAGGCGACGCCATCAGCGGCAACGCGTTGGACAACGACATTGCCGGCGACAATGGTCATCTCTTCCTTCGTCAGTTCGCCAACACGACCGTAAACGGTGATCCAAGCGCAACAACCGACGTCGCCGGCACGTATGGTACGTTCCATGTAAAAGCGGATGGAACATTCACCTATGATCTGACAGCAGATATCGCTCCGGGCGACCAGGTCACGGAAACCATCCAGTTCTACAAGATCTCCGACGGCGAAGGGCACACCGACGTCGGCGTCCTGACACTCAATATCACTGGCGCGGACGCAGAAGTCTGATCGTCAATAGCCAATCAAAAACAACGCCCGCCGCACAGACTGCGGGCGTTGTTTTATGCAAATTGAGTTCGGCCAAGAGAAAGAGCCGCAAGTGCTCAGCCTGTTCGCAACGAGCTCGGAACTTTGAAAAACCCGCCTCGATGATTACTTGCTGCAACGCTGTCGGAACCGCGCCGTCGCGGCCTCTCCGACGCTCGTCCAGCTTCGATCGAAGATTGGGCGAAGCTGTGGGCTGATCTCTCTTATCGTGGCATTGACCCTGCAACGATCGCCCCGTTTCAGCATGGTCATGAGATCGTTGTCGAGCGCGCGCTCTGCCGCGGCGAGTGTTGCATCAGTGAAATCGTTCCAGAAATAAAATCGCGTCAGGATCATCACCTGGTCGTGGGGCGCGAGCGCAACCGAACGCTTCATCATTCCCGCGATCGAGACCGGCTCTTCCGCAATTGTCGACTGCACCGCCGCAAGACGAAGCCAAAAATTGCTGTTCGTCGGCATGCACGAAAGCGCATGCCGCAGATACTGGCGCGCACTCGAGGCCGCAGCGGCCCAGCCGTCGTAATTGACATTGACATTCTGCCGATCGAGTTGCGCCAGAACGAGGGTTACGCCAGCAGCCACGATGTCGGATCGACAATAGTGTCCGTCAACGACATCGACACTGCGCGACGCATATTTGGTCACGACATCATCCGCAACAGTCTCGCCACGCTCGATCCTTTCGGCGACGATCGAGATGCTGGCCGTTCTTATCGAAGCGTAGAGCTCTCGACCGGCCAGCACCACCAAGACGACGGTGACGATAACGAAGGAGATCCTGGTAATCGAAACGGACTGACTGCGGAACATCAGCTTTCGGTATAGTATCGCGAATAACGCTTATAATAATATTCGCTCGAACCGAATGTCCGGTAGAGCTTCATCTGCGACGGGTCGACCTTGGTCAATATGGTACCGACGCATTTCGCATAGAGTTCCGGCTCGGACAGCAGGGTCGACTGCACGACCTTACGCGATGTTTTTCCCCACTCGATAACGAAAACCACCGCATCGAGCTTCGAATTGATAGCGCGCGCATCCACAACCGGCGCCAAGGGCGGCAGGTCGACGATAATATAATCGAAGCTTTGACGCGCCGTTTCAAGAAGCTGATCCATGCCGCGTGACGCAAGCAGCTCCGACGAATGTGGAACACGATAGCGTGCCACCGTCGGTAAAAATGCGAGCTTAGTTTTTGGATCGAGAAGGATCAGATCCTTGAGCGGACGGCTGTCGACGATCGCCTCGAGCAAGCCGGCCTCGGCATGGCGACCGATCGCCCGGGTGGCACCGGGATTGCGCATATCGCCATCGATAAGCAGGCAACGCGCACCCTGCATTGCCAGGAGCTTGGCAAAATTGATGGATGTCGTCGACTTGCCCTCGCCGGGCAAGCTCGACACGACGCCAATGACCTTGCAACGCTGATCGGCAGCACTGAGGTCGATGGCAATCTTGGCGCTTCGAAGCGTCTCAGCAAATGCCGATAGCGGATGCTCCTCGACATAGGTCGTCGTCTTTCCACCCCTGGCGATACTTCGCGGATTGCTGGGATCAACGAGCGTCGGATCGTCGACGTTGTTTTCAATCAGCGGCATGACACCGAGAGACTCGACATCGAGCACGTCCCGGACATCATCGCCGGTGCGGAAGAACCGATCCCGGAATTCGCGGAAGGCAGCTATACCACTTCCAAATGCACATCCCACGAACATCGCGAAAGCAACGACGAGAGCTCTCTTCGGAGCGCTCGGCTTCGTCGGCGTCTCCGCCGTCGTGATGATGCGCGCAGCGGTAATCGGAAAGCTCTGCTGCTGAATTGCTTCCTGGTAGCGCGTCAAGAAGCTCTGATAGAGATTCTTATAGGTATCGCGCGTGCGCTCGAGTTCGCGAAGCTGCACCTGCGTTTCGCCAGCCGTTGCGGCTACGCCGGTCGCCTGCGTGACACTGTCGCGCAAAGAGTTTTCCCGCGACTTTGCGACCTGCAGCTCGCTTTGGTAGCTCTCGGCGATGCGGTTCAACTCATCGAACATGAGCCTTTTATATTCTTCCATTTCCGCACGAAGCCGAACCGCCTGGACGTGATCGGGACCGAGCCGCGCCTCGATTTCGGTCTCGAGCTTGGAAGCCTCCAGATATTTCTTGCGCAGCTCGTTCGAAATGGAGCTATCGAGCACATCCGTGACGATCGCATCGGTCTGCTTGGCGTCGATGATCGACTTGACGCGCGCATATCTTGCCTCGGCCTTCGCTGTCTCGGCCTGCGCATTGATCAATTGGGTATTGATCTCGGAAAGCTGCTGCTCGCTGATCAGCGTACCGGATCCGGCCTCGACAAGCCCATGCTCGCCGCGGAATTTCTGAACCGCAAGGTCGGTATCCAGCGCCTGCTGCCGGAGCTCTTCGATGCGCTCCTGCAGCCATTGGCCGGCCCGGCGCGTCGCCTCGTATTTGGAATTGAGCTTGTCGACCAGATAGACGTCGGCGATCCCAGCCGCGATATCACGCGCCAGATCCGGTGACTGCGAGGTATAGCTGACATCGAGAACGTATGATTTGCCGACGCGTTCGACATCGATATTGCCCGCGACGGTCTCCGCAGCGCTGCGCCGCTTCATTTCCGGATCGGGTGCGACGGCTACGTCATCGGCAAACCACGACCGAAAATTCATGAAGGATTTCAGCGTTGAGACAGAAAAAAGCGAGCTTTTCGGTGCCGTGAACACCGGATTGTCGACGAGTTTCAGTTTGTCGACAACAGCATAGGCGATAGTGTCGGACTTCAATAGCTCGACCTGACTGAGGACAGTACCTTCGTCATCGTCCATCTGGCCAAAAGCCGCCAGCTGGTTGATCACCTGACTATCGCTGCGGTCGATCAGCACGCTCGTGTCGGCGGTGTAGACAGGCACCGAAGTCAACACATACACAATGCCGAGAATGGCAAAGGCGAAACCGCACGCCGCAACCATCCGCCACTGTCGGCGGGCGATTGCGATGAGCTTGTCGAAATCGATGAAATCAGCATCATTTCCGGTATCGCGGGAGGGGTCGATACGCGGTGTAAGTTTATCTGGCGATAGCAATTTCGATCTCCAACAAAGGCGTCAAGCGCTAAGATCTAAGGGCAATTCCAGCTATTGTATGACCGGGACACTCTGACTCGTCGACTCCGTCGGATCGGTAGACGACTGCCCTCCCGCTCCGGCGCTAAGGATCGTCGTCGTTGAAGTCGACGATGAATCATCTGCGCCGGCATTCGAAACCTTCAGCGTACCCGCTGTTGTCGCAGCGCCGTCGAACGGCGTCCCGTCGTCCGCTCCAGGCCCGGTTTGTCCAACTTGCCCGTCATTGCCGATGCCGGATGCGGCGGCGGCAGCACTTGCACCTGGGCCGAGCGCCGCAGTCCCGCCTTCGGCAAGGACCTTTGCAAAGGCTGCAAGCAGCGGCGCCAGGTTCGGATCGGCGCTCGCCGCCTCGGCAACAGCCTTTTCGATCGCCAGCTTGAATTGCGGATCCGTCACCTGGCAGCTGTTTGCAGCCCGTCCGAGACCGGAGCCGATAGCAGCCATCTGTGCGGCACTGGCCTTCTTGGCCTGCTCGATCACTGGCGACAGCGCATCATTGCTGCTTCCAACCAGCGCGCGAACACGCGATGACAAAACCAACGGATCGGACATGTCGAGCAGAACGGCCGGGCTAGCCGTAAATCCGCTGACATCGACGGAAGTCAGATTTGCCGGACCCAAGCAAGCTGCCGCAAAAGCACTTGAATTCATGCCGGCAAACATCGCGACGACAATTCCGCTATATGCAAGCTTGCGATAAACACCTGACCTTGCCATAACCATAGTCCTTCATCAAATCCGCTATATAGGCCGCCGGCATTGATCATCCGTGATCGATGCCGGCCCGCCTATTGCAATCAATTTCCAAGATCCTGTACCGCGTTACGGGTATCATTCGCATCGTCGGCCACTCCGGAAACAGTGGATGATACCGAGTTCACGATGTCAAGGAACTTGACCAGTTCGACAGAGTCCGAATTGGAAATATAGATAATATCCTTGTCTTCCATCTTGAATTGCTGAACGGCAAACAGGGTTGCCGGGTCGCGCATATTCGCACGAATGATCACCGGAACCATTTCACCCGCAAATCTCGTCGTGTCCACATGCATCGCTTGAACCGTTTTCTTCGGAACAAGGCGATAGAGCAGGACCTGAGCCGGGTCGGCGCGGTCGTCGCGCAGGCCGCCCGCCTTGGCGATTGCCTCTCCAAGGGTCAGGTTGGACTCTTCGAAATCGAAGCGACCGCTGGTGCCTGCGGCACCCAGCGCAAGATAGGTGCGGCGCTCATGATCGATCGAGACCGTATCATCTGGCGCAACATAGATATTTTCCGCCGGGTTCTTCAACAGCGTAGTGTAGGCGACGGTTGCCGTCTTGCCGCGACGCTGCAGCGTCACATTCGTCTCGATATTGTTGGTCGTCAAACCGCCCGCAGCGGAAATGATATCGAGAACACGCTCACCGGCCGGGCTGATCTCGACGCGCTGGGGATTGTTGACATCACCGAGCACAGCAACCTGACTGGAGCGGCTTGTCGTTGTCGTGATAACCACCTGCGGTTCGATCGCGCGGCTCGCCAGGCGATCCTCGACGTCCTGCTCTACGGTCTCCTTCAGGCGACCGGCAGCCGGAACCCGACCCGCATAGGGAATTGTGATCGTTCCGTTTCTATCGATGGTCTGCTCTGGCAGCGAGATGTAATTGCCGGGTCGGCTACCTGCATCGGACGGAATGAAGAGACCGCCGGACTGAGCTTCAAAGATGGCAACCGAAACGACATCGCCGTAACCGAGCGGAATTTCGGGCGCCCCGCCTCGACCACCACCAAAACCTTTGAACGAGGTCGGCTGGGGAGCGGTAAAATACGACAGGACGTTCTTGCTGAGATCAACCAGGGCGTAGTCGATACCGACCCGACGTTCCTTCGTTGTCACTTTCACCGCTGCATCTCGATCAACGTCTTTGTGATCGGGACCGGATCTTGGCAACGAGGTGCAGCTTGCCAATATAGTCGTAAGCGCTACAACAATGGCGACGCGTGTACTACCGATACGAGAACAACCCATAGAATACCCTGCGTTTACGCCCCTGAAGCTACTGCCCCGCGATCTGACAAAATACAAGACAATCCCCGATCAATAACACTTAAAGCCGATTAACATTCCCCTAACTGTGGCAGGCTGGCAACGCCGAGCCCCTTAGGAAGCGAAAAACGACTTCGGTCCGACTTTTCTTGCGTCGCAACAATCCGAAGGCTGCACCCGCTATAAAATTTCTTGGGTTTCAGAGTCAACCGTTCGCACCTGCACAATCGATCTTTTCCGAAAATCTTATTAAAATCCATCCATTTAAACTTTACGTGGTTAACGGCCGCTCATATGCCATGTCCGCGTTTCCATTGCTACGTCCGAGGCATATCGCGACAACCGCACTCAGGAAGGCGGAGTAAAACACCGCAAAACCCGGTATCTGCAGCGAAAAATCGACCGCCGCATGAAGGGCGACCAAAACGGTCGCCGCCAAGCCAAGAAGAACATAGTGCCTGAGACGCCGTCGTTGGACGAGCCCGCGCCGGAACACTCTGGCAAGCACCGAAAAGGCAAGGACTGTCGCAATCGGGAACAATATTCCGAGGCCCAGAAATCCTTCGAGATAGAAATTATGCGCACGGTCGAAGACCCCGAAAATTCCGCAAGCCGGATCGCGGTAGGCGGAAAACACCGTCCGGAAGGTTCCGAGCCCCGTTCCCGTCAACCAATGATCCGAAATGGCACGCCATATGCCCGGCAGAATGCAAAACCGATCATCATCCTCGAGTCGCCGCTCTTGCGCGCGCAAAATCGCCTGGCCCGCAAACACCGTCAGCAGCAGCACGACGAAACCAATCGCCGAGAGGAGTTTCAGCAACGAACGCCATCTTGGCGCCGGTCTCAGATGACGCCTTGAGCCGTTCCAATTGATGACAAGCCATGGAAAATAGATGAGAGCGGCAACAAAGGTCGCAAATATCCCGGCGCGCGAGCGGCTCAGCATCAGCGCGGTGAAGCATGCGCATAAGAGCAGGATATAGATCCACGATCTCAAGAGAAGCGCGTTTCGGCCCGGCTCGCCGGGCGGATAGTTCGAATAGGCTCGGGTAATGTCCCTGACCAGGGTCAGCATCAGCAGCGTTCCAAGCCCGAGGAAGGTCGCGGCGGTATTGCGATTGACGAAGACCGCAGTCAGGCTGTCGAGGTAGGCGCGTTTCTCCACGACGATCAGGATATTGGGAAACAGCAAAAACTGCAGCAGGCCGAAAACAGCGATGATGCCCGCCGTAAGCCCGAGCCCGGTGAGCACTTTCCGCGCACTCTGATCGGTATCGCATAAGAGCAGCCCGGTCAGAAACGTGACGAAAGGCAGGGCAACCCAGAGGATCGACGCCAGCGTGTCGGCCGGTTCGACCGAGATCGCCGCGGACTGCGCACCTGCCAGGTCACGCGCGGCATTCCAGGCGGGGTTCGCCAGCCAATTGGAGGGCAGTTCGATGGTTTGGATGAACGTCCAGCCCGCCAGTACGACGAGTAGAAACAAAGCGATACTGAAAACCCATCTGCTTTGTCTCGGCTCTCCGAACAGCAGTCCCGAAATGATGGCGAGGGCAAACATCCCGATCGCAGCGAAGGCGAAGGGAAAGGGCGTGACGCTCCCGAACGGTATGAGAGTCAATATAACGAGGCCGATGAAGGCAAAAAGCAAAACCTCTCGCAAGACCCGCTTATTGATGAGGTTGGAGAACATGTGAATTCGTTTACCAGAGTAGGCGGCGACCAATTGCAACCGAAGAGATTAATTTACTCGTACTAACATAAGTTGAACATCAAGCGCTTGCGTGCTAAAGTGTAACAGAATTCCACATCGTTTAAAATTGTCGCGAAAGGTTTAAGCCAATCGAGACAAGGCCCGGCTATGCTCCTTCCAAGCAGCAGAAACGGGACAGATATTCTGCGCCCAATACTTGGCAGATCATCAGATCGCCATGCCATTGACCGAGAAAAAAGGCAAGCCTGATCTCAATCGGTTGCCCTGAACGGGGATTTAAGAGATGAAGAAAACAGTCGTTACACTTCTGGCACTGGCCTTTACAGCAGGCAATGCATGCTCGGCATTTGCCGCCGGTCCCGCTGGTTTTGCCCGCGGCCTGACCGGTAGTTCGGCGGTCAGTTATATCTCTGAAAAAGGCAAGATCATTCCGCCTTTCGCCCAGGTGCTGTTCTGCGCCCAGAACCCGACCGAATGCCGCGACAACAATGGTTTGGCGGTCGTTGCGATGACGGACAAGCAAATGCTGCAACTGAAGGACGTCAACACCGCCGTCAATCGTACGATGATCGGCCGGAACGACTCCCGCAACGAACTGAATGGTGACGTCTGGAAGGTGAATGTGCGCAGCGGCGACTGCGAAGATTTCGCTTTGACCAAACGCAGCCGGCTGATCGCGATGGGCTGGTCGTCGCGCGCTTTGCGGATCGCGACGGCATATACGCCCTCCGGTGAAGGACATGCGGTCCTCGTCGTCAGAACCGACAAGGGCGATCTCGTCCTCGACAACAGGAAAAGCAGCATCAAGAACTGGCACGATACCGATCTGCGCTGGGACAAGATTCAATCGGGAACAGACCCCTACGTCTGGTACCGGCTATAACAGCCGAGGCAGCGACATAGACTGATTGATCCTGTTTCCGGATTGAAGTCGAGCCGGCTCTGACGAGCCGCTCGACTTGTCATATCGCCCACACAAACCTATGTTTTGGCTATCGACGGGGCAGCGCGCGGCAAGCTGCGGTGCCCGGAGTTCGATTTTCGATGTGGGTTTCAGGCGATCTTCGGTATTGTCTTTTCGTCCAGATTAACTATGACGAACTCATGCTGCGACGCAGCATGACGTTCTACTCTAATGATTTGAGGGAAATATGCGCATCACGATGATTGGATCAGGCTATGTCGGCCTCGTTTCAGGCGTTTGCTTTGCGGATTTCGGCCACGACGTCATCTGCGTCGACAAGGATCTGAGTAAGATCGAAGCCCTTCGCGAAGGCCGCATTCCGATCTACGAGCCGGGCCTGGAGCAATTGGTGGCGGAAAATACCAGCACCGGCCGGCTGTCGTTTTCGACGGATGTCGGCGAAAGCGTCCGCAGCGCCGATGTCGTGTTCATCGCAGTCGGCACGCCGTCCAGGCGCGGCGACGGCCACGCAGACCTTTCCTATGTCTACGCCGCGGCACGCGAGATTGCCACCTATGTGGAAGGCTTCACCGTTATCGTCACCAAGTCGACGGTGCCGGTCGGCACGGGAGACGAGGTCGAGCGCATCATGCGCGAAACCAATCCTGCGGCGGATGTCGCTGTCGTTTCCAACCCCGAATTCCTGCGCGAAGGTGCGGCGATCGAAGATTTCAAGCGCCCCGACCGTATCGTCATCGGCCTGAACGACGACCGGGCGCGCGAAACCATGACCGAGGTCTATCGTCCGCTTTACCTCAACCAGGCACCCTTGGTCTTTACCGACCGCCGCACGTCGGAACTCATCAAATATGCGGCCAATGCATTCCTTGCGATGAAGATCACCTTCATCAACGAGATTGCCGATCTCTGCGAACGGGTCGACGCAAACGTCCAGGACGTTTCGCGCGGAATCGGTCTCGACGGCCGTATCGGCTCCAAGTTCCTGCATGCCGGCCCCGGCTACGGCGGTTCGTGCTTCCCCAAGGATACGCTTGCCCTTGCCAAGACGGCGCAGGATTACGACGCGCCGATGCGTCTCATCGAGACGACGATCTCGATCAACGACAACCGCAAGCGGGCGATGGGACGCAAAGTCATTTCGGCCGTCGGCGGAGACATTCGCGGCAAGAAGATCGCGATCCTCGGCCTGACCTTCAAGCCGAACACCGACGATATGCGCGACAGCCCGGCGATCGCAGTCATCCAGACCTTGCAGGACAACGGCGCTCAAGTGGTCGGCTACGATCCCGAGGGCATGGAGAACGCCCGCAAAGTAATCGAGAACATCGAATATGCGAGCGGTCCCTATGAAGCGGCCGCCGGTGCGGATGCGCTTGTCATCGTCACCGAATGGAACCAGTTCCGCGCGCTCGATTTCAGTCGCCTGAAGCAGTCGATGCGCGCTCCGATCCTGGTCGATCTGCGCAATATCTACCGCAGCGACGAAATCCGCAAACACGGCTTTACCTATACCGGCATCGGCACCAACCTTTATCAGGAAGCGACCGGCGCCTGAGATAGCCCGTGAACTTTTATTGTCCTGACGCCGCGGAGCGCAAGTTCCGCGGCGTTTGGTTTTGAGGATGACGCCGGAAAGAGTAGGCGTTTTCGGACGACACCATGCTTGCCGATTTACAGGATCCCGACCCGCGTTCCCTTTATTGTCAGCACAGTCAGCCGGCCCGTCGCCGAAACCGCAGTGTCGATACCGATGCGTTGCGGACCGAATGTCGGGATTCGCGCCGGGGTATGGCCGTGGATCACCAGGACAGGAAGCTGCGGCCCTTCATCCAGGAAGGGCTGACGGATCCACATGAGGTCGCTGTCTTTCTGCCTCTTGAGGTCGATGCCCGGCCTGATGCCCGCATGAACGAAGAGGATCCTTCCCATCCGCAGCATGACCGGCAGCGATTCCAGAAATTGGATATGCCGCTCGGGTATCATGTTGCGAATGACTCGGGCGATTGTTTCGCTTCCAGCCGCCGACTGCAGCAGATGCTCGATATCGATACCGTATGAGTGCAGCGTCTCCGTTCCGGCAAAGCCAAGCCATTCAAGAATGCGCGCCGGTTTGCGATAGAGATTCACCAGCTCCGCGTCATGATTGCCGCACAGGACGAAACGTTGAAACCCCGGCGGCGGGGTCCTGCTCAGGAATTCCAGCACCGCGCTCGAATCCGGCCCGCGATCGACATAATCGCCGAGCATGACGATGAGCTTCGGCCCCGGAATGCGCGCGGCATCCTCCTCGATGCGGCGATGTGCCTCGACGAGTTCTTTATAACATCCGTGAACATCGCTCATCGCGTAGACCGCAGCGAATTCGCCTTCGGCAAACGTCAGCCGAGCGCGTCCTTTACGGTTGCCAGCCAGTATCGGTATCTGTTGTCGCCATGGCGCTAGATAGTTAAACATGGAAACCATTTATGAGACCCGACCGAATGGCGGGTTGTCCGAAACAATCCATCTCTTATCCATCGCTGCAACGGCATGAGGCTCAGTGTTCATAAGAATTTGGCCTGATCGCGGCTCCATTGAAGTTGTAACCCGAACCAATTGCCGCATTCAGAGCGACATAGTCCTTCGCCATTTGCTGCACCGCCTGCGCCAGCTTCGCCTGACTGGTCGCGACCGAACGCTGCGCATCCAGCACATCAAGCAAGGAGGATTGTCCATCCTTGTAGCTCCCGATTGAAAGCGCAAGAGTCTCCCGCGTGGTCTTCACCTCAGCGCGCAGCGCCCGCGACTCGGCAACGCCGATATTGGCCGTTGCAGCGGCGAGGTCACGCCCCGCCTTGCGGATGTAATCATTCATACTTGGGAGGGTGCCGCGGTTAATATTACGCTATAATTTGCTATATGATGGTTAATCCGGCGTTAAACCGGCGATTATTGCGTTTCTCGCGACGTTATCGGCTAATATTCCCCAAATGGAGGAGCCACAGCTATCGGATTTCCACAGGCCACACCTTCGAAAAAGCTGTAAAAATCAACCATAACGATAGCCATTAGGAAAAAATGAACGTTAAAGAAGATGATGCTTGACGCCCCCTCGGCGCAGCATAATGATGGCGCGTTGCGAGTGTGAATGACATTTCTTGATCAGGAATCTCAGATCCAAAATTGCGGGGTGCAAAGTGGAAACTGCGGTTGATTCGAAACTTATCGAGGCGATCACCTACGACGAAGACAGCCGGCATCTACGGGTCTATCTGACCAACGGTCAGAGGCGAGAATATGAAGGCGTTCCCAAGGGCGTCGTCGTCGGGTTGACGATGGCGGAATCACCGGGAAATTTCTACATGAAGGCAATCAGGGGCAAATATCCTCCTCGCCCCTAATGTCCTATCGATCACGACGATAGGATCCTTGTTTCAGCTAAGATGCGGGACCGGCATTCGCCGGTCCCGCAAACCAGTCTCCCGCCGACCGACGGTGCATGCCGTCAATAACCGCCGAGAAAATCGCGGACCGCATTGATCTCGAGCGGCGCAATCTCGTGACCGCCGGGATGCCAGACCACCCTGATCTCCGCCCCTCGGTTTTTCAGATGTTCGGACAGCGCCTCGGTCATGGAGACGGGCGCGATAGGATCCCGTTGCCCGGCCGTCATCAGCACCTTTCTTCCCGCGAGCGTCGACTGGGCTTCGGGTTGAAACGGAATGAGCGGGTGCATCAGAACCGCGGCATCGAAGATACCCTTCTCGATCAGGACATTGGCAAGAATATTTGCGCCGTTCGAAAAACCCAGGCCGAGAATATGGGAAGCCTGGTACTCGTCAGCGAATGCCTTGACGTAGGCGGCCATCTTCTCCGTCGCGTGTGAGAGATCGGGCATGTCGTAGACCCCCTCCCCGGTGCGGCGAAAGAAGCGCGCCGCGCCATGTTCGGAAACATCGCCGCGCGGCGAGAGAATCGTCGCTTCAGGCAGCAGGCGCCGGCCGAAGTCGAAGAACTGGTTCTCGTCGCCGCCGGTGCCGTGCAGCACCAGCAAGATGGGTTTATCAGGTGCACCGGCATGCAGCCGGTGCACATATCCGGTTTCGGTCATATCGCCTATCCTCACACTTCGAGCGGCTGCAGATGCTGCTCGAGCAGCGCGCGAAGATGGGTGTGCTGTTGCGGCAGTTTCAGGGCTTCGCCAAGATGGGCCGTATGCTCGTCGCGGTCGAAGCCGGGCTCATTGGTCGCGACCTCGAACAGCACGCCGCCCGGCGTGCGGAAATAGATCGCCCAGAAATAATCGCGGTCGATCACCGGCGTGACCTGATAACCGGTGTCCATCAGCGCCTTGCGCACTTCGAGTTGCTTCTCACGGTTTTCGACGGCGAAGGCGACATGGTGGACGGAGCCGGCACCCGGAAGGGCGCGGGCAATGTTCGGCATGGTCTCGAGATCGATGAGATGCGCGCCATTGCCGGAAGGCTTGATCAGCCGCTTGACGCCGTCCCTTTCCTCGGCGACCTCGTAACCCATGAACTTCAAGAGTTCGGCCGTAGCGCCTTCGTCCCTCAGCCGCATGGCGACGGAGTGGAAGCCGTAAATGGCATGGTCTTCGCTGATGCCGCCATGTGTCCAGGCCTGGCGGGCGTCATCCTTGACCTCGACGAGCGCGAAGCCATCGCCATCCGGACCGGAGAAGTTCAGCCGTTTTTCGCCGAAACTTTCCTCGGCTTTCAGGCCGCCGACACCAAGCGCGGCAAAGCGATCGCTCCAGAAGCCGAGCGAGCCCTGCGGAACGGAAAACACCGTCGTGCCGACTTCGCCGGTACCGGGACGGCCCTGCGCCATCTTCGGGAACGGGAAATAAGTCATGACCGTGCCGGGCGCACCGGTCTCGTCACCATAATAGAGGTGATAGACATCGGGCGCGTCGAAATTCACCGTCTTCTTGACGCGTCGCAGGCCGAGCGCATTGGTGAAAAACTGGTTGTTGGTGCGGGCATCCTGCGCCATCGACGTGACGTGGTGCAGACCCTTGATCTGATCGAGCATGTCAAACCCCTTTCATGCCCGCCGTTGCGGGCTTTCGATGAAGCTAAGATGCGCGCTGAAACTCCCGTCGAACAGACCCGTAGACCAAAACGCATTGTCTTCTTTTAGTGAACGAACGACAAAGTCCGTTCACACTAAAGCATGTCGCGCAAAAGTGTGCAGCGGTTTTGCGATAACGACATGCGTAAAACAAGGATCTAAAGCGCGAGGAGCGAATCTGAAAGATTGCGTCGCGCTTTAGGCCCCATGGGGATCCGCCGGCAATTGCCAGTCGATCGGGGCACGTCCGCGCGACTGCAGGAAGGCATTCGCCTTCGAAAAATGCCCGCAGCCAAAAAAACCGTTATGGGCCGAAAGCGGCGAGGGATGCGGCGCCCGGAGCACGAGATGCCGCGCCGTATCGACAAAGGCGGCCTTGCGTTGAGCATAGGAACCCCACAGCATGAAGACCACGGATTCGCATTCATCGTTGACCTTGCGGATGACGGCGTCGGTGAAGCGTTCCCACCCCTTGCCCTGATGAGCAGCCGCCTGCCCTTCCTCGACAGTCAGCACGCTGTTCAGCAGGAGTACGCCCTGCTTTGCCCAATGTTCGAGAAAACCGTGACGTGCCGGCGCTATGCCAAGATCCGTCTCCATCTCCTTGTAGATATTGACCAGGGAGGGCGGTATGCGCACGCCCGGGCGGACACTGAAACACAGCCCATGGGCTTGCCCGACTCCATGATACGGGTCCTGGCCGAGGATGACGGCCTTGACGTTGGAGATCGGCGTCAGATCGAGGGCGCGGAAATATTCGCTGCCCTTGGGGAAAATCCGCTTGCCGACCTGCTTCTGCGCGACGAGGAAGGATTTGAGCTGTTGCATGTAGGGGCTTGAAAACTCCCCCTCCAGCGCGGCTTTCCAGCTCTCCTCGAGACTGACGGATGTATCGCTCATCTAGGAAAATCCTTCGCATATGACGAAACAACGGACACACGGTTCTAACAAAATCGATCTACGCTGCAATGCCTGCCGGCGCGGCAATGGGTCTACACCTCCAGAATTCGGTGAGAGTAGATTGCGAGAGGCTGTCCGAGGCACCGCCGTCCGTATTTAACTATATGATGGCTTTGGTATTTACGCCGGCAGGCGGCCTGAGTAGAACTTTGATCGTGAAATCGGAGCCATGTCTTCCCATGAAATTCGGCACGAGCGGCCTTCGCGGACTTTCAGTCGACCTCAAGGGACGCGCCTCCGCCCTCTACGCCACCGCGTTCGGCAAATATCTGCTGCAGACCGGCAAGGCGCGGGCCGGCGACGTCATTCTGATCGGCCGCGATTTTCGCGATTCAAGCCCTGAAATCTCGGGGAATTGTGGCAGTGCGCTTGCCGCGCTTGGCTTCCGGATCTTCGACTGCGGCACCGTCCCCACACCCGCCCTTGCCCTCTATGGCCTCGAGAGCAACGCCGCATGCCTGATGGTTACGGGCTCGCATATTCCGGCGGATCGCAACGGCATCAAGTTTTATCGCCCGGATGGTGAGATCGACAAATCGGACGAGGCTGCTATCACCGCATTGGCGGCCGAGATCGAGCGAACCGGTGAAACCGTGACGCAGGCGCCAGCTGAGACGGAGGAGCATGAAGCGATCTGCCGTCAGCTCTTTTTCGAACGCAATACAGCCCTGCTTCCGCAAGGCGCGCTGTCCGGCATGAAGATCGGCGTCTACCAGCACAGCAGCGTCGCCCGCGACCTGTTGGTTGATGTTCTCGCCCATTACGGCGCCGAGATCACCGCTCTTAGACGTTCGGAGAGTTTCATTCCCGTCGACACCGAAGCCGTTTCAGACGAGACGATCACGCTGATGAAGCGCTGGGTGTCCGAGCACAAGTTCGATGCGATCGTCTCGACCGATGGCGACGGCGACCGCCCGCTGGTCGCAGACGAAACCGGCACGCCGTTGCGCGGTGACCTTCTCGGCCTTGTGGCAGCCAATTTCCTCGGCGCCGGCACTGTGGTGACACCGGTTACCTCCAATTCCGGCATCGAGGCCGCGGGCTCTTTCGCCGTCCGGCGCACCCGCGTCGGCTCACCCTTCGTCATATCAGCCATGGAAGAGGCGGTAGCGGCCGGCGAAGATCATGTCATGGGCTTTGAAGCCAATGGCGGGCTGCTGACCGCAACCGCCTTTGATATCAACGGCCGGAACGTGCGTGCCTTGCCGACACGCGATTGTTTTATCCCGATGCTCGCGATCCTGTCGCTCGCCGCCACCCGCAGACAGCCGCTTTCGGCCGTTGCCGCCTCCTATCATCTGCCATTTGCCGCCGCCGACCGCCTGGAGAATTTTCCGCTGGAAACGAGTGCCGCGCTGATGGAGCATCTGCGCGCTTCGGACGAAAATCTCTCGGCTTTCCTGCAGCCGATCGGCGAGGTAGCGACGAAATCCGACATCGACGGACTTCGGGTGACGCTGAGGGATGGCGGCATCATTCATTTCCGCCCCTCCGGCAATGCCCCGGAAATGCGCTGCTACACGGAGGCCGGCAGCGAAGCAGCAGCCCTGGAGCTGCTGGATACAGGGCTCAATCGAATAACAGACTGGGCAGGCGCCCGCTAACATGCGACGAACAAGCCGTTTATTTCAAGGAACCCGCCTATGACGCAGAAAATCGTTCCCGTGATCATGGCCGGCGGCAAAGGCACGCGGCTCTGGCCGCTTTCCCGTGCCACCGCACCGAAACAATTCATCCAGTTCGTCGGCGACAAGACGCTGTTTCAGGAAACTCTCGAACGCGTTTCCGATCCCGAGCTCTATGAAGCCCCAATCGTCGTCACCAATGAGGAATTCCGCTTCCTGGTCGCCGAGCAGGCCCGCGCGCTCGCCGTCCCTCTCGCTGCCGTGCTGCTCGAACCGGTCGCCCGCAACACTGCCGCGGCAGTGGCCGCCGCCGCAACGCTCGCTGGTGAGCTGTTCGGCAAGGGCACCATCATCCAGATGCTCGCCTCGGATCACGAGATCCTTGCCGATGAGAGCTATTTCGATTGCATCCGCATCGCCCGCGATGCCGCTGCCGAAGGCAGCCTCGTCACTTTCGGCATCAACCCGACGGAGCCGGCGACAGGCTACGGCTATATCGAGATCGGCGACGCGCTCAAAAACGGTGCGCACAAGGTCAAGCGCTTTATCGAAAAGCCGGCACTCGAGAAGGCCGAGCAGATGCTCGCCGATGGCGGCTTCTACTGGAACTCGGGCATCTTCATGTTCCCGGTGACGGAACTCATCGCCGAACTGCAGGAATATGCACCCGATGTGCTGAAGGCGGCCAGCAAGGCCGTTTCGAAGGCAAGCCGCGACCTTGATTTCACCCGCCTCGACGCCGACCATTTCGCCAAGAGCCCCGATATCTCTATCGACTACGCGATCATGGAAAAGACCTCCAAGGCCGCCGTCGTCCCCTCGCCGTTCAAATGGTCGGACATGGGAAGCTGGGATGCCGTCTGGAAATCAGGCGCACGCGACGACAACGGCAATGTCGCCGCTGCAAACACCACCGTCGTCAATACCCGCAACTCGCTCGTCATGACCCATGGCGTGCATCTTGCCGTCCAGGGCATGGAGGATGTCGCCGTCATCGCCAGCGAGGACGCCGTCTATGTCGGGCCGCTCAAAGACAGCCAGAATGTCGGGCAACTGGTCAAAATGCTGGCCTCGTCTTCCGCCACGGCGAAATTCGCCGAAACCCATCCTACATCCTATCGCCCCTGGGGCGGCTATACCTCCATCTTCAACGGCGATCGCTTCCAGGTGAAGCGCATCTTCGTCACGCCGGGCAAGAAGCTTTCGCTACAAAAACACCACCATCGCTCCGAACACTGGATCGTCGTCAAGGGAACGGCTGAGGTGACGGTCGGCGAGAACGTGCGTATGCTGCGCGAGAACGAAAGCGTCTACATTCCGCTTGGCGAAGTCCACCGCCTCGCCAACCCCGGAAAGATTCTTCTCGAACTCATCGAGGTTCAGACGGGCTCCTATCTCGGCGAAGACGACATCATCCGTATCGTCGATGAGTTTGGAAGAACGTAAAATCGCAGCCGGAGCGATGGTCGAGCTTTTTCCGGCGCGACCATCCTCGCTGTTGAATTTCCTCTTGGGGTTCTCGTAGAATGGATGTACCGACAGACATGACCGGAGATATCCCCCTGATGCGTACCTTGCCCGTCCTCGCCGGATTTCTTGCAATCATGTTGCCGGGAATGGCGTTTGCCGAAACGGCAAGCATGCGAACCGCAAACGAGTCGGAAATTCGCCAGCACCTGCCCGGTACGTCCGAACTGAAAGAAGCCAAGAACGGCTACGAATATCGCGACGGCAATAAGAATGGCTACAAGATAACCAATGGCCAAGTGTGCGTCCTGTTCCCCAGCAAGAAGACCGATTGCGTCAACGTGAAGACCGACGGCAAGACCTTTCAGATGATCGACAAAAAAGGCGGCCGAACCAGATTCTGATGTGTAGCCCCGGCAAGCTTATCTTGCCCCAGGCAAAGTCATTTTGCCGAAGGCGCTTCGCCATCCTTGTCGAGAACGAAGTCGGCGATCAGACCCGAATGGTTCGAGCCGAGGTTGTCATCGAGACGTTTCAGCGATGTCAGATGAAGCGGCGCGCGCGCAAATATGTGGTCGATGGCGATCCCGAGCGCGCCGGCGCCGATCGGCCATGTTGCCGGTTCTGGCGTGATCGTCTTCAGTTGCTGCTCGCGCAGGAAACCCTGGATGCTCGGGGCAATCGCCGAGGAGTTGAAATCACCTGACAGCACCAGAGGGCCGTCGATTGAGCCAAGCGCTTTGCCGAGATCTTCCAATTCAGCCATCTGGAAATCGTCGAAGTATGGTTTTGTCAGGTGCGCCGAAACCAGATTGATGGTCTCGCCGCCGAAGTCGACGCTTGCTACGACCAGCCTGTTTTTTCGAAGACTGCCCATGCTCGCGACCTGCCGGCTGACGAACGGGCGTTTGGACAGCACCAGCGTATCGCATGTATCCTTCCCGGCATCGCAACCGATATGATAGGGATAGGCCTTGAACAATTGCTGCAGGTGAAACGTCAGCGGCTTGGCTTCGAGCAGATTGACGACGTCGGCATTCGACGCGATCACCATGTCGGTGATTTCAGTCGAGTTTTTCCAGTTGTCGATCGCGATGTTGAACGACATCAGACGAAAAAGCGGCCGCCTGTCGGTGCCTCTGTCGCCCTCCGAGAACTCGCGCAGCATGATAACGCCGTGAGCGACGAGAAGAAGCGAGGCAAGCAGAAGGATGAAGCCGTAAATCTGTCTCTTGATGGCCAGAATAATGAGGCTGGCGGCGACGAACACGACGCCGAGGTGAACCTGAAAGCTGTAGACAAAGGACAGAAGCCAGAAGTTCGTGACATAGCGTAACGACACGATCGCGATGGCAACGGTCAGAAACGCGCAGAGAATCCAATAAATTATATCTCTCATCGATCCTGACCTGCTTGCAGACGACCGGCCGGCCATAACATGCAAGCAATCATGTTGCAATGCAGCATAACGGCCGAGAGTTGCGGCTGACCGGCAGCCGATATCGATAGTCTCGCCCTCATCCGGCAAGGCAGCGGCGGACAGGCCGGCGACAGTAGGGACGGTGCTGTGGCCTTCTCGTTCAAAGACCTATCGACTCGGCCTCTTTTTATCTTGTAAGTGGGGTCACTTGATACGGAATCGGCTCTTTGCCATCGGCAGGAAGTCGAGAAAAGGTGGGAATGCGCTACTTCATTACAGGGACTGCCGGCTTTATCGGTTTTCATCTGGCCAGGCGCCTGCTGCAAGAGGGGCATGACGTCACAGGTTTCGACGGCCTGACCCCCTATTACAACGTCAAACTCAAGGAGATGCGCCATGCAGCGCTCTCCCAGTTTCCAACCTTCAAGCCCGTAATATCAATGCTCGAGGACCGCAAGGCGCTGGAGAAGGCTGTTCTCGCCGCCAAGCCCGACATCCTGATTCACCTCGCCGCACAGGCCGGTGTGCGCTACAGCCTTGAAAATCCCGAAGCCTATCTCCGCTCGAATGTCGAAGGCTCGTGGAACATCCTGGAAATCGCACGACACGTCGAGATCCGCCATCTGATGCTGGCTTCCACCTCGTCGATCTACGGCGCCAATCCGACCGTGCCCTTTCACGAGACCGATCGTGCCGATGAGCCGTTGACCATCTATGCCGCGACGAAGAAGTCGATGGAACTGATGGCGCACAGCTATGCCCATCTTCACAAGATTCCGACCACGGCCTTTCGTTTTTTCACCGTCTATGGCCCGTGGGGCCGCCCTGACATGGCGCTGTTCAAATTCACCAAGAACATGCTTGAAGGCCAGCCGATCGAGATCTACGGCGAAGGAAACATGAGCCGTGACTTCACCTATATAGACGATCTCATCGAGGCGATCGTCAGGCTATCGGCGGTCGTCCCGTCCGAGGAAAATCGCCTCGAAAACACGGCTGTCGAAACGCTCTCGCGCCAAGCGCCCTTCCGTGTGGTCAATATTGGCGGAGGCCAGCCGGTCAGCCTGATGGATTTCGTCGAAACGGTGGAAAAGGCGCTCGGCCGTCCTGCCATTCGCAAGATGCTGGCAATGCAGAAGGGTGATGTGCCGCGCACCTTCGCAGCTCCCGATCTGTTGGTCGCGCTGACCGGATACAAGCCGGATACGACCCTGGATGTCGGCGTCAAGGCCTTCGTCGACTGGTATCTCGACGTACGCAGCGAACTCGGCGCATAGATCAGGATGATTCTAGGTCGGATCGACCTAGAATCTAGTCAGGTGTCAGCGCAGAAACGCAACCGCTTGTACGGCATCGACCGCCGTCGAAAACACATAGTCGACGACAACGGTGAGGCTCCGCGAATAGGTCTTGAGCCGGTAGCCCTCGCCCTCGATCGCAGCGGGGCTGCGCAGGACGAACGGAACGCCAGGGCGCACGAAACCGGCGCGGGTCGTCAACGGAACCTCGGGCGAATGGCCGATGGCGGAGGTGTACATCAGGTCGCGGGCGAGGCTGGCTGGGCCGATGGCGAATGCCGGCTCGGCAGCCGCAGTGATGGTCAGGCTCAAGGCGATGGCGGCAAGAGTTCTGTGCATGTTGAAGTCCCCGTTTGCGGATCGGCGGGCTTTCGGTTTGCCCGGCTCCAAACGATCGATGCGTCTGTCCACGCTTCGGTCGCTTTCATGAGACCACTCTACACATCAGTATTTTCAGGGCTTTTAAGCGGATCGGTCAAATTTTACGAAATTTGATTTTCTGTCCGGAAGGGCTCGGAACGCAGAAGGAAATAGGTCCCGGCCGCGAGCCGGGAATGCAACATCGGCAATGACCTGGACGCTGTATCGCAGTCTACAAAATGCGATCCAGCTTCTTGTTGATATGAAGGTTCGGCATCACTCCCGCGCTTTGCGCGGCATGATAGGATTCGCGGGCCGCATCGAACGAGATCGACCACATGATGGCGCTAAGCAGCAGCGCGATGATATAAATCTGAATACGCATCGAACCGGCGATACGGAACGAGCAAGGCAGTTTTGTGTCAAAACATGGTCACAGGAATCACGAAAAAGTGGCGGGCTTTTTGTTTCGCAGTCGGTTGGCACCAGACACATTAGTGTCTTGAAAATTAGCGATACTGTATCGCTACCTGTTTAGCAGCCGACCCCGAGGCTTGGTTCCTCTTCCCACCCCGAGAACCCTGAGAGACCCGTTTCCAACGGGTCTCTTTGCCTTGTTTCCAGAACAGCAGAGATCACCCTGATCCGAATTGACGCTGAACCGCTGAACGGCACATCTCGATCCCCAATCAGGCCACGCATCCAGCTATGAGCGATGTCACGTTTCTTGCCCTTGCATCAGCAAAGGCATCGGTCGATAACATCTGCCTTCAAAATATATCAATCGATTGACTTATTTCTCTGCCGGCGTTATAAATCTGTCATGACCCAAGAACACGACAGCCAGCCACCGTCCTCCGCCCGTGCCGAGATCGCGCGTCAGAAGATGCTGTCCGCCGCCCTCGATGTCTTCGGCCGTTATGGCTTCGACGGCGCGTCGACGCGCCAGCTCACGGAAGCGGCCGGCGTCAACCTCCAGGCAATCCCCTATTATTTCGGCAGCAAGGAAGGTCTCTACATCGCCACCGCCGAATATCTGATGATGCGGATCAATACGCATGTCGGTGACATGAGGGCGCGCGTCGGCGCGCATCTGCTGGCGCTCGACGCTGCAGGCAAACCGCTTGGTGAAGCGGAGGCTCGCCATTTCCTGACCGAGATTTTGCAGACCATGGTGACGTTGTTCGTCGGCAAGGAATCCGAATCCTGGGCGCGCTTCCTGATCCGCGAGCAGATGGAGCCGACAGAAGCCTTCACACGGGTCTATCAGGGCCTCATGCGGCCGATGATCGAGATGGGCCGGCGGCTGATCGGCGCTATCCTTCATGAGGATCCCGCCTCGGAACATGTGCGCCTGCGCACCTTCACCCTTCTCGGCAGCATCCTCGTCTTTCGCGTCGCCCATGCAGCCGTGCTCGCCCAGATGGAGTGGGACGGCGTCGGCCCGGAACAGGTGGAAACCGTGCGCGGCCTCGCCGCAGAGCTGGTCGATGCCATCGGCGCATCGAAAGGAAGTGCAGCATGAAACGCATCCTTGCCATCGCCATCCTTCTTCTCGTTGCGGCGGGTGCCACCGCCTGGTGGTACGCCCTGCCCCAAAAGCTCGGCTGGTTGCCTGAGGCCAGCCACGAGTTCGTCCTTTACGGCAATGTCGATATCCGCCAGGTCTCGCTCGGGTTCCGTGTCAGCGGCCGTCTCGCCGAACTCCATGCCGACGAAGGCGATGTCGTCAAAACTGGAACGGTTCTGGCAAAGCTCGATGCAGCACCCTATGAATTCGCGGTCCGCTCGGGCGAAGCCAATGTCGCAGCCCTCCAGGCAACGCTGGACAAGCTGAAGGCCGGTCCGCGGCCGACAGAGATTGCCCAGGCGCGCGCCGCCTATGACGAAAGTATCGCCGATCTCCGCAATGCCAACCTCGCCTACGACCGCGCCCGCCAGTTGCGCCCGCAGGGCACGATCTCCGAGGCCAGCCTTGATCAGGCGACCGCTGCAAGGGCCATGGCCGCCGCACGCTCCGACTCCGCCAACGAGGCGTTGAAACTGCTGCTGGAAGGCTCCCGTGTCGAGGATATCGCCGTAGCCGCCGCCCAGTTGAAGGCGGCGCAGGCAACGCTTGCCTCCGCCCGCACCTCGCGTGATGATACCGAACTGCGCGCGCCGAACGACGGCGTCATCCTCTCCCGCGTCAGAGAGAATGGCGCGATCGTCTCGCCGGCAGACACCGTCTTCGTGTTGTCGCTGACAGAACCCGTCTGGGTGCGCACCTATGTCGCTGAACCCGATCTCGGCCGCATCCATCCCGGCATGAAGGTTGCGGTCACCTCCGATACGGCGCCCGACAAACCCTATGAAGGCACGATCGGCTTCATCTCGCCGGTTGCCGAATTCACTCCGAAATCGGTGGAAACGCCGGAGCTGAGGACAGACCTCGTCTATCGCCTCAGGATCGTCATCGACAAGCCCGGCCCGGATCTGCGCCAGGGCATGCCGGTTACCGTGCGTTTTCCCACGCCGACGGCGGGCGGACAATGACCGCCGCCGAGACCGGCCGGGGCGACAAGCCGCTCGTCCGGATCGACGGTGTCACCAAGCGCTTCGGCGATGCGCCAGCCGCCCTTGACGCCGTCTCCGGCATGATCGGCGGCGGCGCAATCACCGGTCTCGTCGGCCCTGACGGCGCCGGCAAGACGACGCTGATCCGCCTGATGACCGGCCTGATGCTGCCCGATACGGGAACGATGGAGGTTCTCGGCTTCGACACGCGCAAAAACGCCGCCGGCATCCAGGCGGCGATCGGCTATATGCCGCAGCGCTTCGGTCTCTATGAGGACCTTTCGGTGCAGGAGAACCTCGATCTCTATGCCGATCTGCGGGGCCTGCCGAAGGGTGAGCGTGCCGAGGCGTTCGACGAGCTGCTGACCTTCACCGATCTCAAGCGTTTCACCGGCAGGCTCGCCGGAAAGCTCTCCGGCGGCATGAAGCAAAAGCTTGGCCTTGCCTGCGCGCTTTTGAAGAAACCGCGCCTGCTGCTGCTCGACGAGCCTGGCGTCGGCGTCGATCCGATCTCGCGCCGCGACCTCTGGAAGATGGTCGAGAACCTGACGAAGGAAGGCATCGGCGTCCTTTGGTCGACCGCCTATCTCGACGAGGCTGAAGCCTGCGACCATGTGCTGCTCTTGAACCAGGGAAAGCTGCTGTTTTCGGGAAAACCTGATGACATGACCGGCCGTGTTAGCGACCGGGTTTTCCGCGTCTCGGGCATGACAGGGCGCCGCCGGCAGGTGCTCGCCCGGCTTCTGCAGGCCGATGGCGTCATCGACGGCGTGATCCAGGGCGAAGCGATCCGCCTCGTCGCCGCCAAGGACAGGAAACCGGATATCGGCTCGGCCGGCGATGGCGCAACGCTCACCCCTGCCCCGCCCCGCTTCGAGGATGCCTTTATCGACATGCTGGGTGGTGGCCCTGGCGGCCGATCGAGACTGGCCGAGGCGCAACAGCCGACGAAAGGCGACGACATCAGGCCGGTGATCGAGGCCAAGGGGCTGACCAAGCGCTTCGGCGATTTCACCGCTGCCGACAATATCAGCTTCGATATCCGCCGCGGCGAAATCTTCGGCCTGCTCGGCCCGAACGGCGCGGGCAAATCCACCACCTTCAAGATGCTCTGCGGCCTGCTGAAGCCGACCGGCGGCGAAGGCCGCGTTGCCGGTTTCGACCTTCGCCGCGATGCCGCCGAGGCCCGCAACCAGCTTGGCTATATGGCGCAGAAATTCTCGCTCTACGGCGATCTGACCGTCATGCAGAACCTCGAATTCTTCTCCGGCGTCTATGGCCTTCGCGGAAGACACCGGCGCGAGCGCATTGACCTGATGGCCGGCATCTTCGATTTCGGCCGCCATATCAGCCAGCCGGCCAAGGACCTGCCGCTTGGCCTGAAGCAGCGCCTGGCGCTTGCCTGCGCCGTCATACACGAGCCACGCGCCCTCTTCCTCGACGAACCGACCTCCGGCGTCGATCCGATCACCCGGCGCGAATTCTGGACGCATATCAACGCGCTGGTCGAAAAGGGCGTTACCGTGCTCGTCACCACCCATTTCATGGACGAGGCGGAATATTGCGACCGCATCTCGCTGATCTATCGCGGCCGCTCGATCGCGCTTGGTTCGCCCGATGAATTGAAGGCCCGCGTCGCGACCAAGGAGCTGCCTGACCCGACAATGGAGGATGCCTTCATCGCCCTGGTGCAGCAATCCGAGAAGGAGGATGCAGCATGAGCACCTCTTCCGGCCGGATGCGACGTCTCTTGGCCCTCGTGCGCAAGGAAAGCTTCCAGGCGATCCGCGATCCGAGCAGCATCCTCATCGCCTTCGTGCTGCCGCTGATCCTGCTCTTTCTCTTCGGCTACGGCGTCTCGCTCGATACCACCCGCACCCGCATCGGCCTCGTGACCGAGGAGATGACGCCGCTGACGCAGGATCTCTCGGCCAGTTTCCAGGCCTCGCGCTATTTCGATGTGGCCATCGGCCGCGACCGGCGTCTGTTCGAGGAAGACCTCGTGCTCGGCAAGCTGCGCGGCATCGTCGTCATCCCCGCCGACTTCACCACGCGCTACACCGCCGGCAACCGCCCCGATATCCAGGTGATCGTCGATGGCTCCGAACCGAACACGGCGAATTTCGTGCAGAACTATGCCCAAGGCACCGTTGCCAACTGGGAGCGGCAGAGGCAGGCGGACGTCGCCTCCCACAGTCCCGCCATTTCGGTCGAACAGCGCTTCTGGTTCAATCCTGAACTGACCAGCCGCAATTTCCTCGTGCCCGGCTCGATCGCCATCGTCATGACGCTGGTCGGCACGCTTTTGACCTCGCTCGTCGTCGCCCGCGAATGGGAGCGGGGTACGATGGAAGCGATGATGGCGACACCGGTGACAGCGGTCGAACTGCTCGCCGGCAAGATCCTGCCCTATTTTCTGCTCGGCCTCACCTCGATGACGCTCTGCGTGCTGCTTGCGGTCTTTCTCTTCGGCGTGCCGTTCCGCGGCTCCGTCGCTGCTCTTTATGCGCTGTCGGCCGCTTTCCTGATCCCGGCGCTTGGCCAGGGCCTGTTGATATCGACGGCCACGAAGAACCAGTTCCTTGCCTCGCAGCTGGCGCTGATCTCGGCCTTTCTCCCTGCTTTCCTGCTGTCTGGCTTCCTCTTCGAGATCAATTCCATGCCGACCGTGATCCAGTGGATCACCTTCATCGTGCCGGCGCGCTACCTGATCCCCAGCCTGCAGACGGTGTTCCTGGCCGGCGATATCTGGCCGATGTTTCAGCAGGCGATCGGCGTGATGCTGACGATCGGCGCCATCATGTTCGTGCTTGCAGCCCGCAGCACCAGAAAGAGGATCGGTTGAGATGTGGACAAGGCTCTACGCCCTGATCGTCAAGGAACTGCTCGCCGTCCTGCGTGATCCCAAGGGCCGCGCCATCCTGATCGGCCCGCCGATCGTCCAGCTTCTCGTCTTCTCCTATGCGGCGACGCTCGAAGTCCGCAATGTCGACGTGATGATCCTCAACCGCGACAACGGTCACTGGGGCCAGGAACTGATCGAGCGCATCGATGGCTCGCCAACCTTCCGGAAAATCGAGATTGCAGGAAGCCAGGCGAAGGTCCGGGTGGCGATCGACAACCAGACGGCCATTGCGGCCGTTGAGATCGGCCCGGACTTTTCCCGCAATATTGAGGCGGGAGCGCCGGCCGACCTGCAGGTGGTGCTCGACGGCCGCCGCTCCAACGCCTCGCAGATCGTCGCGGGCTATCTCTCGCAGATCGGCGCCGCCCTCGCCGCCGAGACGCCAGCCGGCAAACGTGCCGGCGCCGACATCGTCTCGACAGTGCCGCGCAACTGGTTCAACCCGAACCTGACCTATCAATGGTTCATGGTGCCGAACCTGATCGCCAGCATCGCGCTGCTGATCGGTCTCATCGTCACGGCGCTGTCGATCGCCCGCGAGCGCGAACTCGGCACCTTCGACCAGTTGATGGTCTCGCCGCTGCGCATCCACGAGATCCTGATCGGCAAACTGATCCCGCCGATGATGATCGGCCTCTTCCACATCACCGTCTATATCCTCGCCGCCGTCTTCCTCTTCGAGGTGCCGCTGCGCGGCTCGCTCTTCCTGCTGTACGGCAGCGCAATCTTCTATCTCGGTTCGGTCGCCGGCCTTGGCCTGTTCATCTCGGCGCTGTCGATGACGCAGCAGCAGGCGATCCTCGGCGCCTTCCTGTTCATGGTCCCCGCCATGCTGCTCTCCGGCTTTGCGACGCCGATCGAGAACATGCCGGGCTGGTTGCAACCGGTGACCCTGATCAATCCGCTGCGCTATTTCCTGGTGATCGTCAAAGGCGTCTTCCTCAAGGATATTCCGCTGAGCGAGGTGGTGAACCAGACGATTCCGCTGGCGCTGATCGCCACTGTTACGCTCAGCGCCGCCGCCTGGCTCTTCCGCCGGCGGCTGGAATAACCAATGCTTCGGCCGCCTCACAGAATGTGAACCGGCCTTCCAAAGCGTGACTCTCTCCTGCCGGAACCTCGGATTGGCGCGGTCGTTACCCAAACGCAACCCCAGCAAAGGAGAAGCAAAATGTACAAGATCCTACTTGTCTCCAGCGCCCTTGCGCTGTCGTCGCTCGCCACCAATGCGCTGGCTGACGGAGCCGTCACCGGTGCAGCCGGTGGCGCCATCACCGGCGCAATCGTCGGCGGCCCCGTGGGTGCTGCCATTGGCGGCGTGGCCGGCGGTGTCGCCGGTGCCGTTGTCGATCCGCCGCCGCGCGAGGTCGTCACCTATGTCCAGCAGCAGCCGGCCCCGACCGCCTCCGTGGTGGTCCAGGAACCGATCGTCGTCGGCAAGCCGCTTCCGGCGGATGTCGTCGTGACGCCGGTGCCTGACAATCCGAAATATGCTTATACGGTCATCAACAATCAACACGTGATTGTCGAACCGCGCACCCACCGCGTGGTGCAGGTGATTGAATAAACAAGAAGAAAGGGTCCGCCTCCGGCCCCTTTCTTCTCTAAGCGAAAACCGCCGCCCCGAAAGGACGGCGGTCGTGCTGTTTGATCGGGCGGATCAGACCTTCAGCTCGCGCCGCTCGCGCTCGGTCACCATCGCAAGGTCGAGCACCTTCTGCAGGTTGGCGGCGTGGCGGAAGTTCGGGTCCGGCTGGATGCCGCTTGCGACGGCCTCGGCAAAACGTTGGTAGTTGGTCGCCACCGGTTCAACCTCGATCTTCGTCCAGGTGGCGGTTTCGACATCCTCGCCGAGGCAGCCATGCAGCTCGGAACCACTGGGACGATGGATGACCTCAAGGCTGCCCCTCTCGCCATAAATGCGCAGCTTCAACTCGTTCAGATGCCCTGTCGCCCAGCGACTGGCATGGATGACGCCGAGCGCGCCGTTGGCAAAATCGACGGACATGGTGAAGCTGTCATTGGCATCGAGCAGATATTCGCCGATCTGGCCGCCCGGCGCCTTGTTGAATGTCTTCAACCGGGCAAAGACGTGATCGATGTCGGTCGCCGCGCCATAGGCGGCGAAATCGAGAATATGGATGCCGACGTCGCCAAGCACGCCGTTCGAACCGTGGCCGGTGGAAAGCCGCCACAGCCAGGTCGATTCCGTGCGCCAGTCGCCCCAGGCACGCGACACCAGCCAGCTCTGGAGATAGGAGGCTTCCACATGTCTGATCGTGCCGAGCTCGCCGGCGAGCACCATCTCGCGGGCGCGCTGCAGCGGCGCGACGTTGCGATAGGTGAGATTGACCATGTTGATGACGCCGGCCTTTTCGGCCGCCTCCGTCATCTCCAGCGCCTTCGCATAGTTCTCCGCCAGCGGCTTTTCGCAGAACACATGCTTGCCTGCAGCAATCAGCGCCATCGTCGTCGGGTGATGGATGCGGTCGGGCGTGACATTTGTCGCCGCATCGAATTCACCCCAGGCGATCGCCTCCTCCAGCGAGAGAAACCGCTTTTCGATGTTGAACTTGTCGGCGAAGGCCGAAAGCCGCTCGGGATCGGTGTCGACGGCGCCGACCACCGTCACGCCGTCGATGAGAGGGAAGCGGGCGAGCTGGTTTTTCGCCATCACGCCCGTGCCAAGAACGAGTAGTCGCATGGGTGCTCCTCAGCGGTAACCGGCTTCGCCGGCCTGGTGCAGTCTCGGGCCGCGTTCGACGATCGGCTCCAGTGCTTTTTCTACCGGGACATTTGGAGCATCGGTAATGCTCGTCAACGACCCCTCAGGGTTATAGGCCCACTTCACGCCGTTGATCAGCACCTTCTGGACATTGACGTCGTGATAGGTCGGATAGGTCTCGTGGCCGGGGCGGAAATAAAAGATGTTGCCGGCGCCACGGCGCCAGGTCAGGCCCGAGCGGAACACTTCGCCGCCCTGGAACCAGGAGATGAACACCGTTTCGAGCGGTTCCGGCACCGAGAACTGCTCGCCGTACATTTCCTCGTTCTCAAGCTCGAAATGTTCACCGATGCCGGCGGCAATCGGATGGCGCTGGTTGATCGTCCACAGACGCTCGCGCTCACCCGCCTCGCGCCATTTCAGCGCGCAGGGCGTGCCCATCAGCCGCTTGAAGATCTTGGAGAAATGGCCGGAATGCAGCACCAGCAGGCCCATGCCTTCCCAGACGCGCTTGGCGATACGCTCGACAACGACATCGGAAACTGCGCCGTGATCCTTGTGGCCCCACCAGGTCAAGACGTCGGTCTCAGTAAGGCGGGCTTCGCTGAGGCCGTGTTCCGGCTCCTGCAACGTCGCTGTCGTCGCCGAGATACTTGGATCGGTGTTCAGCGCATTGGCGATCGTCGTGTGCATGCCCTCGGGATAGATCCCCCGGACGATCTCATTGGTATTCTCGTGGATATTCTCTCCCCAGACGACGGTGCGAATGGCCATGCTGTGCTCCTGTAGAACCTGGAAGTATCGATAGGCGGGAAGGCAGGATTCAAAGCGCTTTGGAAAACGGCGTTGGCTGCGCCTCGTCTCCTCCACGTCCAAGGAACACATAGACCTTTGTCAGTATTTTGACAAAGGGGAAAATTTATCGGCCGAAGGCGGACAAGCCACCTGCCAATATCACAGCAATATCAATGCGAAACGGATTTCGAGAACAGATTGACGACCATAACGCCCGATATGATCAGCCCAAGGCCGACGATTGCCGGCAGGTCGAGGCGCTGCTTGAAGAACACCAGGCCGACCGAGGAAATCAGCACGATTCCCAAAGCGCTCCAAATTGCATAGGCGATACCGACCGGGATGCTTTTCAGAGTCAACGACAGGCAATAGAAGGCGGCCGCATAACAGGCGACGACGAGTGCCGTCGGTCCGATGCGGGTAAACTGCTGCGACAGCTGCAGCGCGGTCGTGCCGATGACCTCGAGCACGATGGCTGCAAACAGCAGCCCGTAGACGGCGGCCTGGCTCATGGCGAATTCCTTTTCGAATTACTTGCCGGTCAGTTCGACAAGGCGATCGATGAGATCCCGCCTCAGAACGCCGTTGATATCATGGCTTTCCAACGTATCTGCGAACCAAAGTCCGTCGGCGGCGAAGCGCACGACTTGTGCGTCGAGGGAGGAATCAGTGCCGATATATTCCTCGGCCCGCGCCTGCACCCATTGGCGCCAGCGAAGACGCAGCCGGGGCTCGGCAAGAAGCGCGATCGTTACCTGCGTCCAACTCCTGGAATCGTCGGGACGTTCCTTGAGACCGGATACTGCCCTCAGATACGCGCGGGTGAAGCGCCCCTGCGGCAGCGGATCGCCGCGCATCAGGTCCTCTATATCGGCGTCGAACTTTTCGAGCAGGCTCTCAAACAGCGCATCGAGCAGCGCATTCTTCGTCGGGAAGTGATGCAGCAGCCCGCCCTTGCTGACGCTGGACGCGGCGGAAACCGCATCGAGCGTGACGCCCGCCATGCCGTCGCTGGCAGCAAGGCGCGCGGCGACCTCCAGCAACTGCTGGCGCACGAGCACGGGTTGCTTCTTGCGATGATGAGCGTTCGACATGCAGATAAAAGATACCGTCTGGACGGTTTTGTCAAGGATAATCGACGCTACCCCTGCCGTCCCGGCATTATGCGCGAAATGCCGCGGCACCTTGATGACAGTTGCGATCATTTTCCGCCCGGTGCATGAAGAGGCCGGGGAATGGTTGAGGCAATGGGGATGGTTTCGTGACGGAGAAGGTCACCACCTTATATCAGGCGATCGGCGGCGATCCTATCGTGCGGGCGCTGACGCACCGCTTCTACGAACTGATGGACAGGCTGCCGGAGGCGAGCAACGTGCGGGCCGTGCACCCACCGAGCCTTGAGGGCAGCGAAGAGAAATTCTTCGAATATATGACCGGTTATCTCGGCGGCCCGCCGCTCTATACCGACAAGCGCGGCCATCCGCGTCTGCGCAGCCGCCATTTCGTCGCCGAGATCGGCCCTGTCGAGCGCGACGAATGGCTGCTCTGCTTCCGCCGCGCCCTGGACGAGACGATATCGAGCCAGGCGTTGCGCGATCTCATCTGGGCGCCGGTGGAACGGCTCGCCTATCACATGCAGAACAAGGCTCCCGACAACAAGGAACAGCCATGAGCTTGAACGCGCGTCTGGAGCCGGTGCTCTATCTCTTTGCCGGCCTGTTTGGCGTAGCCGGCGTGGCGCTTGCCGCCCTTGCTGCCCATGGCGGCGGCGAGGCCAATCTTGCGGCATCCGCATCTGCCATGTGCCTTGCCCACGCCCCTGCCCTGCTGGCATTGGCTCTCGGCAACGTCAGGCTCAGAACCGCCTGGCTGGCCGGTTTGCTGATGATTGTCGGAACGCTGCTTTTTGCGGGAGATCTCGTCACCCTGCGCTTTTCCGGCTCCGGCCTCTTCCCCTATGCCGCGCCGACCGGCGGCTGGGCGATGATGCTTGGCTGGCTGGCCGTTGCGGCAGGCGCTGTCTTCCGCGTCAGGACTTGAGACGACGGTTCGGAGCGTTGCTCAACGAACAGCTCCGATCTTCTCACTCGACGGAGAAGGAGGGCGAAGACGCCGCCACACGTCTCTTCTCCCCAGCGGGGGTCCGAAGGACGGGTCGAGACCCGTGGCTCGACCCCGGTCGGTGCCGGCAGGCGGTTGAGGGGGCGAGCGGCAAAGCCGCGAATGCGCTGAGCGCAGCGAAGGGCAATGAATGGCGTGCCGTGTGGCCCCCTCATCCGACCCTTCGGGCCACCTTCTCCCCGCTGGGGAGAAGAGGAGGCCAAGCCTCACACGCCTTCGGCACCCACCCGAAAGGCGAAACCGTATCGACCGCAGTTAAATGCCGTCGACCACGTTGAAGCCCTCGAAGACCGGCGGCCCCTTGTAGATCGCCTTGTGATCGCCGGCATTGCGGTGCGCCGCGCGAAAGCTCTCGGACTTCGTCCAGTTCTGAAAATCAGCTTCGCTTTTCCAGACCGTGTGCGAAGAATAGAGCGTATAGCTCTCCTCTTCGTTGACCTTGCCGCGCAGCAGGCGGAATTCGACGAAACCGGGCACCGCGGCTAGGCTGGAATCGCGATTGCGCCAGACCGTCTCGAAATCACCTGCGCTCCCGGTTGCAACCTTGAAGCGGTTCATTGCGATATACATGAAATCTCCTTACGCCTTCCTCTTGCCCGCCCTGGCAGAACGCAAGGGAAAGGCGAGAACATTATCGCCGTTTGCCGCCGCTGGGCCAAGCGGTCTTGTTGTCGCTTCCCCGGGCATGCGCGCTTCCCAGGTCGGGAACAGCGTCACATTCTGGTAGATCTGCTGGCGTTCGGCATGCTGCTGGAAAAGTTCGTAAAGTTCGGGCACGAGGCCCTCGCCTGTCTGCGCGGCGAGCTTATGCAGGCCGATCATGGTGAAGCCGTCGGGACGCTGGTCGTTCATCGGGAATTGTCTCGTTCGTTCATCGTCTGCAGTGCACGCTCCAGGCTGGACTTGCTGCCGTTGCGAAGCGGGATGAAGGTCTTGCTGAACTTCTTGCAGCCGGTCTTCACACGTAGGCAGGCATCGTGGCTGATACAGTCGATGGGGCAGAAGACGCAGTCGACCGAGGGAAGCAGAGTATCGATGCGGGAAACCGCTTCGCGCAGACCGCCATCATGGTGGATGAGCTCAGCGCCGAAATTGCTGCAGATCTGGCGAAGATGCGCCACCTGGCAGTCACGGCCACCGACATAGAGGAAACTGCGGCCATCCAGTTTGGATCGCCCGTAGGAGGCCTGACCGGCGTCCTCGCCAGCGCTATCACGGACCTCCCGGTTCGAACCCTTCTTGCCCTTGCGAGCCATATGCCACCCGTTCGCTCGTTGATCGTCACACGATTCCTGCGTGTGCGGGTGGACCTTATTAAACTTGATTTTTAGAGTAAAGTATAAAGTTGATTGCTTTTATCATATTTTACCGAGAGGTGACCTGAACCTCCTGAGTGAAGCTCCAGCTAGCCTTGCCCCACTGGGGGGGCAATGGCGGAAACGGCGCGGCGCGGCGCACTCCGTCAAGAGCAGCCTTGTCCAAATCCGGAATACCTGAACTGCCGGCAACGGAGACTGAGGACAGCCTACCCGTTCCATCAATCGTCAATCTGACGCGCACGGAAATGGCCTCGCCCATTCTCTTGTATTCGTTAGGCACTCGAATTGCGCGGCGAATACGCTTCTGCACCTTGCCAGGATAATTCGCTACTGCCGCGCTTCCAATGCCGTCGCCTCTGCCCGCTGTCGTCGCCATGCCATTAAACTCTGGCGCGTCCTGACCGGTCGCTACGCCCCTCGTCGTGTCTTTGCGATCCGTGCCATTTTTTCCACCCGTAGGTTCCACCTTCTTCCGAGGCGGTTTCTTTTCCTCCGGTTTCGGCTTTTCAATCTTCGACTTCGGTTGCGGTTCAGGCCTTTCTTCGGGTTCCGGCGAGACTTCGGCAGCCTCGACTGGCTTCACTTCCTCTGGCTGAACTTCGGTCGGCTGCACCGCCACCACCTGTTCTGGTACTGTAGTCGGCATGATATCAGGCACGGGCTGCTCCGGCACTGCCGTTGCCATCGGCTGTGCGACGAAAGTTTCGGCAGGATTCTGAGAAACAAGAATCTCTGGCTCCGCGGCTACAACTGTCTCGGGCGAAACACGTGTCACCTCCTGCGAAGGCGACACAGCTTCCACAGATTCGGCCTCAACTGGTTGTGCCTGCTCGGGCTGCATCTCTGTTGGTTGAACTTCGTCAGTCTCAGTGGTCGATTGGACCGTATCCGGCTTAACCTCCTCAGCGGCAATTTCTTCCGGCTTCACTTCTAGCTCGGGATCACCTGCCGACGTCTGGTCAACATCGAAGTCACCAAATACGACGACGCTGACGGCCTCCCCGGCATCTTCAATCACTTCGTTCGGTGGTTTCGGCACAAACAGAGTAAGAGCGACCACCAAACCTGCATGGAAAAGGAATGAACCGACACAAGTCAGCGCCACCCGTCGCCGCACCGGTGCCTTCTCGTCCTCCTGCTTTTCCACCGCTGCATCCATCGGCGGCGCAGGGACAGAGGCTGTCGGTTCGGTTTCCGGATGATCGGGAAAGGAGGAGATCTGTGCAAAGCGCGCGTAGTGGACCACCGCCTCACCGGCCGGCTGCCGCTGCACATTGCGCAGGTCGGAAAGCTCGTGGCCGGGATGCATGTTGTTATCGTTCAGACCGCCGTCAGCGTCCGGCTCCCCGATGAGCACCTGTCTCGATCTGGTCTTCGCTGAAATTGCCATCTTATGCCTCGGACAGTCTGGACATGCCCGCCGGGGTTCATTCCCGGCGTGTTCTTAGCCCTCGAAGGGAACCGAAATCTGCGAGCGGGTGACGAGACCCTTCATGCATTCGCCCGCCGCCGGACCGTCGCAGACCGGCGTGTCGTTGATGATGATGCGGGTGACCGTCTCGCACTTCACATTCGGCATATCGAACTGGCGCACGCGCTTCTTGCCCTGCGGTAGATCGCGGAAGTCGAGCACGGTGATGCGGTCGACGGCATTCTTGTCGTTGAAAAAGGCAAGCTCGAAGGAGATCTTGCTGATCGGGGTCTGGAGATTGTTCTCGGCGACGAAAGTCATCATGCAGCCCTTTTGCGATGGCGCCAGAGCGTTGAGTTCGACATCCAGCTTGGCGGTTGCCGCATCCTGAGCCTGGCATATGCCTGAAACCGCCATCACCATGCCGGCTGCAACAGCCGCAAACCTACCCGTCATCATCTTCTCCGCCATTGTCGCGAACCGCCGCCAGGCGGCCTCATATCAGCAATCTCAAAAACTTGACTGCATTAGTCTCCTATTGCGTCTTTAAAAAACTATGAGTAATAAAGTCAAGATAATTGTCATCACAACCGGGGACCCTGATCACCGGCCTCACGGAATTGCCAACCGAAATGATGGTTGAAAAGCCAGATAACTTTAAGCATGTGCCGCTGCAGAGCGAGCCTGCGGCGCAGCACCGGATCGTCGAAAGCGCGGATCTTTTCCGCGGCACGAACGAGATCATGATAAGACATGACGGCTTGGTCTATCGCCTGAAGATCACCCGTCAGGGCAAGCTCATTCTCAATAAGTAGGGTAGGACATGACCGAACAGACAAGACCGGCGCCAGCCGAAATCCGTGCGTTTCGCGCCGAGAATCCGAAAATGCGCGAGCGTGATATCGCCGCCCAGCTGAAGATTTCCGAGGCAGCCCTCGTCGCCGCCGAAACCGGCATCAGCGTGACCCGAATCGATGGCAGTGCGCTGAAGCTTCTCGAGCGCGTGGCCGGCCTCGGCGAAGTGATGGCGCTGTCGCGCAACGAAAGTGCCGTTCACGAGAAGATCGGTGTCTTCGAAAACATCAAGAGCGGCGCGCAGGCCGCGATCGTTCTCGGCGAGAATATCGATCTGCGCATCTTCCCGAGCCGCTGGGAGCATGGTTTCGCCGTATCCAAGAAGGATGGTGACCAGGAGCGCCTCAGCCTGCAATATTTCGATAAGGCGGGCAACGCGGTGCACAAGGTGCACCTGCGCCCGAGCTCGAATGTCGAGGCCTATCACGCGATCGTCGCCGAGTTGAAGCTGGAAGACCAGTCGCAGGAATTTGTCGAGGCTGAGACCTTAAATGCCGTCGATGAAACCGCCGACGTCAACCGCGACGAACTGCGCGACAACTGGAGCAAGCTCACCGATACGCATGAGTTCTTCGGCATGCTGAAGCGCCTGAAGATCGGCCGCCAGGCGGCCGTGCGCACCGTCGGCGACGACTATGCCTGGAAGCTCGACAACAGCGCGACGGCAGACATGATGCATGCCTCGGTGAAATCCGGCCTGCCGATCATGTGCTTCGTCGCCAATAACGGCATCGTCCAGATCCATTCCGGCCCGATCTTCAACGTGCAGCCGATGGGTCCGTGGATCAATATCATGGACCCGACCTTTCACCTGCATCTGCGCCAGGATCACATCGCCGAGACCTGGGCCGTACGCAAGCCGACCACGGACGGCCACGTCACCTCGCTGGAGGCCTACAATGCCGAAGGCGAGATGATCATCCAGTTCTTCGGCAAGCGGAAGGAAGGCTCCGACGAACGCGCCGAGTGGCGCGAGATCATGGAAAACCTGCCGCGGGCAGCGAGCGTGGCCGCATAAGGATCGCAACGATGACGATGCGTAACAATCTGCGCCGGATCCGCCCTTGGGAACTGGCCCTCACGGCGGCCATCATGGCGCTGCCGCTGATCCCGACGGCGCCGACCGTCGAAGGCTTCGCCTTCATCCGCGCCGCCCACGCCGAGGAAAAGAAGCTCGACACGTCGCGCCTGGTTTCGGTCGGCGGCGACATCACCGAAATCGTCTATGCGCTCGGCGAGGAAAGCCGGCTGATCGCCCGCGACACGACGAGCATGTATCCGGAGGCTGCGCTGAAGCTGCCGAACGTCGGCTACATGCGTGCGCTCTCGCCGGAAGGCATCCTCGCCATGAACCCGACGGCGATCATCGCCGTCGAGGGTTCGGGCCCGCAGGAAGCGCTGGCCGTGCTGAAGAATGCCAGCGTACCCTTCGAGACCGTGCCGAGCGCCTTTACCCGCGACGGCATCATCGCCAAGATCGACCGTGTCGGCACGCTGCTGGGCGTGCCCGACAAGGCGAAGGCGCTTGAAGAAAAGGTCGCGGCCGACCTCGACGCGGCGATCGCCGATGCCGAAAAGCGCCCGGAGGTCGAGCGCAAGCGCGTTCTCTTCATCCTCAGCGCCCAGAACGGCCGGATCATGGCATCGGGGACCGGCACAGCCGCCGATGGCATCGTCAAGCTCGCCGGCGCCATCAACGCCGTCGGCGCATTCCCGGGCTACAAGCCGTTGACGGACGAGGCGATCATCGAAGCCAAGCCCGACATCATCCTGATGATGAATCGCGGCGACGGCGCCGGCACCAAGAACGAGGACCTGCTGGCTCAGCCGGCGATCGCGCTGACGCCGGCAGGCGAGAAAAAAGCGATCATCCGAATGGATGGCGTCTACCTGCTCGGCTTCGGCCCGCGCACCGCAGCCGCCGCGCGCGAGCTCAACACGGCGATCTACGGGGGCTGATCATGGCCCTGCCGCAAGCCATGATGGAACAAAGGCGACGATTCCCGATGGCGGACATCCGCGAAATCAGGCAGGCGGGCGACAGGACGCGGCTCGCCTTGCTGGCGATCGCGCTGCTCGTCGTCGGCTCGGTCTTTTCGATGCTGTTTTCGGTAACGACCGGCGCCTCGGATGCCTCGATCCTCGACGTCATCAGCAACATGGCCGGCTCCGAGGCGGCGCTCAGCACACGTGACCGGATCATCATCTTCGATATCCGCCTGCCGAGGGCGATCCTCGGTTTCCTGATCGGCGCCTCGCTGGCCGTTTCCGGCACGGTGATGCAGGGCCTGTTCCGCAATCCGCTGGCCGATCCCGGCCTCGTCGGCGTCTCCTCCGGCGCAAGCCTCGGCGCGGTCGCGATGATCGTGCTCGGCGGCGGAATCGCAGCTCCGCTCGAGGCGCTTCTCGGTATCTACGCTTTGCCGACGGCGGCCTTCGGCGGCGGCCTCGTCACGACGCTGCTGCTCTACAGGATCGCCACCCGTCACGGACAGACCTCGGTGGCGACGATGCTGCTTGCCGGCATCGCGCTCGGCGCACTCGCCCTCGCCATCACGGGACTGCTGATCTACATGGCCAACGACCAGCAGCTGCGCGACCTGACCTTCTGGAGCATGGGCTCGCTTGCCGGCGCCACATGGACGAAGATCGCCGCCGCCAGCCCGATCATCCTGTTGTCCTTCGCCGCTCTGCCCTTCATGGCGCGCGGCCTCAATGCCATCACGCTCGGCGAGGCGGCCGCCTTTCATATGGGCGTTCCGGTGCAGCGGCTGAAAAATGTCGCGATCGTCGGTGTCGCTGCGGCGACCGGCGCGTCCGTCGCCGTCAGCGGCGGCATCGGTTTCATCGGGATCGTCGTGCCGCATATCCTGCGTATGGCGATCGGCCCCGACCATCGTTTCCTGCTGCCGGCCGCAGCTCTTCTCGGCGGCTCTTTGCTGATCTTCGCGGATGTCCTGGCGCGCACCCTGGTCGCCCCCGCCGAACTGCCGATCGGCATCATCACCGCGGCGGTCGGCGGACCGTTCTTCCTGTGGATCCTGCTGCGGCAGCGTTCGCGCCTTGCCCTGTGAGTGACACTTGTGAGTGACCCCCGTGAGTGACATTGAGATGATCGAAGTTTCCGGCGTCTCCGTGCGCCTATCCGGCAAAACCATCATCAGCGACGTCACTTTTACGGCAAAGGCCGGCGAACTGACGGCGATTGCCGGGCCGAACGGCTCCGGCAAGACGACGACGATGAAAGCCATCTCCGGCGAACTTGCCTATGGCGGCTCGGTGCGCATCGGCGCCGACGAGGTGAAGGGGCTGAAACCCTGGCAGCTTGCCGCCATTCGTGGCGTACTGCCGCAGGCAAGCACCATCTCCTTTCCCTTTACCGTGCGCGAGATCGTCCGTATGGGCCTGACGTCAGGTCTCAACCTGCATCCCGACAAGGCCGAGCAGACGGCGGCAGCAGCGCTTGCCTCCGTCGACTTGACCGGCTTCGAAGGCCGTTTCTATCAGGAACTCTCCGGAGGCGAGCAGCAGCGTGTGCAGCTTGCCCGCGTGCTCTGCCAGATCGCCGAGCCCATCATCGACGGCAAGCCCTGCTGGCTGCTGCTCGACGAGCCGGTCTCGAGCCTCGACATCAGCCACCAGTTGACCATCATGACGCTCGCCCGCAATTTCTGCCAACGCGGCGGCGGTGTCATCGCCGTCATGCACGATCTCAACCTGACGGCGCTCTTTGCCGACCGCATCGTGCTGATGAAATCCGGCCGCCTCGCCGCCGCCGGCAGCATCGGCGAAGTGCTGACAAACGAAACGATGCTCTCGGTGTTCGGCTGCGCGCTGCGCATCAACCAGCTGCCGGCCGATGGCACGCCCTTCGTGCTCGCCCACAGCGCCATTTCCCGCCCCTGAGCACTGCGCGAGCGGAACTTTTGATCGCCCGGCACGTTGTCGGCAGTGATCTGGGTCAATGCCGGGCGATATCATTCATGCAACGGACGGTGGTGACCTCGTGCGAAATAGGCGGGCTTGCGCGCGCCCCAGCCAATGGAGACAGCCATGAGCTATTCTATCTTCCAGTCCGGCCGCAGCCGCCGCAACGGCACCTTCCACAATCTGGAATCCGGGATCGAGGAGCAGATCGAGGCACTGCGCGGCGAACTCGCGGAACTGACGCGCCTCGTCGGCAAGAGCTCACGCCATCAAGGCGAGAAAATCCGTAGCCAGGCCGGTGCCGGCTATGAGGAACTGCTCGGCCGCAGCGAGGATCTGCTGCGCGAATTGCAGCACGGCTATGAGCGTGGAACGACGGAAATGCGCGAGACCGTGCGCAAGCACCCACTGGCAACCATCGGCGCCGCGGCCGCTTTCGGCCTTGCCATCGCCTTCCTCGCCCGGCGCTGAGGAAGCGCGATGCTCTTACCGATCCTCAGCCTGCTGACGGGCGCAAGCGTGCATCGGACCGTTGCGCGCGCCAAGCGCAACGGCATCTTCATTGCGCTTGCCGTGCTCTTCCTTCTTACCGCCTACGCGCTGGCTGTCACCGCCGGCGCCATCTGGCTCGCCGGCATCTACGGCCCGGTCGGCGCTGCTCTCTTCCTGGCCGCCTGCGCGCTGCTGGTCGCCATCATAGCCCTGGTGGCGATGTCGATCATCAACGCCCGGGAAGCACGCCGCGCCCGTGAACGCCGTGCGTCGCTCGAATCGCTGGCAACGGTGGGGCTCGGTCTTATCCGCGCCCAGCCGCTCCTGACCGCCGGTGTTCTGGCAGCAATCGTCGCGGCCAATCTGGTAGGGTCAAAGCGCGAGGATTGATTGAGGAGACGTGCAGCAAACGGCTGCCCCTCACCCTAACCCTCTCCCCGTAAAAACGGGGAGAGGGGACGTGCCCTGCGAGAGCGAGGTGGGAACGGTGAGGGTGCGACACATGTCCCTTCGCCCCGCTTGCGGGGAGAAGGTGGCGGCAGCCGGATGAGGGGCGAATACACCAAATCATATCAATGGCATAACCGAAAAACGCAAAAAGCCGGCGCCCCGAGGGGCGGCCGGCTTTCCTCCCAAATATGACTCTTGTCAGAACGCGAAAGCCTTCGATGTCAGCGGCGCCGAGGTGGCGTCGGGGCCGAAATCAGCCTCGCCTGAGATCTGCAGCAACTCCTGCAGCCGCTGACGAGCCCGGTTGACGCGGCTCTTGATGGTGCCCACGGCGCAGCCACAGATTTCGGCCGCCTCCTCATAGGAAAAACCCGAGGCGCCGACGAGGATGATCGCCTCGCGTTGATCCGGCGGCAGCTGGTCGAGCGCCTTCTTGAAGTCCTGCAGATCGAGCGCGCCATATTGCGAGGGGTGCATCGCCATAGATTCGGTGAACAGCCCGTCGCTGTCCTGCACTTCGCGGCCGCTCTTGCGCATCTGGCTGTAGAGTTCGTTGCGCAGGATCGTAAAGAGCCAGGCCTTCATATTGGTGCCCATCTCGAAATGATCCTGCTTGGCCCATGCTTTCATGATGGTGTCCTGGACGAGATCGTCGGCACGGTCGTGCCGCCCGATGAGCGAGATTGCGAAAGCGCGAAGGCTTGGGAGTGCCGCCAGCAGTTCCCGCTTGAAGCTGGGTTGCGATTTGTCTTCCATGCGGCGATCCTATTCGGCCATCTTGGCAGAAGCCATCATTTCAGCATGGTCGAGCTTTTCGAGAAGGTCGAGAAAACGATCGGGAATCGCCTCATCCTGTGCGGCCGAATAAAGCGACCGGAGCCTGACGCCGATCTGGTTGTTCGGGTCCAGGATGTCGCTTGCCCGCAGCTCCAGCTTTCGCTGATCGGCTGCTTCTTTCTTGCGTGTAGTCATCAATTCGTCTTCTCGCCGGTTGTCTGTTCGAGGGGCGTGGATGGGATCAAAAACGATTTCAACCATCGACATCGAACGTTCCATTGTCGATGTCGCTGGCATTTGCCGTTGCATGGGTCAAAACGCTACGCCCTTTCTTCGTCGGCTGGAATAATGCGGCGCGACGAAAAAAGTTCCTGCCGTTCCGGAACTTTTTTATCAAGGCGACGTTAACCGCTCATTGAAGCCAATGCCGGCCTGTATGCAGGAGCCCATTAATGACACTTTCTACTCGGATTGCGCCGCACCTTCCTTATCTGCGCCGCTATTCCCGCGCCCTTACCGGCACTCAGACTTCGGGCGACGCTTATGTCGCCGCCGTTCTCGAAGCCATCATCGCCGATCTGTCGATTTTCCCGGATACGGCGAATGACCGGGTCGCACTCTACAAACTGTTCACGCAACTGTTTGGTTCCACCGCAGTCCAGATTCCAGAGCCGACCTCGCCCTATGCCTGGGAGCAGCGTGCCACGCTGAACCTTTCCAAGGTTTCGCCGCGCGCCCGTCAGGCCTTCCTGCTCGCCTCCGTGGAGAATTTCCGCGTCGCCGAAATCGCCGAAATTCTGGAAACCGAAGAACAGGATGTCATGCATCTGCTCGACGTCGCGTCGCAGGAGATTTCCCGTCAGGTCGCAACCGATATCATGATCATCGAGGACGAACCGCTGATCGCCATGGATATCGAGCAGATGGTCGAGAGCCTCGGCCATCGCGTCACCGGCATTGCCCGTACGCATGCCGAGGCCGTGGCGCTCTACAATAAGACCAAGCCGAGCATGGTGCTGGCCGACATCCAGCTTGCCGATGGCAGCTCCGGTATCGACGCAGTCAACGACATCCTCAAGACGTCGAGCGTACCGGTGATCTTCATCACCGCCTTCCCGGAACGGCTTCTGACCGGCGAGCGTCCGGAACCGACTTTCCTTGTCACCAAGCCGTTCAATCCCGACATGGTCAAGGCATTGATCAGCCAAGCTCTTTTCTTCAATGAATCGACCAGAGTAGCCGCCTGAGACGCAATTTTCCGGCCTTCGGAACCAAATCGCCAAAGCAGGCGTTCCGGTGCTACCGGGACGCTCCGGTGGCTTTAACGGTTTTTGCAGCGCTTTGTTCTAGAGTTGGCAGGCGGTGTCTGGAAGGGCGCTCCCTTCAGCGACGTTCAAGATGTCACAAGGAAAGGCGGCCGAGTGAATACGACTGAACCATTGTCCGGCATGCCTTTTACCTTCGAAGGCAAAGCCGCAATGATGGAACGCGCGCTCGGCAGCGCCGGGATTTCGATCCTTTGCCAGGACGCCCGACTGTCGATTTTCTACGCCGAAAATCTGCCGCCGCATTTTGCAGCGCTCTTTGCGCCCGGCAGCAGCGACGCTGTCCTCTTTGGCGATGCGCACGGCCGATATTTGACGGCGCTGAAGCACAAGGTGCTGGAAACCGGCATCCCCACCAATGCCGAGGTCGAGATCGACGTCGACGGCGAAAGACGCACTTATGAACTGAAGATCCAGCGCACCGGCGAACGCGGCGCATATGGACTTCTGTCCGTCATGGCTGAAGTCACCGAAAGCCGGCATCGCGAAAAAGTTCTGAAATCGCTGCTGCGCGAACTCTCACACCGCTCGAAGAACCTTCTCGCCATAATCCAGGGCATTGCCACCCAGACGGCGCGCAACACGCTCTCTCTCGACAGCTTCCTCCTCAAATTCCGGGGACGGCTGCAATCGCTTTCCAACTCGCAGGACCTGATCACGGATTCGAGCTGGCGCGGCGCCTATCTCTTCGAACTCGCCGAAAAGCAGTTTGCTCCCTATTGGCCGGAGACGGCCGGCTCCATGCCGATCTATGGCATCAACGCTCACCTGACACCGAATGCCGCCGTGCATCTCGGGCTCGCCCTCCATGAACTCATCGTCAACTCCGCCTCCTTCGGCGCGATTGCTGGCGGTGCCGCCTCTATCACGCTGAATTGCCGCGAAGCCATGATCAACGACAGAAAGGCGATCGAAGTCGCCTGGGCGGAAGTTCTGCATGATCAGGCAGAAGTCCACGAATTCAGCGACAACAGCTTCGGCCGCACCGTATTGGAGCGTGTCGTGCCTTCGTCGGTCAACGGCAAGGCGGAGTTGAACCTCGTTCCCGGCCGAATCGAGTACCGTCTGACAATTCCGGAAACCGAATTCGAGATCTTCAAGCGAGTGTGAAAGCCCTGGAGACAGCCGAAAACGGAAAAACAGCCGGTGCGAGGGCGGCGCACCGGCTGTCTTCACTCACCGGGAGGGGACCGTGAGTACGTCCGGATAGTGGGTTGGGGGCGCGCATGTTGGGTCGATGCGATCACCATCCGGATATCGCAATAACGACGACATCAAACTTTGGTTCCCTGCCATCCAAAAAAATTCGGCTTTTTTGCATCTTTTTTCGGATGCCCTTCCCTCGTCGCGCGCTCAGCCGTTTCAACGATGCAGGTCGATTAAATTCTTCCAGCAAAAACAATTGATTACTTGCGGGACCACACGCAAAAATCGTCAAAATTTTACCGTTTGATAAATTTTTAAACCTGAGTTACGCTTTCCCTCACAGGCCGTTTACCAATAATGAGGGAACTTCAATGGAACGACTGGAAACCGGGATCCATGCCGGCCGGCTTTCGCCCGCCGAGTATGATGCTAATTTTTCCGATCTGCATCCACGCCTCGACAATCATGAGGCGCTGGTCGCCGCCGACCGCTGTTATTTCTGTTACGACGCGCCGTGCATGACGGCCTGTCCCACCTCGATCGACATTCCGCTGTTCATCCGCCAGATTTCGACCGGCAATCCGATCGGCTCGGCAAAGACGATCTTCGATCAGAACATTCTCGGCGGCATGTGCGCGCGCGTCTGTCCCACCGAGGAACTCTGCGAGCAGGCCTGCGTGCGCAACACCGCCGAAGAGCGGCCCGTCGAGATCGGCCGCCTGCAGCGCTACGCCACCGATGCCGCCATGCAGGCCGACAAGCAATTCTATGCCCGGGCCGAACCGACCGGCAAGACGATCGCCGTTGTCGGCGCAGGCCCGGCCGGCCTTGCCGCCGCCCATCGCCTGGCCGTGAACGGCCATTCCGTCGTCATCTATGATGCCAGGGAAAAGTCCGGCGGCCTCAACGAATACGGGATCGCCACTTACAAGACGGTCGACGACTTCGCCCAGAAGGAAGTCGATTACGTCCTTTCGATCGGCGGCATCGAAGTCCGGCATGGCCGGCGTCTCGGCCAGGAGTTCTCGCTCACCGATCTGCAGGCGCAATATGACGGCGTCTTCCTCGGTATCGGCCTTGCCGGCGTCAACGCGCTGCGCATCGAGGGCGAAAACCTTGCAGGCGTCGACGACGCCGTCGATTTCATCGCGGCACTCCGCCAGGCCGAAGACAAGGGTGCGATCGCCATCGGCCGCCGCGTCGTCGTCCTTGGCGGCGGCATGACGGCAATCGACGCTGCCGTGCAGGCAAAGCTGCTCGGCGCCGAAGAGGTGACGATCTGTTACCGTCGTGGCAAGGAGCACATGAACGCGTCGGAATTCGAGCAGGATCTGGCAAGCTCCAAGGGCGTCATCATCCGCCACTGGCTGGGGCCGAAATCGATCCTGGCGCAGGACGGCAAGGTCGCCGCCATCGAAGTGGAATATACCAAAATCCTCGATGGCCGCCTCGTCGGCACCGGCGAGACCGGTGTGATTGCCGCCGACCAGATCTTCAAGGCGATCGGCCAGACCTTTGACGCCTCTGCTCTCGGTTCGCTGCGCATGGAATCCGGCCGCATCGCTGTCGATGGCGAAGGCCATACCTCGCTCGACGGCGTCTGGGCAGGAGGCGACTGCGTCTTCGGCGGTGACGATCTCACGGTTTCGGCCGTCGCCCACGGTCGCGACGCGGCTGAATCCATCCATCGTGCCCTCACCGCAGCAGCCGCTCCGGCTGTCGCGGTTGCTTGAAGGGGAGAATGAACAATGGCTGATCTCCGTAATAATTTCGTCGGCATCAAGTCCCCCAACCCGTTCTGGCTGGCGTCTGCGCCGCCGACCGACAAGGCCTACAATGTCGAGCGCGCCTTCAAGGCCGGCTGGGGCGGCGTGGTCTGGAAGACGCTGGGCGAGGAAGGCCCGCCCGTCGTCAACGTCAACGGCCCGCGCTACGGCGCGATCTGGGGCGCCGACCGCCGCCTGCTCGGTCTGAACAATATCGAGCTCATCACCGACCGCGACCTCTATACCAACCTGCGGGAAATGAAGCAGGTGAAGATGAACTGGCCGGACCGGGCACTGATCGCTTCGATCATGGTTCCCTGCGAGGAAGAGGCCTGGAAGGCGATCCTGCCGTTGGTGGAAGAAACCGGCGCCGACGGCATCGAGCTCAACTTCGGCTGTCCGCACGGCATGTCCGAGCGCGGCATGGGCTCGGCCGTCGGCCAGGTGCCTGAGTATATCGAGATGGTGGTGCGCTGGTGCAAGCAGTACACCCGCATGCCCGTCATCACCAAGCTGACGCCCAACATTAGCGATATCCGCCGCCCGGCCCGCGCCGCCAAGGCCGGCGGTACCGATGCCGTGTCGCTGATCAACACGATCAATTCGATCGTCTCCGTCGATCTCGATAACTTCGCCCCCAACCCGACGGTCGGCGGCAAGGGTAGCCATGGCGGTTATTGCGGCCCGGCGGTGAAGCCGATTGCGCTCAACATGGTGGCCGAGATCGCTCGTGATCCCGAAACTTACGGTCTGCCGATCTCGGGCATCGGCGGCATCACCACCTGGCGGGACGCTGCTGAATTCCTCGTTCTCGGCGCCGGCAACGTCCAGGTCTGCACGGCGGCGATGACCTACGGCTTCAAGATCGTCCAGGAGATGATCACGGGCCTTTCCGACTGGATGGACGAAAAGGGCCACCGTAGTCTCGACGACATTACCGGCCGCGCCGTGCCCAACGTCACCGACTGGCAATATCTGAACCTCAACTACATCGCCAAGGCGAAGATCGACCAGGACGCCTGCATCAAATGCGGCCGCTGCTACATCGCCTGCGAGGACACCTCGCATCAGGCGATCACCAACTTCGTCGACGGCGCTCGCCATTTCGAAGTGATGGACGAGGAATGCGTCGGCTGCAATCTCTGCGTCAGCGTCTGCCCGGTCGAGAACTGCATCACCATGGAGCAGCTTCCTGCCGGCACCCTCGACAAACGCACCGGCCGCGTCGTCGACCCGAACTATGCCAACTGGACCACACACCCGAACAACCCGATGGCCCGCCAGGCGGCAGAATAAGAATTCGCAACGCCGCGGAGAAGATCGATCCGCGGCGTTGCATTCTGCCGGCAACGTTCGAAGCGCCAAGTCAGCCTAATCACCGAATGACTTCCGATAGGCGCTCGGGCTCGTCCCGAGCCGCCTGCGGAAATGATGCCGCATCGTCGCCAGTGTTCCAAAGCCGCTGGCGGCGGCGATGTCGTCGAGCGAAACAGCAAGTTCCTTTTCCAGCAGATCGCGGGCATGCCGCAGCCGCACCTTCAACAGCCATTCGCCGACGCTGAGGCCCGTCGTCGCTTCGAAGCGCCGCTGGAAGGTGCGCATGCTCATGCCCGCTCTTTTGGCAAGCAGGCTGATCGGCTGGTCGTCGGAAAGGCTTTCGCGCATCCATTCGATCAGCGGCCCCAAGCGGATGCCCTCGCGTTCCTCGGGAACCGGCGCGTGAATGAACTGCGCCTGTCCGCCTTCGCGGTGCGGCGGAACGACGAGGCGGCGGGCGACGCTGTTTGCGGCCTCCGAACCGAAATCGCCGCGCACCACATGCAGGCAGAGATCGATACCGGCGGCACTGCCTGCCGCTGTCAGCAGGCTGCCTTCGTCCATGTAGAGAACGTCGGCATCGAGTGCGATATCGGGATAACGCGCGGCGATCGAGGCGACATAGCGCCAATGTGTCGTCGCCCTGCGGTTGGCAAGCAGCCCCGATCCGGCAAGAACCGCAACACCCGAGCAAAGCGACATGATCCGTGCGCCGCGTTCATGCGCTGCCTTGAGCGCTGAAACCAGCGACTCGGGAACGGCGGCATCGATCGACCGCCAACCCGGCACGACGATCAGGTCCGCTTCGTCAAGCAGCTCCAGTCCCTCGTCGACTGCGACCGTCAGCCCTCCCGCAGCGCGAAGCGGACCCGGTTCGATGCCGCAGACCGAGAAGCGATACCAGCCTTCGCCCATCTCCGGGCGTGGCAGGCCGAAGACCTCGTAGGCGATTCCGAATTCGAAGGTGCAGAGCCCGTCATAGGCAAGTGCTGCGACCAGCGGTCCTTTGGTCTGCTGCGGCGATGAATTTGGCATGATCTTTACGCTGTCGGTCATGATGGCCAATTTCGCAAAGCTCTAGCATCGGCGATACCAGGCGGCAACTTCAGAAAAAGGAAAAACCGATGCCAAGCCCCGTTTCCCAAATACCTGCTGCAGCTCCGGATGCCGCTGTCGCTCACTTTGCCGCCAAGCTCGCTTTCGAAACCGATTGCTCGGACGTGCATGCCACCTTTGCGGCCGCGAAAGTCGATTTCGTTCTCCTCGACGTGCGCTCGCCGCAGCTCTTCGCAGAGTCCCACATTCCCGGAGCGATCAACCTGCCGCACGGCAAGATGACGGCGCACCGCATGTCGACATGGGCAAGCGATGCACTCTTCGTCGTCTATTGCGCCGGCCCGCACTGCAACGGCGCCGACAAGGCTGCCTTCCGCCTCGCCAATCTCGGCCTCCAGGCCAAGCTGATGATCGGCGGCATGACCGGCTGGGCCGATGAAGGCTTCACCTTCGAACAGGGCGTTCCCGCTGCCGCCTGATGGCCTCCCTTCTCTTCCCGACAATTATTGCAGCGAGGAGAAGGGAAATTCGCCGCCGTCAGAACTCGACGACCACCTTGCCGAAAGGCCCGCGATAGAGATGATCGAGCGCCTCAGGGAATTCGTCGAAGGCATAACGCTTGTCGACCACAGGCTTCAGCCCGGTCTGGTCGATTGCCCGCACCAGATCTTCAAGCGCGCGGCGATGGCCGACGGAAATGCCCTGCACGACAGGCGCCTTGAGCAGCAGCGGGCCGGCCGGGCCGGAAACCTCGAACCCCTCGAACACGCCGATGACGGAAATGCGGCCATTGATCGCCACCGCCTTCAGCGCCTGGCCGAGATGCGGGCCGCCGACGATCTCGAGCACGTGATCGGCGCCATAGCCGCCGGTCAACTGATAGAGTTGCTCAACCCAGTCGCCCTCATGTCGGTTGATCGCGTGATCGGCGCCGAGAGCAATGGCGCGTTCGAGCTTCTCGGCGCTGCCTGATGTGATGAAGACCTCCGCGCCATGCGCCTTGGCGATCTGCAGACCGAGGAGCGCAACACCGCCGGTGCCTTGCACCAGCACCTTGTCGCCGGCCTTCAGGCCGCCGCGTTCGATCAGTGCGAACCAGGCAGTCAGCCCGGCGCAGGGCAAGGTGCTCGCCTGCGCCGCATCGAGCGTATCAGGCGCGCGTGAATACCATTCCTCGGAAAGCACAGTGTATTGGGAGAGGACACCGGGATAGAAGCCGCCGCGTGTCTTGTAAGGTGGCGTGCGCGCATCGCCCAAGCCGCGTCCGTCGATCCAGTCGGGCGAAAACGTCGAGATGACTCGATCTCCCGGCTTGAAACGGCTGACATCGGGTCCGACTGCCTCCACGACACCCGCCATATCGGAAGCCGGCACGAAGGGAAATTGCAGCGGCAACCCCATGCCGCTCTCCATCACCAACCGATCGCGGAAATTGAGCGAGACGGCTTCCGTCCGCACCAGAACCCTGTTTCCCGAAACCGGTTCGAGCTTCCGCTCGCCGATCGTCAGCTGGCGCTCCGGCCCAACCGCGTCGATCTGCCATTGCCGTGTTGTCTGCATTGTCTTGCTCCTTGTCCATTGCAGGGAGCGCAAACATATCGTTGAATATTTCGCACCAGTTGCGATATTAATTCAACAGAATGGTTCCAAAGAGGAAACAAATGGAACAGCTGAAGGGTATCTCGATCTTTGTCGAAGCCGTCGAGGCAGGTGGTTTTTCGGCTGCCGCCGAGCGGCTCCATCTCACGCGTTCGGCGGTCGGCAAGACGATCGCACGTCTGGAACAGCGTCTCGGCGTGCGCCTCTTCAACCGTACGACACGCATGCAGAGCCTCACCGAGGAAGGCCGCTTCTTCTACGAGCGCTGCCTGCGGGCGGTCGAGGAAATCCGCCTCGGGGAAGCCATGCTGGAATCCGGCCGACGGGATGTGCGCGGCCGCCTGCGCATCTCGATGCCCGTGCTTTTCGGCCGCCATTGCATCGCGCCGACCCTCGCACGCCTGCTCGATGAACATCCGAACCTCGAACTCGACCTTTCCTTCAACGACCGTATCGTCGACCTGCTCGAAGACGGCTTCGATCTTGTCATTCGCAACGGACCGTTGAAGGACAATCCGGATCTGATGGCCCGGGCGATCGCCCGGCAGCGAATGACCGTCTGCGCATCGCCCGCCTATCTGGAAATACATGGCGCGCCGCAGACAGTCTTCGATATTCCCCAGCATGAAGGCATCGTCTACAGGCGGGGCGATGACGACAAGGGTTGGATATTTCCGACCGCAGCCGATCCCGGGCGGCGGTTGGCGCCAAAGGCGCGCCTGCGGCTCGACGACCTCGCATCGATTTCCGATGCGGCCGTCGCTGGGCGCGGTCTTGCCTGGCTCCCCTGCTGGCTGGTTCGCGAGGAGGTGCTGGCAGGCCGGCTCATTCAGGTATTGAAGCAGGAACCGGCCAATGTCTTCGATGCCCATGCCGTTTGGCTGCGCTCTCCGGTCATGCTACCGAAGGTGCGGCTCGCGATCGATACGCTCGCCGCCGGACTGCCGGCAATGATGGGCTGAAGCGCTTGCAGCGCGTCTGCGAGCGACGAGAAACCCATGTTATTCTTCGGCTTTCTCTAGAAATAACGCGATACCGCAGTATATCCGCTCATTCACCGTCCGTTGTGGGCGGCCGCCATATCACTCGGAAAAACGTCAGCATGTCACTTCGCAGCGCCCTCCGCGCACAAACTGCAGATTGCCACGCCGCGGTCGACACCCTCTTCGGCAGTTTCAACCTCTCACGCACCCAGGATTACAAGGCTTTCTTGCGCGCGCATGCGCGGGTCGTACCATCAGTCGAACATGCGCTTGAGAATGGAGGAATCGGCCGTCTGCTGCCGGACTGGCCGGACCGAAGGCGCGCGCATCTATTGGCTGCCGACATAAGGGAACTCGATGATCGATTGCCGGTACTGCTTCCGCAACCGGTATTGCGCAGCGAAGCAGCGGTCTGGGGCGCAGCCTATGTCCTTGAAGGCTCCAAGCTCGGCGGAGCGTTGCTCGCCAAGGCGGTGCCCGACCACTTGCCCAGCAGCTACCTGAGCCCGCAAGGCCCAAAGGGCGCCATGCGGCTTTTCATGGATCGTCTTGACGCGAGCACGGTGGACGACCCCAGCCTTGCCGCCGCCGCAGCCCGCGATGTCTTCGAGCTCTTCCTCAAAGCGGGGCAAGTCGAACTGGAAGCGGTCCCATGAGCGGCACGCACGAACCCGTCGATCTCACCAACTGCGACCGTGAGCCGATCCACCAGCTCGGCTCGGTCCAGCCCTTCGGCTTTCTCATGGCGGTATCCTCAGACTGGATCGTCATGCGCGCCTCCGCAAATCTGGCGGAGTTTCTCGGAGTGACACAGGCCGACGCGCTCGGCCGTCCCGTTATCTCTGTGATCACACCCGAAGCACTCCACGCAATCCGCAACAAGCTTACCACGCTGCGTGGTTCCGACGTCGTCGAGCGCATTTTCGGCATCGCCCTGATGCCCGATCAAAACAGGTTCGACCTTGCCGTGCACCTGAACGGAGGTGAGGTCATCATCGAAGGCGAGCGCTGCCAGGAAGACAGGCACGACGCCGCGTCGCTCTCCATGCGCAGCATGATGTCGCGCCTCGACCACACGGAAACACTGGAAGCATTCTTCCGCGAAGGTGCAAGACAAGCGCGCGCGCTCACCGGTTTCGATCGGGTCATGGTCTATCGTTTCGACGCAGGCGGTTCTGGCGAAGTGGTGGCGGAAGCCGCCCGGGCCGGCATCGGCTCATTCCTCGGGCTGCACTATCCGGCTTCCGACATTCCGGTACAGGCGCGCGCGCTTTATCTGCGCAACCTGTTCCGCATCATTGCCGATGTCGACGCCGTCCCGGTCCCGATCCTGCCGCAGCTCGACGAGCACGGCCGGCCGCTCGATCTCTCCATGTCGGTATTGCGTTCGGTCTCGCCGATCCACATCGAATATTTGAAAAACATGGGCGTTGGCGCTTCGCTCTCCATATCGATCGTTGTGGATGGCAGGCTCTGGGGCCTGTTTGCCTGCCATCACTATGGCTCGCGTCTGCCTTCGGCCCAAAGCCGCTCCACTGCCGAACTCTTCGGCCAGATGTTTGCGTCCCGCCTTGAAAGCCGCGAACGGCGACTGGCTCTCGACTACGAGACCAAGGCGCGCCGCATTGCCGACCGGCTTCTCACCTCCGTCGCAGACAATGCGAGCCTGCTCGACGATCCGGCCTGGCTGATCGAGGCGCTCGCCGACGCCATTCCTGCCGACGGGATCGGCGTCTGGATCAACGGCCGCCTGGCCCTTGCCGGCATCGGGCCGAATGAGCGAGGCTTCGCGGCCCTCGTCCGCCACCTCAACCGCAACGCCGCCGGCCGCATCTATGCCGTGGACAGGCTCGCGGAAGCCTATCCGGATCTTGAGGTCGACGATGCTGTGGCAGGCATGCTCGCCATCCCGATCTCGCGTTCGCCGCGCGATTATGTCGTGCTTTTCCGTCAGGAATTGGTGCGCACCGTCCGCTGGGGCGGCGACCCGCACAAGCCGGTGGAATACGGCCCGAACGGCCCGCGGCTAACGCCGCGCAAGAGTTTCGAGGCCTGGTCGGAACTGGTGCGTGGTCGCTCCCTCCCCTTCACGGAGGCCGAGCACCGTGTCGCCGAAACGATCCGCGTCACACTGATTGAGGTGGTATTGCGCCTCACCGACGAGGTCAGCATGGCGCGCCAGACGGCAAACGAGCGCCAGGAACTGCTGATTGCCGAGCTGAACCACCGCGTCCGCAACATATTGAGCCTCATCACCGGCATCATCCGGCAGTCGCAGGCAACGTCGGTCGGCCTTGGCGACTACATCCGCCAGCTCGAGGGCCGCATCCAGTCGCTCGCCCGCGCCCATGACCAGATCACCCGCGATCACTGGGCGCCCGCTTCGCTTCGGCAATTGCTGCTGGCAGAGACCGCCGCCTATCTCGGGAAAAACGCGCAACGCATCCAGATGAGCGGCGAGGACATGCTGCTGGAACCGCAGGCCTTTTCCACCGCCGCCCTGGTTTTCCATGAGCTGATGACCAACAGCGCCAAATACGGCAGCCTTTCCGGCACCGGCAGCGGCACGGTCCAACTTGGCTGGCACCGCGACGACGAGGGCAATCTGCGCATTGGCTGGCGCGAAAAGGATGGTCCGCCCGTCCTCGAACCCAAACGCCATGGCTTCGGTTCGACCATCATCCGCCGCTCGATCCCCTATGACCTCGGCGGCAAGGCGGAGGTCCGCTACCTCAGGGATGGGCTCGAGGCCGATTTCTGTATTCCGGCGCGATATGTCGTCGGCCCGACCAGCGAACGGTCAAATCCGGTTCCGATCGGAGCAACCGAACCCAAGACCAATCCCGACGATCAACCGCTTTCCGGCCTGAACGTGCTGCTGGTGGAAAACAATCTGATCATCGCCATGGATGGGGAGGACATCCTGCGCCGCCTGGGCGCCGACGTGGCTACGGCACCAAGTGTCACTGAGGCGATGGAAATTCTGGCAGGCCAGTCCTTCGATCTGGCGCTTCTCGATGTCAATCTTGGCGATGAGACGAGTTTCGGAATTGCCGACCGGCTGGCAGCCGACGGCGTGCCCTTCGTTTTTGCCACGGGCTATGGGGAGGGCATCGCCCAGGCGAACAGCCACTCGGACGCGCCTGTGCTACAGAAGCCTTATACGATGGAAGGCATGACGGATATTCTTGCCCGGGTGCCGCTTCCAAGAAGAGGGTAAACCCTCACGCCTCAAGGGGATCCGGTCGCAGGCCGCCGATGAAGAGCTGTTCCAGAAACCGCGCCGCATCCTCGAAGCGCCCTTCGCCCGAATGTTCCTGCCCCAGCACGGCACGCACCTGGACGTCGAAGTCCGCGTAATGCTGCGTCGTCGACCAGATGGAGAAGATCAGGTGATAGGGATCGCATTTGACGATCTTGCCTGATTTCGCCCAGGCGCGGATGACCTCCGCCTTCTCGTCGACCAGTTCCTTCAGCGGTCCCTTCAGCTCGTCCTCGATATGCGGCGCGCCCTGCAGCACCTCATTGGCGAAGAGCCGGCTCTCGCGCGGAAAATCGCGGGCCATCTCCAGCTTGCGGCGGATGTAGCTGCGGATTTCCGCCTCCGGATTGCCTTCGGCGTTAAAGGCCCGCAGCGGCTCCAGCCAAGTGTAGAGCACCCGGTCGATCAGCGCCCGGTGCATCGCTTCCTTGGTGCGGAAATAATAGAGCAGGTTGGGTTTCGACATGCCGGCCACTTCGGCGATCTGGTCGATGGTCGAGCCGCGGAAGCCGCTTGCCGAAAACACGTCGAGGGCCGCTTCCAGGATCTGCTCTTCCTTCTCCTCCTGGATTCGCGTCCGCCTCAGGGTTTTCGCTGCTCTCGGTATGGTCACAGGCTGTTATTTCCCCTTGAAATTCAACTTCTTCGCTCAAGTTTTTCTGGAAGCGATCCCCCGCCGCCTTCTTGAGCAACCGCCCGTATTTTTATCGGCAATTTTCGTGATTTTCGTCTTGAGCCCGGCGGTGGAAGTTGTAATGTTTACCAATCGGTCAAATTATCCGCCAGATGCAAAACAAAGGCAACTGGCGATTTTCCGGCGCTCGACAAAACCAATAAGGGGGCGCAGGAAAGGACCACGGGAACCGGCGGGCATGCCCTTTGCATGACTGCCGCAAACAGGTGAGGGCATACGAAATGGTGGCAGCACCAGGCGAGAACATGCGCGTCAATGGCGACCGCCTCTGGGACAGTCTCATGGAGATGGCGAAGATCGGCCCCGGCATAGCCGGCGGCAACAACCGCCAGACGCTGACGGACGCCGATGCGCAGGGCCGCAGCCTTTTCAAAAAATGGTGCGACGATGCCGGTTTGACCATGGGTGTCGACCGCATGGGCACGATGTTCGCCACCCGCCCCGGCGCCGATCCCGATGCTCTGCCCGTCTATGTCGGCTCGCATCTCGACACCCAGCCGACCGGCGGTAAATATGACGGTGTGCTCGGCGTGCTTGCGGCTCTCGAAGTCGTGCGCACGATGAACGATCTCGGCATCAAGACCAAACATCCGATCGTCGTGACCAACTGGACCAACGAAGAAGGGGCGCGTTTTGCTCCTGCCATGCTGGCGTCAGGCGTCTTCGCCGGCGTGCACAGCCTGGACTTTGCCTATAACCGCAGGGACCCCGAGGGCAATCTGTTCGGCGACGAACTGAAGCGCATCGGCTGGGTCGGCGACGAAGAAGTCGGCGCCCGCAAGATGCACGCCTATTTCGAATATCACATCGAGCAGGGACCGATCCTCGAAGCCGAGGAAAAGCAGATCGGCGTCGTCACCCATTGCCAGGGTCTCTGGTGGCTGGAATTCACGCTAACCGGCAAGGAAGCCCATACCGGTTCGACGCCGATGAACCTGCGCGTCAATGCCGGCCTCGCCATGGCCCGCATCCTGGAGATGGTCCAGGGCGTGGCGATGGGCGAACAGCCGGGCGCCGTCGGCGGCGTCGGCCAGGTGTTTTTCTCGCCAAATTCCCGCAACGTCCTGCCGGGCAAGGTGGTCTTCACCGTCGACATCCGCTCGCCCGACAAGGAGAAGCTCGACCGCATGCGGGCAAAGATCGAGGCGAAAGCGCCTGAGATCACCGATGCACTCGGCGTCGGCTGTTCCATCGAGGCGATCGGCCACTTCGAGCCGATCACCTTCGATCCGAAACTGGTCACCTCGGTGCGCGACGCCGCCGAGCGGCTCGGCTACAGCCACATGAACATCATCTCCGGCGCCGGCCACGACGCCTGCTGGGCCGCCAAGGTCGCACCGGCAACGATGGTCATGTGCCCCTGCGTCGGCGGGCTCTCGCATAACGAGGCGGAAGAGATTTCCAAGGAATGGGCGATGGCGGGAGCCGATGTGCTGTTCCATGCGGTGGTCGAGACGGCGGAGATTGTCGTGTGATGGCGGCCGACTTGCCAGCGACTTATCTCGATTATCCTGATATCTTTAAGTTCGAAACTCAGCCAACTGCCGACGACCTCGCGTGGGCCACCCGCAATGTGACGCCAGTGAACGAAGGTCCGTGGGACGACGTCCCTGGCGTGCAGATCTTCTACATTGGCATCAACACGGCAGGCGAGCGGATCAAGCTTCCGCAAATATCGAGCTTTTGGCGATATAAACCTTCTGGTGTTCAGCTGGCCAAGTCAGATGACCGCGACCCAGATGCGCTCCACCAAACCTACTATATCTATGGGCCTGGGCCCGGTGTCGTTCGCATCGAACTTGGCCCTTCCATGCCTGGCATACTGATCAAACGTCCCAAGGACAGCCAACCCGTACAGTCAACCGGGCTGATCGACGGCAAGGATTTTTACTTTCGCGAATGCGATGGCATTTGGTCCTTGTCGGTGGGTGGCATTGACGTCCTTGAGCAGCCCGACTGGTATTACGAAGAGAAGCACGACAAGCCGAATGAGTTGAGTGAGGAGGCTGTCTACAGCCTTATCGCCAAGGGTGCGGCGCTCTTTAGAAACGGCACGCCCACGATGGCAGTGGAGCGGTAAGACAATAAGATCGCAGGGAAAAGGAACAGCAGCCATGACCACAGTCATCAAGAACGGCACCATCGTCACCGCCGACCTGACCTATAAGGCTGACGTGAAAATCGACGGCGGCAAGATCGTCGAGATTGGTCCGAACCTCTCGGGCGACGAGACGCTGGATGCGACCGGCTGTTATGTCATGCCCGGCGGCATCGATCCGCACACCCACCTCGAAATGCCCTTCATGGGCACCTATTCCTCCGACGATTTCGAGAGCGGCACGCGCGCCGCCCTTTCCGGCGGCACGACGATGGTAGTCGATTTCGCCCTGCCCGCCCCCGGCCAGTCGCTGCTCGAGGCGCTGACCATGTGGGACAACAAATCGACCCGCGCCAACTGCGATTATTCCTTTCATATGGCAGTCACCTGGTGGAGCGAGCAGGTCTTCAAGGAGATGGAGGCCATCGTCCGCGACAAGGGCATCAACACCTTCAAGCACTTCATGGCCTATAAGGGCGCGCTGATGGTCGACGATGACGAGATGTTCGCCTCGTTCCAGCGCTGCGCCGAACTCGGCGCCCTGCCGCTGGTGCACGCCGAAAACGGCGATGTCGTCGCCTCGATGTCGGCAAAGTTGCTCGCCGAGGGCAATAATGGCCCCGAGGCGCATGCTTATTCCCGCCCGGCCGAGGTGGAAGGCGAAGCGACTAACCGCGCCATCATGATCGCCGACATGGCCGGCTGCCCGGTCTATATCGTCCACACCTCCTGCGAACAGGCACACGAGGCGATCCGCCGCGCCCGCGCCAAAGGCATGCGCGTCTACGGCGAACCGCTGATCCAGCACCTGACGCTCGACGAGAGCGAATATTCCAACCCCGACTGGGATCATGCCGCCCGCCGGGTGATGTCGCCGCCCTTCCGCAACAAGCAGCATCAGGACTCACTCTGGGCGGGGCTTGCCTCCGGCTCGCTGCAGGTCGTCGCCACCGACCATTGCGCCTTCACCACGGCGCAGAAGCGCTTCGGGCTCAGCGATTTCACCAAGATCCCGAACGGCACCGGCGGCCTCGAAGACCGCATGCCGATGCTTTGGACCCATGGCGTCAACACCGGGCGGCTGACGATGAACGAATTCGTCGCCGTCACCTCGGCCAACATCGCCAAGATCCTCAACATCTATCCGAAGAAAGGCGCGATCCTTGTTGGCGCCGACGCCGACATCGTCGTCTGGGACCCGCAACGTTCCAAGACCATCTCGTCCAAGGCCCAGCAATCGGCGATCGACTACAACGTCTTCGAAGGCAAGGAAGTGACCGGCCTGCCGCGCTATACGCTGACGCGCGGCGTTGTCGCGATCGAGGAAAACACCATCAAGACCCGCGAGGGCCACGGCGAATTTGTCAGGCGCGAGCCGGTCACGGCTGTCAGCAAGGCGCTTTCCCAGTGGAAGGACATCACTGCGCCGCGCAAGGTGACGCGGAGCGGCATTCCGGCAAGCGGCGTATGACGATGGCGCATGACGATACGGCCATCAACCGGGGACCGCTGCCTCTATGCCAATGACCTCACGCCGGCACCAAAGCGTCCAACTCCGGCAGAAGCACGACGCTTTCCTGCTCGTTCGGATCGGTGCGGGCGATGATCGCCGTGCACGGCGTGCTGCTAAGGTTCGCCGGCAGGTGCGGCACGCCGGCCGGGATATAGAAAAGTTCACCGGCATGGACGATGACGTGATGCTCGAGCCGGTCTCCGTACCAGGTATGGGCTTCGCCGGAGAGCATGTAGATCGCCGTCTCGTGCGCCTCGTGCAGATGCGCCTTGGCCCGTACGCCCGGCGGGATCGTCAGGAGGTGCATGCAGATGCCCTTGGCGCCAACCGTCTCGGCCGCGACCCCTTGGAAATAGCTGAGCCCCTGCTTGCCGTCATAGGCATGATTGGGGCGAACGATGTGGCAGGTGGGCTTTGATGTCACGTCCATCCTCATCCTCCATGGAGTGTATCGTCGATAAAACCGGCGGTAATGATAGCACGCAAACCGCGCTCCCGCGGCGAAAACAAGACTGGTCGCATTGATGCAAGCACCTTCCGTCGTATCCGCCAAGGATCTCTGTCTCACCTACCAGGCGAATGACGGCCCGGTGAGTGCACTGAGCAATGTCAATCTCGATGTCCGCAAGGGCGATTTCGTCTCTTTCATTGGCCCGTCGGGCTGCGGCAAGACCACTTTCCTGCGTGTCATCGCCGATCTCGAGAAGAGCACGTCTGGCGAGATCTCGATCAACGGCATGACACCGGAAGAGGCTCGCAAGGCCCGCGCCTACGGCTATGTCTTCCAGGCGCCGGCGCTCTATCCCTGGCGCACCATCGAAAACAACATCGCCCTGCCCTTGGAGATCATGGGCTATTCCGGCGCCGAGCGGACGCGGCGCATCGCCGAAGCGCTCGATCTGGTCAGTCTTTCGGGCTTCGAGAAGAAATTCCCCTGGCAGCTTTCCGGCGGCATGCAGCAGCGCGCCTCGATCGCCCGTGCGCTCGCCTTCGACGCCGACCTGCTGCTGATGGATGAGCCCTTCGGCGCCCTGGACGAGATCGTCCGCGACCATCTGAACGAAGAGCTGCTGAAACTCTGGACCCGCACCAACAAGACGATCTGCTTCGTCACCCATTCCATCCCCGAGGCAGTCTACCTCTCGACCAAGATCGTGGTGATGTCTCCCCGCCCGGGCCGCGTGACCGATGTGATCGACTCGACCCTGCCGGCCGAACGCCCGCTCGACATCCGCGAAACCCCCGAGTTCCTGGAAATCGCCCATCGCGTCCGCGAAGGGCTGAGGACGCGGCACGCATGAGGAGCGGGAGCGTGCGCCCTGGGGTCACCCCCCTCTGCCCTGCCGGGCATCTCCCCCACAAGGGGGGAGATCGATATGCTGCACCGGCTTCCCCAAACAAGGATCGCCGTTCCGTTCGCTATAGAGCCAACGGGGACCGACGCGCTATCCTCCTGCCGATCTCCCCCCTTGTGGGGGAGATGCCCGGCAGGGCAGAGGGGGGTGGCTGCGCGTTCGACGCCAACAAATGGGGGCAGTCGCTGTGAAACCCGACACATTCAAGGACAAGATCGTCCCCGTCACCACAATCCTGCTGGCCCTCGTCGTCATCTGGTATGTCGCCGCCATCCTGATGAACGCGCCGTTCCAGCGCGACATGGACGGCCGCGCCGGCGCCACACCTACGACCCTCGAATTCATCGGCAAGACGCTGGCGCAGCCGAAGCCGATCCTGCCGGCGCCGCATCAGGTGGCGCAGAACGTCTACGAGAACACCTTTCTGCGCAGCCTTTCGAGCAACCGCAGCCTCGTCTATCACAGCTGGGTAACGCTCTCCTCCACCCTGCTCGGCTTCGGCTTCGGCATGCTGCTCGGCATCCTTCTCGCCGTGCTGATCGTCCACAACCGCGCCATGGACCGCTCGCTGATGCCCTGGCTGGTGGCGAGCCAGACCATACCAATCCTCGCCATCGCACCGATGATCGTCATCATCTCCTATAACGTGCTGACCGGCGACAATGCCGTTGCGCATCTGTTGAACCTCGATTCCGACGCTTCCCGTCTCGTCTCGAAGGCGCTGATCTCCACCTACCTCTCCTTTTTTCCGGTCGCCGTCGGCATGGTGAAGGGGTTGCGTTCGCCTGAGATCATGCATCTCGACCTGATGCGCACCTATTATGCCAGCCCGATGCAGACTTTCTGGAAGCTGCGCGTTCCAGCCTCGATCCCTTTCCTCTTCACCTCGATGAAGGTCGCGATCGCCGCTAGCCTCGTCGGCGCCATCGTCGGCGAGTTGCCGACGGGTGCCGTCGCCGGCATCGGCTCGAAGCTGCTCGCCGGCTCCTATTACAGCCAGACTATCGATATCTGGGCCGCCCTCGTCGCCGGATCGCTGCTGGCGGGCATCCTGGTTGCGATTGTCGGCGTTGCGGCGAAGATCGTCGACCGCGCCATGGGCGGGAGGCCGGCATGAGACATCTGACCTTCTCCTGGCAAGGCGTGGTCGCCCTCCTCCTCTGCGTCGGGGCGCTGACGGCCCTGCCGCTCCTGGCCGAGAGCGCGGCGCGCGCCCTCACCGACGGCACGGCAAGCCTCATTTTCACCATCGTCATCGCGGCTTCCCTGCTGTCATTCGCACCGCAGCCGCCGGCCTATCGGGCCACCGTGCTGTTTATCGGCGCGCATGGCGCCGCCTGGATGCTGCTTTCGGCTCTTTCCGGCAACGAGGGCACGGCGACGCGGGCTTTCTTCCTGCTGCTCTTTGCCTGCTGGCTGCTTGCCTGGCGATGCGTCAGCGAACTGTCGAAACTGCAGCCCGTCACGACTTTCGGCAAGTCGGTACTCCAGCTCCTGATCCCGGCGATCTTCGGCGCCTGGATCCTCATTCTCTGGGAAGGCGTGACGCGCGGCGCTGGCGTCCCCTTCATCCTGCTGCCGCCGCCGAGCGCCATCGGCGCGCGGTTCATGGCGTCGCTGCCCATCCTCGGCGCGGACGTCAGGCAGACGATCTTCAAGGCTGTGCTGATCGGTTATATCGTCGGCTGCCTCAGTGGCTTCGTCGTCGCGGTGCTCGCCGACCGCATCGCCTTCCTGCGCCGCGGCCTTCTGCCGATCGGCAACATGGTCTCGGCCTTGCCGATCATCGGCGTCGCCCCTGTCATGGTCATGTGGTTCGGCTTCGACTGGCCGTCGAAGGCCGCCGTCGTCATCATCATGACCTTCTTCCCGATGCTGGTGAATACCGTCGCCGGCCTTGCCGCCTCCGGCAGCATGGAGCGCGACCTGATGCGCACCTATGCCTCCGGCTATTGGCAGACGCTGCTGAAACTCAGGCTCCCGGCGGCAATGCCCTTCATTTTCAACGCACTGAAGATCAACTCGACGCTGGCGCTGATTGGTGCCATCGTTGCGGAATTCTTCGGGACGCCGATCGTCGGCATGGGCTTCCGTATCTCCACCGAGATCGGCCGCATGAATGTCGACATGGTCTGGGCGGAAATCGCCGTCGCGGCGCTGGCCGGCTCGATCTTCTATGGCATCATCGCCCTGACCGAACGGGCGGTGACGTTCTGGCATCCGTCTATCCGTGGTGGCTAGGCGCGCGCGGGCTCCAGAAACGGGGTCCGGGCATAACTTCAGAGGGTAAGGATAAGAAAATGAGAAAGTTGATGGTTGCAATGATGGCGAGCGCGATGTCGCTTGCATCGGCCCATGCGATGGCCGCCGACAAGGTGGTGCTGCAGCTGAAATGGGTCACGCAGAGCCAGTTCGGCGGTTATTACGTCGCCAAGGACAAGGGCTTCTACAAGGAAGAAGGCCTCGACGTCGAGATCAAGCCGGGCGGCCCTGATATCGCCCCCGAGCAGGTGATCGCCGGCGGCGGCGCCGATGTCATCGTTGACTGGATGGGCGGCGCCCTGGTTGCCCGCGAAAAGGGCGTTCCGCTGGTCAACATCGCCCAGCCCTACCAGAAGGCGGGCCTGGAAATGGTCTGCCGCAAGGACGGCCCGATCAAGACCGAAGCCGACTTCAAGGGCCACACACTCGGCGTCTGGTTCTTCGGCAACGAGTATCCCTTCTTCGCCTGGATGAACAAGCTCGGCTTGTCGACCGAAGGCGGTCCGAACGGCGTCACCGTGCTGAAGCAGAGCTTCGACGTGCAGCCGCTCGTCCAGAAGCAGGCCGACTGCATTTCCGTCATGACCTATAACGAATACTGGCAGGCGATCGATGCCGGCTTCAAGCCGGAAGAACTGACGGTCTTCAACTACACGGAAATGGGCAACGACCTTCTTGAAGACGGCCTCTATGCGATGGAAGACAAGCTGAAAGACCCGGCCTTCAAGGAGAAGATGGTCAAGTTCGTCCGCGCATCGATGAAGGGCTGGAAATATGCCACCGAGAATCCCGACGAAGCCGCCGAGATCGTCATGGACAATGGCGGCCAGGACGACAACCATCAGAAGCGCATGATGGGTGAAGTCGCCAAGCTGGTCGGCGACAGCTCCGGCAAGCTGGACGAGGCGCTCTATGCCCGCACGGCAAAGGCGCTGCTCGACCAGAAGATCATCAGCAAGGAGCCGTCGGGCGCCTGGACGCACGACATTACCGACGCCGCTTCCAAGTAGTTTCGGCAAGATGCTAAGCGAAACGCGCGGGAGATTTCCCGCGCGTTTCGTCTTTTTCTAGAGCATGATGCCAAAAAGTGTCCGCGGTATTCGGACGACATTCTCTATCTATTTGATTTAGACGCTGATTCAGATTTCCGATCAGTCGGCCTTAAATCATCTGCATCCAGCAACCGAAAAAAAATGCCTTGCAACTGTCGCATTTATCGGGCGTCAAACGTCTTAGGGATGAGCGTGATCAATCTTCGTAATGTTGACATAACCTTGCGGTGATTGATTGACGTCGGAATGGTAATTAATATCGCCTAATGGGGAATTGTTTTCTGCCGGACTTGTAGATCGAGCAAATCGATACCACCTACAAGCCGAATTTGCCGGCGAGGGATGAAGACGGCAAAGGATCGGCGGATACCTCTGAGAATGCAGGAAGGGCAGTGGCCTGATCGCGCGCTGAGTGGCAGACGCTCGAGTTCGGCCAACCTTATCATAAGATTGGACGAAGACGCATGGCACGCAAGCCGATTGGAATACTAGGCGCCTCCACCCTTTTTGCGGCGGCTCTCGCCGCATCCGCCGCTTTTTCGCAGGAGACGCCGGTCGCAAAACCGCAGCAGAACCTGCCGGCGATCGTTGTCACCCAGGCGACGAACCGAACCCTCGTCGACCGCGTAATCGGCACGGGTACGCTCAAACCCGTCGAAGAAGTCTATATCCAACCGCAGGTCGAAGGCCTCTCCATCCGCACGCTGAAAGCCGATGTCGGCGACAAGGTGCAGGCGGAAAGCACGCTCGCCACGCTGAACGAGGACGCGCTGATCCTGGAGAAGAGCCAGATGCTGGCGACGAGAGCCAAGGGTGAGGCAAGCCTTGCCCAGTTGCGCGCTCAGCTCATCGAGGCGCAGGCCAACGCCGAACAGGCAAGGCAGCAGCAGGCCCGCGCCCAGGAAATGGGCAAGAAGGGTACGGTCTCCACCGCACAGGTCGAACAGGCCGATGCGACGGCCGCCGCAGCCAATGCCCGCGTATCTTCCGCCGAACAGGCGATCGAAGTTTCCGTAGCCGATCTCAAGGTCTTCGACAGCCAGATCGCCGATGCCGATCTGAAACTGGCACGCACCGATGTAAAGACGCCGGTCTCGGGCACGATCTCAGCGAAGAACGCCAAGGTCGGCGCCATTGCCGCCGGCAACGGCGATCCGCTGTTCACCATCATCCGCGACGGCGATATCGAGCTTGTCGCCGAGGTCGCCGAAAGCGATGTCGTCAGGATCATGGCCGGCCAAAAGGCAACGATTTCGCTTTCCGGCAGCCGTGACAAGCTCTCCGGTGCCGTACGCCTGGTTTCGCCCACCGTCGATCCGGTCACCCGCCTTGGCCTCGTCCATATCTCCATCGACGATGACAGCAAGGCGCGTTCCGGCATGTATGGCAGCGCCGAGATCATCGTGCGCGAGACTGAAGGCGTAGCGCTTCCCCTGACCGCCGTGCTGACCAGCAACGAGGGCTCCTCTGCTCGCAGGGTCGAGGATGGCGTGGTGAAATACGCCAAGGTCGAGACCGGCATCCAGGACGGTGCCTATGTCGAGATCGTCAATGGATTGAAGACCGGCGACGAGGTCGTGGCCAAGGCGGGCGCCTATGTCCGCGACGGTGACCGCATCACTCCGGTGCGTGAACAGCTCCCGGCTTCCAACTAAAGGGACCATCCGATGAATTTTTCAGCCTGGTCCATTCGAAACCCCATCGCACCGCTGCTGGCCTTCTGCCTGCTGGTGTTCATCGGCATGCAGTCCTTCAACTCGCTGCCGATCACCCGTTTTCCCAACATCGACGTACCGCTGGTTTCGATCAGCGTGACGCAGAGCGGCGCTTCGCCTGCCGAACTCGAAATGCAGGTGACGAAGGAGATCGAAGACGCAGTCGCCTCGATCACCGGCATCGACGAAATCCAGTCGACCGTGACCGATGGCAGTTCGCAGACCAACGTCATGTTCCGCATGGAAGTGCCGACCGAACAGGCCGTGCAGGACACCAAGGACGCGATCGACCGCATCCGCAGCGATCTGCCGGCAAACGTCGAAGAACCTATTGTCTCCAAGGTCGATGTCGAAGGCCAGGCGATCCAGACCTTCGCCGTTTCCTCGCCCGCCATGTCGCTGGAGGAACTTTCCTGGTTCGTTGACGACACGATCAAGCGTTCGCTGCAGGGCCAAGCCGGCATCGGCCGCGTCGACCGCTACGGCGGCGCCGAGCGCGAAGTGCGCATCGAACTCACGCCCGACAAGCTCAACGCCTATGGCATCACCGCCGCAAGCGTGAACGAGCAGCTGCGCGGCACCAACATCGACCTCGGCTCCGGCCGCGGCCAGGTGGCCGGCAGCGAACAGGCGATCCGTGTTCTCGGTGACGCCCGCAACGTCGCCGACCTCGCCAACACGACGATCGGCCTGCCGAACGGCCGCTTCGTCAAACTATCCGATCTCGGCGTCATCAAGGACACCTATGAGGAGCCGAAATCCTTCTCGCGCTTCAACGATACCCCAGTCGTTACCTTTGGCGTCTTCCGCTCCAAGGGCGCCAGCGAGGTCAGTGTCGCCGAAACCGTGGCGCAGAACCTCGACAAGGTTCGGACCGAAAACCCGAATGTGAAGATCGAACTGATCGACGATTCGGTTTATTTCACCTACGGCAACTACGAAGCCGCCATTCATACGCTGCTCGAAGGCGCGCTGCTCGCCGTCATCGTCGTCTTCCTGTTCCTGAGGAACTGGCGCGCGACGCTGATTTCCGCGATCGCCCTTCCGCTGTCCGCGATCCCGACCTTCTGGATCATGGACTTGATGGGCTTCTCGCTGAACCTCGTCAGCTTCCTCGCTTTGACGCTCGCGACGGGCATCCTCGTCGACGATGCGATCGTCGAAATCGAAAACATCGCCCGCCACATCAAGATGGGCAAGACCCCCTATCGAGCGGCGATCGAGGCGGCTGATGAAATCGGCCTCGCCGTCATCGCCACTACCTTCACGATCATCGCCGTCTTCGTGCCGGTTTCCTTCATGCCGGGCATTCCGGGCCAATACTTCATCCAGTTCGGCTTGACCGTCGCCTTCTCCGTCTTCTTCTCGCTGATGGTGGCGCGCCTCATCACACCGATGATGGCCGCCTATCTGATGCGCCCCGAAGACGCGATGGAAGACCATCACGACAATGACGGCCTGCTGATGAAGGGCTATACCCGTCTCATACGTGGCACGACCGGACGCTGGTACACGCGTTATGCGACGCTGATTGTCGCGTTCGGCTTCCTGGTCGGCTCTGTTATGTTGCTGATGCAGGTTCCCGGCAGCTTCCTGCCGCCGGAAGACGCTTCACGCATCGTTCTCTCCGTCGAACTGCCGCCCAATGCACGGCTTGACGACACCGAGCAGACGACGGATGCGATCTATGACAGGGTCAAGGACATCAACGGTGTCGATAGCGTCTTCGTTCTCGGCGGCGCATCACCGAAGGGCGAACTCGAACTGCGCCGCGCGACCATCACGCTCGCCCTCGACAAGCTCGACCAATCGCTGATCAAGAAGATGGTCAACGACGTGCTCGGCCATATCCCGGTCGTTGGCCCGATGCTGCCGAAGGTGGAAGTCCACGGGCGCGAACGTCCGCAATGGAATATCGAAAAGGAAGTCTTCGCCAAGCTGCGCGACATTCCCGACGTCCATATCCTGAAGCTTAACGACCGCGGCGAACGCGACCTCTCCTTCAACTTCCTCTCCAAGAACGAGAAGGACCTGAACGACGCCGTCGGCATTCTGGAATCCAAGCTCCGCGCCGATCCGCTGCTTGCCAATGTCAGCGCCGACGGCGCCCTGCCCCGTCCCGAACTGCAGGTTCATCCGCGCAAGGATGAGGCTGCCCGCCTCGGCATCACGCCGCAGCAGATCTCCGAGACGATCCGCGTCGCCACCATCGGCGATGTCGATGCAGCCCTTGCCAAGATCTCGCTCGACGATCGCCAGATCCCGATCCGTGTCCAGACTTCACTCGACATGCGCCGCGATCTCGCGGCCATCCGGGCGCTGAAGGTCCAGACGGCCAGCGGCGGCACCGTTCCGCTCGCAAGCGTCGCCAATATCGACTATTCGGAAGGCGTAAGCTCGATCAAGCGCAACAACCGCAACCGCGTCGTCTCGATCGGCTCCGACCTGCCGCAGGGCGTGGCGCTCGACACGGCTTCGGCCCGCTTCCGCGAGATCGTCAATGGGGCCAACATCCCGGCCACGGTGCACCTTGCCGAAAGCGGCGACACCAAGGTGCAGACGGAGATGCAGCAGAGCTTCGTCAACGCCATGCTGATGGGCCTGCTGCTGGTGCTGACGGTGCTGATCCTGCTCTTCAAGGACGTGATCCAGCCCTTCACCATCCTGTTCTCGCTGCCGCTCGCCATTGGCGGCGTCGCAGCCGGCCTGCTCGTCACCAATAATCCGCTGTCGATGCCTGTCATGATCGGCATCCTGATGCTGATGGGTGTCGTCACCAAGAACGCAATCCTGCTCGTCGATTTCGCGATCGAGATGCGCCACCAGGGCATGCCTCGCGTCGAGGCCATGGTCGAAGCCGGCCGCAAGCGCGCCCGTCCGATCATCATGACCTCGATCGCCATGTCGGCGGGCATGCTGCCTTCTGCGCTCGGCGTCGGCGAAGGTGGCTCGTTCCGCGCGCCGATGGCGATCGCGGTGATCGGCGGCATCATCGTCTCGACCGTGCTCTCGCTCGTCGTCGTGCCCTCCTTCTTCCTGATCATGGACGATCTGTCCCGCCTGCTCGGATGGGCTTTCGGCCGCCTGGTCGGCAGGAAGGACAACGAGGAGCTGCCGCTATCGCGCGAGGATCTCACCCGCGTCACCCGGGAGAACCGCGACGACATCGACTCGCTGGGGGAGCGCCTGACCGCGATCGAAAAGCCGGAAAGCAAACGCAAGACCGCCAACGGCAACGACACCAACGTGCTGCGACTACCGCCCTTCGCGGCGGAATAAGCAAAGCCGAGGAATTGAACGGGCCGGGAGCGATCTCCCGGCCCGTTTCGTTTTTTTCATTCATCTCTGACGGTTGACCAAAATCAATTCCGTCGCCGTCTCCTTCCCGTATTTTGTCCGGCAGCATAAGGAATTGAAAAGACCGGCCATATCAGGAGACCGGGAGATGAACAGAACGCTGACACTCAACGGCCATGAGGCCGCTGTACTTGCCAAGGCCGCCTTCATGGCCGGGCTCGACCACGACGAGGCCGAAGGCCTGCGCGCCTGCGCCACCGTTCTCCTCTGCGACCCGCACGACGTTCTCTTCGAGGAGGGCGACAAGGCGGCCTATTTCTATTGCGTGCTCAGCGGTTATATCAGGCTCTATCGTCATAACGGCGACGGCAGGCAGGCCGATATCCGCATCTGCGAACCCGGCGACAGTTTCGCCGAATGCCTGATCCATACCGCCGAAACCTATCGTTACGGCGCACAGGCGATGGATCATGCCGTGCTGGCATGCTTCCACATTCCCAAGGTTCGTCTGTTGCTCGAGGAACGACCGCGGATCGGCAAGGCGATCATGCGCAGCCTGTCACTGCATCTGATCTCGACGATGGAATGCCTGGCAAGCGACCGCATGCAGACGGCGCCGCAGCGCGTGGCGCACTATCTGCTGACCCATTGCGTTGAGAACGGTGCGACCGCTTCGCTGCGGCTGCCCTTTCCGAAAAATCTGCTCGCCCGCAAGCTCGGTCTCGCGCCGGAGGCGCTTTCGCGCGCCTTCTCGACGCTGAAGACGAAAGGTGTCACGGTGCGCGGCCGGGCGATCGCCATCAGCGACGTCAACCTGCTGCGGCAGGTCTGTCCGCCAAAATCATCCCGCTTTAGAGCCCGCCCTGCTCCCTGAGGAAGCTGACGATCGAGCTGACGCCGTCGCCGCGCTTCATGTCGGAGAAAACGAAGGGGCGGCTCGCACGCATGCGCGTTGCATCCCGGTCCATGACCTCGAGATCGGCGCCGACATAGGGCGCCAAATCCTTCTTGTTGATGACGAGCAGGTCCGATCGGGTGATACCGGGGCCTCCCTTGCGCGGGATTTCCTCGCCCTGGCAGACGGAGATGACATAGATGGTGATATCGGCAAGATCGTGCGAAAAGGTCGCTGCCAGATTGTCGCCGCCGGATTCGATGAAGACGACGTCGAGATCGGGGATCCGCTGGTTGAGGCCAGCGATCGCCTGCAAATTGATCGTCGCATCCTCGCGGATGGCGGTATGCGGGCAGCCACCCGTCTCGACGCCGACGATGCGGTCCGAAGTCAATGCCTGCATCCGCACCAGCGCCTCGGCATCCTCGGTCGTGTAGATATCGTTGGTGACGACGGCGACGGAATAATCGTCGCGCATCGCCTTGCAGAGCTTTTCGGTCAGCGCCGTCTTGCCCGAGCCGACCGGCCCGCCGATGCCGACACGCAAAGGTCCGTTTCTTGATTTCATGTGCCTTACTCCAATCGAACCCCGATGATAACGAAGCCGCCCGCCTGCGCCACCGTCAAATGACTTAGAGCGCTTGTTTTTCTTCGAATCACCGAAGCGCTCTATCTCTTTGTTTTCACGCAATTCCGGACGCAAAACCGCTGCGCACTTTTGCTGGAATTGCCCTCGCCGCCGCGATAATTTCGGACAATCACGAGCGGAACAGCCGCGTCGCCTGGGTCTCGTGGCGCAGGCTGGCAATATCGGCCTGCACCGTCGCCGAACCCAGATCGTTGAGCGTCGAGGCAGACGCCCTCCCGGCGACCTCCGCGATATGATCTTCGAGACCGGCAAGCACGGCAACGCCATCCCTCTGCCCGGCGACGCCGAGGCGGATGCCTGATGAAACCGCTTGTGAGGCATAGGCGTGCAGGAAGGCGGCGAGTGCCTTCTCGGGCTTTATGCCATGGGCGCCCGTTACCGCCCCGACCGCAATGGGATAAGCGACCTTGTCGGGCAGCCGCTCGAATACCCCGTCCGGCCAAGCCCGCGCCGCTGCGAGGAAAGCCTCACCGAGCAACATCGTTTCCTGATGCCGCTCGCGTGATCCGGCCAGCGCCTCGGCGAGTGCAGCGACTTCGGCAAGGCGTGCGGGTTCTGCCTGTTGCCTGTGGCTTTCGGCCAGAAGCACCGCATCGTTCCAGGCCGAACCATTCCCGACCAGCGTGCCGATCCAGGCCGCAAGCGAGGTCGCATCCGTAACGAGCCCGTCGGCCACCGCCCGCTCCAGCCCGCCCGAATAGGCAAAGCTGCCGATAGGAAAGGCCGGCGAGAGCCATGCCGTCAGGCGCAGCAATGCCTGCAGCTCGCGATCCCTGGTCATCAAGACTCAGTCGTGCTTGTGGTCATGATCATGACCGCGATCGTGGCGGTGCTCATGCTCATGCTCGTAGCCATGTTCGTGATCGTGGTCATGGCCGTGATCATGCCCGTGGTCATGCCCGTGGTCATGATTGTGATCGTGATCATGCCCATGCGAATGTCCGCCTTGGGAATGATAGGCGCCGCGCGCCGGCTGGAACGGCTCGTCGATCTCGAGGACAACGGCGCCGAGGCCCTGCAGCATGGTGCGGATGACATGGTCGCGCAGGATGACGATGCGGTCTTCCTCGATCTGCGCGGCAAGATGCCGGTTGCCGAGATGCCAGGCGAGCTCGACCAGATGGGTGCGGTCGCGACCGCGGATTTCGAAGAGTTTCTCGTCGGCGGCGAGGATCTCGATCAGTTCGCCGTCGTCGCGCACCAGCAGGTCGCCATTGGCGAAAAGCACCGGATCCTTGAGATCGAGCATGACCATCTCACCATTTTCCAGATGCAGCAGCTTGCGGCGCAGATGGCGCAGATCATGCGGCAGCTTGACCTGGGCGATTGGGTGGGAGGAAGGGGTTCCGGCGGGAAGATAGGAGGTGACGCGCTGCATGACATGTCCGTTTTTCTGAGAGGACGACCATGCAAAATAGCTCTTCCCGATGCAAGCACCAATGGCCTTTCGTCTAAATCAAAAAATAGAGCATGATGCCGTCCGAAAACCGCAAACACTTTTCGGCATCATGCTCCAGACCTGGCTTTTATATTCCGTAAGCCTGCATCACATGGTCGCTCTCCGGTCCTCTGTTCTCGCCATCGACGCCGTTCTCGACGAGCCCGTGCCAGGCGTGATGCAGACCTTCCCGTTCGTGTACGACGCGATTGCGCCCAAGCGCCTTGGCGAGATAGAGCGCCCGGTCGGCGGAGGCATAAACCGCCTGCTTGTTGCGCCCGGCGACGAGATCGGCAACGCCGCCGGAAACGGTGATGCGGATATCGTGCCCCTCGGCCTTGATGGCGCCGCCGGCGATCCGGGCCCGGACACCTTCAATACGCTCCATCCGTGCCTCCAGCGGCTCGCCGGATAGGATCACACCAAACTCCTCCCCACCCAGCCGTGCGACGACGGACATCTCATCGAAGGCGGATGTGAGCATGGACGAAACGGCGATGATGACGGCATCGCCGCAACCGTGGCCGAAGCGATCATTGATCGCTTTGAAACGGTCGACGTCGAAAATCACTAGGGACGCGTTGCCATCGGCATTCTCAAGCGCCTCGGTAAAAGCGCGCCGGTTGAGCAGCCCGGAAAGCGTATCCGTGCGGCTGAGTTTTTCGAACTCCGCTCGCGAGAGCGCGAGGTCGCGCATGGCAAAGCCGGCAAACAGCGACAGCATGCCGGAAACGGTACCGCCGATCAGCCAGGAAAAGATCGCGCTGAAGCCGATTGCATGGGCGAGTGTCACCGGTAGAAGCCCGAGAAGATCGAGCGACGGCATCGTCAATGCGATGATGACTCCTGAGAGAATAACCGCAAGAAAAGCCATCTTCAGGGCGAAGACGTAGACGTTCCTGCGGTATTGAAGATCGCCAAAATCGGCCTGCAGCGAAATCCAGTTTCTCATGAGAATCAACCTTCCTGCTCGGCGTTTCCAGGCATTGATAAGAGCCCAATTGCTGCGGGGGTCTTAATTGACTCGTTAAAATTCGAACGGTTTTGGACGTTTCGGTGGACAGAATTTTTCTAGCAAGGGATGCAGCTTTCCAATCCCTGAATCGAACAGCGCAGAGAGACAGATAAACAATTGATATAAAAGGGATTTATTGAGCTTCCAGATGCGGTTGTTCCAGAATGGCTTAGCTGAAGAAAATACCGGTTTTTCCACCGATTTTTACAACCAGATGGAGAGCTCTATTCACAATTCACTTTAAGAGCGGACAGGCCCGACGGCTGCTTCAATTGTAGACAGAAACAGACAATCGCAATGCTTGTGGAAGCGGGTTCCATATGCCGGTTCGAAGCCCAGCCGAGCGCAGGGCAGCGGCAGTCCAGGTGTTGCAGCCGAAGAGGGCGTTGAAGTATCCCCTGGCCTCGAAGAACCGGTCGATCTCGCCGTAACCCGCACCCGGAATCGGCACCACCGCGCCCCCGTCACGGACGAAGCTCTCGGAGATAAAATCGCGCAGCTGCGCCAATTGATCCTCACTGACATTGAATGCCGTAACGGTGGGCTGCGGCTCGGTGATTGGGCCGGCAAGGTCCACATGCAGCACGGAACGGTCTATCGTCAGCGCGCGCAACACCGGCAGCGGCTTCAGCTCCGCCCATGTGGGAGTTTCCAGATAGAAGGCACGACCGCCCCAGCCGATAATGAGCCACTCCGCATTCGGATGGCCGAGCGGAAAACCGGTATCGTCAAGGAAAGAAAAGGCAGCCCGCGTTTCCGCGTCGAGCGGAATGGCAATATCGGTATGGATCGGGCCCGACAGCAGCAGGATCCGATGCGTCACTGCGGCAGACGACGCCTTGACCGGCGCAATCAGCGGCCGGGGAATAAGGGTCCCGCAGGCCGCCGAAAGCACGAGCAGGAATACGATCCGCAACAACCAGCGGATGCCTGTCCTCATCGCAACCGTCCATCACGCATCGGACGTAGGCCTAGAACAGAAAATAGCGCTGCGCCATCGGCAGCACCGTCGCCGGCTCGCATGTCAGCAATTCGCCGTTCGCCCTGACCTCATAGGTCTCCGGATCGACCTCGATCTCGGGTGTCAGGTCGTTGTGGATCATCGATGCCTTGGAGATGCCGCCGCGCGTATTCTTCACCGCGACCAGTTCCTTGGCGACACCGAGCCGACCCTTCAGGCCGCCGTCGAGGGCGGCCTGGCTGACGAAGGTAACGGAGGAATTGGTGAGGCTCTTGCCATAGGAGGCAAACATCGGCCGGTAGTGCACCGGCTGCGGCGTCGGGATCGAGGCGTTCGGATCGCCCATCGGGGCGGCCGCAATCGAGCCTCCGAGCAGCACCATATCGGGCTTCACGCCGAAGAAGGCCGGATTCCACAGCACGAGGTCGGCGCGCTTGCCGACTTCGACCGAGCCGATCTCACGGCTGAGACCATGGGCGATCGCCGGGTTGATCGTATATTTGGCGATATAGCGACGGACACGGAAATTGTCGTTGTCGCCCTTTTCCTCCTTCAGCCGGCCGCGCTGACGCTTCATCTTGTCGGCCGTCTGCCAGGTGCGGATCGCCACTTCGCCGACGCGGCCCATGGCCTGACTGTCGGACGAGATGATCGAGAAGGCGCCGATATCGTGCAGGATGTCTTCGGCGGCGATCGTCTCCTTGCGGATCCGGCTTTCGGCAAAAGCGATATCTTCGGGGATCGACGACGACAGATGGTGGCAGACCATCAGCATGTCGAGATGCTCGGCGATCGTATTGACCGTATAGGGACGCGTCGGATTGGTCGACGACGGAATGACATTCGGCTGGCCGCAGATCTTGATGATATCAGGCGCATGCCCGCCGCCCGCCCCTTCCGTGTGGAAGGCATGGATGGTGCGGCCCTTGATGGCGCCGATCGTATCCTCGACGAAGCCGCTTTCGTTCAGCGTATCGGTGTGGATCATCACCTGCACGTCGTATTCGTCGGCAACCGATAGGCAGCAGTCGATGGCGCCTGGTGTCGTGCCCCAATCCTCGTGCAGCTTCAGAGAGGTGGCGCCGGCCAGCACCATTTCGGTCAGCGCCCCCGGCAGCGAGGCATTGCCCTTGCCGGCAAAGGCGAGGTTCATCGGAAAGGCGTCGGCCGCTTCGATCATGCGCGCGAGATGCCAGGGGCCGGGCGTGCAGGTGGTGGCAAGCGTGCCGTGTGCCGGACCGGTGCCGCCGCCGAGCATACAGGTCATGCCGCTCATCAGCGCTTCCTCGATCTGCTGCGGCGCGATGAAATGGATATGGCTGTCCATGCCACCGGCGGTGACGATCTTGCCTTCGGCGGCGATCGCCTCCGTGCCGGGGCCGACGATGATGTTGACACCCGGCTGCATGTCGGGATTACCGGCCTTGCCGATCGCAACGATGCGCCCATCCTTGAGGCCGATATCGGCCTTGTAGATACCTGAATGATCGACGATCACCGCATTGGTGATGACCGTATCGACCGCGCCATCCGCCCGTGTCACCTGGCTTTGGCCCATGCCGTCGCGGATCACCTTGCCGCCGCCGAACTTCACCTCCTCGCCATAGGTGGTGAAATCCTTCTCGATCTCGATGAAGAGCTCCGTATCGGCAAGGCGCACCTTGTCGCCGGTGGTCGGTCCGAACATGCCGGCATAGGCGGCGCGCGAGATCTTGTAGGGCATCTATCAGGCTCCTTGGGAGGAAGAGACGAGTGTTTCTCCGCCGAGCCGCACGAGGCGGCCAGCGGCAATATGGCTATCGACAAGCTGTCGTTCGGCCGCAAATGGGTGCAATTCCCAGCCGACGTGGCCGAAGCCGACAAGCGTCACCTCGGCCTCGGCATATGTGTTCAGCACCTCGGCAATGACGATCATACCGCTGCTCGGCACGACATAGGGCGACGGAGAAAACGCCGAAAGCGAGGCATCCACGGACTCGTGAACCGCCTTGCCGATGACGCCGTGCTTCTTGCCGGTATCGGCGCAGAAGACACTGAATTCATCCGTATAGTCGTCGCAGAAATCGTCGAGTTCCGGATGCGAGACGGCAAGCGGTGCCCGCATCGCGGCGAATTTTTCCGGGTCGCGCACGCTCCAGATTTCGCCAGCCGACACCACGCCCGGATGGGCGCGCCACTCACGCGAGCCGAGCATCGCCTTTGCCGGTCTGCCGGTATTGCAGACCGCGACGGCATCCGTGCGGCTGCCGCCGTCGCCATAGGAGCGGCAATCATTGAAGCGGATGACGAAATCGGCGGCATCGATGATGCCAGCCCCGCCCTCCTCAATGTCGCCATTGCCGACGATCATGATTTTCCTGATCACCCTAGTTGCTCATCGTATCTTCGAGCTCTTTCAGCTCTTTCGTGCGTTTGTCCGTGATGTTGGCGAGACACCCGGCGACCAGCATCGGCTCCATCGTGCCACCGCGGGCCTGAAAGCCGAAGGCGTCGCATTCGGCGTCGCGATAATCGATCCAGCTGCGCTGCGCCTTGACCAGCGCCTGCTCCGCGCCCTTCCTGTCGCCATCCAGGTCCTTGTCGATCGCTGCCAGGACGGCGCGGGTCTTCTTGTACTGCGCATTCAAAGCCTTGTCGGCGGCCTCATGGCGCGCCGCCTCGCAAGACGTCATGTCCGATTGCGTCTTGGGGCTGTTGCAATCGATATCCTCAGCAGAGGCAGCACCTGCCGTCAGCAGCATCGCCGCCCCGACGAGGCAGATATTCAAGCGCATGCATTCCTCCAGCCCATTGTTCTTAAAGCTTGCCCATCACCAGCTGGCGGAAGCCGTAGACCTCGCGCTTGCCGGAAAGCGGGATCAGCGTCACCGAGCGCGTCTGCCCCGGCTCGAAGCGCACCGCCGTCCCCGCCGGGATATCGAGCCGCTTGCCGTGTGCTACCGCGCGATCGAAGGAAAGCCCGGCATTGGTCTCGGCGAAATGATAGTGGCTGCCGACCTGCACCGGCCGATCACCCGTATTGGAAACCTCCAGCGTCACAGTCGGCGCGCCGGCATTCAGTTCGATGTCGCCGCTTGCGGCAATGATTTCGCCTGGAATCATCTCGTTCTCCTTAAGCCGCCTTGGGCGCGCAGCCCTCCGCTTTCAGCACACGCTTCGTCGACGCCGGATTTTTGGCGAGCATGGCCGCCGGCCGAATGGGTCTCGCGACGAGATTGCCGCCGCAGTTCGGGCAGACACCCTCCAGCACGCCGTCCACGCAATCGGCGCAGAAGGTGCATTCATAGGTGCAGATCCGTGCCTGAGTGCTATCCGGCGGCAGATCCTTGTCGCAGCATTCGCAATTGGGCCTGAGCTCGAGCATCCCTGTCTCCTCACCGGATCGGCTCGTGCACGGTGACGAGCTTGGTTCCATCAGGAAACGTCGCCTCCACCTGCACGTCGTGGATCATCTCTGCAATCCCCTCCATCACCTGGTCGCGGCCGATCACATGGGCGCCGGCTTCCATCAGCTCGGCAACCGGGCGGCCATCGCGGGCGCCTTCGACGACGAAGTCGCTGATCAGCGCGATCGCTTCGGGATAGTTCAGCTTGACGCCGCGCTCCAGTCGCCGCCGCGCCACCATCGCCGCCATCGAAATCAACAGCTTGTCTTTTTCTCTCGGAGTGAGGTTCATCGCTTGTCCATCTGCTTGACCGAATGCTTACGTTCATAGATTCCAGACTTTCGGCACAGGCGCACCATTGCGCAAGGCGGAAATGACGGAGATCAGGATTTTTCTGAGTGAGAAGCCGTCGGCTGCGGCAAGGCGAACGACGAGCTTGCCCTTCCAAGCGCTCGCACCGCCCATCGATCCTTCGACGAGCGGCCGGACTTTGCTAAGATAGGCTTCTGAAAGCGGCCCGGCATAAAGCAACGTCGCAAAGGCCACCTGTCCGCCGAGCACGGCCTGCCGCGCCGCCAGTGCCGCCACACCTTCGGAAAGCCTGAGTTCTTCGGCGTGGATCAGTTGACCCGAGCGGCGGATGCGCCAGCGATCGCGGAACAGCCCCGATACCACCGCCTCACCCATCGCCTTGCGGCCGAGCAGCACTGCTTCGACAGCCAGAAATTCGGCGCTCTCGTCAAGATCGACATCCAGCCGGCGGAAAAGTGCGGCCCGGTCGAAGAGGATCGTTTCCTGCGGCAGCCAGTCGACGCGGGCTTGGGCTCCGACCTTGATGCAGGTCGCCACCTCGGCGATGCCGGCCGATGCCTTGTAGATCTTCTCGCAAGCCTGAGTGGTGACGTCGATGCGCGTGCCGGCGCCGGCATCCACGCTCCAATCCATCCGATCGCCGCCCGTTAGCCCGCCAGCGGTATTGATGATGACGGCTTCCATGGAGGCATCGAAGGTATCGGGCAGGCGGATCTTCGCTGCCCCCTCCTGATAGAGTTCACGGATGCGCGTGCGGCCATCGAACAGCTTTGCCGCCAGATGCCCGCGCCCTTCCGCTCTTTGCGGTCTCGTGCCTGCCGCCGCAATCGTCATATCGTCCCTTTCGGTCACGCCCCTGTTTTCATTCAAGCGCGCGGATAACGGAAAGCAAGCAATTCCTATGCCGTCCCGAGCAGACCTCTGGCGACGGCGGACGGTTTTCCAGGCGCCGCGCGCTCTGCTGCAAAATGCGGCATCTGCCGGTCAGACAGTCAGGTGGCGGCGGGCCTCCGGCGTATCCAGCGTCTCGGCAAGCCCTTCATGCACGATTTCGCCGCGGTCCATGATGTAGACATAGTCGGCAAGCTCGCGGCAGAAATCGAGATATTGCTCGACGAGCAGGATCGCCATGCCTGTGGAGTCGCGCAGGTAGCGGATCGCCCGGCCGATATCCTTGATGATCGATGGCTGAATGCCCTCGGTCGGCTCGTCGAGCACGAGAATCCTAGGCCGCGTCACCATGGCTCGCCCGATCGCCAGCTGCTGCTGCTGCCCGCCGGAAAGATCGCCGCCGCGACGTGACAACATCGACTTCAGCACCGGGAAGAGACTGAAGATGTCATCGGGGATGTTGCGGTCGCGGCGGCCAAGCGGAGCAAAGCCGGTTTCGAGATTTTCCTTGACTGTCAGCAGCGGGAAGATTTCGCGCCCCTGCGGCACATAGCCGATGCCCTGCTTGGCGCGGGCAAAGGGCGGCAGGCCGTTGAGCTTGGTATCGTTGAAGGTGACGGTACCGGCCGACAGCGGATGCTGGCCGGTAACGGCGCGCAGAAGAGAACTCTTCCCCACGCCGTTACGCCCCAGCACGCAGGTAATCTTGCCCATCTCCGCTTTGATCGAGATGCCGCGCAGCGCCTGAGCGGCGCCGTAGTGGAGGTTTGCGTTTTCGACTGTCAGCATCGGTTTCCCTTTACATTCAAACTGCTGTCGGAGCAGGCCGCTGCCCCTCATCCGGCTGCCGCCACCTTCTCCCCGCTTGCGGGGAGAAGGGAATATGCCGCGACCTGTCCGTCCCTCGTCCACCTCTCGCATGGCACGTCCCCTCGCCCCGTTTACGGGGAGAGGGTTAGGGTCAAACACGACGCTCACCGCCCCAAATAGTTCTCGATGACCTTCGGATCCGAACTCACAAAGTCGATCGAGCCCTCCGCCAGCACCGATCCCTCAGCAAGGCAGGTCACCTTGACGCCGAGGTCGCGGATGAAGCCCATGTCATGTTCGACGACGACGACCGACCGGGTTTTGGCGATATCCTTGAGCAGGATCGCAGTTTCCGCCGTCTCCGCATCGGTCATGCCGGCCACCGGTTCGTCGACGAGCAGGAGCTTCGGCTCCTGCGCCAGCAGCATGCCGATCTCCAGCCATTGCTTCTGCCCGTGCGAGAGATTGGCGGCGAATTCGTCGCGGCGATGCGTCAGCCGCACCGTTTCGAGGATCTCCTCGATGCGCGTCTTGTCCTCGCCCGAAAGCCGGTAGAACAGCGTCGAGAACACGCCGCGACGGCGGTTCAGCGCCAGCTCCAGATTGTCCCAGACCGTATGGCTTTCGAAGACGGTCGGCTTCTGGAATTTGCGACCGATGCCGAGCTGGGCGATATCGGCCTCGTCCTTCTTGGTAAGATCGATCGTGCCGTTGAAGAACACCTCGCCCTCGTCGGGCCTGGTCTTGCCGGTGATGATGTCCATCATCGTCGTCTTGCCGGCGCCGTTCGGGCCGATGATGGCGCGAAGCTCGCCGGGTTCGATGACGATCGACAGCGAATTCAGCGCCTTGAAGCCGTCGAAGGAAACCGAGACGCCGTTGAGGTAAAGCACGCTGGTGGGTTTGTCGTCGGGGATCATGGCGCTCACTCCGCTGCCTGGATTTTCGGCTCGATACCGTCTTCCTCAGCCGCCAGCGGGGTCGCCTTGGAGACGACCTTCCGCTTGCCGAGATATTGCGCAATCGTGCCGACGACACCCTTGGGCAGAAGCAGCGTGACGGCAACGAAGAGGCCACCGAGCGCGAACAGCCAGAACTCCGGGAAGAGGCCGGTGAAGATCGTCTTGCCTCCGTTGACGAGGATCGCGCCGATGATCGGCCCGATCAACGTCGCCCGCCCACCGACCGCCGTCCAGATGACGACTTCGATCGAATTGGCAGGCGCGAATTCGCCGGGATTGATGATGCCGACCTGCGGCACGTAGAGCGCGCCGGCAATACCGGCCATCATCGCCGAGACGACGAAAGTGAAGAGCTTGAAATGCTCGACGCGGTAGCCGAGGAAGCGCGTCCGGCTTTCGGCATCGCGTACGCCGACCAGCACCTTGCCGAACTTCGAGCGCACGATCGCCGAGGCGATCAGCAGCGATAGAGCCAGGAAGATCGCAGTTGCCGCAAAGAGGACTGCACGCGTGCCGTCAGCCTGGACGTTAAAACCGATAATGTCCTTGAAATCGGTAAGGCCGTTATTGCCGCCGAAGCCCATGTCGTTGCGGAAGAAGGCCAGCAGCAGTGCATAGGTCATCGCCTGGGTGATGATCGAGAGATAGACGCCGTTGACGCGTGAGCGGAAGGCAAACCAGCCGAAGACGAAGGCGAGCAGGCCGGGCACGACGAGCACCATCAGCGCCGCAAACCAGAAATGGTTGAAGCCGAACCAGAACCAGGGCAGATCCTTCCAGTTCAGGAACACCATGAAGTCGGGCAGGATCGGATCTCCGTAGCTGCCGCGCGTGCCGATCTGGCGCATCAGATACATGCCCATCGCATAGCCGCCGAGCGCAAAGAAGGCACCGTGGCCGAGGGAGAGGATGCCGCAGAAGCCCCAGACGAGATCAAGCGCCAGCGCCAGCAGCGCATAGGTCAGATACTTGCCGAACAGCGACATGATATAAGTCGGCACGTGCAACGGATTGGTCGGCCCCGTCATCAGGTTCAGGACCGGCACAAGGACGGCGACCAGAAGCAGGAGGGCGATGGCAATGACGATCTTGCGATCGAGTGATCGGAGAAGGAAGGCCGTTATCATGCTTCCACCGCCCTTCCTTTGAGTGCGAAGAGTCCGCGGGGACGCTTCTGGATGAAGAGAATGATGAGGACGAGCACCAGGATCTTGCCGAGCACGGCGCCGGCGAAGGGCTCGAGGAACTTGTTGACGACGCCGAGCGAGAGTGCACCGACCAGCGTGCCCCAGAGATTGCCGACACCGCCGAAGACGACGACCATGAAGCTGTCGATGATGTAGGATTGACCGAGGTTCGGCGAGACATTGTCGATCTGGCTGAGCGCCACGCCGGCGATGCCGGCAATGCCCGAGCCGAGCGCGAAGGTGAAGGCATCGACCCAGCCGGTGCGGATGCCCATCGACGACGCCATGCGCCGGTTCTGCGTAACTGCACGCATCTGCAGGCCGAAGGCGGACCGTTTGAGCAGCAGGAGCAGCGCCACAAAGACCACCATCGAAAAGACGATGATCCACAGTCGGTTCCAGGTGATGGAGAGCCCGCCGAGATCGAAGACGCCGGACATCCAGGTCGGATTGCGGACCTCGCGGTTGGTCGGGCCGAAGCTGCTGCGCACCGCCTGCTGCAGGATGAGCGACACGCCCCAGGTGGCGAGCAGCGTTTCGAGCGGCCGGCCGTAGAGATAGCGGATGACGGCGCGCTCGATCACCAGACCGACGAAGCCGGTAAAGGCGAAGGCCGCAGGCACGGCAAAGGCCAGCGAATAATCGGCAAGTTCAGGAAAGGCGGAAGTAATGTATTCCTGCACCACATAGGTAGTGTAGGCGCCGATCATCACCATTTCGCCATGCGCCATGTTGATGACGCCCATGACACCGAAGGTGATGGCAAGGCCGATTGCGGCAAGCAGCAGGACCGAGCCGAGAGACAATCCGTACCAGATGTTCTGGACGATATCCCACAGCGCCAGGCTGCGATTGATCGAGCTGATATCCGCCTGGATCGCCGGCTTCAGGTCGTCAGGCGCGGTTTCGAGTGTGGTCGTGAGGATGGTCAGCGCATCGCGATTGCCGCGCGCCGCGATCGTATCGATCGCAGCCTTTTTGTCTTCCACGCTCGCATCCGTCTTGAGCAGCAACACTGCGCGCGCCGCTTCCATCGTATTCTTGATCTCAGCGTCCTTTTCGGCCGCAAGCGCCGTGTTCAGCAGGTCGAGATTGGCGGGATCGGCATCTTTCAGCAGGCCCTGCGCCGCGGCAAGCCGCGCGGAACGGTCCGGGCTCATCAGCGTCAGCTGGCTGGTGGCGGCGCCGATGACGCCGCGAAGCGCGTTGTTGATCTTGACCTTCGTCATCAGATCCGGATCGACATCGGCAGCGGCTTCGCCGGTGATCGGATCGGAATAGGTCGGTTCGTCATCGGTGCCGCCCTGGAGGAGAACCGGGCCGCCATCGGAATTGACGTAGAGAAGGCCGTCGCTCAACTGCTGCAGGATCTGGCTGACATGCGGATCCTTGGAAGCGACCAGCGCTTTGATGGCCGCTTCTCGTTCCGGGAAGTCGCCGACGCCGAGCGCGTCGATAAGCACGTGGATATCATCCTGGGCCTGGACTTCGCTCGAGATTGTCAGGCCCGAAAATGCAAAGCCTGAAAATACGAGACCCGAAAATGTCAGGCAAACCGTGATGAGGAAAATCTTTATGGCGCGATACATCGGCTTTCTCGCCCTTGATAGTGTTGGCCTCGCGGCGCAATCGCTGGGACGGAGCTTCCGCCCGGGATCAAACCCGGACGGAATCCTTCAGGCATCGGATCGAGGCGTACTCAGGAGCCCTTGCCGCCGCACTTGCCCGTAGCGACGTTGAAGTTGCCGCAGGACATCGGCTTGCGCCAATCGGAGATCAGATCCTTGGAGTCAGGCAGGAAATCTGACCATTCGTCGCCGACGACGGCAGGTGTCTGCTGGACGATTTCGAACTGGCCGTCAGCCTGGATTTCACCGATCAGCACCGGCTTGGTGATGTGGTGGTTCGGCATGACGGTCGCATATCCGCCGGAGAGGTTCGGAACGCTGACGCCGATGATGGTGTCGAGAACCTTGTCGGTATCGGTCGTGCCGGCAGCCTGGACGGCCTTAACCCATGCGTTGAAGCCGATATAAGCAGCTTCCATCGGGTCGTTCGTCACGCGCTTGTCGTTCTTGGTGAAAGCGTGCCAATCCTTGATGAACTTCTTGTTGGCCGAGCTTTCGACCGATTCGAAGTAGTTCCAGGCAGCGAGATGGCCGACGAGCGGCTTGGTGTCGAGGCCGGCAAGCTCTTCTTCGCCAACCGAGAAAGCGACGACGGGGATGTCTGTTGCCTTGATGCCCTTGTTGCCCAGTTCCTTGTAGAACGGAACGTTGGCATCGCCGTTGATCGTAGAGACGACAGCGGTCTTCTTGCCGGCCGAACCGAATTCCTTGATCTTGGAAACTTCGGTCTGCCAGTCGGAGAAGCCGAACGGCGTGTAGTTGGTCATGATGTCTTCTTTCGGAATACCCTTCGAAATCAGGTATGCCTCGAGAATCTTGTTGGTCGTGCGCGGATAGACGTAGTCCGTACCTTCGAGAACGAAGCGCTTGACGCCTTCTTTTTCCATCAGGTAGTCGACAGCAGGAATGGCCTGCTGGTTCGGAGCAGCACCGGTGTAGAAGATGTTGCGCGAGGACTCTTCGCCTTCATACTGGACCGGGTAGAAGAGGATCGAGTTGGTCTCTTCGAAAACCGGCAGAACGGACTTGCGCGACGAGGACGTCCAGCAACCGAAGACGGCGGCAACCTTGTCCTTCTGGATCAGCTCACGTGCCTTTTCGGCAAACAACGGCCAGTCGGAAGCCGGGTCGACGACGACGGCCTCGAGCTTCTTGCCGAGAAGGCCGCCCTTCTTGTTCTGCTCGTCGATGAGCATCAGCATGGCGTCCTTGAGCGTGGTCTCGGAGATGGCCATGGTGCCGGAGAGCGAGTGCAGAATGCCGACCTTGATCGTGTCATCGGCGGCAACTGCACCGCCGAAGGCGGCCGACGCCGCGATGACGGCGCCGAGCGCTGCGCCCGTAATAGTGGATTTGAGATTCATCTGGTTGAACTCCCCTCTTCTTGTTCCGCAACAGACCGGAAACGGAGATTAACTGTTGCTTAAAGAACTATCGGGTGCTGCAGCGCGAAAACACATACGTCGATTGACGTAGGCGCGGGGGGCAAACAGGCAGCAGGCCGGGAGAGAGGTGGCATCCCCCACCGCGGGAGATGCCCTGTCGATTCTCTCGGGGAAATTATCCGTCGATCGTCAAGACGACTGATGTCGGGCCGTAGGAGAGGCTCGCCTTGTGGCCGGAGACAGTGAACTTGCCGAAGGTGCCGGTCACGGCACTCGCCTTCAGGATTTCGATCTTGGTTCCGGGCGTCGGGACATAGCCATCGACAAACGTCACGTCGAGGTCGCCGGCCAGCGCCGCCTTGCCCTCGACGACCAGCGTGCCTCCGCCGTTCGCGCCGAGCGCCGGCTTCGCCGCGGCATTGGCGAGCTGCTGATAATCACCACTCACGGTCAACGGCTTGTCGGCCGCCAGAACGAGCGAACCGCCATTGACCGTCAGCCCGCCGGTACCGAAGGCCAACGGAGAGCCGGCCACCAGCGCGCCCTCTTCCAGCACGGTGCCGCCGGCATAGCTGTTCGCGCCCGACAGCCCGAGGATGCCTTCGCCGCGCTTCACCAGCCTGCCCTTGCCGGTGATGTCGTTCCGCCAGGTATCGATCGCATTGAAACCGCCCTTTGCCGCGTCCATCGTCACGGTCACGTCCTGTTCGAACGCACCGTAGCCATCGGCGGCGGCAAACAGGTTGAGGCGGCCGTAGCCCTCCGCTTCGTCGAGGAGCGGGTAGCCGGAGGCGATCTCCGTCGTCTTCAGCACGTCGCGGCGCTGCTCGCTGTCCAGATAGGGCAGACGCGTTTCGAGAAGCGCTTCAGCGCCCTGCGGCACGCGCGCCGGCTGATCCGTCGCATGGATCGTCGGCAGGCCGTAACTCAGGCGCTGCAGCACGTAAGCGCGATTGGCGTCATGATCGGCGAAACGGTCTGTAGCCAGTGGTGCCGCATGGGCGGCGACTTCAAGCGCGCCCGCATCCGCAACGCCTGATTTGGCGACGAGCCATGCCTGCGCTTGGGCGTAAGCATCGCTCTTCAGCGCGGCATTGTCGGCCTTGTTCAGATTGTAGACGACCGTGGCCGTTCCGAGCATCCGACCGCCCATCACGTCGAGAGGAGAATGCATGCCGGCGAGGATGCGGTCTTCACCCAGCTCGCTGGCGCGCGTGATCATTTCCTGGAAGCGCTGCGGCACGAGATAGGCCATGGCGAGCGCATCCCGCCAGGCTTCCGCCGTATGCCCGCTCGGGAAACCGCCGTCCTCAACCGGCTTGCCGCTCTTGGCGGGCTGCAGCGTCGGCACCACCGACACGTCCTGGCTCCAGCGGTAGGGACGGCCATATTTGAAATAGCGCTTGGCAGGCTCCGTCGAGCCGTCACCGCTTGCAGCGTTGATGAAGTCGATTGCAAGTCCCATGTCCGGGTTGGCATCGGTCTTGTTTTCCGCATCCGGCTTGCTGCCGGCACCGCGATTGTTACCCTTGTCGTCATATTTGACCGTCGTCGCATCGGCCGCCACCTCGATGATCGTGGTGGTCTGCTTCGAGCCGGCCTTCCAGGCATCCGTCAGCGGACCGAGGCCATCGACGATGCTGGCATTCTTGCCGCGCCGATCGTCGAGATAGGCGGCCACCGCCTGGTCGGCCGTCCGCGCCCGTGTCGCTTTGACGACATAGCCGATGTTGGCGTCATGGACGGCCTGGTTGACGATATGGCCGTCGGTCTTGCTGGCGGGAATACCATCCCAATCCGTCTTGGCGACCGCCGGGCAATTGTCCTTGGCCGGGGCTTCGACGCCGGCATCGACAAAAGGCGTGCGCGGTGTCCAGATTTCCAGGAAGCCGGAGAGAAGGTGAACGGCAGCGTTGCTGTCCACCGTCGAGAAGCAGGCGTCACCACGCTTGTTGGTGTTTCCAGCCTGCGCATAAGGCGCTTTCGCCGCCGTGGCCTGCTCGGCGCTGGCAAGCGATGGCACGATCGAAAGAAGGCAGACGAGGGCAGTGCTCAGGCGGCAAAGGCTTAAAACAGACATGGTGATACCCGAAATGGTTGAACGAACGCCGGGAGAGTTAGAGCTCTCATGTGACAGTTCAATTGCAAAAATATTGCCATTCTGTGAACCAGCCGGTGCCTGCCTCTTGCCTTTCCCAACCATCCCGCCAAAACTGCCGGAGAGACGATGAGCCCAACCGGAATGCCGGAAAGGAAGACATGGCAGCGCGCCAACGCATCATTCCGGTAAGACGCGAATATAATCGCTGGGTCGCCAACCAGACGCTGGAAGATTACGCGCTGCGCTTCACTGCCAAGAGCGCCCGGCATTTCTCCTCGCAGCGCATCTCGCAGACCGCGATCGGCGCGATCTCCTTCCTGGCGCTGGAGGCGATCGGCGGCGCAATCACCCTCTCCTACGGCACCACCAACGCCTTTTACGCCATCATCGTCGCCTCGGTCGCCATGCTGGCGATCGGCCTACCGATCAGCCGCTACGCCATCCGCCACGGCGTCGACATCGATCTGCTGACGCGCGGCGCGGGCTTCGGCTATATCGGCTCGACCATCACCTCGCTGATCTATGCGAGCTTCACCTTCATGCTGTTTGCGATCGAGGCATCGATCATGTCCGGGGCGCTGGAGCTCACCCTCGGCATCCCGCTCTGGATCGGCTACATCATCAGCGCCGTCATGGTGATCCCGCTGGTGACGCACGGCGTGCGTCTGATCAGCAAGTTCCAGCTGATGACCCAGCCCTTCTGGATCGTGCTGAATATCCTTCCCTTCATCTTCATCGCCTTGCTGGACTGGGAAAAATTCGATCTCTGGCGCGCCTTTGCCGGCATCCGCCATGCCTCCGGCCCGCCCGGCACCATCGCCGAATTCAATCTGGTGGAGTTCGGCGCTGCCTCCGCCGTAATCCTGGCGCTGATGTCGCAGATCGGCGAACAGGCCGACTTCCTGCGCTTCCTGCCGCCGGACCCGCAGCGCAAGTGGCGCCACCGCCTGGCGATCTTTCTCGCCGGCCCCGGCTGGGTCATCATCGGTGCGCCGAAGCTGCTTGCCGGCTCCTTCCTGGTGGTGCTGACCTTCACCTCGGGCGTCCCGCTCGATCGCGCCGCCGACCCGGCGCAGATGTATCTGACCGCCTTCGGCTACATGGTCCCCTGGCACAATGGCGCGCTGCTGTTGATGGCCGCCTTCGTCGTCGTCTCGCAGCTGAAGATCAACGTGATGAACGCCTATGCCGGTTCGCTCGCCTGGTCGAACTTCTTCTCGCGACTGACGCACAGCCATCCCGGCCGCGTCATCTGGCTGGTGTTCAACGTCGCAATCGCTCTGCTTTTGATGGAACTCGGCATCTACCGGCTGCTGGAGGAGACGCTCGGCATCTTCTCGATCATCGCCATGGCCTGGCTCTGCACGATCTCCGCCGATCTCTTCATCAACAAGCCGCTGGGGCTGGCTCCTCCCGGCATCGAGTTCAAGCGGGCCCACCTCTACGACATCAACCCGGTCGGCCTCGGCGCCATGACGCTGTCGGCGACGGTGTCGCTGATTGCCCATTTCGGCGCCTTCGGCGAGATCGCCGCCTCGCTCGCTCCCTATATCACCCTCGTCATCGCGCTGGTCGCCTCGCCTGCCATCGCCTGGGCAACGAAAGGCAAGTTCTATCTCGCCCGCAAGCCGCGCCAGAGCTGGAAGAACCTGACGAACATCACCTGCTCGGTCTGCGAGCATCCCTTCGAGCCGGAGGACATGGCCTGGTGCCCGGCCTATGCCGCGCCGATCTGCTCGCTCTGCTGCTCGCTCGATAGCCGCTGCCACGACATGTGCAAGCCGTCCGCCCGTTTCAACGCGCAGGTCGGCACCGTCGCCAAGGCGCTGCTGCCGGAAGCCATTCTGGGGAAGCTGACGACGCGCCTTGGCCGCTACGGCATCGCCGTCGTTTTGGCATTGACCGCCATCGGAGCAATCCTGGCGATGATTGCCCATCAGGTCGCCTCCGCCTCGCCCGAGACGGGTGAGGTCGTCAATCGCACCATCCTCATCGTCTTCTTCGTCTTCTCGGTGATCTCAGGCGTCGTCTGCTGGTTCTATGTGCTCGCCCATGACAGCCGCGTCGTTGCCGAGGAGGAATCCTCACGCCAGAACACGCTGCTGCTCAAGGAAATCGCCGCCCACAAGAAGACCGACGCCGCCTTGCAGAACGCCAAGGAAACCGCCGAGGCCGCCAACCGCGCCAAGAGCCGCTATGTCGTCGGGCTCAGCCACGAATTACGCACGCCGCTGAACGCCGTGCTCGGCTACGCCCAGATCCTCGAACGCGACGAGACCATCCCGGCGCCGCGCCAATCCTCGATCAAGGTCATCCGCCGCAGCGCCGAACACCTCTCCGGGCTGATCGATGGCCTGCTCGATATTTCCAAGATCGAGGCCGGCCGTCTGCAGGTCTATTCCAACGAGATCAACATCCAGGATTTCCTCGACCAGATCGTCGATATGTTCCGCCCGCAGGCGCAGGCAAAGGGGCTTGCCTTCATCCATGAGCGCGCCCCGGCCTTGCCGCAATTCGTCCGCACCGACGAAAAGCGCCTGCGCCAGATCCTGGTCAACCTGCTCTCCAATGCCATCAAGTTCACTGACGAAGGCAGCGTCACCTTCGACGTCGGCTATCGCAGCCAGGTCGCGACCTTCACCGTTGCCGATACCGGCCGAGGCATCACGGAGAAAGACCTGCCCCGTATTTACGAACCCTTCCAGCGCGGTGAGGCCGAAAGCGTGCGGCCGATGCCAGGGCTCGGCCTCGGCCTCACCATCACCCGGCTTTTGACCAATACGCTCGGTGGCGAGATCTCGGTTGCAAGCGTGAAGGACGAAGGCTCGACCTTCCGCGTCCGGCTGATGCTGTCCGCCGTCATGCGCGCCGTGGCCGCAGCGCCGCAGGAGAAGCGCGTTGTCGGTTATGACGGCCCGCGCCGCACTGTTGTCGTCGTCGACGATAACGAGGACCACCGCGAGATGATGCGCGAGATCCTGGCGCCGCTCGATTTCATCGTGCTGACGGCAGCAGGCGGCGGCGAATGCCTGACGCTGATCGAGGGCATCATGCCGGACCTCTTCCTGGTCGATATTTTGATGCCCGGCATGAACGGCTGGCAGCTCGTCTCGCGTCTGCGCGAGGCCGGCCAGACGGCGCCGGTGCTGATGCTCTCGGCCAATATCGGTGATGCGGCCGTTCTCAGCGACAGCGACGACAGCCACAACGATGCGATCGGCAAGCCGGTCGACATCCGCCAGCTGCGCGATAAGCTCGCCCTGCATCTTGGCCTGACATGGATCTATGCCGATGCCGTGCCAGCCATTCCTGTCAAGATCGAAGCGCCGATGCTGAGTCCAGGTGCTGCCCATGTGCAGGAATTGCTGCGGCTCGGCGAGATCGGCTATATCAGAGGCATTGAAGCCAAGCTTTCGGACCTTGCCAAGGTGGAGGCAAATCAGCCATTCACGGAGGAACTTCGCGCCTATGTCGCCGCCTTCGATCTCGCCGGCTTCATGACCTTCCTGCACGACTTCGACGAAAAGGTGGAATCCATTGGCTGAGCCGGCCCTCCCCCGCGACATCGTTCTGCTCGTCGACGACTCGGCCGAAGCCCTCGGCTTCATGACCGACGCGCTCGAACAATCCGGCTTCTCCGTGCTGATCGCCACATCGGGCACGGCGGCACTTGGTATCGTCGAGCGCATCACGCCCGATCTCATCCTGCTCGACGCGGTGATGCCGGGTATGGATGGCTTCGAGACCTGCCGCCGGCTGAAGGCGAATGCCGCGGTGGCGCAGGTGCCTGTCGTCTTCATGACCGGCCTGACCGAGACCGAGCATGTCGTGCACGCGCTGGAATCCGGCGGCGTCGATTATCTCAGCAAGCCGATCAACATCGATGAACTGCGCGCCCGCATCCGCGTCCATCTGCGCAACGCTCGCTCGGCCCAAAGCGCCCGCATCGCCCTGGACGCAGCCGGCCGCCATCTGCTGGCAGTCAAGGGCGACGGCGCCATCCACTGGTCAACGCCGCAAGCGACACGGCTGGTCAATGCCGCCATGGGCAGCGACGACGGCATGGAAATCGTCGTTCGCCATATCGCCGGCTGGATGCGCGATCGCGTCGCCGCAGTGCGCGACGGCATCATCTCGATCGCCCATGCCGGCCAGGCAGCGCTGCAGCTCGCCTTCCTCGGCGCAATCGGCCCTGACGAATATCTCTTCCGCCTCACCGCCGCCAGTCAGCGCAGCGACGACGAGGTGCTGCGCCAGCGCTTCTCGCTCACCCAGCGCGAATCCGAAGTGCTGCTCTGGATCGCCAAGGGCAAGGCCAACCGCGACATCGGCGAAATATTGGGACTGTCGGCGCGGACGGTGAACAAACACCTCGAACAGATTTACGTGAAGCTCGGCGTCGAGAACCGCGCCTCGGCCGCCGTGAAAGCCACGCACGTGCTGTACGAGATGTGAGAGGGTGATGGAGGCTAATTTAGTTCCGTGGCGCTGCCGAGATGCCGCGGGACCATGACGGTCAAGCGCCGGATCGTACCATTTTTCGCCGTCAGCCCCCCCAGCGAAGCGAGCTGCCGCACGCCATAACGCTCCGTCTTCGTGGGATCGATCGATGAGCGATTGCGGCACGGTAGCCAGACCGGAATTGAAACACCCGCAAAAAGAAAGAAGCCCGGTCGGAACCGGGCTTCGATAATCATGTCCCATAAAGGGAAGCGAGGGTTACATGCCCTGCGGGAAGTAGCTGTACTTGCCGTCCGGACCCTTCTTCCATTCATACATGATGTAGCCAGGAATCTTCGGGTCGCCCTTTTCGTCGAACGAAATGTCGCCGAGAACGGTCGGGAACGGGCCCTTTTCCTTCATGGCCTTGGCAACGGCCTCAGGATCCAGCGAACCGGCAGCCTTGGCGGCCCCGGCGATCGTCTGCATCGCAGCGTAGGAATAGAGCGTGTAGGCTTCCGGATTGAAACCAGCGGCCTTGAACTTTTCGACGAGTTCCTTGTTCGCAGGGTTCGCTGTCGGATCGGGGCCGAAGGTGTTCAGCGTACCGGCGACGGCGTCACCAGCGATCGAGGCCAGTTCGTTCGAAACGATACCGTCGCCCGAAACCAGCGTCGCCTTCAGGCCCTGGTCGGCCGCCTGGCGGATGATGAGACCGGCTTCGGTGTGCAGACCACCCCAATAGATGATCGAGACGCCGGCTTCCTTCATCTTGGCGATGAGGGCCGAGAAGTCCTTGTCGCCGACGTTGATGCCTTCGTATATGACTTCCGTGACGCCAGCGGCATTCATAGCCTTCTTGGTTTCGTCGGCAAGGCCCTGACCGTAGGGGGTCTTGTCGTGAACGACAGCGATCTTGGCGTCCTTGAAGTGATCGGCAAGATATTTGCCGGCGATGGCACCCTGCTGGTCGTCACGGCCGCAGGTGCGGAACGTGTTCCAGAGGCCCCGTTCCGTGAAAGTCGGGTTCGTCGCGGCCGGGGTGATTTCGAGGATGCCGTTTTCGGCATAGACTTCCGAGGCCGGGATCGAAACGCCCGAGTTGAAGTGGCCGATGACAAACTTGACGCCGTCAGCAGCGAACTTGTTGGCGACCGAAATGCCCTGCTTCGGGTCGGAGACGTCGTCGCCGAGCTCGATCTTGATCTGCTCGCCGTTGATGCCGCCAGCCGCGTTGATGTCGGCGGCTGCCTGTTCAGCACCCTTCTGGAGCTGAGCGCCGAACGCGGCGTTCGGACCAGTCAGCGGACCAGCGACAGCGATGAGAACGTCGGCCCATGCGTTGCCGCTGAAGGCGACCATCGCCGTCAGAGCCACCGCCGACAGAAGAGACTTCTTCATATTATTACTCCCAATTTTTGGGCGGGTTCCGGTCCAAGGCCCAGCGCACTACCCACCATTGACTGCGCCAGGAAAGCTGTTCCACTCGGAAGGCAATTCATGCCTAGTTTCAACGGACTGTCAATGTTTGTCCTTCCACGAAAACGCGGAAGTTTTTTCGTACAGCCAGTAATAGTTGTTAACCATCTGATTGGTGCGGCGGTAGCGGAAGCCGGCCGTCGAGAACACCAGCAGCGTCACGAAGTCGAGGATATAGTAGAAGGCGTTGAGCATCGGCCCATTGAACAGGGCATGATGCAGGAACTGCATCGCCCAGGCGAGCAGAAATGTATAGACGATGACCAGCGGATAATCGCTCCAGCCCTCGGCAACCGCTTTGCCGGCGCGCCAGGCGGTCCAGAAGCCTAAGAGCAAGACGATGACTCGGATCGCCACAAGGGGGCCGGCATCCGCTTCGAAGAAAAGTCCCTGCATGTCAAACTCTCCTTTCGACCTAGTGTCTTCCGCCTTCGAGATAGGCGGCGCGGACCTCGGGATTGGCAAGAAGCTCCTTGCCGGAGCCGCTCATCGTCACCTTGCCGTTCACCATCACATAAGCGCGGTGTGAAAGCCTGAGGGCGGCGAACGCGTTCTGCTCGACGAGGAAAACGGTGAGCCCCTCCGCCTCGTTGAGCTTCTTGATCGCCTCGAAGATGCCCTTGACGATCAGCGGCGCAAGACCGAGCGAGGGTTCGTCGAGAAGCAGCAGCTTCGGGCGCGCCATCAGCGCGCGGCCGATCGACAGCATCTGCTGCTCGCCGCCCGAAAGTGTTCCACCCCGCTGGGCGTGACGTTCCTTGAGACGCGGGAAGAGCGTGAAGATCTTCTCGACGTCTTCGGCGAAGTGTTTCAGATTGTCGAGGCCGGCACCCATCTGAAGATTTTCCAGAACCGTCATGCGCGGGAAGATGCGGCGGCCTTCCGGCGACTGTGCAATGCGCAGACGGGCGATTTCATGCGTCGGCATGCGGGTGATGTCGCGGCCCTCGAAGACCACCGAACCGGTGCGGGCCTGCGGGCTGCCGCAGATCGTCATCATCAGTGTCGACTTGCCGGCGCCATTGGCGCCGATCAGGCTGACGATCTCGCCCTTGTTGACGTGGACATCGACGCCGGCCAGCGCCCGGATATTGCCGTAATAGGTTTCGACGCCATTCACCTGAAGGAGCGGTTGACCCGTCATTACTTCATCGCCCATCAGTTTGCGCCTCCTTCGAGCTGCTCGACGGCTGCGATCACCTCTTCCACTTCTTCATCCTCGACGCCAAGATAGGCCGCGATGACCCGCGGATCGTTCTTCACGTGATCCGGCGTGCCATCGGAAATCTTCTGACCATATTCGAGGACGACGACGTGGTCGGAGATTTCCATGACCACAGACATGTCGTGCTCGATCAGCAGGATCGACGTTCCGGTTTCGGCGCGAATGCTCTTCAGCAGCGCGTTGAGCGTTGCCGATTCCCGTGGGTTGAGGCCGGCAGCCGGTTCATCCAGGCAAAGCAGCTCCGGGCCGGTGCACATGGCGCGGGCGATTTCGAGACGCCGCTGGGCGCCGTAAGGCAAATCGCCGGCGGGGTCGTCGGCGCGGTCGATCAGGTCGGCCTTCTCAAGCCAGAAACGGGCAAGCTCGATCGCCTCGGCCGCTTCCCGCCTATAGGGGCCGACACCGATAAGGCCGAGGATCGTATAACCCGATGCCTTCATCAGCTTGTTGTGCTGGGCAACCAGCAGGTTTTCGAGAACGGTCAGGCCGGAGAACAGCCGGATGTTCTGGAAGGTACGCGCGACCTTGGCTTCCTTGGTGATGCGAAAGTCCGGCAGGCGCTCCAGCAGGTATTGCTTGCCGCTCTTCTGGTTGAACGTGATCATGCCCATCGTCGGCTTGTAGAAGCCGGTGATGCAGTTGAAGACGGTGGTCTTGCCGGCGCCGTTCGGGCCGATCAGCGCGGTGATATCGCCACGCTTGGCTTCGAAGGAGAAGTCGTTGATGGCCATCAGGCCGCCGAACTTCATCGACAGGTGTTCGACCTTGAGAAGAGTGTCGTCAGACATCGTATTCGTTACGGGGCTCATCAACCATGGCCCTCCTTGATGAAGCTTCCGGATATCGCCTTGCGTTCTCTGAGGAAGGCTGTCGGCTCACGCGAGCCGACGAAGCCGCGCGGCTTGAACAGCATGACGACGACCATGGCGAGGCCGAAGATCAACATGCGGTAGAGTTCCGGCGTAAAATCTGGTCCGAAGATGAGTTTTAGGAAGCTCATCTCGCGCAGCAACTCGGTGCCGCCGACCATGACGATGGCGGCAATCGCGATGCCGGTCAACGACCCCATGCCGCCAAGGACAACAATGGCGAGAATGACGGCCGATTCCAGGAAGACGAAGGATTCCGGCGAGACGAAGCCCTGGCGGGCGGCAAAGAACGAGCCGGCGAAACCGGCAAACATCGCGCCTGTCGCAAAGGCGGTGAGCTTGGTCGTCACCGTGTTGATACCGAGCGAACGGCAGGCGATCTCGTCTTCGCGCAAAGCTTCCCAGGCGCGTCCGATCGGCATGCGGCGCAGCCGGATGGTGACATAGGCCGTCAGCATGCAGAGCGCCAGGATCAAATAGAACAGGAAGATCTTGTAATAGGCCGAGGAGATCGGCAGGTGAAAGAGCTTGGCAAAGCCGCCGGCCGTCGCATCGAAGGGAATGCCGAAGAGTGTTGCCTTCGGGATGCTCGAGATACCGAAGGTGCCCTTCGTCACGTCAGTCCAGTTGATGAGGACGAGACGAATGATTTCACCGAAGGCAAGCGTCACGATGGCAAGGTAATCGCCGCGCAGGCGCAGCACCGGGAAGCCGAGAATGACGCCCCAGAGTGCCGCGAAGATGCCCGAAAGCGGCAGCAGCACCCAGAAGGACAGGCCGAAATAGCTCGAAAGCAGCGCGTAGGAATAAGCGCCGACGGCATAGAAGGCGACATAGCCGAGGTCGAGCAGGCCGGCGAGGCCGACGACGATGTTCAGCCCCCAGGCGAGCATCACATAGATCAGGATCTGGATGCCGAAATTGTCGACATATGTCAGCGAGCCCTGAGGGCCTCTGATCGCCACCACCACCATGGGATAAAGCAGCAGCGCGATCAGCGCGATCTTCAGGAAATGCCGGTGGAAGAAGCTCTTCTCGGTCGAGATGGCGAGCTCGCCCTCGCGCGCCTTGCTGAGCTTGCGGCGGTCGATATTCGGCCTGATGAAAACGACCATGGCGAAGCGGCCGATGGCGGCGACCGCGACGAAGATCGCAAGCAGGCCCCAGCGCTGGACAATGATCAACTCGTTGCTGATGTTCTGGTCGGTCTTGAGGCCGACATAGAGAACGAACATGCCGAACGACAGGACGGCGGCGAAAAGAGCTTCGGTAAGGCCTTTGCGGACAAGTCCGGCATCGGGCTTGCCTGCAGAATTTTCGATGTTTGCCATGACGTTATACCTTCTCGACTTCCGGCCGCCCGAGGATGCCGGTCGGCTTGAAGATCAACACGAAAGCCAGGATCGCAAAGGTCGCGACGTCCTTGTAGGCGATGGTGAAGTATGCCGACCACAGCGACTCGATAAGGCCGATAAGCAGGCCGCCAAAGACGGCGCCGGGCAACGAACCGATGCCGCCGAGAACGGCTGCCGTGAAGGCCTTCACACCAGGCGTGAAGCCGTCGTTAAACGAGGCGACGCCATAATACATCAGGTACATCGTGCCGGCCACGGCCGCGAGTGCCGCACCCATAACGAAAGTGATCGAGATCGTCTGGTCGACGTTGACGCCGAGCAGCGCCGCCATCTTGCGATCCTGCTCAGTGGCGCGCTGGGCACGGCCGAGTGCCGTGCGATTGACGATGTACCAGAAGATCGTCAGCAGCACTGCGGTGATCACGATGATGATGATCTGCTTCAGCGACACCGAGATGTTGCCGAACTGGTAGACCGAGCTCACCATCGGCGGGATCGGCTTGTTGCGTGGACCCTGCGTCACCTGGATGAAGTTGGACAGCGTGATCGACATGCCGATCGCGGTAATCAGCGGCGCCAGGCGGAAGGACCCGCGCAGGGGCCGGTATGCGACGCGCTCGATCGTCCAATTCCACAAACTCGTCATCAGCATCGCAACGACAAGCATCACCAGCAGCAGAACGGCCACCGGGAGACCTGCGAAGATGGATGTGAGGACGAGGAAGACGATAAGAGCGGCGAAACCACCGAGCATGAAGATGTCGCCATGGGCGAAATTGATCATGCCGATAATGCCGTAAACCATCGTATAGCCAATAGCCACAAGGCCATAGATGGATCCGAGCGTCAGCCCGTTTAAGAGCTGCTGGACGAAATACTCCATATGTCGTTTTCCCCTGGATGCGAGCGAAACATGCTGCATCTCTTTTTGGTTCTTCGGTTCCCCGTTTCAGGGAACCTCATAGGCCGAATGCATAGCGGTTTCGTCGAAAATGTGAAGACAAAAAGGGTTTACTCCGACAGATTCTTGCGGAAACAGGGTTAACTGGCGCATTTTGAACCAAAATCCACAGAAAAACGGCAGAGCAGGGCCTATTTTTAGCCAGAAACGGCCACTGGGTTAACCATCCGGCGATATCGCCGTCGATTTCCTGCACTGCTTTCTGCGTAAGCTATTCCACAGAATTGGAAGATGGAGCAAATTCAGACCCCAAGGCAGCCCCTTTGACGAATGCCATTTCACCAGAGATGCAGCATCTTCGTCTGACAAGGCTGAAAACTTATGGTAGCATCATCAGGCTGCGTATTGAGGGATGCGGAGCACGACGGGGAACACCATATAAGCTTGCGTATCTGGTTGTGACAGGGATGGTTTGCGGACGAGCAACAGCGGGGTGCTCGCCGCGTGGCGAACGGCAAAAGGACAATGCTGAGGACATTTGAAAAGGCGGCGCTCGAAGCCGGCAAGGCCATCATCACGGTCTTGCGCGAAGGCTTCCCTGTCGCCATGAAGGCGGATGCAAGTCCGGTCACGGTCGCCGACGAGGAGGCCGAACGCATCATCCTCGCTCATCTCGCCAGAGATTATCCCGAAATACCCGTCGTGGCGGAAGAATCGGTCGCCGCCGGCAAGGTGCCCGACATCGGCGGCCGAGGCTTCTTCCTGGTCGACCCTCTCGACGGCACCCGTGAGTTTGTCGACGGACGACAGGAATTCACCGTCAACATCGCCTATATCGAGAACGGCGCCCCAGTGGCCGGCATCGTCTATGCGCCGGCGCTGGGGCTTGCCTTCTCTGGAGAACGCGGCCACGCCGAAAGGCTCGTCGTCATGGACGATTTCACGGTTGGTGCGCGCAGCGCAATCACGGTGCGCGAACAGCCGGACGACAGGCTGGCGCTTGCAAGCCTTCGTCACAACAGCCCGGAGACCGGAAGCTTCCTCGCCGACCACGCGATCTTCAAATGCACCAATATCGGTTCCTCGTTGAAGTTCTGCCTGCTGGCGGAAGGCAAGGCCGACGTCTATCCGCGTTTCACCCGCACGATGGAATGGGACACCGCGGCCGGTGATGCGGTGCTGCGCGCCGCTGGCGGTTCGACGGTGACGCTGGACGGAACGCCGCTGACCTACGGCAAGACGGGAACGGCGGCCGATTTCGACTTCGCCAACCCGAACTTCATCTCCTGGGGCGGCAGGAAACGCGTCCTCGAACCGGCGTGATCACCCGCGGGAATCGCTGAATACCGGCAGGCGGCGCAATCCTTTGCATCGCCGCCACGCGTCCAGGTCTGACGCAACGATCCGCGATCGACCTCCGGCCCCCCCCTTACCCGCCAATATCCTCCCCCCCTGCGGGTCCGGAAGCGTGTCCACGATCCCATTTCCAGCTGTGAGTGATTCGCGCGATCGGGCCTCACCAAGTGATTCTGGCCGGAAACTCGTCGCTCTGCATCGTTTCCGGACGCTATGCCGCCACCCAACACGCCTTGATTTTGTCACATTCTGACACGGCTTCGACACCAATCGATATCTTCATCAGAAAAATTTCGCCTCGTCTGCCGTTAAGAAATACGGTTAAGAGCCATGGGCCAAGTGTCGAAACGGCACGTCGCCGGCCCCCGGCGAACCCCTCCAAAGGCCTAGAAACTTTGACAAAATTTCAATTATTAACGAAATATCATGAGCTTGCCTCAACTTAACGCAGATGCGAAAGATTTGCTGCGATGCGATATTTCTCTGGACACCATTACACAATTGTCGCATTTTTCCGTTTTAGTAGGGTTACCAAGACCTAAGTGCAGCCCTGGTGACAGGGTTAACCATTGATCGCCTATTGCCGCCGCGCCCCCTCGAAGACAACAGAGTACGATCCTTGAGCATCACGGAATTAAACAACAGCATTTCGACAGAGTCCTTCCGGCCGAGCCGCCGCCAGCAGCCGAGCCTGAAGATCCAGACCCCTGTTATCCACAGCGATGCGCCGCAGGCGCCGTTGGTGGATCTGGTCCTGAAGCGGGCGTTCGACATTGTTTCGTCGTTGAGCGCCCTCCTCGTCCTCGCCCCTTTCCTTCTGTTCGTCGCCCTGCTGATCAAGATCGACAGCCCAGGGCCGGTGCTCTTCAAGCAGACCCGCTGGGGCAAGAACTGCAAGGCCATCAAGGTCTACAAGTTCCGTTCCATGCGCACCGACCTCTGCGACGTCTCCGGCGTTGCCCAGACGGTGATGAACGATCCGCGCGTCACTCGCGTCGGTGCCATTCTGCGCCGCACGAATGTCGATGAGTTGCCGCAGCTGCTGAACGTACTGCTGGGCCACATGTCGGTCGTCGGTCCGCGCTGCCATGCGATCGGCATGCGCGCCGGCGGCGTGCTCTACGAAGAGCTCGTACCGGAATACCATCAGCGCCATGCGATGCGCCCCGGCATGACGGGTCTTGCCCAGATGCGCGGCCTGCGCGGTCCGACCGATCGTCCGGCCAAGGCGCGCGCGCGCATCGCCAGCGATCTCTACTACGTCGGGAATTTTTCGATCTTGATGGACATGCGCATCATTTTCGGAACCGTCGTGTCGGAGCTGACCCGCGGAAAAGGCTTCTAAAGCACGTCGCGATCTTTCAGATTCGCTCCTCGCGCTTTAGTCTTTGTTTTGCGCATGTCGCACAAAAAGCGATGTACACTTTGCGCGACATGCTTCCCAGCTTTAGCTTTGTGAGAAAGGGCCGGCTGCCTCAGAGCAGCCGGTACCGGAATGCTCCGGCGACCGCCTGCATGCGGCTGACCGAATCGAGCTTGCGCATCGCGCTCTTCAGATAACCCACCACCGTATGCGACGAGAGATCGAGAATGATCGCGATCTCGTCGCTGCTCTTGCCGGCCGCCGACTACAGCGCCGCGCGTCTTTTTAGACGCGCAAAGGACGCTGTAGCACTTTGAATTGCTGGCTGATTCCTTAAATCGATTCCGATTTAAAGAATCAGCCAGCGTCGCAGGCATTCGATTTCGCGCCGGGTGAGCGTCTCCAACGGGCCATCCTCCACGCTGCTGCTACGCGAAACTTTGTCCAGAAGCTCCATGCAGCCATAGAGCAGAGCCATCGCCTGCTCTCGATTGGGCATGGGACAGTCGCCTGAGAAGGCGAAGATGTATTGTTTCAGGTCAGCGTCGTGCAGCGTGAAGGCGAAGGTATTCTTCAGCCCATGCATCTGAAAGAGCACGTTGAGTTTGCGGTTTTCCTGATTGGCGGCGCTGCCCGCAAACGACCCCTCCTCGCAGAAGATCGGCACAATCGTCCGCTTCATCGCGGTCACCAGTCTGCCGCAATAGAAGAGATCGGCAGCCTCGTAGAAGTCGACAAGGCTTTGCGGCCAATTGCTGATCAACCGGTTTTCGGTGAAAGCTGTGCGGTCGCCCCGCGGGAAAGCCGAGAGCAGATAGAAATCGAAGCCCGCAAGCTTCGCCATCGCGTCGAGCCGTTCCTTGCAGTCGTCGGCCGAAACCCCGGTGCCATCGGCCTGCGAAGGCGAAAATGCAGCATCCTCAACGCAGTCGCCGACTGCGCGCTCACGTCTTTTCAACTTCATATCCTCGTATGGCCAGCTTCGGCTCGGCCTCGCTGCCGGCGGCGAAAACTTCGCGCCGGGGCATCAGCAAAGACGGTTTCTGCCCGCATCCCGAGGATACGAAGCATCAAAAACACGAACTGGACTGATACAGCGGGAAGAACGGAGACGAAGTCTTGCGCTCATTCTTATGTTGCCGCCCCTATAAGATCGTCCCGGGAAATCAGCTGATATTCATTCCGTATGGCTCCCATGCAGGCGCTACAAATTGACGTGGCGGCAGGCAGCCGCCTCCATCACCGGCCAGGGCGGGCGTCTAAATTTGTTATCAAAGTCTTACGATGGGTTTAGGCAATTTTTAAATGTGGCAGGCTAGAGTGGGGCTCGTGGTCTTGCGTTGTGTAGAGAGTCCAATGACCGAAATGATACGTCCCCGAGTAAAATATGTCATCGGCCCCGATGGCAGCCCCCTGACGATCGCGGATCTTCCGCCGCCCAATACGCGGCGCTGGGTGATTCGCCGGAAGGCAGAGGTTGTCGCGGCTGTCCGCGGTGGCTTGTTGAGCTTGGAAGAGGCCTGCGAGCGTTACACGCTCACGGTCGAAGAATTCCTCTCCTGGCAGTCGTCGATCAACAGCCACGGTCTTGCCGGCCTGCGCACCACGCGCATTCAGCAATATCGTCACTGATCACCCAGCATTGACGACATTTATTTCGGGCCGGACGCATCTCCCATGAGGGAATGAAGAAGGCCCGAAATCATTGACGAGGCCGCGTAGCACCAGAGGCCGGGCTGCGTGAAGGCATCCGCCAGCCCCGTCGTCTTCGCCGCCGCAATGACGATCGCGACGAGCAGCACATCCATCATCGACCACTTGGACAGATGCGGTACGACGCGACGATAGAACAGGCTGCCGGCCCCACCCCCGGCGGCGGTCGCTTCTGCGGTGATCCCCATCGCCTCCACGGTGATGCCGATCATCTTCAGAAACGGGAGCAGGATCGAAACCAGGGCGACGATTGCCGCCAGCAGCCCGTCCCCGCCTTGCCAGAGCGAGACGATGATTTCGATGAGCGACGGCGTTTCGTCGAAGAAATACAGCGTCTCGAAACGGACCAGCGGCAAGACGAGGCCGAGCGCCAGGAAGAACGGCGCAGCCACGAGAAGCACGGGGCGAGCCATCGAAAGCGCACTCATTGCCCTGAACCTCTCATCGATCCGACGTTTTGCATGAACACTCTGTCTCCTGCCTGTATTGCCTCCACGGCTTGGCACGACCGCGCCGCCATGTCACGGTCCGCTACGACAATATCGGTTATGAGGAAAGACAATGGACATTCGAAGTGAGGAAGGCGTCTCCGGCGGCCGCTATGCGGCCGAGGTCGAAGGGCACGAGGCGGAGATGACCTATTCACGCACATCGCCAAAGCTGGTCATCATCGATCACACGGCCGTTCCCGATTCGCTGCGCGGCAAAGGTGTCGGCCAGGCACTGGCGCTCCACGCCGTGGAGGCAGCCCGCACCGGCGGCTGGAAGATCTTCCCGCTCTGCCCATTCTTCAAGGCGCAGGCGCAACGCCATCCGGAATGGAAGGATGTCGTGAATTAATGGATGTCGCCCAAAAGCGCACAGCGGGTTTGGGACAAGGACGTGCATAAAGTAAAATCGTCCCTGCGGGGGACGAATCTCGTTTCCGGTGGGAGCGACGCCACAAGGCGAACACCAAAAGCCATGTATAACGGACAGCGCGCCCATCATACATGGCTTCTCAGTGGCGATCCCAGGGCGCCGAAGCCGGCACCCGCCGTTTCTCTTACGCCCTTGCTCTGGCGCCGCCGTCACGCTCTTCGAGCGCTGTGGCCCTTGCATATTCCGCCTGCATCTCCTCGAGCGCCATTTCCAGCGTCTCTTCCTGCATCTTCAGTTCCTTGATCGAAACCTGCAGGTTGTCGGCCCGCTGACGCGCGGCCTTGGCGAAGGTCGGATAAGCAAAGTGATTCGGATCGGAAATACCGGACTTCTTTTCCTCGACGACGATCTGGCTCTCCAGATCCTTCGTCATCCGTTCGAATTCAGACATCATCATCTGCAACTGCTGCAACTGACGTCGTTTTTCGTTCACCTGAAATTCCTTCAGGCGAACGAGACTTTCTCGCGACTTCATACGCATTACTCCCGTGATGCGAGACCCCGGCTCAACTTGAAACCGCCCTGCGCGCCGCTTTGACACGGTTTGCTAAAAAATTTCCCGCGATATTAACAAATACCTACCGCTGGTAACCTTTCGTTTACGGGCATCGTTAATGATAGGCCCGATGATTTAAGGGTCGGTAAATGCCGAGGCATGAAGTTCGAACCTTTTCATTGGCGAGTCGGATGAATCACTTAGCGCTGTTTCCTAATGTTAAAGTTGAGAAGCACCTTTTTGAGATTCCTATTGGAAAACAGAGAAATGGAAAAATTGTTTAATAAATTCGATACTCCTTGCCAGAGTGAATTAGAATTTGTTAACCATTTCGTGGCAGCTTTCAAATCACGTAGCGTGTTCGGTATCGTGTAGGGGGCCAGACCACCTTTCGGCGGCGGTAAAGGGGATAATTATGCGGGTACTTCTAATCGAGGATGACAGCGCGACGGCGCAGAGCATCGAGTTGATGCTTAAATCAGAGAGTTTTAATGTTTATACCACCGATCTCGGTGAAGAAGGCGTCGATCTGGGCAAGCTGTATGATTATGATATCATCCTTCTCGATCTGAACCTGCCCGACATGTCCGGATATGAAGTGCTTCGCACTCTCCGGCTGTCCAAGGTCAAGACGCCCATCCTTATTCTGTCGGGCATGGCCGGCATCGAAGACAAGGTTCGCGGCCTCGGTTTCGGCGCTGACGACTACATGACCAAGCCGTTCCACAAGGACGAGCTCGTCGCCCGCATCCACGCCATCGTCCGCCGCTCCAAGGGACACGCCCAGTCGGTCATCATGACCGGCGAGCTGATCGTCAACCTCGATGCCAAGACTGTCGAAGTCGGCGGCCAGCGCGTCCACCTGACGGGCAAGGAATATCAGATGCTGGAGCTGCTTTCGCTCCGCAAGGGCACAACCCTCACCAAGGAAATGTTCCTGAACCACCTCTACGGCGGCATGGACGAGCCGGAACTGAAGATCATCGACGTCTTCATCTGCAAGCTCCGCAAGAAGCTCGCCAACGCTGCCGGCGGCGCCAACTACATCGAGACCGTCTGGGGCCGTGGTTACGTTCTTCGCGAGCCGGATGGTGCCGAATACGCCGAAACCGCCTGATATTTTTTCCGATCCCCCTTATCGGATAAACGAAGATCCCGCCTTTTCGGCGGGATTTTTCGTTTCTGCCTACGGTAAGCAATAAGAATCCGCCCTCGCAGCACATGATCTCAGGCTGGATCGGCCTGAAATCCTCTGTATTTCGATCAAGGAAATAACGTGGGGTAGCCGAAACCGCTTGCACGCGGCATCATGCTCCGTTGGTGCCGATATCGGCGGAAGAGATCGCGTCAGGCGGCGATCGCGCGGTTTCCGAAAACGGCGGTCAGGATCTTGCGATCGAACGGCTTCAGCAGGAAGTCGGTGGCACCGGCCCGTTTGCCCGCCATCAGTTTCTTCAGATCCGCCTCGACGACGCAGTAATAGATCTTGACCTCTTTGCCGCCCTCCATGGCACGGATGGCAGCGATGAGGTCGAGGGCGCCTTCCATGCCGGAATCGACGATCAGATATTCCGGCAGCTCCGCCTGGCAGCGCTGCAGCGCCTCGCCGGCGTTGGAGGCCTCGCTGACGAGAAAGTCGAGTTCGGAGAGAATGCGTTTGCCGACCTTGCGGACGATGTCCGAATTATCGGTGATCATGAACCTTTGCATGGCCGCTCCTTTGCCCCCGCATTCGTCGCAGCAAGAGGCCTCTTACAACCCTGGAGAATAGGTCCATCAGGCTAACGAATCGTTACCGGACGGGGCGCCGACACAGGTCCGCGCCCCGAAATCAGGCTGCCGCAGCCACTGCCGTGAACACCAGTTCGTCGGCGCTGGCGCTGTGATCAAGCGTCATTCCGCACTCCTGCGCCAGAAGCACGGTGTAATAGGGCTGGATCGAATGGGCATCGATCGCTTCCTCGATAGTGCCGGTCGATATCTCGACGAACTTCGGCGGCAGGCGCATCAGTTTGCCTTTGGACGTGAGCTTGAATTTCGCATCGAACTCGGGATTTTCGAGCGTTACCTCGAGCACGCCGCCGCGCGGAATGGCGGAATAGGCAACGAGGAAGAGGTTGAGCAGCAGCTTGACACGGTTCTTGGCGACGATGGCGCGCGGTCCGTTCCAGATCACCTCGGTCTTCTTCTCGGCGACGGCGAAATCCTTGGCTGCACGCTCGGCCTCGCCGGTGTCGATCGAGGCGCCGACGGAGCCCGACGCGCCGAAGGCGAGACGTGCGAATTTCAGGCGGACGGAAGCATTGAGCGCGCTGGTGCGGATCAGGTCCATCGCATCGGCATCGGCGCCGCCTTCATCCAGGAGCTCCAGCCCGTTATTGATCGCGCCGACCGGCGAGATGACATCGTGGCAAACGCGGCTGCAAAGAAGCGCGGCCAGATCCGGGCCGGACAGGGTGAGATTGGGGTTCTTGGACATCATTGTCTCCTGATGGGCGGCAATTTCATTGCGCCCGGAATATGCTTCATCAAAATTGCGCGAAGTTTGCGATCGTACTCGATGCCATAATGACACCATATTTGGTAAACCGATTGTTAAGATCATCGGCGCAAAATGCACCAATCGCCGCGAGCGGTTGCCCGCTCTCAGCCAAACGACGAACGGATGACACCATGCGCCCTCAATTTCCGCACCGATTCATCGGCTTCTGCAGGTTACTTTCGGCCCTCATCTTCTCCTCGCTGATGGTTGCCGGGCCGGCTGCCGCCCAGGACAACGGCCAGTACACGATGCAGGAAATCGTCGACGCCGGCCACTCCTTCTTCGGCTCCGCCAGCGGCGGGCTTGCCAAGGTCGTCGAGAGTGCCTTCCAGAAATACGGCCTGCCGAACGGCTATATCCTCGGACAGGAAGGCGGCGGCGCCTTCATCGCCGGCCTTACCTATGGCGAAGGCCAGCTGAATACCAAGAACGCCGGCGAACATAATCTCTACTGGCAGGGGCCCTCGCTCGGCCTCGATTACGGCGGCCAGGGCTCGCGCGTGATGATGCTGGTCTACGACCTGCCCTCCGTCAACGGCATCTATGCCCGCTTCGGCGGCGTCAGCGGCTCGGCCTATGTGATCGCCGGCTTCGGCATGACGCTGCTCAAGAACAACGACGTGCTGGTCGTGCCTATCCGCACCGGCGTCGGTGCTCGCCTCGGCGTCAATGTCGGCTATCTCAAGATCACCCAGGCGCCGACCTGGAACCCCTTTTGAGGCCGCAAAGCCGCTGGAATCTGCCGCCGTCCCCACCGGCGGCCTTGCCATGCGCGTCACGCGTGCTTAATCATCGCGGCTGACCTCGTATCAACCTTCTTACCGATGGCCGCGCCGTGATCGAATATGCTCTCTTGTTCGGATTGGGCTTCCTGACCGCGGCCTTCCTCGTCTTTCTGGTCTCGCCCGCCGTTCATCGCCGCATCGTCTGGTATACGGAGAACAGGCTGAAAGCGACGATGCCGCTGAGCCCGCAGGAGGTCCGCGCCCAGAAAGACATGGTGCGCGCGCTCTATGCCGCCGAAAACGCCCGCACCACCCAGGACCTTCTGCGTGAGCGCGAGAAATCCCTGTCGTTCCAGCTTCGCCACGACGCCCTCGCCGTCGATGCCGGCAGGCTTGCCGCCGAGATCGGCGAATTGCAGGCCCAGATCGGCGAGATGCATGTCGAGGCGGCCGACCAGCGCTCGCATCTGCGCAAGGACGAGAACTATATCAGCCAGTTGAAAACCAATCTGCATATTGCCGAGCAGTCCGCTGCCAACAAGGAGAGCGAATTGACGACGATGCGGACGCGGCTGAGCAAGCTCGGTGAACAGGCCGATGGGCTGAGAATAGACCTAGCCGCGCGCGAGACCGAGGCGGAGAGCCTGAAATTCCGCGTCAACGCGCTGCGCGACGAACGCGACACGCTGCGCCAGGACGTCAGCCTGCTGCAGAAGCGCGCCAAGGATGCCGAACAGAAACTGACGCAGCAGCAGCATATGGTGATCCGCCTGGAGGATAAGGCCGCGCGCGAGAGCGCTTCCGCCATCGAAAAGGAAACCCTGGTCGCTCGCCGCCAGCAGGAGATCGCCAGGTTGAAGGAGCAGTTGAAGACCGCCAACGCCGAGATCCGCAAGGTCAACCGGGTGCTGCGCGACGCCGGCCTTGCCGGGATGGTCGCGGAGCTGCCGGCGGAAATGACGACCGAAGACACGACCACATCGACGCTCGACACCGCTGTCGTCACGGCTGAGATGGGCGAGGATGTCCGTAAACGCAGCGCCGCCCTGGCCGAGCGCCTGCAAAAGGCAAAGGCCGTAGCCGGACGCGATGGTGCGATCCGCGAGGAGATCGCCTCGATCGCCGCCAATATGGTGGCGTTGACTGCACTGAACGAGGGTCCCTCCTCGCCGATCCGCGCGCTGCTCGTCGAAGGTGCGGAAAAGAGTCCCAACGATCGTGTCAATCTTGCCGACAGGGCAGCCGCGATCCTCGCCGATCCTCCGAGCGTCCGATAGGACGCGCGGCGCGCATGTTTGACCATCATGTTTGAATTGACGCAGAACCCTGAAAATCGATTCCGATTTGAGAGGGTATGCGTTAGACCCGGCCCATCGCCGAGGCCATCGAAAACAGCGCGATCCCCGTCGCCGTCGCGGCATTGAGGCTGTCGAGTTCCTCCGACTGTGGAATGCGCGCGCTCTGGAACCGCGCAAGCAGCGCCTCCGGCAACCCCTCGCCCTCGGTGCCGACGACGAGCGCCATGCGCGTCGACGCCGGAATGGCGCGGATATCGGTCTTGCCGTGCGGTGAAAGCGTCCAGATGGCAAAGCCCCGTTCGGCAAGCGCCAGGAGCACATCCAGCGCCTTGCCGCCGCGGCGGTGCGGAACGCTCAGCACCGAACCGACCGAGACGCGCAGCGCCTTGCGGTAGAGTGGATCACAGGAGGTTTCGTCGAGGAGCACCGCATCCGCCCGGAAGGCCGCCGCATTGCGGAACATCGAGCCGGCATTGTCGTGATTGGAAATACCGCAGCCGACGAGCACCAGCGCCCGTTCCGGCAGCGCGTCGAGAAGTGCCGCCTCCCCGCGGTCCTCACGCCGGCCGAGCGCGAGAACGCCGCGATGCAGATGGAAACCGACGACGCCGTCGAGCACATCAGCCCCGGCGACATAGACCGGCACATCGACCGGAAACCGCTCCAGGATGGGCAGCACGCCCTCGACGCGGTTGCGCAGCAGCAGGATCTTCTCGGCGAAAAAGCCGCGGCCTGCCGCATGCGCCTCGGCGAGCATGCGCAGCACGACCGTGCCTTCGGCGATGAAGCGGTTCTCTCGGCCCGTTAGGTCACGCTCGCGGATCTCGCTGAATTCAGCGACGCGCGGATCGTCGGCGCTGTCGATGTCGATCGGGACGGCGGCCATGCTGGCCTCAATTGCCCGTAACAGTGACGTCGGCGACGCTGCGGCCGGTCCTGAGATCGTAGACCAGCGCCTTGCTCTTGCCCTCGACCGTTTCGCCGTAGAACAAGATCTGCCCTGCCGAAAACGAGGTGGACTGCACCTTGAAGCCGAGTGGCAGGGAAACGGTTGCCGCAAGCGGCGCATCCGAGGGCACGCCGGAGGCGGTAACAGCCGACGCCGTCTCCTTTGGCTCGCTGTGCATCACCTTGTAGACAACCGCGCCGAAGACCGCCATAAGGCTCACGAACATGATGGCGCCGGAAACGATCTGCAGGCGGACCATCTTGCGCCGGACACTTTCCATCGCCGGATCAAGGGGCTTCTCTTCCTGGTCGTCTGGCTCGATTGCTGTCATCTGTGCGTCCCGTTCTAAAAAATACGTCGGAGAAGAAGCGTCTTGAGCGACCCCTTTAAACAAGCAGCCGGCAATAGAAAAGTCCTGACCGCCGATGAAACTGCCGAAGGCCGGTTGGACGCCTGGCTGACGGCGCAGGTCGGCGAGGAATTTTCGCGCAGCCGCATCAAGGCGCTGATCAAGGACGGCCAGGTTTTTCTGCGCGGCGAACCCGTCACCGACCCGCAGCGCAAGGTGCGCACCGGCGATAGTTTCGAACTCACGCTGCCCGAGCCGGAAGACCCGACGCCGCAGGGCGAGGACATCCCGCTCGATATCCTCCACGAGGACGACGACGTCATCGTCATCTCCAAGCCTTCCGGTCTCGTCGTCCATCCCGGCGCCGGCAACTGGACGGGGACGCTGGTCAACGCGCTGATCCACCATTGCAGCGATACGCTCTCCGGCATCGGCGGCGTTCGCCGCCCCGGCATCGTCCACCGTCTCGACAAGGACACGACAGGCGTCATGGTCGTCGCCAAGAACGACATTGCCCATCGCCACCTGTCGCTGCAATTTGCCGACCATGGCCGCACCATGCCGCTCGAGCGGGCCTATCAGGCAATCGTCTGGGGCCGGCCCCGCTCACTGTCGGGCACGGTCGACGCGCCGCTCGGGCGCGCCACCGGCGACCGCACGCGCCGCGCCGTCAAACGCCCCGACAGTCAGGACGCCGACGAGGCGATCACGCATTACCAGGTGATCGAGCGCTTCCATGAGAAGCCGGACGCGACCGCGTTCGCCTCGCTGGTCGAGTGCCACCTCGAAACCGGGCGCACCCACCAGATCCGTGTCCACATGGCCCATATCGGCCATCCGCTGCTCGGCGACACGGTTTACGGTGCCGGCTTCAAGACCAAGGCCAATCTCCTGCCCGAAGAGATCCGCAAGGTCGTCAACGGCTTCGGCCGCCAGGCGCTGCATGCCTTCATGCTGCAGTTCGAGCATCCCCGCACCGGTGAAATCATGCATTTCGAGGTGCCGCTGCCGGATGATATGGTCGAACTGGTCGACGCGCTGCGGCGATAAAGCCGGGCTCCGAATGCCGCCTGCCCAACTCACACCTGCGTGAGCGGCACCTTGAACCGCCGTTTCGCCACACTTATCTGTATATTGACTTAGTGCGGGCTCGCAGTAGAGCCGCACGTCCCGGTTTGCCTTTTTTAACGCGAGGATGCGTTTCCATCGGGAACCGGAATTCACTTTAGGAGGGTGCACTATGGCCCGAAATACCTTGCCGTCCATTACCGCCGGTGAAGCCGGTCTCAATCGTTACCTCGACGAAATCCGCAAGTTCCCGATGCTGGAGCCGCAGCAGGAATACATGCTCGCCAAGCGTTATGCCGAGCATGGTGACCGCGATGCCGCCCACAAGCTCGTCACCAGCCACCTGCGCCTCGTTGCGAAGATCGCGATGGGTTATCGCGGTTACGGCCTGCCGATCGGCGAAGTCGTCTCCGAAGGCAATGTCGGCCTGATGCAGGCCGTCAAGAAGTTCGATGCCGAGCGCGGCTTCCGCCTCGCCACCTATGCTATGTGGTGGATCAAGGCCTCGATCCAGGAATATATCCTGCGTTCGTGGTCGCTGGTGAAGATGGGCACGACCGCCAACCAGAAGCGCCTGTTCTTCAACCTGCGCCGGCTGAAAGGCCGCATCCAGGCAATCGATGACGGCGACCTGAAGCCGGAGCACGTCTCGGAGATCGCCACCAAGCTGAAGGTCTCGGAGGAGGAGGTCATTTCGATGAACCGCCGCCTCTCCGGCGACGCCTCGCTGAACGCGCCGATCAAGGCAGCCGAAGGTGACGGCGGCCAATGGCAGGATTGGCTGGTGGATGACCACGACAGCCAGGAAGACGTGCTGATCGAACAGGATGAGCTCGACACGCGCCGGCGCATGCTGGCGAAAGCGATGAGCGTGCTGAACGAGCGCGAACGCCGCATCTTCGAGGCTCGCCGCCTCGCCGAGGATCCAGTGACCCTGGAAGACCTTTCGACTGAATTCGATATCAGTCGCGAGCGCGTTCGCCAGATCGAGGTCCGCGCCTTCGAAAAGGTGCAGGACGCCGTCCGAAAGGAAGCCCTGGAACGCGCCAAGGCCGTCCGGGTTGTCGAAGCCACGGCATAAACCTGTCGCGTGATACAATTGAAGAAGGCGGGTCCTTGCGGCCCGCCTTTTCTTTTTCATTCATCCTTGTCCGCAGCCTCGGCACCGCGCCAAGATCGGGAAACCGTCACTGGCTCGTCGACACATCTCCGAGCGCAGTCCACTCCTTGATCGCGGTGTTGAAGGCGTCCGTTCCCGTACCGCCCTTTTCCATCGTCAGCAGCGCGCGGCGGCCATTGCGGTAGGTGATCGGTATATCGATCCAGTTGCGGGTCGACATCAGGTCGAGATTGGCCTTGCGCGCATCAGGGTAGTCGTTGAGCGCGATCATGTGGAAATCGTCGGTGATCTTGGCCGGAACCGCGATCAGCGCGTCACCGCGGTCCTGCTCCGTGCGCTTCATCGAGATGCGCTGGACGCTGTCGATGCTGCCACCTTCGAAATTCGGCGGCACCGAGAAGACGATCTCGACGAGATGGCTTGCCGGCAGCGACGGATCGGAATTGCGCTTGAAGGTGACGAGAGCCGAGAGATTGCGCTCCGGAACCGTGACATTGCCCTGCACCGTCGCCTCCTGCCGGCCATCCTGGCCGGCCTCGTGCTGCACGCTCCAGACGACCGATCCCTCGATCGCCGTCGGCGAGCTCTGGCCGATGCGCTCCTCATAGAGGAACATCTTTTGCGACGAACCGACGGGCGCGGTCTGCGGCGGCGATGTCACCGGGCCATTCGGCGTCCGCGTGTCGGCGGGTGCCGCATCGCCCTGCGCGCTGGCAGGCGGCGTATCGGCTGCCGCGACATTCTGTTCGGCGACCGACTTTCCTTCCGCGGTCGGCGTTCCCGGCACCGTCGCCGGGCCACTGTCGACCTCGGTTCCATCGGTCAGCAGCCGCTGGGTGAATTTCGAATTGGCCGCAGCGCCGTCATTGTTCACTGACGCTACCTGCGGGTTCGGGTTCGGGTTCGGCTGCGCCGGCGCCGCTGGAGTATTCTGCGCTCCTGGTGTGGTTGGCTGGGCTGGCGTCACCGCGCTCGGCTGGGCAGGCGTCGTCGTCGAGCCGTCCGGTGCGGTTGCCGCCTCGTTCCTGGTAGCCTGCGACGGTGCCGAGCTGACGAGCCCGTCGACCATCGCCACCAGCGCCTCTCTGTTCGTCCAGCCGGCATAGGCGCCCCCACCGATCAGGATGAGTGCGAAGATGAGCGTGATCACGGTGCCGATGCCGAAGCGGCGGCGCTTCGGCTCCATACGGAAGCTCTTGCCCTGCAGCTTGGAGGCAACAATCTGATCGATATCCATTGACGGATTGGTGTCATCGTCATCAGCGGCGACCGAGCCACGGCGGTCGTAACCGCGCAGCGCCTTCGCCTCTCGCCAATCCTCGCTCGGCGCGCCGCTAGCAGGAGCCGGCTTGCCGTTGTGCACTTCGGCGAAGATATCGACATCGTCGAAATGCGAAGCAACAGGCGTCTTCTTATTATTGCCGGCCTCGATCGGCGGCAGATCGTCGAAGGCGGCCGTCTCCCAGGAAAAACTTTCCTTGGCGGCCGGCATGACGGCCGCGGGTGCCACTTTTTCGAGGCTCGATATCACCTCCTCGAAGGCGCGCGCCGAGGCATCGGCGGTAATCGGCGCCGGCGCCGTCTCCGAATATTGCCTGAGCTCCTCTTCCGCCCATTCGGTCTCCGCATCCTTGGGCGCCGGAGCCGGCGTTTCGGCAACGGGCTCGGTCCAGACGGGGTCGAAATGCGCCGCAGCTTCGGCCTGCAACGGCTCCTCGCGGCTGTGCTCGACGAACTCCTGCGGACGATCGAAATCGGCGACCGGCTCCACCAGGCGGTTGGATGCGTGGTCTATGCCGCGGGTGATCGGCTGCAGCGGCTCGTCGGGCTCGTAAGCCTCCTCGGCCTCCGGCTCCTCGCTTTCCACTGCCGCAGGTTCGTCCGCGATCTCGTCGGCTTCTAGGGGATGCTGCTCGTCGGCATGCTGTTCGTCGGCTTGCTCGTCGCGATGCTCGGAGGCTGGCGCTTCCCAGCCATCATGTTCGGCCGGCACGTCTTCGGCAGCGCCGTCGCGCGCCTCGCTGGCATGCCATTCCTCGGCCGGCGCTTCCTCCTCCTGGGAGGGATGCCAGTATGTTTCGGCCAGACCGGATGTTTCCGGCGAAACCGGTGTCTCCGCGGAAACAGAGGTTTCCGCGGAAACGGATGTTTCAGGGGAAACGAGTGTTTCCTGGGAAAGAGGCTCCTCGGAAGCGACCTCTTCCTCAGCCTCCTCCGGTGCGCCGGCCTCCACGTGATCGGGCTCGTCGGCGGCCTCGGCCGCCTGCGGTTCCTCATAAGCTTCGTATGCCGGTTCCTCGACAGTCGTCTCCGGCGCCGGTTCGCTTTCGTCGGGAACCGGGTGTTCTTCGAAGGATTCCGCCGCGGCGACGGCCGCAACCGGCTCATCGAGCGGCATCGCCTCGGAGTGTTCGCCTTCCACTTCGCGGATGGCAGCCTCGAGCTTTTCGAGCTGGCGTTGCAGCATGGCTTCCGGCGGACGCGGCTTCATGTTCTCGAGCTGCCGCTGCACTGCGCCGCGGGCACGTTCGTAGACCTTCACCCGCATCTCGGGGGTATTTTCAGCCAGGCCGTCGACGGCCCGCCGAATGACTGCAATAAAATCCGCCATCAGTACTTTCTCAAGAAGTCCGGCACTCTACCGAACCATCCTCCACAGTGACCCGTGAGCTTAATCCTCAAACGGATCGGTCACAAGTATCGTGTCATCCCGCTCCGGGCTGGTGGAAAGGAGCGCGACGGGTGCCCCGATCAGCTCTTCGACCTGGCGAACATATTTGATCGCCTGTGCCGGCAGATCCGCCCAACTGCGGGCGCCGACGGTCGATTCCTTCCATCCCTCCAGGGTGATGTAGATCGGTTCGACTCTAGCTTGCGCTCCCTGGCTTGCGGGAAGATGATCAATCTGTTCGCCGTCGAGCATATAACCGACGCAGATCTTCAATTCCTCAAGGCCGTCGAGCACGTCGAGCTTGGTGAGCGCGATGCCCGTAATGCCATTGGTAGCGATCGATTGGCGCACGAGTGCGGCGTCGAACCAGCCGCAGCGCCGCTTGCGTCCGGTCACCACGCCGAACTCATGACCTTTTTCGCCAAGGAACTCACCGATCGCGTCCTTCAGCTCGGTCGGGAACGGGCCTTCGCCGACGCGCGTCGTATAGGCCTTGGTGATGCCGAGGATATAGCCGAGCGAGCCAGGTCCCATGCCTGAACCGGCAGCGGCCTGACCGGCCACCGTGTTCGACGAGGTCACGAAAGGATAGGTGCCGTGATCGATGTCGAGCAGAGTGCCTTGCGCGCCTTCGAACAGGATGCGGGAGCCCTTGCGACGCTCCTTGTCGAGGAAGAGCCAGACTGTATCACGGAAGGGCAGCACCCGATCGGCGACCGAGGTCAGTTCGTCCATGATCGCCTGGTGGCTGACTTCGGCAACGCCGAGGCCGCGGCGAAGCGCATTGTGATGCGTCAGAATACGGTCGACCTTGCCGGAAAGACTATCGAGATCGGCAAGATCCATGACGCGGATGGCGCGGCGGCCGACCTTGTCTTCATAGGCCGGGCCGATACCGCGGCGCGTCGTGCCGATCTTGGTGCCGCTGTTCGACGCCGCATCCTCGCGCATCGCGTCGAGCTCGCGATGCAGCGAAAGAATGAGCGTCGCATTGTCTGCAATGCGCAGATTGTCAGGCGTGACCGTCACGCCCTGCGCCTCCAGCCGGCCGATCTCGGCGATCAGCGCATGCGGATCGACGACGACACCGTTGCCGATGACGGCCATCTTGCCCGGGCGCACGACGCCGGACGGCAGCAGCGAGAGCTTATAGCTCGTGCCGTCGATGACGAGCGTATGGCCGGCATTGTGTCCGCCCTGATAGCGCACAACGATATCCGCACGCTCCGAAAGCCAGTCGACAATCTTGCCCTTGCCTTCGTCACCCCATTGCGAACCGACCACGACTACGTTCGTCATCCAACTCTTCCTGTTACCGGCGCGAAACCGCGCACCTGCTCAAACCCGCGCATCTATAAAGCTTTGTTTTTTGGAAAGCGACCCTGTTGTCACAGTAGATTGGGCTTTTTACGTGACAAATCAGCAGCCGACAGGCTATTTCCCGTCACAAAACGCCGCTCGGCGATCGCGGAAAGACGGGAAGAACGCTCTTGCAAGCCACGGCCTATATCAGTCTCGTTATCGCCACCCTCTGCTGGGGCGGCAACTCCGTCGCCGGCAAACTCGCGCTCGGGCATATCAGCCCGATGATGCTGACCTTCCTGCGCTGGTTCCTCGCCGTGGCGATGATCGCCGTGATTTCAGTACCGCAACTGCGGAAGGACTGGCCGGTGGTGAGGAAGAACCTGCCGCTGCTCCTCTTCTACGGCGTCATCGGCTACACCCTTTTCAACGCTATGCTTTATTCGGCCGTGCAATATACGACGGCGATCAACGTCGCCATCGAGCAGGCCGGCATCCCGATGCTGATCTTCCTGCTGAATTTCATGTTCTTCCGTACCGGCATATCGCTGGCGCAATGTCTCGGTTTCGGCATGACGCTGATCGGCGTCGCTCTGACCGCCGCCCATGGCGACCTCGCAACGCTGCTGCAACTCAGCCTCAACCGCGGCGACGGGCTGATGCTGATCGCCATTGCCGCCTATTCGGTCTACACGATCTTCCTGCGCTGGAAGCCGCCGCTCGACTGGCGCACGCTGATGGCGGTCCCGGCGCTCGGCGCCATGCTGACCTCGCTGCCGCTGCTCTTCTGGGAGGCCGGCCGGGGTGCCGCGCAGTGGCCGGACCAGGCCGGCTGGGTCATCACTCTCTACACGGCGATCTTCCCCTCGCTGGTGGCGCAAATCCTCTATATCAAGGGCGTCGTGGCAATCGGCGCCAACCGGGCCGGCCTCTTCATCAATCTCGTGCCGGTGTTCGGAACGCTGCTCTCCGTCGCCCTGATTGGCGAGCAGCTGCAGTCTTTCCATGTGATCGCACTGGTGCTGACCTTGGGCGGCATCGCGATCGCCGAAAAGGGCCGCCCGAAAGCTTCGTCGCCGACCGTGCCCGCCTCACCCGTGGATTAAAACCTTTTCCTGGTCAGGAAAGGTTTTAACCAAGCTCCAGCGTCGTCACGCCGAAGACGTGCTTCAGCGGGATGGCCGGTGCCGGTCCGCGATACATGCGTGTCGCCTCGAATACCGGTTGAAGGCCGATGCCTTCGGCAAGCGCGACCGCCTCGTGGTTCTCTGCGGGAATGTCGATGAAGACCGCGGCTCCCTTCGCCTCGGGGATCAATTCGGCAAGCAGCGCCGCGGCGCTGTCGGCATCGTTGGCAAAGAGCGGGCCGATCTTGTAGCCCTCGTAGCAGCGGCGGATCGTGCCGTAACCGCGGATCTTGTGGCTCTTGCGCACCACCGCCGAACGACGGCCCTTGCGGGCGGTGCACCAGGCAGCGAGAAAGGCATCCCGCGGCTGCGGAAAGATCGCCGAATCATATCGCTGCAGGCCTTCCAGGCGTGAATCCAGCACCGGCTGCGCGACAAGCGTCGAGACCGGCAAGGAAGTAGCGACACCGCCGTAACGAATGGTGGAATAGGCGGGTTCGAAGCCGGCCTTGCGGTAGTTGTCCTGCTGTGCGGCGACGCCATCGAGACCGATGGTGCGGTCTCCCGCGCTGGCGATGCCCGCCGCCCAGATCGCCTTGCCGTAACCCTTGCCGCGAAAATCGGGATGGACGATGTAGAGGCCCAGGAAGGCGAAAATATCGCCATATTTGACGACCGAGATCGAGCCGACGGGGACTTCACCGATGGAGCCGACGAAAAATCCCGACGGATCGGCCTCGTTGAATGCAAGCGAATCGTCGAGGCCAGGGTTCCAGCCTTCCTGACGCGCCCATTCGAGCACGAGTTCCAGTTCGCCGGGCCGCATCGAACGAACGGCAAATTCCGAATTCATGCAACTTTCCCAGATTGAATGTCCCGCAAGTCCATCCCGGCAACGGCAAAGCAATTGTCAGGCCCCAGCCCCCGGTTGCACCTGCGAATGATGGAGAGCCGCGCTCATGGACTTGACGACGCGTATAATCATTTTTCGATGCAATACAGAAAGCTTCGTTTCCGCATTACCATGAAACAATGCCGTTGCAAGCTCAAGAAAATTACTTGCGCCTCAATTATCTTCCAGCCGATGCGAATAAAAAGCCACGCCGAAAAGATACCGCCTGCCAATTTGAAGGACGAGAGAAGCATTCGTCCGAAATCACCTCCGCGACGCGGCAAAAAACCGGGAGCGACGGCCGTCGCCCGCGGAAGGATCACCGGCCGTTCAGCTGCCGATCGCGGTCTTCTGCTTTTCGGCTCGGCTCGTCATCGATGAGAAAAGACGGTCTGTCTCGGCCGCCGGTGCGGGATAACCGAACGCATAACCCTGCAGGCCGTCGCAGCCGAGCTGCGCCAGCACGACGGCATGCGCCTCGGTCTCGATGCCCTCGGCGATCACCTCGACATCGAGTGCCTTGGCGATTTCCACGATCGAACCCACCACGCGCCGCTGCTCAGCGGAGCTGACGACCTCGGTGACGAGCTGCCGGTCGATCTTCAGCCGCTTCGGCCGCAGCTTGACGAGACCGATGAGCGAAGCATGGCCCGATCCGAAGTCGTCGATCTCGATGTCGATGCCCATCTTTTTGATATCGCCGATATGAGCGAGCAGTTTTTCGTCGCTGTCGTCGAGGAAAATCGTCTCAACCAGTTCGAAGACGATCACGCCGGGCGGGATATCGAGTTTCCTCAGCTTGTCGAGCAACGCCGGATCGGCAAGGCGCGACGCCGAGATATTGACGGCGATGCGCGGAACTGCAAGGCCGCGCAACAGCCAGAACAGCCGGTCTTCGAGAACGCTTTTGAGGATCGCCGCGTCGATCTCCGCCGCAAGCCCGTGCTCGTCGGCGATCTTCAGGAATACCCCCGGGGCGAGCACGCCCTTTTCGGGATGTTTCCAGCGCGCCAGCGCCTCGAAGCCGATGACCTCCCGCGTCCGGGCGTCGAGCTGCACCTGATAATAGGGAAGGATCTCGCCGCGCTCCAGCCCGAGCTTCAGCTCTTCGGCGAGGCGACGCTTGGAGCGCAGATCCTCCTGCAATTGCCGTGTGAAGAATTCGACGCGGTTACGCCCGAGCTTCTTGGCCTGGTAGAGCGCCAGGTCGGATTCGGCAAGCAGGTTGCGCGCTCGCCGATCGCCGCTCCAGGAAACGCCGATCGAGGCGCCGGATTGCAGCATCTCCTGGCCGAAGCGGATCTTCTTTCGCAGCCGGCGCTGGAGATCCTCGGTGATCAGCTTCAGCTCAGTGAGATCGGTGAAATTGACCAGCACGATGACGAATTCATCGCCGCCGACACGGGCGACCATGCCATTCGCAGGAATGGCAGCGGTGATGCGAAGGGCCGCGGTCCTGAGCACAGCGTCGCCTGCCGCATGACCGTGGCTGTCGTTGATCTGCTTGAACTGGTCGAGGTCGAGATGCAGCACGCCAAACGTCGTGATGCTCTTGTCGGCCGGCAACTCCGCCAGCCGCTTGTCGAGAAGGCGCCGGTTCGGCAAGCCGGTGAGATAGTCGTGATCGGCGACATGTTCGATGCGCGCGTTGCTTTCTTCCAGCGCCTGCGCCCTCGCTTCGGCCACCACCTTCTGCCGCGCGAGTTCCGCGTTGAGCATTACGTCGGCCGTCACATCCCATTCGGCGCCGATGAAGGAGGGAAGACCTTCCGCATCGACATAGAAATGCGCGCGCGAACGCAGATGGCGGATTTCGCCGCTCGGCAGCACGATCCGGAATTGTGAGTTATAGGCGCCGCGCGTCGCGATCGCCTGCTCGAAGTCGCGTTCGGCCCGCTCGCGATCATCGGGATGGATGGCATTCGACCAAAGCGATGCCGTCACCAGCCGGCAGGTCTCGCCGGTCTCGTAGAGACGATGCATCTGCGCATCCCACAAGATCCCGTCCTGCTCGATGCTGTGCTCCCAGACACCGATCCTGGATGCATCGAGAGCGAGTTCGAGCCGACGCAGAAGATCCTGAAACTCGTGTTCGGATCGTGTGGCTTTTTTCTCTGGCAACGCGGTCCCAGCCTTAGAAGCTTGCATAACGGCAATATGGTCTCAATCCGGCATTAATGAAGCCTTGTCCTGATGACCGAACTAGTGACTAGGTGAACTGTTCGTTACGACTTTCCCCTTTTGGATCAACGGACTTGCAGTCTGCGGCACCATCAAGATCAGTGGTTGTGCCGCGGCGGGTTTTTTGCGATCTGGCGGAATTCGGTCGCTCCCTCCAGCACCGCGCCGTCCGACAACTGCGTAACCGAGCGGCGGTAGATCTGCTGCCATGGCGTCGCATCCGCCGGCACTGGCGGGATGCCATCGCCCTTGCGTCGGTCGATCTCGGCGTCCTCGACCAACATGTCGCAGCGCCCGTGGTTGAAGTCGATGCGGATGATATCGCCGGTACGAAGCCAGGCAAGGCCGCCGCCGGCGGCGCTTTCCGGCGAGGCGTTGAGGATCGAGGGACTGTCCGCCGTGCCCGATTGGCGGCCGTCGCCGATCGTCGGCAGGCTTCGGATGCCGCGCTTCAGGAGATGATCCGGCGGCTGCATGTTGACGACCTCAGCCGAACCCGGCCAGCCGATCGGCCCGGCGCCGCGGATGACGAGGATGGTATTTTCGTCAATGCCGAGTTCGGGATCGTTGATGCGCTTGTGATAGTCCTCGGAACCGTCGAAGACCACCGCCTTGCCCTCGAAGACGCCTTCGCGCCCGGGTTCCTCGAGATAGCGCCGGCGGAAATCCTCCGAGACCACGCTCATTTTCATGATCGCGAAATCGAAGAGATTTCCCTTGAGAACGAGGAAGCCCGCCCGCTCCTTCAGCGGCTCAGCGAACGGCGTGATGACCTCGCGGTCGCGCGCTTCCTTGCCTTCCAGGTTCTCGGCCATCGTCCTGCCCGTCACCGTGCGACAGTTGCCGTCGAGCTTTCCGGCCTGCAACAGTTCCCACATGATCGCCGGCGTGCCGCCGGCACGATGAAAGCGCTCACCGAGATAGGCGCCCGCCGGCTGGACATTGGCCAGCAGCGGGATATCGAAGCCATGCACCTGCCAGTCGTCGGGATAGAGTTCGACGCCGGCGTGCTTCGCCATCGCGGCCAGATGCGGCTGCGCGTTGGTCGAGCCGCCGATCGCCGAATTGGTGCGGATCGCATTCAGGAAAGCCTCGCGCGTCAGGATATCCGACGGCTTCAGATCCTCGAACACGATTTCGACGGCGCGTCGCCCGGTGCGGTAGGCCATCTGGCCGCGCTCGCGGTAAGCGGCCGGAATGGCGCCACAGCCGGTCAGCGACAAGCCGAGCGCCTCGGCCAGCGCATTCATCGTCGAAGCGGTGCCCATCGTATTGCAGTGGCCGACGGAAGGCGCAGAATCGAGCGCCGCCTGAAGAAATTCTTCCCGATCGATCTCGCCTGCCGCATATTTCCGCCGCATCCGCCAGATCACCGTGCCGGAGCCCGCCAGCTCCCCCTCGTGCCAGCCGTCGAGCATCGGGCCGCCGGAGAGCACGATCGCCGGGATATCGACCGTCGAAGCCGCCATGATCGCCGAAGGCGTGGTCTTGTCGCAGCCGGTGGTCAGCACGACACCGTCGAGCGGATAGCCGTAGAGGATTTCGACGAGGCCGAGATAGGCGAGATTGCGGTCGAGTGCGGCTGTCGGGCGCTTGCAATTCTCGAAGATCGGATGTGTCGGAAACTCGATCGGAATGCCGCCGGCATCGCGAATGCCGTCGCGCACGCGTTTGGCAAGCTCGACATGCACCCTGTTGCAGGGCGTAAGATCACTGCCGCTCTGGGCAATCCCGATGACCGGTTTGCCGGAGCGCAGTTCTTCCGGCGTGATGCCGTAATTCATGAAGCGCTCGAGATAGAGCGCTGCCATGTCGATATGATCGGGATTATCGAACCAGTCCTGCGAACGTAGGCGCCGCTTCGGCGAATGGCTGTCCGTCACTTCTTTCCTCCCGGCCGGGCATTCTTCTCTTCGAGATGGAGGAGCAGGCCGCTGTGATCCTTTTCGCCATTGCCATTGGCGACGAATTCGCTGAATTCGGCATATACCGCCGCAGTCAGCGGCAGCGTCAACGACAGGGACTTGGCCGTCTCCATGGCGGCGTTCAGATCCTTCAACTGGTTGCTGGACGAACCGCCTGGCGTAAACTGCCGCTCGACCATGCGCTTGCCGTGCAGTTCAAGGATACGGCTCTCGGCAAAGCCGCCGCGAATGGCGTCCCGGAAGGCCGCCTGCGAGCCGCCGCCCGCTTCGATCAGCATCATCGCTTCGGCGACGGCGCCGATCGTCACCGCGACGATCTGCTGGTTGGCAAGCTTGGCAAGCTGACCCGCCCCGCTTGGACCGACGCGGGTCACCCGCCCCATCGGCGCAAAGACATCCGCAAGCCCGTCGACCACGTCCTTGTCGCCGCCGGCCATGATCGCGAGCGTACCCGCTTCCGCCCCGACGACGCCGCCAGATACCGGCGAATCGACATGATGGATGTCGCGGTCGGCAAGCCTCGCCGAATGGTCGCGGGCGAAATGCGGGGCAATCGAACTCATGTCGATGACGGTTGTGCCAGGCGTCATCGCATCGGCCGCTCCGCGGTCGAACAACACGTCCTTCACCGCCTCGGCGTTGGTGAGCATGGTGATGACGACGTCGGCGCCCGAGACGGCATCATCAGGTGTTTTCGCGCAGATCGCGCCGTCTCCCGCAAGCGGCTCGGCCTTGCCGGGATCACGATTCCAGACGGTGACGGCAAAGCCCGCGCCAAGCAGCCGGCGAGCCATCGGCGCGCCCATCAGGCCGGTGCCGAGAAAGGCGATCCGCCTGCCGCCATGACCTTCTCTCGAACTCGTCATTCAGTCCTCCCAACTGTTGTCCGTCTTTGATAGTCCCCTCGCCCATCGTTGCAAACCGTTTTGACGGACGTAACGCTTTTTTGTGGAACACCCTGAAAACGATACGGGCGAGAACCGAAGTTCCCGCCCGATTTACTCGACAAAGGAAGGTTGAATTCCGTTTATTCCGCCGCGAGCCGGATGACTTCCGCCTCTTCTTCCTTGTGTTCGTCCGGTTTGTGCTGGATGAGCGGACGGTTGCCCGTCAGCCGCCGCAGCAGCACATAGAACACCGGCGTCATGAAGATGCCGAAGAAGGTTACGCCGATCATGCCCGAGAAGACCGCGACACCCATGGCCGCGCGCATTTCCGCGCCGGCGCCGGTGGAGACGACGAGCGGCACGACACCCATGATGAAGGCGAGCGAGGTCATGAGGATCGGGCGAAGGCGAAGGCGGCTGGCCTCGATCGCGGCCTCCCGCGGTGTCCTTCCCTCGAACTCCAGTTCGCGGGCGAATTCCACGATAAGGATGGCGTTCTTCGCCGATAGACCGACAAGCACCACAAGACCGATCTGGGTGAAGATGTTGTTGTCTCCACCGGTGAGCCAGACGCCGGTCAGCGCAGCCAGCACGCCCATCGGCACGATCATGATGATCGCAAGCGGCAGCGTCAGGCTTTCATACTGGGCGGCCAGCACCAGGAAGACGAGCAACAGTGCCAGGGGGAAGACGACGATGCTCGAATTGCCGGCCAGGATCTGCTGATAGGTCAGATCCGTCCATTCGAAGTCGATGCCCGCAGGCAGGGTCTCGTGAAGAATCTTCTCGATTGCCGCCTGCGCCTGACCCGACGAGAAGCCCGGTGCCGGACCGCCGTTGATATCAGCAGCAAGGAAGCCGTTGTATCGGTTCGCGCGTTCCGGACCGGTGCTCGGCTCCACCTTCAAGAGGGCCGAAAGCGGGATCATCTCACCCGATGCCGACCGGACCTTCAACTGGCCGATATCTTCCGGCTGGGCGCGGAATTTTGCATCGGCCTGCACACGGACGCTGTAGGTGCGGCCGAAGGCGTTGAAGTCGTTCACATAGAGCGAACCGAGATAGATCTGCAGCGTCTGGAAGACGTCGGTGACGGAAACCCCCAGCTGCTCGGCCTTGGCACGGTCGAGATCGGCATAGAGCTGCGGCACGTTGATCTGGAAGCTGGAGAACAGCCCGGCGAGCTCAGGCGTCTGATAGGCTTTTGCAAGCACGGCCTTGGTCGCTTCGTCGAGCGCCTGGTTGCCGAGGCCGGCACGATCCTCGATCTGCAGCTTGAAACCGCCCGTCGTGCCGAGACCGTTGACCGGCGGCGGCGGGAACATGGCGATGAAGGCATCCTGGATGACGCCGAACTTCTGGTTCAGCGCCATGGCGATTGCGCCGCCCGAGAGATCAGGCGTCTTGCGCTCTTCGAAGTCCTTCAGCGTCACGAAGACGATGCCGGCATTCGAGGAGTTGGTGAAGCCGTTGATCGACAGGCCCGGGAAGGCAATTGCATTGGCAACGCCCGGCTGCGCCAGCGCGATGTCGGTCATGCGCTTGATGACGTCTTCCGTGCGGTCGAGGCTTGCGGCATCCGGCAACTGGGCAAAGCCGATCAGATACTGTTTGTCCTGCGATGGCACGAAGCCGCCGGGGACCGTGCTGAACAGGCTGTAGGTCGCACCGACCAGCGCCAGATAGATCACCATGACGATGCTCTTGCGCGACAACAGCCCGCCAACGCCCTTGCCGTAGGCATTCGAGCCCGCGCCGAAGACACGGTTGAAGCCGCGGAAGAACCAGCCGAAGATAGCGTCCATGAACCGCGTCAGCCAATCCTTCGGCTGATCATGGCTCTTCAGGAGAAGGGCTGCCAGCGCCGGAGACAGAGTGAGCGAGTTGAAGGCCGAGATGACGGTCGAAATCGCGATCGTCAGCGCGAACTGGCGGTAGAACTGACCCGACAGACCGGAGATGAAGGCAAGCGGCACGAAGACCGCGACGAGCACCAGCGCGATCGCGACGATCGGACCGGAGACTTCCCTCATCGCCTTGTAGGTGGCAGCCCGCGGCGACAGGCCTTCCTCGATATTGCGCTCGACGTTTTCGACCACCACGATCGCGTCGTCGACGACGATACCGATCGCAAGCACCAGTCCGAACAGACTGAGCGCGTTGATCGAGAAGCCGAAGACATACATGACCGCGAAAGTGCCGATGATCGAGACGGGAACGGCGATCAGCGGGATGATCGAGGCGCGCCACGTCTGAAGGAACAGGATGACGACGAGGACGACGAGCGCGATGGCTTCGAGCAGCGTGTCGATGACCTTCTCGATCGAGGCCCGCACGAATTTCGTCGTATCGTAGACGATCTCGTATTTGACGCCCTCAGGCATGGCGAGCTGCAGCTGATCCATGGTCGCGTTCACATTGTCCGCGATCTCGATCGCGTTCGAACCGGGCGCCTGAAGAACGGCGACGGCGACGGCCGGCTTGCCGTCGAGCAGCGAACGCAGCGTGTAGTCCGCAGCACCGAGCTCGATGCGGGCGACATCGCGAAGGCGGGTGATCTCGCCATTGGCGCCCGTCTTGACGATGATGTTGCCGAATTCCTCGGGCGTGCGCAGGCGGCCCTGGGCATTCACGTTGAGCTGCAGGTCCACACCGGGCTGGCTCGGCGATGCGCCGATGATACCGGCGGCGGCCTGGATGTTCTGGGAGCTGATCGCGCTGCTGATGTCGCTGGCGGCAAGATTGTGCTCGGCGGCCTTCTGCGGGTCGATCCAGACACGCATGGAATAGTCGCCGGCGCCGAAGACCTGCACCTGACCGACGCCTGCGATGCGGGCGAGCCGATCCTTGACGTTCAGGGTCGCGTAATTGCGAAGATAGGTGATGTCGTGATTGTTCCCGTCGGAGACGAGGTTGACGACCATGATGAAGTTGGGTGAGCTCTTGACTGTCGTGATGCCGAGCGAACGCACTTCCGCCGGCAGGCGCGGTTCGGCCTGTGAAACGCGGTTCTGTACGAGCTGCTGCGCCTTGTCGGGGTCGGTGCCGAGCTTGAAGGTAACGGTGACGTTGAGCACGCCGTCCGATGTCGCCTGGCTGGCCATATAGAGCATGCCTTCGACGCCATTGATCTGCTCTTCGAGCGGCGTCGCCACCGTTTCGGCGATGACGCTTGGGTTGGCGCCGGGATAGGTAGCGCGCACGACGATCGACGGCGGCACGACCTCCGGATATTCGGAAATCGGCAGCGCGCGCAGGCCGATCAGGCCGGCAACCAGGATGAGGACCGAAAGAACGCCGGCAAAGACCGGGCGGTCGACAAAGAATCTGGAGATGTTCATATCAAAGCCCTCTCCGGGGTGAACATGGATGCAAAGTCCCTCTCCGGCGGTTTGGGAGCCGCCGGCGGGTCGTATCATTTCGAGTATTGGCCCTCCCCCCTCAGGGGAAGGCGAAAGTCTTTACTGCGCGGTCGCGACCTTCTCTTCCATCTGAGGCGCGACGACTGCGCCCGGACGGATGCGCTGCAGACCGTTGACGACGATCTTCTCGCCGACGTTCAGGCCGCCTTCGACCACCCGCTGACCGTCAGCCACTGTGCCGAGCTGGACCTGCCGATAGGCGACCTTGTTCTCGCCATCGACGACGAAGACGAACTTCTTGTCCTGGTCCGTGCCGACGGCGCGGTCACTGATGACGATCTTGTTCTCGGCCTTCGGCTGGCCCATGCGCACCCGCACGAACTGGCCGGGGATGAGACGCCCGCCCGGATTATCGAAGACGGCGCGAACGCCGATCGTGCCGCTTGATGCATCGACCTCGTTGTCGATCAGTTGCAGCTTGCCCTTGATCGGCGTGCCGCTGTCGGTCAGCGTGCCGACCTCGACCGGGATCTGCTCGACGGGAGGCAGGGCGCTTTCCGTCTGCGGAAGCTGGGCAAGCGCGCGCGTCACCATCTCTTCGCTGGCATTGAAGCTTGCATAGATCGGATCGACCGAAACGAGCGTCGTCAGCGCCGGCGAGGTCGAACCGGCCGCGACGAGGTTACCGGCAGTCACCTCGATCTTGCCGATGCGGCCGGAAACCGGAGCCCGCACTTGAGTGTAATCGAGATCGAGCTGAGCTGACTGCAGGGCAGCCTGCGCCGAACGCAGCCCCGCCTGAGCCTCAGCCAGCGAACTCTGGCGCTGATCGAGATCGCTCTGGGAGATGGTGCGGTTGTCGGAAAGCCTGCGGCCGCGATCGAGTTCGGTCTGCGCCAGGCTGACCTTGGCCTCGGCCGAAGCGACCTGGCCCTGCGCCTGCGCCACGCTCGCCTGGTAGGGAGCCGGGTCGATGGTGAAGAGCAGGTCGCCCTGCTTGACCAGCGCCCCTTCGCGGAAGGCCACCGAAAGGATGGCGCCGGCGACACGGGAACGCACCTGCACCCGGTCGACCGCTTCGAGACGGCCGGAGAAACTTTCCCAGGCCGTCACGTCTCGCGCCGCGACGACGGCAACCGTCACCGGCACAGCGGGAGCCTGCGCGGGGGCGGAAGCAGCCGTGGCGGTCGTGCTCATCGGCAATTCGAAAAACAATGCAGCGCCGGCAATGGACGCAACAAGGCCTATGCCAGCGCCCATCAGGGCCCAGCGCTTACTTCTGGACGTCATTATTACTCTCCTTGCGGCTCTAAGCCGCCGAAATATCAGGTCTTCTTCAATGCAATTGCGGTTGGACGCTTACCTCCCGAAGGAAGCTTCCAAAATGGCGGCTGACGTTTTCCTGCCAGTCGGGCGCTCCGTCGGATTTCCCACCATAAATCGAGGGCCAGCCCGTCCCGGCGGGAAGGACATGCTGGCGCACACCGACGCCGGCCTGTTTCAGGCGGACACCGTAACCAATCGTTTCGTCGTGCAGAGGATCATCCTCCGCGGTAAATATCAGCGCCGGCGCGACGCCTGAAATACGCGAACAGAGACAAGGCGCCGCGTAAGGATGGCAACCGCCGCCGCTCAGATAGTGACTCCAACCTTCCGTCCAGCGCTGGCGCATGCCGATGGCTTCAGCCTTGCGGATCGAGGAAGTGCCCATGAAGGGATCGAGCAGCGGCGAAATCAGCACCTGGCCGTCGAGCGCGTCCGGCATCTGGTCGCGCGCCTTCAGCGCCACGCCGGCGGCAACATTGCCGCCCGCCTCCTCGCCGGCGACGAAGAGCAGCGACTTGCGGTCGCCGAGACCGGCGCGTTTGTTGGCGAGATAGGTGAAAACGGAGAAGGAGACTTCCAGCGCCTTTGGAAACAGATTGCCGGAAAGGCTGCTGTAATCGGCGGCAACGACGATAGCGCCGGCCTTGGCGAGGCTCATCGCCACCGGCCGGTCGACATGTTTGTCGCTATCCAGAAACGCGCCGCCATGCAGGTAAAGCACGATCGGCGGACCCTTGCCGTAATCGGCGCCCTGGTAGATGCGTGCGGAAACGGGGCCGATGGCCACCTTATCCAGCATCATATCTTTCCATTCCACCGTCATGCTTCCGGTCTCTTTGTGTCGGCGACAAGCGGACAACGTCCGCCGCTTGCATTTTGTAGAAAAAAGATATTGTTATTCCAACCAAGGAATAAGAAGCTTTAACGCGATAACACTGTTCCAGATCTCGAACAATGGTGCAACGCAAACTGCGGATTTGAAACCGATGGATCAGCTCTCGGCAATGCGCGTCTTCATTCGTGTCGTGGAGACGGGCAATTTCACCCGCGCCGCCGACATGCTCGCCATGCCCAAGGCGACGGTGACCAATCTCATCCAGGGCCTGGAAGCGCATTTACGCACCAAGCTTTTGAATCGGACCACGCGCCGGGTCATGGTGACCACGGACGGCGCGCTTTATTACGAACGCGCCGCCCAGATCATTTCGGAACTGGAGGAGCTCGATGGCAGCCTCTCCAATTCGCAGAGCTTGCCGAGCGGACGGCTGCGTGTCGAGATGGCCGGCGCTTTCGCCGATTGGATCGTCGTTCCGGCACTTTGCGATTTCTATCAGCGTTATCCCGATATCCGTATCGACCTCGGCGTCGGCGACCGCACGGTCGATTATCTTGCAGAAAATGTCGATTGCGCGCTGCGGGCCGGCACGCCGGCCGACCAATCGCTGATTGCGCGGCGCGTCTCCGAAGTCGAGATGATCACCTGCGCTTCGCCGAGCTACATCCAGAAATTCGGCATGCCCGAGCGGCCGGAGGATCTGGAGGCGGAGCATTACACCGTCAACTATTTCCGCGCCCAGAACAACCGGACGCTGCCCTTCGAATTCCGCCGGCACAACGAGGTGATCGAGACCAGTCCGCGGTACATCGCCTCGGTCAACGATAGCCGCACCTATCTGACGGCGGCGCTGACCGGCCTAGGCATCGCGCAGGTGCCGATCTTCATGGCGCGCGAGCCGATGGCAAGGGGCGAACTCGTCCGCGTGCTGCCGGACTGGCGTCGCGATCCGCTGCCGCTCTATGTCGTCTATCCGCCGAACCGCCACCTCAGCAACAAGGTCCGCGTCTTCGTCGACTGGCTGGTGAAACTTCTGGTCGAGGCGAAACTGAACGACGTCTGAGCGCCAAGACAAATACGGCCCGGAAGGCAGGGGAAACCTTCGACGGGCCGCAATCTATAACTTTGAACATCAAGCCTGTCGCACCGTAGCAAGGGCGCGGCAGGCTCTGGAGGTTCGCAAAGAGAGCGGCAGGGAATTCCACTCTCTCGCGATAAAGCAGATATACGCACTCCCCATAGGATTGTAAGGAAAAATTCCGCAATCACGTTCACATAATTGCGATGATGGCTTGGCCACGGTTCCCCGCGCGGTTGTTCCTGCGCGCGGTGGCGAACCGGGTTTCAATTGCCGACCGCCGGCTTCAGTAGGTCCTCGAGACCGATGCGGCGGAACAACTCCGCCCGGACACGATCGGCGACGCCGTTGACGATCTCCGCGCCGTCCTCGGACGGATCGATATGGACGCGGAACGGCCGGGTGCCGAAGGGCTTGCCGACGACATCGACGATGGCCGCGGCAACCACGCCGGCATCGGCGTCGGCAGGTTCGAGTGCTGCCAGGCCCTGCAGCGCCTGTTCCGGCACGCCCTTATAGGGTCCTTCATTGTATTCGGCGGCGCGGGCCGTATCGGCGGGCGAGCCGGAATGGGCGAAATGGTTGGTGCCCTTGGTGAAGGCGCCAGGCACGATGATCGAGGTCTCGATGCCCCAGCGGGTCAGCTCGCCGGCATAGGAGACGGCAAGTGAATCCATCGCCGCCTTGGCGGCGAAATAGGGCGAGAGGTAGGGAGGCGTGCCGCCGCGGCTGCTCGACGACGATACCCAGACCACCAGGCCCTTGCCCTGCTTGCGCAGATAGGGGAGTGCCGCGCGGTTGACGCGCTGGGTGGACAGCACGTTGATGTCGAAGAGTTCGGCGAACTGTTCCGGCGTGAAGGCTTCGGCCGGACCGAAGGACATATGGCCGGCATTGTGGATGATGACATCGAGGCGACCCGCATCGGCGATGATCCGGGCGATACCTGATACAACCGACGCGTCGGAGGCGACATCGAGTTCGACCGAGCGCAGATCGACATTGTTCTCCTTGGCGAATTCAGCAGCATCGGCGACGGCGGCAGCGTTGCGGCCTTCCGTGGCGCGCATGCCGGCATAGACGGTATGGCCGGCCTTAGCGAGAGCGCGGGCGGTAAGTGCGCCGAAACCACTGGAAGCGCCTGTTATGACGATGACTTCCTTGCTCATGATCCTATTCCTTCTGGGTTCGATTGGGGTTGCTTGAAGTGGAAACTTTGAGTTGGCGGCAGCCTGGAGACCGCCGCCGGTCTTTCGTCAGATCACGCCGCCATTGGCGCGCAGCGTCTGGCCGTTGATCCAGCCACCATCAGGGCCGGCGAGGAAAGCAACCGCAGATGCGATGTCTTCCGGTGTGCCGAGGCGCTCCAGCGGGTTCATTTTCGCCGTGCGGGCGATGAGTTCGTCCGACTTGCCGTTGAGGAAAAGGTCAGTGGCCACAGGGCCAGGCGCGACGGCGTTGACGGTGATGTTGCGGCCGCGCATCTCCTTGGCCATGATCGCCGTCAGCGTTTCCACGGCAGCCTTGGTAGCGGCATAGACGCCGTAGGTTTCGAGCTTCAGGCCGACAACAGATGTCGAAAAGTTGACGACCCGGCCGCCGTCGCGCAGACGCTTGGCTGCCTCGCGCAACGTATTGAAGGTGCCCTTCAGATTGACGCCGATCTGGCGATCGAAATTGGCGTCATCGGCCTCGGCAAGCGCAGAGAGCATCATGATGCCGGCATTGTTGACGAGCACATCGACGCCGCCGAAAGCGGTTTCCGCGGCATCGAACATGCGGCGGACGGCTTCGGCATCGCTGACATCGGCTTTCGCCGTCAGCGCCTTGCCGCCGGCCTGCTCGATCTCCTGGGCCAATTCCTCGGCCGGAGCGGCATTGCCGGAGTAATTGATGACGACGGTGAAACCGTCCTTGGCGAGGCGTCGGGCGACTGCCGCGCCAATGCCGCGGGAAGCGCCGGTGACCAGTGCTACCTTGCCGTTTTCTTTGGAAGCCATTGTCCTTCTCCTTCATCCTGCGCCGCAGCGCGTTTTCGATGAGGAGAAGATGCGCCTTTTCCTTTTGCGGATAATCGGGCATTATTCGGCATCACTATCCGGGAATGACGAACAAATAGATGGACAGATTTGACGCCATGCGTGTGTTTTGCCGCGTCGTGGAACGCCGCAGCTTCACGCTTGCCGCCGAAGACACCGGTCTGCCGCGTTCCACCGTCACCGATGCGGTCAAGGGGCTGGAAGCCCGCCTCGGCGTGCGCCTGCTCCAGCGCACGACACGCCATGTCAGTCCGACCCTTGATGGCGAAGCCTATTACCAACGCTGCCTGTCGATCCTTGCCGATATCGAGGATGCCGAAGGCGCCTTTGCCGGCGCCAAGCCGAAGGGCATGGTGCGTGTCGACGTGCACGGCACGCTTGCCCGCCATTTTGTGCTGCCGAGCCTGCCGGCCTTCCTGGAGACCTATCCTGACATCGAATTCTACATGAGCGAGGGCGACCGGCTGGTCGATCTGGTGCGCGAGGGCATCGATTGCGTGCTGCGCGTCGGTACGCCTGGGGATAGCGACATGGTCGCCCGGCGCGTCGCCATGCTTGATGAGATCACGCTCGCCTCTCCCGATTATATCGCCACCCGTGGCGTGCCCCAGCATCCTGACCGGCTTGCCGGTCATCGAATGGTCGGCTTCCGTTCAAGCAGCACGGGCAGCCTGCTGCCGCTCGAATTCATCGTCGACGGCACGGTGCGTGACGTTACCATTCCCGCTACCGTCGCGGTCAACGCCGCCGAAAGCTATATTTCAGCGGCGAGGATGGGCCTCGGCATCATTCAGATCCCGCGCTATCACGCTGAAAAAGACCTGACCGAGGGAACGCTGATCCATGTGTTGCAGGATTTTCCGCTGACCCCGACACCGGTTTCCCTGCTCTACCCCCGCAACCGCCAGCTTTCACCACGCGTGCGCGTCTTCATCGACTGGCTGGTGAAGGTCTTCGCTCGACAAAATTCCGAAAACGCGCTTCACTAAAATGCATCTCACTAAAATGCATATTGCTAATGTGAGCGCCCTCGGAGAACGGCCATGGCACTCAACGATATCACCGTCTACCAGACGGAAGACGGCTTCGTCGTCGAATTTGGCGGCGAAGGCGAAGACAGCATTGCCGTGACGCTGCGGAGCACGCCTGAGCTGACGTCGGAAAACGCTGTCTTGCGGGCCAAGGCCCTGCTTGCCACAGCAATCGAACCTGCCCATAGCGACGGCGCGCGCAGCAAGGATCCCGCTTTGCTCGAAGAAGAGCTGGAGGAGGGTCTGGAAGATTCCTTCCCGGCAAGCGACCCGGTCTCGGTCACATCATCCTCGATCCCGATGCGCGATCCGAATGCCGGCCGCTGATGTCTCCGGCCGAAAAACATGAAGCGGTTTCGGGATGACGGCGAGCACGCTGAATGTTATCTGCGTCGACCATGACCGATGGCGGAACGATATCAGGTGCGATCGGCACCGGCACCCTCACCGGCGAAAGCCTCAGGAAGTTTTTCGAGCGCGATGCGATCGCCGTCTCTCGCGACCTGCTCGGCTGCCATCTGACCGTGGACGGCGTCGGCGGACGCATCACCGAGACCGAAGCCTATTTCCCTGATGACGAGGCTTCGCACAGCTTCCGCGGCCCGACCAAGCGCAACGGCGCCATGTACGGCAAGCCGGGCAACGTCTATATCTATCGCATCTACGGCATGTACTGGTGCCTGAATTTCGTCTGCCATCCGGGCTCGGCTGCCCTCATCCGCGCCCTGGAGCCGGAAACGGGAATCCCTCAGATGATGGAGCGGCGCGGCACCGATACGCTGACGTCACTCTGCAGCGGCCCCGGCAAGCTCTGCCAGGCGCTTGGCATCGATATCGCGATCAATGACAGGCTGCTCGATCGCCCGCCCTATGCGATCGCGCCGTCAGCACCTGTGCCGATCGTCTCGGGAAAACGCATCGGCATTACGAAAAATGCCGAAGCACCATGGCGCTTCGGCGTTCAGGGATCGCGTTATCTCAGCAAGCCGTTTCGCTAGAGCATGATGCCGAAAAGTGTAAGCGGTTTTCGGGCGACATCATGCTCCAACTATTTAATTTATAACAAAATTCCAGGAAAAATGCGAAGCGGTTTTTCGTCCGGAATTGCGCGAATCTGGAGTTCATTCCATCACCGCGCTATGGTCGACGGCGGGTGCTGCCTTCGGCTTGCGCAGCAGCAGAACCAACGGAATGACCGCAAGCGACATCAGCATCAGCAGCTTGAAATCGTCCATATAGGCGATGATCGTCGCTTGCAGCGTGATGATCTCGTTGAGCGAGGCGCGGCCGGCCGCCGTCACCGGGCTGAGCCCCTGCGCGGCCACCGCATTGAAGGCGTGGTTGAACGGCGTCACATAGGCCGCGATCGATTCATGATTGCTCTGCGTGTTCTCGACGATCAGCGCCGAGACGATCGAGATGCCGACCGCCGAGCCGATGTTTCGCGACAGGTTGTAGAGACCGGTGCCGTCGCCGCGCATATGGGCGGGCAGCGTGGAAAAAGCGATCGTCGTCAGCGGCACGAACAGAAAGCCGAGGCCGGCGCCCTGGATGAAGCCGACCGAGACGATCGTCCATTGCGAGACGTCGGGTGTCCAGCCGGTCATGTCGTACATCGCCCATGCGGTGAGCCCCAAGCCGAGCGCCAGCAACGCGCGCGTATCGACCTTGCCGACCAGCCGCCCGACGATGAACATGCAGAGCATGGTGCCGAGCCCGCGCGGCCCCATGACGATGCCGGCGGTGATGACGGGATAGCCCATCAGCGTCTGCAGATAAGGCGTCATCAGCGCCAGTGAGGCGAGATAGGTAATGCCGACCACGAAGATGAAGATCATGCTGATCGCGAAGTTCTGGTCGAGGAACAGCTTCGGATTCACGAAGGATTTCTCCGCCGTCAGCGTATGCACGATCAGCAGATAGAAGGCTGAGGCGCAGATCAACGCCTCGAGCATGATCTCACTGGAAGAGAACCAGTCGAGCTGCTCGCCGCGGTCGAGAAAGAGCTGCAGCGCGGCGATGCCGAGGCTCATCATCCCGAAGCCGAACCAGTCCAGCTTGGCGAGCAGATCCCTCTTGGTCTCGGTGACGTAGACGACAATGCCCATGAAGGCCAACGCGCCGATAGGCACGTTGATATAAAACACCCAGCGCCAGCTGATATTGTCGGTCAGCCAGCCGCCGATGACAGGCCCAAGCACTGGCCCGACCATCACCGAGACGCCGAAAAGCGCCATCGCCGAGCCGCGCTCCTCGACTGTATAGATGTCGAGGAGGATGCCCTGAGAAAGCGGCACCAGCGATGCCCCGAACAGGCCCTGCAGCAGACGGAAGGCGACGATCTGGTTCAGCGATTGCGCCAGGCCACAGAGAACGGAGGCCGCCACGAAGCCGGCAATGGCGACGAGCAGCACGCGTTTGCGGCCGAACTTGGCGGCAAGAAAGCCCGACGGCGGCGTCATGATTGCCGCCGCGACGATATAGGAGGTCAGCACCCAGTTGATCTGGTCGGCAGAGGCCGACACGCTGCCCTGGATATAGGGCAGCGCCACGTTGGCGATCGTCGTGTCCAGCGCCTGCATGATGACGGCGAGAATGACGCAGGCCGTGATCGCACCGCGATTGGCAATCGGCGTCGCCGGAGAAGCGGGAGCGTTACTCATGATCCTTGCCCTGAGGCCGGCCCAGAAGCTTGTTGACGAAATCAGGCAGGCCGCGGGCATGACCGGTCTCGACATCGACCACCGTACTCATGCCGACGCGCAGCGGCGGCTTGCCGTCGGCGTCCTCGATGCTGACGCGCATCGGAATGCGTTGGACGACCTTCACCCAGTTGCCCGTGGTGTTCTGCGCCGGCAGCAGCGAAAAGCTGGAGCCGGAGGCCGGGCTGATGCTCTCGACCTTGCCCTTCCAGACCACAGCCGGATAGGTGTCGACGGAGATATCGGCCGTCTGACCGGGCTTGACATAGGTGAGCTCGGTTTCCTTCGGGCTGGCGGCGATCCACAGATGGTCGGTGGCAACGAGCGAGAAGGCCTGCTGCGAAGCCTGCAGGTAGGAACCGACCTGCAGCGCGTTGACATTGGTGACGATGCCGTCGAACGGCGCCTTGACGACGCTGTGGTCGAGTTCGCGCTGGGCATTGTCGACCTGCGACTTGGCCTGCAGGTAGAGCGGGTTTTCCTCGGCCGGCTGGTCGGCATTGCCGCCGAGTTGGGCGAACGTCGTTGCGGCTTCCGCCTTGGCGACGGCAACCTTCTGCTGCGCGGCTTCCAGATTGTGCTTGGCTTCGTCATAGGCCGACTGCGTCGCGCTGCCGTTGTTGACGAGGTTCTGCTGCCGGTCAAACTGATCCTGATAATAGGGCAGATCGGCTTGCGCCTGCGTGATCTCGGCAAGCGACTGCTGATAGCTGGCCTTGAGATTCATGATCTGGTTGCGCTGCGCGCCGAGCTGCGCCTTGGCGCCATCAAGCGCGATCTTGAAAGAATCCGACCGCAGGCTGAAGAGCACCTGTCCCGCCTTGACCGCCTCGTTCTCATGGACGTTGATCTGGTCGACGATGCCCGAGACATCGGTGGTCAGCCCGACCATGTCGGCCTGGATATAGGCGTTGTCGGTCGACATCACCTGGCCGCCATTGACGTAATAATAACCACCGACGACGAGCCCCACCGGCAGCAAGGCAAACAGGATGGGCCGCGTGAGACTGCGCCGGCGGCGGACCTTGTTGCCGCCAGGCGCAGCCACGGCGGCAGCCGGCGCTGAATTGGATGAAGGCGCTTCGGCTACCGTTTCCTGCTGTTTCGCTTCATTGTCTTCGACAGGAGTCTCGGTCTTCGCATTGGCGTCGGCAACGACGCGGAGGGGGGATTGATCAGCCATCGTTCGTCTCATTCTCGTCAACCGGGCTCCGGCATGCCTGAACCAGGTTCGTCTTCATTACGGATAGGATGTGGAAAAGCTGCTCGCGCTGCTCGGCCGAAACACTTTGCAGCGCTTCCGCGCGGGTGGTGTCGCCGAGCTCGCGCATTTCGGCAAGCAGCGGGTGCGCCTCATCGCGCATATAAAGCAACCAGATACGCCGGTCGGTCGGGTGCTGGCGGCGCTCGATCAGCCCGCGTTCGGCGAGCTTGTCGAGAATGCGCACCAGCGTGATCGGCTCGACTTCGAGGATTTCGGCAAGGCCGCCCTGATGGATACCTTCGTTATTCGAGAGATAGGCAAGCGTCTGCCATTGCGACCGGGTCAGCCCAAGGCACTTCGCACGCTGCTCGAACCGCTTGCGCAGCAGCCGTGCGACGTCGTGGAGAAGGAAACCGAGGGTCGGAGTGGCGTTCATGAAAACCTGTGACCGTTATTTATAAGCATCCTTATAATATCGGTAGATATATTGAGCATGTGCACTGCACAAGGGCATGGACGGCAGATTCAGCAATGGCGGCTAAAATGCCGCAGACCGGGCCAAGCATAGCCGGCAGTTTCTCCTTTCGCCGTTTCCAAGCACCAGCCGGTAGCCGCAGCCCAGCTCCGCCCTAATTCTGCGGCAGGAGCAGCCTCCGCCGGAGGCGCGCATTGGGGAGCTCGATGGCGTTCTTCGAAAGCATGCTGACGCTGCTGCTGGTGGCGATCGTCTTTCTGCAATTCTCCAGGAAGTTCCGGATCCCCTATCCGACAATGCTGGCGATCGCCGGCGTCATCGTCGCGGCCGTGCCCTGGGCGCCCGAGGTCGCGATCGATCCCGAGCTTGCGCTGGCGCTGTTGATCGCGCCCGTGCTTTTCGACGCCGCCTATGATCTGCCGCCGAGGACATTGAGACGCAACTGGCTGCCGCTGTTCTCGCTCGCCGCCATCGCCGTGATCGTGACGGCCGCGGCCGTCGCTACCGTCAGCGTGACGATGGCAGGCCTGCCGCTTGCCGCAGCCGTCGCACTCGGCGCCATCGTCGCGCCGCCGGATGCGGCCGCCGCCACCGCCATGCTCGACCGCTTCACCCTGCCGCGCCAGACCTATGTGATCCTGAAGGGTGAAAGCCTCCTGAACGACGCCGTCGCGCTGCTGATCTTCAGCGCCGCGGTGGCAGCCGCCGCAAGCCCCACCTTCTTCGCCGGCGCCCTGGCGGAGTTGGCGCTCGCCGTGCCTGGCGGCCTCATCCTCGGTTATCTCCTGGGCCGTCTCTACATGGTCGTCGGCCTGAGGCTCGCCGGCACGCTCGGCGGCACCTTGCTAGAATTCGTCGCCACTTTCGGCACGTGGATCATCGCCGAGCGGCTGCACCTTTCGGCAATTCTGGCGATCGTCGTCTATGCGATGGTGATCGCCCGCTACATGCCCGAGCGGCAGACGGCCCGCCACCGCATTCATTCCTATTCGGTCTGGGAAGCCGCGGTCTTTCTGCTCAACGTGCTCGCTTTCCTGCTGATGGGCCTGCAGGCCCGCCAGATCGTCCTTGACCTCGATCCCGGCCGCCTGAATTTCGCGATCACTTTCGCCGCCATGGTCTTCGCCACCGTCATCGTCGTCCGCCTGGCCTGGGTGCTCTTCTATAACCGCGTCATCAACTTTCTCGCCGCGCGCGGACGCACGACACAAGCCGTTCCGACCTTCGCCACCAGCCTGCTAGCCGGCTGGTGCGGCATGCGCGGCCTCGTCACGCTGGCGACCGCGCTTGCTTTGCCGATCGATTTTCCCGATCGCGATATCATCCTGCTCTGCGCGCTCGCCGTCGTCCTTGGCACGCTCATCGTCCAGGGCCTGACGCTCGGGCCGCTGATCCGTTTCCTGAAATTCGACCCGGACACCTCCCTGGACCGCGACCTCGCCAGAGCCCGCGTCACGTTGATCGATGCGGCCCTTGCCGAACTCGCCGGCGGCGAGGACAAATCCACCCGCATCCTGCGCGACGTCTACACCTCCGAGCGCGAAATCGCCGCTGACGGGAAACACCCGCGCGAGGTCAGCAGGCTCGACAAGCAGCGCCGCAACGTCATCGTCGCCAAACGCCGCAGATTGGCAGCGATGCGCCGCGCCGACGAGATCGACGATGATGTCTTTCACATGCTGGAACAGGAGCTCGACTGGGCCGAACTCGCCGCCCTGCCGCCCGGCAGAGACGAGATCGTCGAGAGTTGATGCCCTCTGTGACGTTTTGATGGATTCCGGAAACGTTACCAATTGGCATTTGCAATTTTTCGCCGCTGCCGTTTATAGTCCAATTCCATAGGGTTACGATTTTTCCGATGTGCATTGCGTGCCGGCCTTCCTTTTCCAAGGGATTGAACGCCGGGGAATCACGGGGGCAGAGACCCTCGGTCAAAGCAGCAAGACATGAACAGCATCACTTCATCTTGAGGTTGGCGGCAGTGAATCGGGCCGTCGAGATTGGGGGACCGGTATGACTTACGCGCTTCGACAGATGGTGGTGCTTGGCTGTATCGCCGCATTCATGCCCCTCCCCGCGCTGGCCCAGAGCGCCCCGCCGGCGCCACCCGTCACCGTCGCCAAGCCGGTCGTTCGCGATGTCGTCGACAGCGACGAATTTATCGGCCGGTTCGAGCCGGTCGACGAAGTCTCCGTTCGTTCGCGCGTCGGTGGCTACCTGCAGGAAATCCATTTTCAGGATGGCGCATTGGTCAAGCAGGGCGACCTGCTCTTCGTCATCGATCAGCGGCCGTTCGTAACCGCGCTCAATCAGGCAAAGGCGACACTCGAATCGGCGCAATCCGCCCTGGTCTTTGCCGATGCGCAGTATAAGCGCACGCAATCGCTTGCTTCGAGCGGCAGCCAGTCGGCGCAGACGCTGGACGATCGCCGCCGCGAATTCGATTCGGCCGAAGCCAATGTCCGCGGCGCACAGGCCGCAGCCGATCGCGCGTCTCTCGACATGGAATATACCGAGATCAAGGCGCCGCTCAGCGGCCGCATCGACCGCCGGCTGATCTCGGCCGGCAACCTCGTGCAGACCGATCAGACTGTGCTGACGACGATCGTTTCTCTCGACCCGATCGATTTCTATTTCGACGTCGATGAGCGCCGACTGCTGAACTTCGCCGATACGGCGCGCAAACTGGGCAAGGATCTCCAGCAGGGTGGCGGCGGCTTGGATGTATCGGTCACGATCTCTGATCCCACTGCCAAGCCATTCAAGGGAAAGCTCGATTTCGCTGAGAACCGGGTCGACAATGAGAGTGGCACCATTCGTCTGCGTGCCCGCTTCCCCAACCCCGATCTCGTCCTTCAGCCCGGCCTCTTCGGTCGCATACAGGTCGAAGCCTCCAACACCTACCAGGCCATTCTCGTCCCCGACGAGGCAATCGGCTCGGACCAGAATGAGCGCGTCGTCTATGTCGTCGCCGAAGACGGCACGGTGTCGACCAAGCCCGTAAGGCCCGGACCGCGTCTCTACGGCTACCGCGTCATACGCGAGGGCCTCGACGGCACCGAGACGATCATCGTCAACGGCCTGATGCGTGCCCGGCCGGGCGCAAAGATCACGCCTCAGATGACCGAACTGCCGCAGGAGCGGCAGGACGCTCCGCCGGAAACCGTCGGCGCGGAGAACGGACAATGAGATTTGCTCATTTTTTCGTAGACCGGCCGATCTTTGCGGCCGTCATCTCGATCCTTTTTCTCGTCGTCGGCAGCATTGCTTATACGCAATTGCCGGTATCGCAGTATCCGGAGATAGCGCCGCCGACCATCGTCGTGCGCACCTCTTATCCGGGTGCCGACCCGCAGACGATCGCCGATACCGTTTCGACGCCGCTTGAACAACAGATCAACGGCGTCGAAGACATGCTTTACATGTCGTCCTACTCCAGCGCCGACGGCGCCATGTCGCTGACGATCACCTTCAAGCTCGGCACCGATCTCGACAAGGTCCAGGTGCTTGTCCAGAATCGCGTTTCCATCGCCCTTCCCCGTCTTCCCGAGGAAGTTCAGAGGCTTGGCGTCACCACCGACAAAAGCTCACCCGATCTGATGATGGTGGTGCACCTGCTGTCGCCGTCGCACCGCTATGACCAGCTTTACGTCTCGAACTACGCCCGCAACCGCATCCGCGACGTTCTCGTGCGCCTTGACGGCGTCGGCGACGTGCAGATTTTTGGCGAACGCCAGTATTCGATGCGAATCTGGCTGGATCCGGAAAAGCTCTCCGCTTACGGGATGACATCCGATGACGTCGTTTCCGCGTTGAGAGATCAGAACGTCCAGGTGTCGGGCGGCAAGATCGGGGCCCCACCCGTCACCGGCAAGAATGCTTTCGAATATACGGTGCGAACGGACGGCCGCTTCTCCGACGTGCGCGAGTTCCGATATGTCATTGTGAAATCGACAACATCGGGCCGGCTCGTGCAGTTGCAGGATGTCGCCCGGATAGAACTCGGCGCACAGGATTACGTCACTAACAGTTATCTCAACAACGATCCCGCAGTTGCTCTCGGCATCTTCGCCCGGCCGGGAACCAACGCCCTGGACACGGCCCATCAAGTCCAGACGCTCATGAAGGACATATCCCAGAATTTCCCGCCGGGTCTGGAATATCGTATCGTCTACGACACGACCGAATTCATCTCGGATTCGATCAATGAGGTCTACAGAACCATTGCAGAAGCGGCCATCCTGGTAGCAATCGTCGTTCTTGTCTTCCTGCAATCCTGGCGAACCGCGATCATTCCGATTATTGCCATCCCGGTATCGCTGATCGGCACCTTCGCCGTCCTGCTCGCCTTCGGCTTCTCGCTCAATATGCTCACGCTGTTCGGTCTCGTGCTGGCGATCGGTATCGTCGTGGATGACGCGATCGTGGTGGTGGAAAACGTCGAGCGCAATCTGGCACGCGGCATGACGCCGAAGCAGGCGTCCCATGTCACGATGGACGAAGTCGGAACCGCCGTCGTCGCCATCTCGCTGGTGCTGATCGCCGTGTTCGTGCCGACAGCCTTCATTCCAGGCATCTCTGGCCAGTTCTACAGGCAGTTCGCGGTCACGATCTCCGTCACCACTGCAATTTCCGCATTGAATTCGCTCACATTGTCGCCCGCGCTTGCAGGCATATTGCTGAAAACCCATGACCATGAAACCAAGCGCATGAATGTCGCGTCACGCCTGGGAAAAGGGCTTGCAGATGGCTTCAATCATGGATTCGATCGCCTGAGTTCCGGCTATTCATGGACCGTTCGGCATCTGGTCAGCAGTTGGGTGGGCTTGACAGCCGCGATGGTCACCTTCGTCTGCCTGCTCGGAGCGACTTGGTACATGGGCACGAAAGTTCCCGCGGGCTTTATCCCGACCATGGACCAGGGTTACGCCATCATCGTCATACAGCTACCTGATGGAGCGTCGCTTGCGCGTACCGACGCCGTCGTCAAACAGGTGGGCGATATCGCCCGCACCGTGCCCGGCGTCGGCAATGCCGTGCAATTTGCCGGCTTCAGCGGGGCGACATTCACCAATGCCTCAAATGCCGGCGTCGTCTTCGTCCCGTTCAAATCCTTTGCCGAACGTGAAGAAGGCGGCGAGAACGCCAACAAGATCATCGGCGAGCTTTACGGAAAGCTGCAAAGCATCCAGGAAGCCTTCATCATCGCCATCCCGCCGCCATCCGTGCGGGGCGTCGGTAATTCCGGCGGCTTCAAGATGCAGATTTCCGATCTCGAAAACGCCGATATGACCCGCGTGCTCGGCCTCGCCCGGCAAATGATGGGCGCGGCGGCAACGACCGAGGGGCTGACCGGCGTCTTTACGACATTTTCGGATGCCAGCCCGCAATACTTCCTGGCGATCGACCGCGACAAGGCGCGTTTCCTGAATGTGCCGATTCCCAATATCTTCAACGCCCTTTCCATCAATCTCGGCGTCTCCTACGTCAACGATTTCAATGCGTTCGGCCGCGTCTACCAGGTTCGGGCCCAGGCCGACCGGCAATACCGCATGGACCGGGAAGACATCCTCGCCCTGAAGGTCCGGTCGGCGACCGGCGCGCTGGTTCCGCTTGGAACCTTGATGGATATCCAGGATGCCAGCGGCCCGGCGCTTGTCCAGCGCTACAACATGTATGTCTCCGTGCCGCTTCAGGGCAATCCGACGCCGGGCACGTCGACGGGCGATGCCATTGCCAAGATGGAGGCCTTAGCGGCGAAGATCCTGCCGCAGGGGACGACCTTCGAATGGACGGAACTCGCCTATCAGGAGACCCACACCGGCAACACTGCCATCTACATCTTCGCCCTGTCTGTCGTCTTCGTCTTCCTGGCGCTGGCGGCGCAATATGAAAGCTGGGTTCTGCCGCTCGCGATCATTCTCATCGTCCCGCTTGCGGTGCTTGCGGCGCTGATCGGAGTCTCGCTAAGGGGAATGGACAACAACGTCCTGACGCAGATCGGCCTGATCGTCCTGATCGGCCTTGCGGCCAAGAACGCCATTCTGATCGTCGAGTTCGCCAGGCAGGCGGAAGACGAGGGCAAGTCGCCGGTGGAGGCGGCCATCGAGGCCAGCCATCTTCGCCTGCGACCGATCCTGATGACGGCATTCGCCTTCATCTTCGGTGTTCTGCCGCTTGCCATCGCCACCGGCCCCGGCGCCGAAATGCGCCAGTCGCTTGGCACCGCCGTCTTCTCGGGCATGCTCGGAGTGACGATCTTCGGCCTGTTCCTGACGCCGGTCTTCTACGTCGTGCTGCGCGGCTGGCGCCGCAAGCGGCCGGCCACTGTAGAACCAGCGAAGACAGAGCCGGTCGAGGAAGGGGTCGTCTGAGACGATCCCATCGGCTGAGGAAACGGAAGTCAGGTCGAAAACAGATGCACTCGGCCTTGCCACAAGCGAGCGACGGTGAGTTTGCCGCTGCGATAGGCGCGCGTATCGATATTGAGCCGCTTCGGCCGTATGTCGGGTTCATCGTTCGGCGTATGACCGTGAACGACGAGTTTCGGCAACGGCACCCGGCTTTCGAGAAACCGCTGGCGGATGATGACCAGATCCTCGTCCGTCTGCTCACTGAGCCGCAGCTTCGGATTGATGCCGGCATGCACGAAAATCACGCTTGGGGTCTCCAGCAGGACAGGCATCGCCCGCATGAAATCGATATGCGTACGCGGTAGCGACTGGCGGATGAAGGCATCGAGCTTCGCGCCGGAGGGAAAGACCAGCGGTAGATGCTCCGGATCGAGGCCATAGGATTTGAGCGACTCCGCCGACCCCATCTGCATCCAATCGTCATAGGAAATCCAGCCATCGATATAGTCGAGCATGGCGACTTCGTGATTGCCGGCAAGGCAGATGCGGTCGAATCCCTCCGGCGGAGGCTCCATCAGATGGGTGATGACCTGTGCCGATTCAGGGCCGCGGTCGATATAGTCGCCGAGCGTGACGATCAGCTTTTGCCCGGGCAGCCGCGCGCCATCACGCAGGATCGCCTCCTCGGCTTTCACAAGCAGATCGTACCGACCGTGAATATCGCCGATCGCATAGGTTGGGATCGCGGCAATATCCAGCGTCAGGCGCGGTCTCGGCTGGCGTGCCATTTTCGAAACCTCGCTGTTGCGAGCACGAGAGTCGCTCATCATATTTCTCGATCAAGGAAGCCCCACTTCACCGTAAGTAGCGTGGAGAACAGGGCAATCAAGCTGGTAAGAAAATTCAAAGCACACGGGTTTTGTAGAAAAACCGGCCTTATCATTCGAGGGGCAATCCCTCACTCCTGTATCCGTCGAGAAAAGAGTGACCGATGGGAACGGTATCGCAGTTTCAAGAGAGCCTGAGGCCTCCCGCGCATCGCATCGAAAGCGAAGAGGAGGCGATATCCACGGCCCGCGACCTCGCCGCCGCATTCCGGCATCAGGCGAGCGAACGTGATATCAACCGCATCCTGCCCTTTGCCGAGCTTGATGCGCTGTCTGTATCGGGGCTGACGGCAATCACTGTTCCGCCAGACCATGAAGGGCTCGACGTGTCGAACGCCCTGCTCGCCGAAATCGTTGCAATCATCGCTGAGGGCGATGCATCGATCGGCGAGACGCTGGAAAATCATTTTTCTGCGCTGGAAACGCTGCGCACTCAGGCTGCCGAGGATTTGAAGGCATCGCTGTTTGCCCGTGTGCTGCTCGGCGACCGCTTCGCGGGCGCCGCCCTCACCGACGGGACCGAACTGACCGCCGAAGGCCCGGGTTACCGCCTGAGCGGGCGCACGCGCCAAGTGCCCGGTATTCTATTCGCCGACTGGATCGCCGCTGCCGCCACCGCTCCTCCCAGCCGCCCGGTGACACTCTACCTCGCACGCGGTGAAGAAGGCTTGCAGGTGGTCGACGATTGGGACGGCTTCGGCCAGCGCACCAATGGATCGGCGACGGCGATCGTCGGAACGCTTCATGTCAATGCCGATGCGATTGCGCCTGCCCCCTCCTCCGGACATTCGACCGGCATCTCGCTCGGCCTGCTGCTCAAGGCGGGCGTCAGCCTGGGTATCGCGCGGGCCGCATGGAGCGACCTGATGACCGCAATTGGCGATCGCAGCACGACCGTCCTTCCCCAGATCGGCGAACGCGCCATCCGCATCGAAGCAACGGCGGCAGCCTTGGAACGGGCTGGCCGCAAACTCGACATTGCCCAGGTCAACCCTGTGGAGGCCGCAATGGCGGACGCGCATTTCTCCGCCTCAGCGGCCGCGATCCTTGCCGAGGAAACGGCGCTCGACACCGCAAACGCGCTGTTCGAACTTGCAGGGGAAACATCGGCCGGCATCGGGCTCAATCTCGATCGCCATTGGCGCAACACCCGCATTCACGCGCTATCGCTGCCGCGGGATAAGTTGCTGCACACCGCAGGCGAATATATGTCGGAGCCTGGGAGAGCCTAATTCAGCTGGCGGCGGAGATCGGGAATTCTTCCTTGGCGCCTTCGATGCGGCCGCCGTCGGCGACGAATTGCTCGAGGGTCATATTGTCGAGAATGGCGGCGATCGCGTCCCGAACATCGGTCATCGAGCGCCGCACCTGACAGGTTTCCGGATCGGCACAGTCGTCGCAGGCCTCGTAAGCCGTACGGCTGGCGCAGCGGATCGGCGCTAAGGGCCCGTCGAGCGTGCGGATGACATGGCCTATGCGGATTTCGGTTGCCGGCCGCGACAGGGAATAGCCCCCGCCCGGCCCCTTCTTCGAGCGCAGGATGCCGACATTACGCAGTTCGAGCAGGATCGTGTCGAGAAACTTCTTCGGGATATTGTTGCGGGCCGCGATGTCGTTGATGAAGGCGGTCTCACCCGGCGCCAGCCGCGCCAGGTCGACCAGCGCCTTCAGCCCGTACTTTCCCTTTTTCGTCAGCATCGTCGTCGCCTTGTAGAAATCGCAGTATTTATCCTGCCAATAGCAGGCAAATAGCGTCAAAAGCGTGAACATACAACAAAATAGCTATTATTTATAGCTTGTATCGGAAACGTCCACAGGCTCGCGCGGCAGCCTTGAGAAGGACCGGCCGCCACGCGCCTTGTCAGCCGCCTTGGTTAGATCGTCTTCAGCATGCCGCCATCGACGAAATAGGTCGAGCCGATGCAATAGCTCGCACGCTCCGAACTCAGGAACACGAAGACGTTGGCCAACTCCTCGGGCGTACCGAAGCGTTTGGAGGCGGCATGCTCGTTGGCGACGCTCTGCAGATAGCCTTCCCAGTTGCCGCCGGTTTCCGCCGTCAATTGCTTGGCGGTCTTGATCCAGTCGGGCGTCAGGATCAGGCCGGCATTGACGCAGTTGACGCGGATATTGTCCTTGATGAGCTCGGTCGAAAGCGTCTTCGAAAACATCATCAGCGCCGACTTGCTGACATTGTAGATCGGCTCGTACCAGAGCGGCTGGACGGCACAGATCGAGGCATTGTGCAGGATCACCCCGCCGCCGCGTTGCTTCATCTGCGGCGCGATGCCGCGCGCCAGCCGCACGGCGGCCATCACATGCAGGTCCCAATAGTCCTGCCACTTCTCGTCGGGCGCCTCCATCACCGTCTCGTTCGATCCGGTGCCGGCATTGTTGATGAGGATATCGGCGCCACCTTTTTCGGCCGCCGCCGCGATGATCGCCTCGGTTCCCGCAACCGTCGCCACATCGGCCGCGACAGCGGCGGCGCTGACGCCGTACTTTTCGGCGATCCGGGCGGCCTCCGCCTCGAGCCTTTCGCCGCCACGGGCTGCCAGCACAAGGTCGGCGCCCTCAGCCGCCAGTCCCTCGGCGATCGCCAGCCCGATGCCAACCGACGCACCGGTTATGACGGCAGTCTTTCCCTTCAATCCGAGATCCATGTCTTCCTCCGCAAACGGCCGGAGATCCCGGCCTGATGTGCTGAGTGTTCCGCCAATGAGCCCCGGGCGTCAAGCGCCTGCACTCCTCTTGCGGCAGGCGCCGATCTGTCGCATGCCTGCATCAACAGATGGGAGGAGTTTTCATGCGACGTTATTCAGCCTGCATAGAGTGGCTGTTTGCCGAAGAGGGCGACAGCTTTCCCGATCGCATCCGCCGCGCCCATGCGGCCGGCCTGACGGCGATCGAATTCTGGCGCTGGACCGACAAGGATCTGGATGCGATCGAGACGGCGCTGAAGGAAGCCGGTCTTGCCGTCTCCAGCCTCGTCGCCGAACCGATGATCGCGCTGACCGACGCCGCCAATCGGCAGGCCTGGCTGAAAGGCCTTGCCGAATCCGTCAGTGTCGCCAAGCGTCTCGGCGCGCCGGTGCTGATTGCCCAGGCGGGCGACGATCTCCCAGGCTTGACCCGCGAAGAACAGCGCCGGGCGCTTACCGAAACGCTGAGAGCCGGCGCCGATATCCTCAAAGGCAGCGGTGTCCGCCTCGGCGTCGAGCCGCTCAACATCCGCATCGACCATGTCGGCTATTTCCTCGATTCGACCCGCGAAGGTCTCGACATCATCGATGACGTCGCTCGCCCCGAGATCGGTATCGTCTACGATATCTACCATTCCGCCGTGATGGACGAGCGCACCGAGGAGGTGCTGAACGGCCGTCTCGACCGTATCATCCATGTCCATGTCGCCGATCATCCCGGCCGCAACGAACCGGGCTCCGGCGATATCGACCTTGCCCGACGCCTCGGCTGGATCTTTGCCAACGGTTACGACGGCGCCGTCGGTCTGGAATACCGGCCGACCAGGCCCGGCGCGGACGCGGTCAAGGCCGCGATTGCTTCGCTCGGCGGTTAAACCTCGGCGGCATCGACGCTTGCCGCCGCCTTGCAGGGTCCGGCCGAGCGGCGCTCGATAATGCGCGAGGCAATCATGATGCGCCGCGCCGGCATGCCCGGCAGGCGCGGATTTTCGATGCGCTCGAGCAAAAGCCGCAGGCCGACCGCCCCACATTCCTGCCCCTCCATCCTCACCGTCGTCAGCGCCGGCGAGATCTGCGTTGCCGGCGAGTAGTCGCCGAACCCGACGACCGAAATATCGTCGGGAATGCGGTATCCCTGACCGAGCAATTCGGAAACCACGGTCAGCGCCAGCCCGTCATGGGCGCAGAAAAAAGCCGTCGGCCGGATGCCTTTTTCCACGAGCGCTCGGAAGGCCGCGCTGAAGCCATTCTCTTCGTCGAACTGCATAACATGAAGCGCAACGTCAGGATAACGTTCGGCGATTTCGCGGGCGCCATAGTGCCGCTCCTGGCGTCCCCGCAGGCCTGGCATGCCATAGACGTACACAATAGACCGATGGCCCAACCCGACCAGATACTCCACTACCGCCTGCCCTGCCTCATGGTCGGTGCCGCCGACATGGTCGATCTGTTCGAGCGCATCGACCCAGCCGAAACGCACGATCGGAACGCCGGTGGCACTCACAGCCGCCACGGCCTCACGGGCATGCGGACCGACGAGCATCAGCCCGTCGCAGCTGCGCGCCAGCTCTTCCAACTGGCCAGAATCATGGGTCCAGCGTACGCGCAGCGTCATGCCAAGCCGATGAGCCTCGCGCTGCACACCGTTCTGCACCTGCATATAGAGCTCACTGTTGACGGCATCGAGATCGTGAAAGACGACCGCGACCTCGCCGGCAGCACCCTGCCCGGCGGGCTTGGTATAGCCGAGGCGCTGCGCCGTCTCGCGGATCAGCGCGCGCGTTTCCTCGCTGACGCCGCTCTTGCCGGCAAGCGACCGCGACACGGCGTATTTTGACAGGCCGACCTCCCGCGCGATCGTCTGCAATGTAACCCGGCCCCTGCTTCCCACGTGGCACCTCGCCGTTCGATTGATGCGACGCTGGCTATATCAACCGCGCCGGTATGGCAAATTTTCGCACTAACAGAAACATAACGCTTTACCTAACAATATCCAAATGTAATCTTTCCCTCATCCCAGCCCACAGCAAAAATAATGATAAGGGCACGGATTTTTGGAGGAGATCCCTATGATCAAGCTGAAACGACGTGCGTTTCTGGCCGGGACGTCGGCCGCCCTGATATTGCCGGCCCTGCCGGTTTTCGCCGCTGACTTCAAGGAAGCGGATATCCTGAAAGCGAAGGTGTCGAGCGGCGCCCTGCCGGGCCTGAAGGACCGGCTTCCTGAAAATCCGCTCGTCGTCAAACCGGTCGAAAGCGTCGGCAAGTACGGCGGCGACTGGAACATGGCGCTGGTCGGCGGCGGGTCGCTGTCGATGCTGTTCCGCTACCAAGCCTATGAGCCGCTGTTGCGCTATACGCCCGACTGGTCTGGCGTGACGCTGAATGTCGCTGAGTCCTTTGAGGGTGACGCCGACTCCAAGGTCTATACGATCCGCCTGCGCAAGGGCATGAAATGGTCGGACGGCCATCCCTACACCACCGCCGACATCAAGTTCTGGTACGACACCGTTTTCACCGACAAGCGCGTCGCCTTTGTCGGTCAGGATCATTGGAAGTCCGGCGGCAAGCCGGCCAAGCTGGAGATCGTCGACGAGCAGACCTTCAAGGTCACCTTCGACAAGCCGAACGGCCTGTTCCCGCTACAAGTCGCCTGGGCAAACAACGACCAGACGACACGCACACCGAAACATTATCTCGAGCAGTTCCACATCGACTTCAATCCGAAGGCCGATGAACTCGCCAAGCAACGCGGCTTCGAAAGCTGGATCGCCTCCTTCCAGGCGGCTGCCGGTTTCCAGGACGACAACGCCTTCTTTCTGAACTCCTCGAAGAAGCCCTGCGTGCATGCCTGGATGTTCGCGATAGCGCCCGGCGAAAACACCGAACGAGCCGTTGCCGAACGCAATCCCTACTATTGGAAGGTCGACACCGAGGGCAACCAGCTGCCCTATATGGACCGTATCGTCTACCAGATGGTCGCCGACCCGCAGGTTCTGCTGCTGAAGTCCATGCAGGGCGAAGTCGACCTGATGGACCAGTATATCGCCACGCCGAACAACAAGTCGGTTCTTTACGATGCGCGTGAGCAGGGCGGCTATGATTTCTACACGCTGACTTCGACTGAAGCCAATGTGATGAATTTCATCTTCAACCTGAACCACAATGACGAGACCAAGCGGAAGCTCTTCCGGAACAAGGATTTCCGTGCGGCACTCTCGACAGCACTCGACCGGCAGTCGCTGATCGATGCGGTGCTAGTTGGCCAGGGCGCGGCTGCCCAGCCGTCGATCAAGAAGGAGGACCCGCTCTACAATGAGCAGCTCGCCACACAGTTCACGGCCTATGACGTCGACAAGGCGAATGCCATGCTCGACCAGCTCGTGCCGAAGCGCGACGACCAGAACTTCCGCCTCGACGAAAAGGGCCGCCGCCTGACGATCATCTTCGAGATCGACCAGGCGCGCGCCGTCTTCCTCGATCTCTTCCAGCTTGTCATTCCGATGTTCCAGGCGGTCGGCATCGATGCGCAGATGCGCTCGATGGACCGTTCGCTCTGGGAGACGCGCGTCCGCCAGGGCCGTGATTTCGATGCGACCGCCCACCAGTTCGGCGCGAATGGCGGCGTCGCCGCCATGCTCGACCCACGCTACTACGTGCCGACCGATGCCAACGCCATGTACGCCCCGGCCTGGCAACTCTGGTATCGCGACCGCGCCAATGCCAATGCCGAGGAACCGCCGGAAAGCACGAAGAGCCAGCTTGCGCTCTACGACAAGCTGAAGGCGACGTCCGACGCATCAGGCCAGCGCGAGGTCATGAAGCAGATCCTGCAAGGCGCCGCCGACAATTTCTATGTCTTCGGCATCTCGCTGCCGCCTGACGGCTACGGCATCGTCAAGAACAACATGAAGAACATCACCAAGATCATGCCGAACTCCTTCGGTTGGCCGACGCCCGCTCCGACCATGCCGGAGCAATTCTACAAGGTCTGAAGACCTTTTATCCCAGGAGCCCAGTCAGGCGCCGGCCCCGCCGGTCGGCGCCTAGAGGCTTTCTTTGCCAATGATTGGATGAAGACGATGCTCGATGCCAGAAAACAGAATACCCACACGCTGAGGACGCCGGACTGGTTCAAGACCGCGACCCGCTGGACCCAGCTGACCTTTGTGGAAGACGATCCGGAGAAATACGACCCGGCCTTCTGGATCGATGTCTTCAAACGCACGAAATCGAACGCGGTCTGCCTCAGCGCCGGCGGCTATATCGCCTATTATCCGAGCGAAGTGCCCTACCACTATGTGAGCAAATATCTCGGCGACAAGGATATCTTCGGCACGCTCGTCGATGCCGCCCGCAAGCTCGACATGCATGTCATGGCCCGCGTCGACCCGCATGCGATCCATGACGATGCCGCCAAAGCCCATCCCGAATGGGTGATGATCAATGCCGACGGCACGCCGCGCCGCCACTGGGCCTATCCCGATGTCTGGGTGACCAATGCCTACGGCGACTACAACAGCCTCTTCATGCCTGAGGTGGTCAAGGAGATCGTCCGCAAATACGATATCGATGCGGTCTTCGCCAATCGCTGGCAGGGCCACGGCGTCGATTATAGCGAAGACAGCGCCCGCCGCTTCAAGGACATGTCCGGCCACGCCCTGCCTGTAAAACCCGATGCCGAGGATCCCGCCTGGCAGGCCTGGGTGCAATGGCGCCGCCGCGTGCTCACCGACATGATCGCGCAATGGGACGATGCCGTCAAAGCGATCCGCCCGCATGCGAGCTTCATTCCGAACATGGGTGGCGCGTCGCTGATGGAATTCGACCTCTCGGTCATCGCCAGGCACTGCCCCTTCCTCGTCGTCGACCATCAGGGCCGCAAGGGCCTTGAGCTCGGCTGGTCGGCTGGCCGCAACGGCAAGCGCATCCGCGCCACCTTCCCCGACCGCCCGGTCGTGCTGATCACCTCGATCGGCCCAGAGGAGGAATATCGCTGGAAGGATGCCGTCACCTCGGGTGAGGAGATGCAGCTCTGGATCAACGACGGCACTGCCCACGGTCTCTATGCCTGGTTCACCAAGTTCAACGGTGTCGTGCCCGACAAACGCTGGGTCGAGCCGGTGGCCGACGCCTTCGGCCTGCAGGCCGCTGTCGAGCCGGTGCTGGAAAGCATGAAACCGACCGCCGAAATCGCCGTCATCGATCCCTCGACGACGCTGCGCCACTGGGCGCCGGAAGATCGGCATTCCGCCGAGAAGCACGATCTCGGTCTCTACCACGCCCTCGTCGAAGCCCACCTGCCCTTCGAGCTGCTCTCGGACCAGGTGCTGACCGCGGAAAACCTCGACCGCTTCAAGCTCATCATTCTCGCCAACGCCTCCTGCCTTTCGGATGCGCAGAACGCGGCGATCCGCGCCTATGTCGATCGTGGCGGCAGCGTCATTGCCTCTTACGAGACGTCGCTGCGTGACGAATTCGGCAAGAAGCGTGACGAATTCGGTCTGGCCGACGTGCTCGGCGCCAGATACGTCTCCGGCCCGCGCGGCATCGTCAAGAACACCTATGTCGCCCTTTCCGGCGATCACCCGATCAATCGGGGTTTCGACGGCGCCGAACGCATCATGGGCGGCACCCGCCTGATCCACGCCGAACCGTCGGCCGATGCGAAGACGCCCTTCCTCTATGTCCCCGATTTTCCCGATCTGCCGATGGAAGAGGTCTATCCGCGCGAGGATCCGAAAGGTGCTGCCGTCATCGCCCGCGAAACCGGCAAGGGTGGCCGCACGGTCTATATTCCCTGGAATATTGGCGAGATCTTCTGGGAGGTCTTTGCCGTCGACCACGCCCGTCTCATCGCCAACGCCGTCCATTGGGCACTCGGCAAGACGCCGCGCGTCACCGTCAAGGGCAAGGGCGTCGTCGATCTGGCGTTGCGCGAAAACGCTGAGGGTCTGGCGCTCAGCCTCTTCAACCTCACCAATCCGATGATGATGAAAGGCCCAATCCGCGACAATTACCCTCTGGCAGCGCAGACCGTTTCGGTGGAGATTCCGGAGGGCCGATCGGTGGCGAAGGCGTGGCTGGTCGTTGCCGACCGCGCCGCAAGCTTCAGCCTCGGGAATGGCCGCGCCGAGGTGGAGGTGCCTGGTATCGATCGGCTGGAGGTCCTGCATCTCACCTGGAAATGAGATGACACGCGACGAAGGAGCGCTTTCGGCCTGGAGGGCCGAAGGCGGGTGAAGATCCGGGGGAAGCGCGTCACAGCGTTCCCGACGGGAGGAGAAACGTTTCGATGCTTGGCTATATCTTCAAGCGCGTGCTCTACATGATCCCGACCTTGTTTGGCATGTCGCTGATCTCGTTCCTGATCATCCAGCTGCCGCCGGGTGACTACCTGACCTCGATGATCGCCACCATGAGCGACAGCGGCCAGACCGTCGATCCCGCGCAGATCGAGCGGCTGAAGGAAATCTACGGCTTCAACGACCCCTTCTATGTCCAATATCTGAAATGGATCTGGGGCATCGTCAGCCGCGGCGACTTCGGCTACTCCTTCGAGTGGGGCCAGCCCGTCTCCGGGCTGATATGGGCGCGTATGGGCTCGACGCTGGTAATCTCGCTCTTGAGCCTGCTCTTCGTCTGGATCGTCGCTTTGCCGATCGGCATCTACTCGGCCGTCCGCCGCCACTCCATCGGCGATCACGTCTTCACCTTTCTCGGCTTCATCGGCCTTGCGGTGCCCAACTTCATCCTGGCGCTGACGCTGATGTACATCGCCTATAAATATCTCGGCCAGAGCGTCGGCGGGCTGATCTCGCCTGAGTATGCCGAGGCGCCCTGGAGCCTCGCCAAGGTCGGCGATTTCCTCGCCCATCTCTGGATCCCGATCATCATCATCGGCGCATCCGGAACGGCAGCGATGATCCGTATCCTGCGCGCCAACCTGACCGACGAACTGCACAAGCCCTATGTCGTCACCGCCCGCGCCAAGGGACTGCCGGAATACAAGGTCATCCTCAAATATCCGGTCAGAATCGCGCTCAATCCCTTCGTCTCGGCGATCGGCTGGGTGCTGCCGCATCTCGTCTCGGGCGTGACGATCACCGCCATCGTGCTGAATCTTCCGACAGCCGGCCCGCTGCTTTTCCGCGCGCTGATCTCGCAGGACATGTATCTCGCCGGCAGTTTCATCCTGCTTTTGAGCGCGCTGACCCTTGTCGGCATGCTGCTGTCGGATCTGCTGCTGGCGCTGCTCGATCCGCGCATCCGGTTCAATTGAGGGGAATGCGATGAGCACGCACGAAACCTTCGGAGCCCATGCTGGTCCGCTCCACACCGTTGCCGACGGCCCCTCGATCAGCCCGCTGAAACAGGGCAAGACCGTCTCGACCGCCGCCATCGGCCCCTGGCGGCTGGTCGCCGGCAAACTGGTTCGCCAGAAGGTGGCGATGGTGGCCGGCGCCATCATCCTCTTCCTCTATCTGGTCGGCCTCTTCGCCGAATTCCTGGCGCCCGCTTTGCCGATGACCTCGCGGCCGCAATATACCTATGCCCCGCCGCAGGGCTTCAGCTTCTTCGTCGAAAAACCGGACGGCAGCTCGGAGTTCAATTTCCACGTGAAGGGCTACAAGGTCGAGATCGACAAGGTGGCGCTGCGCCGCACCTTCGTCGTCGACGACACCAAGGTCGTCCCGATCGGCTTCTTCGTCAAAGGCGCCGCCTACGATCTCTGGGGCCTGATCCCGATGAACCGCCATCTGATCGGCCCCCTCAACCAGAACGACCCGATGTACCTGCTCGGTGCCGACCGGCTCGGCCGCGACGTCTTCTCGCGCCTCGTCTACGGCACCCGCGTATCCATGTCGATCGGCCTCGTCGGCGTCGCCATGTCGCTGATCCTCGGCGTCGTGCTCGGCTCGATCTCCGGCTTCTACGGCGGCTGGGTGGATACGCTGATCCAGCGCATCATCGAGGTCGTCAGCGCCATGCCGACCATCCCGCTATGGCTCGGCCTGGCGGCGGCGATCCCGCTGACATGGTCGCCGGTCAATGTCTATTTCGTCATCACGATCATCGTCTCGCTGCTCGGCTGGACCAGCCTGGCGCGGGAGGTGCGCGGTCGGTTCCTGGCGCTGCGCAGCGAGGATTTCGTCGTCGCCGCCCGGCTCGACGGATCGAGCGAAGCACGGCTGATCTTCCGCCACATCCTGCCGTCGCTGACGAGCCACATCCTTGCGGTCGTGACACTGGCCGTGCCGACCATGATCGTCGCCGAGACCTCGCTGTCCTTCCTCGGCATCGGCCTCAAGCCGCCGGTCGTCAGCTGGGGCGTGCTGCTGCAGGACGCCCAGAACATCCGCACCGTCGCCACCGCGCCGTGGCTCTTGATCTGGCCGTCGCTCGCAGTCGTCGTCGCCGTCCTGTCCTTCAATTTCTTCGGCGACGGCCTGCGCGATGCCGCCGACCCCTATGACAATTGAGGAGGAAACCATGACCGACCTTTCAGAAGACGTCGTTCTCTCCGTCGAAAACCTCTCGATCGATTTCAGGTTGCGCACCCACATCCTGCACGCCGTCGAAAATGTCAGCTTCGAGCTGAAGCGTGGCCAGACGCTCTGCCTCGTCGGCGAAAGCGGCTCCGGCAAAAGCGTCACCGCCCGCTCGCTGCTGCAGATCGTCGACAGCCCCGGCAGCATCGTTTCCGGCCGCATCTTGCTCAGCAATGGCGACGGGGGTAACGGGGTCATCGACATTGCCGCCTTGAAGCCGTCCGACCGGGCGATGCGCGCCATCCGCGGCCGCCGCATCGGCCTGATCTTCCAGGAGCCGATGAGCTCGCTGTCGCCGGTGCACACCATCGGCTCGCAGATCATCGAGGCGGTGCGCCTGCACAGCAATCTCGATCATCGCGCCGCCCGCGAAAGGACCGTCGAACTGCTGCGCCAGGTCGAAATCCCGAACCCGGACAAGATGGCCGACCGCTACACCTTCGAATTCTCCGGCGGCATGCGCCAGCGCGCCATGATCGCCATGGCGCTTGCCGGCAATCCCGATATTCTCATCGCCGACGAGCCGACGACGGCGCTCGACGTCACCACCCAGGCCGAAATCCTCGACCTGATCAAGCGGCTGCAGGTCGAACGCGGCATGGCCATGCTGCTCATCACCCATGACATGGGGATCGTCGCCGAAGTGGCCGATGATGTTGCCGTCATGCGCTTCGGCCGCATCGTCGAGCGCGGACCGGTCGATGCGATCTACCACGCCGCCGAGCATCCCTATACCCGCCAATTGCTGGCCTCGACGGTCAAGCTCACCCACCATGTCGAAGGCAGGCTGCCCGCCGTGGCGCTGTCGCCGGAGGCACCGCAGCCGATCCTGTCCGTCCGCAATCTCGGCAAGATCTACGGTTGGCACGGCAAGGCCAATACGCTGCGCGCCGTCGACGACGCCAGCTTCGATCTTTATCCCGGCGAAAACCTCGGCATCGTCGGCGAAAGCGGCTCCGGCAAGACGACGCTCGGCCGGCTCATCCTGCGCACCGTCGAGCCGACATCGGGCAGCATCAGCTATCGCGGCAAGGACGGTAGCGAGATCGACGTCACGAAACTCACCAAGCGCGAACTCCGCACCTTCCACCGCGAAGTCCGCCTGGTCTTCCAGGATCCTTTCGCCTCGCTCAATCCGCGCATGACCGTCAAGGAGGTGATCGGCGATCCGCTTGTTGTCAACGGTCTGGCCAAGGGCAAGGCGCTGGAGGACCGCGTCGCCGAACTGATGCGCCTGGTCGGCCTCGACCCGATGGGCATGGAGCGTTATCCGCATGCCTTCTCCGGCGGCCAGCGCCAGCGCATCGGCATCGCCCGCGCCCTTGCGCTCGACCCGCGCATCATCATCGCCGACGAGGCAACGTCGGCACTCGACGTCTCGATCCGCAGCCAGATTCTCGACCTGCTGCTCGATATCCGTCAGCGGCTGAACCTGAGCTTCATCTTCATCTCGCACGACATTTCGGTCGTGCGTTATTTCTGCGATCGTGTCGCCGTCATGCATCGCGGCAAAATCGTCGAACTTGGCGAGGCCGAACAAATCTGCACCGCTCCCGAGGGGGCCTATACGAAGAGCCTCATCTCCGCCGTTCCCAATCCCGACCCTCGCGACAAGCGCATGCTGCACCGGCATCGTTTCGTCGCACCTGCCAATATTTAAGGACGATCCCGTGCCGAAATTTTCCGCCAACCTTTCCTTCCTCTACCAGGACCTGCCCTTTCTCGACCGCTTCACGGCAGCCGCAAAGGACGGCTTCGGCGCCCTCGAATATCTCGGCCCCTATGCCGAACCGAAGGAGAAGGTCGCCGAGGCGCTGAAGGCGAGCGGCCTGAAACAGGCGCTCTTCAACGTGCCATCAGGCGACTGGGCCGGCGGCGAGCGCGGCATCGCCTGCCTGCCGGAGCGCGTAGAGGAGTTCCGCAACGGGATCGCGCAGGCGCTCGACTATGCCGCAGCGCTCGATTGCCGGCAGGTGAATGTCATCTCCGGGCTGGTGCCGAAGGGTGCGGACCTTCAAACGCTGGAAAATGTGCTGGTCGACAATCTGAAATATGCTGCAAAGCGTTGTGCCGACGTCGGCGTCAAGCTGCTGGTCGAGCCGATCAACCTGCGCGATATTCCCGGCTTCTTCCTGTCGACCACCGCTGATGCCGAACGCATTCTCGACCGGGTCGGCTCGGACAATCTCTACATCCAGTATGATTTCTACCACATGCAGATCATGCAAGGCGACCTGATCCCCACCTTCATCCGGCTGAAGGAGAAGATCGCCCATGTGCAGATCGCCGACAATCCCGGCCGCAACGAACCCGGCACCGGCGAGATCAATTACGGTTTCATCCTCTCCGAGCTCGATCGCCTCGGCTACGACGGCTGGGTCGGCTGCGAGTATAAGCCGAAATCCGGCACCAGCGAAGGCCTCGGCTGGATGAAACCCTATCTGAAGTCAGCGAGGACAGCATGAACATCGGATTTATCGGACTGGGCGTCATGGGCCGCCCGATGGCCGAACACCTGATCGACGCCGGCCACACGCTGCATCTGAGCCGCGTGAAGGAGGCTTCGCAGCATCTTGTCGACAAGGGCGGCAAAGTCGCCGCCAGCGCCAAGGCCGTGACTGAGGCCTCCGACATCATCATCCTGATGCTGCCGGATACACCAGATGTCGAGGCGGTGCTGTTCGGCGAAGATGGCGTCGCCGCCGGCCTTTCCCGGGGCAAGCTTGTTATCGACATGAGTTCGATCTCGCCGGTCACCACCAAGACTTTCGCCAAACGCATCGAGGCGCTCGGCTGCGATTATCTCGATGCCCCGGTTTCCGGCGGTGAGGTCGGCGCCAAGGCCGCCTCGCTGACGATCATGGTCGGCGGCAAGGAGCAAGCTTTCGAACGCGCCAAGGCGCTTTTCGAGAAGATGGGCAAGAACATCACTCATGTCGGCGGCAGCGGCGACGGGCAGACGGCCAAGGTCGCCAACCAGATCATCGTCGGTCTAACGATCGAGGCGGTTGCCGAAGCGCTGCTGTTTGCCAAGCGTGCCGGCGCCGATCCGGCCAAGGTGCGCACCGCGCTGATGGGCGGCTTTGCCTCCTCGCGCATCCTCGAAGTGCATGGCGAGCGCATGGTCAAGGAGACCTTCGAGCCCGGCTTCCGCATCCGCTTGCACCGCAAGGACATGACGCTTGCCGTCGATGCCGCCCGCACACTCGATCTGTCGCTGCCGAACACGGCCGCCACGCAGCAGCTGATGAATGCCGCGATCGCCAATGGCGACGGCGAACGCGACCATTCCGCCCTCATCCGCACCCTGGAACTCCTCGCCGGAGGGCCGCGCTAGATCAACGCTTTTTAGAACAACCGGACGACATCTTCGATTGCCGACTGCCGGAGCCTTCTTTCCGGACGGCGAAGCCATGTCCGGTCATCGATAGAGAAGGACAGGAAAATGCTCAACAAAGATATCCAGCTGCCCTACGGCGCCGTCTATTTCCGCAAGTCCAACCCGCCCCGCGAAGATTGGGAACGCGACTACGCCACCGCCGGGCAGGACGGCCTCAACATCTTCCGCCACTGGTTCATGTGGAGCGCGATCGAAACCGCCCCCGGCGTCTACGATTGGGAGGAATACGACCGTCAGATGGACCTTGCCGCTGCAAACGGCATCAAGACCGTCATCGCCGAATTGATCCATGCCGTGCCGGACTGGGCAGTGCGCAAATATGCTCATGCGCTGCAGGTCAATGCCGACGGCACCAAACTCGGTTCCTATATGGGCGTCTCGTCGGCGACCGGCGGCTTCTCCAACAATGGTGGCGGCGCCGGCGCCCTGACGCTGAACTGCCCCGAAGTGAAGGAAGCGGCGGGAAAATTCCTGACCGCGCTCGCCACCCGCTACAAGGATCATCCAGCGATCTATGGCTATGACGTCTGGAACGAGTGCAACTATTCCGCCGATGTCGATTACAGCCCCTATGCCAAATCAGCCTTTCGCAAATGGCTGGAGAAGAAGTACGGCAGCCTGAAGGTCCTGGCGAAAGCCTGGTACCGCTACAGCTATGCCGAATGGGACGATATCGAGCCGCCGGTGCACATGGCGCCCTACCCCGAATGTATCGACTGGCTGCAGTTCAAGCGCGACAATTTCTACGACCAAATGCAATGGCGCATCGACACCATCCGCGCCGTCGACCAGAAGAACACCATCGTTGCCCACGGCATATCCGGCGCAATTCCCAACATGGCGGCCAACGGATGCGACGACTGGCTCGCCGCCTCCAAGGTCGAGGTTTACGGCTTCACCTGGATCCAGGCCCGCAAGGGGTCGGAAGCCTGGAAGAACTGGTACGGCGTCGACATCAACCGCGCTGCCGCCCGCGGCAAGCCGTTCTGGCACGCCGAGCGCCAGGGCGGCCCGCTCTGGCTGCAGCCGCAGGTGATCGGCCGCGACAAGGAGGATGGCCGCATCGCCGAGCCCGAGGATATCCGCCTCTGGAGCATGACCTCGCTTGCCGGCGGCGCCCGCGGCGTGATCAATCTGCGCTGGCGCCCGCTGCTCGATGGCCCGCTCTTCGGCGCTTTCGGCTCCTACGGCATGGACGGCTCGCGCACGCCGCGCTCCGACATGGCAAGCGCCATGGCGCAATGGGCAAACGACAAGGCGCAAGGCCCCCTCTGGGAGGCAAAGCCGGTGCGCGGCGAAGTCGGCATCCTCGTCGTTCGCGAAACACAGGAATTCGATTACCTCCTGAACCACGACCGCAAGGAGAAACCCTATCCCGAAGCCATGTGGGGCGCCTATCGTGCCTTCCTCGAAAATGGCGTGCAGCCGGACTGGGTGCATATCGACGATATCGCAGCCTATGATTTCCTCTATTTCCCCTATCCGATCATGTTCACATCGGAGCAGGCCAAACGCCTGAAAGCCTGGGTCGAAAACGGCGGCACGCTGATTGCCGAAGCATGCCCCGGTTATTTCAGCGATCGCGGCCATGTCGGCACCGTGCAGCCGAACATGGGCCTCGACGAGGTCTTCGGCGCGCGCGAGGAGGACGTCGAATTCATGCCCGATATCGGCGACCGCATCCATTTCGATCTCGACGGCGCGGCGGTCGACGGTGGCGGCTTCCTGCAGTCTTATCGGCTGACCGGCGGAACGGGGCGCGGCCACTTCACCGACGGTCGTCTTGCCGTCGTCGAAAATGCCTATGGCAAGGGCCGCACGCTGCTGATCGGCACCAATCCTTCCGTGGCCTATTACCGCACGCAGGGAAAGGCGAACGGCGCTTTCTTCGCTGAACTATTGAGATGGAGCGGGAAGAAGCGCCATGTGACGCTGTCGAATGCCGCACTCTTCGCCCGTATCCACGAGGGAGAAAAGGGCAGCTTCCTCTGGCTCGTCAATCCGACGAGAATGGCGCAGAACACCGAGGTGACGCTCGCCCGAGGAACGCTTGCGCAAAGCCAGGCAGTCTGGCCGATCGATCATATCGGCAATAGTGGCATCGAGGTCCCGCCGCGCGATGTGCTGATCCTGCCGCTCGGCAGCTGAAATTTCAGGATGCGGATGAACTGGCGCCTTCGGCAAAGGCTTCAAGCTCGGGGTCGAAGTCGACCTCGACGACATTGTTGAAGACGGCGGTGGCCAGCATGATGCCGGCAAAGGCGACGAGATCGACAAGCACCTTGGTCTCGTAGCGCTCTTTCAGCTTCGCCCAGAGTTCGGCGGGAACAGCGTTGGAATCGGCGACGATCGCCTTGCCGAAGGCGTCGAGCAGCGCTTCCTCGTCGGAAAGCTCCAGCGCATCGGGATTGAAACCCTTGTTGATCAGCGCCCGGCGAAAGAAGGTGATGGCGATCTTCGATTTCGCCGCCTTCGAGATCGCATGCGAGAAGATCCAGATCGCCCGGTCGCTGACGGCAGGATCGAGTTCGGCGCGTAGCGTGAACCATTCGGCATAGATGCGATGGGCGGCCGGCGAATGCAGCAGCGTGCGCTTCATGTTGGTCATCCGCCCGCGTAGCCTGACTTCCTCGTCATGCGCCGCACGAACCTCTTCCGAAGCGGTGTCGTAGTCGATTTGCGGGAGGTGGCTCATCGGGATCCGTTCTTTCCTTAGGCACACAGAAGCTATCGGTGCGGAGATGTCGTGTGGCTGCGCAACGGCAAATCCGCTTGGCCACCGCCCGGCTCCCGCTTAGACTGACGAAATCGAAAGTGGAGGCAAGGCATGGGCGACGACCACGAGCATCATCATGTCGACTGGCGGGAACATGGCGTCAAGGTCATTCCCGGCAATTCGCTCGATCCGAACACCGCGCAGACGCCGGGCATGAACCGTGCGACCGCAATCAACAATGCGCGCGCCGGCGCCGAGAAGATCTGGGCCGGCACGGTGACGATCCATGCCAACGCCAAGACCGGCGCCCATCATCATGGCGATCTCGAAAGCATCATCTACGTGGTCAAGGGCAAGGCCCGCATGCGCTGGGGCGAGCATCTGGAATATACCGCCGAGGCCGGCCCCGGCGACTTCATCTATGTTCCGCCCTATGTGCCGCATCAGGAGATCAACGCCAGCCGCGACGAGACGCTGGAATGCGTTCTCGTCCGCTCAGGCCAGGAACCGGTCGTCGTCAATCTCGACATCGAGCCGGTCGAAAAGCCGGAGGACGTCGCGTGGATCGACCCGATCCACCGTTAGAGCAATTCACCGTCGAGCAAGCGGCTGACATCCTCAGCCGCCGAACGCTCTGCCAAGATCGTCGCAAAGGATCGTCGCAGACCGCTTTAGGCGTGGACGGCGCCTGCGCTGTTCATAACAGGGTTCTCGATGATCCGGCCGGTATCGGCGGCATAGAGGTGGATCTGGTCGTAATCGATCGCGATGCCGATCGGATCGCCCGACTTCACCTTCACGGCCTCAGTCAGCGCCACGGCAAAGGGCAGCCCATCGAAATCGGCGTGGACAATGCGGCTAGCGCCGAGCTCTTCGATGAAGTCAGCCGTTGCGACCAACGCACCCGGCGCATCCGGGGCGACCAGCCGGGCGGCCTCGGCGCGCATCCCGAGCACGACGCGTTTGCCTTTCAGCGGTGCGGCGCGCTCGCGCGGCAGCGCGACCTTGCGGCTTTGATCGTAGACAAAGACGCCCTCGTCATTGATCGTGCCCTCGAGCAGGTTCATCGCCGGTGTGCCGACGAAGCCCGCGACGAAGCGCGAAACCGGATGATGATAGACCTCTTCCGGCGTGCCGACCTGCTCCACCCTGCCGCCGTTCATCACCACCAGCCGGTCGGCCAGCGTCATCGCCTCGGTCTGGTCATGCGTGACGAAGATCGAAGTGGCCCCGAGGCGGCGGTGCAGGCGGCGGATTTCGGCGCGCATGGCGATACGCAGCTTGGCGTCGAGGTTCGACAAGGGCTCGTCGAAGAGAAATACCTTCGGTTCGCGGATCATCGCGCGGCCCATGGCGACGCGCTGGCGCTGACCGCCGGAAAGAGCGGCGGGCCGACGGTCGAGGAAGGGTTCGAGGCTGAGCGCCTTGGCGACCTCGCCGATGCGCCGCTGACGCTCCGCCTTCGAAACGCCGGCCACCTTCAATGCATAGCCGATATTCTCGGCAACACTCATATGCGGATAAAGCGCATAGTTCTGGAAGACCATGGCACAGCCGCGCTCGCGCGGCTCCAACTGGTTGACGACGCGGCCGTCAATAGCGATTTCACCGCCGGTGATTTCCTCGAGGCCGGCGATCATGCGCAGCAGCGTGGACTTGCCACAGCCGGACGGGCCAAGGATGACGATGAACTCGCCCGACTGGATGTCGAGATCGACGCCGTGAACGACGGGGGTCTTGCCGTAGTTTTTCTTCACGCCACGAATGGAGATCGGTGCCAAGGGAGTACTCCTTCACTTCTCGGTGGAGATAAGGCCGCGTACGAACCAGCGCTGCATCAGAATGACGAGGATCAATGGCGGCGACATGATGATCAGGGTTCCGGCCATGGCGACGTTCCAGTCGGGCAGGCCGAATTCGGACGGGATGAGCGTCTTGAGCTGCGTCACGGCGATGCCGAAATTCGGATCGGTGGTGATCAGCAGCGGCCAGAGATACTGGTTCCAGGCCCAGACGAACATGATGGTGAAGAGCGCGATCATATTTGGCCGCGAGAGCGGCAGCAAAATGTCCCAGAAGAACCGGACCGGACCTGATCCGTCCATCTTCGAGGCCTCGGCAAGTTCGTCCGGAACCGTCAGGTAGAACTGCCGGTATAGGAAGGTGCCGGTCGCGGTTGCGACCAGCGGCAGAACGAGACCGGGATAGGAATTCAGCAGGCCCCATTGGAGCTTGATCTGGACGCCGGTGATCTGCGCGACGAGCCAGCTTATGCCGGTGACGTCGAGGATCGTCTGGAAAGGCTGCAGCGCGTTGGCCGCGATCGAATAGGTCGGCACGATGCGGACTTCCAGCGGCAGCATCAGCGTGATGAAGATGATCCAGAAAATCACATACCGGCCGCGGAAGCGGAAGTAGACGATCGAGAAGGCTGCCATGGAAGACAGCATGACCTTGCCGGCGCCGACGGTTGCGGCGAAGATGACGCTGTGAAACAGCTTGTTGCCGAGATCGGCGCGAACCCAGGCGGTCTCAGCGTTTTCCCAGAAATGCGAGCCCGGCATCAGCGGCAGCGGCACACGATTGACCGTCTCCAGATCAAGCGTCGAGGCGATGATGACGATGGCGAAAGGCAGAAGCGCGATCACCATGCCGAGCGCGAGAAGCGTATAGCAGATGAAGTTGAATATCGGCGTGCGTTCGATCATGTCCGCGACCTCACTTGTAGTGCACGCGCCGCTCGATGAAGCGGAACTGGAAGATGGTGAGCAGGACAACGAGCACCATCAGGATGATGGACTGCGCTGCAGCGCCCGAATAGTCGAGACCTCTGAAGCCGTCGAAATAGATCTTGTAGACCATGAGCTCGGTGGCACGCGCCGGGCCGCCCTGCGTCATGACGTCGACGATACCGAAGGAATCCTGGAAACTCTCGGTGATGTTGATGACGAGCAGGAAGAACAGCGTCGGCGTCAGCAGGGGCAGCTGGATATCCCAGATCCGGCGCATCGGCCCCGAACCGTCCATTGCGGCGGCCTCGATCAGCGAGCGCGGAATGCCTTGCAGCGCTGAGAGGAAGAAGATGAAGTTGTAGCCGATATATTTCCAGGAGAAGGCCACGACGACCGCGATCATCGCGTCCTTGCCGTCGAGCGCGGGGTTCCAGAGGCCGGGCCAGACGTGGTTGATAACAGACAGAAGGCCGGCCTCCGGTGCCAGGATGAAGCGGAAGGCGAGGCCGAGAGCGGGGGCGGCAATTGCGTAAGGCCAGATGAAGACTGAGCGGTAGACTTTGTGGCCGCGCAGTTCACGATCCGTCAAAAGCGCCAGGATCAGCGCCAGCCCCATGGCGATGGCCGTCGAGCTGAAGCCGAAGATCATGCTGCGGGTGATCGAGTCCCAATAAACAGGATCGGTGAGCAGCTGTCTGAAATTGTCGAAACCGACCCAGGCATTACCGCCGCCCCATGGCTGCTCGAGCGTGAACGCCCAATACAGCGCCTGCGCGCTCGGCCAGTAGAAGAAGACGAAGATCAGCAACAGCATCGGAAATGCGAAGAGCAGTCCGATCGTCGTCGAGGAGAAAGTGACGCGCTTTTCCATGAGTGGCCGTTTTCGTCCTGGTTTGGTTTAAAGCATGTCGCGCAAAACTGTGCAGCAGTTTTGCTGTAGCGACATGCGTAAAAATATAGATCTAAAGCGCCAGGAGCGAACCTGAAAGATTGCGGCGCGCTTTAGGCGCGGGCGGCGAGCTCGCATCCGCGGCCGAATAAAGAACTTACAAAGACGCACCCGGCGCGCAAAATGCGGGCCGGGTGCGGCTCATATCAGCCGATCAGGGGAGCTGAACGTTCTTGTAGGTCTGCTGGAAGCGACGCAGGAGCGTATTGCCGCGTTCGGCGGCACTGTCGAGCGAAGCCTGGACATCGGCATTGTTGACGAAGATTGCCTGCAGACCATTGGCGATTTCGGTGCGGACCTGCAGCAGGCCACCGAGGCGGATGCCCTGCGGAGCCGCGTCGCCAGCCGGCGAAGCGGTCAGGCTCTGAATGGCGAGTTCGCGGCCGGCATAAGGCGCCTTGCCGTAGAAGCCCTGCTTATTCAGATATTCGAAACCGGAGTTGCGAACCGGGATGTAGCCGGTAACGGTCGACCAGGTAAGAGCTTCTTCCGGCTTTGCGATGAAGTTGAAGAACGCGGCAGCAGCCTTGTATTCGGCGTCGGAGTGACCCTGCAGAACCCAGAGCGAAGCGCCGCCGACATAAGAGCTGTGACGGGTTGCGTCGCCGTAGGTCGGCAGCATGGCAACGTCCCAGTTCATGCCTTGCTTGGCGGTACGGCCAACGTTGCCGTGGTCGCCGACGGAGGTCAGGATGACCTGGCAATCGCCAGCGGCAAAGGCTTCGACGAAGGTCTGGCCGACAGCCTTGTTCTTGATGACGACCAGCTTGTCGTCGTACCAGGACTTGAGGTCCTTGATGTAGCTGACGAGAAGCGGGTTCTTGTTGAACACCAGCTCGGCGTCGAGACCTTCAAAGCCGTTCTTCTTCGTGGCGATCGCTTCGCCGTTGACGGCTTCGAACTGCTCGATGTACTGCCAGACTTCGTTGTTGGAGATGTCAAAGCCGAGCGGGCAAGCATAGCCCGCATCCTTCAGAGCCTTGAGGTCCTCGCCTGCTTCCTTCCAGGTCGCCGGGGCATGATCCTTGCCGATCTTGGCGAAGGCGTCCTTGTTCCAATAGAGAAGAGCGGTCGAGGAGTTGAAGGGGAAGGAGTACATCTCGCCCTTCGATGTCGCGTAGTAGCCGGAGATACCGGAGAAGTAGTCCTTCCAGTCGACGGTGTAGCCCATGTCGGTCATCAGCTTGTTGGCCGGGTAGTAGGCGCCGGAGAGCATGATGTCGAGGGTGCCGGCGTCGGAGACCTGGGCGATGGTCGGCTGCTTGCCCGCGCGGAAGGCAGCAATGGTGTTCTGAAGGGACGCGTCGTAGCTGCCCTGGCTGGTGCAGACGACTTCGTAGTCGGCCTGCGACTGGTTGAAGCGATCGCACTGCTCCTGGACACGCTTTGCGATGTCACCGGAATTGCCGAACCAGAAGTCAATCTTGGTCTTATCGGCGGCGGCAGCGGGACCAGCAAGAAACGCTGTAGCGAGAAGGGCGCCAACGGCGCCGAGAAGCTTGGCTTGCATGAGAACCTCGAACGTAAAAGGACGCGCACTTTCAGCGCACGCCCTATTAGCTGGTTCAAATTGCCGCCGCCAATGAATATTACATGACATGAAATGTTCCAATTCTAGTTGTCACAAAACAGTCATACAATCATTATTCGTAACATCTCGAGAAATATTTAGAGGAACTTAGCGGGCCTCTTAAATGTATTTGAAATACTATATACTTACATTAAAATAAACGCAATTTTAGAAGGCGTTTAATGTTTAATTATATTGGAAAAAAGCGCCTTTATTCGTGCGTCCAGCTGGAACGAAACTTGCAAAAACAGCCGCATTTTGCCGTTGCACTGCTGTGCAACGCTCGGTTTCAGCCTCAAAATCAAAGGGAATCCTTCAAAATTGCAGCAAAACGCGGATCGAATGCACGGCTGATCGGTCCCGCGGCAGCCCCGAGCGCCACAGACCAGGGATCGGCCATGCCGGGCTGCAGGCGCGGCAGCGTCCGGCCACGACGTTCGGCGATCGAAGGCAGCAACGGGCCGATTGCCGCAATCAACCTGTTCACCAGCGCTTCCGGCGCGCTGCCGCAGAGGATCACGGTCTGCGGATCGAACAGTGTCTCGATGAGATGGATGCTCCAACGCAGGTCCACAGCGGCCGCCTCGACCCAGGCGTTGATGCTTTGATCGCCTCTCAAGGCAAGGTCGTTGATCCGTGCATAAAGGCCGGGATCGGCGGGATCGACCGACAGATGCTGATAGAGCGAGGCGAGCGAGGCACGATGTTCGAGCGGCGTCGCTTTGCCGTCGGCAAACAACAACGCCATGCCGATCTCGCCGGCATTGCCGTTGGTGCCGCGGTAGAGTTCGCCGTTCAGAATGAGGCCGGCGCCGATGCCATAGCCGACGAAGAGGCAGACGGCATGGTCGATGCCGTGGGCGGCTCCCACCATGCGCTCGGCGGTGGCGGCCGCGGCCGCGTCGTTCTGCAGGCCGACATCGAGCCCGGTGCCGGCGGTCAGCGTTTCCAACAACGGAAATTTTTGCCAGGCCTCCATCATCCACGGATCGTCGCCGCTGCCGGCAACCCCGAAAGGCCCGGGCATCGCGGCGCCGAGGCCGACCAGCCGCTTTTCCGACTGCTGGACGACGCCGGCAAGCTTTGAGCGTATGCCGGCGACGAGATCGAGGATGACCTTCGTCCCGTTCGACGGACCTCCGGGCGGTAGCCCGGCCTCATCACGCACGAGAACGCTGCCGACGAGATCGACGGCGACCGCCCGCGTCACATGCCGGTCGATCTGCAGGCCGATCGCAAAGGCGCCTTCGGGCACGAGACGATAGGGTGTCGACGGCTGGCCTCTGCCCCTCCTCACCGCCTCTTGCGAACTGACGAGACCGTCGCGCTCGAGTTCCTCGATGATATTGGACACCGTCTGCTTGGTCAGCCGCGTCGCCCGCGCCAGATCGGCGCGTGAAAGCGCACCGTTGATCCTCAGGGCATCGATCATCACGCGCCGGTTATGCGCGCTGGTGCCTTCGTGATTGGTGCCGCTCTTGGCCCGGATCGGGCGGCTGTCATTCATGTGCAATTCCCTCTTGACTCCAATAGAATGTTGAAGAAGTAATAAGTCAAGACACTTGACTTAATGAGGAACCGGAGAGTTCCAGGGAACGCAGGAGGCGGGCAACGGCTCCGACGACGCTCCGAGACGACGAACCGGCACGCTTTCCACGCGTGCCTTCTCGAACACCGATGGCGGAGGACCGCCCTCGGCAATGCGTAAATGTCAAAAACTGGAGGCTGCAATGCTGAATTCCTTTAACAAGACGCTTCTGGGTGCGGCCTTGATCGGCGCATCCCTTGCGCCGCACGCTTTCGCCGAAACGACGCTGAACGCGCTTTTCATGGCGCAGGCCGCCTATAGCGAGGCCGATGTGCGCGCCATGACCGACGCCTTCGCCAAGGCGAACCCCGATATCAAGGTCAATCTCGAATTCGTTCCCTATGAAGGCCTGCACGACAAGACGGTGCTGGCGCAGGGTTCCGGCGGCGGCTATGATGTCGTCCTCTTCGACGTCATCTGGCCGGCCGAATACGCCACCAACAAGGTGCTGGTCGACGTCTCCTCGCGCGTCACCGACGAGATGAAGAAGGGCGTGCTGCCGGGTGCCTGGACCACCGTACAATATGACGGCAAATATTACGGCATGCCATGGATCCTCGACACCAAATATCTGTTCTATAACAAGGAAATCCTCGAAAAGGCCGGCATCAAGGCGCCGCCGAAAACCTGGGACGAGCTGACCGAGCAGGCAAAGACGATCAAGGACAAGGGCCTTCTCGCCACGCCGATCGCCTGGAGCTGGTCGCAGGCCGAAGCCGCGATCTGCGACTACACCACGCTCGTCAGCGCCTATGGCGGCGATTTCCTCAAGGACGGCAAGCCGGCCTTCCAGACCGGCGGCGGCCTCGATGCGCTGAAATACATGGTCTCCAGCTATTCCTCGGGCCTCACCAATCCGAACTCCAAGGAATTCCTGGAAGAGGACGTCCGCAAGGTCTTCGAAAACGGCGATGCCGCCTTCGCGCTGAACTGGACCTACATGTACAACATGGCCAACAATCCGAAGGACAGCAAGGTCGCGGGCAAGGTCGGCGTCGTGCCGGCGCCGGGTATTGCCGGCAAGAGCGAGGCTTCGGCCGTCAACGGCTCGATGGGCCTCGGCATCACCTCGGCCAGCAAGCATCCCGAGGAGGCCTGGAAATACATCATCTTCATGACCTCGCAGGCGACGCAGAATGCCTATGCCAAGCTCAGCCTGCCGATCTGGGCGTCGTCCTATGAGGACCCAGCGGTCACCAAGGGCCAGGAAGAGCTGATCTCCGCCGCCAAGATCGGCCTTGCTGCGATGTATCCGCGTCCGACGACGCCGAAATATCAGGAGCTCTCGACCGCGCTGCAGCAGGCGATCCAGGAATCGCTGCTCGGCCAGTCCTCTCCCGAGGACGCGCTGAAGTCGGCCGCCGACAATAGCGGCCTCTGATCAAGCATGAAGACCCGGGCGGCGCCTGCCGTCGCCCGGTCTCGAACACCTATAAGGAAGAAGGGTCGCCTTGATGTCGGGCACTTGGCTGACAACCCGCGCGTGGCTTTTGATGCTGCCGCTTCTTGTGGTCATGATTTCAGTCATTGGCTGGCCTCTGATCGATACCGTCGGCCTCTCCTTCACCGATGCCAAGCTCGTCGGCACGGAAGGAAGTTTCGTCGGCATCGACAATTACGCGAAGATGATCTCCGGCTCGAACTTCCAGCGCACGCTTGTTACCACCGCATGGTTCGCGATCATCTCGGTCGCCGCCGAAATGGTAATCGGCGTTTTGGCAGCCCTGCTGCTGAACCAGCAGTTTCGCGGCCGCACCGCGCTTCGCGCTCTGATGATCCTGCCCTGGGCGCTGCCGACCGTTGTGAACGCCACGCTCTGGCGGCTGATCTACAATCCGGAATATGGTGCGCTGAACGCCGCGCTGACTCAACTCGGCCTGCTGGAGGCTTACCGCTCCTGGCTCGGCGAACCGGGCACGGCGCTGGCGGCCCTCATCGTCGCCGATTGCTGGAAGAATTTCCCGCTGGTGGCGCTGATCGCGCTGGCCGCACTCCAGGCCGTGCCGCGCGACATCACCGCCGCCTCGCTGGTCGACGGCGCCGGCGCTTTCGCCCGCTTCCGCTTCGTCATCCTGCCCTATCTCGCCGGTCCATTGATGGTGGCCCTGGTGCTGCGCACGATCGAGGCCTTCAAAGTGTTCGACATCATCTGGGTGATGACCCGCGGCGGCCCGGCCAACAGCACGCGCACGCTGTCGATCCTCGTCTATCAGGAAGCCTTCTCCTTCCAGCGGGCAGGCTCCGGCGCATCGCTGGCTTTGATCGTCACGCTGCTGGTGACGCTGCTTGCTGCCGGCTACGCCGCTCTGGTGCGCAAGACGGCGGGGAGTGCGGCCTGATGGAACGCCAAGGCCCGCTTTTTTCCGCCTTCATATATGTCTGCGCGCTGCTGCTTGCCGCCGTCATCCTGGCGCCGATCCTGTGGTTGTTCATCATGAGCATCTCGCCGGCCGCCGACCTTGCGGCAAAGCCGCTGCGCTGGTGGCCGCAGACGGTGGATTTCTCGCGCTACGGCGTACTGCTCTCGACGATCGAAAACAGCGCCGGCGCCGCCTTCACCTCGTCGCTGCGCAACAGCATCGAAGTGGCGGGCATGGCGACGATCGCCGCCATCGCGCTCGCCATTCCGGCCGGCTGGGCAGTGTCGCGCACGCCGTCCGTCGGCTGGTCGCTGTCGATGGTGATCGCCACCTACATGCTGCCGCCGGTGGCGCTCGCCGTGCCGCTCTATATGGGGCTTTCCCATCTCGGCATGCTGAACAACGTCTTCGGCCTCGCGCTCGTCTATCTCACCATCCTTGCGCCTTTCACCACCTGGCTGATGAAATCGGGCTTCGATTCCATCCCGCGCGAGATCGAATCCGCCGCGATGATCGACGGCGCCGGCCTGTTTCAGACGCTCAGGATCATCACGCTGCCGCTGGCCGCCCCCGTGGTCGCGACGTCAAGCCTCTTTGCCTTCCTGCTTGCCTGGGATGAATTCTTCTATGCGCTGCTCTTCACCTCGGACCAGCGCGCCAAGACGCTGACTGTCGCCATTGCCGATCTCGCCGGCGGCCGCGTTTCCGATTACGGACTGATCGCGACGGCAGGCGTGCTCGCCGCCCTGCCCCCGGTGCTGATCGGTCTCGTCATGCAACGCGCCCTGATTTCGGGGCTCACCAGCGGCGGCGTCAAGGGATGAACATGACATCAGAAAGACCCCGGCCGGCCGGACTTGCCGCGATTGATTGCGAAATGGCGCGCCAGCATGCCGATGCGATCGCCTCCTATGAAGCGGCCAAGCTGATGGCTGTCAGGGCCGCCGCTTCGCTGAAAAAGACCGGCAGGCTGCTGCTCATCGGCATGGGCGGCTCGCATGCCGTCAACCGCGCCGTCGAGCCGCTCTACCGGGCTCTCGGCGTCGATGCCGTCGCCTTGCCGCTGTCCGAACAGCTCGGCCAGCCGCTGCCGATCGCCGGCAGGACGATCTTCGTCACCTCGCAATCCGGCGAAAGCGCCGAGGTCGTGCGTTGGTTCAACGAGACCGGCGGCACGGAGGAAACTTTCGGCCTGACACTCGAAGGCAATTCCTTCCTCGCAAGAACCGCTCCGTCGCTGGTGGGCAGCGGCGGCACCGAGCTTGCCTTCGCCGCGACCCGCAGCCTGACGGTGACCTTCGCCCTGCATCTGGCGATCCTTTCCGCCCTCGGCGAAGATCCTGACACCGCACTTGCCGCCCTCAAGGCGCCGGAAGATCATGACATCGCCGCCGCTCTCTCGGCGCTCGAAAACGTCGCGACCGTCGCCACGTCGGGCCGCCGGCTGCAGGGTATCGCCGAGGCGCTCGCGCTCGGATTGACCGAGCTGTCGCGCCGTCCCTGCTTCTCGCTCGAAGGCGGCCAGCTGCGCCACGGTCCGATGGAAATGCTGGGGCCGGAAATCGGCGTCGTGCTGTTCCGCGGCATGGACGAAACCGCCGACCTGGTGACGGCAATGGCGACATCCGCCGTCGAGACCGGCGCCCCGGTCATCCTGTTCGACGCATCCGGGCAAGCGCCGGTCGCCGGCGCGGTGACGATCCGTTTTGCGCCTGCAACCGGTCTTGCCGCGATCTTCGCCATGCTGCCGGTCGCCCAGCGGCTGATGATCGCCTTTGCCGATGCCCGCGTGGAGAATGCCGGAACGCCGGTTCGATCCACCAAAATCACCCGGAGCGAATGAATGCGGCCGCTTGCAGTCATCGGCAACGTCAATGTCGACCTGATTCTTGGACCGGCCGCCCCCTGGCCGAAGGCCGGGACGGAAATCATCGTCGACCATGACGAGTTGCGCGTTGGCGGAGCCGCCGGCAACAGCGCGCTCGCCTGGCAAGCGCTTGGTGTCGAATTCGAAATCGCCGCCAATATCGGCAGTGACCAGTTCGGCCGCTGGCTGAGCGAAGCCTTCGGCCACCGTTCCGACAAGTGGCCGGTACGTCCGGAGAAAACGACGCTCTCCGTCGGCATCACCCATCCGGACGGCGAGCGCACCTTCTTCACGACGAGGGGCCACCTGCCGCGTTTCAGCCTGGCAGATGTCTTCGCGGTCCTCGACAGCGCACACCTCGCCGGCGGTTACACCCTTCTCTGCGGCTCGTTCCTGACCGACGATTTGACGGCGGAATATGACGCCTTCTTCGATTGGACCGACAGCCATGACATCATCGTCGCGCTCGACACCGGCTGGCCGCTCGACGGCTGGACGGACGAGAATTGCGCAGCGACGCGCGCCTGGCTCTCCCGCTGCGGCATCGCGCTTCTGAACGAAGTCGAATCGACGACGCTTGCCGGCATCGCCGATCCGATCGAGGCCGCGCGTCACATCAGGTCGCATATGCCGGCGGGTGCGATTGTCGTCGTCAAACGCGGCCCGGACGGCGCTCTCGCGATCGGGCCGGACGGCAGCTTGGTTTCGGTGGCAGCACCCGTTGTCGAAGTCGTTGATACGATCGGCGCCGGCGATGTCTTCAACGCCGCCTTTCTCGCCGCGCTCGCAAGCAGTGAGCCGCTGGTTTCCTGCCTGATGGCGGGAACCGAGGTTGCCTCGCGCGCCATCTCCACTCTTCCCCGCAACTATGGCGGCCCGACATCTCTCCAGGAGCCCTTGCGATGAGCGCGCTCGAAATTCAAAACATCCGCAAGACCTATGGCGACGTCGAGACGCTGAAAGGCATCGACATCTCATTGGAAAGCGGCGAGTTCCTGGTGCTGCTCGGCTCCTCCGGCTGCGGCAAGTCCACCCTGCTGAACATCATTGCCGGCCTTGCCGAGGCGACGAGCGGCGATGTCAGGATCGGCGGCCGCTCGGTGCTCGGCGTGCATCCGAAGGACCGCGATATCGCCATGGTCTTTCAATCCTACGCGCTCTATCCCAATCTGACGGTGCACCGGAACATCGGATTCGGCCTGGAAATGCGCAAGGTGCCGGCGCAGGAGCGCGACAGGGCCGTACACGATGCCGCCAAGCTCCTGCAGATCGAAAACCTCCTCGACCGCAAGCCGAGCCAGCTTTCCGGCGGTCAGCGCCAGCGGGTCGCGATCGGCCGAGCGCTGGTGCGCAAACCTGAGGTATTCCTCTTCGACGAGCCGCTCTCCAACCTTGACGCCAAGCTGCGCATGGAGATGCGCACCGAGATCAAGCGGCTGCATCAGATGCTGAAGACCACGGTCGTCTACGTCACCCATGACCAGATCGAGGCGATGACCCTGGCAAGCCGCATCGCCGTCATGCGCGACGGCCGCATCGAGCAGCTGGGCACGCCGGAGGAGATCTACAACCATCCGGCAACGCTCTATGTCGCGACCTTCGTCGGCGCGCCGCCGATGAACCTGCTGAAGGCGACGGCGCGCGACGGTGGCCTGGCGCTTTCAGGCTCCGATGCGATCCTGCCCCTGCCCGCTCGTTTCCGCCAGACGGCCGGCAATGGCCGCGACCTTATCCTCGGCATCCGTCCCGAGGCGCTTCGCACGGACGGCACCGGCCCGTCGATCGAGGCAAGCCTTGAGGTCGCAGAGTTGACCGGCCCGGAACTCGTCGTCACCGCCCTTGCCGGACATCAGCGGCTGATGGCCTGCCTGCCGCCACGCACACCGATCCGCGACAACGAAAAGCTCACCCTCTTTTTCGACGAGGAGGCAATGCATCTCTTCGATCCGGAAACCGGTATCAGCTGCGGCTGTTAGCGACGGAACGGCTATCCCCGTCAGTTGTTCAATTCGCTGCGTCAGTAGGCTTGCGCTTGTAGACGTGAATATAGTCGACGAGCAAAATGGAAGGATTGGGCGTTTCATCGATCGGCCAACCCGAGCCGAGTGCCAGGTTCACCAGCGGATAGAACGGCATGTGGAATTCCTTCGGCGTGTCGAAGCTCCAGATGAACTGACGGTCGAAGTAGAAGCTCGTTTTGTCGGCTTGGATATCGACGCCGTAGGTGTGATATTCACTGTTCAAAATGCCGTCCTGGACCTTTTGCCAATGGCCGCCGGTGCTGTTCTGGCCGCCCTGGCTCTGACGCCAGATATGAAAACCCATGCTGAATTCGTAGGGCGCGCGTCCGTAATATTCCAGGACGTCGATCTCGGCGGTGTATTTCGACCGGTCGAGCCCGATCAGCCAGAATGCCGGCCAAACGCCCTTGCCCGGAGGCAGCTTCATCCTTGCTTCGAAATAGCCGAACTGCTGCGAGAACCCTTCACCTTTCGGGTTCACCGACGACAGCAGGCCCGAGCGCCAGGTTCCATCGGCCTCCTTGCGCGCTTCGATCTTCAGAATTCCCTGATCGGTGGTAAACGGAAAGCCGGGGGCCGGATCTGTGAAGCGGGCGTCACCGAAATCGCCGTTCCAGGGCGTATGGGCGATCCAGCGCGAACTTCTCTCCCCCCAGGCCGAGACGTCGAGACTGTCGAAACTCTCCTCGAACGTGAGCTGGTACGCATTGATATTAAGTGGTTCCTGAGCCACGCTGGGTTGGCCGGGCAACGCGCCCAGACCAAGAACGATAAGCAAACCCAGAGCCTTAGAAGATATCCCGTAACGCATTCTGCTCCTCCGAAAACGCCAAACCAATTTTTGGGCTGCACTTGTCTCGATCATGAGATGAGAACTCCGTTTCGTCGCGGCATGAGCCTTTGGACGACGATGGTCTCGATGCCGTCGGGCCTTCCGACAATTTGCCACACGAGCAGCGCGAAGGCCCAGAAGATCGCCACTGCCGCCCCGCCGCAAAGCGCCAGGCTGGCGACCAGGTTGAGGCCGACAGGCATGGCAGCGAGCATCGGCTCCATCCACAGCAGGAAAGCGATCATCGGCAAGCTCGCGGCCAGCGGCCTTAAAAAGGCGTGCAACTGAGCGGCGAACGTCGCGCCGATCAGCCGCCGCGTGATGACCAGCGATGCGGCATAGGCGACAAGCACCGCCACGATCCGCGCGCCCAGTGCTCCTGCCACCTGAAAATAGACAATGCCCAGGATGGTGACCGGAACCCTGACGGCGAACTCGGCAAACATCCGGAGAGCGAGATAACGGGTTTTGTTCAGCACCATGGCCAATGGCGGCATCATGTTCGTCGGAAGACCGAGCAGACTGCCGATGCACAACCACTGCAGAATCGGCGCGGCGGATGCCCATTTCTCGCCGACGATGATCCGCACGGCCGGCTCAGCAAGCAAGGCGAGCGCGATGAGGATGGGCGCTGCCACAAAGGTGATCGCGTTCGTCGCCTTCAGATAGGCAGCGATCAGATTACGACGGTCATCGACGGTCGAGAATGCCGCCATCAGCGGACGCAACAATGGCCCGACAAAGGTCTGGTATGGAATAGCGGCGATATTGTCGGCGACGCTGAAGGCGCCGAAAGTCGACAAGCCCGTAAAGCGCGGCAAAAGCAGCCGGTCCAGTTGCCAGTTGATCGAACTCAGCACCTGCGAGACGGTGTTCCAGCTGATCATGTCCTGAAAGTGCTTCCACTCGGAAAGGCTGAACCTCGGTCGCATCGGCGCAAAGACATAGGAGGTGATCGCCGCGGCGGTCGGGCCTGCAACCGCGCCGATCGCCAGTCCCCAATAGCTGCCGGTCGCGACCGCGACCCCGACACCGAACAGCAGTGTCGAGCCCTTGGTGATGAGATCGAGTGCGAACTCGCGTTTGAAATCGAACCGCTGCATGAACAGAACCATGCGCGGGCTGATCACGCTACGCATGGCAGGTGCAATCGAGAGCACGGCGACAAGAGAGAAAAGCCGGGGATCGTCATAGATCAGAGCCATCGGCCAGGAGATGAACATCATCAGCATGCTGATGGCCACGCCTCGAAGCAGACTGAGGGTAAGGGCCGTGGCAAACATATCGTCCGAAGGCGACGGCTGGCGCATCAGGGCCTGCGTCAGCGGCAGGTCCAGGATTGTCTCGACGATGACCAGAACCGAGGTCGCGATGGCGACAAGGCCGAAATCCGCCGGGCTCAAAAGCCTTGCGAGGATCAGGAGGCTGACGAAATCGAGCAGTCGCGCCAGGAACTTTCCGCTGATGGTCCAGATACTCGCCGTCGCCGTCCTCTGAGATACGCTTGACATGATCTATTTTCTATTCCTCGTCGACGGGTTCGGTCGCAGCGGCAAGACAGGCAGCTCCGTTCCTTGCCCTCAGCCCGCCCGTCTTCTGAAGACCTCGGCGGATCGGTCGCCTTGGTCCGACAGTTGCTGCTCTATCAGGCTGGACAGACGGTCGCGGAACACGGTGGAAGAGAATTTCAGCGAGTGCGCGCGGATGGCATGCGGATCGATATCGTCCTCCACCTCTTCGAACGCCGCCATCGTTTCCAACAGAGCTTCCGTGGTCTGCTGCGCGAAGCGAAAACCGACCTGCGGCGAGGAAACGGTTTCCCGGGCGCCGCCGGCGTCGAAAGCCAGGACCGGCCGCCCTGATGCCATGGCTTCCACCGGCAGGATGCCGAAATCCTCCGTGCCCGGAAACAAGAGGGCACGGCATCGCGACAGATGGTCGCGCAGAACGTTGAAGGGCTGATGGCCGAGGAACTGGACGGTCGGTCCGGCGATCGACTTCAGATAGGCCAGTTGTTCTCCCTCGCCGATCACGACCAGTTTCCTGCCGGCCTCGGTGCAGGCGCGAACGGCGATATCCGGCCGCTTGTAAGTGGTCAGCTGTCCCGCATAGAGATAGAATTCGCCTTTCCCCTTCCCCACCACAAAATCGTCGGTCGCAACCGGCGGATGGATGACGATGGATTCCCGGTCGTAGAAGCGGCGGATGCGGCTTGCGACATAATCGGAATTGGCAACGAACACATCGACCCGCGAGGAGGTCGTCACGTCCCAAGCGCGCAGCATGGGTGCGGTGATCGACATCAAGGCGCGACCCACCCAGGGCAGGCCATGGCGGTAGACATGGAACTGATCCCAGATGTAGCGCATCGGCGAATGGCAGTAGCAGACATGCAGGGCGTCGGCGCGCGTGATGATGCCCTTGGCGGGTCCGGATTCGCTCGACAGCACGAGATCGTAATCCTGCAGATCGAACTGCTCGAGCGCGAAAGGCATCAGCGGCAACATCTTGGTATAATGCCGCTTTGCACCGGGGATCTTCTGCAGGAAGGATGTGCGGATGTTCCGCGTCTTCAGAAAATCGCTGATGCGATCCCGGTTGCAGACGAGAGTGAAGATGTCGGCCTGCGGAAACATCCGGCACAGCTCTTCGACGACCTTCTCGCCGCCGCGCATCGAAACGAGCCAATAATGCACGATGGCGACACGAAGCTGCTTGGTATCGCTCGCGCTTCCGGCCTCAGTGACACGTCTTTTCGCCATGACAGGCGCATCGCCGAGAAATGCCCTCGCGTCGGGAAGAGAGGTTGTTGCCTTAAGGGTCAACTCAATACTCCTTGTATGGACACACCGTCTGTCAGCTCGGGAACCGCATTCGTCGAAATCAGGCTGTGGTATTCGGAAAGAAGCGCGTCGCGCCATTCCTCGTGTGTCGACGCAAGATCCGGCGACTTCAGGAAAGCCCGCTCGCTCATGGCGCGGACCTCGTGCCTCGGCATTTGGCTAAATCGCGTCAAAGTATCGGCAAAGGCGCTTTCGTCAGCCGTATCGCAGGCGATCGCCATGCCGGCTCTTTGCATTTCTTCGGCAAGAAAGGCGCTACGCGACATGATGACCGGCAGACCGCTCCTGGCCGCTTCGATAGCGACGAGGCCGAATGGCTCGGGATAGCGAGACGGCATCAACAGTGCACGCGCCTTGCGGATGGTCGGGCCGATCTCCGCATGCGACTGCCAGCCGACGGCCCTGACGTGATCTCCCGAAGCCGCAACCAGCGGCATCAGCGGCCCGTCCCCGATCACGCAGAGCCTGACGCCAGCTTTGCGTGTGGCGGCCACGGCGTCCTCTATGCCCTTTTCTTCGTCCAGCCGCCCGATGAAGACGAACTCCTCGTTGGCCTCCGCCTCGATGCGTTTGATGGAGAGCGGAGCGACGGGATTGCGGATTGTCGTCAGTCGTTCGGGCCGATATCCGGCGCCGACGAGGAAGCTTGCCATCTTCTCGTGCAGCAGGATGATACGGCCGAAATCGGCCTGATCCTTCAGCCGCCGGAGGATATTGGAGCCGCGGGCAACCCGCCACAATTTGTGCGAATAACTTCTCTTGTCGCAGGCCGTCGCAATGCAGCCTCCGCCGAGCGGGCGTCGAAGGCAGACTTCCTGCGCCTGATAGTCGAAGAAGGCGCCGTTGGGGCAGGCCGTGAAGAAATCATGCGCGTGCACCACACATCGTCTGGCGACCGGCATCAACGCCCTGAAAATCGCCGGAGACAGGATCTGGTGCCAGCCATGCACATGGTAGACGGTATTGGCGGTGTCGTTTGCGGCAATCCAGTTCCCGACCATGCGGACGGCGGCGCCATTGTGAATGCCGGTCACGAAAGCCTTCGCACGCTCGGCACTGAGCAGATCGCGGCTGTTCAACCCGACCATTGAAACCCCGAGCGCGACGAGATCCGCATTGGCGGCGTCATCTCCGCAAATATAGGTCACAGGGATGTCGAGGCCCCGAAAAAGCTTGGCGGACAGCACCGCCAACGCCGTCGCACCGCCTCTGGCCACCGAATAATCATCTATGATGACCACGCGATCGATCTTTGTCGTGCCGGGGCCGGGAAACCGGCCGACGTTTGCGGCGGATCGAAGGACCTCGGGAAGCGACGGGCGCATCACTTCACCGAAACTGCGCCGTTGGCACAGGCCTCCAGCGCCTTGCGGTTGAGGATGCGGATCTTGCCCTGGCCCCCGTCGATGATCTTGCCTTCCCGCAGGCGCCGCAGGCATTGATTGACCTTCTCGCGGGACGCCGGCAACGTCGCGGCCAGGTCATTTTGCGAGATGATCAGTTCGTCGCCGCTGTTTGCCGCATCTTTTCCATAAACCGTGGAGAGCCGCAGCAGCGTGCTGGCCAGCCTCGATTGCAGGCTCGACGCCGCATTCGCAATGATCCGGAGTTCAAGCTCTGAAATACGCGCCAGCGCTCTAGAGAAGACCTTTTCGCGAAAGCAGGGATCGCTGGCGTACATGTCGCGCAGCAGCCGGCCTTCGAAGAAATGCAGTTCGCAGGCGGAACCAGCGCGGTATTCGAGGCTCAATGTCTGCCTGCGCAGAACCTCGAGCTCGCCGATGAGGCCGGATTTCGGAATGATCTCGACGATGAATTCCCGGCCGTCGGGCAGCATCGTGCTTGCGCTGACAATCCCCGAATGGACGCGCGCGAACGTATCGACGAGGACGCCGGCCCCGGCGATGATCTCACCGCGCCGGAAACGCCGGACGCTCGACCGGCAGGAAAGGAATTCGTCGTCGATGACGATGCGGCTGTTCAGATGAATGCCGCCGTTAGCCGATATCGCCGCCTTGCCGATGCCGGCCCTGCGATCTGATGCGTGTGTCGCCCCATCCATGCGCATAACTCCACTCGATAACCATAGGCAATGCTGCACTGCATCATTTATATTGTCTTAATATGAGAGTCAAATAACATCACGGAGATATGACGTAAAGATAAAGTATATATTTAACTTCAAAACAAAATATACACCGAAAAAACGACCAGAAATCTCAAAGAAGCCAAAAAACCGCCACGCGGTCGAAGATGGCTGCCTATTAAAATGGCTTACTGAATAAAAAACGGCAATAATCAAAGTGATGACATCAAAACTGATAAATAAGCGTCAGCAGATAATCACCACGAATTAGATTAGATTGTCGTTTTAAATGAAAAGAAGGCCATAAAAGTGTAATCCGAATTCTCGATTGCCCGTTAGTAGCATAAAGAATTTGTTAAGGATTATGACCTTGGTAACAGACAACCAGAGTGCGGCGCAGCAAACTTTGAACGGTTCTTAATCGGAATATTTTGGAGACCACCCATGACATGGGAAGCACATAGTTTCGAGGCTTGGTCGCGTGTCGGACGGTCCGCGAAAGGCGCCGATCTTCATTCGTCCCGGCCGCGTGCGGCAGGCAGATCGTCGAAGCGCGCGCTAGACCTTGTCATCGCAGTCACGGCGCTGATCCTGCTTTCGCCGCTTCTGTTGATCGTCGCAATGATCGTGAAGATGAGCGACCGCGGCCCGGTTTTCTATTCCCATACGCGCATCGGCGTCGGCGGAGCGCCGTTCGGATGCCTCAAGTTTCGCACGATGAAGACCAACGCGAGTGCTCAGCTTGCCGAATTGCTGCAAAACAGCCCGGCTGCGCGAAGCGAATGGGAAGAGACACGCAAGCTGAAGGACGATCCGAGGATCACGGCCGTCGGTGATATCCTCAGGCGGTCGAGCATCGACGAGCTTCCGCAACTGATCAATATCGTGCGTGGCGACATGAGCCTTGTCGGCCCCCGGCCGATCACGGCCGAGGAATTGCCGCGCTACGGCGAACATATATGGGCCTACATGGCCGTCCGCCCGGGCCTGACCGGTCACTGGCAGACCAGCGGGCGCAATGATGTCAGTTACGAGTACCGGGTTTCCCTCGACGTTCACTATCTCAACAACTGGTCGCTCGGCCGGGACTTCATCATCATTGCCAAGACCATTCCCGCTCTGTTTTCGCAGCGCGGCTCGTATTGAGCATTCATGGGGAGAGCCGCCGATCATGCCTGGAATCGGAAGACACGCTACTCCCCCGTCCCTCCAAGCTGCCACTACCTGGTTACTCCGTGATCTCGCCATTTTGGATTAGGACGACATGACCTCAAGCACGATCTTCAGCGGTGTTTCTCCGATATCTTTGCCTGCCGCACCCACCGGCGGGAATTCGCCGCTCACCTTGCGGGATATGCTCTTCTTTCTCAAAATGCGCTGGCTGTGGATTGCGGCGACGACTTTCGCTTTCCTCGTATTGGCAGGGAGCTACGTGCTGACCGCCGAACCGACGTTCGTTGCCAACACGCAACTTGTGATCGTCCCCCAGGTCAGCGGCTCCGAAGCACAGAGGGCTTTCGCGGAAGATGCGTTCATCGAGGGACAGTTGGAGATCGCCAAATCCAGCGATGTCGTCGGTGGAACGGTAACGGCACTTGGTCTCGATACCGATCCTAACTTTGTCGATCAGACGCCTTCGCTGCAGGATAGGGCAAAGAACTGGTTGATGGGCGCTTCTTCTGAACCGGATACGGCATCGCACGAAGCGGCAGGCCCAGGACCGCGTGACACACAGCCGCAACAGCAGATCAAGGACGGGCGGATCCGTGACCGGGCGATCGCCACACTTCTGAACATGATGGGAGTACGCCGGATCGGGAGTTCGACGATCATCGAGATATCGGCTGCAGCGTCGACCCCGCAGCAAGCCGTCGACATCGCCGACACGCTGGCCAGGCAGTATATCCAGAAGAATATCGCGATGAAGGCCAATGCGTCCCGGCAATACAGCGAATGGCTGACCAGATTCGTAAGCGAGCAGCAGCGCGGACTGGCCGAAGCTGCTAGCGCCCTGGCCAGCTTCATGAGCAATCCGCGCGATCAGTTCAAGCTTGCGGAGCTGCAGAGCGCGACTGACGCGCGCCGCACCCTTTATGAAAATACCTTGAACCAGCTGACCGAAGCCAGGCAGCGCATCACCTACCCGGTGTCGGATGCCACGATCGTCTCTCGGGCCACCCTGCCTCTTTCGAAAGCCAGACCACGCAGCACGCTCATCATCGCCTTTGCGGCGGCGGTTGGTCTTGGCGTCGGCTTCGCACTCGCCATGATAAGGCACGCCGGCGATCGCCGGATCGTCCGGCCCCATCAGATCGCGGAAGCCGGTGGGCTGCCCTTTGTCACTTTGCTGGCGACATCGAGGACCCGCAATGGTCACTCTGCGCGTTTCCTCGCTGCCGGTACCGGCAGCAGCGGCACCGCAGCCGCCTATCCTGTTATTCCCGGCATGGCGGAGCTCAGCGCGACGGTCGTTGGTCTTCGGCGCAAACGCCGGGTCGTCATTGGAATCGTCGCCGTCAATCCCGGCAGCGGGGCATCGACCATAGCATGCGAACTTGCCGTGCTCTCGTCGATATCAGGAGCGCAGACGCTGCTGATCGATGCGGCCGCGCAGAAATCGTCGCTCAGCAAATCGATCGCGCCCCATAGTTCCACAGGCCTCGTCGATGTTCTCGACAATGGCGAACTGATCCAGACGGCGGCATTGCCCCTCACCCCGACGCTGAAATTCCTACCCCTCGGCAAAGTCGAAGCGGTGACGCCGGCCATTCGCCTCAGTTCCCGCCGCACGCAGTTGAGCTTCGCCGACCTGAAAAAGGAGTTCGACGCCATATTCGTCGACATTTCCGCATTCTCTGCTTCGCCGGATGCCAATGCGATCGCGCCGGAACTGGACGGTGTCCTCGTGGTCACCTCGCACGGGCACACCTCGATCGACGATACCATGCACGTCATCGAGACCCTGCGGAATATCGGCGCGGAGATCCTCGGCGCGGTCATCAACCATGCACCGAAAAGAATAGAGTCATGACTTCACCTTCGGCAGAAGCAACCAGGCAGGACAGCCCGATCGGACCGGCGCCTGTTCCTTGCGGCGCTGAAGCCATGGCGGGCCCCGCGCGCCGCCCATTGCGAATGGCCGTGGGGATTGCTTCGGCAGGCCGCCCCTCGATACTCAAGGAGACCGTCGATTATCTCACCGCCCTGCCGGACCAGGCCGAGCGGCTGATCGTCTGCGTGCCCGTGATCGACGACGCCGCCGGCCTCGCCGACCGCCTCGATGTGGAAGTCATCGTCGGCAGCCGTGGCCTGACCTCCCAGCGCAACAGGATCATCCATGCCGCCGCCGATACGGATATTCTGATCTTCCTGGATGACGACTTCATTCCCGCCGCGACCTTCCTGCCGCGGATGGCGGCGGTTTTTGCAGCAAACCCCGACGTGGCGATCGCCACTGGCGAAGTCCTGGCCGACGGCATCCTCGATGGCGGCCTCAGCATGTCAAAGGCCCTGAAGGTTCTTGAAACTGCGGGCGAAGGAGCCGAGCAGGTGACAGAGGTCTATAACGCCTACGGATGCAACATGGCGGTTCGCCTTTCACCCGTTGTCGAGCACGCGCTGACCTTTGATGAAAAACTGCCGCTCTACGGCTGGCTCGAAGATGTCGATTTCAGCCGGTCCATCGCCCGCTACGGCAGGTCCGTGCGTGTCGAAGGCGCTCGCGGCGTGCATCTCGGCGTCCGATCCGGGCGCCAGCCAGGCCGAAGACTCGGCTATTCGCAAGTTGCCAATCCTGTCTACCTACTCCGGAAGGGCACAATGTCGAAGGGCCGTGCTGTCGCACAGATCGGCCGCAACATCCTGGCGAATACACGGGGCCTATTATTCAATGACCGCTTGATCGACCGATGGGGACGCTTGAACGGCAATTTGCTGGCGCTTTCCGACCTTCTTGTCGGCCGCGTCTCTCCGTCCCGCATCCTGGAATTCGGCAATCCCGCGCCGCGCGAAATGCCTTCGCCGTCGATCGCAACGAAACGGAGATAGCAGACAATGCAGCGCACATCCTTGTCCGGTCGCCTCATCTCCATCGCCCTTGCCTTGCTGGTATTTTCCGGCGTGACCGGCTGGAGTGTCGCCCATGCGGAAAACTATACCCTCGTGCCGGAAGATCAGGTCAGACTGCGTGTCGTCGAATGGCGATCGTCGGATTCCCGGTATGCCAGCTGGGAAGCCCTCGGCGGAACATATACGGTCGACGATGCCGGTAATCTGGCGATTCCGATCGCCGGCCAGGTGCAGGCGATCGGCAAGACGACGGAGCAGGTTTCCGATGCGATCGCCACCGCGCTCTCCGAAAAGGCCGAACTGCCGGGAAAGCCGTTCATCGCCGTGGAAATTGCCCAGCATGCGCCGATCTTCGTGACCGGGACCGTGCAGACCCCTGGGCGCTATGCTTTTGAGGCCGATATGACGGTCATGAAGGCCGTCAGCATCGCCGGCGGCTTCCTTCGGGAGCGCGAGGAGAATACCGTCTTCGAGCGCGACCGGATCGAGGCTGCCGGCGCCTACCGAACGGCCATTCTCAACCGGCGTGATCTTCTGATGCGCCAGGCGCGGTTGCGCGCCGAGATCGCCGGCGAACAGAGTTTCGATATCCCTGCAGAACTCGCCGGAACACCCGATGTGGACAAGCTGAAGGCGCAGGAATTGAACCTGATGCGGCTGCGACGCGTCGATATCGAAAGCCAGATCGACGCGGCGAGCGACCTCGCCCGTCTCTACGGCCAGCAGGTCCAATCACTCGAGGCCAAGATCAATTCGCAAAGGCGGCAGATCGACCTTGCGCAAAAGGAACTGGATAATGTCAACAGCCTGGTGAGCAAGGGTCTGGTCAGCAATTCCCGGCAGGTCACGGTCGACCGCGGCGTTGCGGATGCACAAGGCACCCTGATTGATCTCGAGGTAGCCCTGACCACGGCTCGCCAGGGGCTCAGCGAAGCCGATCGCTCGAAGATCAATATCGCCAACCGGCAGAACAGCGAAAACCAGGAACTGCTCAACCAGGTCAATCTCGCGATCGGCAGGGCTGCGATCGACATCCAGGTGGCCCAGCTTCTGGGCGAACAGGCTGGCTACAGCGCTCAACTCGCCCAGATGAACATGGACACGCCGGGCCTTGGCAGAGCGCAGAAGAACTACAGGATCGTGCGTCGCAACGACGATGGCACCTATCGCAATATCGAGGCGGACGAGACGACCAGCTTGCGGCCGCATGATGTCATCGAAATCGGCATCGACACGGATCTCCAGACGCCTTCGCCTACGCTGCAGCTGCAGTCCGCGCCACAGCAGCAAAGCTCGGCAGTCCCGCTGTCTGATGTAGCAGGCGACAATCAGACGGCTCCCGGCTGGATATCCCAGACGGGATCGAATTAGGGGGCGGTCGTGACCATTAACGACAGCTGGCGGCTTTCGCCTCGGGCATTGCGTCGGAGGGCAGATGCCGGTTTTCGGCAAACCCGATGCCTCCGCCGCTCCGTCCGGATCGGGATCTGAAGCATGTCGATAGAACCGATCGGCTTCATCGTTCTGCTGCTTGGCCTGCTCAGCATGGTCAACGGGGCGCGTTTTGCGATCACGACCCTTTGCCTGTCGACGCTGCTCGGAGCGGCAGCGGCTCTGCAATTGCCCGCGCTCGGCGGCAGCAGCATCCAGCCAAGCCATCTTCTCGTGCTTTTTCTCGTGGTAGCCGCCCTGCTGCGCCCGGCTCAAACACAGGCGACGCTCGCCAGCTTGGCCTATCCGGGTCCCGGTTTCTGGTTTGCCGCCTACATCCTGTTTTCCGTGGCATCATCTTTCTTTTTGCCGCGCATCTTTGCAGGCGCGACCCTCGTCTACTCCTCTGCACGAGACACCACGGGCATGATGTCGACGGTGGCGGCTCCCCTGTCGCCGGGTTCGTCCAATCTCAGCCAGTCTGTCTATCTGCTCGGCGACCTCGCCTGCTTTGCCGTCGTCTCGGGGCTTGCCAGGCTCGGCTTTGCCCGTTTCATCGCACTGCAGTTAATCGTCGCCTCGATCGCATGTTTTACCCTGGCATTGATTGATATCGGAACATTCCTGACCGACCAGTCCTACCTGCTCGATGTCATCAGAAACGCGAATTATACGATGCATACGGCCGAGACGATCAGCGGCTTCAAACGCATCGTCGGACCGTTCCCCGAAGCAAGCACTTATGGCGCGGTCGCATTGGCCTATTTTTCCTTCACGCTTCTGCTCTGGCTGGAGCGCGTCCAAAGCCGCATGGCGGGACTTGCAACGCTTTTCATCGGCCCGACGATCGTCCTCTGCACATCGACAACCGCCTATATCGCCGGCATTTTCGTTGTCTGCATGTTCGTCCTGTTTTGCCTGAAACGACTGATTAGCGGCCCCGCCAAGACCCCGCATGTGACTTTCCTGGTGATCACGCTGTTTTTGATTCCCTGCGCCATCGTCGCACTCAGCCTTGTCCCAGATGCGTGGAATTCCATCGCCGGCCTGATGAGCACCACCTTGTCGGACAAGCTCCAATCGCAATCCGGTGAAGAGCGCACCGCCTGGAATACACTTGCATTGATCGCATTCGTCGATACCGCCACCTTCGGCGCCGGGCTCGGCACGGTTCGGGCCTCGAGTTTTATCGCTGCGTTACTCTCCAATGTCGGATTGACCGGCACTCTTCTCTTCGCCGCCTTCCTGTACAGCCTTGCGCGGGCCTCCGGCCGGCACATGTCAGGCGATCGGGAGATGCACGCGATCGGAAACGCTGCGGTCATGGCATCCATCGCGCAGGTCGCCTCGGCGGCGATATCGGGGAGCGGCACGGATCTCGGCTTGCTGTTCAGCACCACAGCAGGTCTGGCGGCCGGCTGCCTGGCAACCAATACCTCTCCCCGGCGCGCGACCCGATCGCTCGCTAATCGAACCCCGCTGGAGACATCGGCATCTCTGATGAGAGCGCCGATGTTTTCAACACGATGACGCCCGCTTTGGAACTCCGCCACGGCGCGGGATGGCAATCTCGTCGAGCCATCGGCGCGCCCGCATTGGGCCGAAGCCGGCCGGCCGCACCGCATCTTTCAAGGATCGCCTGTAAAAGCAGTCCAGCGAACAAACGCCGTCGGAGGTCAGTCGCGGAAGGCTATGCTGTAGCTTTTATGTCGACATCAGCCTTGCGGGCGCTCGCTGGTGGTCGCGACGCTATCTGCAACATTGTTTTCGCGCAGCTTGGCATTGCGCCGCAAAAGCCCCGACAGGAACACGCCTGCCAGATAGCCGATTTCCATGAGCACGAGGATAGCGATACCGGAGAGCATGGCCGCGATCACGGAAGACCCGCCGGCAAAAGCCACGCCGCCGAAGCCGATTGCCACCAGGATTGCAAAAATCGCGAAAGCCCAGGCGCGGATGGAAGCCCCGGCAGCGATCGAAATCACAGCTGCCCCGAGCGTGGTGATCAACATCACAATCCCCCTTCCCTCCGCATTCCGACAAGGGTCCCGGCACCAATCGCCGTACCGCGAAAAAACATGTCGAAACATAGCCTTATGACAGGCAAGGCACTCTTCATGGTGAACATCTCAACAATGAAACATACAAAAGCCGCCGACAGCCAGACACCGATTCAGCACCAGCGCACTGGATGCTGGCCTATATATACCGAACAGGGCCTTCATATGACAGACCCGTCGGCTCAATTCACAACTGGTCCCTCGCCTCGCAAAGACAATACCGATTCACTTGTATCGCGCACAATCGGAAAGGTGATGACATGAACAACCAGTGCGTCGTCTACGTCACGGATGTCGAGTATTCATTTCCGACCATTCTCTCGGCGCTTCAGGCTCGCAAATTCGCAAGCCCTGCGACCGACGTCTGCGTTCTGATGTCGGAACATCTCGACAATTTCGAAGAGCTGAAAGCCCTGCTCGCAAGGAGTGGGGTCATATTGACCGATGCGACCGAAGCGCTGCAGGACTCGCTCGGCAAGCTCGACAGTTCGCATTTCCAAGGACGCATCAGCGTCAGCACAATGGCCAAGCTGGTCCTTTGCGAGATCCTGCCTTCCAACTATACCCAGATCATCTACCTCGATGGGGATACGCAGATCGTCAGCGATCTCGGTGCGTTCGAAAGTGCCACTGTACCCGAAGGCAGGTTTTTCGCGGCGCGCGATTACACGGCGATCCATGACTTCCTCGACACCGGAAAGGACAGCCACTATTTCAACGCAGGCGTCCTAAAATTCCATCGAAACGGCTGGATCGGGCAGGAGGCGCTCGAGCTTTTTGCTAGAAATCCCGAGGCCTGCGAGGGCAAACATGATCAGGGTGCATTGAATTATGTCTGCGGTTCATCGCTCATCCTGGTGTCGAACCGCTGGAACTTTCCCAAACAATTCCTTCATCTGGTGAACATGTCCTCCTTGTCGATCGTCCATTATATGGCGCATCCGAAGCCATGGCATGGAACTTTCTTTCCCTGGACCGATAAGGAAAGCCAGGTATACGTCGACCTCCGCAAAGCACATCCGATTTACAACTCGCTGTATCGTGGAATAACCTTCGATCGGAAGATGCTGTATAAATACCGGTCGATACGGGCGCGCATCGAGCACGCAGTTGAGAAAGAAGGACCTAATCCCAGGGTCCAGAGCCTGCTGGTTGGCGACTACGCCGTATGATGATGTATTGTTGGTCCGACTTGAATGTCCGCGTGACTGAACTCAGCGTCGCCGGTCGAGCCGTGGATTTGCAGACGGAAGCGCAAGGTATTCATCCATTCATTCCAGGAATGGATAATCTTCAGGACAGAATATGAGTTATAGGGCTTCCGCCGCCAGTATCTCGCATTACGTGAAAGCCCGTCTGCGCCGGTCGCTCAAGGCTCGGCAGGTTCGCTATGACCTGCTGCGCAACGGGCTCAAGCAGGCGCGCCACGTCGTCATCTGCGTCATTCGTGACGAGGGGCACCGGTTGGCCTTCTTCCTTCAGTATTATCGCGATCTCGGCTTCGAGCACTTCATCTGTATCGACAACGGCTCGACCGACGGCACGGCCGAGTTGCTGTCCGCCTTCGACGATGTCTCCCTTCTTTCGGCTCATGGTTCCTACAAGGCGGCGAGGTTCGGAAACGACTGGATCAACGAAGTCATCAACCGCCACTGCCGGGAGAAGTGGGTCCTGTATGTCGATGCAGACGAGTTCCTGGTCTATCCGCATTGCGACACACGGCCGATCGATCAATTGACGTCCTATATCGATTCCATGGGCGGCCATTCCCTCCGCTCGGTCATGATCGACATGTACAGCCCGCATCCCGTTCTCGAAAACATCTGCGAACCCGGTCGCAACCCGCTCGAGGTCTGCAATCTCTTCGACCGCTCCGGCTATGTGGCGCATTTCGACAAACGCAACGAGACGATATGGATCAAGGGCGGCGTTCGCGGGCGCGTCTATTTCCACGACCGGCTCTGGGACGGCCCCGCGCTCAACAAGATACCCCTCGTCTATGTGGCGGGTGAACGTCTGTTTCTCAAATCATCGCACCAGGTCTGGCCGCTCTCCCTGAATTTGGGCGACATGCGCGGAGCGCTCGGCGTATCCGGCGCCCTTCTGCATTTCAAGTTCCTGTCGACCTTCGTGCACAAGGTCGCCGATGCGGCACACCGGTCCCAACATACGGAAGAATATACCGTATACTCCTCAGGCAAGGACATGGATGACTTCGTCTACGACGATACGGGCACCTACAGAAGCTGGAAGGACCTGTCCGATCACGGGCTCATACAGGGTGAAGGCTGGAAATACTGGAGGAGTGCTTCCGAGAGCGAAGTCTAAGTATGCCGCGCCAAAATGCGCAGCGATTTTGGGACGACGCGCATGAAGACAAGAGCCAACACGCCAACCCGATCTTTCAGCCTGCCTCGTCTGACGATCAACTCGCACTGTCATCAAACACAAAACCCGCCGGCGGCGGGTTCTGTCGAGGCTTTCTGCCGTTCCGTTTTTTATCGCGGCGCGCCTCAGCCGAGACCCGCCCCCTCGGCATAAGCCTCCAGCGCCTTCCGATTGAGAATACGGATTTTGCCCTGTGTCCCATCGACCACTTTGCTCTCGCGCAAGCGCCGCAGGCATTGGTTGACCTTTTCACGCGACGCCGGCAGTGTCGCAGCCAGCTCATGCTGGGAGATGATCAGCTCGTCGCCGCTATTCTGCGCATCCATTCTATACAGGGCAGAAAGACGCAGCAGCGTCCGGGCCAGTCTTTGCCTTAGACTAGATCCGGCATTGGAAATGATCCGCAGTTCGAGTTCGGAAACACGCGCCAGCGCCTTCGACAGGATCTTCACCTGAAATTGCGGATCGTTCGCACACAGGTCCCGCAGCAACCGACCGTCGAAGTAATGCAGTTCGCAATCCGACGAGGCCCGATATTCCAGGCTGAGAGACTGCTTGCGGAGCACCTCCAATTCGCCGATCAAGCCGCCTTTCGGAACGATTTCCACGATGAACTCTCGTCCATCGGCAAGCGGGGTGCTTGCGCTTACCATTCCGCGCTGTACGCGGGCGAACATGTCAAGGACGACGCCGGCGCCGGCAATAATCTCACCGCGGCGAAACTTTCGAACATTCGAGCGGCAAAACGGGAACTCGTGATCCAAATCCGCCCGGCCGTCGTAAACAATACCTGCAGACCCGCAAGTAACCGCGTCGCTTATTCGCGCTGCGTTTCCTCTAGGTCTGTTGTCTCTGGTGCTGATCGCCCCGTCCATACGCACAACTCCACGCAGACTAAATAGCTTATTATCTGGAGCGCCATTCGTAATAGATTAGCTTAGAAAGTCAAACAATAATAAAATAAAAACTTCGTGTTAAAACTATACATTATTATGAATAATCCTCATATTTATATATCATAAAATTCATATTGAATTCTATCGCAAACAATTCTTTGAGGCTGCATGACGATTTTTATACAATTTATGACAATCGCCTATCCGCAGAACACATCCACAACGCACAACAACAACACTGAATTTTAAAATAACACTAAATAACATTTCCGAATATATCCAAAAGCAAAGGTAATATTTTTTAATATACGTAATAATTTCTTTGGAGTATAAAGAATTTATTCACGATTATGACCTCGGTCACAGACATCAAACTTGCATTAAAACAAAGCTTTGGCTGTGATTTCTGGAATTCTTCTAACGGAGACGCGGGTGGCGGGAAAAAATCAGGGCATCAACCCAACCGGACCTTGGCGGGATTTCGCCAGGGCTCGACAGGAAAGGCGTCCATTCAATTCGTCACAACCCCGTCTGATCAGCAGAATTCTGAAGCGCGCATTGGACATCACCACTGCGGCAAGTTTCTTATTCTTTCTGTCGCCGCTCCTTCTGTCGGCGGCAGTCATCGTCACGCTAAGTGATTGGGGCCCTGTTTTCAATTCTCATCGCAGGATCGGTTATAAGGGAAAAGAGTTTGGTTGCCTCAAGTTTCGGACGACAGGATCCGACGCAACGACCGACGCGCACGTCACGATCGTCGGCGATATTTTCAGGCGATCAAGCCTCGACAAGCTTCCGCAATTGATCAACGTGTTGCTGGGTCAAATGAGCCTCGTCGGGCCTCGCGCCATTACCAAAGAAGAGCTGCCGCGTTACGGTGAACATGCCTATGCCTACATGGCCGTCCGTCCCGGCCTGACTGGCCATTGGCAAACCAGCGGGCACAACGACGTCAGCTATCGGAACGGAATTTCCCTCGACGTCGAATACTTGTCCAAATGGACGCTCACGCTGGATTTCGTGATCATGGCAAAAACGCTCTCGGCGCTGCTTTCCCGGCACGCGTTGCTGCCCAAAGTCGATTGCTAAAGCATGCCGCGCAAAACTGTGGTGCGGTTTTGCGAAAGACATGCGCAAACCAGAGACTAAGGCGCAAGCGAATCTAAAATATCGCGACCCGCTTTACACCCTGACATAGCGCAGCCGAGCATCCTGCCGCCTCGGTCATGTCACTACCCATGAGGACGCTTGCCCGTAACATGGGAGCGCTCAGTGAGGGAGTTCTTTTTCCGGCGCTTTTGAATATGCCAGAAGGAGAAGGCGAATAGACCCGCAAGATAGCATATCTCCATCAATACAAGCACTTCGACGCAAGAAACGACCGCCTCCGTCAAGGAGGAACCTTTCAGCAGGATCACGCCGCCCAAGGCCGTGACCACCAGAAATGCAAAGATTGCAAAGGCCGAGGCGCGAATGGTCGCTCCGGCGGCGATAGAGACGGCAACCACGACGAGCGTGCTCTTCAGCATTATTCTGATCCTCTCTTCACACCTCCTTCAAGCCACCGTCAGCCCGCGATGGCATGACAAACTCAAAGTCGAAACGAAGTCCGATCAAAGTATTTTATCTATTGAGGTTAAAATATTGCTAATACCGGCCCAGCAAGTCGACTGAACAATGCCGGAGAATATTCGACTATTCATCCAGCAGGGCCGCTCTACCGATTAAACCCAAGAAATCCTTGGATGTTGCGGTCAGAAAGATTTAGGTATCGGAGGCTTATACAGGAGCCAGCAATGCAGCTACGGCGTTCTCTCGCCGAACTGAACGTTCATTTGTTGTTTCTGAAAAGATGAATTTGGCCATAGGCTTACGCTCGAGCGCATGTGCGCTGGCAACGATCGGGCTTACGCTCGTCCGGCAAGCGTGACATCGACCGCATCAAGGTTGCGCAGCAGCCTAAGGAAAACTGGGGGCCCGACGATGGACCCGGATATTTATCTGAGGTGATCGGTCAGGCAACAACGAAACAGGGCCGCCGCTATGGCGAGCCCTGCTGATCTCCTTGCCGGTTGAGCACCTGGATGGAATTGCCAGCCTCGAGGCCGATATCGACAGACCTATTTCGAGACCGCGCCGGCCAGTTGCCGTTTTACGCCGCGTTGGAGACTGAGGTTTTCCAGCCAGGTGACTTGTTTTCTCAATTTCAAGGCCGGCTTTTCGATGAATCTCCACGAGAAGGCGGCAAAGCAAGCGGCAACAATGCTGCAGACGATGCCGTTCAACCACCAGTTATGCGCCCAGGGGCCGAGCGCCACGAACGCCTGTTGGATCGGATAGCCATAGAGGAAGACGCCGTAGGAGTAGTCGGCCCCACGCAGGACGCCGAGCTTGCGGGGCGAGGTGAGACCAAGGAAGACCGTGACATATCCCATGGCCGGAATGGCAATGAAATCCCCAAAGGAGGTGAACCAGTAGGCCCACAATATCACTGCCACAGAGGCGAGGAAAATTCGGATATCCCACAGAACCTTGTCCCTGTAGAGATAGAAGGTCACCCCCACAAGAAAAGCACAAATGAGCAGATTGCCCGACGCGGTCGTCGGCATCGTTGCCCAGTCGCTTTCATGTTTCCAATATCTTGCAATACCGAAGGCTATGATCAACGCCGGCGTGGCGATGAGGGCAATCACCCGCCGCCTGACCACGCCGAGCAGGAAGAGAACGGCGATCACGGCATAGCACTCAAGCTCGAAGGGCACCGTCCAGAGCTGCCCGTTCACCATTGCGGCATCAGGATTATCCAGGAATACCCCGGGGAGATTGAAGTGAATGTGCCCTGTGACATTCATCAGATATGTAAAGAACTGAGGATCGGTGAAATAGTCACGCAGGTCATACTCAGTGTAGATCGCTCCGAGTATAAAGGCAGCCAACAATACCTCTACCGCCAGAGCGGGGTAGATCCGGATAAATCGATTACCGAGAAAGGAGATCAATGTCTTCGATCGTTCAAGACTGCCAGCCACCAGGAAACCGCTCAGGACAAAGAACATGGGCAGCACTGATTTGATAAAAGGACGGAATGGCGACTCCCAAAGAAACAGGTCGTCGCCATAGGTGACGCGGGCCGTGTGTATCCAAAGCACTGAAAAGGCTAACAGTAATCGCATATAGTCGAATCCTGTCGGTCGCCCGTTCGCTAGATCAAGCTTTTCGCCGAGAACCATCTGTGCCCCTTTCAGAAGTATTGACTCGATTTGGAATGGCAAGCCGTTGCAGCAGAGCGGCGGTGGCATCATTGCCGGGTCGGGGCTGCGTGTCAGTGACCACAGGTACATCAGGTAAAAATTGAACGAGAGAGCAGCCCTCTCCCGAAGACGCGTCTCTGACCATCAACCCATGGCCCTGCGCTTCCCGAGGGCCATGCGACGGTCGGAGTTGGAATCCAGATGATCGGGCGGCAGATTGGATGAGGAGACTATGAAATTTCTGGCTACCCTGTTCTGTATTGTTCTCGCCCTGATCGGATTGGGGCTTATCGGAGGCGGCGCCTGGTTGCTGCGCCTCGGCGGCTCGCCCTATTACGCCATCGTCGGGTTTGCCTATCTGGTTGCCGCGCTTCTGCTGTGGCGCCGGAAGACGGCAGGCGGGCTCATCGTCCTGCTTGTCGTCGTTTTCACCCTTCCCTGGGCGCTATGGGAGTCGGGTCTCAATTTCTGGGCGCTGTTTGCCCGCTTGATGTCCCCCATCGCGCTGGCGGGCTTTGCTCTTCTCTTTGCACCATCGCTTTCCCCGACCGCCAACCGGAAGCTCTTTTATGGCGGCGCCTTGGTGACCGCTCTCATCTTTGTAGCGGGTTTCGGTCTCAGCTTCGTGCCGCATGGGATCATCCACCCCTCCGCCGACATCACCGCCTATAAAACCGCCAAGGGCGACAACTCTCCCTCCGACTGGACATCCTATGGCCGCACCACGGCAGGAGATCGTTATTCCCCATTCGATCAGATCAACCGCGGCAATGTTTCCAAGCTCGATCTCGCCTGGACATATCGCACCGGAAAAGGCGATGGCGCCGATCAGAACACGCCTCTGCAGATCGGCGATACGATCTACACCTGCACGCCGACAGATGTGATCGCAGCGCTCGATGCAGATACCGGCAAACCCCGCTGGACTTTCGATCCCAAGGCGACGGCACCTTATTGGCAACGCTGCCGCGGCCTCGGATACTACCAGATGCCGATGGAAGCCCAGTCCGCCGATGGTCTTTGCAATGAGCGCCTGGTGCAGACGACGATCGATGCCCGTCTCCTGGCGATCGACAGCAAGACCGGCGCGCCCTGCAAGGACTTCGGAGACAATGGCACCGTGCAGCTTTCCCAGGGCATGGGCGAAGTCAAGACGGGCTATTATTTCCAGACATCGGCGCCGCTGATTGCCCGCAACCTGATCGTCGTCGGAGGCTGGGTCACGGACAATCAGGAGGTCGGCGAACCCTCTGGCGTCATCCGTGCATTCAACGTCGTCACCGGCGATCTCGAATGGGCATGGGATCTCGGCAACCCGGAGATCACCAAACTCCCGCCGGAGGGCCAGACTTATACGCGGGCCACGCCCAACATGTGGACGACCGCCGCATTCGACGACAAGCTTGGCCTTATCTATGCACCGCTCGGCAATACCACGCCGGATTATTACGGCGTCAATCGCCCTGCCTTCGCCGATCAATACAATGCGACATTGGTGGCACTCGATGTGACGACGGGTCGGGAGAAATGGAAATTCCAGACGGTGCATCACGATATCTGGGACTATGATCTGCCGGCCCAACCGCTCCTGCTCGACCTGCCTGACGGCATTGGCGCCACCGTGCCTGCTCTGCTGCAGACCACCAAACGCGGCCAGCTTTTTCTCCTCGACCGCCGAACCGGCACACCGCTTGCCGAAGTTCAGGAGAAGCCGGTGCCGCAGCAAGGCGGCGTGCCGGAAGAGAAACTCTCCCCGACGCAGCCCTACTCCGTCGGCATGCCGACAATCGGTGCGGAGCGCGTGACGGAGCAGACGGCCTGGGGCCTGACGATGTTCGATCAACTGGCATGCCGCATCGCCTTCCGCAAGATGCGCTATGACGGCGATTTCACCCCGATCGGCACGCAATATGCGATCCAGCAGCCGGGAAATCTGGGTGGCCTCAATTGGGGAAGCGTATCGGTCGATCTGCCCAACAACCGGGTCTTCATGAACGATATCCGCGTCCCCAGTCTCTTCGCACTCATCCCACGCGAGGAGTATGTCGACTTTGCCCTCACCACGACCGCGCACGGCCCCTCCGCCCCCCAGCGCGGTACGCCTTACGCCATGGCCACCGAGATGTGGACATCGAGGCTCCGCGTTCCCTGCACCCAACCGCCCTTCGGCACCGTCACTGCAGTGGATCTGAAGACGCGCAAGATCGCGTGGCAGGTTCCGGCCGGTACAGCCGAAGAACTCGGGCCGTTCAAGATCAAAACCAAACTGCCTATGCCGATGGGCCTGCCCAGCTACGCCGGCACTTCTGCGACCGCCGGCGGCGTCGTCTTCTTCGCCGGCTTCCAGGACTATTATATCCGCGCCTATGACGCCGAGAACGGTACAGAACTCTGGAGATATCCCCTGCCGGTCGGCTCGAGCGCAACGCCCATGACCTACGTCTCACCGAAAACAGGCAAGCAATATGTCCTGATATCGGTTGGCGGCGCACCCTATTCGAAAGACGTCGGCGACTACGTCCTTGCCTTCTCTCTAAAAGACGGCGTTTAGCCGCGGGTATCGCATAAGGTTCACCGACTATCTTCACGTCCAAGCAACCGGCCACCGGACCGCTTCTTAGCGAAGGCAATCGGATTTGGCGGCGTTGCCGGTCACACTGTGTTACTTTGATCCGACGAGGAATTGGGACTTACGAACGTGACGCGAAAACTGGCGGCGATCCTGGTCGCAGATGTGGTCGGCTACAGCCGCCTCGCCGGTGCGGACGAGGATCGCATCCTGGCGCGGCTGAGAACGCTGCGCAGCGACCTGGTCGATCCGACCATCGCCGTGCACAATGGCCGGGTCGTCAAGCGAACGGGAGACGGAAGCCTCATCGAGTTTCGCAGCGTTGTGGACGCTGTGCGCTGTGCGATCGAAGTGCAGACTGCCATGGTTGAGCGCAATATCGGCGTGTCGCCTGAACATCGCATCGAGTTCCGGGTCGGGATCCATCTGGGAGATGTGGTCGAGGAAAACGACGGCGACTTGATGGGCGACGGCGTCAATATCGCCGCGCGGTTGGAAGGAATTGCCAAGCCCGGCGCCATCTGTCTTTCCGAAGATGCCTACCGCCAGGTGAAAGCGCGGCTTGATCTTGCCGTCACCGATCTCGGTAAAATTGAGCTCAAGAATATCGCTGAACCGATGCAGGTCTATTCGCTTCAGATCGGAACTCCGCGGCCGAACCCGGCGCCACAGGTGCGGCCCGCAATCGAAATGCCGTCGGCTCCGGCCATTCCCGACAAGCCGTCCATCGCCGTACTCGCGTTCAACAACATGAGCGGCGATGCCGAACAGGAGTATTTTTCCGACGGTATCAGCGAGGACATCATCACCGATCTCTCCAAGCTGTCCGAACTGCACGTAATCGCCCGCAACTCATCCTTCGTCTACAAGAATGTAACAGCCTCCGTTCCTGAGATGGCCAAGGCGCTCGGCGTCCGCTATGTCCTCGAGGGCAGCGTTCGCAAGGCTGGCAACCGCGTGCGTGTCACCGCCCAATTGATCGACGCCAGCAACGGCGGACATATCTGGGCCAGCCGCTTCGATCGCGACCTCACCGACATTTTCGCGGTTCAGGATGAGCTCACCCAGGAGATCGTGGCCGCGCTCAGGCTGAACCTCACGCATGGCGACCAGGGTCGATTAGCCCAAGGGCGCGCACTCAATGTCGACGCTTACGAGTTGTTATTGCGCGGCCGGGAACAGGCATCGGCCCATACCCGAACCGGAAACAGAGCCGCCCGCAGCCTGGCGGCCGACGCCATTGCCATCGATCCGCAATATGCGGCCGCCCAGGCCCTCATTTCCTTCACCCACGTGCTCGACTACGTCAACGCCTGGAGCACCGATCCGGAAGGCTCGCTGCGGATCGGGATGGATCTCGCGCAGCAGGCCGTGGAAATGGCCGAGGAACAGCCCAACGGCCGCTTCGCACTGGGCATGGCTTGCATGTGGAACCGGGAACTGGACCGGGCGCAGGCGGAGGTGCAGCAGGGCCTCGCGCTGCAGCCCAACTCCGCCGAGCTCCTGTTACTGATGGCCCATATCCAGATATTCTCCGGCGATCCCGCCGGCGCCCTGGAAACACTCGATGCATCGATGCGGCTCGATCCGCACCATCCGGAAATTCTCTTCCAATTTCGCGCCGATGCGCACTTTTCTCTCGGCGAGTATGAACAAGCGATTGCAGCCATCGAGCAGCGGCTCCAACAAAACTCCCAGTCGGAGACCGCCTACGCCCTGCTTGCCTCATGCTATGGGCACCTCGGCCGGCCGGAGGAGAGCCGTCTGGCCTGGGAAAGGGCACTCCGGATCAATCCCGATTTTTCTGTCGAGCGCCGCCGGCGGGTCCTTCCATTTCGAAACCCCGAGGACTTTGACCGCCGCGTGGAAGGACTTCGTAAGGCAGGACTTACCGTTTCGGATCTTGGTCTATGCTGAGGGGAACTGCTGTCGAGCCGATATCGCGGACAGCTCGTTTTATGACGGACGCGTGCACGCGGGACTGGCGACCGTTTCCTCAGCCCGCCAGCTGCAAAATCTATCGTGACCACCGTGCGATGATTTCGTCGGTATTTGCCAGCACCTTACGGACTGCGTTGCGCGCCATGTTCGGTCGCTGCAGTCGAATGCTTTTCTCAATATTTTCATGAAGCTTCAGCGCATACTGTAAATTGTCTTCCTCCCGCGTCACATGGGCGAAGAGGTGGTTCAGCGCCGATTCGATCAAGACGCCGAGCGGCACCAGCAGATCATTTCCGGAGGCGCGTAAGATCGCGATGTGAAATCGCGTATCGGATTCTGTCCGCTGCTGGAGCGATGTGGCCTGATCCATGTCATGCAGGGCCTGGCTGATCGCGGTCATCTGCTCGTCAGTTCGGCGCACTGCAGCAAGCGCAGTCGCTTCCGGCTCGATCATATGCCTGAGTTCTTGCACGGCCCTGAGAAAGGATTCGCGATCGGGAGATGCCGCATACCAGCCCAAGACATCTCGATCCAGCAGGTTCCAACGTTCCTTGGGTTCGACCCAGCTGCCGATTTTCGGGCGGGAAGAAAGCAGGCCCTTGGCCATCAACATCTTGATCGCTTCGCGCACCGCTGATCGGCTGACCTCAAAGACTTCCGACCATTTTGCCTCATTTGGCAAGATCGTACCGGGCGGATAGTCGCCGCGCACGATTCGCAGACCGATCTCGCCTGCCAAAGACACATGAACACTCGCCCCAGTCATGCGGGGAGAATTTGGGCGCCTTGTGGTGGCCGAACGGTCAACCATCACCACCTCGACCGCAGCCGTTGGCTTTCCCGATTTTTTGTCAGGCATTTATTTCTACTGCCTCAGCATTCTTTCGACTGTCTGCACGTAAGATCAAAACAATCGTAATAACGAGGAAGTCGCCTGCGATTGACGCCGGCACAAAGCGCGGAATTCAGGGCGCGTCAAGCCCAGCGGATCTCTCGATCCGTCTCGTGAGGACAGTCGGCGCACCCTTGAACCGGGTGCGCCAAACCGTGAACCTACTTTTGAATGCAGGTGTCGACTGTATCCTTCGTGCACTCATCGAGCCCGGTGAAGACCGGATCTTCAACCGGCTTGCCGGCAATCAGATCCATCATCACCGACGGTGCCTTGTAGCCCATCTCGAACGGCCGTTGGCCGACGAGCGCTGTCACCAGCCCTTCCTTCGCAATGGCGACCTCGTCGCCGATCGTGTCGGCGGCACCAATGACGAAATCGTTGCTGGCGATCTTGTCGGCCAGCGGTTTGAACAGGTCGCGATAGGGTTGCGGTGCGCCGAACAATGGCCAGCCACCCATGATGCCGAATGCGTCCAAGTCGGGATTGGCCGCGAGGATATCGGTCATTGCCTGAACGCCCTTGGCACCGTCGTCATTGGTGAACACCGGGCAACCGGCGACCTCGGTCCAGCCACCCTCGCCTTTCAGCTCGGTCAAGCCTTTCTGGCCAGTCAGCGTGTCGCGCATTCCTTGTGCGCGGCGTAGAATATTGTCTGCTCCCGGATTGCCTTCGATGGTGCAGATCTTGCCGCCCTTCGGCTTGCCCTTCTTGATGTATTCGCCGATGCGGGCGCCCATCAGATAGTTGTCAGTGCCGAGATAGGTCTTGCGCAACGCTGCATCCTCGGCGGCAAGATCGGCATCGAGCGTCATCACCGGAACCGTCGGATTGGCCGTCTTCAGGGTCTGGGCAATGAGCTTTGCATTTGACGGCGAGATTGCGATTGCAGCCGTGTCCGCCTTGCCCAACATATCCTGAACGATCTGCGCTTCGCCGGCTTCATCGGATGTCGATGCCGGACCGGTGTAGAAGCATTCGTATTCCGCCGTGGGGTTCTCCTTGTTCCATTTCTGGCAACCTTGATTGATTGCTTCGAAGAACGGATTGTCGAGGCCTTTGACAACGATGACGAGTTGCTTCTTGGCCAAGGCCTGCCCGGCGGTCAGTGCTAAAACTGCGGCTGTAAGTAGTAATGCCTTCCTCATAGTTTCCTCCCTTGAAACAGACGGACACCGCGTGCCCGCCACACGAAATCAACCCGGATACCAGACGATGCGAGGCTCCTCCTTTGAACGCTCGTATTGCCAGGCCGAGTCGATAAGCATTTCGAGATTGTAATTTGGCTGCCAATCCAGCAGGTATTTCGCCTTGCTGTTGTCCATCCAATTGGAATGGAAGCGGCTCGGTATGTCGACAGAGCCGAGATCGCGCGTGCGCAGGAGATAGGCGGCGACTTCAGCATAATCGACGGGTCGATCCATGCAGATATTGAAGAGCTGCCGCTCCGCCCGCGGGTTGTCGATCGCTGCCAATATTGCCGACACAAGGTCGTCGACATGGACGAAATTGCGCTTCAGCGCACGTCCGTCGGCATCCAAGAGCAGCGGCACCCTACCCATCGCCGCATAGCGCCGTGCCGCTTCTTCCGGAACGAGTGTCTTCCAGTCCGGACCGCCAAAGACGTCGTCTCCAAAAGACAGCGAATACTTGAAATCGTCCTTTTCCATGATCCAGGGCGCGCGCAGACAACAGCCATTGAGACCATACTGAATGCCAAACTGCTCCAGCATGACCTCTTCCAGGACTTTGGAGAGCGCATAGCTTCCCGGATACGCACAATGACGGGCGCTCTCGGTGATCGGGCCGTCGTGGCGATAGTGGAAATGCCCCACACCCGCATCACCACCGATCAGGATGAACTGGCGTGCGGTGACGCTCGTGCGGAACTCCTCGAGCAGCCAAAAGAGACCTTTGACCGTGACGTCCATGATGTCTTCAGGCGTTTCCTTGCATGTGGCGAGATGCACGACATGGGTAACGTCATCCAGCGCCGCTGCCACGACATCGCGATCGGCGATCGAGCCGCGGATGACGTCGACATGGTCGGTCGCCTCGTACAAACGATTATGACAAAGCGCACGAATACGGGCTTTGGAAAATCTCGGATCGTCAAGCAGCCCAGCAATGAAGCGCCGCCCGACCTTGCCCGTCGCACCGGTCACAAGGATCAGCATGCTCTTTCTCCCCCATTTGATAGCTAATATCCGGGCGCCACTTTCGTCAAATGATATTTGTCTGACAAAACAGATTTTTGCGACAATAAGGTCAATGGCAAGGACAATGAGTTGACGCTGTCGCAGGGTTTTGCGTAAATGCTCCCGATCGCTTTTCCTGGGAGGATACTGGAAAAGCGAACTCGCCGGAGCCTTCCTTCAAGACAAGCAGGGTTCGGTGCAATGGATAGCCCGCAGGTTTTGGGAGGCGGTGAGGCTGGTGGCGGTTCTTGAGCTCATCAATATTTCCAAACATTTCGGTGCCATCCAGGCAGTCAACGATGTTTCGTTTTCGCTCGAAGCCGGGCAGGTTGTCGGCCTGATGGGCGATAACGGCGCTGGCAAGTCCACATTGGTGAAGATGATCGCCGGCAACTTTCGACCGAGCCATGGAACCATGCGGCTCGATGGCGCTGATCTCGTGCTTCATCGGCCGAAGGAAGCACGCCAGCATGGCATTGAGATCGTTCACCAGGATTTGGCGCTCTGCAACAATCTGACGGCGGCGGCGAACGTGTTCCTCGGACGAGAATTGCGCCGCGGCGTATGGCCTCTTCGCATCCTCGATCACAAGAGCATGTACAAGCGCGCCGGCGAGATATTTCGCGAGCTCAAATCCGAGACGCGGGCGCGCGATCTCGTCAAGCAAATGTCAGGTGGCCAGCGCCAAGCGGTCGCGATCGGCCGCACGATGCTGTCTGAAGCGAAAATCGTATTGATGGACGAGCCGACCGCAGCCATTTCCGTGCGCCAGGTCGCTGAGGTTCTGAATCTGATCCGCCAATTGCGGGACCGGGGCATTGTCGTTGTCCTGATCAGCCACCGCATGCCCGACGTCTTTTCGGTCGCCGACCGTGTGATCGTGATGCGGCGAGGCAGAAAAGTAGCCGACAAGCAGATTGCGGCAAGTTCGCCGGAGGAAGTGACGGGACTGATTACCGGCGCCATCGAACAGGTGTGATCGATGCTATCCGTTGCAACAGGAAGGAAGAAGGTCGACGATGGCGATTACACTTGACCAAACGATCGGACAGAAGCAACGGAGCTGGCTTGCAACGATCATGAGTGGCCAGACATTCTGGGTGCTGATTGCAGTCATTCTAGCCTGCATTTTTCTGTCGATGGCAACGGACTCCTTTGCGACGGCGAAGAACATCTACAACATCACCCGCAACGTCACCTTCGTCGCAATTATCGCGCTGGGCATGACGCTGGTGATCATCACCGGCGGCATCGATTTGTCCGTTGGCTCCGTACTTTGTCTCTGCAGCATGGTGCTGGCGGTGGTCATGCATGCGGGATACAGTATTGAAGTCGGCATCGCCGCCTCGATCGGTACGGCTCTTCTGGTCGGAGCTTTCAACGGCGTCTTGATTGCCTATCTCGGCTTCCCGCCTTTCGTCGTCACGCTCGGCATGTTGTCGATTGCGCGCAGCCTTGCGATGGTTGCCTCCAACAACACTGTGGTTTTTGAATTTGGACCTGATCACGACAAACTATTGGCTCTGGGTGGCGGCGCCTGGTTTTTCGGCATCGCCAATCCAGTGCTTTACATGGTCGTGCTGGCACTCATTACCGGTTTCGTGCTGCGCTGGACCAAGTTCGGCCGCTATGTTTTTGCCATCGGCGGCAATGAGCACGCCGCGACACTGACGGGCGTTCCCGTGCCGAGGATCAAGGTCATCGTCTATATGATTTCTGCCCTCTCGGCGGGGGTTGCCGGCATCATTCAGACCGGTTGGCTCGGCGCCGTCACCACAAATATCGGCGCCGGGATGGAACTTCAGGTCATTGCCGCTGCGGTTATCGGCGGCGCCAATCTGGCCGGCGGCGTCGGCACCGCCTTTGGAGCCTTGGTCGGCGCCGCACTCATCGAGGTCATCCGTAACAGTCTTGGCCTGCTCGGCATCAACGCGTTCTGGCAAGGTTGCTTTATCGGTGGCGCAATCGTGCTCGCCGTCCTTTTCGACCGACTTCGCAACTTGCGACAGGGCGAGTAGACGACCCCCGCTCTTCAGAGATTTCTGCGGCTCGCGCCCGCGCCAGGAGCTGCAGTACGTTCAAGCAGTCCAGCCTTGCTCAGTCCGCGTTGTTGTCTGCCCGTTGCCATTGAAAAAGTGCACCTTCGAGACATCGGCGGTGAGCCCTATTTGGTTTCCCGCCTTCATATCACCACCGTCGTGCAGGACGAGGCAATCATGCCCGTCCTGCAGCTTGACGTGGAGCAGCGTTACCGCCCCGGTATATTCACAAAGCCCGACGGTTCCGCGCAGCGTCCCCTCTCGAGGCTCCACGACCGTCAAATGCTCCGGTCTTATCCCGATGGTCTCGGCGGCGGGATCCGCTGCCGTTGCGCCTGTCAGCAAAGGCGCGATATCTGCCGGGAGCAGATTCATTTTTGGGCTTCCGATGAATTGCGCCACGAAGATATTTGCCGGCCGCTCATATAATTCCCGGGGGGAACCGACCTGCTCGACACGGCCGTCGCGCAGAACCACGATCTTGTCGGCGAGTGTCATCGCTTCGATCTGGTCATGCGTTACATAGATCATCGTCGTGGAGAGCCGCTTATGCAGCGCGGCGATTTCAGAGCGCATGTGCACACGCAACTCTGCATCGAGGTTCGACAGCGGTTCGTCGAACAGGAAGACATCAGGATTTCCGACGATGGCCCGGCCGATCGCGACGCGCTGCCGCTGACCGCCGGAAAGCTCGCGGGGGTAGCGATCGAGCAATGCTTCGAGCTTCAGTGTGGCGCTTGCTTCATCGACGCGCTTCTGACGCTCCTGTGCCGGAACTTTGCGGACCTTGAGCCCGAAACCCATATTGTCCCGGACGGTCAGATGCGGATAGAGGGCATAGGATTGGAAGACCATGGCGACACCGCGTTTCGAGGCCGGCACTTCGTTGACCACCCGGCCGCCAATCGCAAGTTCACCGCCGCTGAGATATTCCAGTCCCGAAATCAGCCGCAGCAAGGTGGACTTACCGCAGCCCGACGGACCGACGAATACGACGAACTCGCCCGGATCGATCCTGAGATCGACGCCGCGGATGACCTCGACGGCGCCGAAGCGTTTTTCGATGCCTTTAAGCGATACACTGCTCATGAACGAAAATCCTCATCCCTTCACGCCTGATAGCGCAAAACTTTCGATGATCTGCCGCTGGGCTATCAGATAGACGATCAGGATCGGCACCACGGCAAGACTGGTAGCGGCAAGCTGCAGGTTCCACAGCGGCAAGCCGTAGCTGTCGTTGAAGTTCGACAAGGCCAAAGGCAGCGTGAACATGTCGAGCGAGCTCAGAAAGATCAGCGGCTCCAGGAACAGGTTCCACGAGAACAGAAAGGTGATTATGGAAACCGCAGCCAGGGCCGGACGCGCCATCGGCAGCGCTATCTTCCACCAAACGCCGAAGCGTGAGAGACCGTCCATCTTGCCAGCCTCTTCCAACTCCTTGGGCAGGGCCAGGAAATACTGGCGCATCAGGAACGTTGCCATCACCCCATGAGGGCCGAAGGTGGGCAGCAGGATCAGCGGCCAGTGAGTATCCACCAAACCAAACCAGCGCATCAGGAAGAAGTTCGGAATGATCGTCACTTCCTCCGGCACCATGAGCGCCGAGATCAGAAAAAGCATCAGCAGCCCGGCACCGGCAAACCGCATGCGCGCCAGCGCATAGCCGGCCAGGGACGAGATGACGAGGGTGAGCGCCGTCACCACGATCGCGATGTAAAGCGAGTTGAAATACTGCCGCGCGAACGGCTGGTAGGTGAACACTTCGACGAAATTCTGCCAGCGCCAGACGCGCGGAATAAGCGTCGGCGCACCGAATATCTCGGTCACGCTCTTGAAGCCGGCAGACACCATCCAAACGAATGGGAAAACAAAAGGAATGGCGGCGATCAGCAGCGCGATCGTCCAGCAGCTGCGGTAGAGGATCTGGATTTGGCGCTGGGTCACTCCGATCCCTTTCTCCGCAGCATCACCTGCACCAGGGTCAGCGCCATGATCATCACGAACATGATCATCGCGAGCGCCGAGGCATAGCCGACATTGAAGAACTTGAAGCCCTGCTGGTAGATATAGAAGGCAAGCACCAGTGTGCCGTTTTCCGGGCCGCCACCGGTCATCTGATATATGTGATCGAAGACCTTGAAAGAGCCGATCGTCGTGATGACCATGATGACGAGCGTGGTCGGCGCCAGCAACGGCCAGGTGATCATGTTGAAGATCTGCCGGCGTGAGGCGCCTTCCAGGCGCGCTGCCTCTTCATAGTCCCGCGGGATCGCCTGCAGCGCCGCAATGTAGAGGATCATGTTCAGGCCGACCATCTTGATGACACGGGTGACGATGACCGCCGCCATGGCCCAGCTCGGTTCACGCAGCCAGTTCGGACCGGTGATCCCGACCAGTGCCAGCACCTGGTTGATGAAACCGCCTTCTCCCTGCAGCAGAAATTTCCATACGATCGCCCAGGCGATGGCCGAGGTGATGACGGGGGCGAAAAACACCGTGCGAAAGAACACGACCCCGAAAAACGGCCGGGAAAGGGCGAGCGCCAAGGCGAGCGCGAGCGCCATGTTGAGCGGCACGAGACCGATCGCGAAAATAACCGAATTGCGTACCACAAGCCAAAAGTCAGGGTTTTCGAGGAGCGCATTCTGAAAATTGGCAAGGCCTACGAAGGTGGCCTGCTGGCTGAGCAGGTTCCATTCGGTCATGGAATAATAGACCACTGCGCAGAGCGGACCGAGGAAGAAGATGAGGAAGCCGATGAAGGTGGGGCTGACAAACAGCCACGCCTCCATCATCTCTCTCATCTTCAACGTCAGCCAGGTCTTTTGGCCGGTTCGAATGGAGTTATGAACGGTATCGGCCATCTTCGTTCTGATCAAAGCAGCGGCTGGATTGCCGCGCAGATGCCCTTGATGGCGGCATCGACATCGGCATCCGGCTTCCACAGGGCATCGACGCGAGGCGCCATGGCGGCAAGGATCTGGGGCGCTTTTTCGTTAGCCGAGACCACCCGGCCCTTTTCTATAGCGGCAGCCACATTCTTCATCATCTCGGGCGGCACGAGCTTGTTGCCGTTGATGAATGCATCGGCCTGCAGAACGCTCTTACGGGCCGGCGGGAAGAACTGCGCCATGGTGGCGACATTTTCCTTATTGGTCATATGCGCTACGAATTCCGCGGCGATTTCCGTATTCTTGCCTTGGGCGAACACAACAAGACCGGCCTGGCCGATCACGGGTGACTCACCACCTGGGCCGGTGGGCAACGGTGCGATGCCCCACTTGAAGCCGGCTTCCGCCATCTTCGAAGCACGGGAAATCTGGTTGACCGTCATCGCCGAATTGCCGGAGAAGTAATCGCCCTGTTCGCCTGGCGGAACGATGGACTTGTCCTTGAAGACCATGTCATGCAGCTGCTTGACCGCTTTGACGGCTTCTGGATTGTCGAAGCCGCATTCCTTGTTCGACCAGATATCGCCGCCATAGGCGCGGATTGGCGGCAGAAGGGCATGGGTCATGCGAGAGGCATAGCCTTCGCCATCCTTGAACTCGAAGCCCCATTTGCCGGGATTGGCTGCCGCGAGCTTCTTGGAGACCTCCTGGAACTTGTCCATGTTCCATTCGCCCTTGGCGGCGAGCGTCAGCGGGTCTTCGAGCCCGGCTTTGTCGAACATGTCCTTGTTGTAGTAGATCATGAAAGGCGAGGTGGAGAACGGAATGCCGTAGACCGTTTCATCCTTCTGCCAGAGGCCCATGGCCGGCTTCGAAAAATCGTCGAAATCATAGCCTTCCGCCGCCTTGAGCGTCGGGCCGAGATCCATCAGAAGATTGGCGTTTTCGAAAGCCGGAGCGGCATCCTCCATCATCCAGGCTATGTCGGGAGCATTGCCGCCGGCGATCTGGAAGGTCAGTTTCTGCGTGTAGTCGCTGACCGGCACGGTCTCGAACTTCACGTTGACGTCGGGATGTGTGGCTTTGAAGCTCTCCGCAATGCCATTCAGCATCTTCAGATGAGCCTCGCTCCCGGTCCAGACCGTCATGCGGAGATCCGTCGCGAAGACGGCAGACGTCGATATGCACAATGTCAACGCGGATGCTGCGATACCTGCTAATGCGGCCTTCATGGTTTCCTCCCTTTTTGGTCGTCGGCAAGCAGCCTTCGCCGAATGAATGCAAGCGGCATTCGCCCGGAGTTTGGCGGTAAGCTGCGGCGGGTGGTTCCGCCGCATGATCTCGAAAACCTTGCCGCAAGGCCGCTCACCCGGCAGCGTGCGGAAGGCTCCCGGGCGCGTCTCCGATCGACCATCCTCCGTCGACCGGGATATTTGCACCCGTAATGTAGCTGGCAGCATCGCTGCACAAAAAAACAAACGCCCCAACCAGGTCCTGCGGCTGGCCCGGCCTGCCCACAGGGATCTTGGCGGCAACCGCTTTGCGGAACGCCGGGTCGCCGTAGCGCGCGGCATTGGCTTCGATCTCGATCGCACCCGGCGAAACCACATTCAGCGTGACGCCGCGATGTCCGATTTCGCGCGCAATCGACCTGATCGCAGTCAACTGCGCCGCCTTGAGCGACGCATAAACAACCGTTTCCGCCCGCGGCCGCACCGCCATGATACTGCCTGTGGCGACGACCCTGCCCCAGCCCCGCTCGGCCATCGGTGGAACCAGCTTTGCCGTCAGCGTCAGCAGCGCCGAGAAATTCGATGCCACATGGGCGTTGACATGCGCCTCATCCAATTCCTGCCAGGGCCGCCGATGTTCGATAGCGGCATTGGCAATGAGGGTATCGATCGGGCCGTGTGTTTTGAGCACTTCATCGGCAAAAGCCTGCGTCGCACGCCCGTCGGTGAAGTCTGCTTCCAGTACCGGCGCTGTGCCGCCGGTCGCCCGGGCCACCTCACGCGCGCCCGTCTCATTACCGAAATGATGAAGGATCAGTTCCGCTCCATGCTCCGCAAGGCCAAGCGCAACAGCCCGACCGATACCGGAACTGGCACCGGTTACCAGCACGCGCCGGCCTTTCAGTGAGAAGCGCGCGGCGCTCATCGCTCGGCATCTTTCAACTTGTCGGCCACCTCGAGCGAGGCAATGTCGGCAGCTTCGAAATGCTCCCGGATTTTTTGCTCGGCGAGGTCGGCATCACCAACTGCAATTGCGTCGTAGATCGCCTGATGCCGGTCAATCGTGGCCCGCCAGTCAGCGTCGCTGCGATTGGCGCGACGTGAAAACAATTCCGACACCTCGCGCTGCACGGAACGCATGCTCTCCATGTGCACGCGGATCATGTAATTGCCCGTCGTCACGGCAAGGCCAAGGTGAAACAGGATATCGGCGGCGGTAAAGCCGGAGGGCTCCTGGACGGAAGCCAGCATGCCCGCCAAGCCCTGCCGCATGATATCCAGACCCTCCGGATCGCGACGCTCGGCGGCGAGCCGGGCAATTCCCGTCTCGACAACGCGGCGCATTTCATTGGCTTCGCGAAGCCGCTTGAGGCTGGAACGCACCGCGTAGCCGTAGATTTTGTCCATCGATTCGCCGCTCAGTGCCTTGGCGCGGGCAACCTTGCCTTGTTGGGTGAAGATCAGCCCGGCTGCCGTCAGCTGACGAAGCGCCTCGCGGGCGATCGGCTTCGAGACGCCGAACTCCCTGGCGATCTCCCCTTCGGGCGGCAACGGCTCGCCAGGCGAGATGCGCCCATCAAAGAGTGCGGCGGCAATCGCGTCGGACACCCCATCCGCCAACCGCGAAGGGTTTGGCGGCTTGGCGGTGAAAACGGGCTTCCTTTCGGGAGTTTCAGTCATTTCGATCCTCATCTTCACAAAGCTAACATGCAGTTTCCAACTTAGCAACTAGGTTTATCAGTTGCCAAGTCGCCAACATCTAGCTAGGAATAACAGACACGCCCCAAAGCAGCGAGCAAAACCAAGAGCAGCGAGCAAAACATTGGGAACGAAAGAGCCGATGGATTCTGTGCAACGTTCGACCGGACCGGCGATCCTCATTTCAGATGTCGTCGCTCATCCGCTCAGTCAGACGCTGCCCAAACCGACCGTCACGTCCTGGGGCACCTATCACAAGGTCTCGATGGTTCTCGTCGAGGTGCGCACCGATGCCGGCATCGTCGGCGTCGGTGAGGTTCTGGCCCGGTTTTCGCCCAAGGCCTATGTGGAGCTTATCGAAACCTCGTTAAAGCCACGGCTGATCGGACAGGACGCACGCAACATCGGCGCGCTCTGGCAATCCATGCGGCGCTCGCTGTCAGGCCGTGCCGGCGGCATGCTGATCGAGGCGATCGCTGGCGTCGACATTGCGCTGTGGGACATCATGGGCAAGGCCGCGGGCATGCCGATCACCAAGCTGCTTGGCGGCATCGGCCGGGAAACGATCGAGGTCTATGCCGCCGCCGTAAACTGGGTCGACGATGCTGAGGCGGATCGGGAACTGGAGCGCTATATCGGCGAGGGATTCCCTCGCATCAAAGTCAAGATGGCCAATCCCGTCCGGGAAGCCTGCCGGCGCATCGAACGGCTGCGCAAACGCGCCGGCGACGATATCGAACTCTGTGTGGACGCCAACTGGGCCTATGATCTGGACCAGGCGATCGAAGTCGGCAGGGCACTTTCGGCCAACGGCTACTTCTGGTTCGAGGAACCGCTGGCGCCGGAAAACGAGCAAGGCTACGAAGAACTTCGCAAACGCTGCGACGTGCCGCTCGCAGCCGGAGAGAGCAACTTTACCGCCGATCAGGCGCAGCGTCTCGTCGCCAACCGCACCCTTTCAATCCTGCAGCCGGATGTCGCGCGTGCCGGCGGCATATCCGAAACACGGCGCATGGCCGACTATGCCGCCCTCCATGATGTGGGCTACGCACCGCATATCGGCATGTCCGGCATTATCTGCGAGACGGCCAGCGCGCATCTGGCGGCCGCCCTTCCGAATTTCCGGGTGATGGAATGCGAATGCGATCTTAGCCCCTTCAAGCGCGACCTGGCCGATCTGGCGCCCGGCTGCCTGCGCCAGAAGAACGGCAGGCTCGACGTGCCGACACGGCCGGGTCTCGGCATCGAAATCGATTGGGACGCCGTCAGCCGGCTCCGCATGCAGTGAGGTCAACGCCATAATGACGACATCAGCCCCCTCTTCCACAGCCGACATAATGGAAGCCATGAGGCTCGCCATGCTTCGCGCAGATCCGGCGCTTAGCCGTTTCGATCCTCTGCCGCGCATCCTGTCGTTTGATGATTTTTCGCGCGGGCATTGCGGCTGGTCACAGTTGGTCGGCAATTACGAGGACAGCCTCGACGTCATGCTGCCGGGCTTTGCCCAGCACTCGAGCGCCATGCTCTCAACTCTCGGGCATTGGGATGCAGGATCCCACGGCGGCATGGATTCGTCCTATGCGCTAAAGATCGCCACAAAGGCAAAACCGGGTGCGCAGAACGTTGCAATCAAGCGTCATACCTTCCGCAAGCGCGGGCCGATCCGCTTCGAGATTTTCTTCACGTTCAAGCCGGAAGCGACGGAACTGAAACTATCGGAAACCGACGTGCGATCGATCGGCTTCCTGTTCGACCTGCAATGCGGCGATCGCGACGGAGACGGCGAGCGGGTTATGCCACATCTGCGCTTTCTCAATGCACTCGACGGCAAGCACTTGCAGAAGTGGCAGTACAAACGTGAGACCACGTCCTTCACAGCCATCGGCCGGGAAGACAAGACCGTAAGCCACTATCACCTGGCGCCCGAAGGCTGGCTGGACCTGCCGGATGGTGAACAACGGCTCTGCTACAACGAGATCCCGACGAAAGTGAACTGGAGCTATGTGCGCTTCGATTTCGACCTCGCCTCCATGAAGGCGACCGGCTTGCAATGCAACGACCGGAATTTCGATGTATCCGGCTTCGAGTCGATCCGGATTCCGGCGATGAAAAACCTCTGGTGCATGCTGAACTTCTGCCTGTTCGCCGAGACGGATGTCGCCAAGCGCGCCTTTCTCTATGTCGATTCCATCTGCATTTCAGGGGATTTTTGATGCTTCCCGAAAACATCACGGCGGTGATAACCCGCAATGAGCGCTGGAGCGGTGACGCCGCGAGCGAACCCTATGAGGCCGGCTGGGCGCATGAAGCCGTGTTCTTTATTCGGGCATTGAAGCCTCCCGTCGGCACTGTACCCAAGGGCTGGGTGGAGATCTCGCCTGACGGCATGCACTGGGTTCGAGAAGGAACGGAATTCGTCATGCCGGGCGAACAGGACGGCATTGCCGTGGCCCGGCTCAACGCCTTCGGCAATTGGCTGCGCGTTGCAACCCGCTTTGCCGATGGCGCTGAATGCACCGTGCTCGTGACCCTTCATCTGAAGGCTTGATTTGAGAAACGCGGGTATCGCTTCCCCGCCTTCACCTTCCGTCAGCCAAGATAGGCGCCCTGGGCCAGAAGTTCCCTGCGCAAATCCGCGTAGTCGACATGCCGGGGGCTGGCCCTGTTGCCGACCGAAAGTGCTGCGGCAACACCGGCCGCCTGGCCGAGCGCAAAACAGGGCGGCATGACGCGAATGGCGCTGAGCGCCTCATGCGTCGCCGAAACCGCGCGGCCGGACACCAGCAGGCCCTCATGAACGCGCGGCAGCATCACCCGGTAAGGTATCTGGTAGATATTGGCCGCATCAAGCCCCTCGCCACCGGTACCACCGCCCGAGCCTGTGGGATCGTGAATATCGAGCGGATAGCCGCACAACGCTACGACATCTTCGAAGGTGCGGCCGGAATGCAAATCTTGCAGCGTCAGTTCGTAGGCGCCGTCGATCCGTCGGGTTTCCCGCACGCCGATCTGCGTTGCCGTGTCCCGCAGCTCCACCTGCTCAAAGCCGGGCAGGTTGTCGCGGAAGAAATCGAGCAGCGCCACGGTCTGCTCCCGGCCTTCGACCTCGGCAAGTGAGAGCTCAAGGGCGTCAGCCCCATTGCGGCGCAACACGCGGCCGGTATTGATGCGCCAGACGCCGGGTTCCATGGTCTTGTAAAGGCCGATGCCGCGGCGAGGCGCGGGAAAGCGGCCCTCGGCTGTCGCCTTGGCGACGATCGAGGCGAAAGGCCGAAAATCCTGCGGATGCGCGCGGATGTAATCCTCCACCACCTGGTCGTCGACGTTCTGCACGCGGAAGAACAGTGTCTGCGGCTGGGAAAGGCCGTCGCTTTCCCGCCCCTGGCGGGTATGGACACCGGCATAATGGGCGACATCGCCATCGGCCGAGCAATCGACGACGACCTTGGCACGAACGCTCCTCAGCCCGCCCTTGCCGGCGCAAACCACACCGAGCACCCGGGGATTGTCCGCATCATGGTCATCGACGATCGCATCGACGACCATGGTGTGCAGCAATAATTCCACGCCCGCCTCGACGCACATGCGCTGCGCCGCGACCTTCGCCGCCTCAGGCTGGAAAGGGGTCACCTTGTCGTGGCCGTAGACGATGAAGCCACAATAGGCCGAACCTGCCGGGATCGTACTCGGATGCAGCGCGCCGCCGAGCGCCATCATCCGCTGAACGAATTCTTCGTAGATGCCGCGGATCAGTTGCTGGCTGCCGTCGAGCGAATAGGAGGTCATGCAGGGGCCGACGAGACCCGCCGTGAGGTTGCCGCCGAGGAAGCCGTAGCGCTCCACAAGGCGTACCCGCACGCCAAGACGTGCCGCCGCGACCGCCGCCGATAATCCCGATGGTCCGCCCCCGATGACGAGCACATCGACATCATCGAGTTCGGGAATATCAGCCGAATAGGCATAACGGCGGGCTGTCTGCTGCATGCCTTTATCCCCTCCCCGATCTAGCGGAACATCGATCCGCCATCGACATCGAGCGCGGCGCCGTAGGTAAAGCTGGCTGCATCCGAGCACAGGAACATGATTGCCGCCGCCATGTCCTCCGGCCGTCCCATGCGCCGCATCGGCAGATTGCCGGCGATGCGCTCCTTCAGCGACTGGTCGATATGGGAGTGCATCGGGGAATCCGTCGGCCCGGGGTTCAGCGCGTTGATGCGGATCTTCTTGCCCGCAAGTTCGCGCGCCACCGACTTGACCATCGACAGGGTCCCGGCCTTCGATGCCGCATAGGCGGTATCGGCAATCAGCCCACCGCCGCCATGCACGCCGGCATCCGAGGCGATACAGACGATGTTGCCGCCATCGGGGTTGTCGAGCATGCGTTTGACTGCGCCCTGCACGACGAAGAAGGTGCCGAGCAAATTGACATCGAGCACGCGATGCCAATGCGCCCGATCCTGCTCGAATATACGCTTGGCTGTGATGATCGCCGCACATGTCACGACGTTATCGAGACGCGCGAGATTGGCGTCACAATAATCGAAGGCCTTGTCGATGCTTTCCTGATCGCTGACATCCACCGTCACGGTGTGAACAGCCGCGCCGCCACTGCGCAGTTCCGCACCGTAGCGCTTCAGCCCCGCCTCGTCACGATCGGCCATGACGACTTCCGCGCCCTTGCTGGCGAAGGCCCTTGCCGTTTCAAGACCCATTCCGCTCGCTGCGCCCGTGATAAGGACGCTTCGGCCCGCAAAACTATCGTCGGAAAAAGTGGCATAGGTCCCAGACATCGTCGCAGCGTCCTTCATTAAGGGCAGTCCAACAACCAGTCAGCAGGCCCGCTTTCCATCGCTAGTAACGTAGCAACTATGTTATATAGTTGTAAAGCGCAATGTGGAGGCGATACGCAGTCTGGAAACAAGTTTCGCGTGGCAAATACTCAGGACGGAGGGAGCAAACCGTTGATCGCGCTGCTTCAAAAAGCGCGGCAGGCGGCGAAAATGCGGGCTCGGCAAGGGCGAGGTTCTCTTCCCGAACTGAACTCCGGCGCAATCGTCCGGGGCGACTCCGCGCGAGTCGCGAGCCGGCAATGGGAGGGGCGCCGCCCTGCAATGCGCCGGCCCTATTTCTCCGCCGGCGCCACGATCTTCATCACGAACGAAGTCGGCGCCTCGCCCGGCCCGAACGGTCCCGGCACCTTGTTGCTCACCGGCGGCAGGCTCTTGAGATAGGCCGCAATCGCCGCGGCGTCAGAGTCGGTGAGCTTCGCCAATGCGGGCCACGGCATGACCGGAGCAAGCATGCGTCCGTCGGGGCGCTTGCCCGTCCGGATCGCCGTGACGATATCGCGCTCGCTCCAGCGCCCGAGGCCCGTCGCCTCATCGGCCGTGAGGTTAGGCCCGTAGAAGACCCCGACATTAGGGATCTCGAAGCCGACCTCGGAGCCGCCGAGGTGACGCGTCATGTCCGGCTTACCGAGGAAATGTCCCGGCGTGTGGCAATCGGTGCAGCTCGCGATGGTCACCAGGTATTTCCCCCGTTCGACCAGCTTGCTGTCGGCCGCGCCGGCAGGCGACGATCCAATCGTCGCCGCCAGCGCTGCGAATGCTGCGGGCAACACCCGCCTGGCCGCGCGCGACGCGACGCGCGTGGCAGCAGATCCGAAGTCGTGAATGCTCATGCTTCCCTCCGTCCCGTTGCTCTGGAGCATGATGCCGAAAAGTGTGCTCGGTTTTCGGACGACATCATGCTCTGATTTAGATCAAGTTTCATATTTTAGGCCGATCAGACCGTCTCGATGTCCCGGACTCCGGCTTCCTCGATCCACGCCGAATATTCGGCCGGCGCGTAGTTTCGCCCTTCCGCCACGATCAGCATGTTGAGGCTCATTAGCGCGGCCGGCGCCGGCCCGGTCTTTTCGTCATTGACGAGAAGCTCGCTAATGATCACTGCGCCGCCGCTCGGCAAAGCCTCGAAGGACCGGCGCAGCAGGGCGCGGTTCTTGGCCTCGTCCCGATCATGCAGGATCATCGACAGGAGATGCACCTCGTGATCCCCGGGAAGTTGTTCGAAGAAGTTGCCGCCGGCGGTCTCGCACGGCGAAATTCGACTCCCTATTTTTTGCGTAGACGTCGGCGATACCTCAGAAGGTTCGCGGCCCGCCGAGGGTAATCAATAGGCTAACTTCGGTTCTCCAAGCGGTTTGCTTTGCGCCACTCTTCGTATTCTCCGCGGGCATCGTCATGCAGCGGATAGTAGCGCTGCAACGACCCGCCCTCCATAAGCTTCACGCGCGAGAACTCCTCCCAATCGTGATGCTTTTGCGACTCTTCGATTACCTTCGACGCCATTGCGACTGGAAGCACCACCACCCCGTCATCGTCGGCGACGATGATGTCGCCGGGGATTACCGTGACACCGCCGCAGGCAATCGGAACGTTGACCGCATTCGGATAGATGCTGGTCTGCACATGGTAGTTCGGAGTCCAGCCACGTAGCCATAGAGGGAGATCCAGCTTCTCGACATTGGGCCGATCGCGCATGCACCCATCGATCACGATGCCAGCGCCGCCTCTGCCTTTGAAATAGGTCGACATCATATCGCCGAAGACGCCCGAGCTCATGTCGCCGCGCGCGTCGACCACGACCACATCGCCCTCCTGCGCGTGATAGAGCACGTGCCGGTGCAACTGTGTCTCCGGATCGGCATATTCCCCTTCGGTGAAGAGGTCCGGCCGCTGCGGCATGAATTGAAGCGTCAGCGCCGGCCCGACGATCGACTTCCCGCGGTTCTGCGGTACGGGACCGACCATGTGCGGATTGCGGAAGCCCATGTGGCCAAGCGTGCCGGCAACCGTCGCAGCGCCGATTTCCTTCAATGCGTCGATCAGCTCTTTGGGCGGTCGCGTAATGTCGGGAGTATGCGTCATTTTGGGCTCCGATGGATGAAACTACCAGTTTGTGACAGAACCGTCGCGGCGCTTCAGGTGAGGCGCTTCCCAGAAACGAAAGCTCTCCGCCTTGATCGCCTCTTCGTTGACCTCGACGCCGAGCCCCGGCAGATCGCTGACCGGATAGTCGGGGCCGTCGAGCCGTGGTTGCACGGGGAAGAAGTCGGAATTGTCGAAGCCGAGCTTCGCTTCGGGCACCCTGGTCTCGAGCCAGGCGAAATTCGGCACCGCGGCGGCGAGATGGATGGTCGCGGCCGTGCAGACTGGGCCAAGGGGATTGTGCGGCATCAGGTCCACATAGTGCGCCTCGCTCCAGCCAGCAACCTTCATCGCTTCGGTGAGCCCGCCAACATTGCAAACATCGAGCCGGTTGAACTGATGGATGCCACGCTCGATGTAGGGCAGGAATTGCCACTTGCTGGCAAATTCCTCGCCGATGGCGAACGGGATGTCGGTCATCGTGCGCAGGGATTCGTAGGCCTCGGGTGTCTCGTCCCGTATCGGCTCCTCGAGGAAATCAAGCACACCACGGCTGAGCTTGTTGCAGAAACTCGCCGCCTCTGCCACCGACAGCCGATGATGATAGTCGATGCCGAGGACGACATCGTCGCCCAGCGCCTCGCGCGCCTTGTTTAGCATCGTTGCGGTAGCGCCGATCGACTCACGCGGCTCAAAGAAGTCCTTGTTGTTTTGCCCGATGGGGAAGAAGCGGATCGCCTGCCATCCTTGTGCGCGTAGTTCGCGGGCTCGTTCGATGGCAACATCGCCCTCGGCCTCGTCACCGGTCGAGGCGAAGGTAGGAATGCGGTCGCGCTGCTTGCCGCCCAGCAGGTCGTAGGCCGGCACCCCCAGCGCCTTGCCCTTGATGTCGTGAAGGGCAATGTCGATGGCGGAAATCGCCGCCTGCAGAACGCGCCCGCCTTCGAAGTATTGGCTACGATAGACTTCTTGCCAGATGCGACCAATCTGCATCGGGTCGCGGCCGATCAGAAACTCGCGATAGTGCTCGATCGCGCCGGCCACGGCCTTCTCGCGACCGCTCAAGCCGCTCTCGCCCCAGCCGAAGATGCCGTTGTCAGTCTCGACCTTGACCAGCATCTGGTTGCGCGTTCCTACCCATACCGGATAGGGCTTGATCGCCGTGATTTTAAGCTTCGTAGTCATCCACGCCCTCGTTTCACACGCATCCGCTTGGTCTCAGTTGGCTTTGAGGGCCATTTCTGTTACGCCGTCGAACAGATGCATCCGCTCCTGGTCGAACTCGAGCCAAATCTGTTCGTCCGGCGCGACGGCAATGGTCGGCGGCACGCTGACATTGATGATGGCGCCAGACAGGAACGCCTGTACGAAGGTGACGTCTCCGGTCGGCTCCACCGTATAGGCCTTGGCGGGAATGCTTCCTGGCACCGGACTCTTGTGCAGCTTGATCGTCGAGTGACGTGCGCCGAGCACGACTTTCTTGGTTGTTGCCCTTGAGACCTTCTGAGCGTTTTCTGGCGAGAGCTCGAGGCGCCAGCCCTCCGCGCTGGTCAACACAGTGTTGCCGTTTGCCGTTGACGCCTCCAGCGGAACAAGGCTCATCGCCGGGCTGCCGATGAAGCTGGCGACGAACATGTTCACCGGATGGGCAAAGACCTGCGCCGGTGAATCGTATTGCTGCAGGTAGCCACCGTTCATCACCGCCATCCTGTCGGCCATAGTTACCGCTTCGAGCTGGTCGTGCGTCACGTAGATGATCGTCGCCTTGAGGTCCTGGTGGAAACGCTTGATCTCCGACCGCATCTGCACGCGCAGCTTGGCGTCGAGGTTGGAGAGTGGTTCATCCATCAGGAATACCGCCGGATCGCGAACGAGGGCACGGCCGAGCGCCACGCGCTGCTGTTGCCCGCCCGAAAGTTCGCGTGGCTTGCGCTCGAGCAACTGCGTCATGTCGAGCACTCGCGCTGCTTCCTTGACCTTCTTGTCGATCTCGTCCCTTGGCAGTTTGCGCATCTGCAGCGGGAAGGCCAGGTTTTTGTAGACCGATTTCTGCGGATAGAGCGCGTAGTTCTGGAACACCATTGCGATGTCCCGGTCCTTGGGGTCGAGGTCGTTGACCACCCTGTCGCCGATGAAGATGTCGCCAGATGTGATGGGGATGAGCCCCGCCACAAGATTGAGTGTGGTTGTCTTGCCGCAGCCTGAAGGGCCGACGAGCGCAACGAATTCGCCGTCGTTGACCGTCAGCGAAACATTGTTGACAGCTTTGAAGCTGCCATAGGTCTTGACCAGATCTTTAAGGACCACGTGGGCCAACGGCAACTCCTCTAGTGCTTGACTGCGCCTTCCGTGAGGGCGCGTACGAAGTATCGTTGCAGGACGAGGAACAGGACCACGACGGGCACGCTCATCATAAAGCTGGCCGCCATCAGGCCCGGAAAGTCCGTCGTATTTTCCGAGAAGAAGCGCTGGATGCCGACCGGCAGTGTCAACTGCTCGTTCTTGGAGAGGAAGGTGTAGGCGTAGATGTATTCGTTCCACGCGCCGATAAAGGAATAGATCGCCGTGGCGATGATTCCTGGCGTCGAGAGCGGCATCACGATCAGGATAAAGGCCTGGAACCGCGTCGCGCCGTCGATGCGCGCCGCCTGCTCGAGTTGCACCGGAATGTTGTCGTAGAAGCCCTTGAGGAGCCAGATTGCCAGCGGCAGACCGAATGTGAGGTAGGTGAGGACGAGCGACGCATGCGTGTTCACCAGCCCGATCGCGCGCATCAGGATGAAGAGCGGCACGAGAAAGATCACGGCCGGGAACATGTTGCGAAGCAAGACGGCGAAGAACAGAAAGTTCCGGCCCGGGAAGGTGAAGCGCGAAAACGCGTAGGCCGCAGGAACTGCCACGATGACCGAAAGGATGGTCGTGGCGGTGGAGACGAAAAGGCTGTTCCAGAAGAAGCGGAGGAAGTCCTGGCCGACGCTGTTTTGCGGATCGAGCAGCTTCTGGTAGCTGGCAAGAGTGGGTTGGTCAGGCCACCATTGCGGCGGGAATTGCATGGCCGCGAAGCCGGACTTGATCGAGGTGATCAGCATCCAGATCATCGGCAACGCGGTGTAAAGCATCATGAACACGAGGAAGATGCGTCCGCCCCACCGCCATCCGTCGATGCGCATACGGCGACGGGCCGGGCCTCGAGGAGTAGTCTCGGCAATCGTGCTCATGCGCTGCCATCCTTCCGCTCGTTGCCGCTTAGCGCACGGACGTAGAAGTAGCCGAGCGACATCAGGATCAGGAACAGCAGCACCGAATAGGCCGATGCCACCCCCCAGCGCTGGCGGCCGAAGGCGAGCTCATAAATGTGGGTGATCCAGATATGCGATGCGTTCGACGGCCCGCCGCCGGTCATGATCCAGGGGATGATGAATGAATTGAAGTTGGCCACTGCCAGCAGAAGGATCGTCACCGTCGAGACGTTTCTCAAGTGCGGGAAGGTGACGTGCCAGAACCGCTGCCATGCATTGGCTCCGTCGACCCTTGCGGCACGCAGCAACTGGTCGGGGACTGTCTGCAGGCCAGCCATCATCATGATCATGGCGAACGGAAACTCTCGCCAGATATTGACGACGATCAGCGAGGGCAGCACCGTGCTGACGCTGTCGATGAAGTTCGGCGGCCGGTCGGCCAATCCGAGGCCGACCAGCACCGCGCCAATGATCCCGAAGTCCGAATGGTAGATCCACTTCCAGATATAGGACGCGGCGACCGCGCTGATGACCCAGGGGATGATCAGGATGGCCCGCAGGATGCCACGGCCTAGAAAGTCACGATGAAGCGCCAGCGCGCAGCCAAACCCTAGGACAAATGCGATGAGAGTGGATCCCAATGTCCAGATAAGAGTGTTCGAGGTGACCGTCCAGAACACCGGACTTGTGAGGATGGCGATGTAATTGTCGAGGCCGACGAAAATCTTGTCCCGGAGTTGCAGGCCAGGCGGTGTGTTGAAGAACGACAGCTCGATCGTGTAGTAGATCGGATAGGCAATGACGATCAGCATCACGGCGATCGCGGGAAGCACGTATGCGTAGTCAGCGCGATGCTCCCAAATCTTTCGCAGCACGCCGGACCTATCGGGTTGCAGTCTTCGGCGTGCCTCGGCCTTGCCAGTCAAGATCGTCACTGTGCTCTGCCCTTATTCTTCGGAAGAAACCGGCTGCAATCGAGGCGCAGCCGGTCAGATCGGCAGGCTTGGACTAGAGTCCGCCGTCCGTCAGGTCTTTTACCTTCTTGGCTGCGTCGTCCGCTGCTTGGTCGACGGTCATGGCTCCGGTGAGGGCATTCTGCAGCATGTCCGGGACGATGATGTTCATGATCTCGGGGGACTGTGGCAGCGCCGGGAACGGGATGCCGTATGGCAGCATCGAAGTCGTGACGTCAAGGAACTTGATACTATCAAGGCGTTCCTTCATCCATTTGGTCTTGAAGCCGTTAAGGTTCCCCGGGTTCGAGCCGGCATAGGCCATTTTCAGCGACCATTCGGGGCTCGCCCACATGCAGCTGATGGCCTTTGCAGCCGGCTCGTCGACCTTGCCGCCCTCGACATATTCGGGCTTCAGGATGTGAATGTTCGAGCCGCCAAACACGACGGCACGCTTGCCGTCGGGGCCAGTCGGAATCAGGCCGTAGCGCATATTATCGATGACGGTCTGCGCTTTGTCCTTGTCGCTGCCCGTCGTCTTCTTCTGCAGGTCGAGCATGACGTTGTAGTCGGACGGGTGCGAGACCATCATGCCGAGCTGGCCAGCGAGGAAGAGGGGCTGGTTATCCGCCTGCTGATTGGTGAGCGCCGAAACCGGAACCGACTTGTCGCGAACATACATATCGTAGGAGGCTTGCAATGCCGCTTTGCTCTGGGGGCTATCGAGCTGGACCTGCTTATAGGTCGGGTTGGCGGTAGCTTCGTCGAAGACGCCGCCGCCATAGGCCCACAGCTGCGGCATGAAGCGATACGGCGTATTGCCGGCATTCTTGCGCGCCACGAGGCCGTAACCGGCAATGCCGAGCTTGTCGTGGATCTGCTTGGAATATTTGACGACGTCGTCCCAGGTTGCCGGAGCCTTGTCCGGATCGAGGCCTGCACGCTTGAAGACGTCGGCGTTCCAGATGAACGCCATCGTCTCGTTGTTGGTTGGGATGCCGTAGGTCACCCCCTCCCAGGTTACGGCCTTCATTGCACCGGGCCAGAAGTCCTCGGTCGAATATCCTACATCCTCGGGTTTGAGCGGTTCCAGATAGCCTTTTGCGGCGAACTCGGTGCCCCCCAGGATTTGCAGGCGCACCGCCATGGGCGCTGCATTGCCCAGAAGTGCGGTCCGGAACTTATCCAGAAGGTCATTATAGGTAAGGGCTTGTTCCTCAAGCTGGATGTTTGGATAGGTTTTGCGGAAGGTCTCGAAGAAATCCTTGTAATACTGGCGCAGGAGGTCGGGGTCGCCCTCGAACACGCCCTGATACCAGAAAGTCAGTCGCCCCTTGTAGTCGAGTGGGGTGACCTTGGCGCAATCGCCCGCCGTGTCAAAATCCTGTGTGCCGGCAATGGAGCGCACATATTCCGGCGACCACTTGCTCAAGTCGACCGGCGCACCCAGCGCAGACGCAGACATCAACGATACCATCAAAGCAGTGCAGACAGTGCCGCGTAGGACGGCACCGCCGAGTGAAATCCTCGTCATAAGGTATCCTCCAGCTTCTCCCATGCCGCTCTGCGTCGAGGCGAGCGGTCTTTGCTCCCAGGCCGCGGGACTTTCCACCCAATGTATCCCTTTGGCCTAATCATACGTTTTCAGATTGTACATTGCCTGTCAATTGAATAAATCGTACATTGTTTAAAGAAGGTTGACGTGATATCCGAGCAATATGTGTATTGATTTGGGGACAGCCTTGGCCGAAACAAGCGACTTTAAGGCAAAGCCACCCGAAGGGATCGACGCTATCGGAGCCTCCAGCGAGGGCGCCTCGCTTTATCAACTGATCAGGGAAGACATCATCGAAGGACGGCTCGCTGCCAACGAGCGGCTTGTGGTCACCGATCTCGCCCGGCGTCACGGCACCTCAACCAATCCCGTGCGCGAGGCTCTGCAACTATTGCGTGGGGAGGGCTTTGTCACCCTTGTTCCCAACCGCGGAGCGCGCGTGCGGCCCATAGATCAGGATTTTGTTCGGGACATCTACGAGATAGGAGTCTTGATCGAGCCGGCACTGACGCGATGGTTCGTGAATATGGCCACTGTCGAGGACATCGCTGAACTCGAACGCATCCAAGGCCTGATTGAAGAGAACAACTTCGCCGACACGTTCAGGCACAGCGAGCTGGACACCGCCTTTCACACCGTAATGTACCAAAAGCACTACAACCGCCATGCCGCCGAGCTTTGGTGGAAGCATCGCGAAGTGCTTCGAGCCGTGAGCCGGCGTTTCAACTTCACGCTCGCCCGGCGTGCCGCGATCCTTAGCGAGCATCGCGAGCTCATCGCGCATGTAAAAGCGGGAAATGCGAACGAGGCAGCCGAGCTCATTGCACGCCATGTCGAGGGCTCCGGCCGGCACATCCTCGAACACATGCGCGCGCGTAACGCCGCTCGGGCAGGATAGAATACACGGCCTGGAATATCGTTATCCCGACCATTTCAGTAAAGGCAGTTGAGATGAAAATCACCAGCGTTCGGCCGTGGCTAATCAGATCCGATGCTTCTTATTGGGGAGAGTTTCTGTTCGTCGAAGTGACGACCGACGAGGGGGTGAGCGGCTGGGGAGAGATCACCACCACGACAAGGCTCGCCAATCGCGCCCTCTGCACGATCCTGCGGCAGATCGGTGCCGCTGTGACAGGCGAGGACCCGGCGCGTATCGAGTATCTGTGGCACAAGATATTCCGCAGTTTCACCTACATGGGCAGTCGCGGCGCCGCAGTCGAATGCGTAAGCGCCATCGACATAGCCCTTTGGGACATCCGAGGCAAAGTTCTTGGTAAGCCGATTTACGAGCTGTTGGGCGGACCGGTACGCGATGAAATCGCGCTCTACACCCATCCCAACCAGGCCAAGTTTACCAGCAAAGAGGCTGTGGTCCGCGAAATTAGAGACATCGTCGAGTCCGGCCACACTGCGCTCAAGTTCGATCCTTTCCCCCACCAGGGCCGCACCGCCGATGGACAGTCCCGCGAACAGCGGGACGGCTACCTCGACGGCAGCATGACCCGCAAGGACGAGCGCGAAGCCGCCGAACTCACGGCTCTGATCCGCGAAACGGCGGGCTCTGATGTCGACATCCTCATCGATGCGCATGGCCGCTTCGACGTTCCCACCGCCATTCGCCTTTGTCGGAGCCTGGAGGAAGCTGGTCAGATCGACTGGTTCGAGGAGCCCTGTCCACCGGAGAGCCTCAACGCTCTCAGACAGGTCCGTGAGAAGGTCAGCACCGCTATCTCGTGGGGCGAGCGCGGCCACACGAAGTGGGATTTCGTGCCGGTGCTCGAAAACAAGCTCGCCGACTATATCATGCCTGATGTCACCTGGACCGGCGGCATTACCGAACTCAAGAAGATTTCTGCCCTATGCGAAGCCTACTACATCCCGGTCTCGCCGCATGACGCCGCAGGGCCGATCAACGTGGTTGCGGGAGCGCAGGTGATGATGACCGTTCCTAATTTCTACAAACTTGAGACGTCAGAGTGGAACCTGGGCAAATACGATCACCTCATCGACAGACCACTGGATGTTTCGAACGGCAGCCTCAAGCTTACGACCAAGCCTGGTCTCGGCATTGAAATGAACCGCGACTACCTTCAAAATCACGAGATAGCGCTGGACTAGCTAGCAACGCTCTACGCCGCCGCAGCCGTGCGCGACGACGAGCCCCCCGACCAGAACGAGGATAAATCATGCCAGAGGCAGATGGAGCCGACGAAGCGCTCAATCGGGTGAACACACATTCCAAGCCGTCCGACCTTCGCATCACCGACATGCGGGTAGCCGAAATTGTCGGCGCGCCGTTCACCTCAGTGCTACTCAAGATTTACACCAACCAGGGCATCGTCGGGCTTGGCGAGGTGCGCGACGGCGCCAGCGCCACCTACGCGCTGATGCTGAAGAGCCGGTTGCTTGGCGAGAACCCTTGCCACATCGACCGCCTGTTTCGCCGGATCAAGCAGTTCGGCGGGCACGGCCGGCAAGGCGGCGGCGTATCGGCGGTTGAAATCGCGTTATGGGATCTTGCCGGCAAGGCCTATGGCGTCCCTATCTACCAGATGCTCGGCGGCCGGTTTCGGGAGAAAGTGCGCGTCTACTGCGATACCGACGCCACCGTGCCGAGCGGTACTGAGACCGGTAAGCGCCTCAAGCAGCGCATGGAGCTCGGATTCACCTTCCTCAAGATGGATTTGGGATTGATGCAGATCGCGGATGTGCCCGGTGCGGTCGTGTTTCCTGCCGGCTCGCTAGAAGGATACCGCGACGGTCCCAGTCGCGGACCGCTGAAGACCATTGAAGAGCGGCGTGTCCGCAACGCTGCGTACGATTTGCATAACGTCCAGCACCCGTTTACCGGCCTGCACTTTTCCGACAAGGGTCTCGACCTGCTTGAGCAATACATCGCTGAGGTTCGTGAGGTCATCGGCATGGATGTGCCGCTCGCGATCGACCATATCGGCCATATCTCCATGCAGAACGGCATTCGCCTTGCCAGGCGAATTGAAAAATACGTGCCAGCCTGGCTCGAGGATGTGATCCCATGGCAGTATACCGAGCAATACAGACAACTGCAGGACGCCACCACGGTGCCGATCTGCACTGGCGAGGACATATACCTCAAGGAGGGCTTTGAGCCTCTGCTTAACAGCGGCGGCGTCTCCGTTATCCACCCGGACCTGCTTACCAGTGGGGGCATCCTCGAGACCAAGAAGATCGGCGACATGGCGCAGGACCGTGGTGTCGCCATGGCTATCCACATGGCAGAAAGTCCAATCGCCGCAATGGCCGCGGCACATGTCGCGACCGCGACCGAAAATTTCATGGCGCTCGAATACCATTCCGCCGATGTCGACTGGTGGGACGATATCGTCACGGGGCTTCCCAAGCCACTGGTGAAGGACGGCTTTATCACTGTCCCGGACAAGCCGGGCCTGGGGATTGACGACGTCGTCGACGAGGTGATCTCGCAGCATCTGCAGCCGGGTGTCACCGGCATTTGGCAGCCCACGGATCGCTGGGACGATGAGTATTCCTGGGATCGCACCTGGAGCTGAGGCGAAAAGGAACGAAGATGAAGATCACCGATCTCCGCTGCGCCGTTATCGGCAAACACCCGATCGTCCGCATCGTAACCGACGAGGGCCTCTATGGCTTGGGTGAAGTCGAATTCACCAAGTCCTACCTCAAGCCCTTTGTGCTGCATTTCCGCGAGGCGCTGATCGGCGAGGACCCGACTGACGTCGAGAGAGTCATGCTGAAGATCCGCCAACGCGGCTCTTTCAAGCCATACGGCGCGGCGGTGAGCGCTATTGAGCATGCGCTGTGGGATATTGCTGGCAAGGCCGCGGGCGTGCCCGTTTATAAACTGCTCGGCGGCAAGGTGCGCGACAAGGTGCGCGTCTACAATGGCTCGATTCGCCAGAAACGCACGGGCGACCGGCCGGAGGATTACGCCGCTGACGTCAAATGGATGATGGAGCAGCCGCAGAACTTCTTCATGGTCAAGCAAGGAATCTCGTTCCACTCCAACATGAAGGACACCATCGAGGACTTCCACTACGGCGTGACGCAGAAGAAGGCCGGCTATCACGGCGCCATGGATCAGGGCATGATCAGCGAGCGCGGTTTCAATCACATGCTCGACTGCGTGATCGCGATGAAGGAAGTGCTGGGCGACAAAGTCAGCCTGGCGCTCGACTGCGGCCCGGGCTGGATGCTGCCCGATGCGATCAAGTTCGCTCGCGCGGTCGAGAAGTACAATTTGATGTGGCTCGAGGATATGCTGACTGGCGATTATGTGCCGTGGGTCAATCCGCAGGCCTATCGGGAACTGACAACCTCCACCTCGACGCCAATCCACACGGGTGAGCAGATCTACCTGCGGCACAATTTCAAGGAACTGATCGAGACGCAGGCGGTACGCGTCATCGGCCCCGATCCAGCCGACATTGGCGGCATTGCCGAACTCAAATGGGTCGCCGAGCATGCCTACATGCACTCGATTCTGATGGCACCGCACGGCACCGCTAACGGCCTGCTGGGGCTCGGCGCGTTGATCAATGTCTGCGCCACATTGCCGGCAAATTATATCGCCTTTGAATATCCGAGCGCCTCCGACCCGTGGTGGCAGGATCTGGTAATCGGCTTGCCGCCGCAGATCGTGAAGGACAGCATGGTGGACCTACTGGAAGCGCCGGGGCTGGGCCTCGATATCGACGCCGAAGCGGCCAGGAGATATCTCAGGGAAGAGGATGCAGGCTTCTTCGACTGAAGCTCTCTCCACGCTATGTCGTCGGCGATCGCACGCTCTGGGAGGCCTTGACTTACTTCAGGGAGACAGCGAGTGCCCTGGATACAATACAGGCAGCAGAATTCCTGGCTCGTAATGAATTGAACTGAAGGATCCGGATCCGGTTGCTGCATCCCGGATGCCCGCCTCGACCTACTTCTGGAACGCAAAAAGCCCGCACGGGGCGGGCTTTTGCGTATTGTTTTTATGGGAATAGTTTGGTTGCGGGGGCAGGATTTGAACCTGCGGCCTTCAGGTTATGAGCCTGACGAGCTACCG
>NZ_WUEN01000019.1:0-106808 GCF_010668065.1 Rhizobium leguminosarum | reverse complement strand
ACCTCTTGGGGCGGGGTTATGGAACCAACTGGCGCGGCGAAGATTATAGTCTTGTCGCTTGGCAATCGGTTTAGCCCGGATCTGCGAGACGTGATTGCCCGCGCCGGCCGCTCATCATTCACAAGGGGAATTGCTATGGAAAGTGCAGGTATCGGCTGGATCGCCGCAATCGTCATCGGCGGCATTGCCGGCTGGCTCGCCGAAATGCTGATGAAGAGCAACATGGGCGTGCTGATGAACGTCCTTCTCGGTATTGTCGGCGCCATCGTCGCCAACTTTATCCTGTCGCTCTTCGGCGTCGCCCTTGGCGGATGGCTGGGTTATCTGATCGCGGGCTTCATCGGAGCCTGCATCCTCATCGCCATTGCGAGAATGGTCAGGCGGACGGCCTGATCAAACAGAAGGCGGCCCTGCAAACCGGCCGCCTTCATCACGTTTTCGCGCTCACGCGTGGTCGTCCGGCGTTCACGGATTGATCCAGCGGGAACAGGATTCGCCTGCCTACTGCGTGGGAAAACGGCTCAGCATCCGGTCCTGGACGTTCTCCCAGCCGACGATCATCGCGGCAAGCGAGATGGCTTTGTCGCGGTCCACAGCCTTGGTTATAAAGCCTTCGAGCAGGACGACAGGGCCGAGCATCCTGATCTCGATGGCACTGCTGTCGATATCAGGATCGGCGGCAAGGGTCGCTTCGATTGTGGCGATGGTGGATGCCGAACTATGGCCTTGCGAGCAGCGCTCTTCGTGATTGTAGTTATCGGGGCCGAACTTCATTTTCTCCTCCTGTTCCGCCCCTCCACGGACGTACACATGACCTCGCACTAGATATGAGCGGCGTGCCCTGACATCACCAGCCGGACTTAAGTCCGGCTTTCCCTCGGCACGATCCGGCTTAGATTCTCCTGATCCTTGTTGAAAGGACATCAGGGAGGTTCTAGCAATGTTGCCGACTCCAGTCAGAACCTCCCTGATGACGCTTCAATTTATCGACCAGTGTCGAGCGTCCGAGCTCGGCAAGGAGGGGATGAATAGGAATGCAGGCGGCCGGTAATAGGGAAGCGCGCGAAGGCGAGGACTTCGCTCCTCTGATGCTTGTGACAAGCGGAAAAGGCTAGGCGCCCTGGCACCATCCGATGTCGACCCAAATGTCTGATTTCGCCTCCGGTTACGAAGACCGGGTTTGTGATTTTGCCACCTGGCCGAGCCGGTCCGCCACTGGATCCAGGGTTGAATGCAGCTCGGCATCCACCTCTGTCAGCCGCATCAGGTGACGTCGAGATTGCGCGGTCTCGTCCGGGCGTTCGACCGAAGAAGGGACAATTTGCTGGGCGAATTTCGACCTGTTCACTCGCGGTGGATCACGACCGGTTGCTGTTGTCGTCACGAGACGATGACAGTGTTGTCTCAGGCGCAGGCACTTCTCGAATGCAAGCCGAACCACGAAAGATGGTTCGCTTTTTAAGATCGACCAGATCGTCACAAGTGACAGATACGTGTTCCTGGCTTGGCGGAACTCCCAAAATGCGTATTTCTGGGTAGCGTTGATTGCGCTTCGGGTTGCGTATTGGGGGAGTTGAGGGTTTGCGGCCAGCGAACGCCTGATAACTTCCACAGCGCCTCGGCCCATTTGCAGGTGATTGGACGACATGTTGCCGGGATACTGCCTGTATCCAACGAGCCGTTCAGGGATGACTTCGATTTGATAGCGCGCGGCCAGCCTGAGTTCGAAGTCGAGATCTTCGCAGCCGCCAATTCCTGCAGCTGCATAGGAGCTGTCAAATCCGCCAATCTCGAGCGCTGCATCCCGGCGGACAAGAAGCGCGCTGCCATTGCCGACATATTTGAAAGTCAGATGCCGCGCGAAGATATATCCTCTGGCGACATCGGGCCGGCAGGAGCGAAGGATCTCGTCGTCACTATTGATGATGTAATGCAGCACATAAACCGCAGCCCACTGTGGGGTTAAGCGATTGAGCGCATTCACCTGCTTTTCGATTTTCGTGTGATGCCAAAGATCGTCCGCGTCAAGGAATGCTACGAACCGACCTGCTGCTTCCCGGATGCCGGTGTTCCTTGCTGCGGCAACGCCGCGGTTTGGCGTGGACAGCAGGCGGATCCGCGAATCTGCCAGCGCCACTTGCTCGACCACCTTTGCCGTATCATCGGTAGAGCCGTCATTGACGACGATGATCTCCAGGTTCCGGTAGGTCTGGCGTCCGGCGGATCGAAGTGTGCGTTCGATATAACGGGAAGCATTGAAGGCCGGGATGACCACCGAAACCAGCGGCCCGTTGAAATGACGAACGTCCCTCCGATCCGTGTCTGAAGCGAAAAGCATTCAAGATCCCTCATTCGGCCAACAATAATTCTCTTCGTTCTGATGATGGGCGATCAGTCACGCTTTATTCTAACTTCGGGCGACCCGAAATGGACTTTCGTGCGATGCAGCCGCCCTTCAGAAATTTCGGTCAAAAACGTACACTCCCTCGAGCGGCGCCACCTTTATTTCTCGGCGGAACCGGCTGGTTGCGCTTTGCTCGCTGCGGATCAAAAAGGAGCCCCGCCGAAACGAGGCAATCTGGAAAGGACGGATCGTACAGGAAGGAAGGGATGGCGGACGGCCCCGGGATTGGGGCCACCTGTACGATCCTGATGGCCAAACACCGATTGATCGAAAAAGTTCCTGTGCGCTTCCGCACCAATGCTTGAATTAATCTGTACTTGCGCAACGATTGCTGAGTTCAGAGAAGAAAACCCCCGCTGGAGCGGGGATCAGGAAAGGGGGTGTTTTCTGGGCTGGCGAATTAATTACGCTGCAAAAGCTATTTCGAACATAAATCATATGTTTTCAATAAAACAATAATCTATGGACTAACTTTTCCCCAGATATCTGCTAAAAACTATCAAATTATCGTTCGACTTCGCTTTTTCGGCAAGGCGAGTTGTAGCTAATTACAAGAGATGACTTGTAGTTCATATATGTCGGATAGAAACTGTGCTTGGCGGAGATGGGAGAAATCAGCCAATGCATAGAACTATACTGATTGGACTATCTGTGATGTTTCTCGGAACGCAAGCTATTGCTGCTACCGCGATGATAGGAAAGGAGCTTCAGGCTCTGCTTTCAGACGGCAAGGTGATTGCGCTGGGCGGCCCAAAAGAGGGCTACAGTGGGGAGATTTCTGTACTCAAGGACGGAACCGCACATGGTCAGGTTAAACTCGATTCCGGAGATGTAATCTCAATTGACGGCGTGTGGCGCATTTCTGGCAACACGTTCTGCCGTACCTGGAAGGGGGGAAGGGACGCGGGCAAGGCGGTATGTGAGGCCTGGAATAAAACAGGCCCGAAGTCTGTTAGCGCGTTGAATGGAAAAGAGAATATTGGCATAAATTCTTGGAAATAGCCTCGATGCCGTGATTGATTTGCAAACCGGGCGCGGGCGCTGCAAACACCGGTGAAGCAGCTGAGCAGTCGTCCTTCTTGAAGGATCTGCAACATCGATCAAGAGGACCGTCGACCTGCAAGCCAAGGCGGCCGCCCGGCTTAACAGGAGACAGCGGTTTTCGGGGTGAAAACCAGCCGAGCGACCTGCTTTCAAACCCGCCTGAGGGTTCGGCAGTTCCGCCTCTCACCCGAAAGGACTACACGACGGACGAAGCCCCGGCCCCGGGCGTCGGCACCATGATGATAGGCGTCGGGCTGACGCTCTCCGTGGTCGCCCTTCTGACCGTGGTTTTCCGTGACCGCATCGCCTATCTGATGAGGACGTGGCCGCGGCTGCTGGGTTCCGTATCCCGTGCGACGGGTGCACTCGCGGGGCTGGTGTTGGTTGCCGTCGCTGCGGTCGAGATAGCGAATTGGCTGGCGTTTACATGAGGGCATTAATGCGTCGAACCAAAATAGCGCTGATTGGCGCGACGGCAGCGCTGCTGGCGTTGGCAGGCGTGGCCCAATGCGAGGAGACGAAGTCGCCGTTCCAGCGGTTCGCCGAGCGGTGCCTCGAACACGGACCGCGCTATGACCAGACGGTCGCACTCGCCAGGGAAAGCGGCTGGTCGGATCTGGCGGACGACATGACGATGGGCATTCAGCCGCTCGGGGAACCAGCGACCTTCAAGGGCTGGCTCGTGAATTCGGACGGCACTTCTCCTTTCGAGGCGGTGGTGGTCGCACGTGGGGCGGTTGGTCCAAAGACCGTCGAGAGTTGCACCATGGCGTTCGCCGGGACCGACGCGGCCGCATTCGAACGGAGTTTCGCCTCGACAGAAGCAGCGCGGCCTTCTGGAGAGCAAAAGGGACAAGGCCGGGTGCGGAAGTTCTTTGCGATCGAGCGCGAGGGCGTGAAGGAAGCGCTAACGCTCGACCTTCCAATCTATCCGAACGGCGCCGACGAGGTCGTGGCGAGCGTCGTCTCCGAGCAGCGGATTGAAAACTGAAGCCGCTTGACAGGGCGATCCTGCTTTGAGAATTTCGGATCATGGGGCAGCGATCGCCCCACGAGGCTACGGCCGAAGAATCGCGTCCTTGAACCCGCACCAACGGAGGACGCGCCATGCCGTCATTTCTTGAAAGCACACCTGACAAGCTGAATCGGATCGTTGGCACGCCCGGCGTCTTCGCCGGTTGCCTGTCGTTCGAGTTGCATCCATGACGAACGCGTCCCCACGGATTGCGATCGTCTGGCGCGGCGACCGGGAAGCCCGGCGAGCGGCGACGCCGCAGAACAACCGCTTCCACCGGATCTTCGAAGAACTCGCGGCAGTCGGCCTTTCGCCGGAGCCCGCCGTCTTCGACGAAGAATTCGCCGACGAGATCCTCGAACAGCTCCTTGCAGTCGACGCCGTGCTTGTCTGGGTGAACCCGCTCGACGATGGAAAGACGAGAAAGATCCTCGATCCGCTTCTGCGACAGGTGGCGGAAGCCGGCCGATTTGTAAGTGCGCATCCGGACGTGATCCTCAAGATGGGCGTCAAGGAGGTGCTCTACGAGACCAGGCATATAGGCTGGGGCGTCGACACACGGCTCTATCGCACGGCGGCGGACTTCCGCCAGGCGTTCGTGCCAACGTTCCTAGTCGCCGGGCCGCGCGTGTTGAAGCGGAACCGCGGCAACGCCGGGCAAGGTATCTGGAAGGTCGAACTCGCTGGAACGCCCGCCGGCGGTGCGACCTCGATTAGTGTGCTGGAAGCGAAATCAGGCAGTGTCCCTGAAACCATCGACCTGTCAGCCTTCATTTGCCGCTGCGAAGCCTACTTCACCGAGGGTGGCTGCATCGTCGATCAGCCGTTTCAGTCCCGTCTGCCCGAGGGCATGATCCGCTGCTACATGTCTGGATGCAGGGTCGTGGGCTTCGGGCAACAGTTGGTCAAGGCACTGGTGACGCCGCCGTCGGGACCTGGCGATCCACTTCAGCCCGGTCCACGGATCATGCATCCGGCATTCGCAGGGCCGTTCCAGACCTTGAGGACAAGAATGGAAAGCGAGTGGACGCCGGAAATGATGTCGACGCTTGCGATCGAAGCAGCGTCGTTGCCAATCATCTGGGACGCCGATTTCCTCTACGGGCCACCAGACGCTTCAGGCAACGACACCTACGTTCTCTGCGAGATCAACGTCAGCTCCGTCTTCGCCATTCCTGACGAAGCCCCTGCGGAGATTGCACGCGCGATGGCGTTGCGGCTGCGCCGGTCCGCAGCGTAACTCTGTCGCCGGCGCATTGATCCCGGATATCAACTCATGTATATCTTCTGAGGTACGTACATCATATCCATGGCTTGCGGACGGAGACGAGCGTTGCGAGGATCCAGACCTGCAGTTCGGTCATGCGATGAGAGGGATTTCGGGAGGGGATCATGACGGCCTTACAACTCAATCCAGATTTTGCCATCGCGGATGAGCAGTCGCTTCGGGCGCTGTTCGAGCCGACCCACGCTCTGGCAGTCGTGAAGTGTCAGAATTTGCTTGGCGAGCACGCGCAGGAATTCATTCGGCGCTCGCCATTCTTCTGTATCGGCACGCAGAGTTCGGAGGGAAAGGCCGACGTCAGTCCTCGCGGCGACCCTCCGGGGTTCGTCAAGGTTCTCGACGAGCGCACCCTGGCGATCCCGGATCGACCTGGCAACAATCGTCTTGATACCCTAAGCAACATCATCGCCAACCCGAATGTCGGGCTCTTGTTTCTTATCCCCGGTTTCGACGACACATTGCGCGTCAACGGGCGGGCAAGTCTGACCCATGATCCTCAACTGCTGACGAGCATGAGCGTCGCTGATCGTCTCCCGAAACTCGCTATCATCGTCAACGTCAGCGAAGTTTTCATGCATTGCGCCAAGGCCTTCAGACGGTCCCGCTTGTGGAGCCCGGATCATTTCCAGGACCGCAAGGAGATGCCCTCGCTGATAAAGATCATTCTGGACGAGACGACAGGGGCGCCGAAGGACGGGGATGAAATGCGAAAGATGGACGAAGACCTGGAACAAGCCTACCGAAGGACACTTTATTAGCTGCCCGGCGCTGGCCGAAGGGGCGGACGATCACAAAGCGATGGCGGTTTCGACGCCGTCCGGCGATCACGGATTGATCCAGCGGGAGGAGGCGAGCGCGCCCAGATGGTCGTAGGCAAAGACTGCGCGTCGGTTGTCGGCATGGCGCAGCTGGAACCAGTCCAGCGTCTCGGCCCGGAATATCAGCACCCCGAAGAAGGCCCGTCCGTCGGCGTCTGCGGCCTTACCCTCGCTTGCCGGCCTCTCGCCGATGTCGTCGCCCGGCGGCCCGCCCATATAGGTACTGCGGGTCGACAGCGGCAGCAGGCTCCAGGCTTCAGTCGCGCATTCGCTTGCCGGCCCATTGAGTTCGGCCGATCCCTGCAGGCGAAGCTGCACTTTCGGCTGCGGGCCGAAGCCGAGGATGGTGACCAAAGGGTTGGCCGATATTTCCTGCCATTTAGGGCTTCTGACATCCGTATGGATTTCCAGGACGCGTCGCGCCACATCCACGCGCCTCAGCACCACCATGCGGGCTTGCGGCCGACCGCCGGCATCGACCGAACACAGGTTCAGGTAGCGGAAGGCCGACTGCGGATCGGCGGCAGCACCTTCCAGCTCGGCCCAGGCCGATGCATCGACCTCGGCGAGGGTCACCGTGTCGCCTCCGCCTCAGCGTTCCTTATCTCGCCGCCCTTGACGATCGAGTAACCGGACATTGTTGCTCTCCTTGGGTTGGAGGCGATTCCTATCAGACAGACCGGGTAAGGCCACCGTCGATCTTGAGGCTCTGGCCGGTGATATAGCCCGCCCCTTCGGAAACGAGGAAGGAAATCGTCGCCGCCACTTCGGCGCTGGTGCCGTAGCGCTTCATCGGCACGCTGTCGCGGCGCTCCTCCGTCGCCGGCAGGCTGTCGATCCAGCCCGGCAAGACGTTGTTGATGCGGATGCCGTCGCCCGCATAGGTATCGGCATAAATCTTGGTGTAGGCGGCAAGCCCGGCGCGGAAGACGGCCGAGGTCGGGAACATTGCCGACGGTTCAGCCACCCAGGCGGTGGAGATGTTGACGATTGCGCCCGACTTCTGCGCCTGCATGATCGGCGTGACCAGCCGCACGGGACGGACCACGTTCATGAAATAAATGTCCATGCCCGCGTGCCACTGTTCGTCGGTGATCTCGGTGATCGGCGCGCGGGGGCCATGGCCGGCGCTGTTGACGAGCACGTCGACGCGGCCCCATTTCTCCATCGTGGCATCGACCAGGCGCTTGAGGTCGTCGTTGGACTGGTTCGAGCCGGTGACGCCGATGCCGCCCAGTTCGGTGGCAAGCGCCTCGCCCTTGCCTGATGAGGACAGGATGGCGATCTTGAAGCCATCGGCCGCCAGCCGCCTCGCGGCCTCCGCACCCATGCCACTGCCGCCAGCCGTAATGATCGCTACCTTTTCTACTGTCATCGTCGCTCTCCCTGTTCGATTTGCACCCATTGCCGGCCGTTGATCCCTGCAATATCATGGGCTCCAAGCGAGAGCGAACCAGTTTTCGTAAAATATCCCAGTAGAAAAACTATCGAATGTCCATGTCCATCGGTAATCTTCCATCCCTCAACGGCCTCAAGGCCTTCGACGTGGCGGCGCGTCATCTGAACTTCCGGCTCGCGGCCGAAGAGCTCGGCGTCACCCAAGGGGCGGTTGCCCAGCACGTGCGAGGGCTTGAGGCGGAGCTCGGGGTGACCTTGTTCGAGCGCCTGCCGAAGTCATTGGCGCTGACGGGTGAGGGGCGAAGCTATGTCGCCGACGTCCGGCGCGCCTTCGAACTGCTTTCAAACGCGACGGCGAACCTGAAGCCACAGCCGGTCAAACTGGTGGTCAGCACGACACCGACCTTCGCCTCGAGATGGTTGATCCCGCGTCTTCCTGATTTCACCTCGAGGCATCCCGATCTCGATCTCCACATCCTGGCGACCGACCGCATTTCCAGCTTTCAGGTCGACGGCGTCGATCTCGCCGTCCGCTATGGCAGCCCTCCCTTCGGTCCCGGCCTCGCCGCCGAACTGCTGTTCGAGCAGGAGATCATTGCCATCTGTAATCCGAACCTCGTCGCCGAGGGAGCCGAGCCGGAGAATGCGGAAGAACTCTCGCACTATACGCTGCTTCACGATGCCCATAATTCCTGGCCGGAATATATCGATCGCTTCCTCGGCGGCGGCGATCCCACGCTGTTTCGGGGCATCAGCTTCTCACAGACATCGCACGCGATCGAAGCCGCCATCGCCGGACAGGGCATCGCCGTGGCGACCCGCGCTTTCGTCGCGACCGACATCGAGGCGGGCAGGCTGAGGCAAGTCTTCGATGGCGCCCTCAAAACGCGGTCGCACTTCTATCTGGTGAAGCCGCGATATCGGAAGTCTCAAGCGGTGGAAAAGCTTCAGGACTGGCTGCGGTCAAAGGTGCAGAGCTGATGGTCGGACAGCCATCGCTCAAGGAATGAACCAGCTGCGGCAGGTTTGCGCCCAGTAGCAGTCGTTGAGGCACTTCCGCCGAGGCCCCCGCTCGCCACCCATCACCAGACGTTCAAGAACCGTCCGCTTTCCGTGGATACTGATTTCCGTGTCGTCCACCTCGACGCCGTCGGTCACAAAGAAGGATGACGGCTCGATGGAGGTGGAGATCGCCTGGACATTACCTCTTTACCACTTGTTGACTCACCCGCGGTTGAACAATAACCTGCGAATTCGGTCGTTAGGCTTGTCCTCACATGACGGATCAATCTCTTCAGCGTCGCCTTGCCGCCATCGTCGTTGCCGATGTGGTGGGATATTCACGCCTGATGGAGGCTGATGAGGTCGCAACGCTGGCGAACCTCAGGGAACTCCGTTCTGGCGTTGTCGAGCCGGCTGTCATGCGCCACAAGGGTCGCATCTTCAAGGTCATGGGCGACGGATTCTTAATCGAATTCGGTAGCGCGGTGGACGCGGTCGCAGCAGCGTTGGAAATGCAACGGGCCACCACCGCTGTTGACGCTTCCGGAGACCGGCGCCTGCTTTTGCGTGTAGGCGTCAATCTGGGAGATGTCATTGACGACGGTTCAGACGTCCTCGGCGACGACGTCAATGTCGCGGCGCGCCTCCAGACGCAGGCCGCACCGGGAGGTATCTGCATTTCAGCCAATGTTCACGGCGAGATCGTCGGCAAGATTAGCGACCGGTTCTTTGATGCAGGCGAACGCTACCTGAAGAACCTGACTCGCCCGGTCCACGTGTGGCATTGGCCGGATGCGCTGCAGAGCATATTGCCGCTGCCCGAATGTCCCTCGATCGCTGTATTGCCGTTCACGAATATGAGTGGGGATGAAGCGGACGCGCCTTTCGTCGACGGCTTGACCGAAGACCTGATCACCGACCTTTCCCGTACGGCTGGCCTGTTCGTCATCGCGCGCAATTCCGTGTACGTCTACAAGGGCAAGCCGGTCGACGTACGGCTGGTCGCCCAGGAACTCGGCGTCCGCTATGTCCTCGAGGGGAGCGCCAGACGCGCAATGGGCCGTGTCCGCATCAATGCCCAATTGGTCGACACGCTTGCCGGCCAGCACTTGTGGGCCGACCGGTTTGACAGGACGGTGGAAGATGTTTTCGAATTACAGGATGAAGTTAACGCCAAGATTCTTGAAGCCCTCGTCGGCCGGCTGACCATCCCGACGCCGCGCAATCGGCCGAAGAACTTTGAGGCGTACGATCTGTGTGTGCGCGCCCGCCTCCTGACGGAAGAGTCGCCGCAAACTGAGCGTGAGGCCTATATGCTGCTCCAACGCGCGGTTGAGCTCGAGCCATCATATGCCGAGGCGCTCGGTCTGCTCGCCTATAACCGTTGGCTTGCCTGGACTCATTTCGGCGAGCCCGAAGATCCTAACCGTCGGATGGCGGCGACGTTCGCGCAGAAGGCGGTCGACCTGGATCCCAACGATGCCGGCTGCCGTTACGTTCTGGGGACCATTTTGGCTTATGAGCGGCGATGGGAGGAATCGGAGGCCGCCTTCGCCAAGGCCCTGGAGCTGGACCCCAACCACGCCGACACCTGGGCCGCCATGTCGGACATGTCCGTGCTGGACGGCAGGGTTGCTGACGGACTGGCGCAGATCGAAAAAGCTCTGCGGCTCAATCCCTACCCAACCTGCTGGTATCTTTGTCATCTTGGGCAGGCGCAATACGCCGCGCGCGACTATGAGGCGGCAGCCGCTACGCTTCGCAGGAAAGACACGTATCGCACCAACTCACGCAAATTCCTGGCTGCTACGCTTGCGCAGTTGGGCCACCGTGAGGAGGCGCGGCGAGAAGCAGAATTGTTCCTGATCGCCCACCCTCATTTCACGATCGGCCATTGGCTCAGCTCCCAGCCGCTGCGCGATGCATCTGTACGAGACCACTTTGTCGACGGCTTTCGAAAGGCCGGCCTGCCGGAGATGTGACAGCGGGTGAGAACAATCGCGACGCGTTCGAGAACTTTATCGACGGATATGCGCTGCGCGAGAGCGGCGGTCCGGTTCGCAGTGCCAAGCTTTCAGACGCTAAACAAAACGCGTCAATCAGCCGAGTCTTGCATGACTTTTCCGTTGGACCGCCTTGCATCATAGTGGCGATGAGCCCGTAGCCCAGAATGAAGACAGGATGCTTTGCGAAACATTTAGGCAGCTTCGCGGAGACATGAAGGCGACGACGCTTGCTTCCGCAATCGGCGGCGCAAAGATGCCGTTACCTTGAAACTAGACGATGTCTGCTTTCCAGCAGGTGCAAGGTATGCTTCAACGGCCGAGGGCGCAAAGCAGCCTTATCCTTCGATAACGAAAGAAGTCCGCTTGGGCCAACAGGGGTCGGTGGCCCCTAAGCGCTGATGTCTCCGACAAGTTCCCATGTATCGACCTTCTCGGGCGTCCCATTATCTGCACCAGGCCAAAGCGGGCGAAGGTCGAAGCGATCGCCGACTACGCCGGCGCACCGCCCGCTGTGGGGCACTGTCTTCGTCCACCTCTGGGGCTGCTACTCCGATGCTCCGGCTGCTGAGCAGACCTGAATTCAAAACAGGCGCTCGACACACCGCTCGGTCTCCCACCGCCTGAGGAAATTTGCTTCCCGGGCAATCCAGCCGACCGTCTCGCTTCCCCATTCCTGGGCCCGGCTGGCGTACTCGCCCATCAGCCAGATGTGGCGGACGATCACGAAGCGGTGGGCGGCTTCGAAGTCGGCTGGCGTGATCGGCCGGACGGCCCGATAGCCATCGACGAAGGCGGCCCACATGGCGGTTGATCTCCGACCGAAGGATATTTGCGCCCACAAGAACACCGACAAGTCGTAGGCGAGGTATCCCGGACCTCCGTCATCGAAGTCGAAAAATACGGCTTCGCCGGCGTCGTTGATCCGTGCATTGAAGCCGTGACAGTCGCCATGGCAATAAGTCGACGTCAAATCGCCGACGGTTTCGATCGCCTTTGCGGTCCGCGCAGCGATGTCTTCAAGATCGCTGCGGACCTCGGCGTCTTCCACGACGCCGCTATCGCATATGCGGGCAAGCGGCCGATGCAGCAAGTGTTCGAGGTCGAGCCGATAGAGCGCTCCGTCCGGCTGGAATGTCTCGGCGGCGTCGTGCATCAAGGCAAGGGTCTTGCCGTTGGCCCGTGCATCGCCGGCATCCGCCGCATCCGGCTTGCGGCCCTCGATCGCCCGGAAAAGCACGGCCTGGCGCACGCCCTCCGGCGCCTGTCCCTCAACGAACAAGCTGCCCTCGTGTGTCGCGATGGGTGCTGCGACCGGAACACCCGATTGCGCAAGATGCGCCAGGAACGCCGTTTCGGTCTTGACGTCGGCCGGACCACGGGCGCGGCGATGGGAAAGCCGGAACACATACCGCTCGCCGTTGCTTGCAATGGCAAGATACACATCATTCAAGCCGCGTTGCAGCATCCGGCAGGAAACCGGCCCAGCAAGCGGATAATGCCGATCGATGAACTGTTCGATGGCCGCAATCTGCGGGGTCGAATAGAGCGGATTAAAGTCGAGCATGGGCGCTGTACCATCGGGCTTTGCTGGAAGGCTGCTTCCGCGGTGAGGGGACCATAGAGGAGGGCGCGGCGCACGCCTGTACCATTGCAATGAGCTACTGATTGGATAAGATTAATGGCACTATTAGTAAAACCAAGAGATGAAAAACAAAATGCTGTCTTCGCGATTTTTGAGAGAAAATCATATTTCGCTTTCTGTGCTTTCCATAATTTTAGGTCTCTCTGGATGCGTCACTAGTAGTAACGGCGTTACTATTTCCGAGGATGACAGTCGGGCGCTGAGTGGAGAGCGGACAAAGATGGGCCAGTCCTACAATTTGAATGTAGACTGCACGCCTGCAACAATGGCCAATATAGAATTGGTACAAGCCCCGGCCCATGGCTCGGTTGAATTCGTCAAAGAGAATATTTATTCAAATTACAAGGATGGCATCCGCATTAAATGCAATTCCAGGAAATCTCTCGGCGTGTCGGAATACTATACTTCCAACAGCGGCTATTCTGGACCAGACATATACAAGGTGAGGGTGTCCTACGGCGAGGGGACCATCAAGGACGTCACCGTCAACATCAATGTGATCAAGAACTAAGCTAAGGCCAGCGATATCGATCCCGTCGATCATCGGCAAAGCCTGGGCCTCCGTCGTCGGTGGAAAGGGCGACTGGATCCATGCGACCATTCGTGTCGCCTGCAAGCACCTAGCCGAACCTCCGTCGGCAGCGGCCATTGGGGGCTATGCTGCTCTATCTCTTTGTTTTCACGCAATTCCGGACGGAAAACCGCTTCGCACTTTTCCTGGAATTCCTCTAGGGGCGATCAGTCCGTCTTCGGCTGCCCGGGAAGCTGGCCGTAAGCCGTCAGGATGGCCCTGATCAGGCCCGGGAAGCGTTCGTCCAGCTCGGTACAGCGCGTTTGATTGCGCATCTCCACACCCTGGCGCTCGCTCATGATCAGCCCGGATTCGCGCAGCACCTTGAAATGGTTGGACAGCGACGACTTTGGAATGACGCGGTCGCCGAGATCGGCAAGCGCAGAGCACGTCCCGCCACCGCTGGCGCCGGCAAGCTTTGCATAAATGGCAACGCGCTCCGGATCGGACAGCGCATAGAGGATTGCCTCGGGCTTGATGTCCTCCAGGGCTGGGTGAAAGAGCGGTCTCATGAATTTTATATAGCGTCCCTTGACATCGAGATCAACAGTTCCGAATTTCTGAACTATGGAACAAGCCTGCCAATCCCGGCGGCTATCCAGATCTGAAGGGACGAGAAATGGCTAAGCTCACAGGAAAGGTCGCTGTCGTAACGGGCGCCTCCAAAGGCATTGGCGCTGCGATTGCCAAGGCGTTCGCAGCAGAGGGTGCGCAGGTGGTGGTCAACTACGCTTCGAGCAAGTCGGGAGCGGACGCCGTCGTTCAGGCGATCAGCGTGGCCGGTGGCAAAGCCATTGCGGTGCAGGGCGATGTTTCGAAGGCCGGTGAGGCACAGGGACTGGTCGATGCTGCGGTCAAGGAGTTCGGCAAGCTCGACGTGCTGGTCAACAATTCCGGCGTCTATGAATTCGCGCCGATCGGTGAGGTGACCGAGGAACAGTATCGTCGCATGTTCGACGTCAATGTTCTCGGTGTTCTCTTGACCACCCAGGCAGCGGTCAAGCATCTCGGCGAGGGCGGCAGCATCATCAACATCTCCTCGGTGGTCACCAGTCTGGCGCCGCCAGACTCCGCCGTCTATACCGGGACGAAGGGAGCCGTCGAGGGCATCAACAGCGTGCTTGCCAAGGAACTCGGCCCGCGCAAGATCCGCGTCAACGCCATCCTGCCAGGGATGGTCGAAACCGAGGGCACGCGCTCGGCCGGCGTCATCGGCTCGGATTTCGAACAAACCATCGTCGCCCAGACGCCGCTCGGCCGCATCGGCCAACCGGACGATATCGCCGGTGTCGCCGTCTTCCTCGCTTCCGACGATGCCCGCTGGCTGACCGGCGAACGATTGGCCGCCAGCGGCGGTTTTCGCTAAAGCGCGTCGCGATCTGTCAGGCTCGCATGTCGCGCTTTAGGTCTTGGTTTTGCGCAGGTCGTTGCGCAAAACCGCTGCACAGTTTCGCGCGGCATGCCTTAGTAGGGCGAGATGCACGCCCGCCGCGGGCCGTAATAGGGCTGGAACGTGTTATCGTAGGCCCTGTAGGACCGGTAGCGCGCATAGCACCAGCTTACATGTCCGTTGCCGCCACTATAGACCTGGCGGTAACGCGGCGCGTAGTAGCGCGGGCGGTAAGGCGCGTAGTAGCGCGGACGGTAAATGGTCGACCCGTAGTAGCGCGGCGGACCGTAATAGGGCGATCCGTAGTAGCCCCCGTCGTAGTAGCCCCGACCGTAGTAGCTGGGGCCATAATACCTGGGCTGCGCCAGCATTCCGCCGATGATTGCGCCGGTGGCGAGCCCGCCGAGTGCCCAGGCCCAATCGTCGTTACGATTGCGGTATCCACGCCCGCGATAGCCTCGATAACCGCCTCGGTATCCACCGCGATAATTTCTGTACTGGACCGGCTGCGCCTTGGCGGCTTCGATCTTCGGCACGGCAATGGTGGGAAACGCCATGGCCTGCGGGACGCTCGTCAGCGCCGTCACCAGCGACAGGATAACGATTGCTAACCTTTTCATTGGCTCATCTTTCCTTCGTAAGCGCTGCGCGACGCATGCGGCGCGCAAGGACGTTTCCGCCCTCTCGATGCGCTGGTTAATTTTACCCTAAAATCGGCCAGGATTCGAGGAATTTCGCAGGAAGGCCTTTCTTCGACGGCGGGGTCGCGGCGAAAGCACGCGCCCACCCTCCGTCATCTCATATGAACCGGTGCGCGCTCCATGAAACATGCGACGTGGGGCTCGGCATATGTCGTCGGGCGGCGCTGCGTCTGCGCAACTCCGCACCCCTCTCGTTGGACGCCGACGTGGAGGAAGCATTGCGCGACCTTGCCGACGAATTTGGCGTGACGCGAAGCCACATTGACACCGGCGGCGTCACGATAGACTGATAAGTCTTCTGGGGACGTGCAAAATGGGAACGAGTTTGAAAAATTTCTTATCGCTATGCGCGGGGGTTGGGTTTCTCGCATCCGGAGCGATTGCCCAAGATGCGACGCCGGGATCGGTCGAGGAGCTAATGAATGAACTTGCAAGCACCAACCCTTTGCTCCACGCGATTTTCACAGATCATATGGATGAAGCGAAGGAGATAAACGAGACGTTTAAGGCAGGAGACGAGGAGGCCGCGATGAAAGCCGCGTACGATATGCTTCAAAAATACGGACACCCGGCACTCTCGCGTGCGAGCGACGCTTCTGCGATTGAGGTGCTGAAGAAGGCAGGCGATGTCGTTGATGCTCTGGGCGATCACTATCCGCGAGGATGCATCGAGTTCGTTCGCAATGATATCTCTGACGAAGCGCTGTCTGTTCGCAGCGTGAATGAAGCCTATCGGAAGTACCAGGAGGCTCAGTTTGATGCATATGAGGATGGAAAGTATCGCGAACCGATTCCGAGGATGGAAATCGGAGATATGTTCCAGGTGGTTACCGAGGATCTGAAAGTAAGCAGAGACGAGATACATACGTTACTGAATCCAGAGAACGTTGCCGCCATCGAACTATGCGCAATTATAAGAAAAAACGTCAACGTATCGGCCGTGAGGGAGCCATTCCGCGGGCCATACGCGAGGGCCAATATATCATCGAAGAAATAAGCATTTCCGAATTGTGGTAGAGAAATGGGCGCGCCGTTGGAAACAAAGTAGCGAGCTAAGAGAGCTTAACGCGGTAAACCCGCCGAAGATGCTGGCAAAGCGCCGTTATCACCTGCCGATATAGGCGGCCAGTTCGTCGGCCGTCCCATTGGGGAAGGCCTGTTTCAGAAAGTCCAGGAACGCCGACACGCGCGCGCTGAGCAGCCGCCTGGAGGGGTAGAGCGTCCAGAGAGCGATTTCGGGGCCGTCTATATCTCCCCAATTGACCAGAGTGCCGTCAGCCAGGTCGTGGCTCACCAGCGAAATGGGAAGACGTCCTGCGCCGACGCCGGCGCGCACCGCATCCCGGATCGTGATGAGCGTTGACAAAGTGAGGACCGGCTCGATCTTGATCGTCGCCCGGCCGCCTTCTGTCTTCACCTGCCATGTTTGAGCTTCGCCTGTCCCGCGCGCAACGCCGGGAGCGGCGTGTCCGCCGGTCGGGCGCGGAAGATCGGGGCTTGCCACCACCACCAGCCGATCGCGGAGAAACGCCCGCCCGACCAGGCTTTCGTCGGGATCCGGATTGACCCGGATGACCAGATCATAGCCTTCCTCGATCATATCGACAGACCGGTCCTCACTCGTCACCTCAAGCCGCACCTCCGGATATTGGAGGGCAAAGCCGGCGGCGATCCTGCCCATGGCGGTCTGGGAAAAATGCAAGGGTGCGCTGATCCGCAATTTGCCCTTGGGTTTTTGACCGCCGGACGCAATCGCCGCAGCCGTCTCGTCCAGTTCGGCGAGCAGCGCCCCCGTCCGCTCGAAGAGCGCCCGTCCTTCCTCGGTAAGCTTCAGGTTACGCGCACCCCGTTCAAACAGCCGCAGAGCGAGGCTGCTTTCCAACTCGGCGACACGGCGCGACAATGTCGCCTTCGGCCGGCCTGTCGCCCGTGCCGCTTTGCCGAAGCCACCATGGCGGGCGACAAGATTGAAATCGGCAAGCGCAAGAAGATCCATGTCTGTTCCACCAGCGAGACGGTCTGTCTAAAATCGCCGTCTATCGGGCTGCCAGTGAACCACACATATTCGACGTGTCAAGCAATCCAACACGGAGAAAGACCATGACCATTCTCGTTACCGGCGCCACAGGCAATGTTGGCCGCCAAGTCGTCGAACACCTCGTCAAGCGCGGCGCCGATGTCCGTGCTCTTGTCCGCGACCCTTCGAAAGCCGAATTCCCGGCTGGCGTCAGCGTCGCCCAAGGCGACTTCCTCGACGTCGACTCGCTGCGTAACGCCATGTCAGGCGTGTCGACCCTTTTCCTGCTCAACGCCGTGGTTCCGGACGAATTCACCCAGGCTTTGATTGCGCTGAATGTCGCCCAATCGGCCGGCATCGAGCGGATCGTCTATCTCTCGGTGATCCACGCCGACGTCTACGTGAACGTGCCGCATTTCGCCGGCAAGTTCGGGGTCGAGCGCATGATCGAGCAGATGGGTTTCAAGGCGACGATCCTGCGCCCGGCCTACTTCATCCAGAACGATCTGACGGTCAAAGACGTCATCACCGGCTACGGCGCCTACCCGATGCCGATCGGGCCCAAGGGTCTCGCCATGATCGACGTCCGTGATATCGCCGAGATCGCCGCCCTTGAGCTGCTGCGCCGCGAACAGTCTGCAGAGCCGCTGGCGCTCGACCGGATCAACCTCGTCGGTCCGCAGACACTGACCGGAACCGATATCGCTGCCATCTGGTCAGACGTGCTCGCCCGCCCGATCCACTATGGCGGCGACAATACCGAGGGCTTCGAGCAAAATCTCAAGCAGTTCATGCCCGCCTGGATGGCCTACGACATGCGCCTGATGGGCGAGCGCTTCCTGACCGACGGGATGCTGCCCGAGGCCGGTGACGTCGAGCGCCTGACAAAGCTGCTCGGCCGCCCGCTGCACTCCTATCGCGCCTTCGCCTCGGAAACCGTTGCCTCCGCCTGAGGCAGCAACAGCGATCTCAAAAGGACGATCACCATGATCTATTCGACCGCCACAGTTCCGGTGAACCCGGAAGGCGAAACCCCGTTGACGCGCGCCGAGGCCTGGCAAGGTCTCGAACGCAAGGCGCGCGACGCCCGGCTCTTTCTTCCCGCCGGTCTCTGCACCCGTTGCGATGTCGTGGAGGAGAGCCCGACCCATTTCGTGCGCGAGGCGACGATCGCCGGGCAGGATCTGCGCGAGATCATCACCCTGGACCAGCAAAGCAAGGTCGCCTTCTTTCAGGCGGCAGGCCCACGCGAGGGAGCGATCATCAATGAACTCTTCGAGGATGAAGCAGGTCAACTGCAGCTGCGCTTCTACTGCTATCTCGGCCTGCGCGGCAAACAGCCGAACGGCCCGGAAGAGCGGGCCGAGCAGGCGCAGTTTGATGGCGAAACCGGCTACAAGGCCGCCCTGCTGTCGACACTGAAGCGGACCCGCGAGCTGCTGGCAGAGGGAAAGCTCTGATCATCGCCGCAACACAAGCAACGGGGCGGCTGGTCCTGGGTTTATCCCCGACCAGCCGCTCTGTGTCAGGCGGCCTTTGCCGCCGTCACGGCAGCGAGCAGAATGCCGGCAGTCTCCACCGATGAACCGGGGTTCTGCCCGGTGATGAGCAGGCCGTCCTTCACAGCATAGGACGACCAGTCATCGCCGCTGGAATAGACGCCGCCATTCTCCTTCAACATATCCTCGACCAGGAACGGCACCACCTGGGTGAGACCGACGCCGTCTTCTTCGGAGTTCTTGAAGCCGGTGACTTGTCTGCCCTGAACCAGCGGCGTGCCGTCCAAAGCCTTGACGTGGCGCAGCACACCCGGGGCGTGGCAGACAAAGGCGACGGGCTTGCCGGCCTGATAGAGCGATTGGATGAGGGCGATCGAATTCTTGTCTTCCGCCAGATCCCAGAGCGGGCCATGGCCGCCCGGATAAAACACGGCGTCGTAATCGTCAGCGGAGACCGAAGCGAGCTTTACGGTCGAGGCGAGTACCGCCTGGGCATCCGGGTCGGCATGGAAGCGGCGGGTCTGGTCGGTCTGGAAGCCGGGTTCGTCGCTCTTCGGGTCGAGAGGCGGCTGTCCGCCCTTCGGCGATGCGACGGTGATGTCGGCGCCGGCTTCGAGGAAGGCATAATAGGGGGCGGCAAACTCTTCGAGCCAGAAGCCGGTCTTCCGGCCGGTGTCGCCCAGTTCGTCGTGCGAGGTGAGAACCATGAGGATTTTCATCTGGAGATCCTTTTGTGACAGATGTGATCGGTTGCTTTCGATGAGGGGATCATGCCTCGGCGGCTCTCATTCCTGAAATTTATTTCTTTGATTTCAGTTATGCGTTCGGCAATATATCTGGATGAAGTATGACCTCAACCTCCTGCCTGTCTTCCTGGCGCTCATGGAAGAGCGCAATGTCACGCGCGCAGCCGAACAACTGGGCATGACGCAGCCTGCCGTCTCCAACGCCTTGAACCGCCTTCGCGAGACGCTGCGCGATCCGCTCTTCATCCGCGAGCGCTACGGCATGAAGCCGACTGAGATGGCAGAGGCACTTGCTCCGGTGATCCGCGGGGCCTTGGCAAGCCTCGATGACGTCATTCTCGGTCAGCAGGCGTTCGATCCGGCGCGAGCGACACGGCAGTTCACCATCGCCCCGAACAGCTACGTCGAGTTTGTGCTGATGCCGGTGATCGTGGCGCGGCTGCGCGAATGCGCTCCCGGGATCAGGCTTCGCCTGACGCCCTTCGGCAATGATCTGGCCGAGACCGGCGCGATATCAGGGGCAACCGAAATGGTGCTCGGCAGGATCGTCGAGCCGCCTGATAACATGGTCGTGCAGCATCTCATGGATGATGGATTGGCCTGTGTCGTGCGCAAAGATCATCCCGAGATCGCCGAAAGCATCTCCGAGGAACAGTATCAGCGGATGCGGCATGTGAACGTGCTTCCGCCCGGCCGGATGCGCGTCGGCCTGTTCCAGATGCTGCAGCAGGCAGGCCTGAGGCGCGACGTCTCGGTCTCCGTCACCCATTTCCTGGCGGTCCCGGAAATGGTGGCCGTCACCGACTACTGCGCCACGCTGCCCCGGCTGATCTGCCATCGCCTTGCCCGCGACCCGCGTCTCAAAGTCCTGCCCGCACCGGTCGATCTCGGCAGCTTCCCGGTCGAGCTGGCATGGCATGTCCGCTACCGAAACGACCCCGCCCACCGGTGGCTGAGATCTTTGATCGCTGAGGTGGCAAAGGAAATCTCCGACGCTGCGGTGGCAGAAGCGATGGCTGGAAATTGAAAACGGGTGTTGATGCCTCGGCGACGCTTTCATGGGCGAAATTCAGGGGCAGAAATCGGTGTTGATGGCACCCGATTATGGCATACGTCGCTGTTCCTTGCTGCAGACGCCACCCCGCGCTCCGTCCTCCTCGGGCTTGACCCGAGGATCCACTCTGGTCTCCTCCTCCGGGAAGTGGATGAGGCGGGCGCCTGCCTGATAGGCGAGTATCCGCTTGGTTTAAAGACTATCTTCACGCTCTTGAGGGCAGGGGCAGGTCCTCTCCTGCTTGACGATGGTGATCAGCCAGCCCGAAGCGGACACCGCGTCCCTCCCAACCTTCAGGTTGCACACGTGCCCGATCGATTGCATTGTTCTGTTTCAAGATGAGGAGAATTCTATGCCGAAGGCCGTTGGAATCGGCGGTGTGTTTTTTAGGGCGGCGAACCCGGCCGACCTGGCTGAATGGTATCAAAAGCATCTCGGTATTGACGACCTGCACAAGTCGGTATGGCGGCAGGAGGCCGGGATGACGATATTTGGTCCGTTCTCGAAGGACACCGACTATTTCGGTCGTGCGGAACAACAATGGATGGTCAATTTCCGCGTGGACGATCTCGATGGGCTGATCGCCAGCCTGACGGCAAGTGGGATTGCGGTGGAAACCCGGGACGAGTGGAACTCGGAGGTAGGCCGCTTTGCCCGGATTCACGATCCCGAAGGCAACCCAGTCGAGCTGTGGGAGCCGGCGCAGGATTGATGGCACATGGGTCGCTCTCGACCACGCTGTCCAGTAGGCGCTGCTGAAGGCTATCTCATTTCGTCGGCTGCGATCGTACGGTCAGTTTATTTCCGTCAGGATCGCGAAGATAGGCGACGAATGACCCGTTCGGACGTTCCCGTGGCGGGCTCTCGATCGCTGTGCCACCATGCGCGGTACCGGCGGCATGCCACGCTAGAACATGGTCGGGGCTTGCGGCGGCGATACCGATAGTCCCACCGTTGGCTACGGTCGCCGGTTTGCCATCAATCGGTTTCGTGATCATCAGCCGACCACCCTCGTGGGCATAGATCAGCCTGCCTCTTGCATCCATCTCGCCGGGCTTGCCTCCCAATGCAGCGAACGTGGCGTCGTAGAAGTTTCTGGCCCGCTCCAAGTCGTTGCTTCCAATCATCACGTGGGTGAACATGCTTCATCTCCAGAAACGTAGCCAATAGATCAGTGGCCGATCTCGATAATTTGCGTGCCTTTGCCAACGCCTTTGACCCTGGCAAAAAAAGGTCCTTCGCCCGTACCCTCTTAGGCTGGGAACGGGTTTCGCCACGCATCCAGTTCTTCGAGCCGTTCGTACCACGCCTGTATATGCCGAAACTCGGCAAGTGGAATCTCAGCAGAAGTCGCATAAGGAAGTGCAGCGGCCAATGCGAAATCTGCGACAGTCAGTGTCTTCCCGACCGCGACGCTGTTAGTGGCCAAATGGTCGTCGAGCACGCGAGCATGTAGTCGGAAGCTCGTCTTCGCATCTTCGATCACGGCGACGTCAGGCTCCCCGCCGAACAACGGCTTGATCAAGGTTTCAAACCACAGCGTTGCCCCGTGCTGGGTGAAGTGACTGGCATCCCAACTCAACCAGCGCAGCACGTCGATCTGCCGGTGGTCATGCGGCCAAAAATCCGATTCGATGCTGTCAGACAGCCTGCACATGATGGCGTTCGCTTCCCATAAAGTTCCGGCATCATCCTGCAGTACCGGGACTTTCCCGTTCGGGTTAAGCGCCAGGAATTCTGCGGTGCGCTGTTCTCCGCTTGCCAGGTCAACCCTGACGAACTCGACGTCGGCTTTGAGAAAACGAGCGGCGGCGCAGGCCTTCCGGGGATTGAGCGTCTCGCAATAATAGAGCTTCATCGCCGCCTTAGGCATGATCCGGCCCTTCGGGTCTAGTCCCGAGAAAGAAGCTCAATCGCTCGAGACTTTGCGACCAGCCGGCTTCATGCCCCTCAAGTGACGATGCGCTTTCAAATCCACTCTGCCGAAACGTCATTTCCGTGCCTCCGTCGCTGTCCCTGAACGTGATGGTGACGACCGTTTCCGGGCTGTTTTCGCCGGTTGCGAGCTCCCAGGCATGTGTGAAGACAAGCCTGTGCGGCGGCTCGACCTCCAGGTATTTTCCGCCGACCCAATGCTCTTCTCCATCTGGCGCGATCAGACAGGCGCGGTGTCTGCCGCCGGGCCAGGCTTCAAGCCGATCGCCCACCGCCTTGAAACCGTGAGGGCCGCACCATTGCACCAACGCTTTCGGGTCGGTCCATGCCCTGAAAACCAGATCGCATGGGGCATCAAACCTTCGGACAAGAACCAGGTCGCGGGTATTGGCGGTATCGGTCTCTGGATTAGTCATTGTCGTATCCTTGTACCTTGGACAGATAGTCATCGAGACGATCAAAGCTTTGATCCCAGAAGCGTCTGTAATCGGCGACCCAATCAGCAACCGTCTTCAACGCGGCCGGCTCGAGGACGCGGGGACGCGAATTCGCTTCACGGCCGGAGCGGATCAATCCGGCCTGTTCCAGGACCTTGAGATGCTTTGATATGGCAGGCTGAGACAACTCGAAGGGATCAGCGAGTTCAGCCACCGTCGCCTTGCCGTTCGCAAGCCGCCCAAGAATTGCGCGCCTCGTGGGATCGGCGAGTGCGGAGAAAATCGCATCGAGCTTGTCGTCCATATATCACCATCTAGCTATATAGCCGCATAGATATATTCTGTTCAGCGAAATGTCAAAGGCAATTTTGCGCTGGATTGGCAATGAGGGGAAAGAAACTGACGCTCGGGGACGACGGAACGGTGGAGCCTTGGCAGCCTGATGCCGATTTCGGTCCCTTGCATGACGCCAACCCGCGTGCTAAACACTGAACTAGATGGTTCAGTTTTCGACAGCTCGCCTTGATGCCTCCTTTGCCGCGCTCTCGGACGCCACGCGACGCGGTGTTCTGGAGCAGCTCGGGAGCGCGGATGCTTCGATCACGGAGCTCGCAGAGAAATTCCACATGACCCTCACGGGTATGAAGAAGCATATCGGCGTCCTGGAGCAGGCGGGGCTGGTGACGACGGAGAAGGTCGGGCGTGTGCGGACCTGCAGGCTGGGCTCACGCGGGCTCGAGGAAGAGGCGGCCTGGATCGAAGCGCGCCGCCAGATCTGGAACGAACGCTTCGACGCGCTTGATGAAGTCATCGAGGCCCTGAAACGGAAGGAGAAAGTCGATGGGGGACAGAGCGAGTAACGGCCGCACGGTGGTCGAACGGAGGTCGGAGCTTGAACTCGTGGTGACGCGCACCTTCAACGGCCCGGTTCGCCTCGTATTCGACGCGTGGACCAAGCCCGAATTGTTCAAGCTGTGGTGGGCGCCGAAGTCGATGGGCGTGCCCATTCTTTCCTGCGAGATGGATGTTCGCACCGGCGGCAGCTATCGCATCGCGTTCGGACACGACGCCGCCGACGCCATGGCCTTCTTCGGCAAGTATCTCGACGTGTCGCCGCCATCGCGCCTCGTCTGGACCAATGACGAAGGCGGGGAGGAGGGCGCCGTCACCACGGTGACCTTCGAGGAAGCGGACGGCAGGACGCTGCTGGTGCTGCGGGAACTCTATCCCTCGAAGGAAGCGCTCGACCAGTCTTTCGTCGGCATGGAAGACGCGTTGCCCGAGCAGTTCGAGCAGTTGGATGAACTTCTCATCACGCTCAGCGCGAGCGTGTGACAGCTCGACTCAATCGGCCATGCCTCTTGACTGGTGGATGCGGCCAGTCGATCCGGCGAAACTGCTCAGACCGCCCGAACCTCGGCAAGCCGCTTGACTGCGTATTCGTCCTGCCAGCAGACGGCGGCTTCCCATGCGGCTGAGGCTTGCGCGGCGATGTCATGTGCGCCGTCGTCGAGATCGGCAGCGTTGCCGGGCAGCACCAGGTCAAGGTCGGGGACGTCGACATGTGTCTCATCCCAGTCGATCAACGCGACCCGATCTGCGGTGATGCGGATGTTGCCAGGGCTGTTGGGGTTGCCGTGGACAACGCATGTCTGACGCCCGATGAGCCGCGCCCACGCTGCTCGACATCGAATAACGCCCTCCGGCGGCATCGCGGCAAGGTTGATCCTCGTTCCGGTCTCAGTATGCAGGAGGTCTCTCGACGATCGCCAGCCCGGGCGCTGCGGCCAGCCCTGCGTCAGCCGATGCAGCTCGCGCAGCGTGTCGGCGACGCGACGCCAGTCGGACTCCGTCTCGGGCGGTCCGCCCTCCATGTATTTCATCACCACCAGACCGTTTGCGAATAGGCGGCCGTCAGTCGTCGGGATCGGCACTGGAACGGTCATGCCTTCACGGTCGAGGTATTGGAGCAGCTCGGCTTCCCATGCAAGATCAGCGTCGCTCCTGGAGCCGAGACGAGCGACCGCGATCTGCCCATGGAGGCGAACGCTCCACACGTCGTTGGCAACGCCACCCGTGAGCCGTTCGATGCGAACCGCGTCTTCGCCCCATTGCCCGAGTGCTTCCCATCCCATTGGCGATACCCTTGGCGGCCATGATTAAATGACGAAGGAAATAGAGAAAGTTTACGACGCCACAAAGGCTGCTGGCGGCGCGAAGCTGCCGTTGGCAGCAAACCCGAACGCCTCATTCATTCCTGCGTCCTCCGGCTTTCCCCGACAAGTTCCCATAGATCGACCTTCTCGGCGCGCCCCTTGAGCTGCACCAGGCCAAGCGGGCGAAGGGCGAAGCTATCGGCGACGGCGTCGTGGATGGCGGCGCTCACCAGGATCGAGGTGTTGAATTCCTTGTTCAGTCCTTCCAGCCGTGAGGCGACATTGATCGTATCGCCCATGGCTGTGTACTGCTGCCTGGAAATCGCGCCGAAGCTGCCGACGACCGCGGGGCCGGTGTGCAATCCAAACCGCGTGACGAGCGCGGGACGGCCATTCCGGCGGTTGGCATCGTTCAAGTCGTCGACCGCCGCTTTCATGGCAAGCGCGCATCGGCAGCCGTTTTCGGCATGTCCGGCATCTGGAATGGGGGCGTTCCACATGACGAAAATGGAATCGCCGAGATATTGCACGACAGTCCCGCCATTGCGCTCGGCGATGGTGTTCAACAGTTCGAAATAGGCCGACAGCGTATCGACCACATCCTCTGGCGAATGCTGCTCGGATATGGTGGTGAAGTCGCGGATGTCGGTGAACAGCACCGTCACATCCTGCCGCTGCGCCTTGGCGACCGCTCGCCCTTCGGGATTGACGATCCGCCTGACGACTTCGCGCGGCACGTAGAGGGCAAACTGGCTGATGGCATGGCGGCTTGCCGCCAGCGCGCTCGCCAGCGTGTTGATCTCCGATATCCAGGAGTGGGACACACCTTTCTCGCCGACGTCGAGATCGCCGATCCTGCGCGCCTCGTCCGCCAGCCGATAGAGGGAGCGGCTGACCATGCGCGAGAGCATCACCGAGGCAGCGACACCCGCAATCACGAAGGCGGCCGCAATCAGGAGATTGTGCATGAGCAGCCGATTGGCCTCAGCCACCAGATCTTCCAGGGGCACGACGATTGCGGCGACGCTTCCCTTGAACAGACCGGACACACCGACGGGGGCGATCTGCAGGATCTGGCGTTCGCCATCGAGATCGATCCGCACCACGCCGCCGCTTGCAAAGGCCGGATCCCGCCTGAGCCTCGCCACCGTTTCCAGGCTCGTGTCGTAACTGTCTGTCGTCGTGTCGACGGCAACGGCGCCATCGGCATTTTTCGACCATATGCCGAGAAGCCTGTTCATGATTGCCGGGTCGGAATGGGCGATCAGATCATCGGCATCATCGATGATGTAGGCGCGCGCCCGCGGCGAAATTTCCTGCGCATCCAGCAGCCGGCTGACAGTCATCAGGTGGATGTTGATGCCGACGACAACCTGATCGTCGTCTTTCATCGGTGCTGCGATCGTCAGCGTTGGAAGCTGCAGCGTTCCCGCAACATAGGGTCCGACGGATACTTCCTCGCCCTGCTGGATGACGGATTGGTACCAGGGGCGTTGCCGCGGATCGAATGATGCATGGTCGACGTCTCGCTCGGCGATCGGCCTTGCCTGGAGGTCGAGGAAGCGAAACGTCGACATGACGTCCGGGCCCTGTCTGCGTGCTATCGTGCGGATCGCGAAAGCCGTGCCATCGGGTGCTGCGAGGATCCGGCGGACATCCTGCCTTTGCGTGTTGATGACCTGCAGATACGAGCCGTCAGGATAGCCGGTGTAGACGCTCGTCGCGTTGGGGACGTTTCTGAGAACCTCCAGAAAGAATTGCTGTTTCGCCGCGATATCCTGAGGCGGCGGGGAGGTGAGCTGCGGCAGGGTCGATGCCAGTGCCACCGCCTCGGTGCCACCCTGCAGCGTATTGCGGTACCCCTCGATCAGCCGCAGGCTCATCTCGCGCATCTGCTGCACGCCCGCACTGACGGCAGCATCGCTTCCTTGCCTGAACGCCAGCCAGATGATCGGCGTCGACGTGCAAAGCAGCGATGCGACGACCAGGACGCCGAGATGCAGTCTTAGGGGTTTGGACCAGTGCACGAGATTTCCCCCGAAATGCGGACACGTCTCAGCACACGAGGCATAGCCAACGATGGCAGCTAACCGCTTTTTGAAAACTTACACAAGGCGGTGCTAGCGGTCACACCGCCGCTGCGCGTTTCGGCAGAACGAGATCGCCGACCGTGCGACCTGTCGCCGATCATGTCCGCATGCGTCCTGTCCTTGCTCCAGCCGCCACTCCGCGCTCCGTCCTCCTCGGGCTTGACCCGAGGATCCACTCTCGTCTCGATCGGCAGCGGGCATGGATCCCAGGCTCAAGGCCCGGGATAACGGAGGTTGGGTTCAATGGCAGAGAACCAGCGATCCGAGACCGGAGCCCTATCAACTGATGTGCTCTACCGCCCGTGAACCGCCTTCAGCTTCTCATAATGCTCCTCGACCCGGCGGCATGCCTCTCGCGAGGTTTCCTCCGAGCCGCTGCGAGGCATTATCTCCTTTCGCACCCAGGGAAGGTGGGTAGCGTTCCACTTCCACAGGCCGGGTTTCAGGTCAGCCGCGTTCTCAAGCTCGACGCGGCCGAAAGACTGGTCGCCGTCGAAGCCGCTAAAATCCTGATGTCCTTCTCCAGGCCAGGTCTCGCGCCATGTGTAGATCGGTTGGTATTGATCTTTCATGTCGTGGCCCATCCGCTTTGCGCGCCATCGTCGATAGATGGCTTTAAGCATTTGCGGATGCGATGGTTCCATGACGGAGCCTGCGAAGTCCAAACCGCTCCGAGAGATGCTGATAGGCCGACCTCCGCCGCCCGGCCCGCCGCGGCCGGGAAATCTCCCACTCCGGCCGCCTCAGGCCCGCTTCCGCCGCATCTGCGTGACGCTCCGCCAGACGGCCGACACCAGGAAATAGAAGGCGCCGAGGCCGGCATATCCGGCGATGTTGGCAATGGATGGCGCTTCCGGCATTTGCGCCTGGGCGATGAAGAAGGCGCCTGCGACAGCAGATTGGCCGCCGCTGAGGATCATGGCCCACTGGCCGCCATGGGTCTTCCAGCGCCGGACAGCGGTTCCAAGCTGCAGCAGGCCGGAAAAGATGGCCCAGAGGCCGAAGACGCCGAGAACCCAGTTCATGCTCATCGTCAGCGCGACGATCACCGCCGCTGTCGTCACCGCGCTAACGGCGACGTTGATCGCCTGGCTGCGGTTGTTTGCCAGGCCGCCGTTCCGCGCTGCGTCGATGAGGTTGGCGGCGGCATCCCAGGCCGGGTAGACGATTAGCAATGCTGCCGCGACGGCGAGAGACTGGCGGCCGGCCGTCAAGGCTGCGGCGACCCAGATGGCGGAAAAGGCTGCTCGCGTGAAGTAATAGCGCGTCAGCCACTCTTCCCTGTCGCCAGACGCGACGGTGGTTTGATCGGTGGTCATCATGATCTCTTTCCTGAATGTGATGGTGTTGGTCTGATAGGGGCGGGCTCACCGTCACGAGCGGTGGCGTCCGTCATCGAGATTGGGTTTCACGGAATCGCCCCCAGCACCGCCGGGCTGCTGTCGCGACGACGTTCTCCGTCGTTCGAGTCCATCGCCTGCCGGTCAGGCGGCATTCCCTGGTGAATCGCCGGTCGAACCGGGGGCGGCCCGGCCGACCGGCGACGACGTGGTCACATGGGCGGGACCACGCCATTCTTTCCGACAAGCACCTGATGGGCGAGGGCCCCTGAGGCAGCCTTCTCGGCGGGAATGAAGACGACGGCGCCGGGAACGAGATCGTCGTTGGTGGCCGGAGCGATGGTCACGACGGGGGTGCCGTCCGGAATGGCGATCTTCTTTTCCTTGCCGTGATAGGAGACGGTGACGGTGCGGCCGTCGACGCCCTTGACGGCGTCGGCCACGGTCGCATTGGTCATGCTGCTGTTGGGCTTGAGGTCCCAACCGTAGCTGCCTTCACCGGCACCTTTCATCGCCGGCGGGAAGATCAGCACCTCAAGCGCGCCATCGCCGCCGCCTTCACTCGGCAGCGATGCGATGCCGACGAAGTCGCCCGGCTTGATGTCGGTGATCGCAGCATTTGCAACGCTCGCCAGGTTCCAACCGTCGGCGAGGGTGACATCGATGGTCTCTCCTTCGCGGGTCTTCACCGTGAGAGTGGAGCCGCTATAGGTGACGATGCTGCCCCTGACATGGAACTGCTCGGCCTTCTGGTCTTCGGCATGGGTAGGCGCCGCGGGAAGGGCCGCCGACGCGATAGTGGTGAGCCCCAGCACGAGGGCGGGGAGAATGTTCTTGATCATGTCGTTCTTCCTACTAGTTGGTAGTTTCGCTGAACGTGGTTATCGCTCCGGGCTATATTCCGCCCGGAACTTTATCGAGCGGCGGTCGGAGTGAGCCGCTGCAAGGTGGGGGCCAGAATGGTGGCGAAGACCTCCGGGGTCCCGTAAGCCCGGGCCGACAGCATAGCGCCATGGACGGAGGCCATGAAGGCTTCAGCCTCGACGCGCGGTGCGCTCGACAGTTTCAAACTCCCGCCCTGAGCGCCTCGCTCCATCACCGAGGTCAGCCATGCCGACGCAAAGCGGAAGAAAGCCTTGACCTCGGCTGCGACCTCCGGCGGCAGTGCCGGCAGTTCGCTCGCAAGCAGGGCGCACACGCAAAACGGCCGGCTTGCATCCTCGATGCACTGGGCCCAGTGGCCCGCATAGGTTTGGAGGAGCGCCAGGGGATCCTGCACCTGCTGCTCCAAGCCCGCGATACCCGCCTCGGCATCCTCACGATATCGCATGACAAGCGTGCGCACCAAGTCGGTCTTGCTGGGAAAATGGTGATGGATGCTGGCCTTGCGGATCCCGACGACGGCAGCAATATCGGCATAGCTGAAGCCGTTATAGCCTCCAGTCATGATCAATGCTCGGGCGGAGGCCAGGATCTCGTCGGACGTCGTCGAAAGATTGCTCATAGGTCTATCTACCTTCCAGTAGGAAGGCTGTCAAGCGGAATGCAGTTTTCTGCCATCGGAGGTCGTCGAGGCCGTCACCGGCTTCACCTTGACGCTGGCGAAAGTGATGACGGCGTCGGTTGTAGCGACCGGCCTTGACTCGCCTCGAGCCACCAGAACATAATCGGAACATCTAATATAGGGGATGGAGTTCCGGATGTGCGGCCGCGTCTATATCAAGACCTCGCTTGAGGAACTGGTGGGAAATTTCGCCTTCGCAGAGCGAGGTGCGATCGATGCGCTCGGGAACCGATTTCCGCGCTATAACGGCGCGCCGACGCTGGATTATCCAATCATCATTCGCGACATGGTCCGCGAACCTGATATTATGGGGCCGGTGTTCGCCTCGGCGCGCTGGGGTCTGATGCCGGCATGGATGAAGCCGGGAGGGCGTCCCCCACCGATCAATGCCAGATGCGAAGGCATCGATACCAACGGCCTGTTCCGCTCGGCCTACAGATCGCGCCGTTGCCTGGTGCCGATCAACGGCTTCTTCGAGTGGAAGGATATCTTCGGCACGGGCAAGAACAAGCAGCCCTATGCGATCGCCATGGCTGACGGCTCGCCCTTTGCGCTCGCCGGCATCTGGGAGACGCGGCGCGACAATGACATAGAGACTCGGAGCTTCGCAATTGTCACCTGCGAGCCGAATGAGATGATGGCGCAGATCCATGATCGGATGCCGGTCATCCTGCATCGTGAGGATTATGAACGCTGGCTATCGCCGGAACCCGATCCGAACGACCTGATGAAGCCATTCCCGGCCGAGTTGATGACCATGTGGCCGATCGGCCGCAATGTGGGTTCGCCGAAGAATGACACGGCTGACATTATCGATCCGATCGACCCCGATCCGGAACCGACGCTGATCTGAATTCACCGGCTCGGGCGGGAGCCATCCATCAACTATGCGGTCAAACGGAAACCTCGCGAGGGGACAGGACGACGCATGCCAGAACAAATCACATGGAAATCGTGGGAACATGTCAGCGGCCGAGAAATCAAATACAAATGGCGGCACGCCTGGAAGGAGAAACCCGGCGACGACTACGTCGCTTTCGACGGCGATACCCAGATCGGAAGGATATTCCGGTCACAGGCCGGCGAAGGGATCGATAATCGATGGTTCTGGATCGTGGCGGCTGACGGCAGCAATCGATTGGATTGGCCGTCAGCCGGATACGAGGACAGTGCCTATGTCGCCTCAAGGCGGCTGGAAATGATCTATGAGAGCATCAAGAGCGGGAAACGGAGGACGGTGCATCCATGAGCATCGAAGCAGGCAGGGGGATATCGGCTTCGCCCATCGCGACGGAAGGGTCTGACGCGCCCGATGGTGCAACGGCCCGCAACGCGGTCCTGACGATCGCATCGCCGAACTCCGGCGAGACCGGGCGATGGCCGACCAGCAGCCGGAAGAAGACCGGTCCATAGATCATGTCGAGCAGCGCCTCCATATCAAGCGGCGGAACGATCTCTCCCCGAGCCAGAGCCTCCTCCAGGATGACACGACCCGCGTTGCGGCTCGACAGGATCACCTGGTTGCGGAAGGCCTTGGTGAATTCGCTTTCCGGGTCGGCGGCGGCAAGTGCCATGGTGATCTGCCGCCCGCGCGTGCTCGCAAAGGCAGTCACCAGTCCGCTCATCTGCGCGCCGAGAGCCGCCTGCGCCGTGCCGCCTCCAACCTCCGCTTCCGGTAGCCGGTTGACCAGAAGAGCGGCCATCGCCAGTTCCTGCGCGTTGGCCCAGGAGCGGTAGATCGTCGGTTTGCCGACACCGGACCGCGCCGCCACGGCTTCGATCGTCATGCGGCCAAAACCTTCGGCCATCAGGATTTCATGGGCCGCCTCCAAGGCACGCCTCTGGGCGGCTGCGCTTGGCGGCCGCCCTCGTTTCTTCGGTGTTGCATTACTCTCTTGACTCATATCTTTACGATACGTAACGTTAATAAAGGACCCAGTCAAGGAGGATCATCCATGCCGAGTTTTGCCCGAAAAGTGAGCGCCTACTTCATCGTCAAGGATGCGGCACGGGCCATCGACTTCTACAAGGAGGCTTTCGGCGCCACGGAAGTCTTCCGCATGACCGATCCTTCGGACGGGCGGATCGGCCATGCCGAGCTGCGTTTCGGAGAGACGATGATGATGTTGGCAGACGAATATCCGGACTTCGGCGCCCTGTCTCCCGATGCCATCGGAGGCTCGCCGGTGACCTTCCACATGGACACGGTGTCGACCGACGAAGCACTGGCGCAGGCGCTGTCGGCCGGGGCGACGATGTTGCGCCCGGCGACCGACCAGAGTTTTGGCGAGCGGGTGGCGCAGGTGCTTGATCCCTTCGGTCATCGCTGGATGTTGTCGCAAACCATCGAGCAGGTCACGCCTGAGGAGATGCAACGCCGCTGGAACGAGGACATGTCGGCGTGAGTGCCGCAGCCCTTGAAGCGCTCGAGGAGGCCGAGCGCGCCTTCAACGCGGCGATGGTTTCCAACGATCCCACCCAGATCGCCGCCTGCATCACGCAGGACTGGGTGCTGGTGACGCCTGAGCGTGGCCCCATCCCTGCACAGGCTGTTCTTTCGGCGATCGGATCCGGTGTCCTGAGCCATGACACGATGACCAAGACGACGCATCACGTCCATCTGCTCGGCAATGTCGCCACGGTGACCGGTCGCGGGCAGAACACGGGGATGTTCCGTGGCGAACCAATATCAGCCGACGAATGGATCACCGACGTCTATCACCGGGAGGGTAACAGGTGGCGGTGCGTACTGACCCACCTCACCCCTGTTTGCAGCCCCTTGGAAATCGCTCCGATTCAAGACAAGATCATCCCGCTCTAGCTGGGGGGACTCTGATGGAAAACCACGAGCCGTTTTTACGCGAGGCGATTGCACTCTCGAAATCCGCGCTGGCAAACGGCGACGAACCGTTTGGCTCGGTGCTGGTGAAGGACGGTGAAGTCATCCTGCGCGCCGAAAACAGCGTCTTCAGCGGCCACGATATGACCAACCACGCCGAGATGAACCTGGTCAAACTGGCGGCGCAGCACTACGACACTGCTTTTCTCGCCGGCTGCACGCTCTACACCAGCACGGAGCCGTGTGCGATGTGCTCCGGGGCGATTTACTGGTCGGGCATCGGGCGCATGGTGTTTGCATGCTCCGAAACGCGGCTTGGCGAGATCGCCGGGATCGGGTTGAACGTGCCGAGCCGGGCGGTGTTGCAAACCGGCGCGCGCAACGTCACCGTGGTTGGCCCGACGAACCTCGAAGAAGAAGCCGCCAAAGTTCATCAGGAATTCTGGCCGAAACATCTGGGCAAGGCTTAGAGCGCCGTGCGTCCTTTCGGACGCACAAAGGACGCTCTAACACTTTCAATCCTCGCATCGGCCTAGCTGGTTATCCGAGGTGCGCTGACGATCTTCAGGAACAAGGCCTCCATGGCCTCTTCAATGCCTTCGGTGGGACTGACCGCGAAATAGAAGCCGGGGGTTGCGCATTCTTCCATTTTCGCGGCGATTTTGGTCTCGAAAGGCTTTACCCAGTCATTATAAAAGCCATTGTCGGGCAAGGGCAGATAGGTCGTATAAAGGACGGCGACTTTGATGCCGCGATCCTTGAGCTTCTTGCAATAGCTCGTGTCGATCGGTTCGATGCATCGTCCACCGTTTGCCCCTTTCGGGCTGGTGCAGCCGGTCGGCTTATAGCTATCCCCAACGCCGTCAGCGACGAAAAATACGATCTTCTGGCGATCGGCATTGCTGGTGCCCTTGCCGATGGCACCCTTGATTTCGCTTTCGATGCCTTTCAACGCTTCGTCAAAACTCGTCTGCTGGTCGCTGTAGTAGTTCTGAAATGGAATGCTCATAAGACTTATCATGTCCGTCGCGACTGCTACGGCGCCAAGATCATAGTCGAGGTCGGAGACCTTAAAGAGCTTCGCCGCTTTGGCGTCCTGGGCCGTCTTGCCGAACGTATAGGCGGCGACCCGGAATTGGCTTGCCATGGACTGCGTGTCCTTCGCTTTGGCCATCAAGGCTTTAACGGCAGCTGCGACCACGTCGATACGAATGGTCACGCCGTTTTTGCGAGCGACATTGTAGTAGCTTTTCTTATCCTCTACGCCCTTTTCAGAAACGATGTGGCATGCGAATGCGCAGTTTTTATCTTTGCCGCCATCGTGGCCGTTTGCTGTCGCATTTTTCATGGCGGTTATGTCAGCAGCGGTGGCCCCAACGCCCATCGAGGGCGTGTTATCCAACAGCATGAAGAAATCCATGTAGGACGGCGTCTCATACCGGGCTGTTGCCGTCCCGGAAACGGTGATCTGATGAAATCCCATCACCTGCATGAAGGTCGTGGGCATCGTCGCGCTAAAGGATACGGTGGAGCTGAGAACACCGCCCTGTTTCTGAACGCTGATGTCGACGTTAACGGGCACGTCCTGTTTTTGTGACGTCTGTGAAAAGAAGATCTTCTGGGCTTCGGATTTTCCGAGCGTCAGCGCCCCATCGCCGGACATCGTGTTTGCTTGCTTTGCTGCTTCCGAAGCCGGTGTAATGGATCCGACCGCCGCCGCGTCCGCAGCGGCATAGAGTTCGGTGCGAAGCGACAGGGCGCTGCCAAAATCAATGGCTGTACCCGCCGCACCGAACAGGGGGACGACGAGTAGCGCCGTCATGATTCCGAAGTTGCCGGATCGGTCAACGATGAAACGATGCAACATGCAAAGGCTGCCTTCCCGGTATCCGTGTTCGTGGTTGCGCCGCAAGAAAATTGCTACAACCGCGATCAGTAACAGCGGAACTTAAATCAAAGGCAAAAACGTATGGTTGTATTTTCACTAAATCGCTGAAGAACTCGCGGGCGCCATCGAAGCCCGCAGAGCAGTCATCGGCATGCTCGCCGCGGATAGACGAGCGCTCTTGGCGCGTCGGGAGGGCCGGTCACCATCGGTTATGGACGCTACGCACCCGGCCAAAGCCTCACCGAGACGATTGATGTCGACGACGTCATGATCGTTCTGGAAGCCGCTTTCGGTCTCGACAGACTGACCTATCCCCATTGGCGGCCGGCGCACGCGTAAGACGCGGTCTGCGGTTCAGCGCTTGTATTCCGGCTCGCTGCGATCGAGCGTGCGCTTCACGGACTCCAGATGGAGCCGGGCCGATTCCGGGTCTCCTTCGCGCATTTGCCGGTACGCCGCTTCCGCGATCTCAGGCGCGACGGCAAGGACTTGGCGTCCGGTCGACAGGGCGAGCGTCTGCACTTCGCAGGCGCGCTCGAGGTAATAGAGGTCGTCCCAGGCCTCGGCGATATTGGGTGCGCAGACCATCACGCCGTGGTGCTTCATGAAGACGATGTCGGCATCACCGATGGCGGCCGCGATGCGATCGCCCTCGCGCGCGTCGAGCGCCAGGCCGTTATAGTTGCGGTCGACGGCCGTACGTCCATAGAATTTCAGTGCGGTCTGCCCGGCAAAGATCAGGGGATCGCCCTCCGTCATGGAAAGGGCGGTGGCGTAAGGCATATGGGTGTGGAACGCCGCCTTGGCGCGGGGAATGTTCTTATGAATTCGGGCGTGGATGTAAAAAGCGGTGGCCTCGGGCTGCCCGCTGCCCGACACCACGTTGCCGTGAAAGTCGCAGATCAACAGCATCGAGGCCGTCAGTTCGGCGAAAGCGTAGCCATAAGGGTTGACGATGAACAGGTCGTCATAGCCGGGAACGACGGCCGAGAAATGGTTGCAGATCCCTTCCTCCATGCCGAGCCTTGCTGCCATCCGGAAGCAGGCCGCAAGATCGACGCGGGCCTGCCAGATGTCGTCCGTGTCAAGTTTCGGCTGGTTGGGGCCGCCGGCAGGCGATGGGGCTGTGTTGAGGGAGTGCGCCATGGGGTCGTTTCAGATTGGTGTCGAAGGAGAGGGTGGCTGTGTTCTGGATTACCCCCGGATCAGCCTCGCATCAAGCCGGCTAGAGACAAACATGGTTCGGTTCATTTGCCTATTTGGGGTGAGTAAGCTGCTCGGCGGGTGTGTCTTTCCGTATGCGCGAGCCTGGGATGACGGAGGTTGGGGACGTGCTTTTGCATTTTTACGCACCGCTCTCCGGCAATTGCACTGGAAGGTAGTTCATAGGAACGAGGCGGCTATGGAGATCGGGGCCATCGGGTTGCCCCGGATCATAGAAGACGCCGTTGTCGGCGTCATAGAGGATGAAATGGTCTCCTTCGACATGGACGACCGCTACCCCGTAAACATCGCCCCAGCTCTCTGCCTTGCGTAATCCGCCAGTCTGCCAGCCCAACTCGGTCAGGACGCCGCGCAGTTCTTTCCACGTCGTGTAATGATTGGTCTGAACGCCCCAATCGATCATGCCGGCAATCTGGTCGTAGGGTTTGCCCGTCAGCATCTGCAAGACGAAAACGCCGCAGCCATCATCTCTTGGACATTGCGTAACAAATTTGAAGCGGACCTTATCGGCTGCGGGTTGTGTCAATGTTCAGTTCCTGCGGTTGCGTGTCAGACGGCGCGCCGTACTACTCGCCCAGAGTCCCACCGTCGAAAAGCACCTAACTTACCAGTTCAGTCGTGTTCCCGATCGACAGCAGATGAGCCATCGCATCGGTAATTGCGTGGTTATCATAGGGTTTCGAGAAGGCCCTGCTTCCCGTGGGCAGATCGCTCTCTTCGAGGATTGCCGCGCCGGAGGCAACGATCAGCCTGACGGGCGGCCACCGATCCCGGATGTAATGCGATAGCTTGATGCCGTCCATCGTGCCGGGCATCTGAACATCGGTGAAAACCAGATCGATGTCGTTTCGCGCCTCGAGGATGCGAATTGCCTCGTCCGCGTCGCAGGCCTCAAGCGCTTCGTAACCCGCAGAGAATACCAGATCGACGGCACTCATCCGAATAAGCGTGCTGTCTTCGACGACCAGGACGACCGCCTTGCCATTTTTCATCATTCACTCGGTCAAATTGGAGTGTGAACCTCGCGGGCTCCGGTAGTGTAGCGTTTGGGAAGCCAATCGGTTCCTACGCGGCCGTAGAAATGTCGGTTCGCAAACCGGCGCTTTCCAGGTGGCGGATTGTGACGGCGGTGCCGGGACCCGCATCGCTCACCTGGATGTCACCATTCAGGCTCTTGACCAGCGCCTCCACTATGCCAGTCCCCAGGCCGGCCTTTAGTGCTTCCCCACCCGCAGGCATGCCGATGCCGTTGTCGGTAACAGAGAGAGTCCAATCCTTGCCGGATGATCGATAGTCGATGACGATTGACCCCGGTCGTTCATCGGGAAAGGCGTGCTTGAGGGCGTTGATGACAAGTTCGGTCACGACAAGCCCCAGGCGAACGGAAACGTCCGCTTCCACGGCGCTGTCATCGACCATCACCTGAATCGAAAGCCTGTCGGGGTCAGCAATCATCGACGCGCCGAGGCTTTGGCAAAGCTGAGTGAAATAGGTACGGAGTTCAACCTTGCCGCTGTTGGACATGGAGAGTTGGCGTTGCAGTGCCGCAATCGACATGACCCGGTGATGGGCGTTATGGAGATGCCCGCGCGCTTCCTCCGACTGGACCCGCCGGGCGCTCTGCATGAGAACGCTCGCAATGATCTGGAGGCTGTTAGCGACCCTGTGCTGGACCTCCTGCAGCAGGATCGCATTATCGCGAACGAGATCATCTTTCAGCCGAGCCTCGGCGCGTATATCGGTCACGTCGGTGATGGCCAGAAGCAGGCGAATATGGTCGATGTCGCCGTCATCGAGCGTCCTTGCATTGACGACCAGGTGCCGTGTTTTCTGGTTTGGCCGTTGAAAGTCGATTTCGTAGGCCTCGATGGTGGCACTCCCCGAGGCGGTGGCCCTCAGCAGTGACGCAAGCTGGGGCATCGCCCATTCGCCGTTTCCAATTTCGCTGAGGCTTTGGCCGCAAACCGTCTTGGGGTCGATGTCGAAGGCCCGGCAGAAGGATGCGCTCGCCGCGATGACCTTCTGGTCGTCCGACAGGAAAAGCAGCGGTTCATTGGACGATACCACCACGGCAAGAGTGCTCGCCGCTTCGAAATGCACAGTGGGAATCTTTTGCATGGAGAGGCCCTCATGGGCCGGAGACTCACGGAGCAAGTCATTACTCGGCAACAATGCCAACCGGCCGGAAGGATCAGATGGACAAGGAGACTATAACACGCGTGACGCGTAATCTCTTCATGCTAAATATCGCGGCTGCCATACCGAGCGATGAGCCGATTGCTGCAGCTTTAAAAGATTTGGGAATGGTCTCAACTGGTTTGCCCGGTCGGGCGTTCTGTGCGCGTCAGAATACCTGTGGCGAGCGCAGGACGAGAAAATCGATGAAGGTGCGGACTTTGGCGGAAAGGTATTTCCGGCTCGGATAGACGGCATGGAGCGTGTTGCTGATGCCGAGCGTCTCCGGAAACACCACTTCGAGCCGGCCTGCTTCCAAATCCTCCTCCACCAGCCATTCCGGCAGGAAGACCAGGCCCATGCCCCGCAAAGCCGCCAGGTGCAGAAGTGTCTCGTTGCTGCTCAGCAGCACATTGCGGAAGGTGACCTTATGCCGGTCGTTGTGACCGCCCAACAGAAGGCTTTCGCTGATATTGATACCATTATAGCGAAGCAGCGCGTGGCCGTTCAGCTCGGCGATGCTCTGGGGGCGCCCGGAGCGCCTGAGATAATCCGGCGATGCCATCAGGCGGAATTCTATCGTCGCCAAGGGGCGCGCGACGAGACCCGGATCGAGCCGTTCGGACGACATGGCCCGCAATGCAAGGTCAAAGCCCTCATCGACCAGATTGGTGATGCGGCCGCTCAGATCCATATCCAGGCTGACATCCGGATAACGCTGGTTGTATTCGGCCAGAATGTTCACAAAGCCTGAACTCGCCGCCCACACCGGAGCACTGAATTTGAGCGTTCCGCGCGGCGCGACCGTGACATTGCCGATCGACGCTTCCAATTCGTCGAGCCCTTCGAGCATCTGCCTTGTCTGGTTGAAATAAAGTGCGCCGGGTTCGGTGAGGGTGACACTCCGGCTGGTCCGGTTCAGCAGCCGGCTTCCCAGGCGCTTCTCCAGATGCATCACATGTTTGCTCACCATCGCCGGCGACAGGTTCAAACGGCGTGCTGCCGCAGTGAAGCTCTTGAGCTCGGCAACCAGGCAAAACACCCGCAGGCTGATCATGGTGTCCATGATCATCAACCTAGAGGAAAGAATGCATGTTCGCAAAGCCGATTGATCAATCCAGGGAAAATCAAGACAGTCGCTGATACAGCTGGCGGACTGAGGCGATCGATCCGCCTGATGTCCAGCCGCCGCGGCGGTGCCGAAAGGAATGGCGACGTGAAGACATCAAGACTGCCCACCTATTTCGTCAGCCATGGCGGTGGCCCCTGGCCCTATATGACCGGTGGTTTTCGCAGCAATTTCGATAAGCTCGAGCAATCCCTCGTCGAGATGCGGGCCGAACTTCAGGATCTGCCGAAGGCGGTGCTGGTCGTTTCGGGCCACTGGGAGGAGAGGGGCTTTGCCGTCTCTTCGGGCAGCAATCCGGGCATGGTCTACGACTATAACGGCTTCCCCGATTACCTCTATCAGATCAAATATGGCGCGCCGGGCTCCCCCGAGCTGGCGCGTCATGTGCAGGATCTGCTGCACTCCGCCGGCATCGACGCCAGGCCCGACCCCACCCGCGGCTTCGATCACGGCACCTTCAGCATCATGAAGCCGCTCTATCCGAACGAGGACATCCCCGTGGTCCAGCTCTCGCTGGATGCCGGTTACGATCCGGCGCTGCACCTCAAGGTCGGCCGGGCGCTCGCGCCGCTGCGTGACGAAGGCGTACTGATCATCGGCAGCGGCCTCAGCTACCATAACCTGTCGGCCATGCAGGGCGCGGCCGGACATGGCCCCTCCCGTCATTTTGACGCCTGGCTGCAGGAGACATTGATCCGCTCGCCCTTCGACCAGCGCACCGAGCGGCTTGTCGAATGGGAGAAGGCGCCCGCCGCCCGCGCGGCGCATCCGCGTGAAGACCACCTGATCCCCTTGATGGTGGCGGTGGGGGCGGCCGAGGACGAGCCAGGCGCCGTCACCTATCACCAGAAAGACTTCGCCGGCGGCCTGACCGCGTCGAGCTTCCGCTTCGGCGATGTTCCCTTAGCCCCGGCTTGAGCCGGATCGACGACCAGAACTCAAGAAGGCGGCATCCGCCGCCTGAACCCTCCCATCAACCCCTCTTTGGAAAATCCCGATGACCGATACCAGCAAATGGACGCCATATGTCCTCGCCATCCTGCGCATCATCACCGCGCTTCTCTTCCTCGAACACGCGACCATGAAATTCCTGCAATTTCCGGGTCCGATTCAGGGCGTGCCCTATCCGCTTCCTACGATTATGATCATTGCCGGCGCCATCGAGGTGATCACCTCGGCCCTGATGCTCGTCGGCTTTCAAACGCGCATCGCCGCTTTCATCGCCTCGGGCGAAATGGCGGCAGCCTATTTCATGGGCCACATGCCCTATGGCTTCTGGCCGGCGCTGAACATGGGCGAAGTCGCCATCCTGTTCTGCTTCATCTTCCTCTACATCGCCTTTGCCGGTGGTGGCGCATGGACGCTCGACACCGCGCGTCGTCCGGCCACGGCTTAAACGACGGGAACCGGCCTCTACCGGGCTGCCTGTCGACAGCCTGGCCTCACGCCCAAACGCGACGACAATTCTGGAGATCCACGATGAAAGCCGCCCTTCTCAAATCCTACGGTGCCGCCGTGCGCGGCCTCCTGGTCATCCCGATTTCCCACACCTTCACCCTGGACGAGATCGGTGCGGCGCAGAATGCGGTCGCAGCCGGAGCCGCGGGCAAGGTCGTGCTCAAGCATTGATTGGCCGAGCCGATCGAGCGTCACGCCGGAAATTGAACTCTCCGGGCATCGCCTGCGTCGTGGCGCGTTGGACGAAGTGCACGGTTTGAGCCTGACATCGCCTGAAAACCGCGCACACTTTCGGCATCATGCTCTGGCGCCATTGCCTTGTTTTCTCCGGCATCTGAACTATGGTGACGGTGGACGCAGAAGGCGCAAAAGTGACCAAGAAAAACCGTAGCAACCCGCGCTCGGAAAAACACACCGCCGACGCTCCAGCGGTCGACGCGTTCACCCGGAGCGCGCTTGCGTCGGATCTGACGTGGCTGCCGGATATGACGGCTGTTGGAAAGCCAGCGCTTACCGCTGAAGCCTATGTAGAGGCCTATCTCGCAGATCCTGGCGAATGGTATTGGACGACGCTTTTACTGCACGATCCGAGCGAGATCGTCTTGAAGCGAGTGCTCGCCATTATCGAGCAAGGCCAATTGCCTCGCCACGAAAAAGCGCTCGGCCAATTGGGCGCCGGCCCGCTCGAAGACATGATGTCGGAGGAGTTGCTGGATCGTCTACAACATTGGCTGCCCTTCACGCCGGCCATGCGCCATGCGCTCAGTCAGGTTCGAATGTCCGGCGAACCTCTTGTCTTGCAACAGCGACTGAAGGCCATGCTCTCGCGGTAGCGCCTCCGCGGGCGGCGCTCCAAGCCTCGTGCTTTAGTTCGAGATGTAGTTTCGAAGGAATGTGCGAACGCTGCGGATGGATTTTTCGGCGGCGTCCGGATTGTATTTTTCGATGTGACCCAACACCTTCCTTCCCACCTTGAACTCCGGGGCATCGAAATCGTGGTAGGTACCCTTGTAGATATTGAGTTCGATGGGCGGGCTATCGTCACTCAGATTGGCAAGCCTCTTCCGGCATCGGTCGGCCGGGCTCCAATTGTCTCGGTCGCCAGTCAAAATCAGGATCGGCACCGTCGCATCGCCCTGAGTTGCCGCGCAGCGGGGATAGTAGGCAACCGCCGCCTGGAATTTGTGCTCCATCAGTTGTTCGTTGCCTTCAATTTTTGTTCCCTCCAGCGTCGCCGTGCCGCCCGTTGAAAAGCCCATCAGGGCGACGCGCCTGATATCGACAAAACTTTGTTTCGATAAAAAATTCAAAGCGCCATAGGCGTCGAAGACGCGATCGGGGAGATGGCTTTGACACGTGTCCTTGATGTTGCGGGTGGTGAAGCTATCGACGACGAGCACGACGTAACCCCATGAAACCAGCCGTTTCGGCCAAAGGTCTTTGATGCTCAACCGCATACCCTCGCATCCATGCAGGACGACGACCGCCGGGAAGGGGCCATCGCCGCGGGGGCGGGATAGATATCCCAGCAGGGGCGTACCTTGCGGTTGAGAAAGAATTTCTCCCTGTTCCCTAGCCTTGCTTATTCGAAATGGGCTTAGCTTTACGGGCGCGCTTTCGAACTGAACCAGTTCGTCGGCATCAGCTGGGTTTCCAGCGAACGTGACGCTGAGAAAAGCGACGAGGCAAAGAAAAAGTCTCGTGGTTTTCACTGAACTTCTCCACCGTTGGATCAACAGCCCACTCATTGTACGCCGGACCTGAAGGCGCGCAAAGCGGCGAGGTGTTCTGCCACCTATTGGGTTGGGTTGGGTCGATTTCAAACCGGCGCATGACCTGCGATCAAAAGCCCTTGATCACCCCCTGGCACATCATTTATGACTGCCGTAAATCCAGGCTGCGAGATTTGAGTCAAGAGGGAATGTCGACCAAGTCGGCGCCGCCCTTCGATCGTACGCGCCATTCGCCAAGGCTTGCGGGTTTGCCACAGGCCCACCTCATGCTCCGTCATCCTCGGGCTTGTCCCGAGGATCTACGCGGACCTCCACCAGCAGCGGGCATGGATCCTCGCCACAAGGCCGAGGAAGACGGAGGGTGGGGAGCGCGGCTTGCCAAACTTGCCGGAGCGGATGGTATTCTGCCGCCTGTTATGTCGGGCAAGCTCGATTTCAAATTGACCGCGACGCACGATTAGCCGTTGATCACCCCCCGGCAAATCAGTTAAGACTACCGTAAATCCAAGCTGCGAAATTTGAATCCAGACGGTGATGTCGACCAAGTCGGCGCCGCCCTCCGATCGGTGTGTCTGTCACCGTCCGGCCAGCTTCCCCAGATCATCGTTGATCCCCATCCTCTTCCGCCTGACCGCTCATCTTCGATCACATCGGGATCGGGCCGGATAGCGCTCGCCTCTTTCAAGGAGAACTGCAATGGACGCTTCGATTGCTCCGGCCTCGCGGGCGGCAGTGGTGACGCCGAACGATACCGCCATTGTCGGTGCCCGCGCGCTTTATATCGGTACGACGGGCGATGTTGCCATTGCGCTGCGTCGGGACATGGATCCGGTCATCTTCAGAAACGTGCCGGCCGGGACGATCCTGCCGGTTCACGCCGCCATCGTGGCGCTGACCGGGACTACGGCCTCCAACATCGTCGCGCTGTTCTAGACCCTCCAGAAGCGGCGCCTCATGGGCAGACCCATCAAGTTCATCCAGGCGATTGCCGACAGGATTTGCGAGCGCATCGCCGACAGGGAAAGCCTCCGGTCGATCTGTCGGGATGAAGAGATGCCGTCCATGTCGAGCGTGCTGTCCTGGCTCGCCGATGAGGACAAGGCCGGTTTTCGGGCCAAATACGCCCTGGCGCGCGAGATCCAGGCGGACGGTTTTGTCGACGAGATGGTCGAGATTGCCGATGACCGCGCAGACGACTGGATCGAAAAGAAGAACGCCGCCGGCGAGACCACCGGCTGGCAGGAGAATGGCGAGGCCATAAGGCGTTCGCAGCTCCGCATCGCCACCCGTCAGTGGGTCGCCGAGAAGCTGAAGCCGAAGAAATACGGTTCCAAGGTCGAGCCCGACCATGGTGTCGTCGCGAGTGAAGTTTCGCAGTTGCTGGAAGATATCAATGGCAAGACGCGCGGACTTCCAAACGGCCGTTGACCAGTTTTCCGACTGGCGCTGGCGTCTGAACAACCTCTATTGGATCACCGACAAATCGGGCAAACGCGTTAGGTTCGAGATGAACTGGACGCAGATGACCTTTTTCGAGCAGATGCATTACCTCAATGTGCTGCTGAAGGCCCGCCAGCTGGGTCTGACGACCTTCATTCAGATCTTCATGCTCGATGCCTGCGTCTTCAACCGGGATATCAGGGCCGGCACGATCGCCCATACGCTCGGCGACGTGCAGACGATCTTCCGGGACAAGATCAAATACCCCTATGACAATCTGCCTGATGGTATCCGCAACGCCGTGCCTGTCGTCAGGGCCAACCAGACCGAACTGCTGCTTGGCAATAATTCGAGCATCCGTGTCGGCACCTCGCTGCGCTCGGGAACGCTGCAATATCTTCATATTTCCGAATATGGGAAGCTTTGCGCGAAATATCCCGAGAAGGCGAGGGAAGTCCGCACCGGCGCTTTGAATACCGTGCAGGCCGGCCAGCTGGTCTTCGTCGAAAGCACGGCGGAAGGCCAGGAAGGGCATTTCTACACGCTCTGCGAAGATGGCCAGGTCAAGCAGCGCCAGGCGGCAAAGCTCACCGAACTGGATTTCAAGTTCCATTTCTTCCCCTGGTGGAAGGAGCCGCAATATGCGATCGCGCCTCAAGGCGTCATCATCACCGATGCTTTCGCAAAATATTTCCGCAACCTGGCCGACCAGGGCATCGCGCTGACGGACCGGCAGAAGGCCTGGTACGTCAAGAAGGCCGAAACCCAGCTCGGCGACATGAAGCGCGAATATCCCTCGACGCCGGCAGAAGCTTTCGAGGCGAGCGTCGAGGGCGCCTATTACGCCGACCAGATGGCGGTCGCCGACGCCGAAGAGCGGATCGGGTTTTTCCCGCATGTCGAAGGTTATCCCGTCCACACCATCTCCGACATCGGCATGGACGATACCAACAGCGTCTGGCTGTTTCAGGTGTTGCCCGGCCGTGTCCGGATGATCGGCTATTTCGAGCATACCGGCACCGGCATGGACGGCATGCTCGACGAGCTGGAACGGCGCGGCGCCGAGCATGGCTATGTCTACGGCGTCCACAACATGCCGCACGACATCAAGGTCAGGGAATGGACGCGCGGCGGCATGACCCGCATCGAAGTGATGCTGAGAGAGGTCAAGGCTCGCGGCCTCGGCACCGTCCGCAAGATCGAGCGCGCCTATGTTCATGACCGGATCAACGGCACCAGGCGCATTCTGGCGAAGATCGAGTTCGACCAGGCCGGCTGCATCCAGGGCATCAAGTGCCTGAGGAACTACCGCAAGGACTGGGACGAGGATTTGAGCGTCTTCCGCGACGAGCCGCTGCACAACTGGGCCTCGCATGGCGCCGATGCTTTCGGGGGACTGGCGATTATCTTTACCGGCTTGGCGCCCGAACCGCTGAAGCCGCAGGCCAAGGCGCTGCCGACCTTCCAGACGATGACATTCAACGAATTTGCCGATTCCACCCCTGCATATAGCGAGCGTGTTTGATGGAAGACGAAACAACGGCTTTGGAGGGCGGGCAGCAATGGGATCTGGCAAAGGTCGGCGCCCGTTGGCAGCAGGAGCTCGAGCGTGGCCAGCGCTATTTCAAATCCTGGCACGACCGCTGCGTCAAGATCGAGAAGATCTATCTCGACCAGCAGTCCGACCAGACGAATGCGGCCAAGCGAAGGTTTCCGATGCTTTGGGCGAACACCTCGGTGCTGCAGCCGGCCGTCTACGCCCGGGTGCCGCAGCCCGTCGTCGAGCGCCGCTTCAAAGACGCCCAGCCGGTGGCGCGCATGGCCTCGGAACTCGTCGAACGTAACCTGTCCTATATGGGCGACGAAGCCGATATCGATTCCATCATGCGGGCGGTGCGCGACGATTTCCTGCTCTGCGCCCGCGGCACGGTGTGGCTGCGCTATGAGGCCGATTTCGAGCCGCTCGACATGGGCGTCCAGCCTTCCGACGCGCCTGCGAAGGAGGGCTTGCCCGAAGGTCTCCTCGGCGGCATGGGCGAGGATGGCGGAGCGCCGCCCGAGGCGATTAGCGACGAGCGTGTCTGCATCGATTATGTGCACTGGTCGGATTTCCTGCATTCGCCGGCGCGGCGCTGGAAGGATGTGACATGGGTGGCGCGGCGCGTACCGATGACCGACGAGGAGCTGGAGAAGCGGTTCGGCCCTGACGCCATGACATCGCTCCAGGCGCAAGCTGCGGGCAGCAACAAGGGCACCAACCAGACGGAGCGCGCCGAGAACGAAGGCAAGACCCATGTCTGGGAAATCTGGTGCAAGAGCGAAAATTATACGGTGTGGATCGCCGACGGCGCGCCGGTGGCGCTCGAAGTGTCGGAGCCGCCGCTGGATCTGACACACTTCTGGCCTTGCCCGCGCCCGGCCTATGGCACGATGTCGACGAGCTCGCTGATCCCGGTTCCCGACTATGTCTATTACCAGCAGCAATGCGACGAGATCGATCTGCTGACGAAGCGCGTCAACAAGCTGACCGATCAGCTGCGGCTGAAAGTGTTTTATCCCTCCGGCGACGGCGCAATCTCGCCGGCGATCGAGAAGGCGATGCGGCCGGAAAACGATACCGTCATGGTGCCGATCCCGGAATGGGCGGCCTTCACCGACAAGGGCGGCTCGAAGGCCATCGTGACGCTGCCGATCGACGAGGTGCAGAAGGTCATCATCGCCTGCATCCAGGCCCGCAAGCAGCTGATCGAGGACGTCTACCAGATCACCGGGATCTCGGACATCGTCCGCGGCGATACCCAGGCGTCCGAAACGGCGACGGCGCAGCGGATCAAGAGCCAATGGGGCTCGATCCGCATCCGCGACCGCCAGTCGGAACTTGCCCGCTTCGCCCGCGACATCATCCGCCTTGCCGGTGAAATCATCTGCGACCAGTTCCAGCCGGAAACGCTGATGCTGGTCAGCGGCATCAATCTGCCGACCATGGCCGAGAAGCAGCAGGTTCAAATGCAGATGCAACAGATGCAGATGGCGGCGCAGCAGGCCGCGGCGCGCGCCGAGCAGATGGGCCAGCCGGCCCCGCCGCCGCCCGAGATGCCGCCGCAGCTCAAACAAATGATGCAGCAACCGACGATCGACGAGGTCGTGCAGCTGTTGCGCAATGACAGCATTCGCGGCTTCCAGATCGACATCGAAACAGATTCGACGATCGAGCCCGACGAGGACGCCGAAAAGCAGCGCCGCATGGAATTCGTGCAGATGATCGGCGGCTTCCTGCAGCAGGCCGGCGCCATGGCGCAGCAGAACCCGATGCTGGTGCCCGTGATGGTCGAGACGCTGCTCTTTGCCGCCCGCGGCTTCAGGGCCGGCCGCCAGCTCGAAAGCACGCTGGAGCAGGTCGGCGCCCAGCTCTCCGAGGCGGCGACCGCGCCGAAGCAACCGCCGGAGCCACCGGCCGAGCAGATGATCAAGCTGAAAACGGCTGAAGTGAAGGCCGGTGCGGAGCAGCGGAAGGCTGAGCTTGGCGTTGCGCAGGCCGAGATCGAGCATCGCGCCATAGTCGAGCAGGCGCGCGGTGAGGCAGCGGCGCAGGCCTTGCAGCAGTTCCAGGCGCAGCAGCCCGCCTATCAATGATTGGGGTTGAAGCATGAGAGAACGTTATTGCCGTGTCTGCGGCGGCTGGCACCAGCTCGACGAGTGGCCGCACAACTGCATGCCGGCTGAGAATCCGGCGCAGTCCGATCTGCCGGCGCCGCATTTCGTCAGCGACAGCATCGACATCCAGTCGATGCATGACGGCAGGCATTACACCTCGAAAGCCAAGCTGCGCTCCGCCTACCGGGCAGCCGGCGTGGTCGAGATCGGCAATGAAAGGCCGCAGCCGATCGAAAAGCCGAAGACGGATCGCGCCGAGATCCGCAAGGAGCTGCGGCGAGTTCACGCCGAATACAACGCCTAGAGCAAACTGCTCTAACCTTTTGTTTTTACGGGCATCAATCCCCGACAAAGGAAGTTTCCGACATGGACATGGAAGACCTGAACGAGGCCGGCAACGGCAGCGAAGATTTTGGCGCGTTCGACGACAAACCCCTGAATGACAGGCCAGTCAGCATCCGCGACAGCCTGAAGGCGGCGATCGACACCGTCGAAGGCGATATTGCGGGCCAGCCGCGCGACGGGGAAAACGGCCGCTTCCTGGCCAAGGGGCAGGAGCAAGCGACAGCGGCGGCGAGGGCAGGGCAGACGCCTGCGGCAAACGCCGCTCAACAGACGCCCCAAGCACAGACCCAGATGCAGACCCGTGAACAGCCCGCAAACATCGGCAGCCGGGTTCCGCCCGGCTGGTCGGCGGAAGCCAAGGCGCAATTCGCGACCCTTCCCGGGGAAGTGCAGGCGGCGATTACCAAGCGGGAACAGGAGGTCGATAACGGCTTCCGCGTCCTGCAGGATTACAAGGGGCTCGAGGAGTTCACGCCGCTCATACGCCAGGCCGGCATGACCCATGCCGATGTCATGCGCCGGGCGATCGACTGGGAAAAGGCGCTCATCCACGATCCCGTCAACACCGTCGTTCACGTCGCCAGGATGGCCGGGGTCAATCTTCATGCCCTGGTCAATGGCCAGATGGATCACGTCCTGCAGCGGAGTTCGCAGCAGGCCGGACCACAGCCCGGACTACAACAAGGAGGACCGCAGCCTCGACACGTCAACGTCGAGGCGACGGTCGAACACGTTCTACGGAAAAGGGACACCGAAACTCAAGTCGATGCCTTCCTTTCCGACCCGGCAAACGCGCACGCCGATGACGTGCTGGACGATATGATCGCCCTTATCAACGCAGGGCGGGCATCGTCGCTTCAGGACGCCTACGACGCCGCATGCTGGATGCGCCCGGACATTCGCCGGCAGTTGATCAGCCAGACTGCACAGGCACCCGTCCAACAGCAAGCCCAGAGGGCAGCAGCGGCAGATCAAGCCCGCCGCGCCTCGCGATCCATCTCTGGATCTTCCGCGCCGGGCCCGACCCGCGATGCGGCAAGAGGCCAGCCCACTTCCATCCGAGACTCGCTGCGCGACGCCATGCGTTTTTCGCGTGGGCAAGTCTGATCAAAGGAATGATCAATGCCCATCTCGCCCAACCTCTCTGAAATCGTGACCACGACGCTGCGCAACCGCAGCGGCACGGTCGCCGACGACGTGACGAAGAACAACGGTCTTCTCACCCGTCTGAACAGCCGTGGCCGCAAGAAGCCCATCTCCGGCGGCCGCACCATCGTTCAGGAACTGCAGTACCAGGAAAACAGCACTTTCAAGCGCTATTCCGGCTACGATATCCTCAACGTTCAACCCTCCGACGTCATCACCGCTGCCGAATACGACCTCAAGCAGGCTGCGGTTGCCGTTTCCATGTCCGGCCTCGAACAGCTGCAGAACTCCGGCGAGGATGCAATCCTCGACCTGCTTGAGCAGCGCATCGAAAACGCCGAAACCACGCTGAAGAACAACATCGCGCTCGACTGCTATTCCGATGGCACGGCCGATGGCGGGCGTCAGATCGGCGGGTTGCAGCTGTTGATCTCGACCTCGCCGACATCAGGCACCGTCGGCGGCATCTCGCGCGCCACCTGGGGTTTCTGGCGCAACCAGAAATTCTCGGCCTCGGCCGATGGCGGTGCCGCCGCCTCGAATGCCAACATCCAGAGCTACATGAACCGGCTCTATATGTCCTGCGTTCGCGGCTCCGATGCGCCTGACCTTGTCGTCGCCGACAACAACTTCTTCCGCCTCTACTGGGAATCGCTGCAGGCGATCCAGCGCATCACCTCGGCGGACAAGGGCATGGCCGGCTTCCAGTCGCTGCAATACATGGGCGCCGACGTGATCTTCGACGGCGGCTTCGGCGGCGGTGCGCCGCTCAACCAGATGTTCTTCCTGAACACCAAGTACCTGTTCTATCGCCCGCACCGCGACCGCGACATGGCGCCGATCGGCGATGAGCGCATGAACACCAACCAGGATGCCTTCGTGCAGCTCATGGGCTTCGCCGGCAACCTCACCATGAACAACGCCTTCCTGCAGGGCGTGTTGTTCGCCTGATCGTCAACGAAAGGAAAAGCAAATGTCGGTCGCTTCAATCCAGTCCGATCGTCTTGGCGCGAACCCGTTCGTCGTCGAAGGCCCGATCGTTTCCGGCTCCGGTATTCCGGGCCCGAATTTCTCCCTCGGCGCTGTCGCCGGCGGAGACCGCGAATCCGAATGGGTCTATTGCCAGCTGGTGCTGGCCTCGCAGACGACCCTTCAGCCCGGCCAGTGGTTCCAGTGGACCCGGGATTATGTCGCCTCACTGCTGACCACGGCGGCTGCCGTCGTCGGCCAGCGCTGCGGCGTCTTTTCCGGCGCCGCCCAGCCCCCCACGCTGACCGGCGGCCCGGTCGGTGCCATCACCCTTGCACCGGGCACCTATTACATCTGGCTGCAGCGCAATGGCCAGGCTCCGGTATTGGTCGCAACCGCAACGGCGGCCCTCGTCGTTGCCGAAACCACGACCACGGCCGGCCAGGCGAGCGCCCCGGCATCCGCCACGGCAACCACCAAGGCCATCGCCAACGTCAACTTCGCGGCGGCCAACCAGACGTTTACCGCAACCACGGTCAACGGCTCCAACCTGCTGACGAGCCTTTCCGGCCTCAACGCCGGTTCCGGCCCGTTCATCGGTGCGGCCGTTTCCGGCACCGGCATATCAGGCGGAACCACCATCTCGGGCATCACTTACAGCCCGAGCGGCGTCGTCCAGAGCATCACCCTCTCGGCCAACGCCACCGCCAACGGCTCGGGCATCACCATCACCGCGACGGGCGTGCTCGAGGCGACGCTGATGCGTCCGTTCCTGTCGAAGGTGAACTAACATCGACGGGCGCTTCGGCGCCCGTTTCGTCAATCTATCCATACGCGGCCTGCCCCTCATCGCCTGCCGGCACCAACCAGGGTCGAGCCACGCGTCTCGACCCGTCCTTCGGACCCCCGTAAACGGGGCGAAGGGGATATGCCGTAACCTCTCCGTTCCCCTCAGACCTATCGCGGGGCACGTCCCCTCTCCCCGTCAGAACGGGGAGAGGGTTAGGGTGAGGGGCAGCCACCGGGCGCGACATCAAGCCGGCGCTTCGGCGCCCGTTCCCCATTTCCCCGCCATCAACAGCGAGACACGCACCATGCCCGACAGCAGCACCGGAATTTATGCCTCCTTTAGCCTCGAACCGGTCGAACAGACCTTTCTGACGGAGAAGGAAGGCCGGCCGATCTTCGCCGACAAGGAATTCGTCCGCATCTTCATCTCGGGCGACAAACACACCGAAGTCTATCGCGAGGTGACCGACAACGACAAACAGCGCTTTTCCGACGCCTATAAGCGTTTCAAGGAAGGGGCGGCCGCCCGCGAGCAGCTGACTGGCACGCCGCTGGCGCAATGGCCCTATCTGAAGCCCAGCCAGATCAAGGAGCTGGAGGCGGTCAATATCTATACCGTCGAGCAGCTTGCAGCCCTCTCCGATACCGTCAAGCAGAAGATCGGCATGGGGGCGAACGAGCTCGTCGCTGCCGCCCGCGCCTATCTGGCGACCGCTGAAAACTCGAGTGCTGCCTCGGCCTTTGCGGCCGAAAACGAGCGGTTGAAGGACGAGGTCACCCGCCTGCAGGAGCAGATGAGGGAGATGGCCACCCGCTTCGAGGCGCTCGAAAACGAACGCCAAGCCGGGGCCAAGTCCCGCGGCCGCGTCGCCGCCTGAACCGGAGATCCCGCGCATGTCGCTCTTGACCATCATTCAGAATGTCTGCTCGGAAATCGACCTCGATCCGCCGACGGCCGTCATGTCCTCGGCGGATCCGCAGATCATGCAGCTGCGCATCCTCTCCACCCGCGCCGGCCGCGACCTGATGCGCGAGCATGACTGGTCAACGCTCATGGTGCAGCGGCAATTCGCAACGACGGGCGCCAACCCCGAACCGGCCGAGCCGCCGGCTGACTGGGAGCGCTTCGCCGCCAATTCGAAGATCTGGAATGCCTCGCGCCTCTGGCAGCTGAACGGCCCGGTGGAGCCGCAGACCTGGCAGCGCAACAGGATCATCAATTCGAACCCGGTGCCTGAGATCTGGCGCATGGCCGGCGGCAAGCTCGATATCCACCCGAATGCTGCAGGCGAGACGATGGCTTACGAGTATATTTCCGGCTTCTGGGTGGCGCTGAATGGCGAGGCGACCTATGCCGCCAATTGGGCTGGTGACACCGATACCGCCCGTTTTCCCGAAGACCTTCTCGAACTCTCGCTGATCTGGCGCTGGAAGCGGGCCAAGGGTCTCGACTATGGCGAGGAGATCGCCAGTTTCGAGCGATCCAAGGAAGCCGCGATCGGCGCCGATCGGGCGGCAGCGCCCGTCGACCTCTCGCTGCCGGCGAGGGGCCAGGCGCCCGAGAATTATTGGCCCGGCACGATTACGGTGTCCAACCCATGACCCGCAGACCTGTCCCTCAAAACGGGCGCACCGGCCGGGTTTCGCCAGGCAAAGACTGGATCGCGCCGATCGGCGGCTGGCGAACCGATGTCGAGATGGCGGATATGCCTGCCGATGCGGCGTTTCAGCTCGACAACTTCTTTCCCGAGGCCAACCGGGTGCGCGCCCGTTACGGCTTCCTCGCACTCGCCACCGGCCTTGGCGCCGACGTGCAGACGGTCATTCCCTATTCAGGCGTCGGCAACAGGCTGTTTGCCGCGGCCGGCGACAAGATCTTCGATGTAACGGCGGGCGGCGCCGTTGGTGCGCCCGTCGTCTCCGGCATGGCAAGCGCCCACTGGTCGGTGCAGCAATATACCAACCCGGCCGGCCAGGAGTTTCTGCGCCTCGTCAATGGCCTCGACACGCCGCTGCTCTTCAACGGCACCGCCTGGACGAATAATTTTCTGGTGGGCACGGCAACGCTCGCCACCCAGAATGTTGCCATCAGGAACACGGCCTATACGCTGAGTTTCTTCGGTACCGGCTCCGTCGCCCTTTCCGGCGCCTTCGCCGGCACGCTGAACGGCACGGGCGTCGCCAACCGGGTGTCGCTGACCTTCACACCGGCAGCCGGCACGCTTGTCGTCACTGTCTCGGGAACGGTCGCCAATGCGCAGCTTGAGACGGGCGCGGTCGCCACACCTTACGTTCCCTCGACGATGATATCAGGCATTCCGGACGCATCGCTGCTGATCGCCGTCACCGCCTATCGCTCGCGTCTGTGGTTCATCGAGAAGAATTCGACCAATGTCTGGTATCTCGCCACCGATGCCGTCAGCGGCACGGCGACGGTGCTGCCGGTCGGCGGCAACATGAAATATGGCGGCACGCTGATTGCGATCAACGTCTGGACCATTCCCGTTTCCACAGGCCTGCAGCAGTGCCTGGTGCTGATCTCCTCGGAAGGCGAGGTGATCGTCTTCCAGGGCTCCGATCCCTCGAGTGCTTCCAATTGGGGCCTGATCGGCACCTTCAAGCTCGGCCGGCCGCTCGGCACCGATCGATGCCTGCTGTCGGTCGGCGCCGATCTGGCGATCATGACGACGGACGGTATCGTGCCGATCACCAAGGCCGTGCAGCTCGATCGGGGTGCGACCAGCCTCGGGGCGATCACCGCCAAGATCGGCCCGACCTGGCGCGAGACCGTTGCGGCGACCGGCACGACCTCTGAGGAGTGGCAGCTTTCGAGCTTTCCGGCGCGGCAGATGGCGATCGTCAACCTGCCGTCCTCCTTCGGCCCCTATCAATATGTGATGAACACCGAAACCGGGGCCTGGTGCCGCTTCGTCGGCATGCCCGCCTCCTGCTGGACGACTTGGCAGGACCGGCTGTTCTTCGGGGCGGGCGACGGCACGGTTTATGAGGCCGAAGTCGGCGCCAACGACAATGGCGTGGCGATCGACGCGTTGATGGTCGGCGCATGGAGCCGCTATGGCGACGGGCTCTCGACCAAGCTTTCGAAGCTGATCGGCGTGACGGCGCAGATCGGGGTTTCCACGCTGATGTATGCGGGGATTTCGGTCGACTACCAGACCAAGATTCCCAATGCACTTCTGTCGTCGATCGAGAACAATACGGCGGCAAAGTGGGGAACGGCGGTCTGGGGCGTGTCGAAATTCCCGGGTATCTCGCTTGTGCGCAAATTCGCCTCCGCCGGCGGTGCGGGTTCGGCCTTGGCGCCGACGATCCGGGCGCTGATCTCGGGCTCGTCAGGCTCGGTCTCCGAAGCGGCGGTGGTCGGCGGCTCGGTGCTTTACGAAAAGGGCGCGCCGATTTGATCGTCTCCGAACCGCGCGAGGAGATCGCGGCATGGGTCGGCAACAGGATCGGCGTGAGCTTCCACCCGCCTTACACGACGCTTGCCCATATCGACCGCGGCCGGATCATCGCCGGCTTCGTCTTCAATGTCTGGACCGAGCATGACGTCGAGGTTTCGCTTGCCGCCGACCGGCTGACGCTGACGCTGATGCGATCGGTCTTCCGCTATGTCGTGCACCAGCTCGGCTGCCGCCGTGCAACCGCAAGGACCCGCGCCGACAATGCTGAATCTCAGCGGGTTCTCGCACGGCTCGGCGCCCGTCTGGAGGGCCGCCAGCAAGCCTATTTCGGCGACTGCGACGCGCTGCTTTACGCAATCATGAAAGAGGATTTTCCCTATGGTCTCCACGCCGAAGGCCCCAAAGGCGCCTGATCCGACACAGACCGCAGCGGCACAGACGGCCACCAACGTCGACACCGCCATCGCCAATGCGGGACTCAGCCACACCAATCAGTACACGCCGGATGGTTCGCTGGAATACAAGGTCAGCGGCTACCAGACGATGACCGACCAGAACGGCAAGACCTATCGGCTGCCGACCTATTCGGCCTATCAGACCTATTCGCCCGAGAACCAGGCGATCTACGACCAGACGCAGCAGACGCAACTCGGCCTTGCCAGGCTCGCCAACGACCAGACCGGCAAGATTTCGGGCGTGTTGGGCACCAATGTCGATCTCAGCGCCGGCAATGTCGGCAAATATGTCAACGATCACTGGCAATCCGGCTTCAACAACCAGTGGGACCGCGATCAGGCGAGCCTCGATCAGAGCCTTGCCGACAAGGGCATCTCGATGGGCTCTGCCGCCTATGACAATGCGCTGCGCGATTTTTCGACGCGCAAGCAGGCCGCATCCGACCAGTATCTCGGCGACATGTATTCGAATGCCCAGAACTCGATCCTGACCGAGCGAAACCAGCCGCTGAACGAGATTTCGGCGCTGATGTCGGGCTCGCAGGTGCACCAGCCGAGCTATGTCAACACGCCGACGACGCAGCTGCCGACTGTGGATCAGGCCGGGCTGATCAATGAGAACTTCAATCAGAAGATGGGTCTCTACAATCAGCAGCTCGCCCAGTCGAACGCCGCCATGGGCGGCCTGTTCGGTCTTGGCGGCTCGCTGCTCGGCGGCTGGGCGAAGTCCGACCGGCGGCTGAAGGAAGACATCAAACGCGTCGGCACGCTGGAGAACGGTCTGCCGGTCTACGCCTTCAAATACAAGGACGGTGGCCCGATGCAGATCGGCCTGATGTCCGACGATGTGCGCACGATGCATCCGGACGCGGTGTTCGAACACGCAGACGGTTTCGACCGCGTCGATTACGGAAGGGCAGTGGCATGATCCCAACCATCTTCGGCGGCGATACCGGCAAGACACAAGGCGACATCGACGACCAGCGCAAGCGGCTGGCCTACGCGATGCTGCAGCAGGGCATGGACACGAGCCCGGTGCAATCTCCATGGCAAGGCGCGGCGCGACTGGCGCAGGCGCTGATGGGTGGGCTGGAGATCAGGCAGCAGAATGAGGAGCAGCAGGCGGGGAGGGCCGAGACTCCCGCCGGGTCGATGGGCGCGCCTTCCTCCCCGTCGGCGAAGTTGCCCGGCTTCTTGCCGTCGCTGTTCGGTGGCAACGAGGCTCCGGCCTCCCACGGTGAGATGGAGCTCGCCGCGACGAGGAGGGACGCGAATCTAGCGCCCCCGGAACCGGTCCCTCACGTTCGGTTGCCTGCACCGCCGCACCTGCCTTCGTCCGGTCCCGGTGTATCCGGCGTTCCGGTGCAGCCGCGGATGTCTGCGGTGACTCAGGGGAGCCTACAAGCTACGCCACCACCTTTGCCCTCGTCCACGGTCGGACCGACGCCCCAAGTCGCCGGCGCTCCGGACGTGGATCAGCAGCAGCCATCCCCGCAGGTCCGACCGGTCCGTTTTGCCCAGGCGCCGGGCGAGGCAGCCACTCGGGCGGCAGACCCAACTGCTCCTGCTGAAAGCCCGCAGCCTCCCACACCACGCCGGACCCCGAACGGAACCGCATGGAGCCTCGCCCCTGTGCGACAGGGTCCGGTTCTGGAAGATCCACTGCCTCCCACGCCGCGCAGGACCTCGAACGGAACCACTTGGAGCATTGAAAAGTAATGACGACAATCAATGTCAATGGCCAGCGTATCACGGTTGACGACAGCTTTTTAAGCCTCTCCCCCGAGGAGCAGAATAGGGCTGTTGACGAGATTTCGCAGCAGTTCCCCAGGCCCGCGGGAGCGGTCGACAAGAGCTTCAAAGGGGCCTTTCTGCCTGTAAGTAAAGATGCCGACGGGAATCTCAACTGGTTTGACACAGATGCCGGCTTCATCGGAGCGATAAAACGCGCCGTTATGCTTCCGGGTGACGTCTACAGCGGCAAAGTGCAGATGAACGGCCCAGATGGCAGAACGAGCCCGGAGGCGATCGGCCGCTCCTTGGAGTTTGCGTCTACGTTCATTCCCGGATCGCCGGCCCTTCACGCTGGCGAGCACGTCATTCCTGGTGTAACGAACACCCTTCGAACGCCTAAAATGATTGAGCCTCCGTCAGCCGCTGATCTATATGCCGAAGCGTTGCGCAACGCTAAAACCATGCGGGACAGTGGCGTCGATTTTGCCTCGGATGCCGTTAAAAAAATGGCGGAGGCGGCGAAGGGCAAGCTTGACGAAGAAGGCCTTCCCGCAGGACTTGCAGGCAAGACGCACCAGATCCTCGATGAGCTCGCCAACCCGCCGACAGACAGCGTTGCCGACATCAAGGGGCTGTACTCTGCTCGCGAAACGTTCAAGAATATCAAAAAAGTCAATGACGGCAACGAGCAGTCAGCGGCGTCTAAGGCTATTCACGGGCTGGACGAGTTTATTACTGCTGACGATCCGGCGGCTGTTGTGGCTGGACCCGGTTCCGAGGCAGCGCGGGCCCTCAAAGCGGGAAACGCCAATGAGGCAGCCGCAATGCGCTCCCAAAAACTCACTGAGCTCCCCGATCCGGCAAAATCCGGGGCAAACGCGGGCAAGACGACACGACAGCGTCTAGGCAATCTGCTTCTCGACGAGAAGCAAACGGCCGCTTTCTCGCCCGAAGAGTTAAAGCTTCTGCGCGCCGTCAATGAAGGAAACATAGCCTCCAATTCCACCCGCGCTGTTGGGAATCTTCTTGATGGAGGCCGCGCTGCGGGTGCCGGTCTTCTTGGCCTGGCTGGGGCTGTGGCATCTGGATTTCCAAAAATCGGCGCAACTGTAACTTCATTGCCGCTTGTCGGCACCATAAGCCGAAACCTATCCAACGCCCTGACAGAGCGCGCTCTGCAGCAGGTAGAACGTGGGGTTCGGCGACGATCGCCGCTCTATCAATCGAGGCTTGAAAACGCTCCCAAAGAAGCCGTCTATCCTTGGAGGACGGACGCACTCGTACGCGCTTTATTGCTTTCTCGACAGCAGCAAGATGACGGTAAGCCATGGATATGAATTTCGGCATTAAAAATCCTTCTGGAAGCTTGCGAGTTGTGAGATACACGCTGTCAGCGGTTATCAAGGCCGATCTGGATCGGTATGGCGACCAGCAGCAATATTGCCAAGGTGATCATCAGGCCGAGGGTGGCGCCGAGCAGGCAGCTGATAACGCTGAAATACATTCCCTCGCCGCTCGCCCGCGCCCGCTTCCATCCCCGGATTGGCAGCAGGAACACCACCACGAATGGGGCGCCTTGGTAAGGATGTGGGCGGCATATTTCAAAACGGCCGGAAAATCGTCTCGACTCCGGTCGATCGAAGGTTGGAAGACAGGAACGCGCGAAGCACATCCCTCCGTCCGATGAAGTAACAGATCGGCCCCGCCGTGAAAGCGCCGGAGAGAAACATGGTCAACTCGATCGGAAACTGATTAACCACCCACCTGCCGGGGCCTGTCCGGAGCGGGGGACCATGAGGCAAGCGTCACGACGGCGATGAGCATTGCGACGATCTTGATCGCTCTAGGTGACGGTTGGTTCGGTTCGTGATCACTCTGCATGCCGCAACCGACACTATACGACTCGAGGCCTCGCAATTCGCGGGGCCTTTTTCTTTGGAGAAGGTCAATGCCCAGAAACCCATCAACCGGCGTCTATTCCAAGCCCGCCGGAACGACACCTTCCGTTGGCCAGGTCATCGACCCCGTGCCGTGGAACGCGCTGACCACTGACCTCGGTAACGAGATCACCAACTCGCTGCCAGACGCGCATGATGGCGACGAGATGCCGATCGCTGGCGATTACGTTGAAATCGCCTCGGATGATTATCAAACGACATCAACCTGCTCGTAGCCGGAAAAGCATATCGGTGTCGCCGATGGTTCTCTTATCTTCGACCACCGGTTGCCTCTTCCAAACTGAAGGGCAAAGTTGTAGATGCCTCTTATGATCAAGAAGCTCCTCAAAGCGGTATTACCGAAGTCTGCAATTGTCGCCGCCTATCAGTGGCATACGCGGGAAAAGCGATATAGATCTTGGGCCCACGCGGCAGCGGCCAGCGCCGAGTACGCATCCCGGGATCTCACGGCTTTCAGGGTGGCGCGCTCGCGGCAAATCGTCGGCGACGAGGATTCCTACGCAAAGCCGCCAGAAGAACTGCTCCAGACCTTCGACCTGCCCTCTGGCCGGTTCGTTGATTTCGGCGGTTCAGCCGGGGAGATGTGCGCTGTCCTGCAACGGCGGTTCCCTTCGTGGTCGTTCACCGTGGTCGAGACCAAGGCAATGTCGGATGCATCGAGGGCGCTGCGCCCATCGATATCGCATTCTGATCAACTGCCCGATGGATACGATGTCTTCTATAGCAGCGGAACGCTTCAATATCTGGCCGATCCTGAACGGCTATGGAGTGATGCTCTCGGCAGGACGGGACGGTACGCTTATCTGGCACGGAATTGTTTCTCCAATCGGAAGACATTCAGCGTTCAGTCATCCAGGCTCTTTGACAACGGCGCTGGACCGATTCCTGAAGGGTTCGACGACGTCAATATCCGCTACCCGCATCAAACCATTTCAGAGGCGTCGTTGACAGCAATAGCTGGTCGAATGGGCTTCGATCTTATCGGCAGGTTCGAAGGTCGCAATAGCGGCCTCACCGGCAGCAAAACGGATGCTTACGGAGCCGACCTCTTATTCAAGAGACGATAGTCGGACATAGGTCATAAGCGAAAGCGGAAAATGGGGGCACTCTTTCGAAGCCACAGTTTCTCCCCGCTGCCCGATCTCAACAGCGAACAGGTTCAAGTGCCCGCCTTTGAAGAGACGGGTGCGTTACCATGTCCGCGATCTTGAGGTGAGCGATCGAGGCTGTCGATCTCTGCGGTGCTCAACCGGAGCGAATACAGTCGCCTATGCACCTGCCTTCGCAAGACACCACCAATGGCCTCGCATGCGCGGGGCCTTTTCCTTTGGAGACGATGAATGCCCAGAAACCCCTCAACCGGCGTCTATTCCAAGCCCGCCGGAACGACACCGTCTGTCGGCCAGGTCATCGACCCCGTGCCGTGGAACGCGCTGACCACCGACCTCGGCAACGAAATCACCAACTCGCTGCCGCGCGACGGCTCGGCGCCGATGGTCGCGCCGTTGAAGGCCGCAGGCGGAACGGTGTCCGCGCCGGGCCTCGGCTTCGCTTCGAACCCGCAAACCGGTCTCTATCTCAAGGGTGGCGGGTTGCTGGGGTTCACCCAGAACGGCGTCGACGTCGCCTTCGACAAGGCTTCGGTCTACGCGGCCAAATCGGGTGATTACACAGCGCTTGCGTCCGACGATAACGCTATCCATCGCTTCACCGCGGCAGCGACGCTCACCCTGAGCGCAGCCGCAGCGCTCGGCGCAAACTGGCACTATTGCGTCATCGCCGACGGCGGGGACGTGGCGATCGATCCGAATGGGGCAGAGACGATCGACGGGGCGGCAACGCTTGTCGTTCCGAACGGGTATTCCACCTTCATCGTCAGCAGTGGGACAGCGTTCTTCACGGATAAGCTGATTGCCAAGATCCAGGCTAAATCGGAGATCAACAACGTCGTCGGGTGTGAGACCGTCTATGTATCCAGCACTTCTATTCAGATAAAAACCGGCAAAGTATTCTTCAATGCCAAGAACGTCGTCTATGCTTCCGCACTGACAAAATCCCTGTCTGGCACTTTCACCGCCGGCAATAATGGCGGGTTCCTTGATACCGGTGTCATGCAGGCGAGCAAAACCTATTTTGTTCATTCTGTGCGCAACCTGACCACAGGTGCCGGTGATTGGGTCGCTAGTCTGCAGTCTGACCCGGCGCTCGTTTCAACAGGAAATCTTACAGGTTGGGAGGTTGTTGGGCGCGTAAACGTCGTCTTGACCACGTCCGTTAATGTCATTCGCCAGTATGTTCAGGATGGCAACGAATATCGAATTACGGCCGCCGTGCAGGAATACAACGGTTCCGGCATAGCTGCCAACGATATACAGCCAGTTGGCACGCCGGCCGGGATTGCTACTGAAATCTATTGGATGCTTGCGGTTAATTCGGCGGCCAACTCATCTGGCGAGCTTGGCGCGGGGGCTGATGCTGTCACATCTCCTGTTGCAGCCTTCAATGTCAACGCGGGCAACACAGCACAAGCGGGCCGCGTATCTGCTCGCAGCCGATCGCGATCAACGGGGATTGTAACCTTTTACGCCATCACGACGGTCGGTACCGTATCGTACACATTGCGATCAAACGGCTTTAACGACTATACCGTGCCGCGTCTGAATGGAGCTTGATCATGACTTTGGTTTACGTGATGCGCGACGAAAATGGCGCAATCAAAGGTGTGTTCGCCGGCAGACAGGAAATCGCACAAGAGGCGATCGATGACCTGGGCGAAGAGGTCCAGGCATTCCTTCACCCGAAGGCTGCGGTGTCTTTTGTTTCCGCCCGACAGTTCAAGCTCCACCTTCTTGCGTCTGGGTTGATCGACGTCGTTGACGTGTGGGTGGCTCAACAGCCCCGAGACGTTCAGATCGCGTATGAGTATTCCGTGATCTTCGTCAAGGGCAGTCCGATGATGTTGGCCGGGTTCGCTGCCATGGGATTTTCCAGTTCGCAGATCGATGCGTTCTTCGAGGCGGCGTCGAAAATATGACGGCGGGGCGGCTAAAACATATTGGCACCCCACACCCATTCTATCTAAAGATGGAAGACCCGTATGCGCTTTGGAAGCGCGGTCTCTCCAAGACGACCGGTTATGCCTTTCTTGCACAGAACACCTTTTCTGAGACGGACCAGTTCAGGGTTCAGCATTCGGCTGTTCAACAACGGCGCCGGCCCGATCCCAGAAGGTTTCAAAGATGTTGTCGTCCGATACCCGCGCAGGACCATTTCAGAGCGGCGTCTGATCGATATCGCATCTGGAGCAGGCTTCGAGTTGGTAAACCGCATTGCAGATAGAAATGGCGGCCTCATCCAAGGCGCCAAAGGCATGTATGGCGCCGATCTGCTGTTTAAGAGGCGGTAGACCACCACCGTGAAAATTCAATAACAGGGCGCTCTTCGGGGCGCCTTTTTCTTTTCCGAAAAATGAAGACTTCCATGCTCGTCCCTCACTGGCGGCGCGTCCTCGCGCGCTATGCGACATACTTCGCCTATGCGTTGCGCAAGGACGCCGACTTTGTCCTTCGACATGGTTTTCTCGACCTCGCCGACGATCGGCGGCATCACCACGACACTGCTCACGGGCGACACCATTGTGAAATGCTTCGGCGTGGTGCTGACCGATGGGAGCACGAACATTCGGCCGTTCGTGCTGTATCCACGTGACGAATATACGTTCGTGACGCCGGTCAATGATGCTGCCAATGCCGCTATCTCTTCGACCTAGGCGCTTCTGGCTGACAGTGCCTAATTAAGCGCGGGTGAAGGCAAAATTGAGATTCCAGTATACCTCCACAGTCACGACCGCCTCCGCGCTTTTTCAGACCCATCGCAGGGGATATTGACTGCAAGCATCAGTAATGACGTCGGCGCTGTCTAGGTTGCCGGAAACTATGTCGTCGGCTCAGCGGGTATATGGACAAGCACGACAAGCAGATCCGCAAGTCGCGGGCGCGGCCGGCAATATATGGATGTCGATCTATGGTTTCTACTTCCCGTGCGGAAGGATCGCATGAGGAATCATTCTCCTTGCAGTGATTGGTATATCGCAATAATTGTGGAGACAACATTAAATCCACCAGGGAGACGAAATGGGATACTTTATAAAGCGCGGGAAACCGATCGATAGTGGCAGACTGAAAAAGGATCTGAATAAACAGGGCTCGATCGCTGCGGCTCGCGCTTTTTCCGAGCAGATCGAAAAGGGCGCGCTCCTTGAGAAGTGCCCGGCCTGCGGGAGCAGTGCCCATCATAAGCTTCTGACAGTCTACGGCTTCGACTATCACGAATGCGAGGGCTGCGGTTCGGCCTTCGTCTGCAACCCGCCGGCTGACGAGGCGCTGTCAGCGGCCTACCGATCGGACTATTACACAGAGGCGCAAAAGGTTCTCTACGCCAACGATTCGATCATCGACTATCGCGTCGCTCAGGTTTTCACGCCGAAGGTCGAATTTGCAATTGAACATTCTCGGGCATCGAAAAAGACATGGCTCGATATCGGTTGCGGCGTTGGCGAGACATTGTCAGTAGCGAAAGGCCACGGATACACTATCCTTGGGCTCGAGCCGAATGTGATGCAAGCTGAGTATGCCGCCAAGCGTTTCGGCGTCGAGGTCAGGCAGGATTACATCTCGAAGGATACGGTTTCGAAGTATCGCGGCCAATATGGCGTGATCTCAATGTTCAGCGTTTTGGAGCATGTGCCGGACCCGAACCAGATCCTGGCGGACGTTTCAGCGATCCAAGGTGAGGGGGATACGCTCGTTATCGAGGTTCCGCATTTTCCCTCGATCTCTACGATGAGCCAGATGACATTCCCGAACTACGTCAACCGCATGATGCACCCGCCATTGCATCTATTCCTGTTCTCGCTCCGCGCACTTGAGGGAATGCTCAAACGCCACGGCTACAAGATCAATGCGGCGTGGCTGTTTGGTCAGGACTTCTACGAGATGATCAGCACGCTGGGGCTCTTGGCGCCGGCTCTAAACCAATCGAAACTCCTTTCGGCGCTATCGCCGATGATGAGTGACCTGCAGGCAGTTATCGATAATCACGATATGAGCGACGAAGTGCTCTTGGTCACTGAGCGCGTTTGACCAAAAACATACATTTAATGAATGACTGAAGGCGGTTCTTTACGAATCGCTTTTTTCTATACCCGCGAGGCAACCATGCCCGTATCGAGCGTCAACACAGCCGGGACATAAAACGGCAACAGCTTGCCGGCTATGTCCTGTGGGTTTCCGACACATTCCACGCCGGCTCTGTCAACACCCTTCATGAATACCTTGAAGCCATGCGTTGAACAACGACCGACCATCATATAGCGTGCCGGAAGGATTTGCTGTGGTGGGAATTAATGACGGCTTTAGATCAACTGCTGAGCGTATATTGGCTACGTCCCGAAACGGCCATTTGGCGGTTTCTCGATATCGAGGCAATGAAGGGGTTTGAACTCAAGGGAAGATCCTTGGACTTTGGATGCGGGGACGGGTTGTTTTCGTTCATCAGGGCAGGCGGGCGGTTCAGTGCCGAATTCGACGCCTTCCAGAAGACGGAACAACTCGACCGGTTCTATGAAAAAGCTGATGTGTATGACGCCTACGATGAGAGCTTCGACCCTCTAGTCAACATTCCGGCGTCATATCAGATAAGCGTTGGCTTTGACCACAAGGCCAACTTGTTGCGAAAAGCGGCAGCGCTTGGGTTCTACAAAGAAACCGTTGAGGGCGATGGGAACGGTCCTCTTCCTTTCGATGACAATTCTTTCGGATCTATTTTTTCGAACATCGTTTATTGGCTCGACAACCCAATAAGCGTTCTCACGGAATTGAGAAGGATCTTGGAGCCGGGCGGCACGATTTGCCTGATGCTCCCGAACGACACGCTTCCGGAGTATAGTTTCTACAACTCGTTGTATGTTGAGACGAAAGACGAACGATGGAAGTGGCTTGAGCTACTTGATCGCGGCAGACTGAGTGACAACATCAAGCAATCGAAATCGGATGAGGATTGGCGAGAAATTTTCGCCAGAGCCGGACTTTCGGTTTCACGCCACTCGCAGCACTTGCCGAAGGCGATAATCCAGACCTGGGACATTGGTTTCCGGCCAATGTTCCCGGCCCTCATGAAAATGGTTGATGGCGTTGATCGCGAGAAGATGCCAGGCATAAAAGCAGAGTGGGTAAGCGCTCTCAGAATGTTCGCCACTCCGCTCGCGGCGATGGGTGCCATTAACGACGAACGCAGTGCATTCCACTGCTATATCCTGTCGAAATAGCCGCTCGGTCCCGGACCTCTGAAACCAGCGAAGGCGGCTTTCTGGCGTCGCCTTTTGCATTACGGGGATTTTTCAGCCGCAGGATGGACGCCTTCTTCCAAGCGGCGTCGGAGCTCCAAACTCCCCATCTTTGCCTTGGCACGGCGCGCGGCGGCATGGCACGGCTTCTCGATCCATCGATAGAACGGGTAGACGAGCACCAATGATAGGGCGCAAACGACAATCGGCGGTGTCACAAACCGTTCAACAGCCGCCGCCGCGATGACGTGGATAAGGTAGATCGAAAAGCAAGCGGCGCCGATCTTTTCCAGAGCCTTGACAGGGCCTCGATCTGTCGCATTCTTGATTTCCGCCAGCATCCAGCATCCCGCCAGCACAGCGAAGGGCACCATAGTCAGGTAAAAGCCGGCGGCCGTGTTCATCGTCGCCCAATAAAGTGTGGAAGCACTTACGGCAGTCACGACACGCCAGCCCCAAACATTACCTGGAAGTTTCAGGCGGTCGAGATTTTCAGCGAGATAGCAGCCAAGAAGCCAGGCAGGTAGACCGACAACCCAATTGAGTTGCGGCCCGTATTTCATAGCGTTCCCATATTGGTCCGAGCCGAGGCCAATTGCTACGCCATAGGAGGCAATGACCGAAACGGCGATAAGAACCTTCCATCCGATCCGGCGCGATATCGGTAAGATCAGCGGGTACAGGCAGTAGTAGACGGCTTCGCACACGACGGACCATAGAATGTAGCCGTCTATCGGATTGTAGGCCCTTATGCCCATCGCTTGAGCCAGGATCAAGGCGGCGGCGGCAGGCGGTACGATCCGGATGAAGCGGCCGGAGAGGAATGGCGCAACCTGCAGGTCACGGAACCGATACGGGTAGTGGATACAGAAGCCGGAAACCACGAAAAAGGCGATCACGGCAGGGTGGCCGGTAAAAATGTACTTCGCAACCCCAGGCAACGACGGCCCGAGAAGATGAGCGAATACGACTGAAAGGGCTGCAATCGCCCTAACGGTGTCCAGCCCCAAAACTCTCTGCTGATCGGATCTCATTCCCCACCTTATCCGACTGGCGACAAACACCACAATAGGAAAACAATGATCGGACCTCAGCGGGCCTGATTGCTCCCATCTATAATTCGGAGCCCCCATGCTCGTCCATAACTGGCGCGCGGTGCTGAAGCACGCCTGGTCGGTGCGCCTCATGGCGCTGGCGCTGCCTCTCCTCATCATCTAGCCCATCTACACCTTCGTCCAGCAGCAAATCTCAGGAGACCTGAATGGCAAACCGCCGGCAGAAGGGTAGTGCCGCCGCGGCCATGGCCGTGGCGCTCGTCGGATCGTTCGAGGGATTGCGCCAGAATGCCTATCCCGATCCGGCGACGCAGGGGAAGCAGTGGACGATCCGCTACGGCGCCACCAATGCCGGAATCCTCGCTGCTCAGGCGACCGTCGTCAACAACTCGACCGTCTTTGCCGGCGAGAACGTCGAACTGATCGGCCCATCCGGTCGCTATGATAATACGCATCTCAATGAAGCTGGCGCCGAACAGCGCGCCCCCCTGGCCGTCGCCGCCCTTACTGCTGCGGTCGGCCTGAACTAACCCCCTCTAGACGCGGATAACGTTTAGGGGTGCTTTCAATCCCAGCAGGAGTGCGCTATTCCGCCGGAGAGACGGAGGGATCGGACGTTGGATGCTCTTGCACATCGAGAGTTCGAGACACAGGCGCGCGGTCGCATACGCGGCTTGGATGGACTTAGAGCAATCTCGCTACTTCTGGTGCTGATGGCTCATTGGTCACCGCTTCCCTATCTTAACAAGGTCGCCGAATGGGGGCGAGGCGGGCTCGTAGTATTCTTCGTGATCAGCGGTTTTCTAATCACGAGAATACTCGTCGACTTAGCCGGCCGAAGGTCTGAGGCTAAGGGGTTACAGCTTCTCAAGGGCTTCTATGGCCGCCGATTTTTCCGTATTCAGCCCATCTATTATCTGGCTCTCGCATTTGTCATTTGCATAGGGCTGAATGACGCTGTGCGGGAGGATGTGATTTATCACGTCTTCTTCGTGCAGAATCTTTCAAATGTGTTGCTCCGAGGCGATATCGGAATTTATGGACCAGCCGCCCCGTGGTGGTCGCTTGCGGTTGAAGAGCAGTTCTATGTTTTCTGGGCGCCAATCGTCATCTTTCTCCGGCCGAATGCTTGGAGGCTTTCGCTATTGGGAGCATTTGCCCTTGCGATCGGCTGGCGCGCTTTTGCCTGGTATGCCGATCTTGGGCAGGCGAATGTGCTCGTCACATTCGGAAATCTGGATTCGCTGGCTGCTGGCGCAGCGGTCGCCATCATCATTTCGACAGGCCGGATTACGCCCGCGGTGTCGCGCTGTTTCTCCGCAATTCTGACGGTTGGCATCGTGGGGCTCTGCCTGCTGTCATTGACGGAGATGAGCGAAGGTATATTCGCGTTTCGGACTAGCTTTGTTGGCAAAGTACTTGCCGACGTGCCGGTTTATATGATCGCCTCATCGCTGATATTTTTCTTGGCTGTCGGCAAAGCGACGACCGCAGCGAAGGTGATGGAAGCCCCGGTTCTAGTGTTCATAGGCAAGCGTAGCTATGGTGCCTATGTCTATCATCAGGTCGTGAACTACACGTTCTTTTTCTTCGTGACACCCCGTTGGCTGGAGCCAAGTTTCGGCGTGAAGCCTCAATTGCATGGTCCCGGTGAGTTCTTAGCTTTCACGGCAATAACGCTGCTGCTCGCAGCCCTGTCCTACAAATACATCGAGCAGCCGATATTCAGGCTTCGTGATCGGATCTATCCGACTACTCGATAGCGTACGTTGAACGTGTCGCCTTACTGAATAACCAAAACATGTCGCCCGTCTCCTTCGAGACGGGTGCTTTGCCGTATTCAAAATCCGGAGCCCCCTATGCTCGTCCATAACTGGCGCGAGGTGCTGAAGCGTGCCTGGAGCGTCCGTCTCATGGCGCTGGCGCTGCTCTTCATCATCATCGAGCCCGTCTACACCTTCGTCGCCGCCACCTGGGTGTCGCGCAACATCTACATCCAGCTCGCCATGTCGGCGATCACAGGCCTCTTGGCCGTTGCGGCGATCATCGCCCGCATTTTCGTTCAGCAGAAAATCTCAGGAGACTTGAATGGCAAACCGCCTGCAGAAGGGTAGTGCCGCCGCGGCCATGGCTGTGGCGCTTGTCGGATCGTTCGAGGGATTGCGCCAGAATGCCTATCCCGATCCGGCGACGCAGGGGAAGCCGTGGACGATCTGCTATGGCAGCACCAATGGCGTGAAGCCGGGGGACCGCAAGACGGTGGAGCAGTGCAAGGCGCTCCTGGCGCTGGAGCTGCAGACCTATGCCGGGGGTGTCGAAAGCTGCGTGCACGTGCCCCTGCCGGATCCGCGTTTCGTGGCGCTGACCTCCTTTGCCTATAATGTCGGGGTCAAGGCGGCCTGCGGTTCGAGCGCGATCAAACTCATCAACCAGGGCAGGACTGCAGAGGGCTGCGAGGCGCTTTTGAAGTGGAACCGCGCCGCCGGCATCGTCTTTCCGGGCCTTGTCAGGCGCCGGCAGAAAGAACGCCAGTTCTGCCTCGAGGGCATCTGATGTTCTCTATCCTCGACACGCTCAAGATGGGCGCCGGCCTCGCCGCTGGCCTGATGCTCTATCACCTCTATGCCGTTTCGATCGGCTATCCCTCGGCGGCAAGGCAGGCGCGCGCCGGCTATGTCCTTGTTGCCGAGAAGAGTGCAGCCGAGGCCCAGGCCGCCGAGATGGAGCGCCAACGCAACGCGGCGGCCGAGGCCGGCGAAGAGCACCGCAAGCGCCTCGCCGCCGCAGAAGCCGCCGAGCACGCCGCCAAAGACACACTCGAAACCGAGATCCAATCCTATGAGCTTCAGCTTTCGCAAAAGAACCGCGCTTGCGCTGTCACTGCTGCTGATCGTCAGTGGCTGCTCCGCCACTGAGCGATTGAACAAGGCGACGGCGACGAAGGGGCAGGCGGCGGCCGGCATCGCTCTGCCGCCGTTGCCGGACGATCTCCGCCGGCAGGAAGCGCATGCGCCTGTTGTGGAAGGCGAGCCCGTCATCGCCATCCTCGCTCGCGAGCGCCAGGCGCTCGACCGCGCCAATGCCCGCCAGGGGCGCACCCTCCAGTTCTACGACGACCTCACCAGCAGATTGGAAAGACACCGATGATGAATGCCATCTCGCTTGCCCTGACGAAGCCGATGGGCGGGGCCCCTGCGATACCCCCACCATGGGTGCCGGATGTCAGCCGCTACATGCCGGCCGCCACGGGCACCCGCTGGCCGGCGGGTTTCACGCAAACTTACGCGGCCGACCTGAACTATCAATGTTCGAAGCTGTTCTTTGGCTCACCTGATTACGAAACCAACGATTTCCTTATTCCCTTTGTGGGTTTCGGCTGCACAGAGGGCGGCCTTGCGCCGCAGGAGACGATCTTGCCGAATGCCGATATTGCGATCGATGAGGTGTTTTTCATCCATCCGGATGGCACGGAATACCCGGTGCTCTTCGGCGGCAACGCAACCGCGACCGTCACGGCGTCGACCGGCATTGTCTACGGGCAGGTGACGCTGCCAAGCGCCCTGCCGGCCTGGTCTGTCTTCGGCATCCGAACGGTGTGGCACGGTACGGTCGGGCAGACCTATATTGGCGGCTATCGCTGCCAGCGCCATCGGGGCGAAAAATATTGGGCCGCCACCGATCTGACGTCAATTCGGGCGCTGGCCCTGGCGAACGGGGCGAGCACGCCGGCCCGCGATACGTTCTATAATACAGTCGGCAATGAGAGCAACTCGCAGCCTCTTGCCTATGGCCCTGCAATGGTTCTGGCCAAGGGGTGGGACGGCCGGCCGGTTCCGATGGTCCTGTCCGATAGCCTCATCGAGCGCCAGGAGATTGCCGCCACGGCCGATGCCAGGCGCAACATGGGCATGTGGCTGCGCTGGCTTGATGTGCGAGATCCCGTATGGGGCAGTATCATACCCGTCATCATGGGCGTCCCCGGCTCGAAGTCTGTGCAGGAACTGGCGACGTCGGCAACCAAGCGCTGGGCCATGATCGACGCGATCCGGGACACATACAACGGCGGCAAGAATATCTGGACGTTCGTTCTCGACCAGTCCGGCCGCAACGATAACAGCGCCACGCCAAGCACATGGTCGAACGCCAAGCTCGGCCTGGTCGACCGCGTCAAGACGCGTTATGGGGCGGGGATCCATGTCGTCGCCGCTACCATAATTCCGACCATGACGGCTTCGTCGGACAGCGGCCGGACGGTCGCGGGCTATGCGGTTCCCGCCTTATGGACAACCACGTTGGCGACGGTGAACAACACCATCAAGGCAAGTTCTCGTTACGCCAAGGTCATCGATCATCTGCTCGCCTTCACCGCGGACATTGATCCGACGAAGTCGCCGGCCGCTGAAATGTTCCCGCTCGGGAACGTCGTCGGACATCCTGGAAATCAGGACGGCGTGACGACGTGGGACACGATCAAGCTGCCGGCTTCGGTTCCGAACGGCACTCGCATCATGTTCGAATATCAGCCTGGTCTTTGGACATCGAGAACCACCTACGACCGCGTCGACAATGGCGATGGGACGGCGGACTATAAGGTCATTGAAGTCTTTGCCACCAATGTCCAGGACAATGCGGCGCTGCTCGCCCACGGCATGAACCTCGACGTTTCGTCTTACGTCCATCCGGTGCTGCAAGGGATCTTGCGATTTGTCAGCCGCTTGCCGCAATCCGAAAAGCTGAAATTTTACCCCTAGGCGAGCACCGACAGAGATGACATCCAATGACGATATCCTGCGCGCCCTCGGGCGCGTCGAGGGCAGGCTGACCGGTATCGAGGAAAACGTCGCACTTCTGCGCAACGAGGTCAGCGACGAAAAGGTCAACGCCCATGACAGCCGCGCCGTGATCCACAAGCGGCTCGACGAGCAGGCCAGGCAGATCGCCCATCTCGATACCAGGGTGGCGATCAGCGGCGGCGCGGATGTGCATATCCGCGAGGAGATCAAGAGCCTCAAGGAGACCGTGGAGAAGAACCAGGAGGCGGTGGGGCCGGCGCTTGAAGAGTGGAAACGGATGAAGTCGATCGGTTATGGGATATCGGGGTTGATCGCCTTTGCCGGCCTGACGATCGGCGGGATGATTGCCTATGCCAGCGATGGCGCGGTGGCGGCGCTTCGGCATTGGTTGAAGATCAATTGATCGGCGAGCACCAGGGCGTCAGCAGACCCACTCGCCCCAAACCGAAGCAAACAAACCCCTAAATTTTAGACTTCCCTAACGAACAAATCTGCGCCTTGCTGGTTTTCCTCTCAGGAGGAAACAGACATGAAGAGCATGAGCAATCGCCAAGTTCGCATTCCCGGCCCGCGAGAGCACGATGTTGCGGAGCATTGCCGCAAGTTTGGTATCGGCCCGGCGGAGGAGAAGAAGCTGAAGAAACTTCTCGGGTCGCGGGCGCCGCTGCATGAAATCCAGGCCAATGCTCCACCCCGCCAGCCAAGGTGGCGCTAGCTGGGGAGGGGTTCACGTCGCAAGTGATCATTACACGCTACATTACGGCAATGATTCAAAGATTGAGCGGAACAGAGCGGCGCCGTGAACGCTCGCGAAAGAGGTGCTTTTGCCGGATTTTGAAATGATTGATCTTGTCTAAAACGTCGGCCGAACGTTCGGCTTCCTCCACTTGGACCTGCTGAAAGCCCCGCTCCGGCGGGGTTTTTCGTTGGTGTTGTGATCTGCCTGTCGGTTTTCGCCCGGCGGAGCTTATCGGTGTGATGGTCGTAATGTGCCCGGACAGGTTGTCGATGATCCCTAGGTGGATTTTTCGGGGTCGCGATGCCGTATCTCTGCGGGAACTTCAGGCAATATCAGGGGTTTTGCCGACGGATCGCGCGGCAGGTCTCGTCTCCTGTACCACTGCTACCCCTGCAGTTGCTGCGCGGTCCACTTCAAGCAGTTCACGGAAGGACTTTGCTCCGGCTATCGGCAGCGGGCGAAGCCATGTCTGTCGTCGTAACCTGCAATAGCTCAGGAAGGCACAGCTGCGCGCCCGCAAGCGTGTCAATGCCGTGGTTGCCGCGACAGCATGAGGATGTAATCGTCGGCGATATCGGCAACTACCATGGCGGCTTCCGCGGCCGTGTATCCCTTGCCGATGGCGTCGCTGACGATCTTCATGACGGCAGGTTCAAGCGCTTCGCGGCAGTCGGACAGGCTTTCGACATGCGGGCATTTTGCCCGAAATTCCAAGACGTTGTTCATGGCGCACCCTCCATTCGATTGAGCTCGGGCCCTATGAAGGCAAGCCGGCCTCTCCCCAGAAAGGCGGCTATGGTTCCGGCGAGCTGCTTCAGGAACCAGAAGTGTTATCGTGACGCTACGATGGCATAGGAGCTGAGGTATTCAAGCGCATGCTGATATTAAGGTAAGCCAGTAGGGTTAATTCGTCCGTTGCTGTTGCATCGTGGCATCGCTGGCAGATGCAAAGGCTACAGAGGCTGCTGCATCTCGCCCAAAACCGTACAGCGGTTTTGGGACAACGACATGCATCAAATAAAGACTTTAGGATTTAAACGCCTGCCAAATCATACTCTGCCTTAGACGCTGATGCGCCGGCCGGCCTTGTCCGCCTCTTTGCGATTGGCGCCGTGCTTTTCGATGATGTCCTTGGCATCCTCGTTGGAAATGCGATGTTTTTTCGCGAAATAGATGACGTCGTAGGGTGCGTCGGCCACGGCCGCTTTGGCGGGCTGGGTCTTTTTGGTTGTGTCATTGGTCATGATTTTTCCTTTCAAGGCAATGTTGCGCCGGACGTGCCAACGCCGCCTCCGGAGCGAGGATCGGAGAACCGGCGCTTTCAAGTCGGCCTCAATCGAAGAACTGGCTTGGGGCCGTCCTATCGATGCGCTCGGGCCGTCATATGTTTTTCCCAGATCTGCGTTGCCTGCGCTGCCGTGCCGGTCTTGTGGAATCGCAGCAGGTGCAGTCCTTCGTTCCGCCGTTTTTCGTTAAAGGCGCTGTTTTCGTAGTCGGTGCCTTCGACAATGCTCTCGCTTTGAAGAACGGCCTTCAATTCCTGCACATAGTGTCCGGTGATGTTGAAAAGCGCTTCATTCTCAGGTGCGTCTGGCATCGTTTTCCCTATGAGTGGTCGCGTGGCATTGAACGCAGTGCTGCGGTTCAGCTGGCCACGTTGGTGGATGCATCAAGCAATCCGCGCCCCTATGGGAAAGGCTGGTATCGGACAGCGTTTAGCTGGAAGTGTCTGTCTGGATTTCCATATATCATGCAGCTGCGCCACCTTGCGAATCAAGGATAGAGGCGCGGCGAGCCTGAAGGCTCCATACTAAACCACTTGCCTGCCCGATACCACCTCAATCGAAATGCCGAAGAATATGGAGGGAGCAGGGCTGTCTTCGCTTTCCGAGTTTAAGGCAAGCGATCCCGGTTCCCACCAAAACGGTTGCTTCTGCAGCAGAGACCATGCGTGGAGGCGTTCGTCATGCCGGGCCGGCGTATCGGTCAGCTCATCATAGGTGCCCTGAACAAGCACGCTCTTCCACGTTCGGTTTTCGCCGAATTCTTCAACCTGAACACAGGCTGGTGAATGAGCCCGCAATAGATCAATCTTCAGGCCCGGCATGGAAAATACGAAAAGCCGGTCTTTTTCATAAGCATACTGGATGGGAACGATATAGGGATATTTCTCGCCGAGACATGCCAGATGGCCACGGGTGTGGCCTGCCAGAAAGGCGAGGCAGTCTTGTTCACCCATTTCTCGCAGTTGCATCGCGTTATCCACTTCGTTTGATAGGCAGCAAAGCATCTTCGGCTCGCGGCAACAGTCTTTGCAGCGCTACCAGAACACATCGTTGAGAATGATATAGACGATAAAGGCCAGACAGATTGCTGGTGTCGATTTCACCAGGAAGTCGATATACCGGAACCTGCCGATATGCTGCGCCAGGCGTTTCCACGAATGGATGTTTACCGTGGAAGACATCATGCCCTCCTTTGGTTGGGGCCGGGTAACTCTGATTGCCCGGTAAGCAGCGCCCGTTCACAAGCTGCCACTACACCAGATATGGGCGCCAATCATCTGCGCTACAAGGCGTGGCGGATTGCCGATCCGGCAGAGAGATCCCGCTGCTGTGCACGATCGCAAGGGGCGGCGCGGAGGGGCCAGGATTGCTGGGCACGTCCATACACAATTGCCCTTCTACCTCAACCATTGCTTCGATCAGTTTCAGCCGATCGAGTTTCCGCCGTTGGTCGTCGTAGAGCCTGCTGAGCAGCGCATAGGCCGATCCGGAGGGTCTGCCTTTGCGCAATAGTTTCCTGATCAGCATTTCCTGATCGGCAACGCGATGCGCCGCCTTCACGATATGGCGACGCGCCAGCTTCAGGTCTTTCGGGCGGTATCGTGTGGAAACCATATGCTTTGCTCCCCCTGTCTCATCCCGCAGTAGCAGGATGACGGCCGTTTCGCTCGATGCTCCCCCGCGACTAGCGAAAATCCGCGGCCGTGAGCGTGAAGTTGTTTCCGCGTCGATGCTGATAGGCTCTCGATGCGGCCTCCTGAATGGAAGAGCGCGCCGCATCAAAGGCATTGAGGTATGCGGCCTCGGAAGAGTTCTGGGTGATCGCGCTGCCAAGCGCTGCCTCTTCGACCAGAAACCGGACTTCGAACATGCCGTCATAGCCGGTGAAGCGGACGCCTTTTCTCGCTTCGTCGAAGCTGCGGCTTCTATTGGGGAAAATAAGTGTCATTGCGGTTATCCTTGGAACTGGGCGCGGCCGATCTGCGGAACTCGGGCACCGGTGGTGATGATGGATGCACGAGGGAGCGAATAGCTTGACGCCGGATGTCCAGCGATCAGCCTGCCTGCATGTCCGGGCGTCGGCAGATCTTAATGGATGGTCTGCACGATAACCCGGTTTTCAAGCAAGGCTTCCGATGTCTTGATCAAGCGCATCGTACCCGTGATAACCTCATCGGAATAGAGCGAATCCGCACGGGAAATTTCGTCCGTCATATCGCGGAGAACTTTGTTGATCTCCAGCAGAGGCGGCACGAATTCCACCAATCCGGCGGCTGCCAGCCCGTGCGTCAGGCGCGCGATCGCCTCTCGCAGGTGATCGACCAGCGCACGCCTTTCCACCGGCAATGCCGACGGCTTTGTGAGGGTCGCTTCATCGTTGAACTGCATGATGCGTATCCTCCTCTAGCTAAAATGGGTTCCGCCATGGCATTATCAATGGCGGCTGCCGAATGAGGTTGCGGTCAGCCGGCAATAAGCGCAAGCTAATTTATCGGCGGGCACGATACGGGCACCGCTGCTTGGGGCGCGCCAGTGATGCTAGCGCCAGTGAACCCTAGCCCCAACGAAGGAGGACGCCATGTCTTCCACATCAGATCAGTTTTTCGATATCGCCAATTTGAGAATGCTCGATCGTATTCTGCGAAAGGCCGGCTTTCGCGGCGGCGAAACCCACGCGGCCGATGAGGGTGAGATCACCGCCACAAGTTTCCTCATTGATTGTTTCCAGATGGGCATCGTCGATGAGGCCGCTTTGAGGTCGTCGCTGAAAATGTATCTCGCGACACAGTTGAGTTCAGGCCCGCTTCCGCATGCAATGGAAGACGGCTCCTTTGCCCGATGGCAGGATGACGGCGGTGCCCCGGTGAAAGCCCATCGGATCGCGCGGTATACGGCGTCCGGGCGGGCGGACGCACCGCTGCGGCCGCCAGCCTACCGCTTTCCCAAAACCAGGCTGCCTGAACGAGTATCCGAGATCCCGTGAACGGGCCTGCTGCGATGTCGCCGGCACCCCCCGATCGATCGTCGCGATGACATGACGAACAAGGAAGAAGACATGTCTGGGATTCCCGCCGATCAAAAGGACAGGGCCAGGAAAAGCAAAATCATCGCCTTCTTGCGGAAAATCGCAACCTTAAGCCCGACTGCAGACGATCTCATAGCGCAGGCGCGTCAAGCGCGGTCGTCGTCAGCGGAGGAGGGGATCGATAGCGCCGCCTATGGTCTGGCGCGTCCACACAAAGGTCCGTTCGATAACGCGACGGCATTCAGTGCTTCCACCTACGACCATGATCTCCCGACGCGGCAGCAATTGGAGGCCGCGCAACGCAGCCACTCCGATGCGGTAAAGCAGCAAGAGGTAAACCGCCAAACAGGCAAATTTCGTAGGCGTGCAAAGCGGACGAAGCTGAAATCTCCCTGAGCAGGAAATAGAGGCACGGACGGCGCTCTATAGATTTTTGCCGCCTGAGCGGTGCTTGGCTTCAAGCTGTCTCCGCTCCGTCCGTCGAAAAGCCCGCGCCAGGCGGGCTTTTCCTGTTTGCGGCAAAGCTCAGGCCGCCCCAAACGGCACGGCGACAAAGGTCTTGTTGCCATCGCGTTCGACGAGCAGCAGCACCGACTTGCGGCCGGCCTTGCCGGCCTCAGTGATTGCGGTCTTGACGTCGCGGGCGTTGTGAACCGGTCTGTCATTCACCGAGACGATGACATCGCCAGACTGGATGCCGGCGGCAGCCGCCGACTTGTCCGGGGCGACCTTGGCGACCACAGCACCGCTGATCGAGCGCGGCAGGTTGAGCTCTTGGCGCACGTCGGGCGTCAGATCGGCAAGGCCGATGCCGAGGCTCGGCTGGCCGGTGCTCTGGCCTTGGGCGTCTGGGCTTTCGGCCGCCGCCTGCTTCTGGCCTTCCTCATTGGTGCCGACGGTGACGTTGAGATCGATCGTCTTGCCGTCGCGCCAGACGCTGAGGGATTTTTTGGCGCCCGGCGAAAGGTCGGCGACCAGGCGCGACAGGTCCTTCGGCGTCTTGACGCTCTCGCCGCCGACTGAGGTGACGATATCGCCGGGCTTCAGGCCGGCATGGGCGGCCGGCGTATCGGCGGTGACGGCGGCAACCAGCGCGCCGCCGGTCTTGTCGAGGCCGACGGCATCGGCGACATCCTTGGTGACCGGCTGGATCTGCACGCCGAGATAGCCGTGATCGATCGAGCCGTCCTTCTGCAGCTTGGCGACGATCGCCTTGGCCTCATCGGAAGGAATGGCGAAACCGACACCGACGCTGCCGCCGTTCGGCGAATAGATGGCGGTGTTGATGCCGACGACATTGCCGTTGCGGTCGACCAGCGGGCCGCCGGAATTGCCATGGTTGATCGGCGCGTCGATTTGGATGAAATCGTCATAGGGCCCGCTGTGCAGGTCGCGGCCGCGCGCCGAGACGATGCCTGCCGTCACCGTGGTGCCGATGCCGAAGGGGTTGCCGATCGCCAGAATCTGGTCGCCGAGCTTCAGCCTGTCGGAATCGCCCCAGGCAATGGTTTGCAGCGGCTTGCCCGCCTCTATCTTCAACACGGCGACATCGGATTTCGGGTCTGTGCCGATCAGCTTGGCCGGCAGCTCCGTGCCGTCATCCAGCGTCACCTTGATGTCGACGGCATTGTCGATGACATGGTTGTTGGTGACGATCACCCCGTCGGGGCTGATGATGAAGCCGGAGCCGAGCGCCATCGCCTGCTGCGAAGGCCGCTTTTGCGGTGCCTGGCGCGGCAGCGGGATGCCCTGATCCTCGAAAAACTGGCGGAACTGCTCGTCCATCGGCGATTCCTGCTCTCCGGCGCTGACATCGGTCGCCTTCATTGTCGTGGTGATGGTGACGACCGCAGGCTTGTCGGCATCGACGATGGAGGCGAAGGAGCCGCTGGGCGCGAGAATGCCGCCGGTATCCGAAGGCGCGGCAACGGCATTGGAGGCGTTGAGGGCGAAGGGCAGGCAGGCTGCGCCGGCGATGATGGCGGCCCCGACAAGGGCTGCGGTGCGATGGTTGCGGAGGATGTGTGACATGGTGGTGATCCCTTGGGCGGTGGTCCCTTGCGAGAGCGTTGGCTTGGATGGCGTCGTGGTTCCATGTCCTGGGACCTGGCGTCGGATGGCGTTTGGCGCCAATTCCTCTTGGGAACGCGCAGTCGTCGGGGGCGGCGACCGGGGGGAAGAGAAGAATTGGCGCTCGGGATTCATATGATCCCACCAAGCGGATTTACAAATTAAAGTTTGATCATGTTTATATTGCCGATTTGTAAGATATGGCTGGAATTTAATCTTCGCTCACCCAGCGTTTGAGCGTCTCAAAAATTCCGGCCTGATTTTGCTTCGCTTGGCGTCCTCCGCGATGTTTTCATTCGAAAATAAATGGACTTATTCCCGGAGGCGGTGATCCGTTCGCCGCATACGTCCGTAATTTGCCGACAGACGATCTTGTTGCTCTTTCCGGAAGTTATATTCCCGGATCCTGTTGCGAATATAAAATGTTAGTAGACTCTAAATTATTTCTTCTTCAGAAAGTGAAGACCGCGAATCAAGGGCAAGCGAGTCTCGCGGGCGACGTATAAGGGGCGATGAGGGGCAGCAGTGGAGCGGGGGCGGAAAGCCAGGCGCGGCGCGCATGTGAAGTTGAGCGATGTGGCGAAGAAGGTGGGGGTCAGCCCCATCACGATTTCGCGTGCGCTTCGCAATCCCGAAATCGTCTCGGAGGATCTGCGCCAGACCATCCTGCGCACGGTAGACGAGATGGGGTATGTCCCCAATCTTGCCGCCCGGGCGCTCGCCGGCCGCCATAACGGCATCATCGGCGTCATCACGCCCGCTTTGCACCAGCACGGCTTCGCCGGCCTGATGATCGGCATCGAGGATTGCTTGCGCACCACCGAATTCCGCGTGCAATATTCCAATACGCTCCACCATGTCGACGGCGAGGCCGGCGAGCTCAGATCCTTCCTGACGCAGAAGCCGGCCGGCGTTATCATCGCCGGTGCCGAATCCTATCGTGATCTTCTGCCGCTGGTCGAAAATGCCACCTGTCCGATCGCCCATATCACCGATCTCAGCCAGGAGCCGGCAAGGCTGGTCGTCGGCCTTGATCATCATGCGGCAGGCGCCGAACCCACCCGTTTCCTGCTGTCGAGGGGCTATGAGAGGATCGGCTTCATCGGCCGCGGCACGGATATTCGCTCGCGCCGCCGGAAGGAAGGCTATGAGGCCGCGATGCGGGAAGCCGGCCGTTTCGATCCCGATCTCGCCATTGGCGGCGATGAGGGAAGCAGCACCGGCCTCGGCAGGGAATTGTTTGCCCGCCTGTTGCAGCGCGTGCCGGATATTGATGCCGTCTTTGCCCAAAGCGACGATCTGGCGCTCGGCGTGCTCATCGAATGCGCCGTGCGCGGCATCCGCGTGCCGGAGGATGTCGGCATCTGCGGCTTCAACGATCTGGAATTTTCGGCCTTCACCCAGCCGCCGCTGACGACGGTGCAGATTGCACGCTACGATATCGGCTACCGCGTCGCCGACATGCTGCTGCGCGCCATCCGCGACGAGCCGCCCGGCGAAGACAAGGTCGATTGCGGCTTCTCCATCATCCCTCGCGGCTCGACGCGCTAGAGCGGTTCAGCTTTTCATGGAAACGCAGAACCGCTCTAAGTTTTTGTTTTTAAGCAATTCCGTACGGAAAACCGCTTCACACTTTTCCTGGAATTGCTTTGGCGCGGCTTGACGCGGCAATCTGGTACGATCTGCCAGCTTTGTGTCTGCCGATATCAGCCCAGTGTTCCTGCAAATCGTTCCGGCCACCGCTCACGTTGAAAAACCTCCGTCAGGAAGTCGATGAACACCCTCGTCTTGGAGGGCAGCAGGGTGCGGTTTGCATAATAGATCGAAATCGGACCTGCATCGGCATACCACGCCGGGATCAATCGGATCAGCTCGCCGCTCTCCAGATAGCCAAGAGCATCCGCCTTGGCAATCATCGTGACACCAAGGCCGAGCAGCGCGGCGGATCGCATTGCCGTGGGATCGTTGACGACGATCGTCTCTTTCAAGGCCGCAGGCTGCTCATCTCCAGCAAGATTGCGCATCTGCCGCTGGTGAATTCGACCCGTCCGCATCGAGCGCATGACGATACCGTCGAGTTCGTGCAAGCCGGACGGATCATGAGGCGGAACCCGATCGCCCATATATCCCGGTGATGCCACGGGGATAATATGAGCGGGCGCCAATGCCCTGGCGATGATGCCGGGCGCCAATTCGAACCCTCCGCCGATCGCAGCATCGTAACCCTCGGCGATCAGATCGACCTGTCTGTTTTCGAACATCCATTCCGGCCGGATCATCGGATATCGCCGCATGAACTCCGGCAATAACGGAAGGATGTAGCCGATGCCGAGTGTCGGGCTCATGCTGAGTTTCAGCGCGCCGGATGGTTCGGATTGTTCGTTCGATGCCTCCGAGATCGCTCCCTGCAGGCTGTCCAGATGGTCACGGATTGAAAGCAGAAAGCGCTCGCCTGCTTCCGTGAGCGTCAGACTTCGGGTGCTTCGTTGAAACAGCCTGAGCTTCAGGTTGCCTTCAAGTGCTGCGACATTGCGGCTGACCGCCGCCGGCGTCAGGCCGAGCCGCCGTGCCGCCGAGGAGAAGCTGCCAAGCTCGGCGCTGCGCACGAAGGATTCCAGGTTTGCGAGCGTCTCCATGTCGTGACTTTCAATGAATGCTTGAAATTGATAACAGGCAATTCCGTCTAATCACAAGGGAATAACGAGGCGATATTCGCTCCATCGAAACCAAACAATGGAGTTATCGCAATGACCATCGGTATCATTGGCGCCGGCAAGATCGGCTCCGCCTTCGCCCGAGCCCTTGCCCGCAACGGCATCGCTGCCACGATCTCGAACAGTCGCGGCCCTGACACATTGCAGGAACTGACCGAGGAGCTGTCGCCGCACATTACGGCGGGGACGATCGAAGAGGCGGCGAAAGCCGACCTCGTCCTTGTCGCCGTCCCTTGGTCAAAGCTTCCCAGGGCATTGGCGGGTCTTCCCGACTGGGCGGACCGCATCGTGATCGACGCCAACAATCCGATCGAAGGACCGCTGTTCAAGCCGGCCGAGCTGAATGGCCGCCTATCAACGGAAGTCTTCGCGAGCCTGGTGCCCGGCGCTCGCGTCGTGAAGGCATTCAACCATCTTCTGGCGCATCTGGTTTCAGCCGATCCTCGCGCCGAGGGCGGCAGCCGCGTGCTCTTCTATTCCGGCGACGATGCCCAATCGAAGGCCGAGGTGGGCGCGCTGATCTCCAGACTGGGCTTTGCCGGCATCGATCTCGGGCCGATTTCGATCGGCGGCAAGCTCGCGCAATTCCCCGGCGGGCCGTTGCCTGTCCTCAACCTTGTCAAATTCGGATGAACAGCGACCGGCCGGATCAATCCGGCCGATCTGCTTGACTAGGCAAAGCCCGGATTATTCCCTATACCGAGGGAATGACGATCATTGTGCTGAAAAATGGATAACACGGGACTGTCTCTGGACAGGATGCGCACCTTTGTCCGCGTCGCCGAACGCGGCAACCTGTCGATGGTCGCAAGAGAGTTGGGTGTCGGTCAATCCACCGTGACGCGGCACCTCAATGAACTTGAAGAGGCTGTCGGCGTACCGCTCCTCAGCCGAACCACGCGTCGCGTGACCCTGACCGACGAGGGTAGCCGCTATTATACCAACTGCCTGCAGATATTGCGCCTGGTCGAACAGGCTGCCGAAGAAGCAAGAGATGCCCGTCAGGCTCCCGCGGGCGCTGTTCGGCTTTCCTGTACGGCAGCGCTCGGCGTGATGCACATCACGCGCCTGATCTTTGATTTCCAGGACAAGCATCCGGACATCCGCGTCGACCTCAACCTGACGGACGAGCGTATCGACTTGGTTCGCGAAGGCGTCGACGTCGCACTCCGTCTTGGGCCTCTCGCCGACAGCGCGATGAAACTGCATGCGCTCGGAGAGAGCCATCGGCTGCTGGTGGGCGCACCGACCTATTTGTCCGTCCACGGACGGCCCGAGCGCCCAGCCGATCTGTCACGCTACGAAACCGTCGTGATGTCGAATGTGGCCGGCAGCGATCGGCTCGTTCTTTCCTCTCCCGATGGCACAAGCCTGATGATCCCCGTCAGTGGCAAGTTGCGCGTCGATCACGGGCTTGCGGCGCGCGCAGCCTTTGCCGCCGGACGCGGCATTGGTCCCGCACACCTCTGGTTGGTCCACGATCTTCTGGACGACGGCCAACTCGAGGTCGTGCTTGGCGACTATCGTCCTTTACCGGTTCCGGTGAGCTTGCTGATCGTTCCAGAGCGTGCAGCCATTGCCCGCGTTCGGCTGCTCGTCGACTTTCTCGTCGCCGAGGTTTCCAGATTACCGGGAATCCGGCCGTCGTAAGTCTTTGTTTTAAGCACGTCGTTATCGCAAAACCGCTGCACATATTTGCGCGACATGCTTCAGAGTCCAAAAGACCGCTTATCGCCACGCCACCCCGTCTTCCGCAGATACTGCTCCCAGTTGAGCGTATCGGGGTTCAGACGACGGCTCCATTCGAGATCGTGCTCCTTGCCGAAATAGCCATAGTCGACAGCATATTCGACCATCCCCAGAAGCTCTCGAACGAGAAGTTCGTTGGCGGCAAACTCTGGAAAATAGTGCAGCAGGCCATCCCGGGTGAAAGCGTTTCGATACTCGGCCTTGAGGCCGGTCACGCGCTGAAAGGTTTCGATCATCTCGCGTGGAGAAATGATGTCGCCGACGATCGGCAGCGTTTTGCCGTTGTAACGCTCGGGGTTTGAGAAGATCTCGAGGACGACCGGCCCGGTCGCCGTCAGCGGATCGACAAACGGCGCTCGGAAATCTTCAGGAAGATAAACCGGCAGGAGTAGCGTATCGCCCTCCATGCGCGGCACATAATATTCGAGAAGATTCGTGTAGAAGAATGCCAGCATGACGAAGGAATGAGAGATCGGCAGGCCGCGAATATAGTCTGCAACACGCGCTTTGTCGGTAAAATGCGGCGCGTACTTCTTGCCCTCGGTGATCTTGTCGACATTCTCAAGCGTGCTGAAAACAATATGCCCGACGCCGGCCTCAAGGGCGGCATCCGCCAGTTGCCGGCCGAGAGGGGCCTCGATGGTCTCCGGCGGGGCGATCGGCGGCGTCATCAGAAATGCGCCATCCGCGCCTTTGAAGGCGGCAACGAGGTCCTTTTGACGGCCAAGTTCGAGAGGGACGGTGACGATTTCAGCGCCGCGTTCCTCTAGGCGTAGAGCTTCAGGCGAATCCCTTTTCCGGGTGAAAGCGCGCACCCGGAAACGTTGGCTCTCAAGGAGCGTCGCGGCGACGCTGCGCCCCTGTTTGCTCGTTGCACCGACAATCGCGATCAGTGGTTTTTCATGTGCAGACATAGAGCTTCAAACCTTTCCCTGTCATTGACGCCGACTGCGGTGCCGGGCGTCATTTTGCGGGAGAGCGGTCGGCCTGTGCCGAGAGCCCATCTCGATGGCGGGCACCCTATCGCAACAGGTTCTTTGGCTGTAGATATCTGAAATACATAACATAATGCCATTTTCTGGATAAATGACACCGGCCAAGCGCGCATACAAGTCGGTTCGCCATCCCGGATCAGAACGCCGAAACTCGCGCCCGGATGGTCGGAAGCGCCGAAAGCCATCCCCGGGACACCGCCGATATTCAGGATCGCGACGGCGCAAGTGTCGTTCTTGAAGCCATTTCTCAAACGCTGGCCTTGGCTCAGAGCTGCATTGCAAAGATCGCAAAGTTCACCCTGCAGATCGTCAAATAAACCGATGAGGTCAAGGTTTTCGAAGTGCTGCCCAGCCGCCGCAAGATGTTATATTTATTGAATTCTTTTCAATTCAGACTCTTAGCCTGCCTGTCAGATGTATTAATCATTGTTAAGTACTATTGAATATGGTTAATATTATGTTAACCTTAAAGAGATTAGAGGGTGTTCAGCGTTTTAAAGGCGGAAATTCGAAACATGAAGCTTTCGCATATAATATCGCCAGCTATGCCTGAATATAGGTTGAGAAGTGGTTCTCGCCTAAATCAAAAAATACTATGCGTTGTATTTGCGGCGATTGTTCCAGTGGCGTCAGCAGCGGAAGAGTTACCTGCGCCCAAGGAAGCGGTCTCGGTTGTGACATCTGGTGAGACTTCGGCCCGGCAGCCTCAATTGTTGCGTGACGGTCTTCGCTCAGGCGATAAATTGAATCTCGCATTTTACGAAAGCTTGGCCTCCGTCGAAGATCGCTGGACGGGCTCGCGGGGCACGGTTCCCTGGAACTTTTACCAGCGGCCCGAGCTCACGGGCGAATACGTCGTTGAAGCGGACGGAACGATTTCGCTTCCGCTTTTGGGACGCTTCCCGGTTCGAGGGCTTCCTCCGACGGATGTCGAGGCGATCATTCTTCCTTCGTACGAAAGTTTGGTCGGCAGAAAGGGGTTCGTGACTATCGTCAAGATTGAGCACCAGCCTGTTTATATTACCGGCCCGGTTCGTAATCCTGGCTCGTTTCGATATGTTGATGGCATGACTGTTCTGCATGCCGTTGCGCAAGCGGGTGGCATGGCGGCGAAGAGTATTGAGCCATGGCAGAGTGTGGAAATTACCCGCCAGATCGAGCGGTTGAAGGCTGAGTTGGCCGATCTGAAGCGGCTTGCGTCGCGAACCGAGGTGCTCAGGGCGAAGCGCGATTCCGTACAAATTGCCAGCATTGGTGCACCTATTCTTGGTCCCGATCCCGATGCCCAACGGTTGCTGGATGATGAGACATGGCAGCGCCAATTGGTAACGACGAGCAAGGATGCGCAGAGCAGTGCTTACGCAAAATCTGTGGCCAATGCTCAGGCCGATCTCGATCTGCGTCAGGCACGCGTCGGCAATTATGATGCCACCATTCGGGTCCGTCAGGATCGGCTGGAAAGTATCGAGAAGTTGGCCAAAAACAAACTTGTCACCAGCATTGAGCTGACCCGGGCACAAAGCGAACTGACCGAGTCGGAAGATCGAAAGCAGCAAGCCGTCATCGATGTCGAGAGCGCAAAGCAACGGCTGGCGATGGCAAAACAGGACGTTGAGCGCGATCGAATCGAACGCAAGATCGAGATCGAAAAGTCGGCAGCGGATGCCGAAAGAGGTCTATCCACGGCGTTGAAGACGACCGAGAGCGATCTTGAAATCTTCCGGTCGATGGTATCGTCGAATGATAGCGCTGGTGTTGAATTTGAAATCGTTCGGCCTGGACCGAATGGTGTCATCGTCGAACCTGCGACCGAAGAAACGGTCTTACAGCCTGGCGATCTGATCAAAGTACATTGAGACTTAGCCACATACTCTTCCAGGAGAGTTTAATCCTCCTCTCGGCCAAACAGCTCAGGGGCATCGTCGATTTGCGATTTGTCACGCGGTCCAAAACGCCAAGGAGAGCTTATGTCTGCAATCGAAGCTTTAGAATCCTCGCATTCCTCGATGCCGGTCCAAGGTCCGATGTTCAATTTGCCAAGGACCTCGCTCGTCATTCCAACCTTGAACGAAGCGGAAAACATTAAGCTTCTCTTGCCCCGCATACCGACATGGGTGCATGAAATCATCATCGTCGATGGGCGATCGACAGACGGAACGCCTGATATAGCGCGCAGCATGCGCGATGATGTCAAGATCGTACTTCAGCCTAAGAAGGGCAAAGGCATCGCATTGCGGACGGGCTTCGAAGCCGCATCTGGTGATATGATCGTGATGCTTGATGCTGACGGGTCGATGGATCCCTACGAAATCATCCTGTTCGTCGCGGCTCTTGTTGCAGGTGCGGATTTCGTCAAGGGTTCGCGCTTTATGCAGGGTGGCGGCACCAGCGACATGACAGTCATCCGCCGTTTCGGCAATCTGGGCCTGACCCTCCTGGTCCGGATGCTCTATGGCAGCTCCTTTAGCGATCTGTGCTACGGCTACATGGGCTTTTGGAGACGGCATGTTCCCTTGCTGCGTGCCGATTGCGACGGCTTCGAAATTGAGACGCTGATCAATTTGCGGGCCCTGAAGAACAAGCTCAAAATCATGGAAGTCGCGAGCTTTGAATCGGAGCGTATCTACGGCGTCAGCAATCTGCGTGCCCTTCCGGACGGCTGGCGCGTGCTGAAGACGATCTTCCGAGAACGCGTCAGTACGCCGACGGGCGTCCAGGTCCTCGAGCAGGGCATGTCCTGAGGTCTGGATTTAATTGGCGAGGCCGCATGATGCGCATTTTGATGCTCAGCGCGAGATACCTGCCTTTTGCCGGAGGAACGGAAACCCATGTAAGCGAGGTCGCAATCCGGCTGGTGCGCAAGGGGCACACGGTGACGGTATTGACGGGCAATCCCGACGGCCTTCTTCCGGCAGCGGAAACCCGAGACGGCGTGCATATTCTCAGGCTGAAGACGTTTCCCCGTGGGCGGGATTGGTGCTTCGCCCCCGGCGTCTTCAGGGCGGTCGCCGAAGGTGATTGGGACCTGATGCATGTTCAGGGCTACCACACCTTCCTGGCACCGCTGGGAATGGCCGCCGCATCGCGGAAGGGGCTTCCTTTCGTGGTCACCTTTCACAGCGGTGGCCATTCGTCACGATTTCGGTCCTCGATCCGGCGCTTCCAACATAGAATGCTCGCGCCTCTGGCTGCCAGGGCAGCGCAACTCATTGGCGTGTCGCGATTCGAAGCGGATCTATTCAGCCAGAATATGGCAATCGCCAGAGACCGGTTCATCGTTATCCCCAATGGCGCGCGCCTGCCGGAAACGTCCGCGCGGCGACCGGCTTCACCTCACGACAGGCCGCTGATTGTCTCGCTCGGCAGGCTGGAGCGTTATAAAGGTCATCATCGCGCGCTTGCTGCATTTAACGTGCTGGCAACAAAATTCCCTGATATGCGCCTTCGGATCCTGGGAGAGGGGCCCTATGAGGCGAAGCTGCGTCAGCAGGTGGCCGAGCGCGGGCTCGGCAACCGTGTCGAGATCGGGGCAATTCCGCCTACCGACCGGTCCGCGATGGCCGACCTTTTGTCTTCGGCCGCTCTTGTCGTGCTCCTCAGCGATTATGAAGCTCATCCCGTGGCGGTTATGGAGGCGCTTTCGGTCAAGGCTCCCGTACTGACAACCGACACATCCGGCTTTCGGGAGCTGGCTGAGGAGGGCCTTGTGCGATCCATTCCGCTCAACGCTTCGCCAGACTTCACCGCGCGTGAAATGCTCGTCGCCATGGACGCGGGGCCGATCTCAATTGAGACGAAGTTGCCGGACTGGGACGATTGCACGGACCGGCTGCTGATGGTGTACAGACGCGTCCTTTCGCATCCGCAGCCTGAACTGCGAACCGGTCCAGCACTGCTTGGAGATTTGAGGCACGATGACCGTTGTTAAGGGGCGGGCTTCTCCAGGCCGGCAGAAGGCCCACCAGGACGGAGCCTATCGTCATGGCTATCCAGGAAGGGTTTCCATTCCACGCGTCGATCTGTGGATCGCCGCATTTTTGGGCCTGCGCAGGCAGGACAGCGCAGTCGGGGGCGTTGCCAATCCTTCGTCGCTGGGGATGTCGGCGGTCTTTGCCTTCCTATGCAGCTGCGCCCTTGTTGTGGCCGCTCTTGCTGCAAATGCCAGTCGGCTGGGAGAGGGCTGGGCGGTTCCCGCGTTCTATTGCGCCATCGCCGCGATCTTTCTCCCCGCGGCGGCGCGAATAATCCACCCGGGAGCCAGCCGCCTGGAGCGCTTGGCGCTCATAGTGATCGTCACCGCGGCCCTCTTCGTGGTACGCCTCATCCGCGCGCCCGTCGCCTTCATAGACCATGACGAATTCCTGCACTGGGCGACGGTGAACGACATTATCGAGGCGGGGCGACTGTTCCTGCCCAATCCCCTTTTACCGGTCAGCCCCCTCTATCCCGGGCTAGAGCTCATAACGTCCGCCTTGGTCAACCTGTCCGGACTGTCCGTCTTCGCGGCAGCCATCATCGTGTTGGCGGTGGCACGGATGATGCTGATGCTCGCGCTATTCCTGCTCTTTGAGAAGATCACGGGCTCGGCGCGGATCGCCTCCATCGCCTGCCTGATCTACATGGGCTCGTCCGCGTTTTTGCTGTTCGACGTCCACTATTCCTATGAAAGCCTGGCGATCCCCATGCTTGCGGCGGTGCTGTTGGCTTCGGAAAGCCGACGCATGGAGCCAAGCGACGCGGCAGGCTGGCCGATGGTCGCCGCCACCATGGTCCTGATCGTGGCGCTCGCGGTTACTCATCATCTCACCTCCTATTTTTGCACGGCCCTTTTGTGCGGCACGGCGGTGATGGAATGTCTGAGGCAGGGCGCGTCCGTCATGCAGAGGCGGCAGGCGATCCTGCTGGCCTCGATCGCCGTGATTGCTCCGGTCGCCTGGTCGAAGATCGTCGGGAACCCCACCGGCAGCTACATCCTTCCCGTACTGGCAGGCGGCATACACGAGGTAGCGCAACTCGTATCGAGTTCGACTTCGACGCGTAAGCTTTTCGTGTCGGACACGGGAGCCTTGGCGCCTGCTTGGCAACGCTACCTGACGTTGGCGGGCGTCGCGCTGATCTGCCTGGGCCTTCTCACCGGCTTTCTCCGCTCGCTCGTTTTCAATGGGCAGCACCGGAATGCGAGCATCCTCTGGCCGCCGACCAGATGGCGCCTATGGCGGTCAAGCCTTCTCCAGATCCTCGTTTTGGTGACGCTGGCCTATCCCGTCAGTATCATATTCCGCCTGACGCGCAGTGGGTGGGAGATCGGCAACCGCGTCGGCTCGCTATCCTTCCTCGGCGTCGCAATTGTCGTGGCGGTGGCCGTCGCGGCGTTCTGGCACGGCACGTCGCGTGGCTGGCTGCGCGCAACGGCGCTTGCCGCCGCCGCAACGACGGTGCTGATTGCTGGCGTCATCAGCTCCGAGGGACCACGCATCCTGGTTCCGGCTGGCTATGAAGTGTCGGCCGACTCTTCGTCGATAGAACCGATGGGGATCAGCGCCGCAAGCTGGACCAGGGAATGGCTGGGGAGAGACCAGCATTTCGCAACCGACCGGATCAATCGCCTGCTCCTGTCTACTTATGGCCGGCAACAGGTCTCGACCACTCTTGAGAGTGGGCGGGATACAGGCATGGCCATCACCGCAGCCGATCTCGGCCCGATGGAACGTAAGCTGCTGATCGACTCGGGCGTCGGCTTCGTCATGGTCGACCTGCGCATGACCACCGGCCTGCCCGGCGTCGGCGTCTATTTCGACGGCGGCGCGCAGGACCGAAACCACATGGTCCCCCTCCAGTCCTCGTCGCTCCTTAAGTTCAACTCCGAGCCCGATGTCGACCGCACCTTCGACAACGGCTTCATGGTCATTTTCGACGTCGGGCGGCTCGGGAAAACACGAGAGCCCGCCGTCCCTCGCAAGCGGACCGGAGAGCCGGTGCAATCCTTGGGACGAACAGACGGAGATTTGCAATGATCGATAGCCGTATCGACGCTTTCATGTGCGTCCATTCGCGGGACATCGAATATTTACTCGAAGCGTCCCTTCGCTCCTACCAGCAGCATTTCCCCGACAAGGGAAACCTGACCATGGTCACCGACAAGCCGGCGGCTTTAAGAGCCTTCCTCGACGAGAAGGGTCTCGTGCCCGGCGCAGCTGTCTCCGGCGACAACGACTGGCTTTCGGCCAGCGAACTGGAGCTTCCCGGCTGGTTTCGGCAGCAGATCATCAAGCTGCGCGCCTTCGAATTCTGCCGGACCGAGCATTTCTGTAATCTCGGTGCGGATACACTGCTGCTGCGGCCCATCGCGACGACCGATCTGATCGACCGGCGCGACCCGGTTCTCTATTATTCCAGCCACAGGCTTCCCGATCTGCACTACCGTTTCGAGAAGAAACGGTTGCGCAATGTTGCAAAGATCCTCGGCGTCGAGCCGGCCCGGTCTTTTCGCTACGTCGATTTCATCAACGATTTCTTCTGCTTCAAGCGCGAATGGCTCATCGCGCTGAATGACTACATCGCGTCGAAATACGGCTCAAAACCGTACGTCGAGCTGCTCAAGGGTCTCAGCGCGTCAAAAGACCAGACACGGTTCGGGGAATGGACGCTCTATTCCGTCTTTGTGCTCGATGTGATGCACCGGTCGCCGACGATGCGCGATGCGCGCGGGGCCTATCTGACGCAGATCCATAGCCGTCTCGGCCTCACTCTGAGCCGGCTGGACAGCAAGATCGTTCATCTCGTCCAGAAATCCTTCGACCCGAACGTGATCCGCCAGAAGCTCATGAAGGTGAACCCGGGCGCCGCTCAGATCATCGGCGCGACGGCATGGGCGGATGCAGGAGCTCGTCCCCGATGATGGCCCGCCGTGTCTTTCTGGGAATCATTCCGCTGTGGGTTCTTGCCGCTGCGTTGGCCGTAACGTGGCTGCCCGAAACCTTTTCGACCTGGGAGAAGGCCGTCCGCCTAGTGCTCTGCGCGCCGCTGATACTGTATTTCCCGGGCCGCATGCTGGTGGACACCCTGCGCATAGAGGGCGATATGGTCACGAGGGGGACGCTCTCGGTGTTCCTGAGCTTCGCGGCCTGCATTTTTTGTGGGCTTCTGCTGCATGTCGTCGGGCATCTCGATGCGCGGGGCTGGGTCTACGCGCTGGGCCTGACGACTATCGCCGTTCGGTGGCTGAATGTCGTTTTGCAGCTCGCAAGGCCGGTTCCAGCCATTCCCTGGGCTTGGCCCGGCCGCCGTTTTGGGGCCTTCGCAGCTTCCATGATCTTGGCGACGAGTGCCGTCCTCATGGCGCGCCCGGTCGCGCTTGAACGCAAGCCGTTTCAATTCACCGAGCTTTGGATGGTCCCCAAAGGGAACTGGACGAACAATGTGGTAACGGTCGGCGTGCGCAATTCGGAAGACGCTAAGACGCTTTACAGTCTTGACCTTGTTCTGGGCGGCACGCTGATTGGAAAGATGCCAACCTTCGAACTGGCGCCTTCCTCCAGCCAAACCTTCGAATTCTCCGTGCCGACAAAAACGCGCCCCGCCGCACGGCTGGAAGCCTGGCTCTACAAGGACGGCGACAGGGGAACGATCTACCGCAAGGTCTGGATGACCATCGACACGCTCCAGTCCCCGGCACCGACCGGAATAACCCTTCAGTTCGCTCCGGAGACGAAAAATGGATAATGTCCAGCACCTCGTGCCCGGCAAGCTCACGACGGCAATCGTCATCTGCTGCTATTCCGACAAGCGCTGGGGCATTCTGAACAAAGCAATCGAGGCGGCAGCGCGCCAGGTCCCGGCCGCGGACGAGATCGTCGTCATCGTCGATCACAATCCGGCACTCGCGCTGCGTCTGCGCGCCAAGCGCTTCGAAACCCCGGTCAGGATCGTCGAGAATATTCATCCGCCCGGCCTCTCCGGTGCCCGCAACACCGGGATTTCCGTCAGCCGCGGCGAGGTCATCCTGTTTCTCGACGACGACGCCGTGTCGGATCAAGATTTGCTGGCGACCTTGGTGCGGCAACTCGAGGATCCCTCGGTTCTGGGCGCCGTGTCCGCCATCCGCCCGTTGTGGGAAACAGACCGTCCGTCCTGGTTTCCCGACGAATTCCTGTGGATCCTCGGCTGCACCTATCGCGGCCTTCACCCGGGGCCGGTGCGCAACCTCATCGGCGCGTCGATGTGCATCCGCCGCGACGTCTTCGATCATGCGGGCGGCTTCGATTCCGGCTTGGGCCGAACGGCCAAGGCTTTGCCGCTCGGATGCGAGGAAACCGAACTCTGCATCCGTGCAAGCAAGGCCTTACCGCATGGCCGTTTCGTCTTCGAGCCATCGAGCGGCAGCGATCACGCCATACCCGCCGATCGCGCGACGTGGAAATATTTCCTTCATCGATGCTGGGCCGAAGGGCTTTCAAAGGCCAGCCTATCGTTGATGGCAGGCTCCGGCGAGGCGCTGGCGTCGGAAAAGACCTATATGACGAGGACGTTGCCCCAAGGGGTTATGCGGGGATTCGCTGATGTGTTGCTTGGCCAGCCGAGCGGCCTTCTTCGCGCCGTCGCGCTGGGCGCCGGCCTGGCGGCCACTGCGGCCGGCTTCGCTCTCGGCCGGACCCGCGCTGCCCTTAAGCGACCGTTCACCTCGGTTCCTGCTCGCGCTCTCGAACCGGTGGAATAGGCATGATGACCCTCAGCGCCGCCATTGCCAAGGTCCGCAGCCTCCTGATGAATCAGGCGGTTTTGCTCCTCAATGCAGGCATGCTGGGGCTTGGAACGTTGATGACGGCCATTCTCGGCTTCGTCTACTGGTGGTTCGCGGCGCGCTCCTTCTCGGCCGAAGCTGTTGGGCTCGCCGCCGCCGCCATATCGTTGATGAATCTCCTCGCGAATCTCGGTGAAGTCGGTCTCGGGCCCTTCCTGATGGGCGAGATAGGCCGTCAGAAAAGAGCAGGCCCCTTTCTGACGGGCGCCCTCCTGGCCTCGTTCAGCGCCACCATCGTCGTGGGGCTGATCTATCTTGCTATCGCTGCCCGTACATCGACGCAGCTTGGCTCGATCGTCGGTTCCTCCGCGACCGATCTTTTCTTCGTCGCCGGTTGCGCTCTGACGGCCGTGACCCTCGTGCTCGACCAAGCCCTGGTTGGCCTGCTGCGCAGCGGCCTTCAACTGGTCCGAAATGTCGTCTTCGCCGCCAGCAAGCTTCTTCTACTGATCGCTCTCGGCCTGACACTTGGCCGGGCGGCCAGCGAACTGGCGATCTTCACCACCTGGTTTGCCGGGCAGCTTGTCTCGCTGGTCGTCGCGGCCGGGCTTCTTGTTTATGCCGGCAGGCGGGTTTTCCACCGGCCGGAGATCCACGCCTTCCGCCCGGTGCTCGGACAGGTTTTCGGCCATCATACGCTCAGCATGGCTGTTCAGGCGCCGGCGCTGCTGCTGCCCTTCGTCGTCACGGTGATGCTGTCCGCTGAGATCAACGCCGCCTTCTATGCCGCCTGGACGGTGCTGAACGTCGCGCTTCTAGTCCCTGCGTCACTCGCCTCGGTGTTGTTTGCCATCGCTGTGCGGGAGCCGGAGCTATTTCCTTCGCGCCTGCGCCTGTCGCTTGGCTTGTCGATGCTGGTCTGCGCGGCGACCGCCTTGGCGTTCCTCTTCCTGTCGCGCTTCATGCTCTGGATATTCAATCCGGCCTATGCTGTGATTGCAGGAAATGGCCTCCAGTTTCTGGGCGTTGCCGCTTTCGGAATGGCGTTGAAGTATCATTATCTGGCGGTTCAGCGTGTCCGACGGCGCCTGGGCTTTGCTACGCTCGTTCTGACCGGCGGTGCGGTGCTGGAGATCGCGGCCGCCGTCGGTGGTGCGCAATTCGGGATCGCAGGCACAGCCAATTTCTGGGTCATTGCTGTTTCGCTGGAAGGCCTGCTTCTGTGCCCGGCATTGTATTGGGCCACACGGCACACTGCGACGCAGTCCACCATCGCGCCATCAGCGGCTGCCGGTGTCCCGACATACGGCAATTCCCTCGACGAGACAGACCAAATCGGAATTGCGTCACGGGCTTGAAAGGGAGTTTCTTCGCATGAGACGTATTCACCGTTTTCGGAATTTCGCTGTCGGCGCTGCGGCGGTGGCGCTTTTTTGGTCTGCTCAAGTCGGATCTGCGGACGCGCAGTCATCTGCGCAGCAATCTTTCGTCACGACGAAAGAGGGGGGCTTTCTTCTGGACGGCAAGCCATTTCGCGTGGCCGGCGTAAACAACCATTATCTGACATTTGGCTCGCCAGGCGAAGTCACCCGCGTGTTGGACGATGCCACGGCAATGGGTGCCAATGTGGTGCGCACCTTCCTGCAACCGGTTATAGGGTCGCTGGACGGCCAGGTGCCGACGATCTGGAATTCAAAAAGCACGGCCGAATCCAGCAATCTGGGAACCAAGGGCATCTACATGATGAGTTGGGATCCGATAACCAACAAGATGGTTCCCAACGACGGACCTGACGGTCTGCAAAAGGTCGATTACCTCATCGCGGAAGCGGCAAAGCGCAAGCTTAAGCTGATCCTCGCATTCGTCGATTTCTGGGCCTATACGGGCGGTGCCCAGCAGATGAATGCCTGGTACGGGAGTTCGGACAAATACACCTTTTTTGCCGCTGATCCGCGAACCCGACGCGATTACAAGGCATGGGTCGGGCATGTTCTGTCGCGCGTCAACACGATTACTGGTGTGCGCTATTCCGATGACCCCACCATATTTGCCTGGGATCTGGCCAATGAACCTGACATCCATCCCAAACCGCTCCTTCATGACTGGGTGTCGGAAATGTCAGCCTATGTCAAATCCCTGGCACCGAAACAGCTCGTAACGACGGGCCATGGGAACATGGATCAGAAGCTGGCGGATATGAACATTCCGAGCGTCGATTTCGGCACGTGGCATGGCTACCCATCCTACGCCAAAATGAGCCATTCCGATTTCGATGCCCGCATTCGCGAATACTGCGCGATCGGACGAAATATCGGAAAACCGGTGATCCTGGAGGAGTTTGGAATTCCGCGGTCCGATGCCGATCAGGCAAACGCCTATGGAACGTGGCTGAACACGATCGCCACCTCGGATTGCGGAGGCTGGGTGGTCTGGCGGCTTACCAGCACCCAGGACTCGGGCCGCTATCCTGAGGACGACTACGACAAATTCGACATCCATAACGATGGAAGCCCTGCTTGGCAGGCTCTGCGCGACGCCGCCCTCAAGCTTCAATAATCGGGGTCACCAGAGCCTTCCGCCGTCCAGCATTCATCGTCTTGAGCGATGAATCGGGTGTGGCACCGGGTGTTGCCATTCGATTTGATGGCTGCCAACAACATGTGGCATATCGCTTTAAGGCGGAAACCGATTTCAAGACGAAAACACGCGTGACACGACGATCGGAAGCGCGCCCGCGAACCGGGATGGTTGCGCGAACGGACGAGTGATAGCGATCTCAACACGCCAGAATATTGACCTAAATGCTTCCATATTTTCTTGCGATCTAAACTGGGTCTCTAGCTTCGCCAAATATTCGCGGTATATCCAGGATATTGGGGACAAACTGGAGATTTTCGAAGGTCAGCAGTTGGTAATCAGCAGTTGGTAATATGAATAATTCGGACGGCTCGCTCCTAGAAGCGGTATCGTATATTGACTCATCATCGGGCTATCCCGATTCGAAAGAGGGATTCCGGCAGTGAACTCTTCACGCTTTCTCCAATCAATCGTCGAAGCCGAGTCCCATGATACACGCTTGAATTTCGCCCGCGCCGCGATTTTTCAGCTTTATAGTGCTTGCCTGCCAACCGGTTCTGCGCCGGCTCAGTTTTCCGTCGAACTCACTCTATCTGAAGAAGAAGCGGTCACGCTCGTCGTGCGGCCGTTCGTCAATAAGGTCGAAGCACTTGGCGGGCTTGTGAAATCCCTGTTTTCGACAAACGCGAAGACCGTATTGCGGGCCCTGCCATGCAGGGTGGAGGATAAGGTTGGATCCGGCATTGGTTTGATACTTTTCGTCGATGATGAGCCGATGATTACCATCGGATCTCTTGCAGATGATAGCGGACTGTTTCTTCGCCAGATCGAGCCGGCATCCAGGAATACGTCCGGGGTTGCCACAATCGGTACGGTGGTAGGCCAACGGCTTGCCAGTGTGGTTCCTATTCCGACTGGATCTCTCGATCTGCGTAAGCCGAAATAACGGACTTTGACCAATCAAGGTATCAACAGGATACTGCCCGCCGAACGTCCGGATTCCATCTCTTTGTGCGCCTTCGCAACATCGGCCAAACGATATTCGGCGCCGATCTGCGAAACGGGCGTGAGGCAAGGATGACCGGTGCTCCATCTCTACCGAATCACATCACTTTTCACAAAGCCGTCGGCCGCCGGAATATGGCTGATATGTACAATCGGACGGCCGAAATGAGCGGTAACTGCGCGAGCAGGCGGTGATGTTGCAGGACTGGGGCGCGCCTTGACCATCGACCACTGCTTCGGTCGATCGCACTCCGTTGAGAGTCGGTTCGGTCGTTGCCTCACGCATGAAGTCCCGCCAGATATGCGCTGGCAGGTCGCCGCCCGTCACCCCCTTCATCGGCGCGTCATCATCATTGCCGACCCAGACACCCACGACGAGCGCTTCCGTGAAGCCGACGAACCAGGCATCACGATTGTTCTGGCTCGTGCCGGTTTTACCGGCCGCAAACGTGCCGGGATCGGCCCCACGTCCAGTGCCGCGCTCGACCACCAACTGCAGCAGGCCGATGAGGTCGGACTGGTAGGGCGAAAGATCGACATTCGGCTTTGCTTGTGAGCCAACTCGAAACGTCTTGGGCTGCCCCGCCGCCTGGAAGTCGATGATGCCCCAGGGCCTGACAGGTGCCCTGCCGAGTTGGACGGACGCATAGGCGCTGGTGAGATTAAGCAGATTTACTTCTGACGTACCAAGCGCCAAAGACGGCGTGTTGGCCAGTGGCGCATCGATGCCGAGTTCACGCGCGGCGGCAATCACATTGTCCAGACCTACCTCTTCGGCAAGCGCCACTGAGGCGGCATTGAGCGATCGCGCGAATGCCTCGGCAAGGGTTACCCAGCCGCGATAATTGCCACCGGAATTTTCTGGCGACCAGCCATTGATGTCAATTGGCGCGTCCGGAACTTGGTCAGACAAGGTGAGCCCAGCCTTCAATGCTGCGTAATAGACGAATAGCTTGAAGGTGGAACCCGGCTGGCGCATCGCAGTGACGGCGCGGTTGAACTGGCTTGCCTTGTAGTCGCGCCCTCCAACCATCGCTACGACCGCGCCGTCGGGCGTCATAGCAACCAAGGCCGCCTGCGATGCTTCGACTGTCTTTCCCTCACTGTCCAGAGCTCTTTTCACGACCCTTTCGGCGATCTGCTGCAACCGCGGCACCAGCGTGGTGCGCACCGTCGTCGAACCTGGCGAGGAGCCGGCGATTTCGCTTGCTTGCGGTGAAATCCAGTCGGCAAACCAGCTTCCGGAGCGCGGCGTGGGCGTCGTTGGGTGCAGCCTGGCAAAGCTCGTCTTGGCCTCCGCCGCCTGTGGCTCGGTGATCTTGCCATTGGCTGCCATTGCGTCGAGAACCACCAAGGTGCGCTGCCGGGCGCCTTCGAAATTGTCGATCGGATTCCATTGGCTCGGCGCCCGCAGCAACCCCGCCAGCATCGCCGACTCCGGCAGGTTGAGGGCGCCGATGTCCTTGTTGAAATAGATGCGCGCGGCGGCAGGCATGCCGGTGGCGCCCGCTCCAAGATAGACGCTATTGAGATAGCGCGTCAGGATTTCCGCCTTGCCGAGCTTCCACTCCAGCCAGAACGCGATGACGACCTCCTGTATCTTTCGTTTTATGGTTCGGTCGCTGTCGAGGTATTGCAGCTTGATGAGTTGCTGGGTGATCGTGCTACCACCCTCCACCACCGAGCCAGCTTCCAAGTTCCGCAGAAGCGCCCTCCCGATGCCCCTGGGGTCGATGCCGAAATGATCCATGAACCGGCGATCCTCGATTGAAAGGACGGCATCGATCAGATGGGGCGGAAACTGGTCGTATCGAGCATATGGCCCTTGATAAGGTCCCTGTCTTACCAATGGCGCGCCGTCGGCGGTTTCCAGCACGACGACCGGCTTTAACGTTCCATCCCGGATTTCGCTCCAGGGCACGTCTTTCAGTGCCCACACCAGCACGCTTCCTGCGATGAGGCAGACAAGCAAGGCCAACCCGATAGCGAATTTCCGCCAGCCTGCAATGAACGGAGCGCTGCGTCGCCTTTCACGCGGCCTTGAACGCTGACCGCGAATACTGCGCCCCGCTTTGACCAAAGCACTCGTCATCCACTTGTGGGGAGCTGACGCGATTCCGGGCCGCGTCGACCTCAGTTTCGTCCTCCAAAACAACGCGGCCGTTTTGATCTTTGCCAAAGCAGAACTCGCCTGCAAATCTTGGCGCAGCGCACGCAATAGAGTCTTGGCGGCCCGTCGAGTTTGGTCGAAGGATCCGTGGGGTGGTAGCGAGTCGTCGGTTTGAGTGCTTCCCGGCGGATCCGAGGCGGCCACCTGCGCTGGCAAATTTGGTGTCTGATCGCGACCCGAGCTCGAGCTGCTAACGCTTTCATCTGAGGATTCGGGAGAATTGGGCATCGATTACCGCGAAAAAGCCAACGCACAATGACCTTTATAGCCGGGTGATGCGGAGTGTTCCACCGCAAAAGGCCGCAACGGTTCCGAGGAGTTTCCGGGCTCGATGCCCTCTGGCTGCAAGGCAACGATCTGCGCGTCGAAGGGAGGCCGACTTTCGGCTGGGCGTCGAGCGAGTTTTTCGTTGTCAATGCACGACTTGGGAAGCGACCGACATCAATTCCTCGGAATTCGGTGCCTGGAATGTCTGGAGCCCAGCCTCCAGAACTTCAGTGAAGCTCCAGCGTACGATGCCCTCCCGGTCGATTAGGAACTGACCGACAAGCTGCCCGTGATCGGCAGTCATCATCTGCTGATCGGCTTCCGTAATTTGATATCCTTCCTTCTTGTTGAGAAATTCGTCCATTGCCATCACGCCCATAGGCTCGGGCAACTCGCCCGGAAGATCGATCCGTATCGCCATGGCCGTGTCGATCCCGACCTCGCGTAAGCCGAAGGCTTGGTGCGAAGCCCGTACCGGGTCGGAAGCAGCAAGAAGATCGGGTATCGGATGGTAACGGAAATAGAGCCGCGCGCGTTCGACCGGTGTGTTTACCACCGCAAGGGATTGGACGCCTTTCTCACGCAGCATCGGGTTGAGATATGCCATGGCTGCGACATGGCGCCGGCAGAACGGACAATGCAGGCCTCGAAACAAACCGATCAACAATGGGCTGCGGCCGCGAAAATCATCAAGTGCGATCTTCCCCTCGCTCGAGATCGCATCAAACACAACGTTCGGAACCCGGTCGCCCGGTTGTAGCGGATGGTCGACATAGCGCGTGGACATGGACAACTCCTCGCTCGGGGATCAGTCGAGAAAGGCGCCACGTTAAGTGCTTCGAGGTCGAGATTGAGCGTTGCAGGGCCTGACCTCTCGTTTTACCGCACCGCCAGGATCCGATCTAAGAATGGCCCTACATTGGCCCGCGGGCAAGCGGAAAACAGCGAAACGTGAATGGAAAAAGCCCGTTTTCTGCAAACTCTGATTTTTTAGTGGCCGTAGAGGCCGACAGGGAATCCGCCAGCCCGCAGATTCGGCTGCGGTGAGGGGCCAGACTTGCTGGCCCCTTATCTCTTGTCAAATATCGCTTGCGGCACTCGACCAGAGGTCGGCCGCTTCGGCTGCCGTCATGCGCCGTACCTCGGCCTCATGGCTGCGGCTGGCGAAGAGTTCGCTTGCCATGATCTGTTCGGCAAGGTCGGCCGGAAGCGAGAGGATCACGCGGGCTTCGCCATTGTGCAGGCCGCCAAGTTCGGTGCGCTTGCCCGTCACCATGCCGCCGGCAACCGTATTGTTGGTCTCCGGATCGATCAGGATGAAGGAGCCGGAAAGCCGGTTCTGCTCATAGGGGTCGAAGATCGCCGCTTCGTCGAAGACGAGCCGGACTTTGCCGATGGCGTTCATGTAGAGCCGCTGGGCGGCGTTCCAGGCGCCGGTCTTCAGCTCCAGCTGGCTGAGCGGCTGTACCTGCACGCGTTGGCGGCGGCTGCCGCTCTTCAGCCAGTAGCGTTTGCCGGGCTCGATACCCTCGGGCTGCAGCGCGACGATCTGTGCGTCGAAGGCAAGGCCGACCTGCGGCTGGGCGTCGATCGAAACGATCATGTCGCCCCGCGCCACATCCACCTGGCGGTCGAGCACCAGGGTGATCGCGTCGCCGGCAACGGCGGCGTTGCGAACCAGATCGAAGGTGACGATCTTCGAGACATTGGCGACCATGCCCGACGGCAGGATCATGACGCTGTCGCCCGGCTTGACCGAACCGCCGGCAACCGTGCCCTGATAGCCGCGGAAGCTTTCGCCGGGACGCGAGACGCGCTGGACCGAAAGGCGGAAGCCGACCGTCTGCGACGAGCGCACCGTGGCAAGCTCCAGCGTTTCCACCAGCGTCGGGCCGGTATACCAGGGCATGGCGGCCTGGCCGGAATAGACGACGTTTTCGCCCTTCAGCGCCGACATCGGAATGGCAGTGATCTGCTTGACGCCGAGCGACAGGGCAAATTCCCGGAAGTCATGGCTGATCTTGTCGAAGCCGGCGCGGTCATAGCCCGTCAGGTCGATCTTGTTGATGGCAAGCACGAACTGCTTGATGCCGAGCAGCGAGGCGATCGTCGCGTGACGGCGCGTCTGCTCCAGAATGCCGAAGCGCGCATCGATCAGCAGAATGGCGAGATCGGCGGTCGAGGCGCCGGTCGCCATGTTGCGGGTATATTGCTCATGGCCGGGCGTATCGGCGACGATGAAGGAGCGCTTGTCGGTCGAGAAATAGCGATAGGCGACATCGATGGTGATGCCCTGTTCGCGCTCGGCCTGCAGGCCGTCGAGTAGCAATGCGAAGTCGGGCAGGCCGAGATCGTTCTGCTTGCCGGTGGAATCGCGCTGCAGCGTGGCGGCCTGGTCTTCCTTGACCGCCTTGGTGTCCCAGAGCAGGCGGCCGATCAGGGTCGACTTGCCGTCATCGACGCTGCCGCAGGTAATCAGGCGCAGCGGCCTGGTATCGCGCAGGGCCTTGAGCGGCTCGGCGGCGGGCAGGTTGACGACGGTTGCGGCCGAGACGGCGGTTTGGGCTGCGGTCATCTCAGAAATATCCTTCACGCTTCTTTTTTTCCATGGAGCCGGACTGGTCGCGATCGATAGCGCGGCCCTGGCGTTCGGACACCGTTGCAATTTCGAGTTCGGCAATCACCTCTTCGAGAGTGGTGGCCTGTGAGCGGATAGCGCCGGTCAGCGGGAAGTCGCCGAGGGTGCGGAAGCGGATCATGCCTTCCTGGCGGACTTCGCCGGGCAGCAGTTCCAGGCGCGGATCCTCGGCCAGGATCATCATGCCGTCGCGCTCCACGAACGGCCGCTTCTTGGCGTAATAGAGCGGCACCAGCGGAATGTCCTCGGCCTGGATGTAGCGCCAGATATCGACTTCGGTCCAGTTCGACAGCGGAAAGGCGCGCACGCTCTCGCCCTTGCGGATCATGCCGTTATAGATGTTCCAGAGTTCCGGCCGCTGGTTGCGCGGATCCCAGCGATGATCGGGCGTGCGGAAGGAATAGATCCGCTCCTTGGCGCGGCTGGCTTCCTCGTCGCGCCGCGCACCGCCGAAAGCCGCATCGAACTGGCCGGCATCGAGCGCCTGGCGCAGGCCTTCGGTTTTCATGATGTCGGTGAAGGCGGCCGATCCATGCGTGAACGGCGTGATGTTTTCGGCCTTGCCGCGTGGATTGATGTGTTCGATCAGATCGAGATCGTACTTCTTCGCGGTCTCGTTGCGGAAGGCGATCATCTCGGAAAATTTCCAGCCGGTGTTCACATGCAACAGCGGGAAGGGCACGCGGCCGGGATAGAAGGCCTTGCGCGCCAGATGCAGCAGCACCGAGGAGTCCTTGCCGATCGAATAGAGCATGACGGGACGCTCGAATTCGGCCGCAACCTCGCGGAAGATGTGGATGGATTCGTTTTCCAGCGCTTTCAGATGCGGGTCGAGCGGCGCCTTGGCGCTCTGCGGATTGCTGAGTTCCGTATCCGGACGGCTATCGGGCATGTCTTACTCCAGGCTATCGGTCGTTTGCGGCTCACCGCAAAACTTGATGTTGGCTATCCCCGGGAAAGTTGACTTCCCTGGGAATGTTGGCTTTCCCAAGGCTGCGGCGGTCGCCGCGCCCTGATTGGGAAAGCCGTGGGGTGATTTACTGTGCGGCGATCGCTGCGGCCTCTTCGGCGACATGCAGGCCGCATTCGCGCGTTTCGTCCTGCTCCCACCACCAGCGGCCGGCGCGTTCCGGCTCGCCGGGCTTGATCGCCCGCGTGCAGGGCTCGCAGCCGATCGAGGGATAACCGCGGGCGTGCAGCGGATTGATCGGCACGCCGTTTGCGGAAACGAAGGCCTTGATCGCCTCCAGGTCCCAGTCGGCGAGCGGATTGACCTTCAGCAGGTGGCGTTCGGCGTCGTATTCGGCAAAGGGCGTCTCGGCACGGTTGGCCGATTGGCCGCGGCGCAGGCCGGTGATCCAGATCGCGGCACCTTCGAGGGCACGCGCAAGCGGCTTCAGCTTGCGCATGCCGCAACAGGCATGCCGGGCTTCGACGCTCTCGTAGAAGCCGTTGAGGCCGTATTGCGCCGCATAGGCGTCGATATCGGCCTTCTCGGGCTCGAAGCGATGGATATGGATGTCGTACTGGCTTTCGGTCTCTTCGATCAGCGACAGCGTCTCGGCAAACAGCCGGCCGGTCTGCAGCGTCGCGATATCGATCGGCAGGCGGTGCGTGCCGATCTCGGCGGTGATCACCTGGTCCTCGATGCCGAGTGACGTCGTGAACACCACGCGGCCGCCAAGGCCGGAGACCAGCGACAGACGTCCGGCAAGGTCGAGACCCGCCAATCTGTCGTTCAGCGCCTCGGCTTCCGCAATCGGCCCTTCTTCCGCAATCGCATTGATAGCAGTCATGAGAATCCTGTCCTTTGTTGACGGGAGTATCGCAGTTCACGCATGGATCGGACAGAAAAAGGGATTTCGAAAGCTGCGGCCGGAGGAGCAAATATCTCTCCGAAGCTGCCGCGATGCAGAAAAGCAGCCGCCTGCGGATAAAAATCCACATCGGCAGCTCGAATGTCTATAGAAATAGTAGAGTTACACGCAGCCTGTCAATCCGAAATCTGAAGTGATGCCGAAAATGGTGCAGAAGGCGCGGTTTTGGCATAGATTAAGGGAGCTTGGCCGAGAGCAAAAAACAAGGCCAAAACGCTTGTCTCTCAAGGCTTTCTCCGGCGCGTTCAAATTCCGTTCATGCTGGTTGTGCCATAGAGGTGAAAGTACTTCCGTAGCGGTGCGGAAATTCGCGCCGCCTGTGTGTGTCGATGGTCAAAAATGATTACGCAAAAGGCGAAATATGCGCTGCGGGCGCTGACGGTCCTGGCTGATGCCGATGCCGACGAACCGGTGATGATTTCCGATATCGCAGCGCAGCAGAAGATCCCGAAGAAGTTCCTCGAACAGATCCTGCTCGACCTGAAACATCACGGCGTCGTCGCCAGCCGTCGCGGCAAGCAGGGCGGTTACCTCCTGCTGAAGCCCGCCCACACCATCACCTTCGGCGAGATCCTGCGCATCATCGATGGCCCGATCGCGCCGCTTCCGTGTCTGTCGATTACCGCCTACCGCCGGTGCGACGATTGCGACGGCGAACAGAACTGCCAGATCCGCCATGTCTTCGCCAAGGTGGCGGACGCCACCCGCAAGGTGCTGTTCTCCACCACCATCGCCGACGCCATCGCTCCAAAGCACAGCGCCGAAGTCACCCGGCTGCTGGCCTGAGCATACGCCCGCTTCTTTCTTCAAGATTTGGTGAAATCCCTTTTCCTCCGGCTCCGATGCTCCACCTGCCTGTCCATACGGGTAGGGAGGACATCATGTTTAGAATTTCAGCACGGCAAGTAGTGGCTGCGGCCATGCTTTCGATGGCTTTCGCCACCGGCGCAATTGCCCATCACGGCTGGTCCTGGGCCGAGGCGGATCAGATCGAACTGCGCGGCAGCATCCAAAAGATCTCCATGGGTGGACCGCATCCGACGCTCGATATCGCCACCGCCGATGACGGCGTCTGGCTCGTCGAACTCGGCAATCCGCGCCAGACGGAACGCTCCGGTTTCGTCGAAGGTGTGGCCAAGCCTGGCGACCAGGTGGTGGTCCTTGGAAACCGTTCGCAGGATCCAAAAGAGAAGCGGCTGAAGGCCGTGCGCCTCACCATCGGCGAGAAGCGCTACGATATCTATCCCGACCGCATCAAGACGAACTGACCTCTGGGCGAACTGAGCTGTGATCGACATTCTCGAATGGCTGTCGGCAACGACACCTGCGCTCGCGCTCCGGCGCTCCGGAACGCTCTACTTGTTCGTCAACGCAGCCCATATCCTGGCGATCGGCCTTTTGGTCGGCGCCATCCTGCCGCTTGATCTGAGGCTCGCCGGCTTCTTCCGCAAGGTGCCGGTTGAGATCGTTGCGCCGTTTCTGTCACGCGCCGCCGGTGTCGGCCTTGCGGCGGCCATTGTCACCGGCGTCTGCCTCTTCAGCGTCAGGGCGGTCGAATATGCCGGCAATCCCGCCTTCCTTGCCAAGCTTTGCCTGATCGCCCTCGGCCTTCTCAACCTGTCGATCGTTCATTTCGGGCGAGGCTGGAAAACGGCGGTGTCGACAGGCATCGTCCGGCCCGGCCTGCGCTTCTCTGCCGCCCTGTCGGCCGCGGTCTGGATCGCTGCTGTGCTCGCTGGCCGCTGGATCGGATTTCTCTGATGTGATCGTTCCCGATTTCTCGACCGCGGCTCATATGAATTGGGTCAGGTGGAGGGGAGTTGAATACAACACGATGATCCATCATATTGCATTGCAATTGCAACGCATGAGGAACGTCATGAAAACGGCATCTCTCCCGTCCCTTCGCGTGGATCCTGAATTGCGCGCTGCCGCCGAAAGCGTTCTCAAAGAAGGCGAGAGCTTGTCGTCGCTGATAGAAGACTCTCTTCGCCGCCAGATCGATTATAGAAAGACCCAAGCGGAGTTCATCGCACGCGGTCTGGCTGGCTTGGCGGAAGCGCAGCGGACCGGTGTGTTTTATACAACGGACGACATTCAGGAGTTGATGCGCAAAAAGCTTGAAAAGGCGAAAGCCCGTAAAGCAGCGCAGCAGAAATGACCTTCGAGCTAAAGTACACCCAGACCTTCTATGAAGATCTGGACCGGCTTGCCGATTTTCTGATCGAACATGATCCGGATTTGGCGGAACGTGCCCTCAGCGTCATTCAAAAAGCGCTGATGATACTCCAGGATTTCCCGCTTATGGCCAGGCGCGCCTCTGCGGATGATCCTCTGTTGCGCGAGCTCGTCGTGCCATTCGGTTCTGCCGGATATGTCATTCTTTTCAAAGTGATGAGCGAAACGAGCGTCATTATCCTCGCCGTCCGTCACCAGCGCGAAGAAGATTACCACTGACTATCTGTCGCTGACGGCCGCGCGCGGGTTGACCCAGGGTTCCTGGTTAGAGCGTGCCAGCGGCTGTTTGCCGAGGATATGGTCGGCGGCCTTCTCTCCCGTCATGATCGAGGGGCCGTTCAAATTGCCATAAGTGACGTGCGGGAAGATCGAGCTGTCGGCAACGCGCAAGGCATCGATGCCGATTACCCGCGTTTGCGGATCGACCACCGCCATCGGATCGTCCTTGGCGCCCATCCGGCAGGTGCCGCAGGGGTGATAGGCGCTTTCCAGATATTCCCGCAGGAAGGCGTCGATCTCCTCGTCGCTTTGCACGCCTTCGCCCGGCTGGATCTCCGGCCCGCGATAGTCGTTGAAGGCGCTCTGCCCGAAGATCTCCCGGGTGAGGCGCACGCAGTGGCGGAATTTCTCCCAATCCTCCGCATGGCTCATATAGTTGAAGCGCAGCACCGGATCGGCCTTGGGATCGGCGGAGCGCAAGCTCACGCTGCCGCGCGATTTCGACAGGTTATAGCCGACATGAACCTGGAAGCCGTGGCTCTTCGCCGCCGCCTTGCCGTCATAGCTGATCGCCACCGGCAGGAAATGATACTGGATATCGGGCTGCTTCAGCCCAGGTGCCGAGCGCAGGAAGGCGCAGGCTTCGAACTGGTTGGAGGCGCCGAGCCCGCCGCGCGAGAGCAGCCATTGCGCGCCCGCCACCCCCTGCCAGAACCACGGCAGCCAAGAATAGAGCGACACCGGCTTGGTGCTCACCTGTTGGAAATAAAATTCCATATGGTCCTGCAGGTTGGCGCCGACGCCCGGCCGGTCTGCCTTCACCGCAATGCCCATGTCCTGCAGATGTTGGCCGGGACCGATGCCCGACAGCATCAAGAGCTTCGGCGAATTGAACGAGGAGGCCGAGACGATCACCTCGCGGTTCGCCTTCACCACCTCTGTTCTGCCGTTACGTTCGATCTCGACGCCGGTCGCCCGCCCGTCCTCGATCACGATCTTCTGCGCAAAGCCGTAGACGATCCTGACATTCTGCCGCTTCAGCGCCGGCCTCAGATAGGCGTTGGCGGCAGACCAGCGGCGGCCGCCGAAGATGGTCTGCTCCATCAGACCAAAACCTTCCTGCTTGCTGCCGTTATAATCCTCCGTCGTCTCGAAGCCCGCCTGTTTGCCGGCCTCGACGAAGGCTTGGAACAGCGGATTGGTGAAACCGCCGCGCTGGACATGCAGCGGCCCGTCGGTACCGCGCCAGCCTTCTTCGCCGCCATGCGAATGTTCCATCCGCTTAAAATAGGGAAGCACGTCGGCATAGGCCCAGCCGCTGGCGCCGAGCTCCTCCCAGCGGTTGAAATCCTCGGCATGGCCGCGCACATAGACCATGCCGTTGATCGACGAGGAGCCGCCGATCACCTTGCCGCGCGGCGCGGTGATGCGCCGTTTGTTGAGGTTCGCCTCCGGCTCGGACAGATAACCCCAATTATAGCGCTTCATGCTCATCGGCCAGGCAAGGGCCGCCGGCATCTGGATGAACGGCCCGAAATCGCTGCCGCCCGCCTCGATGACGATGACGCTGTTCTTGCCGTCTTCCGACAAGCGGTAGGCGAGGGCGGAGCCGGCGGAGCCCGAGCCGATGATGACGAAATCTGCTTGCATCTACTTGTTTCCCTCGAGCCGCCATCATCCGGCTGCTTCTTGTTTTCCCAGAGCCTGCCCCTCATCCGCCTGCCGGCACCTTCTCCCCGCTCGCGGGGAGAAGGGATATGCCGCACCGCCTTCCTTAACCTCGACGCTGCTTTTAGGGCACGTCCCCTCTCCCCGCGCGCGGGGAGAGGGTTAGGG
>NZ_WUEN01000018.1:0-107837 GCF_010668065.1 Rhizobium leguminosarum | reverse complement strand
GGAGACGACGGGAGCGGGGGCCGGCCTGCCGGGGCGCCATTCCATGATCCGGAACAGCGACGTGATCGATTCGGGCGAGGTCTCGGTCTTCGGGAACGATATCAACGGCGGTGCACGAACCGGCTCGGCCTCTTCGAAGGCCATGACTTCCCAGAAGGCGAAATCCGAAATGGAGGAAAGCTCGGCGCTGGCGCGGAAAGCCGGCGCGACGGCCTCATCAAGCACAGGTGACTGCTGCAGTTCGATCTTGTGTGGTGCTGCGGAAATTTCGTCCGGCTCCGGCAGATAGATATCGAACGGCACGTCGACGGCAACCGGCTCTATCCGTATTGCCTGCTGTCCAATCTGCGAATCATCGCGAACGGGCTCATTCGGCGCACGCCGCCTGCTGATCAGCGTTTCCGGCGTGCGGGTGAAACGCACATTCGGCGCGAGGGAAAAGTTGCTCTGCCAGATGGGTGCCGCCGGCTTCTCCCCTGGGTTTTCCTCCGGAAGGTCCGTTTCAATCTCGCTGGAAAAATCTCCGGCATCCGTCAAATTGGTTCTAGGAAAACGCATGCGTCCGCTACTCACTCATGCTTTGCAAATTACGACCCTACCGGGATAGAAAAGGAAGGTTAATAAGTTCCTTCCTGCCGTATCGTTCCGATACGACCCCTTGGGATAAATCGCTGCACTTTCAATGAGTTCTGGCAGTGAGAAAAATCTTTGCCAATTTTGGGGAGGTGCTCTGATCGCTCCTCGCGCTTTAGGCTTTATTTCCGCGCAAGTCGTTGTCGCAAAGACCGCCGCACAGTTTTGCGCGACATGCTTTAGTGCGCCTCGTCCCAATTGGTGGCGGCGCGGGCATCGACCCTCAGCGGCACGCGCATTTCCAGCGCCGGCATGGTGGCGTTTTCCATGACCGAGACGATGACCGGCATCGCCTTTTCGACATCCTCGTCCTCGACCTCGAAGATGAGTTCGTCATGCACCTGCAGCAGCATGCGGACGCGATCGGCAAGGCCGACTTCAACAAGCGCCGGCTCTATCTTGATCATTGCCCGGCGAATGACGTCGGCAGCCGAGCCCTGGATCGGCGCGTTGATGGCCGCACGCTCGTTAAAGGCACGCACGGATGGATTGGAAGAGCGGATTTCGGGATAGTTGATACGGCGGCCGAAGATCGTTTCGACATAACCCTTGTCGCGCGCCATGGCCTTTCGGCTTTCCATATAGTCGCGGATGCCGGGGAAACGCTCGAAATACTTCTTGATGTAGTCGCCGGCTTCCGAACGCTCGATCGAAAGCTGATTGGCAAGCCCGAAGGCCGAGATGCCGTAGATGATGCCGAAATTGATCGCCTTGGCGCGGCGGCGCACCTCGCCCGGCATGCCTTCCACCGGCACGCCGAACATTTCCGACGCCGTCATGGCGTGGATGTCGACGCCGTCTTCGAAGGCCTTGGTCAGCTGCGGGATCTCGGCCACATGGGCAAGCACGCGCAGTTCGATCTGGCTGTAGTCGGCAGAGATCAGCTTGTGGCCAGGCGTCGAGATGAAGGCAGTGCGGATCTTGCGGCCTTCTGCCGTGCGCACCGGAATGTTCTGCAGGTTCGGCTCGGACGAGGACAGGCGCCCCGTGGTCGTCGATGCCAGCGAGTAGGAGGTGTGGACCCGCTTTGTCTCGGGGTGAACGTAACCCGGAAGCGCGTCGGTATAGGTGGATTTCAGCTTGGTGACCTGGCGCCAGTCGACGATCTTGCGCGGCAATTCGAAACCGGCGGCGGCCAGATCCTCGAGTACCTGGGCGGAGGTGGACCATTGGCCTGTCTTCGTCTTGCTGCCGCCGGAAAGGCCCATCTTGCCGAACAGGATATCGCCCAGCTGCTTCGGCGAACCGATATTGAAACGCTCGCCGGCCAGCACGTAAATCTCGTCCTCCAGCCTTGCTGCACTCTGGGCCAGCTCGCCGGAGAGGCGCGACAGGATCTGCCGGTCGACGGTGATGCCGCGCGCTTCCATGCGCGCCAGCACCGGCAATAGCGGCCGCTCCAGCCGTTCATAGACGCTGGTCAATCCCGCCGCCGCCAGCCGCGGCTTCAGCACCAGCCAGAGGCGCAGCGTCACGTCGGCATCTTCGGCGGCATAGTGGGTGGCGCGGTCGATATCGACCAGATCGAAGGTGACATTCGCCTTGCCGCTGCCCGCCACGTCCTTGTAGGGGATCGGGGTATGGCCGAGGAATTTTTCCGAGAGCGGGTCCATGCCATGCGCGCCGGTGCCGGCATCGAGCACGTAGGAGATCAGCATCGTATCGTCGAAACTCCTGGTCTCGATGCCGTAGCGCTTCATCAGCAGGTAATCGTATTTCAGGTTCTGGGCGACCTTGAGAACCGATTCGTCTTCCAGCAATGCCTTCAGCCGTGGCAGGGCATCGCCCATCGGGATCTGGTTTTCGGCAAGGCCGCCGCCGAGCAGATCGCCGACGCCGTTCTTATGGACAAGCGGCACATAGGCGGCGCGGATCTTCGTGCCGGTGGGATCGGCCGTATTGTCGGCGATCGCCAGCGAAAAGCCGACAAGCTCGGCCTGCATCGCATCCAGCGAGGTGGTCTCGGTATCGAAAGCAACGAGGCCGGTGGCGCGCGCATCGGCGATCCAGCGGTCGAGCGTCGTCAGATCGCGGATCGTGACATAGGCCGAATGATCGAAGGGCAGCGTCGCAAAGGCCTCGGCCCGCGCTTTGGCAAGATCGGCGGGCGAAAAGGCGCCTTCGACCGCGGTCTTCGCCTTTGCACGCGGCGGCACCGGCACGGATTCGCCGGAAACGTCGGGGATGCCGCCGGCAACGGGCTCGGGCTCCGCCGCATCGAGATCCGGGCCGCGGGCCTTCTCACCCCATTCGATGCGGACGATCGCCGGTTCGATGGCGCCGGCATCGCAATCGCAGGCTTCGGCGACGCGGCGCGTCAGCGTGGTGAATTCCATCGTCTTCAGGAAGCCGATCAGCTTAGGACCGTTCTGCGGTTCCAGCACCAGCGCGTCGAGATCGAGATCGAGCGGCACATCGGTGCGCAGCCGCACGAGGTCGCGTGAGAGCCTGGCCATGTCGATATTGGCGAGGATCGTCTCACGGCGCTTGACCTGCTTGATCTCGGTGGCGCGTTCGAGCAGCGTATCGAGATCGCCGTATTCCTCGAGCAGCTGGGCGGCGGTTTTCGGGCCGATGCCCGGAATGCCGGGAACATTGTCGACGGAATCGCCGGTCATCGCCTGCAGGTCGATCATCTTTTCCGGTGGCACGCCCCATTTCTCGATGACATCGGGAATGCCGATCTGCTTGTCCTTCATGCTGTCATACATATGGACATTGGGGCTGACGAGCTGCATCAGATCCTTGTCGGAGGAGACGATGGTGACATCGGCGCCGGTCGCTTCGGCCTGGCGGGCATAGGTGGCGATGATGTCGTCGGCCTCGAAGCCTTCGGTCTCGATGCAGGGTAGATTGAAGGCGCGAGTCGCCTCGCGGATGAGGCCGAATTGCGGGACGAGCTCTTCCGGCGGGGCGGAACGGTTCGCCTTGTAGGCGTCGTAGAGATCCTTGCGAAACGTCTTGGCGGAATAATCGAAGATGACGGCAAGATGCGTCGGCGTCACGCCGACATCGGTATTGCGCGCGTCCCTCAAGAGCTTCCACAGCATGTTGCAGAAACCGGACACGGCGCCGATCGGCAGGCCGTCGGTCTTGCGGGTCAGCGGCGGCAGTGCGTGAAACGCCCGGAAGATGAATCCGGAACCATCGACTAGGAAGAGGTGATCGCCTTTTTTCATGCGTGCATGGATAGCGCGGGCATGGGACGAGGTCCATATAGAGTTCGGCATAAAATTCGGCGCGCGAAAAGGATTATGGCGTTCGGAGCGCTACGGCGCCGCGCGCATTTTCGGACGCGCAAAGGACGCTGAGCACTTGGCGTTGCTGCATAATTTTATCCTTCCGTCGATTCCGATCTCAGGAATTGTGCGGCAGGGATTCCGGCTCACCAAACTGTTACCGATTTGTAACGATGGCCCTCCCTTGAAAAACCACATTCTGGGCCACAAATCCATGTCACCGGCGCTTGATTGCGTCGCGGGTCTGATTACCGGCTTGTCCCCCGCCGCGTCAGGCTTGGACAAAGGCCTTATCCCCCTCTCCGGGCCTTTGTCCCCACTTTAAAGTCGCCATGGCCAACCTCCAGGCCATGGCGACTTTTGTTTTTTCGAGGCACTCGAAATTCTGCTCGCCGCTTGCATGTTAAGGAGCATCGTATGCGATTTGCTGCATTGTCTCCGGCATGGTTTTGAGCCTAACTTGCAATCATGGGATTTAACCGCATGGATTCGGGAGCCTACCTTGCCAGCCAGCTGGCGAAGGGTTTTGCCCGCTCGCTGCACCAGCGCGCGGTCGGGCTCGGTTTTTCTCCCGGGCAGTTCCCCATTCTGCTGGAACTCTGGGCCGAGGACGGGCTGACCCAGAAACAGCTTCTCGAGCGGGTCGATATCGAACAGGCGACCATGGCCAATACGCTTTCGCGCATGGTCCGCGACGGGCTGATCGAGCGCCGGCCGCATCCATCCGACAAGCGGGCGCAACTGCTCTTCCTGACGCCGAGGGCGCGCGCCATGGAGGCCGAGGCGATCGAGACCGCGCGTGAGGCCGATCTTGCGCTGTTTAAAGGTTTCCGAGTTTTCGAGCGTGAGCTGACGCTTGAATATATCCGCCGGCTTCTGGAAAACGCCAAGGCGCTCTGACCACCGCATAATTCCTTAAATCGGAATCGATTTAAGGATAAAATTATGCAGCAGTCCAAAAGTGTTACAGTGTCCTTTGCGCGTCTGAAAAGACGCGCGGCGCTGTAAGATCACTCACCAGCACCCTGTGCGCGTCGCAATGAGGACACGCCGGTTTCGATCTGCGCGGTCAAGACGTTTTCGTGAGCTGCAAGCTTGATGCTCGGCTCGATATCCGGCTTGCCGAGTAAAAGGCCCTGCACTTGCGCGCAACCTTCCTCGACGACGATCCGGCGCTGCATCTCGGTTTCCACCCCCTCCGTCACGACAGGCATGCCGAGGCTATGACCAAGGCCGATGATGGCGCGCACGATCGAGCGCGCCCCCGCATCATGTTCCAGCACGCCGGTGAAACTGCGATCGACCTTGATCTTGTCGAAAGGGAATGAACGCAGGTTGGAAAGCGAGGAAAAACCGGTGCCGAAATCATCCATGACGATGTGCACGCCGAGCTTGTGCAGCCGCAGCAGCGTCGTCATCACCCGGTCGCGATCGCGAATGAGGGCCGCCTCGGTAATCTCGAGCTCCAGCCGGCTGGGCGCAAGCCCGGTTTCGGCAAGGATCGCCTCGATCCGCTCGCAGAGGTTCGGCAGCATGAATTGCACCGGCGAGAGATTGACGGCGATCATCAACGGCAGCGGCCAGCGAACGGCCTCCCTGCAGGCCTGCTGCAACACCCATTCGCCGAGTTGGACGATCGAGCCGCTTTCCTCGGCGATCGGGATGAAGATATCGGGCTCGGTCAAGCCGTGACCTGGCCGGTTCCAGCGCATCAGGGCCTCGTAGCCGCCGATCTCGCCGCTCAGCGCATCGAGGATCGGCTGATAGCTGACATGGATCTGGTTGCGGATGATCGCATGGCGCAGTTCGCTTTCGATCTGGCGGCGGTTGCGTGCCGCCTTATCCATTTCCGCGTCGAAGAAACAGACCTTGCCGCGACCGTCATGCTTGACGCGGTAGAGTGCAGTATCGGCATTGTTGCAGAGTTCTTCAGCAGCAGCGCCATCCGCGGGATAGAGAGCGATGCCGACGCTGACACCGACGGCGGTCGGGTCGCGCGCCGTATCCATCTCGGCGGCGAATTCGCCAAGGATATCAGCCGCAAGCTTTTGGGCCGCCGCTGGCTGCTGCCCGGCGAGCTGAATGATGGCGAATTCATCGCCGCCGAGGCGGGCGATCGTATCGCTTTCATCGGCCACGCGGCGCAGGATCGAGGCGACCTTGCGGAGAATACGGTCGCCTTCGGCATGGCCGAAGATATCGTTGACGGCCTTGAAGCGATCGAGGTCGAGATAGAAGAGGGCAACCTCGCTGTTCTTTCGTTCGGCCATCTGCAGCGCCTGCCGGATGCGGGTATCGAACAGCGACCTGTTCGGCAGATCGGTGAGCACGTCGTGGTGGGCGAGATGCTCGATCATCTCCTCGGCCTGCCTGCGCTCGGTGAGATCACGCACCGCCAGCACCTCGCAATTGTGCCCGCGATAGACGATCCTGCTCGCGGTCACTTCGACGGCGATCTCCCTGCCGTCCCTGGTGTTGAGCAGCGTCTCGCTGGGTCTGTTCTGCCCAGTCCCCTGAATAGCGGTCAAAACAACCGAGGGCGCCTTGCCGGCAAGACCGGCAAGCTTCCAGCCGGAAAGCCCCTGGAAGCGTTCATTGGCATCGATGATCCGGCCTTCCCGCAGGATCAGCAGCCCTTCCTGCGAGGCATTCGCGAGCCCCTTCAGATCCGTCAGGTGGCTTTCGATAAAGACCACCGCGAGCGCAATGAGAATGAGCGTCGTCGCCGCCACAACGACGATCGCAGCAAGCAGGCTGGCATCGAGCACCGTTGCCGGAACCTCTTTGCCCGGATCCGGCACGAGCGTGATGCTAGCCATCGAGATGAAATGGAGAGCGCAGATCGCAAGGACGAAAGTGATTGACGAGGCGAGGAGCCGCCTCAGTCCCTTCAATTGGAAAAAGGCGTGGAAGGCGGCGCTCGACAACAGCACTCCTGCGAGAACCGCACTCAGCGTCATGAAGGGATCATAAAGGATTGCCGCCTGCGTTTCGATCGCCTGCATGCCGGTCAGGTGCATGGAGGCGATGCCGAGCGCCATCAGGACGCCGCCTCGGATGCGAGAAAACCTGCCGCGGCTTTCCGAAGCGACGAGGATCGCCGCCCACGAACCGACAACCGACAGGAGGAAAGAAAGCGTTGTCAGGCCCAGTTGGTAGCCGATCGGCATGCCGCCATCATAGGCCAGCATCGCGATGAAGTGCGTTGCCCATACGCCGGTGCCGAAAGCAAAAGCCGAAGCGCCGATCCAGAGCTTGCGCCGCCCGGCATCGCATTCCTGGGCGCGGGAAAGCAGCAGCATAGCCGCTATAGCGCCGACCAGGCAGACGGCGGCGGCCGCAAGCACCAGCCGCCAATCGTGGTTGTCCCGAATACAAGTAATGACCGAAAACATCCGAACCTCGCACAGCTGAATTCGGTCAGGCTATTTAGCTTATGCTAAATAACTGTAAATTGAATTAGAATTCTCTTTTATATTGTCCAGCAAACCTTCCTGATATTAGTCTAGGCCCCGCCGACATTTCGCGCCGCCGATTTTTTGTTTTTCCGCCTCGCCTGCCTTTCTGGTTTGGTCTATCGTCCGGCCGAATTTCAAAAAGGAGTCGAAAATGACCGATGTAAGCCAGGTGCTTGCGTGCGCGGACCAGAACCTTCCATCGAGCCTCGACAAGCTGTTCGAGCTTCTGCGCATTCAGTCGATTTCCACCGATCCCGCCTACAAAGCCGAATGCCGTAAGGCTGCGGAATGGCTCGTCGCCTATCTCGGGACGCTCGGTTTTACGGCCTCGGTACGCGATACGCCAGGCCATCCGATGGTGGTCGCCCATCATGCCGGCGCTTCCGCCGATGCGCCGCATGTTCTCTTCTACGGCCATTACGACGTTCAGCCGGTCGACCCGATCGAGCTCTGGGAAAACGACCCCTTCGAGCCATCGATCAAGTATGTCGGCGAGGGCCGCAAGATCCTGACCGGCCGCGGCACCTCCGACGACAAGGGCCAGTTGATGACCTTCGTCGAGGCTTGCCGGGCCTATAAGGAGATCAACGGCGCGCTTCCCTGCCGCGTCACCATCCTCTTCGAGGGCGAGGAGGAGTCCGGCTCGCCGTCCCTGAAGCCCTTCCTCGAAGCCAATGCCACCGAGCTCAAGGCCGATTATGCGCTGGTCTGCGATACCGGCATGTGGGACCGCGACACTCCGGCGATCGCCGCAGCGCTGCGCGGCCTCGTCGGCGAGGAAGTGATCGTGACGGCCGCCGACCGCGACTTGCATTCCGGTCTCTTCGGCGGCGCGGCCGCCAATCCGATCCATATTCTCGTCGAGGCTCTTGCCGGCCTGCATGACGAGACGGGCCGCATTACGCTTGACGGTTTCTATGACGGCGTCGAGGAAACGCCTGAAAACATCAAGGCGTCATGGGAGACGCTCGGCAAGACCGCGGAGAGCTTCCTCGGCGAAGTCGGCCTTTCCATTCCATCCGGCGAAAAAGGTCGCTCGGTGCTGGAACTCACCTGGGCGCGGCCGACCGCCGAAATCAACGGCATCTGGGGCGGATATACCGGCGAAGGCTTCAAGACGGTGATCGCCGCCAAGGCTTCGGCCAAGGTTTCGTTCCGCCTCGTCGGCACGCAGGATCCGGCCGCCATTCGCGAGGCCTTCCGCAGCTATATCAGCGCGAAGATTCCCGCCGATTGCTCGGTCGAGTTCCATCCGCATGGCGGCTCGCCGGCGATCCACCTCTCCTATGATTCGCCTGTTCTCACCAAGGCGAAGAACGCGCTTTCCGACGAGTGGCCGAAACCCGCCATCGTCATCGGCATGGGTGGGTCGATCCCGATCGTCGGAGATTTCCAGAAGATGCTCGGTATGGAATCGCTGCTCGTCGGCTTCGGCCTCAGCGACGATCGCATCCATTCGCCGAACGAGAAATACGAGCTCGTCTCCTACCACAAGGGCATCCGCTCCTGGGTGCGGATTCTTCAGGCGCTCGCTGCCTGAAAGGCGTGCCAAGCAGCATCGCAAAAAACAAAAAGGCCGGTTCGACCCGGCCTTTCGTCATCCGCTCACCTCAGTGCCAGTTCATCCGTGGTCAAAGAGCAAGCGGGTATTGCAACGAGATTGCCGCCGAAAGGTTAACGAACCGTTAACAGAACCGGAAGCACCACTCGCAGCTCCAAGGCGCTGACGGACATTTGCCGTTCAAGCTGCGTTCATCGCGTGCGACATATAAGCCATTGAAAGATAAGACGAATGATAAAACCCTATTACCTGTGGGCGATCGCTCTATCTTTTGTTTCAATGGCATATGCCAAGGAAACGCGGCCAGTCGCTGCCTGAAAAACGTGCCAACAAGGACTGAGAAGCGTGAAAAATCTCTTTGTTAAAATCGCAGCCGTCGGCCTGCTTATGCTGCTGCCTGCCATAGCGCAGGCTGCCGAGGGCTACTCGACGGCGAACGTCAACATGCGTGCGGGTCCGAGCACCCGATATCCCGCCGTTGCCGTCATACCCGCCGGTTCCTCCGTCGAGATCCGCGGATGCCTTTCCGACGTCAACTGGTGCGACGTCGAGTTCTACGGCGGCCGCGGCTGGGTTTCCGGCCAGTATGTGCAGGCCCTCTACCAGCAGCGCCGCGTCTATGTCGGCCCGCAATATTACCGTCCGCTCGGCATTCCGATGATTCGCTTCAGCGTCGACAATTACTGGGACCGCTACTACCGCAACCGCGATTTCTATCGCGACCGTGACCGCTGGAGCCGCGGCCCGGATTATTACTACCGCGACCGCGACAATCGGGATCGCGACGGAGATCGGGATAACCGGGATCGCGACCGTAACTGGCGCGAGCGGGATGGCGACCGAGATGGGCGCGACCGCGATCGCGACTGGCGCGACGACAATCAAAGGGACGATCGGCAAAGAGGTGAACGGCAGAGGGACGACCGGAGAGGCGATGATCGCAGGCCGGACCGCAGGGACTTTGATTGCCGCCCCGGCGATCCCTCCTGCGACGAATGAAACAGAAAGGGGATGGCAGCGCCGTCCTCTTTTGAGGTTTGCCAAGCCAAAGGCAAACACCCAAGAAAAAGCCCGGCGCTCCCTTGGGAGGGATGCACCGGGCCTGATGTCGATCGGCACGCGTTGAGGGGAGACGGCCGATCATTCGCGGGACGTGAGGGGCTGTCCCGCTTCTTCATAAACAATCGCGAAGCCGATTGGTTCCGCCTGCCGCACAATTCCTTGAAGCAGAACCGATTTGAGGAAACACTATGCGGCAATTCAATGTGTTACAGCCTCTTTTATGTCTCTCGAAAAGACGCGCGGCGCGATAATCTACGTCGTATAGCACGTAACTCACGCCACGCCTTTCGGGCCTTCATGCCGCTTTGCCGGCGAGCGCAAGACAGGAGCCGCGGGGGAAGCATCGATCCTCGAATGCGGTCACCGACAATTTGATGTGAAGCCATCGCGAGGCTCTTGTTTTGCGGGATTGTTTATTGCAGTTTCGTGAAGTTGCGGATTGATTTTAATCCGTTCGAGGCTGGACCCTGATGACGCAAGACTACCTGGCTTTCTTCGGGCTTTTCGCCCCTCGGGCGGCCGCCACAGATGTTACCGTTTGGCATAAACACAACCCCATCCTGCCTGTACGCCTTACCGATGGAGCGAGCCTCAATCCTTCCGGTCAGATCTGGCGCCGCTTTCATCTAGGCGAGTGGGAATATAAGCAGGACCCGGAAACACTCGACGATTACGAGGCCCGCCAGTTCTGAAGGCCAATACTGTCGCCCGGCGCGATATGCTTTACTTTCCATTGTTAACACCCCGTTAAATCGCCGCATTTACAGTTCAGTCGGGTGATCACGGTGCCTGCTGCAGCGCGCTTTGTGCGTCTGAAAAGACGCGCGGCGCTGCAGAAGAGGATCGTTATGCGAAGTTGGCTTCGCGATCGAACATGGGGTGTGACCGGTCCGCGATGGCAGGCAGAGGCAGATCAGGCGACAGAATAGAACCCTCTTTCAGCGGCCGCCCGGCGCGCGACGATGACGAATTCTCGCTCGATGCCGACGATCGCATCGCCGGAGGCCGATCTCAGCGCCGCGGCGGCTCGAAACCCCCGCCGCAGCGCCCCGCCCCTCGGCGGCGGCGCGAGCCGCGGGAGCGTGAAGGCGGCGGGTTTTTCGGCTTCATGCGCCGCATGATCTACTGGTGCGTCGTGCTTTTCATCTGGGCCGGCATCGGCGTTGCCGGGCTGGTGGTCTATTATGGCTCACGCATGCCGAGCGCCAGCACATGGGCGATCCCGGAGCGGCCGCCGAACGTCAAGATCACCGCTGTCGACGGCAGCGTTATCGCCAATCGCGGCGCCACCGGCGGCGAGGCGCTGTCGCTCGAAAACATGTCGCCCTATATTCCGGAAGCCGTCATCGCCATCGAGGATCGGCGTTTCTATTCGCATTTCGGCGTCGATCCGCTCGGCCTCGGCCGGGCTATCGTGACCAATCTCACGGCTGGCCACATGGTCCAGGGTGGCTCGACGCTGACGCAGCAGCTTGCCAAGAACCTCTTCCTCTCGCCTGAAAGAACGCTGGAACGCAAGGTGCAGGAGGTGCTGCTCTCGCTCTGGCTGGAGCAGAAATACACCAAGGACCAGATCCTTGCCATGTATCTCAACCGGGTGTTCTTCGGATCGAACGCCTATGGCGTCGAGGCAGCCTCGCGCCGCTACTTCAACAAATCGGCGCGTGACGTAAACCTCGGCGAGGCCGCGGTGCTGGCCGGCCTGCTCAAGGCGCCGTCGCGGCTTTCGCCGGCCCGCGATGCGGATGCGGCGAATGCACGCGCCCAACTCGTGCTCGCGGCGATGCGCGAACAGGGTTTCATCACCGATTCCGAGGTCAAGACGGCGATGTCGCAGACCCCGGCTTCGGCCAAGAGCTACTGGTCGGGCGCCGGACACTATGTCGCCGACATGGTGATGGATCAGCTGCCGGGTCTGATCGGCGACGTCAAGGAAGACGTCATCGTCGATACGACCATCGACAAGTCGCTGGAAAAGAAAGCCGAGCAATCGCTGGTCGACGTGCTCGACAAGGAGGGCGGCAAGCTCGACGCCTCGCAGGCGGCCCTCGTCTCGATCGACGGCACCGGCGCGATCCGGGCGCTCGTCGGGGGCAGGGATTATGCGACGAGCCAGTTCAACCGCGCCGTCAAGGCCAAACGCCAGCCGGGCTCCTCGTTCAAGCCCTTCGTCTATGCCGCAGCACTCGAGAAGGGGCTGACGCCCTATTCGGTGTTCAACGACGCGCCGATCCGGATCGGCGACTGGACGCCCGAAAATTACGAGAAAAAATACAATGGCGAAGTGACGCTGGCGACCGCGCTTGCCAAGTCGCTGAACACGGTGGCCGCCCAGCTGGTGATGTATGACGGACCGGAGCAGGTGATCAAGCTTGCCCACCGGCTCGGCATCGAAAGCGAGCTGCAGCCGAACGCCTCGATCGCGCTCGGCACCTCCGAGGTGTCGCTGATGGAACTGACCGCCTCCTATGCCGCCTTCATGAACGGCGGCTACAAGGCGACGCCGCACGTCATCCGCCGGGTGACGACGGCCGAAGGCAAAGTTCTCTACGAAAATACCTATGACAGCCCGCCGCGCGTGCTGTCCGAGCAGATCGCCGCCCAGATGGATACGATGATGATGGGCGTCATCGAAAGCGGCACTGGCAAGAGCGCCAAGATCCCCGGCTGGCAGGCGGCGGGAAAGACCGGCACGACGCAGAATTCGCGCGACGCGCTCTTCGTCGGCTTCACCAGCAACCTCACCACGGGTGTCTGGTTCGGCAATGACGACGGCAAGCCGATGAAGAAGGTGACCGGCGGTGGCTTGCCCGCCAAGGCCTGGAAGGAATTCATGATCGCCGCCCACAAGGGTCTTTCGCCGGCACCGCTCTTCGGCAACGGCCAGTTGATCGCCGATCCGAACAATGGTCAGCCCATGGCGCAGGCCGCACCGGGTGATGGGCAGCCGATGACGGCGGAGGCGCCGTCATCGACGATCGGCGGCATCATTTCCGGCGTCTTCGGCGGCGACGACAATGCAAATCGCTATCCGCAAGCGCCTGTCCGGCAGCAGGGGGCGACCTCCGGCAACGGCCCGGTTCCGCCCGCAGACATTGCCGAAGGCGGCGGTTCTGGCTATGAGGGCATGGTGCCGCCCGGCGATGTCGGGGGTGCGCAGACCACCTCTTCCGTCCAGCCGCGGCGCACGACGCTGCTCGATCTGATCATGGGCCAGTGAGATCTTTGCTACATGCCCGGCACAAGCCCGATGCTCTTAAGCGCGCCGCAACCTTTCAGATTCGCGCCTCGCACTTTTGCGCAACAGGGCCTAAAAAACGACCGCTTTCCAGACATGGGGCGACCTCTCTCCCGACTACTGTAAAAATTGAACGCAACACATTCGTTTTGCTGGATTCCGGGGCATTTCTCGCCTTGCAGTCCAGAAAACCGCTCCTTATATACGCCGCATCACCGCAATCACGATTGCGTAATCTCAAGTAGACCCATCCCGTAAGGGGCTGTCAGGGAAATGCCTTCTCGGGGTTCCGACAGCTTGCTTCAAGGAGAGAATGACATGGCAAAAGTAATTGGTATCGACCTTGGAACGACGAATTCCTGCGTCGCAGTCATGGACGGCAAGGACGCGAAGGTTATCGAGAATGCGGAAGGTGCGCGTACGACCCCTTCCATGGTGGCATTTTCCGATGATGGCGAGCGCCTCGTCGGCCAGCCGGCCAAGCGCCAGGCAGTCACCAACCCGACGAATACGCTCTTTGCAGTCAAGCGCCTGATCGGCCGCCGCTACGAAGATCCGACCGTCGAGAAGGACAAGCACCTCGTTCCCTTCACCATCGTCAAGGGCGACAATGGCGACGCCTGGGTCGAAGCCAATGGCAAGGGCTACTCGCCCGCACAGATTTCCGCGATGATCCTTCAGAAGATGAAGGAAACCGCCGAATCCTATCTCGGCGAAAAGGTCGAGAAGGCCGTCATCACCGTTCCCGCCTACTTCAACGACGCGCAGCGCCAGGCAACCAAGGATGCCGGCCGCATCGCCGGTCTTGAAGTTCTGCGCATCATCAACGAGCCGACTGCTGCAGCGCTGGCCTACGGTCTCGACAAGAAAGAAGGCAAGACGATTGCCGTCTACGACCTTGGCGGCGGCACCTTCGATATTTCGATCCTCGAGATCGGCGACGGCGTCTTCGAAGTGAAGTCCACCAACGGCGATACCTTCCTCGGCGGTGAAGACTTCGACATGCGCCTCGTCGAATATCTCGTCGGCGAGTTCAAGAGAGACAACGGCATCGACCTGAAGAACGACAAGCTTGCCCTGCAGCGCCTCAAGGAAGCTGCGGAAAAGGCAAAGATCGAGCTTTCGTCCTCGCAGCAGACCGAAATCAACCTGCCGTTCATCACGGCCGACGCCTCCGGCCCGAAGCATCTGACACTGAAGCTGACCCGCGCCAAGCTCGAAAGCCTGGTCGACGATCTCGTCCAGCGCACGATCGCGCCGTGCAAGGCAGCGCTCAAGGATGCCGGCGTCACTGCTGCCGAAATCGACGAAGTGGTTCTCGTCGGCGGCATGAGCCGCATGCCGAAGGTACAGGAAGTCGTCAAGCAGCTGTTCGGCAAGGAGCCGCACAAGGGCGTCAACCCCGATGAAGTGGTAGCGCTTGGCGCCGCCATCCAGGCCGGCGTTCTGCAGGGCGACGTCAAGGACGTCCTGCTCCTTGACGTGACGCCGCTGTCGCTTGGCATCGAGACGCTCGGTGGTGTCTTCACCCGCCTGATCGAACGCAACACGACGATCCCGACGAAGAAGAGCCAAACGTTTTCGACCGCCGAAGACAACCAGCAGGCCGTGACCATCCGCGTTTCGCAGGGCGAGCGTGAAATGGCTGCCGACAACAAGCTGCTCGGCCAGTTCGACCTCGTCGGTCTGCCGCCGTCGCCGCGGGGCATGCCGCAGATCGAAGTCACCTTCGACATCGACGCCAACGGCATCGTCCAGGTTTCGGCCAAGGACAAAGGCACCGGCAAGGAACAGCAGATCCGCATCCAGGCTTCCGGCGGTCTTTCCGACGCCGACATCGAGAAGATGGTCAAGGATGCCGAAGCCCATGCCACCGAAGACAAGAAGCGCCGCGAGGCCGTCGAAGCCCGGAACCAGGCTGAAAGCCTGATCCATTCCTCGGAAAAGTCGCTGAAGGATTACGGTGACAAGGTTTCCGAGGCCGACCGCACCGCGATCTCGGATGCGATCGCCGCGCTGAAGACGGCGTCGGAAGCGTCCGAACCCGATGCCGACGACATCAAGGCCAAGACCCAGACGCTGATGGAAGTGTCGATGAAGCTCGGCCAGGCGATCTATGAAGCACAGCAAGCCGAAGGCGGCGCTGCCGGTGATGCCTCTGCGGAAAGCGGCGACAATGTCGTCGATGCCGACTACGAGGAAATCAAGGACGACGACCGCAAGAAGTCCGCGTAATCCGCGACGGCGTGGTTATGCTTCAACATCTGATCCGGCTGCTCACCATGGCAGCCGGAAATCCATTTCCGGGGTTTAATCCTTAATGGCAAAAGCGGACTTTTACGAAACTCTGGGTGTAGCCAAGTCGGCGGACGAGAAAGAGCTGAAGAGCGCCTTTCGCAAACTGGCGATGAAATACCATCCGGACAAGAACCCGGATGACAAGGACGCCGAACGGAAGTTCAAGGAAATCAACGAAGCCTACGAGATGCTCAAGGACCCGCAGAAGCGGGCGGCCTATGATCGGTATGGTCATGCGGCCTTCGAGCATGGCGGCATGGGCGGCGGTGGCGGCGGATTTGCCGGCGGCGGTTTCTCCGACATTTTCGAAGATATCTTCGGCGAAATGATGGGTGGAGGGCGCGCGCGCCAGCGCTCGTCGGGCGGCCGCGAACGCGGCGCCGATCTTCGCTACAACATGGAAATAACGCTGGAAGAGTCTTTCTCCGGCAAGACGGCGCAGATCCGTGTTCCGACGTCGATCACCTGCGACGTCTGTTCGGGTTCGGGCGCCAAGCCCGGCACGCAGCCGAAGAACTGCGGCACCTGCCAGGGAACGGGGCGTGTGCGCGCGGCACAGGGCTTCTTCTCGATCGAGCGGACCTGCCCGACCTGCCATGGCCGCGGCCAGATCATTCCCGATCCGTGCCCGAAGTGCCACGGCCAGGGCCGGGTGACGGAAGAGCGTTCGCTCTCGGTCAATATTCCCGCCGGCATCGAGGACGGCACCCGCATCCGCCTGCAGGGCGAAGGCGAGGCCGGCGCCCGCGGCGGACCGGCAGGCGACCTCTATATCTTCCTGTCCGTCAAACCGCATGAATTCTACCAGCGCGACGGAGCCGATCTCTATTGCGCCGTTCCGATCTCGATGACGACGGCCGCGCTCGGCGGCACCTTCGACGTGGCGACGCTCGACGGCACCAAGTCGCGCGTCACCGTGCCCGAGGGTACCCAGGTCGGCAAACAGTTTCGCCTCAAGGGCAAGGGCATGCCGGTGCTGCGTTCGGTGCAGACGGGCGACCTCTACATCCAGATCCAGATCGAGACGCCGCAAAAGCTCACCAAGCGCCAGCGCGAACTGCTTCAGGAATTCGAGCAGCTTTCCTCCAAGGAGAATAATCCCGAATCGACGGGCTTCTTTGCCCGCATGAAGGAATTCTTCGAAGGCTGAGCTGCAATCGACATCGCCTATTACGAAAGCCGGGGACGGAAACGTCTCCGGTTTTTTTGTTCCCGGAATCCCGATTTGCGACATTCGCCGTTCATGCCGGCGAATCTGTCCCGGATCGATACGGCAGCGGGCGGGACGGCGACTTGCGTTAACGCAGCCAGATGATGCCGCTTGCAAGTTTTCCAAATGAATTCAGTCTCTGCCGTCAGTGCATGACCCCGGGAGCCGGAATCGATTGTCGGGGTCATGCACCAAATCAATGTGATAGAGCGTCCTTAGCGCTAGCGGGAACAAACAAACCAAGGGTATCAGCCATGGCGCCAGCCTTTTCATCTCAGTCCGAAGACGTCGACGTTCTCGCCGGCGCCATCTACACATGGTGCGCCGAGCGCAACATCAAGCTTCGCAGCCAGCAAGGCCTTTCCATCGCCAGCATCGCGATCGACCTCTATCATGCCGGCCACCAAACGCAGGACGATCTGCTGATGGCGCTGCACGAATGCGAGATTCACTGAAGCGCGCGGCATCGAACCTCAATCAGGCGGTCCGCTTCCGGTCTTTGTCCTGATGCACGTCATCCCCCAATATTGCTGCACACCCGCATGTGTCCGGAAGCCATCCAGACCTTGAATAGGTCGTGCTTTCCGTGGGAACCGTGATTGCTGCGGTGGAATCAGGCGGTGGTTTCGGCTGCTTCGCCCGTCATGAGGGTGACGATGGTCTTGACCGCTTCCTTGCCTGCCGGTGAGTTCAGCTTGTCGTAGCTCAGCGCAAGCGCATACGCGTCGGGGCTGAGTTCGACACGGCTGCCGAATGGCGACATGCCGGCACCCTCGAAGAGAGCGGAGATGTCGACGTCGAGAAAAACCGCGATCTGATGCAGCTTGCTGGCGGAAACGCGGTTCGCCCCCTTTTCGTATTTCTGGATTTGCTGGAAAGTCAGTCCGAGTGCTTCACCAAGCTCGAGCTGGGAAACACGGCGAAGGGCGCGAAACTGTCTGACGTTGCGACCGACGATAATATCAACCGGATCTGGCACTTCATCACTCTCTTATACATAAACGGTCCGTTTACCATATCGTTTGCATCGGATAACTCAACCCTGCAGTTGCAAAATTCAACCAACTTTTTTTGGGCTTTACGTAACGTCAGTAGCCTTAAAGGATGGCGGCAAACCTTGAATATCCGGCGCTGGAAGACATTGGCAATGACTGTCGACGGGATCGGTTTGGCGATGTCAGGCCATCTCCGATGGTTGTACTTTTAACCGAATTTCGAAAGTGCCATGGCTGTGGCGCCAGCCGCCGCCTCCGGACGTTCGGCAGCAGCGGCGGTACACGATCCGCGGCCAAAAAGCTGCCAGCCTTGCCATCAGCGCCGCTTCGGCTTAGCTGTCACGCTTTATGATTCCGGACATTCGATGCCGCACAAGGTTTCTCTTTCCCGTCTGAAGCTGACAGACTTCCGCAACTATGTGGCGGCGGCCCTTGCCCTTGATGGTCGGCATGCCGTGCTGACGGGAGACAACGGCGCCGGCAAGACCAATCTCATGGAGGCCGTCTCGTTGCTTTCGCCTGGCCGCGGTTTGCGCCGTGCGGCTTATGGCGACATTACCCGGGTCGGCGCGGCCGGCGGCTTTTCGATCTTCGCCGCGCTCGACGGCATGGAGGGCGACGTCGAGATCGGCACCGGCATTGAAACGAGCGAGGAGACCATCGCCCGCAGGCTGCGCATCAATGGCACGACGGCAAAGACTGCCGACGAACTGACCGACCATCTGCGCCTTCTCTGGCTGACACCGGCGATGGACGGGCTCTTTACCGGCGCCTCTTCCGACCGGCGCCGCTTTCTCGACCGGCTGGTGCTGTCGCTCGATCCCGCCCATGGCCGCCGCGCCAGCGATTTCGAGCGCGCCATGCGCAGCCGCAACAAATTGCTGGATGAGGGGCGCTTCGATCCCTCCTGGCTTGCCGGCATCGAGGAGCAGATGGCAAGCCTCGGCATCGCCATGGCGCTCGCCCGGCAGGAGATGCTCGGCCTGCTGACCCGGCTGATCGAGGAAACCCGCGAAACGTCGCCCTTCCCTTCGGCATCGCTGCAGCTCTCCGGCTTCATGGACGGCCAGTTCTCGCGCCCCTCGGTCGACCTCGAGGACGACTACGCGGCGATGCTGGCGGAGAGCCGCTACCGCGATGCCGGCGCAGGGCGCACGCTCGAGGGACCACACCGGGCCGATCTCATCGTGCATCACCGCGAAAAGGCGATGGAGGCGGAGCGTTGCTCCACCGGCGAGCAGAAAGCGCTGCTTGTCGGCCTGGTGCTTGCGCATGCGCGGCTCGTCGGCAATCTCACCGGCCATGCGCCGATCCTGCTGCTCGACGAGATCGCGGCCCATCTCGACGAGGGCCGCCGCGCCGCGCTATTCGACCTTATCGACGGGCTCGGCGGCCAGGCCTTCATGACCGGAACGGATCGCGCGATGTTTTCAGCACTCGGCGACAGGGCGCAGTTTTTCACGGTTTCCGACGGAAGGGTGTTCGAATGACCGAGGCGGCTTTTCCCGGCGTCGGGCGTCATGATAACATCGGCGCCATGGAACCGCTCAGCCCGGAAGAAATCGCGCGCTATCACCGCCACATCCTGCTGCCCGAGATCGGCGGCGCCGGCCAGCAGAAACTGAAAGCCGCCCGCGTGCTGGTGATCGGCGCCGGTGGCCTCGGTGCGCCGGTCCTGCAATATCTGGCCGCAGCCGGCGTCGGCACGCTCGGGATCGTCGACGACGACCGGGTGTCGCTGTCGAACCTGCAGCGCCAGGTGATCCATGATTCCGGCACGATCGGCGAACTGAAGACGGAGAGTGCCGCCTTCGCCATCGCCAGGCTCAATCCGCATGTCCGACTGATCCGCTTCGAGGAACGCTTTTCCCCGGAGGCCGCCCGCCGTCAGCTCTCAGGCTTCGATCTGCTGATCGACGGCTCCGACAATTTCGACACCCGTTATGCCGCCGCCGATGCGGCTGATGAAGCGCGCATTCCGCTCGTCACCGGCGCCGTCGGGCGGTTCGACGGCTCGCTGACGGTTCTCAAGCCCTATGAAACGGCTGAGGACGGAACGCCCAACCCTGGATATCGTGACCTGTTTCCGGAAGCGCCGCCGGCCGGGTTGATTCCCGCATGCGCCGAGGCCGGCATCATCGGCGCGCTGACCGGCGTCATCGGCACGATGATGGCGATGGAGGCTATCAAGCTCGTCACCGGCACCGGCGAACCGCTGGTCGGACGGCTGCTGCTCTACGACGCGCTCTCGGCCCGCTTCGACACCATCCGCTACAAACGACGCCGTACAACACAGAGACAGGCGGGATGAGGATTGTTCCGCTTGATCAGACTTTCACGCGCTGGGACGAACTGCTGGCGCTGATCCTTTCCGCCTTCGCCTCCATGAACGGCAGGATCGACCCGCCATCTTCGGCGCTCAAGCTGACGACGGCATCACTGGCCGAAAAGGCAGGGACCGAGATCGGTCATGTCGCCATCGACGGCGAAAAACTGATCGGCTGCCTCTTCCTGCGGCCGGAGGCCGATTGTCTCTATGTCGGCAAGCTCGCCGTTCTGCCTGAGGTGCAGGGCAAGGGCCTCGGCAAACGGCTGCTGGCAATTGCCGAGGAGACCGCTGCGGCGCTCGACCTTCCCGCCTTGCGGCTGGAAACGCGGATCGAACTCACCGACAACCACGCCGTCTTTGCCGCCTGGGGATTTTGCAGAACCGCCGAAAAGGCGCATCCCGGCTTTGCCAGGACAACATTCGTCGAGATGCGCAAGGTCCTTGCGCCTCCGATCTGCGTCGCCTGATTTACAGCGTTCTTCAACGACCCGGCAGTACCCGATTCGGCGGTCTATGGCCGTCGATGAAGGTGCGGATATTGATGATGACCTTGTCGCCCATATCGATGCGGCCTTCGATCGTCGCCGAACTCATATGCGGCAACAGCACGACCTTGCCCTCATTGGCGAGCTTGATGAGCCTCGGATTGACGGCGGGCTCGTTTTCGAAGACGTCGAGACCGGCGCCGGCAATCCGGCCCTCCCTCAGGCATTTGATCAGCGCAGCTTCATCGACCACGTCGCCGCGCGCGGTGTTGACGAGATAGGCCGTCGGCTGCAGCAGTGCCAGACGGCGGGCCGAGATCAAGTGGAAGGTCGCCGGCGTCGACGGACAATTGACCGAAACGATGTCGACGCGGGCGAGCATCTGGTCGAGACTTTCCCAATAGGTCGCCTCCAACTCGTCCTCGACGGCCGGATTGACGCGCTTGCGGTTGTGATAGTGGATCGACAGGCCGAAAGCCTTGGCGCGGCGGGCCACCGCCGTGCCGATGCGGCCCATGCCGACGATGCCGATCCGCTTGCCGTGAATGCGCCGGCCGAGCATCCAGGTGGGAGACCAGCCTGCCCATTCGCCCGGCTTGTCGGTCAGCACGCGCGCACCTTCGCCGAGCCTTCTCGGAACAGCGAGAATCAGCGCCATGGTCATATCGGCGGTGTCCTCGGTCAGGACGTTCGGCGTGTTGGTGACGGTGATGCCCTTGCGCGCCGCCGCCTCGACGTCGATGTGATCGGTGCCGTTGGAGAAGCTCGCAATCAGCTTCATCTGCGGTCCCGCCTGTTCGATCAGCGCCGCGTCGATGCGATCGGTGACAGTCGGCACCAGCACATCGGCGGTCTTGACCGCAGCGATCAGCTCGGGAACGGAGCGCGGCGCGTCGTCGATGTTCAGCTCAGCGTCGAAGAGTTCGCGCATGCGGGTTTCGACGGCATCCGGCAGCTTGCGGGTGATGTAGACCTTCGGTTTTTTCTTCGCTGTCATGGCTGCCTGTGGTGCCTTGTTCAGAGGTCTTTAACCAAGAGGGGTGATAATTTTCCCATTCCGGGCATTTTCTACCAGACCCGCACGCGAAGACAAACAAAACTCGTGGTGCAGCCGGGGAATGTCAGAGCCCGGACCGCGAGCAGGCCGGGCCTGCCCGCGAATTCGAGCAAACGGAAACTTCCATGCGCAGCAAAGTCCTGAAGTCCTGCCTCGCCCTTGCCATCGCTCTGGCTGCATCCATGGGAAGCGTCGAGTTCGCCCATGCGCAGGCGGCCAAGGGGCCAAGCGGACTGCCATTGCCGCGTTTCGTCACGCTGAAATCCAAGCGCGTCAACCTGCGCATCGGTCCGGGAACAGATTACGCCGTGTCGTGGATGTACCTGAAATCCGGCCTGCCGGTGGAGATCATCCAGGAATACGACAATTGGCGCCGCATCCGCGATGCCGACGGCACCGAAGGCTGGGTCAATCAGTCGCTGCTGTCAGGCCAGCGCGCGGCGATCGCCGCCCCGTGGATGAAGACCAAGGGCAAGGGGATCTATGTCAATCTGCGCCGCGAGGCGCAGCCCTCCGCCTCGATCGTCGCCAAGCTGGAACCCGGCGTGATGCTGACGATCGGCGAATGCAACGGCGACTGGTGCCGCGCCGAATCCGACGGCGCCTCGGGCTGGGTGGCGCAGTCGGAGATCTGGGGCGCCTATCCCGGCGAAGCCTTCAAATAAGCCCTGCCCGTTTGGCGGCTTCGGAAAGCGAGGTCATCGGGCGCGGGCCGATCTGCTGGATGACGATGCCGGCAGCCAGGCAACCGAGCTTGCCGCAATCCTCGAGAGACCGTCCCTGCGTGTAACCATAGAGGAAGCCGGAGGCGAAGAGATCGCCGGCGCCTGTCGTATCGACCACTTCCCTGATCCTGATGGCGTCGACGTAATAACGCTCTTTGCCCTTGAGGATGACGGCACCGTCCTCGCTCATCGTGACGGCGGCGATCTTGCAATCGGCGGCGATCCTGTTCAGCGCCTCTTCGAAATCGTCGGTCTCGTAGAGCGACAGCGCCTCCTGGCGATTGGCGAAAACGATATCGACCTTGCCTGAGCGCATCAGATCGAGGAATTCGTCGCGATAGCGGCCGACGCAAAAGCTGTCCGACAGCGTCATCGACACTTCGCGGCCGTTTTCATGGGCGATGCGGGCACAATCGAGGATCGCTTCCTTGGCGCGTGGCGGATCCCAGAGATAACCTTCGAAATAGGTAACCTTGGCGTCGGCCACGACGTCGGTCTCGACATCCTCAGGGCCGAGCTCGACGCAAGCGCCGAGATAGGTGTTCATCGAACGCTCGCCATCCTCGGTGACGAAGATCATCGAACGCGCCGTTGGCGGGAAGGTGCCCTTCGGCCGGGTCTGGTAGTGGACGCCCTGGGCGCGGATGTCGTGCGCGAAGATGTCACCGAGCTGATCTTGGGCGACATTGCCGAAATAGGCAGCCTTGCCGCCGAGGCTCGCCACGCCCGCCGCCGTGTTGCCGGCGCTGCCGCCGGAAGCTTCGAGCGCCGGTCCCATGCGCGAATACAAGAGTTCGGCGCGTTCGGCATCGATGAGGTTCATCGCCGCCTTGGTGATCTGGTTGTCAATGAGGAACTGGTCGTCGCAACGGGCAATGATATCCACGATTGCGTTGCCGACTGTCAGAACATCGAATCTTGTCATGAAATGGGAGGTCCCGGAGTTTGTGATAGCCGGGGTTTGGTCTTAGCGAAATTTCCGCGGTTTGGAAGGAAAAATGGTGGATGGCCTCTCTATTTCTTCGCAAAAGTGCCGCCTGTTCGTCATGCCCCTGTCATTTTCAATATCTAGAAATACTCGCAAGATGACCGGCATGAGCAGCTTTCAGTTGCAGCCGGGCTCACGAGGGATGATCCCTTCGATCTTACCGGCGCGATGCTGACCACGGATGAACTGGCAGCTTTGTGATCCGGCTATCCGGCACGGCCGGAGCGGAAAAGCGGGCTGTGCCCGCTTTTTTTGCTTTCGGATGCCCGGGCTGCCGGATCGGGCGGCGATTGGCTTTTCAATCCAAGCCGTTTGCTGCTACTGCATAATTCCTTAATTCAAAGTACTACAGCGTCCTTTGTGCGTCTTGAAAAGACGCGGCCCTGTAGAGGTCGTATACTCCCCGCGCAGAGCAGCCTCCCGCATGTCAGCCATCATTTTCGACGTCCTTCCCGTCTTCATTCTGATTCTCATCGGCTGGGTGATCGTTCGCAGCGGGTTGATGGCGTCGAATGTCGGCGAAGCGCTCAGCGAATTCGTCTTCAAGATCGCCGTGCCGCTTCTGCTCTTCCGCACCATCGCCGAGGCGGATTTTCATGGCGCCTCGCCCTTCCGGCTCTGGATCGTCTATTTTTCGGGCGTTGCCATCACCTGGACGGCCGGGCATATCGCCGCCACACGCCTCTTCGGCCGCGACGAACGGATCGGCGTGCTGGCCGGCGTTTCCTCGGCCTTCGCCAACAATATCTTCATCGGCCTGCCGCTCGTCGAGCGGACCGTCGGCGACGAAGGGCTGGTGGCGCTGTCGATCCTGCTTGCCGTGCATCTGCCCGTGATGATGGTCGCCGGCACGGTGCTGATGGAGCATGCCGAGCGCAAGATCGCCGGCAAAAGCGATCGCAGCATGATGCTCGTGCTCCGCCAGATCGCTGTCAATCTCGTGCGCAACCCGCTGGTGATCGGCCTTGCAGCCGGCATGGCCATGCACCTTTCCGGTCTCACCATGCCGACAACGCTGGCAACGGTCGTCGGGCAGATCGCCGGCATTGCCGGCCCGGCGGCGCTGATCTCGCTCGGCATGGCGCTGGAGAGATACGGCGTCTCCGGCAATCTCGGCATTGCCAGCGTCACCTCGAGCCTGAAGCTGCTGCTGCTGCCCGGCTGCGTGTGGGCGGCGAGCCGTCTCCTCGGTCTCAGCCCCGAATGGACGGCAGCGATCGTGCTGACCTCCTCCGTCCCGACCGGCGTCAACGCCTGGCTGATCGCCAATCGCTTCGGCGTCGGTCACAGCCTCGCCGCCTCGACGATCACCGTGACGACGGCGCTCGGCGCCATCACGGTCTCGCTCTGGGCCTATTTCCTCGGCGCCTGAGCTGATATCCGCACAAAGAAAAGCCCGGCTTGCGGGCCGGGCTTCGATGTCATGCGATTGTCTGCCGCGTTACTGCGTCGCGGCGTTCGGATCCGGCAGCGGTCCCGGCGAATCGGCAAGCGTATGCAGGTAGAGGATGACGTTGGCGCGCTCCTGATCCTTCGCCAGACCGGCGAAGCCCATGGCGGTGCCCGGAATGTCCTTCTTTGGCGCCAGCAGGAACTTGTTGAGATATTCGAAGGTCCACTTCTCGCTGCCACCCTTGGAGAAATCCTTCATGGGAGCGGAATAGGCGAAGCCCGCATGCGAGGCGATCGGGCGATCTACGACACCAAACAGGTTGGGACCGACCTTGTTCGGTCCCCCTTTGGTGCCGTCATGACAGGCCTGACACTTCTTGAAGACAGTTTCACCGGCCTTGGCATCTGCAGAAGCGAGCAATTGCGCGATCGGAACGGCAACGGCAGGCGCAGCCTCGCCGCCAGCGGCGGGCGCCTCTTCGGCAACAATCGCGAAACCTTCCTTTTCCGGTGCTTCGGAATGGAAGATCCCTTCGGACGCGATAGAGACCGACATCAGAACGAAAATCGTTCCGAGCAGCGCCCCGACGGCCGTATTGACGTATGAATTCATCTGCAATGCTCCCCTTGCAGCCGGCAGATCATAAACCGGACCATCTTGAAATCGCGCGGAACCTATGTCTTTTGGCTGTTCGTTGCAACTGTCTAAATGGTCTTGCGCATGAGACTTTTTGACACTTTTCAGCCCGGAATAGAAGGCCCGAACAATGAGTGATTCAAATTTAGACGGCGTGCTCGTATTGATCCCGGCGCGCATGGCCTCCACCCGGCTTCCGGGCAAGCCGCTGGCCGATATTTGCGGTCTGCCGATGATCGTGCAGGTGGCGATGCGCGCCAGGGAGGCAGCCATCGGCCGCGTCGTCGTCGCCGTCGACGACACAAGAGTGTTCGATGCCGTGGCCGCCGCCGGCTTCGAAGTCGTCATGACCCGCGTAGACCATCAATCGGGTTCCGATCGGATCTTTGAGGCGCTGACGAAAGTCGATCCGGACGGAAAGGCGAAAATCATCGTCAACATCCAGGGCGATCTGCCGACGATCGATCCGGAAACAGTGCGCGCAGCTTTGCGCCCGCTCGAGAACGAGGCGGTCGATATCGGCACGCTGACGACCGAAATCGATAATGACGAGGACAAGGCGGCGCCGCACATCGTCAAGATCGTCGGCTCGCCGATTTCCGTCGCCCGGCTGCACGCGCTCTACTTCACGCGCGCAACCGCCCCTTACGGCCAGGGGCCGCTCTACCATCATATCGGCCTTTATGCCTATCGGCGCGCAGCGCTCGAACGGTTCGTCTCGCTCGGCCCTTCGACGCTCGAAAAGCGCGAATCGCTGGAGCAGCTACGGGCGCTTGAAGCCGGCATGCGTATCGACGCCGAGATCGTTGACACGGTTCCGCTCGGTGTCGATACTCCCGCCGACCTCGAAAAAGCGCGGCGCATCCTCTCCGCAAAGTCGAACTGACGGAACCATCATGAACATCAAGACCAATAGGATCGCCTTCCAGGGCGAATTCGGCGCCAATTCCGACATGGCCAGCCGCGACATGTTTCCAACCATGGAGCCGCTGCCCTGCCAGACCTTCGAGGATGCGTTCACGGCGGTCGACAATGGCGACGCCGACATCGGGATGATCCCGATCGAAAACACGATTGCCGGGCGGGTCGCCGATATCCACCATCTGCTGCCGGAGTCGCGGCTGCACATCATCGGCGAATATTTCATGCCGATCCGCTTCCAGCTGATGGTGCTGCCCGGTGTTACCAAGGACGAGATCCGCACTGTGCACAGCCATATCCACGCGCTCGGCCAGTGCCGCAAGATCGTTCGTGCCAATGGCTGGAAGCCGGTGATCGCCGGCGATACGGCGGGGGCGGCGAAACTCGTGCAGGAAACTGGCGACCGCTCAATGGCCGCCTTGGCGCCACGTCTTGCCGCCGATCTCTACGGGCTCGAGATCATCGCCGAAAATGTCGAGGATACGGAAAACAACGTCACCCGCTTCGTCGTCCTGTCCCGCGACGAAGAATGGGCGCAGCGGAATTCGGCGGAAGAAAAGGTCGTCACCACCTTCGTCTTCAACGTCCGCAACATCCCGGCCGCGCTCTACAAGGCGCTCGGCGGATTTGCCACCAACAACATCAATATGACCAAGCTGGAAAGCTACCAGCTCGGCGGAAAATTCGTGGCGACGCAGTTTTACGCCGATATCGAAGGCCACCCGAACGACCCGAACGTGCGTCGGGCGTTGGAGGAACTGCGGTTCTTTTCCGAGAAAGTCCGCATCCTCGGCGTCTACAAGGGGCATGCGATGCGAGGCCTGCTTTAGAACAGGATGAAGTCATCCTGTTCTAAATTAAATAGTTAGAGCATGATGTTGTCCGAAAACCGCTGACACTTTTCGGCATCATGCTCCAAGGCAAGCCCCGCAAGTCGACTGAATTATTTATCCGGCTCACAGACACGCAGCCGATGCCCATCCGGATCGAGCACGACAAAGGTCGGGCCGAAATCCAGTTCGGTCAGTTCCTGGGCGATCGGCAGACCGCGCTGACGCCAGTCTTCATAATGTCTGGCGACGGCATTTTCGCCTTCGACCATGAAGGCCACTTCGCCGCGGTTGCCGATGGCGGAGGGCTGCGGCTCGACCTTGCTGCGCCGCCAGAGGCCGAGCGTGAAGCCGCCCTCAAGCGGAAAAGCGACGAAATTCGGCGCTTCCACGGCCGGTTCGCGGTTCAGCAGGTTCCGGTAGAAGCTGGCGCTTTCACCCGGGTCCTTGACGTAAAGAATGATGAGGTTGGGGCTGGTCATTTCGGTTCTCCCGTTGTTTAAGAATGGCGCCGCGAGAGATCGTCTGCCGACAAATTATGGCAGCAGACTACCTGGGGCGTTGCGATCGCAACGCCCCGTTCTCGTCGGGCAGAATGTTGATAAGGATGGGCGGCCTAAAGCGGTCGCGCATGTCGCAAAACCGCTGCACACTTTGGCGCGATATGCTTTAGAGCGGAAAACGGTCCTCGCAGTGCGGGTCGCGTCCGTCGATGAAGCCGAGGTCGCGCTTCAGGTAATCCGGTGTCGCTTCAAGGTCGAGGCCGGTGCGGTCTCCTCTGCGAAATCGGAAAATGTTCATGACCAGGTGCAGCAGGCCGGACGGCGCTGATTGGCGGACATCGGCAAAAGTCTCGGCCGAAATGACATCGGCAAAGGACTCGGCCGCAAAACTGTCGTTGGTGAAATGAATGGCTGGAGGCGTTACCATGATCAGTACTCCTTCCCTTGCGCATCGGCACGATGCGCGGAACCTAGATGCTACAGCGTCCTTTGCGCGTCCGAAGACGCGCGGCGCTGTAGTGGATTGGCACTGATAATAACCCTGGCTGCTGACAGTTTATGGCAGTAGCGTTCAGTTCTCCATCGGTACGTCCTGCGTCTCGCGCCATTCCTTGAGGAGCACCGTGCGGCGGCGCGGATAACGCACCTCGTGCAAGGCCATGTCGATGATGCGATCGGTGCGGAAATGGCGAAAATCCTGGCGTAGTTCGCACCAGGCCATGAGGACGCGCACATGCTCGTAATAGCCGAGCCCGAAAGGCCAGACGCGGCGGCGCGAGATACGGCCCTGCTCGTCGCCATAATGTAGTTCGAGGATACGCTCCAGGCGGATCGCCCTGCGGATGGCCGAAACGTCAGCCTTGTCCTCGTCCCTGCGTTTGGGACCGACAAAAAGCGCTGCCGAATCGATCATCTCGCGCATATCGGCCGGCAGCACGGCGGCAATCTTGGCCAGTGCGTCGGCACCGGCGCCGGCAAGGCGCGGCTCGGCGGCGCGGGCCACCCAGCGCGAGCCGAGCACCAAAGCCTCAAGCTCTTCTTCGGAAAACATCATCGGCGGCAGCATGAAGCCGGGCTTCAGCACATAACCGATGCCGGCTTCGCCTTCGATCATCGCGCCCTGGGCCTGCAGGCTGGCAATATCGCGATAGAGCGTGCGCAGGCTGACCCCGGTCTCTTGTGCCAGCACCGTGCCGGTCACCGGCCGCCGGTAACGCCGGAGCGTCTGGAGCAGCGTCAGCAGCCGTTCCGAGCGGGCGACCGGCATGGCGCTACCGCTTCCACTCCACCCAGTCACGCATCAGGCGGTGGGCGATCGCCCCTTTCGGTGGCGAGGCCCTGCCTGTCGCGCTCGGGCGTTCCAGCATCTCGATCGTTTCCTCGCGGGTGAACCAGCGGCAATCCTCCAGCTCGGTCTCATCGCGGCTGATTTCGGTGGATTTCGCCTCGGCGTAACAGCCGATCATCAGTGAATGCGGCATCGGCCAGGGCTGCGAGGCGTGATAGCGGATGCGGCCGGTGCGGATGCCCGATTCCTCCAGTGTTTCGCGACGCACGGCGTTCTCGATGGTCTCGCCGGGTTCGAGGAAGCCGGCAAGACAGGAATACATGCCGGGCGCGAAATGCGGACTGCGGCCGAGCAGGCAGAGGTCGCGCTGCTCGTCGACCGTCAGCATGATGACGACGGGGTCGGTGCGCGGGAAGATCACGTGTTCGCAGGCAGCGCAGACACGTTTGTAGCCGCCGATGTGGATCTCCATCGCCGAGCCGCAGCGGCCACAAAAGCGATTGTCGCCATTCCAGCGGATGAGGCTTGCGGCCTGGGCGAATTCGCCGAGCAACACTTCGTCGATCAGCATTTCGCGAAACAGCGTGCGACCGTCGGCAGGCTTGTACTGGCTGGTGAGGTCGTCGACGTCGATGCCAACGGGAACGGCAAGGCGCGGCTCGCCGCTCTTGCGGTAGCCGAGAAGTATGGTCTCGTCCCAATCCGGCTGCAATTCCTGCAGCTCGTAGCGGGCAAAGAGCGGGTCGAGCACCTGGCCGTCATGCTTCAGCACCAGCTTATCCCTGGTGAAGGCGAAGATATGAGTGCCTTCCTTGGCCAGCGCCTTTTCGACGGATTGTTCGTCGCGATGCTCGGAATCACGGTTGAGATCGTTGGCGGCAAAGGCCGTGAGATTGCTGGGTTCCGGATGAGGCACATCCGAATCGAAAAGCGAATGACTCATGATGAAAGGGCTTCCCGCAGCTTCGCTGTAAATTCGTCTCTCTTTCCGTCTTCGTAGGGCTCCGCGCGCCCGAAGCCCCAGACGGGACCCGGCCAGTTCGCATCGCCTTCGAAGCGGGCAATGACATGAACATGAAGCTGGCGGACGATATTGCCAAGAGCCCCGATATTGATTTTTGTCGCGCTGGTGATCTTCTTCAGCGCCTTGGCGACCAGTTCCGTCTCGAAGGCAAGCAGCACCTGGTCGAGCGGTGTCAGCTCGAAGATTTCGGTGATATCAGCCCGGCGCGGCACGAGAATGAGCCAGGGCCAGCGGGCGTCCTTCGACAATCTCAGATCGCAGAGGCCGGTGACCATGATGCTGACGCTGTCGTTTTCCAGCCGCGGGTCGAGCGCGAAACCTTTCAAAGGGCATTCCTCCTGTCTTTTCCTACGACTAGCAGTTTTTTCGCATGTTGGCTTGCTTTTGATGACGATATTGCCGATATGTGCATCCGGGAGGTTGGTGGTGGACGAGCCACTCGCCAACCGGGTCAGGTCCGGAAGGAAGCAGCCCTAACGAGCCCGGCACGGGTCATCGTGCCAGCCTCCCACCTTCTCTCCACGAAGTGCCCGACAGTCCGGGCGACAAGCAGGGCGATGAGCGACACCGAGCGACAAGCAAAAGATGCCGCCTCGACGGGCACCGGATACCGAGTGCTGGCTCGCAAATACCGCCCCAAGGATTTCACGGACCTGATGGTCGGCCAGGAGCCGATGGTCCGCACCCTCACCAACGCCTTCGAGACCGGCCGCATCGCCCAAGCCTACATGCTGACCGGCGTGCGCGGCGTCGGCAAGACGACGACGGCGCGCATCCTGGCGCGGGCGCTGAACTACAAGACATCGGAAATCGACAAGCCGACGATCGACCTTCGCACGCCGGGCGAGCACTGCCAGGCGATCATGGAAGGCCGGCATGTCGACGTGATCGAGATGGATGCCGCCTCCCATACCGGTATCGACGATATCCGCGAGATCATCGAGCAGGTGCGCTACCGGCCGGTTTCGGCGCGCTACAAGGTCTATATCATCGACGAAGTGCACATGCTGTCGACACAGGCCTTCAACGGCCTGTTGAAGACATTGGAAGAGCCGCCGGAGCATGTGAAGTTCATCTTCGCCACCACCGAAATCCGCAAGGTGCCGATCACCGTGTTGTCGCGCTGCCAGCGCTTCGACCTGCGCCGCATCAGCGCCTCAGATCTCGTCGGGCTGTTCACGACGATCGCGGCCAAGGAAGGCATCGAGGCGGAAGCCGACGCGCTGGCGATGATCGCGCGTGCTGCCGAAGGCTCGGCGCGCGACGGCCTGTCGCTGCTCGACCAGGCGATCGCTCATGGCGCAGGCGTCGTGCAGGCGGAAGCCGTGCGCGGCATGCTCGGCCTTGCCGATCGCGCCCGGATCGTCGATCTCTTCCAGCATATCGTCAAAGGCGATGTGGCCGCCGCCCTCGGCGAGTTCCAGAACCAGTACGAAGCCGGCGCCAATCCGGTGGTGGTGCTGACCGATCTTGCCGATTTCACCCATCTGGTGACGCGGCTGAAATATGTGCCGGATGCGGCAAACGATCCTTCGCTCAGCGAGGTCGAGCGCACCAAGGCGGCGGAATTTGCGAAGAGCGTTGCGGTGACGACGCTGTCGCGCATCTGGCAGATGCTGCTCAAGGGCATTCCGGAAACGGAAGGCTCGTCGAGGACGGCAGGGGCAGCCGAGATGGTGCTGATCCGCCTTGCACATGCCGCACATCTGCCGGCGCCCGAGGATGCGGCGCGGCGACTTGCCGAATTTTCCGGCGACAATGCCGGCCCACGGCCCTCTTCCCCGCCGTCCGGCAATGGCGGTGGCAACGGGACACGGGTTTCCTATCAGAACGGTGTCACGGCGCGCGCGGCGGAAACCGCACCGAGCCAGCCACCGTCTTCCGCGCCGGTGGCGATGCTGCGTGCCGTGCCGAGCAGCCAGCCGGAGACGATGGCTGTCGGACGGATCGAGCCAAAACCGGTGGAAGCATTAAAGCCGCTCGTCCCGGTCAATTCGGTCAATGATATCGTCAACCTCGCTACCGAGAAACGCGATCCGAAGCTGAAGGCGATGGTGCGCACCTTCCTGCGCCCGGTCCGGATCGAAGCCGGCCGGCTCGACGTCAGCCTGGCTCCCGGTGCGCCGACGACGCTACTCAACGAGCTTGCCGTCAAGCTGAAGGAATGGACCGGCATCCACTGGATCGTGAGCCTCAGCCGCGATGAGGGCCAGCCGACGCTGGTCGAAGCGGAGGCCAGGACGCGGGAACAGCATGTGATCGACGCGCGCCAGGACCCTGACGTGGCGGCGATCCTTGCACATTTTCCCGGTGCCAAGATCATCGACGTGCGCGTACGGGCGCCCGAACCGGAGGAGGAAGGCGAGGCGACGCCGCCGGCCGCCGCCGAATCCGAGGAAGGTGACATCCTGCCGGGCGACGACATAGAATTCTAAGGTTTCAACAAGGAGCGAGACGATGCGCGACATCATGGGCATGATGGGCAAAGTCAAGGAAATGCAGGCCAAGATGGAGCAGATGCAGGCGGAGATCGCCGAGCTCACGGCCGAAGGCAAGGCGGGCGGCGGTCTCGTCGCCGTCGTCATCACGGGCAAGGGCGAGCTGAAGAGCCTGAAGATCGATCCGTCGCTGTTCAAGGAAGACGATGTCGAGATCCTCGAGGACCTGATCGTCGCCGCCCACAAGGACGCCAAGGACAAGGCCGAGGCACTGGCCGCCGAAAAGACCAAGGCGCTGACAGCAGGCTTGCCGATCCCGCCCGGCTTCAAGCTGCCATTCTGAGGCGGCCCTCATATCAAGGTGTCAAGTGATCTAGTGCGCTTCGTCGGCTTGGGATTCCAGCATGGCCCGAAGCTTGTAGTGAATTGGGGCCGCGAGATATCGCGCCCGATCTGCGCCCTGAAGCCTTCGGCCGAAGGTCTCCATTAGTTCGGGCATCGTTATCCTGTCTCCCGAAAAAGACGTGTATTCCATCGGCATCCCGGGCTCGACCACGCCGCTTCGGATGACGCGGCAATAGATGCCTGGACGGGCGGCGGCGGTATAACGCTTGACGAATTTCGGATCGGCCATTCTGGCGGCGAAGGTGGCGCAGGGCATACGGCATGCCGTGACCTCGAGGACGAGATCGCCAGCGGCGAAGCGGTCGCCGACGGCGACGTCCCGATTGTCGAGATCCGATATCACCATGTTCTCGCCGAAAGTACCGGCCTCGTAGGGTCGGCCCAGCTCCTGCGCCCACCAGTCGAGCGTCAGCGATCCCTCGACATAGACCGCCTGGTCGACGCCGCCATGGTGTTTGCGGTTGCAGATCGCATCCCCGACAAGACCTTCGGCGTCGATCATCACGGCGCCGTTGACGGCATGTTTGAAGATGCCGGTCTTGTAGCTCTTGCCCTGCAGTCTTTCCGGATTGCCGGTGCACAAGGCCAGGATTTTCATGGGATGGCCGATCCTTCCGCGATTCCGTTTTCGTTCCATATCAGTTAAGAACGGCGCATGGCAAAACGAGTCACCGGCCCCGAAATCGAAAAACTCATCCAGCTTCTGGCAAAGGTGCCGGGCCTCGGGCCGCGTTCGGCGCGCCGGGCGGCACTGCACCTGATCAAGAAGAAGGACCAGTTGCTCGGCCCGCTGTCGAATGCGATGGGCGAAGCCTATGACAAGGTGAAGATCTGCTCGCGCTGCGGCAATGTCGATACGGTCGATCCCTGCATTGTCTGCACCGACGTCCAACGCGATCAATCCGTCATCATCGTCGTCGAGGACGTCTCGGATCTCTGGGCGCTGGAACGGGCAGGCGCGATGAATGCCGCCTATCACGTGCTCGGCGGCACGCTGTCGCCGCTCGACGGGGTCGGTCCTGACGATCTCAACATTCGCGGCCTGATCGACCGGGTCGGCGAAGGCGGCATCCGGGAACTGATCATCGCTGTCAATGCCACGGTCGAGGGACAGACGACGGCGCATTACATCACCGACCAGCTGCAGGGACTCGATGTGAAGATCACACGGCTGGCGCATGGCGTGCCTGTCGGCGGCGAACTCGACTATCTCGACGAGGGCACGCTTGCAGCGGCACTTCGGGCGCGGACTGTGATATGAGGGGGTTGCATATGCTGAAAGATGGCCCACGGCGGCTGCGGATATTCGCACTCGCATTGGCGGCAGCTCTCCTGCCCCTCTCCTGTTACGCGGCCCCTTCGAAAGCCGATGTCGAGGCGCAGTTCGAAAAATGGGTGCAGAGCGACCTCTGGCCGGAGGCGAAGGCGAACGGCATTTCGGAGAAAGTCTTTCAATCCGCTTTCTCCGGCATCACGCTGAACTGGAACCTGCCCGATCTCGCTCCGCCCGGTTTCCCGCCGCCGAAGGAGCAGAAGCAGACGCAGGCCGAATTTTCCTCGCCCGCTCCCTATTTCAACGAGGACCAGCTGAAGAAGCTTGCCGCAACGGGACGCGGCTTTGCCGCCCAATATGGCTCGACGCTGAAGCGGATCGAAAAGACCTATGGCGTGCCGGGCTCGATCGTGCTGGCCATCTGGGGCCGGGAGACGGGCTTCGGTGCGGCGAAGATCCCGAATTCGGCGATCGAGGTGCTGGCGACCAAGGCCTTCATGTCGACGCGCAAGGAGATGTTCCGCACCGAGCTGGTGGCCGCACTTCATATTCTCGACGGCGGCGACGTCACACCTGCCAACTTCAAGGGTTCGTGGGCGGGCGCACTCGGCCAGCCGCAATTCATGCCGACCAGCTATCTGAAATATGCCGTGGATTTCGATGGCGACGGTCACCGCAATATCTGGACCTCGGTGCCCGATACGCTCGCCTCGATCGCCAATTACCTGGTCAAGAAAGGCTGGCAGCGCAACCGCGACTGGGGCTTCGAGGTGTCGATACCGGAGGCGGTCTCCTGCGCGCAGGAGGGACCCGATCTGGCAAAGCCGCTGTCGCACTGGGCCTCGCTCGGCATCGACCGCATCTCCGGCAAGGGCTTTCCCTCCGGCGAGATGAAGGCTGAGGGCATGATGCTGGTTCCGGCCGGCCGCGACGGACCGGAATTCATCGTCACCCCGAATTTCTACATCATCAAGGAATATAATAATTCCGATCTCTACGCGCTCTATATCGGCAATCTCGCCGACCGGATCGCCTATAATGGCGGCGCCTTCCAGGGCAGATGGGGCGATGTCGGCAAGATGCTGCGCTCGGATGTCGCCGCCATGCAGAAGGCGCTGGAACGGCAGGGCTATGATGTCGGCGGCTCCGACGGCCTGCCGGGCTACAAGACCCGGCGTTCGATCGGCCAGTGGCAGGCAAAGAACGGCATGAAGCCGACATGTTTTCCCGAGGCGACGATGAAGGGCAAGCTGAAGTAACCGGCTTCAGAGGTTGCGTTTCAAACCTTCATGGCTGGCGACGAAACCGAGCCTCTCGTAGAAGCGGATCGCGTCCCCCCGCGTCTTGTCCGATGTCAGCTGCACCAATCCGCAGCCGCGCTCGGCGCATTGGGCGATCGCCCATTCGATGAATTGTGCGCCGAGGCCAGAACCGCGAAGATCGCTTGCGACACGCACGCTTTCGATCTGGCCGCGCCACATGCCCGTCCTCGAAAGACCGGGAACAAAACTCAGCTGCAGGCAGCCGACGACCCGATCGGTCGCGTCGTTGGCGACGGCCAGAAGCTGATTGGCGTCTGCCTCGATCGCGGCGAAGGCCGAGAGATAACGCGCATCGACAGGATCCGAAACAATCTCCCTGCTGCCGCCAAGATCGTCATCGGCCAGAAGCCGGATGATGGCGGCCAGATCGGATTGGCGGGCGAGCCTGAATCTATACATGTTCGACCTCTGCACACATTGTCTCAATGATGCAGATCGATCGGCGCCTTGTGGAAGACGTCGTCACCTGGCGGAATGGCCTGGCGTTCGATCATGCGGTGGACATGCAGCGGACCTTCGCCGCGGTGAAGCGCACGCAGCCTGTCGGTATTTTCGGCATCGGCCTGCGTGCGCCGCTGGTTGTGTCTGATGTATTCGACCCAGGTCGGCGTATGGTAGGTTTCCGTCCAAAGGCTGGGATTTTCGAGATCACGCATCAGCGCCCAGTTGCGGGCGCCGTCGCGGATGCGGATACGGCGGCGTTCGCCCATCAATTCCATGAACTCGGCAAGGTCCTCGTCGGCAATCTCGTAGTCGACCTGGATGACGATCGGGCCGCTGCGCGGCGTGATGTCGAGACTGAGGGCCGGCTCGGTGAAGCGGTTCAGCGGGTCGAGATTGAGCGAGGCGAAGGCCGGCATCGAAAAGCGCAGGCCGATGGCGATGCCGAGCAGCATGACGACGGATGACATCAGCAGCGCATCGGCGACGCCGTAGCGATCGGCGGCGACGCCCCACAGCCAGCTGCCGCCGGCGATGCCGCCGAAGGTGACGGTCTGATAAAGCGACAGCGCCCGGCCGACCACCCAGCGCGGCGTGGAAAGCTGAACGATGGTGTTGAACAGCGAAAGTGCAGAGACCCAGCAGGCGCCGGAGACGAGCAGCCCGGCGGAGGTCAAGACGGCACTCGGGCTCACGGCGGCAATGACCGCGCTCAATGCGAAGCCGGCAAAGGAGAGGCGGATGATCATCTCGCTGGAAAGCACCTGGCGAAGCCTCGCATTCAGCACCGCACCGCCGATTGCGCCGATCCCGAAGGCGCCGAGCATGAAACCATAGGTCAGCGGGCCGCCGGCAACGAGATCGAGGGCGACGACCGGCAGCAGCGCCAGGATCGAGCTGGCGCCGATGCCGAAGAGCAGTCCCCTGACAAGGACCTTTTCGAGATTGGGCGACATCGAGACATAACGCAGGCCGGCAAAGATGGCGCTGCCGAGCGCCTCCCGCGGCAGGGTCGAGACGGGCGCGGCTGGCCGCCAGCGCAGCAGGGCATAGATCAAGGCGAGGTAACTCAGCGTGTTCACCGCGAAGGCCGCGGCCGCGCCGGCAGCCGCGACGATGACGCCGCCGATCGCCGGGCCGACGCTGCGGGTGATGTTGAAACCCATGCTGTTCAGCGTGACCGCTGCCGGCAGATCGGCACGCGGCACCATATCGCCGACCGAGGCCTGCCAGGAGGGATTGTTGAGCGCGGTGCCGCAGCCGATCAGGAAGGTGAAGAAGAGCAGCAGCCAGGGCGTGATCCAGCCGAGAAGGGCTGAGGCCGTCAGCAGCGCCGAGACCGTGAGCATCATGCACTGCGCCGTCAGCATGACCCGGCGGCGGTCATAATTGTCGGCCAGCGCACCCGATATCAGCGAAAACAGCATGATCGGCAGCGCCGTCGAGGTCTGCACCAGCGCCACCATGTCTTCCGAGGCGGTGATCGTCGTCATCATCCAGGCGGCGCCGACCGCCTGGATCAGGCCGCCGAAATTCGAAGAAAGGCTCGCGAACCAGATGGTGCGGTAGGTATCGTGCCGCAAAGGCGCCAATGTCGACGAAGTGTAGGCCACGATTTCTCCCGCTTTTGTTATTGCGCGCCAACGGCAATATATGCGCAACACCGGCGCTGGCCATAGGCCTCATCACGTCGCCGGAAGCGAATTGGCCGAATCGGTCGCAGACCTTGCAATTTCGGAAAAACCCGACTATATGCCTCTCAAATTCTTGATCGCTTGATGAAGAGTGGGCCGCAAGGACCCGCTCTTTTTTATTACCGCGATCGCCGAAACAGCATGAAATTGCGAGGAGCGCACCGCTTGTCGGATCTGACAAACGCAGACAATGAACGTGAGCCGCGGCTGATTACCGAAACCGGGCTCGACCAGCGTCTTGCCGATATCATCGAACCCGTTCTCGTCGACCTGGGCTTCCGGCTTATCCGCGTCCGCATGATGAACCAGAACGGCGCGACGATGCAGGTCATGGCCGAACGCAACGACGGCACGATGACGGTCCAGGACTGCGAAGAAGTCTCGATGGCGATTTCTCCCGTCCTCGATGTGGAAGATCCGGTCGATAAAGAGTATCATCTGGAAGTGTCTTCGCCCGGCATCGACCGTCCGATGGTGCGGAAATCCGATTTCGTCCGCTGGCAGGGCCACCTTGTGAAATGCGAGACGTCGATCTTGATCGACAATCGCAAGCGCTTCCGCGGCAAGATCGTCGAAGCAGGCACAGATGGTTTCACGCTCGAGCGTGACCAGATCGCCTATGGGGAAGAGCAGAAGGTCACCATTCCCTTCACGGCGCTTAGCGATGCGAAGCTCATTCTGACCGACGACCTGATCCGTGACGCATTGCGCGCCGACAAGCTGGCGAAAGCCCAGGCCGCCAACCAGAACGAAGCGGACGACGAAGAATAACCGATCAACAGACCGCTCCAGGGACGGGAACCCTGGAGTAAAGACGGAGAAACAAGACAATGGCAGTCAGTGCGAACCGGCTCGAACTTCTGCAGATCGCAGATGCAGTGGCGCGCGAAAAAGTCATCGACCGCGAGATCGTGCTGGCCGCAATGGCCGATGCCATCCAGAAGGCGGCACGCTCCCGTTACGGCACCGAGTCCAACATCCGGGCCGACATCAATCCGAAGACCGGCGAAATCCGCCTGCAGCGCCTGCTCGAAGTCGTCGAGAAGGCAGAGGATTATTCGACGCAGATCCCGCTGGAGCTGGCTCGCGACCGCAATCCGGACGCCGCACTTGGCGATTTCATCGCCGATCCGCTGCCGCCGATGGATTTCGGCCGTATCGCCGCACAGTCGGCCAAGCAGGTGATCGTGCAGAAGGTGCGCGAAGCCGAGCGTGACCGCCAGTTCGACGAATTCAAGGATCGCGTCGGCGAAATCGTCAACGGTACCGTCAAGCGCGTCGAATACGGCAACGTCATCGTCGATCTCGGCCGTGGCGAAGGCATCATCCGCCGCGACGAAATGATCCCGCGCGAAAACGTCCGCTATGGCGATCGCGTCCGTGCCTACGTCTATGATGTCCGTCGCGAGCAACGCGGCCCGCAGATCTTCCTGTCGCGCACGCATCCGCAATTCATGGTGAAGCTTTTCACCATGGAAGTCCCGGAGATCTACGACGGCATCATCCAGGTGAAGTCGGTCGCCCGTGATCCGGGTTCGCGTGCCAAGATCGCGGTGATCTCGAACGACAGTTCGATCGATCCGGTCGGCGCCTGCGTCGGTATGCGCGGCTCACGCGTCCAGGCCGTTGTCGGCGAGCTTCAGGGCGAAAAGATCGACATCATTCCGTGGAGCCAAGATCCGGCGACCTTCGTCGTCAACGCCCTGCAGCCGGCCGAAGTCGCCAAGGTCGTTCTCGACGAGGATGCCGAGCGTATCGAAGTCGTCGTTCCCGATGAGCAGCTGTCGCTTGCGATCGGCCGCCGCGGCCAGAACGTCCGCCTCGCTTCGCAGCTGACCGGCTGGGATATCGACATCATGACGGAGGCCGAGGAATCGGAACGCCGCCAGAAAGAATTCAACGAGCGCACCAACCTGTTCATGGATTCTCTCGATGTCGACGAGATGGTCGGCCAGGTTCTGGCTTCGGAAGGTTTTGCCGCGGTCGAAGAACTGGCTTATGTCGATCTCGACGAAATCTCTTCGATCGACGGTTTCGATGAGGAGACGGCGCAGGAAATCCAGCAGCGCGCCCGCGAATTCCTCGAGCGTCTCGAAGCCGAGATGGACGAGAAGCGCAAGGCGCTCGGTGTCCAGGACGAGCTGCGTGAAATCAACGGCATGACCGCCCAGATGATGGTGGCGCTCGGCGAAGACGGCATCAAGTCGATCGAGGACTTTGCCGGCTGCGCTGCCGACGATCTCGTCGGCTGGTCGGAACGCAAGAACGGCGAAACGAAGAAGTTCGAGGGTCTGTTCTCGAAGTTCGATGTCTCGCGCGTCGAAGCAGAACAGATGATCGTCCAGGCCCGCCTTTCGGCTGGTTGGATCACGCAAGAGGACCTGGATAAGGGGACCGAAGAAGAGGTCACCGAAGCCGAACAAGAAGCATGATGACCGCGCATGAACCGGACGCTCCTCTCGAGGACGACGATCTTGCAGGTTATGACGTGAACGGACGCATGTGCATCGTGACGCGCGAAAGCGGATCGCCGGAAGAGCTGATCCGCTTCGTCGCCGCTCCCGATGGAACAGTTGTCGCCGACTTGAAGCGCGAGCTTCCGGGACGCGGATGCTGGGTGAAGATCGACCGGTCGCTGGTCGACAGGGCAGTGGCGAAGAAGCTCTTCGCCCGCGCGCTGAAGACGGATGTAAAGGCGGCGGACGATCTCGGCGCGAGTGTCGATCGGCTGCTCGCGGCGCAATTGATGCAGATGATGAACATGGCGCGGAAAGCCGGCCAGTTCGTCAGCGGCTCCTCGAAAGTGGATGCCGCGGTCAGAAGTGGAGCAGCCCTTGCGGTGTTCCACGCGACTGGTGCAGCGGACGACGGCGTCCGGAAAATCGACCAGGCCCGCAAGGCCTGGCACCTCGGAATGGAGACCGAGGAGGAGATACCTTCCTTCCGTCTCTTCTCGGAGAGCGAAATGGAAGGCCTGATGGGCCAGAATGCTTTTATCCATGCCGCAGTGCTTGCAGGGCAGGCGGGTGAAGGTGTAGTGAAGCGCGCAAAGATGCTCGAACAGTACCGTATTGGCGGTCAGTCCCGGGCAGCGGGCGGCGCTGGCCGGCAAAAACAATGAGGCGGTCACCGGCATCGGCCGGTCCCATCCTCATTGATCGACAGTATTGAACGACAGGGTCTGATCTAGTCATCGCTCCCTGTCCGAAGGAACGGGAACGAATGACCGATAGTAACGACGACAAGACAATCAGCGTAGCGGGCAAAAAGACACTCACCCTGAAACCATCGGGGATGAGCCAGGGCACCGTTCGCCAGGATATGGGTCGAGGTCGCACCAAGGCGGTCGTCGTCGAGACCCGTAAGCGGCGCCCGATGCGCCCGGAAGACGAAAAGCCGATCACACCCGTCGCTCCGCCGGCCCCCGTGCGCGCAGCCGAACCGGCGCCCGCACCCGTGCAGGCGCGTCCGCAGCAGCCGACGCCGGCTCCGCGGGTTCAGCAGGGCAACAACAACCAGACGAACCAGCGTCCGCCGCAGCAGTCCCACCAGCCGCCGCGCCAGAACGATCGCCCGCGCCCGGTGGTGCTGAACCATCTGTCGCCGGAAGAGATGGACGCCCGCCGCCGTGCGCTTGCCGACTCCCAGGCGCGTGACGCCCAGGATGCGATCCGCCGCGCCGAGGAAGAAAAGCTCCGTGCCGCCGAAGAGGTGATCCGCAAGGCAGCCGAAGCGGAAGAAGCTGCCCGCCGGGCCGCTGAAGAGGCTATCCGGCAGGCTGAGGCACCCGCTGTTGCTGAACCGGCAGCCGCAGAACCGGCTCCGGCCGAAGCACGCTCCGACGCGCCGCGGCCGCAGCAGCCCGCATCGTCGGCACCGGCCGCACGCCGGCCCGATGCGGCCGGAGCACCGGCTGCCCGTCCGGCAGCCGCCGCTGCCGTCCCCGGCGCCGTTCGCGGCCGTCGCGAAGAAAAGGAAGAAGACGATCGTGGCGCAGCGCGCAGCGGTCCAGTCCGTGGCCGTGTCGTTCGCCCGGAACCCGCAAAGCCGGTCACCACGCGTCCGAAGACGGATGAAGAGCGCCGTCGCGGCAAGTTGACGATCACTACTGCCAACGTCGACGGCGAGGATAATGCCCGCGGTCGTTCGCTCTCGGCGATGCGTCGCCGGCAGGAGAAGTTCCGCCGCGGTCAGATGCAGGAAACCCGCGAGAAGATCTCCCGCGAGGTGGTTCTGCCCGAGACCATCACCATTCAGGAACTGTCGCAGCGCATGTCCGAACGCGCCGTCGACGTTATCAAGTACCTGATGAAGGAAGGCCAGATGATGAAGCCGGGCGACGTCATCGACGCCGACCTTGCCGAAATCATCGCCGGCGAATTCGGCCATACGGTCAGGCGCGTGTCGGAATCCGACGTCGAACTCGGCATCTTCAACGTTTCCGACGACGATGGCGAACTGGTTTCGCGCCCGCCCGTCGTTACCATCATGGGCCATGTCGACCACGGCAAGACCTCGCTGCTCGACGCCATCCGTCATGCCAACGTGGTCTCCGGCGAAGCCGGTGGCATCACCCAGCATATCGGCGCCTATCAGGTGGAGCAGAACGGTCAGAAGATCACCTTCATCGATACGCCCGGCCACGCCGCCTTCACGGCAATGCGTGCCCGCGGTGCGCAGGCGACCGACATCGCGATCCTGGTCGTCGCAGCCGACGACAGCGTGATGCCGCAGACGATCGAATCGATCAACCACGCCAAGGCCGCCGGGGTTCCGATCATCGTGGCGATCAACAAGGTCGACAAGCACGAGGCTGATCCGCAGAAGGTCCGCAACCAACTGCTGCAGCACGAAGTCTTCGTGGAATCCATGGGCGGTGAAGTGCTTGACGTCGAGGTTTCGGCCAAGACCGGCAAGAACCTCGACAAGCTGCTCGAGGCGATCCTGCTGCAGGCGGAAATTCTCGATCTCAAGGCCAATGCGAACCGGACCGCGGAAGGCACTGTCATCGAAGCCCAGCTCGATCGTGGCCGTGGTTCAGTCGCGACCGTGCTCGTCCAGAAGGGTACGCTGCGTCCGGGTCAGATCATCGTTGCCGGCGACGTCTGGGGCCGCGTGCGCGCTCTCGTCACCGACAAGGGCGACCATGTGAAAGAAGCAGGTCCGGCAACGCCAGTCGAGGTTCTCGGTCTTTCCGGCACGCCGCAGGCCGGCGACAAGTTCGCCGTCGTCGAAAGCGAAAGCCGCGCCCGCGAAATCTCGGAATATCGTCAGCGTCTGGCCCGCGACAAGGCGGCTGCCCGTCAGTCGGGACAGCGCGGTTCGCTGGAACAGATGATGATGCAGCGCCAGAGCGTCGGCATCAAGGAGTTCCCGCTGGTCATCAAGGGTGACGTGCAGGGCTCGATCGAAGCGATTGCCGGCGCGCTGGAGAAGCTCGGCACCGACGAAGTGCGTGCCCGCATCGTCCATTCGGGCGCCGGCGGTATCACCGAGTCGGATATCTCGCTCGCCGAAGCCTCGAACGCGGCCATCATCGGCTTCAACGTTCGTGCGAATACGCAGGCACGCCAGTTCGCCGAGCGCGAAGGCATCGAAATCCGCTACTACAACATCATCTACGATCTCGTGGATGACGTGAAGGCAGCGATGTCGGGCCTCCTGTCTCCGGAACGGCGCGAAACCTTCATCGGCAATGCCGAGATCCTCGAGGTGTTCAACATCACCAAGGTCGGCAAGGTCGCAGGCTGCCGTGTCGTCGAAGGCAAGGTCGAACGTGGTGCCGGCGTCCGCCTCATCCGCAACGACGTCGTCGTTCACGAAGGCAAGCTCAAGACGCTCAAGCGCTTCAAGGACGAAGTGTCCGAAGTGCCGATGGGTCAGGAATGCGGCATGGCCTTCGAAAACTACGAGGACATGCGCGCCGGCGACGTCATCGAGTGCTTCCGCGTCGAACATATCACGCGCACGCTCTAAACTGCTGCGCCTGAACTTTTCCGAAAGCCATCCGCCAGCCGGCGGATGGCTTTCGGGCATCTGCCGACTTGACCTTTTCGACCAAAAGAGTCATGGACGCTCTCCTTTGACGGGTTCGATTCCCAGCCGCATCGGCAAATAGAGATAACAATGACCAGACCAACTTCTTCCGCGCCTTCGCAGCGCATGCTGCGCATTGGCGAACAGGTTCGCGCCGCTATCACTCAGGTGCTGCAGCGCGGCGAAGTGCGTGACGACGTCATCGAGGCGACCGTGATCTCGGTCTCGGAAGTGCGCATGTCGCCGGACCTCAAGATCGCCACCGCCTATGTGACGCCGCTCGGCGTTTCCGACCACAGCATCGTCATCGAGGCCCTGAACCGCCATGCGAGGTTCATCCGCGGCCGGCTCGGGCCGCAGCTTCGGCAGATGAAATACATGCCGGAGGTACGCTTCCGCGACGATACCAGCTTCGACAACTACAAGAAGATCGACGAGCTGCTGCGTTCGCCCGAGGTGAGCCGCGACCTCGACGGCGATAATGACGAACAATAAACAGAAGAGACGCATGTCCAAACCACGCAAACCCAAAGGCCGGCCGATTTCCGGCTGGCTGATCCTCGACAAGCCGGTGGATTTCGGCTCGACGGAAGCCGTTTCCAAGATCAAGTGGCTCTACAAGGCTGAGAAGGCCGGTCATGCCGGCACGCTCGATCCGCTTGCCTCCGGCATGCTGCCGATCGCGCTCGGCGATGCGACGAAGACCGTTCCCTATGTGATGGACGGCCGCAAGATCTATGAATTCACGGTGAGCTGGGGCGAGGAGCGTGCGACCGACGATCTCGAGGGCGAGGTGACCAAGAGTTCGGACAAACGCCCGAGCGAACAGCAGATCCGCGATATCCTGCCTGGATATATCGGCACTATCAGCCAGGTGCCGCCGCAGTTTTCCGCCATCAAGATCGCAGGTGAACGCGCCTATGATCTGGCGCGCGAAGGCGAAACCGTCGAAATTCCCTCGCGTGAGGTCGATATTTTCCGGCTGACCTTGCTCGCCTGCCCGGACGCCGACAGCGCGCATTTCGAAGTGGAATGCGGCAAGGGTACCTATGTCAGGGCGCTGGCGCGCGATTTCGGCCGCGAGCTCGGCTGCTACGGCCATGTGTCCGGGCTGCGGCGCACCTTCGTCGCGCCTTTCGCGGAAGAGGCCATGGTGCCGCTCGCAGATCTCGTGGCACTGGAGGCGATCGAGGATATGGACGAGCGCCTGGCGGCCCTCGACGCGCTGCTGATCGACACCTGCGAAGCGCTATCCTCGCTGCCCCATCTCGTCATCAACGACGACCAGGCGCACCGGCTGAAGATGGGCAACCCGATCCTGGTGCGTGGCCGCGATGCGCCGGTTGCCGAAAGCGAAGCCTATGCGACAGCCCGCGGCAAGCTGATCGCGATCGGCGAGATCGGCCAGGGCGAGTTTCGCCCGAAGCGGGTTTTCGCCTGAGCCTGTCTTGCTTTCTGACAAGACAGCGATTGTCAGCCGGTAGCGATGCGATATCTTCCCTGTCGGGCCGCCATAGCGGCCCGAGGGGCCATGGGGGCCTGACAGAGGGAAAGATCATGCGCGGAACTGCTATCGGAATCCTGACGTTCTTTTCGATGTTTCTCGCCGTCGCCGGCGCTCGATCCGCCGAGCGCTGGGCCGAGCTTCCGGCCTTTCCTTTGATGCCGGTGGCAAAGACGAGTGGGATGGCCGAGGTGAACGACATCAAGATGTATTACGCCGAATACGGCGAAGGCGACCCCATCCTGTTCATTCATGGCGGTCTTGGAAATGCCGAGGTCTGGGGTCACCAGGTCGCCGATTTTGCCAAGGATCATCGGGTCATCGTTGCCGACAGCCGCGGCCATGGACGTTCGACGCGCAGCCAGCAGCCCTTCGGCTATGACCTGATGACATCGGATTATGTGGCACTTCTCGACTATCTGAAGATCGACAAGGTGACGCTTGTCGGATGGTCGGACGGCGGCATCATCGGCATCGACATGGCGATGAAACACCCGGAAAAATTGACCCGCGTCATTGCCCAGGCAGCCAACGTCACGACCGACGGCGTCAAGGCTGACGTGATGGACAACAAGACCTTCAACGACTACATCAACGTCGCCGGCGAGCAGTACCGGAAGCTTTCGCCGACGCCGAACGAATACGACGCCTTCGTCAAGCAGATCTCCGAAATGTGGGCAACCCAGCCGGCCTGGACGGCCGCCGATCTTGGCAAGATCTCGGTGCCGGTCACACTTGCCATCGGCGATCATGATGAAGCCGTAAAGCTCGACCATACGGAAATGATGGCAAAACAGATTCCGGGCGCCAAACTCGTCATCCTGAAAGATGTGAGCCATTTCGCCATGCTGCAGGATCCTGCAGCCTATGACGGGATGATCCGGGGCGCCATGGCGGGCCGTTGAAGCCGCCAAGGACGACCCCTCTTTCCATCGATCCATATTTGGTTTATAGGCAGCGCCAGCATCGGGTACGCCCGTTTGCATTCACGGCCAAAGCTGGACGACATCCCGGCTTTTGGCGACTTTATCTCCTCCTCTTAGAAAGGATAACCCGATGTCGATCACTGCTGAGCGCAAGTCTGCGCTGATCAAGGAATATGCGACCGTTGAAGGCGATACCGGTTCTCCGGAAGTCCAGGTCGCGATCCTGACCGAACGCATCAACAACCTGACCGAACACTTCAAGGACCACAAGAAGGATAACCATTCCCGCCGTGGCCTGCTGACGATGGTTTCGAGCCGCCGCTCGCTTCTTGATTATCTCAAGAAGAAGGATGAAGGCCGCTATTCCAAGCTGATCACCAGCCTGGGTATCCGCCGCTAAGATTGTCCGGCGGGCGCTTTCCGAGCGCCCGCCGGATGTGTTTCGGGACACGGTTCCCGATGAAATGTTCCAGCCGCGCCCTATCTTTTACGCGGTGGAAAGACCGGCAGACCCGGATGGGCCGGTTCTGCCAAACCAACCGTTGACCTGTCATGGGGCAGGATTGCCGGATGCTTTCGGCCAAGGCTTGTCAATGAGCTTTGGCCCGGTTTCTCAGGGACTCCCCGAGGAAGCCGAGGATGAAAAGCCTCCCGTTGTCTTGCCCGTGATACGTCACATTGATTGCGGTCGACTGTGCGCTGCGCCTTGATATCGGCGATGGCGCGTGCTCCCGCATTGAAGGACAAGACATGTTTGATACACACACAGTGGAAATCGAGTGGGCTGGCCGCCCGCTGAAACTCGAAACCGGCAAGATCGCCCGTCAGGCCGACGGCGCGGTTCTCGCCACCTACGGCGAAACCGTCGTTCTCGCCACCGTCGTCTCGGCCAAGGCGCCGAAGGCCGGCCAGGACTTCTTTCCGCTCACCGTCAACTACCAGGAAAAGACCTATGCGGCCGGCAAGATCCCCGGCGGCTATTTCAAGCGCGAAGGCCGTCCGAGCGAAAAGGAAACCCTGGTTTCCCGCCTGATCGACCGCCCGATCCGCCCGCTCTTCCCTGAGGGCTACAAGAACGACACGCAGGTTGTCGTTACCGTTATCCAGCATGACCTCGAAAACGATCCCGACGTGCTGTCGATGGTTGCCACCTCGGCTGCGCTGACGCTGTCCGGCGTTCCCTTCATGGGCCCGGTCGGCGGTGCGCGCGTCGGCTACATCAACGGCGAATACGTTCTCAACCCGCATCTCGACGAGATGGACGAATCGAGCCTCGACCTCGTCGTCGCCGGCACCTATGACGCCGTGCTGATGGTGGAATCCGAAGCCAAGGAACTTAACGAAGACATCATGCTCGGCGCCGTCATGTTCGGCCACAAGGGCTTCCAGCCGGTTCTCGACGCGATCATCAAGCTCGCCGAAGTGGCCGCCAAGGAGCCGCGCGACTTCCAGCCGGCAGACTACTCCGCTCTCGAAACCGAAATGCTCGGCCTTGCCGAAGGTGAACTTCGTGAAGCCTACAAGATCACCCAGAAGGCTGATCGCTACGCCGCCGTCGACGCCGTCAAGGCGAAGGTGAAGGCGCACTTCCTCCCCGAGGAAGGCGAAGCCCGGTACACACCCGAAGAAGTCGGCGCGATCTTCAAGCATCTGCAGGCGAAGATCGTCCGCTGGAACATCCTCGACACCAAGAGCCGCATCGACGGCCGCAACCTCGAAACCGTTCGTCCGATCGTTTCGGAAGTCGGTCTTCTGCCGCGCACCCATGGTTCGGCGCTGTTCACCCGCGGCGAAACCCAGGCGATCGTGGTTGCCACCCTCGGCACCGGCGAAGACGAGCAGTATGTCGACAGCCTGACGGGCATGTACAAGGAGCGCTTCCTGCTCCATTACAACTTCCCTCCCTACTCGGTTGGCGAGACCGGCCGCATGGGCTCCCCGGGTCGCCGCGAAATCGGCCACGGCAAGCTCGCATGGCGCGCGATCCGTCCGATGCTGCCGACGCCTGAGCAATTCCCCTACACGCTGCGCGTCGTCTCCGAGATCACCGAGTCGAATGGTTCGTCCTCGATGGCGACCGTCTGCGGTACCTCGCTCGCTTTGATGGACGCCGGCGTTCCGCTGGCAAAGCCGGTTGCCGGTATCGCCATGGGTCTGATCCTGGAAGGCGATCGCTTCGCTGTCCTGTCCGACATTCTCGGTGACGAAGACCACCTCGGCGATATGGACTTCAAGGTCGCCGGTACCGCCGACGGCATCACCTCGCTGCAGATGGACATCAAGATCACCGGTATCACCGAAGAGATCATGAAGGTCGCCCTTGGCCAGGCCCAGGGCGGTCGCGTCCACATCCTCGGTGAAATGTCCAAGGCCATCACCGAAAGCCGCGGCCAGCTCGGCGAATTCGCTCCGCGCATCGAAGTCATGAACATCCCGGTCGACAAGATCCGTGAAGTCATCGGCTCCGGCGGCAAGGTCATTCGCGAAATCGTCGAAAAGACCGGCGCGAAGATCAACATCGAGGACGACGGCACCGTCAAGATCGCCTCGTCTTCAGGCAAGGAAATCGAAGCGGCCCGCAAGTGGATCCACTCGATCGTTGCCGAACCTGAAATCGGCCAGGTCTACGAAGGCACGGTCGTGAAGACCGCCGACTTCGGCGCCTTCGTCAACTTCTTCGGCGCCCGTGACGGCCTCGTCCACATCTCGCAGCTCGCTTCCGAGCGTGTTGCCAAGACGCAGGACGTCGTCAAGGAAGGCGACAAGGTCTGGGTCAAGCTGCTCGGCTTCGACGAACGCGGCAAGGTTCGCCTGTCGATGAAGGTCGTCGACCAGGCCACCGGCCAGGAAATCCCGAACGAGAAGAAGAAGGAAGAAGCGGCCGAATAAGCCGCCTTCCAAATTTGCTATCGGGCGCGGGAATGCTTCCGCGCCCTTTTTTGTATGAGAAGACGAGACGAGACCATGAGCAGCGAGACGCTGAAGACCCTGTTCCATCCCTTTGCCAGCGGCACAGTCGCGGCGCCCGGCGAGGGCGAGCGCGTGCTCTTCCTCGGCGCCGAGGCAGGCTTTGCACTGCCGGAAGGCTTTGCCGCCTCGCTCAGCGCCGTCCAGGGCTTCCGACCGCTCTATCGGCAGCTGCTGGCCCAGCGGATCGAAGCGAAGCCGGAGATCGACGGCGAGGACTACGATGCGGCTCTGGTGCTCTGCACCAAGCACAAGGGCGGGAACGAGGCCAATCTTGCCGCTGCTATCGCCCGTACGCGGCTCGGCGGCCTGATCGTCGTTGCCGGCGCCAAGGAAGACGGTGTCCAACCGCTGCGCAAGCGGATGGAAGGTTTCAATCTCGCCGTCGACCATATGCCGAAATATCACGGCGTCGCCTTCTGGTTCGGCCGGCCGGCGGATGCTGACGAGATTGTCTCCAAGCTGGCAAAGGCGCCGGTCCGCGTCGACGGCCGTTTCAATGCAACCGCCGGCATGTTCTCGCATGACCGCATCGATGCCGGATCGGAGCTGCTCGCCTCGCGCCTGCCTGAGGATTTCACCGGCGACGTTGCGGATTTCGGTGCCGGATGGGGCTATCTCTCCGTCGAGATGGGGCGGAAGTCGCGTGGACTGACGCGCCTCGACCTCTACGAGGCCGATCACGCGGCTCTGGAGGCTGCCAGGGATAATCTGGCTAAGAACTGCCCGAACGCGCCTGTGCGCTTCTTCTGGCACGATCTGGCGGGTGAGCCGGTCAAGGATAAATACGATCTCGTCATCATGAACCCGCCCTTCCATGAGGGACACGCGGCCGATCCGGCGCTCGGCCAGGCAATGATCAAGACTGCCGCATCCGCCCTTCGCGGTGGCGGCCGCCTGATGCTCGTCGCCAATCGCGGCCTGCCTTACGAGCCGGTTCTGGCGGCGAATTTCAGGGAAAGCGGCGAAACTTGCCGCAACGCCCGGTTCAAGGTTCTCTGGGCGAAGAAATAGGCTCAAGCGGCCTCGATACGATCATTCTTACCGATAGAAAAGGCCGTGCGCATCATCTGCGCACGGCCTTTGAGTTTCCATCGAATAGTGTTTATTCGACGTCCGCTTTGCGCAGCGTTTCCAGCGTCGGCATGGAGGTGACATTGAAGCCGGCGTCGACGAAGTGGATTTCGCCGGTGACGCCGGAGGAAAGGTCGGAGAGCAAGTAGAGAGCCGAGTTGCCGACCTGATCGATGGTCACGGTCTTGCGCAGCGGCGCATTGCGCTGGTTCCAGGAGAGGATCGCGCGCGCATCGGAGATGCCGGCGCCGGCAAGCGTGCGGATCGGGCCGGCGGAAATGGCATTGACGCGGATGCCGCGCGGGCCGTAGTCGGCGGCGAGATAGCGCACCGAAGCCTCGAGCGCTGCCTTGGCGACGCCCATGACGTTGTAGTTCGGGATGACGCGCGTCGAGCCATTATAGGTCAGCGTCAGCATCGCACCACCATCTTCCATCAACGGAGCGCAGCGCTTGGCGATCTCGGTGAAGGAGAAACAGGAAATGACCATAGTGCGGCTGAAATTCTCACGCGTCGTGTCGGCGTAGAGACCCTTCAGCTCGTTCTTGTCGGAAAAGCCGATGGCATGGACGATGAAATCGAGCTTGCCCCAGCGCTCGCTTATCGCGTCGACGACGGCATCGACCGAGGCGATGTCCTCGACGTCGCAGGGCAGGACGAAATCCGAGTTGACCTCCGCAGCAAGCGGCCTGACGCGCTTGCCGAGCGCATCGCCCTGATAGGTGAAGGCGAGTTCCGCACCCTGTGCGGCGAGAGCTTTTGAAATCCCCCAGGCGATCGAGTGGTTGTTGGCGACGCCCATGACGAGCCCGCGCTTACCCTGCATGATTCCCGTCATATTATTATCCGTTATAGCGCTGGAAGACGAGCGTAGCGTTGGTGCCGCCGAAGCCGAAGGAATTGGAGAGGGCAATGTCGATCTTGGCGTCGTCGATACGCTTGCGCACGATCGGGACGCCTTCGAATTCGGGATCGAGCTCGGTGATATGGGCGCTTTCGCCGATGAAGCCTTGCTGCATCATCAGCAGGGAATAGATCGATTCCTGCACACCGGCAGCGCCAAGCGAATGGCCGGTCAGCGACTTGGTCGACTGGATATGCGGGATCTTCGAGCCGAATACTTCGCGGATGGCGCCGATTTCCTTGCTGTCGCCGACCGGCGTCGACGTACCGTGGGTGTTGACGTAGTCGACATCGCCTTTGACGGTGGCGAGCGCCTGGCGCATGCAGCGGATAGCGCCCTCGCCCGAGGGGGCGACCATGTCGTAGCCGTCCGAGGTTGCGCCGTAACCGACGATTTCGGCGTAGATCTTGGCACCGCGGGCCTTGGCGCGTTCCAGCTCCTCGAGCACCAGCACGCCGGCGCCGCCGGCAATGACGAAACCATCGCGGTTGACGTCATAGGCGCGCGAGGCGCTGTCCGGCGTGTCGTTATACTTGGAGGACATCGCGCCCATGGCGTCGAAGAGGTTGGACATCGTCCAGTCGAGATCTTCGTGACCGCCGGCGAACATCACGTCCTGCTTGCCCCACTGGATCATCTCGGCGGCGTTGCCGATGCAATGCGCCGAGGTCGAGCAGGCCGACGAGATCGAATAATTGACGCCGTGGATCTTGAACCAGGTGGCGAGCGTGGCCGATGCGGTCGAGGACATCGCCTTCGGCACGGCGAAGGGGCCGATGCGCTTCGGGCTGTTGTTTTTTATGGTGATCTCGGCAGCTTCGATCAGGGTGCGGGTGGACGGACCGCCGGAGCCCATGATGATACCGGTACGCTCGTTCTGAGCGTAGTCTTTCTCTTCCAGGCCGGAATCGGCAAGTGCCTGCTTCATGGCGACATGGTTCCAGGCGCCGCCCTGCGACAGGAAACGCATGGCGCGGCGGTCGACCAGTTCGGCAAGTTCCGCCGAACCGAGCTTCGGACTGCCCCAGACCTGGCACTTGAACCCATGTTCGGCGAAATCGCTCGAAAAGGAGATACCCGACTTTGCCTGCCGCAAGGATTCGGTGACTTCGGCCGCGTCGTTTCCGATCGAGGACACGACACCCAGACCTGTGACAACTACCCGTCTCATCTGATCAAACCTTTGTTGTTTTCGTCAGCCGCTCGAAATGCGGTTTCAGGCCGTCTTGTCTTTCGATAGACCGACGCGAAGGTCGGCCGCCTGATATATGGTCTCGCCGTCCGCCTTTAGCCAGCCGTCGGCCGTGCCGAGGACCAGACGGCCGCGCATGACACGCTTGAAGTCGATGCCATATTCGATCAGCTTCGTCTGCGGCCGGACCATGCCCTTGAATTTCACTTCGCCTGTTGAAAGCGCCATGCCGCGGCCTTGCTCGCCGAGCCAACCCAGAAAGAAACCGGTCAGCTGCCACATGCCGTCGAGACCGAGGCAGCCCGGCATGATCGGATTGCCTTCGAAATGGCAAGGAAAATACCAGTCGTCGGGGCGAACGTCATATTCGGCCCGGAGGTAGCCCTTATCGAAGGTGCCGCCCGTTTCGGAAATATCCGTGATTCGGTGAACCATCAGCATGGGCGGCAGGGGCAGCTGCGCATTACCGGGGCCGAACAGCTCGCCGTGCGCGCAAGCGATGAGTTCTTCATACGAGAAGCTGGACTGTCTGGTCGTCATAAAGTTTCTTTTTCCCCCCGCGTCATGCCGATGGATGTGAACGTGTAGTCCAAGTTCTTCAGAAAATGAAGCAAGAGCAAGGCAACTTCATTCATCGTCCCGGACCAGGCTTGCGCCATTATTTGGTGGTCGCATACAGGAAGGCTAGGGCTGGGACCAGACCTATTTGAGTCAAAAGCCCGTTTTTGCCGCGTTTATCAGGCTCTCGTCCCCATTGAACTATTGAAAGGCTCCGATGCAAAAGTTATACCGCTTAAAGAAACATGATTGCTTTATGCCAGAATAACCGGAGTTGGTTTTGATGACGGGTGCATTCCCGATCGCAATAGAGGTAAGGCTGCGCGGTGCAGGCCTGCGCCCCACCCGCCAGCGCGTCGCGCTCGGCGACCTCCTGTTTGCCAAGGGCGACCGGCATTTGACCGTCGAGGAACTGCATGAAGAGGCGGTTGCCGCCGGCGTGCCGGTGTCCTTGGCAACCGTCTACAACACGCTGCATCAGTTCACGGAAGCCGGTCTCATCCGGGTTCTCGCCGTCGAGAGCGCCAAGACTTATTTCGATACCAATGTTTCCGACCATCACCATTTCTTCATCGAAGGCGATAACGAGGTGCTCGACATTCCCGTCAGCAACCTGACGATCGCCAATCTGCCGGAACCGCCTGAGGGCATGGAGATCGCCCATGTCGACGTGGTGATCCGTCTGCGCGCGAAGCAGGGCTGACGACGCCTCTAAAGCGCGTCGCGCCGAATCGGCCTCATGCGACGCCCTTTAGATCTTTATTTTTATGCATGTCGTTGTCCCAAACCGCTGCGCACTTTTGGGCGACATGCATTAGCCTTCACATGACATCGTCGGGATGCCGGCCGGGCTTGTGCCTGTAGGTCGGGAAGGTCCAGCCGAACCACAGGGCTCCACCGCGCACCGCAAAGGCCGCCACGACGCCGCAGGCAGACGCCAGATAGAGCTGCATTCCAAGCGCATTGGCGAGCGTGAACACACTGGCGCCGATGAGGGCTGCGGTCACGTAGATTTCCGGCCGCAACAGCACCGAAGGCTCGTTTGCCATCAGATCGCGCAGGATGCCGCCGAAGGTCGCCGTCAGCGTGCCGGTGACGATCGCAATCGTCGGCGAACCGGTGGCGGCGAGACCCTTGGCGGCGCCGATCACGCAATAGGCGGCAAGGCCGATCGCATCCAGCCAGATCAGCAGGCGATAGCGCGATTCCAGCAGATGGGCGGTGAAGAAAACGATGACGCCCACGATGCAGCAGACGAGGATATAGGCAGGGTTCAGCACCCAGAAGACCGGCACGCGGCCGAGCACGATATCGCGCACGGTGCCGCCGCCCGTTCCCGTCACCATGGCGAAAAACAAAAAACCGATCAGGTCCAGTTGCTTGCGCGAGGCAGCGAGCGCGCCTGTCGCGGCAAACAGCGCAATGCCGGCATAATCGAGATAGACGAGCAAGGACATGCGAACCCCGAAACCGGCAGACGTTTTATCGAAAGAACCACGGCGGCAAGGGCGGCGCAAGGCGGCGGCGCCATAAAGCTAACGTCTTTACGTGATGCATGTCGTTGTCCTAGAACCGCTGCACACTTTTGGCGACATGCATTGGGCCACAGAGCCTTTATCCAAAAGAGGAAAGCCGTGAAAACGCTGGTGCTCGCCGTTCTGAATATCGTCCTGCTGCTTGCCATGCCGGCTGTCGCCCTCAGTCAGCAATCGCTGATCTCCGACCCTGAGATCTACGAGAAGAAACATTTCCAGGAGCAGTGCAAGACGGCCGAATTTGCCGACGGCTTCATCATCCGACAGGACATCAACAATGACGGCCTGATCGACGCGGTGGTCAACGAGGGCCAGCTGACCTGCGACGGGCAGAAGGGGCCGCAATGCAATGACGACGGCTGCACCTATAATTTCTACCTGCAGGTTGCCGAAGGCGGTTATTTCATGATCGCGACGGCGCAAATCTATGGTTACGATTTCGTCCAGCGCTTCGGCAACATGGTGTTGGCGATGAAGATGCATCCGCGCTTCTGCGACCGCACCGAAGGTGATCCCTGCATCGTGACGGCACGCGTCCGCGGCACGAAATTCGTCACCATCTCGAAGAAATAGCTCTCAGCTCGGATAAAGTTCCGATGTGCGGCCGGCGAGATAATAGCCGACCAGGCCGTACCATTCGCGGATCGCCGTCGCCATGTTCTGCGCATTGAGGTTCGGCTGGGTAAAATCCAACCCCGGCCTTACCTGGCCGTCGGTGCGATAATCGGTCGGCCAGGGCACGATATCGATGCCGAGCTTGCGGAAGATGCCGACGGAGCGCGGCATGTGAAAACCCGACGTGATCAGCAGGCAATTGGAAAGCCCCTGGCTTGCCAGGAATTCCTTGGTGTTGACGGCGTTTTCGAAGGTCGTGCGCGATTGCCTCTCCTCGATCAGGCGATCCCTGCCGACGCCGAAGAGCGGGAAGAAACGCTCGGACGCGGCCGCATCGCCTTCATAGATGCCGGAGATGGAGCCGTCGCCGCCCGACACCAGAATGCGCGACTGGGGAAATTTCTGCGCCAGCCGCAGGGCTTCGATGAAGCGATCGGCTCCACCATTGAATTCTATGCCGTGGCGCGCCGTGTTCACCTCATTTTCGAAGGCGCCGCCGAGCACGATCATGCATTGCAGGCTATCGGGATCGGCGGCGGGCTTTGCGAAGCGCTGCTCGAGACCCTGCATCAGCAGGTTGCCGGCCGTGGTGTAGAGCGTAACGAAGAGGATGAGGGCCGAACCGGCTGCGCCGAGGATACTTAAGATACGCCAGCGCAGAAGGCCGGCAAGCAGGGCAAGGAAGACGAGGAAGAATGCCAGCGACAACGGCTGAGCGAAAATCCAGACAAGCTTCGAAATCAGGAACAAGACCCACTCCTTGAGGATTGGCGGCGATCCTTCCTATCCGATTCGACGGTGACAGGAATGCGACGGTTTTATTTCGCGCGCGTGATGGCCGATCCGCTCGGTGCGACCTTCTGATTGAAGCGGCGCTGAAGCGGCCGCGGGATGAGCATGGCGGCAAGTGCAAGCACCATGGCGAAAAGGGAGACCAGCCACAGCGCATGCGCGCCCGTTAGCCGTGTCAGGACGGCCCCGGCGATTGCGCCGAGCACCATGCCGCCCCAGGGCACGATCTGGATCGTCCATTCGACACGACGATCGCCGATGATCCAGCGGCCGATACCGCGGCCGAAACGCGACAGGGCGCCGGTCACATAGGTCAGCCCGATCGGCAGGCCTTCAATGTGCTCGACGGCAGCGTTCACCATGCCCATGGAAAAAACGATCATGTAGAACCGCACGAACAACATGTTCTGTACCGTCATCATCGAGGCGAGCGCCAGAACCAACCCGACGCAGCCGAGCACCACAAAGATCCGGCGCTCGGAGACATGGGAGATGACGACGCCAGCCGCATTGCCGAGCACGAAAACGACGATGGCGCAGATCAGGACCGCGGCGTGATAAAGATTGCCCTCGCTCAGGGCGAGTGCCGCCCGCGTCGTGTTGCCCGTCATGAAGGAGACGAAATCGCCGGTCAGCAGAAGACCGGTGGCATCGGTCATGCCGGCAAGAAATGAGATCGAGCCGACAAGGGCGAGCCCGGTCAGGGTTCGTCGGGTACGGATGATGCGGCGGCGTCTTGATCTGGTCATTGGCTGAGGGTCCTGGAGCCGAATCGCTGAGATTGCGGCAACCAACATACATCGTCCTATTGAGGAATTGGCAAAGGCGATTGGAAGGGGATGGGTGGGGGGCGGCGCGATTTCAAGTCACTCGTCACGCCAACCTCGCCCAGACAAGCCTACCCCAGGCCTTAGATCGTATACTCCGGTTCAGACAGGGTCTGGTCCATCGTAATGCCCGGAAGGTTAAAGTGGCGCTTGCCTACCTGCCTCGCCGGAATGCCGGCGACCGATGTGTAGGCTGTAACGGCATTTACGACCACGCTGCCTGCACCCACCTTGGCGCCGACACCAATTTCGATGTTGCCGAGAATCTTGGCCCCTGCTCCGATAAGAGCGCCGCGCCGCACCTTGGGGTGCCGGTCGCCGGTCTCCTTGCCTGTCCCTCCCAATGTGACGTTCTGGAGTATCGATACGTCATCTTCAACGACCGCCGTTTCGCCGATGACCAAGCCGCTCCCATGATCGAGCATGATGCTCCTGCCCATCTTTGCAGCGGGATGAATGTCGACGCCGAAAACCTCAGAAATTCGGCTCTGGATGTGGCGCGCCAAATGGAGGCGGTCATGATGCCAAAGCCAGTGGGCGACGCGTTGTCCCTGCAGAGCCACAAAGCCCTTGAAATAAAGGAATGGCGTCAGGATTTCCGTGTTCGATGGATCACGCTCCTTGATCGCGGTCAGATCGGCGGCGGCATCGGCGACAATATTGCGATTACCGTCGAAGGCTTGCGCAATCACCGCTAGCAGTTCGTCATGGTCGAGGTCGTGTTTGGCCAGTTTGATCGCGACCCGCTGAGCGAGCGCCTGAGCGAAACTCGCATGATAAAGCACTGCGGAATTCATGGCGCGCGTGAGTGCTGCATCTTTGGCCGAAGCATTGACGGCCTCCGTGCAAAGAGCCTCCCATATCGCGGCAACCTGAGGCGAAGGGGATGGCTCCGTCGACAGATTGCTCAAGCTGACCAGTGGGACTGTCATGCTAGCTTCCTTCCGCAGGCGGACGTCGCGACGTCCGGCATGCAGACGTAGGCGGGAAGAGGAGCACTACGCCTTGCCCTTGCGGACAACGTCGGCAATCGTCACCTCCTTGGGAATGAGCTTGAGTTTGAAAAAGGTGTCGGCGATGTTCTGCTGCTGCGCGACGACAGTGTCATCCAGGCTCTTGACCCCATAGGACTGGCGCTCGAGCGCCTTGACGAGGACAGGTTCGGGGATGCCGACCGATGGTGAGAGCTCCGCAGCCGCAGCCGCGGTGTCGGACTTGGTCCATTCGTCGATCTCGGAAATGGCGTCGATCAAGACATCGATCGCCTCGGCGTGACCGTCGACCAGCGACTTGGTGCCGAGATAGAACTGATGATTGGGGACGATGCCTTCGCCGTTTCTGAGTTCTCGCGCTTCGACCGCGACTTCCGCCGCGGCCTGGAAGGGATCCCAGATGACCCAAGCATCGACCGCGCCCTTTTCGAAGGCTGCGCGGCCGTCGGCCGGAGCGAGGAAGGATGATTCGACGTCCTCATAGGTCAAGCCGGCTTCTTCGAGCGCCTTGACGAGCAGGTAATGCACGTTCGAGCCCTTGTTGAAGGCGACCTTCTTGCCTTTCAGTTCCGCGACGGACTTTATGGGGCTGTCCTTCGGGACCAGTATGGCTTCTCCGCGCGGGGCGGGCGGCTCGTGTGCGATATAGACAAGCGGAGCGTTTGCGGCCTGGGCGAAGATCGGCGGCGTTTCGCCGGTCGATCCGAAATCGACAGCACCAGCGTTCAGGGCCTCGAGCAGTTGAGGACCGCCCGGAAACTCGGTCCATTCAACGGTGTAGCCGATGGATTCAAGTTTCTTCTCCAGCGTGCCTTTGCCCTTGAGAAGCACTAGCGTTCCATATTTCTGGTAGCCGATACGCACGACCTTGTCAGCGGCGCCGGCCAGCCGAACATGGGTCAAAGGTGTCGCGATGGCACCTGCCACCACTGCAGTGAAAGCTCGCCTTGTGATCTTCATCATACCCTCCGGAATAAGACGAGACCAAATTAAAGCGTCTCTATATTTTTGATAGAATATACGTGCTCCGATGTCCGCTTCTTCGGGATTCGCTTTTTTGTTCTGTTCCGACCGTGAGCAAAAAGAACTGCGCCGCGAAATAGAAACACCGGGGCGACGGATCAGGGCGCGACGCGTACGATCAGCTTTCCGAAATTCTTCCCTTCCAGAAGGCCAAGAAAAGCCTCCGGAGCGTTTTCAAGTCCGTCAACGATATCTTCCTTGTACTTCAGCCGTCCTTCGGAGATCCACGCTGCGGCTTGCTCATAGAAGTCAGGACGCTGATCGGCAAATTCGCGCTGTATGAAGCCTCGTATGGTGAGGCTTTTCCGCAGGATGGCACGCATCACCGCAGGAAGCTGATCACCTCCGTTCGAGACAGAGGATCCTTCGTTGTAATGCGCGATGAGGCCACAGACCGGTATGCGGGCGAAGTCGTTCAGCAATGGAAACACCGCGCTCCAGACGTGGCCACCAACATTCTCGAAATAGACATCGATTCCGTTCGGACAGGCGGCTGCGAGTTGTGCCGGAAAATCGCTCGAATGATGGTCTATCGCGACATCGAAGCCGAGCTCTTGGCGTAAGTGGTCACATTTCTTGGACCCGCCTGCGATTCCGACAACACGCGCACCGTAAATCTTTGCCATCTGCCCTACTGCCGAGCCAACCGCGCCGCTCGCTGCCGCGACCACAAGTGTTTCGCCGGCTTTGGGTTTGCCAATATTGCGAAGCCCGGCATAGGCCGTAAAGCCCGGCATTCCAAGAATGCCGAGTGCTGTCGTGATCGGTGCGGTTTCCGGATCGAGCTTCTGCAAGCCCGCACCATCGGAAATCGCATAGCTCTGCCAGCCGGAATGCGAGAGGACGATATCCCCCGCCTTGAACGCCGTGTTGCGGCTGTGCGCGACCTGCGCAACCGTGCCCCCTTCCATCACACCGCCAATTTCGACCGGCTTGGCATAGGACTTGGCAACGTCCATGCGGCCCCGCATGTAGGGGTCAAGGGAAAGATAAAGCGTCTTGAGAAGAACCTCGCCCTCGGCGAGATCCCGAACCGTCTCCCGCTCGAGCCGGAAATTCGCAGCCACCGGCTTTCCGGATGGGCGCGATGCAAGGACGATGCGGGTGGTAACGGGTTGACTAACCATGGGTGTTCTCCTCTTCGAATTTCTCCTTGGTGTATCAGGAATTTGCTTGAAGCGAACTGAGCGCTCGCCATCTGGGCCGTACCGGCGCACCCCTGGTCGTCGTGTCGCGGGCGCGTTCACAACCAGCATGCCTGGAAATGTGACCGTGCTCAGTTCGCCCTTTATGACGCGCGTTCGCCGATCGAGTAGCGCGGAAAGCGCCGCGCTATATCAAGCTTCATGGTTGCTCCCTAGTCCAGCCGCCTCACGCGGCCTTTGCTTTCGGCTTGGCGACCTTGACGTGGGTTACGCTGCGGCGGCCGTCGACGCTGACGGGGACGTCGCCGTCAACGGTGGCGCGGCGCGCGACCCGGTGCTGGTCGCCGTAGTCGTTGACAGCGTAGTGCTGGGTCGCGCGATTATCCCAGATTGCGACGTCACCGGCTCTCCAGTGCCAGCGCCCGGTATTTTCCGGCGCGGTAACATAGGACTGGAACACCTCGTAGAGTTTTGCGGAGTCGCTCTTCGACAAGCCGACGAGACGCTGAACGAAATTGCCGAGCAGCAGCGATCTTTCGCCGGTTTCGGGATGGACACGCACGACTGGATGCTCGGTCTCGTAGATGGTCGACGTGAAAACTTCCTCGAAATGCTTCTTCTCGTCAGCGGTGGCGCGAGGGCGCACGGCTGCGTAGTCATAGGCATTGCTGTGAATGGCCCACAAATTGTCCGCCAGCAATTTGAGCGATGCTGGCAGACTTTCGTATGCGGCATGGGTGTTGGACCAGATCGTATCACCTCCAGCCGCCGGAATGACGACGCCGCGAAGGACCGAGAATTTGGGATAGGCATCCACGAAGGTGACGTCGGTGTGCCACTGGTCCGCCCTGCCGCCTCCGCGGCTGGAATCGAGATTGAGGATGGAAGCCGTGCCGGCCACCGGACCCTGAGTTGGATGAGGCACAAGGTCGCCCAGGCGGCGCGCGAACGATTCCTGTTCGGAATCGCCAAGATGGTCCTGATCGCGGAAAAAGATGACTTTGTGTTTCAGGAGAAGCTGGTTGATGGCTGCGACCGTCGCGTCGGAAAGGTCTCCGCCGAGGCGAATACCCCTGATTTCGGCTCCGACGCGGCCGGTCAGCGGCACGACATCGGACTCGGGAATGATCTGATTGACGAGAACTGGATTGCTCATGGATATCTCCTGGCTGATCTTGGAAGAAGACGGCAAGTCACATGCGCCCAACGACGCATTCGCCGGACGTTCGAAAATCTTATTGTTAAAATCGACAGGGCTATGGAACGCTATAATCCATCAAATCAATAGACAAAATATTCTAATTTTGACTGTTTGCCCGAAACAGCCGCCTTCGATATTTTCTTATTGCCGGTGAATTCTCACTTGGGGCCTTCAGCGATGCATCTTTCGATAGCCAAGCGGCTTGCGCGTGGATGCCTAATTGGCAAAGACGATTAGAAGGGGATGGGGGCGTTTACGTCAATCTAACGCGCGACCCGGTCGGTCGACGTTGCAATTGTCTGATCGGGCGGCTGTGGGAGCGTCCTGCCGGAATTGAAGGGGGCGGCTAGAGTCTTTTCTTTGCGAAAGCTCTGCCTGAAGCCGACTTCAGATATTTCTCGAAAGCGAAGGCCTGCGTTTCATCGGAGAAAGCGAGATAGGTCTTGAGAGACCAAGGGAGGTACTTCGAGGTATGCGAAACCTCGCCGGCGTTGTGTTTTGCCAGGCGCGACTTCAGGTCACTCGTCACGCCAACGTAATAGCGATCCGGAAATTCAGTGCTATGGAGAATGTAGACGTACTTCATGGAAGAATCATAGCCCGCCTACGTTGCTTCGCAACTTCGGCGCGGCAGCCTCCGCTTCCTTCTCGCCCTCGTCCCGTCAAGCCTGCCGGCTTGCCGAGCCGAAGCTCGAAGAGCGTAGGCTGGTGGAGCTAAGCGGGATCGAACCGCTGACCTCTTGCATGCCATGCAAGCGCTCTCCCAGCTGAGCTATAGCCCCATCAAGGTGGTCCGGCTCGAGGCCGGTCCTGGGATGCTCCTCAAGGCGTGCCCTGCGGAGTGGCGGCTTATTACTTCCGGATTCCGGAGATAGCAAGCCTAAAAAAATGCGGCCCGGAGAATTTTTTCCTCGCCGGGCCGAAATGTGGTCTCAGACTTCGTCTTCGTCGCCGGTCACGCCGATGATATCGCTCATGTCGTCATCATCGTCATCTTCGTCGGGTGTGAGGAAGGTATCGTCGTCGTCATCGCCTTCGATTTCGACATCGTCATCGCCGATATCCGGAATGTCGTCGCCGCCGGCGGCGTCATCGGCATCCTCAAGCGAAACCAGTTCGACTTCGGTGTTTTCAGTATCGACTTCCGCGACCTCGTCTTCCTCGGCAACTTCGGCGATCGCCGAGGTTTCTTCAAAGAAGGACAGAGGGTAGGACTTGCCGGTATAAGGAGAGACGATCGGATCCCGGTTCAGATCATAAAACTTCTTGCCGGTTTCCGGATCGGTACGCTTGGTTCCAAGTTCCGCTTTCGCCACTATGAGCCTCGTGTGAATGACCGAATGCGAGATTCGGCAAATGCCGACCAAGCCGGCGTTCCATCGGAATTTATAAGCCGGTCCCCTTAATCGCTGTGGCTTCCCATGTCAAAGCCAAACTTTGCGATCGGAGCGCGGGGTTTTTGGCAAGCCGACAGATGACCGCCCGGTGCGTTTATGTTAACGAGCCGCAACAGCTGCAGAAGCGGACGGGAATTGCGACCGGCCAAGCCCGTCTTGCGGCGAAAATAGACTGCGTTTGCAAAGGATTGCGTCATGCTGAACGGCTCCGCGTCAAAGCCCGCCACCGCCCGCAAATCCGCCGGTCTTACGGGCAGCGTCCGTATTCCGGGCGACAAATCGATCTCGCATCGTTCCTTCATGTTCGGCGGGCTTGCTTCCGGCGAAACCCGGATCACCGGCCTGCTCGAAGGCGAGGACGTGATCAATACCGGCCGGGCGATGCAGGCGATGGGCGCCAGGATTCGCAAAGAAGGCGCGCAATGGGTGATCGAGGGCACCGGCAACGGTGCGCTGCTTGCGCCTGACGCGCCGCTCGACTTCGGCAATGCCGGCACCGGCGTGCGGCTGACCATGGGCCTCGTCGGCACTTACGACTTTCACTCGACCTTCATCGGCGACGCCTCGCTTTCGAAACGGCCGATGGGCCGCGTGCTCAATCCGCTGCGCGAAATGGGCGTGCAGATCAGCGCCTCCGAGGGCGACAGGCTGCCGGTGACGCTCAAAGGCCCGGGAACGCCGAGCCCGATCCGCTATCGGGTGCCTATGGCCTCCGCCCAGGTGAAATCGGCCGTCCTGCTTGCCGGCCTCAATACGCCTGGAGTCACCACGGTCATCGAGCCGGTGATGACGCGCGACCATACCGAGAAGATGCTGCAGGGTTTTGGTGCTGCCCTTTCCGTCGAGACCGATAACGAGGGTGTACGCACGATCCGGCTCGAAGGGCGCGGCAGGCTGACGGGCCAGGTGATCGACGTTCCCGGCGATCCGTCCTCCACCGCCTTCCCGCTGGTTGCGGCGCTGCTTGTCCCCGGCTCCGACATCACTATCGTCAACGTGCTGATGAACCCGACCCGCACCGGGCTGATCCTGACGCTGCAGGAGATGGGGGCCAATATCGAGGTGCTGAATGCGCGTCTTGCCGGCGGCGAGGACGTGGCGGATCTGCGCGTGCGCCATTCCGAACTGAGGGGCGTGACCGTCCCCGAAGATCGCGCGCCGTCGATGATCGATGAATATCCTATTCTCGCCGTCGCCGCCTGTTTCGCCGAGGGCACGACGGTCATGAAGGGGCTGGAGGAACTGCGTGTCAAGGAGTCCGATCGCCTTTCCGCCGTCGCCGACGGGCTGAAACTCAATGGTGTGGATTGCGACGAGGGCGAGGATTTTCTCACCGTGCGCGGCCGGCCAGACGGCAGAGGCCTCGGCAATGCTGCCGGCGGCAGGGTCAGCACACATCTCGACCATCGCATCGCCATGAGCTTCCTTGTCATGGGGCTTGCCTCGGAGCATCCTGTCACGATCGACGACGCGGCGATGATCGCGACCAGCTTTCCCGAATTCATGCAGCTGATGACCGGCCTTGGCGCAAAGATCGAGGCGGTGCCGGAATGATGTGCCAGCCACCATTCCCCGAAGCCAAACTCATTTGCCGTTTCGGCGCGCTGTCGCAGGATTGATCACATGACGAACGAGACCTTCACCATCGCCATCGATGGCCCGGCAGCAGCCGGCAAGGGCACGCTCTCGCGCCGCATCGCAGAGCGCTACGGCTTCCATCATCTGGATACCGGCCTGACCTATCGCGCCACGGCCAAGGCGCTGCTCGATGCCGGCCTGCCGCTCGACGACGAGGCGGTGGCGGAAAAGATCACAAGAGAGGTTGAACTCGCCGGATTGGATCGCGATATACTTTCCAAACATGAGATCGGCGAAGCCGCATCGAAGATTGCCGTCATGCCGGCGGTGCGCCGGGCTCTGGTCGAAGCGCAGCGACGGTTTTCGACGAAAGTGCCGGGAACGGTGCTCGATGGGCGCGATATCGGCACGGTCGTCTGCCCGAATGCGGCGGTGAAATTCTATGTAACGGCGTCGCCGGAAGTCCGCGCAAGACGCCGTTATGACGAGATCCTCGGCAAAGGCCTGACGGCGGATTTCGATGCGATCTTCGAGGACGTCAAGCGGCGCGACGAACGCGACATGGGACGGGCCGACAGCCCTTTGAAACCAGCTGATGATGCGCACTTGCTTGATACGTCGGAAATGAGTATAGAGGCCGCGTTTCAAGCTGCTCAATCGATCATCGATGCGGTCTTGAGCCGAAATGCCTAAATTCAAGCGATTTTGCGTGCTCTGAGCATGGATCGCTTCTAATACAGCAAGCCTGAAATTCCGTCCAAGCGCCGGATTGCCTTCGTAAGAGAGGGCGGACTGGGTTCAGGCCCGTTCAACGCAAACCAACCGGCGCATACGTGTCCGCTTCCGTTTCAGGACACGCAGGAGATTTTATGTCAGTAGCTACCCCCTCCCGCGAGGATTTCGCGGCTCTTCTCGAAGAGTCCTTTGCCAAGAACGACCTGGCCGAAGGCTATGTCACCAAGGGCATCGTCACGGGCATCGAGAAGGACGTCGCCGTTGTCGACGTCGGCCTGAAGGTTGAAGGCCGCATCGCGCTCAAGGAATTCGGCGCGCGCGCCAAGGACGGCCTGTTGAAGGTCGGCGACGAAGTCGAAGTTTATGTCGAGCGCATCGAAAACGCGCTTGGCGAAGCCGTTCTGTCGCGCGAGAAGGCTCGCCGCGAAGAAAGCTGGGTCAAGCTCGAAGCCAAGTTCGAAGCTGGCGAGCGCGTCGAAGGCGTGATCTTCAACCAGGTCAAGGGCGGCTTCACGGTCGACCTCGACGGTGCGATCGCCTTCCTGCCGCGTTCTCAGGTCGATATTCGCCCGATCCGCGACGTGACCCCGCTGATGCACAACCCGCAGCCCTTCGAAATCCTCAAGATGGACAAGCGCCGCGGCAATATCGTGGTTTCGCGCCGTACGGTTCTGGAAGAATCCCGTGCCGAGCAGCGTTCTGAAATTGTTCAGAACCTCGAAGAAGGCCAGGTTGTTGACGGCGTCGTCAAGAACATCACCGATTACGGTGCGTTCGTTGACCTCGGCGGCATCGACGGCCTGCTGCACGTCACCGACATGGCATGGCGCCGTGTGAACCATCCGTCGGAAATCCTGAACATCGGCCAGCAGGTCAAGGTTCAGATCATCCGCATCAACCAGGAAACCCACCGTATCTCGCTCGGCATGAAGCAGCTCGAGAGCGATCCGTGGGATGGCATCCAGGCCAAGTATCCGGAAGGCAAGAAGATTTCCGGTACCGTCACGAATATCACCGACTACGGTGCATTCGTCGAGCTGGAGCCGGGCATCGAAGGCCTGATCCACATCTCGGAAATGTCCTGGACCAAGAAGAACGTTCATCCCGGCAAGATCCTGTCCACGAGCCAGGAAGTCGAAGTCGTCGTTCTCGAAGTCGATCCGTCCAAGCGCCGTATTTCGCTCGGCCTCAAGCAGACGCTGGAAAACCCGTGGGCAGCATTCGCCCGCAGCCATCCGGCCGGCACTGAAGTCGAAGGCGAAGTCAAGAACAAGACCGAATTCGGCCTGTTCATCGGCCTCGACGGCGATGTAGACGGCATGGTGCACCTCTCCGACCTCGACTGGAACCGTCCGGGCGAACAGGTCATCGAGGAGTTCAACAAGGGTGACGTCGTCAAGGCCGTCGTTCTCGACGTCGATGTCGAGAAGGAACGCATCTCGCTCGGCATCAAGCAGCTCGGCAAGGATGCGGTCGGCGACGCCGCTGCTTCTGGCGACCTGCGCAAGAATGCAGTCGTTTCCTGCGAAGTGATCGCGGTCAACGACGGCGGTGTCGAAGTGAAGCTCGTCAACCACGAGGACATCACTTCCTTCATCCGTCGCGCCGACCTCGCCCGCGACCGCGACGAGCAGCGCCCCGAGCGCTTCTCGGTCGGCCAGGTGTTCGACGCCCGCGTCACCAACTTCTCCAAGAAGGACCGCAAGATCATGCTGTCCATCAAGGCTCTGGAGATTGCGGAAGAGAAGGAAGCCGTTGCCCAGTTCGGTTCGTCCGACAGCGGCGCTTCGCTCGGCGACATTCTGGGCGCAGCCCTGAAGAACCGCGGCGGCGAATAAGCCTCGCATCCGCCTTTGAATTGAAGAACCCGCCGGAGCGATCCGGCGGGTTCTTCATTTTCAGGCTTTAAAAAGAGCGGTTCTGCTTTTCATGGAGCGCAGAACCGCTCTATCCTTTTGTTTCCACGCAATTCCGGACGGAAAACCGCTTCACACTTTTCCTGGAATTGCTTTATTCCCAGCCGACCATGCGCTGATAGAGGGCATAGACCGGATCGGCGGCCGCGCCTGCCGGCTGATGAGCCACCGGTTCGGCATCGATCATCCTCGGGGTCCTCCGCGCTGGTGCTACGTCGGTCTCTTCGCCGTCGGGCTCGGCATCCTCGCCGCCGGACTGCGCCTGCTGCTCGTCCTGATTCTGATCCTGTGGGGCGCCGTCGCGATGGTGCTGGTGCTGGTGGTGGGTTTCGCCTGCCTTTTCGTTCGACAGAATATCCTTGGCAAACTGATAGGGCAGCTGGGTGTAGGCAAGTCCCTCCGGCATTCTTGCCGCCAGCGGCACATAGGGGGATTCGATCGTCTCTGGGAGCGGTATCATTTCCGCTTGGGCGGAGACTTCCCTCGGCTGGCGGGTCTCGACAACCAAGGGCGGGATATCCGGCTGCGACGGGCGGAGCGCTGCGGTCTGGCGGACGTCCGGCGCGGCAAGTTCCACCGGCTGCTTAGTCAGGCTCCCGGTCGCCTCGCTGATGACGGCCTCATCGAGGATCGTATCGATTTCCACCGCCGCCTCGACGGGAACATCCTCCAGCACGGTTTCGATTTCCTGCTCGCGGATGAGGGTGGCGATCATCTCCGAGGCCTCTTCGGTCATGGAGGCGACGATCCCCGCCCAGTTCCTGGGAATGACGGGATCGGCCTTGTCGGACACTATGCGGGGCTGAACGGCCGATTGCTCCACCGCTTCCTGCGTATCCTCGATTTTGTCCAGATCCGTTGACAATAATTGCTGGGCTTCGATCTCCTGCGGCAGGGATTCTTCCGCGGCGACTTCCGCTGCCGCCACCGGGGCAGGCTGGGCCGGGGCTTCTTCAGGCTGTGGCGTTTCCGGATCGGCGGCCTCGACAGTTTCGGCGATAAGCGGCTCTTCGGCAGTCACGAGCGCTGCAGCCTCGGTCAGCGGAGCGACCAATACCGGCACCTTTTCCGCCAGCTGGCGCGTGGCGGCAGCCGGCCTGCTGTCCTCATGCAGCTGGATTTCGGGGCGGGCTTCGGCGCGCATCGGCGAGGCGTCGTTCTGGCGATAGGAGCGCACGACGGCGCGGGCGGCGAGATCGCGATCCTTATAGCGGACAATCTCCAGATAGGCGACGATGCGAGCGGCTTCCGGGCCTGTCGGGTTTTTCAGAGCTTCGGCAATGGTCCGCAGCGGCAGACCGTGGCCTTGCGCGGTCAGCTGGCGCTCGACCTCGTCGATTCTCGCGGCCGGCAGCCGCCGGATCGCATCGGCAAGCCGGGAGGCGAAGGCAAGATTGCTCTCATCATCTCCACGATCGAGCGAGATCGAGCGGCCTGCCGCATCGATGACATCGAAAAGGGCTTCGACCATGCGCTCGCGCGCCGCAAGGAGCAGAATATTGAGCTTGCCGGCAATGGCGGAATTGAGGTCTGCGGCTTCGACGGCGTTGACAGGCGCGGGGGCAATCGCCGAGTGGCCGAGACCACTGGCGACGATCGCCGCTGTCTGACCCTGGGACGAAAAGCTTGCATTGGACGCTGCACGAACGGGAGTCAACATGGCATGCTCCTTTCGTAAAGTGACGATGAAAGCAGGCTCTAGAAAAGGACCGCGCTCATCCGGTCCCCTTGCATCCCAGCAGATCCTCCTGTCCGCATGACGCAGTTCCGGCGTCATCGAATGCATAAAAATTAACAGGAATGTTAATAAACAGGCGTTAATGAATCGCTAACGGCCGCGGACAAGTCTGCCGCCCGGTTATTGGCAAACGCAGAATGAAAGCAATTCGCTCAACTATGGGCGAAGATATCGGCCTCTTCCCAGCCGAGCAGGTCGAGCTTGGCGCGGGTCGGCAGGAATTCGAAGCAGGCCGTCGCATGATCATAGCGGCCGTCGCGGATCAGCCGTTCCGTCAGCTTATCGCGCAACGCATGCAGATAAAGCACGTCGGAGGCGGCATATTCGAGCTGGGCCGGAGACAGCCTCTCGGCCGCCCAATCGGAAGATTGCTGGGCCTTGGAGACGTCGACGTCGAGCATCTCCTTGAGATTGTCCTTGAGGCCGTGGCGATCCGTATAGGTCCGGATCAGGCGCGAAGCGATCTTGGTGCAGAACACCGGGGTCGCGGTGACGCCGAAGGTATGGAAGAGCACGGCAATATCGAAACGGCCGTAATGAAAGATCTTCTGATGGGTGGGGTCTTCAAGCAGGGCGACGAGATTGGGCGCCTCTTTCTGACCGGCGGCGATGCGGATGATATCGGCGGTGCCGTCACCCGGCGAAAGCTGGACGACGCAGAGCCGATCGCGGCGCGGCACCAGGCCGAGCGTTTCGGTGTCGATCGCAATCGCGCCGGTGTAGCGGGCAACGTCGGCCGCGGAAATATCGCCTTCGTGATAACGTATGGTCGCTGCCATGAGACTGTCTTTCGTTCGATGCATCCCCTACAGCGCCGCGCGTCTTTTCGAGAGCCGTAAAGGACGCTGTAGCAATTTGAATGGCTGCATAATTTTATCCTTAAATCGATTCCGATTTAAGGAATTATGCAGCAGCGCTATAGCGCAAAGGCGCAGAGTGCGAAACCGCTTTCCTGCTGGAGCGCCGTGCGTCATTAGTCGTTCAGAATGTCGGCGGCGTATTGATCCAGAGAAGCACGGTTTCGCCATCGTGACGGTTGCGCCAGGAATGGTCGCGGCGGCTTTCGAAATAGAGTGAATCGCCAGGCCCGAGATCGAAGAACTGATCGCCGTCGAGCACCAGTTCGAGCCGGCCGGACAGAACATGCATGAATTCCTCGCCCTCGTGGCGATAGGCGCCCTCGCTGGCAGCACCCGGCGCCAGCACGAAACGATGGCAATCCATCATCCGGCGACCTTCGGCGAGGAGCTGCACCGTGACACCGGGCGTCGTTTCCGGCCAGGCGCGCCATTCGCCGGCGCGCACATGCGCCGATTCCTCTCCGCTTTCTTCGCCGGAGAGGCGGGAAACGGTGGTGCCGTAATACTCTGCGAGATCGTGCAGCGTCTTGAAGCTGACGCCCTGCGAGGTGCGCTCCAACGTCGAGAGCGTCGACGAGGTGACGCCGATGTCGCCGGCCACCTGATCAAGCGTCTTACCGCTCGCATGGCGCAGGCTGCGCAGCTTGCGGCCGAGGCCGGTATCCTGGCTTGCCTCGGCGCCATCGGCGGAAGGTTCCTCGCTCTCCAGCGCCTCGCGGATTGCCGCGGGATTGAGCCCGCGCTCGACACGATACCAGGAGATGCGCTTCAGCCGCGCCACATCGTCGGCGCTGTATTGCCGATGGCCGGTTTCGGAACGACCGGGAACCACCAGACCCTGGCTTTCCCAGAGGCGCAGCGTCGAGGCCGAAACGCCCGCCAGCCGCGCGGCTTCCGCCACCTTGTAGCGTGCAGGCCCATTATCATTCATCCGAAACTGTCCCCGATTCCAATCGCCCCAGAGCCTCCATCAAAAAGCGTGATGTTTGAAGCAAAAAATGCCGCTTGATTTCTTGCAGGAAAAATGTAGGTGTTTTATACACATCTTGCAGGAATTATACAAGATAACTTTCAAACCCTTTCAGCGCAGGAGCCATCGATGACCGCGACAAGCCTTACGGACCGGAAGAACGCAGCCATTTCACGCGGCGTCGGCATGACGACCCAGATCTATGCGGATCGCGCAGAGAATGCCGAGATCTGGGACAAGGAGGGCCGCCGCTACATCGATTTCGCCGCCGGCATCGCCGTTCTCAATACCGGCCACCGCCATCCCCGGGTCATCGCAGCGGTCAAGGATCAGCTCGACCGATTCACCCATACCTGCCATCAGGTGGTGCCCTATGAAAGCTACGTACACCTTGCCGAACGACTGAACGCGCTGCTGCCTGGTGATTTCGAGAAGAAGACGATCTTCGTCACGACGGGTGCCGAAGCGGTCGAGAACGCCGTCAAGATCGCGCGCGCCGCGACCGGCCGCTCGGCCGTCATCGCCTTTGGCGGCGGCTTCCATGGCCGCACCTTCATGGGCATGGCGCTGACCGGCAAAGTCGTGCCCTACAAGGTCGGCTTCGGCGCGATGCCGGGCGACGTGTTCCATATTCCCTTCCCGGTCGAGCTGCACGGCGTCACCGCCGATCAGTCGCTGGCGGCACTGAAGAAGCTCTTCGCAGCCGATGTCGATCCGCAGCGCGTCGCCGCCATCATTATCGAGCCGGTACAGGGCGAAGGCGGCTTCTACTCCGCACCCGCCGCCTTCATGAAGGCGTTGCGCGAGCTCTGCGACCAGCACGGCATCCTGCTGATCGCCGACGAGGTGCAGACCGGTTTTGCCCGCACCGGCAGGATGTTCGCAATGGATCATCACGAGGTGGCGCCCGACCTGACGACGATCGCAAAGAGCCTGGCCGGCGGCTTTCCGCTCGCCGCCGTCACCGGCCGCGCCGCGATCATGGATGCGCCGGGACCGGGCGGGCTCGGCGGCACCTATGGCGGCAATCCGCTCGGGATCGCCGCTGCCCACGCCGTGCTCGACGTCATTGCCGACGAAGATCTCTGCAATCGCGCCAACCAGCTTGGCGGACGGCTGAAGCAGCGGCTGGAATCATTGCGCGAGACGGTGCCGGAGATCGTCGATATCCGCGGGCCGGGCTTCATGAACGCCGTCGAATTCAACGACCGGACGACGGGACTGCCGAGCGCGGAATTCGCCAACCGGGTGCGGCTGATCGCGCTCGACAAGGGCCTGATCCTGCTCACCTGCGGCGTCCACGGAAACGTCATCCGCTTCCTCGCGCCGATCACCATCCAGGACGAGATCTTCGGCGAAGCGCTCGATATTCTCGAGGCCTCCATGCTGCAAGCAAGCGCGGCCAAGTGATCGCACCCGAACTGGATTTCAATGGCTGCCGGCAACCGGCAGCCGCACTCCCAAGGAGGATATGACATGGCTTTCACCAGCGCACTGACCAAGCACGTTCCCTTCTCCTCGCCCTTGCTGCGCGATGCCGGCTATATCGACGGCGTCTGGACATCAGGCGATGCCACGAAGACTTTCGACGTGCTGAACCCGGCAACCGGCGAGCTGCTCGCCTCGCTGCCCGATATGGGCGCGGCCGAGACGCGGGCGGCAATCGATGCGGCCCATGCCGCCCAGCCGGGCTGGGCTGCCCGTCCGGCCAGGGAGCGCAGCGCGATCCTGCGCAAATGGTTCGACCTGATGGTCGCCAATGCCGACGAACTCGCGGCGATCCTGACCGCCGAAATGGGCAAGCCGTTCCCGGAAGCGCGCGGCGAGATCCTTTATGCCGCAGCCTATATCGAATGGTATGCGGAGGAAGCCAAGCGCATCTACGGCGAGACGATCCCCGCGCCTTCCGACGATAAACGGATGATCGTCATCCGGCAGCCGGTCGGCGTCGTCGGCACGATCACGCCGTGGAATTTCCCGGCGGCGATGATCACTCGCAAGATCGCCCCGGCGCTTGCCGTCGGCTGCACCGTGGTCTCGAAGCCCGCCGAACAGACGCCGCTGACGGCGATCGCGCTTGCCGTGCTCGCCGAGCAGGCCGGCATTCCGGCCGGCGTCTTCAACGTCATCGTCGGGGTCGACGGTCCGGCGATCGGCCGCGAGCTCTGCGGCAATGAAAAGGTGCGCAAGATCAGCTTCACCGGTTCGACGGAGGTCGGCCGTATCCTGATGCGGCAGTGCGCCGACCAGATCAAGAAGGTGAGCCTAGAGCTCGGCGGCAACGCGCCCTTCATCGTCTTCGACGATGCCGATCTCGACGCTGCCGTCGAAGGCGCAATCGCCTCCAAATACCGCAATGCCGGCCAGACCTGCGTCTGCGCCAACCGCCTCTACGTCCAGTCGAACGTCTACGACGCCTTCGCCGCCAAGCTTGCCGCCAAGGTCGCCGAGATGTCGGTCGGTGACGGCTTCGAGCCGGGTGTCGTGATCGGGCCGCTGATCGACGAGCAAGGCCTTGCAAAGGTGGAAGACCATGTCAGCGACGCGCTTGCCAAGGGCGCCAAGGTGCTGACCGGCGGCAAGCGCATCGACGGCGCCGGCACCTTCTTCACGCCGACGGTGCTGACAGGCGTTGCGCGCGGCATGAAGGTGGCGCGCGAGGAGACCTTCGGGCCGGTGGCGCCGCTCTTTCGCTTCGAGACAGTCGAGGACGTCATCGCCCAGGCCAATGATACGGAATTCGGTCTTGCCGCCTATTTCTACGCCGGTGATCTGAAAAAGGTCTGGCGGGTGGCGGAAGCGCTGGAATACGGCATGATCGGCATCAATACCGGCCTGATGTCATCCGAGACGGCGCCCTTCGGCGGCATCAAGCAATCCGGCCTTGGCCGCGAAGGCTCGCGGCACGGCGCCGACGACTATCTGGAAATGAAATATCTCTGCATCGGCGGCGTTTGATCCGCCGCCTCATGGCGCAAGAAACCCAACGACACGCGGCATTGCGCCGCGTGTCGTCAATAATGCGGCGGGCGGGTGATCGCTGGCGCGTCCAGCGACTGCTCCTCCAGCGACAGGAAGCGTTCGGTCAGCCGGTCGAGCTTGGTGCGCATCTGCTCGACGGTCTTCCATTGCTCGGCGAGCTGATCGGAAAGCTCTTCGATCGTCTTTGCCTGGTGGGCCAGCATTTCTTCCAGCCGGGTGATGTGGTTCGTCTCGTCGGACATCGGATCCTCCTCTACCGGGACCGGCAGAATATGACGTTCTGCAAAGCGGAAATTGGTCGCCTCGTCAATGCTTTCCATGCCCGGCGCGGCCACGCGCAAAACTGTACCGTTTGGTTACTAAAAGACCTTGCCGCGCCTGATGTTGTGGGGTAGGCCAGTTATCCATCTGGGAGGAATACTGATGGATGCAGGAAACGGCTTTCTTCATCCGGACCGGCTTTTTCCGGCTGATCCGGCAACACGGACTATCGCGCGCGACCTCTACGAGACGGTGCGCAATCTTCCGATCGTCAGCCCGCACGGGCATACCGAACCCTCCTGGTTCGCCGACGACAAGCCGTTCGAAGACGCGGCCTCGCTGCTGGTCATTCCCGATCACTATCTCTTCCGGATGCTGCACAGCGTCGGCGTCACCTTGGACGAGCTCGGCGTGCCGCGGCTCGACGGCAAACCTGACGCAACGGGACGGGCGATCTGGCGGACTTTTGCCGCGCACTACCACCTTTTCTGCGGAACGCCTTCGAGCCTCTGGGTCGACCACGCCATGTCGGCCGTGCTCGGCTGCACCGAGCCGCTGACATCAGACAATGCCGATGCGCTCTACGACCATATCAATGCCCAGCTTGCCCTTCCCGAATTCCGCCCGCGGGCGCTGCATCAGCGATTCGGCATCGAAACGATCGCGACGACGGATGGAGCGCTCGATCCTCTGGCGCATCACCAGAAGATGGCGGCCGACGGCTGGATCGGCAAGGTGCGCACCACCTACAGGCCGGACAGCGTCACCGATCCCGATGCTGTCGGCTTCCGCGACAATCTCATTAAGTTCGGAGAGATCACCGGCGTCGACGTCACGCGTTGGGACGGCCTGATCGAGGCGCATCGGCGCCGGCGCGCCTATTTCCGCCAGTTCGGCGCCACCGCGACCGATCACGGCGTGCCCACGGCCTTCACCGCCGACCTGCCGCTTGCGGAAAAACAGGCGCTGCTCGACAAGGCGCTGAAGGGTCCGCTTTCGGCCGAGGAGGCCGAGCTCTTCCGTGGCCAGATGATGACCGAGATGGCCGGGCTTTCGGCCGAGGACGGCATGGTGATGCAGATCCATGCCGGCTCCAGACGCAATACCGACCGCGGACTTTTCTCGACCCGGGGCCCCAATATGGGCGCCGATATCCCGACAAGCACCGACTGGGTCGGCGGCCTGAATGCGCTGCTATCAAAATATGGCCACGCACCGGGTTTGCGTGTGCTGCTCTTCACGCTCGATGAGACGACCTATGCGCGCGAGATGGCGCCGATGGCCGGCCATTGGCCCTGCCTGATGATCGGCCCGCCCTGGTGGTTCCACGACAGCCCGCTCGGCATCCGCCGCTACCTCGACCAAGTCGTCGAGACGGCGGGCTTTGCCAATATGGCGGGTTTCAACGACGATACGCGCGCGCTGCTATCGATCCCGGCCCGGCATGACGTCTGGCGCCGCGAAGTCTGCCGCTTCCTTGCCCAACTCGCCGCCGAGCACCGGATCTCCAAGCGGGAAGCCGAGATCGTCGCGGGCGAGCTCTCCTATGGCAATGCAAAGAAGGCCTACAAGCTGTGACCGAACGACTGCAGACCCTTTCCGGCCTAGCCCCGACGGCGAAGCTTCCCGCCTATGACCGCAAACAGCTGAAAAGCGGCATCCTGCATCTCGGGCCGGGCGCCTTTTTCCGCGCGCATTTCGCGCCGTTTACCGATGCAGCACTTGCCGCAGAGAGCGGAGACTGGGGTATCGAGGTGGCGAGCCTGCGCACTGCCGATGTCGCCGATCACCTGAACGAACAGGACGGCCTCTATACGATGCTGATCCGCGATACGTCGGGCACGGTGGCGCAGGTGATCGGCCCCATTTTGCGGGCACATGTGGCGACCCGCGATCCGGCGGGACTGCTCGATCGGCTGGAAGATCCTGCAATCCGCATCGTCAGCCTGACGGTGACGGAAAAGGCCTATGGCATGGATACCGCGACCGGAGGGCTCGACCTCAACCATGCCGACGTGGCGGCCGACCTTGCCAACCGCCATGCGCCGCGCGGCGTCATCGGCTATCTGGTCGAGGGGCTTTCCCGGCGCCGGGCCAAGGGCATCGCCCCCTTCACACCGCTCAGCTGCGACAATCTTCCGAGCAACGGCGCCGTCCTGAAGCGGCTGGTTCTCGATTTTGCCGAACGCGTCGATCCGCCGCTTCGCCGATGGATCGAGGAAAACGTGCCCTTTCCCTCGACCATGGTCGATCGCATCACGCCTGCCAGCACGGAGGCGACCTACCAGGATGCCGAACGGCTGACGGGACGGCAGGATCTGGCGGCGATCGAGACCGAACCCTTCACGCAATGGGTGATCGAGGATCATTTCGCCAATGGCCGGCCGGCCTGGGACAAGGCCGGCGCGCTGATGGTCACCGATGTTTCGGCTTACGAGAAGATGAAGCTCCGGATGCTGAACGGTGCCCATTCGCTGCTCGCCTATCTCGGTTATATCGGCGGCTATGAATTCATCCGCGACGTGATGGACGATGCGGCCCTGGCAGCACTTGCCTATCGCCACATGCATGCGGCCGCGCGTACGCTCGATGCGGTTCCGGGCATCGATCTCGATGCCTACGCCAGCGAATTGATAGCGCGCTTTGCAAACAAGGCGATCGCACATCGCACCTATCAAATCGCCATGGATGGCACGCAGAAACTGCCGCAGCGGCTGCTGGAACCGGCAAGCGAGGCGCTGGCGCATGGCGACAGGGCGGAGACCTATGCGATCGCCGTTGCGGCATGGATGCGTTATGCGATCGGCGAGCACGGCAATGGTGAGCGCTACGAATTGCGCGATCCCCGTGCTGGCGGAATCGCTGCTCTCATCGCCGATATACCGCGCACCGGCCTGGCGATCTCGGCGGCTCTCTTCACCCTTCCCGGACTTTTCCCGGCGGCTTTGACAGCCCACCGGGCCTGGGCGCAGGATGTGGCTGACAAGCTGGAGATCCTGATCCAGGACGACCGGTTGCCGCTTTTCTGAGGCTTGGAACCGCTGGCGCAGGCTCTGCTTCAGCCCAGGAGAGTCGTTTTGCGCAAGTATAGTAAGTCACGCCAACGCGGGGTGGCTGGGTTCTTGCAATGAGAGGGCGTGCCGTGGTCGCCCCCCTCTGCCCTGCCGGGCATCTCCCCCACAGGTGGGGAGATTGGCTAGACGCAACGGCTTCCCCAAACAATCAGCGTCCAGCCCGACGAAACGGTAGATGAGTAGGAAGTTTAGGCTACTTGCGATCTCCCCACCCGTGGGGGAGATGCCCGGCAGGGCAGAGGGGGGCTCACACGGCGTGCCCTCTCCTCGTCATCTCTGTCCTCAAAGCTTCGCTCGAAGGCAAAGAATGAGGTAATTCGAGTTCGTCAGGCTTTCACCCGCGCCATATCGGGATCGTAGAGCGGCGACAGCGATACCTTGCAGGGGATGCGTTGCCGCGCCACATCAAGCTCGTAGGTGCCGGAGAGAACGAAATCTTCCGTCACGCCGTCGGGGTTGCGGACGTATCCATAGCCGATCGGCTTGCCCAGCGTATAACCGAAGCCGCCGCTCGACAGCCAGCCGACGCGTTTGCCGTCGCGATAGATCGTTTCGCGGCCGAGCAGCACGGCATCGGCATCCTCGGGGACGAAACAGGCGAGGCGCTTCTTGACGCCTCCCGAAAGCTGCCGCTCGATCGCCTCACGGCCGCGGAAGGCAATGCTCTTCCGCATCTTCACCGCCCAGCCGAGACCGGCCTCAACAGGCGTATGGTCGGGACCGATATCCGACCCCCAGGCGCGATAACCCTTTTCCAGGCGGCAGCTCTCGATCGCGCGATAGCCGGCATTGACGAGGCCGAGCTCGCCGCCTGATGCCATCAGCACGTCATAGACCGTGGTCGCATATTCAACGGGAACATGCAGCTCGTAACCAAGCTCGCCAACATAGGTGATGCGTAGAGCCCGCACGGGGCAGCCTGCAATGCCGATGGTCCTGACCTTGCCGAAGGGGAAGGCCGCATTCGAGACGTCGCTGCCCGTCACCTTTTCCAGCACGGCGCGGGAATTCGGTCCCATCAGCGACAGCACGGAATAGGCGGATGTGACGTCGACCAGCTCGGCCTGCATCTCCGCCGGGATATTGCGTGCGATCCAGTCGAAGTCATGGGTGGGGAAACCGGTACCGGTGACGATGTAATATTCGTTCTCGGCGATGCGGGCGACCGTCACGTCGCATTCGATGCCGCCCTTGTCGTTCAGCATCTGCGTGTAGACAAGCGAGCCGACCGGCCTTGCGACATCGTTGGAGGCGATCCAGGACAGCGTCGCCTCGGCATCCCTGCCCTTCAGCACGAATTTGGCAAAGGAGGTCTGGTCGAAGATGACGGCCGCCTCGCGCACGGCCTTATGCTCGCGGCCGACCGCGTCGAACCAATTCTGCCTGGTGTAGCTGTAGATATCCTTCGGCTCTTCGTTGGCGAAGAGATCGGCAAACCAGTTCGGCCGCTCCCAGCCGAGCTTTTCGCCGAAACAGGCGCCCTGCGCCTTCAGCCGGTCATAGAGCGGCGATTTGCGGCAGGGGCGGCCGCTTGAATGTTCCTCGAACGGCCAGGCCATGGTGTAATGTTTGCCGTAGGCTTCGAGCGTGCGTGTCCGCACCCAGTCGGTATCGAAATGCGGCCGGCCGAAACGGCGGATATCGACCGGCCAGAGATCATAGGGCGGTTCGCCCTTTGTCACCCATTCGGCAAGCGCCATGCCGGCGCCACCGGCCGAGGCGATGCCGAAGGCGTTGAAACCGGCGCCGACGAAGAAATTCTTTAGCTCCGGCGCCTCGCCGAGAATGAAGTTGCCATCCGGCGTGAAGCTTTCCGGGCCGTTCAACAGCTGCTTGACGCCGACGTTTTCCAGCGCCGGAACGCGGCCGAGCGCCTGTTCCATGATCTGCTCGAAATGGTCGAAGTTGCTGTCCAGCAGCGTGTAGTGGAAACCGTCGGGGATGCCGTTTTTCGCCCAGGGAATGGGATTCGGCTCGTAGCCGCCCATGACGATGCCGCCGACCTCTTCCTTGTAATAGGTCAGGCGATCGGGATCGCGCAGCGTCGGCAGGTTGGAGGGCACGCCGAAGGATTCGGTGATGATGTATTGGTGCTCGACGGAGACCAGCGGCACGTTGACGCCGAAGCGGGCGGCGAAGGCACGCGTCCATTGACCGGCACAGACGACGACGCGTTCGCATTCGATGCGCCCTTGCGCCGTGATCACGGCACGAATCCTCCCCTTGTCGATTTCAAGGTCGAGGACTTCGGTATCCTCGAAGATCGAAACGCCCGACATGCGGGCGCCCTTTGCCAGCGCCTGGGTGATGTCGGAGGGATTGGCCTGACCGTCGGTCGGGAGGAAGGCGGCACCGACGAGATCGTCTATTGTCATCAGCGGCCAGAGATCGAAGGCTTCCTGCGGGGTCAGCAATTGCATTTCGAGGCCGAAGGACTGCGCGGTGGTCGCTTGGCGCCTGACCTCGGTCCAGCGTTCCTCGTTGCAGGCAAGGCGCAGGCCGCCATTCATCTTCCAGCCGGTGCCGAGGCCCGTTTCCTCTTCCAGCCGCTTGTAGAGATCGACGGAATAGCCGAGAAGCTGGGTGATGTTGGCGCTGGTGCGCAGCTGGCCGACGAGGCCGGCGGCGTGGAAGGTGGTACCTGACGTGAGCTTCTTGCGCTCCAGCAGAACGGTATCGGTCCAGCCGAGCTTGCCGAGATGATAGGCCGTCGAGCAGCCGATGATGCCGCCGCCGATGACCACGGCTTTCGCCGTCTTCGGTAATTCCTTCGTCATTTATTGGTCCTGTTCAAAGGCTTGATAGGCGCGCTCGAAGCGCGCGAGATTTTCGGCCGTATAGCCGGCGTAATCGAAATCGATGCTGGAATGAATTTCCGAAATCATGCTCCAGAGCGTCTCGCGCAGCAGCGAGGCGCATTTCATCGCGGCGTAGCGCCTGTTGAGATCATCGGTCAGCGGCCGGTCGAAATAGGTCTCCAGCATCGTGCGCTCGGCCGCTTGCGAGAACTCGTTGTTGGAGGCCAATCCGCCAAGATCGAAGAGCGGCGTGTTGAAACCGGCATAGTCCCAGTCGATCAGCCAGAGCCGTTTGCCGTCATCGAGAAAGTTGGCGGCCAGCAGGTCGTTGTGGCCGAAGGCGATCTCGAAAGGCCCTGCCGCTTCTTCCAGCGTCTCAGCCCTGCCGACGAGCCCCGGCAGCAGAGGAAGATAGCTGCTCGCCGACGCCTTCAGATTGGCGGCGTAATCTCGGATGACGTGGAAGACCCAGAAGATCATCGCCTGGCCGCGGAAATGCCGGGCGATGTCGCGATGGCAGGCGCGCACCAGCGGCAAGACCCGGGCGAGCATTTGCGGCGTCCTGATATCCTCCGGCGAAAGCGCCCGCGCCTCGATATATTCGAGCACCAGCACGCCCGGCGAATGATGGATGACGGCAGGCGAAATGCCGGCGGCATGCGCCGCGCGGCTTGCGGCAAGCTCGTTCTGCCTGTTGATGTGATGGATCGGAATATCGGTGCCGAGCCTGACCACGCAGCGCGCGACGGCATCGCTGACCAGATAATTCCTGTTGGTGATGCCGCCTGCTATCGGCGAGATTGCGATCGGCCCCTGCCAGATGCCAAGCGCATGAATCCTATCTTCAGGCGTCATGCTCAACCCCCTTGCGGCCCCTCGCGAAATGATGGGCCAGAGGAGGATCGGCTGTCAAGCAGCCGCCATAGCGCCGCGCGTCTTTTCAGACGCGCAAAGGACGCTGTAACACTTTTAAATTACTGCATAATTTATCCTTAAATCGATTCCGATTTAAGGAATTATGCCGTGGGGTCAGATCGTCTTGCCGGCCGCGTCGAAGACGTGACAGCGGGCCGGATCGAAGGAAGCCTTCACATTGGCGCCGCGCTCGACCTTCTGCTGGCCGTCGAGCGCGACGGTCAGAAGCTGGTTATCCGGCGTCGTGGTGTAGAGCATGGTGGCGCCGCCGAGATTTTCGACGAGATCGACGTTGACGGTCGAGAGCGTGATTGCGCCTTCGGCCAGCGAAAGATGTTCGGGGCGGATGCCGAAGGTGACCTCCTCCCCCGCCTGGCCTTTCAGTCGGCGCGGCAGGCGTACGGAATTGCCGCAGACATGGATGCTGGTTTCGGTCTCGCCGACCTGCTCGATGCGGGCCTTCAGAAAATTCATCTTCGGGCTGCCGATGAAACCGGCGACGAAGCGGTTGGCCGGGTTGTTGTAGAGATCGAGGGGCGCGCCGACCTGCTCGATACGGCCGGAATTCAACACCACTATCTTGTCCGCCATCGTCATGGCTTCGACCTGGTCATGGGTGACATAGATCATCGTATTGCCGAGGCTGCGGTGCAGGCGGGAGATCTCGACGCGCATCTGCACGCGCAGTTCGGCATCGAGGTTCGACAACGGCTCGTCGAACAGGAAGATACGTGGCTCGCGCACGATGGCGCGACCGATCGCGACACGCTGACGCTGGCCGCCGGAGAGCGCCTTCGGCTTGCGCTCCAGCAGCTTCTCGATCTGCAGGATCTCGGCGGCGCGTTTCACCTTCGGCTCGATCTCGGTCTTCTTGTAACCAGCCGTCTCAAGGCCGAAGGCGAGGTTCTTGTAGACCGACATATGCGGATAGAGCGCATAGGACTGGAAGACCATGGCGATGCCGCGCTTTGCGGGCGCGACTTCATTCATGCGCTCGTTGTCGAGCAGCAGCCCGCCGCCGGTGATCTCCTCTAGACCGGCGATCATGCGCAGGAGGGTGGATTTTCCGCAGCCCGAGGGGCCGACGAAAACGACGAATTCGCCGGGATCGATCGTCAGGTCGATGCCATGGATCACGTCCATCGCGCCGTAGCGCTTCTCGACCTTCTGAAGAACGACACTGGTTGCCATCTTCTCAAAACCCTCTCTTTTTATTTTGTCGGTTACTTCGTTCTTGCGCGCCAATCGGCGTATTTCGGGCTGTCGGGACCCACCGGCAGCGGCACGTCAGCGCCGCTGTCGGAAGACTGGTAGATGGCGGTGACGAGTTCCAGCGCGCGGCGGGCGTCCCGGCTCGTTACCGGCAGCGGCGCATGGCCACTCAGGAACGCATGGAACTGGCCCATCTGCGTGGTGAAACGCGGCGCGACCGGCTGCCAGTCGCCAACCACCTTGTCGATCTGCTCCCGCACGTCGTCATTCGCAGCGATGATCTTCCAGGGGTCTTTGCCGGGGGTATAGGGCTCGTGGCTGCTTTCGAAAGTGACATTCTCGAAGTGCAGCCTGAGCCGGCTAATCTGTTCCTGCGAACCAAGCGTGCAGGACAGCGAGACAAAGGCGCCGCTTTCCATCAGCAGGCTGGCGGAGGCACAATCCTCGACCTCGATATCGTTGACGCGGGTGGCGACGCGGCCGAAGACCCTGGCCGCCGGACCCATCAGATGCATCAGCATGTCGTGCAGATGCAGCGCATGGGTGACGAGCACGCCGCCAAGTTCCGTCGCCCATTTGCCGCGCCAGGGCACGGCGTAATATTCCGGCTTGCGCAGCCAGAAGGTTTCGACCGAAGCGGTATAGGGCTTGCCGGCAATACCGGCGTCGATGATCCGCTTGGCCTTCTGAATGCCGTCGCCGTAACGGTACTGGAAGATCGGCATCAGCACGCCTTTGGCGGTCTTTTCCGCTTCCATGATGGTATCGACGGCGGCAAGCGAGCCCGTCAGCGGCTTTTCGCAGACGACATGTTTACCGGCGGCAAGTGCTGCGACAACCTGTTCCAGATGAATGCCGGGAGGGGTGCAGATATCGATGATGTCGATCGTGTCGTCGGCCAGCAGTTCCGCAAAAGAGGTGGTGCGCCGTTCGATGCCGAACTCGTCGCCGACCGCTGCCATGCGCTGCTCGTTCAAGTCGCAGATCGCCACGACCTTGAACTTGTCGGAATGCGGCAGGTAACCCTCGACGATATGGGAGCGGCCGATGCCGCAGCCAACGATCGCGACTGTCCTGATGCTCATGTCGCTCTTTCCCGTCATCGCCATCAACGCTTCATGCCCGTCGTGGCGATGCCCTCGATCAGCAGGCGCTGGAAGAACAGGAAGAAGAAGAACACCGGCACGAGCGTCAGGGTCGACATGGCGAACAAACCGCCCCAATCCGATGCGCTGGTGGAATCCACGAAGGTGCGCAGGCCGAGCTGGATCGTATAGGTGTTCATGTCGTTCAGGTAGATCAGCGGACCGAAGAAATCGTCCCAGGTCCAGATGAAGGAGAAGATCGCAGCCGTTGCCAGCACCGGCAGCGACAGCGGCAGCATGATCTTCCAGTAGATGCGCCAAGCGCTGCAGCCGTCCATCATCGCCGCCTCGTCCAATTCGCGCGGAATGCCGCGGAAGAACTGCACCATCAGGAAGATGAAGAAGGCATCGCTTGCCAGGAACTTCGGCACGACAAGCGGCAGGATGGTGTTGACCCAGCCGAGATCGAGAAAGAGCACATATTGCGGGATCAGCGTCACGTGATAGGGGATCATCAACGTGCCGAGCATGATCGCGAACCAGAAATTCCGGCCGGCAAAACGCAGCCGCGCAAAGGCGAAAGCCGTCAGCGAACAGGCGATGACATTGCCCGTCACCACCAGCAGCGAGATGACCAGCGAATTCCAGAAGAACCGGCCGAAGCTGACATCGAGGCCGACCCAACCGCGCGCATAGGAGGAGAAATCGATCGACGACGGGATGAGCGAAGTCGACGAGAAGATCTCGTTTTCCGGCCTCACCGATGCCGAAACCATCCATAACAGCGGATAGAGCATGAGGAGTGAAGCTGCGATCAGCAGGGCGTGGATGATGAGCGACGCCGGCAGGCTGCGTTTGGTGATGTCGGATGGCGGCCTGGCCGCGGTGACGGAAGCGGTCATCTCAGTCATCGTAGTGCACCCAATAACGCGAGGTCAGGAAGGAGAAGGCGGTGAAGATCGCGATGATCACCACCAGGATCCAGGCGAGCGCCGAGGCATAGCCCATGCGGAAATTGCCGAAGGCTTCCTGATAGAGGTAGAGCGTGTAGAACAGCGTCGAGTTGATCGGACCGCCGGTGCCGCCTGATATGATGAAGGCCGGCGTGAAGGCTTTGAAGGCATCAATCGTCTGGACGACGGCATTGAAAAAGATCACCGGGGTCAGAAGTGGCAGCGTGATCTTGTAGAATTGCCGGAACTTGGAGGCGCCGTCGAGGCTCGCGGCCTCATACATATCCTGCGGGATCTGACGCAGGCCGGCCAGGAAAATAATCATCGGCGAGCCAAACTGCCAGACGGACAGCGCCACCAGCGTATAGATCGAATAGTTCGGATGCGAGATCCAGCTCGGACCTTCGATACCGAAATACGAAAGCGCGGCATTGACGAGGCCATCGCTGGCGAAAAGCTGGCGCCAGAGCACGGCGATCGCCACGCTGCCGCCCAGCAGTGACGGCAGATAGAAGATGGCACGATAGACCGACAGCCCGCGCAGGCCGCGGTTCAGCGCCATGGCGACCAGCAATGCGAAGGTCAGCTTGAACGGCACTGAGAAGACGACATAGGTCAAGGTGACATACATGGCGGCCGAGAATTTCGGATCCGCCGTGGCGATGCGCACGTAATTCGCCATTCCCACCCACCGCGGCGACTGAAGCATGTCGAAGTCGGTGAAGGAAAGGTAGAGCGAAATCAGGGCCGGCCCGAGCGTCAGCCCGAAAAAGCCGATGAGCCATGGAAGAAGGAAGAGATAGCCGGGAGCATTGGCATTCCAGAGACGCTTGAAGCGTCCTTCGGCCACGGCCCCCTGATATCTTTCCACATTGATGGCCCCTGCGGGCGTGCGCATCGCATTGCTCATACGGGATCAGCCTCGTGCGAGAATCTGCGTGATTTCAGCGACAAGCTGTTTGCCGCCGTCGGAGGGAGACAGCTGTCCGAAGCCGACCTGTTCGGCGATGTTGCGTAACATCAGCTCACCTTCACCGGCGCCGGCCGGCGGCGGCGGCGGCAATTTGCCGGCGAGTTCGCCGAGGCCGCTGACATAGGCCAGCGCAACCTTGCCGTTCTCATCAAGCTTCGCCGCGACGACCTCGCGCATGGCGCTCGATTCCGGAATGCCGCGTTCGACATCCAGAAGCAGCGCTGCCTCGGGGTTCTTGACGAAGAAATTGACGTAGTCCACGGCCAGGTCCACGGCTTTGGACTGGGCGGAGACCGAGAAGAACATCGAAGGCTTGCGATAATGGCCACCCTTCGATTCCGGCTTGATGCGCATGTAGTTGGTCAGCGCCAGCTTGTCCTTGTTCATTGCCTGATAGGCGACGAACTGGTTGGAATGGGCAAAACCGGCGGCCGACTTGCCGAGCGAGACCGTGTTGGTTTCGATATCGTTCTTGTCGAGAGCCTGGATATCGGCAGGAACACAGGCCCCGGCCTCACGGAACTTGGCCCACATGTCGTACCATTCGGAGGCATCGTCCACGTCGAAGGCGATCTTGCCGTCGGCGGTATAAAGCGCCTTGCCGCGCTGACGCAGCCAGTTTTCGAACAGCGGTTCGCCGCCGCTGCCGTCGGCGATACCGAACATGCCCTTGCGTTTGCCTGCCTTGGTGATCTCCGCACCGATGCGGCCGAATTCTTCCCAGGTGGTCGCCTGAGTCGGCAGATCGACGCCGGCCTCCTTGAAGGCGGTGGTGTTCAGGACGGTGGCCGCCGAATTCGCGCCGAGGCTGACGCCATAGAGATGACCGTCGACGCTGCCGCCTTCGATCTGCGCCTTGTCGAAATCGTCGAGGTTGAGCTTGGCCGGCATATAGGATTCAAGCGGGGCGAGCGCGCCGCGCCGCGCATATTGGACGATATAGCGATAGTCCATCTGGATGACATCGGGCGCGTTGCGGCCGGCGACCTGGGTCGCAAGGCGCGGCCAGTAGTCGCCCCAGCCGAGGAATTCGCCGGTGATCGATGTGCCCGGCTTCTTCGACTGATAGAGCTGCGATACCTTGTTGGTGCGGTCGGCGCGCGGCTGCGAGCCCCACCACAGGAGACGCAGTCGCGTTTCCTGTGCCAAAGCGCTGGTTCCCAGCGCCGAGAGCGAGAGAAGCGTGGCGCCTCCCGCGACGAAATTACGTCTGCTTACACGGAATGTCATTTCTCTTCCTCCTCCAAAGGGAAGCGCCTCCACACGCTTCCGAACCTAGTTACCCTTGCATAAATAACTAATTGGTTACAAGCTACGGGCAAAGCGGCGAGCGTGTCAAGCGGTGTCGCTCGCGGGGCTTTCAAATTCGGTTTTTACAATTTCGCACCGAAGGCTTATGAGCGCAACATGTGAGACGGAGGTGGAGAGATGAACGACAGCGGGGGGAATGGGGAAAAGAAAAGGTCTCGGCGCCCATCTACCGAACGGACGGCCCAACGCGATCCGGAGCGGACACGCGCTGCTATCCTTGACGCGGCAACCCGGGAATTTGCCGAAAACGGCATGGGCGGGGCTCGTGTCGACGCCATCGCCGAGCGCGCCGGCACCAACAAGCGCATGCTGTATCATTATTTCGGCGACAAGGAGCAGCTCTACCTCAGAGTGCTCGAAGAAGCCTATGTCGGCATCCGCACCGCCGAACGCGCGCTGCATATCGGCGACCGCAGCCCGGAGGAAGGCATCGGTGAACTGGCGCTCTTCACCTGGCGTTATTTTCTCCAGCATCCGGAATTCCTCAGCCTGCTCGGCACGGAGAATCTGCATCGCGCCCGCTGGCTGCGCCAGTCCGTCCGGCTCAAGGAACTGCATTCGCATCTGATCGGCGAGCTTTCGGACGTGCTCGAGCAAGGAAAGAAGCAGGGCGTCTTCATCGAGACCGCCGATCCCCTGCATGTCTACCTGACGATCGCCTCGCTCGGTTATTTCTACCTCTCCAACCAGTACACGCTTTCGACGATCTTCGGTCGCGACCTGATGGAGCCGACCCATCTCAATGCCTGGGAAAGGCATATCGTCTACGTCACGCTCGCCTCGATCAAGCGCTGAACCTCTAAATTCGGATTTGACTATTGACAGCCGCGTTGCTCTTCTGCCATCAAGTAACTGTTTAGTTACCGGATCGGGAGGACCGGACGAGGATGCCCGCTCCCGCCGCAAAAATCTGCTGGGAGGAAAAAATGGCACGCTTGGGGATCATCTTGCACGGCGTCACCGGCCGCATGGGTTACAATCAGCACCTGGTGCGCTCGATTCTCGCCTTCCGCGACCAGGGCGGCATCACGCTGAAATCGGGTGAGAAACTCGAGATCGACCCGATCATCGTCGGCCGCAACGGCGCCAAGATGGAAGAGCTGGCGGAGAAGCACAACATCAAGCGCTGGTCGACCGATCTCGATGCCGCGCTCGCCAATCCCGACGACACGATCTTCTTCGACGCCGGCACGACGCTAATGCGCGCCGAACTTCTGTCCAAGGCGCTCGATGCCGGCAAGCATGTCTATTGCGAAAAGCCGATCTCCGACGATCTGCAGGTGGCACTCGACCTTGCCCGCAAGGCGCGCGGCTCCGGCCTCAAGCATGGCGTCGTGCAGGACAAACTCTTCCTGCCCGGCCTGCGCAAGCTGGCGCTGCTCAGAGATTCCGGCTTCTTCGGCGAGATCCTCTCGGTGCGCGGCGAATTCGGCTACTGGGTTTTCGAAGGCGATTGGGGCGTGCCGGCCCAGCGCCCCTCCTGGAACTACCGCAAGGGCGACGGCGGCGGCATCATCCTCGACATGCTCTGCCACTGGCGCTACGTGCTCGACAATCTGTTCGGCGAAGTCAAAGCCGTCTCCTGCCTCGGTGCTACGCATATTCCGCGCCGCATCGACGAGCAGGGCAAGCCCTATGACTGCGACACCGACGATGCGGCCTATGCGACCTTCGAGCTCGAAGGCGGCGCGATCGCGCAGGTCAATTCCTCCTGGGCCGTCCGCGTCCGCCGCGACGACCTCGTCACCTTCCAGGTCGACGGCACGCATGGTTCGGCCGTCGCCGGTCTGACGAAATGCTGGAGTCAGCACCGCGTCAACACGCCGAAGCCGGTGTGGAATCCGGACCAGCCGCAGACGATCGACTTCTACAAGACCTGGGATGAGGTTCCGGACACGCAGGCCTTCGAAAACGGTTTCAAGGCGCAGTGGGAAATGTTCATCCGCCATGTCGTCGAAGACGCGCCGTGGCCCTATGGCCTGGAAGCCGGCGCCAAGGGTGTGCAGCTTGCCGAACTCGGGCTGAAATCCTGGGCCGAGCGTCGCTGGCTCGACGTTCCCGCACTGGAGTTCTGAGCCGTGACGACGATCAATCTCCCTCTCGACGGCAAGATCGTTCCCTATACGCTGACCGGCACGCCGATCGCGCTCGCCAAGCGCGACGCCAAGGCCTTTCCGCGCATCGCCTTTGCCGCCGCCCATGTCGTCGCCGATCCGCTCGCCGACAACGATCCCTGGCTGACGCCGGAGATCGATTGGGAGCGCACCCTCGCCTTCCGCCATCGGCTCTGGGATCTCGGCCTCGGCGTTGCCGAAGCGATGGATACGGCGCAGCGCGGCATGGGCCTCGGCTGGCCGGAAGCGCGCGACCTCATCCGCCGGGCGCTCAGCGAGGCGGCCGGCCGCAAGGATGCGCTGATCGCCTGCGGCGCCGGCACCGACCATCTGACGCCGGGACCCGACGTCACTATCGACACGATCCTCAGGGCCTACGAAGAGCAGATCGAAACCGTGGAGGCGGCCGGCGGCCGCATCATTCTGATGGCAAGCCGGGCGCTTGCCGCTGCCGCCAAAGGGCCGGACGACTATATCCGCGTCTATGACCGGATCCTCCGCCAGGTCAAGGAACCTGTCATCATCCATTGGCTCGGTGAAATGTTCGATCCGGCGCTCGAAGGTTACTGGGGCAATGGTGATCATATCAAGGCAATGTCCACCTGCCTCGAGGTAATCGAGGCCCATGCCGACAAGGTCGACGGCATCAAGATCTCGCTGCTCTCCAAGGAGAAGGAAGTGGCGATGCGCCGCCGGCTGCCGAAAGGCGTGCGCATGTATACCGGCGACGATTTCAACTATGCCGAACTGATCGCCGGCGATGAAGAGGGCCATTCCGACGCACTGCTCGGCATTTTCGATGCCATCGCGCCGGCTGCCTCGGCAGCGCTGGAAGCGCTCGGCCGCAAGAGCAACCATGAATTCTTCGATCTGCTGGAGCCGACCGTGCCGCTGTCGCGCCACATCTTCAAGGCGCCGACCCGCTTCTACAAGACCGGCGTCGTCTTCCTCGCCTATCTCAACGGCCTGCAGGATCATTTCGTCATGGTCGGCGGCCAGCAGAGCACCCGCTCGCTGACACATCTGGCCGAACTCTTCCGTCTGGCCGACAAGGCACGGGTTCTGGCAGATCCCGAGCTTGCCGCAAGCCGCATGCGCCAAGTGCTCGCCGTCCACGGCGTCAACTGAAGCACGCGGAATGGGAGGAGAATGATATGCAGGTCGAAGGACTTTCGATCAATCTGGCGACGATCCGCGAGCAATGCGGTTTTGCGCAGGCCGTCGATATCTGCCTGAAACACGGCATCACCGCGATCGCCCCCTGGCGCGACCAAGTCGCCAAGGTCGGTCTCGACGAGGCGGTGCATATCGTCAAGTCGAACGGCATCAAGCTGACCGGCCTTTGCCGCGGCGGTTTCTTCCCGGCGGCAAACGATGCCGACTGGCAGAAAAACCTCGACGACAACAGGCGGGCCATCGATGAGGCGGCAGCGTTTTCCGCCGATTGCCTCGTGCTCGTCGTCGGCGGTCTGCCTGATAGTTCGAAGGACATCGTCGCCGCGCGCCGAATGGTGTTCGACGGCATTGCCGCCGTTTTGCCGCATGCGCAGGCTGCCGGCGTGAAGCTCGCCATCGAACCGCTGCATCCCATGTATGCCGCCGACCGTGCCTGCGTGAACACGCTCGGTCAGGCGCTCGATATGTGCGAGCAGCTCGGCGAGGATGTCGGCGTTGCGGTCGATGTCTACCATGTCTGGTGGGATCCCGATCTTGCCAACCAGATCGCCCGCGCCGGCCGCATGAAACGCATCTTCGCCCATCACATCTGCGACTGGCTGGTGCCGACAAAAGACATGCTGCTCGACCGCGGCATGATGGGCGATGGTGTGATCGACCTCAAAGGCATAAGACGGATGGTGGAGGCCGCCGGTTTCTTCGGCGCTCAGGAAGTGGAGATCTTTTCGGCCGAAAACTGGTGGAAACGCACGGCCGAAGAAGTGATCGCCACCTGCGTCGAGCGCTTCAGGAGCTGCTGCCAGGCCTGATTTCAGTATTTGTTTCATCACGCATGCAGGAGGATCATTCGATGGAGAAACGCCGTTTTGCCCTGATCGGTACGGGAAACCGCGGCACCACCATGTGGGGCAAGGATCTGCTTGCCGGCTGGCGCGAACATGTCGACCTGACCGCCATCGTCGAGAAGAATTCGCTGCGCGGCGAGCGCGCCCGCAACATGATCGGCAGCAATGCGCCGCTCTACGAAAACATCGATTCGATGCTTGCTGAGCAGAAGCCGGATCTCGTCATCGTTTGTACGCCCGACCATACGCATGACGATATCGTCGTGCGGGCGCTGGAGTCCGGCATCGATGTCATTACCGAAAAGCCAATGACGACCTCGGTCGAAAAGATTCGCCGGATTCTGGATGCCGAAAAGCGCACCGGTCGCCGGGTCGATGTGTCCTTCAACTATCGCTATGCGCCGACGGCTGCGAAGATCAAGGAATTGCTGAATGCCGGCGAGATCGGCCGGGTCACCTCAGTCGATTTTCATTGGTATCTGAACACCAAGCACGGCGCCGACTACTTCCGCCGCTGGCATGCCTATACGGAAAATTCCGGCAGCCTGTTCGTCCACAAGGCGACGCATCATTTCGATCTGCTGAACTGGTACCTCGACAGCGATCCCGAGGCCGTCACCTCCTTCGCCGACCTGCAGAATTATGGCCGCAAGGGCCCGTTCCGCGGCCCACGCTGCAAGCTCTGTCCGCACGCGCATGAATGCGACTACTATCTCGATCTCGAGGCCGATCCCTTCCTCGATTCGCTTTACGAGGATCCCTCGAAGCTCGACGGCTACTTCCGAGACGGCTGCGTCTTCAGCGAGGACATCGACATTCCCGATACGATGGTGGTGTCCCTCCGTTACCGCAACAATGTCCACGTCTCCTATTCGCTGAACACCTTCCAGCCGATCGAAGGCCATCACCTTGCCTTCAACGGCACCAAAGGGCGGATCGAGCTTCGCCAGTATGAAGCCCAGCCCTGGGAAGAGCCGAAGGAAGACACGATCCTCCTCATCCGCAATTTCCCTGAGGGTAAGGAGGCTGTGGAGCGCATTGTCGTTCCGCATTTCACCGGCGGCCATTACGGCGGCGACGACCGGATGCGCAACATGATCTTCAAGCCCGATACGGAAGACAGGCTCGGCCAGCGCGCCGGCACGCGGGCGGGCGCCATGTCCGTTCTTTGCGGCATTGCGGCGCTGACGAGTTCGCGCACCGGCAAGGTGGTCGACATCGCCGACCTGATGCCTGAGCTTGCCAATGACGGTTCGCCAAATTCGCTGAGAACGTCGCGCTGATACCCATCGCTTAGAGGCGCGTGACGCGCCTCTAAGCGATGTTTTCGAGATTTGCCTGATGGATCTGGTAAAGCAGCGGCTGGCCGGTCACGAAGCGCTCTATCTCATCCACCGCCATCTCACCGAGGCGCGCCCGTTCCAGCCCGATGGCGCCGGCAATATGCGGTGTCAGAAAGACGTTCGGCAGATCGTAGAAAGCAGAACCTGCCTCCGGGATTTCCGGATCGGTGACATCGAGGACCGCATCGATGCGACCGGTCTTCAGCACCGAAAGCAGGGCGGCCTCATCGATGAGAATGCCGCGCGCCGTGTTGATGAGCGTCGCGCCGTCCTTCATCAGCGACAGCCTTCGCGCATCGATCATATGCTGCGTCGACGGCAGCGACGGCGCATGCAGGGAAACAATATCCGATTGCCGCATCAATTCGTCGAGATCGACCTTTTCTGTTCCCAGGCCGGCTGCCTCGGCGGCATCAAGCGTCGGATCGGAGAGCAACAGCCTGTAGTCAAAGGGTCTCAAGAGCTCGATCACGCGCCGGCCGATGCGCGAAGCGCCGACGATGCCGACGGTGCGGCGGTAGTTTCCGATCGCTTCACGCTGCATCAAATGTGTCCGGTTGCGGTTTCGGTCGGCAACGTAGAGATCGCGGAAACGGAAGACGCGCTTGCCGGCGAAAATGATCGCCGCCAGCGTGAATTCGGCCACCGGCACGGCGTTGGCCTCGGCTGCATGGCTGACCGGGATACCGGCTTCGAAGATGGCGTCGTCGATGACGCCTTTTACCGTGCCCGCCGCATGGACGATGAACTTGAGATGCGGCGCCGTAGTGGGAATTTCGGGCCCGACATAGGGCCCGCCCCAGCCGGTGATCAGGATTTCCGCCTCGGCCAGCAGACGTTTCGCACGCTCGTCGTCGAAGCGCTGCAGCGGCTTGGAATCCAGCAGGCGACCGATGCCGCCCAGCCGGCGCAGGACCTCATCCGGCAGGACATGCTGCGTGCGCGACGGTTGCATGGCAAGGATAATGGCCGGCTGGCTCATGGCATTTGTCCGGGCGCTTCGATGGCGCTGACTGTCACGCCCTTTTCCCTCACCAGGGCCTCCAGCGCTGCAATCTCAGGCGCTTTCGGCGGTCTCGTCCAGGCAGACAAGAGGGCAGCGGGATCGTCAAGTGCCAGCACTGCCGTCACCAGGATGGTTTCACCGGCCGGAATCTGCCCGCGCAGCTGCGGCACCAGGGTTTTCGCGACGATCACATTGGTGTTGGGCATTGCCTTCTGGACGAGGCCCGAACGTTTGACCGAGGAGCCGAGATCGAGAATGCCGGTGAAATCGGCTTCGCCGACCGCATAGGCAATCCCAGCCGAAGCGGACAGCGTATCCAGCTCGAGGTCCCGGCGGCCGATGGCAAATCCGCCTTCGGCAATCCGCAGCGGCCGGCTTGTCCTAATCCTATGGAGGCGGATATGCCAGGGTGCGGCGGGCACGAGCCAGGTTTCGACGTCGACATCGGCAAAAGGCGACCATTTCGCAAACAGCACCTCGCCTGCGATCTTGGCTTCCTCGTTCGTTTCGCGCACGCGGTAGTGCAGGCCGTCATCGCTGAAGGCAAGCGCTGAATCGAAGGCGGCAAGCGCAAAGGCACGCTCATCGGCCTCGACGCTGAAGCCGTAGCGGGCGGAATAGGCGAACTTCGCGTATTTTTCCGTGCCGCTCCGCATCTGCAGGTTTTCCTGGCCGGAAGACAGCGCCACGACATCGCCGCCCGCCCGCATGATCACCATGCCGGGGTGACGCTGGGGGATGATGTCAGGTGCTTGCTCCGGCACTTTCTCCTTCGCCGTCCAGAATGGGTGATCCTCAGCGATCGCCAGCGGCAGGAAGGCCTTGAAGGCCCAGTAGGGCGAGCCGGCGGAATTGTAACTCTCCGACATCAGCAGGTTCGGATAGCCGAAACCGATCGACAGCACGCCGTCACGATCGGCAATCGGCTTATCCTTCCACCAGCGCAGATGCTGCAGGCAGAGATGCTTGACCTCGCCCCAGGGCAGAGCCTCGACATCGGCAAAGGCGAGCGCCGACCAGAAACCAGCGCAGGCAAAGCGATAGGTCAGGCTGCGGCCGAAGGGAATTGTCGCCCCGTCGGCGGCAAACCAATGCCGGAAATCCCGGGCGAAGAGGATCGCGCGCTCACGGTAGCGCTTTGCATAATCGTCGTCGACGAGCTTCGAATAGATCAGGCCATAGAAATGCATGGCGAAGGGAATGTAGTGGTCGATGCGGCGGACGTTTCCATCGCGATACCAGCCGTCACCGATATAGAAGCCTTCGAGCTCCTCAAGATATTGCCGCGTCAGGCTGCGGTCGAAATCGGCACCGAGACGATCGAGCGCGATATCGACGAAGATCCGGAAGAATTTCCAATTGTTGTCGGCATAGTCGAACTGCCTGACATGCTTGAGATAGGCGACGACATTGCCGCGGGCGCGCGCATCGAGCGGCTCCCAGATCTTTTCCGGCACCAGCGCCAGGGCAAAACCGAGAGCGGCAAGCTCGACCATCCGCTGATCGCGGCCATTGACCGTTCCCCAATATTCGGGATGGGCAGGGTCTGTGCCGTTTGCGAGACCTTCGGCAAAACGATGCCAGTGGGCGAAGTCGCCGTTGCCGGCGCCAAGCGGCGCCAATCCCCAGAGCGGGCGGGCGAACCCTTCCAGATCGGCCGCCGCCCGGTCGAAATGGGCGCCGCCGCCATTGAGCGTGACGCGGGCATTGCCGTTCGAGAAACAGGCAAGCAGCGGATCGAAGAGCGCCAGCAGGGCGCGGCTCATATCGGCGCGGGTTTCCAGCGGATTGCCTGCGAGCGGGTTGGCGCTGGCGGGATCATAGGTCATCGGTATCACTCACGGGTTCTAGAGCATGATGCCGAAAAGTGTGAGCGGTTTTCGGACGACATCATGCTCTAACTATTTAATTTAGAACAGGATTCAGATTTTAGGCCTTGGCCTAAATCATCCTGTTCTAGGCGTTCGGAACGGTCCCTCCGGGAATGGGAACGACCGCCTGGCAGATGTGGCGCGCGGAGGCCGTCCTGTTGCGGAAACGGGACAGCATCAGCGAAACGGCTTCGCGCCCGAGGGCGGGGCGGTCGACACGCATGGTGGACAGCGCCGGATTGGTCATCAACGCGCAGGGCAGATCGTCGAAGCCGACAATCGCGAAATCCTCCGGCACGCGCAGCCCGGCCTCGGTGACGGCCTCGAGCACGCCGACGGCAATGAAGTCATTCATGCAGAAGGCGGCGGTAAAACCGGCATTCTCGGCAAGTGCTTCTGTCGTGCGTTCATGCGCCTCTCGACTGGCGCTGCCTTGAAGGGCCAGGGACACGAGACGGCCCTCGGCGCCAGGGACGGCGGCGATCGCCGCCTCGAAACCGCGCACGCGCTCCCGGATCGTATGGCGGTGAGAGCCGCTCAGATGCAGGATGCGGCGATGGCCGGCCTTTATCAGCCGGCTGGTCGCCTCATAGGCGCCAAAGAAATTAGCCGGCGAAACGCCATCGAACTGCATCCTGGGATCGGTGCCGTTAACAAGAACCGTGGGGGTCATGCTGGCTTGCAGCCAGCCGCGCAACATGTCGTTCGGATCGATACCGACGAGAAAGAGACCGTCAGCTCCTGCGGTCTGCATATAGTCACGCACGGCATCCGGGGTGGTTCGATTCTCGCGGACCAGCCGGACTTCGAAGGGCATGCCCGCTTCGGCAGCGCCGGCACGCAGGCCGTCGACGATCGCTTCATAAAAGACGCTGAGGGTGCCGGTGACGCCGTCGCTGGCAATCAGCGCCAGTCCCCCCGCAACGGCTTCGGAAGCAGGCTTGACGGGATAGCCGTTCTCGGCTGCCACCTTCAATATCTGGCGGCGTACGCTTTCGCTGATACCAGGTTCGTTGGCGAGCACGCGTGACACCGTGGAGACCGAGACGCCGGCCAATGTGGCTATATCGGCCTGACGCGGCCGTCTGATTTTTTGGTCGTTCATAGGGCAAACATTATGCAAATAATGCAAATTTGCAAGAAAATGGTTGCTTCTTGCAAATAAATTTTTTTTGCGTAGTCTATTTGCTGAAATGCCCTGACAACGCCATTGGAGGATGGCAGCGGGCATATTTGAACAAGGAGGATATCATGCAGGTCAATCGCCGTTCATTCCTGATGGGTTCAGCCGGTGCGGCCGCCGGCCTCGCCTTCGGCGCCGGAAGCGCCATTCCGGCCCTTGCCGAAGACGCACAGCTGCGCGCCATGTGGTGGGGGTCCAACGACCGCGCCAAGCGCACGCTCGAGGTTGCCAAGCTCTATCAGTCGAAATCGCCTGGCGTCACTGTCGTCGGTGAATCGCTTTCGGGCGACGGCTACTGGACAAAGCTCGCAACGCAGATGGCCGGCCGCTCGATCGCCGACATCTTCCAGCTCGAGCCGGGAACAATCTCGGACTATTCGAAGCGCGGCGCCTGCCTGGCACTCGATGAATTCGTCCCCTCCGCGCTGGACGTCCAGTCCTTCGGCGCCGACATGCTGAAACTGACCACCATCGACGGCAAGCTCTATGGTGTCGGCCTCGGGCTCAACTCCTTCTCGATGTTCTTCGACACAGTCGAATTCGAAAAGGCGGGCATCCCTCTGCCGACCCCCGACCTCACCTGGGATGAGTATGCCAAGCTCGCCGTAGAACTCACCAAGTCCTCCGGCAAGAGCGGCGGCCCCTATGCGGCACGCTACGCCTATGTGTTCGATGCCTGGCTGCGCCAGCGTGGCAAGAGTCTTTTTGCGAGGGAAAGCGTTGGGCTCGGCTTCACGGCCGACGATGCCAGGGAATGGTTCGACTACTGGGAGAAGCTGCGCAAAGCGGGCGGCACTGTTGCTGCCGACGTGCAGACGCTCGATCAGAACACCATCGACACCAATTGCCTTGGTCTCGGCAAATCGGTGATCGGCATGGCCTATTCCAACCAGATGATCGGCTATCAGCTGATCATCAAGAACAAGCTCGGCATCACCATGCTGCCGCGCGAAAAGAAGGGCGGTCCATCCGGCCATTATTACCGTCCGGCACTGATCTGGAGTGTGGGCGCAACGACCAAGCAGGGCGAAGCTGCCGCGAAGTTCATCAGCTTCTTTGTCAACGATCCCGAAGCCGGCAAGATTCTCGGTGTGGAACGCGGCGTGCCAATGTCACCTGCCGTGCGCGAAGCCATCCTGCCGCAGCTTAACCCGACGGAGCAGGAGACGATCAAATACGTGAACCTGCTCAAGGATCAGGTCGGCGAGTATCCGCCGCCGGTGCCGATGGGCGCAACCCAATTCGACCAGCGGGTGCTGCGCCCGATCTGTGACGAACTCGCCTTCGAACGGGTCTCGCCCGCCGATGCGGCAACCCGGCTCATCGAAGAGGGTAAGGCAACGATCAAAGGATGATCGGTCGCCCGACATGAGAGGAGAGGCCCGCGACACCCCCGCGGGCCTCTCTTTTTTCAGAGTGTCAGTTAGCCAGACTTTTGACCACGCGCCAGTCCGGCCGGCCGAGATCGAAGGGCCAGGCGTGCACATCCCGATCGTTGAAATAGACCACTTCCTGCAGATTCGGGAAGGCGCTCTGCTTCAACGTGGCCGTTTCGATCCACGGCTTCATATAGGCGTCGCCGCCTTCATAGCCGAGCTCAGCCACCCAGATGGGCTTGCCGTAGCCGGCGACGAGATCATATCCCTGCTTCAGCGCTTCCGAGAAGGTCCGGTGCTCATTGTAGGCAAGCTCGTCGTAGCGCTGCAGACCGAAGACCGAGAGCCCGACGAGGTCGACATAATCGTCGCCGGGATAATAGGCCTGGAGGCCAGGCTCTCCCTTCGGCGACCACATGAGCTCGGTGCCGGGCGCCTCCTGGCGGACGATGTCCATCATCCGCTTGTAGGCCGTGATATAGTCCTGCGGGCTCCAGCCGGACCATGAAAACCGCCCCGACTTATCTTCCATCTCTTGTCCCCAGCGGACGATCACCGGGCTTTTCAGCTGGGATATCATCTGCGCGATCGAACGCATGTTGACATCATAATCACCGCGCAGAACCTTTGCGCGAAGCTCCGCGGAGGTCAGCCGCCAATCGACGTCCCAGGACCATGGCTCCACGGTGATCAGCAGGTTGCGGCCTCTGGCCTGCGCATAGGCATCGGCGACGCGCAACGTCTCGAGGTCGACGTCCTCCCATGGCAGGAACAGGGCTTCGGTCGCGACATTCGCCTGGGCGCCGAAATCGCCGTGCGGATCGTAGGCACCGAACTTGATGCCCTCGGTATGAAGCACGGGGCGCTTGTCGATGATCGTCCGTACGGCCGCCGCCGGGTTCGGGGCAATGCCGGCATATTGCACTTCGCTTCGGCCCGGCAGATCCGCGACACACAACAGCAGCAGCGCTATTGCGGCGGTCGAGAGGTTTTTTTTCATCAGCTTCTTCATGGCTCACCCTCCTTTTCGGGTTATTTCCTGGCTCAACAGGATCTGCTTCAGTTCGCTTGCCTTCGCGCTCACGGTATCCGTGGGAACAAGCTTCTGGAACTCATCACCCTGACGCACCGATGCGTGGCGGAAGACGTACCATTCGCCGCTCGGCTGGCGCCGCTGGTAGATCGTATTGCCGATCTTGCGATGTCCGAAACAGGTGCTGGCGCGGGCCGCGCCCTCGGCATTCGTCCAGGTGGCGCGCATGCAGAGCTGGCCGAGATCGTCGACCACCCATCTGCCTTCGGCGAAGGACGGCTGCCCCTTGTCGTTGCTCCAGGCGACGAACCGCCGGCCGTCATCGAAGAAGCGGCCGCCGCCGGTGTTCCAGGTCCAGGTCTTATCGCCGTAGATCCGATAGAGCTCATAGGCGCTGAGCGGCGTCGGCGCGTCCTTTTTGGCAACCTCGGCGCCGTGCGCTGCCACCGGCAGGCACAGGCTGAGAGCAAGCGCTGCTCCCCATAGTCTCGATCCGATACTCATTACATCCTCCATACTCGACACTTGCCGGTTCCGCCGGCTCACGCACCCTGTTCATCTCGGCCGGTTCTGCCGAAACCATTCCATCTCAGGTGGAATTTCACGATCCTGGTCTTGCCGCCGCCGAGGCCGGCGCCGGCCACGGCAAATTGCGTTTCGGTGAAACTGACAAACGTCTGGCCGTGCGAAAGAGCTTCGAGGCCGCGCAGGCCGTGGCTCCCCGCCTGCGTGCCGCCGGCGACGAAAATCGCAAGCCCGGTGGCTGTCGCAAGCCACAGCCCGCGCGATTGCGGCAGCAGCGGCAGATCGTTTTCGACCGCATGGCGAATGACTATCAGCACGGTCAGCGACAGGTAGACCGAGAGGTTCATCATGGCGAAAACATAAAAACCCTGGGCGGCCGCGTCATCGGTCGCAAACATCATTGCGGCGGCGGAAAGGCCGGCGAGCCCGATATAGGGCGCGATGACGCGCAGCGGCAAAGACCGCTGCTGCTGCCTTCCCTTCGGCGTGATGCGAAAATCGACGAAGGAGCCGCAGATATAGTCGCGAACAGCGGCAATGCTGCCGGCCAGCGACCACGGCCAGCGCAGAAAGATGAAGGCAAGCCCTTCCCAGCCGAGCAATTTCGCATCGTGCGGCCTGAAGGTTGCCGTTGCCCGCCAGAAGAAGGCAAACAGCGTCAGCACGATCGACATCGGCACGAAATGCAGCAGGAAATCCGGATAGGTGACATTGACGAAGACACGGCCCGTCAGCAGCGCGGCAACCGGCAGCAGGAACATCATGGCCATGAAGGCGGAAAAGAGCGGGTACCAGAGCTGCGAGAACACGAACTGGAACCTCAGCCGCCAGGGCAGGTGCATGATGTGGCGGCGGGAATGTTGCAACAGAATGGTGACCAGGCTGCGCGACCACTGGAATTCCTGGACGACGAGGTCGGTGAAATTCGCCGGTCCGTCGCCATGCGCGATCGCATCGACGGCATGCACGCCACGCCAGCCGCCGGCATTCATCATCAGCGTTGTCGAATGGTCTTCCGCAAGTTCTGGGCCGAGGCCGCCGATCTGACGAAGGGCTGATGTGCGAACCGCATAATGGGAACCGATGCAGAGAGGCGCCCAACCACTATTGTAACCCGTCTGCAGCGAACCGTGCAGGCTTGCCTCCGCATAGAGCCTGCCACGCGCCGCCCAGCTTGTCCCGGCATTGGCATCGCAAATGCTCGGAGCGGAGACATAGCCGATCTCGGGATCGGCGAAGGGGCGCAGGATTTCACGGAGATAGGTCGGCGTCGGCACATGGTCGGCATCGAACTGGGCGACGAAATCGTAGCGCGCATAGCCGAAGTGGTCGTAGAAATAGGCGAGGTTGCCTTCCTTGCAACGCGTCCGGCGCGGCCAGGTGGTGCGATGATACTCCGCCACACCCTTTCGGGTGGAGATCAGCACGCCGTGCGCCGCACACCAGCGCCTGGTTTCCTCCGAAGGATCCTCGTCGGCGAGCCAGACATCGAAATCGACGCCGATCTGGTCCAGCATCGCCTGCAGCGTGGTGCGGACGACGGCAAAGGGCTCGGACGGCGCCTTGGTAACGACCATAGCCACCCGCCCTTCCGGCAGCCGCGCGCGAGGGCTGACCGTCCTCGCATCGAGGAAGATCAGGATGAAATAGGCCGGCACAAGCGTGATCCAGGCAAGCACGAGGGTGACGAGCACGAAGGTGGCCCAGGAAATGATATGGGCGGACTGGCACCACCAGATCCAGAAATAGCCAAGTGCTGTCAGCCAGCAGAGAATGCCGAAGCCATAGGCGACACGGTTCCAGCCGGTGAAAACAGGATCGAATGCATCAGCAGCGACGGCTTTGGCCGTCCTGCCATGGCCGATTTGCGAAACGTTGCTCATGCCCTCATCTCCAGCCCGAAGGTGGGGCCGGCGGTGCGGATGATCGTATCGATATCCGAGAAAGCCGGCGAGAAGCCGAGTTCCGCTTTCGCTTTTGCGGTATTGGCAAAGAGGATCGGCGGATCGCCGACGCGGCGGGAGCGATAACGCACGGGGACTTCGCGGCCGCTGGCGCGATGGATCGCCTCGAGAATCTCGCGCACCGAGGTGCCCCGGCCGGAGCCGAGATTGACGCTGAGCGAGCCGCCATCCGCCATCAGATGATTGACGGCGGCAAGATGCGCCTGCGCGAGATCGCTGACATGAATATAGTCGCGAACACAGGTTCCGTCCTCGGTCGCATAATCGGTGCCGAAGATATCGAGCCGTTCCAGCCTGCCGGCGGCGGCGAGAAGGGCGCGCGGGATGAGGTGCGTCTCGGGTTGATGACGCTCGGCGAGCTCGCCGTCTGGATCGGCTCCGGCCGCATTGAAATAACGCAGTGCGGCAAAGCGGATGCCGTAGGCAGCGGCAAAATCCTCGAGCGCCATTTCGAAGATCAGCTTGGTGCGCCCATAGGGATTGACCGGGTGCTGCGGGCTTTCCTCCCGTATCGGCAGCGAGGCGGGAACGCCATAGGTGGCGCAACTGCTCGAAAAGACGATCCGGTCGATATCCTGATCGAGGCAGGCCTCCAGCAGTGTCAGACTGCCGACGACGTTGTTCCGGTAATATTTCCTCGGCATCTCGACGGATTCGCCGACATAGGCATTGGCACCACAATGGATGACGCAATCGGGCGAAAACTCCGCAAGGGTCCGGCGCAGCGTGGCTACGTCGGCAAGTTCCGCCCGGATGAGCGGCCCCCAGCGGACACTGTCGGCATGCCCCGTCGAGAGATTATCGTAGGTAACCGGGATCATGCCGGCGCGCGACAGCGCTTTGCAGATATGACTGCCTATGAAACCGGCGCCGCCGGTGACGAGAATGTAGCGAGGCATCTCATACGACCTCCGCCTTCTCTGTGCCGGCGAGCAGTCCGTCGAAATAGTCGACGGTGCGAGCCAGGCCGGTTTCGAGCCCGATGCGGGGCTGCCAGCCCAGCTCGGCCATGGCCCGGGAAATATCCGGCCGCCGCTGACGGGGGTCGTCGGTGACCGCCGGCAGGTGGACGATCCGGGAACGCGAGTTCGTCAGGTCCCGGATGATTTCCGCCAGCCGTCGAACGGTCATTTCGGTTGGATTGCCGAGGTTGATCGGGCCGTTGCAGGCGCTACCGGCGGCCGAAAAACGCAGGAAACCCTCGATGAGATCGTCGACATAGCAGAAAGAACGGGTCTGCTGGCCATCGCCATAGATCGTCAGATCCGCGTTGCGCAGGGCCTGCACGATGAAATTTGAAACCACCCGCCCGTCATCCAGGCGCATGCGTGGTCCATAGGTATTGAAGATGCGGCCGACCTTGATGTCGACGCCATAAGTCCTGTGATAGTCGAAAAACAGGGTTTCGGCGCTGCGCTTGCCTTCGTCGTAACAGCCGCGCGGTCCGATCGGGTTGACATTGCCGCAATAGGATTCGTGCTGCGGGCTGTGGGTCGGGTCGCCATAGACCTCCGACGTCGACGACTGGACGACGATCGCACCGGTCTTTCGCGCGCAATCAAGAGTATTGACGGCGCCAAGCACGTTGGTGAGCAGCGTTCCCACAGGATCCCGCTGATAGTCGGGCGGAGAGGCCGGAGAGGCGAAATTGAAGATGAGCGACGCTTCGATATCGAAGGGCTGGCGAACATCGTGCTCGACGATGCGGAAGCGGGTGTTCGCTGCAAGATGAGCGACATTCGCACGGCGGCCGGTTGAAAAATTATCGAGGCATGTGACGCTGTGGCCGCGCTGCAGGAGCCTTTCGCAGAGATGTGAACCGAGGAAACCGCCCCCGCCATTCACAAGAACGGTGCGTCGCCCTTGGAGCACCGGTATGCCTGACACTTTAGAATAGCCTTCGTTGGGAACGAAACTACGCATTACAAACTCCTTCCCATGTATTTAGTCTTTTGATTTATTTATACGCCTCAAGTCTTCCTATCCGTCTGGATGTTCGTGCCCCCTATCAAGACATGAATAACTTTGTAGTTACTCTTCGCATAACTGATTTACTACTCAAATGATAAGACGATTAGCGTGAAGGTCAACTTTAAAAAGTTCCAGTATCCAAAATAATTACACAAGTATTCTTCAAGGCAACAAATGATTAATCACACTTAACTCTTCTCCGCCACAATGCGTTCACCCGCCGCTCAAGCTCCACTCAATGCAGCTAATATAAAGGGGAAGGCGGGAGATTGGCGGAGCTCAACGGCACCGCCGGTCTTGCATCCGGAAGCGCCATATGCGAGGGATTTTGGCATGTTGAAAAAACAAGATGCAGCGCAGCTGAAAGGCCGGCGTATCCGCTCGGCGATGTTCGCCTGGGGAATGGCGCTTCTTGCGATCGGACCGACGGCCTGCGCGGTCGTCGACGACGATATCGCGGTCGTCGCGAAGAAGAATATCGCCGTGGTCGAGGCGCCGCGCGTTTCCAAGGCCTATGCCTATCCGGCAAATCGGGCCGTGCGCCCGGCGGGGGCAACGGTCCGCACCGTAGCCTACCACGGCTCGGCGCCTTATATCTGCTCTCCGAGCGGCTTCGGACAGAAGTCACGCTGCTTTGCACGCCCCTCGATCTGAAGCAAAAGCGTCAGATCAATTGCGCCAACGACCGGACATATCGTCTTCACCGGCGGGATGCTCGTTGAAGAAACGGGATGCAGCTTCCGTGCGGTTTCGGACGTTCATCTTCTTGTAGATGTTGCGGACGTGAACCTTCACGGTATTTTCGGATAGATGCAGCTTGTCGGCGATGATCTTGTTCTGCGTGCCCTTGCATATGAGATCCAGGATCTGAACCTCCCGGGTCGTCAAAGCGGAGATGCTGTCGCGTCTCAGCTTGAGCGCATTGCTGCGGGCCGCATCGACCGATTTTGTCTGATAGAGCGAAGGCTCCAGCTGGGTGTTTTTGTTGGTGAGGCGATTGAGAAGTGCTGACGGAAAATGTTCGCCGCCCTTCATCAGCAGATCCACTGCAGCCATGAAGACATCGAGCCGCAGGTTGAGTGGCAGTACACCATCGATGATCCGCGCTTCCACCAGCCGGCTGACATAGGGCTCGAGCATGTCGATGGCTTCGACGACAAGTCCGATCGAGGTTTCAGGGTGGTTTTCGCGGGCAGCCTGCAACGCCTCGTGAAGCTCCGGGCCGGGTATATGATAGAATAAAACGAGCTTCATATCGCTGGCATCTTTTTCCAGCATCGGCTTTGTACTCGTTATGCTTGCCACTTCACAGTTCGGAAATTTCTTTGCCAGTGCTTCTACCATGCATTCGGAAAACAGATCCGCCTTGGCCACCACTAGTATAGTATCTCCGGACGAACCCAACTTCCTCCCCTGGTCCGCATTCTCCATTCCTGAGCCTGTCATGAACATTTACGCCTCCCCTAGCGTTACACTTTACTCAACTTGGCGCGATGGCGGGTATTAGATAGTAAGAAATGCCGACCCCAAATGTCATCGCTTTATTTTTTAGACATTTCTTAATTATGTTAATACGGATTGAGAAGGAAGGAAATGGCCCAAAGTGATTAGTTTTAGCGGACTAAAAACGATACGATACCAAGCATTGGTTGCATTCTTACTGCGATATATACTTGGAGGCTATATTTGCGCTCACTATAGATGAGAGCCGAATGTAATATTTCAGTACAGATTGTTATATTTCGTCATGCATGAAGTGTTGGATATGAGACCGGCAGACGTCGAAAGCAGCTCCTCAGCCCAGCGGCGAATGCCGGAAGTCCTGGGTTCTCGCAGCTTAGCGACGCCCCGGCCGAAGAAGTCTCAACGCTCCAACGACAGGGGCTAGTCGGACGTGGCAAATCGGCCTTAGCCCGAATTGGTATCTATCCGATCCACATTCTTTCCAGCATTCTGTGATCGTCGTCCAAGTGGCGACATGGAAAAGCCAGGTATTGTCATGCGTTTTTGATACACGGCCTCCATTATAGGGCAACTCAACGAAAAGAAAACCTGACCACTCCTTATCCTTTCAGGATTCGGAGCCGGATATGTGCGGCCTTGTACTGAGTACGTACGTTCCCAATACCAACGGTTTGATCAACAAATCGCGATGAAGCTGCAGATGACCTAGTATCGAATACATCTGCCGATGTTAACCGCATCGGAGCGAGCGCGAGTAAAATCCCATTTGAGATGAGAGGGATTTCGAAAAGCTGCTCCGGTTTTTTCTGGAGAATGCAATGTCTGACGAAATTGAAATCACCAAGGTCGGGGCACTTGCCGACGGCTTTGCCAACAGCGCTGTCAATTCCACCGAAGTCGATGACGGCTCGACCGGTTATGTCGGCGGCGTCGCCAATGGCGACAATCGCGATAATACCGACAACAGCGTCGACGTCGACGTCAAGGCGGAAATCGATGTCGCCGCCAACAATGGCGACAACCGCGACAACGAATATGACTGGAGCTACAAGTCCGACGACGATACGAGCACCAAGACCACGACGATCACCGATACCGACACCAAGACCGACTACGACTGGAGCTATGACAGCAAGACGTACAGCGACAACGACACCGACACCAAGACGATCACGGACACCGATACGAAGACCGTGACCGACACCGATATCAAGACCGTTACGGAGACGGATACGGATACGAAGACGGTTACCGACAGCAACAACACCTCCGACAGCTTCAACAAGACGGACACAGACTTCGCCGTCATCGAGGACGTCAAGGACTCCAATCTCGGCGTTGCCGGACACGACCTCACCTTCAACCTCGGGGACGACTTCTCCTTCACTCTCGACGTCGACAGCATCCTGAACAATTCGCTGACCGGCGCAGGCAATGACAGCGGCTTCAGCGCGGTCCAGGCGAACCATCTGGCCGACCAGGATAGCGCCTGGAACACCAAGATGGACAACGCAGGCGCTCAGAACCACCTGAATGCCAATGGCGGCACCGCCGACAGCGCAGAAGGCATGGAGATGGACGGCAAAGGCTGGGATCTCAAGGCCGGCGACGACGCCGCTGGTTCGAGCGCGGCCGATGCTTCGGCGATCCTTGCCAATTCCGGCTTCCACCTCGAGCTCGTTCAGGGTGCGAACCTGCTCAGCAATACGGTCGACTCCAGCGTCATCGGCGGCAATTCTCATGCCTCCGACGTCGGCGAGGACACCAGCACCTGACACTGACCTCCAGCGACCAAGACGAACTGCACCGGCTCAAGCCGGTGCAGTTTGACTGCTTGAAAACGATTTGACGACCACACCACGGCTCCCGGCGGGCGCCACCAAGGCCGATCGTCATCTCGAATGGGAGGGCCGAACCATGCATATCGAGAAGATTTCGGAAATCATTGCGCACTTCATCGGTCTCTTCGAGATGACGACCGACGAGATGAGGTTGCGTACCAACTATGCCGAAGGCGCAGGACCGGGCGCGGATGGACCGGCTCTGCCGGATCAGGATGCCTTTACCGCCGCCTTCTCTTCCGATCTCCAGCTCAAGGATTACGATCCGGGCATCAATTACAAAAGCGGCAGCTACGAAATCGAATTTGGCCCGGCGCGCCATTTCGGCCGCGTCTTCGAAGAGAGCCTCGAGAAGCTGGCGGCGATTGCCGGAAAGGACATCCCGTTACCGCATTTCGGCGATCCTACAGATATCGTGCTCAGGGATGAGCCGGAACTGACAGTCTTTGCCGGGCCTGGTTCGGCGATCAGTCATGTCCTCCAGGTCAACGCCCTCTACGACGACGACTATCTCGATATGACGGATGGCGTCCATGCGCCGCGGGACACGAGCTTCGTCATCGAGCGGCTCGCGGATTTCAGCACAAAGGCCGAGATCTTCACGCCTTTTGCAAGCCTCCACCGGACAGATACCTATGATGGCGCGCTGAAGATCGCCGAGGATCTCGAAAGCTATATCCAGAACGCCCAAAATACCGAGGACAGCGGCGCAACCTCGCTCGGCACCGACGCGACGCATGAGTTCGTCCGCCTCGACCCCGAGGTCAACGACACCGTCTACATCAACGGCAAAGCCGAGACCGATATACCGGTCCTCGACGACTTCCTGCCCGATCGCGGTCTCGCCAAGCTCCCGGAAGAGCCCGACGACACCCAAACATCGATCGAGCAGGACGACCCGAGCGGCAACAGCCTTGAGGTGACCGCCGGTGCGAACGTCCTCGTCAACGTCGCCTCGGTGATCCATACCGGCGTCATTGCGTCGGTCACCGCCGTCATGGGCAACTATCACCAGATCGACGCGGTCTCCCAGGCCTTCGTCTACAGCGACAATGACGAGATTGCCTCGGCGCTTCGCTCATCCGGTCATTCGGACGAGGAAGCCGGAACCATCGCCAAGAACATCGCCGTCTTCGAACAAAGCACCTTCGAAGCATCGAGCCATGCCGAACCCGATTTGGCCGAGCCGACCTTCCCGAACAACTGGCGTGTCAGCGTCATCGACGGCGACGTCTCCTTCGTCCAATGGATCGAGCAGTATCACTTCGTCACCGACAACGACACGATGACGGTCACCACCTCAGGGTCCGAAGCCACGGTTCTGACGGGCGGCAATACTTCGATTAATTTCTCCTCCTTTTTCCAGATGGGACTGCAATATGATCTGGTGATCATCGGCGGCAATGTGCTCGATATCAACAGCATCACGCAGGTCTCGCTGCTCTACGACAATGACTGGGTGCGGGCAGAGGGCGACCTCGATCCCGGCGCCGCCCTCCAGACAGGCAACAACCTGATCTGGAATTTCGCCTCGATCCACAATGTCGGGACGGGCGGCCCGTTCGAGGCCATGCCCGACTACATGGTCGACACGCAGAAGGCGATCGAAGATCGCGATCCCAACATGCCGGAAGGGCTGTCCTTCGATATGAATTTCCAGGGCTATGCCGGCCTCAACGTCCTCTACATCACCGGCAATCTCTACGACATGACGATCATAAAACAGGTCAGCATTCTCGGCGATTCCGACGATGTGACCCAGGCGGCGTCGACCATCCTCGAAAACAATCCCGACGCAACGGTTACGATCGATACGGGCAGCAATGCGGTGGTCAACATCGCCGAGATCGTCGACTACGACAGTTTCGGCCAGACGACCTATCTGGCAGGCCAGCTCTATTCAGACGCCATCCTCATTCAGGGCGGGCTGGTGGAGCATGACACGACACAGCCGCAGCCGGCCGACGACAGGCTCGCCAATGAAGTCATCGCCTTTCTCGACAACGACGATCCGGCCGGCTGCGATTGCGCTGACGGCGTCATCAATGCCGGGAATGATTTTTCATGGTCGTCGACGCACCCCGCCGACGTAATGCAATCCATGGTCGCCTGACCTTGAGTATTGCGAAGGAACCACGATGAACCAGATTTCGAAACAAATCTTTGCGGCAGGCAGCGCCCTCGATCTGAGATCGGGCACTATTCCCTCCGCCGCTCCCTCGGATGCGCCGATGACCGATGTGTGCATATCCGCGATCGACGAGGCGGTCGAGAACCTTCGCAGGCTGAGCGGTGCGGCTGCTTCTTCGCCCGATCGCCACAAGAAGACGTCCGAAGCTGCGGCAAACGAAGCTGCCGATATCGGACCCGCAAGCGCTACGCAGGCGCCCCTCCCGGAAAAGATGGTGGTGCCGGAAGCTAAAGTGGAAACGGCGCCTTCCGTCGCGGTGGCGCAGGGCCCGGCGACAGCAAAGATGCCGGAAGCGCCGGCCCAGCCGCAGATCGAAGCACGGGTGACCCCCGAACTGCCGAAAGAGAAGACCGAGCTTAAATCGAGCCCGACGATGCCCTTCGGCAAGACCATCGAAGGAGAAAGCGGTCCGCTCAGCGAGAACGACAGGCGGCTGCGC
>NZ_WUEN01000017.1:0-112252 GCF_010668065.1 Rhizobium leguminosarum | reverse complement strand
GTCGTAGCCTCGCAAAAGGCCCCTCCCCAACCCCTCCCCACAAGGGGGAGGGACTTATTGCGGCACCGCCTCGCTTATCTGAAATGTCGAAAAGTTGGCAGACGGCGCAACAGGTTAAGCCCCTCCCCCTTGTGGGGAGGGGTTTGGGGCGGGGTCTTTGCCCCACTCATCAAATAATAACGTGCGAGCCCAGTTCCACCACGCGGTTGGCCGGCAAGCGGAAGTAATCCGAGGGATTGGCGGCGGCGTTGGCGAGCGCGATGTAAAGCCGGTCCTGCCAATAGGGCATGCCCGACTTGGCGTCCGGCACCAGCTTGCGGCGGCCGAGATAGAAGGAGGTCGACATGATGTCGAACTTCAGTCCGGTCTTGCGCAGTGTCGCCAAGGCCTGCGAGACGTTCTGCGATTCCATGAAGCCGAAGAGCAGTTCGACCCGGGAGAAACGCTCGGAAATCTGCTCGACCCTGTAGCGGTCTTGGCTCGGGACGCGCGGTTTGTTGATCGTGCGGATGGTCAGGATGACGTTGCGGTCGTGAAGCACATGGTTGTGCTTGAGATTGTGCAGCAAGGCGGCGGGGGCCGATTCCGGATCGCTGGTCAGGAAGATCGCCGTGCCTGGAACCTGGGCCGGCGAATGTTCGCTCTTGCGCTCGATCGAGCTGACGAAGGAGGCGAGCGGAATATCGGTGTGGCGGGTCTTTTCCATCAGGATCGCCGAGCCGCGACGCCAGGTCCACATGACGACGGTAAAGGCCGTGGCGATCATGATCGGGATATAGCCGCCGTCGTGGATCTTCAAAAGGTTGGCGCCGAGGAAGATCAATTCGAGCACGACCAACGGCGCAAGCGCGATCACCGCGACGGGAAGCGACCAGTTCCAGCGGGCGCGGACGAACTCGAAGGCCATGATCGAGGTGACGACCATGGCGCCGGTGACGGAGATGCCATAGGCGGTCGCCAGCGCGTCCGATGTCTTGAAACTGAGGACCAGGAAGATGACGCCGATGAACAGCACGGCATTGACCGAAGGCACGAAGATCTGCCCGGTATTGGTTTCCGAGGTGAAGAGGATTTCCATGCGCGGCAGGAAGCCGAGGTTGATGCCCTGGCGCACCATCGAGAAGGCGCCGGTGATGACCGCCTGGCTGGCGATGATCGTCGCGGCGGTCGCCAGGATGACGACCGGCAGCAGCGCCCATTTCGGAAACATCAGATAGAAGGGATCGGACATCGTCATCGGATTGCCGAGAACCAGCGCTCCCTGCCCGAGATAGTTCAGCGTCAGCGCCGGGAAAACCAGCAGGAACCAGGCCCACTGGATCGGGCGACGGCCGAAATGGCCAAGATCGGCATAGAGCGCCTCGGCGCCCGTCACCGTCAGGAAGACGGCGCCAAGCACGACGATGCCGTAGAAGCCCTCATGCAGCAGGAAGGCGACGGCATAATAGGGATTGAAGGCGGCAAGGATGCCGTAATCGTCCGAAATATGAGAAATGCCGGCGGCGGCCATGACGAGGAACCAGACGGCGGTGATCGGGCCGAAGAACCTCGCGACGGCGCCGGTGCCGCGCGATTGCACGACGAAGAGCAGCGCCAGGATCACCACCGAGATCGGCACGATGTATTCAGAGAGCCTGGGTGTGACGAGCTTCAGGCCTTCGACGGCCGACAGCACGGACAGTGCCGGCGTGATCATCGCATCGCCGAGGAAGAGTGCTGCGCCCATCAGACCGAGCAGCATCAGGATGGCGGTGTGGCCGTTGGCGGTCTTCATCAGCAGGGCAAGCAGCGACAGCGTGCCGCCCTCGCCGTCATTGTCGGCGCGCAACAGGAAGAGCACATATTTAATGGTGACGATGATCGTCAGCGCCCAGATCATCAGCGAGATCAGGCTGATGACTTCAAAACGGGTGACGCCGTCATGGGCCACGGGCTTCAGCGCCTCGCGAAAGGCATAGAGCGGGCTGGTGCCGATATCGCCGTAGACGACGCCGACGGAACCCAGCGCGAGATAGAACAGCTTTCGCGGCGTCATATGGCGTTCGTTCGGATGGCTCTCTTCGGACATGAAGTTGCAACAGGCTCCTCAGAGCCAGCCTTTCCAGCGAAAAAAGAAAAAGGGGATGACGGCGGATATCACCATCAGGGCCAGCGAATAGGGATAACCCGCGGCCCAGGTCAGCTCCGGCATGACCTGAAAGTTCATACCATAGACGGAGGCGACCAATGTCGGCGGCAAGAATACCACCGAGGCAATCGAGAAAATCTTGATGATCGAGTTCTGCTCGATGTTGATCAGCCCGAGCGAAGCATCGAGCAGGAAGGTGATGTTGGCGGCGACGAAGGAAGCATGCTCCGATAGCGACTGGATATCGCGCGAGACGGTGCGGCAGAGTTCCTTCGCCTCGCGGTCCTGCTGGATCGCCGGGACGGTGTGGAAGAACGTCAGCAGGCGGGAAAGCGAACCGAGACTGTCGCGCACCTTGCTGATCATCCGGTGATGGCCGGCGATATCGCGCAGCTTCTCCTCGAGATAGTTCGAGGGCTTGCGCACCTTCCTTGCCCGGTCGCCGAAGACATGCATCGACAGGATGTCGAGGCGCGAGACGGAGATCTCGAGGATCTCGGCGGTGCGGTCGACGATCGTCTCCAAGAGCTTGGCGAGAAGGGCGGCGCCGCTGCGCCAGTTTTCCGGCAGCCGATGAAGGGCGGCGATGAACAGTGCAAAGGATTTCGGATGGGCGTAGCGGATGGTGACCAGGCGGTTCCCAGCCAGGATGAAGGCGACGTCGGTCAGCGTCGGTACGTCGGTGTCAGCCTTCCAGAGCAGCGAGGCGGTCATGAAGACGGCGTCGTTTTCGACATAGAGACGGGCGGAAGGCTCGATATCCTTGAGGTCGTCGCGGGTCGGAACCTCGATGCCGAGAACCTTCTCGACATAGAGTTCCTCGTCGCGGGTCGGCTCGATCATGTCGATCCAGACGACATCCTCGGGAAAGGATGTGGCATGCGACAGATCGCGGATCTCGACCGACCTGCAATTGGAACAGTAAGCGGTAATCACCGGTCGTCTCTCCGCCTGCATCCAACCTTAAAGGCCGGCATGCGCGTTGTGCTCAACCGCATCGCAGTTCCCAATCCTTCGATCGACAAGACAACTCCGAACTTGCAGGCGGGCCGGCCTCTTCGAAACGAAGACAGCCGTCACTGAGCAACTGCAGCAAAACGCCATCATGGCGCCGCGGCATATGAAGCAAAGCCGTGAAATAATCAAGACATCTTCCGTGAAGCGCGGCTTTTCACCACGTTTCCCCCTCAATTTGGGGTATCCGGCGCGGCGATTCGGCTCGCTCAAGCACCTCGCATCGAACCCGATTCATGCGACGCGCGTCAGCTCTTTGTTTCATGCATGCCGTTATCCCGGAACCGCTGCACACTTCCGGGCGACATGCATTATTCAAAGACGATTGTCGGCGCCGGGCGTTGGGACTGGCCAGCGACCTGCTCCCAGACCTTGGCGGCGATGCCGCGATAGATGCCGGCGACAACGCCGTTCGGCTCGGAGGCGACGAGCGGCGTGCCGGCGTCGGAGGTTTCGCGGATGTTCATCGTCAGCGGCACTTCGCCGAGGAAGGGCACGCCGATGCGCTCTGCCTCCTTGCGGGCGCCGCCATGGCCGAAGATGTCGTAGCGGGTGCCGGTATCCGGGGCGATGAAATAGCTCATATTCTCGACGATGCCGAGCACCGGCACCTCGACCTTGCGGAACATGTTGAGGCCCTTGCGGGCATCGATCAGCGCGAGATCCTGCGGCGTCGAGACGATGACGGCGCCGGCAAGCGGCACCTGCTGGGCCATGGTCAATTGGGCGTCGCCGGTGCCGGGCGGCATATCGACGACGAGGACGTCGAGTTCGCCCCAGGCGACTTCGCGCAGCATCTGCAACAGCGCCGACTGGACCATCGGCCCGCGCCAGATCATCGCCGTCTCCTCATCGACAAGGAAGCCCATCGACATGACCTTGAGGCCATAATTCTCCATCGGATTGATGATGCGGCCATCGATCTGGGTCGGGCGGCCGGATATCTTCAGCAGCCGCGGCATCGAGGGACCATAGATATCGGCATCGAGAATGCCGACACGAAGGCCGTTGGCGAGCAGGCCGAGTGCGAGATTGACGGCGGTGGTCGACTTGCCGACCCCACCCTTTCCCGAGGCGACGGCGATGATGGCGCCGATGCCGGGCACACCGATCTTGCCGGCGCGCGGCGGCTGTTGAGGAGTGTGAGCGTGGCCCGCATGATCATGTTGGTGATCGTGGCCGGCATGGCCGTGAGGCGGGTTCGGCCGGGCAGCCGGCGCGGCGGCGGCGGCCTTCTTGTCGGCGGTCAGTGTGACGAGGGCACCCTTGACGCCCGGCATTTCCTTGATGACGCGCTCGGCGGCCAGCCGCATCGGCTCCAGCTCCTTGGCGCGATCGGCCGGGACGGTGATGGAGAAATAAACCTTGCCGTCGGAGATGAAGACGTCGGAGACCATGCCGAGCTCGACGATATCGTGCTCGAGATCGGGTCCACGCACGGTCTTCAGCGTTTCGAGAACCTGTTCCTTGGTGACGTCGGCCATTCCACCCTCACTGCTTCTTTTCAGATCACAGATAGTGGAGACGGAAGCCTTCGCCAAACAAAATCATCGGCAGGACAATCGATTGCCGGCGCGCCAAAAGAGCGCCGGGGAGAATTGGCAATCCGTTGCGGCCATCAAGTCCGCCGGGCTTTCGCCCTGATGGCCGCAACGGTCTCCCCGAGAACCGGCGCAATCCGGGGCGAACTAGAGCAAGCCGAAAAAAAGACCAGCGAAAAGTGAACGGGAAAGACGAAATCGCAGACAGCCGGGAAAGAAGCGGTGCCAAAACGCAACAACCGCCGCCGACACCGAAGAGCCGGGAGAAAAGCGGCATCGGCGTCGGGCAGCGGTGTGTCGGCCGCGCCATTTCCTGGCGCTGGTCTCAAAGTCCCCTCTGGACCTCTCGCATCAAGAGATGCAGAAAGCGTGCCAGATGGAAAATCAGGGAAAAGACCGCAAAAGCGCTTGCGACAGCCCTTCAGCAGGAAAGATATGCCTACGCGCTGGGCGGCTTCGAAAGCAGTCGGTTGTTTTTTGCAACTTATTTGATCAGGCCGATGCGCAGCGCCTTGGCGACCGCCTGGGTGCGGTTGACCGTGTCGAGCTTCTTAGTGGCGCGGTTGAGGTAGTGATTGACCGTATGCTCGGACAGGGTCAGGATTTCGGCGATTTCGGCACTGGTCTTGCCGGCCGCCGTCCAGTTGAGGCAATCGATCTCGCGGTCGGTCAGCGTGTCCGTCATGCGCGTATCGAGGTTGCGGATCTCGGCAAGCCTGTCGAAAACATGGATGGCGATGTAGCAGAGCTCGCGCATCTCGGCCGGGCTGAAGGGTTCGCGGTCGCCGGCGAAAGAGACGGCGCCGCGTAGGCCGGAGGGCTCATGCGTCGGGAAATAGGCGCAGCGCATCATCTTGAAACGTTCGAACAGGGAGGCGACGAGAATGGACTTGCCGTCGTCGCGCGACCAGTTCTGCCGCGACATGTCGTAGAAGAAGGGCCGCGCGGATGTTCTCAGCCGCCTCAGGACCGGGCTGTTCACCATCAGGCCCTCCTGGTCGTAAAGCGCCAGAAGCTCGGCCGGCCAGCTGGTGATGACGGTGCTGCCCTGAAGATCGAAGGAGGTGATCGGCGGCAGGTTGAGAACCATGAAGGCACGGCTGCGATAGGCCTCCGTCACGCGTTTCATGAAACGGAAAATATCGAACTGGGTCTTCAGGCCCGCTATTTCCTTGATATAATCGTCTTCTTCCGTGGATGTTTGCGACAAGGGTGCCATCACATTTCTTCATCTTCGGCACAGCGGCCGGCAAACCGTTTGCGAAACCTGCCCGCCGCGGCCGGCTCGATTGCATCGGGAAACGACGATCGCTGGTTGGAATCGGCTTCAGCGTTGAGCGTTCGGCCGGTGAATGGTTGTAGATTTCGCGGACCGTTCTAGTTGTGGTGATTCGCCGGAAAATCTCAATATCGCGCTCATCATAAGCATGCTCTGTGATCGCGTCCAGCAGCGGGCCGATTGTGATTTTTTCCGTCAGCGGCGCGGACCGAGCCGGACGCGCATGCCCTCCATGATCCTGACAGCCGCCAGCTGAACGGGAACGGCCCATTGGTGCAGAAGTTCCATCGACAAGCGATAGGCCGGGCCGGTAATCGAAATGCCCCCCATAAAGGTCCGATCCTCCGACCAGACGGGTGCGGCAACGCAGCAGATGCCGGCCTCATGCTCCTCGCGGTCGAAGGCATAGCCCTGATCGGCAATCTCGCGGATTTCGGCAAGCAGCGTTTCGGCAGAGACATGGGTCGAGGCGGTAAAGCTGGTGAAGCGCAGGCCGGCGACGAGATCGATGAGGCTTTCGGCCGGCAGCAGCGAAAGGGCGGCCTTGCCGACGCCGGTGCAATAACAGGGCGAGGCATTGCCGATCTGCGAATACATGCGCACCGGCTGACGGCCTTCGACCTTATCGAGATAGATGATCGACTGCCCCCTGAGGACGCCGAGATGCACCGTCTCGCCGGTTGCCTGCTGCAGATCTCGAAGGTGCGGTTCGGCAATCAGGCGGAATTCGTTGCGCGCCCAGCTGCGGGCGGCGAAATCGAGCAGGCGCAGGCCGGGCGCATAACGGCCGTCGCCATCGAGCTCGAGCAACCCCTCCTCCACCAGATGGGTGAGCTGGCGATGCAGCGTGCCGCGCGGCTGGCCGGCAAGGGCCAGGATATCGGTGAAACGCAGCGGCGCATCGGCATGGGTGACGAGATCGAGCAGAACCATCAGTTTGCCGAGCGTGCCGGTCTCGCGTGCCTGTGCTGCGCCGCCGCCGTTTGAATCCATTGCATCATCCACCCTTGACAGAAAGGGCACTGTAATTCGATAATTCCATATAGTCAAATTAAGTTCCAAATAATGGAACAACGATACGGTCGGGAGGCGACGGTGACCATAATGCCAGCAGCACAATTTCCCGAGTTCAAAGACCGAGCCGTGCTCGTGACCGGCGGCGGATCGGGCATCGGTGCTGCGATCGTCGAAGGTTTCGCGCGCCAAGGCGCCAAGGTCTCGTTCATCGATATCGCCGAGGCCGCCGGCCGCGAACTGGCCGAAAGGCTGTCGCGGGAGACGGCGCATCCGGTCTCCTTTTACCATGCCGATCTGCGGGACATCGCGGCGATCCGGCACACGGTCGATAGCGTCATTGCCAGCTCGGGGCCGATCCGCGTGCTGGTCAACAATGCCGCCTGGGACGACCGTCATGAATTCGACGCGGTGACCGAGGCCTATTGGGACAACAACCAGGCGGTCAACCTCAAGCATGTGTTCTTCACCTCGCAGGCAGTCGTGCCGTCGATGCGGGTGGCCGGCGGCGGGGCGATCATCAATATGTCGTCGATCGCCTTCAAGCTGAACATGGGCGGCTTTCCCGCCTATGCGGCCGCCAAGGCGGCGGTCGTCGGGCTGACGAAGAGCATGGCGGGCAGGCTCGGACCGGAGAACATCCGGGTCAACTGCATCCTGCCCGGCATGGTGGTCACCGAGCGGCAGATGCAGCTCTGGCTCACCGAGGAGAGCATTGCGCGCTCGGTCGAGGACCAATGCCTGAAGGTCGCGCTCAAACCCGATGCGATCGTCGGCCCCTGCCTGTTTCTTGCATCCGACTGTGCGGCGGCGATGACCGCCCAGTCCCTGATTGTCGATGGAGGCGTTCTGTAATGGCAAATCCCGCTTATGTCGCGGTGGACTGGGGCACCAGCAGCTTTCGGCTCTGGCTGATCGGTCGGGACGGCACCGTCCTTGCCGAACGCCGCAGCGGCGAAGGCATGACGAGCGCGGCAAAGACCGGCTTTTCCGCGGTGCTTGCCGGCCATCTCGCCGCCATCGAGGCGCCGGAAAACCTGCCGGTGATCGTCTGCGGCATGGCCGGCGCCAGGCAGGGCTGGGTCGAGGCCGGTTATATCGACGTGCCGGCGCCACTTGCCTCGATCCTGAGCGGGGCGGTCTCCGTTCCCGGCGAAAGCCGCGACATCCGCATTCTGCCGGGCCTTGCCCAGCGGGACATGGCGACGCCCGACGTCATGCGCGGCGAGGAAACCCAGCTTCTCGGCGCGCTCGGCCGCGCAAGCTCGGGCGCGCAGGCGGTCTGCATGCCCGGCACGCATTCGAAATGGGTGCATGTGACGGACGGCAAGGTGACCGGCTTTTCGACCTTCATGACCGGCGAGCTTTTCGACGTCATCAGCAAACACACGATCCTTTCGCATGCCGTGGCCGGTGCGGAAGACCAGCCGGCGGATGCGGCAGCCTTCGAGGCCGCGGTCTCGGCCGCTTTCGCACGCCCGGCCCTTGCCTCCAACCTGCTCTTTGCCGCCCGTTCCGGCCAGCTCCTGCACGGGATTTCTGCCGCTGCCGCGCAAGCCCGGCTTTCCGGTACGCTGATCGGCCTCGAAATCGCCGGGGCGCTGCAGGATGCGGCAAACGGCACCACCATCACCCTCGTCGCCTCCGGGCGCCTGCAGGCGCTTTACGAACAGGCCTTCAGAACCCTCTCCCTTGCCTTCACCGCCATTGACGCCGACGCCGCCGTGCGCCGCGGGCTTTCGGCCGCTGCCGAAGCCATCTGGCCGAATTGAGAAAGCTGACACGATGAACCGTATCCCCTTCCCCGACGTGAAGCGCCCGCTGATCGCCATCCTTCGCGGCATCCGGCCTGACGAGACTGAAAGCGTCGTCGGTGCTTTGATCGACAATGGCCTGACGGCGATCGAGATCCCGCTCAACTCGCCGGAGCCGTTCAAATCCATCGAGATCGCCGCGAAGATGGCGCCGGCCGAAGTGCTGATCGGCGCCGGCACGGTGCTGAGCGTCGAGGCGGTCGACAGCCTGCATGCGGCCGGCGGCAAGCTGCTGGTCACGCCGAATGTCGAGCCGGAGGTGATCATCCGGGCGCGCGAATACGGCATGGTGACGATGCCGGGCGTCTTCACGCCGACCGAGGCGCTGGCGGCTGCGCGCGCCGGCGCCACCGGTCTCAAATTCTTTCCGGCCAGCGTGCTCGGCCCTTCCGGCATTACGGCGATCCGGGCAATCCTGCCGCCGGAGCTGATGATTGCCGCCGTCGGCGGTGTCTCGGACAAGAATTTCGGCGATTATACCAGGGCCGGCATCTTCGCCTTCGGCCTCGGCACCAGCATCTACAAGCCAGGAATGACCGCATCAGAGGTTGCCGAGCGCGCCAAGGCGACCATTTACGCCTATGATGCAGCCATTGGGAGCGTGAACGTATGACCGATATCTATGAGTTCGAGGGCAAAACACTTTGCAATACCAATTCCGTTCTCGGTGAAGGCCCGACCTATGATCCCGACAGCAATACCGTCTGGTGGTTCAACATCCTCGGCAAGGAACTGCACGAGCTCAATCTTTCGACGGCTGTGAAAAAGGTGCATCCGCTGCCTGTGATGGCGAGCGTGCTTGCCCGCATCGATGCCGGGCGGCAGCTGATCGCGACGGAAGAAGGGCTTTTCGTGCGCGATGTGGCAAGCGGCAACCTCACCTTCTACGCCGCCCTCGAAAACGACAGGCCGGAAAACCGTTCGAACGACGGCCGCACGCATCCTTCGGGTGCGCTCTGGATCGGTACGATGAGCAAGCGGGCGGAAAACCAGGCCGGCGCTATCTATCATGTCGCCAGCGGCAAGGTGACGAAGATCTTCAACGGCATCAGCATCCCGAATTCGATCTGCTTCTCGCCTGACGGCACGGTCGGCTATTATACGGATTCCCGCATCAACCGGCTGATGCGCGTCATGGTCGATCCGTTGACCGGCCTGCCCTCGGGCGAGCCGATCGTGCTGGTCGACAGCATGGACGACCCCGGCAGCATCGACGGCTCGGTGGTCGATGCCGACGGCTATCTGTGGAATGCGCGCTGGGGCGCCGGCGTCGTCGACCGCTATAGTCCGGACGGTCTGCGCATCTCGCGCTATATGGTTCCTGCCGTCCAGCCCTCCTGCCCAGCCTTCATCGGCGTCAATGCCGACCGGCTTGCGGTAACGACCGCCTGGGAGGGGCTGGACGAGGATGCCCGTTCGGCGCAGCCCAGTGCCGGCGCGCTGCTGGAACTCGGCATCGACGTCAAAGGCGTGTTCGATCCCGTCTATGTAATCTGATTTTTGCTTGTCATCGGTGATCAGAGGCGCTCCCCACCGGGGCGCCTTTTCTCGTTTCAGCGGCTGCCCTTCGATAAAGGTTCCGTGAAAATCGAAAATTTTTCCGTGTTTTCAACCGGAACCAATCACTCCACCAGTCATTTTCCCTTCGAACTGGCGCGGTGACGAGACCTGAGAAACAGGTATTGCCGGGTCAGCGATCGCTCTAGAAAAAAACGAAGGTAGGTTCGAAATGACACGCAAACTCTTGACGACCGTTGCCGCTGGCGCACTGTTTGCCACGGCTTTCGCACCGGCGGCATTCTCGCAGACGGCACCGCAGCCTGCGGACCCCGCCGCTCCGACCCAGGCGGCTCCTGCCGATCCGGCAGCACCGAAGCCGATGACGCCTGATGTCACCAAGCCCGCAGGCGATGCCGCACAGGCTCCGGCCGCAGCACCGACGGCGGACACGGCTCAGGCCGGCTATCTGACGGAACAGTCTCCGGACCAGGTCAGCGCCAACACCTATATCGGCCAGTCGGTCTATAACGGCAACAATGAAAGCATCGGCAGCGTCAACGACCTGATCCTCAAGAAGGATGGCGGCATGGTTGCCGCAATCGTTGGCGTCGGCGGCTTCCTCGGCATCGGTGAAAAGAACGTCGCCGTGCCGATGGAAAAGATCACAGTCGCGCAGAACACCCAGGACGGCAGCGTCAAGCTGACGACCAGCGAAACGGCTGAATCGCTGAAGGCCGCACCTGAGTTCAAGACGCTGGCAATGCAGTCGGCCGAAAAGGCTCCGGCTGCGACCGGTACCGATACCACGGCGACCGGCTCGACCACGCCTAAGTAATCCGTGCGCGGTAGTATAGCGTAGGCGATGGCGCTCCCAGGGGCGCCATCGTTTTATGCGCTGGCACGCTCCGCCATGGTCGGATCGTAATAATTCTCGTGCAGGAAGCGCAGCGTGGCAATGCCGTCGGCCGGACGGCCGAAGTGATAGCCCTGGCCCATGCCGCAGCCGAGCGTGCGCAACTTCACTGCCTCGGCATAATCTTCGATGCCTTCCGCCACGACTTCCAGCTCCAAGCCCTCGCACATGGTAAGGATCGCCTTGATGATGTGTTCGGAGGCGCGATCGGAATTGATGCGCGAGACGAAGGCGCGGTCGATCTTGATCTTGTCGAAGATGAAGTCGCGCAGGCGCCCGAGGCTCGACTGACCGGTGCCGAAATCGTCGAGCGAGATGCGCACACCGGCGGCGCGCAGATCGGCGATGATGCGGTGAGCGGTATCGGCCGAACTCATCACCGCCGTCTCGGTGATTTCCAGTTCCAGGCGATGCGGATCGAAGCCGACGCGGCCAAGGATCGACAGGACGCTGCTGCTCGTGCCCGGATCCATCAGCTGGGCCGAGGAAAGATTGAACGACAGGAAGAGTTCGCGCGGCCAGGAAAGCGCTGCCTCGGCGGCTTTCCGCAACAGCGCCTCCGACAGTGCGTCGATGAAGCCGCGCTCCTCGGCGAGCGGCACGAAGACGCCGGGCGATACGAAGCCGAGATCGGGATCGTTCCAGCGGGCGAGCGCCTCGAAGCCGACGACCTGATTGTTGGACAGCGAGACGATCGGCTGGAAATGCACGTCGATCGCGTCGGAAATGATGGCGTTTCTGAGCGCCTGCTCCAGCTGCGTCGCTCGCTTCATCTCCTGGGCGATCTCGCGCGAATAGACGGTGATCTGGCCGCGGCCGCGGCGCTTGGAACGGTATAGGGCGGTTTCGGCGCTCTTCAGCAGTTCCTCGCAATCCTCTCCAGCGAAGGGATAGATGGAAAAGCCGAGGGAGGCGGAGAGACGGACGTTGCGGTCGCCGAGGTCATAGGGCGCCGACAGCACCTCTCGGATCATCTGGCCGAATTTCTCGGCACTCGCCCGTTCGAAGATCAACGGCAGCACGAAGGCGAATTCGTCGCCATCGTGGCGGGTGACCAGCGCGCCGTCAGGAATGCAGGCCCTGAGCCGATGGGCGACCTGGCAGAGGATTTCATCGCCGGCTGTCGAGCCGAACAGATCGTTGATCGGCTTGAAACTGTCGAGGTTGACGATGCCGATGGTGAAGGGGGCCGGATCGCTGGCGCGCTCGGAAGAGATCTGCAAGACCTTGTCCCGCATGCGATTGCGGTTGCCCAATCCGGTCAGCGGATCGGTATAGGCCATCGCCTGAAGCTCATTCTGACCGACGGTCAAGAAAGCTATGTCCGCCGATTTCATCATCCAAACCCGAGCTTTCCTCCGGAGCCATGCAGAAGAATGACCGGCAGGTCTTAACAATTCGATAGTAAATCAGCGGCATAGCCGCCTGAACCTCCCCAAAATCTAGGGAGTTGACGGGTATTTTGGCGCCTGCACACTTTTGCGCGACATGCTTCAGTTTCGGGCCCGCATGGCCTCATTCATTAGATATTTCTGAAACACAGTCTCCAGCATGTCAGGGCTGACGGGTTTCATGATGACGTCGTCCATGCCTGACTTGACGCATTCGGCGCGGTCACGCTCGAAGGCCTGGGTGAGCACGCCGATGATCGGGGTGCGGATGCCACCGCCGGTTTCCTCCATCTGCCGGATGAGGCGCGCGGCCTCGAAGCCGTTAAAGCCCGGCAGGGAAATATCCATCAGCACGATCTGCGGCCGGTGCTCGGCCCAGAGGCGCACGGCCTCGTCGCCAGTCGCCGCAAGCATGTGGCGATAGCCGAGACCTTCGAGGATCTGTGAAAAGACGATCTGATTGATATCATTGTCTTCGGCGACGAGAACCTGCAGGCCGACCGGATCGTCGGAAATGGTGATTTCCCAATCAGCATCCGAACCGGCGGCGCTGCGGCTGTTGCGATTGAAATGGCGGGCGATCTGGAAGGTGAGCTCGTTGGCGATCTGGAAACCGTCCATGACGAGCGCCGGGATGCCGTATTGCTCGGCAAGCTCGAGGCAGCGCATGCCCATCTGGTTATCGATGATCAGAAGATCGAGCGAGATGCCGGAGGAGGTAGCGATTTCCAGGAACCGCTCCTCTTCATCCTCGCCGCGGACCGAGCAGGATTCGAAGCCGTATTTCGTCAGCGTCCGCAGCGCGGCGGTCTCGGCGGCGAGGTCGGCCGTGACGACGAGGACCTTGCGGCCGGAGAAATTCTCCGGAACGATCGCTTCCATCGCCGCCGGTTCGCGCCGTGCGATGCCGCTTGGTACCGGCACATAGGCGCGGCGATAGCTTTGGTTGCTCGAGGCGGTGATCGCAGACGCTTGGCCGAACTCGTCGAGATCGGCGCCGTCGCGCGGCAGATCCTGCATGGTCGACACCAGGAAATAGCGGCCAGGCTTGCCGATGCGGTGCTTGCGGCTGACGATATCGCGCTCGATGCCGTCGCGGGAGATCTGCCGCTGACGGGAGACGGACATCTCGCCGGTTTCCAACACATGGCGGTCGCTTTCCTCGAAGCGCTTGGCGATCTCTTCTGAAAAAAGATCACCGCTCTTGCGCCCGAGCACCTCGTCGGCGCTTGTCTGATATTTCTCGCAGAAGGCGAGATTCACCGCGACATAGGTAAGGTTGCGGTCCTTGACGAAGAGCGGGAACGGTAGATTGTCGAGAATGTCCTCGGTGAGCTGCACCCGCTCCAGATCGGAGCGCCACTGCTCTTCGCGCTTCTTGTTCTCGGAAATATCGGAGATGATGGTGACGCCGTAACCGCCCGGCAGCCTGCGCTTGACGAAGCGGACCCAGCTATCGGCACCGTGGCGCTCGACGGCGTCGAAGCGCTCGCGCCAATGCGATGCGATTTTCTGCGACAGCCAGTCTTCGCGGCTCAGCGAGCCACCCTGCCTGACATCATACTGTTGGCGAATGCCGGTGTCGTACATCGCGCCGAGGAAATCGCGAAGCCGCGTGCCCGGCTTCAGCATCTCGGCGGGAAGCGGAAAGAATTCGAGGGTCTGGCGGCTTGCGAAGATCAGATGATCGTTCTTGTCGTAGATGATGAAAGCTGCGGAAAGGCTGTCGCACACCACATCGAAAAGCGCCGTCTGCAGATCGGCCTCGGCGGGAGACCCATCCATTTCTGATGATGTGTCCGCCTTTTCGAAGCCGGCACTCATGCTATTGCGTCCCACATCTGTTCGATTTCGCAGCTTCCGGAGGTATGTGATTAGAAATGCCATTTTTATGTTAAAACCGGCTTAACATTACCTATTCCCAAATTTGGGGGAGCCCAGGATCACGTTTCGGGAAAGCCTGTCGAAACCCCTTCCCTCCGGCCCGCGAATCCCCGAAAATAGCCCATGGCCATCAGACAGCTTTCCGAAACGCTCATCAACCAGATCGCCGCCGGCGAAGTCATCGAACGGCCGGCGAGCGCTGCCAAGGAACTGATAGAAAACGCGCTCGACGCGGGCGCGACGCGCATCGAAATCGCCACGTCAGGCGGCGGCAAGGCGCTGCTGCGCGTCAGCGACAACGGCTCGGGCATGGACGCGGCCGATCTGGAACTGGCGGTCAGGCGCCACTGCACCTCGAAGATCTCGGAGACGCTCGAGGATATCCGCACGCTCGGCTTCCGCGGCGAGGCGTTGCCCTCGATCGGCTCGGTCGCAAGGCTCAGCATTGCAAGCCGCAGGCGCGACAGTGCCGGTGGCCACGAGATTGCCGTTGCCGGCGGCAAGATCGCGCATCTGCGCCCGGCCGCCGCCAATCCCGGGACGATCGTCGAAGTGCGCGACCTGTTCTTCGCCACACCCGCCCGGCTCAAATTCCTGAAGACGGAAAAAGCCGAAGCCGGCGCCATCACCGAAATCGTCAAGCGCATGGCGATTGCCTTTCCCGCCGTGCGCTTCGTGCTGTCGGGCTCGGACCGCACGACACTGGAATTCCCGGCGACCGGCGACGACCATCTGGCGCGCATGGCGCAGGTGCTCGGCAAGGAATTCCGCGACAACGCCATTGCGCTCGACGCCATGCGCGAAGAGATCTCGCTCACCGGCTTTGCCGGCGTGCCGACCTTCAATCGCGGCAACTCCGCCCATCAATATGCCTTCGTCAACGGCCGGCCGGTGCAGGACAAGCTGATCCTCTCGGCGATCCGCGGCGCCTATGCCGAGACGATCCCTTCCGGCCGTTATCCGGTGGCGGTGCTGGCGATCAGGCTCGATCCCGCTCTCGTCGACGTCAACGTGCATCCGGCAAAATCCGACGTGCGATTCCGCGACCCTGGTCTGGTGCGCGGCTTGATCGTCGGCGCCATCCGTGAGGCCTTGGCGCGCGACGGCAGCCGGGCGGCGACGACCGGGGCGAGCGACATGCTGCGCTCCTTCCGCCCCGGCTTCCAGCCGCACGCTCAACGGCCGCAGACCCCATGGTCGGCCGAGACGTCGCCCTCCCGGCCCTATCAGCCGACAACGGGTTTCGGCGAGCGGCCACAGGCGTCTTTCGACGGACTTTCTATGCCGACGGCGCGGGCCGAGCCGCAGTTTTCGCCGCAGCCGGCCGCCCCTGAACCGACCGCGCGATATCCGCTCGGCGCGGCGCGGGCGCAGATTCACGCAAACTACATCGTCGCCCAGACCGAGGACGGGCTCGTCATCGTCGATCAGCATGCAGCACATGAGCGGCTGGTCTTCGAGGCGATGCGCAAGGCGCTGCATTCGAAGCGGCTGGCCTCGCAGGTGCTGCTCATCCCCGAGATCGTCGATATACCGGAAGAGGATTGCGACCGACTGATGCAGCATGCGGCCGAGCTTTCCGAACTCGGCCTTGCGATCGAGCGTTTCGGCCCAGGGGCAATCGCCGTGCGCGAGACGCCGGCGATGCTCGGCGAGGTCGATGCGCATGGGCTGATCCGCCAGCTTGCCGACGAGATCGCCGAGTGGGACACGGCGTCGGGCCTATCGGCCAAGCTCGAATATGTAGCGGCAACCATGGCCTGCCACGGATCGGTGCGCTCCGGACGGCGGCTGCGGCCGGAGGAAATGAACGCGCTGCTGAGAGAAATGGAAGTGACGCCCGGCTCCGGCCAGTGCAATCACGGCCGGCCGACCTATATCGAATTGAAGCTCAGCGATATCGAGCGGCTTTTCGGCAGAAGCTAAAAAAGCTGGAAAAGCAAGCCTTTCGGGAGTATGGCAAACAGATGACAGACTGCAGGGAACGGAGCGCATGAATTTGTTCGAAGGGCACGGAAACCGCGAGGCGAAGATCCGGTATCTCGATGGCGATTTCCAGATTCTCTCGCCCGGCTCCTATGTCGTCTGCGCGATGACGGGGAAACAGATCCCGCTCGACGAATTGCGCTACTGGAGCGTCGCCCGGCAGGAGCCCTATGCCGACGTGATCTCGGCCATCGATGCCGACAAACGCGCCGGCGTGCTGCCGAACCAGCGGCGCTAGATGTTGCGATCCGCGTCGGAGGTTCTGGCTGAGATGGTTCTCCGGTCTACAGCCCGGAGCTGCTGCAGGGAGAATATCCGCTCCGGTCGCCCGGCGACTTGAAATATCATAGGCTCATCCGACAACGTCCGTATCGACTGGCCCACGTGGCTCCGGGCCGCAGGACGATATCATTCCCGACAGCGGGGAGGTTTGACTCCCCGCCTACGCGATCGACATAGGGCAACGGTTCACTTGAATTTTGCCATATTCTCAGGCGTCACGAGCGCAGCGCCGGAATCGATCAAAGACTCAACCTTCTCTCCGCGAATCGATTTTACCAGCGCATCCACACCGAGTTCTGCCATCTTGGTGGGGAACTGCGCCACCGACGCATCCTCGACTCCACTCTTCAGCGCTTCCTCTTCGCCGCAGCAGAAGTCGAAACCGACCAGCACAATCTTGTCATTGGCAGTGCCAGCGTTCTTGATTGCGCGCGCCGCGCCAGCAGCGGGCGGGCCGCAAGCGGCATAAATGGCCTTGAGATCCGGGTTCTTCGTGAGCAGATCCTCGGCGACACTGATCCCGAGCTCCTCGGTGCAGTTTGTTGCGCCTTTCCCGACGATCTTGACGTCAAGGCCGTTCAGCCCTTCAAGCATACCGTTTACGCGGTCATCAAGCGCTGGCACCCCGGGCACGCCCTCGAGAATCCCGAGCGTATCGCCGGCATGAAGAACAGTTTTGAGATATTCCCCTGCGATTTTGCCCGCGGCGAAGTTATCGGTCGTGGCAAGCGCCGTCCTGCCTTTCCAATCCGGAATATTGTTATCCATCAGCACGACCTTGATACCGGCCGCCACCGCCTTGTCCAGGGCAGTGGACACGGTGGGATCGACGGGCGTGAGGGCAATACCCTGCACGCCTCGTGTCACCATGGACTCGATCTGTGCAATCTGGCCCTCGATGTCGGTTGCCGACGTACCCTGCCCGTAGATAATCTCGACGCCGGGATTTCTCTTTGCATAATCTTTGGCGGCGTTCTCCATTGTTGCGAAGAACGGTACTGGGAATTTGGTTATAAAGCCGAGCTTCACCGGCTCCTGCGCCAAGGACGGGACTACAGCGACGGCCAGGAGCGCAAGAGCTCCCAGCAGGGATTGCAGTTTCATGATACACCTCCCATGTTTCGACCGCCCTCCTCTAGAGCGATCTCTTTGTCCGCTGCCCCAAAGAAGCAGCGATCTCCCTTAAGCCTCGGCGCCGACAATCATCGCGACAAGGTCCTGCTTGTTCGCTTGCGTTGGCTTCAGTTCACCCACCTTGCGCCCCTGCCGTAGCACAACCGCCCGATCGGCGATTTCGACGACATGCTCCATATTGTGCGTGATGATGATCACGGCATTGCCGTCGGCTTTGAGCTGATTGATAAGGGCAAGAACCTGGCGAGACTCGCGAAGACCGAGGGCGGCCGTTGGTTCGTCAAGGACCACCAGCTTGCGCGCAAAAACAATGGCGCGCGCGACCGCGATAGCCTGTCGCTGCCCCCCAGACATCAGCGCGACCGGCGCGTCGAATCTCGGCAGCTTAACCTTCAGGCGATCGATGACACTTGCTGCCTCCCGCTTCATCGCGCCCGTGTTGAGGAAGCGGAGCGGACGCGGCAGCCAGGAGGGGAAAGAGATTTCTCGTCCGCAATAGAAATTCTGTACGGGGGTCAGGTTGTCGAAAAGCGCCAGATCCTGATAGACGGTTTCAATACCGGCGCGGCGGGCAGCCGCCGTTGAATGGAGCGAAACAGGCGCACCATCCACGAGGATCTCTCCTTCGTCGAGACTATGAAGCCCACTGATGCATTTGACGAGCGTCGACTTGCCGGCGCCGTTGTCACCCAGGAGAGCGGTTACCTCACCCGAATACGCATCAAAGCTTACTTTTTTCAGGGCATGGATCGCGCCAAAGCGCTTCTCGGCGTTTCGAACCGAAAGTGCCGGTGTGGTGGATGCCGGGTTCATTGTACGCTCGCCGATTGAAGCACGCGTGCACGCGCCTCGAGATGGTTACGAAGCACGTCGGCCTCTACGGCTATGACGATGACGAGCCCAATCGCGATCATTTGAAAGAACACGTCGACGCCGAGAAGGTTAAGGGCGTTGCGGATGACGCCGATCAGCACGGCGCCGATCAGGGCGTGGCCGAGATGGCCTCGTCCGCCAAGGAAGCTTGCGCCCCCGATAATCACCGCAGCAATCGTGTCGAGTTCCAAAAGATTGCCGTAGATTGGCGAGGCTGCGGCGGTCCGTCCTGCGAGCAGCACCGCGCCGACACCTGCACAAAAGCCGCAAATAATGTAGGTTGCGAGCAGAACGCCCTTTACCGGGATACCCATGCTTCTGGCGGCATTCGGCGCGCCGCCGACCGCATAGATCCATCGGCCAAAGACCATCGACTTCGTCAGGATCAGAAAAAGAAGCCCGAACATCGCAACGGCAAAGAAGGAATTGGGCACACCAAGCGTCGTACCGCCGCCGATCGCGGTCACTGCATCGGGCATGCCGCGCATGGTGGTGTGGCCGGGCGCCAAGGCAAGTGCCAGACCGCGGCAGATACTCAAGGTCGCAAGTGTAATGATAAAGGGGTGTGGCAGCCGGCCATAGACAAAGACCAGGCCGTTGACCGCACCGATAGCAGCGCCGGCAAGCAGCATGGCCATAATGACGACGATCGAGGAATCAACCTGCTGATAGACAAGTCCGCCGATGACTGTTGCCAGCGCAAGATTCGAGCCGACAGACAGGTCGATGCCGCGCGTCAGGATTACGAGTTGCTGCCCCATTGCCACAACAGCAATCACTGCTGTCTGCGCCAGGATGTTCCCCAGGTTAACGGGCTTTAGAAAAGCCGGCGTGATCAAACTGACGACGGCGATGAGCATAATCAGGATCAATAGAGGGCCAAGGCTCAATAGCTTCAGCCCGAATGTGATGCCGGATTGTCTCGGCTGGAAGCTTGCATCTTGCGAACCACCAGGCCGGGACGAATTCTGAGGCAGAATCCCGGAGTCTTCCAAATTCCCCTAGCCTCCCCCGTTTTTTATACATAAGAAACATATGATACACGTGCGTCAAATTGTTTTTTATGGATACCTAATCATACCTGGAGTTGCGCCGTGAGAACGGATACGACTTTCAAGCGGGCATTCAATGATATGATCGATATCATTGGGACTCTCGATCTTGGGGCGGAATTGCCGTCCGAAAATGCACTGCGCACCCAGCTTGGCGTGAGCAGAACAACGGTGCGGAAGGTGCTGGCGGGGATGTCCGCACGTGGGATCATCATATCTGAAGCGCACAAGCGGATCATACGTGAGCAGCCGCGGCAAAAAGAGCGCTATCCGAAGAAAGAGACCTTGGCAATTTCGGAACAGGTCGAGACGAGCTTCATGGAATGGATGCTGCGCGGTGATGCCTGTCCGGGCACAGAAATCAATGAGACGGAATTAGCTCGGAAATTCGGCGTCGCGACAACGATTGTCCGTGAGTTTCTCAATCGATTTCAGAAATATGGGCTGATCGAGAAGCGTCAGAATGCAGGCTGGGTTTTTAAAGGGTTCACAGCCAGTTTCGCACTCGAACTGTTTGAGATCAGAGAGATGTTCGAAATGCGCTCCGCACGGCTTTTCGCTGCCCTGCCCGACGGGTCGCCCGTCTGGAAACAGATCCAATCTATGCGGGCGGCACATTTGGAACTGCTCGCGGATATCGACGCTCGGTTTCAGGATTTCTCGGAGCTGGACAGCCGTTTCCACCGGCTGATTACCGCAGTCGCGCCAAACCGCTTTATCGAAAGCTTTCAAGACGTGATAACCATGGTCTTCCACTATCACTATCAGTGGAACAAGCGTGATGAACGCGCGCGGAATGAGGTCGCCATCCGGGAACATCTCGCCCTGATCGAAGCCCTCGAAAGCCGCAGTATCGCCTTGATCGATCGCGCATGCCGGTTGCATCTGACATCCGCCCGCGAAACTTTGCTTCACTCGATCGCGTGATAGCGTTGCATGTACAGATGTGCGCAGAACGAGGCGTTTTGCAGCAGCCTGTCAGAGCGGTTCAGCCTTTACTGGTATCGCTTTAACCCCGGCCTTCATCTCCCGCAGCCGCCGCTCGCGGCAGGCGACGATCGCCCGGTCGATGATGAGGCTTGGGGCGAGGTGATCCTCGAAGACCATGTCGACCTCGATCACCCGGCTCTTTTCGACGAGCCGCGCCGCCTTGCCGTGATGGCCGGAAAGGCGGACGAAATCTTTGGAGGTGGTGACGATCAGGAGACCTTGACGCTCGGCGGTCGTCAGGATGTCGTCGATCTCCTCCTCGGTCAGGTGCTCGTGATCGCCGAAGGATTTGGCAACGACGATCTCGGCGCCTCGTGATTCAACCGTGCGGAAGAATTTGGCGGGATCGGCAATGCCGGCAAAGGCAAGCACCTTGGTGCCGGCCAGCGTGTTGTCGCCGCGGACTTTCAGCGATGCGGTGAAATAGGGCTTTGCCGCGCGCGCCGCCATGCGGACGATCCTGTCGGCGGCGTTGCCCCCACCGACCTTCAGCAGGGCAGTCGCAGAACGCAGCTGCTGGCGGATCGGCGCGCGGACCGGGCCACCCGGCACGATATGGCCGTTGCCGAGGCCGCGCGTCGCGTCGATGACGAGCAGGGCATAGTCGATCGCCAGCCTGGCACTCTGGAAACCGTCATCCATGATGATGAGATCGGCGCCCTCTGCTACCAGGCGCTGAGCACCATCGACGCGCCGGCGGGAAATCACCGTCAGCGCTTCCTGAGCAAGCAGCAAGGGCTCGTCGCCGACGGCAATCGCCCGGTGATGATCGGGGTCGACCACGGTGGTCACATCGAGCGAGCCGCCGTAACCTCTGCTGAGAAAGCCGGGCTTCAGCCCTTTTACCTTGGCGGCGCGGGCAATCGTCAGCGCCGTCGGCGTCTTGCCGGCGCCGCCGACGGTGAAATTGCCGACGCAGATAACCGGGATGGGAACGGAGGCGCGGCGCGCATGGGCCATGCGGTGGCCGGCGATACGGCCATAGAGAAATGAAAGCGGCAGCAGCAGCCAGGCCCGCCAATCGGCTTTCCTCCACCAGAACGGTGGCGCTTCAGATATCATCTTGCCGTCCCGCTCCCCTGTCCGGCTTGTTCTCACGCAATCCCTTGGGAAAGTCGCTGCACGCTTTTCCCGGCAAAACCGCTGTGCACTTTTGCTGGAATTGCTTTAGCCACAGCCAGTCCCCTGCTTTTCGACCGACCGGATTGAGAAGCCAAAACCTGAAAAAATGCAAGCCCTTACCCGTCAGGCCGGCTGCAGGTCCGGCAGCAGGGTCTCGATGGCGGTGATATCGTCGAGCACATGATCGGCCGCGGCGGCAAGCGTCTCCCGCGAACCGGTGCCGGTCAGTACCGCGATCCTCAGGCCGGTGCCGGCATTCAGACCCATGTGCAGATCGTGGTTATTGTCGCCGACCATGGCGACCTCTTCAGGCGAAAGACCGGTCGCAGCGCAGAAGCCGAGCACCATGCCCGGCTCCGGCTTGACGCCGAAACCGCTGTCATAGCCGGCGATGTAATCGATATAGCGGGCAAAACCGAAACGTTCCGCCGTCTGGCGGATCGACCGCTCATTGTCGCTGGAGGCGACACCGAGCTTGAAACCGCGTCGATGCAGCCGCTCGAAGAAGCCGGCGAGGTCGGTCACCGGCACGGAAAATTCGGCGGCGCTGGAAAAGAGGGCGTCGAGGCGGATCGTCAGCTCGCCGACATCGACCATCGAGCCCGCGGCAACGAGACCCTCGGCGATCTGGCGGGTATTGCCGGCGGCAAGCAGGCTGTCGGGAACGATATGGCCGGTAACCGGATCCATGCCGCAGGCCGACAGCAGCCGGTTGGCGAGAAGTTCATCCCCTTTGGCGGCGATACGGGCAAGCTCGCGGTTGACCGGCAGCCAGCTCTCGTCATAGTCGAGCAGCGTGCCGTCCTTGTCGAAGAGAATGCCTTTGATAGGGGACGCTGCCGACATCTTCGCTCCTCAGGCCTGGGCCACGGCCTTGGGCAGCAGCCGCGCCTTAACCGTCAGCGGATTGATATAGGGTTCCAGCCCCTTTACCGTTGCCGTCAGCGCGCCGCGCATCTCGTGCACGGCGGTGATGCCGGCCTCGATCATGTTGCGGCGGGCGTCGTCGTTGATCAGCAGATAATGCACGCCCTTGGCCAGCATTTCAGTATCGCGCACCATGCGGGCGCTGCCGCTGCGGGCAAGCTTCTGATAGGCATCGCGGAAATTCTGCACATGGCCGCCGGATAAAATGGCGCAGCCGAGCATGGCGGGCTCCAGCGGGTTCTGGCCGCCTTCGGCAAAGAGCGAACGGCCGACGAAGGCGATTTCCGTCAGGCGGAGATAGAGGCCCATTTCGCCGATCGTATCACCGAGGAAGATATCGACATCGGCAGACAAGACATCGTCGCGGGTGCGGCGGGCGACCTTCAGCCCCTGCTTGACCAAGGCTGCCTCGATCTCGTCGCTGCGCTCGGGATGGCGCGGCACGATGATGGTCAATTGATGGTCGCGCTCCCTGAGCGCCCGGTGAACGATGGCGGCGGCATTCTCCTCGCCGTCGAAGGTCGAGATCGCCGCCCAGGTCTTGCGCTCGCCGATCTGCTTCTTGTAGCGAGCGAAGACCGCGCTGTCATACGGCGGCGCGTCGGTATCGACCTTCAGATTGCCCGAGGTGATGACAGGGACGGCGCCCAGATCGCGGAAACGTTCGGCATCGACATCCGACTGGGCGATGACGAGGGCGAGATTCTCGAACAAGGCTTCGGCGATCGCCGGGCGGCGGCGCCAGCGGGCAAAGGAGCGGTCCGACATGCGGGCATTGATCAGGATCTGCGGAATGCGGCGGCGGCCGAGCTCCAGCACCGTTGCCGGCCAGATCTCGGATTCGGCGATGATGGCGCAATCGGGCTGCCAATAATCGAGGAAGCGGCTGACGGAGGGCTTCAGGTCGAGCGGCACATATTGATGGATCGCTTCCTGGCCGAGACGCTCGGCGGCGAGCTTGGCCGAGGTGATGGTGCCGGTCGTCAGAATGACATGGATGTCGCGGCGGCGGATTTCGCGGATCAGCGGGATGACGGCATTGGTTTCACCGACGCTTGCGGCGTGAAACCAGATGAGTGGGCCCTGCGGCCGGTTGGCGCTCGGATAACCGAAGCGTTCCAGGCGGCGGGCCCGGTCTTCCTTGCCCTTGGCCGTGCGGTAGGTGATATAGAGGCCGACGACAGGAGAGGCCACGGTTCCCGCCAGACGGTATGCGTTCAGACCGAACCGCGCCATCCGGGAACTCATCGCGCCAGCCTCCGATCAAAACCGATCGACATCAAACCCATTCCCTAATTATCGTTGCGGCCGCAATGGCCGATTAATTTGTTCAGAATGCGTCAAACAATCCGGATCGACGGGCGCGCCCGATGCAGCAAAGCCCGCTCGACGAGCGGCCGGCCGGCGGCACTTGCCAAGCTCAGCCCTTGAGCTTTTCCTGCGGATCGAGCAAACGATGCATGTGGACGATGAAGTAGCGCATATGCGCATTGTCGACCGTCTGCTGCGCCTTCGACTTCCAGGCCGTCAGCGCCGTGGCATAATCCGGGAAAATGCCGACGATATCGAGACCCTGCAGATCACGGAACTGAACGTCATCGAGGCTTTCCAGTTCGCCGCCAAAAACGAGATGCAGAAGCTGCTTTTTGTCACCGGAATCAGTCATTTTTTGTTCTCTTTCTGCCTATTCTCCTCCGCCACCCATCTGCGGGATTTTGACGGAAACGTCAACTGTCTCGTCGCCCCGCAAAGGCCGTGAGGAATTCCTCGAGGCGAGGCGTTGGCGCCGCACAGAGGACCTTGTGGGTGACTTCCGCGCGATTGTAGACGATCGCCCGACCTTCGATATCGACGAGCCGGCCGCCGGCGCAGACAAGGATCAGATCGGCAGCGGCAAGGTCCCAATCATGTGAATTGCCCTTGACGAAGGTGCCTTCGAGACGACCGTCCGCCACCATGGCGATGCGATAGGCCAGCGAGGGAATGTATTTCTCGCGCGTCACCCGGTCTTGGAATTCCGGCGGAAAGGTCTTCAGCAGGTCTTCGCCGATCGCAAGGCGGCTCATCTCTTCCGAGCCGGCGGCCGAGACGGTGAAGGGGACGCCGTTCTTCAGCGCCACGCCGCCCTCGACAGCCTCATAGAGCTCCTCGAGCGCCGGGGCATAGAGCACGCCGGCGACCGGCCGGCCGCGATGAACCACCGCGACGCTGACGCACCAGACCTTCTGCCCGCCGAGGAAAGCGCGCGTCCCGTCGATCGGATCGATGATGAACAGCGTCTCGCGCGAGAGACGGTCGGCATCGTCATCAGTTTCTTCCGACAGCCAGCCATAATCCGGCCGGGCCTTGCGCAGGATGGTCTCGAGCGTCTTGTTGGCGGCGAAATCGGCGGCGCTGACGGGAGAACGGTCCTCGTTCTTCCACCAGACTTCGGGAGACTGGTTGAAGAAGCCGAAAGCGACGGCGCCCGCCTCTCTCGCGGCATCGGCGATCAGCGTGAGATCGCTCTGCCAGCGGGCCTTTTCCTTATCGCTCATCCCGTCAATCCGTTTCTCAGCGCCCTGCTAGCGTCATACCTTCGATGGCGAAGGTGGGGGCGGCGACGCCAAATTTGCGGTCGATGTCATTTGCCAGCGTCAGGCGCATGAACATCTCCTTGAGGTTCGAGGCGATCGTCACCTCGGAGACCGGGAAGGTGAGTTCGCCGTTCTCGATCCAGAAGCCGGTGGCGCCGCGGCTGTATTCGCCGGTGATCATGTTGACGCCGTGGCCGATCAATTCGGTCACATAAAAACCGTTGCCGACGCTGCGGATCAGATCCTCCGGCGAGATATCGCCGGGTTCCAGGGCAAGGTTGGTGGAGGAAGGCGAGACGGCGGTGCCGCCACGCACGCCGCGGCCGTTGGTCTCCAGACCCAACTCGCGCGCGGTCGAGGTCGAGAGGAACCAGTGCTTCAGGACACCATCCTCGATCATCACCAGCCGCTCGCCGGACACGCCTTCGCCATCGAAGGGCCGCGAGGAAGGGCCGCGCACGATCAGCGGATCATCGGTGATCGACAGGCCTGACTTCAGGATCTGCTGACCCATCTTGTCGCGCAGGAAGCTGGACTTGCGGGCGACGGAAGCACCATTGATCGCACCGGCGATATGGCCGACGAAGCCACGGGCGACACGCGGGTCGAAAATGACCGTGACGTCCTTGCCGGTCGGTACCTGGCGCGGATTGACGCGCTTGATCACCCGTTCGCCGGCGCGACGGCCGATTTCAGCGGGATCGTCTAGTTCGGCGTAATAAAGGCGGCTGTCATAATCATAGTCGCGCTCCATGCCGGTGCCTTCGCCGGCAATCACGCTGACGGAGTGGCCGAAACGCGAGGCCATGTAACTGCCCTCGAAACCGTGCGAGGTGGCAAGAACGAGGCCGCCCATGCCGGCGGAGGCGCCGGCGCCGGAGGAATTGGTGACGCCCTTGACCGCAAGGGCTGCTGCTTCCGCGGCAAGACCCGCCTCGCGCAGCATCTCGGAGGAGACCTCGGTGGTATCGAGCAATTGCAGGTCGGGATAGCTTCTCGAAAGGCTCGCCTCATCCGCCAGGCAGGCAAAGGGGTCTTCCGGGGAAACCTTGGCCATGGCGACGGCGCGTTCGGCCAGCGCCTGAAGATCGAAGCCCGGATTGGCCGAAACGCTGGCGACGCGCTGGCCGATGAAGACGCGCAGGGAAAAATCGTCGCTTTCGGAGGATTCCGTGCCCTCGACCTTGCCGAGGCGAACGCTGACCGATTGCGAGCGCGACCGGACGACGACGGCGTCGGCGGCATCGGCCCCTGCCTTCCTTGCCAGATCGATCAATTGACTTGCGCGGGAAAGAAGTGTCGAGGAATCAATTTCAGAGGACATGATTTGGCCTTTCCTTCGGCTTCCATTTATTGTGCACTCTCCCAAGCATCAAGGCCGCCGTCACCGATTCTTTATCGGGGCTGCCTGCTTGCTCCCCGCCGTCGAAAGAAATTGTCAGCATGTCAGCGCCCAATGCCTTTTTTTCCGAAACGATCCTGCTGCTTGGCGGGGCGGTGGTCGCCGCTCCGATCTTCAAGAAACTCGGGCTCGGCACGGTGCTCGGCTATCTCGCCGCCGGCATCGTCATCGGCCCGGTCTTCCACGGCATCACCGATGGCGAACAGATCCTCGCCGTCGCCGAACTCGGCGTCGTCTTCCTGCTCTTCATCATCGGACTGGAGCTGAAACCCACCCGCCTCTGGCAGATGCGGCGCGATATCTTCGGCCTCGGCACGGCGCAGGTGGTGCTGACGGGACTGGCGCTGACCGCGCTTGCCTGGTTTTCCCAGGTGCTCGACGGGCGCGGCAGCATCGTTGCCGGATTTGGCCTGGCGCTGTCTTCGACCGCCTTCGCCATGCAGATCCTCGAGGGCGACGGCGACGTCAATACGCGATACGGGCAGCGCTCCTTTTCGATGCTGCTGTTCCAGGACCTGGCGATCGTGCCGCTGCTGGCGCTGATCACCATCCTCGACGGCGGCGACAAGGGCAGCAACGCGCCGCTGTTGGATTTCGCTGTGGCCGTCGGCGCCGTTGCGGCGATGATCGTCATGGGGCGCTATCTGCTGACGCCGCTCTTCCAGATCATCGCCCGGACCGGCGCGCGCGAAGCAATGATCGCGGCTGCCCTCTTCGTCGTCATGGGATCGGCGAGCCTGATGCAGCTTGCCGGGCTTTCGATGGCGATGGGCGCCTTCCTATCCGGCGTGATGCTTGCCGAATCCTCCTACCGGCACGAGCTGGAGGCGGATATCGAGCCGTTCCGTGGCGTGCTGCTCGCTATCTTCTTCATCGCCGTCGGCCTATCGCTGGAGCTCGAGGTTCTCGCCGACAACGCGCTCTTCGTCATCGTCGCCGTGCCTATCGTCATGGCCGTCAAGGCGATCGTCATCTACGGGATCTGCCGGATCTCCGGCTCTTCGCACGACGATGCGATCCGCATCGCCTTCCTGCTGCCGCAGGGCGGCGAATTCGGCTTCGTGCTGTTTACCACCGCGGGTGCGGCCGGGCTGATGTCGACGAGCACAGCCTCACTGCTGGTCGCAATCGTCACGCTGTCCATGGCGCTGACGCCGATCGGCTCGGCGCTTTCGAAGCGGCTGCTCAACGGCGACGAGCAGGAGGAACTGGACGAGGATTTCGAGGGAGCCGGCGCCGACGTGCTGATGGTCGGCTTCTCGCGTTTCGGCCAGATCGCCGCCCAGATCCTGCTTGCCGGCGGGCGCAGCGTCACCGTCATCGATTTTTCGGCCGACCGCATCCGCCAGGCCTCCTCCTTCGGCTTCCGCATCTATTTCGGCGACGGCGCCCGCAAGGACGTGCTGCGCTCGGCCGGCATCGACCGGGCGAAGATCGTGCTGGTCTGCACGCAGAAGAAGGAAATCACCGACAAGGTGGTGGAACTGGTGCAGGCCGACTATCCGCACACAAGGCTCTACGTGCGTTCCTACGACCGCATCCATTCGATCGAACTGCGCAACAAGGGCGTCGATTACGAGCTGCGCGAAACGCTGGAATCGGGCCTTCTCTTCGGACGGCGAACGCTGGAGGCGCTCGGCGTTTCCGAGGTCGACGCCTACGAAATCGGCGAGGATATCCGCAAGCGCGACGAGGCGCGCCTGATGCTGCAGGTGTCCGAAGGGCTGCAGGCCGGGCGCGACATGCTGTTTTCCCACCCAGTCCGCCCCGAACCGCTGGTCAAGCCGAAGCGTGCTGCCGATCCCTTCGAGGACGATCCGCTGGCCGGAACCGCGGATGCGACGGCGGATGCCTGATCGCCCCTGACCGGCTTGCGAAATTGACGCATTGAATATCAAGGGGGCGGCGTTTATCAAACGTCCGATCGGAGCGATCCAAGAGGGAAACTTGATCAGACGGACGAGACAGATCGAACAATGGGCGCTGCGCATCCTGTGCGCGGTCGCACTGGTGTTCGTCGGCTTCGCCCATCAGCTACCCGCCGCAGCGGCTGGCGAATTTGATCCGGCTGAACTCGCCCAATATGTGCTTCCGGACGGGTCACTGCCGACGCTTTGCGTCACCACGACGGACAAATCCGGTCAGAGCCGACACGACAAGGCGCATTCGCATGGTTGCGAAGCCTGCCGGATCGGAGCCTCCATCCTCCTGCCGGCGCCGACGGACATCGCCGGTGCTGCCATACCCTTTGCGGTGACGGTTGAATTGCCGATCCGGACCGAGGCCTTCCATCGCCAGCTTTTCCCGCCCAATACCGGTCCTCGGGCTCCTCCTGCCGATCCGATCCCTGCCTGAACTTCGCGTTGCGGCAGGCGCCGTGACGCGCCTTTCAACGCCGGCCGAGCTGCATGCGTGCCGTCGGTCGTGGATACGGATCCGTTCTCATGTCGACTATTACTGCTGCCGAACCGGCAGAGGATGCCGCAGACGGCGTTTCGCTCTACCGTGCCATCTGGCGCTGGCATTTCTTTGCCGGGCTTCTCGTCATACCCTTCCTGCTCAATCTGGCCGTTACCGGATCGCTCTATCTCTTCAAGGACGAGATCAACAGCACCTTCTTCGGCTACCGCTACAGTGTCCAGCCGGCTGGCGAAGCGCTGTCGCCGGAGCGGATCGCAGAGATCGCCGCCTCCGCCGTGCCGGGCTCAACCGCGACATCCTACAAGGACCCGGTCCTGCCCGAGCGATCGGCCATCGTCACCCTCTCCAGCGATGCCGGCTCGATGCTGGTCTTCGTCAACCCCTATGACGGCAAGGTGCTCGATGTGGTCGGATCGACCGACGAGTTCAATTATGTCGTCAAGCGCATCCACAGCCTCGCCTATTTCGGCACCATAACGAACCGGCTGATCGAAATTGCCGGCGGCTTTGCCATGGTGCTCGTCGTCACCGGCATCTATCTCTGGTGGCCGCGACGCCAGACGGGCGGCGTTGTCAGCGTGCGGGGAACGCCCGGCCGCCGCGTTTTCTGGCGCGACCTGCATGCCGTGACCGGTGCCTTCGCCGGTGTCCTGATCTTCTTCCTTGCGATGTCAGGCATGCCATGGTCGGCCTATTGGGGGGCGAACGCCAATGCCTGGCTGACCGAACACGGCCTCGGCTATCCGGTCCAGCTCTGGGACCAAGTGCCGAAGTCGCGAAAAGTCACCGAGGATATCCTTCCGAACAGCGGCTGGACCGTCGAGAAGGCGCCGGTCCCGCTTTCCGATATCGCCGCCGCGCAATCAGCCAGGCCAATCGGCCTCGACAAAGCCGTGGAGATCGCCAAACGGCTGGGCATGGCGCCGGGCTTCGACGTGGCGATCCCCTCCGACGAGACGGGCGTCTATACCGCCTCGCTCTTTCCCGACGATCTTGCCGACGAACGCACGCTCCATATCGACCAGTATTCCGGCAAACCATTGATCGATATCGGCTTCGATCAATATCCGTTCCTCGGCAAAGCGATCGAGTGGGGCATCAATGTCCACCAAGGACAGGAATGGGGGCGTTTCAACCAGCTGCTGATGCTCGCAACATGCCTTGCAATTGTGCTCAGCTGCGTGACCGCCGTCGTCATGTGGTGGAAACGTCGCCCGATCGGCCGCCTCGGCGTGCCACCCATGCCGCCAAAGCCTTCGATCTATTACGGCCTGTGGGTGATTGTCGGGATATTCGCCATCACCTTTCCGATGAGCGGGCTCGCGATTCTTGTCATGATCGCCTTTGACCAGATCGTCGTGCGGTTCGTACCGTTGCTGAAACGTGTTCTCGCTTGAAGGAGGCCATCAAATGAAGAAGATCATCGCTATTCTTGCCGGCGTGCTGCTTGCGTCCATGGCATCTGCGGATGACGATCCGCAACAGGCGATCCCGGCGAGGCTGAAGGTGATGTTCGAAAGGCCAGACAAGCCGCTCGATATCGCCCCGGTCGTCGTTCAGGGCGATTGGGCGATCGTCGGCTGGCGGCAGGACGGACGCGGCGGACGGGCCCTGATGAAAAAGACGCATCACGGCTGGAGCATCTATCTCTGCAGCGGCGACAGCCTGAAGGATACCGCGACGCTGGAGACGATCGGGCTCTCCGCAGTTGACGCCGCCGGGCTGGCTGCGAAACTGAAGAATGCCGAGGCCGGCCTCGATTCTTCCGCGCTTGCGCTGTTCTCAAGCTTCGAGGGCACGGTGATGATGAATGAGGCTTCAAACGGCGCGGGTCATACCGGCCATGAGGGCCATGCCCAGTGAAGCAAAGAAATAGCTAGCGCTTCAGCCGAGCCTCGATTTCCCGGTCAAGGGCGAATTTCAGGTCGTCCTTGACGCCGACGGACATGGCAAGGACTTCACGGGCCTTGAGGAAATCCATGACGCCGGTGCGGCCGACGGTCGGGCGCAGGAAGATATGCGGCGGGCGAAGCTTCAGCTTCAGCGAGATCGCCGTCTGCATCATCAGCTGACCGGAACCGAAGATGCTCTCCATGCGGTTCGGAATATGCGTGCCGTCACCTTCCGGCGCGCCGACGACATCGATGCCGACGACGATGTCGGCAAGATCCATCAGGCATTCATAGGGCACCGGATTGCTGATGCCGCCGTCGATCATCACGCGGTCGCGCAGGCGCACCGGCATGAAGACGGCGGGGATGGCGGAAGAGGCCGCGAGCGCCGGGAACAGCTCACCCTGTTCGATGATGACTTCGCACTGCCCGTAATAATCCGTGGTGATCACCTTCATCGGGACCAGCAGATCCTCGAAGCGGGCCGGCAGCTCGGACGGCAGGAAGGCTTTCAGGATCCGCTCCAGATTGAACTGGCCGATGCGGATACCCTTGGCCACCGCATCGCGCACCGTCGCCGGCCTCAGGCCCCAGATGCGGGCGACGACGGCCGTCTTGTTGCCGACGGTCGTCAGCGCATGTTCGCGGATTTCGGCGCCTGACATGCCGGCCGCCATGCCGGCCGCCATGATCGCGCCGATCGACGAGCCTGATACCGCCACCGGGCGGATGCCGAGTTCATCGAGCGTCTCGATGACATGGATATGGGCAAGTCCGCGCGCACCGCCGCCGCCAAAAGCGACGGCGACCGTCGGCACATCGCTGATCGCAGGCAATTTCGGGCTGATGATCTCTGCCTGCTGCACGCCCGCCCCCGCTTATTGCGGCTGATATCGGAAGAAATGCACCCTCGTATCGCCAAAGATGCGGCTTTCGAGGAAAACATAGGAAGGATGCACGGAAACGACAATATCGGCGCGTTCTTCCAGCACCGCGATTGCGCCAGGCCGCAGCCAGCCGCCCTCGACCGCCGCCGCCATCGCCTTTTCGCCGAGACCCTTGCCATAGGGCGGGTCGGCAAAGAGCACATCGAAGGGTTCGAGATTGCCGACGCTGCCGAGATCGGTCGCATCCCGGCGCAGGATGCGTGTGCGGCCATGCAGGCCGAGCGCATCGATGTTCTCCCAAAGCAGCGCCCTGCCCTCGACGCTGTTTTCGACGAAGAGCGCATGGCGACAGCCGCGTGAAACCGCTTCGAGGCCGACGGCGCCGGTTCCGGCAAAAAGGTCGAGAATCCGGGTGCCATCGACGCATTCCGGATAGGCATGGCTCAATATATTGAACAGGCTCTCGCGCGTCCGGTCGGCAGTCGGCCGGATCTCGTTGGATTTTGGCACGGCGAGAGGCCGTCCGCGAAACTCACCGCCGACGATCCGCACCGCGCGTCATTCCTTTTCCTTTAGCACCACCTCTGGACGGCCCGCCCGCAGGCCTGTCGCCGCCCGGTCTGTCACCGCCCGGCTTGGCGCCTTTCGGCTTGCCGGAAAAACTCTTGGCCCCACCAGGCTTGGCCCCACCGGGCTTGGCCCCAAAGCCCTTGCCGCGCGGCCTGTCACCAGAAGGCCTGTCGCCCGAGGGCTTGTCGCCGAACGATCTTTCGCCGCGCGGACGCTCGGAGCGGCCCTCGCCAGCAAAGCTTCTGGCTGCCCGCGGGCGTTCGTCACCGTCCTCGCGCGGCCTGCGATCAGCACGCGGCTTGTCGCCGAAGGGGCGATCCCCGCGCGAGGGACGATCACCGAACGGCCGGTCGCCACGCGGACGCTCCGAACGGCCCTCACCGGCAGAGCTTCTCGCGGCACGAGGACGCTCGTCACCGTCCGTACGCGGTTTGCGATCACCGCGCGGCTTGTCGCCGAAGGGCCGATCCCCACGCGAGGGACGATCACTGAACGGCCGTTCGCCGCGCGCCGGGCGGTCGCCAGAACCGCGGTCTTCGCGGGCGGGGCGATCACCAAAGCCGCGCTTGCGGCCGAAGCCCTCGCCCTCATCCTTGCGGCGGGGCTCTTCGCTCGAGCGGATCCACTCGCCATCCTCTTCGCGCACGCGGTTCACCTGGGTGCGCGGGCGATCTTCGATGCGATCATTCTTTGCCGGCACCGGCTCGCCGCGCCGACGCGCGGTCTGCGCATTCTTGGCAGCTTTCGCCGCGGCTTTTTCGCCGAGCGGCCGGGCGCCCGGCGCCATCCAGACATTGGCGCTGCGGCGCTGGCCGAGCGGCTGCGGACGCTTCGGCTTCTCGTCGTCCCGGCGCCCGCCGTCACGGCGATCGTCCTCTTTGCGCGCGCCACCGTGGCGATCGTCGCGCTTGGTGTCGAGGCGGCTCAGCGCCCGCTCGCGCTTGTCCTCGTCGCGGCGCGGACGCTCGCGCCTTTCAGGTGCTGCGGGCTCTGCCTCTTCCTCGGCAGCGACCGCCGCCGCATTGTAGATCGGCGCGTCGAAATTCGCCTTGGCTTCCTCGATGAGGCGCGGGCCGAGCTGGTCGCGCAGTGTGCGGCCGCGCACTTCGACGACATGGCCTTCCGGCAGGTCGCCGAGCTGGAACGGGCCATAGGAAATGCGGATCAGGCGATTGACGTCGAGGCCAAGCGCGCCGAGCACGTTCTTGATTTCGCGGTTCTTGCCTTCGCGAAGACCCATGGTGATCCAGACGTTCGAGCCTTGCGTGCGGTCGAGCGTCGCCTCGATCGAGCCGTAGAGCACGCCGTCGACGGCAATGCCGTCCTTCAGCTTGTCGAGCGCGTCCTGATCGATCTCGCCATGGGCGCGGACGCGGTAGCGCCGCAGCCAGCCGGTCGCCGGCAGCTCGAGCGCGCGGGCGAGACCACCGTCATTGGTCAAGAGCAGCAGGCCTTCGGTGTTGATGTCGAGGCGGCCGATCGACATGACGCGCGGCAATTCTTCCGGCAGGTTGTCGAAGACGGTCGAGCGGCCTTCCGGATCGGCATTGGTGGTCACGAGGCCCGCGGGCTTATGATAAAGCCACAGCCTGGTGCGCTCGATGCCGCGGATCGGCACGCCGTCGACCTCGATGCGATCGGCGAGCGTGACGTTGACGACGGGGGTTTCGAGAACCCTGCCGTTCAGCGTCACACGGCCTTCCATGATCATGCGTTCGATGTCGCGGCGGGAGGCGACGCCGGCACGCGCCATCACCTTGGAAATGCGTTCAGCCTTGGCCTCGCCATCGGTCTCAGCGGCGACCGCGCGGGCGGCCGCAGGCTTTGCCGGCTTGTCGCCGTCCGCCTTCGGGCCGGCTTTCGACCTGATATCCCGTGAAAGGGGCTTTGCGCCCGGGCGTTTTGGCTTGTCTTTGGGTGTCATTTGTTGTTTGCCTGCCTTTTGGGCCTGTCTATCAGGTCACGCATCTGCGGTTAAGTGGAAATTCTTGCGATCGTGAAGACAAATCGTTTCATGGAGATGGCGCTCGACGAAGCGCGTGCCGCCGGAGAACGCGGCGAGGTGCCGATCGGCGCCGTCGTCGTTGTCGACGATATTGCCGTTTCACGCTCGGGAAACCGCACGCGCGAGCTCAAAGACGTGACCGCGCATGCCGAAATCGCCGCGATCCGGCTCGCCTGCGAAGCGCTCGGACAGGAACGTTTGGTCGGCGCCGATCTCTACGTGACGCTGGAGCCTTGCACCATGTGCGCAGCAGCCATCTCGTTTGCGCGTATCCGCAGGCTCTATTACGGCGCCGAGGACCCGAAGGGCGGCGCCGTCGACAATGGCGTGCGATTCTATGCGCAGCCGACCTGCCACCACGCCCCGGAGGTCTATTCCGGCTTCAACGAGGTCCAGTCGGCCGATCTGCTGCGAAAGTTCTTTTCGCAAAGGAGAGAGGCGCCGTAATCCCAGCGTCTTTGCATGCCGTCATGCTCAACCTCGAGCCACCGCTGCCCGATTTGTGCCGATGGCTGCCCCTCACCCTAACCCTCTCCCCGTAAAAACGGGGCGAGGGGACGTGCCAAACGCGGCGTCGAGATTGAGGAAACCGGTGCGGCATGTCCCTTCGCCCCGCGAGCGGGGAGAAGGTGCCGGCAGGCGGATGAGGGGCTGATCGGCGATGTCACAAGACATTTGAACCAACCGGACAGCCGTGCCGAGGAAAGCCGCTATTGCAGGAGGTTCCACCACTGCTTGCCGGTGTTGGCGACAGCTGCATCCTTCTTGCGCTTCTTCTGCTTCTTGAGCTCGGGCTCGCCGACATCATCGAGCTTTGCCGGATCGTCGACAGTGCGGTAGCCGGGCGGCGGATCGGATATATAGCGGCGCTGGTCGACATAGGAGCCCTTCTGCAGGGCACGGGCTTCACGATAGGCCTTGGTCTGGGCTTCCGTCGTGCGCCGGCCGCCTTCGATCGCAGAGCTGGCGAGCGGCGAGCGGTAATTCGGATTGTCCGAATTCGCGTCGGCTTCCGAAACGAGACGAGCACGCGTCTCCTCCGGCGATTCAAGCCATTGCGGATTGTCCTTGTTGGCGACCGTCGGCTGCGGCGCAACGAGGGTCTCTTTCTGAGCCTGCGCCGGCAGCACCAGCGTCGGACGCGGCGTGTACTTGACGCCCTTGTTCTTCGGGTCAGGGCCGGTCAACGACACGGACTGGCCGAGATCGTCGGTCAACTGTTCCATGGCGGTCTTGTCGGTGCCGTAGGTCGGGCTGCTGGCGCAACCGGACACCAGGGAGCATCCCGCCACTACAACAGACAGGCAGGCGCCCATACGGAACCAATGCGTTGCTAACATGAAAACCCTTCCAGCCCTGCCGGTGCAATCGTCGCCCAACCGGACAACCGTCCCCCTGACGCAAAAATCCGGCCATTTTCAGGCAGCTTTTACCGGATGAACCGCGAAAACGCAATTCACCCGGCAATATTCTTCACTTGAGGGCGGCAAGCTCGCGAAGGGCGGCGGCATCGCGGGCCGAAACATCGGGATATTTCGGATCGGAACCGACATCCCTGGTGATGCGCCATGAGCGGGCGCATTTCTCGCCCTCTGCAGGCTTCGGCACGACGCTGACCTCCGGCACCTCAGCCAGGCGGAAGGCATTCACCGGTCCTTCGCCGGCCTTGATCTCGATTGCCGAGGTGATGCAGACCTCGGTGAAGTCCTGGCCTTCCAACGCCTTCAGCAGTTCCGGATCGGCGATATGAACGACGGGAGCCGCTTCCAGCGAGGAGCCGATGCGCTTGTCCTTGCGCTCGATTTCCAGAGCGCCGGTCACAACCGAACGCACTGTACGGATCTTCTTCCACTTCTCGGCCAGGGCATCGTTGCGCCATTCCTTTGCAACCGGAGCAAACTGCTCCAGATGCACGGAAACGGCGGACGGATTGCGCGACAGCCAGGCCTCCTCGGTGGTGAAGGGCAACATCGGGGCGAGCCAGGTCACCATGCAATCGAAGATCTGGCGGATGACGTGCAGGCTGGCGCGCCGGCGCAGGCTCGACGGCGCGTCGCAATAGAGCGCATCCTTGCGGACATCGAAATAGAAGGCCGACAGCTCGACATTGGCAAAATCGATCAGCGCGCGGGCGATCTTCTTGAAGTCGAAGGCATCGTAGTTCTCGCGCACCAGCTCGTCGAGTTCGGCCAACCGATGTAGCATAAGCTGTTCCAGCTCCGGCAGGTCGGGAAGCGCGATCTCCTCGCCCTTGTCGTGGGCAAGCGTGCCGAGCATCCAGCGGATGGTGTTGCGCAGCTTGCGATAGGCATCGACATTGGTCTGGATGATCGTCTTGCCGACGCGCAGGTCGTCGGCATAATCCGAGGTCATCACCCAGAGGCGCAGGATATCGGCGCCGGCATCCTTCATCACTTCCTGAGGTGCGGTGACGTTGCCCTTCGACTTCGACATCTTCTCGCCCTTCTCGTCCATGGTGAAACCATGGGTGAGGACGGCATTGTAAGGCGCACGGCCGCGGGTGGCCGCCGATTCCAGCAGCGACGAATGGAACCAGCCGCGATGCTGGTCGGAACCTTCGAGATAAAGGTCGGCCGGCCACTTCAGGTCCGGGCGGTCTTCGAGCGTGAAGGTGTGCGTCGAGCCAGAGTCGAACCAGACGTCGAGGATATCCATGACCTGGGTCCAGCGGGAATGGTCGTGGTCATTGCCGAGGAAACGCTCCTTGGCGCCTTCGGCAAACCAGGCGTCGGCGCCCTCATGTTCGAAGGCTTCGAGGATGCGGCCGTTGACGGCTTCGTCGATCAGGACCTCGCCCTCATCGTCGGCGAAGACGGCGATCGGCACGCCCCAGGCGCGCTGGCGCGAGAGCACCCAGTCCGGACGGCCTTCGATCATGGCGCGCAGGCGGTTCTGGCCGGCGGCGGGCACGAAGCGCGTGTCGTCGATCGCACCCAGAGCGCGCGAACGCAGCGTCGTGCCGTCGGCAAGGGTCTTGTCCATATAGACGAACCATTGCGGCGTGTTGCGGAAGATGACCGGCTTCTTCGAGCGCCATGAATGCGGATACTGGTGCTTCAGCCGGCCGCGGGCAAAGAGTGCGCCGCGGGCGATCAACTCTCTGATGACGCGGTCGTTGGCATCGCCCTTCTTGCCGTTATCGTCGATGACGCGGGCGCCTTCGAGGCCGGGGGCGTCGGCGGTATAGAAACCGCCGTCATCGACGGGGAACGGGATTTTAGTGTCGATGCCGCGGGCCTCAAGCGTGCGGACAGCCGACATCCAGGCATCGAAGTCTTCGCGACCGTGGCTGGGTGCGGTGTGCACGAAGCCGGTGCCAGCGTCATCGGTGACGTGGTCGCCATCGAGCAGCGGCACGCGGAATTCATAGCCGCCGTCGAGACCCTTGAAGGGATGCGCACAGGTCATCGCTGCGAAGTCGGCCGCAGAGACATCGCTCAAGCGCTTGTACTGCAGCTTGGCCTTGGCGAAGGATTCCTCGGCCAGCTTATCGGCAAAGATCAGCTTTTCGCCGGGACGCGGACCAAAATCGTTCTCGGCGGCAGTCACCTTGTAGAGACCGTAGGAAACACGCGCGGAAAAGGAGACCGCTCGGTTGCCGGGGATCGTCCAGGGCGTGGTCGTCCAGATGACCACGAACGCATCCTTGAGCGCGGCCGGACCTTCGACGACCGGGAATTTCACCCAGATCGTGTCGCTCTCATAATCCTGGTATTCGACCTCGGCCTCTGCCAACGCCGTGCGCTCGACCACCGACCACATGATCGGCTTGGAGCCGCGATAAAGCTGACCGCTTGCGGCGATCTTCAAGAGTTCGCCGGCGATGCGCGATTCCGCGTGAAAATTCATCGTCGTATAGGGATTGTCGAAGTCGCCCTCGATGCCGAGACGCTTGAACTCTTCCGCCTGGACCTTGATCCAGCCGGCGGCGAATTCACGGCATTCCCGGCGGAATTCGTTGACCGGGACCTCGTCCTTGTTCTTGCCCTTCTCGCGGTATTTCTCCTCGATCTTCCATTCGATCGGCAGGCCGTGGCAATCCCAGCCGGGCACGTAATTGGCGTCGTAGCCGCGCATCTGGAACGAACGGTTGATGACGTCCTTGAGGATCTTGTTCAGCGCGTGGCCGATATGGATGTTGCCGTTGGCATAGGGCGGGCCGTCGTGAAGGACGAATTTCTCGCGGCCAGCGGCGGAAGCGCGCAGTTTCTTGTAGAGACCCATCTCCTGCCAGCGCTTGACGAGTTCCGGCTCCTTCTGCGGCAGGCCGGCGCGCATGGGAAAATCGGTCTCGGGCAAATAGAGGGTCTTCGAATAGTCGATCTTTTCGGCTGTGTCGGTCATGTCTGACAATCGTTTTCTGGCGGCCCAGGAAGGGGCGCAACGGGCGTGAAATAGCTGGTGACGGAAGCGCTCGTATCCAAGCGCCAAAAACCCGGACCTTCCGGCCGCTTAGCGCGCGCGGAAGGCCGGGCCGATAATTCGCATCATCATTGCCAGCCGATATTTCTTCATCGCGCCGGTTCATAGGCGTTTTTGCCGGGAAAAGGAAGAGGCCGGCTTGCCACAACGGAAGCAATTGAAGATGGCGCCAAATGCGCATATATATTGGGGCAAGTGGCATAGAGGTTGGCAATGCTCGGTTTTCTTCAGACATCAGACTCGATGACCATACGCGAGCGCCTCGAGATCGCTTCGCACGGCTCCGTCCAGGTTTATGACGGAGCGATGGCATTGAAATTGACAGAGCTCGGCTTTTCCGTGGAGGAAATATATCGTTTCGTCGCACCGCGCCGAACTCTGGCGAGACGCAATGCAAACGGCGAGCCGCTGACGGTCGAGGAAAACGACGGCGCATTGCGTATCGTGCGGATTGCGGAGATGGCTAAGCGCATTTTCGGCGACGGAGCCGTTGCGTTCGATTGGCTGCGCAAGCCCAATCGCGGCATGGACGGCATCGCGCCGATCGATCTGCTGGAATCGGAAACCGGCGCCCGCCTCGTTGAGCAGGCTCTGCACCAGATTGACCACGGGATTTACGTCTAGGCGATGATCTTATGGCGAATCTCGAATTATGCCGATCTTTCCGGACGCGGCGGGCTGCTTGCACCGGGACGATGGCATCATCAGGGAATTCCCGTCGTCTATTGCTGTGATCACCCGTCGACTGCGCTCCTCGAAATTCTGGTACAGGTCGATCTGCATCAAATTCCGAGAGATTTTCAGCTCCTGAAAATCCATTGCCCGGATAACATCGAAACCTTCGATATCGGGATCGATCCTGCTGCGATCAACCAGACCAGCCTGACGCGCGACCGTGGCAGCAAATTACTGGAAGACAATGATTTCTGTCTCCTGCGTGTCCCATCGGCAATCATGCCAGAGGCCGCGAATATTCTTATCAATCCGCGTCATCCGGACGCGTCGCGCCTGACAATCGAAAAAATGATCCGCTATCCTTTCGACAGCCGACTATTGCGCTGAGGAAAAGCAGAGTTTCTGATCAAGAGCGCCGATTGGCTTAACACCCGCAAGCAGTGCCCTCGCCTCTTCCTCATCGCGTTTGATCTGGGCGACGAGCGGATCGAGGCCGTCGAATTTCAGCTCAGGGCGGAGATAGCCGAAGAACGAGACGGAGCAGAGCTGGCCGTAGAGATCGCCGCTGAAATCGAAAAGATAGGTTTCGAGCAGCGGTGCGCCGTTTTCCGTCACCGTCGGGCGGCGGCCGTAGCTTGCGACGGCATCGTGGAGCGTGCCGTCCTGGCGGCGGAAGCGGACGGCGTAGATGCCGGCGGCAAGATCGACCTCCGGCGGCAAGCGCATGTTGGCCGTGGGAAAACCCAGCTGCCGGCCGAGCTTTTCGCCATCGATCACTTCAGCTTCCACCGTATAGCGGTAGCCGAGCATGCCGGCGACTTCGCTGACATTGCCCTCCTTCAAGAGCGCGCGGATATGGCTCGAAGAGACGACATCGGCGTTTTCGTCGCGAAAGGCATCGATCAGCGTGACGCCGAAGCCGTAGGTATGGCCGGCATTCATCAGGAAGGCGGGACCGCCCTCGCGGCCGCGACCGAAATGGAAATCGAAGCCGGTGACGACTTCGGAGGCGCCGAGCCAATCCTTCAGGATCGAATGGATGAAATCATCGGCCGAGCGCTGCGAGAATTCGTAATCGAAGGGATATTCGATGACGGCGCTGAAGCCCAGCGTTTCCAGGATGCGGGCCTTCAGCGGCGCGGGCGTCAGGCGGAAGACCGGTGCCTGCGGCCGGAAGACCGTGCGCGGATGCGGTTCGAAGGTCAGCACCAAAGCGGGGATACCGCGGGCCTTGGAGATTTCGAGCGCCCGGCTCAGCACCGACTGATGGCCGCGGTGCACGCCGTCGAAATTGCCGATGGCAATGACGCCGCCCTTCAGATGGGCGGGCAAGGGTTCCCGGGTTTCATTGCGGTGGAAGACGGTCATCGGCTGGCTTCTCTTCATGCAAGGCGTGTCTTCATGCAAGGCGGGGCATCCACCACTTCGGCGCGGCGTTTTCCCGTTCGAGATAGGCGTTGAGGATCGCCTCGTCGGTCTCGCCGTTGAGAGTATATTCCTTAGCGTGGATACCGCCGCTGATGTAGAGGAGGTCGAGGCCGTAATTCAAGGCGCCGCGCACATCGGTCGGCATGCCGTCGCCGATCGCCAGCACGCGATCGACGGGGAAATCGCCGCGAAGCTCGCGGGCAGCCGCAAGCGTTGCCTCGTAGATCGGCCGGTGCGGCTTGCCGGCGATGCGGGTGCTGCCGCCGAGCTGCTCGTAATAGGCGGCCATGGCGCCGGCGCAGGGGATGATGCGATGACCGCGCTCGACGATGAGGTCGGGATTGGCGCAGATCATCGGCACGTCGCGGGCTTTGAAATCGAGAAGCATATCGGTGTAATCCTCCGGCTTCTCGGTCTCGTCGTCGAAAAAGCCGGTGCAGACCAGCGATTGCGCTTCGCCCGCCGGCCGGCGCTCGACGCCAATGCCTTCGAGCAGCGCCTTGTCGCGCTCGGGGCCGAGCAGAAAGACGGTCTTCGGCCCTTCGGCGATCAAGCCGCGCGTGACGTCGCCAGAGGTGACGATCCTGTCATAGGCGCTGTCGGGAACGCCGATCTGGCGCAGCTGCTCGACCACCTGCCAGGAAAGGCGCGGCGAATTGGTGATGAGGACGACGGCGAGGCCGCTGTCGCGTGCCGCTTCAAGGGCTGCGGCCGCCTTCGGGAACGGATCGACGCCGTTGTGAACGACGCCCCAGACATCGCAGAGCACCACATCATAGTGACCTGATATCTCCGAGAAGTTTTCTATCCGCTTGGCCATTCCGATTTCCCGATTTGCTTCAGTCACCGGTGACATTGCAAAGGCGCAAGGCGATGGCAAGGCATTTTCTTCGCTGCCGGGCCAACGCGAAGAGCTCGAACGGCGGTCCGGCGAAGCGGAAGGACAAAGGGTTTGGACGATTATCGCCAAGCGGCAGATCGCCGAGCGCGGACGAGTTCGGCAAAGTTCGGCCGCGCCCAGGTTTCGGCAGCAATCTTCGACTATTCTCCGGCCTCTTCACAATTCCGGCACAAAAATTCGTGATTGCTCTCATTGACTCCTCTCGGAGCCATCCCTAAATGCTCGTCGCTAGCACTCATCGCAAGGGAGTGCTAACATCTATCCATGTGGGCCACTCCGGTCCGCGAATGTCATTCGATCGAGGGATTAGACAATGGCAAGCACCAACTTCCGCCCCCTTCACGACCGCGTCGTTGTTCGCCGCGTTGAGTCCGAAGCCAAGACTAAGGGCGGCATCATCATTCCCGATACCGCCAAGGAAAAGCCGCAGGAAGGCGAAATCGTCGCCGTCGGCTCCGGCGCACGCGATGAGTCCGGCAAGGTCGTCGCACTCGACGTCAAGGCTGGCGACCGCATCCTGTTCGGCAAGTGGTCCGGCACCGAAGTCAAGATCGACGGCGAAGACCTTCTGATCATGAAGGAAGCCGACATCATGGGCATCATCGGCTGATCGGCCGACCTGCTTTCCCGAAATGGCTGACGGGCCTTTTGCCCGAACAACTCGAATTCAGGAGTTAAGAATATGGCATCTAAAGAAATCAAGTTTGGCCGCACCGCGCGCGAAAAGATGCTGCGCGGCGTCGACATTCTCGCCGATGCAGTGAAGGTCACGCTCGGCCCGAAGGGCCGTAACGTCATCATCGACAAGTCCTTCGGCGCGCCGCGCATCACCAAGGACGGCGTTTCCGTCGCCAAGGAAATCGAACTCGAAGACAAGTTCGAAAACATGGGCGCCCAGATGGTCCGCGAAGTTGCTTCGAAGACCAACGACATCGCCGGCGACGGCACCACGACGGCTACCGTTCTTGCCCAGGCGATCGTTCGCGAAGGCAACAAGGCCGTTGCAGCCGGCATGAACCCGATGGACCTGAAGCGCGGCATCGACCTCGCTGTTGCGGACGTCGTGAAGGATCTCCAGGCCAAGGCCAAGAAGATCTCGACTTCGGAAGAAGTTGCACAGGTCGGCACGATTTCGGCCAATGGCGACAAGCAGGTCGGTCTCGACATTGCTGAAGCCATGCAGAAGGTCGGCAACGAAGGCGTCATCACGGTTGAAGAAGCCAAGACCGCCGAAACCGAACTCGAAGTCGTCGAAGGCATGCAGTTCGACCGTGGCTACCTCAGCCCCTACTTCGTGACCAACCCGGAAAAGATGATCGCCGACCTCGAAGACGTCTTCATTCTCCTTCACGAGAAGAAGCTCTCGAACCTGCAGTCGATGCTCCCGGTTCTCGAAGCCGTCGTTCAGACCGGCAAGCCGCTCCTCATCGTCGCTGAAGACGTAGAAGGCGAAGCCCTGGCAACGCTCGTCGTCAACAAGCTGCGCGGCGGCCTGAAGATTGCTGCCGTCAAGGCTCCTGGCTTCGGCGACCGCCGCAAGGCCATGCTCGAAGACATCGCCATCCTGACGGGCGGCACTGTCATCTCCGAAGACCTCGGCATCAAGCTCGAATCCGTCACGCTCGACATGCTCGGCCGTGCCAAGAAGGTTTCGATCTCCAAGGAAAACACCACGATCGTCGACGGTTCGGGCGCCAAGACCGACATCGAAGGCCGTGTTGCCCAGATCAAGGCCCAGATCGAAGAAACCACCTCCGACTACGACCGCGAGAAGCTGCAGGAACGTCTTGCCAAGCTCGCTGGCGGCGTTGCCGTCATCCGCGTCGGCGGCTCGACGGAAGTCGAAGTGAAGGAAAAGAAGGACCGCATCGACGACGCGCTCAACGCGACCCGCGCTGCCGTTCAGGAAGGTATCGTCCCCGGCGGCGGTATCGCTCTGCTCCGCTCCTCCACGAAGATCACCGTCAAGGGTGCAAACGACGACCAGGAAGCCGGCATCAACATCGTTCGCCGCGCCCTGCAGTCGCTCGTTCGTCAGATCGCTGAAAACGCAGGCGACGAAGCCTCGATCGTTGTCGGCAAGGTCCTCGACAAGAACGAAGACAACTACGGCTACAACGCCCAGACGTCCGAATATGGCGACATGATCGCCATGGGAATCGTCGACCCGCTCAAGGTCGTTCGCACGGCGCTGCAGAACGCTGCTTCTGTCGCATCGCTGCTGATCACCACCGAAGCCATGATCGCCGAACTGCCGAAGAAAGAATCGGCTGGCGGCGGCATGCCGGGCGGCATGGGTGGAATGGGCGGAATGGACATGATGTGATAGGCGAAAGCCATCACTGACCACCATTCCGGCATCCGGAACAGGAAGGGCGGCCCTCGGGTCGCCCTTTTCTTTTGATCAAGACGATTCGACGTGCGGCACAGTGATTTGCATAGCCGACGAACGCCTGTCCCGCTCCCTCTTACAGGTCCTGGGCACGAAGCTTGCGCCAAACTTGCGCTGCCTGCGTATTTCTCAGCCTGCCGACATGCGAGAGATCGCAATGCTGCTGCAACATTTCCCGCCTGACGTTGAGTGAAAACGTTTGCAAAGCTCTCAAAGATGATCTTCCCATGCCAATTCTCGAGAAATAGGCCGAAGATATAGGCATCCCCAGAAATGAGGCCGATCCGAATACCCCTTAAAAAGCCGTTGCCGTTTGTCCAAAAGCCCCTATAAATCCGCGCTGCAATTAAAGCGCGCCCGGCGATAATTTTTCGCCAATAGACGAGGCCGGAGCGCGGAAGGCGATACGTGAACGTTCGGCTTCGAGGGGCTCCGGTTACGGAGGCCAGATGGCCGTGGCAATAATCGCCGGATGAAGCGCGGGCATCATGCCCGCTGCTGCGTGATCCTGTTTCTTTGTGTTTGCCGAGCGTGCGGCGAGAGCCGCATCCGAACGGGAGAACGCCTTGTTTAAGATCGCCAGAGCCAATGCAGCCGTACCTTTGACGCCCGGCTCGTTTGATGACGCCAATCAAAATCACGAGATGTTGGCGCAGTTTTCCGTTTCCGAAGCCTGGACTGGAGATTTTTCGAGCGGCATGCTCCGTCTCGGCGAGTGGAGCGCGATGCTGCACGGCGTCGCCGCACCGGAATGCGGACTCTTAAGCTTGATCCGCTGCTATGATACCAAGGACCGCATCCACATATTGGAGCTGTTCGAGCAGGCGGCAACGCTTTGCTCCTCCTTCTGTTTTTCGACGACGATCATCATGCCGAACGGCTTTCGCCAGCCGCTCTTCTGCATGGGCGAGTCCAACGGTCTGGAAGAAAAATTCAGCGGCAGCATGGTCGGCGTCTTCGTCTTTCCGCGCTTCAAGCTGGAAGGCGCAAAGCAGATCACAAGTCGGCGATAGGCCGGAAATCAAGATAAAAGGCCGCCTCGAGGGCGGCCTTCGTGCCTTCCGGCGATCCGTTCGCTACTCCGGCTTGACCGGTATGTTGAGGCCCCTGGCACTTGCCGGACGAGCGATGCAGCGTTCCAGCCAATCCGAGACGGCCGGGAATTTCGCGTAGTCGAGAACCCCGCGGCCGCCATAGAAAATATCGGCACCGCGAACCCAGGTGAAGGTGGTGATGTCGGCGATCGTATACTGATCGCCCATGATCCATTGACGACCCTTCAGCCGGTCATCGAGCACGCCGAGCAGCCGTTTGGATTCATCGCGATAACGCTCGACCGGATAGGAATTGTTGGCGACCTTGTCGGCGGCGAATTTATGGAAATGCCCGAACTGGCCGAACATCGGGCCGATACCCGCCATCTGGAAAAACACCCATTGGATGGTTTCGTAGCGGCCGGCGGCATCAGCAGGGATGAGCTTGCCGGTTTTTTCGGCGAGATAAAGCAGGATCGCGCCGGATTCGAAAAGGCCGATCGGCTTCCCGTCCGGACCGTTCGGATCGATGATCGCCGGAATGCGGCCGTTCGGGTTGAGAGATTCGAATTCCGGCGACTTCTGCTCGTTGGCGGCGAAGGAAATATAGTGCGCCTCATAGGCGAGCCCGAGTTCTTCGAGGGCGACTGAGACCTTCACCCCATTCGGCGTCTGCAGGGAATAGAGCTGGATAATGTCGGGATTTTTCGCCGGCCAGCGCGTCGTGATCGGAAATGCGGAAAGATCTGCCATCGGATTCTCCAAGTTGGGCGCCGACCATAAAAACCGGGCTCGGCAAAGGCAAGCAGGCGGCAGCTGTAAAGAGAGCGTTCAATATTAGTGAACGAAGTGTTCCCTTTCGTTTATCTTTCCACAACGCAAGAAAAGAGCGACATAGAGGCATCCGAGGTCGAACCGGTGCTGGGGCACCAAGATCTCCAAAGTCCTTGAAACGGAGACAACGTCCATGTCGAACAACGTCATCATCCTGATTGCCCGTATTCTTCTTTCCTTCATGTTCATCCTTTCCGGCTTCATGAAGCTCACCGATCCTGCCGGTACTGCGGGCATGATCGCCGGTGCCGGCCTGCCGGCAGCAACCCTGCTGGCCTATGTCGCAGGCCTTTTCGAACTGCTGGCCGGCCTTGCGGTTCTCACAGGCTTCCAGGTCCGCATTGCCGGCTGGCTGCTCGCCGCCTTCTGTGTCTTCACGGGCATTGCCTTCCACCTGCCCTACGCGAGTGGCACGGAACTCGTGAACATTCTCAACCAGATCATGGTCATGAAGAATATCACGCTGGCCGGCGCGTACATACTGCTCGCCACCGTCGGTGCCGGCGCCTACTCGCTCGACGCCCGGCGCGGCGCCTACGCAGCCGCCTGACACCAGCAGATATCCTCCCGGACATACAGAACCCGCCGTCATCCGACGGCGGGTTTTTCTATGCCTTTATGACTGAGATCAGAGGGCGGCGCGCACTGCGTCGATGATCGCCTGCACAGCGGGTTCGCCGGCGTGGCTTTCCTTGCGGGCGCGCACGAGGCAGGCCTGCGAATGCAGGATGACACCGTCCTGGAGCACCTTCAGGTGGTTGGCGCGCAGCGTCGAGCCGGTGGAGGTGATATCGACGATGATATCGGCCGAGCCCGCGGCGGGAGCGCCCTCGGTGGCGCCCAGGCTTTCGACGATGCGATAAAGCTGGATGCCGTGCTGGCTCGAAAAGAACTGCTGGGTCAGCCGCCAGTATTTGGTGGCGATGGCCAGGCGCCGGCCGTGGCGGGCGCGGAAATCGGCGGCAACATCGACGAGATCGGCCATGGTGTCGACATCGAGCCAGATCTCCGGCACAGCGACGACGACATCGGCATGGCCGAATCCGAGGCGGGCGCAGAATTCGACACGCTTGTCGACCTCGGCAAAACCTTCCCGCATCAGATCCTCGCCGGTGACGCCGAAATCGACAGTGCCGTTGCCGATTTCACGGGAGATTTCGGACGCCGAGAGGAAGGCGATCTCCACATCATCCCAGCCTTCGACGCGGCCGCGATAGGAGCGGTCGTTACCAACAGCCGAGATCGTCATGCCGGCGCGTTCGAAGATCGCCGAAGCGTCTTCCTTCATCCGGCCCTTGGAGGGAAGCGCGATGGTGATGGTCATGCGGCTGCCCTTTCGGTTTCGATGCGGTCGAGCCAGAAAGAGAAGCCGACGGCCGGGATGCGGTCCGTCGCACCGAGGAAGGTCAGGAGCCGGTCGAAACGGCCGCCGCCGGCGAGAACCGCGGTCGAACCTTCGACCGTCACCTCGAAGACGAGGCCGGTGTAATAATCGAGCGGCCGTCCGAAAGCGGCGCGATAGTCGAGGCAGGAAAGATCGACGCCGGCATTGGAAAGCGCCGCGACCCGGCCATTAAAGCGCGAGAGCGCATTGCCGAGTTTCAGGCCGGCAGCATCGGCAAAACCGGAAAGGGCTGCGGAAGCATTGATAAGCGGCACGTCGAGCGACAGGAACTCTTCCAAAACACGGAAGGCCGCATCGTCGAGGCGCGTTTCGGACAAGATGAGCTTTTCCTTGAGCCGTCGGGCGATCTCCAGGGCCGAGCGGCCGGCATTCGTCGAATAGCCGGTCTTCTGCATCTCCCGCTCGAGATGGGCGACCAGCGCCTGCTCGTCGCCTGATGCGACAAGCCTGGCGATATCGTCGTCCAGCCCGGTGACGAATTGCGGGCTGACGAGGCTGGCAAGCAGTGCTTCCAGCTGCGTCATATTGCCGAAGGCGTGGATCAGGCGCTTCTGCCAGCCGAGCGGCAGGCCGAGCGCCTGGACGACAGCCTCGAACACCGCTTGGTCGCCCAATGTCACGGCTAAGCGGCGGCCCGGCAGCAGGCGGGCGAGAATGCCGGTGGCATCGCCGATGGCGCGGGCGTCGGCGTTGGACAGGTCGATATCGCCGAGATCCTCGATGCCGGCCTGATAGAATTCATTGGCGCCGTCGCGGCGCTGGCGGAAAACCTCGCCGAGATAGGCGTAACGCTTCGGCGTGCCGGTCGCCGTCTCGATGTGGCGCAGACAGACAGGGATGGTGAATTCAGGACGCAGGCAGAGGCTGGCGCCGGTTTCGCTCTCCGTCATGAAGATGCGGCGGCGCAGATCTTCGCCGGCGATATCCAGGAAAGGTTCGGCCGGCTGAATGACAGGCGTATCGATGCGCTCGGCGTTGCGCTCGATGAATTCGGCAATGAGGTCGTTGGCGAATTCGGGGAGGTTGATCAGGGGCATGCTGCGCTCCGAATAATAAGCGACGGGCGTGCCGCAAATGCCTCAGACATTCGCCGCTCGCTTCCGATCCTCGGCCTGCGCGGCAAGGATTTCCTTCACCTTGGCGACGAGGTCGGCTTCCGGGACCGTCTCCTGCGCCACGCGCGCCTCGCGCCAGCTGGCATTGTCTTCAATCTCGCCGGAGAGCCGCTTGCCTTCGATCAAATCCTTGATCTGCACGACGCTTGTCGCGCGCTCGTCGCCGCCCTGGATGATGGCGACTGGGCAGCCGCGGCGATCGGCATATTTCAGCTGATTGCCGAACTTCTTCCAGTTGCCCTGGAACATCTCGGCGCGGATGCCGGCGGCGCGCAGTTCCTGCGTCATCTTCTGATAGCGGCCCATTGCCTCGACGTCGCCGTCCATGACGGTCACCAGCACCGGCTCGATGACCTCGCTGGCGCCGAGCTTGCCAAGGTTTTTGAGTGCCGTCATCAGCCTGGAGACGCCGATCGAAAAGCCGGTCGCCGGAACCGGCTGGCCCATGAAGCGGGAGACGAGGCCATCATAACGACCGCCACCGCCGACTGAACCGAAGACGACCTTTTCGCCCTTTTCGTTGGTGACGTCGAAGGTGAGTTCGGCCTCATAGACCGGGCCGGTATAATATTCGAGGCCACGGACGACGGAGGGGTCGATCTTGATGCGGTCAGGGCCATAGCCGGCGCTGGTAACCAGCGCACCAATGAAATTCAGCTCCTCGACGCCTTCGCCACCCCTGGCGGTTCCCGCAACCAGCTCGGCGAGGCGGGCAGCGCTTTCGGCATAGTCCTTGATGCCGACGAAGAACAGCACTTTGTCGATCTGCTCCTTGTCGAGACCAGCACCCTTGGTGAAGTCGCCGGATTCATCTTTGCGGCCGGGACCGAGCAGCAGGGCCACGCCCTCCGGGCCGAACTTGTCGAGCTTATCGATAGCGCGCAGCACGTTGAGCCGCTGGCCGGCCTTGTCGTCGCCGCCGAGACCGATCGCTTCGAGCACGCCATCCAGAACCTTGCGGTTATTGACGCGAATGAGGTAATCGCCGCGCTTGATGCCGAGGGCTTCCAGCGTATCGGCCATCATCATGCACATTTCGGCATCGGCCTGAACGCCAGGCGCGCCGACGGTATCGGCATCGAACTGCATGAACTGGCGGAAACGGCCTGGGCCTGGCTTCTCGTTGCGGAAGACGTAACCGGCGCGATAGGTGCGATAGGGCAGCTGGATCTCGTTGAAATTCTCGGCGACATGACGGGCGAGCGGCGCCGTCAGGTCGTAACGCAGCGACATCCATTGCTCGTCATCGTCCTGCAGCGAGAACACGCCCTCGTTCGGCCGGTCGCTATCGGGCAGGAACTTGCCGAGCGCATCGGTATATTCGAACAGCGGCGTTTCGAGCGGATCGAAACCATAATGCTCATAGACTTCCCGGATCTTTGCCGTCATCTCGTTGACGGCGCGGATATCGTTGGCCGTCCGGTCGACGAAGCCGCGCGGCAGGCGGGCCTTGAGCTTTTGCGGTTTCTTCTGCTTGTCGTTCATTTCCGGGGATTCCACTGACTGTGACAGTGGCGGTTTCCTAGCGGATTGGGCGGGGAGCGGCAAGGGCGAAGGGTCTTGATGTCTAGAGCATTTCCGTTTTTCTCCGAGTCACGGAAATGCTCTATCTCTTTGTTTCTTTGCAATTCCGGACGCAAAACCGCTGCGCACTTTTGCTGGAATTGCTTTAGGCGAGAATCGATTGAACGAAGGAGCTCCATCAGAAATGCGGATATGCTCATGATCACTGAGGCGCTTCTCTATGCCGCGACCTTGCCGCTGACCGGCAAGCCGCATCGAAAGTTCATCCGCTATTCCGTCAATCTCTGGTCGCGGGCGGGGCGCTGTGCGGCGGATTGGGCCGAACATGAGGAGATGAGCCGGAAGGCGATCCTGGCGGCGACGGCCGATCTCAGGCAGAAGCGGACCGCGGTCGTGCTCGGTTCCGGCCTGTTGCGCGACGTGCCGATCGAGGTGCTGGCGCGAGATTTCGACACCGTCGTTCTGGTCGATCTCGTTCATCTCGCCTCGGTGCGCCTGTGGCTGTCGGCCAAATTCTATCGCAATGTCCGGCTGATCGAGCGTGATCTCTCCGGCTATGATGACCTTGCCGCCGGCCGCGAACCCGAACCGCTCGGCTTCCTGCGCGCTGTGCCCTATCTCGATCTGGTGGTTTCCGCCAACCTGTTGTCGCAGATCGGTCGCGGCGTGAAACGTCGCCATGAAGCCGAGGCCGGGCGAATGCCTGAAGACACGGTGGAAGGGCTGATCGCAGCGCATCTGACCGGGCTTTCCGGGTTTCCCTGCCGCAGCTGCCTGGTGACCGACATCGCCTATGCCGTCATCGACGGCAACGGCAGGACGCATGAAGAGGCCGACCTGCTGCATGGCGTCTTGCCGCCGCCGGCAAAAGCCGCCTGGGCATGGCCGGTCGCGCCGCTCGGCGAAGAGAGCAAGGATTATAGGATCGAGCACAAGGTCATTGCCGCCTGGTGACCAGGATGTGATCGCCGGTCGGCTTGGTTTGCATCAGGCATTCGCCTATAAAACACCATGCGCACGCTCGCTCTCATCACGATGTTGCTCGGCTGGCTGGTCTACAGCGCCATGTCCGCATGGGCGGGCTGCCCGACCTGTGCGTCGATGGATGCGCCGGTCGTCGTCGAAAACGGCATGCACCATCAGATGGCTGGCATGGATAGGCATGAGGATACGGCCGATCCGTTGAAAGACCCTTGCGCCACCGGGAACTCCGCGCATATGCCGCTTTGCGCCGCCTGTCTTCTGCTGCCAGCAACGGTGACGGTCATGGATGGCGGAAAGTCCATTTTCGGCTATCCCGCCCCAGCGCTTGCCCGCGCCCTGGACGACGACAAGCCGACGCCGCAGCCGCCCCCTCCCCGACTGTCCTGACACCACGACTATCCATGCCAATCGGGTGGCCCAGCCGCCCGGCAAACCTATTGTCAGACAGAGGAAGGAACTCTCATGTCTTTGAAAATCATCACCCTCACCGCAATGCTCGCCATCATTGCCGCTCCCGTCCTTGCCGAAGACAAGCCGATGGACATGAGCAAGCCGATGGGCAACCACGATGCGGCGAGCCACGCCTTCAGCGAGGCGAACGCCAAGATGCACAAGGATATGATGATCGACTATAGCGGCGATGCCGATGCGGATTTCGTCCGCGGTATGATCCCGCATCATCAGGGTGCGATCGATATGGCCAGGATCGAGCTGCAATACGGAAAAGATCCCGATATCCGCAAGCTGGCCGAAGCCGTCATCAAGGCGCAGGAAACCGAGATCGCCGAGATGAACGCCTGGCTCAAAGCCCACGGCAAATAATCGATCGTCGATGAAAAGGGGAACGCCGGAAATGTCAGGTGTTCCCCAAGACTTATGTTGGCGCGATCAGTCCTTCGGCTCGAAATCGGCCGGGCGGCGGCCGGCGCCCTGTCGCGCCAGCATCCAGCCCGGATATTCCGGCGCAAGCGCGCTCACCTCGTCGAGCTTCTTGATATCGTCTTCATCGAGCTTCAGCTTGACGGCGGCAAGGTTCTGGTCGAGCTGGTCGACACGCTTGGCGCCGATGATGACTGTGGTGACGAAGGGCTTGGCGAGGATATAGGCGAGCGCCACGGTGGCGACGCTGACGCCGTGCTTTTCGGCGACTTCGCGCATGACGGCGACGCAGGCCCAGGCCTTGTCCTTGTCGACGGGCGGGAAATCGAAACTGGCGCGGCGGCCTTCGCCGTTGCCGGGCGCGCCGGGACCATACTTGCCGGAGAGCAGACCGCCGGCGAGCGGCGACCAGACCATCAGGCCGAGCTTTTCCTCCTGCATCATCGGCACGATGTCACGCTCGAGATCGCGGCCGGCGATGGAGTAATAGGCCTGCACGGTTTCAAAACGGGCAAAGCCGCGGCGTTCGGAGAGGCCGAGCGCCTTGGAAATGCGCCATGCCTGCCAGTTGGAGACGCCGATATAACGCACGAGGCCGCGGGAAACGAGATCGTCAAGAGCGCGCAGCGTCTCCTCGATCGGCGTCACCGTATCGGTCGCGTGGATCTGATAGAGGTCGATATGATCGGTCTGCAGGCGCTCGAGGCTCGCCTCGACCGAATCCATGATGTGACCGCGCGAGGCGCCGCGGTCGTTCGGCTTGTCACCCATGACGCCGTAGACCTTGGTGGCGATGACGACGTCCTTGCGCTTGATGTCGAGGTTCTTCAGCGCCTGGCCGAGCAGCCTTTCGGACTCGCCGGATGAATAGACGTCGGCCGTGTCGATGAAATTGACGCCGGATGCAAGCGAGCGCTCGACGATCCGGTCGGCGGCATTCTGATCGACGTCGGCGATGGCGCCCCACATACTGCCCTGTTTGGCTTCGCCGAAGGTCATCGTGCCCAGGCAGATTTCCGAGACGAAAAGTCCCGTATTTCCGAGTTGATTGTAACGCATGGTCGAAAAATTCCTTTGTGTCTGCCGCAAGAGGGGCTTGCGAACTCAAGAACTTCATTTTTTGATTATTGGCCTGCATATGACAGGCACAGCCGTGGCTGGCTGCAAGGTGAGGCGATTTTCATGTAGTGCGGCGGCGGCGCTTTTCAACGCCGTAGCTTGGCTCTGCGGAGGCGGATGCCCTTGTCTCGACACAGGCCGCCGATAGATTGCCGGCCATATTTTAAGAGGTGCGCATATGACGACGCGACCACTGACCACGATCGGCTTCGATGCCGATGATACGCTCTGGCAGAACGAACAATATTACCGGCTGACGGAAGCCCATTTCACCGGGCTTCTTGCCGATTTCGCCGAAGGACCGAAAATTTCCGAGCGGCTGCTGGAAGCCGAAAAACGCAACCTTCGCCACTACGGCTTCGGGATCAAGGGCTTCACGCTGTCGATGGTCGAAACCGCGATCGAGATCACCGAGGGCAAGGTTCCGGCGAGCGTCATCGCCAAGATCCTCGATACCGGCCGCGATCTTCTCAACCATCCGGTCGAGACCATGCCGCATGTGCGCGACACGCTGGAAGCGCTTGCCGGCAAATACCTGCTTGTCATGATCACCAAGGGCGATCTCTTCGACCAGGAGCGCAAGCTTGCCCAATCCGGGCTCGGCGACTTCTTCGATGCCGTCGAGATCGTCTCCGACAAGACGGCCGTCACCTATCGCCGCATCTTCGCCAAGGTCGGCGATGGGCCGGAGCGGGCAATGATGGTCGGCAATTCGCTGAAATCGGACATCGTGCCGGCAATCGCCGCCGGCAGCTACGGCGTCTTCGTGCCGCACGAACTGACCTGGGTGCTGGAACATGTGGACGAACCGAAAGAGGCGCCGCGTTTCCGCAAGATCGACCACCTCGGCGAATTGCGCGACCTGATCGCCCGGCTCGGCTAAGCCGGGCGCTACCTCTGCCTCATTGCGGTTTCGGCGGAGCCTTCGGGAACAGCGAGGGGCGCTCCGGCTCGGCCGGCGGTTTCGGCTGCTGCGGAGCAGCCGCCAGCGGCTCGATCAGAATGCTGAAGGGAGCGCCGAGACCGCGGCGCGGCGAGACCTTGGAATAATAGGGACGCAGCAGCCAGGTGGCGTTTTCCTTGATCGTCGTCTCGAAGCTCATGCCGTCCTCGTCGGTGCCGAAGAAGGCTTCGTCATCGGGTTTCGACAGGTCGAAAATCGCCAGGAAGGCAAATTTGCTCTTGGTAGAAAAACTGATCTTCAGGTGCTGGCCGGCGCGCACCGGCAGCGTATAGACATGGCCATTGCCGAACTTCGTCCAGCCCTTCAGCTGCATGGTGACGGCCGGGAATTGCAGCTTCTCCAGCTTTTCGCCGGGATCGAGCTGCGGCGTCTGCGCCATGGCGGAGACGGTCAGGAGGAAAAGGGCAGCGGCGGCGATCAGTGTTCTCACGGAATGATCTTTCATGGGCGAACCAGAGCGGTGCGCATCGCCTCGACCTCGGGCCGGCAGAAGCAGCCTTGCAGATGATCGTTGACGAGACCCATCGCCTGCATGAAAGCATAAACTGTGGTCGGGCCGACAAAGGTCCAGCCGCGTTTCTTCAGATCTTTCGAAATGACCACCGATGTCGGCGTCGTCGGATTGGCGATGATATGCTCGCGGTCGACCACCGCCGGCCGCTCGTTATGGCCGGGTTCGTAGCGCCAGAAATAATGGGCGAGCGAGCCGAATTCGTCCCTGAGCTCGATTGCGCGCTCTGCATTGTTGATGGTCGAGACGATCTTGCCGCGATGGCGGATGATGCCGGCATCGGCAAGACAGCGAGCGACATCCCCTTCGCCGAAGAGGGCGACCTTTTCGAAATCGAAACCTGAAAAGGCGGCGCGGAAATTCTCGCGTTTGCGCAGGATCGTCAGCCAGGAAAGACCGGACTGGAAGCCTTCGAGGCAGATCTTCTCGAAGAGGCGGATATCATCGGTGACAGGGCGGCCCCATTCCTCGTCATGATACCGGAGATAGTCGGGCAGATTGGCGTGCCAGTGGCAGCGGCTCCTGCCGTCCTCGCCGATGATGATGCCTGTCGCGCTCATGATCCTTCATTCTGCGGGGATCCGCTTCGTTCTCTGCTCATGATTCCGGCTTTACCATTTGCAAACCGTCTTTCCAAACCGAACGGTAACCCTGACGAAAAGTTTATCCGGTCGGTCGGCTTTTCATGAATCGATCTTTACCATTCGCTGGCGGATTGGGTGGCAGCGTCATTCCCGGGCGGAACATCTCCGCCCGGGCGGACATGTCCCGCCAGCGCATTTTCGGTCATTTGTAGAGAGTTCGTCCGATGATGAAACAGCTTGTTCTTGCCGCAGCCCTCTTCGGCATCTTCTCCACGGCGGCCCTTGCAGACGACCGCTATGCCACCCGCCCGCCCGTCGTGCTCAGCCCCGATCTGACCGCGCCCTGGATCAACCAGCTGGGCGGCGGCAGGGTTCGTCCCGTCGTCTATCAGCGGCCGGTCATTCGCCAGCAGCAGCGCGGCCTTTTCCAGCGCCGCGTGCTGCGCCAGGCGCCGCAGGCCGCACCGCAGACCGTTTCGGCGATCAATCCCGGCATCCCGTCAATCCGCCGTCCGATCGAGCCGCAATACCTGCCGCAGATGGTCGATTACGACACCACGGAAAAGCCCGGCACGATCGTCATCGATACCAACAACCGCTTCCTCTATCTGGTGATGCAAGGCGGCAAGGCGCGACGCTACGGCGTCGGCGTCGGCAAGCCGGGCTTCGAATGGGCAGGCGCCCACAAGATCACCCGCAAGACCGAATGGCCGGATTGGACGCCGCCTTCCGAGATGATCAGCCGCGAAGCCGCCAAGGGCCATTATCTGCCGGCGCGCATGGACGGCGGGGCGGAAAACCCACTCGGCGCCCGCGCCATGTATCTCGGCTCGACGCTTTACCGCATCCACGGCACCAACGCCCCCTGGTCGATCGGCAGCGCCGTTTCCTCCGGTTGTATCCGCCTGCGCAACGAAGACGTCGTCGACCTCTACGATCGCGTCAATGTCGGGACCCGCGTCATCGTCATGTAACGGCGGCGCAATACTTACAGCGCCGCGCGTCTTTTCTGATCCGCAAACAGCGCTGCAACCCTTTAAATTGCTGCATAATTTTTCCTTAAGTCGAGTCCGATTTGAGGATAAATTATGCAGTGGGAGCCGCAAGAACATCCGACTCTCCTTCTCCAAAAATGCTTTATCCGGCCACACCGATCTTGAATCGGGCAGAAGTTCATGTAGCTTCGAGCGGATTTGCTTGAGGGGAATCGATCATGATCAAACTAATGCCGGGTCTGGCTGCTGCCGGACTTGTTCTGTCCTTGATGTCCACATCCGCCTTTGCTGCACCCGCCGGCTCCGCTTCCGACAATGCACGGCGCCCGGCGCAGATCGTGCGCGTCGCGCAGATGCCGAAATATGTGAAGCCGCAGTTCAAGCGCAAGAAAGTGCGCCTGGTAACGACGGAGGCCGCCGGCACCGTCATCATCGATACCAACAACAAGTATCTCTACCTCGTTGAAGGCAACAATCGCGCCACCCGCTATGGCATCGGCGTTGGCCGCGACGGCTTCGGCTGGTCGGGGGTCGTCAAGATCGGCCGCAAGGCCGAATGGCCGAGCTGGACGCCGCCGGCCGAGATGCGCCGCCGCGAAGCCGCCAAAGGACATATTATTCCTGCATTCCAGGAAGGCGGCGAGGACAACCCGCTCGGCGCCCGCGCCATGTATCTCTACCAGGGCGGCCGCGACACGATCTTCCGCATCCACGGCACCAATCAGCCCTGGACGATCGGTCTCAACATGTCTTCCGGCTGCATCCGGATGATGAACGAGGATGTGTCGCATCTCTACGATCGCGCGCCCGTCGGCACCAAGGTGATCGTCATCGGCCCCGGCAACAGGCAGGGCAAGGTGGCATTCGAGGACAGGGGCATCGACGTGCTGCGTACGATGTTCGGCGGCTGAGCAACACTTAGCAAAAAAACGAAAGGCGCAGTCTGATGCGCCTTTCGTTTTGCTTAGACTTTGCGGCCAAAAGCTGGCACACGTGCCTAAGAGTCGACATATTTATTTCGGGGCTATTCAATGACATCTGCGCTGCGTTCTTCCGCTTCCCTGCTTGCGGGCATCGCGTTTTTGACAATCTGTTCGGCAGTTTCCGCCTCGGCGGAAGACTTGCAATTCTCCATCTACGGTGGCTACCAGACCGCCCCGCACAGCGGCGTCGATCTTTCCGACGGAACGAGTTTCACCGCCGGCTGGGAAGGCAAGTCCTTCGGCAGCCCGCCTTATTACGGTGCCCGCGTCACCTGGTGGCTCGAGAACTTCAACAAGCCGAACTGGGGTATCTCGCTCGATTATACCCATGACAAGGTCTATGCGGACGACGATACGCTCGCCAAGGCCGGCTGGTCGCATTTCGAATTCACCGACGGCCTGAACCTGATCACGGTGAACGGTCTCTATCGCTTCCAGGATCCGACCCGCCGCTGGACGCCCTATCTCGGCGCCGGCATCGGCGTGAACATTCCGCATGTCGAAGTGATTCGCCCTGAGGGCAAGACCTGGGCCTATGAATTCGGCGGCGTGACGCTGCAGGCCCAGGCCGGCGTCGACTTCAAGGTGACCGAGCGCTGGTCGACCTTCGTCGAATACAAGGGAACCTATTCGCGCATCGACGTTCCGATCGACAGCGGAGTGGACCTGAAGACCAACATCTTCACGAATGCCGTCAACGTCGGCGTATCGTTCCACTGGTAACAAATTTCAGCTGCGGTGCTATTTGGTGCCGCAGCTGACCTTGCCCTCGACGGCATAGGGTTTTTCACCGCCTTCGATCGTCAGGGAATAGCTGCCGCTGAAATTTGCTGCCGGCTTGCCGCGCTCGCCGGCGACGACCACCAGATCCAGCCTTGCGCCGCCAGTGTCATCTTCGCCGCCGTCGAAGACTTCCATGAGCAGTTCGCCGTCACGCGACCAATGGTTGCTCAGGTGCTGCGATTCGAAAACACGCTTTCCGAACACCGCCTCCTGAGCCGGATCCTTGACGATCAGCGCGCCGCGGAAATGGTTGAGCTTGTGGCCAGCAGCGCTTTCGAAACCGCTTTCCAGCGTGAAGCGCGCTTCCTTGTCATCGGCGGAACAGAAAAAACGACTGTCGGCATGGGCAGTGCCTGCCGCACCGAGCAGTCCCGCAAATACGATCATTCCACGCCACATTGCCCAACCTCCCGAGACAGCGTCCTTTGCGGCTCTCGAAAAGATGCGCGGCGCTGTCATAGGTCTCAGCCTAACGGCAAACCTGTTAATTTTTCCGGCACAGCGCCGCCATAGGCCCAATCGAGAAGCTCGACCGTATGCAGGATCGGCATGCCGGTGCCGGTGGCGATCTGGGTGATGCAGCCGATATTGCCGGTGGCGATGATATCTGCCTTGGTGGCCTCGATGTTCTTGACCTTGCGCGCCTTCAGCACAGCCGAGATCTCCGGCTGCATGATGTTGTAGGTGCCGGCGGAGCCGCAGCAGAGATGGCCTTCCGCCGGATCGCGCACCGTAAAGCCCGCCGCTTTCAGCAATTGCTTCGGCGCCAGCGTGATGCGCTGGCCGTGCTGCATGGAACAGGCGGAATGATAGGCAACCGTGATGCCCCTCGGTATGTGCGCCGGCAGGTCGAGGGTTGCGAGATATTCGGTGACGTCCTTGGCCAGCGCCGAGACCCTGGCCGCCTTTGCGGCATAGGCGGGATCGAGGCGCAGCATGTGGCCGTAATCCTTGATCGTCGTGCCGCAGCCCGAAGCGGTGATGATGATCGCGTCGAGGCCCTGCCCGTCGATCTCGCGCGTCCAGATATCGACATTGGCGCGCGCACTTTCGAGCGCCTGTTCGGCGCGGCCCATGTGATGGACCAGCGAGCCGCAGCAGACCTCGCCCTCCGGCATCACGACCTCGACGCCGAACCGCGTCAGCAGCCGGATCGCCGCCGCGTTGATGCCGGGATCGAGCACCGGCTGGGCGCAGCCGGAAAGGATCGCCACCCGGCCGCGCCTTTCCCTCTCGGGCCGATACGTGCCGGGTTTTGCGAAGTCCGAAGCGGCCGGGATGCGGCGCGGCGCAAGCGCCAGCATGGCAGCAAAGGGTTTCAGCGCGCCACCGAGCATCAGGCCAGCGAAGGGCCGGCCGAGGCGGGCGAGATTGAGCGCCAGGCGGAAACGGCCGGGATAGGGCAGCACGGCGGCAAGGATGGCGCGCGTCAGCCGGTTCATGAACGGGCGTTTATAGGTCTTTTCGATATGGGCGCGAGCGTGATCGACCAGATGCATGTAATCGACGCCGGAGGGACAGGTAGTGACGCAGGCAAGGCAGGAGAGACAGCGGTCGATATGGGTGACGACCTCAGCATCGGCGGGCCGGCCGTTTTCCAGCATGTCCTTGATCAGGTAGATGCGGCCGCGTGGGCTGTCGAGCTCGTTGCCGAGCGTCACATAGGTGGGACAGGTGGCGGTGCAGAATCCGCAATGGACACATTTGCGCAGAATCTGCTCGGATTCGGCGACATCGGGGTCGAGGAGCTGGGTCGGGGTGAAGTTGGTTTGCATCTAGCGGGACCTCGACATTGGGATGATGTCGGCGGTAGTGCGTGGGGTACCCCCCTCTGTCCTGCCGGACATCTCCCCCACACGGGGGGAGATTGGCTGGGGGCTATGACTTCCCCAAACAATTCGGGCACTGCGACTCCGACACGGCAGATAGGAAGCGATGATCCAACCTCTTGCCGATCTCCCCCCTTGTGGGGGAGATGTCCGGCAGGACAGAGGGGGGTACCCAGCGCGCAGACCCATCTTGTTCCTCACCCCATCTTTCCCGGATTAAATATCCCGGCCGGATCAAACTTCTCCTTCACCCGCCGGGACAACATCGCCACTGCCTCGGGCTCCGGATGGAAGGCTGATGTAACCGCCCTCGCCTGACCCGATGCACGGATCAGCGTTGCATGGCCGCCGCCGAGCGCCTTGATGTAGCGACGGACCAGTTCCGCTTCGGGGCCGGCCTCCATGCGCAGCCAGACGAGGCCGCCCTGCCAGTCGTAGAAGGCGTCGACGCCGGCTTCGAGGCGGAGGGCTGCGACCAGCTGATGGCCGGTGCCAGGGGCGACCGAGACGCGCCAGACCGGTCGCACGGTGCCGTCGGCATAGGGCAGCACGTCGCGGATGTCCTGCCAGAGCCTGGAGCTTTCCGGCTGTTCCAGCCGCGTGACCGTGGCGAGGCCCGACATTGCTGCGGCAAGCTTTTCGATGCGCACGTCGACCGAGCCGGCCAAGCCTTCGATGCGCAGAACGGTCGCCTCTCCCTCGGGCAATTTGCCGGCGAGGAATTTCCACGTCACCGTCAGCGGCAGGTGGGCGGCGCCTGAGACTTCGACCGGCAGAGCCATCGCCGCCGCCATGGCGTTTGCTGCCTCGGCGTCATTGAGGCCCGACAGCACCACCGTCCGCTCCGTCTTCGGGCGCGGCGGCACCCGGAAGGTGACTTCGGTGAGGAAGCCAAGCGTGCCATGCGAGCCGGCAATCAGCTTGGCGAGGTCGAGACCAGTGACATTCTTCATCACCCGGCCGCCGGCCTTGATGATCTCGCCCATTCCGTTGACGAAGCGCACACCAAGCAGGCTGTCGCGGGCGGCACCTGCGATCAGGCGGCGCGGACCGGACACATTGGCAGCGAAAACGCCGCCGATGGTCGGCTCGCCCGATGTGCCCATCACAGGGCGATGATCCATCGGCTCGAAGGCGAGCATCTGGCCGCTCTCCGAAAGGGCCGCCTCGACCTCGGCAAGCGGCGTGCCGGATCGGACGGTCATGACCATTTCGCCGGGATTATAGGCGACGATGCCGGAAAGGCCGGTCGAACGCAGCCGGTCTTCGGCGGCAACCGCATTGCCGAAGCCCGAGCGGCTATCGCCGCCGCAGATTGCGAGCGGCCGGCCGCTCTCCGCATGGGCGCGGACGATCGCCGACGCCTCTTCCTCGGTCTTCGGCATCCGATTGATCATGCGGCGGGACGCCCTTCGAGCGGGAAGACCTTCGACGGATTGAGGAGCCAGCCGGGATCGAAGGCGGCGCGCGCCGCCATTTGCTGGGCGAGATCCACCTCGGAATATTGGTGCCGCATCAGGTCGCGCTTCTCGATACCGACGCCATGTTCTCCGGTCAGGCAGCCGCCGGCATCGACACAGAGCCTCAGAATATCGTTGCCGGCCGCCTCGGCGCGGGCGGCATCCTCCGGATCATTGGCATTGAAGAGGATCAGCGGATGCATATTGCCGTCGCCGGCATGGAAGACGTTGGCGACGCGCAGGCCGTAATGATCGACGATCTCGGCGGTCCGCTTCAGCACGTAGGAGAGCTGGCTGAGCGGCACGGTGCCATCCATGCAGATATAGTCGGCGATGCGGCCGGTGGCGCCGAAGGCGGATTTGCGGCCCTTCCAGATCAGCGCCGCCTCGGTCGCCGACTGGCATTCGCGCACGGTCTTGACAGCGTGCCGGCGGGCGATCTCGACAATGTCCTTCAGCGCGGCGTCCATTTCCGCTTCCGATCCCTCGACCTCGACGATCAGTAGCGCCCCGACATCGAGCGGGTATCCGGCATGGGCAAAGGCCTCGCAGATCTCGATCGCCGGCTTGTCCATGAATTCGATCGCCACCGGGATGATGCCGGCGGCGATGACATCGGCAACACAGGCGCCGGCCTCCTCCGAACTTTCGAAGCCGAAGAGCACCGGGCGCGCGCCTTCCGGCTTGGCGATCAACCGCACCGTCGCCTCGGTGACGATGCCAAGCTGGCCTTCGTGGCCGCAGACGAGACCGAGCAGATCGTAGCCTGCCGCATCCAGCGCCTTGCCGCCAAGCTCGATCACCGTGCCGTCGACCAGCACCATCCTGACGCCGAGCAGGTTGTTGGTGGTGACGCCGTATTTCAGGCAGTGAGCGCCACCGGAATTCATGCCGATATTGCCGCCGATGGTACAGGCAAGCTGCGAACTCGGATCGGGCGCATAGAAAAAGCCGTCCGCGGAGACGGATTCGGAAATATTGAGATTGGTGACGCCGGCCTGGACCACGGCGACGCGGTTCGGCAGATCGATTTCGAGAATGCTGTTCATCTTCGACAGGCCGAGCACGACGGCATCCTCCTGCGGAATGGCGCCGCCGGAGAGCGAGGTGCCGGCGCCGCGCGGCACGACGGGAATGCCGTAGCGATTGCAATAACGCATGACCGCCGAAACCTCGGCCGTGGTGCGCGGCAGGGCGACGGCGAGCGGCAGGCGGCGGTAGGACACGAAGGCGTCGGTCTCGAACGGCACCAGCTCGCGCGCCTCATGCACCAGGCATTCCGGCGGCAGAAGATCGGTCAGATCGGCGACGATCTGGGCGCGGCGCGCCAGCACGTCGGCGCGCGGCTCGAGAAACGAAATGGCGTCGGACATGGCGTTCTCCCTGGCCCTGACGACGGGGAATGACAGCGGGAAGATGATAGCGGAAACCGGCCGCGAACCTCCCTGCCGCCGATAAACCGGCTTAGCACTTTCCCGAAAGTGGCGCAAATGCTAAGCACTTATGCCAAAAGGGGAAAAAGTCGCAAAACCTTATGACCAATCTGGGTGATCTCGAAATCTTTGCCAAGGTCGTTTCGACCGGAAGCATGTCGCTCGCCGGGCGGGCGCTCGGCTTTTCGCCGGCCGTCGTCTCCAAACGGATCAAGCGGCTGGAGGACCGGCTCGGCACCCGGCTTCTGCAGCGCACGACGCGGCAGATCTCGCTGACGGAGGCCGGACAGGGCTTCTACGACCGCGTTCTCGGCATTCTCGCCGGGCTCGAAGAGGCAGAATTCTATATTTCCGGCCGTTCGGCGCAGATGCACGGCACGCTGAAGATCTCGGCCCCGACCTCCTTCGGGCGCATGCATATCGCGCCGCATCTGAAGGATTTCATGGAGGCGCATCCGGAGCTTGCGATCAACCTGGTGCTGACAGACGAATTCAGCGACATCGTCGGCGGCGGCTTCGATCTGGCGATCCGCATCGCCGAACTCACCGATTCGAGCCTCGTTGCCCGAAGGCTGGCGCCGGTGCGCCGGCTGCTCTGCGCTTCGCCGGACTACCTTGCAGCGCATGGCGAGCCGAAGCACATCGACGAGCTGAAACACCATCGCTGCCTGCCGGCCCATAATAACGACACCTGGCGGCTGAATGGGCCGGACGGGGCGCTGAGTCTCAGGCCGGAAGGCTTGCTGATCACCAATTCCAGCGAGGTGATCCGCGAGGCTGTCATCGCCGGTCTCGGGATCGCGCTGCGCTCCACCTGGGATATCGGCGAAGAGCTCAAGAGTGGCCGCCTGGTGCAGGTGCTGCCGGCCTATGAGAGCTCGCACAATGTCGCGCTGTCGGCCGTCTATCCCAGCCGGCAGTTCCTGCCGGCCAAGGTGCGGCTGTTCATCGACTATCTGGCAGAGCTCTACGGGCCTGTCCCCTACTGGGAGCTCTGATGGCAGCGCCGGTTCAGCGCGCCAGCCTCTCGATGACGAGATCCAGCAGGGCGCGCAGCCGCGCCAAGCGCTTCATGTCGCGGTGATAGCCGACCCAGGTGTCGCGGCCGGGTGGCGGTTCACCGAGATCGACCAGTTCGATGGCCGCAAGGGAATCGCCGAGCGGCCGCGGCAGGACGGCGAGCCCGGCCCCATTGGCACAGAGCGCCGCCTGCACATCGCGGCTGTTGCTGCGCATAACGATGTCGGCCCGCGGCAACAGGCGCTGCAGCCAGCCGACATCCGGCATGTCGCCGAAAGCCTCGTCCATGGTGATGAGGCGGGCGCCCGCGCCGTCGCCGGCTTCGGGGTGCGGCGCGCCGCGGCTGATGTAAAGGCCGTATTCGATATGGATGAGCTTGCGCGATATGACCTCCGCTTCCACGAAGGGCTGAATGCGGAAGACGAGGTCGGCTTCACGTCGCGACAGACTGAGAAGCCGGCTGTCGGTCAACAATTCGACCACCACTTTCGGATGGACCTGCGAGAATTCCGCCAGCACCGGCGAAAGCACATGCGCGCCGAACCAGTCTGATGAGGACAGCCTGAGAAAACCATCGAGCTGACGGCTGCCGCCGGCAAGGACGCGCTCGACGGCGAGCGCCTCCTCCTCGATCCGTTCGGCGCCGGCGAACACGGCCGCACCTTCATCCGTCAGGACGAAGCCATCGGTCGTGCGCTGAAAAAGCGTCTGGCCGAGAGAGGTTTCAAGGGCACGCAGCCGCCTGCCCATCGTCGGCTGCGTCAGTCCGAGGCTGCGGGCTGCTGCCCCCAGCGTACCGAACCGCGCGATCGCCAGAAACAGCTTGAGGTCGCTCCATTCCATCGTTCGCATCCGCCAAACAAAAATGCATGGAATTCAGTCGTTATCTTTCATTTTCATTCACGTTTCAATGAACCATCTTCTTCCAGAACAAACTCATTGCGGAGGTCTCCACAGACCCCGCGTTGCGAACGAAGGAGAGTTCCATGTCTGCACCATCAACAATGAAAGCGTTGCTGGCGGAAGCGCCGAATTCGCGATTGCGCATCGCCGATATTGCAAAACCGATGCCCGGCGAAGGCCAGATTCTGGTGCGCATCAAGGCAAGCGGCGTCAATCCGCTCGACCTCAAGATCCGGGCCGGCAATGCGGCCCATGCCCGCCATCCGCTTCCCGCCATTGTCGGCATCGATATGGCCGGCATCGTTGAAGAGATCGGGGCCGGCGTCAGCGGTTTCCGCCAGGGCGACGCGGTCTACGGCATGACCGGCGGGGTCGGCGGCATTCAGGGATCGCTTGCCGATTTCGCAGCTGTCGACGCCGCGCTGCTGGCGCCAAAGCCGCAGAATCTGTCGATGCGCGAGGCAGCCGCGCTGCCGCTGATCTCGATCACCGCCTGGGAAGGGCTGGTCGACCGCGCCGGGGTCAAGGCCGGCCAGAAGGTTCTCGTGCTCGGCGGCGGCGGTGTCGGCCATATCGTCGTGCAGATCGCCAAGGCGGTCGGAGCCGAGGTCTATGTGGTCGACGGCGCGTCGAAAGCGGACTATCTCGCCGGCCTTGGCGCAACACCGATCGATCGTGACGCGGAAACGGTGGAAGGCTACGTCGCAAAACACGCTGGCGGCAGGGGGTTCGATCTGGTCTACGATACGGTCGGCGGCCAGGGGCTCGATACGGCATTCCGAGCCGTCAGCCGGTTCGGTCATGTCGTCAGCTGCCTCGGCTGGGGAAGCCACGCGCTGGCGCCGCTCTCCTTCAAGGCCGCCACCTATTCCGGCGTCTTCACGCTGTTGCCGCTTCTGACCGGCGAGGGACGCGCCCATCACGGTGAGATCATGCGAGAGATGACGAAGCTCGTCGAAGCTGGCAAGGTGATGCCGAAGCTCGACCCGCGCCGCTTCACCCTTGCCGATACAGATGAGGCGCATCGGCTGATCGAAGACCGGCAGGCGGACGGAAAGCTCGTCGTCGAGATCGACTGATCTCAATCCGTCGGCTCTTAATGCGTCGGCGGAATCAGCGCGCCAGATCGAGATAGGCGTTCGCCACCATCGCATCGATATCGGAGGGCACAGGCACGAGGCAGGATTGGGGACCGGCTTCGCCTCTGGCGATACGTTCCAGGCAGCGGGCCTGAAGGGTGAAGCCGAGATCCATCGATTCGACGGTATTGCCGAGCGGCCGCGGGCCGGCGAGATTGGCCATGTGACCGCCGCCGAGTACATGGAAGGAGCGGCCGTCGCTGAGATGGAACGTCTCGATATGATCGACCTCATAGCGGTCGGTGCCGACGACATCGGGATGGCGGCGGAAAGCCTCGACATCGATCTCATGCGGGAAATGGCCGCCATTCATCAGGATCGCGCCATCCTTGACCAGCGGCAGGTCGGCCGCCGTCACGATGCCGGCAAAACCGGTGACGGTGACGATTATATCTGCCGAGTGGATCGCTGCGTCGCGCAGCGGCGTGACGAAACCATCGAGATGAGCTTCGAGCGTCGTCACCGGATCGATATCGACGACGCTGACGGTGGAAAAGGCATTGCGGAAACAGGCGGCCGTGCCCTTGCCGCAGGCGCCGTAGCCAAAGACCGTCACGCGTTTGCCGTTGGTGGAGCGGTTGGTGAAGCGCAGGTAGCTTTCGAACAGGCTCTGGCCGACGGCATGCCTGTTTTCGGCGAACTGCTTGATGGGGCTGTCGTTGATGACGAGGATCGGCATGTTCAGGCGCTCGCGCAGCGGCAGCAGCCGGGTGCGGCCGGAGGTGGTTTCCTCGGTGCCGCCGCGGAGATTGGCGTAGGGTTTTTCCGCCGCGATGGCGAAAAGATCGCCGCCATTATCGAGCAGCAGATCCGGCTTTTCGGCGATCACTGCTTCGAGGCTCTGATGATGAGCGGCGGGATCGGTCGTCTGGGTGGCAAAGACCGTGATGCCTTGGGAACGCAGGAACTCGACCGTCGAAGGCTGGGTGCTGTTGAGATTGCCGGTGCAAACGAGACGCGCGCCGCCGGCGCGAAGCGTCATCAGCAGCGCAACCGTCTTCGGCTCGAGATGAATGCCGGTGCCGATCGACAGGCCCTCGAAAGGACGCGTCCGCTCGAATTCGGCCGCCGTCGCCTTAAGCAGCCGACAGCTGTTGCCGATCCAGTCGATGCGGGTTGCGCTCTTTTCCATCATCTCTTCCCTGTTTCCTGTTTTCGTGCCGTTTTCTAGCGGAGTAACGGGGCTGCGAATATGGAAGTAATTCTGGCAAAGGGGCAGAAAATCTGCCCTTTCAGCCTGATGTCCCGCAACGGAGCAACCAGCTGGCCAAGGCCGCAAAGGCCGGCCGTTTCGCATCCGGCGTACGGCAGCAGAGGCTGTAACCCGATGGCCGGGAGATGAAACCGTAGGGCGCGACCAGATGCCCGCGCTTGAGATCGTCCTCGATCGAGGCGCGTGGCGCAAGCGCGATGCCAAGCCCGGAGCGGGCAGCAGCCAGCGCCAGCAGCAGATCCTCGAATTCTTGGGCGCGGGAAAAGACGACCGGCGGTGTGCCGCTTTCGGCAAACCATTCGTCCCAGAGCTTCGGAACGCTGCGGCTGACAAGCATTGTCAGCGCGCCCATCGCCGCCGGGTCGCTCGATGGTGTCGCGGCAAGCGAAGGCGTCGCGACCGGGCCGAATTCGTCTGCCATGAACCGCAGGGCGGTGATGCCCGCGGCCGGCCGGTATTCGCCACCCATGATCACAGCGTCCAATTCGGGGTGCATCTGCAGCGGTTCGGCCACGGTCATCGGCACGATGTCGACGGTATCGCCGAGGCGCGCCTGCATGTCTGCTGCACGCGGCATCAGCCACCAGATCGCGAAGGCGGAGGGGACGCCAAGGCGGATGCGGCCCGGCACGGCGCCTTCGAGTTCCGAAGCGGCGCGGTGCAGAATGTCGAAAGCCACACTCGCGGCGGCTGCTAAAGCGCTGGCCTGCAAGGTCGGGACCAGCCTGCGGCCGTCACGCAGGAAGAGCTTGCTACCGAAGTGATTCTCCAGCGTGTCGATCTGCTGGCGCACGGCGCCGCGCACCACATTCAGCTCTTCGGCGGCCTTCAGAATGCTGCCGTGACGGCAGACGGCCTCGAAGGCGCGGATGGCATTGAGCGGTGGAAGACGCATGAGGACAACATTCACAAAATCATAGTGGATCACTAGATCTCGCCATTGAACGAAAGGCAAGATCACGCCATATTGTACAGCTGTGCAATGTGACGCATTCGAGACAGGATGTGACGGATTTTCCGAACCTGTCCCACCTCGATTTCCCTATGAACGGCGATCAAATCGCGTTTCGAATCGTCACGCCTATTTTGGATTGAGTAAGCTTTCCGTGATATACGTATATGAGTGATTCCTAACGACGACTGCGAAGGTGACCCGACCATTGACTCTTCTCGCCCGACTGGCCTCCGATGTGCAACTGATGTTCCGGCGTCCACCGCGACAGCAATATGGTGCGCTCTGCTATCGGGTAAAGAAGAAGAGTGGCGAGGCCGAGGCGCTGTTGATGACGAGCCGCGACACCGGCCGCTGGGTCATTCCCAAGGGCTGGCCGATGACGCGCAAATGCGCCCATGAGGTCGCGATGCAGGAAGCCTTCGAGGAAGCCGGCGTCCGCGGCGTCGTCGAAACGGAGACGCTCGGCGCCTACACTTATTCGAAGGTGCTGCGCGACGGGGTGCAGGTGATCTGCAAGGTGCAGGTCTATGCGCTCGAAGTCACCGACATGGCGAAGAACTTCAAGGAAAAGGGCGAGCGCACCATCGAATGGGTCTCGTTCGACGAGGCGGCCGGGCGCGTGCGCGAACCGGAGCTCCGCCACCTTTTTCTCGCCTTCAAGCAAAGGATGGCCGACAGGCCTTCGGCCAAGGCGGCAAAACAAATTCCGGCAGTGAAACAAATTCCAGCAGAATGAATCCTGCCATCTTGCGCTGCTAGGAAAGCAGCGTAGAAGCAGATTCATCCTCAGGAAAAAGAATGCCGCCACGTCCCGCAGTCCTCACGAAACGAACGCTCGACAAGGACCTCGACAAGATCACCCATGCCGAGGACGCGGCGAAGCATGTTTTGCGGCGGCTGGTGCCGCCTGGTCTCGGGCTGATCTTCGTCGGTCTGGCCATGCTCTTTGCCGGTGTCTACGTGTTCGACCGGCCAGGAGCGATGCTCGTCATCGCGGCGGCAGCCCTTGCCGGCTACATGGCGATGAACATCGGCGCCAATGACGTGACCAACAATGTCGGCGCCGCCGTCGGCGCGCGCGCCATGACGATGGGCCAGGCACTCATCATCGCCGCGATTTTCGAAGTTCTTGGCGCCACGATCGGCGGCGGCGAAGTCGTCAAGACGATTTCCGCAAACATTGTCGACGCCGTCCAGGTACCGCCGGCGCTGCTCGGCTGGATCATGATGGCGGCCCTGATGGCGGCGGCCCTCTGGATCAACCTCGCAACCTGGATGAACGCGCCGGTGTCCACCACCCATGCGATCGTCGGGGCGGTGATCGGCGCCGGCATCTCAGCCGTCGGGCCGGAGCCGGTGAACTGGCGGGTGATGCTGGAGATCACCTCGAGCTGGATCACCTCGCCGCTGATCGGCGGGCTGATCGCGGCCGGGCTGCTTTATCTCGTCAAGACCCTGATCATCTATCGCGACGACAAAATCGCGGCCGCACAGCGCTGGGTGCCAGTGCTGGTCGCGGTGATGGCCGGCGGCTTCATGGCCTATATGGTGCTGCAGCTGTCGCCCTCTGGCAAATTTCAGTCTTTCACCATCATCCTTATCGGGATCGGCATCGGGCTGGTGAGCTGGCTTGCCGCCCGGCCGCTCATTCTCGCCCAAGCGCGGGATCTCGAAAACCGCAACAGCTCGCTGCGGGTACTGTTTAAGCTGCCGCTCATCGGCTCCGCAGCGCTGCTGTCCTTCGCGCATGGCGCCAACGACGTTTCGAACGCGGTCGGGCCGCTTTCGGCGATCGTCCATTCGGTCGGCATCGGCGGAGACGGTGGCGTCGGGCATCCGCCGCTCTGGGTGATGCTGATCGGCGCCTTCGGCATCTCCGTCGGCCTGCTGCTCTTCGGGCCGCGCCTCATCCGGCTCGTCGGCGAGGAGATCACCAAGCTCAATCCGATGCGGGCCTATTGCGTCGCGCTGTCGACAGCCTTTACCGTCATCGTCGCCTCCTGGCTCGGCCTGCCGGTCAGCACCACGCATATCGCCGTCGGCGCCGTCTTCGGTGTCGGCTTCTTCCGCGAATGGTACACGCGCCATTCGAAGGCCCGCATCGCCTATATCAGGCGCAAGGCCGAGAGCTGGGACATCGACGAGCCGGAAGAGCCGAATATCCACGAGACCCGGCGGCGCTATCTCGTGCGCCGTTCGCATTTCATGACGATCATCGCCGCCTGGATCGTCACCGTGCCGGTTTCGGCAGCGCTTGCGGCAATGATTTATTGGGTTATGTTCGCGCTCTTCGTCTGAGATCCCGAGTTTTTAAATGCGCGCCAATTTCCGTATGCAACGGCTTTTCGTCGACGGGCCGCTTTCCAGCGGCGCCGTCGTGGAGGCGAATGCCGATCAGTTCAACTATCTCGGCAATGTGCTGAGGATGGAGGAAGGTGCGGAGATCCTGCTCTTCAACGGCCGCGACGGCGAGTGGAAGGCGACCCTTACCTTCCCCACGCGCAAACGCATCCTTTTGACGGCAACCGAAGAGACGCGGCCGCAGCCGCTGCCTTGCGATCTGCACTACCTCTTTGCGCCGCTCAAGGTCGGCCGGATGGACTACCTCGTGCAGAAGGCGGTCGAAATGGGAGCCGGCGTGCTGCAGCCGGTCATGACCCAGCACGTGCAGGGCAAGGTCACCAATCTCGACAAGCTGCGCGCCAATGTCGTCGAAGCGGCCGAGCAATGCGGCATCCTCGGCATCCCAGATGTGGCCGAGCCGGTGAGGCTTCTCGAGCTGCTCGACCGCTGGCCGAGCGAGCGCCGCATCATCTATTGCGACGAGGGCGATGCCGGACAAAACCCGCTGCCGGTGCTCTCGGCGATCAGGGAAAGACATCTCGCTCTGCTCGTCGGGCCGGAAGGCGGCTTTTCGGAAGAAGAACGGGCGCGGCTTCGAAGCCTCAATTTCGTCACCGCCATTCCGCTCGGACCGCGCATCCTGCGGGCCGATACGGCAGCCGTTGCGGCACTGGCGGTGGTGCAGGCGGCGATCGGCGACTGGAACTAAGGTCGAAAACGGGTTGACATGGAAATCACTGTTATTTTTTTGATGCGTCATTGAAAGAATTTCACTTGCAACATGGGTGGCTTGGGTCCAAATCACCCTTCCAATTGCCCGGCCCCCTGGGCGCCTTTTTGAATACAGGTATCCCGCATGGCCCGCGACACTACCGACCAGACACCGCTCTCTTCGGTCCAGGATCTGACCGATTATATCGCGGCGGGCAACAAGCCGCGGGAGCGCTTCCGGATCGGCACCGAACACGAGAAATTCGCCTTCTTTCGCGCCGACAACAGCCCGGTTCCCTATTTCGGCGATGCCAGTATTTCGGCCCTCCTGACCGGCCTGCAGAAAAAAAGCGGCTGGGAGCCGATCACCGACGGCGGCAACATCATCGGGCTTGCCGAGCAGAACGGCATGGGCGCGATCTCGATCGAGCCCGGCGGCCAGTTCGAACTCTCCGGCGCACCGCTGGAGACGATCCACGAGACCTGTCGGGAATCCAACCAGCATCTGGCGACGCTGCGCGAAATCGCCGAACCGATGGGCATCCGCTTCCTCGGCATCGGCGGCAGTCCGAAATGGACCTATGCGGAAACCCCGCAGATGCCGAAATCACGCTACGAGATCATGACCCGCTATATGCCGAAGGTCGGCACCCAGGGTCTCGACATGATGTACCGCACCTGCACGATCCAGGTGAATCTCGATTTCTCCTCGGAAGCCGACATGCGCAAGAAAATGCGCGTCTCGATGAAGCTGCAATCGCTGGCGACCGCGCTTTTCGCATCCTCGCCCTTTACCGAGGGCAAGCCGAACGGGCTGCTCTCCTGGCGCGGCGATATCTGGCGCGATGTCGATAACCGGCGCGCCGGCCTGCTCGATTTCACCTTCCGCGACGATTTCGGCTTCCGTGACTATGCCGAATGGGCGCTCGATGCGCCGATGTATTTCATCGTCCGTGACGGCCGTTATCACGACTGCACCCATGTCACTTTCCGCCAGTTCATGAACGGCGCATTGAAGGGTGAGGTCGCCGATCCGGCGCCGACGATGGGCGACTGGACGAACCATCTTTCGACACTCTTTCCCGACGTGCGGCTGAAGCGTTTCCTCGAAATGCGCGGCGCCGACGGCGGCCCATGGCGTCGCATCTGTGCGCTGCCAGCCTTCTGGGTCGGCCTGCTCTACGACGATGCGGCACTCGATGCTGCCGACGAACTGACCAAGGATTGGAGCTTTGCCGAGATCGGTGCGCTGCGCAACGCCGTTCCCGCCGAAGGCTTGAAGGCGCAATTCCGTGGGCACCTGCTCTTCGACATGGCGCGCGAGGTGATCGGCATATCAAGGGCCGGCCTCAAAGCGCGGGGCAGGCTCAACCGGGAAGGCCAGGACGAGAGCATCTTCCTGGCGCCACTCGAAGAAGTGCTCGCCAAGAAGGCGACGCTCGCCGAGGATCTGCTGTCGCTCTATCACGGCCGCTGGCAGGGCTCGGTCGAACCGGTGTTCGAGGACTATCAGTACTGAGCCTGAGCCACTGCACAATTCCTAAATCGGAACCGATTCAAGGAATATGCTGTGGCAAGCTGTGGTCACGGCGCCTGCGCGCGCTTCCTGGCTTCGCGCGATCTTGCCGTGCGGCGGGCGGGCCTCAGTTCCTCGATCGTCGGCAGCCACCACTCGCCCTCGTGAACTGGCGGCGTCTTCGCAGGCCAGGTGCGGACGAGTTCTTCCAATGTGGGGACCCGCCAATATCCCCAGACATGATCCTCGGTCACGCCGGCATAGAAGTCCGTAACGACGTTCGGGTCGACCAGTTCACCGGAGATTTCGGTAAAGACGACGATTCCATAGGCGGTAACCACCGGACGGCCTATCGGCGGCAAGTCGTCGCTCTGAAGCGGGTAGCGATGACGCTTTCGTTCCGCAGAGCGGAGCTTGCTGCGCACATCCTGTTCTGTTCCCTTCCGCTCCTCGGCTCGACGTCGTCTTTCTTCCGGCTCGTTTCTGCGCGCCGCCGCCTCGATCTCCGGCCACCGGCGTCTGAGTTCCTCATAGGACCGGAAGGGAACGTGCCATATTTTGAGATCACCGTCCCATCGCGAGAATGGCACCTCGCGCAATTCGTCGACGACGGTCGTCGAATACGGCGTGCGAATTCGAAAGCCTGCCTTGCCGAGTTCAAGGTAAGGACTGTCGATGGGATCGAAGGCGAAGGCGTCGCGGCCCTTCGCATCGGCATGGGCGTCGGCTTCGGCCTCCATCTCGGCAAGCCATCGCCCGATGCGGCGGGACGCCGTTCGCCCTGGAACGAACCAGGCCTTGCGGGCATCACTCCAGCGGGCACGGGGGAAACGTCTTCGGAATTGTTCGACGGTCATCCTGTCATAGGGGAAGGAAATGTCGGCGCCCGGCTTCGCACCGTCTTCACTCGGCGGCGCCTCGTCGTGACCAGTGGAGGATTTGGTTTCGGCCATGGAAGAAGAACGCCGGCGCGCAGGGATCGGTTTCCGGTGAGGATATCATATAGGCCGACGGAGGGTGACGGCCGGCCGTCGTTATGGCCGCATTCGCCTCATCAGGCTAAGTTCTTATGGCAAAAAGCCGTTTGCGCATTGCCATTTCCGGTTATAGTAGCGTTACAACACGTCACGACCGGGGGAAAGGGACTTCCATGCTGCCACTCTTCGACATGATGATGCAGGCGCAGAACGGCGCGGCGATGGAGGCGATCGCCCGGCAGTTCAACCTTGCGCAGGAACAGGCGACGAAGGCGATGGCGGCGCTGATGCCGGCCTTTTCCGCCGGGCTGAAACGCAGCACCAGCAATCCCTATGATTTCGTCGGGCTGATGCAGGCGGTCTCCTCCGGCAATTATGCGCGATATTTCGAGGATATGAACCGGGCCTTCACGCCGGAGGGCATTTCCGACGGCAACAACATCCTTGCGCAGCTTTTCGGTTCGAAGGAGGTTTCGCGCGCGGTCGCCGCCCAGGCCGCACAGATGACCGGGATCGGCCAGGATATCTACAAACGGATGCTGCCGGTGCTGGCCGATACGCTGATGGGCGGGCTCTTCAAACAGACGACCGGCCAGATGGCCTCGCCGGTCAACCCCTTCGTCAACACCGCGATGAACGAGACCATCCAGAAGTGGCTGGAAAGCACCGGCTTTGCGCCGAAGCCGAAGACGACCCCGGAACCCAGCATCTTCGACAATCCCTTCACCCAGGCGATGCAGCTGATGTTTTCGGTGCCGAAGCCGGAAGCGACATCCCAGCCGAACCCCTTCCTCGACAATCCCTTTGCCAAAGCCTTCCAGGAGATGATGGGCGGGCTCGGCCAGCAGCCGGCGGCCCCGACCAAGAGCAAGACGCCGGAGGCGCCGAAGGAAGAGGCGAAGGTCAATGCCGACAGCTATACCGAGATGCTGAACGCCATGTTCGACAGCGGACTGGAAGTGCAGAAGAACTACCAGCGGAACCTGGAAGCGATCTTCGAAACCTATCGGCCGAAGCCCTCCTCGGAAAAGAGCGAATAGCGCACTAAAGCGCGTCACGATCTTTCAGATTCGCTTGCCACGCTTTATGTCCCGTTGCCGCAAAACCGCGGCACACTTTTGCGCGACATGCTTTAGCGCATAAAAAAACCCGGAGATGGCTTGGGAAAGCCGATCACCGGGTCAAGCGGCAGGGCTATTGGCTATCACCCTGCGGGGAAACTCGACGCTCCTACTGTTCGTAGGAGCGGAAGAACGACAGGCGCCAGCGATTGCGCGCCGAGCGCGTCAGATGTTCCGACGGGTCCTCGAAGAAGGTCGACGCCAGGAACGCAGAGGTCAGGTCGGCCCTGCTAAGGCCGATATCCCTCAGCTGAGCGTCGTTCAGATCGTGCAGCGCGTTGATCTCCATGCGATTGCGGAACCCGCGAAAGAGGGAGGTCAACGGTGCGAGGCCTGCTGCCAGACGCTGGGAAAACGTCGGGGTGAGCTTGCCGCAGTCGAGTTCTATTGTTCTGTCTGTCATCCGCATGGGACTCTCCTTTCTTTCGATTTTCTTTTAGGCACGCAACAACCCACCCCTCCCACGAGGTCGCGCGGGAGGGAGCAAGGCTGAATTGGGCTCGGACAGGCAGGGTGTCTGTCCTTCACTTTGCTTGATTTGCATCCCGAAGATGCCAAAGACCTATTGATCAGTCCAACGAATGTTTCTAATGATTATCATCAGCTATCTTTATGGGTGACAACATGTCCGCGCCTCTTGATCTCGACCAATTGCAGACTTTCATCGCCATCGTCGATTCCGGCAGCTTCACCAAGGCCGCCGACAGGGTCTACAAGACCCAATCGGCTGTCTCCATGCAGATGCGCCGTCTCGAGGAGCGCATCGGCAAGCAGCTGTTCATCAAGGACGGCCGCGGCAACCGGCTGACGGTCGAGGGCGAAAAGCTGCTCAACTATGCCCGGCGCATCATCCGCCTCAACAATGAGGCGATCGCCGCCTTCGACGACAACAGGCTGGAGGGGACGCTGCGCATCGGCACGCCGGACGATTATGCCGACCGCTACATGCCCGAAATCATCGGCCGCTTCGCCAAGACGCATCCGAATGTCGAGCTTTATATCGTCTGCGAGCCCTCGGTGGATCTTGCCGAGCGCATGCATAAGGGCGAGCTCGACATCGCGCTCGTCACCCACAATCCGCGCGAGCGCATGTCCGATGTGGTCAGAACCGAGCCGCTCTGCTGGGTGGGCTCGGCCAACCATCCGATCCGCGACGACGCGCCGGTGCCGCTTGCCGTCGGCCGGCGCGATTGCCAGTGGCGCCAGCTCGCCTGCTCGGCGCTCGATGCTGTGGGACGCGAGCACCAGATCCTGTTCACCAGTTGGTCCTGCACCGTCGTTGCCGCTGCCGTGCTTGCGGGCATGGCGGTTTCGGTGATGCCGGAATCGGCGCTGCGGACGGGCATGAAGGTGTTGAGCCAGGCGGACGGCTTCCCGGCGCTGCCGCCGGTGCAGATCGGCATCATGAAGCGACCGGGCGTTTCGCTCTCGCTGATGAACGCTATCACGGCGCATATCACCGCCTGCCTCGACAATATCACGCCCACTGTCGTCGACGACAGCCTCGAGGCAGACGTCAAATCCGCCCAGGCGCGCCTTTATCCGCGGCTGAAGGCGGCCAATATGGTCCCAAGCTGGTAAGAGTTCAGGCGGCGCGCGGCACGGTCGCGGCGAAAAGGGAGGCGCGGATAACGCGCTTCCACTCATCGAGCATACGCCGCGCCAAGGCCTCTTCGCTGACGGCGGCAAGCCGGATGACGGCGCCGATCAGGTGGCTGAATAGGTAAGTGCGCGCATACATTTCTTCGTCGCAAAGGTCGGGAGCCAGCTGGCGCACGGCGTCACGGAAGATGCCGGCGACGTGACCGCTGTGCTCGATATTCAGCTGCAGCAGATCCTGATCGGTCTCCGTTCCCATCCAGACACCGAGATAGACGGGATCGTTGTGGTAGGAATCGTAATACCAGTCGATGGTGGCGCAGACGACGTCCAGCGCCTGGTCGAGTGACCGTACGTCGGCAAACATCGCCGCCATCTTCGCCTGGATCGCCGAAGCATGCTGGTCGAACAGGGCTTTGACGATCGCCGCCTTCTCCGGGAAATACTGGTAGACCGAACCGATCGGCACCTTGGCAGCGATGGCGAGTTCCGTCATCCGCATGGCGCTGACACCCTTTTCGGCGATGATCTTGGCGGCGGCGGCGAGAATAAGGTCCAGCCTCTGGATGCTGCGCTCCTGCTTCGGCTTCCTGCGCAAGCCGATCCGATCCATGCTTTCCGCGCCCATGTCGTTCCCATTCTTTTTGTCGCGGCGGAGGCATATACCAGCCAGCGCGTCGGGCGGGTATGACATGCAAGCCTTCACCTGCCGTAAATGGAACCGTTCGGATTTTAACGGTCGGCAAAAGCCTGTGAAATCAAGCCCTCACAGCATATCGCGGCGATTGACGGAACATCGAAAAGACCTCGACAGGTTGTGCCATCCTCCCGCAGAGAAGAGAGACAGTCATCGCGTTGTCGAGGACATAGAGCACGGCGTCCTATTGGCTGCGATCGACGCAGGTTCAGCCCATTGCCATCCAAACGGCGAGCCAGATCCACATAGCAGCGAGTACGACATAGCCTGCCGCAAAAAGCGGGCTGCGATAGCGCAATTCGTTGCTGCTGACGTGGATGGCGGCGTGGGCGTAGCGCAGGGCGACGAAGATCCAGGCAAGCCCGACGGTGACGATATTGTCGGCGTCCGCGATATAAAGAAGAATGCAGCAGACATGGAAGAGCACAGGCAGTTCGAACTGGTTGGCGAGGCAGTTCTTGACGGCAAGGCTCTCGGCCGGCTCGCCGCGGTTTTCGCGATAATCCGATTTCGCGATGCTGCCGACGCGGATCATTTTTGCGCGCCGAAGCCCAAGAAGCGCGTAAAGACCATAGACCAGGGCCACATGGGCAAGGAGTGGCCAGAAGATTTGATAGCCGGTCATATAGCCGTTTCCTTTCCGCTTCCGCATTCGTTGCGCGTATGACAGCGCCGCGCGTCTTTTCAGACGCGCAAAGGACGCAGTAACACTTTGAGTTGCTGCATAATTTTCACCTTAAATCGATTCCGATTTAAGGAATTCTGCAGTAGCCGAAAGGCGAACCGGACACCAGCGTCGGACAGGCTGAAACGGGCTCAATCCTGGCGCGACGAGAGCCAGCGCATAACGGCGAACCGGGCGATGAGGATGAAGCAGATGGCGAGGCTTGCGAATTTCAGTCGTGTCATCCACGGCAGCAGCTGCGTTGCAACAGTTGAGGGCGCACCGTTGCCGAAGGCGATGAGGCTCGAGATGTTCTCGCCGTAGTCGGCGATGCCGTAGATGAACGGCAGCAGGTAGACTGCCTTGCCGACGAGCGGATGCGCCGATCGGCCGAACCATGCACCGCCGGGACCGAGCTTGAGGAAGGCGAGGAACAGCAGCGCCGTCAGCAATGCCGGAAAGATCAGCTCCGGCCCGAAATACATGGCGCGCAGCAGCCTGGTCGCCGTCTCGTTCTCATCGAGCAGCTTCTGCATGTGGAAGACCGCCGATTCGTCGTAACCGGCGAAATAGGTATCGAGCACCGCCTGGCCGGTCTCGTGTTTGAAGGGAACGACGAAGCCGAAGGTCGTCCAGGCGAGCACGGCAAGGCAGAGGGCTGCGAGCAGCGCGACGATCCAGAGAGGAATCCCGCTGCCCGCCTTCATGATCAGAGGCCGGCGCCCGGATAGTTCGGGCTCTCGCGGGTGATCGTCACGTCATGGGCGTGGCTTTCGCGAAGACCGGCACCGGAGATGCGCACGAAAGTGGCTCGCTCCTGGAAATCTTTGAGGTCCTTGCCGCCGACATAACCCATGGCCGCCTTGAGGCCGCCGGCGAGCTGGTGGATGACACCCGAAACCGGCCCCTTGTACGGCACCTGACCTTCGATGCCCTCAGGCACGAGCTTCAGCGTGTCGCGCACCTCGGCCTGGAAGTAACGGTCGGCCGAGCCGCGGGCCATGGCGCCGACGGAGCCCATGCCGCGATAGGCCTTGAAGGAACGGCCCTGGTAGAGATAGACCTCGCCCGGGCTCTCATCAGTGCCGGCAAGCAGCGAGCCGATCATGACGGCGGAAGCGCCGGCGGCGATCGCCTTGGCAAGATCGCCGGAGAACTTGATGCCGCCATCGGCGATGACGGGCACGTCCTGATCATTCGCAGCCTGCACCGCCGACATGATCGCGGCGAGCTGCGGAACGCCGACGCCGGCAACGATGCGCGTCGTGCAGATCGAACCCGGACCGATGCCGACCTTGACCGCATCCGCGCCGGCATCGATCAGCGCCCTGGTGCCGTCATAAGTGGCGACGTTGCCGGCCATGATGCGCACCGAGTTGGAAAGCTTCTTGACGCGGCTAACGGCATCGAGGACGCGCTGCGAATGGCCGTGGGCGGTATCGACGACCAGAAGGTCGACGCCGGCCTCGATCAGCCGCTCGGCGCGCTCGAAGCCGTCGTCACCGACGCTGATGGCGGCGGCGGCGCGAAGCCTGCCCTGCGCATCCTTGGAAGCGTTCGGGTTCAGCTGCGACTTCTCGATATCCTTGACGGTGATGAGACCGACGCAGCGGCCTTCCGTATCGACCACCAGCAGCTTCTCAATGCGATGCGAATGCAGCAGCCGCTTGGCCTCCTGCTGATCGACGTTTTCCTTGACCGTGACCAGTTTGTCCTTGGTCATCAGCTCATGGATCTTCTGTTCCTGATCGGTAGCGAAACGGACGTCGCGGTTGGTCAGGATCCCGACGAGGCGGCCGGACTTCTCCACGACAGGGATGCCGGAAATGCTGTAGGACTTCATGAGCCCGAGCGCATCGGCAAGTGTTTCATCCGGGCCGATCGTCACAGGATTGACGACCATGCCGCTTTCAAACTTCTTCACTTGCCGGACCTGCTCGGCCTGTTCGATCGGCGTCAGGTTGCGATGAATGACCCCGAGGCCGCCGGCCTGGGCCATGGCGATCGCCAGACGGCTTTCGGTGACGGTATCCATGGCGGATGAAATGATCGGGATGTTGAGTTCGAAATCCCGGGCGATGCGGGTGGAGATATTCGTTTGGCCGGGCATGACCTCGGAATGTCCGGGCTGCAGCAGCACGTCGTCGAAGGTAAGCGCGTCTGCGCCGGTTGCCGTTTCAATGATACGTGCCATGGCCAAATTCCCTCATTTAATAAAAATGCGACCCTGTCCGGAAACGAATCGTCCGCCCCGGCGGTCTGCATGGGTTGCTTGGAAGTTGGCGAGGGCTGGTAACACGTCTATGACAGGAAGGAAATAGCAAAAAGCCCGGCATGTCCGCCAGGCTCGTCATGGGTGCCATGCGCCAGGAGCATTGCGGGAAAAGCACTCAGCACTTTTCCGTCCGGAATTGCATAAAAACAAGAAGTTAGAGCGGCCCAGCGCTTCCGTGAAAGGCTGACCCGCTCCAGATCAGATGTCGAACTGATAGGTCTTCGGCACGAAGCGATAACCGCCATCCTGCCGCTCGACGAAGCCGACCGCGGGGAACGGCATGTGGTAGCCAAGGAAGGCGATCTTCTCGCTCGCGATCATCTCGAAAACCTTGCGGCGGGTGGCGGCTGCCTGCGTCTTGTCCATGTCGAAGCGCACCTCCCAATCCGGCCGCAGCAGCGACAGGATATAATGGTTGGCCGTATCGCCGGTGAGCACAAGGCGTTTGCCCTCGGATTCGACGTGGAACACCATATGTCCCGGCGAGTGGCCGGCCGCCAGCACCGCCGTTATGCCGGGTGCGACGCTGTCACCGTCCTTGATAAAAGTGGTCTTCTCGGCGAGCGGCACGACATTGGCGAGCACCGCCTTGTGGCCGCCCTCGGCAGGTGTGCCCTCACGCGCCTTGTCCGACCAGAAATCATATTCCGCCTGGCCGACGACATAGCGGGCATTCTTGAAGGCCGCCGCGCCGTCTTCCATCAGGCCGCCGATATGATCGCCGTGCAGATGGGTCAACGCCACCAGCGTGACGTCGTCGGCCGAATATCCTGCCGCCTTCAGGCCTTCTGCAAGCTGGCCGGCGCCGCGTGCACGGCCGGCCGCACCGAAGCCGGTATCGACGAGGATGACATCCGAACCGGTATCGATGAGAGCCGGCGTATAGCCGTTCAAGAACTTGTCGGCCGGCAGGAAGTTTGCGGTCAGCAATGCCTTGACCGTTTCGGGATCCTGATTGGTGCCGAAGGTTTCATAGGGCTTTTCGACAATGCTGGTGCCGTCGCGGACGACGGTGAACTTATAGGAACCGAGCTTGAATTGATTGATCTCAGGCAAAGGCGCTCCATCCATATGATTGCGTTCTCCAGTTGCGGCCGCTTCGGCCTTCTCTCTTAAAATGACCGGCGCCGCCAGCAGGCCAAGACCTGCGGCAAAAAGGGTGCGCCGCTTTATTCCCGATGAATTTGCCATATGTCCATCCTCCTTTGACGTGCGGTGCGTCGCCGCACGGCCCCCGATGATGTTTCCGGCCGGATTTCTTGCCTCGGCCGAGTAAACATATGTCAATCTTGACAGGCGGCGTTGATGCGCAAGCCGTCTCACGCAGACGTGAAGCAAACGTGTCATCGACCCGGATTTGGGGATTGGCAGAACCTGAAGCTGGGACTAAACAGCACGGGCCTTCCCAGCTCCAATCCGCTGCCCCATCAAGGCTCCCGCCTATGAATCGCATCGTCCCGCTGATCCTTGCCGTCGCCCTCTTCATGGAACAGATGGACTCGACCGTCATTGCGACGGCGCTGCCGGCGATCGCGGCGGATCTCAATGTCGGGCCGATCACGCTGAAGCTGGCGCTGACCTCCTACATGGTGGCGCTCGCGGTGTTCATCCCGGTCAGCGGCTGGATGGCCGACAGGTTCGGCGCCAAGAAAATCTTCCGCCTTGCCATCTCGGTCTTCGTCATCGGCTCGATCTTCTGCGCAATTTCGTCCAACCTCGTCGAATTCGTATTTGCCCGCTTCCTGCAGGGTATGGGCGGTGCGATGATGACGCCGGTCGGCCGCCTCGTGCTGGTGCGCACGACGCAGCGCAGCGATCTGGTCTCGGCCATGGCGCTGCTCACCATACCCGCACTTGTCGGCCCGCTCACCGGCCCGCCGCTCGGCGGCTTCATCACCACCTATTTCAGCTGGCACTGGATCTTCCTGATCAACGTGCCGGTCGGCATCATCGGCATCTGGCTTGCGACGATCTTTCTGCCGGAGGTGGAAGCGACGGCGCCGCCGCGGCTCGATTTCACCGGTTTCGTGCTGACCTCGCTTTCGGCTGCGGGCGTCGTCTTCGGCCTGTCGGTGGTCAGTCTGCCGGCCCTGCCCCCGATCATCGGCGTCACCGCCACCTTGATCGGTCTCATCTGCGGCGTCCTCTACGTGCGCCATGCCAAGCGGCATCCGGCGCCGATCCTCAACCTCAACCTGTTCAAGAATCCGACGTTTCGAACCTCCACCCTCGGCGGCACGCTCTTCCGTATCTGCGTCGGCGCCATGCCCTTCCTGACGCCGCTGATGCTGCAGCTCGGCTTCGGGCTGACGCCCTTCCAATCCGGCCTCATCACCTTTGCAGGCGCGATCGGGGCGATCACCACCAAGTTCATGGCGAAGCGCGTCTTCGCCGCCGCCGGCTTCCGCACGACGCTTCTCGGCGCAGCCATGGTGACGACCCTGGTGACTGTCGTCACCGGCCTGTTCACGCCGTCGACGCCGCATCTGGTCATCATCGGCGTGCTGCTGCTCGGCGGCTTCTCCCGCTCCTTCATGTTCACCGGCGTCAATGCGCTTGCCTTCGCCGATATCGAAGATGCCGAAGCCAGCCAGGCGACATCGATGAGTTCGGTGATGCAGCAGGTCAGCCTGGCGCTCGGCGTTGCGGTCGCCGCCGCGATCCTGGAGAGCTCGATCTATTTCCGCGGCGAAGCGCTGCAGGTCGCCGATTTCCACCTTGCCTTCTACATCATCGCCGGACTGACCGTCATTGCGACCATTCCCTTCATCCGGATGGACCGCAATGCCGGCGCACTCGTTTCCGGCCACCGCTCCAAGGCAATAACGGCAGCAACTGTTGAAGCCGAACAGCATGCAGTGAAATAAAGCATGTCGCGTAAAAGTGTGCAGCGGTTTTGCGACAACGGCATGCGTAAAAACAAAGACCAAAGCGCGAGGAGCAAATCTGAAAGATTGCGACGCGCTTTTGGCAGCCGCTACTGCGGGTTTTCGCAGACGGCAGAGAGCTTGTTGCCGTCGAGATCACGCACATAGGCGGCGTAGAAATGGGCATGGTAGGAGCGCAGGCCGGGTTCGCCCTCATCCACGGCGCCTGCCGCGATCGCCGCCGCATGGAAGGCATCGACATCCGCCCGCGTTTCGGCCGCAAGCGCGATCATCGCGCCATTGCCTGAGGTCGCCCGGCGGTGATTGAACGGCGTCACCACCCAGAAACGGCAGCGCGTATCGCCGTCGGCGGCATAGCCGATTTCCTCCTCCGAAGAGCGCTGGCGGCGATAACCGAGCACAGGCAGCACGGCATCATAAAAATGCCCTGCGCGATACAGATCGTTAGTTCCGATCGTGACGTAAAGAAGCATTGGGATCAGCGGTTCAAATCCTTGCAGCGCCGCGCCTCCTTTGAGACGCGCAAAGGAGGCTGTGGCGCTTTCAATTGCTGCATAATTTATCCCTACATCGATTCCGATTTAAGGAATTAGGCAGTCGATCGCCATCATCGGACAGGACCAGCCCAAAGATCAAGCTTCCTCTGCTTCACCTTCGGCCTTGCGCCCCTTGAACCCCTTGGCCAGCAGGAACATCTCGACCGATTCGGCACGTGACGAGTTTGGTTTGACATGGACGACCTGGCGGAAGTTCTGCTTGAGCATGGCGAGCAGTTCGCGCTCGGTGCCGCCCTGAAAGGTCTTGGTGAGGAAGTGCCCGCCTTCCCCTAGCACTTCGACGGCGAAATGGGCCGCGACTTCGCACAGATGCATGGTGCGCAGATGGTCGGTGCGGTGGTGACCGGTGGTGGGCGCCGCCATGTCCGATATGACAAGGTCGGGTGTGCCGCCGACGGCCTCCAACAGCTTGTCCGGCGCACTGGGATCGAGGAAATCGAGCTGCAGGATTTTGACCCCCGGCAGCTGGGTCATTTCAAGGAAATCGATCGCAGCCACACGAATATCATCATCCGTCGAGCCGGTGACTTTGGCGGCGATCTGCGACCAGCTGCCGGGGGCAGCGCCGAGATCGATAATGCGCCTGGCGCCGCGCAGGATATGATGTTTCTCGTCGATCTCCAGCAGCTTGAAGGCGGCCCGGGCGCGATAGCCTTCGAGCTGGGCGCGCTGCACATAGGGATCGTTGATGTGGCGCTCCAGCCATTGGCGGGAGGAGGCCTTCATCTTCTTGTTCTTGACGCGCTGGCCGAGCTTGCGGCCGGTGCGGTTTCCCGCGATCGGTGCCTTGGTCATGCCTATTCCTTATCTCACGATCTCAAGCGCTGGCCGCGGCGGTTGCGGTTGCGCCGCCACACGCCGTCATCGGCCATCATGTCGGTGAGCAAGCCTTCCCTCAAGCCGCGATCGGCAACGCGCATGCGCGGGCTCGGCCAGCGGCGGCGGATCGCCTCGAGAATGGCGCAGCCGGCGAGCACCAGATCGGCCCGGTCGGGCCCGATGCAGGGATTGGCGGCGCGGCTTGCGAAATCCCAGGAGAGAAGCTTTGCCTGCATGGCGGAGACCTCATCGTCGGACAGCCAGATGCCATCGACCTTGCGCCGGTCATAACGCGGCAGGTCGAGATGCACGCCGGCAAGCGTCGTCACCGTGCCCGATGTGCCGATCAGGTGAAAGTCGCCGGTCTGGGCGACCTCGATCTCCGGGCAATCGAAGCTTCCAAGCATGCCTTCGACTTCACGCACCATGCCTTCGAAGGCCTCCGGCGTGACGTCGTGCCCGCCATGGCGCTCCGACAGCGTCACGACGCCGACCGGAAGCGAGGTCCAGTGGGTGATGTGATTGGCAAGGCGGCTGAAGCGATTGTCGCCGATGCGGATGACGGCGATCTCCGACGAGCCGCCGCCGATATCGAAGAGCACGACGGAGCGCGTCTCGCGACCGACCAGCGAGGAGCAGCCGGAGACGGCAAGCCGCGCCTCTGTCTCTCGATCGATGATCTCGAGCGCGAGGCCGGTTTCGGCAACGACCCGGCTGAGGAATTCCTCGCCATTGACGGCCTGGCGGCAGGCTTCGGTGGCGATCAGCCGCATGCGGCGGATCTGCCGGTTCCTGAGCTTGGAGGCGCAGATCCTCAGCGCCTCGATCGCCCTCTCCATCGCCTCATCCGACAGACGGCCGCTGGCCGCAAGGCCCTCGCCGAGGCGCACGATGCGGGAAAAAGCATCGACGACACGGAATTGACCCGGACGGGTCGGCTGGGCAATGAGGAGACGGCAATTGTTGGTGCCGAGATCGAGGGCGGCGTAGAGTTCCTCCGGCCACACATGCTCGCTGGCGGCCTGACGATCCCCCTGATGCCCGGAATGGGAATGGCTTTCCTGGCGGCCCCTGCGGTTGGCACTTGCGCCATTCAGTGTTTCACGCAGTTCGGCCCTGAGCACCGTTTCTTCTGCGCGGCTTTCCTGCTGCTGGGCGCCTGATGGTTTTGCCGGTGTCAGCGGCCGGCCCTGTAGACCGCGCTTGCCGCGGTGTTTGCGGCGGTTGCGACGGCTCGGCGCTGAATCGCTATCAGAGCGGACAGCATTGCCTGCCGCTGCCGTCTGTTCCATTGCCTGGGGGATAGATGAACCATCCTGCACGGCACCGTGGCCACCACGACGGCGACGCTTGCGCTTGCGAGCCGGATTGCCGACTGCATCTTCCATCGGGCGCGCAGGCTGTCCGGCACCGCCGGAAGGCTCATGCGAAGCGGGATGAGCCGCGTTGCGGGATTGCCCGCCACGCTTGCCCTTGCGGCGCCTGGACTTCTTGCCGTCCTTGCGCCCTGCCGCCGACGCCCCGTCAAATTGCGGCATTGCGCCGCCTTCGGGGTCTTCCACGTTGTTTTTCCATCGCGCCGCGCAAGTCTTGAGATATGCAGCAGGCGCTCATTCGATTTTTGCGTTGCGGCAAGAATATCAGCGCCCGCCGAAATCGCCAAATTCTTTTTTGGACAGGGGATTTGCAGCGGTTTCACCTTTCCGCGGCAGCACCGATTTTTTTCAAAACAGCTATTTGCAATTCTCCGGCTTTTGGTTATAAGCGCCGCACACCAGCCGACCGCCCGCCGGTTCGCTTATGCTGGGGAATAGTTCAATGGTAGAACGACGGACTCTGACTCCGTTAATCTTGGTTCGAATCCAGGTTCCCCAGCCAATATTTCACTAAGCGATTGATTTTACGGCAAAACGGGTTTGCTTTTATCTGCTCTCCCCGTCCCCTCCTCCAATGCCTGCTTCCTTTTCGCTGCCCTGATCACTTGGATCGATGGGCGCAGCATGTCGGCGAATCCGACATCGTGGCTTGGGCGAGCATCTTGCAGCATCTACGCATTACACGCGCCCATTTCGATTTTTGTTGATTTCGGGCGCGCCGTGATGAGCAGCGACGGTAGGCGCTATTGGCGTCGGCCTGACGTCTTCTCGCTTCTGGAGCGGCCGATAGACAAAATTGGTCAGCGACTGGGAAAATAAATGAGGGTTCCGGAATGCTGATTTACAACAGCACTGAAAATAAAGATTGAAATCGGCCGCGTCCGCAAATCTTTTATCAGGCCACACTGTTCTCCTCCAAGATCTCTGTGTTAGGCAGCCCACAAGCGCCAATCTTGCGCGCGACAAAGTTACGCTCTCGATATCGAAGGCAGGCGTTAGCATTGAAGGTTTACAGACCAGAGATCGATGGCTTAAGGGCCATATCGGTGATCGCGGTTATTCTGTATCACGCCGAGTTCACGGTTGCCGGCCACACGTTGCTGCGGGGCGGATACATCGGCGTCGATGTGTTTTTTGTGATCAGCGGCTTTCTGATCTCCCAAATTCTGCTGACAGAAATCGAAGCAACGGGGCGTATTGATTTCCTTAAATTCTATGCTCGGCGCGCGCGAAGAATCCTACCTGCGTTGTTTGCAGTAGTTTTCGCGACAATACCCTTCGCATATTACCTTTTATTACCATCGGAACTCCTGGATTACGCGAATTCCATAGGTTCGTCGCTTCTATTTGGATCGAATATCTATTTCTATTTTACTGCGGCCCAGTATGGGGAGCCCAACACCCTTCTCAAGCCTTTTCTTCACACCTGGTCGTTGAGCGTCGAAGAGCAATTTTATATCGGGTTTCCGCTCTTATTGCTGTTCACGCGCCGATACTTGAAATCAAGGTTTCTGCCATGCGTGTTGCTCGTGGCGTCCTTCAGCTTTGTATTGTGTGTGGTGACGGTACGGTATGATCAGCAGCAGGCCTTCTACTCGCCATTCACCCGGGCCTGGGAACTGCTGGCCGGAACACTTCTCGCCTATCACGAGATGAGGCGCGGACGAACTCGCCCTCAGCCGTTACTCGCGGCGGCCGGGGTTGTCCTTGTTCTTGGTTCACTGATTTTGTTCAGAAAGGACACGGTTCATCCTGGCCTGTTAACTGTGATCCCAGTCATTGGGACCTGTCTGGTGCTCGCATTTGCCGGTCATCAGGACGCAGTCGGGCGCCTGTTGGCTTCTCGACCGGCGGCGCTCACCGGACTGGTATCCTACTCTTTATATTTGTGGCATTACCCGGTCTTCGCCTTCTTGCGGCTGACAAGCTTGAATCTCAACAATGGCGATAAGTTTCTTGCGATCGCAGCGACGGTCTTGGTCGCGGTCGTCAGCTTTGTCGTTATTGAAAAGCCCCTTCGCCACACCAGGAAAAGCCGCGCTCTCTGGATCTACCTGGGCTCATCAGTTGCAACCATCACGGCTGCAGTTGTGTCAGCAATCTCTATGGCCGGTTTTCCTCACAGGTTGGATCAAATTTATCCACCTCTCGCGCAGGCGAACGAAGCACGGCTCGAAAGCACTTTTCTAAGCTTGAACAACAACATTCAAGCTGGGAAGCCCATTATCTTCATAATTGGGGACTCGCACGCCAGAAACTGGTCGATCGCGCTGAAAAATTACATCGATTCCGACCGATATCAAGTCGTGGCAATCAGCTACTTAAACTGCATGGTGGAGATCAAGAACGATATTGTTAGGGCCCCCTCTCGCGCCAGCATTTACGATAAATACTGCATTCCCTTTGAAAAATATATCAACGACAAGTCATTGCTCAGCCGAACGAAAGCGATTTTCCTCACGAGCCTTCGGCCTTTTGAGTACACCGTCAACCCCTTCAGGTTTGAGCTTCTTTCCTGGATGAAAAGCCACTCGGATGACGCGCGAATTTTCGTTTTCGGAAATTATTTCCAGCTCGACGATTTACACTCGTGCCTAGGGCTCATGTTTCAGAGAAAATCCGATGCCTCCATATGCCTGCGGGAAGCGACCTATCCGCCGGCCAACCAGCCTTTAGAGCAACTGCCATTTTTCCCATCCGATCTAGCGTTCACCTACGTCGATATCGTCAAGCTTCACTGCGATTACGACAAGGAGAAATGCCTCACGAGCAGCAGGGGTGTTCCGTTCATCACAGACTGGAACCATCTGACAGCAGAATTTCTGACGACCCTGATTGGTGACATTCTGGAAAAGAGAACCGCCGACCTACGGGGCGACGGTCTCCTCGATTTCCTGGTACCGCCGCACGCCAGACAATCCGAACGAACTGCAAGTTCTCAGCCGAACGCTGGTCGAACGTCTTCCGCTTCTCCATGAGATTACACGGACGGACGCCGGGAATGACGGTGAACTTGGTGTTCAAGTCCTGACTTTCGGCATACCCCGTCGTCTCGATCAAGGGTAGCAGCCACGTCGCCTAAAGCTGACGGCTCACACGTCACGCCAATCGCCGCCCTTTGGAGTTCTGGATGCCCGACAGCTATTGTCGCGCCACGGCGGCATTGCCTTCGAACTGCAGAAACCAATCATACACTGCGCGGATACCTTCCTCCAGCGAGATGCGTGGCTTCCAGCCCATGTTCCTCAGCTTGTCGGTGCTCATGAGCTTACGCGGCGTCCCGTCAGGCTTGGATAGGTCGTGGGCAATTTTTCCTTCGTAACCGACAACACGGCAAACCAACCGCGCGAGCTCGATGATTTCAATGTCCTCTCCCGAACCGACATTGACGTGCTGCGCGTCCGAATAGTTATTCAACAGGAAAACCAGCGCATCCGCGCAATCGTCAACGTGGAGGAATTCCCGTCGTGGCTTTCCGGTTCCCCAGATGGCAATTTCGGATGCCCCCGTCACCTTTGCGAGGTGCGCTTTGTGAATTAGCGCCGGCAGAACGTGACTGGATTGCAGATCGAAATTATCGCCCGGACCATAGAGGTTGGTGGGCATGGCAGAAATATAATCGCGTCCGTGCTGCTTGCGGTAGGCGTCGGCCAGCTTGATCCCGGCAATCTTGGCGACAGCATACCACTCGTTGGTCGGCTCAAGCGGTCCGGTCAGAAGCGCATCTTCAGAAATCGGCTGCGGCGCGAATTTAGGATAAATGCAGCTTGAGCCCAGAAACAGAAGCCTGTCGACGCCGTTACGATGCGCGGCTTCGAAAATATTGGCCTCAATAATCAGGTTATCGTAGAGGAAATCGGCCGGGAAGGTATCGTTCGCAAGAATACCGCCAACCTTTGCAGCAGCAAGGATGATCGCATCCGGTCTGTTCGTCTGGACGAATCTCTCGACCTCGTCCTGCCGTTTGAGATCAAGCTCCTGTCGCGTTGCCGTGATGACAGTGCAGTTTTCTGAGTGAAGCCTGCGCACAAGCGCGCTGCCGACCATGCCGCGATGACCGGCGACCCAGATTTTCTTGTTGGACAGGTCGGACACTCAGATCTCTCTTCGGCTGTTTTGAGCCTTCCAGTGCTTGACATCCTCCCGCACCATTTCGGCGGCGAGTTCGCGGACCGGGGTCTTGTGGTGCCAGCCCAATTTCTGACGTGCCTTGGTCGGGTCGCCAAGCAAAAGGTCGACCTCCGTCGGGCGGAAATACCGCTGGTCGATTTCCACAAGGCAGGCACCGGACGCGGAGTCATAACCCTTTTCGTCGACGCCGGACCCCTTCCATTCCAAAGCAATGCCCACGTCGGCAAAAGCCCACTCCACAAACTGGCGGACACTCGTCGTCTCACCGGTCGCCAAGACGTAGTCATCCGGCTTGTCCTGCTGCAGCATGCGCCACATGCCCTCGACATATTCACGCGCGTGGCCCCAGTCACGTTTGGCGTCGAGATTGCCGAGGAAAAGCTTATCCTGCCGCCCCAGATGGATGGCAGCCACCGCCATCGTGATCTTGCGCGTGACGAAGGTTTCGCCGCGAAGCGGGCTTTCGTGATTGAAAAGAATGCCGTTCGACGCATGCATGCCGTAGGCCTCGCGATAATTCACGACGATCCAGTAGGCATAGAGCTTGGCTGCGGCATAGGGAGAACGCGGGTAAAAGGGCGTCTTCTCGTTCTGCGGCACTTCCTGCACAAGACCGTAGAGTTCCGAGGTCGATGCCTGGTAGAATCGGGTCTTTTCCTCGAGCCCCAGGATACGGATCGCTTCGAGCAACCTCAACGTCCCGATGCCATCGGCATCCGCCGTATATTCAGGCGTTTCGAAGCTGACACCCACATGGCTTTGTGCGGCAAGATTGTAGATTTCATCGGGCTGCGTCTGCTGCACGATCCGCAGCAGGTTGGTCGAGTCGATCATATCGCCATAGTGGAGAATGAAGCGAGGATGTGTCTCATGCGGATCCTGATAGATATGTTCGATGCGGCCGGTATTAAAAGACGAGGACCGCCGCTTGATACCGTGCACCGTATAGCCCTTGCTCAGAAGCAATTCGGCCAAATAGGCACCATCCTGACCAGTCACCCCAGTAATAAGCGCGGTTTTTGTCATTTTTTCACATCGTCTTTCGATACAATCTTCGGGTCGTGTTTATGGAAACGGCCGAACGAGTGCAACCCCCATGTAACTGCGGCCAGGCCGGCGAGATGAGCATCGTCGATCTCTTCGGTTGCCGCGAGACTGGCACGATGAGACTAGAGCTTTCCATTAAAGGCCGTGTCGCCCGTCGTGCAAAAAGCGTAACGGCTTCCTCGGATGGTTCTTCCTTGACGGTCCTCATCGGGCAAGAGGTCATTTTGCCCTTCAGTTTGCTTTCCCGTTCCATGTTTTGATGGCCATCCAAGCACCATAGAAGAAATTGTCGATCACCGTCTCAAGATTGCAACGACACCCTTCACACAGGTCCAACTTTGCTTGTGACCGGGCCGTTGTGGGTGTTGTCGTGATCGCAGGATATGCTAAGGCAAATACCAGGAATTAATTAGGTGCAGCTGAATGGATGACGCGGATGACCCCTCGCGCCAATTGGTGAGAGCGCCCTTTTGCGGATCTCCCTGACGATCAATTCGTGACAGCATCCGCTGGCTGTGACGCTTGTACAAAGGGGACGAGAAATTGAGGAGCGAGATCCGCTGTGTCAGATTATCTGTGAAAAACGACGCGGTTCTCCGGCCTGATCGAAATGTGAAGTAGCCGTCTGCTGGCGCGGAGGCTGAGGTTAGTCAAAGCATGAAAATTGGCATCTTGTTAGAAAACCCGATTCAGGTCGGTGGCGGATTCAATCAAGCAATCAATGCGATCGTACAACTCCAGCGTATCATCGGAAAACAGCATGAAGTCGTGGCTTTCACGACGATCAAAGCCAATCTGCAGCATCTCAAGCGGCTTGGAGTTCCCGCAGAATACCTGCCTGCCGCCGGAAGGCTATCTCGAATTACACTCGCCGTGTTGCGCCGCTTAAGCCGCAAGGAAATTGGCAAAGCGTGGATGGCAAAAAAAATCGAAAATGCGCTGCTGAAAGCAGGCATGGATCTGGCGTATTTCGTTACCCATTCCTCAACTCCGAACTATTTCCGCAAGCTCAACTACGTCACGACCGTCCTTGATCTCTGTCATCGGGACGATCTCGAATTTCCGGAAGTGAGCTCCGATGGCAGATTCGAAGAACGCGAGCGGCACTTTTCCACATGCCTGCCACGTGCCGTCGCCGTCATGGTGGCATCACATCAGCTCCTGAAGAGGATTGTCGTTCGCTACGGAGTTGACGAAGAGCGCATGATTGCGATGCCGTTCGAGCCCTCTCCGTTCTTAGGTGAAGCGCATTCGATCGATCGCACAGCCGTGCTCGGCAATTACGGGCTGAGGGATGGCTATTATTTCTATCCGGCGCAATTCTGGCCTCATAAGAACCATATACGCATTCTTGAAGCGGTCTCGTTGTTAAAGCAAAAGACGGCCGTTAATTCCGACATACACGTGGTCTTTTCGGGTGCGGACCGCGGTAATTTGGCCCGGATCAAGCAGCAAGCGCAGCGGTTAGGCGTCTCTGACAATGTGACGTTTCTCGGCTTTGTGCCGGTCGATCACATGCGCGCGCTTTACGAAGGCGCACTGGCCGTCGTGATGTCGACTTATTTTGGCCCGACCAATCTACCGCCGTTGGAAGCCTGGGCAGTCGGCCGCCCGTTGATCTATTCGGCGCACCTCAATGAACAGGTCGGCGATGCGGCGTTGTTTGCCGACGCTAATGACGCAGAGCAGTGGGCCGACGCAATGTTGCGCATTCGGGATCCTGCGGTGGCAGTTGATCTGATCGAAAAAGGGCGTAAGCAGCTAAAAGCGATCGACACGGAGCGGCTCGAAGCCGAGACCCTATTCGTACATAGACTCGAGCAATTTGCGCAACGTAGGAAATGCTGGGAATAATCATGGAATGCGCACCAGTCATACTTTTTGTCTTCAATCGTCCCATGCATATGGCACGGACCGTTGCTGCATTGCAGGTAAACGAATTGGCGGAACAGACACCGCTGTTCATTTTTTGCGACGGTCAGCGCAATGAAAAAGAAGCGGAGCGCGTGCGCCAGGTCCGTGAACAGGCAAAGACGATAACGGGTTTCAAGTCGGTCACTATCGTCGAACGTGAAAGAAACTATGGCCTTGCAGGTTCTATCATCGATGGCGTGGGCCGCCTGTGCGAACAGTATGGCCGCGTCATCGTCGTCGAGGATGACCTGATAACCTCGCCTGACTTCTTGCGCTATATGAACCAAGGGCTGGATCTTTATGCAGATGAGGAGCGCGTCGCCAGCATTCACGGTTACGCCTATCCAGTCCCCAATGACGATGCTCCCGAGAGCTATTTCCTACGTGGGGCGGACTGTTGGGGATGGGCCACGTGGGCCCGGGCATGGAAACATTTCGAACCCAATGGGACTAAGCTTCTGATGGGCCTGAAAGAGAAAGGCCTTGCCAAAGCTTTCGACTACGGTGGGAACGCCTTTTTCCTGGCGATGCTGCGCAATCAAGTCAAAGGCAAGAATCAATCTTGGGCGATCAGGTGGCATGCCAGCGCTTATCTGGACAATATGCTGACCCTCTACCCTCGCCAGAGCCTTGTGGAGAACTCAGGGTTTGACGACAGCGGAGTCCACTGCAGCGATGTCGATTATTACGCCGGCAACCTCGGGCATGCGCCGGGGAAATTGCAAAAGATCCCCGTTGAAGTTAACGAACAAATGCGACTGCGCGTGTTGGGCTTTTTCGCAAAGATGCGCCGCCAGCGGATGAATGATTTCTACAAACTCGTATTCTCGGCCGGGGTCAAGCGCATACGCAAAGTAGTCGGTTTGGCGGCATCCTGACGCATCGGTCGATTTGGGAAAGAGAAACATGATAGAAAAGATCACGAACGGTGGCGAACTGCAGGCCATGATATTGCGGTCGAACTACACGTTCGATGGTATCCAATTTTTCACGCCGGACGAATTTTCGCAGCAACTCGCCTATATGAAGCGACCGACTGGCTATGTCATCCAACCCCACGTTCACAACGCCGTTGCGCGCGAGGTCCTCTATACGAAGGAAGTCCTGCTTATAAAGTCGGGCGTTGTCCGCGTGGACTTCTATTCCGACGCGCAGGAATACTACGAAAGCGCGATCCTGCGCGCAGGCGACGTCATACTGCTCGCCTTCGGCGGACATGGTTTTGAAATTATCGAAGAAGCTGAAATCATCGAAGTTAAGCAGGGGCCTTACGCCGGGGAATCCGACAAGACGCGATTTGTACCGTCAGTACGGGAACTGAAGATAAAGGGCGCCGAATGATTCCGGTTAATGAACCGCTGCTGAATGGTAACGAGAGTAAGTATCTGCTGGAATGCATCGAGACCGGCTGGATTTCCTCCGAAGGCCCCTTCATCACACGTTTTGAGCGTGAGTTTGCCGCGACTGTCGGCCGCAAGCACGCAATCGCCGTTGCGAATGGTTCGATGGCTCTCGACGCTGGCATGATGGCGCTTGGTCTGGAGGAAGGCGCCGAGGTCATCATGCCGTCCTTCACGATCATTTCCTGCGCCGCAGCCATCGTGAGAGCGGGTTGTGTGCCGGTTGCGGTGGACTCGGATCCTCTCACCTGGAATATCGATCCGACGAAGATCGAAGCAGCGATCACACCGAAGACGGGCGCTATCATGGTGGTGCATATCTATGGCCTGCCCTGCGATATGGCCGCGATCAACGAGATCGCCCGCCGCCACAACCTCAAGATCATCGAAGACGCTGCAGAAATGCATGGCCAGACATATAACGGCCAGCCTTGCGGCAGTTTCGGCGATGTCAGCATTTTCAGCTTCTATCCCAATAAGCACATTACCACAGGCGAAGGTGGCATGATCGTCACCGATTCCGACGCCCTTGCCGACAGATCTCGGAGCCTACGAAATCTCTGCTTCCTGCCCGCCCGCCGCTTCGTTCACGAGGAACTGGGCTGGAATATGCGTATGACGAATATGCAGGCGGCTCTGGGTTGCGCGCAGCTTGAGCGCCTTCCGGAATTCGTCGAGCGCAAACGTGCGATGGGCAGACTATATACCGAGCTGCTTCAGGATCTGCCCGGCATTCAACTGCCGTTGCCCGAGACAAGCTATGCCCGGAATATCTATTGGGTCTATGGCATCGTGCTGAAGGACGAGATCGATTTCGACGCAGCCGAAGCGATGAAACGATTGGCGGCGAAAGGCGTGGGCTGCCGTCCGTTTTTCTGGCCGATGCACGAGCAGCCCGTTCTGCAGAAGATGGGCTTCTTCAAGGATGCAGATCTTCCCATTGCCGCGAAGCTCGCGCGCCGCGGTTTCTATATTCCAAGCGGTATGGCGCTAAGGGAAGATCAAATTCGCGAAGTCGCGGGTATCGTAGCGGAGGTCATCCGTTGACGACCAGTTTCGGATTGTACTCCCAGTATTACGATCTTCTCTATAAGGACAAGGATTACGAGGGCGAAACAGCTTATGTGAAAGCTCTGCTGGAGCGTTATGCCACCGGCCCAATCTCACAGATTATGGAGCTAGGCTCCGGCACCGGCATTCACGCGGAGAAGATCGCAGAAGCCGGATATGGGGTGCTGGGGGTAGAGCTGTCGGAAACCATGCTTGCGGCGGCCATGCCGAAGGCAACACAGTCGGGCGGCAAACTTGATTTCAAGCTGGGCGATGCACGCACATTCCGGACGGATCGGCAATTCCAGGCGGTCATCTCCCTTTTTCATGTTTTGAGCTATCAGACGTCTGATGCCGATCTCGACGCGATGATGGAGACTGTCTCCCATCATCTCGAAGACGGCGGAATATTCATATTCGACTTCTGGTACGGACCAGCAGTGCTTTGGCAGCGCCCGAGTACCCGCGTCAAGCGCTTGGAAAACGATGAGATTTCCGTCGTTCGCGTCGCAGAGTCGGTCGTGCATGACGCCGAGAACATCGTGGATGTCAATTACACGATCTTCGCGACGGAGAAGCTGAGCGCCAAGACCGAAATGGTTTGCGAAACCCACCGGATGCGCTACCTCTTCCTGAACGAGATAGACCGCCTCCTGACCAATGCGGGGATGAGCCGTGTGATTGCCGAAGAGTGGATGTCCAGTTCGACGCCGGGGACTGAAACCTGGGGCGTCTGTGTCGTAGCGCGCAAGAACGCGGGCTGACTGTTGGCGATAGATTTGGACAGCCGAATTACCTTGCGTCGGAAGAGGATTGGTTTCTATCTCGGAGTAGGCCGCCATGCCGGTGGTATGTTCCAGTACGCGCAAAGCCTCGTGCAGGCCTTGTCTTCAATCGACGGCACGGACGTGGAGGTCATCGTTGCCTATGGGGACGAAGCCTGGCGCTCTGAACTTAACGCCAGCCCGCTGAAGGCCGTCCCGCTGCAGCGCTGGAAGCGGGGCGAGACACTTGCCAAGCTGTTCATGGTTCTGCCCGGCTCGGTAGCGCGTGTCGTCGCGAGATGGGTGAACCCACTCGTGCGGGAAATGGCATCTCTCCAATGTGATCTGTGGATCTTTCCGGCTCAAGACGCCCTGACCTGGCAGATCAAGGAGCCCTCGATCGCAACCATTCACGATTTGATGCACAGATATGAACGCAGCTTCCCAGAAGCCGGAAGCTGGTTGCGCTTTCAACTGAGAGAAAGCCGGTTCCGTCACCTTGCGAACCAGAGCGCTGCCGTGCTCGTCGATTCCGAAACCGGGCGGCGGCATGTCATGGAAAGCTACGGCACGCCAGAAGATCACATATATCCGCTGCCTTATATCGCTCCGAACTATCTGACAGATTCGGTTGAGGCGCCCGCCTTCGCCGAACGCTACCGGCTTCCGGAAAAATTCTATTTTTATCCGGCGCAATTCTGGCCTCACAAGAATCACTTGCGGCTCATACAAGCGCTGGCAGCCGCGCGCAGGACTCATCCGGACATGGAACTGGTCTTGGCGGGCAACACAAAGCGCGAATATGCGGCCGTCAAAGCGATGGCAAGCGAGCTTGGGCTATCCCAAGCGGTTCACTTCGTCGGTTATGTGCCGGATTCGGATCTGGCTGGGTTTTATCGTCGTGCCAGAGGGTTGGTCATGCCGACTTTTTTCGGCCCGACAAACATTCCTCCGCTTGAAGCGATGGTGTGTGGTTGTCCCGTCTTGATATCGGACAAGTATGGCATGCGGGAGCAGTGCGGTGACGCAGCGCTTTACTTCTCGCCCCAATCCGTCGAGGAGATACAAGGGGCAATGAGCCGCCTGTGGGAAGATGAAGACCTACGTTCCTCTTTGATCAAAAAGGGGCTTGAAAGAGCCTCCTTGTGGAAGCAAGAAGATTTCGACCACCGTCTGAGAGAAATTTTGGGGCGTGTCCTCGATCGAGTCGCATGATACATGGCGTTGGTCCATGCAGTCCCCTGAGGCCGTAGAAAATATGGCACGAGCAACGGCTAACGGAGAGTTTGAGCGCATTAATATGACAGGTCACGTGACAAAACAGGAAAGGGAAAGCGGCACCGAACCCTGGGATATAATCATTAAGCCGTCCGGCACCATCAGCGTCGGGCTGACGACCGCCTGGAAATATCGTGAACTTATCTGGATGTTCTTCAAAAGGGATTTCACGACATTCTACAAGCAAACCGTGCTTGGACCGGTTTGGTATCTCATACAACCGATACTAACGACGATCACCTATTACATCGTCTTCGGAAAGATTGCCAATCTCTCCACCGATGGAATTTCCCCGCTTGTCTTTTATATGTCCGGCACCATTATCTGGAATTATTTCTCAGCTTGCCTCACCAACAACTCAGAAACATTTTCGAAAAACTCGAACTTGTTTGGAAAAGTGTATTTCCCCCGGCTAGTCGTACCACTTGCAGTCGCGATGAGCGGCCTGGTCGCATTTGCCATCCAATTCACGCTTCTGCTTACGATCTCTTTTGTTCTCTGGCTTAGCCAGGATGATATAGTGATCAGCTTGCGTTTCGTTTTCGCGACACCATTGATTTTGCTCTATGTTGCAACACTTGGTGTGGGAATGGGACTCTTGGTTTCCGCGCTGACAGTTCGATATCGTGATCTGGTTTATGCCGTCGGTTTCGTTACGCAGCTTTGGATGTATGCGACACCCGTCGTCTATGCTTTCAGCCAGGTTCCCGAACGATATCAATGGTTTTACTACCTCAATCCGATGACGACTCCGGTTCAGGTATTCCGTTGGGCACTTTTCGACGCGTCGCCGCTTCCTCTGAGCATTTGCCTGGCGAATGTCGCGGCCACTCTGATTATTATAATTGGCGGCTTGATACTTTTTGCGCGGGCTGAGGCAACCGCTATGGATACCGTTTGATGAATGATATCGTTATACGCGCCGAGAATGTCAGCAAACACTATCGCCTGGGTATCATCAATCACGGCACCTTGTACCGTGACCTCCAAAGCTGGTGGGCGCGGTTCCGCAATCTGCCGGACCCCAATGCCTCCGTGTCGGATTACGCTTCCGACAGACAGAACAAGGCTCGGCTTAAGAACGATATTTTTCACGCCCTGGATGATGTCTCCTTCGAGATTTCCCGCGGCGATATCGTTGGCGTAATCGGTCGCAATGGGGCAGGCAAGTCGACCCTTCTGAAGCTGATGTCTCGCATAACGCGTCCAACCTCGGGTTATATTGGCATTCGAGGCAGGATTGCGAGCCTCTTGGAAGTCGGAACCGGCTTCCACCCCGAGCTCACGGGCCGCGAAAACGTTTACTTAAACGGTGCCATTCTTGGAATGACACACTCCGAAGTTCGCGCGAAGTTCGATGAAATCGTCGAGTTTGCAGAAATCGGCGATTTCATCGACACCCCAGTCAAACGTTACTCTTCAGGCATGTATGTTCGACTTGCCTTTTCCGTTGCGGCACATCTGGAACCCGAAATACTTCTTGTCGATGAGGTTCTGGCAGTTGGCGACGTCAACTTCCAGAACAAATGTATGGGCCGAATGCGGGAGGTGACCAAGGCGGGCCGAACAATCATGTTCGTCAGCCATAATATGACGGCTGTAAGCAGTCTTTGCCCTCGATCCATTCTGTTGTCAGACGGTCGCGTGGCTGCCGTGGGCAGTACGTCCGATGTCATTCGCGCCTATCTCGACCGGCCTGAACTGAGCGGGAAGATAGATTTTGAAATCGACCCGCAGGATGTCGAGGGCAAGGCGGTGATCTCTCGCCTTTCCATCCGAAACGAAGATGGCGAGCTAGCACAAACTGTTGAACTCACGAAGAATTTTATCATCGAGATGGAGTATGAACTGCGCGAACCACTGACAGGGCTTTCCGTCGGGCTGCAGATCATGATGGAGGATGGTTATTCCCCGATCATCAGCCTGTCTGATCCGGAACTCGACGTAAGCCGCCTCGACACCCGGTCTCCAGGTTATTATCGGGCGCGAGTAGTCATTCCGGCTGGCTTGTTGAACACCGGAACCTTTTATCTCCGCGCGGGCATCTCCAGCCGTTTTTCGATTTATTCTGTGGTTGAAGGCATACGGTTCGAAGTCGAAGACAATGTCGGGATCATCCAGATGCTGGGCCAACAACGAAAACCATCAATTTCGGCGATCCAGCTCCCCTGGGATGTAATGATGCTCTACCTCCGCGATTCTAAGGGCTTATTGAAATGAAGAAAGTACTTGTGACCGGCGCGGACGGCTTCATCGGTTCTCACCTCGTTGAAACCTTGGTCAAGGCAGGCGTGGAAGTCCGCGCCCTTTGCCAGTACAACTCGTTTTCCAGCTGGGGCTGGCTGGACCAGTCTGAATACCGCGGCAAGTTCGAGGTCATTCTCGGAGACGTTCGCGACCCGGCGCAAATGCGTGCCGTCGCTAAAGGCGTTGACACGATATTTCATCTGGCCGCGCTCATCGCTATTCCCTATTCCTATCAGGCGCCGTCCAGCTATGTGGACACCAACATTAATGGCACGTTGAATGTGCTTCAGGGCGCTCTCGATGCCAGCGTTGGCCGCGTCATTCAGACCTCGACCAGCGAGGTCTACGGAACGGCTCGCTTTGTCCCAATCAGCGAAAGTCATCCGCTGCAGGCACAGTCGCCCTATTCGGCGTCAAAAATCGGTGCTGACGCGATGGCATACAGTTATCATTCGAGTTTTGACCTACCGGTGACGATCGCACGGCCTTTCAACACTTTCGGCCCGCGACAATCTGCAAGGGCGGTTATTCCGACTGTGATTTCACAGCTTCTGAGTGGACGAACGACGCTGAAGCTTGGTGCGCTCTCGCCCACTCGGGATTTCAATTTCGTCCAGGATACATGCGACGGCTTTCTGGCACTCGCGGCCTGCGACGAAGCCATCGGACAGACGGTCAATATCGGCTCGGGCAGCGAGATATCGATCGGCGATACCGTCCAGTTGATCGCCGACATCATCGGCGTCAGCGTGGAGATCGAATGCGACGAACAGCGTTTGCGTCCGGCAAACAGTGAAGTGGAGCGTCTGTGCTGCGACAACAGCCTGATCAAGTCTCTGACAGGATTTTCGCCGCGTTATAGCTTGGAAGATGGTCTGAAAGCGACGATCGACTGGCTGCGTCAACCGCAGAATCTGGCGAGATACAAGGCGGATATCTTCAATGTCTAGGCGCGCAGTCATTCTGGCGGGCGGAATGGGAACGCGGTTGCGGCCCTATACTGTCGTGCTCCCCAAGCCACTGATGCCGATCGGCGACTATCCTATTCTTGAGGTGATCATACGTCAGCTGATATCAGGCGGATTTCAGCATATAACACTTGCCGTCAACCACCAGGCCGAGCTGATCAAGGCTTTCTTCCAGGATGGCGACAAGTGGGGTGTACGCATCGACTATTCGCTCGAGGACGAGCCTCTTGGCACCATGGGGCCGCTGCGGCTGATAAAGGATCTACCGGAGAATTTCCTGGTGATGAACGGCGACATCCTGACGGATCTCAACTATGCCGATTTTCATGATGCTCACGTCCGCGACGGAAATATATTCACGATCTCGTCCAAGACGCGTCAGCATCGCATAGACTATGGCGTTCTCGACACCGGCGAGGCCGGGCTGCTGACCGGTTTTCGAGAAAAACCGACGGCCGAATACAAAGTCAGCATGGGCGTCTACATGGTGTCTTCGAGGGCCGTGGAGCACATACCACAAGGTGGTGCCTACGGCTTCGATCAGTTGATGCTTGATCTTCTTGCGGCCGGCAAGCCGGCCACGGTTCGAGATTTTGCGGGTTATTGGCTCGATATCGGACGGCCTGACGATTATGCCTTGGCGATCGAGCAGTTTGAATCCATGCAGTCCAGGTTCTTGAATGGTTGATGCCATCGTCACCGGTGCTGGCGGTTTTCTCGGGAGCCGTCTGGTCAGACGGCTCAAGGAGGCCGGTTTTGACGTGCTTGCGCTTGACCGAACACATGGAGATATAAGCGAAGAGCAGGTTTGGCAGGAGCTTCCCGCGGCGCGCACGCTGTTTCACCTTGCCGGCAGGACATTCGTTCCGGATAGCTGGAGCCAAGGCCCGAGTTTCATGGCCGCCAACGTCCTCGGAACGCAACACGCTTTGAACTGGTGCAAGCGACACAAGGCCAAACTCGTGTTCGCAAGCGCCTATGTTTACGGAGTGCCCGAGCGGCTGCCGATCCATGAAAGCGATCCGGTCAGGCCGAACAACCCTTACGCTCTCTCCAAACATCTTGCCGAACAGCTTTGTGAGTTCGCCGCCACGCACGAGCAGATACCGGTGGTGGTATTGCGTCTTTTCAATATATACGGCTCAGGGCAGCGCCCCGAATTCCTGATACCGACGCTTCTGAACCGGATACGGACGAAGCAGGAAATACAGGTCCTGGATCTCAGTCCCCGGCGTGACTATATCTTCGTTGAAGATGTCCTGAGCGCCTTTGCCAAGGCCATGGACGTCGCGGAAGGCTACCATTGCATCAATATCGGCTCCGGAATGTCGTATTCGGTGCAGGAAATAATCGACATCTTGCAAGAAGCTGCCGGCACTGATCTACCTGTAGTGTCATCTTGCACAGTTCGGCGGAATGAAATACCTGACGTGCGGGCCGATATCACGCGGGCTCGCACCGTTCTCGGATGGCGGCCGGAATGGGATCTGCCGGCCGGGATGCGCGCGATGATGAAGGAGTCGTAAATTGAACGAACGTTACGTTCCGATCAACAAGGGCAACTACTCGATGGACACGGTCGAGCGCGAAGCGGCGTTCGACAAATTCCGGGGCGAAGGGTGGGAAGCCGAATACGCAGATTACCGTCGCAAGTGGTCAGAATATGCCCTGAACCAGCAAGTTTCGGATTATCCGCTGCTGGTCGATCTCGAGCTGGCATCGATCTGCAATCTGCGCTGCCCGATGTGCTATACGATCAGCGACGAGTTCAAGAAAAGTGTGAACACGACGCGGATGGACTGGGATCTCTACTGCCGTATCATCGATGAGATCGGCGGCAAGGTTCCTGCGATCCGTCTGTCGCTGCGGGGCGAGGCCACACTGCACAAGCGCTTCGCTGACTGCGTGCGCTATGCCAAGGACCATGGGATCAAGGAAGTCTCGACCCTCACCCACGGCTTCAAGCTCAACAGAGACTATTTCGCTCAGCTCGTCGATGCCGGCATCGACTGGATCACCGTATCGATCGACGGCACCGGTGAGACCTACGAAAAGATCCGCAAGCCGATCAAGTTCGAGGCGCTACTCGACAAGATCAAGGACATCAAGAAGTACAAAGACGAGCGCGGGCTCCACCGTCCTGTTATCAAGGTGCAGGGCATCTGGCCGGCAATCAGGGAAAATCCGGATCTTTATTATGAAACCTTTGCGCCTCACGTGGATCTTGTCGCCTTCAATCCGCTGATCGATTATCTCGGCAACGATTCTGACGTTCAATATCTGGATAACTTCACCTGCCCTCAGCAATATCAGCGCCTCGTTATCGGCGCCGACGGGCTTGTGATGAAGTGCTCGAACGACGAGGAAAATCGCGAAGTCATTGGTGACGCGACGACGGAGACGGTACACCAGATTTGGCACGGCGAAAAAATGAATGCAGTGCGTGCTTTGCACAAGGAACCGCAGGGCTTCTTGAAAAGCGAAGTATGCCGCCGATGCTATCTGCCTCGCCTGACGGATGACGAGCCGACCGAAATCTGCGGCAGGAAAGTGATCGTCCGAAATTACGTGGATCGGGCTCAGGAAATCGGAAAATAGGAAAGCAGCCGGAGTTGCATACCGGTCGTGTGCGGATGACATCGCTGTGCTACCGCTATTGGAACGCCGGCTGTATAGTGAATTGCAGGAGTAGCAGATGTTCCGGAACTACCGACCCGACCGGTGTTATATTATCGCCGAAATCGGCGGGAATTTTACGACTTTTGACCAGGCAAGACGGCTGATCGACGAGGCAAAGGCGGCCGGCGTGGACGCTGTCAAGCTCCAGACTTATCGCGCAGAGACCCTGTCGAGCCGCAATGCCATGTTCGATATGGAAAACACCGGCGTTACCTCGCAATTCGAGCTTTTCCGTAAATATGAAATCGGTCACGAGCTTCACGAAGCGGTTTTCCGCTATGCCGAGGAGCATGAGCTGGACTGGTTTTCGTCGCCCTCACACGAAACGGACGTCGACCTGCTCGAGCAGTGTGGAGTTGGCGCCCACAAGGTAGGTTCGGACGACGCAGTCAACATTCCCTTTCTTCGCTATCTGGCAAAAACGGGCAAGCCGATAATCCTGTCGACGGGAATGTCGACGCTCGACGAAGTTCGGGAATCCGTTGCCGCAATCAAGGAGGCGGGCAATCAGAAGCTCATCCTGCTACACGCCATCACAAGCTACCCGACGCATCCGGAAAATGTGAACCTGCGCGCTATGCAAACGATGATGGAGGCGTTTCCGGATCTCGACGTTGGCTATTCCGACCATACGTTGACCCCGGTCGCCAGCCTTTGTGCGGCCGCGATGGGCGCACGGGTTATAGAGCGGCATTTCACCTACGATAAAGCCGCCGACGGTCCCGACCACATGCTCTCGGCCGATCCAGCAGAAATGAAATGGCTTGTGGATGCGATACGTGCTTTCGAGGTCATGAAAGGCAGTGGTCGCAAGGAACCGGCAGCCAGTGAAGCGACGACAAGATTGAACAACCGCAAGAGCATTGTCGTCAATCGGCCGCTCAAAGCCGGCCATGTCATCTCCGCCGGCGACATCTCGGTCAAACGACCTGGGACAGGGATTGAACCTAAGCATCTCGAAACTCTTGCGGAGCGACGGCTCGTAAAGGATCTTGATGCGGACGCCGTTCTCCAGTGGAGCGATCTGGCGTGACGCTTGGCATCATTATCCAGGCGCGGATGGGATCGACCCGATTGCCGGGAAAGGTGCTTCGCGACATTTCCGGCAAGCCGCTTCTCGGACATGTCCTGGGTAGGCTTCAGATGTTGAAGCGGCCTGCCAGGATTGTCGTTGCGACCTCATCGGCCAGCGAGAACGATGTTGTCGAAGCCTGGTGCCTTGAGCGCGGCGTAAGCTGCTTTCGTGGCGATGAAACCGATGTTCTCGATCGTTATTTTCAATGCGCAAAATCGCTCGAAATGTCCGACATTGTTCGATTGACTGCAGATAATCCTTTCACTGACATCGAAGAGCTTGAGAGGCTGATCGATCTGCACCACAAGCAGGGATTCGACTATACGCATGCGTTCGGCCAGTTGCCGATTGGCGTTGGCGCCGAGATATTTACCTTCGAAGCTCTATCGCGCAGTCATCGCGAGGGAAAGCTCCCGCACCATCGCGAGCACGTGAATGAATACTTCACCGATCGGCCGGAACTGTTCAAGATCGGCCAACTTGAGGTGCCGCCGGCCAAAATATCCCCCGGACTGCGCCTGACGGTAGATACTGAAGAAGACTGGAGACGTGCTTGTGCTCTTGCAGCGCGCGGGGGTGGGAACTGGCTCGGGACAGAAGAAGCGATCAGGCTATGTTCGTCTTCTGCATAGAAAGTTCGCATGCACGCGGCATGGGGCATCTGTTTCGGTCGTTGACACTCGCCGCCGAACTGCGTTCGCGCGGACATCCGGTCCGATTTTTAGCAAACGATCATCCGAATTCGTTGAGGATCATCCGGGAGCGCGGCTTTGACGTGGCGCTTTATGATCTCGCCTCCGTGACCGGATGGGAGAATGGCTTTATCGAACCCAATGCATCATCTTCAGTCTGGATTAATGACCGCCTGAACACGCAGCGATCCCACAGCGAGGCGATCAAGCGTTTGGGCGCCAAGCTCGTTACCTTTGATGATCGTGGTGATGGCGCGGGACTTGCCGACATCAATATCTGCGCGCTCCTGTTCGAAACGACTGAGAGTCTCAAGGGCAAGGATGTTCGGTTAGGGATGGAGTACATGATACTCAATCCTGAAATCGCGGCGTTTCGCAGACTTCGGCAAAGCCTTGCATCGATCCTTGTCACGCTCGGCGGCGCCGATACCTACGGCGTGACCGTCCGCGTTGCCAAATGGCTGAGCGACAGGCCTTTTCCTGTTACTATCGTTACGGGCCCGAGCTTCCAACACATGGCGGAGCTTGAAGAGATCGTCGCGACCGCTGCACCCGATCGGTTCAAACTGCTCAACCAAGTGCCGTCGCTTGCGGCAGAGATGCATGGCCACGATCTGGCGATTACCGGCGGCGGTGTCACCCCATTCGAAGCCTGCGCGGCCGGTTTGCCGTGCGTGGTGATCGCCAACGAACCTTTTGAAATCCCGGTCGGGCGTGCGCTCGAGGAGCTTGGAGCAGCGTTCTTCGCCGGGCATCACTCGGCATTCGATCTCGGCATCCTGGAAAAGCCGATCCCCATCAGGACCATGAGCGAGACTGCCATGGCCAAGGTCGACCTTGGCGGGGTCGGCCGCGTTGCCGATCTGCTGGAAAGATTGGCTGCATGACCCTGACAGCGGTGATCCATCAGCCGGACTTTGCATCCTATCTCGGCTTTTTTCAGCGTTTTTTGAACGCCGACCTCTACATCGTTCTGGATCATGTTCAGTTCGTCCATGGCACGAGCAAAAGCTGGACGCACCGTGACAAGATTAAGACGGCACAAGGCGACCGCTGGCTCACCGTCGGAATTAGAAAGCCAAGCTTCGGTACACCGATCAATGCGGTGGAACTGGCACCCGGCACAGGATGGATAGACCAGAACCTTTCCCTGCTTCGGGAAAACTATCGCAGATCTGACGGTTGGAGTGAGGTCTTTCCCCGTATAGAGGCTCTCTACGGCAAGCGGTTCGATCTGCTGGCCGATTTCAACATGCATTTCCTCGAAGGTATCCTGGATATGCTTGAAGTCACGATGCCGATGGTACGATCAAGCGCTCTAAGCCCCGAGGGTCATAGGAACGAATTGCTTGTCGAACTGCTGCGCAAAGTGGGAGCAACACGTTATCTCTCGGGTCTCGGCGCGCGCGACTATATGCGGCCGGAAGTGTTTGAGGCAGCCGGAATCGAAATCGAATGGCAGCATTTCGTCCATCCGGTTTATCCACAGCCATTTGGGGCATTCATCCCCTATCTCAGCATTCTCGACACACTGCTGAATTGTGGTATTGCAGGCACGCGTGACCTGCTCTGGAGTTGCAAATGAATATTCTCGCGATCGGTGCCCATTTTGACGACGTGGAACTGGGCTGTGGCGGTGCACTGGCACGCCATGCTGCAAACGGCGACACGGTGTATGTCTATGTCGCGACCGTATCCGGCTTTTCAAACCAGTATGATCAGTCCGTGCGCAGCAGCCAGGTCGCCAGAGCGGAAGCGGATGCTGCGATGGAAATTCTCGGCGTCCACAAGATGTTTTGCGGCGAGTTCAAAACGCTCCAGATCGAATTCGTCGATCCGCTGAATATCGAGATCCTTAAGCTCGTGCAGGATCTGAAGATCGATATGGTCTACACCCACTGGGTCGGAGACATCCACCATGACCATCTGGCCTTATCGCGCGCATCGCTGCACAGCTGCCGCCATGTGCCCCGCCTCCTGATGTATCGCAGCAACTGGTACCATTCGACGGTGGATTTCAGGGGCAATTTCTACGTCGACATCACCTCCCATTGGGACCAGAAGGAAAAGGCGATCCTTGCCCATGAATCCGAGATGGAGCGCACGGGGCGGAAATGGGTGAGCTTCTTCCGCAATGAAGCCGAGAACGCCGGCCAGCGCATCGGTGTAAAATACGCGGAGGTTTTTGAGGTGGTAAAGTGGCTGCAGCTTTGAGAAAGATATTGACCTTTGGCTCCATGCTGCTCCCCTATGGTGTGCATGAGCTGAAGCGCAGGCTAAAAAATCGTCACAAACTCTCTGCTGATGTCGCGAGATCGCTGGCAGAAAATAGACAGCTTGCTGGTCTGCACGCGGGGCAGCGCTGTTTTATTTTAGGCAATGGCCCGAGCGTCAAGGGCTTGGATCTGTCGCGACTTCAGGGCGAAACCGTTATAACCGTTTCCAATGGTTACCTGCACTCCGATTTCGACAAGTTCCAGTCCCGTTATCATTGTGTTCCGCAAATTACCTACGGATTGATGACGCCGGAGGACGTGGTCCGCTGGTTTGACGAGATGCATTCGCACCTGGGCGGCGCGGAACTGTTCCTCAGTTCCACTGAAGCGGAGCTGGTTCGAAAACACAATCTGTTTTCAGGGCGAACGGTTCGGTATCTCGTGCTCGGCGAAAGCTTTGACGAAAGAGCATCTGTGGAAATCGTCGATATCTCTAAACCGGTGCCGGGTGTCGAGTCGGTGCCGGTGATGACCTTGATGATAGCAATGTATCTTGGTTTCAAAGAGATCATCCTGCTCGGCATCGACCATGATCGTTTCCTGTCAACAAGTTACGAATACGCGTTTGACCTCAAGGTGCAAAAAGGAAAAGATTTCACCGTAAATGCGGACGGCACCCCGGCCACGACCCGTCATGACGACTTTCAGCGGGCGGCGCGGCTGTGGCGACAATATCGAGCCATCGCAAATATCGCGAGAGCGAATGATATCCGCATCGTCAATTCCACACCCGGCGGAGCACTGGACGAATTTGAGAGGCGGCCATTTCAAGCTTGGTTCGAAGAATGAAGCGCCTTCATCCTGCGTCAATACTGGTTGATAGAACAAACCCGCGGTTCGCTGTCGCCGATGTGTCTTTTGTACAACGGCCAGATTTCTGTTGGTTCGTAAGGAAAGACGACAATATTTGATGCGCGTAAACGTCCTAATTCCGGTCTTCAACCGACTTGAGCACACTCGCAAAGTTATCGCGGCCTTGAGGGCCCAAACCGTTGTCGACAATATTCGAATTGTTATCATCGATGACGGCTCCACCGATGAAACGGCTGAGTTCCTCGCGGCGCAGCCTGACGTGACGAGCATAAGAGGCGACGGCAATCTATGGTGGGGCGGAGCCATAGAGGTCGGTCTGAAGCGGGTTCTGCCCGACTGCGGCCCCGAAGACTACATCCTGTTCGTCAACAATGACACGTGGTTTGGCCAGACCTATGTCGAGACATTGATACGGTGTTCACGCGAAAATGGGGGTGCCATTGTCGGCAGCGTCGTTCATGAGGAGGAGAGCGACCCGCCTTTGACGGGCGTGGGACCGCGTTTGAACATAAATCGTATTGCTGTATGGGACATTCTCGCCGAGTTGAGTGAAGTGGAGCGCCGGAATCCTAAGCCGCTCTATAAGGCGGACGCACTCAGCGGTCGCGGAACGTTGTTTCCCGCGGAACTGTTCAAACGGCATGGAACCATGCGTCCGCATCTCCTGCCGCATTATATGGCCGATTACGAAATATCCATGCGCTTCGCACGAACGGGCGTACAACTCCTTGTTTCCAGCGAAGCCATAGTTTATTCACCGCCAGTCTACGGCGCTCACGTGTCGAATACGTCTTCGTGGAAGAAACATTTTGGCCGGCGCTCGCCCCATAATGTATTTCAGCGGGTCGCGTTCTTTTCTTTGATCGGCACGCCTTTGCAACGGCTGACAGCGCCATTGCGCATGGCGGCCTTCATGATTATCCGGACGGCCCATACTCTGCGAGCGAAGAAATGAAAAAGGACAATAACGACGCGATGAAGAGCGATCATCAGATGCACTGTATTGCCTGCGGTTCGAATATGGAAACATTTATCGAGCGCATATCCGACGATCGATACGGCTGCCCCGGTGTATATTCGATCGAGAGGTGCGTGTCTTGCGGTCATATGACGACGACACCGCCGCTCACGGAAGAAGACCTGCCTGGGCTTTACAGTACGTATTATCCACGCAGGGAAGTTGATTTCTCCGCCATAGAGCGAGAAGCTGCGCTGGTAAACAAGCCTTTCGCCGCTTTCAATCGTTGGATGGCCGGCACCGATCATCAAGGCCACTATCTGGCGCAGCCTGGTGAGAAAGTACTGGATGTCGGTTGCGGCTCATGCATTTCACTCCTTGAAATGCGTAACAAGGGTATTGAAAGCTGGGGGATCGAGGCGGATCCGAATGTGCGGACTATCGCTGATCATTTCGGTCTGCAGGTCCATATAGGCAACATTTACGATCTGCCTTTTCCCGACATGAAGTTCGACCTGATTGTATTGAATCAGGTGCTCGAACATGTGCCGGATCCCTCGGCCATGCTGCAGGCGGTAAGAGAACGTCTCACCCCCCAGGGTCGCGTGATCATGGCGTTCCCCAATACGGGCTCGTTTCATCACAAGATCTGGAAAGACCGCTGGATCAATTGGCACATTCCCTATCACCAAAATCATTTCAACCGCACCTCTTTTACCAAGCTCGCCGGCAAGTTTGGTTACAAGGTCGAAAACGTCAGAACGGTTACGCCTAATCTCTGGTCGGTCCTGCAATTACGCACTGCACGCGAGCGGAAGCAGGAGGGCAAGTCATCATCCACCTGGATGCACAATGCTGATGCAATCCAAGGCAGGCCACCGTTCTTCACTCGACTGAAGAACGTAGCCCTATCGCGTGGCGCACGTGGGGCCGGGATGGTGATGGGATTGGGCAATCGAATTCTGGATGCCGCAGGCAAGGGCGACAGCCTTCTCTTCGTGCTGAGGCCGATCTAGAAATTCCACCCCGCTCTCCCGCAAGGTCAGGCGGTCGCACGCAGGAGAATTCAACAGAACGCTCCGACTGCATAGGAGCGGATATGCAGGCATGGGTGCAGTTCAAGCTCACGCCGCGAGGCCTGGATACAATGAGCATGGCGTGTCAAGAACCGGAAGAAGTTGCTTCGAAATGGCGAGGGGCGCAGGATGGAGCCGAGTGCTCGAGGCCCCGGCTAGAAAGATGGCCTTGCGCGGCTTTTTCTTCGGGATCTCCTGCATTGATCAAGGATAATCTGCAGTACTGGATTGCGACGCCGCCTTTCCGTCTGCTACGGGTTGGCCAGATTTCGCCCCTTAGAATGTAAGCAAGACACCCGTCAAGATGGCTGCAGACACTGCCGATCCACGTATTCCCCGGATAAGCCTCATCACCGTTTGCTGGAACGCCGAGCGGACCATTGCCGATACGTTGCGGTCCATCGACACGCAAACCTACCGCGATTTCGAGCACATCATCATTGACGGGGGCTCAAGCGATTCCACGCTCGCCATCATCGCTTTGACGCCGGCGGACAACCGCCGCGTACTTTCGGGACGGGACGGAGGTATCTATGAGGCGATGAACAAAGGGATTGGCCTTGCGAGCGGCAACATCATCGGCTTTTTGAATGCGGACGACACTTTCGAGAGCAGCGACTCCCTCGAAACCGTGGCGGCCGCGCTGGAAGATGCAGCGTATGATGGCTGCTACGGCGATCTCGTCTATGTTTCCAACCGGCATATCGATCGCAAGATCCGCTACTGGAAATCGCGTACGTTCAGATCCGGTTCGTTCGCCCGTGGCTGGTGTCCACCGCATCCGACATTTTATGTTCGACGTAGCATTTATGAACAGTTCGGGCGGTTTGATCTGCGTTATCGGCTTGCAGCCGACGTCGAGCTTATGATGCGATTTTTGGAAGTCGCGCGGATCAGAACAATCTATATCCCGCGAGTCCTGGTCAGGATGCGCTTAGGGGGCGCCACGAACAAGAACGTTCAAAATATATCGCGTCAGAACAAGGAGGTGCTGTGCGCCCTTGCTGACCACGGCCTGAAGGTCTCAACATCGATGTTCTGGGTCTTTAAGATCGTGAACCGGTTGGGCCAGTTCCTGATGCGCAATCGATCGCAGGATTTATAAGCGTAAATCCACGCCACCGTCGATAGCCGGTTTCACACCGCCACCCTCCCCGAACCCGTCCGCAATCGCCGTAATCCGCTCCGCCGCAGCATGCCCCCCGGGGTACCAGGAGGTCCGATTGGGTTCACGCAAAAAGGAAATCCCCCGAGTCTAGGCTCGTCAAGGCTACGTTCCTCAACACTATGGTGTTGTCGATATCGGCTGTAACGATTGTATCGTTGCCATACTGACTGGATGCAGCAAAAAGCGATTCCCAGTCGGCGAAAATGTTGTGATCGATTCTAATCGTGTCGTGCGCCGCGCCGGTTGCCACGAAGTTTGTGATCGTATCATGGCCCCAGTTCAGCAAATAGACGAAGACGTCGGCTGCTGCACCACCAGTGAGGGTATCGTTGCCGGCGCCACCCGTCAGCGTATTGGAACCACTGCCGCCGACGATAACGTTGTTCAGCGCATTCCCTGTTCCGGCAAACGGCCCTATGCCGGCAAAGCTCAGGTTCTCGACATTGCCGGCAAGCGTATAACTCGCCAGGTTCGTGCGAACCGTGTCGATCCCCTCATTGGCAGCTTCGTTGACGAGGTCGCCGGCATTGTCGACGATATAGGTGTCGTTGCCCGCTCCGCCGATCAAGGTGTCCGCACCGACCCCGCCATTCAGGATATCGTTGCCGGCGCCGCCGGTGATCGTGTTGGCGAGCGCATTGCCGGCGCCGGCGAAGCTGGCCGATCCCGTATAGGTCAGGTTCTCGACATTGTTGCCGAGCGTATAGCTTGAAAGTGCCGTCTGGACCGTGTCCGTCCCTTCGTTCACATTCTCGATCACGATGTCAGTCGCAATATCAACGACGTAAACGTCGTCGCCCATCCCGCCCGACATCTTGTCTGCACCAGACCCGCCGATCAAAGTGTCGTTGCCCGCAGCCCCTGCGAGGCTGTCAGCGCCAACACCACCTGTAATAACGTTGTCGAGCAGATTCCCTGTTCCGACAAAGGTTGCCGTTCCGATGTAGGTGAGGTTCTCGACATTAGCACCCAATGTGTAGGCGGCCAGGGCCGTGCGAACCGTGTCGGTTCCCGCGGCGGCGTTCTCGGCAACGCTGTCGCCGGCATTGTCGACGATATAGGTGTCGTCGC
>NZ_WUEN01000016.1:0-126134 GCF_010668065.1 Rhizobium leguminosarum | reverse complement strand
GGCAAGACGAGATCAAGCGACAGCGTTTTCCTGTCGGGCGACATCGCATGCGCCGTCACGTCGAAATCCTGCGATGGCGGCTTCGGCAGCCTCGCATCGGCGGCCTGGAGGATCGCCTCCTCCTGCGGGTGCGACTGGATGGCGGGGCCGAGCTTCAGCTGCAAATTCGCCTGGAAGGGAATGCAGATATCCTTGCAGATGCCGATGAAGGCGGCGGCGTCGATCGTAACCGGGCCTTTGCCGGCCGCCGTCAGCGACAGCGGCAGCGTCACCGGCGCGTCATAGGCGATATCCTCGATCGCGCCGTTGAAAAAATGCTTCGGAACGGGATAGGCGATGGCATCGAGCGTGACGCCGCTTTCCGCCGCGATGGCGATTTGCGGCGGAATGCCGCTGTTGCCGGGCTCTTTCCAATAGGTGATCCAACCGGGCTTCGGCTCGATCTGAAGGGCGGCGCGGATTTTGCCGCCGGCATCGGGCGCGAGCGCCACGAGGCGCATGCGGCCGCCCTCGTTGTCCGCCCAGGCGCTCATTTCCGCATGGGCGGAATAAAACGGCACAAGGGCTGCGACCGCTGATACAACCGCGATTAAAAGCCTGCGCGGGCCTGAGGAAATAATCATCATGGAACAAAGGTTTACCGAATGTGCTGTTTGGCCGCCAGAAGTCGCTGCGATTTAAATCTTCATTTTCAGTTGATTGATGTGTGACATTGGCCCATGTTTCTTTTGTCGAGGCCTTGGTGCGGTCTAGCAGCAGGAGGAACGATGTCCTTATTGACGCTGAAGAACAGACGGGAACGTGGCTTCTTCGATGGCCAGTTCCTCATCGCCATGCCGGGCATGGAAGACCGCAATTTTGCGCGCACTGTCATCTACATCTGCGCGCATTCGGATGCCGGCGCCATGGGCTTCGTCATCAACCGTCCGCAGAGCCTTACCTTCACCGATGTGCTGCTGCATCTCGACATGATCAAGCAGGAAGATTCGATCGTGCTGCCGAAGCGGGCGCGCGAATTCCCGATCCAGACCGGCGGCCCGGTGGAAAGCGGCCGCGGCTTCGTGCTGCATTCGGACGATTATTCCAGCGACTCCAGCATCCCCGTCAGCGACGATATCTGCCTGACGGCGACGCTCGACATCGTGCGCGCCATTTCCAAGGGCGACGGGCCGACGCGGGCGACGATGCTGCTCGGCTATTCCTCCTGGGCGGCCGGCCAGCTCGAAAGCGAGGTCGTCAACAATGGCTGGCTCACCTGCCCGGCCAATGAGGAATTGATCTTCGACCGCAGCCTCGACGACAAATACGAGCGGGCGCTCGCCGGCATGGGCGTGACCGCCGCCATGCTGTCGGCCGAAGCCGGCCATGCCTGAAGGCTGGCCTGACGGCAGCGGGAACGAATAGCCAAGAGTGACGTTTCATTTCGGCAAGCATGGACAAAAGGCCCATGCCGACCAAGGAGACATCACATAATGGGTAGCACCAGCGACAAGATTTCCGGTAAGGCAAACGAAATTGCCGGCAAGACCAAGCAGGCCGTCGGCAAGGCGACCGACGATCGCGAAATGCAGGCCAAGGGCGCCGTCCAGGAAGCCAAGGGCAAGGGACAAGTCGCAACCGGCAAGGTCAAGGACAAGCTCAAGGGTGCCGTCGACCGGCTCTGAGCGACAGCGTCTCTTCACACACGCAAAGACGCTGTGATTCCGCTTTAAGGAATGCGCAGTAGACGCTCATCCTTTATCACCATGCCTGCTGCGCCAGCGCGCGGCAGGCATTTTTAATCCCCCACCCTCATGCTTTGCAGAGATAGACAAGATGAAGCTTTTTGCCTGCGACAATTGCGATCAGGTCGTCCACTTCGACAACCGACGATGCGTGCGCTGCAACCACCGCCTCGGCTTCCTGCCCGGCGATCTCGCCATGCATGCGCTGGAACCGCGCGACGAGACGCTCTGGCAGCTCGTTTCCAATCCCGATCGCGACGTCCGCTTCTGCGCCAATGCCAGCCTCGACATCTGCAACTGGCTGGTGGACGATGATGGCGAGAGTGAATTCTGCGTTGCCTGCCGCCATAACCGGCTGGTTCCGAACACCGACACCCAGGACGGCATCGATCGCTGGCGGCGCATCAGCCAGGCGCAGCGCCATCTGTTTTATTCGCTGCTGCGCTGGAAGCTGCCGCATCCGGATCGGGCGCAAGACCCGCAAGGCGGCCTGGTCTTCGATTTCCTCGAGGATTCGATAGAGAGCAATGGCTTTATCGTGCCGGCCATGACCGGCCACGAGGAAGGCCTGATCACCATCCGCGCCGCGGAGGCCGACGATGCGACGCGCGAACAGGCGCGCAGCTCGATGAACGAACCCTACCGCACGCTGCTTGGCCATTTCCGCCACGAGGCCGGCCACTTCATCTGGAACAAGCTGGTGCGCGATCGGGGCGGTCTTGCCGATTTCCGCACGGTCTTCGGCGACGAACGGCAGGATTATATGGCAGCCCTCCAGACCCATTATGCCGGCGGCGCGCCCTTGGGATGGCAGGACAATTTCATCAGCGCCTATGCGGCGTCGCACCCCTGGGAGGATTTTGCCGAATGCTTCGCGCATTACCTACACATCGTCGACACGCTCGAAACCGCGCGCGCCTTCGGCATCGCCATCGATCCGAGCGGCCATGAGGAAATATCAGGCGAGGTGGATTTCATCCCCTACCGGGCAAGAAGCGCCGAACAGCTGGTCAGCGCCTGGGTGCCGCTCAGCATCGCGATCAACGCCATCCAGCGCAGCATGGGCCAGCCCGACTCCTACCCCTTCGTGCTGTCCTCGCCGGTTGTGGCAAAACTCGAATATCTGCACCGGCTGATCCAGGGCGCGGCGACCGCACCGCAGCAGCGGGCGACTTGAGGTGCCCTAAACCGACGCACCGCTGCCATGAGGCGCGGCGAAAAGCGAACCCGCTATCCCGCTGCACCAGCGGGGAATTTGGGTTGTTACCGATCCGCACCCTCCGTCATCCCAGGCCTTGTGAAGCTAAGTGTCTTATTCAACCCAGCCAGCTCCTCACCTGTTCCATCGTCCGGCGTTCCTGGTCCGCTTCCAAGGAGAACGGCGGCTCGATCGTAGCATTCGGCGCCAGGGACCTGATCACTTCAAGGCTGTTTCCAAGGCCGTAACCGCCATGAGTGATGAAGGGGCGGATGATCTTGCCCGAAAGATCATGAGACCGCAGAAATGAGCGGATAACAGGCGGTGCCGTTGTTCCCCAAATCGGGAAGCCCAGGAAAATCTCCTGATACTGATCGAGGTTGGCAACCAATTGAGCCAGGGGCTGGAGGAAGCCTTGTTCGGTTTCCCGGCGAGCCTGGGCAACAGTTTCCTCATAGTCTTCCGGATAGGGCTCGGCCGGCTGGAGTTCAATCAGCGCGGCCTGCCGTGCCCGGCGGACCTGCAGGGCAATGACGCGTGTATTGCCTGTCCGGGTAAAATAGGCGACCAGCGTGTTCGCGGACGGAGTTTGCTGAGCCCCAGCGCCGGCGGAGGTCATAGCCAGCCCGATCGCCGCCAGGGGCAGCGATGTGAGAAAATGCCGGCGTGCGCTCGATTTCTGCATGCGCTTTTTCCCCGCAGCTTGTCGGTCAATTATCGGCCTGGCGGCCCTGGCTATAGTCCTCGGCAGCGACTTTCTCCATCCAGGTCACGCTGCTGCCGTCGAGTGCTTCCGATACTGCGAAATGCACCATCGCTTCATCAGCCGAGGCACCGTGCCAGTGTTTTACCATCGGGGGGATCCAGACGACGTCGCCCGGTTCGATGACCTGGACCGTGCCGCCTTCCTTCTGGACCCAGCCTCGGCCGGAAACGACAAACAGCGTCTGACCGAGCGGGTGCGAATGCCAGGCCGTGTGGGCGCCGGGTTCGAAGGCAACCGTGGCACCGCCAATGCGGGCAGCGCCATCACCCTTGTAAGCGGCCGATACCTGGACCTCGCCGGTGAAACGCTCGGCCGGACCGCTTACCGGTTGGCTACCGCGTTTGACCACCTTGATATCTGCTTCCGCCGGATTGCGCGCGGCGGAAGCGTCACGGCTTGCGAAGACGGTTTTGAGAACCGGCACTGCCGACATGGCGCGAGGCCAACCGGCATAAAACCCGGCATGGGTAATAGCTTCAGCCGCCTCTTGCCGGCTGAGACCGTTATCCATGGCGCGGTTGAGATGGAAGGCCAGTTGGTCAGACTGCCCCATCGCCACGAGAGCCGCCACCGTAACGAGGCTGCGATCGCGAGCCGACAGATCCGGGCGCTGCCATAGATCGCCGAACAATGCCCGGTTCGTCAGATCGGCAAGCGCCGGCGCGGTCGGCGCCACCTCGGCGTCGACGGACGCGCTGCGGGCGGCTTCCGTTGCGGCATTGAACTGAATGCGTGTGTCATCGCTGTCCGCCACGGGCGCGATCTTCAGCTCGTCAAAGACCTTCTTGATCTCCGTCACGGCCGATATTGCATTGGGCCAGCCGGAATAAAATGCGAGATGCGTGACGACCTCGCCCGCTTCCCTGGGCTCGACACCATTTTCGAGGGCGCGCTTTACATGGTTGGCAAGGACGTGCCCCTTGCCGGTTGAGATCAGTACCGAAATGGTGACCAGGCTGCGGTCGCGCGGGGTCAGATCGCCGCGCTTCCAAACCTCGCCGAACAGAACGTCATCCGTAAAATGGCCAAGGCCTGGGGCGACCTGATAAACGGCCGGCGGAGCCACGCGGGGATTCTGCTGCGCTTCGGCGCCCGCGGCTGCAAATGCCGAGATGGCAAGGCTTGCGGCGATGGTTTTCATGGTGATCTCCTTGTTGACTGTCCGGTCCGACATAGGATCGGAGGACGGGCCCGATTAGGCATCGGATTCCGAAAGGGGCTATATCCGCCATTCATGAAAGGGGCGGCCTGCGGGACGCCGCTCCGCTGATGGATCACAATTCCCGGTCTGTTGGTCGGCGGGCCTTTGTCCCTGGCAGATCTATAGACCGCCGGCTATCGAGGAGAATTTACTCCTGGCTGATTACTCCGACTAGATGCTAGGATCGGAATGGACTTATATTGAGGATTCATGAATGAAGCGCGATGAACTGGGTGACCTGGCGGCCTTCCTGACGGTCGCCGAAGAACGAAGCTTCACACGTGCGGCCGCGCTGCTGGGGACCTCGCAATCCTCCCTCAGCCATACAGTGCGCCGACTGGAAGATCGCATGGGCCTCCGGCTCCTGACGCGGACGACCCGCACCGTTGTTCCAACCGAGGCCGGAGAGCAGCTGGCCGAAACGCTGCGACCTGCGTTCAATGATATCCGCAGCCGGCTGGATGCACTTGGCGCCATGCGGCATGCGCCGGGAGGCACGATACGCATCACTTCGACCCGGCATGCCGCAGAAACGATCCTCATGCCTGCCGTAAAGGGATTGATGCAGTCTTACCCGGATATCAACATCGAGATCTCTGTCGGCAACCGGCTGATCGATCTTGTGAACGAGCGCTTCGACGCCGGGGTCCGGCTTGGGGAGCATATCGAAAAAGATATGATCGCGCTCAAGATCGGCCCGGAAATGCGGATGCTGGTCGTTGCCTCGCCGGATTATTTCGCACGGCATCCGAAACCGGCCACGCCGCATGACCTGACGCAGCACCGCTGCATCAATCTCAGGCTTGCAACTGTTGGCGGCTTGTACGCCTGGGAGTTCGAAAAAGACGGCAAGCCGCTGAATGTTCGTGTTGAAGGTCAGTTCATCTGCAATGACGTCCCGATGATCGTCGATGCGGCGCTGGGCGGTTTTGGTCTGGCATGCCTGCCAGACGATTACCTGCTGCCGCTGATCCGTGAAGGAAAACTGGTGCCCGTGCTGGAGGACTGGTCACCGCCATTTCCTGGATATCACCTTTATTATCCGAGCAGACGGCTTGCTTCCCCCGCATTCTCGCTCCTGGTAAATGCATTGCGTTATCGCAGTTGATTTCGCGCGGGACGGAAAGGATGCACGCGCTCAATGTCGCCGAGACGCGCAAAGGCAAATGTGCAGGACTTAAAAGGAAACCGCCTTGCCCTTCTTGAAAGGCTCCATGCCCCGGCGGGCGAGTTCGTCGGCGCGTTCGTTTTCCGGGTGGCCGGCGTGGCCCTTGACCCAGTGCAGCGTCACCTTGTGGCGGTCACGGGCCGCCTCCAGCGCCTGCCAGAGCTCGGCATTCTTTACCGGCTTCTTGTCGGCGGTCTTCCAGCCGTTTTTCTTCCAGCCAAAAATCCACTTGGAAATACCGTCTTTGACGTAGGCGCTGTCGGTATAGAGATCGACCTCGCAAGGGCTCTTCAAAGCCGATAGCGCCGAGATTGCCGCCAGCAGCTCCATGCGATTGTTGGTCGTATCCGCCTCGCCGCCGCAAAGCTCCTTTTCGACATCGCCATAACGCAGCACCGCCCCCCAGCCGCCGGGGCCGGGATTGCCGGAGCATGCGCCGTCGGTGAAGATATCGACGTGTTTCATAGGCTCAATCCATATTCGGCGGGCGATTTGATCTGGCGGTGGAACCGCAGCTTGCGCAGATATTCGAGCGGGTCCTTCTTGGTGACCATGGCGCCCTCAGGCGTCGTCAGCCAGTCATAGAGCCGGGTCAGGAAGAAGCGCAGCGCCGACCCACGCGACAGCACCGGCAAAGCTGCGATTTCGGCATCACTCAGCGGCCTGACGCTCTGGTAACCTTCGAGCATCGCCGTGCCCTTGGTGATGTTATAGGCGCCGTCTTTCTCGAAGCACCAGGCATTCAGGCAGATCGAGACGTCATAGGCGAGCAGGTCGTTGCAGGCGAAATAGAAATCGATCAGGCCGGAGAGCTGGTCGCCGAGGAAGAAGACGTTGTCGGGGAAGAGGTCGGCGTGGATGACGCCGGCCGGCAGGCTCTCCGGCCAGGCGGCGGAGAGGAAATCGAGTTCGCTGCGGATCTCGGTCTGCAGGCCGGGCTCGACCTCGCCGGCGCGCGCTTCGGATTTCTCCCACAGGCCCCGCCAGCCGTCGATCGACAGCGCATTCACCCGCTTCAAGTCGAAACCGTCACCGGCCACATGCATCTCGGCCAGCGCCCTGCCGACCTCGCGGCAGTGCTTCGCCTCCGGCTTTCTCAGCCACATGCCTTCGAGGAAGGAGATCAGCGCCGCCGGACGGCCGGACAGTGAGCCGAGCAGCGCGCCGTCGCGACGCGGCAGCGGCAGCGGGCAGGACAGACCGCGGGCGGAAAGATGCTGCATCAGGCCGAGGAAGAAAGGCAGGTCGCTCTTTTCCACCCGCTTCTCATAGAGCGTCAGGATCAGCGGATCCTTGGAGGTGTGAAGCAGGAAGTTGGAATTTTCGACGCCTTCGGCAATGCCCTTGTAGGAGAGCAGCGTGCCTGCGTCATACTCCGTCAGGAACCATTTCAGATCGTCTTCGGCGATATCGGTATAGACTGCCAAGTGAGGTCTCGCCTTCATGCCTTGTTGATATTGGATTTGCCGGAGTGGACGCCAGGCCGAAGGCCGATCTAGCCGTTGACGAAAGCCATGTCGGCCGCCGTCAGCTCGATATTGCGCAGTTCGCGGTTGACGAGGAAATTTTCGGTTTCCTGCACCGTTTCGGCCAGTTCGACGCGGGCGTCGAAGCGGGCGCGGAAAGCCTCGATGATCTCGTTTACGATGACTTCGGGTGCGGAGGCGCCGGCGGAGAGGCCGAGCGTCGAAATCGCGCCGATCTCGTCCCAGTCGAGCTCGGCGGCGCGCTGCACGAGAATGGATTTCTTCGCCCCTGCCCTGAGCGCCACTTCGACGAGGCGCTTGGAATTGGAGGAGTTCGGCGCGCCGACGATGATGAAGAGATCGCAGCCGGGCGCTGCCTGTTTCACCACTTCCTGGCGGTTGGTCGTCGCATAACAGATCGAGTCCGCTGCCGGCGCCGTCAGGTTCGGGAAGCGCTCGTGCAGGCGGGTGATGACGCCGGCGGTATCGTCGACCGACAGCGTCGTCTGGGTGACATAGCCGAGATTATCGGGATCCGTGGGAATATAGGCGTCGGCATCCTCGATCGTCTCGATCAGCGAAACGGACCCCTCCGGCAGCTGACCCATCGTGCCGATCACCTCGGGGTGGCCGGCATGGCCGATGAGCACGACATGACGGCCGAGGCGATTGTGGCGCATCGCCTGCTTGTGGACCTTGGAGACCAGCGGGCAGGTGGCGTCGAGATAGAAGAGGTTGCGGCTTGCCGCATCCTCCGGCACGGATTTCGGCACGCCATGGGCGGAGAAGACCACCGGCTGGGCGCGATGTTCGGCCGGGATTTCGTCCAGCTCCTCGACGAAGACGGCGCCCTTGGCCTCCAGCCCCTCGACGACATAACGATTGTGGACGATCTCGTGGCGCACATAGACCGGCGCGCCATAGGATTTCAGCGCCAGCACGACGATCTGGATGGCGCGGTCGACGCCGGCGCAGAAGCCGCGCGGGCCGCAGAGCCTGATCGTCAAAGGAGGTTTGGCCGCAATATTCATGTCTGTTCCGGGTTGAGAGATTTAGCGACCTCTAGCCCAATATGGTCGAGAATTGAAGTGATACTATTGCGGAGGTGCCTTGGCGCCCTTGCGAAACCAGGAGATCGCCACCACGACGACCAGCACGGCGGCAAGCCCGTACCAGGTGAAAGCATATTGCAGATGATCGTTCGGCAGATCCACCTGGGTGACGCCGCCGATCGGCAGGCCGGCCGGATTGAGGGTGGAATCGGCATCGACGAAAAAGGGAATGACGCGCGCTTTCTCCAGCCCGACGCTTTCGGCCATGACGTCGAGATCCTTCCAGTAGAAGATGTTCTTGGCGACGTCGTTGTCGGGCACCACCCAGGAAGGCCTGCCGGGAAGCTTTTCGCGCGCCAGGCCGGTGACGGTCTGCTGATCCGTCAGTTGGCCCTGCATGCGCGTTTCCGGCTCCTTATTGTCATAGGGAACGAAGCCGCGATTGACGAAAAGAATGCGCCCGTCGGCAAGCTCCAGCGGGGTATAGATGTAATAGCCGGTCTGGCCGCGCCAGGTGGCGAAGAAGTGCCGCTCCTTGTTGTTGATATAGCGGCCGCTGGCGGTCACCTTGCGGTATTCGATGTCGCCGCCTGCAGCCGCCATCGCCTCGATATCGGCGAGCGGCACGGGGCTTGCTGCCTGCCGCGCGGCGATATCGGCGATCAGGCCCTCCTTCCAGTGGAGGCGCTCCACCTGCCAGGTGCCGAGCGAAATCAGGATGGCAAGGGCGATCAGCACCAGGATGCCGGTGAAAACCGGCAGCCGGCGGCGCGGCGCGGCATGGTCGATATCAGTCACTCAGGCGTCCTTCGCGGGCATTATGGCGGTATTGCATGGCGATCAGGATGCCCTTGAACCAGCGCAGCGTCAGCAGCGACAGGATAATCGTCAACGGAGCGAAGAGCAGGATATGCACCCAGATCGGCGGTCCGTAATTCACCTGCAGCCACAGCACCATGCCGATGACGATGAAGCCGACGATGAGGATGACGAAGACGGCCGGGCCGTCACCGGAATCGGCAAAGGAATAATCGAGGCCGCAGGCGGCGCAGCGCGGCTTCACACCGAGCAGGCCATCGAAGAGCTTGCCCTGGCCGCAGCGCGGGCAGCAGCCCTTGATGCCTGTCTTCACCGGATCGACGGGCGGAAAATGGGCGCTGTCCTCGTTCATTCCATTCCTTCCGGCAGCCTTGGCGGCCGCGGCTTTTTCGATGCTGCCTTAACTCTCCCATAAATTATTCGCAGGACGAAGGGAAATGCCTGCGTGATTTCGTCCCGCTGATAGTTCCTCACATCGGAATCGATGTGAGGAACTATCAGCAATTCAAAGTGTTACAGCGTCCTTGCCGCGTCTGAAAAGTCGCGCGGCGCTGTAATGATTCGCGCCAAACAGAAGAAGAAGACTGATGACCAATGATAGCCATTCCGTGCAGATCATTATCCTCAACGGTGCGCCGCGGAGCGGCAAATCGAGCATCGCGCGCGCAGTACAGGAACACTTCGAGGGGCCGTGGATCAACCTCGGCGTCGACAGCTACAATGCCATGACACCGAAGCGCTACCTTCCGGGCATCGGACTGCGACCGGGCGGCGAACGGCCGGACCTGGAGGAACTGGTGCCGTTCTTTTATGCGGCACTCTACGAATCGATCGCCATCCATGCCAGCCTGGGGCTCAATGTCATCGCCGATCTCGGCCACCACGACAGCTATTCGCAGCCGCTCGGCATCCTCGGCGATTGCGCCCGGCGACTGGAAGACTTTCCCGTGCTCTTCGTCGGCGTGCGCTGTCCGATCGAGACGATCATGCAGCGGCGCGACACTGTCCAAGAGGGGCGCGAGACGCTTTATCTCAGCGCCACGGAGGAAGTGCCCATTCCAGAACCGGTGCAACGCTGGCAAGACGAGGTGCATCGTCCCGGCATCTACGATATGGAGGTCGATACGTCAGTGCTGACACCGCTCGAATGCGCCGAGGCGATCCGCCATCAGTTGGATCTCGGGATTCCCCAGCCTTCGGCCTTCGAACGGATCGCGGGGGCGCGCTGAGGCGATAGACAGCGGGCACGGGCCTCTCACCTCGGCCCAGGAGATTGCCGAGGGCAGCCCCTCATCCGGCTGCCGCCACCTTCTCCCCGCTCGCGGGGCGAAGGGACTATGCCGCACCGGCTTCCCTCACTCGCGACGCTGCGTTTGGCACGTCCCCTCTCCCCGTTTTTACGGGGAGAGGGTTAGGGTGAGGGGCAGCCACGAGCGCGAACTGAACCGCTGTGGCATGCGGGCTAAGCAAAACGAGATTTGCCAACAAAAAAGGCGGGCACGAGGCCCGCCTTTTGCTTGAATATCGTTCCAATCAGCCGGCTGCGACGGGTGCGCCCCAGCCGCCCCAGACGTAGATGCAGAAGAACAGGAACAGCCAGACGACGTCGACGAAGTGCCAGTACCAGGCGGCCGCCTCGAAGCCGAAATGCTGTTTCGGGGTGAAGTCGCCGCGCAGCGCACGGATCAGGCAGACAGCCAGGAAGATCGTGCCGACGAGGACGTGGAAACCGTGGAAACCCGTCGCCATGAAGAAGGTCGCGCCGTAGATCGAGCTCTTGAAGGCGAACGGGGCGTGAGCATATTCGTAGGCCTGAACGGCAGAGAAGAACATACCGAGCAGCACGGTCAGCGTCAGGCCCTGGATCAGGCCCTTGCGGTCGTTGTGCAGCAGCGCATGGTGCGCCCAGGTGACCGTGGTGCCCGACAGAAGCAGGATGACGGTGTTGTAGATCGGCAGGTGCCAGGGGTCGAGTACCTCGATGCCCTTCGGCGGCCAGGTGCCGCCGGTATAGAGCAGGCGCGAGGCCTGGATCGCTTCGTTCGGATAGAGGCTAACGTCGAAATAGGCCCAGAACCAGGCGACGAAGAACATCACTTCCGAAGCAATGAACATGATCATGCCGTATCGCAGGTGCAGCGAGACGACACGGGTGTGGGCGCCCTCATGGGCTTCCTTCACCGTATCGGCCCACCAGCCATACATGACGTAGAGCACCAGCGCGAAGCCGATATAGAAAACCCAGGGATTGGCAAGCTCGAAGCCGGCGACCTTGAAGGAGCCGCCATTGAGATAACGCATGTAGGAGACGCCGCCGAGCGCCATGATGAAGGCGCCGAGCGAGGCTAGAATCGGCCACGGGCTCGGATCGATGATGTGATAGTCGTGATTCTTCTGGTGAGCATCGGCCATGTCGTTATCCCCGGATGTCTTCCTTCACTCCGCTCCCGGCATAGCCGGAAACGAGCCTTGATCAAAGTTTCTTTTCAATCTTCTCCGCTCCACCCTCATTCGAAGCCACCGGCTTCGGACCCTCTTTCGGGTAGAACGTATATGACAGCGTGATCGTATGGATATTCTTCGATTCCACCGCCTTGACGATTTCAGGATCGATGTAGAACACGACAGGCATGTCGAGCTTCTCGCCCGGCTTCAGGTCCGTTTCAGTAAAGCAGAAACATTGCACCTTGTTGAAATAGACGCCGGCTTCGCCCGGCGTGACGTTGAAAACCGCCTGGCCGCGCTGGGTCTCGTTCGAACGATTCTCGGCGGTGAAATTGACCTGGATGGTCTCGCCGATCTTCGGGTTGACCTCGCGCTCGACCGGCTTGAAGTCCCACTGCAGGCCGGGGGCGACATTGGCGTCGAAGGTGACGCGCATCGTGCGGTCGAGCACGACGCTCGACACCTGGTCGACGCGCTGCGTCGTGCCGTTATAGCCGGTCACCTGGCAGAAGATGCGGTAGAGCGGCACGGCGGCATAGCTCATCGCGCCCATGCCGAAGACGAAGCTCAGGCACATCATGACGACGGCGCCGTTGTTGCGGCCGGGCTTTTTCGGTGCGGCGGGGTTATCGCTCATCCGGCCGTTCCCCCGCCGATCTTCACGATTGCCATCACGTAGAAGAGAACGACGAGGCCGGCAAGCACCAGCCCCAGCGCGATGTTGCGGTTGCGGCGCGACTTGAGCTGCTTTTCCGTGAGCTTGACCAATTCCATCAGAACCAACCTCCCGCATGCGAGACCAGCACCGACGCCAGCCGGTCGATCATCAAGGCGGAGAACACGGCGAAGAGATAAAAGATCGAGAAGCCGAAAAGCTTCTTCGCCGGGATCATCTTCAAATCGCCGTCGGGCATGCGCCAGACGGCGATGGAACAGTATATGAAGATCGCACCGAGGGCGGCGGCGACGAGGCCATAGCCGAGGCTTGCGAAACCGAGGAAGGACGGCAATACCGCGCAGACGGCGGTCAGCACCGCATAGGCGACGATCTGATGCTTGGTCACCCGTTCGCCGGCAACGTTCGGCAGCATCGGCACGCCGACGGCCTCGTAATCGCGCATCTTGAAGAGGGCGAGCGCCCAGAAATGCGCCGGCGTCCACAGAAAAATGATGAGGAAGAGAACGGTGCTCTCGATCGTCACACTGTTGGTCACGCAGGCCCAGCCGATCATCGGCGGGAAGGCGCCGGCAGCACCGCCGATGACGATGTTCTGCGGCGTCGAGCGCTTCAGCCACATGGTGTAGACGACGGCATAGAAGAAGATGGTAAAGGCGAGGATGCCAGCCGAGAGCCAGTTGACGGCCAGGCCGAGGATCACCACCGAAAAGCCCGACAGCACCAGGCCGAAGGCGAGTGCCTCGGAAGGCGCGATGCGGCCGGCCGGGATCGGACGGTTGGCGGTGCGGCTCATGATGGCGTCGATATCGGCGTCATACCACATGTTCAGCGCGCCGGAGGCGCCGGCGCCGACGGCGATGCAGAGGATGGCGATCATGCCGAGGACGGGATGGATGTGGCCCGGCGCCAGCACGAGACCGGCAAACGCAGTGAAGACCACGAGCGACATGACCCGTGGTTTCAACAATTCGAAATAATCGCGCGCACTCGCTTCCGACAATTCGCCGTCCTTTGCAAGCACCTCGTGATTGTCGATAACCGTCATCATTCCGTCCTGAATGTCTTACCATCAGGACGCCGTATCGAATGCGGCGTCCTGATGTCCGCGCAATTTACTTGATGCGCGGAAGCTGTTCCCACTGGTGATAGGGCGGCGGCGAAGGCAGCTGCCATTCGAGCGTCGTTGCACCCTCACCCCACGGATTGTCGCCGGCGACACGCTTCCTGGCAAAGGCTTCGAAGACGCCATAGAGGAAGATCAGCACACCGAAGGCCGAGATATAGGAGCCGATCGAGGAAACATAGTTCCAGCCGGCAAAGGCATCCGGATAGTCGATGTAGCGGCGCGGCATGCCGGCGAGGCCGAGGAAGTGCTGCGGGAAGAACACCAGGTTGACGCCGATGAACATGATCCAGAAATGCAGCTTGCCGACCAGCTCGTTGTACATGTAGCCGGTCATCTTCGGGAACCAGTAGTACCAGCCGGCGAAGATCGCAAAGACGGCGCCGAGCGACAGAACGTAGTGGAAGTGGGCCACGACGTAATAGGTGTCATGCAGCGAGCGGTCGAGACCGGCATTGGCCAGCTGGACGCCGGTGACGCCGCCGACCGTGAACAGGAAGATGAAGCCGATCGCCCAGAGCATCGGCGTGCGGAACGAAATCGAGCCGCCCCACATCGTCGCGATCCAGGAGAAGATCTTCACACCCGTCGGAACGGCGATGACCATCGTCGCGAAGACGAAGTAGCGCTGCGCGTCGAGCGACAGGCCGACCGTGTACATGTGGTGGGCCCAGACGACGAAGCCGACGGCGCCGATCGCGACCATGGCGTAGGCCATGCCGAGGTAACCGAAGATCGGCTTTTTCGAGAAGGTCGAGATGATGTGGCTGACCATGCCGAAGCCCGGCAGGATGAGGATGTAGACCTCAGGGTGACCGAAGAACCAGAACAGGTGCTGGTAAAGGATCGGATCGCCGCCGCCTTCCGGAGAGAAGAACGCGGTGCCGAAATTGCGGTCGGTGAGCAACATGGTGATGCCGCCTGCCAGAACCGGCAGCGACAGCAGCAGCAGGAAGGCGGTGATCAGCACGGACCAGGCAAACAGCGGCATCTTGTGCAGCGTCATGCCGGGAGCGCGCATGTTGAGGATCGTGGTGATGAAGTTGATCGCACCGAGGATCGACGAGGCGCCGGCAATGTGGAGCGCGAAGATCGCAAGGTCGACTGCCGGTCCCGGCGTGCCGGTTGTCGCCAGCGGCGGATACATCGTCCAGCCGCCGCCCGTGCCATAGGCGCCTGCCGGGCCTTCGACGAACATCGACAGCAGCAGCAGCGCGAAGGCGGGAACGATCAGCCAGAAGGAGATGTTGTTGAGGCGCGGGAAAGCCATATCCGGCGCGCCGATCATGATCGGCACCATCCAGTTGGCGAAACCACCGATCATCGCCGGCATGACCATGAAGAAGATCATGATCAGCGCGTGCGCTGTGGTGAACATGTTGAACATCTGCTTGGCGCCGTCGATCGCGGCATCGCCCTCATAGCCGTAGACCATCGAGGCCAGGCCGTGGAAGATCTGGATGCCCGGCTCCTGCAGCTCCATGCGCATGGCAACCGACAGCGCGCCGCCGATGATGCCGGCAATGATCGCGAAGATCAGGTAGAGCGTGCCGATGTCCTTGTGGTTGGTCGAGAACAGCCAGCGATTGGCAAAGCTCGGCTTGTGCCCGTGATCGTGATCGTCATGCGCGTGGTCATGATGGGCGGCGTGATCATGAGAATGATCGTCGTGAGCGGAAGGTCCAGCCATTGTCCCGATCCCCTTATTACTGTGCTTCGGCGACGTTGACGGTCTTTGCGGGACCATCGGTTGCGGCCATGAGTGTCTTGTAGGCGCCGGGCAGGTCGCTGGCGGCTGCGGTCAGCCACTGCTTGTACTTGTCCTCGGAGACGACGCGGATGGCGATCGGCATGAACGCATGGTCCTTGCCGCAGAGCTCGGAACACTGGCCGTAGAACAGGCCTTCGCGCTCGGCCCTGAACCAGGTCTCGTTCAGGCGACCCGGCACGGCATCGATCTTGACGCCGAAGGACGGCATGGCGAAAGCGTGGATGACGTCGGTCGGTGCGGAAGTCACGAGAACGCGGACCGTCTTGTTGACCGGCAGGACCAGTTCGTTATCGACGGCGAGAAGTCTGGGATAGATCGACTTGTCTTCCTTGCCGGCGGCCGCGCGGTCCTGATCCTTCAAGAGGTAGGAATCGAAAGCCAGCGGGCTTTCGCCCGAACCTTCATATTCGTAGTTCCACTGCCACTGGGTGGCGGTCGCCTTGATCGTCACGTCGGGGTTTTCGGGCAGCGTCAGCTGCGCCGTCAGCAGGTTGAACGAAGGAATGGCGAGAAGAAGAAGCACAAGGACCGGCCCCACGGTCCAGGCAATCTCGATCAGCGTGTTGTGGCTCGTCTTCGAGGGAACCGGGTTCGCGCTGGCGCGGAACTTGAAACAGACGACGATGAGCAGGACCAGAACGAAGAGCGTGATCGGAACGATAAACCACAGGGTATATTGTTCGAACCAATGGATTTCCCGCATGATCGGCGTTGCCGCCGGCTGCAGCGTCGCCTGCCACGGCGTGGGCTGGTCGGCATATGTGCCGGAAGCAAAAAGCAGACAGACCAGCGTGGTCAGGGCTGCATAAGCCTTCTTCATCACCTTAGTATCTCCCTCGAGCGCTTGACCTGCAAAATAGAACGCAGAATCCTTGCCATCTTCAGCGCTTCAAACCACAGTTTGGCATTTGCCGCAACAGGTCAGAGCAATTGTCTATGCGGCATTTTTGCTCAAAGCATAGGCAGGCCAGAACGGCAAAACATCCCAAGTTTTTCATCAGCATATGAAAAATCGGCTTTCCGGCCAATCCGCGCGCGACACATTATTTCGCAAAGGTCCAATTTCCGCCGCAGTCCCCCGGTTTTCACGGGGTGGGGCTTTTCATTTTTGGTGGGCAGCTTCAACAATAGCCGCAATGATTCGATATCCAGAGGTTTCCATGGGTTTCCGTTCCCTCGCGCAGTCGCTTCTCCTGACTGCCAGCATCGCGGCCGCAGCGACGACGCCCGTTTTCGCACAGCAGCAACCCACCCCGTCGCAGGCCAAGCCCCCGGCTTCCGCGCCGGCCCCTGCTCCGGCGCCGCAACAGCCGAGCGCCGCCAAACCGAATGTCGAACCGGTGCCTGGCCAGACACAGCCGCCGGCGCCGGGCACGGTGAAATCCAATCATGGCGCATGGTCCGTCGTCTGCGACAAGCCGGCAGGGGCTTCGACCGAACAATGCGCGCTGATGCAAAACGTCATCGCCGAGGATCGGCCGGAGGTCGGGCTTTCCGTCGTCGTCCTGAAGACAGCCGACCGCAAGTCGAAGATTCTGCGCGTGCTGGCACCACTTGGCGTGCTGCTGCCGAACGGCCTCGGGCTCAATGTCGACGGCAAGGATATCGGCCGCGCCTATTTCGTCCGCTGCTTTGCCGACGGCTGCTACGCCGAGGTCGTGCTCGAGGATGAATTGCTCAAGACCTTCCGCAGCGGCGCCCAGGCAACCTTCATCGTCTTCCAGACCCCGGAAGAAGGCATCGGCATCCCCGTCGACCTCAAGGGCTTCGCCGAAGGTTTCGACGCTCTGCCGTGAGGGCAACCGTCGTCTCCGTGGCGCGCCCCTCATCCGGCTGCCGCCACCGACCGGGGTCGAGCCACGGGTCTCGACCCGTCCTTCGGACCCCCGCACGCGGGGCGAAGGGGATATGCCGCAGACCTCTCCGTTCCCCGCCAGCCTCTCTCATGGCACGTCCCCTCGCCCCGTTTTTACGGGGAGAGGGTTAGGGTGAGGGGCATTTGTTTGCTCACCATCTCGAACAAATCGGCTCCCAAGCTGATTATGTAGAAAGGCCGCGCCGCCACGCAGCGCAAGGCGGTTTGCCGCTCCCATCCCATTAAAAAAGAATAATTCGACGGCGGGGCTTCACTCCTTATTATGTGGAGTCCTATCTAGGGAGTCAGTGCACTCCTGAACGCATGCCCATTGGAGCCATATCATGACCACCGATCTCCTGACGCTTTTCGATGCCGACGAAGCCACGATGCGTGGCCTTGTCGCCGAGGCCTTGTCCGGCGCCGATGACGGCGAACTGTTCATCGAGCATGCGCAGGCGGAAGCGCTGACCTTCGACAATGGCCGACTCAAGGGCGGCAGCTTCAACACCGAGCAGGGTTTCGGCCTGCGCGCCGTTGCCGGCGAAGCGGTCGGCTATGCCCATGCCGGCGATCTCTCGGTGGCGGCGCTGAAGCGGGCGGCTGATGCCGTCGGCGCGGTGACGCGCGGCTATTCCGGCTCCTATGCGGCCGCACCCCAGGGCACCAACAAAAAATTCTACAGCGACGAGAACCCGATCGGCCAGCCGAGCTTCGAGGAGAAGGTCAAGGTCCTGCAGGACATCGACGCCTATCTCAGGGGCAAGGATGACAAGGTGCGCCAGGTGACGGCCTCGGTCGCCGCAAGCTGGCAGGTCGTCGACATCCTGCGCGCCGACGGACACCGTGTGCGCGACATCAGGCCGATGACGCGCATCAACATTTCGGTGATGGTCGGCGAAGGCGATCGGCAGGAGAGCGGCTCCTATGGCCACGGCGGGCGCATCGGCTTCGGCGATTTCATCGCCGAGGGCAGCTGGCAATACGGCGCCGACGAGGCGCTGCGCCAGGCGCTCGTCAATCTCGAGGCGATCGATGCGCCGGCGGGCACGATGGACGTCGTTCTCGGCTCCGGCTGGCCGGGCGTGATGCTGCACGAAGCTGTCGGCCACGGGCTGGAAGGCGATTTCAACCGCAAGAAAACCTCGGCCTTTTCAGGCCTTCTCGGCCAGATGGTCGCCGCTCCCGGCGTTACCGTCGTCGATGACGGCACGATCGACAATCGCCGCGGCTCGATCACCATCGATGACGAGGGCACGCCGTCCGCCTACAACGTGCTGATCGAAAACGGCAAGCTCGTCGGCTATATGCAGGATCGGCAGAATGCCCGGCTGATGGGCATGGCGCCGACCGGCAACGGCCGCCGCCAGGGCTATTCCCATGTGCCGATGCCGCGCATGACCAACACCTATATGCTCGGCGGCGACAAGACGCCTGAGGAAATCATCGCCTCGGTGAAGAAGGGCATCTACGCCGTCTCCTTCGGCGGTGGCCAGGTTGATATCACCTCCGGCAAGTTCGTCTTCGGCTGCACCGAGGCCTATCTGATCGAGAACGGCAAGGTCGGCGCGCCGATCAAGGGCGCGATGCTGATCGGCAACGGTCCGGATGCGATGAAGCGGGTGTCGATGATCGGCAACGACATGAAGCTCGATACCGGCATCGGCAATTGCGGCAAAGCCGGTCAATGGGTCCCCGTCGGCGTCGGCCAGCCGCATCTGCGCATGGATCAGGTGACGGTCGGCGGCACGCAGACCTGAGGCGAAAGGACCTGTCATGGCGGACGTCGAAATCAGAACCTTCACCGCCGACGACGCCGATGCCGTGCTTTCGGTGATCCTGCCGATCCAGCGCGAGGAATTCGGTATCGATATCACCGCGGATGAGCAGCCGGATCTCAGGGTCATCCCGGATTTCTACCAGTCCGGCAAGGGGCAGTTCTGGGTTGCCGTGAAGGATGGCGCCATCGTCGGCACGGTCGGGCTCAAGGATATCGGCAACAACCGAGCGGCGCTGCGCAAGATGTTCGTTGCCGCCGAGGTTCGCGGCCACGAGCATGGCGTGGCGGCGCGGCTCCTCGATCGGCTTTTTGCCCATGCCAGGGATGCCGGCCTCACCGATATCTTCCTCGGCACGACGGACAAGTTCGTCGCCGCACATCGCTTCTACGAGAAGAACGGCTTTAGCGAGATTGCCAAGAGCGCCCTGCCCCGCGCCTTCCCGCTGATGGCGGTGGACAGCAAATTCTACCGCTATAAGGTCGGCTGAAGGCTGCAAGTCACAGGTTCTGTTGACAAATTGGCGTCTGCGGAACGAGTTTCTGAGGCAGAATACCGTTCACGTTGTGTCAAAATCGATGCCGGAAGCATACCCATAAATCGTGAAAAAGCCCTCACTTTCAACAAAAGGGATACGCAGCCGTCGGAGCAATGAGCGCAGTTGATCCGCGCAATCCTCAATAACCGGCGGGAGCAAACGTGCTACGTGGCGCGTATATCTTGGAGCGAGCCTGATCCATTCAACGTGAACTCCCAATGCGGCCTCAGGCGTTGAAGCCCAATCACCCCAGTATGTGGGAGCCGGTTCGATGGTAGAAGGATACGGTTCGTGCGCGTCGAGCACCTTGACTTGATACGCAGGCGGAAACGGAAGTTCCCTTATTCCTGCACAGAGTTCCCGCCATTTCGTGTCGTTTATATGCGAAGCGAGTCCTCGCTCAGTGAGGAGCTTACGTGTTTTCTGATCCAAAGTAGCTCCTGACATTTCCTGCCAACTGCTATGAAAGCGAGTGACATCGACCTTCCGCCGTCATTCCAAAACACTGCGCAATTTTAGGCGCCTTGCATCAGCCCTTCGACGTCAGCGCCGGCTGGAACCGCCACTTCCGCTCGATCGCAGCGGCAAGGTCGATATCGTTGCGGCGGGCAAAGAGCAGGATGTGGCCGAGCAGGTCGGCGGTTTCGTCGGCGAGATCGCGGTCGAGCTCTTCCTGCGTCCGTTCCCTGCGGCGCCCGCGGCCGGTCAGGCGGTTCCATGCCTGGGTGAGTTCGCCCACCTCTTCCTGCAGCTTCAGCAAAAACCAGTCGGCGTCACGCTCGATGCCGTTGGCTGCGGCATAGGCCGCGGATGAGGTTTCGAACTGATCGGCGAGACGACGTAGCATGAGCGTTCTCCTTTTGTTTATGGAGGAGACGCTGATTCCCAATGATTGTCCAGAACGGGATTGTCCAGAACGGGATTGTCCAGATCGCCGCGCGGCGATCAGCCGTGGTCCGGCAGCAGCATGCAGTCATAGGAGCGCTGCTTCAGCGCATCGCAGGCCGAGACGGCGGCATCCCTGCTGGCGAAGCCGACGAACCGGGCGCGATAGATCTTGTTGGCGCCCTGCCCGACCGCCTCCGTATAGGGCGAAGCGGACACGAGCGGCGCGCCGCCTTCCGACTTCGCCTGGGCGAGAAGTGCACGCGCCGCATCGGCACTCGGTGCGGCCGAGATCTGGATCTGCCAGTCGCCATTGGTCTTCTCTGCCGATGTCTTCGGCGTCTTGCCGGCGTTCAGGATCTCGTCCATCGCGACGGGACGCTCCAGCGGCACGACGGCATCGTCGGCATAGGCAAGGCTTTTGGCTGCGAGATCGTCGGCCGGGCGCGGTGCGTTGAGCGGCACGGGAACATCGGAGGCCTCGGCGGCGGACGCGACTTCGACGGGTTCCCTCGCGCCGACGCTCGCCATCAGCCTTGCGCCGCCGGAAGACGAGGCACGGCCGAGATAACGGTCGAGCAAACCAGCCATCTTGGCATCGCGGCTGCGGGCGGTGCGGCCGCCGAGCACGACGCCGACGACGCGGCGGTTGCCGTCTCTGACCGCACTGACGAGGTTGAAGCCGGAAGCATTGGTATAACCGGTCTTGATGCCGTCCATGCCCTGGTAGCGGTACATGAGATTATTGTGACCACGCACCGTCCGGCCGCGGAAATTGAAACTTGCCGTCGAAAACAGCCGGTATTCGTTCGGATAATTCTTCATCAGCGCGATGGCGAGCGTCGACATGTCCCGCGCCGTGGTGACCTGGCGGCCGTCCGGCAGCCCGGATGCGTTGACGAAGACGGTGCGGCTCATGCCAAGCTGGCGGGCTTTGGCCGTCATCACCCGGGCAAAGCCGCTTTCCGAGCCGGCGAGCTTCTCGCCCATGGCGGAGGCGGCATCATTGGCGGATTTGACGATCATGCCATAGACTGCCTCGCGCACGGTGATCGTGCCGCCCGCCTTGACGCCAAGCTTGGTCGGCGGCCGGGAGGCGGCGTATTTCGACATCCGGATCGGGGTGTCCCAGGTGATCTTGCCGCGCTTCAACGCCTCGAAGGTGAGATAGAGCGTCATCATCTTCGTCAGCGAGGCCGGATGGTTCAGCGTATCGGCGTTTTCGGAGGCGAGAACCTTGCCGGTCCGGGCATCGAGGATCAGCGAAGCGTTGCCGGCAAGGGCCGCAAGCGGCGCCGAAACGGCAAGCGTTACGGTCAAAACAGCCGCCAAAAGCTTTCTCATGCACTTTCCCCTCATACCCTGGCCCCTCATACGCTGGCCCTGATGCGCAGCCCTTGATGCGGGCTCTCGGTCAGACCGGCATTTGTGCCGTAATGTGACAGAAGCCGCAAGTTTGGCGCGACTTTGAGGCAACGCCTATCATTTTTCTAGTCTTTTCATCGTCTTGGTAAACAGGAAATGAAAGACCCGTGCCGGATCGGGATTCAGCAAGGCTTAAGTCGCACTTGCTAGTTTCCGGAAAAGGCAAGGGAAAAGCGCCGCATGACGGGACAATTCAAGCGATTGGGCAAGCGACTGGCGATCGGCGCCGGGCTCGAATTTTCCTGGCTGCTCGCGTCAGTCGGACTGATGCGCGAAGCACGCGGGCGCGGCGTCGTCTTCACCCTGCATCATGTCCGCCCACACCTGTCCCAGGCTTTCGAGCCGAATGCGCATCTCGAAATCACCCCCCGTTTTCTCGACGCGGCGCTGCGGCGGCTGCGGCGAGAGGGCTACAGCTTCGTGCCGCTCGATCAGGTGCCGGTGCTGCTGGCGGAGCCGGAAGGCGCAAAGCCCTTCGCTGCCTTCACGCTCGACGACGGATACAGCAACAATCTGGAACATGCGCTGCCGGTGTTCGAGCGGCATCAGGCGCCGTTCACAGTGTTCGTCGCCAAGGGTTTTGCCGAAGGCTCCCACAGCATCTGGTGGGAGACGCTCGCCGTCCTCCTGCGCCGGCCAAGCGAAATCCACTTCGATTTCGGCCACGGCAGAGAGCGCCTGGCGCTCGACAGCCCGCAGCAGCAATGGCATGCCTTCGACCGCTTTGCCGCCTATGTCCACGGCTCCGACGAGGCGCGCGCCGTCGCCGCCATCGATCTGCTGGCGCGCGAAAACGGCATCGAGCCGACGGATATCGTCCGCGAACTGGTGATGGGGCCTGGCGAATTGCAATGGCTGGCGGCACATCCGCTCGCAACGCTCGGCGCCCATACGATCAGCCATCGGGCGCTCGGCCGCTTGCCGGAAGCCGAAGCGCGAATCGAAATGCAGGTTTCGGCGGATTACGTCGAGGCGGTGACCGGCATCCGTCCCGAGACGATCGCCTATCCCTATGGCACGCCGGCGGCTGCGACCGCCCGGGAGGCGCGCCTCGCTCGCAATCTCGGCTTTACCCTTGCGGTCACCACGCAGCCCGGGCTGCCGTCAGCGCGGCTGACCGGCTATCTCCCGCGCATTTCGCTCAACGGCTTCTACCAGAAGCGACGCTACGTCTCGGCGCTCGCCTCCGGCATACCGCTGAAGCTGATGGGCAGGTAAAGCCCGTTACGGATACATCCGCACCTTGTCCCATTCGCCTTCCGGCGACGGCCGGCGAAATTCGACCCGGTCATGCAGGCGGAATTTCTGGTCCTTCCAGAATTCGATCGAGGTCGGGCGGATGCGGAAGCCCGACCAGTGGGCCGGGCGCGGAATCTCGCCGATGGCATAACGCGCGGTATATTCGGCTACGGCCTTTTCCAGCGCGAAACGGCTTTCGAGCGGGCGGGATTGTCTGGAGGCCCAGGCCCCGATGCGGCTGCCGCGCGCCCGCGTCTTGAAATAGTCGTCGGCTTCGGCATCGGTGACGATCTCGACGGGGCCGCGCAGCCTGACCTGACGACGCAGGCTTTTCCAGTGAAAGCACATGGCTGCCTTTTTCTGGCCCAGAATTTCGCGGCCTTTCTGGCTCTCGAAATTGGTGTAAAAGACGAAACCGTCTTCGTCGAATCCCTTCAGGAGAACCATGCGGACATTGGGAAGACCATCCTCATCGACCGTTGCCAGCGCCACCGCATTGGGGTCGTTGGGCTCGGAAAGCTCGGCTTCTTTCAGCCATTCGGCAAAGAGCTTGAAGGGCTCGCCACTTTCGGTAAAGTCACCGCTTGTTAACTCGTTTGCCGACATATTGGTTCAAATGCCCCGGATTATTCAAAACTCGCCCAGCTTTTGATAACTGGACAGGATGCAGGGTGGAAGTCATAACAAAGTCATCTCGCCATACAAAGGGCCTGCGGCGACGCAGCAGTGTGTTCTTCGTCATCGGCGTCGCGATGTTGTCGCTGTCCGGCTGCGTCGGCGGCGGCATGGATTTCCTGAGTGAAGCCAAGGTCGACCGGTCGGTGGCAACCGGCACCGTGCCGCAGACGCCGCCGAGCACCGACACGCTTTCCGACGAAATGACCGTGCGCAACGCCGTGACCTCGGCCGACGTGCAAAGGCTCGAGGGCCAGCCGCTTCCCTGGGCGAACGCATCGACCGGCAGTGCCGGCGTCATCGATACGATCGTCGAGAACAACGAGTCCGGCCAGGTCTGCCGCCAGTTCCGCACGACCCGGCATTCCTATGTCGGCATCGCCAAATTCTACGGCAAGACCTGCCTCGTCGGCGGCGGCAACTGGCAGCTTCTGAGCTTCCAGCCCGAGAGCTGATCTTCCTAAGGTCGTTCAAAATATGACAGCGTCCCTTTGCGCGTTCGAAAAGACGCGGGGCGCGCCCTCGCCAACAGGTTAACGCGCGACCGCTTTCTGCCGAATGCTTAGCAAAGAGCTAACCATTCACCGCGAAACACCTCACATCTCGTCACAGAAATAACAAGTGATTAGCAACTCCGCCGCAGGATCGGCGTTGAGAGTGGCTGTTCCTGCCTTTGCGGCGGGTGACGCCACACACGTTTTATTGGACGGGGATGCCGGGCAAGGACGAGGCTTGCCGCATCGCAACACCGGCGGTTTTAACATGCGCGATCCTTACAAAATTCTGGGCGTCAAGCGCGACGCGGCAGCAGACGAGATCAAGGCGGCTTGGCGCAACATGGCCAAATCTGCCCATCCCGACCACAATCAGGACGACCCGACGGCGACGGCCCGGTTCGCCGAGATCGGCCGCGCCTATGAAACCCTGAAGGACCCGCGCAAACGCAGCCTGTTCGACAATGCCCTGCGGATGGCGGAAGCCAAGAAGCACGAACAGACGATCATGCAGCAGCGCCAGGCCGCCCGCGAGGCGGCCGTGCGCGCCAAGGCGGCGCAGGCCAATGCCGAGCGCGTGATGGAAGAGCTGGCGCGCGCCGCCCAGAAGGCTGCCGCCGACGGCTCCAGGCAACAGGCAGGTTCCGCTGAGGCGGCCGACGAGATGGTGGATCGCATTTTCGGCGCCCAGGCGCGCGCGGCCGGCGGCGGCCAGGCGCAGGGTCGCGCCCAGCAGACGCAATATCAGCAGGCTCAATATCAGCAGACACAAAACGCCCAGGGCGAGGCCGGCAAGCGCATGGATGGCGATGCCGCCGAGGCCGAGATCAAGGGCGACGAGGAAGCGGGCGAAGCTGGGGCAAATGCCGCCGCCAACCTGTCGCTGCCGCTCAGCATCCTGACAAACCTGGTGCGCCGTTTCACCGGCGCCAAGGATACGGGCCTCGATAAAGCACCGGATGAGGTGACGACGGCGACGGTCACGATCGACGACGTGTTGAAGAGCGGCTGGATTACCGCGTCGCTGCCTGAGGGCCGGGAAATCGGCTTCGCATTGCCGGCAGGCACGACGGACGGTCACGAGATCAGGCTCAAGGGACAGGGCTTCAAGCTGCCTGGCATGCAGCGCGGCGACGCCGTCATCAACATTCGCATCGCGCCCGATCCGCGCTTCACGGTCGATGATTTCGATCTGCACGCAGTGCTGCCGCTCAGCATCGAAAATGCCGTGCTCGGCACAGAGGCGCGCATCGAAGGGCCGAGCGGGCCGCTGAACGTGACGATCCCCGCATGGTCCGGCTCGGACAAGACGATTAGAATTCCCGGCCAGGGATTGCCCCGCGAAGAGGGCGGCAGAGGCGATCTGGTCGTCGAATTGCGCATTATCCTGTGGGAAAAACCCGACGACAAAATCACCGATCTCATGCGGAGCATGCGCGAAGGCCTGTTCCTATGAAATTTTTATGACATTCGCACCCTTTATTACGATCCCTAACAGTTGATGATCCCGGCCAAGCTTGAACCGATTAACGGCCTATGCCATAGGCAGGATCGATTAGAATCCTAGGGAGCGAAATATGGCTCAAGCATCCGGCCTCATGGCAGGCAAACGCGGCGTCATCATGGGTGTCGCCAACAATCGCTCGATTGCGTGGGGTATTGCCAAGGCCATTCATGCGCAGGGCGGAGAAGTTGCGTTCACCTATCAGGGCGATGCGCTGAAGAAGCGTGTCGAGCCGCTCGCCGCCGAAATCGGCGCGACGCTCGTCGGCCACTGTGACGTCGCCGATGAAGCCACCATCGATGAGGTTTTCGGAAACGTCGAAAAGCTGTGGGGCAAGATCGATTTCCTCGTGCATGCGATCGGCTTTTCCGACAAGGACGAGCTGACCGGCCGCTACGTCGATACCTCGGCCGACAATTTCGCCAAGACGATGCAGATCTCCGTCTATTCCTTCACCTCGGTCGCACGCCGCGCCGAGAAGCTGATGACGGATGGCGGCGCCATGCTGACGCTGACCTATTACGGCGCCGAAAAGGTGATGCCGAACTATAACGTCATGGGCGTCGCCAAGGCCGCGCTCGAAGCGAGCGTCAAATATCTCGCCGTCGATCTCGGACCGCAGAACATCCGCGTCAACGCGGTTTCGGCCGGACCAATCAAGACGCTTGCCGCCTCCGGCATCGGCGATTTCCGCTATATTCTGAAGTGGAACGAATATAACGCGCCGCTGCGCCGCACCGTCACCATCGAGGAAGTCGGCGATGTCGGCCTCTATCTCCTGTCGGACCTGTCGCGCTCCGTCACCGGCGAAGTGCACCACGCCGACAGCGGCTATCATGTCATCGGCATGAAGGCGGTCGACGCGCCCGACATTTCCGTCGTCAAGGACTGATTTCTCCATAGGGATGCGAGACCGTGCTTATCTACGTGATCAGACACGGCCAGACTGACTGGAATGCGGAGCGCCGTCTGCAGGGTCAGAAGGATATCCCGATGAATGCCACGGGCCTGGAACAGGCCCGGCAGAACGGCGTCGCGCTGGCGGAGATTCTGGGCGACACGGTCGACGAATTCGATTTTGTCACAAGCCCGCTCCAGCGCACGCGCGCGACGATGGAAATCATGCGCACCGCCATGGGCCTGCCGCCGCTTGCCTATCGCACCGATCCGAGGCTGGTGGAAATTTCCTTCGGCGACTGGGAGGGCTCGACGATCAAGGAGCTGAAGGCGACGCAGCGCGAGCGGGTGGCGGAACGCAACGCCTCGAAATGGGATTTCATCCCGCCCGGCGATGACGCGGAAAGCTACGAAATCCTCTCCTGGCGCACTGGCTCTTGGCTGAACTCCGTCGTTCGTCCGACGGTCTGCGTGACCCATGGCGGCGTCATACGCACGCTTTTCCAGACGATCGCCGACCTGCCGAAAAGCACCGCTGCGGAAGGCGCGATCCCGCAGGACCGGATCATCCGGATCGAAACCTCGGAGCGGACGATCGCCTGGCTGTAGGTATTGCAGGACGCCTGGCCGCAGTGTTGGTCGGATTGGGATACGAGCGAGTTGTTCGGCCCAGGAGATAGCCGAGACCTGCCTATTTAACGATATCGAGATCGTTGATGACGCGTTTGCCGTCGACCTCGGTATAGAAGACGATCACCTTCACACCGGCTTCGAGGCCGTCGAAATTGAATTCCTCGGGCGCCTGATAGGTCTTGCCGTCGTCGAGCGTCAGGACGAGGTTGGCCGTGTCGACCTTCTTGATCGTCGCTTCGACATCGGCGCTCTCGGCAAAACCGCTCATCGGTGACAGGAAGCTTGCTGTTGCCAAAAGCGTGGCGACGACGAAACGCATGGCGACAATCCTTTTAAGACGCTGCACGAGAACATGACTGGCCACAGATAAGCTCCTGAATATGGCGAAAATTGCCCGTAAGAATGGCTTTTCCCGCCCAATTGATGAATAGGATTTTAAATATAATCAAGATGGTGCGTTAATCCGCGGTTTTTCCCTTCCCGCGATCTCTCGGCATCGCTGGCGGGCAATCGTAAATTAACCCGCGCGCCCTACAGTTGCTCGTCAACATGGGGGTTTCATTTTGTTATCCAGGCTTAGCGACAGCAAGCAGTTGCGGCGCGTGTTGAAGAATAGCCGCGTCTCGTTTCTGGTTTCGTCGCTTGTCGCCCTGGTCGTCATCATGGTCGGCTTCGGGCTCGACCAGGCCAATACTGCGTCTCATGTGCGCGAACTTCATATCCGCACCGAAAACGAGACGAACCTCATCCGCGCCCGGGTCATGGCCGAGATCAATATGGACCTCAGCGTCGTACGCGACCTGACGAACCTGATCTCCGTCAGCGCGGCAAACGGAGAGGAGATGGAGCGCCAGATCAACTGGCTGCTGATCCAGAACCCGTCTTTCATTCATATCGCCGTCGCGCCTGATTTCATCATCCGCGACATCCACCCGGCGCAATCCGGCAATGAGCGGATCGGCCGCGACGTGCGCGAGGCTCTCTTCTTTCGCCAGGCGATGACCGGCGCAACCGGCAATCAGTCGGCGCGCTTCTACGGCCCGATCAGCACCGAAGGCCGGGACGCCTTTGCCATCTTCTTCCCGGTTTACGTCAAGGAGAATGGCCAGCGGCGGATCTGGGGGGCGGTCGAAGTCGCCATCGACCAGACGATGTTCTACCAGGCGACCGGGCTGATGCCGGCGCGCGACCGCGAAAACCAGGAGCGCTATCCGCATCTCGGCCATCTTTCGATCGCCATTCGCGATATCGGCTCGCCGACCGCCGCCAAAGCTCCTCCCCCCGCACCGTTCTTCGGGTCCTCCGATATCGACGGCAAGGATCCGATGCGCCAGAAGATCGGTTTCGCCGGCGGCAAGTGGGAGCTTTCCGCTGTCCCGAACAGCGGCTGGAACGCGATACCCGAAAACCGCACCGAGCTGCGCCTGATCATCGTTGCCGCCGGCTTCATCATCATCGTGCCGATCTTCTTCGCGACCCTGCTGCTCGGCGAGCGCAATCGCAACATCACCGCGCTGGAAACGCGCGAGGCAAAATTGCTGGAACTGTCGCAGCGGCTCAACCTGGCGCTGGAATCCTCCAATATCGGCATCTGGGAGCTGGAGGATCATTCGAGCAGCCTGCTCTGGGACGCGCGCGCCGCCGCCCTGCACGGCAAATCGGCCGAAGAGGGAAGCCGGGCGCTCGACGAATGGCTGGCGGCGATCGTGCCCGCGGACCGTGAAACCGCCGAAGTGCATTTCTTCAGCTGCAGCATTGCGGGTGCCGCCTGCACGGCGCAGTACCGGATCCTGCTTGCCGACGGCGGCATCCGCCACCTGCGCTCGGTCGGCGCCTTCTATACGGATGCCGGCGGCGTCAGCAAGACGATCGGCATCGTCTGGGACGTGACCGCCGATGCGGAGATCACCGACACGCTGCGCAAAGCCAAGGATACGAGCGAGGTCAAGAATGCCGAGCTGGAGCTGGCGCTTGAAGAGCTCTCAAGCCGCGAGGGGCAGCTCGCCGAGCTTTCCAGCCGGCTCGACCTGGCGCTCAATTCCTATCAGTGCGGCATATGGGAGGCGCGGCCGGGCCTCGGCGGCTCGATCTGGAACGAGCGGATGCACGAGCTCTATGGCCTTGTGCCGCGCAACGGCTTCATGACCGAAGAGACCTGGCTTGGCTGCATCCACCCCGAGGACCGGGCTCTCGCGCTCGAAAGCGCGCGCCACTTCAAGCGCAACGGCGACACGCACACCCTCGTCTGCCGCGTGATCGTCGACGACGGCTCGGTGCGCTATGTGCGCTCGGTCGGCAAGGTCCACCAGACGGGGACCGGAGAGATGAAGATCATGGGCATCGCCTTCGACGCCACCGAAGACGTGCTGATGACGATCCGGCTGAAAGCGGCCAAGGACGAGGCGGTCGCCAAGAATATCGAGCTCGAGCTCGTCAAGAACAGGATCGAGCACAATTCGCTGCATGACCCGCTGACCGCACTCGCCAACCGCCGCAAGCTCGACATCGCGCTCGAAAATCTCACCCAGGACGGCCGTCAACAGCGGCAGAAATTCTCGATCCTGCACATCGACCTCGACCGCTTCAAGGACATCAACGACACGCTCGGCCATGCCGCCGGCGATGCGATGCTGGTGCACGCCTCGAAGGTGCTCGCCAAGAATGTCCGCGGCAGCGACATCGTCGCGCGCATCGGCGGTGACGAATTCGTCATCCTCGCCCTCGACGTCGGCGACAAGGAGATGGCGCAGCTTTCGACGCGGATCATCGAGGAGATGCGCCAGCCCATCGATTTCCAGGGGTTTTCCTGCCGCTGCGGCGTGTCGATCGGGATTGCGCTCGCCAACGGCATCCATGTCGATGCGCGCAAGGTGCTGATCAATGCCGACATCGCGCTCTATCGCGCGAAGAGCATGGGCCGCAACCGCTTCGAATTCTTCAATCACAATCTCCAGGCCGATATCATTAACACCAAGCGCACCGCCGACGAGATCCTCGCCGGCATCGACAATGGCGAATTCACCGCCTGGTATCAGCCGCAATTCTGCGCCCGGACGATGGAACTGACCGGCGTCGAGGCGCTGGTGCGGTGGAAGCACCCGTCCAAGGGGCTGCTCACGCCCGACAAGTTCCTGCGCATCGCCGACGAGATCAATGTCGTGCAGATGCTCGACCGGATCGTGCTGGAAACGGCGCTGCACGACAAGATGCGCTGGACGGCGCGCGGCATTGCCGTGCCCAAGGTCTCGGTCAATGTTTCGGCACGGCGGCTGCATGACGGCAGCCTGTTGGAATCACTCGCCGACCTGCATATCCGCCCCGGCGAAATCTCCTTCGAACTGGTGGAATCGATCTTCCTCGACGAGAGCGAGGACGTCGTCTCGCAGAATCTCGAGCGCATCAAGGCGCTCGGCATCGATATCGAGATCGACGATTTCGGCACCGGCCATACCTCGATCGTCAGCCTGTTGAAGCTGAAGCCGAAGCGGCTGAAGATCGACCGCCAGCTGGTGCAGCCGATCGTCAATGCCTCGCAGGAGCGCGCACTCGTCAGCTCGATCATCGAGATCGCCCGCTCGCTCGGCGTCGAAACGGTGGCCGAAGGGGTGGAGACGGCGGCCCATGCCGCACTGCTGCGCGATCTCGGCTGCGATATCCTGCAGGGCTACGCCTTCTCGCGGCCGCTCTCCTTCGACGATTTCTCCAACGAAGCCACAGGAGCGGGGTGGCGGCTGGCGTCCTGATCGCCGCCTGCCGATCGGCCTCGCCCTGCCCCCTCCCCGCCTGCGCAGAGAAAATGGCGGCAAGACGCCCATCCCTGGCAACGAACGGAAACAGCATTTCCCGAGCTGCCGGTTTGGCGCAAAGAAAGGCTTTTGCCTCGGCGGTTTTTTGGCCTATGAGTGTCGCGCCTTTTCAAGCAATGGCGCGGCCGGCAGCGATCGGCTTTGGCGCGCCACCGGTCGGAACACATGTCGCACAATACATTCGGTCACCTCTTCCGCGTAACCACCTGGGGCGAAAGCCATGGTCCGGCGCTCGGCTGCGTCGTCGACGGCTGCCCTCCGGGGCTCAGCTTCAAGCTCGAGGACCTGCAGGTCTGGCTCGATAAGCGCAAGCCCGGCCAATCCCGCTTCGTGACGCAGCGGCGCGAGGACGATCTGGTGAAGGTACTATCAGGCGTCATGCTCGACGCCGACGGCGAGACGATGACCACCACCGGCACGCCGATCTCCATGCTGATCGAAAACACCGACCAGCGCTCCAAGGATTACGGCGAGATCGCCCGGCAATACCGCCCCGGCCATGCGGATTATACCTATGACCTCAAATACGGCATTCGCGACTATCGCGGCGGCGGCCGCTCCTCGGCGCGCGAAACCGCCGCCCGGGTTGCCGCTGGCGGCATCGCCCGCCTTGTCGTGCCTGGCGTCACCGTGCGCGGCGCGCTGGTGCAGATCGGCAAGCACAAGATCGACCGCCGCAACTGGGATTGGGACCAGGTCGGGCAGAACCCGTTCTTCTCGCCCGATGCCGCAATCGTCCCGGTCTGGGAGGAATATCTCGACGGCATCCGCAAGAACGGCTCCTCGATCGGCGCCGTCATCGAAGTGATCGCCGAAGGTGTGCCGGCCGGCCTCGGCGCGCCGATCTATGCCAAGCTCGACCAGGACATCGCCTCGCTGCTGATGTCGATCAACGCCGTCAAGGGCGTCGAGATCGGCAATGGTTTTGCCGCCGCCGAAACGTCAGGCGAAGACAATGCCGACGAGATGCGCATGGGCAATGACGGTACGCCGATCTTCCTTTCCAACAATGCCGGCGGTATTCTCGGCGGCATCTCCACCGGGCAGCCGGTGGTGGCGCGTTTTGCCGTCAAGCCGACCTCGTCGATCCTGACCGAACGCCAGTCGATCGATGCGGAGGGCAAGAATGTCGATATCCGCACCAAGGGCCGGCACGACCCCTGCGTCGGCATCCGCGCCGTGCCGATCGGCGAGGCGATGGTCGCCTGCGCCATCGCCGACCATTATCTTCGCGACCGCGGCCAGACCGGCCGTCTGAAATAGGAGCGCTCGCCCCATGTCTTATGACCAGAAGCGCGTCGTCGACGCCATCCGGGCCTTCGAGGCCGGCGAGATGGTCGTCGTCATGGACGACAATGACCGCGAGAACGAAGGCGACCTGATCGTCGCCGCCGTGCATTGCACTCCGGAAAAGATGGCCTTCATCGTGCGCCACACCTCCGGCATCGTCTGCGCGCCGATGCCGAAGGAAGAGGCCAAGCGCCTCAACCTCAACGCCATGGTGGCGGAAAACGATTCGGCCCATACGACGGCCTTTACCGTCTCGGTCGATTTCAAGCACGGCACGACGACCGGTATCTCGGCCGACGACCGGACGCTGACGGTGCGCAACCTCGCCAATCCGAATGTCGGCGCTTCCGATTTCGTCCGTCCCGGCCACATCTTCCCGCTGGTTTCCCGCGAAGGCGGGGTGCTGATGCGCTCCGGCCATACCGAAGCCGCCGTCGACCTCTGCAAGCTCGCCGGCTTGCCGCTGATCGGCGTCATCTCCGAGCTGGTCAACGACGACGGCACCGTGACGCGCGGCCCACAGGTGGTCGACTTCGCCGCACAGCACGGGCTGAAGCTCGTCTCCGTCGCCGATCTCATTGCCTACCGCCAGCGCAAGGAAACGCTGATCGAACTCGGCACCAGCTTCGACATCGAGACGCCGTTCGGCAAGGCCAAGGCCCATACCTATTCCCTGCCCTGGGACCCGATGCAGCATCTCGCCGTCGTCTTCGGCGACATCCGCGACGGCGTCGACATCCCGGTGCGCCTGCATCCGGAGAATGTCGCCGAGGATCTCTTCGGCAAGAACAGCCCGGTCGATTTCTACATGCAGAAGATCGCCGAGCAAGGCCGCGGCGTCATCGTCTATCTGCGCGAGGGCTCCGTCGGCGTCGGCCATCACGACAACGGCCGCAAGGCCCGCAACCAGGGCCGCGAAGCCCATGCCGAAGCCCAGACGCGCGACAGCGAATGGCTGGAAATCGGCCTCGGCGCCCAGATCCTCAAAGATCTCGGCGTCAGCTCGATCAAGCTGCTCACCAGCCGCGAGCGCCACTATGTCGGCCTCGAAGGTTTCGGCATCAAGATCAGCACGACGGAGATCTGCTAGAGCACTCCTCCTCTTCTCCCCAGCGGGGAGAAGATGTCCGAAGGACAGATGAGGGGGTGAGCGACGTTTAGGAGCGAGTGCACTGAGCGCAAGCGAAGGGCAATATTGAGCGGCGTGCCATGAGGCCCCCTCATCCGGCTGCCGCCACCTTCTCCCCGCTGGGGAGAAGGGATTACCCTCTCCACCCCTCCAGAAACACGACCTTCTCCACGCCGGCAAACCGCGCCAGCCGCTCCAGCTCCGCTTCCAGCCTCTCCAGCCGCCCGGCCGATGGCTTCACACCGGGCTCCAGCCAGAGCCGCTTGACGTCGAGCGTCGATTTCTTCCGATCCGCCTTCATGTCGATGCGGCCGATCAGCCTGTCGCCTTCGAGCAGCGGGAAGACGTAGTAGCCATATTCGCGCTTCGGCTCGGGCACGAAAATCTCGATACGGTAGAAGAAGCCGAACAGGCGTTCGGTGCGGTTGCGGTCGCGGATCATCGGGTCGAAGGGGCTGAGCACGCGAATGCGCGGCGGAGCGCCGGGGTAAGTGTCGAGCGTCGAGAGGAAATCGGCAAAAGCCCAGGATGGGCGCGCCTTGCCGCCGAGCGCCGGTTCGATCAGCACTTCGATCAGTTCGTCGCGATGGGCTGATACCCAGGCCTTGGCCTCATCGGGCGAGACCAAGTTCCAGAAGGCCGATATCTCGCCATGGGTGGCGAAGCCGAGCCGGGTAAGCGCGCTGCGGCATGCCCAGTCGACGAATTCCTCGCGGCTCACCTCCGGCTCGCGGAACTCGGTCGGGATGACGCGCTCCGCCAGGTCATAGATCTTCTGGAAATTCGAGCGGCCGGCGATGGCGAATTTGCCGGTGTGCCAGAAATATTCGAGCGCCGTCTTGTTCGGATGCCAGTTCCACCAGCCGCCGGAAACGTGGCCATCGGCCTTGATATCGCGTGAGAGGATTGCGCCGTCGCGCTCAACGCGCTCATAGGTCTCCGCGAACGCCGCCTCGAAGCCCTCGCCGCGCCATTTGCGCCAGCGTTCGATGAGCACCGTCTCCTGATGAAGGAACTTGTGCTTCCAATAGACGAAGAAGGCGCTCGGCAGGATGGAAGCATCATGCGTCCAGTGCTCGAACAGCGCACCGTCCTTTTCGAGCAGCGCCGTCAGATGCTCGCGCCTGTAGGTCTGGTTGCGGGAAAACAGGATCTGATGATGCGCCCGCTCCACCGTCTGGATGCTGTCCACCTGGACGAAACCCAGCTCATGGATGAGCTGCAACAGGCCGGCCTTGGTCAAGGCGCGGTTCGGCGGAGCGCTGAGGCCCTGCTTGGCAAGGAAGACACGGCGGGCGTCGGAATTGGAAAGCAGATTCGTCATGGCCACATCATAATCCGGAAAATCTTCCTAGCCACCCGATATCGACCCAATATCGACAGCGAGATTTGCACTTTCATCATCACGGGTTCCCCGTATAGAAGCACTGCTGTCAGGTTGGCGCCAATGGCTGCCCCTCACCCTAACCCTCTCCCCGCCTGCGGGGAGAGGGGACGTGCCAAACGCAGCGTCGAGGTTGAGGGAGCCGGTGCAGCATATCCCTTCTCCCCGCGAGCGGGGGTCCGAAGGACGGGTTGAGACACGTGGCTCGACCCAGGCAGAGGTGCCGGCAGGCGGATGAGGGGCCGGCATCGGCAATCTCCTCCGGTGAAAAGTGCGAGGGATTGGTTTGGATATTCGTTTCGAAGGTGCCGGGGTCAGTTTCGGGGCACGGGTGGCGCTGCAGCCGCTGACGCTTGGCATCAGCGGAAAACGCATCGGCGTCATCGGGCTGAACGGCTCGGGCAAGACGACGTTCGCGCGGTTGATCAATGGATTGGCCAAACCGTCGGTCGGCCGCGTCACCGTCAACGGCCGCGACACGAGCGACGAGAAGACTGCGGTGGCCGATGTCGGTTTCATTTTCCAGTCACCGCAGAACCAGATCATCCTGCCGATCGTCAAAGACGACATCGCCTTCGGGCTGAAGCGGCGCGGCTTCACCAAGGCGGAAATCGAGGCGAAGGTCGAGGGCGTGCTGGCCCGCTTCGGCGCCGAGGCGCTGGCCGATCGGCGCGCGCATGAGCTTTCCGGCGGTGAATTGCAGGTGGCCGCCCTCTGCTCGGTGCTGGCGACGGGGCCTGGCATTCTCATCCTCGACGAACCGACCAACCAGCTCGACCTCAAGAACCGGGCGCTGGTCGAAGGGATTATCGCCGGGCTGCCGGAAAGCGCCATCATCATCACGCATGATCTGGAGCTGATCGCCGATTTCGAGCGGGTGCTGCTGTTTCATGAAGGGCAGCTTGCCGCCGATGCGCCGGCTGCCGAAGCGATCGCCCGCTACAAGGAGATCGCCGCCTGATGCAGTCGCTCTATGTCGAAGGCAACAGCGTGATGCACCGGCTTTCGCCGCGGCTAAAACTGTTGTCGCTGACGATCTTCGGCGTGGTGCTGTTCATCAGCGGGAACCTCATCCTGCTGTCGATCGCCGTGCTGCTGACGGCGGTTCTCTACCGGATGGTCGGGCTGCCGCTTGCCGATGGGCTCAGGCGGCTGCGGCCGATCTTCCTGACGATCGCGGTCGTCGCACTCTTCAACCTGATCTTCAATCCCTGGCAGGAGGCGCTCGTGCCCCTGCTGCGGCTGACGGCGCTGATGCTGCTTGCCGCCACCGTAACGGCGACGACGTCGATCACCGAGTTCATCGACGAGGTGACGGCGCTTGCCCGCCCGCTCGAACGCACCGGCTGGGTGCAGGCCGACGATATCGGCCTGGCGCTCGGGTTGGTGCTGCGTTTCGTGCCGGAGATCGTCGGCCGTTATCAGGCGATCCGCGAGGCGCACAAGGCACGCGGGCTGAAGGTGCGGCCGGCGACGCTGCTGGCGCCGCTGATCATCCTGACCCTTAAGGATGCGGATAATATCGCCGCGGCGATTGACGCGCGCGGCATTCGGCGGCATGTGAGTTAACGATTGATAAACACGGAATTCATGATGATGAGCACCCGCGACCTCGTTCTTACCGCCCTCTTTGCCGCGATCATCGTGGCGCTCGGCCTGCTGCCGCCGATCTCGCTCGGTTTCATTCCGGTGCCGATCACCGCCCAATCCCTCGGCGTCATGATGGCCGGCGTCGTGCTCGGCGCCCGGCGCGGCGCGATTGCCGTGCTGATCGTGCTGGTGCTGGTGGCGATCGGCCTGCCGGTGCTTTCCGGCGGCCGCGGTGGGCTTGCCATCTTCGCGTCGCCAACGGCCGGCTTCCTGATCGGCTGGATCTTTGCCGCCTTCGTCACCGGCTATCTCAGCGAGCGGCTGGTCAACCATCAGCAATCCGGCCTGGTACAGACGGTGAGCTTCTTTCTCGCCGCCATGGCCGGCGGCATCGTCGTGCTCTACGCCTTCGGCATCACCTATCTGGCGACCGTCGCCGGCCTCGGCTTTACGAAAGCCTTCGTCGGCTCGATGGCTTTCATTCCCGGCGATGTGATCAAGGCTTTCGTCGCAGCCCTGCTCGGCCGCGCCGTCATGGTCGGCTATCCCCTGCTACCGTCACGCGCCTGACGCATAAGAGCGGTCTTGTCTGGCGAATGCCCCAACGACTTCCCTGGGCCGTTGGGCTTGAAGACGTAGAGCCGTTTACCAGAAGCCGCTTCCGATCCGCATGAACGGGAACTTCCAAACCTTCTTTTCATTTTTCTGCAATGACCGTCCCTGAAGGAGAACCCATGCGAGGCGACCAGCAGGAGGAGATGGCTGCCTGGTTCCGGTCGCTGGAGCCCGTCCAGCCAAAGGACATGGTCGGCCTTTGGCGCGGCGTCGGCATTACGTCGGGTCATCCACTGGACGGCGTGCTCGAGAATCTCAACTGGTTTGGCAAGCGCTTCCATTCCGGCATGCGGGCGGACGCCCTGCTCTTCCAGTGGAGACCGGGCCGCCTCGTGCCGATCGAGCCAAATTTCTTCCCTATTGGGCTGGCGATCAAGATGGCGCCCCTTGGCCGGACGTTCGTCGCCCGCCACTGCTTCTCCTACCTGCAGAAGCTGCTTCGAGCCAGAGGCACGACAGCTTCATTGAGGCTTCAGGCCCTCGACGGCGTCGAAACGGCTGCGATGGTCTACGACAAACAGCCGATCGTGGACTACTTCCGGAGGATCGACGATGACGAGATTGCCGGAATGATGTGCGTGCGCGGCGATCCTCGGCGGTTCTTCTTCAAGCTCCGGAAAGTGCTGGCGCCTGAATGATCTTTCCTCAATCCAAGACAGCCTGAACATGCTATGAAAGCAGGGAAGAGGACGAGATGACCGTCATCGATCGAAATCATGTTCAAATCCGGGGCGATGGCCAGCGTGCGATGATCTTCTCGCATGGCTTCGGCTGCGACCAGAATATGTGGCGCTTCGTGGCACCGGCTTTTGAGGCCGACTTCAAGACAGTGCTGTTCGACCATGTCGGCGCGGGACGATCCGATCTTACGGCTTATGATGCCGGGAAATATTCTTCCTTGTCGGGTTATGCGGATGACCTCGTGGAAATTTGCCGCGAACTTGGCTTGACGCAAACGGTCTTCGTCGGGCACTCGGTCAGCGCGATGATCGGCGTCATCGCGTCGCTGCAGGCACCGGAACTGTTTGAAAGCCTGATCCTTGTCGGGCCGTCGCCGCGCTATATCAACGACGGTGACTATATCGGCGGTTTCAGCGCGGCAGATATAGACGAACTGCTGACGTCGTTGGACGACAACCACATGGGGTGGTCTGCCGCCATGGCGCCCGTCATCATGGGCAATCCCGATCGACCGGAACTCGGCGAAGAGCTGACAAATAGCTTCTGCCGCACCGATCCTGAGATCGCCAAGGCCTTCGCACGGGTGACATTCACGTCGGACAATCGCAGCGACCTTCCTGAAGTCACTGCCAGAACGCTGATCCTTCAGTGCCGGAATGATGTCATAGCCTGCGAGGAGGTCGGCGAATTCGTCCATCAGCAGGTCCCAAACAGCCAATTGGTCGTGTTGAATGCGAGTGGCCACTGCCCTAACCTCAGCGCTCCCGACGAGGTCATATCTGCAATCCAGCGGTTCGTCCGATGACCGGTGCCGATATGCAGGTCGCCATGCCGGCGGAAGACCTCGAGGACTTGTACGAAAACGCGCCATGCGGCTATCTTTCGCTGCAGCCGGACGGGCGCATCGTCAAGGTCAACAGAACGCTGTCGACCTGGATCGGCATCCCTGCCGAGCAGCTCCTCGGCAAACGACTTCACGACCTGCTCAACACCTCGGGCCGGATATTCTACGAAACCCATTTCGCGCCTTTGCTGCGCATGCAAGGGTTTTTCAACGAGGTTGCCCTCGATCTTGTCACAGTGGACGGCAAAAAGCTGCCCGTGCTCGCCAATGCCATGGAAAGACGTGCAGAAGACGGTGCCCTGCTTTTCACCCGCGTGACGATGTTCCAGGCTGCCGAGCGTCGCCGTTATGAGCGGGACCTGGTCGATGCGCGCACAGCCGCCGATGCTGCCGGCGCCACCATCAAATCCAAACTCGCCTTCGAACAGCAAACCGCCGAGTTGCGGGAGGAGTTCATTGCTGTTCTCGGCCACGACCTGCGCAACCCGCTTGCCTCGATTGCAGCCGCGGCGCGTATGCTGCGAAAAGAGAAGCAGACCGATCGGGCGATTAAAGTTCTCGATTTGATGCAGGGTAGCGTCGTTCGCATGTCCGCCCTGATTGATAACGTCCTCGACTTCGCGCGCGGACGATTGGGTGGCGGCATCACGCTCGATAGGCGGGCGGAGCATCTCGAGCCGCTCTTGCGGCAAGTCATCGAAGAACTTCGCTTCAGTCATCTCGACCGCGCAATTGAGGTGACGATCGAATTCGATGGGCCGATAAACTGCGACAGCGGCCGGATCGGCCAGCTGGTGTCCAATCTTCTGGGAAATGCCCTGACCCATGGCACACCGGACGAACCCGTGCGGCTATCGGCGGCAACTGTCGACGGAAGGTTGGAGCTCTGGATCGCCAACGGCGGCGCTCCGATTTCCAGCGATGCGATGACACGGCTTTTTCAGCCTTTCTTCACAGGCGAAGCCGGCACAAGTCAAAGAGGATTGGGGCTGGGTCTGCACATCGCCTCAGAAATCGCCCGCGCCCATGGCGGGACGATCACGGTCAGTTCCGATGACAAGGAGACGCGCTTCACCTTTGTGATGCCGTTGGATTGATCCGGGGCGCACAGCCGCGCCGGAATCCGGGCAACAAAAAACCGCCTTGAGGCGGTCGGGCATTCTATCGATTTGAGTTTGATTTAGTCTCCTCCTCCACCATCTCCGCCGCCGCCATCACAGCCGCCGTCGCTTGAGGCATCGAACCAGCCTCCACCTCCATCGCCGGAGCTTCCTGAACTGCCTGACCTACGCTTGGTGTTTGCGGTGGTCTGGGCAGTGCGCCCTCGTGCTGCCCCGGTGATCAGGGCATACAGGACAAAGCCTGCGATGAGCATGGTAGTCATAAGAAATATACTCAATCAGTCTCCTTCGTTTGTTTCAGGAAATCTTGTTTCCTGATTAAAATAGTAGATTATTTTCCCGCTCTCGAAAATAGCCTGAATATGAAACTTTCATGACATTCTGGGGCACCGCGATCCGCGATGCATGCCATCCCGCCGCTCGCGTCCCAGCATGACGCGGTGCGGGTCAGGATCGGCATCAACAGCGGGACGGCACTCGTCGGCAATATCGGCTCGGCCGAACGCCTGAATTACACGGCGATTGGCGATGCCGTAAACCTCGCAAGCCGCCTGGTCGGCGTCGCCAAAGACAAAGGCGTTGAAATCGTGTTGAGTAGCGAGACGTTGGAACGGGCAGACGGGCGGCTCGATGCCCGCTCACTCGGAAAGACGGTGGTGCGCGGCAAATCGCAACCGGTGCCGATCTTTACCCTGGACCGGAAATCGCCCCCGATTTGAGGGAGGAGGGATCATGGAAAGTGCACCTTCCCTTATTGGCCTACTCGCCTGGCTGCAGGTCAAGCATTTCGCCGCCGACTATCTCTTGCAGTCGACCTGGATTCTGCAGGGCAAGGGCGACATCCGCCATCCGGGCGGCTATGTCCATGCAGCGATCCACGTCGCAGGCACCCTTCCGGGATTGTTTTTGTTCGGGCTCGATGGCGTGACGGTCGCGGTCTTGGCGCTAGGCGAATTTCTAATTCACTTCACCATTGATCACTTAAAGGCCGTTCACTCGCGCCGCCATCCGGCTGCCGTGACAACCCGTCCTTACTGGGCCGCGCACGGAGCCGATCAGTTATTGCATCACTTGACCTACACTGGGATTTTGGCTGCCGCGATGTGATCGAAGACAGAATTTTAGTCGATCCTACAGATCATGCTGGTGTTTGCTGTCAGTGCGATCCGGACGAGGATGAATACCCTCTCCTGCCGCCTCCAGACAGGCTTGAACTCTGCGCTGCCTCAGTTGCAGCGCAGAGGATCTCGGGCTGCTTCAAGCTGCCGCGCGTTGCGGAAAGAGCACGGCTTGCGGAGCGGCTTTGGCCCCACCGACCATCAAGGGGTCCCGATAGAGGCGAGGAGATGGTATTCCAAGCCTCGAATGCAGCGTTGCGGCCGAGCTTGGCAGGAACGGCAGGAGGCAGCGGGCAACGACCGCAAGGCCGTAGACCTGCTCGGCCAGGCAAGCGCCGAGGCGCGCAGTGGTCGCCTTCCGATCCTCCGGCGAGAGATCGGCAAGCAGGGCTTTCGCATCCGCCCACGGCGCGCCTTTTGTAAACCGCCTGTTCGCCTCGCCGACAAACGCAAAAATATCGGCGAGGCCGACATGGAGCTCGCAGGCATCGAAGGCTTCAGCCACCTTCCCCGGAAGGCGGGCAGCCTCGTCTACGAACGCGCTGTCCGGCACAGGCGGAACGATTCCGCTGAATGACGTGGACAGAAGCGCAAGCACCCGGTTGGCGAGGTTTCCGAGTTGCCCGGCGAGCTCGCCCGACCACGCGGCTTCGAGACGCTCGGCGGAGAAATCGCCATCGTCTCCCGAGCGTATATGCCGGAGCAGGTAATATCGCAGCGCGTCCGGCGTTGCGTAGGATTGGATGATGCGTTCCGGATCGATGCCGTTGCCGGCGGACTTGCCGATCTTCCTGCCGTCCACCGTGACGTAGCCGTGCACGAGGATCGACGATGGCGGCGGCAGGCCTGCGGACAAGAGGATGGCCGGCCAGTAGATGGCGTGGAACTTGGAAATACCCTTGCCGACGACGTGGATGCGTTGGCCGTCGTTCCAATAGCGCTGCAAGAGGGTTTCATCGAAGCCGTGGCTGAGACCTGTGAGATAGTTTGCAAGGGCATCGAACCAGACATAGACCACCTCATCTCCATCGGGCACGGGAACGCCCCAGCCTCGCGCCCGCTCCGCGCTGCGCGACACGCTGATGTCGGTCAGGCCACGCCGCAGCAGGGCAAGGATTTCGTTGCGCCGATGAGCCGGGACGATCCGAAGCTCGCCGGTCTCGACCAGCTCGATGAGCCGGTCGCCGTAACGGGAGAGACGGAAGAACCAGTTCTCTTCACGGATGGTCTCAAGGGCAATGCCGTGTTCCGGGCAGCGCCCGTCATCGAGTTCCGACGGCTCGTAGAACTGCTCGCAGCCGACGCAATAGAGACCCTCATATGCCTTGCGATAGAGGTCGCCATTGCCTGCGCATGCCCTCCACAAGGCGTGAACGCAGGCGATATGCCTTGGATCGCGGGAGGTGCGGACGAATTCCTCGTTGGAGATATCGAGCAGGCCGCCAAGGTGCTCGAACCTGTCCGCATTCGCATTGACGAAGTCCTTGACCTGCACTCCCGCGGCTTCCGCCGACCCGACATTCTTCAGGCTGTTGTCGTCGGTTCCGCACTGGAACCTGACGTCATGGCCGAGAAGGCGGAAATGGCGGGCATAGGCATCGGCCTGGACCAGTTCGAGGGCAAAGCCCACATGCGGCGCGGCATTCACATAGGGGATCGAGGTGGTGATGTAGATCTTGTTCATCGGTGTTCCTTTCGAAGGCTGTTTGCCCCGCGAGACGGATCGACCCATGAAAAGACCGCCTCGAGGGCGGTCGCTGGTGCATTCTGGACGCACGAAACCCGCCACGCTATGAGCGCGGCATCATCATCACGAAAGTGCTGATCACGGTGTTGTCCATGCAAATTTCCTAGCATCAAGGGAAGTTTCGGACAAGCGCGCTCTTTGATCCGGATGCGTTGGCCGCCGCGGGCCATGACCTGCGGCGGAAAGCGATGGTTCCTGGCAGCCGGTCGTCACACCAGCCCGGACACGACGAACACTAACCAGGCGACGATCGGGCCGATGATCGCGATCAGCGCGCTGTATATCAGCAGCTGTCGCAGCACCTGCTCTCGCCTGTCGTCCGGCGCGTTGGCGACCACAAGGGCGCCATTGGTGGAAAATGGGCTGGTATCGACGATCGTCGTCGAGATCGCGATCGCCGCGACCACGCCGATGGCGCTGACATGTCCTTGCAAGAGGAATGGGACGGCAAGCGGGATGATCGCGCCAAGCAGCGCGGTCGAGGATGCAAAGGCCGAGACGATGGCGCCGGTAAAGCAAAGCAGGAGTGCTACCAGCAGCGGCATGCCGAGACTGGATATGCCGTTCGCCACGTAGTCGACCGTCCCGGCCTTCTCCATGACGCCGACATAGGTGATGATGCCTGATATCAGCAGCACGGTCGACCAGCTGACCTTGTCGATTGCCGCCTTCTGGGTCTTCGGTGACAGCAGCGCCAAGGCGACAGCCACGGTCATGGCGACGAGGCCGACGTTGAACTTGAAAACCAGGGCGCCGATGCCGAGCGCCGTCAGGCCGATCAAGGTGGTAATTCTCTCGTTGTTCAGGCGCAATGTCGTCGCGGTATCAGCCGCCGTGCCATAGGCATGCTCCCTGATCGGTTTTGCAGGCGTGCCGCCGTGACCTCTGATCGACTCCGATACGCCCTCGGGATGGAGTTCGGGCAAGGGGCCAAATGATGCGGGTTCTTGCTTCATCACCCTGGCGCCGCCGAAAATGAAGAAGACCAGCACCGCGATCGCCAGGTTGAAGAAGAAGCTGGAGAGAAACAGCGAGGTCGGCGCGAAAGGCAGGCCGGCCTTCGCAACGATCTGGTTGGTGATACCGCCATAGATGCTGATCGGCGAAAAGCCGCCCGCCTGCGCGCCATGGATCACCATCAGGCCCATCATGACCGGGTGAATGCGGTATTGCACGGCAAAGCTCAACGCGACGGGCGCGAGAATGGCGACCGCGGCAGGCCCAAGTGCACCGAAACCGGTAATGATGGCGGCGACCAGGAACATCACCCAGGGAATCAAGCCGATCCGCCCGCGCACCAGGCGGACGGCACATTCGACGAGCCAGTCGATCGTGCCGTTGATCTGCGCTATGGCGAAGAGGTAGGTGACGGCGACGAGCGTCAGGAACAGATCACTCGGAAAGCCGGCAAAAATATCGCTGGTTTTCATCCCGATGATCATCGAGCCGAGCACAAAGGCGCCGGCAAAGGCGAGCGCGCCCATGTTGATCGGCTGGATCGTCGCAATGATGAACATAGCGACCAGCAGGCCTATGGCCAGTAATTCAATACCCATGATTCCCCTCCCTCCGACGCCTCCAGCGCCGTAGTTGCTGTTTTAAGATCGATGCTGGATGTCGACGCACCCTCCTCCCAGAGGGCGCGGTCGCCTTACCTCCTGGTGTAGAGATCGGCGTATTGCTGCCGCAGGATGTTCTTCTGAACCTTACCCATGGTGTTGCGCGGCAGGTCGTCGGCGAAGATGATGCGCTTGGGTTGTTTGTAGCGGGCGAGACGGTCCTGGAGGGCGCTGACGATGGTCTTTTCATCGAGGACAGCGCCGGGCTTGCACACGACGACGGCCGTTACGCCTTCTCCGAAATCGGGATGCGGCACACCGATCACAGCGCTCTCAACCACACCCTCGATCTGGTCGATCTCGCCTTCGACCTCTTTCGGATAGATGTTGTATCCACCCGAGATCACCAGATCCTTGCCGCGACCGACGATGTGGACATAACCTTCCCGATCGATCTTGCCGAGATCGCCGCTGATGAAGAAACCGTCGGCGGTGAATTCGGCCGCGGTCTTTTCCGGCATGCGCCAATAGCCCTTGAAGACGTTCGGTCCCTTGATCTCGATCATTCCCGTCTCTTCAGGTGGCAGCACGAGCCCGGTGGCGGGATCGGTGACGCGCACCGTCACATCAGGCAGCGGGAAACCAACCGTTCCGGCAATCCGTTTGCCCTCATAGGGGTTGGACGTGTTCATATTGGTTTCCGTCATGCCGTAGCGCTCGAGAATGGCGTGACCGGTACGCGCCTGGAACTCGGTATGGGTTTCTGCCAGCAGGGGAGCCGAACCGGAAATGAAGAGGCGGATGCTGGCGACCGCCCCTCTGTCGAGGCGCGGGCTTTGCAGGAGACGCACGTAGAAGGTCGGCACGCCCATCAGCATCGTTGCCTCAGGCATCAGCGACAGGATCTCCTCCGGATCGAACTTCGACAGCAGGAACATCGAGGCGCCGGCGAGCAACGTGACGTTGGTGGCGACAAACAGCCCATGCGTGTGGAAGATCGGCAAGGCATGGATCAGCCGATCGCCGGCGCTGACGCGCCAATAGTCTCGCAAGGTCAGGGCGTTCGAGAGCAGGTTCCCATGCGTGAGCATCGCCCCCTTGGAGCGTCCGGTCGTTCCCGACGTGTAGAGGATCGCAGCCAGATCATCCGCGGAACGCGAGGCATCGACAAAGTCGGCCGGCTCATCGCGTGCGAGATCCAGCAACGAGCCGCTGCCGTCGGCATCGAGCGTTTCGACGATTGCGCCGTGAGGCTTGGAGATTTTCTCCACGCCCTCTCTCGCAGCCGACGCAACAACCACCAAACGCGGCTCCGCATCGCCGACAAAATAATCGAGCTCAGCCAGCGTATAGGCGGTGTTGAGCGGCAGGTAGACGGCGCCGGTTCGAAGACAGGCGAGATAGAGGATCAGTGCCTCGGCACTTTTCTCGACCTGCACCGCCACCCGGTCGCCGGGGCGAATGCCGAGCGTGTCCATCGCGCCGGCAATGCGGCCGGAAAGAGCGAGCGCGTCATCATAGGTCCATGTGCGCGTGCTATCGATCCGGATGAACGGTGCGTCACCGGGCGCAGCCATCCGCATGGCGTCGAAAAGATGGTTGCTCACTTTCGCCCTCCTCCAAGCGTTGAGTTCATTATCTGTGCGAATGGCCGGGAGCCTTGCTGGCCATTGCCGCCGCGGCGGCTTTCGTCGTTCTGGTTGAGCAGGCTCTTGACGGCGGGCGAGGCAATCACTTCGCCGCGCTGCGCCAGGGCCTCGTGGTTGGCCACGATGTCGTCGAGCTTGTAGAGGTAGTTGACCATCAGGCCGTGGGCCTGCTGCATCGCCTTGCTCGAGCGGTCGCCAAGAAAATTCAGTCTTTCCAGTCGAGCGCCGTTGCCGAGATGGAAGCGGGCGACAGGATCGATGGGGCGGCCCTCCGGCGTCCGTTCGGTCAGGAAATAGCGCGCGGCAAGAGGCAGCAACACGCGCTCCACTTCGCTCGCCGTATTCTCGTTGTCAGGCCAGCTCGGATCGTTGAGCAGCATCAGCGTTTCGCGGGTCGCTTCCGGCAGCAACCGGTCGGCGGCCGAGGCACGCGCCTTGGCAAGCCAGCGGGCAAAGCCTGGAACGGGCGACAGCGTGACGAAATTCTTCAGGCCGGGCAGGTCTCTGCGCAGGTCTTCCACGACCTGCTTGATCAGGAAGTTGCCGAACGAGATTCCGCGCAAGCCATCCTGGCAGTTGGAGATCGAATAGAAGACAGCCGTCGTGGCCTCGTCGGCATTGATCTGCTCCCTGCCCTCGACGAGCACATCTCCGATCGCGCTGGGCACGGATCGTGTCAGCGCCACTTCGACGAACACCAGCGGCTCGTCGGCCAGTCGGGGGTGGAAGAAGGCAAAGCATCGGCGGTCGGCCGGTGCCAAACGACTGCGCAATTCCTCCCAGCCGGCGATCTCGTGCACGGCCTCGTATTTGATGATCTTTTCAAGAATGTAGGCCGGCGTCGACCAGTCGATGGGGCGCAGCGTGAGAAAGCCGCGATTGAACCAGGAGCCGAACAGATGCGTGAAGTCGGCGTCAAGCGCGTGATATCCTGCGGATTGGTCTTTGGAAGCAAGCAGCTGCTCACGCATCCGGACAAGCTTGGCGGTGCCGTTCGGCGCGTGATTCAATCGGCGCAGAAGCTCCTGTCGCCGCGGCTCGGCTGCCTGGTGGAGCGCGATGATCGCGGCAGAGCTTTTGTCGGTGCGGTAATTTTCGATCGCCTGGTCGAGCTTGGCCGTGTCGGGCCCGAACTTTTCATGCAGCATATCGAGGAATGCCTGCGCGCCCTCGCTCTCGAGCGCGCCCCAGCGATCGAGTATCTCGGCCGCAAACGCCATGCCCGAGGCTTCGCCCCGGCTCGACAGCAGCATTTCACAGAGTGTCTGGAGATCGGCCTTGGCTGCGACCTGCGTGGCGCGGGAGCCGGAAAACAGAAGCTGGCGTCCGCGATCCGTGATGCTCTGCAGCATGTCGGTGAAGAAGGAAGCCTCAGACATGCCATTCTCCTCTCTTCTACCGGCCGGCTGGGTGCGGACCGTTTGACGGCTGCTTCCCATCGTCGGGTTTCACCGGTAGTATGTAGAATGCCACTCTTCGTACACTAGGTCAATGATCGTGTATACAAGAAGTGCTTTTATGTATGAGGGAATTGAAACGAATGTCCGAGAATGTCGGCCGATGGCTTCGTGATGAGATTGAAAATTCAATTCTTTCCAACGAGTTCTCCCCAGGTGAGCGGCTCGACGAAATGGTGCTTGCGACGCGTTTCGGGGTCTCCCGCACGCCGGTGCGCGAGGCGCTGATGCAGCTCGATGCGATCGGCCTCATCGAAATTCGACCGCGCAGAGGCGCAATCGTCATCGATCCGGGGCCGCACCGCGTCTACGAGATGTTCGAGGTGATGGCCGAATTGGAGGGCCTGGCCGGGTCGCTCGCCGCACGACGGCTGGACAAGGCTTCCCGGGAAGCGATCACGGCCACCCACAGCCGCTGCGAGCAATCAGCCGCGGCCGGTGACAGCGATGCCTATTATTACGACAATGAGGAATTCCATAAGGCCATCTATGCAGCCGGCCGAAGCGAATTCCTCGAGGAGCAATGTGTGCAATTGCACCGCCGCCTGCGGCCTTATCGCCGCCTCCAGCTGCGCGTGCGCAACCGCCTGTCGACCTCCTTCTCAGAACATAGCGCCATCGTCGATGCGATCTTTGCCGGAAATGGAGATGAAGCCCGCCGCCTGCTGCGGACGCATGTCGGCATTCAGGGAGAGAGGTTCAGCGATCTGGTAGCCAGCATGGCGGCGAGATGATTGGACGGCGTGACCGAGCTCAGGCGGCAGGAAAGCCCCACACCCGCGCGATGGAAGCCGTTATCCGATACGCGCGGGTCTCCATCAGGAAAAATTCTCCAGCACGGCCAGGAATGTGTGCCGGTCGCCCTGCCCTTCGGTCAGACGCACGCGACCCTCGATGTCGGCGAGATGGTGGTCCATCAGTTGTTGCGCCTTGGCAAGGTTTTTCTCCTTCAGGGCGGCAACGATCATGCGATGGTGGTCCGCGCCGCAGTCGTCCTTGCGGTCCTCTTCGTACAAGGACATGACCAGCGAAAGCCGGGCGACGATCTTGGCGAGCACTTCCGTCAGCACCGGGTTGCCGGCGATTTCGGCAAGCACGATGTGGAACTTGCCGGACAGAACCGTCTTCGACTTTTCGTCACCATGGTGGTGGATGTGCTCTTCTTCATCCGTCAGCTTCTGCAGCGCATCCAGCTGCTCGGGCGTGACGCGGTCGATCACCAGTTCGAGCAGCAGGCCCTCGATCTTCCGGCGCGCCTCGAAAAGGCTCTTGGCCTGCTCGACGCTCGGCTCGGCAACGAAAGTGCCGCGGTTTCTCTTCCGCTCCAGCAGGTGGTCGCTTTCAAGCACGCCGAGCGCCCCGCGCACCACCGTTCGGCTGACACCGAAATGCTCGGCGATCGCTTCCTCCAGGATCTTGGTGCCGGGCTTCAGCGCCCCTTCGCCGATGGCGGCGGCAAGCGTGGAGCGGATGCGTTCCGAAACATCGTCATTGGTATCGGTGCTTTCCACCGGCCCATTGGCCGCTGTCATCACTTTGGCACTCTGACGGCGCATCTTCCTCATTGCAGTCTCCAAATTGCCTCTGGCGGCTCGGCGTGGATTCGATTGATCACCAGATATCCAAGCGCCATAATTATTTCCATAAGAATATTTTTGCGTAAATAATTCCGGCGCCAGCATTTCGATAGGCGGTGCCGATGGAAAAACCGGCACCGCCTCGGGACTCAAGCTGCTTTCTGCTTCTTTTCCGGCACCGACAGGGCAACGCCCTTTTCAGCGCAAACCGTCTCGACATGACGCGCCGATTGCCGGATAAAAGCGATTGCCTCGTCGAAACCGTAGGATTGCACCTCATAGGTCGGATAGCCGTAGCGGCTGCTCTCATAGGCCTCCCAGTCGAGAACAGCCCCTGAGGCGACCCGTTTCTCATAGGCATCCACCATCGCCATATAGGCCGCGAGCTCATCCGCCGTCAGGTCGGGGTGGCCGGCGCGCCAGATAGGATCGTCGATCTCGATGCACTGGCGCGGATTGGCCCTGCGGGGCTTGTCGGCGACAGACTGGGCAACCTCCAGCGACAGGTTCAGCGCGGGGTTGGCCTCCGCAAGAATGGGGAGGATCGCAGCGAAATCGACGATGCCGCCGCCAACGGGCCTGGTCTGGAAATCGAGACCACCGGGAGCACGCCCGACATAGGCATCCTTGACATGGGTCTGGCGGATATAGGGAGCCAGCCGCTTGGCGGCGAAGACCGGATGCTCGCCCCGCTGCAGTCCGTTTGCGGTGTCGAAGACGACGCCGACGCAATCGGCGCCGACCTTCTCGATCAATCGCAGGATCTCGAAGGAGGTGATCTCGTCGTGGGTTTCGATGTTCATGTGCGCGCCATTGGCGCGGGCGACGGGCGCCAGCTTGCGGAGGACCTTTTCGATCCCGAGCAGCTGCTCTTCCCAGGTCACATCGGTGCGGAAGCGGTCATTGGCCAGCCGGCCGCGATATTCGCTCTTGAAATTGCCCGGAGCAACCCAGAGCTCGTGGCAGCCGATCGCGGCACTTGCCTCGATCATGCGCGTGAAACCGGCGATGATATCGCCGCCGCCGGCTGCCCGCAGCGCCGGTTCCTCGGCGCTGCAATAGGGATTGATCTTGCCGATGCCGCTTTCGAGATAGAGGCCAAGGTCGTCGGCCTTCGCCCTGATCTCGCGCAGCAGGCCGCTGTCGAGATCAGGGCTCATGTCCAGCGCCGTACTGAAGAAAATGCCTGCGAGCCCAAGTTCCTTGACGTGATCAAGGCTTGCCAGAGGCCCCCGCTTCTTTGCCTCGGGCAGCTTTATGCTGTCGATTCCCAATTTCATGTCATGCTCCTCTGCTGTTTCCTGATGGGGCGCGCTGCACTGGCGACCCTTCGTTGTTGATCTCAATTCAGGTCGATGGATCCGCGATCACGCCCGTCCGGGAGCGCGAGGCTTCTCCGCTGTCCGGCCTTTCGGAACGAGACTCTTTTCGAGATAGTGCTGGCCTATGGATGCGACGCTCGTGATGGCGAGGTACCAGATCGAAGCGACGAACAGCAGTTCGATGACGAGGAAGTTCCGGGCGTAGATCGCCTGGGCCTGCGTCAGCAGATCCTGCATGCCGATGACCGAGACGATGGCGCTGGCCTTCAGCATGCCGATGGCCTGGTTCCCCGTCGGCGGCACGATGATACGCGTAGCCTGGGGCATGATGACGGTCAGAAACGTCTGTGTCTTTTTCAGCCCGAGCGCGGTGGCCGCTTCGCGCTGGCCGCGATCGACCGCAATCAGGCCACCGCGGATGATCTCCGACATGTTCGCGGCTTCATGCAGCCCGAGTGCGAGGAAGCCGGCCAGGGCCGGCGTCACCAGATCGTTGATCGAAATGGTGAAGCTTCCCATCCCGACCTGCGGGATGAAGAGGGCGATATTGAACCAGAAGAAGATCTGGACAATCAGCGGCACGCCGCGAAACCACCAGACGAAGCCGGCGGCGATCACCTTGAGAACCAGGTTCTGGCTCGTCGCCATCAGCGCCAGCAGGCATCCGAGCACGATGCCGAACACCATGGCGCCTGCCGTCAGTTCAAGCGTCAGCAGCACGCCGCGCAGGATCGAAGGATCCACCAGGTAGCGGGGGATCTCGGACCACTGGATGCTCTGGCTCTGCCCGACGACGAGCGCGAAGAAGGCCAGCGCTGAAATCGCGATGGCACCGGTTGCGATCTGGCCCCAACGCATCGGTCTTCCGACCGATGGCGCAAGGGAGAGCGATATGGGTGACGCTTGAAACAGGGCCATCGGCGTCAATCCGCGGGCATGCTGACGGCATCGTTGACCTTGACGGTCTTCACGGCCAGCGGTCCCAGGCTCCACTTCTTCATAATGGTCTCGTAGGCGCCGGAGTCCACCATCTGCTGCAAGGCGGCAACGACGCTGTCGCGCAGCTGCGGATTGTCCTTGGCGGTCAGCATGCCGAGATAACCGACGGCAAGGCGGATATCCGGCAGCGCCTGCAGCCCCTTGCCGTTTCCGGTCTGGTGTTCGGTCGTGTAGACGCTGGTGGCGTAACCGTTGACCGTGGCGTCAGCCCTCCCTGTGCGGACGGCCTGCAGCACATCCGGCATTTTCGGGATCGACATGATGTTGACCGGCGTCGCGCATTTGGCCGATGCCGCCTCGACCATCTTCGCCTGGAAGGTACCGACGGGAACGGCGACCTTTTTGCCGCACAGATCCTCCATGCCCTTGATGGCGAGAGGATTGTCCTTGATCGTCATGATCGTCGTCGCGTCATACATATAGTCGATGACGTCGACCTGCTTTTCCAGCTCCGGATCGTCGTTGATGCCCGAGATCGAGAGGTCGAAGCGCTTCGCCAATATGGAGGGCACGATTGCGGCACCTGCGCCGACATCGGTCATCTCAACATCGAGGCCCAGGATGACGCCGAGTGCGGCAGCGATATCGGCATCGATGCCGATCAGCTTGCCGTCTTCGCCATGAAAGCTGATCGGCGGCGTCAGGTCGGTCGCGACCTTCAGCACGCCCGATGACTTGATGGAGGGCGGCAGCCCGTCGGCCAATTTTTGCGTGAGGACGACGCCGGGGAGCTTGGCGACATCGGCGTCGGCCGCCATCTTCTCGGCGGCACCTCCGGCAGCGTAAGCAGAGGTCGCGATCAAAGTGACCATCGCTCCGGCAACTCCGGCCCGCAAGATTTTCTGGATGCGCATCATGTGATCCCCTTCATTTTTGTATCGGTGAATTCTCGGGATCACCCATGCAATCGCCGTGCCATTTGCAGTTCTTGATCAATAAATATCTGATATCAATAGGACTTTTGTTGATGACGACATTTCGGACAGAGTTTCGCAATATAATTCGCATAAAGTTTCGAACATATGATGCACAATTTTTACGCTCCCCTGCCCTGCCGCATCACTTTTGACCGCCTTATTTGCTCACGAGACCCAAAAACACCTCTTCAGATGCCAAATCCCGCGCTTTTCGGCGCTTGATCACCCGCTCAGGGGCCGTGGCTATTTCTATTTGATGCCCATTTAATATACGGCGCTGGCGAAAATTTATACAAAAAGCAAATACGAATTTCAAATCGAATAATCATTATTACAAACTTTCGAAACTTTATAAGTCAAAAATATCGCTTTATTTTCATAGTCTTGGAACCGTCATCAACGGCGATTGGCAAAACTGGCACGCCGCTTGCAATTCGTTTCTCATGAACAAGCTCGACACAAAATTTCTCGCTGGACCGCATCTCCGTCTTGTGCCGGAGACCGCGCAGCAATCCGTGACCTCGACCCAGAACCAGGGAGGCCCTATGCCAGGCATACCGAATATGGCTGAACGCAAACGGCTCAGCGTTCAGGGCCTCACCCACAGCTATGGTGGCCAGAATGCCATCAGCGACGTGGCCTTCGATATCGAGGCCGGCGAGATCGTTGCCCTGCTCGGGCCGAGCGGCTGCGGCAAATCAACCGTGCTGCGCGCCATTGCCGGGCTGATCCAGCCGAAGACCGGCAGGATTGTGCTCGGGGGGAGAGATTTGGCCGATGTCTCGGCCCGCTCACGCGGCGTCGGCATGGTCTTTCAGAACTATGCTTTGTTTCCGCATCTGACGGTCGCAGAAAACATCGCCTATCCGCTCGCCTGCCAGAAGCTTCCCCGCACCGAGCGCAAGGCGCGCGTCGAGGAGATGCTGTCTCTCGTCAGGCTCAAGGATTATGGCAACCGCCTGCCGCGGGAACTCTCCGGCGGACAGCAGCAGCGCGTCGCCGTCGCCCGCGCCATCGCCGGGCGCCCCTCCCTTCTGCTTCTAGACGAACCCTTCGGCGCGCTCGACCGCGCCCTGCGTTTCGATCTGCAGGTGGAGCTGCTGCACCTGCAGAAGACGCTCGGCATCACGACGCTGATCGTCACTCATGATCAGGAGGAGGCCCAGAGCCTCGCAAACCGCCTGGTGCTGATGAACAAGGGCAATGTCGAGCAGATCGACACGCCGATGACCGTCTATGATCGCCCGAAGACGCTCTTCGTCAACACCTTCATCGGCCAGGCCAACCTGCTCAATGGAACGGTGCTGCGCCTCGATGCCGACAGCACGCTGATCGGCCTTGCCAATGACCGGACCCTGCTCCTGCCGCGCCGGTTGAATTTCACCCTCGGCTCGAAGGTCACGATCACCTTCCGGCCGGAAGAGGTTCGCCTGTCGACGCAGCCAAGCGAGAGCACCCTGCCGGTTCGCATGACGGTTTCCGTGCCGCTCGGCCCTTCCCTCGTCCATGACCTTGTTCTGGAAGACGGCACGGGCCTGCGCGCCTCCGAGGTCAGGGGACCCACCACATTCATTCCCGAACCGGGAACGCAGCTATTTGCCGAGATCGACACCGCAAGGTGTCACGCCTTTCCGGCCGAACCGGAAATCATGAGTGAAGAAACAATTCAACAGAGGTGAACGTGATGAAGGACTTTCAGATTACCCGTCGTGGGTTCGGTTTCCTGGCGGCCGGTGCTGCCGCATCGGCCATGCTTCCATTTGCCGCCCGCGCTGCCGGCGGCGGAGCCGTTGCCGCCACTTTCCCGGGCAGCTGGGAAGACGCCTACCGCACAGTGCTGACGCCGATGGTCAAGGATGCAGGCTATGACCTGACCATTGCCCCGGCGATGGCGCAGGACCAGCTTGCCAAGATCATGGCGAGCCCCGGCAACCCGCCCTATGACACGCTGCTGATGTCGCCCGGCCAGATGGCCGTCGCCATCGAGAAGGATCTCATCCAGAAGATCGATCCGAGCAAGCTCAAGAACTGGGGCATGCTCGATCCGTCCTTCCAGGGCGAATACGGCCCGACCGTGACCATCGAAGTCAACGGCATCGCCTACAATCCCGATCTCGTTCCGAAGCCGAAGGGTTATCGCGATCTCTTCGAAAACCCGGCCTATAGCGGCAAAGTTTCCTGGACCGGCTTTGCCTCGAACACCGCCGTCATGGCCTATACCGAGATCGCCAAGATCTTCGGTTCCGGCCCCAACGACATGGACGCGGTCTTCAAGCTGTTCAAGGATCATCCGGAGCATCTGAAGGGCGTGGTCGACAGCACCAACCACCAGATGACGCTGTTTCAGCAGGGTGAAATCGCCGTCTTCATGTGCTCGACCGGCAACGTCGCCCGCCTGAAGAGCCTCGGCCTCAACGCCGAGTTCGTCCAACCCGAAACCGGCTCGCCGGCAGCCCCCGTCAATATCCACCTGACCAAGGGCACGGCCAATCTCAATGCGGCCTATGCCTATATGGATGCCGCGATCTCCAAGGCCGCCCAGGATCAGCTCAAGGAGCCGCCGACCGAGATGTTCCCGACCAACAAGGACGTGGCGCTGACGCCGGGCATCGAAGCCTATGTCACCCGCGACCAGATCAAGACCATGGTCTATCCGGACTGGGTCGCGATCAACAAGAACCGCGACGGCTGGATCCGCCAGTTCGACGCCCTCGTTGCCGGTTGAGGTGATGTGATGAAGGCGAGCGGCTTCCCATACGTCCTACCGATGCTGTTGCTTTCCGTGGCGTTCTTCGCAACGCCGCTCGCCGTCCTCGTCGGTTTCAGCTTCGCCGGCCCCGGCGGAGCGACCCTCGAACATTATGCCCGCTTCTTCGGCGACGCGTTCAATTTCCGCGTCCTCGTCAATACCGCAAGGCTTGGGCTCGAAACCGTCATCGGCACGACCTTGCTCGGCGTACCGATCGCACTCCTCTACTGGCACGGCGGCCGAAACCTTCGGCAGGTGCTGATTTTCCTGACGCTCATTCCGATGCTGACCAGCAATGTCGTGCGCACCTTCGCCTGGATCGTCATCCTCGGACGCCAGGGGCCGATCAGCGAAGCGCTGGTCGCGCTCGGCCTGACGGGAATGCCGACCAGCCTGCTGTTTACCGAACTCGGCCTGGTCATGGCCATGTGCCAGATCGACCTGCCGCTGATCATCCTGCCGCTGATTGCCATCCTGTCGCGCACGCCGTTGCAACTGACGGAAGCGGCTCAGGTTTCCGGCGCCGGCACCTGGCGCATCTTTGTCACCGTGCTTCTGCCGCTGATGCTGCCGGGCCTGCTGGCGGGCTGGATTCTGGTCTTTGCCAGCACCAGCAGCTCCTTCGTCACCCAGGCCGTCATCGGTGGTGCGCGCAACGTCTATGTGCCGCAGCTGATCTACCGCGAAGTCGGCACGCTGTTCGACTGGCCGCTGGCCTCGGCCATCGCCGTCGTTCTGCTGCTGTCCACCGGCTGCCTGCTGGTCGCCCTTACCATGATGTCCCGTCACAGGAGGTTGGTCGGTCATGCCTGATCGTCGCGAAAATCCCATTCCCGTCATGCTCTATAAGGCATTCGTCTACGGTTTCGGCGGCCTCTGCGTCATCTATCTCGTGGCACCCATCGTGATTGCGCTGACGATGTCGTTTACCTCGGGGCAGACATTGAAATATCCGCCACAGGGCTTTTCGCTCAGGTGGTATGCGGCGCTGCTCGATCCGGTGCGCTCGGCAACCGAACATATCGCCGCCTGGAATTCGCTGAAGATCGCCGGCCTTGCCGTCCTCGGATCGCTGATCTTTGCGGTTCCGGCAACCATCGGCATGACGCGCATGAAGCGCAGCGCGGTCGGCACGATCGAGCCACTGCTGCTCGCCCCGCTCGTCCTGCCGAGCCTCGTCTACGGCCTTGCCGCCCTGATCGTCGCCAATTTCATCGGCTTCAAGCCGTCGCTCTGGCTGACCGTATCAGGCCATGTCGTGGTCTTCGGGCCGCTGATGTACCGCGCCGCTTCCGTCGTCGCCCAGGGCCTCAATCCCTCGCTTGCCGAGGCATCGACGACGATGGGCGCGAGCTGGTTCATGACATTGCGGCGCGTGACCCTGCCGCTGCTGATGCCCGGCATCCTGGCCGGCGCATTCCTCGTCTTCATCCAGTCGCTCGATAATGTGTCGGTATCGCTTTTCCTCGCCGACGCCAGAACGACCGTCTTGCCGCTGCGCATGTTCGCGCTGATCGAGGAATCGCTCGATGTGCGCGTCGCGGCAATCTCCGGAATTCTGATCGCCGTGACGCTGGTCGGACTGCTGGTTGCCCGGCGCGTGCTCGCGCCGTCGCGGCAGGCCTGAACAATCCGCCATTTGACCTATGCCTGAACTTGGAAGGAACATATTCATGAACATGCGTGCGACAAACGCAGGCGGCTACCGGATGGGATCGCTGCTGGCCGATTTCCAGCCGGATTTCGATTTCTCCGCTCCGCTGCCGCTTCCTGTCGAAGAGTTCGAGGATCGCCTTCGCAGAATTCGCCGTCAGGCGGTCGAAGCCGGTCATGACGCGCTGATCGTCCATGCCGGCAGCGTCGGCTGGTTCCACGCCTCGAACGCCTATCTGCGTTACATCTGCGACTGGATGCGCGAAGGCGTGCTGATCATCCCGACCGATGCCGACAAGGCGATGGTGCTTCTCTCCTTCTTCACCCAATCCGTCCTGCTGCCGCCGGGCGGCGAGCCTGTGCTCGTCGACGAAATCTGGCAGATCGGCCCGATCGGCCGCGAATATGCCGACCGTCCGGGCGATTCCGTCATCAAGACCGCCGAGAAATGCGCCGAGGTTCTCGCCAGCCTGGGCCTCGCCAAGGCCCAGATCGGCAGGATCGGCGACCGCACATCGCTGACCTTCTGGTCGGCGCTCGACGAGTTGATGCCGAAGAGCAAGTTCGTGGCTGACAACGCCATTCTCGACCGCATGCAGAAGGTCCGCTCACTGCCCGAGATCGAGATGTTCCGCGCCGCCGCCCAACTGATCAGCATCGGCACGCAGGCCGCCTATCATGTGGCGAAGTCAGGCGTCACCGACCATGAAATCCTTGCCGCCTTTACCTATGCGCAGATGGCGCTCGGCGGCGAAACCGGCGACGGCTACCAGATCGGCATCAATGAATTCGGCACCCATTGCGGCAAGCCCTATGGCCATATCGTCCGCCCGGGCGACCTCATCAACCTCTATATCTCCAACGTCACCTATCGCGGCTACACCGCCCAGACCGCCCGCATGATCGCGGTCGGCGATATTACCAGCCGTCAGGAGGATGTGCTTGCCGCCTGCACCGAAGGCGTCAAGCGGGCCGAAAAGCTGATCAGGCCCGGCGCATTGATGCGCGACGTCAACAATGCCGCCTTCGAACCGATGATCGAGCGCGGCATGCTCACCTCAGCCGAGGCGCGCACCATGCCCTACAACTGGTCGCCGATGGAAGACGGCGGCGCACGCCTGATCCCCCATCAGTATGTGAAGGACATCGACTGGGAGGCGCAGGGCCGCAAGCTTATGCACGTCTATCCGGCAACGCACGGACCGCACAATCCGAACCTCGGCCATTCGGTCGGCATGGCCGGCGGCCAGAACAGCTTCAACATCTCCTCGCATAACTACGACAGGATGGAAGAGGGCATGGTCTTCGTGCTGCACACGCAATGGCTGGAGCCGCTCTCGGCCGGCTGCAACATCGGCGACATGTATGTCGTGACCAAGGACGGTTTCGAGAACCTCAGCCGCCATACCCCGCTTGAAACCCACCGCGTCGCTGCCGAGGCCTGACATGAGCAATCATAAACAACACACGCATTTCGATTTCGCCAAGCTGACCGAGCGCGAGCGTTACAAGATCCTCATCGGCACGGTCATCCCGCGCCCGATCGCGCTGGTGACGACAGTGAGCAAGGAAGGCCTGCCGAATGCCGGGCCGTTCAGCTTCTTCAACGTCCTGACCCACGACCCGGCGATCGTCGCCATCGGCGTCGAGAATTATGCCGACATGCGCTTCAAGGATACCGCCCGCAACATCCGCGAGACCGGCGAGTTCACGGTCCACATCTGCGATGATGCCCTCGTCGACCAGATGGAGGTCTGCGCCATCAAGTTCGGGCCCGAGGTCGACGAACTCTCGGAAGCCGGACTGGCAACGGCGCCGGGACAGATGGTCAGAAGCCCGCGCATCCTGGCAGCGCCCGCAGCACTCGAATGCCGCCGCCACACCACCCTGCAGGTCGGCCCGGCGCGCGAAATCATCCTCGGCGAAGTGCTCGGCGTCTATGTCAGAAGCGATGCGGTCAATCCGACAAACCTGCATATCGACCAGCAACTGATGGACGCCGTCGGCAGGATGGGCGGCCACACCTACACAAGGACGCGCGATCAGTTCGACGTCAAGACCCAGACCAAGGAGGAGTGGCGTTCGCGAAAGAGCGTTTCGGAGCCGGTCATCGCGTAGCTTGGGCTTGGGCCTGGGCCTGGGCTCCGGCCGATCACGCACCGTTGGGTGATCCGGTCCAGGGCGACGTGAGAGGCCCATTGGGACTGGCTGCCCTGCTCGTCCGTCCTGATGGAATTGCCGCCCGAGCCGACCTGGAAGAAGGTGTCGAAGCCGGATCGCTTTGGTTTGCTGTCCGTGACGTCGGATAAAGTCGCTGTACGATTCTTGACTTATGACCTGCCCGGACCTCCTTGGCTCGTCACCGGCAGCAACGGGTTCTTAGTCTTGAGGTTCATCTCCACGATGCGGAGATATGGGAGGTTTTTGCTTGTCGGGCCAAGCTGAACGAAGTGTCTTCCAGAAATCCCGTAGCGCCAGAAGGAGTGCGCCGTTGTATTTTCCGTACATGAACCTCACCACGTCATCAGTGTCCCACTGCCCTTTGCGCTCGTCTTTCATCGAAAACTCCACAATTTGATCGAAGGCAATCAGGATGTCATCTGACGTGCATCATTTTACGTTGATGCAAGCAGCATCACGCCCCCTGAATTTAAACTTGGCTGATTGCACAAAACCCAACCCGAAGCAGGTTAGGTTTGTTGTGCAATGGCTTGGGGGACTATCTCAAATTCGGGCATGGCTGGTGTCACAACATCCATGCAAGTCCAGCCAGTTACGAAGCGGAAGTGTGAAGTCGGGCCGTGTATACCAACTGCCGTCTTCCAGATTTCAGACTGCGACTTATTGAAGGCAGCTCCCTCCACTTGATATGCGAAGTGGTCGCGAACCAAGCCTTCGTCGGCACTGTGCTCGTGTTCGGTGCTCAGCGGCATTTCATCAATCAATCGGACGATGCAGGGACCATCAAATGAGACCCTCAGCAAGTGTTCGGGGTCATCGACAAAAAAGTCTGCTTCGACGCGTTTGCCGGTCTTCCAGCGGAAGGAATGCAGGTCGCTGGCGCTAGCCCGAATGGCGATCCCGATGTTTAGTGGAAGATATTTGCTCACCGGGCTAATCTTTGCCATTCAAACTTGCATCGCGGAAGACTTGTCTCAGAAAAATGCTGCAAACTTCATAGGAAAGCACAGGGCTATCGGAGCTAATATGCCGACATGTCGGCACGAACCAATCAACACAATGCCACCTTCGCCCGACATGGGCCGAACACCCTTTTGTTCTCACGCAATTCCCCAGGAAACTGCTTTGCACCTTTCCTGGCAATCCCCTAGTTCAAAAACCGATAAAGCCAGTCGCGCGTCTCCTCCGGCAACGAAGCCGGGGACTGGTCTTCGGGGGCGTGGGCCTGCCAGATGATTTCCACCTCGGCGGCGCGCTCCTCGCCGGTATCGATCGAAATGAGGAAGCCGATGGAGCGCACGCCGATCTTGTCGATGGTGGCGGTGAAGGTTGCCGGCTCGTCGTAGTGCAGCGGACGGTGGAGAAAGCAGGAAACCTTGCTGGGGCTATAGACGGGTTCGTCGTCGACATCGGGCCGCGACGACCAGAAGCTCGCAAGCACGGACTCGGCATAGGAAATATAGGATGCCAGAAACATCCGGCCGGTCATATCGACATCGCGAAACGGCACGCGTATTTCCGCCACATCAGGACGTTTCGACTGACTCATCAACAGATCTGCCTTACAGAGTTCCCATCGCAACACTACTTCATAATTGCTTATACCGGAACCTGCTTAAGGATAAAATTACGCAATAGTTCAAAGTGTTACAGTGTCCCCCACGCGCCTGAAAAGATGCGGCGCCGCTGCAATGGACCGGCTCGATGGAAAAGGCACAAATGAGACAGTGTTGATCAGCGAACTGTCGGAAGGCGCGGCAAGAGCGCTTGTTGAAATCGTCAGGCGATGCCCCATCTGCTGTGGCACATGACATAAGCGACCGATAGAGTGTCTTCATGAGCACCCGTCTTTATGAACACCCGATCTTCCTGGAACATGTCACGCCCGCCGGCCATCCGGAGCGATCGGACAGGATCCGCGCCATCAACGTTGCGCTGGAACATCCAAATTTCGAGCGGCTGGAGCGCCGGCAGGCGCCGCAGGCGAACGAGGATGCGGTGCTGCTGGCCCATCCCGAAGAACATCTCATCGCCGTCATGCGGGAGATCCCCGAGGAAGAGGGCGAGATCAACCAGATCGAAGCCGACACCTATGCCAGCAGCAAGAGCCTGCAGGCGGCGCTAACCGGCATCGGCGGGGCGATGGCGGCGGTGGACGATGTCTTTACCGGCCGGGCCGACAATGTCTTCGTCGCCGCCCGCCCGCCGGGGCACCATGCCGAAAAGATGACGGCGATGGGCTTCTGCTTCTTCAACAATGCGGCGATCGCCGCCCGGCATGCGCAGAAGACGCATGGCGCCGAGCGCATCGCCATCGTCGACTGGGACGTGCACCACGGCAACGGCACGCAGGATATCTTCTGGGACGATCCCTCGGTGCTGTTCTGCTCGACGCATCAGATGCCGCTCTATCCCGGCACCGGCGCCAAGGACGAGAAGGGCAAGCACAACACCATCGTCAATGCGCCGCTGTCGCCGAATGTCGGCAGCGACCACTTCCGCGAGGCATTCAAATCGCGCGTACTGCCCGCCCTTGACGATTTCCGGCCGGATCTCATCATCATCTCCGCCGGCTTCGACGCGCATCACCGCGATCCGCTGGCGCAGATCAATCTGACCGGCGAGGATTTCGACTGGGCGACCGGGCGGGTGCTCGAACTGGCGGATCGGCACGCGAAGAACCGGGTCGTCAGCCTGCTCGAAGGCGGTTATGATCTCGAGGGACTCGCCGAATCGGCGGGCATGCATATTTTGAGAATGATGAAGGGTTGAGAATGACTGACAGCGCCAAGCCGGAGGTGTCCGGCCTTTCCTTCGAAAAGGCGGTCGCCGAACTCGAAAGCATCGTCGCCCGGCTGGAACGCGGCGATGTGGCGCTGGATGAATCGATCGAGATCTACGAGCGCGGCGAAGCGCTGAAGAAACATTGCGAGACGCTGCTTTCGGCCGCCGAAAACCGCATCGAGAAGATCCGGCTCGACCGCGCCGGCAAGCCGCAGGGCGTCGAGCCGCTCGACGGCGCCTGAGGCAGCAAACTCCCTTTTGAAGATGCTTGGCTATCGGCTTCGGACCGATCTATGATCCCTTTGCAAAACAGTGAGGGGACATAGGAATGACGGACAGGTTGAAGGGCAAGGTCGCCATTATCTCGGGCGGCGCGACCGGCATGGGCGGTGCCGCCTCGAAGCTTTTTGCCGCTGAAGGCGCGCGCGTTGCGATCATCGACCGCAATGGCGATGCAGCCGCAGAGACCGTGAAGCAAATCCGTGATGCCGGCGGCGAGGCCGATTGCTGGACTGCCGATGTCTCGGACGAAGCCGCCGTCCATGCCGCCGTCGCCGGCGTCGAAGAACGCTACGGCGCGGTGACCGTGCTCTTCAATCATGCCGGCACGATCGTCATCAAACCTTTTCTCGAAACGACCGTCGAGGAATGGGACTGGCTGCACGCCGTCAATGTGCGCTCGATGTTTCTGATGACCAAGGCCGTGCTGCCGAAGATGATTGCAAGCGGCGGCGGGTCGATCGTCTGCACCTCGTCGATCTCGGCGGTCGCCGCCACGCCGATGGAAGTGCTTTACGACACGACCAAGGGAGCCGTGCATATGTTTGCCCGCGCCATCGCGGTGGAATTCCGCGACCGCAACATCCGCTGCAACGCCGTCTGCCCCGGCTTCATCCGCACGCCGCATGGCCTGCGCGAGGTGGCCGACCTGCAGGCGCTTGGCGTCGATGTCTCGGATGCCGCCATTGCCGCGCAGCAGGGGCGGATCGGCGAGCCCGAAGACGTTGCGCGGGCAGCACTTTATCTCGCCAGCGACGAGTCGAGCTTCGTCAATGGCGCCCATCTCTTCGTCGACAATGGTTTTACCGCGATCTGAACCAATCGCGACACGCTTTAAGGTGCCGGAGCATCCTTAGCGCGTCCGATTGGACGCGCGACGCGCTTTCAAGTGTTGGAGCGTCTTGGCGCGTCCGATTGGACGCGCGGCGCTCCAGGCGCTATCTGTGGGCGATGACGCGCGGCCCTGTAGCGATCGGAGATCCCCATGTCCTTCTTTCCCGGTAAAGATCCCCTGCCCGGCGATGCCTTCGCCTGTGATGCGATCGAGAACCTGATCATCCCGCGCACCAGCGATATCGGCGGTTTCCAGGTGCGCCGCGCGCTGCCCAGCCGGCAGCGGCGGCTGGTCGGGCCGTTCATCTTCTTCGACCGCATGGGACCGGCGATCCTGAAGCCCGACGAGGCGCTCGACGTCAAGCCGCATCCGCATATCGGGCTGTCGACCGTCACCTATCTGTTCGACGGCGAGATCCGCCATCGCGACAGCCTCGGCACCGAAAAGGTCATCCGTCCCGGCGATATCAACCTGATGACGGCAGGCCGCGGCATCGTCCATTCCGAGCGGACGCCCGACAATCTGCGCGGCCATCCGCTGCTGATGTCCGGGCTGCAGACCTGGCTGGCGCTGCCCGACGACAAGGAGGAGATCGATCCCGCCTTCGCCCATACGGAAAAATCCGCCATGCCGCTGATCGAGACGGCAGGCGTGCGCGGGCGCGTGGTCATCGGCTCGTTCGAAGGCATGACATCGCCGGTCGGCGTTTTCTCCGACACGCTCTATGTCGATCTCGACCTGCAGCCGGGCGCCAAATTTCCCTTCGGCGCGGGCCACGAAGAGCGCGCCGTCTATGTGCTGTCGGGCGAGGTCGTCATATCAGGCGACCGCTTCGCCGCCGACCAGTTGCTGGTCTTCCGGCCGGGCGATGCGATCACGCTGGAAGCCGGCCGCGATGGCTGCCACCTGATGCTTTTCGGAGGGGCGGCGCTCAATTCGAAACGTTATATCTGGTGGAATTTCGTCTCCTCCTCGAAGGAGCGGATCGAACAGGCCAAGGAGGAATGGCGCACCGGCCGCTTCGATATCGTTCCCGGTGACGAAGAGGAATTCGTGCCTTTGCCGGAAGGCTGAACCCCTGATCCGAATGCTCCGGATCGGAGAAATAGAGGGTGATATCCGCCGAAAACCGCTCACACTTTTCGGCACCATGCTCTAAGGTAAAAACCTTCGGTTCCTGAAATGCACTTGTTTTGCCGCAATCTAATCGAATAAAGCGGAACAAGGAAAAGCAAGAAAGAGCGCCCGCCCGTGACACAACTGCCGAAGACCCCCCTGCTCGACCAGGTCATCTATCCCGCCGACCTGCGCAAGCTCGAGGATCGCGACCTGCCGCAGCTTGCCCGCGAAGTTCGGGACGAAATGATCGATGCGGTGTCGCGCACCGGCGGCCATCTCGGCGCCGGTCTCGGCGTCGTCGAATTGACGATCGCCATTCACAGCGTCTTCGACACGCCTGATGATCGGCTGATCTTCGATGTCGGCCATCAATGTTATCCGCACAAGATTCTCACCGGCCGGCGTGACCGCATCCGGACGCTGCGTCAGGAAGACGGGCTGTCCGGCTTCACCCGCCGGGCCGAAAGCGAATATGACCCCTTTGGGGCGGCGCATTCCTCGACCTCGATCTCGGCCGGCCTCGGCATGGCGATTGCCGCCGACCTCGACAAATCGGACCGCCGCGTCATCGCCGTCATCGGCGACGGGGCGATGTCGGCCGGCATGGCCTATGAGGCGCTGAACAATGCCGGAGCACTCGATGCGCGCCTCATCGTCATCCTCAACGACAACGACATGTCGATCGCGCCGCCGACGGGCGCAATGAGCGCCTATCTCGCGCGCCTTGCCTCGGGTCGCACCTATATGGGCTTCCGTGACTTCGGCAAGAAGCTGACGGCCTATCTCGGCAAGAATATCGACCGGGCGATCACCCGCGCCGTCGAGCATGCCCGCGGCTACGTTACCGGCGGCACGATGTTCGAGGAGATGGGCTTCTATCATATCGGCCCGATCGACGGTCATTCCTTCGACCACCTGCTGCCCGTCCTGCGCAATGTGCGCGACAATGGGCGCGGACCGGTGCTGATCCACGTCGTCACCCAGAAGGGCAAGGGCTATCCGCCGGCGGAAGCCGCAGCCGACAAATATCACGGCGTCAACAAGTTCGACGTCATCACCGGCGCCCAGGCGAGGGTCAAGCCGAATGCGCCGAGCTATACCAGCGTCTTTGCCGAAGCGCTGGTGCAGGAAGCCACCCTCGACGACAAGATCGTCGGCATCACCGCCGCCATGCCGAATGGTACCGGCCTCGACAAGCTCGCCGAGGCCTTTCCGTCACGGTGCTTCGACGTCGGTATTGCCGAGCAGCATGCCGTCACCTTCGCTGCCGGCCTGGCAGCGGAAGGCTACAAGCCGTTCGCGGCCCTCTATTCCACCTTCCTGCAGCGCGCCTACGACCAGGTCGTGCATGACGTAGCGATCCAGGGCTTGCCGGTGCGTTTCCCGATCGACCGTGCCGGCTTCGTCGGCGCCGACGGGCCGACGCATGCCGGCTCCTTCGACGCCGCCTTCCTCACCACCCTGCCCGGCTTCGTGGTGATGGCAGCCGCCGACGAGGCCGAACTCAAGCACATGGTGCGCACGGCTGTCGCCTATGATGGCGGGCCGATCTCGTTCCGCTATCCGCGCGGCGAAGGCGTCGGCGTCGACATGCCGGCACGCGGCGAAATCCTGCAGATCGGCAAGGGCCGCATCGTCAAGGAAGGCACCAAGGTGGCGCTGCTCTCCTTCGGCACCCGGCTTGCCGATTGTCTGCTGGCCGCCGAGGATCTCGATGCCGCCGGGCTTTCGACGACGGTCGCCGATGCGCGTTTCGCCAAGCCGCTCGATCACGACCTGATCCGCCAGCTTGCCCGCCACCACGAGATGGTGATCACCGTCGAAGAAGGCTCGATCGGCGGCTTCGGCAGCCACGTGATGCATTTCCTCGCCACCGAAGGCCTGCTCGACAACGGCCTGAAGCTGCGCTCGCTTGTGATGCCCGACATCTGGATGGAACAGGCCAAGCCCGAAGCGATGAACGCCCATGCGGGGCTGGACCGCGCCGGCATCGTCTCGACGGTGTTCAAGGCGCTGGGGCGCGGTGTTGCGGTTGGGGTTGCGGGGTAAGGTTATGTGAGGGCGTGCCGTGTGGCCCCCTCATCCGCCTGCCGGCACCTTCTCCCCGAGGGGAGAAGAGATATGCCGCAACGTCTCGATTCCCTCTTCTCCCCTCGGGGAGAAGGTGCCCGTAGGGCGGATGAGGGGGCTGCCCGGCAGGTCCATCCAACAAAAAAGGCGGCGCATCACTGCACCGCCCTCTTCATTTAACGTCCCTGTGAAGGGCCCCCTCAGAACTCCGTCCACTCTTCCTGAACGGTAGCCGTAGCAGCTGCCTGTCTTCCGCCGAAGGCCTTGGCGACGGTGCGGGTCAGGGCGTGGGCTGGAGAGGCGACCGGGCGGGAACTCGTGCCGGCAACGCTTGCGCGCGGTGCCGGGGCCACCTGGCCGAGCTTGAACTGGCGCAGCAATTCTTCGAGGGCGTTTGCCTCCTGGGCGAGCGCATGGCTTGCCGCGGTCTGCTCCTCGACCATGGCGGCGTTCTGCTGCGTGCCCTGGTCCATGTTGTTGACGGCGGTGTTGATCTCCTGCAGGCCGATCGACTGTTCGCGCGTGGCGGTGACGATGGCGCTGACGTGGTGGTTGATCTCCTGCACCTCGGAGACGATGACCTCCAGCGCCTTGCCGGTCTCGCCGACGAGGCCGACGCCGGCAACGACTTGTTCGCCCGAGGTGGTGATCAGCGCCTTGATCTCCTTGGCGGCCTTGGCCGAACGCTGGGCGAGCTCGCGCACTTCCTGGGCGACGACCGCAAAGCCCTTGCCGGCATCGCCGGCGCGGGCGGCTTCGACGCCCGCGTTCAGAGCCAAAAGGTTAGTCTGGAAGGCGATGTCGTCGATGACGCCGATGATGTTGGAGATTTCGCCCGAGGACTTCTCGATCTGCTGCATGGCGGAGACGGCCTTGCGGACGACTTCGCCTGATTTCTCGGCGCCGAGGCGGGCGCGCTCGACGAGATTGCCGACATCTTCGGCGCGCTTGGCGCTGTCGCGGACGGTCGTCGTCACTTCCTCGAGTGCCGCGGCCGTCTCTTCGACGGCGGCAGCCTGCTGCTCGGTGCGGTGGGCAAGATCGTCAGCGGCCGAGCGGATTTCGCCGGCGCCGGCATTGATCGCCGAGGCATTGCGGCCGACCGATTGCAGTGCTGCCTGCAGCTTTTCGACGGCATGGTTGAAGTCATTGCGCAGGCTGTCATATTGCGAGGCGAACGGCGTCTGGAGACGACCGGCCATATCGCCATTGGCAAGCTCGGCAAGGCCGCCCGCCAAAGCGTCGATGGCATAGCGGATTTCGCCTTCCTCGCGCGCCTTCTGCTCGTCGCCTGCCCGGCGCTGGCGCTCGGCATCGTCACGCATGCGGTCGGTCTCGCCGGCAAGGCGCAGCTTCTCGATCGCCGCCTGCTTGAAGACCAGGACGGACTGAGCCATGCGGCCGATTTCGTCGCCGCGGTCGGTCGCCGGAACCTCGATATCGTTCTGGCCGCCGGCGAGGCGATCCATGGCCGCAGTCATGCCGACGACCGGGCGGACGATGGTGCGCGACATCAGCCAGGCGAGCATGGCGGCGGCAAGCGAGGCGACGATGCCGCCGGCAAGCAGCGTCGTCTTCAGATGGCTGTTGGCATCGGCCCGGATCGCGGCCAGCGCTTCCGACTTTTCACGCGCGGTGGCCTTGATCTTGGCCGAGGCCTGGCGGAAGCCGTCGAGCTGGCCCTTGGTGGCGTTGACGCCGATCTTGACGACCTCTGCGATCGGCATGTCGGTTTCCTTGCGCGCCTTGGTCTGCGGCTCGGCGAGTTCATGGAAATAGAGATCGGCGGCCTTCTGCATACCGTCGATCATCTCGACCAGCTGCGGCTCCCCGGCCGCCGTCTGCTTGGCGGCGGCAATCGCCTTCAGCATGCGTTCGCGGTTGGCGAAGACATCGCCATAGGTGCTGTCGCTGCGGAAGAGGATGAAGCCGCGCAGGTTGACGGCCTGCTCGAGCATCGCCTGCAGCGCATCGTCGATCTGGTTGACGAGCAGCTCGGACTTTTCCTGCTCGGCAGACGCGGCCGCGGACGCCGTCGCCTTGGAATAGACGAAAGCGGAAACGGAGACGAAAATGAGGATGAGGGCTGCGAACGTGGCCGCAAGCTTACCGTTCAAGGATATGTTTTTGGCGGACATCGGTGATTTCTCCTGACGACAGTCGACGCGGCGAGGCAGGTCGCACGAGACGCAACCGCCGGGATGTTTGAAGCTGAGAACATGATCGGCGTGGAAACGCTTGCGCCGTCATGGCGCCGAGCGGCTTGGATGAACCGCTACAATCACCCCGAACCTATCCGGGCAGGCTTTAAATTTGTTTAAATTTGTGCGGCGCAACAGCGGCCAAGCCTGCGGATTATTGTGCCGTTTCTGGAGGATTGAGGATCAGGATGTCGAAATCCTTTGCAGGATCGAAATCCTCGGCCTTCATCCGGAAGGTCGTCGGACCGATCTTCTGAACGTTGCTGCCGCAGAAGCTGATGAGGCTGCCGGGCTTGCCCTTGTCGATCGTCAGCTGGAAGCGCTTGATCGGTCCCGCCCAGTTGGCGCCGGTCGACAGCACATAGGAGATCCAGCTTTCGGTATAGCTGGCGCCGCCGGCCTCGGCTTCCCGCGCACGCTGCTGGGCAACCCTGATGAAATCTCCGTCAAGGCAGTATTTGCGGGAATATTCCTCGAAGCGCTCACCCTTCGGCTCGCCATCTTCGAGAAAGCTAATGGCGACGGTGCCGCCGACGGCCGGCTTGTAACGGTGTGCTACGCTGACCTTTTTCTTTGCCGGAAAGGTGGTGCGCCACCAATAGGTCGAGCGCAGCGTCCAGAGCGGCACGAGATCGACCTTGGCTTCGCCGGCGCCCATGGGATAGACGAGGCCGCGGACGATCCAGTCCTTGCGGACGGTTTCGGGAAGCTTGGCGAGCGCCTCGGTCGTCTTCTGGCTGTAGGGCAGAACGGGAATGCCCTGCTTGGCGAACTCGTCGGTGACGTCGATGCCGAGCGAGACGACGCGCTGCTGGAGCTTGGCGGTGATCGGACTGCCGTCCTGCAGGGTGGAAAAATGCAGGAAATTATCGCTGTCATAATCGGCGATGGCGGAATTGTTGTCCACCTGGCCTGCAATGTCAGGCATCGGAAAGGCGACCAGGCTTTCGACATCCTTGTCGGAGCTGTTCTCGAAGACGTAGTCGACACGCACTTCCGAAGCGGAGATGAAGAGATCCTCTTCCGCCATGCTGACATCGTCGGATTGGGCAAAGATCAGCCCGCCGGTCTTGATCTCGGCCAGAGTATCGTTCGCGAGCGCGGGCGATGCGATCCCCGCCGCGACAAGAAGAGTGAAGAGCTTCAGCATAGAGCACCCCCGTGTCTGCGGCACGCCCCGCGATCGCCGCGGCAGGATTATCGCCGAAAGCTTTTGAGGGTCAATGACGGTCTTGGGAACAAAATGCTTGCAACCGGCGGCTTTGCCGGTCATGCACAGCCGATGTCAGATCAAAACACCCAACGCCTCGACCAGCTTCTCGTCTCTCTCGGCCTCTTTGCCAGCCGTTCACGCGCCCGCGACGCCGTCCAGCGCGGCACCGTCAGGATCGGCGGCCAGGTGGTCACGAAGGCCGGCGCGCTGTTTGGCGCAGACGCGGCAATCGAGATCGACGATCCGGCGCAGGACTATGTCTCGCGCGCCGCACTGAAGCTTGCCGCAGCACTCGACCATTTCCGGCTCGATCCCGCCGGCCATCACTGTCTTGATGTCGGTGCCTCCACCGGCGGCTTCACCGAGGTGCTGCTGCAGCGCGGCGCCGTCCATGTCACCGCGATCGATGTCGGTCATGGGCAGATGCATCCGCGCATATCAGGCGATCCGCGGGTGACCAACAGGGAAGGCCTCAACGCCCGCAACCTGACGGCAGACGATATCGACCATCCCGCCACCTTCATCGTTTCCGACGTCTCCTTCATCACGCTGAAGCTCGCGCTCGCGCCGGCGCTCGAGATCGCCGAACCGGGCGCTGTCGCCGTTCTGCTGGTCAAGCCGCAGTTCGAGGCCGGGCGCGAGGCGATCGGCAAGGGCGGGATGCTGAAGGACCCCTCGTCTGCTCCCGCCGTCGCGGCGGAACTGGAGCGCTGGTTCGTCGAGGACATGGGCTGGAAAAGCCTCGGCCTCATCCCCTCCCCGATTTCCGGTGGCGACGGCAATCAGGAATTCCTTCTGGCAGGATTGAAACCGTGAGCACCGAAACCGTCACGATCGAGAAGCTCGGCGCCCAGGGCGACGGCATCGCCAGCAGCGCCGGCGGACCTGTCTACGTACCCTTTTCCCTGCCCGGCGAAACGGTGGCGATTGCCCGGGTCAAGAGCCAGGGCACGATCATGTCGATCACGACGCCCTCGCCCGACCGGCAGGAGCCACCTTGCCGGCATTTCGGTCCGGATGGTGTCAATGGCACCTGCGGCGGCTGCACGCTGCAGCATATGGCAGATGCGCCCTACCGCGCCTTCAAGCGCCAGCTGGTCATCGACGCGCTGAAATCCAAGGGGCTGACATCAGTGGTCGGCGAGATCGTTCCGGCCCAGCCGGGCGAACGGCGGCGCGTGGTCTTTGCCGCACGCAAGACCGAAAAGGACATGCTTGTTGGATTCAACCAGGCTGAAAGCCACCATATCGTCGCCATCGAGGAATGTCCGATCTCGTCGGCAGGAATCATCGCCCGGCTGCCGGCGATCAGGGCGATTGCTGCATCGCTGGCGACCAGCGCCGAACCCTTCCGCGTCGCGGTGCTCGAAACGCTTTCCGGCCTCGACATCTCCGTCGACGACGTGAAGAAACTCTCCGACCCGCAGCGGCGCAAGGCGATCGAGACCGCGCTCAGCCTGCGCGGCATCGCCCGTGTTTCGCTGAACGGCGAAATCCTCGTCGAGCCGTCGAAGCCGATGGTCGAATTCGGCGGCGTCCAGGTTTCACCGCCGCCGGGCGGCTTTACCCAGGCGACGAAGCCCGCGGAAGAGGCGATGGCGGAACTGGTCATTGCCCATGCCGGCAAGTCGAAGCGGATCGCCGATCTCTTTGCCGGCTCCGGCACGTTTTCACTGCGGCTGGCGCGTATCGGCCGCGTGCACGCCGTCGAAGCCGAGGCAAAGGCGCTCGCAGCACTCGATCATGCCGCGCGCAACACGCAGGGGCTGAAGCCGGTTACCATCGAAAAGCGCGATCTCTTCCGCCGTCCTTTGATGACACAGGAATTCAAGCCCTATGACGCCGTCGTCTTCGATCCGCCGCGCGCCGGTGCCGAGTTCCAGTGCCAGGAGCTCGCCCGCTCCGGCGTGAAGAAGATCGTCGCCGTCAGCTGCAATCCGCTGACGCTGGCCCGGGATCTCGCGATCCTTGTCGAGGGCGGCTACCGCATCACCGGGGTGACGCCGATCGACCAGTTCCTCTGGACCTCGCATGTCGAGGTGGTGGCGACGCTGGAGAAATAGGCGTGTCTGTCGGAAAGACCAAAAGACGCAACCCCTACTATAACGGCCCCGTGTCCGATCACTTCGACGGCACGCATTTCTTCAATCCAGAAGGTATTGAGCCCCTTGGTTTCCGCGATCTGCTGCGGTGGCAATTCGGCGGTGGCCGTGAGCGCTGGCCGCAGTCGGTCCCAAGTCCATACCCGGCGGCCAAGCCGGATCCACGCGTAGACGGCGAGGATCTGAGGGTGACCATGGTTGGCCATGCAACAATGCTCGTGCAGGTCGCTGGGCTCAATATCCTTACCGACCCGGTATGGTCAGAGCGCGCGAGTCCCTTCGCTTTTGCCGGACCCAGGCGCGTCGTCCAACCTGGCATCGCGTTCGATGATTTGCCGCCGATTGATCTCGTGCTGGTATCGCACAATCATTATGATCATCTCGATATCGCAACGCTCAAGCGGTTGGGTGCGAAGCATCGGCCGCGTGTCGTGACGCCACTCGGCAATGACGCGATCATTCGCCGTGCCGTGCCCGATATACAGACGACATCGATGGACTGGGGCGAGCGCATTTCGCACGCCGGAATAAGCATTGATGCCGAGCCTGCACACCATTGGTCCGCGCGCGGAACCGCCGATCGCCGGATGGCACTCTGGGCGTCGTTCGTCTTGTCGACTCCAGCCGGAAAAATTTACCACGTCGGAGATACCGGCTTTCACAACGGCATCAACTACGAGGCGGCACAGCAGAAGCATGGCGGCTTTCGTTTGGCCATTTTACCCTTCGGCGCTTATGAGCCGCGATGGTTTATGAAAGGGCAGCACCAGAATCCGCAAGAGGCGGTGATCGGGATGAAGTTGGCAAATGCGGCCTATGTGGCCGGGCATCACTTCGCCACGTTCCAACTGACAAATGAAGCGGTCGATGCGCCGGCAAGAGCCTTGCAAAACGCAATGCGCGAGCATGAGATCCCCCCGGAACGGTTCCGGCCGCTCAGGGCCGGCGAGGTATTCAATGTGCCGGCGGTCTAATCGGTATCCGTTTGCTCCCGGACTGGTGTTGGCGGCGCTCAGCGACGCATGAAGGCTTCGAAGGCCGCCCGGGCCTCGGCACTTTTCAGCCGCGCGGAGAAATAGCGGGCCTCTTCGTCGATGCGGGCGATGATCTCGCCGCGGTCGCCGCGAATGAGATCGCGGGCGATGCGCAGCGCCTCCGGCGGCTTGGCCGCGAGCTTTGCAGCAAGGCCAAGCGTCACGGCATCGACTTCACCTGACTCAACGACCTTCCAGACCAGGCCGGCTTCCTTCGCTTCCTCGGCGGAGAATGCTTCGCCCGCCGCCAGCAGGGCGAAGGCGCGCTGATGCCCCATCAGGCGCGGCGCGACGAGGCTGGAACCGGCCTCCGGCACCAGCGCCAGATCGACGAAGGGGGTGCGGAACTGGCTGCGGCTGGAGGCAATGGTCAGGTCGCAATGGAGATGGATCGTCGTGCCGATGCCGATCGCAAGGCCGTCGACGCCCGAGACGACGGGTTTTTCGGCATTCACCAGCGCATAGAGGAAATCGAGGATTTCCTGCTCCAGGCCGCGGCCGCCCATCGCGGCAGCGAGAAAATCGTTCATATCGTTGCCGGCCGAAAAGCAGCCTTCGGTGCCGAGCAAAGCGGTGGCGCGGATGCCGGGATCGGCATTGGCCGCATTCAGCGCATCGGCCATGGTGCGATACATGGCGCGGGTGATGGCGTTCTTCTTCTCCGGCCGATTGAAGCGGATGGACTGGACGCCGGGATGGGCGGAAGGCTGCTCGACGATGATGTGATCGGTCATTGGGTCTCCTCAGGCAAGCAGGATACGGGCGGCGGCAAGGCTTGCCGCGCCATTGACGACCCTGTCGCGCAGGGCTGCGGTCTCGGCAAGCAGGTTTTCGGCGGCAAAGCGGCAGAGCGCGATGCGGCCCTCGCCTGCCCCATCGACTCCCTCAGCGAGACCGCCCTTGGCAAGATAACAGCTGGTGAGCACGAGGCCGAATAGGCGCTGATAGGGGGTGGCACCGGAGAGCGCCTCGGCGGCCTTGTCATCGGCAAGCGTCTTTGTCAGCCAGGCGGTCGCCTGCTCGAGATCGGCGATCGCCGCGTCGAGCCTCACAGCGGTCTCGCCGAAACCATTAAGATTGGAGCGGCGGACGTCGTCGGCGATCTCTCTAAGCTCGGCGATGAAGCCCTTCACCTGATCGCCGCCGGAGAGCGGCAGCTTGCGGGTGACGAGGTCGATCGCCTGGATGCCGTTGGTGCCCTCATAGATCGGGGCGATGCGGGCATCACGGAGATAACGCGCCGCACCCGTCTCCTCGATGAAGCCCATGCCGCCATGCACCTGGATGCCGAGCGAGGCGACGTCGACGCCGGCATCGGTCGAAAAGGATTTGGCAATCGGCGTCAACAGGGCGGCGCGCTCCTGCCAGTGGCGGCTGGAGTCACCTACCCGATGGGACATGTCGATCGCATGGGCGCAGACATAGGAGATGGCGCGCGCCCCTTGCGTCAGCGCCTTCATGGTCAGGAGCATGCGGGCGACATCGGGATGTTCGACGATCGGGCTCATGCCGGCACTGCCTGAACCCGGCGCCCTGCCCTGTGTGCGTTCCCTGGCATAAGCGAGCGCCTTCTGGGTGGCGGCCTCCGCGATCGCCACGCCCTGCATGCCGACGGCAAGGCGGGCATTGTTCATCATCGTGAACATGCAGGCCAGTCCCTTGTTCTCCTCGCCGACCAGCCAGCCCACAGCGCCCTTTTCACCGCCGAATTTTCCGTCGCCATAGATCATCGTGCAGGTCGGCGAGCCATGGATGCCGAGCTTGTGCTCCAGCGAATGGCAGAAGAGATCATTGCGGGGCCCAAGCGAGCCATCGTCGTTCACCAGGAATTTCGGCACCAGGAAGAGCGAGATGCCGCGTGTGCCGGCCGGCGCATCCGGCAGGCGGGCGAGCACCAGATGGATGATGTTGTCGGCCGCGTCATGCTCGCCCCAGGTGATGAAGATCTTCTGGCCGAACAGGCGGTAGCTGCCGTCATCGCGGCGCTCGGCGCGGGCTTTCAGCACGCCGAGATCGGAGCCGGCATGCGGCTCCGTCAGGTTCATGGTGCCGGTCCATTCGCCGGAGACCATCTTTTCCAGATATTTGTCTTTCAGCGCAGCACTGCCATGGGCGCTGACCGCCTCGATGGCGCCCATCGTCAGGGTCGGAGCGAGCGCAAAGGCCATGGAACCGGAATTCCACATTTCGAGTGCTGCGACATTCAGCATATGCGGCAGGGCCTGGCCGCCGAAAGCCTCGGGCGCCGTCAGGCCGTTCCAGCCGCCGGCAATCCAATGGCGGTAGAGATCGCGCCAGCCGTCCGGCAGCCGGACCTCGCCATCGATCAGGCGGGCGCCCTGGCGGTCGCCGATGTCGGCGAGCGGCGCCACCTCTTCTGTGGCAAAACGTCCCGCTTCGGCGAGGATGGCGTCGACGAGATCCTCGCCGAGATCGCCGAGCAGCCCTTTTGAAATCGCCTCGCCCATGCCGGCTACATGCTTCAACGTGAACGCGATTTCCTCGACGGGCGCCTTGTACATGGTTTTTCCTCCGCAGACCGGCCTGCACTTGGGCAAAGCCCCTCCGAGGCAAGGGCTAATTGATTTTTACGTAAACGTCAATTTCGATTTCCTCGGCCGCCATGCGATAAATCGCCTGACATGACGCTTTGCGCTTGCACCCTTGCACAAATGAACGTCATGGAGACACTCTAAGGAATGACATCGCCTTCGCAAAGGATCGGCGAACAATGGATACATTGCCCGTCAACATACCCGGTTTCGTCTGGGGCTATCGCTTCTCGCCGGGTGAAAAGACGGCGGTGCGGCTGAACAATAGTGCGACGGTGGCGGAACTGACCGCCGACAACTGTTTCTACTGGCTGCACCTCAACCTTGTCGACGCCCGCGTGCCGGCCTTGCTCGATACGCTGGAGGGGCTGACGGAGGACGCGAAATCGGCGCTGACGACGCGGGATACGCATGCGGCCATCACCGTCGACGAGCAGATGCTCTATGGCACGCTCGTCGACTGTCAGCGCGATTTCGCCGAGGATACCAACAATCTCGGCTGGCTGCATTTCGCCATGTCCGGCCGCTTCCTCATCACCACAAGGCTGCAGCCGCTGCGCAGCGTCGAGCGGGCGCGGGCGCTGATCGATAGGAATCCGGGCAAATTTTCCCGGCCGGTCGATCTCTTCGAACTGCTGGTGATCGAGTTCCAGCGCACGCTGATCGCGATCGTCATCGAGCTCACCGAGGAGCTGAACCAGATCGAGGATATCGTCTACGACAGCGCGCAGCGCGATGAACGCCGACGCCTGGCGCCGGTGCGGCGCACCGTGGTCAGGCTGCATCGGCATCTGCGCACCGTGCTGGCGCTGATGCGCCGGGCGGCGGCGGCCGACGACGACGAGATGCCCTTCGGCTTCGACGACGTGGCGCGGCGGCTGACGAGCCGGCTGGAAACGGTCGACCACGATATCTATGCGCTGCAGGACCGGGCACGCCTGCTGCACGAAGAAATCGACTCGAAACAGTCCTCCGAAACCAACCGCCACCTCTATCTGCTGTCGATCATGACGGCCTTCCTGCTGCCGCCGACCCTGGTGACCGGCTTCTTCGGCATGAACACGGCAAACCTGCCCTTCGCCGTCGGCGACTACGGCACGGAATACGCCGTCGTCCTCATCGTCGCCTCCATTGCCTTTGCCTGGTGGCTGTTGAGGCGCGTGGATATTCTTTGAGGGTGAAATTTTCGGCATTCTGAGGGCGCGCAGCCCCTCATCCGGCTGCCGCCACCTCTCCGTCTCCCGCGAAACTCTCGCATGGCACGTCCCCTCTCCCCGTTTTTACGGGGAGAGGGTTAGGGTGAGGGGCAGTGTGGGGACGTTGTCCGTCCCAGCCTCAATACGGCGAATAGCACTGCTGGCGCGGGCCGTTATAGGGCTGGAACGTGTTGTCGTAGGCACGATAGGACCGGTAGCGGTTGGCGCACCAGGCGACGTGGCTCGAACCCATGCGGGGAGCGGGCGCGACGTAACGCGGCTGCGCGACGATAGCGCCGCCGATGACCGCGCCGGCGCCGAAGGCGGCGAGCGGATACCAGTAGCCGTTATAACGGCGGTATCCCGGGCGGTAATAGGAATAGCCGCGATAGCCACCGTAATAGCCGGGCCGGTAGTAGGCACCGGGACGATAGCCAGGACGGTAGCCCGGACGGTAACCGGGGCGATAATAGCGGCGGTACTGCACGTTCTCGACGGCGGAGGATTTTTCCACCTGCGGGGCGGTGGGCATCTGGATTGCCTGCGACGGCGCAAAGCCCGTCAGCACCACGGCGGCCGCCAGAACTGCGGTCGCGATCTTGTTACTCAAACCGAACATTCTTCTCTCCCATTCAACAGCGATAACCGCCTGCTCAGCAACGCTTTCGTGCCGGAATGGTTCCGAAAGCGGCCGGGGGCCAGCTGCTTCCGTATGTGTACAGAAATCGATCTGAACCGGGCATTAACCGGGAGGCCGATGATGTCGCCCGGAACGCACTTCAGTCCTTTGTTCATGCATGCCGTTATCCCGGAACCGTAACAGTTCCGGGCTACATGCATTAGGCCACGGCGGAAATTTTCGCCTGGTCACCCTGCAGACGGTTCACCATGAAGTTCGAATACCATTCGAGGAACTGCATGACGCCGCCCTCGTGCAAGGCGGAATAGGGGCCGGGTTCATAGGCGGGCGAGTGAATGCCGAAGGCGTTTTCCTCGACGATGCGGCGATCCTGATCGTTGGTCTCGGTCCAGACGTGGGTCAGTTCTTCGAGATTATAATCCACGCCTTCGACGGCATCCTTGTGGACGAGCCACTTGGTCGTCACCGCTGTCTCGTTGGCGCTGAGCGGCAGCACGCGGAAGGAGATGGCGTGGTCACCGAGCAGATGGTTCCACGTCGTCGGGTAGTGGAAGAGCAGCATGGCGCCGATATGGCTGATCGAAATATCGTCGGAGAGCTGGCGCTGGACGGCGCGCTTGCCCGACATGGTGTAGCTCTCGGCATCCTCGATCAGCGGCATGCGGGCGGTGCGGAACTGGCCGTCCGGCGAAATCTGGAACTTGCTCGGCAGGCCGGCGGCCTCGCAGCGCGCCCAATGGCCGGCGATCTCGGGATCATCCGCGCCGCCATCCGTGCCGGTGACACTCGGAGCTTCGGGATAGGTGCGGCAGAGCTCGGGGTGATTGGCAGCGCAGTGATAGCACTCGCGGTTGTTTTCCCAGACAAGCTTCCAGTTGCCCTTCTCGATGATCGTGCTCTGAAAGGCGACCTTGCTCTCACTGATCCGGTGCGGCGCGACATAGGGTTCGATCTTGTCGCGCACCGGCTGGAAATCCGGGGCGTTATTGGCAAGGCAGATGAAGACATAGCCAGCGACGATTTCGCAATGGACGGGCTTCAGGTTGAAGCCAGTCTTGTCGAAATCATCGCCCATGTGGCGGGCGAAGGCGAGCTTGCCTTCGAGATCATAGGTCCACTGATGATAGGGACAGACGAGGCGCACGGAGGAGCCGTGCTCCTTGGTGCAGACGCGCGAGCCGCGATGGCGGCAGCTGTTGTGGAAGGCGCGGATGACATTGTCGCGGCCGCGGACGATAACGACGGGATAGCTGCCGATCTGGACGGTGAAATAGGCGCCCGGCTTCGGCAGCTCGCAATCATGGCCGATGAACAGCCAGTCGCGATAATAGATCATCTCCATGTCGAGCTGGAAATAATCCTCGTCGATATAGAACGGCTGTTCGAGGCTGAAGCCCTCACGGCGGCTCTTGAGCTGACGCAAAACGTTGCTGCGAATATCCATCTTCATGTCCTCGTGCACCCGGCTGCCGCCTTCCGGCAAGAAGGCCGGCGGAAACGCGCCCGCTTCCTTCTCTCATGGCGTCATTTAATCACCGAGCCTGCCTGCCGCGTGGTTGTAATGCGACATCGGCTTCGAAATTGACGACAGGATGCGGCAAGCCGCAAGCTGCCGATCCCGGTCGATGACATCGCCCGACTCTCCGGGCAATTATCCTCAATTGCGACATGGCGTAAAGACCCGCTCCGCAAAGAGGTCGACTGCCTGATATCGATGTCAGTCGCGTTTGCGACATCTGCCGGGATTTGCCCTTTAGCCGGGCGGCTGCGGGGCCATTTTTTAACATCGCCTTAAGCATACGGTCCTATCCTCCTGATGATCACCGACCGACCGAAGAACGCGAACCATGGCCAGACTCCGTTATTTCGACGCGAAAGATGCGAGCAGATCGCAAGAGCCGCAGCTGATTGCCGCGCATTCCGAATTCCTGCGCACCGGCCGCATCCCCCGCGAGCGGCGACATTGGCTGGCAGAGGAAAAGCGGTATTTCAGCCATGATGAGGTCGCCGCAAAGACCGGCCGCAAGCTGCAGGTGGCCGGCGAAAAGACGCATCAGCACATCAACGGCTTTCATCACTCGATCCAGTTTCCGAAGATGATCTTCCACCGGACGCTGGAGGACAGCCCGCATCTCGGCTACTGCCACGTCACCGCCGCGCGGACGAAATTCGCCCATTACGAAGACGTGAGCTGGGCCTTCTACATCTCGAATTTCTATTCCGACATCGGCGAGAACGATAATTTCTTCGAACGCATCGATGTCGGTTATTCCCGCATGTATTTCGCCGTCGCGATCAAGCCTGGCGAGAACTCCGCGGAAAAGATGACCATCGACCGGTCGGTGCGCGGCAACGGCCTGCTCTTCCGCACCCACGATCCGCAGGCGGCGATCCGCAACATCCTGCTGCTCGGCGCCCGCAACGAACAGCTGCGCGAAATCATCCGCCAACTCTAAAGCGCGACGCGCTTTAGGTCCTTGCTTGATGATGTCGTTGTCCCAAAACCGCTGCACACTTTTGGGCGACATGCATATTCCTTGCCTGATGCATGCCGCGGCCCCAAAACCGCTGCACACTTTTGGGCGACATGCATAGATGAACAACGCGATTGATCGCAGGCGGCGGAAAGCCTAATGACTGCCAGAACGAACACGGGCAGGACATGGCACGCACGATCGATATCACGGTAGACAGGCAGGCAGCGCTGGAGGCGGCCTCAGCCGCTCTTGCCGACGGCTTTGCCATCGCCATCCCGACGGAGACCGTCTACGGCCTGGCAGCCGATGCCACCAATCCTTTGGCCATCACCCGCATCTACGAGACAAAGGGACGGCCGCGCTTCAACCCGCTGATCTGCCATATGGCCGATCTCGCGATGGCCGAGGAACATGCCGAATTCGACCCGGTCTCGCGGGCGCTCGCCAAAGCCTTCTGGCCCGGCCCGCTCACCCTCGTACTGCCGCTGAAGCGGGAAAGCCCGATCCATTCGCTGGCGACTGCCGGGCTCGACAGCGTCGGCATCCGCGTGCCGAAGGGGTTTGCAGGCGCTTTGATCGGCGCCTTCGGACGGCCGCTCGCAGCCCCCAGCGCCAATACCTCAGGCGGGGTCAGCGCCACGAGTGCCGCCCATGTCGAAGCCGATCTCGGAGTGAAAATCCCGTTGATCCTCGATGCAGGCCCGAGTGCTGTCGGCGTCGAATCGACGATCGTCAAGGCAGAGGGCGGCCAACTCAGGCTGCTTCGGCCGGGTGGACTGGCGGCGCGCGAGATCGAGCGTGTTGCAGGCCAACCGCTGCTGCGGGCGAAGGCGGCATCGGCGGCCATCGAGGCGCCGGGCATGCTCGCCTCGCATTACGCGCCGGGTGCATCGGTGCGCCTCAATGCGACGGCAGTCGAACCGGGCGAAGCGCTGATCGCCTTCGGCAGTGCTGCGGTCTCCGGCGCGGACAGTGCGCGGATCGTCCTCGATCTCAGCCCGCGCGGCGACCTTGCAGAGGCAGCCGCCAATCTTTTCGACTATATGAAGCGGGCCGATGCCAGCGGCGCCCGGAGTATCGCCTTTTCGCCCATTCCCGAGGAGGGGCTCGGCGAAGCGATCAACGACCGCCTGCAGCGGGCAGCCGCGCCCCGCGACTGAAGGACCGGGAATAGGATGGAGAATCGAGCCCGATGAGCAGCATTTCCAACGAGGATCTCGACCGCTTTATTGCTATCGTCGGCGAAAAATACGCGCTTCGCAGCGAGGCCGATCTTGCGCCGCATCTGATCGAAAACCGCGGGCTCTATCACGGCTCCTCCCCTCTCCTTTTGAAACCCGGTTCGGTCGAGGAAGTCTCCGCGATCATGAAGCTTGCGACGGAGACCGGAACGGCGATCGTGCCGCAGACCGGCAATACCGGCCTCGTCGGCGGCCAGACGCCGCGTCAGGGCAAGTCGGATGTCATCCTGTCGCTCGAGCGCATGAACAGGATCCGCGATGTCGATCCGGTGGCGAACGTGCTGGTGGCCGATGGCGGCGCCATCCTGGCCGAGGTGCAGAAGGCGGCCGAGGCGCATGGGCGGCTCTTCCCGCTGTCGCTCGGCTCGGAGGGCTCCTGCCGCATCGGCGGCAACCTTTCCACCAATGCCGGCGGCACGGCCGTGCTTGCCTATGGCAATATGCGCCAGCTCTGCCTCGGCCTCGAAGTGGTGCTGCCGACCGGCGAAATCTGGGACGGGCTACGCCGCCTGAAGAAGGACAATACCGGCTACGACCTGCGCGATCTCTTCATCGGTGCCGAAGGCACGCTCGGCATCATCACCGGCGCGGTGCTGAAGCTCTTTCCCCAGCCGCTCGGTCATCAGGTGGCCTTCGCCGGCCTGAATTCGGTGACGGATGCGCTTGCCCTCTTCAACCTCGCCTCCAGCCTCTGCGGCGCCTCGCTCACCGGTTTCGAGCTGATGCCGCGTTTCGGCGTCGAGATCACCACGCGCCACATCGACGGCGTGCGCGATCCGCTGGACGCGGCCTATCCCTGGTACGTGTTGATCGACATTTCGACATCGGATTCGGCCGAGACGGCGGAACGGATGATGAATGGCGTGCTGGAACAGGGCTTCGAGGCTGGGCTGGTGCTCGATGCCGCAATCGCTGCATCGGTCGCGCAGCAGAAGGCGATCTGGCACATGCGCGAAAGCATGTCGGACGCTCAGAAGCCGGAAGGCGGATCGATCAAGCACGATGTTTCGGTGCCGGTATCGAAGATCCCGCATTTCATGGCCGAGGCCGAAGAAGCGGTGATGGCGGCGATGCCGGGCGCCCGCATCTGCGCCTTCGGCCATATGGGCGACGGCAATATTCATTACAATATTTCCCAGCCGCTCGGTGCCGACAAGGCCGCCTTCATCGCCCGCTGGCGCGAGATGAACCATATCGTCCACGGGCTGGTGCTGGCCCATGGCGGCTCGATCTCGGCCGAGCACGGCATCGGCCAGCTCAAGCGCGACGAACTGGCGGCGATCCGCCCAACGATCGAAATCGAGCTGATGCGCCGCATCAAGCGCGCCTTCGACCCCGCCAATATCATGAACCCGGGAAAGGTCGTCAGCCTCGATCCGTGAGGCTGCACGCCATCAGGCCTACTGCGTACCGCCGTTGGTCAGGATCATCAGCGCCGGCGACTGCTGGGTGGCGTTCTGGACGTCGTACATCGCGGTGAACCGGCGCAGCAGCTTGTCGACCTTCTTCGGATCCTGGAGATCCTCGAGCTTGACGAAGCGGTTGAGGAGATCGGCCTGTTTGGCGACATCCATGCCCGAGATCTGCGACGGCAGGCTGTAGGCTGTGGTGACGACCTGATAAAGCGCCCTGTCGCCGAGGATCCCATATATCGAGGTGATGCTCGGCGCCTTGCGGGCGAAATAGAGCGCCAGGCGGACGCCGTCATTGCTTTCGCCTTCCTGGGCTTCCATCGTCTGCTGAACGTAGAGCTCCTGCGTATGCTCCTCGGCCGCCTTGTTCTGGATGGTACCGATCTTGGCGCGGGTCAGGTTGCCGTCCTTGTCGAAGTTGAAGGCGGCAACGATATCCTTGAATCGCGCATCGACGGTGGCGTTGAGGTAGCTCTTCTTGTCGTCGGGATTGGACGTGAAGATCTTCTTCAGCGTCGCCTTGTCGTAATCCTTGGGGTCAAGGTTGTTCGCCTTCAGCACCAGATCGGTCAGGCGGCTGTCATCCAGGAAATCGTCAAGCGACTTCACCTTCGCCATGCCCTTGGCGAAATAGTCGACTTCAGCCGTCGCGTCCTTCGCCGCCTTGTCCTTCACCGGACCGTCCTTCATCAGCATGGTGATATGCGATCTATAGTCGGTGGCGTATTTGGCCATGGTCGCGTCGGGCAGTGCCTGGAAGGGTGATGCCGCCTTGCCGTCGGGGCCGAAATTGAAGGCGCGGGCAAGATTGGTGATACGTTCATCCTTGAGCGAGGCGACATAGCCATTCGGATCATAGGCATCGCTCGTCAGGATCTTGCGCATCATCGAGCGCGACACCTCCTGGTCGGTCAGACCGAAGGCCTGCAGCGCCACGTGGAAGAGATCCGGCAGATTGTCGTTGCTCTTGCTGAAATCGACCGCCGAATTGGTGCGCAGGAAATCATTGACGCTCTTGATGTCGGAGAAATTCTGCAGGCGGCTGGTATCCGCCATCAGGCTCTTGTAATTGGCAGCGACCTCGTCGATCGCCTCATCGCGCTCGTCGTCGTAGCGCGCGGCGTAGTTGTCGTTGGTGGTCTGCGCCTGGTCGGCCGTCTGGACCGAGCTGACGACAGGAAGCGATCCATCGGCGGCGAAGTTGAAGTCGGCATTGAGATCGGCGTGACCGGCTGCTGCAGCCGCCGTCGCATCGGTCAGGATGCTCTTCAGGTCGGCGTTCGAGATATTGAACGGCAGATTGTAAGTGCTCTTCAGGAAATTGGTGATGCCGTCATCGGCAATAAGATCATCGACATTGGCGACCGCCCCCATGCGTGCGGAATAGTCGTTGGTCCGCGCTGTCGCACTAATTTTCGTATTGCTGATCTGGGCGGCCGTCTGCGCCTGCATACCATCTTCAAGCGTGCCGTCCGCCTTGAAGTTGAAGGCAGCGGCAACGTCGGCATAAGTGCCGGTGCCGCTCTGGTCGGTCAGGATATTCCTGAGATCGAGATCGCTGACCGTCGATGGGATGCCGAAGGCATTGCGGACGAAATTGTTCAGTTTCTGGTCTGCCAGCAACTGATCGACGTCCGAGATGCCGGCGATGGTCGCCTGATAGTAGACGGCCGCGTCATTCGCCTTGCTGGTGGTGTTCGCGCTTTGCGAGGCGCTTTGCGAGGCGTAAAGGGTGGCGACAGAACCGTCCGTCTTGAAATTGAAAAGATCGTGGACGTCGCTATAGCCCTGGGCGCTGGCAGCCGCGGGATCGACCAGGAAGGTCCTCAAGGTCGCATCAGAGACGCTGTCTGCGATCTGCATGCTGTTTCTGATGTAGCTGACGGCAACGGCATCCGACATGATGTCGTCGACATTGATGACATTGCCGATCATGCCGTTGAAATGTGCGGCGTTCGCCGCCGACTTGTCGGTGGTCGACTTGCGCTGCGCTTCCGTCTGAATCACCGAACCGTTGATCGAACCGTCCGCCTGGAAATTGAAGTCGGCATTGAGGTCGGCATGGCCCTGAGCCGCGGCATAGGCCGAATCCGTCAGGATGTTCTTCAGGTCGGCATTGCTGAAATTCGTACCGAGACCATAGGCATCCTTGATATAGCGCGCCAGCACGTTGTCGGCGAGCAGGTCGTCGACATTGGTGATGCTGCTCGATTGCGAGGTCAAGGTATAATAACTGCCGGTGTTCGACGCAGCCGACTGCAGATTGTTCGCCTGGGCGATAGACTGGGCGCGCGCCGTGTTCGACGTCGAACCGTCCGCCTTGAAATTGAAAGCATTGTAGACGTTGGTGAAGCCCATCAGCTGGGCATAGCCGGGGTCGGTCAGCACCGCGCGCAGCGCTGCAGCGGTAAAGTCGGCGCCCATGCTGTAGGCCGTCGTGATGTATGAGGTCAGGCGCTTGTCGGCGACCAGGTCGTCGACATTGGTGATCGTGCCGATCTTCGCGGTGTAATAGGCCTTGTTGTATTCGGCCGCCGTCTTGCCGACATAGTAGACGTCGGAGCCGACCGAATTGTCGATGATGACCGATTGGGAATTCAGCGTGTAGGACTCGATGACCGAGGCCTTCTGCGCGGCGGTCTGGGCTGTGCCGGTGACGGTGCCGTCGGCGTTGAAGCTGAACTGGGCGGCAAGCGCCTTGTACTTGTCGCCGCCCTGCGTATTGACGACGCTCGTGGGATCGCTGAGATCGCTGGTCAGCACCTGCCGCAGAAAATCCTTCGACGCATAGGTGGGATCGATGTTGAAGGTCTTCAGCACATAGGTGCGCAGCCGGGTGTTGTTGACCAGGTCGTCGACGGTCGTCACACCGTCGATCGCTGTGCCGTAATAGCTGCTCTCGGCGCTCGCGGCCTTTTCGGCATCGGCGAAGGACTGCTTGTAGAGGCCGATGAGATCGTCCTCCTGCGCATCCGTCTGCACATCCTTCTCCGGCGCACTGAAATTGAAGGCGGCGGCGAATTCGCGGTAGCGCGTATCGGAGAGCTTGTTGGCGTAGCTGTCGGGATCGGTGAGATCGCTTTCCAGCACCTTCTTCATGAAGGCCTTTGCGTAGGTCATGTCCTCGAGGCCGTAGGCCTTCATCGCATAGCTGTAGAGCTTGTAGTCGCCGAGGAAGTCGTCGACATTGGTGACCTTGTTGATATGGTCGGCGTAATACTGGGCATCCTTCTTGACCGTCGTCTGCGACGCGACCTTATTGAGGCTCGACGTCATGTCCCGCGACAGGATCGTGTAAGCGAGGGAAGCCGTGATCATGGAAAGCGCCCTTTTCGGCAAAATCTCTAAAAGAACGACGAAATGCTGGTGAGCACATTTTGCCATGGAAAGCTTACCTGAGGCTTACCTCAGGATGTATCACTTCGGGACACCACATCGTTCACCTTCCGGAAACCCTGCCGGATTCGGTTTTGATAACCATCAGAGGAGGCAAAGTTTTCTTAACCGCAATTTTTAAGCTGTACGGAAGGGCGGCTGCCTATTGTCGGCCATAGAGGACGAAAAGTCCCAAGGAGAAGACCGGAAATCGGCTCTCAGGTAAGACAAGGGTAGAATGAAATGAACAATCCCGTTATGAAGCCCGCCTGGGCTGGCACGACGTTACGCCTCGATCCGTCCCGCTTTCCCCAGCAGGTCAGCTACGCCATCCACGATTGTTCGGATGACGTCAATATCACCATAGACGAACGCGGTGCGGTCCTGCGCAAGGTCCTCCCCTCCAGCGGCCTGCCGCTCTCGATTGCGCTGCCGAAGCGTGTTTTCAAGGGCGTCGCCGCCCGCGCCATCGACCATGGCGACGGCGATGTCACTGTCACTCTCGAACTCCATCACACCGATCCGGAGCTCTGCATTCCGCTGCTCGTCGCCCATGATCTCAGCGACATCGCCGCCGACTGGCGCAGTTGGTCCGAAGCCTTCCGCATTCCGATGCTGATGGTCGAGGCCGACGGCGTCGCCCGGCCGCTCGAAGACCACATCGGCGCCTTGCGCACCAGCGACCTCAAGCCGCGCCGCCGTCATTCCTACTTCGCCAATCGCCGTCCGCGCTTCCTCGTGCGCCGCACCACCGGCCGGCTGGGCGTCGCCATGAAGATCGAAGGCAAGGAAATCATCGCCCGCAACTGACCGAAATCGCGAAAGTTCGATTTTGGCGATAGCATATCAGAACCATTTTGAAACCCGGCGCCTGCGCCGGGTTTAATCGTTCCAGCCATCGTCCCAATCAGGGAATGGCAAACAGCAGCGAGACGAAGAGGCCGAAGAAGATGATCAGGCCGACGCGCTTGTTCGATTTGAAGAGCGCCAGGCACTGGTCGGCATCGTTGATATCGAGCCGGACGATCTGCCAGGCGAACATGCCGGCCGCACCGAGCAGACCCAGAAACGCGATAAGATTGGCGCCGGCGAGAGCGAAAGCGATAAACATCAGCACCAGCGTCAGCCCATAAAGGCCGATCAGCCATTGCCGCGTCCTGTCGCCGAACAGGCGCGCGGTGGAGCGGACGCCGATCAGCTCGTCATCCTCCTTGTCCTGATGCGCATAGATCGTGTCATAACCGATCGTCCAGGCGACGGAGGCGGCGTAGAGCAGGATGGCGGCAAAGGAGAGGCCGCCGAGAATGCCGGCCCAGCCCATCAGCGCGCCCCAGGAAAAGGCAAGCCCGAGGTAGAATTGCGGCCAGTCGGTAAAGCGTTTGGCAAAGGGATAAAACGCCACGATCCCGAGCGAGAGCACGCCGAGGAAGACGCTGAGCCAGTTGAACTGCAGCAGCACGAACAGGCCGACCAGCGCCTGCAAGCCGATGAAGATCTTCGCCCGGCGGCGGGTGACGCGACCGGAGGGCAGCGGACGCGACCGCGTGCGCGCCACTTCCATGTCGATCTCGTGGTCGACGAGATCGTTATAAGTGCAACCGGCGCCGCGCATGGCGACCGCGCCGATGAAATAAAGGAACAGGTGAGACACCAGCAGGCTGCCGGAATAGAGCCCCTCGCCGATCGCCGCATTGGCGGCAAGGGTCGCCGACCAGAAGCACGGCCACATCAGGAGCTGCCAGCCGATCGGGCGATCCCAGCGTGCGAGCTGCGCATAGGGCCAAAGCCATGGCGGCAGGATCCGGTAGACCCAGTTATCGGAAGGTGCGTCGGAGACGCGATCGTTGAAGTCGCCGGTATCGTGCATGCCGCTCATCTAGCGGCGGGCGGCCGATCCGGTCAAGAAGCGATCATTGCGCTGCCACTTGCATCATCCCTAGATCAGAATCGATCCCGGGATGAAATTATCCTGCAATTCAAAGTGTTACAGCGCTGCGCATCTGAGAGGGATGCGCAGCCGCGTCAATCACTGCAGGGAAAAATTGAACTTGTAGGTCGCCGAGACGCCGATCAGGACCTGGTTCTTCGAGCCGCGCTCGCGCACGAGGCTGCTGTCGGCGGCGGGACCCGCCAGCCGCTTATATTCGAGGAAGGAACTTGCCGAAAGGTTTTCCGTCGCCTTCCAGGTCAGCGCCGCGCCTGCGCCATAGGATTGGATGCCCGACGACGGCTTATAGGGATCAAGCCCGCTTGCGGCCGCCTGCTTGGCGTTGACGCCGTAATAGGCGTCGTAATAGCCGCTGGTGGCGAAGGTCGCGCGCGGGCCGCCTGATAGCTGCAGGTCGGGGGCGATATCGGTGAAGGCATCGACCGCGAGATCGGCGACGATGCCGTCATGCGAGCGGATGCCCTGGCGGACTTCGGCGCGGGCGCGAAGGAAGTCGGTCGGGTAAACCTCGACGAAACCGCCGGCTTCCGCCCCCCATTTGACCTTCTTCAAGCCCTTCAGCTCGCTGCCGTCGCCGTCATCGCGCGACGGCACGAACTTGCCGACGATGCCGGCGCGGAAGGCGCCCTTGTCGATGAGGGCGAAGGAAGGATTGTCGTTGCGCGAGGAAAAACGCGGGCCAGCACCCTGGCGGCCGACCGAGATCAGCGGGCTGAACTTGAATTCATTGTGCGACGAGCCCTCGAATTTCGGGGCGGAGAAGCCGGCGACGCCAACGCTCAGATACCAGTCGCCGGACCAGAAGTGCTGGCCGCTTTCTTGGGCGGCCACCGAACCAGCAGAAAAAAGGGCAATAGCCAAAGAGATCGATACGACTGATCGATGAGACACGTCCACACTCCAGAAAACGCAAAAACAAAGCCGCGGAGGGCGGCGCTCGCTACATCTATCCTGATGTCGTTACCCCAATGTTAACCACGGCGAAACAAAGGGCGCTAATGAAAGGCGTGCCGCCTTTGGCAGTCGTAAGCGACATCCCGCCAGGAGATTGGCGAGAGCAGCCCCTCATCCGCCTGCCGGCACCAACCGGGGTCGAGCCACGGGTCTCGACCCGTCCTTCGGACCCCCGCTCGCGGGGCGAAGGGGATATGCCGTGACCTCTCCGTTCCCACAGGCCTCTCGGGTGGCACGTCCCCTCTCCCCGTCAGAACGGGGAGAGGGTTAGGGTGAGGGGCCGCCATTGGCGCGAAGAAAGTCGCAACCCGCTCCCACCGTTTCCCTATCTCTGGTTCCAGCGGCGGATGACCGGTTCGGTCAGATCATGCTCGTAGCCGAGCACGCTGATGCTGGCCGTATCGAGCACGAAACGGGAGCCGTCTTCCGGCGGCAGCCCAAGCCAGCGGGCGGCCAGCACGCGCAGGAAATGCGAGCTCGAAAAGACCAGGATAGTGCCGGCCGTTTGGCGAAGCGCATGGATGACGGCGTCGGCGCGATCGCCGACATCGGCGGCGAATTCGCCCTTCGGGCAACCGTCGCGAAAGAGCTGCCAGCCGGGGCGGTCGGCAAGGATCGCCTTGGTGGTGATGCCTTCATAAGCGCCGTAGTCCCATTCGGCGAGATCGTCCTTGATCACCGCGCCCGATCCGAATCCGGCGAGCGTACAGGTCTTGCGGGCCCGCTCGGAGGGGCTCGACCAGACGGCGGAGAAGGTAAGGCCCGTCAGCCGGTCGGCGAGTTTGCGGGCAGCCGCCTCGCCGTTCGCCGTCAAGGGAATATCGCTACGTCCGGTATGGCGCCCGGACAGGCTCCATTCGGTTTCACCGTGGCGGACCAAGTAGATCTCGGGATACGCACTGCTCATCGGCACGTCCTTTCATGAGAATCTGTCCCTTGGCAAAACCGCCAGCGGAAGCGGCACTTCCGCGGGATCAGAATGTCACCTTTTCGAGCGGAGCGCGCCCCGCCTCGAATTCCTTCAGCTTTGCTTCATTGCGCGCGATGTAATTGCGATTGTCGGGAACGGCGAACTGGTTCTTGGCGATCTGGATCTGCAGGACGAAGAGCTCGTCCCAACGGAAGCCTATTTCGGAACCGGCCAGATAGAGTTCCCACATGCGGAAGAATTGCTCGTCGTAAAGCGCCACCGCTTCGGCCTTACGCGCCACGAAACGCTCGCGCCAATGGCGCAGCGTATAGGCATAATGCAGCGGCAGGATTTCGATATCCTTGACCAGCAGCCCGGCCTTTTCAAGCGGCGGCACGACCTCGCCGACGGAAGGGATATAGCCGCCCGGGAAGATGTATTTCTCGATGAAGGCATTGGTGCCGAAGCTCGGCTTCGGGCGGCCGATCGAATGCAGCACCATGACGCCGTTGTCGTCGAGGAGATCCGATACTTTGCGGAAGAAATTGCCGTAATGGCCGATGCCGACATGTTCGAACATGCCGACCGAGACGATGCGGTCGAACTTCCTGCCCGTCATGGTGCGGTAGTCCTGCAGTTCGAAACGCACCCGGTCGGCAAGGCCGCGCTTTTCGGCGCGCGTACGCGAGACCTTGAACTGCTCCTCGCTCAGTGTGATGCCGGTGAACTCTGCACCTTCGGTCGCCTCTGTCAGGTACATGCCCATGCCGCCCCAGCCGGAGCCGATCTCCAGGATGCGCTGGTTCGGCTCGAGCAGAAGCTTGGCGGCGATATGGCGTTTCTTGGCAAGCTGCGCCTCGTCGAGACCTATGCCCGGCGGCTCGAAATAGGCGCAGGAATATTGCCAGTCCTCGTCGAGGAAAAGATCGAATAGCTTGGCCGACAGGTCGTAATGATGGGCGACATTGTGCTTGTTGCGATTGACCGGCACACGGCTCTTCAGCTGCTGCCAGGCAATGCGGCCGAGGAGCAGTGCCGCCATCTTGAAATCGAAGATTTCGTTGGTGGTGTTCTGTTTCACCAGCGACAGGAAATCGTAAATGTTGCCCTGTTCGAGAATGAACCGGCCTTGCATGTACATTTCGCCGAGCTTCATGGCCGGGTCGCGCCGGATGGCGTCCTCGGCCTCCTGATCGGCAAGGCGGGCGACAACGGTTTCACCGGTGCCGTCGCCGATAGTGTGGGTTTCGCCATTGGCAAGGGTAAGTTTCAACGAACCCTTGCGGACGATTTGCTGGACGATCGATAAGAATGCCGACGCCATGGACGCCTCGCAAATGTGACAGGATGGTCACATCAACTTAATAGCTCCCTTTCGCCTTACAAGCGCCGGATTTAGCACTCCGTTCAGAACGCTGCCAAACTGTTGCATTTTTGCCGAAATTCCGGCTAAACCCTTATTTTCGCTTCATGGCTTCGGCAAGTGCCGCGCCGAAGGCGCCCTGGCTCTCCGGTTTCGCGGCCGCGGGCCGGCGCTCGTTCTGCGGCCTGGAACCCTGGTTCGCGCGAGAATCACCCCGCGGCGGCGGCGCTGAAGAACCGTCATCGCGTTTCATAGAGAGAGCGATGCGCTTGCGCTTGGCGTCGACTTCGACAACCCGCACTTTGACGACATCGCCCGCCTTGACGACCTCGTGGGGATCCTTGACGAAGCGATCGGCAAGCTGGGAGACATGCACCAGACCATCCTGGTGCACGCCGATATCGACGAAGGCGCCGAAGGCGGCGACATTGGTCACCGTGCCTTCCAGCACCATGCCGGGCGTCAGGTCGGAAATTTCGTTGACGCCCTCTGCAAAGGTCGCGGTCTTGAAGCTCGGACGCGGGTCGCGGCCGGGCTTTTCCAGCTCCGCGATGATGTCCCTGACCGTCGGCAGGCCGAATTTCTCGTCGATGAACTGGCGCGGATCAACCGATTTCAACACGGCGCTATCGCCCATCAGCGCGCGCAGGTCCCGGCCGCAGGCGGCGACGATCTTCTTGGCGATGCCGTAGGCCTCCGGGTGGACCGAGGAGGAATCGAGCGGCTCCTTGCCGTTGGGAATGCGCAGGAAGCCGGCGCATTGCTCGAAGGTGCGGCCGCCGAGTCTGGCGACTTTCAGCAGATCCTTTCGCGTCTCGAAACGGCCCTCGCTGTCACGGTGCCGGACGATGGCGTCGGCGATCGACGGGCCGAGGCCGGAGACGCGGGACAGCAGCGGTGCAGAGGCGGTGTTGAGATCGACGCCGACGGCATTCACCGCGTCTTCCACCACGGCATCGAGCGAACGTGACAGCTTCTGCTGGTCGACATCGTGCTGATACTGGCCGACGCCGATCGACTTCGGCTCGATCTTGACGAGTTCGGCCAGCGGATCCTGCAGGCGGCGGGCGATGGAGACGGCGCCGCGCAGCGACACGTCGAGATCGGGGAATTCAGCCGCGGCGGTCGCCGACGCGGAATAGACCGAGGCGCCGGCTTCCGACACGATGACCTTGGTCGGCTTCGGCGCCGGCAACTCGGCCAGCATATCGGCCACCAGCTTTTCGGTTTCGCGGCTGCCGGTGCCGTTGCCGATCGAGATCAGCTCGACATTGTGCTTGCGGATCAGCGATGCGAGCTCGACCTGGGCGCCACGCACGTCGTTTCTCGGCTGGAAGGGATAGACGGTCGATGTCGCCACCACCTTGCCGGTGCCGTCGACGACGGCGACCTTGACGCCGGTGCGGATGCCGGGATCGAGACCCATCGTCGCGCGCGAGCCGGCGGGTGCGGCCAAAAGCAGGTCCTTGAGGTTGCGGGCGAAGACGTGGATCGCCTCTTCCTCGGCCCTTTCGCGCAGTTCCCGCATCAGGTCGAGCGAGAGCGACATGGAAAGCTTGACGCGCCAGGTCCAGCTTGCGACCTCCATCAGCCAGCGGTCGCCGGGGCGGCTGGTACCGATTTCGTAGGCGGCCACGATCATGCGTTCAACCGGCTTGTTCGGAGAGGCTGTCTCGGCGTCGGCCTCGATCGTCAGCGTCAGCACCTCCTCGTTCCAGCCGCGCAGCATGGCGAGCGCGCGGTGGCCGGGGGCGGTCGCCCAGCGTTCGGAATGGTCGAAATAGTCGGAAAACTTCTCGCCGGTCGCCTGCTTGCCGTCGACGACTTTCGCCTTCAGCAGCGAGGCCTGGCGCATATGGGCGCGCAACTTGCCGAGCAGGTCGGCATTTTCAGCAATGCCTTCGGCGATGATGTCGCGCGCGCCTTCGAGCGCCGTCTTCACATCGGGCACATCAGCTGTGATGAAGCCTTCGGCCAAGACCGCCGGTTCCCTGGCGCGGTCGGCAAGGATCGTCTCGGCGAGCGGGCCGAGGCCGCGTTCACGGGCGATTTCGGCTCGCGTGCGGCGCTTCGGCTTGTAGGGCAGATAGAGGTCTTCGAGCTCGGCCTTGGTTTCGGCGCCTGCGACCTTGGTCATCAGCTCGTCGGTCATCTTGCCCTGGCCGGTGATCGATTCGACGATCGCGTCGCGCCGGGCTTCGAGTTCGCGCAGATAGACCAGCCGCTCGGCGAGATTGCGCAGCTGCGTATCGTCAAGCCCACCCGTCACTTCCTTGCGGTAGCGGGCGATGAAGGGCACGGTTGCGCCCTCGTCGAGCAGCTCGATGGCGGCTTTGGCCTGTTCGGGCCGGGCGTTGATTTCGGCGGAGATGCGGGCTGCGAGAAAACGGAGGTCTGCGGCCATGGGATTTCCTGTTTCGTCAGAGGTGGCGGGACCATAGCGGCGAAAAGCGGCAAGGCAATGTTGGAGTTTACGGCCGAGCGCCGATCCACAGGATAAGCATGCCGGAAAGGTGGCGATTTTGCGGTTGTGCAGATGCGCCATTCTTTGCTAGCAGAAGCAACGTTTTGACCCGGCGCCCATGCCATCCCTCCCCTCTCGCGGGAGGCAAGGAAATTCGACATGCCAAACCTTCTTCTCGAACTCCGCTCCGAAGAGATTCCGGCCCGCATGCAGCGCAAGGCTGCCGGCGACCTGAAGAAGCTCGTCACCGATGCGCTTGTCGAAGCGGGCCTGTCTTACGAGGGCGCGCGCGAATACTGGACGCCGCGGCGGCTTGCGCTCGACATTCACGGCCTGACGGCCCGCTCCGCCGATGTGCGCGAGGAACGCAAGGGGCCGCGCACCGACGCCAACGAGAAGGCGATCGAGGGTTTTCTGCGCGGCGCCGGCCTTTCGTCGATCTCCGAGGCGCAGGTGGTGAGCGATCCGAAGAAGGGCGATTTCTACGTCGCGGTCATCTCCAAGCCCGGCCGCGCGACGGAAGAGATCGTCACCGATATCATGCCCGGCATCATCCGCGATTTTCCCTGGCCGAAGTCAATGCGCTGGGGCAAGGCCTCGTCGAAGCCCGGCGCGCTGCGCTGGGTGCGGCCGCTGCAGTCGATCGTCTGCACCTTCGGCCCGGAGCATGAAGAGACCACCGTCATCCCCTTCGAGATCGACGGCATGACCGCTTCGAACATCACCTACGGCCATCGCTTCCACGCGCCCGAGGCGATCACGGTGCGGCGCTTCGACGATTATGCGGCGAACCTGGAAAAGGCGAAGGTCATCCTCGACGCCGAGCGGCGCAAGGACATCATCCTGCACGACGCCCGCGATATCGCCTTTGCCAACGGGCTGGAGCTGGTGGAAGACGAAGGTCTGTTGGAAGAAGTCTCCGGCCTCGTCGAATGGCCGCAGGTGCTGATGGGCAGTTTCGAGGAGGATTATCTCTCGATCCCCTCCGAAATCATCCGGCTGACGATCAAGACCAACCAGAAGTGTTTCGTGACGCGGCCGCAAGGCGGCGAGATGCTGTCGAACAAGTTCATTCTCGTCTCCAACATCCAAGCAAGCGACGGCGGCAAGGAAATCGTCCACGGCAACGGCAAGGTGGTGCGGGCCCGGCTTTCGGATGCGCTGCACTTCTGGAAGCGCGACCAGGGCAATTTGCCGGATCTCGAGACGCTGACGGCTTCGGCGGCAAAGTTCGGCCTCGACATCAACAAGCCGCTCGACCAGCGCATGGCCAAGCTCGATGCGCTCGATGTGACGTTCCATGCCAAGCTCGGCACACAGGGCGCGCGCGTCGCCCGCATCCGCACGCTTGCCAAGGAATTGGCTGGCATCACCGGCGCTGACGCGGCTCTCATCGATCGCGCCGCCGTGCTCGCCAAGGCCGATCTGCGCACCGAAGCCGTCGGCGAATTCCCGGAACTGCAGGGCTTGATGGGCCGCAAATATGCAGCGCTGCAGGGTGAGGACGCCTCCGTTGCCGCAGCGATCGAGGATCACTACAAGCCGCAGGGTCCGTCGGACCGCGTGCCGGAGGATAGAGTGGCGATCACCATCGCCCTTGCCGACAAGCTCGACACGCTGATCGGCTTCTGGGCGATCGATGAAAAGCCGACAGGGTCCAAGGATCCGTTCGCGCTGCGGCGGGCGGCACTCGGCGTCGTCAGGATCCTGCTGGAGCGCAAGGTCAGGCTGCCGCTGCTGGCGACGACCAGGGATGGCGACCTGCTCTCCTTCTTCCACGACCGTCTCAAGGTCTATCTGCGCGATCAGGGCGCCCGTCACGATCTCATCGACGCCGTGCTGACGCCCGATGCCGACGACCTGCTGATGGTGGCGCGCCGCGTCGAAGCGCTGACGGCCTTCATCACCTCGGAAGACGGCAAGAACCTGCTCGCCGGCACCAAGCGCGCGACACAGCTGCTCGCCGCCGAGGAAAAGAAGGGCACCGTCATCGCCGACGGCGTTTCGCAAGCGCTTCTGAAGCTCGATGCCGAGAAGGAATTGTTCGGCGCAATCTCCAGCGCCTCGAAGGATGCCTCGGACGCGGTTGCCGGGGAAGATTTCCGCTCGGCGATGGAAGCGCTCTCCAAGCTGCGCGGTCCGGTCGACCGCTTCTTTGAAGAGGTACTCGTCAACGACGAGGACGCCGCCATCCGCGCCAACCGTCTGGCCCTGCTGCGGCTGATCCGCGAGGCAACGGGAGCGGTTGCGGATTTCTCGAAGATTTCGGGGTGATGTTGCCAGCACGAACGCGGCGCTTGCCACGTGGGTGCTGGGGTTAAATACGTTTAGCGCCGATGTTGCGCCGTCTCAAAAACATCTGCCCCTCACCCTAACCCTCTCCCCGTAAACGGGGCGAGGGGACGTGCCCTACGAGGGTGAGCGAGGAACGGAGAGGTGCGACTATCCCCCTTCGCCCCGCGAGCGGGGAGAAGGTGCCGGCAGGCGGATGAGGGGCGGTTCGCTGTCCCTTGAAGAGCGGTTATCCAACGCTGGCATTGCCGCCGCCGTGGCGTTATTCATGCAGACATGCAGAGCAAGATTCTCGTCAGCGCCTGTCTTATGGGCCAGGCCGTTCGGTATGACGGGCGGGCGAAGCCGTTGCTTCACCCGGTAATCGAGACATGGCGGGCCGAGGGGCGGCTGGTGACGATCTGTCCCGAGATGTCGGCAGGCATGACGGTGCCGCGGCCGCCGGCGGAGATCGCAGAGGCGGCAACCGGCGAAGAGGTGCTGGCCGGCACGGCGCGGGTTGTCGAGCTGACGGGCGCCGACGTAACGGAAGAGTTCCTGCTGGCGGCGGAAAATGCCGTGGCGCTCGCAAGGCAGACCGGCTGCCGTTATGCGCTGCTCATCGACGGTAGCCCGTCTTGCGGATCCGGTTTCATCTATGACGGCACGTTTTCCGGCCGCAAGCAGGCCGGCAATGGCGTGACCGCGGCGGCGCTGAAAGCAGCCGGCGTCGAAGTGTTTTCCGATCGCGAGATCGCGCGGCTGATCGAACGTATCGAACAATGAGCCTCAAAAGGCACGGCCGCCGGAGAACCGACGGCCGCTAAGAATTTGGTGATAAAAACGCTTTTGTCCCCGTGCCGTTTAAGCGGCGCGACGACCTTGATGCATGGCCGGGGCAGCGCTTTCGCCACTGACGCGGAAGCCGCGGATGAGATCGATCAGCTCGTCGGTATCGCTGGCCAGCGTCTCGGCTGATGCCGTGGTCTCTTCGGCCATGGCGGCGTTCTGCTGGGTGGCGGCGTCGAGCTGGTTCATCGACGAGGAGATCGAGCGCAGCGTGGTGTCCTGTTCGGAAGCGCTGTGGGCGATCTTGGCGACGATCTCGTTGGCCGCCTTGATCTGGTCGGAGATGCGCTTCAGCGCCTCGCCTGCCTCGCCGACCAGACGGACGCCATGATCCACCTGGCTGGAGGAGCGGGCGATCTGATCCTTGATTTCCTTGGCGGCAGCGGCGGAGCGCTGGGCAAGTTCACGGACTTCCTGGGCGACGACTGCAAAACCCTTGCCGGATTCACCGGCGCGGGCCGCCTCGACGCCGGCATTCAGCGCCAGCAGATTGGTCTGGAAGGCGATCTCGTCGATGACACCGATGATCTTGGTGATCTCCGAGGATGACTTCTCGATGCCGCTCATCGCCTCGATCGCCTGGGTGACGATCGCATCGCTATGGGTGGCTTCTGTGCTGACCGAGTGGACGCGCTTGCTCGCCTCATGGGCGCCATCGGCTGTCTGACGGACGGCGACGGTGAGTTCGTCGAGGGCGGCCGAGGTTTCTTCGAGGCTGGCGGCCTGGCGCTCGGTGCGCTGCGACAGCTCGTTGGAAGCGCGGCGGATCTCTTCCTTGCTGGTGCCGATATCAGTGCCCTTGGCGCTGACCTTGGCCATGGCGGCTTCGAGATGCGACAGCGCATCGTTGAAGTTGTCGCGAAGGGCGGCATACTTCTGGCCGAGATCGGCGCAGCGGACGGTGAGATCGCCGCGGGCAATCATCTCCAGCGCCTGGCCGATCGTCGTCACCACCCGCGCCTGCAGCGTTGCTTCGTCCTGCTGCTGGCGCAGATTGTTTTCGCGCTCGCTTTCCAGCGCCAGCTGCTGGGCCGCCTCGCGATCGGACATCGCATGACGTTCCCTGATCTTTTCCTGCAGCGACTGCGTTGCCTTCGCCATCAATCCGACCTCGTTGTTCATGCCGGTGTGCGGGATGGTGATCGAAACATCCTCTTCGGCGACAGCCTTGAGGGCGGCATGGACGTTGTTGAGAGGTCCCGATATGCCGCGGATGACGAAGTAGGCGGCGGCCATGGCAAGGAAGAACAGGACGATGCTGCCGGAGAGTGCGGTCAGGATCGTGCTGTTTATCTGCGCATCGAGATCGTCCATATAGACGCCGGTGATGACGACGACCTTCCAGGGATCGAAGGCTTGTCCATAGGCCGTCTTGCGGAAATCGCCGGCCGGCTGGCCCGGCTTGCTGGTGGAATAATATTCGACGAGGCCACCGCCCTGCTGCCCGAGCTTTACCAGCTCTTCGCGATAGAGCTTGCCCTTGCTGTCCAGCTGACCCTTCAGGTTCTGCCCGACTTTCGCGGTATCATAATGGAACATCATCTGGACGTCGTAGCTATAACCGAAGAAATAGCCGTCCGGATCGTATTTCATCCCGTTGACGGTGGTGTAGGCCTGCTTCTGGGCATCTTCCAGCGTCATTTCGCCGGCGGTGACCTTGGCCTGGTAAAGCTTGAGAACGGAGACCGCCGACTGAACCTCGGCGCGCAGCATGTCGTAACGCTCCTTGTAGATCGCATCGACCGAGGAGCGAATCTGCAGGGACGTGGCGATCGCAAAGGCGATCATCAGGCCGACGACCAGCAATATGAGCTGCTTCGATATCTTCAAATTTTTCATGACGCCTCGCAACGGGAATGGATGGCTGCATTCCGGTGCGGTTTTCTACCGCCTGTGCGAGCGCGCCGAAAAAGAGGACGCGTCTACCGCTGCTAAAACAAACATGCTGCGACCGGGTAAGGAACAATTGATGCCCACCCTATAAAAAAGCTTTAACTTTATAGTTCGCGATCCGAATTTCCCTCAAAATCCAGAGGTGCTTACAAAGAAAAACCGCCGGATTTTCACCCGGCGGTCGAATATTGCTTGCTGTCGAATTCTCAGCTTGCCCGGCGCATCGGTTCGGCCTGGCGGTGCTGCGGTGTGCCGACGCGGAAGCCGCGGATGAGATCGATCAGCTCGTCGGTATCGCTGGCGAGCGTCTCGGCTGATGCCGTGGTCTCTTCGGCCATGGCGGCGTTCTGCTGGGTGGCGGCGTCGAGCTGGTTCATCGACGAGGAGATCGAACGCAGCGTCGTGTCCTGTTCGGAGGCGCTGTGGGCGATCTTGGCGACGATCTCGTTGGCCGCCTTGATCTGGTCGGAGATGCGCTTCAGCGCCTCGCCTGCCTCGCCGACCAGACGGACACCATGGTCGACCTGGCTGGAGGAGCGGGCGATCTGATCCTTGATCTCCTTGGCGGCAGCGGCGGAGCGCTGGGCAAGTTCGCGGACTTCCTGGGCGACGACCGCAAAACCCTTGCCGCTTTCACCGGCGCGGGCCGCCTCGACGCCGGCATTCAGCGCCAGCAGATTGGTCTGGAAGGCGATCTCGTCGATGACGCCGATGATCTTGGTGATCTCCGAGGATGACTTCTCGATGCCGCTCATCGCCTCGATCGCCTGGGTGACGATTGCATCGCTATGGGTGGCTTCGGTGCTGACCGAGTGGACGCGCTTGCTCGCCTCATGGGCGCCGTCAGCCGTCTGTCGGACGGCGACGGTCAGCTCGTCGAGGGCGGCCGAGGTTTCTTCCAGGCTGGCGGCCTGGCGCTCGGTGCGCTGCGACAGCTCGTTGGAAGCGCGGCGGATCTCTTCCTTGCTGGTGCCGATATCGGTACCCTTGGCGCTGACCTTGGCCATGGCGGCTTCGAGATGCGACAGCGCATCGTTGAAGTTATCGCGCAGGGCGGCGTATTTCTGGCCGAGATCGGCGCAGCGGACGGTGAGATCGCCGCGGGCGATCATCGCCAGCGCCTGGCCGATAGTCGCTACCACCTGCGCCTGCAGCGTCGTCTCATCCTGCTGCTGACGCAGATTGTTCTCGCGCTCGCTTTCCAGCGCCAGCTGCTGAGCCGCCTCGCGATCCGACATCGCATGACGTTCCCTGATCTTTTCCTGCAGCGACTGCGTCGCCTTCGCCATCATGCCGACTTCATTGTTCATGCCGATATGCGGGATGGCGATCGAAACGTCCTCTTCGGCGACCGACTGCAGGGCGTTATGGATGTCCTTCAGCGGATGGGAGATGCCGCGGATGAAGAAAACGGCAGCAGCGATACCGCAGACGAAGACGATCAGCGAAGCGGTCAGCGCCTTCCAGATCGTCGCATTGACCTTCTGCTGCAGGTCATCGAGATAGACGCCGGTGCCGACGACGATCTTCCAGGGTTCGAAGGTCTTGGAATAACCGCCCTTGAGGAAGACCTGGTCTTCCGGCTGACCGGGCTTGGTCCAATAGTAGAAGGTGCGGCCGCCGCCAGCCTTGCCATTATCGACCAACGCCTGGCTGAATTTCGCGCCTGTCTTGTCGACCTGGCCGCTCATGTTCTTGCCGAGATTGACCGGGCTCGGATGAAAAAGCTGAACGACGTTGTAGTCGAAACCGAAGAGGTAACCGGATGGCTGGAAGGAGACGCGCTTCAGGATCTCGAAGGCTTCGGCCTGGGCGGCCTCATGCGTCATCTGGCCGGCCTTCTCGCGCTCATAGAAGGTGTTGAGGATGGAGATGCCCGATTCGACCTGCGTGCGCAGCATGTCGAAACGCTCGTCGTAGATCGCCTGTTCGGAGGTGCGTATTTCGAAATAGGTGGCCACTGCGAAAGCAGCCATTAGGACGCCGATCAGCGCAAACAATTGATGCGCAATCTTGAGCTTTTTCATGATTTGCCTCGCAAAGCAGGTGAATTCAAAACAATTCCGGATCGGTCAACTCCCGACCCGCGGACGTCTCAAATCGCCCGCGCAGCTAGCGCAATCATGCGTCCTCCGGCCTCTCGATTGGTAAAATTAGAGTGAATGACTAAATTATCTTTTAACGATCCATGGCTTCTATTTGCACGACTTGGGAAGATCGAAATATAACTTCTCGAATGATTGCGTAAGTTGCATTCTTCTATTTAACTTCAATAATTCAGTTTTTGATTGTGCATTGAAACAAGAATGCACCCTCGCTGCTCATCGAGGGTGCATTCGGTCCACCGGCGGTGGAACCCCAATCGATCGAAACCTTGATCAGGCAGGGGCAGGGAACTTATTTGTTTTGCGCAACTCCCGGCAAAACCGCTGCGCACATTTCCTGGAAGTTGCTTAATCTCTTTGTCTTTGCGCAATTCCGGACGGAAAACCGCTGCGCACTTTTCCTGGAAGTTGCTCCTAGAAACGCAGCTTGAAATCGGAAGCGTTAAGGGCTGCCGGTTGTTCCACCATGCCGGCCGCAACGGGCCTGGCGTCGCCGCCAATGACGGCTGCCGTCGTCGCACTCATGTCGATGCCGTCGGCAGGCGGGGCTGGAGGTGCCGCGGCAAGCATCGCTTCCGGGGTGGCCTTGCTGACGAAGACGACGGGCGAGCCGCCCATCCAGCCTTCGGTGCGATAGATCTTCTTTTCGCCGCCGACATCGCGGATTTCACTCGCCTGGAGGACGCCGGGCTTCAGCTCCGGCACCGTATAGTCCTTCTTGGTGAGCTCCGCCTGGAGCGGCGGGCAATGGGCGCAGGTTTCGGTGACGATGCTGCCTTCAGCGGACGGCGCAGTCTTGCCGACCACCTCTATCGAGGACGCCATCGCAGAACCTGCCATCAGCAGGATTGCCGCACCGAGGAAAATCTGACGCATCAAAGTTACTCCGTCTCACCTTCGGAGCAAATTAGCGCAGCTTTGTTTCCATCCCGTCAGGGGAAAGGGTAAAAATTTAAAGAACGCGGCGGTTTATACTCATTCCGAGCCGGTTTCGCGCTCGATCGCGCGCCAGCCGATGTCGCGCCGGCAGAAGCCGTTTTCCCATCTCACCCTGTCAAGCAGCGCGTAGGCGCGGTCCTTGGCCTCCGCGACCGTGCCGCCGGACGCGGTCACATTCAGCACGCGGCCGCCGGTCGCAACCAATGCGCCGTCCTTCAGACCCGTGCCGGCATGAAACACCTTCTCGCCCTCGCCTGCATCCGGCAGGGAGAGGATCGGCGTATTCTTCTCGTAGGCGCCGGGATAACCCTTCGAGGCCATGACCACCGTCAGTGCCGGATCGTCGCTCCATTCGGCCTTGACCTGATCGAGCGTGCCGTTGGCGGTGGCGAGCAGCAGCGGCAGGAGATCGCTCTTCAACCGCATCATCATCACCTGGCATTCGGGATCGCCGAAGCGGACATTGTATTCGATGAGCTCCGGCCCCTTCTTGGTGATCATCAGCCCGGCGAAAAAGACGCCGGAGAAGGGATGACCGCTCTCGGCCATACCGCGCATCGTCGGCTCGATAATCTCTTTCATGGTGCGCTCGACCATTTCGGCGGTCATCACAGGCGCCGGCGAATAGGCGCCCATGCCGCCGGTATTGACGCCGGTATCACCCTCGCCCACCCGCTTGTGATCCTGGGCGGTTGCGAGCGGCAGCGCATGTTTGCCATCGCAGAGACAGAAGAAGCTCGCCTCCTCGCCATCGAGATAGGCTTCGACGACGACTTCAGCGCCGGCAGCGCCAAAGGCGCCCTCGAAGCAGTCGTCGACCGCGGCCAAAGCTTCATCGAGCGTCATTGCAACCGTCACGCCCTTGCCGGCGGCAAGACCATCGGCCTTGACGACGATCGGCACGCCTTCGGCGCGGATATAGGCTTTTGCCTTCGGTCCATTGTTGAAGCGCTGGTAGGTGCCTGTCGGAATATCGTAGCGGGCGCAGATATCCTTGGTGAAGCCCTTGGAACCCTCGAGCTGGGCGGCGGCAGCGGAGGGACCGAAGACCGCCAGGCCATCGGCGCGCAGCCGGTCGGCGAGGCCGGCAACCAGCGGCGCCTCCGGGCCGACGACGACGAAATCGATCGCCTTGTCCTTGCAGAAGGCCGCGACCGCTTCGTGATCCTCGATGTCAACGGGCACGAGGACGGCGTGTTCGGCAATGCCGGGATTGCCGGGTGCGGCGTAGAATTCGCTCATCAACGGCGATTGCGCCAGCTTCCAGGCGAGCGCATGCTCGCGTCCGCCCGATCCGATCAACAGAACCTTCATGCGCGACCCTTTCCTTTTCTGTCTGGCGGTTAAGGGCCAGGGGCAGAAAGGTCAAGCGGGAAAGCTTACCAGCCCCCGCCTCCCCCGCCTCCGCCACCGCCGCCCGACGAGCCGCCGCCGGAAAAACCGGAGGATGAGCTCGACGGCGGCGGCGAAGGAATCGTCGACGCAATGGTCGAGGCCATCGAAGAGGAAAAGCCGCCGATACGATCGGAGAAACTGCCGCTGTTGAAGTTGCCGGCATACCAGGCGGGCGCATAGGCGGCGGCCGCGCCGGCGGCAGCTGCCGCAAGCCAGGTTTCGAAGGTGCGCGACCAGGGTTTTTCGACGCCGAGCGCCACCGCATAGGGCAGCAGCGTCTCGAAATGCCGCGGCGACATTTCAGGCGCGCCAGCCGTGTTCATCCGGTCCTTCTCGGCAAGCGTCAGATATTGCCGCAGGCCGTCTATGCCATCCATCATCTTGGCGCCGAGCGGGGTCGGCGCACCCATGATGAAAAAATAGAGGATGTTCAAAAGCACGATGCCGCCGACGGCAAACAGCATCGGCGTTTCGTGCAGTTCCACCAGCGAGGAGGCAAGCGCCAGCCCCATGGTCGCCAGGATGCTGATGCCGACGAAGACGCCGATCGCGGCGGAGATGATGGCGATGATCTTGCCGAACAGCGACTTGCCGCGATGCAGCGACCTGACGAGGCCGGCGACGAAGACCGAAACGAAGACCGAGATGACGATCGGGATCAGCATCACCGCGATGGTGTCGGGCTCCAGCGAACCGAAAACGAACAGGATCACCAGGGCCGCGGCACTGAGCGCGATGCCGCCGGCGGTATAGGCCAGGTTGGAGTTGTAGTATTTGCCGCGATGTTCCTTCTCGATCGCCGAGCGGAAGGCCTGGCCGACGGACTTCACCCGCTCGCCATTGGCCTTGTCGATCGTCAGCGTCGAGCCGGCGCCACCGGCAACTCTCAGCAATTCGATCTCGCCGGCCTGGAACTTCTCCTTGCCGAGCGGCTTGCCGGTGCCTTGGATAACGATCGAATTCTTCAGGTCTTCGAGCTTGACGTAACCGCGGACGGCAAGATTGAGCGCGGTGGCGGACAGCGCCGTCCAGCCCTCGCCGGAGAAGCCCTTATTGTCGATGTAGTTGACCAGCGCCGGCGAAATACCATCCGGCGCGTCCCAGCGCGGTACGACGACACCCCGGGCAGGATCGCGGCCGACCTTCAGCCAGGAGCGCGTGTAGTAGGCGAAAACCAGGATCAGGCCGCCGAAGCCGATGAAATAATTGCGGTTGTCCTTCAGCCACCATGTGCTTTCCATATCCGCGCTTGGCGGATCGATCGACCCCTTCGGCATGCGGATCGCAAAGGTCAGGCCTTCGTGGGCATCGAGCGGCGCGGTGGTGGAAAAAACCAGGCCAGCGCCGCTCTCGCTGACGCGGGCATCCTTTTCCGTCGCGCCCTCAGGGCCGGTGAAGAAGGTCGTCTCCGTCGCACCGACGTCAGGCGGCAGCGTCACCGTTGCCGTGGCTGAACGGATCGGGAAGATCCAGCCATTGCCGGTGACGTTCCAATAGAGTTCGTCATGATCGTCGAAATAGCGGATCTGGCGGTTGGTCCTGTAGGTGAAAACGTATCGATGACGGCCCGGCGTCACGGTCACATCGGCAGAACCGGCATAGATGCGGATGCCGCGTGATATCGATTCGGTGTGCCAGGGTTCTTCCTCGCCATCGCGCTTGACCGAGACCATATCGAAATCGACGCTGCGGCGACGGCCGTCGGCGTCGGTGAAATAGAGCGGGAAGTCACGGAAGATGCCGTGGTTGATCTGATTGCCCTCGGCATTGACGGTGATCGTCTCCGTCACCGTCATTGCACCGCTCTTTTCGAGCGTAATGTCGGAGGCGAAACTGTCGATCACCTCGGCGGCAAACGCCACTGGGGCGGTCAGCATCAACAGCAGTGCAAAGCAAAATCCGAAAAACCGACGCCCCATCCCTGTCTCCCCGCCGGCAGCCTCGGCTGCGTGTTTCGTCAATCTTTGTCCTGATAGGTCACGCCGAGTGCTGCCAGCGTCCGCCAGTAGGCGGGGAAGGTCTTGCCGACGCAATCGGGATCGAGAATGGTGATGCTGTCGATCTTCAGCCCGGCGAGCGCAAAACTCATGGCGATGCGGTGATCGGCGAAGCTGTCGATCTCCGCCGGCAGATGCTGGCCCACAAGTGCGGGATCGGATTGCACGATCAGATCATCGCCCTCTTCGCGGGCAAGGCCTGAAACAATGCGGTTGAGCCCGGTCGAGAGCGCCCGGATGCGGTCGCATTCCTTGACGCGCAGATTGGCGATGCCGACGAAGCGAACCGGCGTCTCGTTGAAGGCGGCAAGCACGGCAAGGGTCGGAACGGCATCCTGCATCTGCGAGCCGTCGATCTCTGCCGGCAGATGCGGAAAACGGGCGATCATATCGTAGGCGCGCGCATCCGGCTGCGAGAAGGCGTCGGCGGGAATACCGAGATCGATCGCGCCGCCGGTGAGAACTTCGGCGGCCCAGAGATAGGTCGCGGCCGAGGCATCCGGTTCGACGATGAAATCGGCGGCGCGGTAGCCGGTCGGCTCGACGCGCCAGGTGACCGGGCTGGTCTTCTCGACCTTGGCGTCAAAAGCCTTCATCGCCGCCGTGGTCAGATCGATATAGCCGAGCGCGCCGATATCCTCGCCGACGAGTTCGATGTCGACCGGCCGGTCGCCGCCGGCCGCCATCATCAGCAGCGCCGAGACATACTGGCTGGACAGGCCGCCATCGATGCGGATGCGGTCGGCCTGGAAGCGGCCGGTGCCCCTGACGGTAACCGGCGGGCAGCCGGTCTCGGCGGTGACGTCGATGCCGAGCGTGCGCATCGCCTCGACCAGCGGGCCGATCGGGCGCTTGCGCATATGCTCGTCGCCATCGACGATGACGGTGCCGTCGACCAAAGCCGCAGCCGCCGTCAGGAAGCGGGTCGCCGTGCCGGCATTGCCGAGGAAGAGCGGCGCTTTCGGCGCCAGCAGCCTGCCGCTGCCGGTGACGACGAAGCTGGTATCGTCAGGCTCGTCGATCGCAACACCCATGGCGCGCAGCGCTTCGGCCATGTAACGCGTGTCGTCGCTCTTCAGCGCCCCGGTCAGCCGGCTCGTGCCCTTGGCAAGGCCGGCGAGCAGAAGCGCGCGATTGGTGATCGACTTGGAGCCCGGCGGCATGGCGCGGCCTGAAAGCGGCCTGCCCGGCGGGATGATCGTGAGTTTGGCTGTGCGTGTCATGCTGTTCTTCCGTCATAAGGCGACCATTACCGGCCGCGATCTGCCCTTGCTCTTAGTCGCTTTCTGGCAAAGGCAAAATGCCGGATCGTCAGAATTTCACGGTGGGGACGGCGCGGTCGGCCTCGTTGGTGATTTCGAAATATTCCCGCTTGGCAAAACCGAACTGACCGGCAACGAGATTGGACGGGAAGCTTTCGACCTTGACGTTCAGGTCGCGGGCGGCACCATTGTAATAACGCCGTGCCATCTGCAACTCGCCTTCCATGGTCTCCAGCGAGGCCTGCAACTCGGCAAAATTCTGGTTGGCCTTGAGATCCGGATAGGCTTCGGCGAGCGCAATGACCCGGCCGAGCGCCTGGCCGAGCAGACCTTCCGCCTGCGCCCTGCCGGCGACATCACCTGATGGAACGGCCTGCGCCTTATTGCGGAGCTCAACCACCTCTTCAAGCGTCGACTTTTCATGGGCGGCATAACCCTTGACCGTCTCGATCAGGTTCGGGATCAGGTCGGCGCGGCGCTTGAGCTGCACGTCGATGCCCGACCAGGCTTCTTCCGCCATCTGCCGCGCGCGAACCAGGCCGTTGTAGATGAAGACGAGATAGAGCGCGACCAGAACGATGACGCCAAGCGCAATATACATCGCGAATCCCCCGCAGCGAAGTAATGTTGAGGCGGAGACTAAGCGGTTTTGCCGGCTGCCGTCAAACGCCGATATCCGCGAGGATTCGGGGTACCCGACCAGCCGTTTATATGGACGATACGGCTGGTGAGCTGTTGCGTTACGCCGCCTCTTTGGAGAGATTGACGCCGCCGGCGTCGGTCAGCAGGAAGGCTTCGCCGCAGGCCTTGGCGAGGGTGCGTACGCGCAGGATGTAGCTCTGGCGCTCGGTGACCGAGATGACGCCGCGGGCGTCGAGCAGGTTGAAGACGTGGCTTGCCTTGATGCACTGGTCATAGGCCGGGAAGACGCATTTGTGCAGGCGCTGGTTGGCGTTGTCGCCGGGGGCGCCGGCATCGAGCAGCGCCCGGCATTCCTTCTCGGCATCGACGAAATGGCGATGCAGCATCTCGGTGTTGGCGAATTCGAAATTATGGCGCGAATATTCCTGCTCGGCCTGCAGGAAGACGTCGCCATAGCTGATCTTCTCGTCGCCGTCGCGGCCGTTGAAGTTCAGATCATAGACATTGTCGACGCCCTGAACATACATGGCGAGGCGTTCGAGACCATAGGTCAGTTCGCCGGCGACAGGCGAGCATTCGATGCCGCAGACCTGCTGGAAATAGGTGAACTGCGAGACTTCCATGCCGTCGCACCAGCATTCCCAGCCGAGGCCCCAGGCGCCAAGCGTCGGGCTTTCCCAGTCGTCTTCGACGAAACGAATGTCGTGCAGCAGCGGATCGAGACCGATCGCCGCCAGCGAGCCGAGATAAAGCTCCTGCAGGTTGGGCGGGTTCGGCTTCAGGATCACCTGGTACTGGTAATAATGCTGCAGCCGGTTCGGGTTTTCGCCATAGCGACCGTCGGACGGGCGCCGTGACGGCTGGACGTAGGCCGCCTTCCACGGCTTCGGGCCGAGGGCACGCAGCGTGGTGGCCGGATGGAAGGTGCCGGCGCCGACTTCCATGTCGTAAGGCTGCAGCACCGCGCAACCCTTGTCCGCCCAGTAGCTGTGCAGGGTCAGGATCAGCGCCTGGAAGGAGCGCTTCGGGTTCATATGGTCTGGGATAGCTGACATCGAACGGCACCGATTGCGTGGGATTTATCGGCGCGACAGGTGCCATGGAGGGTGGCAGGGGTCAAGACTTTTGCGCTATTCGGGAGCAACTGCCACCAGCTTCGCCTTTTTGGCCCGACTGAGAACGCCGTGGGTGGAAAGGGGACTTATCGCAGAGACAGATGTGAAGGCTGAACATCAATCCGTTTGGCTATTGAGCGCGGCCGCTTGGAAGACCGGCGCGCGCAAGGTCTGCGGCGGCTTGATCGAGAATGGAAGGATCTCGGAAGTTCCAGGCCTGCCGCCACGACTGGATCGTTGCAGTCGGAGTTGACTTGAGCATCTTCTGGACGGCAGCTCTGGCATCAGCTTGACGTCCAAGACGCATATAGGCAATGGCGAGTTGCAGTGGCGCGTCGGCAAATTCCGTTGTCTTCAGCACCTCAACTGCGTCTTCGTTTCTACCAAGAACGATGAAGATGAAGCCTCGCACGTAATTAAAGAACCAGGACAATCCCGGATCCCGAGCGGCTGCAGCGTCGGTCAGTTCCAGCGCCTTCTCGGGTTGACCGGCCTGTAGAAAAATACTTCCTGCATCCGTGAGGGTGAAGGCATTGTATGGTGCCGCCGCAATGGCCTTGTTCATTTCCGCAACAGCCCCATCATGGTCCCGCTTGAGCGTCAGAAGCCACGCGCGGAGCCAGTGTGCCAATCGCGCCACTTGGGGGCTCAGGTTCTTGTTTGAGAGGACCTTGTCGGCCAGTCGGCCCGCTTCCTGAAGATCAGCCTGCGGGTCAGGGCTGAAAAGCAGCCCAACTTTCATCCAGTGAGACCACCCCAACTCGACGGTCAATAAGGGGGAGTCGGAGAATACCTGCAGCCCCTGCTGCGAGATTTCACCTGATCGCTGGAGTCCTTCCTTCGTGAAAAGATTCAATTGGCTTTCCGCACGCAGATAGTAGTCATATTCAGCCAGGTTGGTGCTGTCTTTACCCCAGGCCTGACTGTAGTCCGCTTTACGTATGGCTCCCCATTCGCCCGTCATCGCCCCCACGATCTTGCCGGTCAACTCATCCTGAAGCGCCCATGGGTCGGTTCCGGCCTTGTCGAAGCGGTCTGCCCAGATATGGTCCCCCGTCTCAGCGTCGATGAGTTCCGCAACGATGCGCACCCTATCGCCTTCCTTGCGCACGCTGCCTTCGACGATATAGCCGACGCCCAACTCCTTGCCGATCTGGCGGACGTCACCTTCCTTGTCCTCATACGCGAACGACGACGTTCGCGAGACGACAGCTATATCAGCAAAGCGCGAGAGGATAGCGATGAGGTCGTTCGCCACCCCTTCTCCCAAGTATCCCAGGCTCTTGTCGGCACTCAGATCCTTGAAAGGAAGCACGGCGACGGATGGGATCGCACTGGAGGCTGCAGGGGAGCTCGCTGTCAGTGGATAGTAGAGCGCCATCCAGGCGGCCACGACGGCCACAATGGCTGCAGCGACTCCAAGTGCCCACCACGGACGGCCGATCCCGCGCTTGTGCGGAAGGCGTCGGCGTGGGGCGGTGTCGATGCGTACGTAGTAGACGTCGACAAGCTCTTCGATGTTCTTAACCTTCCGCTGCCCGGCAGAGTCGAAGACAAACGCGAGCTTATTCTCGACTTCCTTCGCCACCTTGCCCGAAACACAGATCCCACCTGGGGGAGCGAGTTGCTCCAGCCTGGCCGCGACGTTCACGCCTTCGCCATAGCGGTCATCGCCGTCCATGATCACTTCGCCGAGGTTGATGCCAATGCGGACGTTGAGCCTCTCCTCCTCCGCTACAGAAGCGTTGCGCTCCGCCATTCCGCGCTGGAGAGATACGGCACACTCGACAGCGTCGACCACGCTGCCGAACTCTGCGAGGAGGCCGTCGCCCATGAGCTTGAAGACCCGCCCATGATGCCCCGCAATCTCGGGCTCAAAAAGCTCAGTGCGTCGGGCGCGAAGGCGGTCAAAGGTTCCTGCTTCGTCTTGCTCCATAAGCGCGGAGTATCCGACTACGTCGGCGGCCAGGATTGCAGATAATCTGCGTTCCATGTCTTAGCTCCCAACAGGAATTCCGCGCTAAACAATGTACATGATTTTGCCGCATGTTTCACGCGCGGCCGCAGAGTCGATCCAAAGGAGTTGGGTCTTGGCCTTCCGTTTGCTTCGCTGGTTTACGACAGCGTGACGCAGCTCCGTTTTTTCACACGGTGCGTGAGGCTGAGGCCGCATGGCAGTCGAGACGCAACGATGATGGCGATGGGTACGGTTCGGGCGGTGCTAGATTCGGCCGCGCCGTTGACAACTCGAGGAACCAGCGTTTGGTGGCAGTTGCTACCTTATAGCGGACTTCTGCGGCGGCGGAGAAGCGTCGAATGCCGATATGGGAGAGGAATTCGGCTGCCCCTCACCTAACCCTCTCCCCGCTCGCGGGGTGAGGGGACGTGCCAAACGCTGCGTCGAGATCGAGGAATCCGGTCCGGCATATTCCCCTCGCCCCGTTTACGGGATCCGAAGGACGGGTCGAGACCCGCGGCTCGGCCCCGTGCGGTGGCGGCAGCCGGATGAGGAGCAAGCGCTGGGTGAGAGGTAATGGCGACGCCTCTTATTCTCCCTCGCGCTTCAGCCGGTATTCTCCCGTCGCCGGGTCCTTGACCAGCGTGCCGATCGCGCCGGTCTGGCGCTCCTTTTCAGCGCGGCGCGACTTTTCGGCGAGCTTGCGGGCATCGGAGACGAAGCGGCGGTAGAGCCACCAGGCTGAGAAGACCAGGATCAGGATGGTAATTAGTTGCGGCATGCCCCTCTCTTGCTCCCTTCAAAGTCCGAAACGGCTCCACAATGCTCTCTCTTCCGCCGCTTCGACAAGCCCCGTCGCGAGACCGGATGCAGCACCTTCGAGCGAGACCGGCGATACACCGGGAATCCGGCGGCCGAACAGGCCGCGGCCGGCGGTGACGAGCTCCAGCTTGGTCTTCTGGCCGTAGCGCCTTTTCAGCTCCTGGCGCATGTCGCCGAGGCCGTCGATCAGGCCGAGTTCGAGGCCGCGTGTGCCGCTCCAGAACAGGCCGGAAAACACCGCCGCATCGTCCCTCAGCTTGCCGGCGCGACGTTCGCGCACCATGGATATGAAGACCTGATGGATTTCGAGCTGCAGGCTCTTCAGATACTCGATATCCTTTTCCTTTTCCGGCTGGAAAGGATCGAGGATCACCTTGTTTTCGCCCGCCGTATAGACCCGTCGCTCGACGCCGATTTTCTTCAGCAGTTCGGGAAAGCCGAAACCGCCGGAGACGACGCCGATCGAGCCGACGATGGAGGTGGCGTCGGCGATGATCTCGTCGCCGGCCAGCGCGATCATGTAACCGCCCGAGGCGGCGACATCCTCGACGAAGACCAGAACCTTCTTCTGCTTCTCGCGGGCGAGCTCGCGAATGCGGGTGAAGATCAGGCGCGACTGGACGGGCGAGCCGCCCGGCGAATTGATGGAGATGGCGACTGCCGGTGCGTCCTTCATGGCGAAGGCCTTTTCCAGAACCGGAGAGACATTGGCGAGGTTGAGGGTCGGCCGGAACTGGCCGCCGCCGCTGATGATCGCCCCCTGCAGGCGAACGACCGGAATGGTGATGCCGTCCTTGCGGAACCGTTTCGGCATCAGTTTTCTCAAGAATCCGGCCATTTCCCATCCTTCGCTTCGGGTCGCACGATCGTCACCCATGTATGCGCTGGAACGACAAACACAATGGCTGCGTCCTTGAAAACATTGGGCCTGAAAACAGCGGGCTTGAATTTGTTGTTGCGAATGACTTGCATTATCATTCTAATTCGTCATAGTGCACGCACGATAAAACAGGTGGAAATCGCATGGACGCGCTCAATCCGAATACAAAGAGCGGCTGGCGGCACGAACGCGGAGAAGCGTCGCTGTCGGATGTCTACCGCACCGTCGGAACCGGGCGTCACAGCTCGATGTGGCGAAGGGCGGCAGCCTTTGCCGGGCCGGGCTACATGGTCGCCGTCGGCTACATGGACCCCGGCAACTGGGCGACCTCGCTCGCCGGCGGCTCGAAATTCGGCTATGCGCTGCTCACCGTCGCGCTGCTTTCCAACCTGATGGCGATCGTGCTGCAATCGCTCTGCGCGCGCCTGGCGATCGCGTCGGGCCGCGACCTCGCGCAGGCCTGCCGCGACGCCTTTCCGAAATATATCTCGCTGCCGCTCTGGGCCTTTGCTGAAATCGCCATCATCGCCACCGATATCGCCGAGGTGATCGGCACGGCGATCGGCCTCAACCTGCTGATGGGCATCCCGCTCGAACTCGGCGTGCTGATCACCGCGCTCGACGTTTTCGTGATCCTCTTCCTGCAGAAGCTCGGCTTCCGCTGGGTGGAAGCCTTCATCATCGCGCTGCTCGGCGTCATCGCGGTCTGCTTCGGCGTGCAGATCCTGCTGGCCGACCCGCAATGGGGCGCGGTCCTCACCGGCTTCTTCCCGACGACGGAGATCGTCACCAATCCGGAGATGCTCTACTTGGCGCTCGGCATTCTCGGTGCGACCGTCATGCCGCATAATCTCTACCTCCACTCCGGCATCGTGCAGACGCGGGCCTATGGCCATACGGTTCCCGAAAAGAGGGAGGCGCTGACCTTTGCGACGATTGACTCTACGGTTGCGCTCTGTTTCGCGCTGCTGATCAACGCCTCGATCCTGATCCTGGCAGCCGCCGCCTTCAATGCGCACGGCAAGACCGACGTCGTCGAACTCGGCGATGCCTATTCGCTGCTGTCGCCGCTGCTCGGCCTCGCCATCGCGCCGACGCTGTTCGGCATCGCGCTTCTCTGCTGCGGTCTCAACTCGACGGTGACGGCGACGCTTGCCGGCCAGATCGTCATGGAAGGCTTCCTGAAGATCCGGCTGAAGCCGTGGGTGCGCCGGCTGATTACCCGGGCCATCGCCATCGTGCCGGCAGCGATCGTCACCATCTGGTATGGCGACCAGGGCACGGCGGAGCTTTTGATCCTCACCCAGGTGGTGCTCAGCCTGCAGCTTTCCTTCGCCGTCTTCCCGCTGGTGATGTTCACCGCCAACAAGGCCAAGATGGGCGAACTCGTGGCGCCGCGCTGGCTGAGTGGGCTTGCCTATCTGATCGCGGTCGTGATCGCCGGACTGAACGTCAAGCTGCTCCTCGACTTCGTCACCGGCTGAAGCAATTCGGGAAAACGGGAAGCGGTTTCCCAGGAATGACGTGGGAACTAAACCAGCCTAAAGCCTGGCATAGGCCGCCCGGCCATTGTTGAAATCATCGACGAGAGGGGAGAACTTGTGGCTCCCCTCTTCGTGCATGATGACGGCCGCCCGCAGCGACAGCCGCGCCCGCGATCCCTTGATTGCGGTCACCAGGATCCGCACGGCGTTTTCACCCGGACGCGGATGGATGGCGGTGATCTCGATGCCGCCGAAGCGCCGGCCGCAGGCCGTGATGATCTCGGCGATCGACTGTGGCCTGGCGATCAGCGACAATTGCCCGCCTGATATCATGATGGCGCCGGCCGTGCGGATCCAGCTTTCGAACAGGCCATCGGTCATCGCATGGGCTTCGGCCTTCAGCGCATCCGGGGTGCGCCGGTCGCCGGCGTCGTTGAAGGGCGGGTTCATGATGACGTGGTGGAAGCTCTCATCGGTGAGCCCCGCATCGTTGCGTGCCTTGGCGGTCAGCGTCACATCGGCCTCGACGACGCTGACGCGGTCCGCGATATGGGCATTGTCGGGCAACAGGATGCTGCGGCGGGCATAATCGGCCATCTCGGCCGAGCGTTCGAAAAGCACCACTTCTGCATCGGCAAGGCGCGAGGCGACGGCAAGGCCGGCAGCGCCGGCGCCGGCGCCGAGATCGGCAACCCTGACCGGGCGACCGTCGGCGACCAGAGCCGCAAGCAGCATCGCATCCATGCCGGAGCGATGGCCCCTGCCCTTCGGCTGCACCACATGGAAGCCGCCGCGATGAAAGGCATCGACAGTGTCAGTGGCGGTCATCGGAGCTCACTTCCGCTCGCGCAGCTCGCCGCCGAGACCGGCATCGGTGAGGATGCGGCGCGCCTGATCGGCCATCTCCTCATCCACCAGCAGGCGGCGCGACAGCATGCCGAGCGAGCCTTCCAGCACGCTCATGCCCTGATCGGCGATGAAGCAGTGAATTCCGGCATCCTTCATCAAACTCTCGGCATAGGAGAGAAGAACGGGATCGTTGGCGCGGATAAGCTCATGCATTTGCCGTCGTTTTCCTTCCAATTTCGCCCAGCGCGACAATTCACCCCTTGCCGCGTCCATCGCCCCTTTCTATTGTCAGATGCAATGAATGAATAGGAGTCCGGGTCGTTGGGCGTGGTCATACCGCTTGAAGAAAGCAAAAACAAACTGGCATCCATAAAGCCGCTGGTCGATCTCACCAGGGCGGATATGGAGCGAGTAAACCAGCTCATTCTGTCTAAGGCCGGCTCCGATGTGCAGATGATCCCCGAAGTGGCGAACCATCTGATCTCGTCCGGCGGCAAGCGGCTGCGGCCGATGCTGACACTGGCTTCCGCGTCACTGTTCGACTACAGGGGCGAAAACCACGTCAAGCTCGCCACATCGGTCGAGTTCATGCATACGGCAACGCTGCTGCATGACGACGTCGTCGACGAAAGCGATCTTCGCCGCGGCAAATCGACAGCGCGGATGATCTGGGGCAACCAGGCAAGCGTGCTGGTCGGCGACTTCCTGCTCGGCCAGGCCTTCCGGATGATGGTCGATGTCGGCTCGCTCGATGCGCTCGACGTCTTGTCTTCCGCCGCCTGCGTGATCGCCGAAGGCGAGGTGCTGCAACTTTCCGTCGCCAAGAACATGGAGACGACGGAGGACGATTATCTCTCGGTCATCCGCGCCAAGACGGCCGCTCTCTTTGCCGCCGCCTCCGAAGTCGGGCCGATCGTCGCCGAGGCAGGCCGGTCCGGCCGCAATGCGCTGAAATCCTACGGCATGAATCTCGGGCTCGCCTTCCAGTTGGTCGACGATGCGCTCGACTATGGCGGCAAGGCGGCCGATCTCGGCAAGAATGTCGGCGACGATTTCCGCGAGGGCAAGATCACCCTGCCGGTCATTCTCGCCTATCGCCGCGGCACCGAGGATGAGCGCGCCTTCTGGCGTGATGCGATCGAGGCCGGCAACAGCACCGACGCCAACCTCGAAAAAGCGCTGGGACTGATCACCAAATACGGCACGCTCAGCGACACGATCGGCCGCGCGATCCATTACGGCACGATCGCGCGCGATGCGCTTGCGCCCCTTCCCGATACGGTCTGGAAATCCGCCCTGATGGAAGTGATCGACTTCTGCATCGAGCGCGTCAATTGATCAAACGTCCTTGATCGCAGGCTGATTTTCTTGCAGCGCCGCTTCAAAAAAGCCATCCTGTTATGAATCAGTGATCGCAACTGGTTTTGCGGCCGGCACCATTTGTCGGGACGCTGTCGAAGAAAGGTTTCCTAATGCGGCAGAGAATTGCCATCCGTCTTCTTACGAGCGCAGCGCTGGCCGCTGTCCTTTCGCTCAGCGGTGTCGGCGGCGCAAACGCCGAGGATGCGGCCAAGACAGACGATGCCGGCACGGCCGTTCACTTCGATGCGGATAGCGTCACCACTTTCTCCGGCGCCTTTCTCGCCGCGCGCACGGCCGATGTCGATCATGACTATGAAACGGCGATCGAACTCTACAAGAAGGCGCTGCAGATCGAGCCCGGCAATCCCGAGATTCGCCAGCGGCTGATGATCTCGCTGCTGCTCAATGGCGATATCAAGGACGGCGTCAAATATGCCAATGACCTGAAGGGCGATCCTTCCGTCGAGCGTATCACCACGATCGTACGCGGCATGGATGCCGTGCGCCGCGACGACTACAAGTCCGCCGAGGCCATCCTGAAATATAAGGGGCCAAACGATCTCGACCGGATGATGAACGACCTGCTGCTCGCCTGGGCCCGCGTCGGCGCCGGCCGCGGCAAGGAAGCGCTCACGATGGTCGAGAAGATGAAGGGGCCGGACTGGTTCCGCATCTTCCAGAATTACAATGCCGGCGCGATCGCCATCGCCATCGGCGACGTGAAATCCGCCCGCAAGCATCTGAACGATGCCGTGCTCGACAAGGAGGGCGGCGCGACCGCGCCCGACACCTTCATGCGCGCCGTGATGGCGCTTGCCCGCCTCGAAGCAACACAAGGCAATAAGCAGAAGGCGCTCGACGCCGTTTCCGTCGGCGACAATCTGCTGCCGAACTATGCGCCGCTGAACGCGCTGCGCGACAGTATCGACAAGAACGAGAAGCAGGAGCAGCAGGTCAAGACGGCCGAAGAAGGTGCCGCCGGCGTGCTCTTCTCGGTCGGCGGCGCGCTGAACCGCGACGGCGCCGAGGACATCGTCTCGCTTTACCTGCAGACGGCCAATGCGCTCGATCCGAACAGCGCCGATACGCTGGTGCTGCTCGGCGGCATTGCCGAGAAGCAGAACCAGATGGACCGCGCCATCGCGCTCTACAAGAAGGTGCCGGAGAGTTCGCCGATGCGGCGTATCTCCGAGCTGCAGCTCGGCCTTGCCCTTGCCCAGGGCGGCAAGGTGGACGAGGCGCGCAAGCATCTGCAGGCGCTGATCGCCTCCGACCCGAAGGACATCCGCAGTTACCTCGCCTATGGCAGCGTGCTCTCCGACGCCAAGGACTACCAGGCGATGGCCACGAATTACGACAAGGCCGTCGAAACGATCGGCCCCATTCCCGGCCGCGCCAACTGGAGCGTCTTCTTCCAGCGCGGCATTGCCTATGAGCGGCTGAAGAAGTGGGACCAGGCGGAACCGAACTTCCGCAAGGCGCTGGAGCTCAATCCCGACCAGCCGCAGGTGCTGAACTATCTCGGTTATTCCTGGATCGACATGAACCGGAACCTCGACGAAGGTCTCGGCATGATCAAGAAGGCCGTCGACCTTCGCCCTGACGACGGCTACATCATCGATTCGCTCGGCTGGGCCTATTTCCGCCTCAACCGCTTCGACGATGCCGTCGACGAGTTGGAGCGGGCCGCACAGATCAAGGCCGGCGACGCGACGATCAACGACCATCTCGGCGACGCCTACTGGCGCGTCGGGCGCAAGCTCGAGGCCGTCTACCAGTGGAACCGGGCGCTCGCCTCCGAGCCCGAAGCTGCCGAGATCCCGAAGATCAAGGACAAGGTCGCCAACGGCCTGCCTCCCGTCAGTGACGATGCCAAGGCGGCCGACAAGAAGCAGCCGGATCCGGCGCCCGTCACCCCGCCGCCGGTCGACAAGAAATCCTGACGGACCATGCCTGACAAGGGCATCGCCGGCGTGAGATCAAAGAAATAGAGCATGATGTCGTCCGAAAACCGCTCACACTTTTCGGCATCATGCTCCAGCATCACCGAGGAAGCTCGTGCGAAGATCAACCTGGCCCTGCATGTGACGGGCCAGCGGCCGGATGGCTATCATCTGCTCGATATGCTGGTGACCTTCGCAGACCACGGCGACCGGCTGGGCTTCACGCGGTCGCCGGCCGACGAATTCAGCCTGTCGGGGCGATTCGGAGAAACACTTGCCGGCGATGGCGGCACCAACCTGGTTCTGAAGGCGCGCGATCTCCTGCGCGAGGCAATCGGTCCCCTCGCCTTTCCGGTCCGCATCCATCTCGAAAAGAACCTGCCGATCGCCTCCGGCATCGGCGGCGGCTCGGCCGATGCAGCTGCGACGCTGCGCGGGCTGATGCGGCTCTGGGGCACGACGTTATGCGCGGAAACGCTTGCCGCGCTGGCGCTGAAGCTCGGCGCCGACGTGCCGATGTGCCTGGAGAGCCGGCCGCTGGTTGCCCGCGGCATCGGCGAAAAGATCGAAGCTGTGCCTGATCTGCCGGCCTTTGCCATGGTGCTCGCCAATCCGCTGAAGGGCGTCTCGACGCCTGAGGTTTTCCGCCGGCTGGCGACAAAGAACAATCCGGCCCTGAGCTTGGCACTGAGCCCGCCTCAGACTGCCGACTGGCTCGCGGCAATTGCTGCTGCCCGCAACGACCTGGAGCCGCCGGCGCGCGAACTCGTGCCCGAGATTTCGGAGATCTCGTCGATGCTGCAAGCTCACGGCGCCCTGTTGACCCGCATGTCCGGTTCCGGCGCCACTTGCTTCGGCATCTTTGCGAGCATGACTGCTGCCGAAGATGCGGCGGCAGCTCTTCACGACGAGCGCCCTGGCTGGTATTTCCAGGCGACGGAAACGGTTTCGGGAGGCGCATGATGGCAGGTCTGGACGAAAAGCGGCCCTTCATCGCGGTCGGCATTGCGGTTCTCACGATCTCGGATACCCGCACGCCGGAGACGGACAAGTCAGGCGACACGCTGGCGGCGCGGATTACGGAGGCCGGGCATAGGCTGGTCGACCGGGGGATCGTGCCCGATGATCGCGAAAAGATTGCCGCGCAGGTGAAGGCCTGGACTGAGAACCAAGACATAGACGTCGTCATCACCACCGGCGGCACCGGCTTTACCGGCCGCGATGTGACGCCAGAAGCGCTGGAACCTTTGTTCGAAAAGCGGATGGACGGCTTTTCCGCCATCTTCCACCGGATCTCCTACGAGAAGATCGGCACGGCGACGATCCAGTCGCGCGCCACGGCAGGTGTTGCCAACGCCACCTTCATCTTCGTGCTGCCGGGTTCGCCCGGCGCCTGCCGGGATGCCTGGGACGGCATTCTGAAAGGACAGCTCGACTATCGCAGCGTGCCGTGCAATTTCGTCGAGATCATGCCGCGTCTGGACGAGCACCTGAAACGCGGCGCGGCGAAGTAGGGCATGCCCCTGGCGCACCAGGGGCATTCACTATGTGGCCAGGCCCGGCAGGACGGGCATCGTGTCCCAGCTATCACCCGACAGCAGAACGCAGCTTATGCCGTGAACATCCGTGACGATGAGTGTCCAGGTGCCGCTTTCGGCGGCATAGACCTCGAGAATGGCGTTCTGGTTGATCAGTCCGACTGCCGTGAGCTTTTCGGCGAAGTTCTTGTCCAGGAAATTGACGATTTCGGGTCGGCCTGCGCAACTGCGCATCACCTGCGATGCTGCCGAATGCGGATGCGCGATCACCAATGTCGGCAATATGACGGCCAGCAGGCCGTAGATCATACTGCGTACCATGACGCACCTCCTTTCGCCGGGAGCCCGGCAGAAGAGGAGATTTTCGCTGACCTGTTCTGCCGTTCACCGGCATTCCATGGCCATTCCGTTGCGAAGCGCGGCGCTTCGACGGCGCCATGTTTGAATTATAGCGCGAAATCCTATTGGGCGCCATCTTTTGCTCATGTAGAGGGTAGCAGCCCTACCGCGCAGCGCGGGCGACCCAGGAGGGAATGAGTTCGCTCGCCAGCCGGCGCGGCTTCTGGCCCTTGACGAATTCGGTGAGCCGCATGCCGCTTTTGGCGGTGGCGAGCGCCAGCTTCTTCGGCATCAGCAAACCAAGCTCCAGCGGCGGCACGGCCCGGCCGACACGCTGGAAGAACGGGCGCCGGTAGCCGCGTGAAGCGGTGAAGCGCGCCGGCAGCTTGTTCAGCGCCATATATTCGGCGATCTCATCGATCCAGCCGGCCTGGGGTCTTGCGCCAGGCTCGACGAAGAGCAGCCATTCGCCCCGCGCCGAGCGGACGATGTCCTTGATATCCCATTGCGAATGGAAGCGGCAGCCGGCGGCGTCGGCCACCCGCGAGGTGCCGTCGCGCGAGCCGTGATCGAGCACGACCACATCGCTCACCAGCCCCTCCACCGCGCCTGCCACCAATACCGATAAAGTCTGCGCCAGCTCAGATTCCTGATCCTGACATTCGAGAACAACCGTCAACATTGACTATTTATAATGCGCCGCACAAAATTTTGCCAGCATCGTTTTCCTCATTTTGTTCTTGCATTGTTCTGGTTTTGCGGATAGGAATTTAATCAGCAAAACGGGCGGAGGCGATGGCTTTCCGCCGCGGGAGAATCCGATGAGAGAGCAGTCCCTGGCAGGGCAGGCCGCATTCGCGCCTGCCAATACGGCAGATATTGCCGATGCGATGATCGTGTCCTCCGGCCTGAGAGTCGAGGTCGATCGGCGGCGCGGGCGTGGGGCGGGACTGAACCCGACAGGGCGGTTCGAGGCGCTGCAGCGGGAGACTGTCGACGATGGCTGGCAGACATGGGAAGAGCTGCCGCCGTTCAAGACGGAAGTGCAGGTCGAGAAACCGCGCACGGCCATCACCCGCAACGAATCGCCGGACATTCCCTTCGACCGCTCGATCAATCCCTATCGCGGCTGCGAGCACGGCTGCATCTATTGTTTCGCCCGGCCGACACACGCCTATATGGGGCTTTCTGCAGGGCTCGATTTCGAGACGAAGCTCTTTGCCAAGCCCGATGCGGCAAAACTTCTGGAGCGGGAACTCGCCAGGCCCGGCTACAAGGTGCGGGTGATCGCGATCGGCACCAATACCGATCCCTATCAGCCGATCGAGAAGGAATGGCGCATCATGCGCGGCATTCTCGAGGTGTTGAACAAGGCGAACCATCCGGTATCGATCGTCACCAAGTCGGCGATGATCCTGCGGGATATCGACATTCTGCAGGAGATGGCGGCTAAGAACCTGGTGCGCGTCGGCATCTCGGTGACTACGCTCGATCGCAAGCTCGCCCGGACGATGGAGCCGCGTGCCGCCACGCCGCCGCGGCGGCTGGAGACGATCCACACCCTTGCGGAAGCCGGCATCCAGACGGCGGTCATGGCCGCCCCGCTCATCCCGGCGCTGAACGACCACGAGCTGGAGCGTATCCTCGAATCGGCAAAGGCTGCCGGCGCCGCCGAGGCGAGCTATGTCATCCTCAGACTGCCGCTCGAGGTCAGCCCGCTGTTTCGCGACTGGCTGCTGCAGCATTATCCCGATCGTTACCGGCATGTGATGTCGCTGGTACGCTCGATGCGCGGCGGCAAGGACTATGATGCCGAATTCGGCAAGCGCATGAAGGGCGCCGGTCCCTATGCCTGGCAGATCGCCCGGCGCTTTGAAATGGCGGCCCGGCGTTTCGGCCTGACGCGCCGCAGCGTGCCGCTGCGCGACGATCTGTTCGTACCGCCGGATGGCAGCGGCGTACAGCTATCGCTGCTCTAACCTTTTGTTTTTACGCAATTCCTGAAATTTCCTCTAACCTTTTACGCAATTCCGGACGGAAAGCCGCGCCGCACTTTTCCTGGAATTGCTTCAAGCTTGCGCATCGGCATCTCGACAAAACCGCCCTGTTTTCGAGCTCCGAGCGCAATTCCCGCGGATGGCCCTGACCGCCACCATCCGTCGGGGCCAGTCCCCGGCCGCCGCCCTGATCCGGGGACTTGCGGGAAATCGGGTTGGCGTGCGAGGTTCAGCCGCATGAAACCTCGCACGCCACCCGATTCTCCCCTGCTTTTCGACACGGCTCCGCTCGTGCCGGATTTCCGACTGGAACTCAAAGCCCGCAAGGCCGGCCACTGGCCGGTCGCCGGCGCCGACGAGGCTGGCCGCGGGCCGCTGGCGGGACCCGTCGTTGCTGCAGCCGTCATCCTTGATCCCCGGCGCATCCCTGAGGGTCTCAACGATTCCAAGCAGCTTTCGGCGCAACGGCGCGAGGAACTGTTCGTGCAGATTCTGGCGACTGCGACCGTCTCCATCGCCTCCTCCAGTTCGACGCGCATCGACGAGACGGATATCCGCAAGGCAAGCCTCGACGCCATGCGCCGCGCCATCTGCAGCCTCGCCATTCCGGCAAGCTACGTGCTGACCGACGGGCTCGACGTGCCGCCCGGCCTCGACTGCCCCGGACAGGCCGTAGTCAAGGGCGATGCCCGCTCGGTCTCGATCGCCGCCGCCTCGATCGTCGCCAAGGTGACGCGTGACCGGATGATGGCGCGGGCCCACAGCGTGTTTCCGGATTACGGCTTTGCCGCGCATGTGGGCTACGGCACGGCGCAACACCGCGCCGGCATCGAGAGGCACGGCCCCTGTTCGCTCCACCGGATGAGCTTCAGACCGTTGCGCAAGACCGAGAACGGTCCCGAGACGGACGAATTGCTTTCCGAATAGATCGCCCAGAGAAGGCCGAGCAAATGAGAAGGCCGCGATATACCAGCTGTCAGACTGCTGACAAAGTCGGCCAATTCCACTTTCCTCATGCTCTGCTTTCTGGTTTACGCTGATGGCTGCCCCTCACCCTAACCCTCTCCCCGTAAACGGGGCGAGGGGACGTGCCCTGCGAGAAGGTGGTGGGACCGGAAAGGGTGCGGCAGATCCCCTTCTCCCCGCAGGCGGGGAGAAGGTGCCGGCAGGCGGATGAGGGGCACCGGACTGCAGTGGGTTTAACCGAAGATCCGCAACAGATCCTCTGCGCGAGGCCGAGCAAAAACCAAGCCTTGCCAACAAAGAAAAGGCCGGGACATGCCCGGCCTCCCCTCTCAATCTATTCGAAGCAGCTCAGTTGAGCCGCGTCTTGACCTGGCCGACGGCATTGCCGAAGAGCTCGGACTGGATCTTGGCGTCGGCCCGCTTGGCAAGTACGGTTTCAGCGGCCGCGATTGCGAGATCGACAGCGGCGGAACGCACCGCCTTCATCGCCTCGACCTCGGCCTGCTTGATCTTCTGCTCGGACAGCGCCGTGCGATTGGCGACGAATTCTTCCGTCTTCTTCTTCGCTTCGGCGGTCAGCATTTCGGCCTCGCGCTCGGCGGCGGCAACGATGTGGGCGGCTTCGGCTTCCGCTTCCTTGCGCTTGCGCTGGTATTCGGCGAGCAAGTGCTGGGCCTCCTCGCGCAGGCGCTTGGCTTCGGCCAGCTCGTTGCGGATCTGGTCGGCGCGGTCGTCGAGCGACCGTGCCATCATGCCCGGAACCTTCAGGTAAACGACCAGCGCCAGGAAGAGGACGAGGCCGACAAAGGCGAAGAAAGTCGCGTCAAAGGCAAATTCCATCGATCAAGCCTCCTTCTTGGCAGCCGCGACGGCGGCGGCGACATCGGCCTTGGCAACGGTGCCGCCGATCAGCTGATCGACCACGGCAGCCGCCGTTTCCTCGGCAATGGTGCCAACGTCGGCGAAGGCCTTGGCCTTGATCTCGCCGATACGCAGCTCGGCAGCCTTGATCTTTTCCGAAAGGCTCGCCTCGACAGCGCGGCGTTCCTCTTCGGCCTTGGCCTTGGCGGCGTCGCGTGCGGCGGAACCGATCGCGTTGGATTTGGCGCGGGCAGCGGCCAGTTCACCTTCATAGGTCTGGACGGCGGCGTCGGCTTCGGCCTTCAGGCGGCCTGCCTCTTCCAGATCCTGGGAAATGCGCGTGTGACGCTGATCGAGGATGGCCCCGATGCGCGGCGCGATGACCTTCTGCATGAGCAAATAGAAGACGCCGAACGTGATCACCAGCCAGAGCAGCTGGGACGCGAAGGTCGTCGAATCGAAAGGCGGGAAAGGGCCGCGGGCGTGTTCGCCTTCGGCAACACCAGTCTCGGTATGGACCTCGCCTGCGGCCGGAGCGGCATGCGCATCCGTACCCGTCGCTGCCGCCGGTGCTTCCTCAGCGTAAGCCGGGGTCACAAAAAACATGCTCACCTCCAGGTGGACTGCAAATGCAAAGGATCACGGCTTGCGGTCGCAGGCCGTGATCCATCTATTCGCCGATATCAGACGGCGAAGAGGAGGAGGAGAGCGACGAGCAGCGAGAAGATGCCCAGAGCTTCCGTAACGGCGAAGCCGAATACCAGACGGCCGAACTGGCTGTCAGCGGCAGACGGATTGCGCAGAGCGCCGGAGAGGTAGCTGCCGAAAATATTGCCGAGGCCGAGAGCCGTACCGGCCATACCAAAGCAAGCCAGGCCTGCACCGATGTACTTTGCTGCTTCCGCTTCCATGTTGAACTCCTTTGAAATGGTTGTTGCGGCGAATGACTGACGCCCTTTGACGTCGATGTCGTTATCCTTAGTGCCCGCCCGGATGGATTGCATCGTTGAGGTACATGCAAGTCAGCACCGCAAAGACGTAAGCCTGAAGGAAGGCGACGAGGAACTCGAGACCGGTCAGGGCGACGGTCATGATGAGGGGAAGAACGGCGCCGCCGATACCGAGAGCACCCATGGTTCCGAGCGAGGCGACGAAGCCTGCGAACACTTTGAGCGTGATGTGACCGGCGAGCATGTTGGCGAAGAGACGAACCGAGAGTGAAATCGGTCGCGACAGGAAGGAGATGATTTCGATCGAGATGACCAGCGGCAGCAGAAGGCCCGGCACGCCCGAGGGCACGAAGACATTCAGGAAGTGGAAGCCGTGCTTGTAGAAACCGTAGACGAGAACCGTACCGATAACCAAGAGCGCGAGCGCGAAGGTGACGATGATCTGGCTCGTCACCGTGAAGAAATACGGGAACATGCCGAGCAGGTTGGCCGTCAGGACGAACATGAAGAGCGAGAAGACCAGCGGGAAGAACTTCATTCCCTGCTTGCCAGCGCCTTCCTTCAGCATGTTGGCGATGAATTCATAGGACATTTCCGCGACCGACTGCGAGCGGCCCGGCACGATGGCGCGGTTCGAGGTCGCGAAATAGAGGAAGCCTGCGGCAACGGCAGCCGAAGCGGCCATGAAGAGCGATGCATTGGTGAACGAAAAATCAATTCCGCCGATTTCGATCGGCACAATCTTCTGGATCAGGAACTGATGAGTCGGATCGTTAGACACCGCTTGTTCTCTCTCTTTGGCCCGCAGGACGCGGGGTCATTGCACTGGACCGGAACCGGTCCTTATTTCTTGTCGTCCTTGTCGTCCAGGGGATGGGCCACCACCCCCGCAGAACGCAGCACGTTCAGAACGCCGGCACAAAATCCGAGAAGCAGAAGAACAATCAAACCCCAAGGCGCCGTGCCAACAAAACGGTCGAGGACATAGCCAAGCAGAGCACCGACGACGATTGCGGAAATGAACTCGCTGGAAAGCTTCATCGCCTGGGCATAACCTTTGCGGCTTACCTCGGCGCGGGCTTCCCTAGCCTCGTCCTGTCCCGTCTCGACGCGCTTGGTCGCGAGTTTCGCTCCCAATTGCGCACGGCGCTTTTCAAGACTTTCCTCGCGGTCATCCGCCATGGATCTCTCCTCGCCTGTCCGTCGCCCGCACTCCCGCTACCCCGGTCATTCGGACCCCGGACGCGAAGGTTGAGACCCTTCCGGCCCGTTCTGAAGTCGCGCGCAACATAGTTTTAGGGATTAGCATAGTCAAGGCGTAGACAGCTTCTGTCCAGCGAGAAAATAATTCCATCAAATCAAAGAGATAAATCGACTCCGGGTCGATCGCGCAAATTCGACGGAAAGAATCCGCTTTTCCGGGCCGGAAATCGGCTTGCCCCGGCGATTTATCTCAGCTCCAGCCGCCGCCATAGGTGCGGTAGAAGACATGAAGACCGATGCGGCCGACCTTTTCCATGGTCTTTGCCCATTTCGGTCTGACATAGACGGCATGGTAATGCGTCGCCGAGCCCACCTGCGGCAGCCAGATCTTGCCTGATGTCACCGCCATCGCCACATCGCGGGCGACTCGCCAGTGATATTCCGAGTTCACCCTGTCCTTGATGCTGTCGCAGGCGAAGGAAAACTGGCAGCGGTTGCGCCAATCCTCGTTCTGGTAGACGACGCCGCAGATGGTCTTCGGATAGGAAGGGTTGCGGACGCGGTTGAGGATGACCTGGGCGACGGCCGCCTGCCCCTTCACCGATTCTCCACGCGCCTCGAAATAGATGCCGGAGGCAAGGCACTGCTGTTCGCGGGCGGAAAAGACGCTCGGCGCCAGCACGCTTGCGGCCCAAGCATGATCGCGCGGGCCGATCTCCGGAACGAAGCGTCCGCTGTCCTGTTCGGCCAGGATGGAATCGAAGGGCGATTGGCGGGCATAGTCAGGTGCTGCCGGCGCATAGGCGGTGGCCAGCACGTCGGCCTTGCTGCTGGTGACGAGGCTTGCGAGCATGGCCGGCACGCCACTATCGGTCACGACAGGCTGCTTCTTATAGAAAGAAGTGGCGATCTCGATTTCCTTGCCCTGGATCTTCGGTTTGACGAAGGCCGACCTGTCCTTGAGATCGAAGCTCGGGGTAAAGAGCATCTTGGTGCGCTCAAGGATCGAGCCGGCGGAAAAATCCTTCGGCGGCTGCATCTTCTCGACGGCGACGACACGGCCCTTCTTGCTGCCGCGGTTGACGCGATCCTCGTCCGGCGTGTCTTCGTGGCCCTTATCCTTGGCGGCAAAGGCGACCTTGCGGCCATCGGGCAGCACCATGCCGGCACCGGCAGAGATCGAACCCGTCACCATCGGCTCTGCGAAGGCGAGCTCGGCCTGGTGGATGGAGCCGGCCGGCGAATTGGTCAGCACCATGCGCCAGTTCTCCCCCTCATGATCGAGGCCGGCGAGCATGGCGGCGAGATCGGCATGGGATGCGACGCTCGGGAAAATCAGCCAGCCGGCGAGACCGAAGATTACGGGCGACACCCAATTCTCGGGAATGAGACGCAGCTTGCTACGGGAAGGGCTCTTTCGACGCAACACGGACTCCGGGCATGGAACGCGGGAACATTCCATTAAAAATCCCGCATTAACCTTGATGTCCGGTTAACAGGCTGTGCCGAAATGTGCCCATGAGAATTTTTGTATATTCTAATGTGCCGGAATTTTTGGGGGGATGAGATGTGTCGTAGCCTCGCAAAAGGCCCCTCCCCAACCCCTCCCCACAAGGGGGAGGG
>NZ_WUEN01000015.1:0-134566 GCF_010668065.1 Rhizobium leguminosarum | reverse complement strand
AATCACCGCCCACTGCTGATCATCAAGCCAGAACTCTCCTGCCATCATCAAAACTCCCATTGTCATCATAATGAATCACAGCGATCCATTTTGATCAATGGCTTGATTGGGTTTGGAGCCTAGAGCGACGGCCAATCCGAAAATACATATCGTTAGGAAAGACTTAAGCCGTCACATCTATATTTAACGGCGGTTCTACATCGCCTCTCCCGCTGGGGACAACTGGGAAGAATTCTGACCATGAACAACAATAACGCCATCAAGCAGTCGGGCGCTTATCTCGAAATCGTTTCGTTCCACCTCGGCGATCAGGAATTCTGCATCGACATCATGGCCATCCGCGAGATCCGCGGCTGGGCGCCGGTGACGCCGATGCCGCACACCCCACCCTACGTGCTGGGTCTCATCAACCTGCGCGGCGCGGTGATCCCCGTTATCGACATGGCCTGCCGCCTCGGCATGAAGATGACCGAGCCCTCCGAGCGCTCGGCGATCATCGTCACCGACATCGCCGGCAAGCTGGTCGGCCTGCTGGTCGAGCAGGTTTCCGACATGATGACCATCAAGAGCGAAGACCTGCAGCCGCCGCCGGAAATCATCCCGGAAGCCCAGCGCGCCTTCTGCCGCGGTATCGTCGCTCTCGAAAAGACCATGGTCTGCTTCTTGAACCTCGACACGGTCATTGCCGACGAACTGACGCAGGCCGCCTGAGGAATACTCATATCTGGAATTCGAAGGCCCGGCTCGTCCGGGCCTTTTTGATTTTGGGGTGGAGGTAAAACGGGCATGGGATCAGACTTTGCGAAAACCCCTCCCCAACCCCTCCCCACAAGGGGGAGGGACTATGCTCAGGCCCCGACTCGCTCCTCCCGAAACGTCGAAGATCTGGAAAGCGGGTGCGGCAAGTTAAGCCCCTCCCCCTTGTGGGGAGGGGTTGGGGCGGGGTCTTTCATCGCAAGCGCGAGAGACCCCGGAACCTCCCAGACTTATTGCGGCTTCCCACTCTTCCAGACAACGCTCTGCCCATAGAGCGGAATGGTCGAGATCGACATCTTCGCCGAACCGTCGGTCAGTTCCCGCGAATGGGCGAGATAGATCAGCGTGTCGTTGGTCTTGTCGTAGATACGGTTGACGACCAACTGCTTCCAGATCAGCGACATGCCCTGGCGGAACACCTCGCTGCCATCCTTGGACAGGTCGATATTGCCGATCTCGATCGGCCCCGTCTGCCGGCAGGCAATGGAATTGTTGGACGGATCCTCGAACCAGTTGCCGTTCTTGAACCGGTCGATCAGGCTGCGGTCGAAATAGGTGACGTGGCAGGTAACGCCCTTGACCTCAGGGTCGGAGACCGCCTCGACGATGATGTCGTTGCCGATCCAGTCGACCCCGACCTTGCCGACGACTTCGGCCGAGACAGCACCTGTGGAAAGGGCGGCGAAAGAGAAGGCGGCGAGGAGAAGATTGCGCAGTCTGGACATGGCGGCTCCCTGAATAATCCGCATTCTAGATAAGCATGCACCCATGCTTTGCAAGAAAACGGCGTTTGCGGAAAGGGATCAGCCTTTTCGGCAGGTGCAGGGCTCGTAGGCCTGCGCCGTCAGCCGACCTGGCTTCATGCCGATCAACGACGGTATGGCGTGGACGGCATGGGCCTTGACCGCCCTTGCCATCTCGATGGCCGCCGCTGCGCAGACGGCGGCATCTTCGGCGGCGTTGTGGTGCACGAAACGCAGGCCGAGATGCTCGGCGATCAGGTTCAGCCGGTGCGAGAGGAAATGCGGCCAGATCCGCTGCGCCATCTTCAGGCTGCAGAGATAGGTAAGCTCCGGATAGGATTGCCGGTAGAGATCGAGGCTCGCCCGCCAGACGCTGAAATCGAAGGCGGCATTGTGCGCGATCATCGTCGCGCCGCGAAAATCCTCCTCGAACTCATCCATTACCTCGGGAAACTCGGGCGCGTCCTCGACATGCTCCGGCCGGATGCCATGGATCGCGATGTTCATGCCTGAAAAGCGCATGTCCCGCGGCCGGATCAGCCGCTCCTCGACGCGCGTCACCCTGCCGTCCTCGATCCAGGCAAGGCCGACGGAACAGGCGCTACCGCGCTGTTCGTTCGCCGTCTCGAAGTCAATCGCGATGGTTTTCAATGCCGCAACCCGAATCGTTTCTTCGGGAACAGGAATACCGCCCCGCTTCCTGCCGCGCAAATTCGACACGACGCCCGGTTGACTTTTTAACCCGCATATCGAAACTTGCTGCCATGATCGGTTCCGTAACCATGGCAGCGCTTATCCATCACACCACGACCCTTGAAGGGTACGCGGGAGCGATGGCGCGTTAGCAGCGATCCGATCATCATCCCGAAACCCTGCCGAGGCGAGCAGGGTTTTCGGAAACCGGCTCTCCTCCCGACATCGATGGAGAGCATGAATGTCCGAAAACCAAGCGAATGAACCTCGCGACCGAGCGCGCCTGCCAGATGGTGTCCTGGTCCGCGCCGTCCGCCTGTCCGATGCGGAAGAGATCACCGATCTCATAAATCTGCCGGGCTACCGGGCCGGCACCTTGCGGCCGCCCTACCAGCGGTTCGAGGAGGTTCGCAAGCACATGGAAAACCCGTCGCCGGGCGCGCTCAACCTCGTCGTCACCCAGGACGGCAAAATCGTTGGCAATGGCGGCCTCAACCGTCTTTCCGGCCGCCGGCAGCACGTCGCCAGCATCGGCATGGGCGTGCACGACGATTTCATCGGCCGCGGCTTCGGACGGATCCTGCTCGGCGCGATGGTCGACGCCGCCGACGACTGGCTCGATATCAAGCGGCTGGAACTGACCGTCTATACCGACAACGATGTCGCCATCGGCCTCTACCGGAAATTCGGCTTCGAGCAGGAAGGCCTGCTGAAGGCCTTCGGCTTTCGATCCGGCGAGTATGTCGACGCCTATACGATGGCGCGGCTCAGGCTATGAGCAAAGGGGCTGACGGCTTGCCGTCAGCCCCTCACCCGCTGATCAGTGCCAGCCATTCGTCCTCGTCCATCGTCTGCACGCCGAGTTCGCGCGCCTTGTCGAGCTTGGAGCCGGCGCCGGGGCCGGCGACGACGATGTCGGTCTTCTTCGAGACCGATCCCGCCACCTTGGCACCGAGGCTTTCCGCCCTCGCCTTCGCCTCGTCGCGGGTAAATTTTTCCAGTGAACCGGTAAAGACCACGGTCTTGCCGGCAACCGGGCTGCCTACCGTCTTCGGCTGTTCGGCCTCCTCGGGCGTCACTTCCTCGATAAGCCGGGTGATCACCTCGACATTGCGCGGCTCCTTGTAGAATTCGACGATGGCCCGCGCCACGACCTCGCCGATACCTTCGATGGCGTTGAGATCGCTCCAGGCGTCGCCGGAAAGCGCCTCGGCCTCTCGCATTGCGGTTTCAAAGGCCGCATAGGTGCCGTAGGAGCGCGCCAAGAGCTTCGCCGTGGTCTCGCCGACATGACGGATGCCGAGCGCGTAAATGAAGCGGTGGAGCGCGATGCTGCGCCGTTCGGTGATCGCCGCATAGAGCTTGCCGACGCTGACCTTGCCGAAGCCGTCAATATTCTCCAGCTTGGTCAGCGATTGCTGCTGACGCTTCTCCAGCGTGAAGATATCCGGCGCGGTGCGGATCTGCAGCGACGCGTCCTCGTTTTCGAAGAAGAAATCGATCTGCTTCGAACCGAGCCCTTCAATATCGAAGGCGTTGCGCGAAACGAAGTGCTTCAGATGCTCCGTCGCCTGCGCCCTGCAGATGAAGCCGCCGGTGCAGCGCGTGACCGAATCGAGCTTGCCGGTCTTCTCATGTCTTTCACGCACGGCATGCGAACCGCAGACCGGGCAGGTCTTCGGAAATTCATAGGGTCTGGCCTCGGCCGGCCGCTTCTCCATGACGACGTCGAGCACCTGCGGAATGACGTCGCCGGCGCGCTGGACGATGACGGTATCGCCGATGCGGATATCGTGCTCGTCGTCGCGGATGCGCTCGCCGCTATTGCCGATGCCCCTGATGTAATCCGCGTTGTGCAGCGTCGCATTGGTGACGACCACGCCGCCGACGGTGATCGGCGTCAAACGTGCGACAGGTGTCAGGGCGCCGGTGCGGCCGACTTGGATGTCGATATTCTCGACGATCGTGAAAGCCTGTTCGGCAGGAAACTTGTGCGCCGTCGCCCAGCGCGGCGAACGCGAGCGGAAGCCGAGACGGGCCTGCAGCTCTAGACTGTCGACCTTGTAGACGACGCCGTCGATGTCGTAGTCGAGATCCGGGCGCTCGAGGCCAATCTCGTCATAATGCGCCAGGATGTCGGCGACCGAGTTCAGCCGTTTCATCAGCGGATTGACCGGAAAACCCCAGTCCTTGAAGGTCTGCACCATGGCAAATTGCGTGTCGGCAGGCATTTCCGACATCTCGCCCCAGGCGTAAGCGAAGAATTTCAGCTTGCGGCTCGCCGTCACCTTGGCGTCGAGCTGGCGCAGCGATCCGGCGGCCGTATTGCGCGGATTGACATAGGTCTGCTTGCCCTCTGCCTCCATCTGCCGGTTCAGCGCCAGGAAGTCGCTCTTGGCCATATAGACTTCACCGCGGATCTCGACGACGGCGGGCACGCCTTTCGGCAGCTCGTTGGGGATCTCGGCGATGGTGCGAATATTGGCCGTGACATTCTCACCCGTCGTACCGTCGCCGCGCGTCGCTGCCGTCACCAGCCTGCCGTTCTCGTAACGGATCGACATCGAGAGGCCGTCGATCTTCGGCTCGGCGGTAAAGGCGATCGACTGGTCCGGCAGCCGGCCGAGGAAACGATAGACGCCGGCGACGAAATCCTGCACGTCCTCCTGCGAGAAAGTGTTGTCGAGCGACAGCATCGGCCGCGCGTGGATGACGGGCGAGAACGTGACGGAGGGCGCTGCACCGACATGCCGCGACGGGCTGTCCTCGCGGATCAACTCGGGAAACCGCACTTCCAGCGCATCGTTGCGGCGCTTCAGCGCGTCGTAATCGGCATCCGAAATCTCCGGATGGTCCTTGCCGTGATAGAGCGCATCGTGATGCGCAATCTCCTTTGCCAGCCGTTCGAGCTCGGCGGCAGCCTCTTCGATCGTCAACGTGTCGACGGTGAAACCTTCGGTGGACATGGAACATCACTCCAGAGAATCTGGCCAGAAAATCTGGATTGTTTTTAGAGCAAAATTGCCGGATGAAAAGAGAGGCTGCGGTCCTTCGAAAGGAAGATCGGTCTACCGGCCTATTGTCTACCCGGCCTATTCCCAATCCCTGGCATTGCGCAGCCGGATGCCGCTGACATGCAGGCTGGTGTTCCAGAGGCCCTTCAACGGCCGCAGGCTATCGACCACCCGAAGCTCCACCCTGCGCGGCGCAAACTCCTGGTCGAGCCGCGAGATGGCGGTCCTCTCCAGGGGAATGACGCGTCTGCGGGCCACCCACATGCCGGCATCGTCCAGATCCTCGAAGCCCTCGGCCGGCATCTCGTAACGGTGGATCGTCTCCGCTTCGAGCCTTTCCAGCCAATGGCGCTCGACGTAGGCGACGGCCCGCCAGTCGCCGAGCCAGTGCCGCCGTTCGGCCTCCGGCATATCGGCTGTCGCCCAGAGCAGGATGCGGGGACAATCACGCGGAAAGAGATACATGAAATCATGATCGGCATCGATTGCCCAGACCAGCGGACCGTTAAGCCATTCCCGGCCGGGCGCACGCACAGACGGGACGCGAACCGGGCGTGGCTCGAACGCCGCAATATCGGAATCGTCGCTGAAATGGAAAAGCCGCATGGATTGAGCTCGCCGCCGATCGAAGCTTCAGCGCATATCGCGCCGCGGGATGATTGTCATCCCGCCGGCCCAAGCGGAAAGAGCATCGGAAGAAAAATCAGCCGTTGCCGGCCAGCAGCCGCTTTGCCGCCGCCCTCGCCTCTTCGGTGACCGAAGCCCCGGCGAGCATACGGGCGATCTCTTCGGTGCGGTCCTTCTGCGCCATCGTCGCGACGCGCGTGGCGATCTTTTCCGAACCGTCAGCCGACGGTCCCTTAGAAATCAAGAGATGTGTCGCCGCCCGCGCCGCGACCTGCGGCGCATGCGTGACCGACAGCACCTGCACCCGCTCCGACAGCCGCTTCAGCCGCTGGCCGATCGCATCGGCCACCGCGCCGCCGACGCCAGTATCGATTTCATCGAAGACGAGCGTCGGAGCTGATCCGCGATCGGCAAGCGCCACTTTCAGCGCCAGCAGGAAACGCGACAGCTCGCCGCCCGAGGCGACCTTCATGATCGAGCCCGGCCGCGTGCCGGGATTGGTCTGAACATGGAACTCGACGACGTCGATGCCTTCGGCGAGCGCCTCCCCTGCATCCGTGCTGATCTCGACCATAAAACGGGCGCGTTCGAGTTTAAGCGCTGGCAGCTCGGCCATGACGGCCCCAGCCAGTGCGGTGCCGGCATGATGGCGCTTGTCTGACAGCGAGCGCGCCGCCGTATCGTAATTTTCCCGCGCTAGGCCGACCTCGGCGTCGAGCCGCGCAAGCCGCTCCTCGCCCGCGTCGAGATCGGCAAGATCGGCGATCATGCGCACAGCTAACGCCGGCAGCTCAGTGACGGGCACGGAATATTTGCGAGAGGCGGCCCTGAGCGCGAAAAGCCGCTCCTCCACCCGCTCCAGCTCTCTCGGATCGTATTCGGTCTTGCGCAGTGCCGCCTCGACTTCCATCTGCGCGTTGGAAAGCTGGTCGAGCGCGGCATCGAGCAGCGTCACGGTGTCTTCGAGCAGTCCCGGCGCCTCATGGCTCTTGCGCTCCAACCGGCGCACCAGCGATGCGATATGGGGCACCGGCGAGGCATTGCCGTTCAGGAATTCGGACGCCTCGGCGATATCGCCGGCGATTCGCTCGGCTTTCATCATCTTCTGCCGGCGATCGGCGAGCTCTTCCTCCTCGCCGTCCTGCGGCGAAAGCTTCTCGAGTTCCTCGACGGAAGAGCGCAGATAGTCGGCTTCGCGCGCCGCACTTTCCACCTTCTCGCGGTGCTTCTTCAGCATCCGTTCGCTGTCACGCCACAGGCGATAGAGCCGGGAGACCTCCGAAACCTCGTCGGTAAGACCAGCGAAGGCATCGAGGAGAGTGCGGTGGGCATTGGTGTCGACAAGGGCGCGATCGTCGTGCTGACCGTGGATTTCGACCAGCATCTGACCGGCCTGGCGCATCAGTTGCACGCTGACGGGCTGGTCGTTGACATAGGCCTTGGTGCGTCCGTCCGCTGATTGCTGGCGGCGGAAGATCAGATCGCCCTCGTCGTCGATGCCGTTTTCACGCAGGAGTGTGCGGGCGCCGTGTTCCATGCCGACGTCGAACACCGCCGTCACCTGGCCCTTGTCCTCGCCATGACGCACCAGGTCGCCGTCGCCGCGTCCACCGAGCGCCAGCGACAGGCTGTCGAGCAGGATGGATTTGCCCGCCCCGGTCTCGCCCGTCAGCACGGAGAGGCCGGTCTCGAAGGCAAGATCCAGCCGCTCGATCAGGACGATATCGCGGATCGAAAGCTGGATCAGCATTGGCCTCAGGAACCGAGAAGAAGTTTCTTGCCCGCTGCGGCGATCCACGAGCCCTTGTTTTCACGTGGCTCGGCACCGCCGCTCTGCAGCAGCTTGTAGGAATCAGCATACCACTGGCTGTCGGGATAATTGTGACCGAGAACGGCAGCGGCTGTCTGCGCCTCGTCGACGATGCCCATGGAATAATAAGCTTCGACGAGACGCGCTAAGGCCTCTTCGATCTGGTTCGTATTCGGATATTTCTCGACGACGATACGGAAGCGCGAGATCGCGGCGAGATATTCCTTCCGCTCCATGTAGTAGCGGCCGATCTGCATTTCCTTGCCGGCGAGCTGGTCGCGCGAAAAGCGGATCTTGGCCTGTGCGTCGTCGACATATTCGGAGTTCGGATAGTTGTCGATGACGGCCTGCATCGCCTCGATCGTCTTGGCCGAGGCGCGCTGGTCCTGCGTCACGTCGACGATCTGCTTGGAATAGGTGAGACCAATGAGATACTGCACATAGGCGGCATCCTGGGATTTCGGATATTGCGACATGTAGCGGTTGCCGGAAGCAAGAGCATCGTCTAAGCGGCCCTGGCGATATTTGACGAAGGTGCTCATCACGAGCGCTTTGCGCGCCCATTCGGAAAAAGGGTTCTCGCGGTCGATCGCGTCGAACTTGCGCGCCGCTTCCGCCATGTTGCCGGCCTTCATATTAGCCAGGCCCTGGGTGTAGAGCACGTCAGGCGGATCGGTTTCGAGACCGAGCTTGGTGATGTCGATGTCGGGATCCGACTGGCAACCGGAGATCAAGGCGCCTGCGCTCAGCACCAGAAGCGATGCGAACAAGGCGCGCGCTGTCTTCATCATACCTTCAGATCCTGCATAACCCATTCGAAAGAACCCCACTGCCGCCGCTCGCTCCACGGCAGCCACGCCTCGCTGGCGTTTCTAGCCACAAATGTGCATCAAGAGCAACGCAATGATAAGGCATTAACGCATTTTTGTGGCAACGACCGCAGAAATGACCGGGCTTTTCATCTTCTCCCGGAACTGTGGCAGCCAGAGCATCGGTTATCGCCGCATACGCGGCCGGACATAAAAAAACCGCCTCCGGGAAAGAGGCGGCCTGGTCTTGAGAATATGCTGGAGGTCATGCCGACCAGGGAGCGAATTCCGAAGCGCTGACAGCGATCAGTTCGCGGGCAGCGACGCGCTGGCGCGGCGTCGACGTCTCGACCACCTCGTAGGCGGAGGAATCGGCGAGCAGCGCCTTCAGCGCATTGGCGTTCATCTTGTGACCGCCGCGATAGGAACGGTAGCAGCCGATGAACTGGGCGCCGGCAAGCGACAGATCGCCGACGGCATCGAGCGTCTTGTGGCGGACGAATTCGTCCTTGGCGTAACGCAGTCCTTCGACGTTGATGACGGTGTTGTCGTCCGAAATGACGACGGAATTTTCGAGTGAAGAGCCGAGCGCGTGGCCCGACGCCCAGAGACGTTCGACATCGCGCATGAAGCCGAAGGTGCGGGCGCGGGAAAGCTCGGCCTTGAAGACGGCGGCGGTCATATCGCCAGCCCACTTCTGCCGGCCAATCAGCGGGCAATCGAAATCGATCTCGACTTCGAAGCGCGTGCCGTCATAGGGGCGGAATTCGCTCCAGGAGCCGCCATGCTCGATTCGCACCGGCTTGGTGATACGGATATAGCGGCGCTTGACGCCGAGCGAGACGAGACCGACCTGCTCGATCGCCTCAACGAAGGGCAGCGAGCTGCCGTCCATGATCGGCATTTCGGAACCCTGCACCTCGATCACCACATTGTCGAGGCCGAGCGCATAGACGGCGGCCATGACATGCTCGATTGTCGCGACCGAATGGGCGGGCGAGAAGCCGAGTACGGTGCAGAGGTCGGTATTGCCGACCTGCGAGGAAACGGCCTTGAGTTCGGTGATGTCGCCATTGTCATGCAGGCGCTGGAAAACGACGCCGGTGCCCGATTCGGCCGGGTTCAGGGTGATCGAAACGTCAGCGCCCGAATGGACCCCGATGCCCGAAAGCGTCACGGGACGCGATACCGTCGTTTGAAAACCCAGCAAGCCAATTGCCATAAATTCTGCCTCTATTCTTCCGCACCGGCGGTCTGTCCGATCGGCGCGGTCATCGTTTATTCTGCAGCCGGAGCCTGTCGAAAGGTCTCCCGGGGCAGTTTCGTTGCACCATACTTACGTGCGCCGGCGCTCCAATCCAAATCACTGTTTCTTTCGCTTTGTTACGAAGTCACCCGATTGAAATCATTTGCGAATCACGGGCTGAAAAACAGCAATGCCCGGGACCTTGATCCCGGGCATTAGAGGTGCCGAAGCACGGCCTCAGTTTGACTGGCGACGCAGGAATGCCGGGATTTCCAGCTGGTCGTCTTCCTGCATCATCCGGGCCTGCGGAACCGCGCGACCCTGGTCGTCGAGGTTGCCGCGACGCGGTGCGTAGAGGCTTGCCTCCGGCGACAGCGGACGGCGCTGCTGCGAAGCGGCCGGCGGTGCTGCGGTCATATCGGTGGCAACGGCGTCGTCGTCGCGGCGGCCAAGCGAATTGGTGATTCGCTTGAGCAGACCCATCGGACCGCGCTCTTCCGCCGCATGCGCGGAAGCCGGCTGCGCACGGTGATCGAGTTCGGCCTGAACGACCGGCGGGAAATCCTCGACCTTCGGCATGCGCATCGGTTCGGGCGCCTGACGGATGACCGGCTCCTGACGGATCGGCTGCTGCTGGACCGGCTGGCTGATGACGGGCTGGCTCATGGCGGGCGCCGGAGCCTGCTGCTGTACCGGTGCCGGACGCATTGCCGGAGCTTCCGGTGCAGGCGCGAAGATCTTGCTCTGCGGACGGAAGGTTTCCTGCTGTGCCGCCGGCTGCTGCAGCGGTGCGGCAGCACGCGGGGCCGGAATTTCGAGCTCGCGCTCCATCTCGGCTTCGCGGATGGTCTGCGCGATCGGATCCATGGCCTTCGGTGCCTGCATCACGGGGGCAGGCTGAACTGCGGCCGCTGCCGGAGCAACAGCCGCCGAGGGACGGATAACCGGCCTTGCTGCCGGCTGGAGGTTCCGTTCGGCGGCTTCGTTCATCGCCCGGTCGATGCCGGTTGCGACGACCGAGACGCGAATGATGCCTTCGAGCGATTCGTCGAAGGTGGCGCCGAGGATGATGTTGGCGTCAGGATCGACTTCCTCGCGGATGCGGGTCGCGGCTTCGTCGACTTCGAAGAGGGTGAGGTCGCGACCGCCGGTGATGGAGATCAGCAGGCCCTGGGCGCCCTTCATCGAGGTTTCGTCGAGCAGCGGGTTGGCGATCGCAGCCTCTGCAGCCTGCAGCGCGCGGCCGGAGCCGGAAGCTTCGCCGGTGCCCATCATCGCGCGGCCCATCTCGCGCATCACCGAGCGGACGTCGGCGAAGTCGAGGTTGATGAGGCCTTCCTTGACCATCAGGTCGGTAATGCAGGCAACGCCCGAATAGAGAACCTGGTCAGCCATGGCGAAGGCATCGGCGAAGGTCGTCTTGTCGTTGGCAATGCGGAAGAGGTTCTGGTTCGGAATGACGATCAGCGTATCGACAGACTTCTGCAGTTCCTGGATGCCCATCTCGGCCAGGCGCATGCGGCGCCCGCCTTCGAAATGGAACGGCTTGGTGACGACGCCGACCGTCAGGATGCCCTTGTTGCGGGCCGCCTGTGCGACAACCGGAGCAGCACCTGTGCCGGTGCCGCCGCCCATGCCGGCGGTGACGAAGCACATATGCGTGCCGTTCAGGTGATCGACGATCTCGTCGATGCACTCCTCGGCGGCCGCGCGGCCGACTTCCGGCTGCGAGCCGGCACCGAGGCCTTCGGTGACGTTGACGCCGAGCTGGATGATGCGCTCGGCCTTCGTCATCGTCAGCGCCTGCGCATCCGTGTTGGCGACGACGAAGTCGACGCCCTGGAGGCCGGCGGTAATCATGTTGTTGACGGCATTGCCGCCACCGCCGCCAACGCCGAACACGGTGATGCGCGGCTTCAGCTCTGTGATGTCAGGCTTTTGCAGCTTGATGGTCATTGTACCTGTTCCTTCTCTCTCTGGCCGCATCGCCACGCCGGCCAATTACGCAATTTCAGAAGCTTTCCTTCAGCCACTGGCCCATGCGGGCTATGCGGCTGTTATTTCCCCCAAGCGACATGAGCAGACCGCTCTGTGACGCATGTGTCTCCATGTCCGCGACCTGCGGATAGATCATCAGGCCGACAGCCGTCGAAAAGGCCGGGCCCTTGGCCGCCGTCGGCAGCCCCGACACGCCCATCGGGCGGCCGATGCGGACGTTGCGGGCAAGGATGCGCCGCGCCACGTCGGCAAGGCCGGTCAGCTGGCTCGCCCCGCCGGTCAGCACAACGCGCTTACCGACGATCGGGCTGAAACCGGAGCGCTGGATACGGTCGCGGATCAGTTCCATCGTCTCCTCGATGCGGGCCGACACGATGCGCGAGACGAGTGCCCGCGGCACCTGCGACGGCTGGTCGCGATCGTCCTCGCCGATCGGCGGGATCGAGATCAGCTCGCGCTCGTCGGAGGAGTTCGAAAGGGCCGAGGCATGCACGACCTTCAGCCGCTCCGCATCCTCGATGCGGGTCGAAAGGCCGCGCGCCAGGTCGGTGGTGACGTGATGGCCGCCGAGGCCGACGGCATCCGTGTGAACGAGCTTGCCCTCGGCAAACACCGAGATCGTCGTCGTGCCGCCGCCCATGTCGATCGCCGCGCAGCCGAGCTCGACCTCGTCGTCGACGAGAGCCGCAAGGCCCGATGCATAGGGCGTCGCAACGATGCCCTCCACCGAGAGATGCGCGCGGTTGACGCTAAGCTCGAGGTTCTTCAGCGCCGAGCGCTCCGCCGTCACCACATGCATGTCGACGCCGAGTGCATCGCCATACATCGCCAACGGATCGCGGATGCCGCGCTCGCCGTCGAGCGAGAAGCCGGTCGCCAGCGAATGCAGCACCGAACGGTCCTGGCGCAGCGACTGCTGGCAGGCGGCCGACAGCACCTTCTTCAGATCGTTGAGCTCGACTTCCTGGCCGCCGAGATCAATCGTCGCAGTGTAGATGTCGCTGCCGAGGCGGCCGGCCGTCAAGTTGACGATCAGGCTCTCGACGGTCAGCCCCGCCATGCGCTCGGCCGCATCAACGGCGAGACGGATGACGCCTTCCAGCGCATCGAGATCGGCGATGACGCCGGTCTTGATGCCACGGGAACGCTGGTGGCCGATGCCGATGATCTCGATATTGTGCGTGCGGCCCGGCAGGATCTGGCTTTCCTCGCGCGGCGTCAGCCGGCCGATCATGCAGACGACCTTGGTCGAACCGATGTCGAGCACCGAAACGACATGTGACCGCTTCGACGAAAGCGGCTTCAGGCGCGGCAATCCGAAATGGGATGAACCGAACAAGCTCATATATTCTGCCCCGCCTTCTTCAATTCCTTCGTACGCTCCGTCACTGCCGTCTGCCTGCGGATCGCCGCCTCCGGCGTCAGCTGGATCGCGGTTCTGTCGGCCAGCCTGAGATCGACTGCGGCAATGTCCCGCTCCAGGAGCTGATGCTCCTTGTCGAACTTCGAAAGCGTCGCCAGTGCCTGGTCGATACCGTCTTCCGGCAACTTGACGACGACGCCGTTATCCATGTGCAGGTCCCAGCGACGGCCGGATATCCAGACATAGGCCTTCACGCGAGCCTTCACGTCGGGCCACTTCGAGAAGGCTTCATCGAGCGAAGCCGCCGCCGTTTCGGCATCGCGGCCGACGACGAGCGGCAGCGCCGAAAACTTGTTGTCGCGCAGCGGCGCAATGACGCTGCCGTTCTTCTCGATCAGGGAAAGCTCCTGGCCGTGCTGCCAGATCGCATAGGCCTGGCGCTCCTTGAGCTTCACCTCGATCGTCTTCGGATAAATCTTGCGGACCTCGACATTCTCGACCCAGGGAAGATGCGCGATCTTCCGGCGGGCGGCATCGACGTCGAGCGCGACCAGCGAGGTCGTGCCATCAAGGCCGATCAACTGCAGGATCTCGATTTCGGAGGTCTCCGAATTGCCGGAGACCTTGACGTCCTCGATCGCAAAACCCGCGGCCGTCGTCGTTGCCTGCGCGACGGCTTCCGTGTGGCCGCCGAGCGACATGCCGTAAAGCCCCGTCGCGCCTAAGAAAGCAAGCGCCGAAACCGTGCCCGTATGAACAGGAATGTAGATGCGGCCGCTGCAGAGACTGATCAGGAAGCGCGTGACCCGGCGCAGCGGACGCGGCAGCACGAACCGCTCTTCGGCTTCCACGATCGGAAGCACGGCATGATGGCTGGGGCGCCCTATCCTCTTGACCGTCAACGCAAACAAGACGCGTCCTCCACCATCCACCGGAGAAACTGACCAAATGAATAGCCGGCATGGCCGGCCATTTCGGGCACGAGCGAGGTTGGAGTCATGCCTGGCTGGGTATTGACCTCCAGCCAGATGATTTCGCCGTCTTCGGAGAAACGATCGTCGTAACGAAAGTCGGACCGACTGACGCCGCGACAACCGATTGCCTGATGCGCCCTTAGGGACAATGTTTGTATTTTTTGGTAAATATTCGGTGAAATTTTCGCGGGGATGACGTGTTTTGAACCGCCAGCCGCATACTTGGAGTCGTAATCATAAAAATTGTGTCCCTGCGGCACCACTTCCGTGACACCGAGGGGAGTTTCACCCATGACGCCGCAGGTGAGTTCACGACCGTAAACATAGCGCTCAACGATCACCTCCTCGCCGTAACGCCATTCGGGCGAGCTGACGATCTGCGGCGGATGCGCCTGATCTTCCGTGACGATGACGACGCCGAAGCTCGACCCCTCGCGGAGGGGTTTCACCACATAGGGCGGCTTCATCGGATGCGTCGAGGGAAAGGCGAAACGGTTGACCACCTGCGATTCGGCAACAGGAATGCCGGCGGCGGCGGCAACGAGCTTCGCCTTGTCCTTGTCCATCGCCAGCGCCGAGGCAAGCACGCCCGAATGCGTATAGGGGATTTCAAGATATTCGAGGATGCCCTGAATGGTGCCGTCCTCGCCGAATGGGCCGTGAAGCGCATTGAAGACGACATCGGGCTTCAGCGCGGCGAGTTTCTCGGAAACGTCGCGCGCCACGTCGATGCGCGTCACGTCGAAGCCCTCTGCCTCGAGAGCTTCCGCGCAAGCCTTTCCCGAGGAAAGGCTGACAGGCCTTTCCGAGGAAAATCCGCCCATCAGGACAGCGACATGCTTGCGACTCATCAACACCCCCAAAAATAACTTCCATTTTCGAAATCGACGCTTGCGCGAAGCTGTCTGCGCCGTTTCGGGCCTTTGTCCGACCTGGGTGCATTAGAGCATCATTATGGTTAATGAAGTGTTTACTTTCGTTAACTTCGTATTGCCGCGCCCTTGATTTTTTAACCTTCGCTTCTTCGGGAGTGTCGGAGCGAAGATGCCCGCCTATCCACCAAAACAGAAAAACCCGCACGGAAAAACCGCGCGGGCTCAATGAGATAGATCGGTATCTTGCAGTCAGTCGGCGTCGTCGAGGAATTTCCATACGAGCCCGCCGAGCGCCCCGCCCGCAAGCGGCGCAATCCAGAACAGCCAGAGCTGCTGCAGCGCCCAGCCGCCGACGAAAAGCGCCTGGCCGGTGGAACGCGCCGGATTGACCGAGGTATTCGTCACGGGGATGGCAACGAGATGGATCAGCGTCAGGCCGAGGCCGATCGCAAGCGGCGCGAAGCCCGCAGGCACCCGGCTGCTGGTCGACCCCAGGATGATGATCAGGAAGAACATGGTCAGCAGCACCTCGATCAGCAGCGCCGAAAGCAGTGAATAGCCACCCGGAGAGTGCTCGCCATATCCGTTGGCGGCAAAGCCGCCGACTTCGAACCCCGCCTTGCCGCTGGCGATGAGATAAAGCAGCGCCGCCGCGGCGATGGCGCCGACAACCTGCACGACGATATAGGGAACGAGGCGCGCCGCCGGAAACCGTCCGGCAACTGTAAGGCCAAGCGAGACCGCGGGATTGAAATGACCGCCCGAAATGCCGCCCACGGCATAGGCCATGGTGAGCACGGTCAGACCGAACGCAAAGGCCACGCCGACAAAACCGATTCCAAGCTCGGGATAGGCTGCGGCCAGCACGGCACTGCCGCATCCGCCGAAGACCAGCCAGAACGTGCCGAGAAATTCGGCGACAAGACTCTTTTGCATGGATATCTCCTCTGCCCTCAACCAGAGGGTTAGCAATGAATCTGTTACAATTCGATTCCGGTCAAGCACGCGGGCAACGCCACGGCAAGCCTCGCGCAAGGAAGGAAAACCCAAAGATTTGAGATGACGCCGGAGGACGCGAGCCGGTAATGCATGCGGGGCCGCGTCCCCTGTAAACACTCCATGTTTTGACGTTTTCACGGACCTGAAATAGCGTTAAAACCCGCCGGCCTCCCACGGCGATTCACAAAAATACTGATTGGAATGAAAATGTCTGACGCGATCTCCGCATCGCCGACTCCTGCCTCGAACAGCACGCAAGTCAATTCTCCGGCCCGCGTCCTTATCGCCAGCCTTGTCGGCACCACCATCGAATTCTTCGACTTCTACGTCTACGCGACGGCAGCCGTCCTCGTCTTCCCGCATCTCTTCTTCCCGGCAAGCGATACGAACGCCGCAACGCTGCAGTCGCTCGTCACCTTCTCGATCGCCTTTTTCGCCCGCCCCATCGGCGCTGTGGTTTTCGGTCATTTCGGCGACCGCATCGGCCGCAAGGCGACGCTCGTCGCCGCGCTGATGACGATGGGCCTTTCGACCGTGCTGATCGGCATGCTGCCCGGCTATGATGCGATCGGCATCGCAGCACCCTTGCTGCTGGCGCTTTGCCGCTTCGGTCAGGGCCTCGGCCTCGGCGGCGAATGGGGCGGCGCCGTTCTGCTTGCCACCGAAAACGCTCCTCCCGGCAAGCGCAGCTGGTACGCCATGTTCCCGCAGCTCGGCGCGCCGATCGGCTTCATCCTCTCCTCCGGCTTCTTCCTCATCCTGGCGGAAACGATGAGCAACGAGGATTTCCTCGACTACGGATGGCGCATTCCCTTCATCGCCAGCCTCGCCCTCGTCGCCGTCGGCCTCTATGTCCGCCTGAAGATTGCCGAGACGCCGGAATTCCGCAAGGCCGTCGAAAAGCACGAACGCGTCGCCGTGCCGATCGAGGTCGTCTTCCGTAACCATCTGCGCAGCCTGATCCTCGGCACCTTCATCGCCGTCGCGACCTTCGTGCTGTTCTACCTGATGACGGTCTTCACGCTCTCCTGGGGTACGACACCTCTGGAAAAGGGTGGGCTCGGTTACTCCCGCGAGCAGTTCCTGGTCGTCCAGCTTGTCGGCGTCGTCTTCTTCGGCCTGACGATCCCGCTCTCCGGCTGGCTCTCCGATCTCTATTCGCGCCGCATCATCCTGACGCTGACGACGATTGCCATCGCCATCTTCGGCTTCTTCTACGCGACGCTGTTGACCAGCGGTCTCACAGGCGCTTTCCTGTGCTCGATCATCGGCCTCGCCTTGATGGGCTTCACCTATGGTCCGATCGGCGCTGCCCTGGCCGCCCCCTTTCCGACCACGGTGCGCTATACCGGCGCCTCGATGACCTTCAACCTCGGCGGCATCTTCGGCGCTTCGCTCGCCCCTTATATCGCCACCTGGCTCGCCACCCATTATAGTCTGGACTATGTCGGCTACTACCTCGCCGCCTCGGCGGTGATCTCGCTGGTCTGCATCCGGCTGTCGGGCCACGAGGAAGTCTGAGCCTCTAGCAGCAAGCAAACGACAAGCCGCGACTACCAACGTCGCGGCTTTTTTATTGATGCCGCGGGCACTTCCGGTTAACCGGAGCACTCACGGTAGAACAGGGAACAGATCATGCGATGCCTCATTACCGGCGCAGCCGGCTTTGTCGGTAGGCCTCTCGTCGAAAGACTGCATGGAGAACGGGTATGCGAGCTTGCGGTGACGACGCGATCTGCAGCCGTCAGCTTCCCGACATCCGTGCGGCATTTCCCCATCGAAATATCCAGCGAAACCGATTGGGCGGCAGTTCTCGAGGGTATCGACGTCATCGTCCATCTCGCCGCTCGTGTTCACATCATGCACGACCGCGCAGCCGATCCGCTTGCGGAATTTCGTTTGATCAACACTGCCGCCACGTTGAACCTTGCCGAGCAGGCCGCCCGCACGGGCGTAAAAAGGTTCGTCTTCATCAGCAGCATCAAGGTCAATGGCGAGGAGAACGATCGGCCCTTCCGGCATGACGATAGGCCAATGCCGATCGATCCCTATGGGATCTCGAAGCTGGAAACTGAAATCGGGCTGCATGAAATCGCCGCCCGAACAGGCATGGAAGTCGTGGTCATTCGCCCGCCGCTCGTTTATGGACCCGGCGCGCGGGGCAACTTCGCCCTGCTCGTCGGACTTGTCAGGAAGAAGATACCGCTCCCCTTCGCGTCGCTGAAGAACCGCCGGACACTGGTCGCGCTTCCAAATCTCGTCGATCTGATCATCACCGGGATGAAGCATCCGGGTGCTGCCGGCCAGACCTTTCTCGCAGGCGATGGAGAAGATCTTTCGACTCCCGGGCTTATCGAAGGGATTGCCGCAGGGCTGGGTGTCAAACCCATGCTGCTCCCCTTCCCCCCCGCGCTGTTGCAGATGGGCGCGAGGGTCACCGGAAAGGACGCCGTCTACCAGCGTCTTTGCGGTTCCCTGCAGGTCGATATATCCCACGCTCGCGGCGTGCTCGGCTGGTCGCCCCTCGTCACGCCGCGCGAAGGCCTGAAGCTTGCGGTGACGTAAACCGTTATTCGCTCGTCACACCGTGGAACGGACGCACCTCACGGCCGGGCATGAAGACGCCGAGGCGTTTGATTTCCCATTCGAGCTTGATGCCGTCTTTTTCGAAGACCTCGCGGCGCACCTGTTCGCCAAGATATTCGAGATCGTAGCCGGTTGCCTGCCCCATGTTGATCATGAAGTTGCAGTGAAGCGACGACATCTGTGCTCCGCCGATGACGAGACCGCGGCAGCCTGCCTCGTCGACCAGTTTCCAGGCCGAATGACCAGCCGGGTTCTTGAAGGTCGAGCCGCCGGTCTTTTCGCGCACCGGCTGCACCGTCTCGCGATGATTGCGCACGGCGTCCATCTCGGCGCGAATCTGGGCGCGCTCCTCCGGATAGCCCTCGAACAGCACCGAGGTGAAGATCAGATCTGTGGATGCGGTCGAATGCCGGTAGGAATAGCCCATCTCGGCATTGGAAAGCACATGCTTGTCGCCCTTGCGGTCGACCGCATGGACCTCGATCAGCCGCTCACGCGTCTCCACACCGTTGGCGCCGGCATTCATGCGCGCCGCGCCGCCGATGCCGCCCGGAATGCCGTAGAAGAAATGGAAGCCGCCGATGCCGTTGTCCATCGCCATCGCCGCCACATGTTTATCAGGGCAGATGGCGCCGGCCAGGATGCGGTTTTCGCCGGCAAGCTCGACGAAACCGAACCCCTTGGCCGACAGGCGCAACACAACGCCGGGAATGCCGCCGTCGCGTACCAGGATGTTGGAGCCGACGCCGACCACCGTCAGCGGCACCTCTTCCGGCAATATCTTCAGGAAGGCGATGAGATCGTCGACGTCATGCGGCTGGAACATCAGCTCGGCCAGGCCGCCGGCCCTGAACCAGGTGACACGGTCCATCGGGGCATCCGGCGTGATACGGCCGCGGATATCCTTTACACCGTCTCCGAGAGACGCGAGAAGCTTTTCCCCATTCACCTGTTTCATACGGACTTTCCCGATAGGCCTTCCAGTTGTTTGGGCAGCGCCGCCGCCCAGGATGTGATGCTCCCAGCCCCCAACAGAACCACGAAATCGCCAGGCATTGCAACCTCCGCGACCATCTGCGGCAGAAGCTCCGCCGAGCTTAGAAAGCGGGCGTCACGATGGCCACCGGATTTTATGCGCGAGACCAGCGACACGGAATCGATACCCTCGATCGGATCCTCGCCCGCCGCATAGACGGGTGCCAGGAAAATGCTGTCGGCATCGTTGAAGCAGGCGGCGAATTCCTCGAACAGGCTCGCAAGACGGCTATAGCGGTGCGGCTGGTGGACGGCGATGACACGGCCCTTGCAGGACTCTCGGGCGGCGCGCAGCACCGCCTTGATCTCGACCGGATGATGGCCGTAATCGTCAAAGATCTGCACCCCATTCCACTCGCCGGTCAGCGTGAAGCGGCGCTTGACGCCGCCGAAGGAGGCGAGCCCCTTGGCGATATCGGCGCTCGATATGCCGAGCCGGTTGGCAACGGCAATCGCCGCCGTCGCGTTGGAGATATTATGCCGTCCGGGCATCGGCATGACCAGCCCCTTGAGTTCGATCACCTGGCCGGTGCGGCGGCGGCGGATTTCGACGTCGAAGATCGAGCGCGTGCCGTCGATGCGCACATTCTTGAAGCGCACGTCGGCCTGCGGGTTCTCGCCATAGGTGATGATCTTGCGGTCCTCGATGCGGCCGACCAGCGACTGCACCTCGGGATGGTCGAGACACATGACGCCGAAGCCGTAGAATGGCACGTTCTCGACGAACTGCCGAAAGGCGGCGCGCACGGCGTCGAAATTGCCGTAATGGTCGAGATGTTCCGGGTCGATATTGGTGATGACCGCGACATCGGCCGGAAGCTTCAGGAAGGTGCCGTCCGATTCGTCGGCCTCGACCACCATCCACTCGCCCTCGCCCATGCGGGCATTGGTGCCGTAGGCATTGATGATACCACCATTGATGACGGTCGGGTCGAGCCCACCGGCTTCGAGCAATGTGGCGACCAGCGAGGTGGTCGTCGTCTTGCCATGCGTGCCGCCGATGGCGATCGCATTGCGGAAGCGCATCAGCTCGGCCAGCATCTCGGCGCGGCGCACCACCGGCAGCAGCTTTTCGCGCGCGGCGATGAGCTCCGGATTGCTCTTCTTGATCGCCGTCGAGACGACGACGACTTCGGCCTCACCCAGGTTTTCGGCCCGGTGGCCGACGAAGACCTCGATGCCCTTGTCGCGCAGGCGCTGGACATTTGCACTGTCGGCCTGGTCCGATCCCTGCACCTTGTGGCCGAGATTGTGCAGCACCTCGGCAATGCCGCTCATGCCGATGCCGCCGATGCCGATGAAATGGACGAGACCGATCGTCTTCGGCAGTTTCATGCGCGTGTCCTCTTGAATTCCGCAATTGTCCGTTTGGCGGCAATAGCCTCAACCATGTCGGCAAGCAAGTTCGCTGCATCGGGTTTCCCGGCGAGTTTCGCCGCTGCCGCCATGTGCGAAAGCTTTTCTGGATCGTTCATCACAGCCGTCAGGATCGCCGCGATCTTCTCCGGTGAAAGCTCCGACTGGGCGATCACCTTCGCCCCGCCGGTCGCAGCAAGTGCCGCCGCATTCGCCGCCTGGTCGTGATCGAGAGCGTGCGGGTAAGGCACGAGCACGGCAGGCCGGCCGATGACGGAGATTTCCGAAACCGTCGAGGCGCCCGAACGGCAGACGACGAGATGCGCCCTCGCCAGCCTCTCGGCCATGTCGGTGAAGAAGGGTGCGATATCGGCTCCCATCTCCAGCCTCGCGACGCAGCCGCTGACCATCTCCATATCCTCGGGACGCACCTGCTGGGTGATGCGCAGGCGCACGCGAAGCGCGTCGTCGAGCAGGCTGATCGCCGTCGGCAGCGCCTTGGAGAAATATTGCGCGCCCTGGCTGCCGCCGAAGACGACGAGGTTGAAGGCCTCGCCCGGATGCGACGGCGTGTAAGGCACCTCGGCTGCGGCGATGATTGCCGGACGGACGGGATTTCCCGTCGTCACCGTCTTGTCCGGAAAGGCAGCGCCTCCCTCCGGCAGGAAACCGCCGGCGATGGCCTGCACGCGAGTCGCCAAGGCCTTGTTGGCGCGCCCCATCACCGCATTCTGCTCGTGGATCATCGCGGGCACGCCGAGCCGGGTGGCGGCAAGCAGCGGCGGCACGGTGGGATAACCGCCGAAACCGACGACGACGACCGGCTGCAGCCGCTGGATCAGCTTCTTCGCCGCCCGCATCCCGCTCCAGAGCGTCCATAGCGAGCGGGCGACGGCAACCGGGTTCTTCGAACCGATCGTCGCCGACGGCACGACATGGATTTCCTCGGCCGGAAACTTGCCGGCATAGCGCTCGGCCCGGCTGTCCGTGACGAGATGCACCGAATAGCCGCGCTCCTTCAGCTTGAAGGCCAGTGCCTCCGCCGGGAACACATGGCCGCCGGTTCCCCCGGCGGCAAGCAGCACGATGCCTTTGCTCATGGTCTTCTACTCCGCCGGCATGCCGTGCGGGACGCGGAAGAGGCTCCGGTCCTGCGCGCGTTTTTCCGGTCGATGGCGCGTCAGCGCCAGAATGAAGCCGGCGGTGACGCAGATCGCCACCATAGACGAGCCGCCATAAGAAATCAGCGGCAGCGTCATGCCCTTTGCCGGCAGCAGTTCGAGATTGACGCCGATATTGATGATCGACTGGATGCCCATCTGCAGCACAAGGCCGGCGACGGCGAAGCGGTTGAAATCGTTTCGCTCGCGATAGGCATGCGAGAGGCCGCGCAGCACCAGCACGGTAAACAGCGCGACGAGCGCCATGCAGAAGACGATGCCGAACTCCTCGGCCGCGACCGAGAAGATGAAGTCGGTATGCGCATCCGGGATGATGCGCTTGACGATGCCTTCGCCCGGTCCCTGGCCGAACCAACTGCCGCGGATGATCGCCTCGCGCGCGGTATCGATCTGGAACGTATCACCCTCGCCGGTCATGAACTTGTCTATTCGGCCGGCGACGTGCGGGAAGACGTAGTAGGCGCTGAGCAGGCCGCCGGCGCCGCCGATGCCGAGCAGCATGATCCAGATCCATGGCATGCCGGCCATGAAGAACATCCCGCCCCAGACGGCCGTGGTCAGGATGGTCTGGCCGAGGTCCGGCTGCGCGACGAGAAGGGCCGCGACGATGCCGAACAGGATGATGGCAAAGAGATTGCCGGGGATCTCCGGCTGGCGCGCATGTTCGGCAAACAGCCAGGCACAGACCACCACGAAGGCAGGCTTCATGAATTCCGACGGCTGGATGGAAAGGCCGGCGATCCAGATCCAGCGCCGGCCACCCTTGACCTCCTGCCCGACGAACAACACCAGCACCATCATGGCGACCGAGATGATCAGGATCAGGATCGCGGTTCGCCGCACCTGGCGTGGCGTCAGGAACGACAGCCCGAGCATGACGCCGATCGAAGGAATCATGAAGGCCGCATGGCGTTTGACGAAGTGGAAGGGCTCGAGCCCAATGCGCTCGGCGACCGCAGGAGATGCCGCAAACGACAGCATGAAGCCGATGCCCATCAGGAAGATGAACATTGCCAGGAAGAAGCGGTCGATGGTCCAGAACCAATCGGCCAGAGGCCCACGTTCCGCGCGGCTTACCATGTCATTTCTCTCCTGTTGCCGGACCGATCAGCATTGCAATCCCGTCAAGCGCCGCCACGTGGCCGACGAAGGCTTCGCCCCTGACTTCGAAATTCTTATACTGGTCGAAGCTTGCGCAAGCCGGGGATAACATCACGGCCGAAGCAGCGCTCTCGTCGCGTTCGGCATCGGCGGCCGCATGCGCGACGGCGCGCTCCAGCGTGCCCGAGATCTCGTAAGGCACGGCCTCGCCGAGCGTCGCGGCGAATTCCGCCGCCGCCTCGCCGATCAGATAGGCCTTGGCGATGCGCGGAAAATAGAGAGCAAGCGTCGTGATCCCGCCAGCCTTCGGCAAGCCTCCGGCGATCCAATAGATGCGATCATAGCTCGAAAGAGCCGGCGCTGCGGCGTCGGCATTGGTCGCCTTGGAATCGTTGACGAAAACGACGCGGCCACGCTGCCCGACCGGCTGCATGCGGTGCTTGAGGCCGGGGAACGATGCAAGGCCGGCGCGGATGGCGTCGGCGGAAACCCCGACCGCGAGGCAGGCGGCGACGGCTGCGGCGGCATTCTGCGCATTATGACTGCCGCGCAGCGTCTGGATGCCGTCGAGATCGGCGAAGGGCAGCATGGCGCCGCCGGCAGCCTGGATGAGTTTGGTGCCCTCGGCATAGATGCCGTCGGCCAGCACGTTGCGGCGCGAAATACGGACCACCTTGACGCCTGCCCGCTCGACACGGTCGGCAATCAGCGCCGAATGGCTGTCGTCGACGCCGACGATCGCGACATCGCTACCTGCGACCAGCCTTTCCTTGATATCGGCATAATGCTGCATGGTGCCGTGACGGTCGAGATGATCGGGCGTCAGGTTGAGCAGGATGCCGGCCGAAGGGTTCAGTGTCGGCGCCAGATCGATCTGGTAGGAGGAGCATTCGACGACGTAATAACGCTCGGCCTTCGGCGGATCGAGCGTCAGCACCGCCGTGCCGATATTGCCGCCGAGCTGCGTGTCGTAGCCGGCCGATTTCAGGATATGGGCGATCAGCGCCGTCGTGGTCGACTTGCCGTTGGTGCCGGTTATGGCGATGAAAGGGCAATCCGGCGCATGGGCGCGGCGCTCGCGCACGAAGAGTTCGACGTCACCGACGATATCGACGCCGGCCGCCCGCGCAAGATCGACGGTCCAATGCGGCTTCGGATGGGTGAGCGGCACGCCGGGCGACAGCACGAACAGCGCCTGCTGGCTCCAGTCGATGTTGTGCAGGTCTTCCGTCCTGATGCCTTCGGCAGCGGCCTTGGCGACACTGTCGGGATTGTCGTCCCAGGCGGTCACATCGGCACCGCCTGATACCAGCGCCCGGGCGGTGGCAAAGCCGGAGCCGCCAAGCCCGAAGAGCGCGACCTTCCTGTCCTTGAGCGTCGTGACCGGGATCATCGCTGCTTCACCGGAGCTTCAGTGTCGAAAGGCCGAGCATCGCAAGGCCGACGGCGACGATCCAGAAGCGGATCACCACCTGGCTCTCGGTCCAGCCCTTCTTCTCGAAGTGATGATGGATCGGCGCCATCAGGAAGACGCGCCGGCCGGTCATCTTGAAGAAACCGACCTGGATGATGACCGACAGCGTCTCGATGACGAAGAGGCCGCCGATGATTGCCATGACGATCTCGTGCTTGGTGGCGACGGCGACGGTGCCGATCGTGCCGCCAAGTGCCAGCGACCCCGTGTCGCCCATGAAGATGGCGGCCGGCGGCGCGTTGAACCAGAGAAAGCCGAGGCCGGCGCCAATGACGGCGCCAAGCACGACGGCAAGTTCGCCGGTGCCGGGCACGAAATTGATCTGCAGGTAATTCGCAAACACCACATTGCCGGCGAGATAGGCGATGACGCCGAAGGAGGCGGCGGCGATCATCACAGGCACGATGGCAAGCCCATCGAGACCGTCAGTCAGGTTGACGGCATTGCCGGCGCCGACGATGACGAAGCCGCCGAAGACGACGAACATGATGCCGATATTGATCATGAAGTCCTTGAAGAAGGGAAAGGCGATCGAGGAGCCGAAGGTCGAGCCGGCAATCCCCGAGGCAAGGGCGGTGCGCATCATGAAATAGACGGCGATGCCGGCGATGACGAATTCGATGCCGAGACGCGCCTTGCCGGAAAAGCCCATGTGGCTCTGCTTCGTTACCTTGAGATAATCGTCGTAGAAGCCGATCGCACCGAAGCCCAGCGTCACCAGCAGCGTGGCGACCACATAGACGTTGGAAAGATCGGCCCAGAGCAGCGACGCGCCGACGATGCCGGCGAGGATCATCAGCCCGCCCATGGTCGGCGTGCCGGCCTTCTTGAAATGCGTCTGCGGCCCGTCGGCGCGGATCGGCTGGCCCTTGCCCTGCCGGATGCGCAGCGAATTGATGATCGTCGGCCCGAACAGGAAGACGATCAGTGCTGAGGTGAAGAGAGCAGCCCCCGTGCGGAAGGTAATATATCTGAACAGGTTCAGAAATTTGAAATATTCCGACAGTTCGACAAGCCAGATCAGCATTCAGGGCCCCTTGTTTACCCGATCAAAATTCGCGTTGCGTGTCGGCAAATGGCGGGAACTTGTCAAGGAGCGCGGCGACGATCTTGCCGAAACCGATGCCCAGAGACGATTTCACCATCAACACGTCGCCTGGCGCGACCGAGTTCAATACATAATCCGTCAATTCGTCCGTGTTCTCGCGATATTCGACATGGACGCTTTCCGGCAACGATTCCTTGAGCACAGCCATCTCCGCTCCTGCGAGCCAGACATGCTCGATGCCGGCAGCAAGCAACGGCACGGTAAGGTCGGTATGGACCTTTTGCGCATACTCGCCCATCTCAAGCATGTCGCCGAGCACGGCGATACGGCGTCCGCGGCCGGTCGGCTCGGAGGCCGCCAGCAGCGCGATCGCCGCGCGCATCGAAGCCGGATTGGCATTGTAGCTCTCGTCGATCAGCGTGAAGCTGCCGCCGCCGATGACAAGCCGGTGGCGCTTGCCCCTGCCCTTTTCCGGCTTCAGCGTCGCAAGCGCTTCGATCGCCTTCTGCATATCGGCGCCGACGATCCTGACGACGCCGAGCGCTGCGAGCGCATTCTCGGCGATATGGCGGCCCGGCGCGCCGAGCGCGACCTCCAGCGTCTCGCCGCCGATCGTCAGCCACAGCGTCGAATTCTCGTCGGAACCATTGAATTCTGCGAGCCGGAATTCGGCCTTGGCATGCTGGCCGAAAGAATGGATATGCTCGATGCCGTGCGACTGCGCCGTGCGGTCGAGGAAATTGAACTGGTCGTTGTCGCGGTTGAGCACGACATGGCCGCCGGGTTCGAGCCCCTCGAAGATCTCGGCCTTGGCGGCGGCGATTTCCTTGATATTCTTGAAATTGCCGAGGTGCGCCGGTGCGATCGTCGTGATGATGGCGACATCGGGACGGATCATCGCCACCAGCGGCCGAATCTCGCCGGGATGGTTCATCCCGACTTCGAAGACGCCGTAATCCGTATCCTCAGGCATGCGCGCCAGCGTCAGCGGCACGCCCCAATGATTGTTGAAGGAGGCGACGGAGGCGTGCACCTTGCCGGAGGGCAATAGCACGTGCCGCAGCATTTCCTTTGTGGTCGTCTTTCCCACAGATCCCGTCACCGCGATGATCCGAGCCCGCGAGCGCTCGCGCGAGGCAAGGCCGAGCCGGCCAAGCGCCGCGAGCACGTCTTCCACGACGATCATCGGCACCGTCAGGCGGCCCATGGCGGGAAGCCTCGCCTCGCTGACGACGAGAAGGGAAGCGCCGTTCGCCATCGCCATCGAGGCGTAGTCGTGACCGTCGACGCGGTCGCCCTTGATCGCGAAGAAGGCTGCGCCTGGAGTAATCGAGCGGCTGTCGATGGAAATGCCGGTGATGCCCTCGGGCAGCGTGCCGAAAGGGCGCCCCGCCATCGCTGCGATCATGTCTTCCGTCGTCCAGAGCCAGCTCAAGATTTCAACTCCTCCAAGGCCTTGCGCACCTCCGCATGATCGGAGAACGGCAGGGTGACGCCGCCGATCGTCTGCCCTTCCTCATGCCCCTTGCCGGCGACGATCAGCGTATCGCCGGATCTCAGCATGCCGACCGCCTCGCGGATCGCCGTGGCGCGATCGGCGATTTCCGCGGCGCAAGGCGCGGCCGTCATGATCTCCGCGCGGATGGAGGCCGGCTCCTCAGAACGCGGATTATCGTCGGTGACGATGACAACGTCGGCAAGACGGCAGGCGATTTCGCCCATGATCGGCCGTTTGCCGCGGTCACGGTCGCCGCCGCAGCCGAAAACGACAATGACACGGCCGGTGGTGAAGGGTCTGACAGAGCCCAGCACGTTTTCCAGTGCATCGGGCTTGTGGGCGTAATCGACATAGGCGAGCGCGCCGTCTTTCGTATGGCCGACGAGTTCGAGACGGCCGGACGCGCCGACGAGCTTCTCGAGCGCGGCCATCGCAACCTTCGCCTCAACGCCGGTCGACATGGCAAGCCCTGCTGCCACCAGCGCGTTGGCCACCTGAAAATCGCCGGCCAGCGGAATGTCCACCTCGAAGATCTCGCCGCCGATATGGATCTCGGCCATCTGCTTGTGGCGGAAGTGCTCGACGCGCTTCAACGAGAGATAATCGCCCTTTCGCCCGACGGTACGAATGTCGTGACCGGCATCGGTCGCGGCCTTGATCGCCTGCGCCGACCACGGATCGTCGGCAAAGATCACCGCCGGCGATCCCTTCGGCAACAGCGTATCGAAAAGCCGCATTTTGGCGGCCATGTAGGCCTCGACAGTCGGATGATAATCCATGTGGTCGCGGCCGAGATTGGTGAAGGCGGCGGCGGCAAGCCTGACGCCATCAAGCCGGCACTGGTCGAGACCGTGGCTGGAGGCCTCCATCGCGGCATGCGTCACGCCCTCTCCGGCGAGTTCGGCCAGCAGCTCATGAAGAGACACCGGATCGGGCGTCGTCAGCGAGCCATATTCGTTGCGCGTCGGCGAGACGACGCCCGTCGTGCCGATCATCGCGGCCGCGTGGCCCGCATGCGCCCAGATCTGCCGGGTGAAAGAAGCGACGGAAGTTTTGCCGGCCGTGCCGGTGACGGCGACCATGGTGTCGGGCTGCCTGCCGTGGAAACGTGCGGCGGCGATGGAGAGGAAACGGCGCGGCTCCTTGACCGCAAACACGGGGATCGAAGCATCGACGGCTTGGGCGGCGATGGCGACGGCAGCGCCGCGGCCGGCGGCATCCACGATGAAGCCTGCGCCGTCCGCCTTGGTGCCGGCGACCGCGACGAAGGCATTGCCCGGCGCCACCTTGCGGCTGTCCGAAGACAGGCCTGAAATATCAAGCAGTCCTGCCGGGCCTTCGAGCTGTGCTTCAAGTTCCGGAAACTGATCTCCGGCCAAGTCTCGCAATTTCATCGAATGCACTTTTCTCTCTTGAAGCCGGTTCACCCCTCGCGAATCGGCGTCGATATTCATTCACACTCAATAAGACACCAGCAAGGCCGATCCGCCCTCCCCGAATTTCGGCTCGATGCCGAGAATGGGGGCCGCACGCCTGATGATCTCGCGGGCGATCGGGCCGGCGGTACCGGCGGAGAGCGTGCCGCCATAGGCCTTCTCGCCGGTCTTCGGCTCGTCGCAGAAGGTGATCACGGCATATCTGGGATCGTTGATCGGGAATGCGGCGATGAAGGAATTGAAATTCAGCGTCGCCGAATAACGCCCGTTCACCACCTTGTCCGCCGTACCGGTCTTGCTGCCGACGGCAAAACCCGGCACGCGGGCGACCCGCCCCGACCCCTTGTAGCCGTTGAAATCGAGGAGATAGCGCACTTCGTCGCTAGTCGACTTCTTAAGGACTTGCTTGGCGATCTGATCGGCCTGTTCGCGCGTGCGCGGCAAGAATGTCGGCTCGATCAGCTTGCCGCCGTTGACGAGAGCGGCAGCCGCCACCCCTGTCTGCAGCGCCGTCGTCGAGACGCCATGGCCGAAGGAAATCGTGATCGAATTGATCTTCTTCCAGACGCGCGGCTGGCTCGGCATCTTCACTTCGGGCAGCTCGGTCTGCATCTTCGTCAAGAGGCCTAACTTGGTGAGATAGTCCTTCTGAGCGTCGATGCCGACGATGTCGATGACACGCGCCGTACCGATATTCGAAGAATACTGGAAAATCTCAGGAACGGTCAGCCAGCGGCGCTGCCCGTGAAAATCGTGGATGGTAAAGCCGCCGATATAGATCGATTTGCTGGCATCGAAACTGTCGGTCATCTTCACCTTGCCGCTATCGAGCGCCATGGCCAGCGAAAAGGTCTTGAAGGTAGAACCCATTTCGAAGGTGCCGTTGGTCATCCGGTTGAGCCAACCCTCCTTGGCGCCTTCCTGCGGATCGTTCGGATCGAAATCCGGCGCCGATGCCATCGCCAGCACTTCCCCGGTATGCACGTCGATGACCGCGGCACCGGCACCCTTGGCCTGGAAATTGCTGACGGCGTTGACGACCGCGTCCCGAACGATGTTCTGCACGCGCAGGTCGATCGAAAGGCGCACCGGCTCGAGCGGCTGGTCGCTGGTCATGCCGACGGAGGCGAGATCGGCAAGCCCCTGGTCGTCGATAAATTTCTCCATGCCGGCGACACCGCGGTTGTCGATGTTGACGTAACCGAGGATGTGCGCGGCAGTCGCCCCGCCCGGATAGAAGCGGCGCTTCTCCGGCCGGAAGCCGATACCGGGAATGCCGAGCGCGAGGATCTGGCTCTGCTGCTTCGGCGTCAGTTGCCGGCGCAGCCAGGCGAAATGCGAGGTCTTGACCGAGAGCTTCTTATAAGTGTCTCTGACGTCGAGCTCGGGCAGCACCGTTGCAAGCTTCTCGACCGCCTCGTCGGCATCGACGATCTTGTTCGGCTCGGCAAACAGCGAGACGGTGCGGATGTCGGTCGCCAGCACCTCGCCGTTGCGGTCGAGAATGTCGGGGCGCGAGGCCATCAGCCGGTCGGGCGGCAGGATGCTGGAGACGACCTCCTGATCCTTCATCGCATATTCGACGAGACGGCCGCCGATGACGGCGTAGACGCCCAGGAAGCCAAGGATCAGCAGGCCGACGCGGCTTTTTGCCTGCCCGGATTTCTTCTTGCGCGATCCCTCGATCGCCAGGCCGGCGGGGGAAGGACCGCCGAACCGGTTATAGACGCCGGCGGAGAAATGCGCCTGGCTCTTCAAAACCATGATGCGGGAAAGAAACGACATTATTCCTCCACCGATCCGGTTTCGATCTGGTCTGCATCCTCTGCCTCGCCGCGTGGCGCAGGCACCGGAATGGGCTGCGCCTTGGCGCTGGCTTGCGCGCCCTTGGTGTCTGGTGCGCCTTTGGCGCTGGCCACGGTCGCGCTCTTGGCGCTGGCCTCGGTCGCGCTCTTGGCGCTGGCCTTTGCCTCCGTCACGTCAGGCACGGGAACCTCGGATTTCAGCATCGGCAATTCCTTGGCATGCACGAGCGCCGTCGATTCCGTCGGCTGCAGCTTCAATTCTTCATTATAGGCCTTGACCAGCCGCTCCAGCCGGTTCGGCTGCGATTGCAGCGCCCAGTCGGCCTTGAGAAGGTCGATCGTGTCCTTCTCGAGCTTGATCTCTGCCTCGAGGCGATGAACCTCCTCGACCTTCAATTCGGCGCGGTGCTTGATCGTGTAGGTCACGGCGGCGGTGGCCGTCATGACGCCGATGAGCACGAGATCGAACGTTTTCAGCATATCAACCTCCAAGCTTTCCGAGACTGGCAAGATTGGGAAACCCGAAGAGCGACATATCCGCGGCTTCGGCGCCGGCGTCCGTCCTCAGACCGGCGCGCAGCTTGGCGGAGCGGGCGCGCGGATTGATCTCCGCCTCCGCCTCGCTTGCCGAAACCATCGGCTTGCCGATCGCCGCAAAGGTTGCCGCCCGCTCATGCGCGACCGGCAGATGCCGCGAACCCGACGCCTTGCCGGCGCGATCGGAGAAGAATTTCTTGACGATACGGTCTTCGAGCGAATGAAAGGTGACGACGACGAGCCGCCCGCCGGGTTTCAGCGACGCCTCCGCCGCAAACAGCGCCTGCGCCAGTTCGCCGAGCTCGTCGTTGACGAAGATGCGCAATGCCTGGAAGACGCGCGTTGCCGGATGGATCTTGTCCTTCATCTTGCGCGGCGTGACGAGCTCGATGAGACCGGCGAGATCGCGTGTCGTTTCAAATGGCTTTTCGGCGCGGCGCTTCTCGATCGCATGGGCGATGCGCGGCGCCTGGCTTTCCTCGCCGAGAAAATGGAAGATGCGGATGAGATCGGCGACCTTGGCGCGGTTGACGACATCGGCGGCCGAAACGCCTTCGGCCGACATGCGCATGTCGAGCGGCCCGTTTTTCTGGAAGGAGAAGCCGCGCTCGGCCTCGTCGATCTGCATGGAGGAGACGCCGATATCGAGCACGACGCCGTCGAGCCCGCCTTGCGGCGCATGATCGGCGAGATGCGAGAATTGCGAATGAACGAGCCTGAGACGACCGCCATGGGCGGCGACCATCGCTTGACCAGCCGCAATCGCCGTCGGATCGCGGTCGAGCGCAATCACCTCGGCGCCGGCAGCAAGGATGGCTGAACTGTAACCGCCCGCACCGAACGTACCGTCGAGGATGAGTTTACCGGGTGCGGGCGCCAATGCCGCAAGGACTTCAGCGAGAAGAACAGGAATGTGACGAACCGGTCCGCCACCGGCATCAGTTGAACCTCCGCCAGGATTCGCCACCATTCCGTTCCCTCGTTCTTTCAGGAACGCTTGCCCGCCAGCTTGCGCTCCCCTCGTGCCTGCGCCTGTGCGGCCACAAAAGCCTGCGGCTGCCAGAGCTGAAAATGATCCGCCCGACCGACGAAGGTCACTTCGTCCGAGATGCCGGTGAAGCCACGAATGAAATCCGTGACCATCAGCCGCCCCTCGGCGTCGAGCTTCATGAAGACCCCGCCTCCATGAATAAGAAGCGACATCTCGTTCGCATCCGGCGAAAACGGATCCTCCGCAGCAATCTGCCGCTCGAATCTTTCGAGAAGATCCGGACCGCCGATGCTGATCGCCGGAAACACAAAGTCCTGGAAGCAGTAGAGCTCCTGGACATTGCGCTGCGCCAGCACGGAACGGAAAGCCGAAGGCACGGAAACCCTGCCCTTGGCGTCGATCCTGTTGGTCGCGTTCGAAAGGAAGCGGCTCATGACACGAAACATCCGTTCCCGCAGGGATCCGGACGACCAAAAGACGCCCGAAACTCCCAATATCAGGCACAGCTTCGCAAGCCGGATGAGCGAAAACCCCTCCGACGCTTCCGGAGAGGAAGACGCCTTTGCTTTGCGATGAATGGGCAGGTGATTGCCCTGGTGCAGTGCGCATTTGGGATAGCATGGGACCATATGGGCGTCAATGGGATACGCCCACTTTGCAATGGACGCATGATCAAAAATTTATAAGCCGTTAAGTTTAACAAAGGGTTAGCGGCGTCATCTTACAAATGACACGCATTGGTATCACTACAGGAAAAATACATCCGATGAATGCATAAACATCTGCTTGGAAACAGCCGGTTTCAGCGACTTACGCTGAAAGTCCGGCTGCCGCGCCGTTAAGATGATAATCGCCAGTTGGCCTGTAAGCCGGGTTCTGTATGGCTCCGGCGTAAACCGGAACGTGGCAGCCATTCCTCTGGGACAGCGTTCGCACGCTGCCTCACGCAACCCACCCGGATGACTGGCCTGGAAACCAGCCGGAAGGCCTTTCGGCCTACCGCGTCATCCCTATTCGGTCTTGCTCCCGGTGGGGTTTACCGTGCCATTTCCGTTGCCGGAGATGCGGTGGGCTCTTACCCCACCCTTTCACCCTTACCTGTCATGACAGGCGGTTTGCTTTCTGTGGCACTTTCCCTGAGGTCGCCCTCGCCGGACGTTATCCGGCACCGTGTTTCCGTGGAGCCCGGACTTTCCTCACCCTACCGCCTTTCGGCATTGGTAAAGCGCGGCTGCCCAGCCAACTGGCAGGGCTCCCATAAACGAGAGAGATCGCAATTGCTATCGAAATAAATGATATCGCTCAGAGCAATTCCAGCAAAACTGCGCAACGGTTTTGCGTCCGGAATTGCGTAAGAACAAAAACAGGGCGCACTTCCGTGATTCGGAGAAAAACGGAAATGCTTAGCGAAATTGCGGTGTGAAATCCGTCGAGTAGCCCTGTTCGCTGATTCCGCCTGACAAAAGCAGCTCGGCCCCAAGCCGGCCGATTTCGTCCGAACTCTTGGCCGAGGTGCCGGCGCAGCCCGTCAGCACCGCGATCTCGGGCGATGAGCTATAGCCGATCATCGGATAGCCGCTTTCCGTATGCGACACGACGCAGGCGGCCGTCGAAATCGAAAGCGGCACCATATCGGGCACAAGACCTGCAACGATGCGTTTGAGATGCGCGCGCACCGTATCGCGCCCCTCGGTCTTGAACCAGGCGCGCATTTCGGTGTCGTTGCTGAGCGCCAGATCGTCAGGATCGCCGCCGATCTTCAGGTAGAATTTGCCGTCGGGATACCGGATCGGCGGCAGCAGGTAGATATCGATGCCGGGCGCCCGGAGAATGAGCGACGGCATCGCGGCCAGGCGCGCCGCATCGGCCTCGCTTACCTCGAAAAGCGTCACGGTCCGGGCATAAACCGTCATGGCAACGGGCCGCGGCAACAGATTCTCCGCAATGGAAAATCCGCCTGCTGCCAGCAGCACCTTTTCAGCACGATGGGTCAGGCCACCTGATGTCTCGACCACAGCCGACCCACCTTCGCTGCGGATCGAAACGACGTGACCGCGGATGACCGTGGCGCCTGCCTTTTCCGCCAGCAGCGATTGGGCTTTCACAAGCTTGCGCGGGCTGATGTGGCCGGCGCCCCTCGCCTCGAAGACGCCCATGCCCCCATCGGGAAAGGCGAAGAAGGGAAAGGCAGCCTTCAGCCCCTGCTCGTCGAGCAGGCTGGTCTCGACGGCGAGCGAAACGGCGGCCTGTCGGGTTTTCTCGAGATAATCGCCCCCGGTCGGCGCGACGACAACGCAGCCGACCTCGCGATAGAAATCGACGCCGCTGTCGCGAGCGATCTCGCCATAGCGGTCGATCGAGCGGTTGGCGAGCAGCGCCCAATTGCGGTCGGGATCGATGGTGCGAGTGATGCGCCCCTCGTCATAATGGCTGGCGAAGACGCCCTGATGCGTCTTGCGGTCATCAGGCTCGTCGGGGCCAATCACCGCGACATCGTCCGCTTGGCGCGCCAGATGCCGCGCCGCCGCTGCCCCCATCAGCCCGCGGCCGACGACGATATATTTGAAATCGACTGCCATGCTGTCTCCTCTCAACAGCGCCACGCGTCTTTTCAGACGCGCAAAGGACGCAGTAACACTTTGAATTGCTAAATTCGACTTAGGGAATCATGCAGCAGCGAAAACCGGCGTCAGTACACCGCCGAAATCCGCTTCGCCAAGCTGCCCTTCCGCCAGAAGCACCGCCCCTAAGCGGCCGAGTTCGTCGGAAGATTTGGCCGCAACGAAATTGCCGCCGGTCAGCACCGCGATGCGCGGCGACTGCGTAAATCCGGCATAGGGATAACCGGTCGGCGTGAAATTCGCCATGCAGGGCGCCGAGGTCACCGGACAGCCGGCAAGCCCCGGCATCAGCTGCAGGGCGACACTCGAGAGATGATCGCGCTCGGCGGCACTGCCGTCGGAACGGAACCACGCCCCGGCATCCTCCAGCCTGTCGAAGGACAGCGCCTCGGTGTCGCCACCGAGTTTCAGATAGGTCTTGCCGTCGGGATAACGCACCGGCGGCAGGATATAGATATGATCCTCCTCTCGGTCACCGAGCACGATCGTCGAGGGCATATCGCCGAAGATCGCCATCTCGCGTTCGCCGATCTCATAGAAGGCGACCGTTCGCGCCATGACCCTGATATCGACGGGACACGGCAGCAGGGCATGGAAATTACTGAAACCGCCAGCGGCGACCAGCACGCGCTCGGCGCTGTAGCTTCTGCCGCCAGCCATCACCTCGACATGGGAGCCCGCATCGCGCACCGATGTCGCGGTCGCCTCGACCAGCGAGACGCCGCCCTGTTCGGCAAGCTTGGCCTGCGCGCGCACCAGCGCCCGCGGGTTGATGTGGCCGGCGCGCTTGCGCTCGAAATACCCTGTAAAATCAGCGGCGACGGCAAGATAGGGAAAGCGTCCGCCGAGTTCCGACGGTGCGATGGTCTCTATATCGCCGCCGAGCGTCCGGCTGACGGTCAGCGCCCTTTCGATATAATCCTGCTCGCTCTTCGGCGTTGGGCCGGCAAAGAGGCAGCCGACCTCCGAATAGAAGGAGATGCCGCTCTTTGCCTCGATCTCACGGTAGCGGTCGAGCGCGCGGGCGGCGAAGGTTCCCCAGGCAAGATTGCCGTCGAAGGTGCGGGTGATGCGCGCTTCGTCGTAATGGCTGGCGAAGACGCCGTGATGGGCCTTGCGCTCCTCCGGCTCACGCGAGCCGATCAGTGCGATGCCGTCGGCCATCGAGGAGAGATGCCGTGCGGCAGCGGCACCCATCATGCCGCGTCCGATGATGATGAACCTGAAATCGACTGCCATATCCCACCTCGCTAAATTCCAGCGATACCATGGCAATCGTCTTGAATCATCCAGCTCTTGTCAGGGATAAGCGCTTCAGCGCTCAGAGCATTGCCAGAACCTTGCCGCAATAGGACTTGGACACCGGGTTCATGCGCGTGGCGCCATGGCCGGCATTGTATTTAAGGATGGTGTTGCAGGTCTGGCCACCACCGAGATCATGGGCGGCAGCCAGATATTTCATGCCGTACTTGATGTTGGTTTCCGGATCGAACAGGCCCTTGGCGCTGCCGGAATAGCCCATCATGCGGGCAGTTGCAGGCTTTATCTGCATCAGGCCGATTTCACCGTGGCTGCCGCGCGCATTCGGATTGAAATTGCTTTCGATGCGGATGACCGCGGTCGCAAGCGCAACCGGTACATCATATTGGTTCGCATATTTGCTGATCAGTGCGGAATAGGAATTACCGGAAACATCGGCGACGGGATAACCGCTCTGGCGCTCGACCGTCTTCAGCGGGCTTTCCGCCGTCTTGAGCGGACGCTTCACCGGCTTGACCGAACGCTCCGCTTTCTTCAACGGACGCTCCGTCTTCTTCGAAGGACGCTCGACTTTCTTCACCGGCGCATCGGCTCGCACGCCCCAATCATTCGCAAAGGCAAAGCTATTTCCCGCCAGCACCATGCCAACGCATGTTGCAGCAACAACAATCAGTTTTCTCATGTAGTCTTGAACACTCCGACCCAAAGAATTTCCGGACGGCGCGCCTCGCTGTCATAATGAATACCAGATCGATGGCCGATCCTGATTCACGGTAATTCTTATCATTTCACATAACGCCCGTGGTTTAACTCGAAAACAACTCCGAGTACCGCTTGGCGGACGTTCTTAGACCATCGCAATGAGGAGATAATAGGGAAATGATGTGGCAGGCCGAATTTCGCGCTGCAGTGCGAAATTCGGCGTTTCTGTAATTGTCGAGGAATCAGGAATAACGCGGCAATGCCGACAGCAGCCGGTGCAACGTGTCGATCGTCGAGAAATCGGCGATGCCATCTATCCGTTCGGGCCGAAAATGGCGCTGGAAAGCTTCGACGTCACCCGCCGTTTTTTCCGAGAATTCACCTGTGATTTCAGTGCCGTAACCATAAAGCGACAGCATCGACTGCAGCGCTTCCACAGGTTGGCCGGTATCGCCGCGCTGGAAGAAGCGCCCGCCGGTGATCGTTGCCGGCTCGACCCAGTGCCCGATGCCCGCTTGGTGGAGCGCGGCCCAGGGGAATTTTTCGCCCGGATCGACCTTGCGGATTGGAGCGACATCGGAATGCCCGAGGACCCGTTCAGGCGTGATCGACCAACGTTTGACACAGTCGCGACACAATTCGATCACCGCAGCGATCTGCTCTTTCGGATAATCAGGAAGCCCGCCGGGATGGCCGGCATTGGCGATCTCGACGCCGATCGACAGCGAATTGATATCGGTCTCGCCGTGCCAGCTGCTTTTTCCCGCATGCCAGGCACGCCGCATTTCCGGCACGAGCTGCACGACCTCGCCGTTCTCATGCACGAAATAGTGGCTGGAGACCTGGCTCTCGGCGCGACAGAGCCAGTCGAGCGCACCATCTGCCGTCGGCATGCCGGTATAGTGCAGCAGGATCATATCCGGACGGCGCCCGTCCGCCCGTTCGCCATGGTTCGGCGAAGGCTGTACGCGGGCGCTTCTGCAGTCGGCCTCGAAAGAGGTCATGCGGCGCGGCGTTCCTTCTCGATCGCCTCATAGGCCGCGTTCAGCGCCGCCATGCGCTCATTGGCGATCACATGGAATTCCTTCGGCACGCCGCGCGAGATCAGCCGGTCGGGATGATGTTCGCTGACAAGTCCGTGGTAGCGGCGGCGGATAGTCGGGAAATCATCCGAAGGCGAGACGCCGAGCACCTTGTAGGGATCGCCGCCGGACGAGACGTGGCGGGCCGCGATCTGCTCGAAGCGGGTCTCGCTCATCTGGAAGATCTCGCCGATATGGCCCAGGAAATTCAGTTCCTTCTCGTGGATCAGCCCGTCGGCCTTGGCGATGTGGAAGAGGCCGTCGAGCACGTCTTCCAGCACCGGGCAATTGGCCGCACACGTAACACAGAGCGTCGAGAGCCGTTCGGCATAGGCTTCGTAGCCGGCGACGTCCTGACGCGCGAGGTTGTAAAGCCTGGCGACATTCTTCGCCTGATCCTGCGGAAACTCGAAGATTTCGCGAAAGGCTTCGACCTCCTTCTCGCTGACGATGCCGTCGGCCTTGGCCATCTTGGCCGACAGCGCGATGATCGCCACCGAGAAAGCTACCTTACGCCGGGTCTCGGGATCGCCTTCAAAAACCGTGCGGATAGCCTCGACCACCGCAGACAGCGCATTGCCTGCGGTATTGCCAATGGCATTCAACAGTTTTTCCCAGAAGGACATCGAAAATCTCACACACTTGTCAACTTATAGAGAAACAGCTTGACCAAAGAATCGTAGCCTTTGCAAGGCGACTATTCGTCGTAGGGCCGAACACAGTTTTCACGATTTGGTAATTGTCGCACAGCAGCAAACGATTCATCACGCTCGCTTTCATCTCGCGTGAGGGCATGGACGGCGGTCGCCGGCATTGCCCGGGCACGTGGATTCCGGATCGCGCGGCGGAAATTTCCACGGACAGCTCCCGACAAGCAGACCGGGTTGAAACGATTATATCAGCACTTCGCGTCGCCTTTGCGGTCCAACACGGCAGAAACGCGCATTTTTCGTAAATTCTTTACTTTACAGGGCCCTTTCCCTGCCGCATCCATGCGCTAGCTAACGCTGCCGCACCGAAACACCGTAGGAGGGATCATGGCCAAACAGAAAGTCGCAATGCTGACCGCCGGAGGCCTGGCGCCCTGTCTTTCGTCCGCCGTCGGCGGCCTTATCGAACGCTACAGCGACGTCGCGCCCGAGCTCGAAATCGTCGCTTACAAGTCGGGCTACCAGGGTGTGCTCCTCGGCGACAGCATCGAGATCACCCGCGCGATGCGCGAAAAGGCGCCGCTGCTGCACCGCTACGGCGGCTCGCCGATCGGCAACAGCCGCGTCAAGCTCACCAATGCCGCCGACTGCGTCAAGCGCGGCCTGGTCAAGGAAGGCGAGAATCCGCTGCGGGTCGCCGCCGAACGCCTCGCCAATGACGGCATCACCATTCTCCACACGATCGGCGGCGACGACACCAACACCACAGCCGCCGACCTTGCCGCCTACCTCGCCGCCAACGGCTACGATCTCACCGTCGTCGGCCTGCCGAAGACTGTCGACAATGACGTCGTGCCGATCCGCCAATCGCTCGGCGCCTGGACGGCCGCCGAAGTCGGCGCGCATTTCTTCGACAATGTCGGCAACGAGCAGACGGCCGCCCCCCGCACCCTCGTCATCCATGAAGTCATGGGCCGCCATTGCGGCTGGCTGACGGCCGCCACCGCCCGCGCCTATCTGCAGCGCACCAGCCGCAACCAGTATGTCGACGGCCTGATGATGGACGCGCACCTGAAGAGTATCGACGCCGTCTACCTGCCTGAGATGGCCTTCGACCTCGACGCCGAGGCCGCCCGGCTGAAGGAAAGCATGGACCGCAACGGCCACGCCACGGTCTTCGTCTCGGAAGGCGCCTGCCTCGATGCCATCGTCGCCGAGCGCGAAGCCGCCGGCGAGACCGTCAAGCGCGATGCTTTCGGCCATGTGAAAATCGACACGATCAATGTCGGCGCCTGGTTCCAGAAACAGTTCGCCAATCTGCTCGACGCCGAGCGTTCCCTGGTGCAGAAATCAGGTTATTTCGCCCGCTCGGCGCCGGCCAACGGCGATGACCTCAGGCTGATCCAGAGCATGGTCGACCTCGCCGTCGAAAGCGCGCTCAATAAAGTCTCCGGCGTCACCGGCCATGATGAAGGCCAGAACGGTAAATTGCGCACTATAGAATTCCCGCGCATCAAGGGCGGCAAGGCTTTTGACCTTTCGACGGCATGGTTTGCCGAAGTCATGGACAATATAGGCCAGAAATACAAAGAAGCGTGATTGACGGATGGTTAATATGATGTCTTTGCTTGTTCCTGAGGAATAGGAGGAGACACCATGTCACTTGAAGCTTGGCTCGCTTTTGCGGCCGCATCCGCCATCATGCTGGCCATACCGGGGCCGACGATACTGCTCGTCGTTTCCTATGCGCTCGGTCATGGGCGCCGGACGGCGTTCGCGACGGTGGGCGGCGTGGCGCTTGGTGACTTCACGGCGATGACGGCTTCTCTCTTCGGTCTCGGCGCCGTCCTGGCCGCCTCCGCGACCCTCTTCACCGTCTTGAAGTGGATCGGCGGCGCCTACCTGATCTGGCTGGGAATCAAGCTCTGGCGGGCTCCCATCATCGGCGAACCGGTTGCCGACAACGACAACCTGCCGGAGGAGAAGTCGCTCAAGATCTTCCTCCACGCCTATGTCGTCACCGCTCTCAATCCGAAGAGCATCATCTTCTTCGTCGCCTTCGTGCCGCAGTTCCTCAATCCGGCCCTGCCCTTCGTCGGGCAGATGGCGATCATGGAAGCGACCTTCCTCGTGCTGGCGATCCTCAACGCTTCCACTTACGCCTTTCTCGCCCATAGCGCGCGCGGACTGATTCGCAAGGCGAGCATCCAGCGCACCGTAAACCGAACCGGAGGCACTCTGCTGATCGCTGCAGGGGCCGTAACGGCGGGGTATCGCCGTATTGCAGCTTAGAAATATTCCGAAATATTCCGTGGTTGCCGGAATGCCACGAATAGGTTAATGGGGTCACCAGGGCTTAAGGCTTTTGGTAACTTTTATACGCTGCCGGGGCGGCGCGATTTCACGAAAGTGGCGGAATGGTAGCGATCGGATTATCCGGCCTGAAACGCAGTCTTGTCGTCTCGACGATACTCTGCGGCGTGATGACGGGATGTACGAGCGTCGAATACACGTCCCAGGCCGAACTGACGGCCGCCCAGACCGTCGTGCCGATGCCGAAACCCGGCGAAGATGCAACACTCGCCGCGATCCCGACAGCCGAAGGCACAGCCGGTCAGTCGGTTGCAGGCGCCACCATTCCACAGACATCCCCCTCCCTGACCGCAACGGCGATGCCGGCCGTGACAGCCTCCCAGCCTGGCGATCTTACCATGCAGCCGGCAGCTTATGCGCAGATCCCGCTGACGCCCGAGATGACGGCGATCCAGTCCGTCGTGCCGACGCCGCGTCCGGGAACGCCGGCACAGCCGACGACGCAGCTTGCCTTTGCCGCGACACCGCAAAACAGCGCGCTTGCAGCACTTGCCGCAGTCGACACCACGCCACGTGCCAGCATGGACTACGGTTTTGACGAATCCGGGCCGATCGATCCGCCGACCGCACCCCCGATGTTCAGCGACGACGACAAAGACGATGCGCCGACCGTCGAGAAGAGCTTTGTCACCAAGCTCATCCAGAAATATTCGAAAATCTACGAAATTCCCGAGACCCTGCTCCATCGCGTCGTCCATCGCGAGAGCCGCTATAATGCCAAGGCCTACAACAAGCGCGGCTATTTCGGCCTCATGCAGATCAAGTACAACACCGCCAAGTCCATGGGCTATGACGGTGCCCCGGGCGGCCTCTTCGATGCCGAGACCAACATTAAATTTGCCGCGAAATATCTGCGCGGCGCCTGGCTCGTCTCCGACAGTAAGGAAGACGACGCCGTTCGCCTTTACGCGCGCGGTTATTATTACGACGCCAAGCGCAAGGGCATGACCGACATCGCCCAAGGTAACTACTGAAACCGGGCAATTGCTGAAGCAGGGATGCCGACTGAAACGGCGGCCTATGGCTGCGGCTGGGCTTGTCGGAGCGATCCGGCCTGCTGCTGCGCGCCCGATTGCGGCAGGGCCGTCAGGATCGCCTTCAGCAGCGTCTGCGGCTGGTAGTCGAGCCGGCTCGGTGTCAGGCCAAGCCTGACGACCACCAGATTGGCGGAAGGCACGATTGCCACGCTCTGCCCGTCGTGCCCCGTCAGCCAGAATGTATCCTCAGGCAGCCCGGCCCCAGCGCTCGAGCCGCGGCCGGGCGCCAGCCAGGCCTGGCCCTGCGTATACCGCCCGTTCGAAGCCGCCGTCGGGGTGCGCATGGCGCCGACAAAACCCTCCGGCAACAGTCGCTGGCCGTTCCACACGCCGTCCTGCAGCAGGAACTGCCCGAAGCGCGCCCAGTCATGCGCCGTCGCATAAAGATAGGAGCTTCCGGCGAACGTGCCGCGCGCATCGAGTTCGAACACGGCGCTCGTCATGCCGAGCGGGGCAAACAACGCGTCGTGCGGATAGGAAAAAGCCGCCTGAGCATTGCCGACCCTGTCCATCCAGATGCGCGAGAGCAGCACGGCCGTGCCGCTCGAATAGCGGAAGCGTTGGCCGGGTGCTGCCTCCATCGGTGCATTGGCCGGCAGCGATACCATGTCGGGATCGAGATAGAGCATGCGCGTCACATCGGCGACGTCGCCATAATTCTCGTTGAAGGCAAGGCCGCTCTCCATGCCGAGCAGATCGGAAACCTTGATCTTGGCACGCGCATCGTTCTTCCACTGCGCCAGCAGGTTATCGTCGTCGAAAGAGATCTTGCCGCCGAGCATCAGCCGGCCGAGGATCGCCGCATTCACTGTCTTCGTCATCGACCAGCCGATCAGCGGCGTCTTCGCCGAGAAGCCGGGGCCATAGGCCTCAGTGACGATGCGGCCATTGCGCACCACCACGATCGCCCGCATTGCCGGGCCGGCAACTCCGGCATCGGAAAGCAGCGCGGCGATCTTCCCGTCCGCCGGATTGCCGGTCCCCTCGCCCTCCGGCCACAAGGCGTCGTTCGCCTGCATCTTGGCCGGCGGATCGAACGGCGCAGCCTTCGCGGCCGCCTCGAAATTGCCGTCCGGCACGCTCGTACAGCCGAAAGCACCGCGATAAAGCGCATAACTCGGCGCAAACAGCCCCATGAAGCGCGCCGTCACACGGTCGTTGTCGCGGTCGACGCTGACGCGCAACAGCCGCAGCAGCGGATTTCCAGGCGCCTGGACATCGTCATGGAGAACATCCTCCGCCTCCCGGCCAGCGATGAAGACATTGGAGCAGACGATCTTGGCGGCATAACCGTCGCCGACGCGCAGCAGCTCCGGCGGCCGGATGAACAGCCAGCCGGCGGCAGTGATGACGAGGAGAACGAGAAGGAGAGCAAGCGCCTTCAGGATACGCAGGACAAATCGCATGAAATTCCTCCATGCCGGGAGAGAAGCAGGAATCGCACGCGCCGGAAAGGGGTCGAAGCGAAGAAGAGCGATCCTGCCGATCACTTTCCCAGGAGAGCCATCCCGGTCGCTTTCCCGAGGAGGTCGAAGTCCCAGGAACGGCGCGCCCACAGCCCGCGTCATCAAACTGTAGCAGAGGCGCGCTACACGCCCTGAACGCTAAAAAGGTGACAGACTCATGTCAGAATTTGCACCGGATGCCGGCTTCCGCAAGAACCGGAAACTCAAGGACGCCCTTCTTCGCCATAAGGCTTTTTCGAAGGATGGCTTTTCCGAGCGTCTCTTCGGCCTTCTCTTCTCCGGCCTCGTCTATCCGCAGATCTGGGAGGATCCGGATCTCGACATGCAGGCGATGGAGCTGAAGCCAAACCATCGCATCGTCACCATCGGCTCCGGCGGCTGCAACATGCTCGCCTATCTCTCCAAAGCGCCGGCCTCGATCGACGTCGTCGATCTCAACCCGCATCACATCGCGCTGAATCGCCTGAAGCTTGCCGCCTTCAAGCACCTTCCCGGCCATGCCGATCTCGTCCGCTTCCTGGCAATGCCGAACGAGAAGTCGAACAGCCGCGCCTACGACCAGCATCTCGCCGCCCGTCTCGACGAGGCGACCCGCAGCTACTGGAACGGCCGCAAGTTCGGCCGTCGCCGCGTCACGGTCTTCGACCGCAACATTTACGAAACGGGCCTGCTCGGCCGCTTCATCGGCGCCGCCCACCTTCTTGCCCGCCTGCATGGCGTCAAGCTGCGCGAGATGACCAAGACCCGCTCGATCCGCGAGCAGCGCCAGTTCTTCGACGAACAGATCGCGCCGCTCTTCGAAAAGCCGGTCGTGCGCTGGATCACCGGCCGCAAGAGCTCGCTCTTCGGCCTCGGCATTCCGCCGCAGCAATATGATGAACTCGCAAGCCTTGCCGCCGATCATTCGATCGCGCCGGTGCTGAAGCACCGCTTGGAAAAGCTCGCCTGTCATTTCCCGATGAGCGACAACTATTTCGCCTGGCAGGCCTTCGGCCGCCGTTACGGCACCGAAGCGGAAGGCCCGCTGCCGACCTATCTGAAGTCTGAGCACTATCAGGTGATCCGCGCCAATGTCGACCGCGTCAACGTTCACCACGCAAGCTTCACCGAGCTTCTGGCCCGCGAGCCGGCCGCCTCACGCGACCGCTACATCCTGCTCGACGCACAGGACTGGATGACGGACGAGCAGCTGAACGACGTCTGGACGGAAATCACCCGCACGGCGCGCGAAGGCGCCCGCGTGATCTTCCGCACCGCCGCCGAAAAAAGCATCATCGAAGGCCGCCTGGCTCCGGCGATCCGCGACCAGTGGGATTACTTCGAAGAGAAGTCGCGTGAGCTGACCGCGCTCGATCGCTCGGCAATCTATGGCGGCTTCCACATTTACGGGAAGAAGGCGTGAGCAAGGTCGGCACTGAGACGGCAGGACAGAGCGATGAACATGCCAGCCTGATGGATGGCATGTACCGCTACCAGCGCCATATCTACGACCTGACCCGCAAATATTATCTTCTCGGCCGCGACAGCACGATCCGCAACCTCGACGTGCCCGAAGGCGGCACGCTGCTTGAAGTCGGCTGCGGCACGGGGCGCAACATGGCTTTCGCCCATAGGCATTTCCCGACCGCCAAGCTGTTCGGCCTCGACATTTCCCAGGAAATGCTGATTTCGGCGCGCAAGACCTTCGCCACCAAGGCGACGATCCCGGAATTCCGCGTCGCCGACGCCACGGCGTTCACACCGCGTGAATTCGGCGTCAGCGGCTTCGACCGCATCCTGATTTCCTATGCCCTGTCGATGATCCCGGACTGGGAGCGCGCCGTCGATGCATCGATCGCTGCCCTCAATCCCGGCGGCCGGCTGCACATCGTCGATTTCGGCCAGCAGGAAGGCTTGCCGGGCTGGTTCCGGCGCATGCTGCAGTCCTGGCTTGCGAAATTCCACGTCACCCCGCGCCCCGATCTGCGCGAGGTCCTGGAAGCGCAAGCCCATGAAAACAACGCGACATTGTTGTTCGATACCGTCGGCGGCGGTTATGCCTGGCGGGCAGCTATTATCAGCAAGCGCTCATAATTCGCTTGAAACTAACCGATTTTTTACGTTGATATGATGAAAAGAGGGTTATCCTCTGCTGACTCGTCTTTTTCTAAGGTCAGGTTGTGGGGCAAAGAGATCATTCGAGCTACGACGGGACGCCCATGCGCCGGCTTTTGTTTTGCGTTTTGCCCTTGGCCGTCCTTTTGGCCGGCTGCAGTTCCTCCGGTTATGACTACCTCGAAACGGCCTCGATCAAGCCGAAGACGCGCTTCAAGGACACCGATCCCCAGGATTTCGGTCCGAAGCATCCGCAGCAGAACCAGGTCCACGGCATCGATATCTCCAAATGGCAGGGCGATATCGATTGGCGCACGGTAAAGAATTCTGGTGTCGCCTTCGCCTTCATCAAGGCGACCGAAGGCAAGGACAGGGTCGATTCGCGCTTCGACGAATACTGGCGAGAAGCCCGCGCCGCCGGCATCCCGCACGCCCCCTATCATTTCTACTATTTCTGCTCCTCCGCCGATCAGCAGGCCGACTGGTTCATCCGCAACGTGCCGAAGGAGGCCATGCGCCTGCCGCCGGTGCTCGACGTCGAATGGAACGCCGAATCGAAGACCTGCCGCTACCGTCCCGACGCTGAAACGGTGCGCGCCGAAATGCAGCGTTTCATGGACCGGCTGGAGGCCTATTACGGCAAGCGCCCGATCATCTATACCTCGGTCGATTTCCACCGCGAAAATCTCGCCGGCTACTTCCAGGATTATCATTTCTGGGTCCGTTCGGTGGCAAAACACCCCGAGGTGACCTATTCCGACCGCCGCTGGGCCTTCTGGCAATATACCTCGACCGGCGTTATTCCCGGCATCAGTGGGCCGACCGATATCAATGTCTTTGCCGGCAGCGCAAAGAACTGGAACAATTGGGTCGCTGCCGTTTCCAAGGATAGAAATTCTTAGTAACGTCTTGCGATGTTTCTTGCTTCCGTCACATTCCTCTGTGAAAGCGACGGCAATCTGTTTGATATAAGGACCGCATCCATGCACCGCTCGCTCGCAAGCCGCTCTGCACTCGCCCTTCTGTTTGCCCTCGCCCTCGCAGGCGGCGCGGCCGCCCAGCAGGCGCCGGGCGCAGCCCCGGCAGCAGCGCCCTGCGGCGGCGATCTGTCCGCCTTCCTCGAAGGCGTGAAGAAAGATGCCGTCGCAGCCAGCGCCAGTGCGGCAGCCGCCGACGAGGCCTTCGCCGGCGCCGAGATCGACCCCAAGGTGCTGAGCCGGGATCGTGCCCAGGGCGTCTTCAAGCAGACCTTCCTCGAATTCTCCCAGCGCACCGTCAGCCAGGCCCGCCTCGACATCGGCCGCCAGAAGATGAAGCAATATGCCGACGTCTTTGCCCGCGCCGAGCAGGAATTCGGCGTCCCCCCCGGCGTCATCACCGCCTTCTGGGCGATGGAAACCGATTTCGGCGCCGTCCAGGGCGATTTCAACACCCGCAACGCTCTTGTGACGCTGTCTCATGATTGCCGCCGCCCGGAACTCTTCCGTCCGCAGCTGATCGCCCTTATCGAGATGGTCCAGCATGGCGACCTCGACCCCGCCACCAATACCGGCGCCTGGGCCGGCGAGATCGGCCAGGTGCAGATGCTGCCGCGCGACATCATTGCCTATGGCATGGATGGCGACGGTGACGGCCATGTCCGCCTGAAACAGAGCAGCCCGGACGCTATCCTGACGGCGGCGAAATTCATCCAGCACCTCGGCTTCGAGCGCGGCCAGCCCTGGCTGCAGGAAGTGACCGTGCCCGATGACCTGCCCTTTGAGAAATCCGGTCTTGGCGGCACGATGAAGGCCGCCGAATGGTTCGCACTCGGCGTCAAGCCGCGCGACGGCAATACCGCCTTCGGTAACCTCGAAGGCGACCTCGTGCTGCCGCAGGGCCGCATGGGACCGGCTTTCATCGCCTATCCCAATTTCAAGATCTATCTCGAATGGAACAAGTCGTTCATCTACACGACCTCGGCCGCCTATTTCGGAACGCGCCTTTCGGGCGCCGAACCCTATCTCAAGGGCGTGCCGGAACAGGGGCTTGCCAGCGACCAGATGAAGGCGCTGCAGACCAAGCTTCAGTCGCTCGGCCATGATGTCGGTGAGATCGATGGCATCCTCGGCTCCGGCACGCGTGTCGCGATCCAGAAGGAACAGCAGCGCCTCGGCATGCCGGCCGACGGCTGGGCGACGCCTGCCCTTCTCGACGCCCTCTGATCCTAAAGCATGCCGCGCAAAAGTGTGCAGCGGTTTTGCGACAACGGCATGCGTAAAAACAAAGAGCTAAATCGCGACGAGCGAATCCGAAAGATCGCGACGCGCTTTAGCTGACGCCCTGCCGCCGCCCGCTTCGCAAGAAACGGGTGGCGCCGTTCGCCGCCTGCGCTAAAGCATCAAGCGAGCGGTTTGCGAGGGAGGAATCGGCGTGGACAACAGAATGAATGCCTGGACCTGGGGTCTGCTGGTCCTGCTCGGCCTGATCTGGGGCGCCTCCTTCTTCTTTGCCCGCATTGCCGTCCAGCACGTGCCGCCGCTGACTCTCGTCTTCTTCAGGCTGCTGCTCGCGGCGCTGGCGCTGCATATCTATATCGCCGGCCGTTTCGACTTCTATGCGATCCTCAAGGCCCGCTGGCGCGAACTCCTGATCCTCGGGCTCATAAACAATGCCCTGCCGCATGCGCTGATCTTCTTCGGCCAGACCCGGATCGGGGCCGGTCTTGCAGCGATCCTGAATGCGACGACGCCGATCTGGACCGTGCTCATCGCCAACTACTTCACCTCAGACGAGAAGCTGTCGCCGGCAAAGATCGCCGGCTGCCTGGTCGGGCTGGCCGGAACGATCGTGCTGATCGGCCCCGGCATGTCGGCCGGCGGCCAAGCCCCGCTTTGGGCGCTGCTTCTTCCCGTGCTTGCCGCGATCTCCTATGGTTTCGCCGCCACTTATGGCAAACGGTTCAAGAATGTTCCCGCCCCCGTTACCGCAGCCGGCCAGTTGACTGCCTCTTCGCTGATTGCGCTGCCGCTGTCGCTGCTGGCCGATCGCCCATGGGCGCTTGCCGCACCGCCGCTCGATGCCCTCCTAGCCGTCCTGGCACTGGCGCTGCTGTCGACCGCCTTCGGCTACATCCTCTATTTCCGGATCATGGCGGCGGCCGGCGCCACCAATGCCTCGCTCGTCACCCTGCTAGTGCCGCCGAGCGCCATCCTTCTCGGCGTGCTCTTCCTCGGCGAAAGGCTCGCACTGAGCGAGTTTGCCGGCATGGCGCTGATCGGTTTCGGCCTCGTCATTCTCGACGGCCGCGCCTATCGCCTGCTGGCGAAAGCTGTTTGAACCGGTTGCGCATGTTTTCAACCGGTTGCCGATCCGCCATGTTTTAGACGCATAGGTAAATCCACAATCGCCTGATTTAACGGCATGTTAAATTGTGTGAACAAAAATTTGTTGAGAATTATTGATTTATTTCAAAGGCTTGCGAGAGCACTATTCGACTTATCCACCGAACCCTTCTGCAGCGCAGCATAAGATCTGCTTCCCAACCGACATATTTCAGACATATTATTGGCCGGTTAACGCGAGGAGACAGACATGGGACTCACGCAATCCTTGAATGTTCTGTTGGTCAGTGCAGCGTTTGCTTTCGTCTTGTCCATGCTCTTCATCTGAGCTGGCCGACGAAAGTGTAATGACTGATAGTGCCTAAACTCCTGAATAGCTGATCAATCCGCCAACGAAAAAGCGCATGTCCCGCCCGACATGCGCTTTTCACTTTTACAGCGCCGCGCGTCTTTCAGACGCGCAAAGATCAGGCGGCTGCGCCAGCACTTTTTGTTTGCCGGCGGGAGAGGCCGAGATTGTCGAGCACGGCGGAAACCAGCGGCGCACGGTTCATCGTATAGAGATGAAAGTCGTGGATGCCGCGCCGGACGAGATCTTCGATCTGTTCGGCAGCGACTTCGGCGGCGACCTTCGCCCGCTCCTCGGGCTTGTCGTCGAAGCCTGTGAAGCGCTCGTCGAGAAAGGCGGGGATAACAGTGCCGCAGGCCCCGGCGAAGCGCTTCAGCTGCGTCAGGTTCTGGATCGGCATGATGCCGGGCACGACAGGGATCGAGATGCCGGCGCCGCGCACCCGTTCCAGGTAGCGCTCGAAATTGTCGTTGTCGAAGAAGAACTGCGTCAGTGCCCGATCGGCGCCATTGTCGGCCTTGCGCTTCAGCATGTCGATATCGGCCGCCGTATCGCGGCTCTCCGGGTGTTTTTCCGGATAGGCGGAAACCGAAATCTCGAAATCGCCGATTTCCTTCAGGCCGGCCACCAGCTCCGCCGCATTGGCATATCCGCCGGGATGCGGCTGGTAGGGCACGCCGGCACCACCGGGCGCATCGCCGCGCAGCGCCACAAAATGCGTCACGCCGGCTTTGCGGAACGTGTCGACCACCTGATGCGTCTCTTCCTTCGTCGCGCCGACGCAGGTGAGATGCGAGGCGGTGGCAAGCGGCGTCTGCGACAGGAACCGCGTGACGGCGGTCAGCGTCGGCGCTCTGGTGGTGCCGCCGGCGCCATAGGTTACCGACACGAAATCCGGGTCCCAGTCCTGCAGTTCGCTGACGGTATGCCAGAGCTGCCCTTCCATCTCCTCCGATTTCGGCGGGAAAAATTCGAAAGAGACCCTGATGTTGCGGCCGCGCGCATCGTTTTTCAAAGCCATGTCATACCCTCCCGGCAAATGTAGGTTCGGCGCCTTCGCTCGTCTGCGAAGCCATGAGGCGCCTCGGATCGCGCGCGAGCCAGACGGTGACCGTCAACCCCTGCCCGCTTTGCTGACCCGGATGAAGATCGACGACCTGCTCGACGTCGAGCCCGGCCTTGCGCAACCAGTCGGACATCGCCTGGTGGGAAAAACCGAGACGGACATGCGCATGCTCGCCGCGGAGATATTCGAGCGTGTGCGGCGCAAGGTCGATGACCACGAGCCGGCCGCCCGGCCGGAGCATGCGCGCCGCTTCCGCGATCGCAATCTCCGGCTGATCGAAGAAATGCAGCACCTGATGGATCGTCACCAGATCGAAATCCTGTCCCTCGAAAGGCAGGTTCAGGATATCGGCGTGGCGCACGGTGGCCTTGGTGATGCGGGACTTGTCAAGATTGGCGCGTGCCACGCTCAGCATGTCGCGGCTGGCGTCGACGCCGGTCGCCCGGCGGTAGAGCCCGGACAGGAGTTCGAGGATGCGGCCGGTGCCGGTGCCGAGATCGAGCAGCGAATCGATCGGCTGGCTGCCGAGCAGCCGGATGACGGCAGCGTCGACCTCCTCATCGGCCGCATGCAGGCGGCGAAGCTCGTCCCATTCGGCCGCGTTGCGGCTGAAATAAGCCTGCGCCCGCTCGGCGCGCTGCCGCTTGACCTGCGAAAGCCGCTCGCCGTCACGAAGGATGGTCGGATCGTTCTCGGAAACATGCTTCAGCAACGCCCGCACCAGCATGGCTGCCTTACCGTCCTGCTTGAGGCGGAAATAGGCCCAGGCGCCCTCCTGGTAGCGTTCGATCAGTTCGGCCTCGCCAAGCAGCTTCAAGTGGCGCGAGATGCGGGGCTGGGATTGGCCGAGAATTTCGGTAAGATCGGTCACCGTCAGATCGCCGCCGTCAAGAAGTGCCAGAAGACGCAGGCGCGTGGGCTCGCCGGCCGCCTTCAAGACGTCCACCAGCGCATCCAGTCCAAGCTTCAAGGGTTCGCTCATCTTCGATCCAATCAAGATATAAAGATATCTTTATGTGATTTGAAAAGCGGTGGCAAGCGTGAATTCGCTCTCTCCACGAAATTGCCTGCTCAAATTGCGACAGAGCCAGACATGAAAAAGCCCCGGCCGAACCGGGGCTTTCGCAAGCAAAAATGAGTGAAATCAGCGTGTCAGGCGCTTGTGAGCCTGGCTGCCCGGGTTGAGGGCGTCGGGGCCGAGACGGCGAACCTTGTCCTGTTCATAATCCTCGAAGTTGCCTTCGAACCATTCGACATGGCCGTCGCCTTCGAAAGCGAGGATATGCGTCGCCAGACGGTCGAGGAACATGCGATCATGGCTGATGATGATGGCGCAGCCGGCGAAGTTCTCCAGCGCGTTTTCCAAGGCACCCAGAGTTTCCGTATCGAGGTCGTTGGTCGGTTCGTCGAGCAGCAGAACGTTGCCGCCGGCCTTCAGCATCTTGGCAAGGTGAACGCGGTTGCGCTGACCACCGGAGAGATTGCCGACCTTCTGCTGCTGGTCGCCGCCCTTGAAGTTGAAGGCGCCGCAATAGGCACGGGAGTTCATGTCGAATTTGCCGAGCTTGATGATTTCGGCGCCGCCGGAGATTTCCTCCCAGACCGTCTTGTCGGCCGCAAGGGTGTCACGGCTCTGGTCGACATAACCGAGATGCACGGTCTCGCCGATGCGGATCGAGCCCCCATCCGGCGTTTCCTGGCCGGTGATCATCCTGAATAGCGTCGTCTTGCCGGCGCCGTTCGGGCCGATGATGCCGACGATGCCGCCCGGCGGCAGCTTGATCGACAGGTCGTTGATCAGCGTGCGACCCTCGAAGCCCTTGGTGATGCCGTCCATCTCGATGACCACCTGGCCGAGGCGCTCGCTGACCGGGATGATGATCTGCGCGTCGCCGGGACGCTGCTTCTCGGCGGCATCCACCAACTGCTCGTAGGACTTGATACGCGCCTTGGACTTGGCCTGACGGGCCTTCGGGCTGGAAGCGATCCATTCCTGTTCGCGGCTGATCGCCTTCTGGCGCGATGCGTCTTCGCGGCTTTCCTGCAGCATGCGCTTGGCTTTCGCCTGCAGGTAGGCCGAATAGTTGCCTTCGTAGGGGATGCCACGGCCGCGGTCGAGTTCGAGGATCCAGCCGGTGACGTTGTCCAGGAAGTAGCGATCGTGGGTAATCATCATCACGGCGCCCGGATAGTCGCGCAGATGTTTTTCGAGCCAGGCGATGGTTTCGGCGTCCAGGTGGTTGGTCGGTTCGTCAAGCAGCAGCAGATCCGGCTGCGAAAGCAGCAGGCGGCAGAGCGCGACACGGCGGCGCTCACCACCAGAAAGGCTGGTGACTTCGGCGTCGCGCGGCGGGCAGCGCAGGGCTTCCATCGCCATCTCGACCTGGCTTTCCAGATCCCAGAGGTTCTGGCTGTCGATGACGTCCTGAAGCTTGGCGCCCTCTTCCGCCGTCTCGTCGGAATAGTTCATCATCAATTCGTTGTAGCGATCGAGGACGGCCGTCTTCGAGGCAACGCCTTCCATGACGTTCTCGAACACCGTCTTGTTGGCATCGAGATGCGGCTCCTGTTCGAGGTAGCCGACCGTCGCACCTTCGGCGAGCCAGGCTTCGCCGGTGTACTCCTTGTCCTGGCCTGCGATGATGCGCAGCACGGTGGATTTACCCGCGCCGTTCGGACCAAGGATACCGATCTTGGCATCCGGGTAGAACGAAAGGTGGATATTCTCCAGGATCTTCTTGTTGCCATAGGCCTTGTTGAGGCCGGACATATGATAGATGAACTGACGTGCCATGCTGCGCTGCTCCGGGCGGGAAACTTCGATTGTGCCGCTATGTAGGCGAAACAGCGCCTGCGGGCAACGCCAAACCCGGTTTACTCAGGATTTCCGGTCAAAAGCCCGCAGCGTCGACGACGCCCTCGTCACAGCCGAACGACGTTTTTCCAGCGCCCTGGATCAGATCGGCGAGGCCGGTAGTTTTCGCCGATGCCGCCCCGGCGGCTTCCGAAAGCCCGATCGTCAACTCGCTGATCATCCTGACATTGCCGGCCCGCCGGCAGCTCATCTTGACACGATCGCCGGCACCCGGCCCGAAGCTCTTGTCGAAAGCCGCCTTGATCGCGTCGGCCTTGACCGGCTTGCCGATATTGGCAGCGAAAAGATCGCGCACCGCCGACGCGTTGAGCGCGCTTACGAGATGCACGCCGACGCCGAAATAGTCGTCGGCACTCATCGTCGTGCAGGTGCCATGCTTCACCCATTCATGCCGTTCCAGACCGGATTGCGTGCCGGGCATCGCCTTTGCCAGCGCCGTCTTCGTCTCCGCCGCAAGCGTGACCTCCGGCAGCTTGTTCCAGTCGCCATCCTTGTCGGCGGCCTTCTGCTCGGCGCTCACGCCGCAATAATCCTGCCGCATCGGCCAAAGTCCGTGCAACGAAAAGTTCGTCGCATCGGGGCGCTCGCCGGTCTGGCTCGCACACTCGGCCTTCTTCTGGTTCGTCTGACAAAAGGCCGGCTGCCAGCTCGCCGCCAGAATGAAGCGGGTGCGCCCGCCAGCCTCCTGCGCCACGGCGGCGCCGGCAACAATCATCGACACGGCGAACGACAAGGTACGCAACTGCATGCTGCTCATTTCAACCCCCAAAAAAGAACAATACAGGAACAAATAAGCATCAAAATCAAAAGGCCGCAACCCTGAATCGCAACAAGGCCGCAAATTGTTATCAGATAGTCAAATGCCCATGTTGCAATTACCCGGCGATCTGGTCTGTTGCCGCCGGGAGGACCCACATGTTTTCTGAAACGCAAAGGCTCGCCGTGCCAGGGGCGTCGCTGGCCTATCACCATGCCGAGGCCATCACCCCGGCACGCGGCATCCTGTTGATATCGCATGGCTTGGCCGAACATTCGAGACGATACCGCTCCTTTGCCGAGGCTATGGCAGTGCGCGGATATCACGTCTATGCCCATGATCATCGCGGCCACGGCGAGACGACGGCACCCGATGCGCCGATCGGCCGCTTTGCCCGGCGCGGTGGCATCGAAAGGGTGATCGGCGACGTCATCGCCATGCGCGGCCATGCGGCCTCCCGCCATCCCGGCCTGCCGGTGATCCTTTTCGGCCATTCGATGGGCGGCCTCATCGCCCTCAATGCAGCCGTCACGGCTCCGGCCGACTTTGATGCAGTGGCGGTCTGGAATTCGAATTTCGCCGTTGGCCTTGCCGGCCGCGCCGCCCAGGCGATCCTGCTTGCCGAGCGCATGCTGAAGGGCTCCGACGTGCCGAGCAGCCTGCTACCGAAGCTCACCTTCGGCGCCTGGGGCAAATCCATTCCCGGCCGCCGCACCGAGTTCGACTGGCTGTCGCGTCTTCCTGATGAAGTCGACAAATATGTCGCCGATCCGCTCTGCGGCTTCGACGCCTCGGTCTCTCTCTGGCTCGATCTCTTCGAGCTGACCTTCCGCGCGTCGCAGAAAATCCATCTCGACCGGCTGCCGCCGGACATGCCGATCCATCTCGTCGGCGGCGGAGAAGACCCGGCGACGGAGCGTGGAAAAGCCGTGCTCTGGCTGTCAAACCATTTGAAAGGCCAAGGCTTCTCCCGTATCAGCACTGAGATATATCAGGACATGCGGCACGAAACACTGAATGAGATCGGCGCGGATGCGGCGATCGCAGCCTTCGCGGACTGGTGCGACGGGCGGTCGCGAGATCCTGAGCGATCAAAATCCTGAGCGACCAATATCCTGAGTACAGGGATTTCATCATGAACAGCACTTCCGCCCGCCCCGTTTCGTCCGCCTCCGACGTGACGATGGGGCTTGTGCTGATGTTTATCTCGGTGATGTTCTCGCCGCTCATCGATATTTTCGCAAAGCTTGCCATCGTCACAGTCCCGTCCGCGGAGATCACCGCCGGCCGCTTCGCCGTGCAGGCGCTCTGCATGCTGCCGATTGTGATATGGCGGCGCAGCTTCGCCGATTTTTCCTGGCGCCAGAACCTGTTCCATGCCATCCGCGGCGCGATCATCACTGTCTCGATGATCTCCTTCGTCACCACGCTGAAATACATGGCGGTCGCCGACGCGATTGCGATCTTCTTCGTCGAGCCGATCATGCTGACGATCCTCGGCGGTGTCTTCTTGAAGGAGACGATCGGCTGGCGGCGCTATAGCGCCTGCGGCGTCGGCTTCTTCGGGGCGATGCTGATCATCCAGCCGAGTTTCGAAGAAGTCGGCTACGTCGCGCTTCTGCCTGTCGTCAGCGCGCTCTGCATTGCCATCTTCGTGCTGATGACGCGAGTCCTCTCGCACAGGGAGGACCCTTGGGCGATGCAGTTCCAGATGAGCATCTGGGGCCTGCTCTTCTGCGCCATCCTGCTTTTCCTGGGCCAGGGAACCGGCTCCGATCTCTTCGATCCGGTCATGCCGGATGGCCGCGCCTGGTTCTATGTCGCCGGCGTCGGCGCCATGGCCGCGATATCGGGCATCCTCGGCGTCTATGCCTATCGCGCAGCACCAGCCTCGACGCTCGCACCGCTGCAATATTTCGAGATCGTCTCGGCGACGATCTTCGCCTGGCTGGTCTTTGGCGACTTCCCGGATGCGGTCAAATGGCTCGGCATCATGATTATCATGGCGTCGGGCTTCTACATTGTCTGGCGCGAGCGCCGCTTTGCATCGAAACCGGTATCCGGTACATCAGAGGCGACGCTGGCGCCCTAGATATAAGAATGAGAGCCCGGAGGAACATGACGGAGACCGTGACGAAAAAACCGCCGCTTGCCGGCATCCGGGTGATCGAGCTTGCCCGTGTGCTCGCCGGCCCCTGGGCGGGACAGATGCTCGCCGATCTCGGCGCCGACGTCATCAAGGTCGAAAATCCCGACGGCGGCGACGATACGCGCCAATGGGGTCCACCCTTCGTCGAGGGCGCCGACGGCGAGAATCTCTCGGCCGCCTATTACCACGCCGCCAATCGCGGCAAGCGCTCGGTCACCGCCGATCTGAAGAGCACCGACGGCCAGGATCTCGTCCGCCGCCTCGTCTCCACCGCCGATGTGGTCATCGAGAATTTCAAGCTCGGCGGCCTCGTCAAATACGGGCTCGATTATGACAGTCTGCGCAAGGTCAACCCGAAGCTCGTCTATTGCTCGATCACCGGCTTCGGCCAGAACGGCCCTTATGCCAGCCTCGCCGGCTACGATTACATCGTCCAGGGCATGTCCGGCTTCATGTCGATTACCGGGGAGCCGGACGGCCAGCCGATGAAGGCAGGCGTCGCCATCGCCGATATCTTCACCGGCATCTATGCCGTCTCTGCGATCGAAGCCGCTCTGATCCATGCCCTGAAGACCGGTGAAGGCCAGTTGGTCGACATGGCCCTGCTCGATGTGCAATCAGCCGTGCTCGCCAATCAGAACATGAATTACCTGGTCTCCGGCGAGGCGCCGACCCGCCTCGGCAATGCCCATCCCAATATCTCGCCCTATGAGGTCGTGCCGACGGCGGATGGTTACCTCATTCTCGCGGTCGGAAACGACGGCCAGTTCCGTCGCCTCTGCACCATCCTCGGCCTGGAGGCCATCGCCAGCGACGAGCGTTTCGCCACCAACAAGGCCCGCGTCGGCAATCGCGGCGAAGTGCGCCGCCTCGTCTCCACCGAAACGCTGAAATGGCAGAAGGCGGATCTGCTGAAGGCCTGTGAAGAGAATGCGGTTCCATCAGGCGCAATCAACACGATCGAGGAAATGTTCGCCCATCCGCAGGTACAGGCTCGCGGCCTGCGTATCGACCTTGCGGATTCAGCCGGCACCGTGATCCCCGGTGTCAGGACGCCTGTGGTGCTGTCGGAGACGCCGCTGCGTTATATCACGCCGAGCCCGCGTCTCGGCGAACACCAGGCAGAAATTCTGGCGGAACTCGCCGAGCGCGAGAGGAAGGCATCGTCATGAAGAAGGCATTGTCATGAAGAAGACGGGCGGGGAACTGATCGTCGAGGCGCTGAAGGCGAATGGCGTCAAGCGGCTCTCCTGTGTGCCCGGCGAGAGCTTCCTCGCCGTGCTCGACGCGTTGCGCGACAGCGATATCGACGTCCTCGTCTGCCGCCAGGAGGGCGGAGCGGCGATGATGGCGGATTGCTGGGGCCGGCTGACCGGCGAACCTGGTATCTGCATGGTGACCCGTGGCCCCGGGGCCACCAACGCCTCCGCCGGCCTGCATATCGCCAAGCAGGACTCGATCCCGATGATCCTGTTTATCGGCCAGGTACAGCGGGAAGCGCGTGAGCGCGAGGCCTTCCAGGAGGTCGAGTTCCGCCGCGCCTTCACCGAATTCGCCAAATGGGTGGGCGAGATCGACGATGCCGCCCGTATTCCCGAGTTCGTCACCCGCGCTTTTGCGGTCGCAACCTCCGGCCGGCCCGGCCCTGTCGTGCTGACGCTGCCGGAGGACATGCTGCGCGATGAGGTCGAGGCACCCCGCGCCAGGCACTATGCCAACGTCGAGGCCCATCCCGGCCGCCGCCAGATCGACGATTTCTATCTCCGCTTGCTGAAGGCCGAGCGGCCGATGGTGATCCTTGGCGGCACGCGCTGGGACGCCGATGCCGTCGCCGATTTTCAAAGTTTCGCCGAGCGTTTCCAACTGCCCGTCGGCTGCTCCTTCCGCCGGCAGATGCTGTTCGATCATCTCCATCCCTGCTACGCCGGCGATGTCGGCATCGGCATCAATCCGGCGCTGGCAAAGGAGATCAAGGAGAGCGACCTGCTGATCCTGCTCGGCAGCCGCATGTCGGAAATGCCGTCCTCGTCCTATACGCTGATCGATGTCCCCTACCCCCAGCAATCGCTGGTGCATATCTATCCCGACGCTTCCGAGCTTGGCCGCATCTATCGTCCGGATCTTGCCATCTGCGCGGCACCTGCCGATTTCGTCGCGGCACTCGCCGATCTGGAAGCGCCGGCCGAACCACACTGGACCGAGCGCACCGCGCGCCTGCACCAGGCCTATCTCGCCTGGTCGAAGCCGCCCTCGAGCGGACCGGGCGCCGTCCATATGGGGCCGATCATGGAATGGCTGGAGGCCAATACCGGGCAGGACGCGATCTTCACCAATGGCGCGGGCAACTACGCCACCTGGGTGCACCGCTTCCATCGTTTTCGCCGCTTCAACACCCAAGCCGCCCCCACCTCCGGCTCGATGGGTTACGGCCTGCCGGCCGCCGTCGCCGCCAAGCGGCTCTTTCCCGAGCGCGAGGTCATCTGCTTTGCCGGCGACGGCTGCTTCCTGATGCACGGCCAGGAATTCGCCACCGCCATCCGCTACGGCCTGCCGATCATCGCAGTCGTCGTCAACAATGGCATCTACGGCACGATCCGCATGCATCAGGAGCGCGAGTATCCCGGCCGCGTCAGCAGCACCGATCTGACCAATCCCGACTTCGCAGCCCTTGCCCGCGCCTATGGCGGCCACGGCGAGACAGTGGAAAAGACCGAGGATTTCGCCCTGGCGTTCGAGCGAGCGCGCGAAAGCGGCAAGCCGGCGATTATCGAAATCAAGCTCGATCCCGAAGCAATCACGCCCGCACGGACACTGACGCAAATCCGCGAGAAATCCTGATTGAAAAGCAGCATTTGAGGCAGCGTGAACCTCAGCGGGCGAGTTCGCGCCTCAGCATTCTGCCCAGTTGATCGCAGCTTGCTTTGGTATATTGTTTGGTTGACTGCCGCGTGACACCCCGGCGAGCAGTACTAAAGGCCCGTTCTGTGGCAGATTCCGGGTCTTTGAGTTCCTTTCGGGCAAACTTCAGAAAAAGAGCTTTCGCGTCACTGACGACCTGTGGACGCTTATAATGGATGTCGCAAGTCAATGCGATGACCATGCTCACTGAGGCCACGCCAAGCCCCTGACCTTTGGGGATTGGCGGAAGTTCTTCCGCGGAAGCCACGGAAGCCGCAAGGCTACCGGCAAAACAAAACATCAGCAGGCGCCTCGTCGACATCCGTGTCCCCAAATCAGATCGCAGCCGTGACGATGAACTCGACCTTGTATTTCGGAGCTGCGAGCTTGGCTTCGCTGGTGGCGCGGGCCGGCGGATTGGCCGGATCGATCCAGCCTTCCCAGACGGCGTTCATCTCGGCGAAATCGGCGATGTCGGCGAGGTAGATGATCGTCTGCAGGATCTTCGACTTGCTGCTGCCTGACGCAGCCAGCAGGCGGTCGACTTCGGCAAGCGAGGACTTGCACTGATCGGTGACGCTTTCGCCCTCGCCGACCTGGCCTGCGAGATAGACTGTATTGCCGTGAATGACGGCGCCGCTCATGCGCGAGCCGACGTCGATACGCTTGATGCTCATCATAGTCTCCTGAGTGAATGGAAGGTGGTGGCGCTGAGGTTCAACGCCGGAAATGGCGCCCGGAGCGGGCGCTCAATTGCGGATATGGTGGGTCTTTTGGTAGATCGCCGTCGAGCGTGCGCCGGAACGGCAATAGCCGAGCATCGGCCGCGGGAATTCGTCGAGCGCGTCGACCATGCCCTGCACGGCTTCCTCGGTCACGCCCATCGGCCCGACAGGCACATGGGCGATATTCAGGCCGAGCTCCTTGGCGCGCGCCTCGATAACGGAGAACGACGTCTGGTCGGGACTTTCATGGTCGGGGCGGTGGCAGACGATCGATTTGAACCCCAGCGCCTTGATCTCGTCGAGCTCCTCGAGCGTGATTTGGCCCGAAACCGAATATTCATCGTCGATCTGGCGAATATCCATCGTCTTGTCTCCTCAAAAATCGTGGGCTGAAGGTCTACGACGGAGGTCTGCCAGCGTCAACAACACTTCGCTCACAGGAAGGTAAAGGTCAGCGCATAGCTGCGGCTCTCGCCGGGCGCCAGCATGTTGAACTCACCAGTTGCCTCAAGCTCGTCGCGCGATATCCACCGATGCGAAACCGGCTCGATACCGATGATATGGGCCGGCGCCTTCTGGTTCCGCCAGACCTGCAGATGGGGCAGTGTGTCGGCGCGGAAACGCACCCGCAGCGTCCTGCCGCCGATTGCGGCGATCGGTCCGAGGCGGACCTCCGCGAACCCCTCCTCCGTCGCCGGCGCCGCGACGCAGAAGATGCCGCCCGGCTCCTCGCCGAACGTCCAGGGGAAGCCGCCATTTTCCAGCATCCGGCCTTCGAGCCGCGTGCCCTCGTCCAGCCATTTGCCGCCGGTGTTCATGTGGTACATCAGGAAGGTCGGCACCGTCCGATCGCTCGTATTGACGACCCGGTCCTCGAGCCGCACCTCGCCGGTCGCCCCATCGATCCGCCACAGCCGCTCGATGCGCTGCGGCAGTCCCTCGACGGTGGTGATGTCAATATCGGCACGGCATTCGGCATTGCCATTCTCGAACTTCGTCCACAGCACCTTTGCCGCGTGGCCGGAGGCCGATCCGTGCAGCGGATAGACCTTGCCGTCGTCCCGGCCGGGGATCGGCTGGCGGTGGCGGATATGGTCTGGCCCGCAGGTGAACAGGAAGCCCTCGAGCGAGTGATCGATTCGTGGATCGCCGTCATCGGGAATGGCGCGCTTCGGCGCGATGTCGACGCCGTCGACGATGCATCCGCCGATATCCAGCACAGATGTTTCGTCCAGCATCAGGCGCGGCCCGCTTGCGGCGGCAAATTCGATCATCACGGTCTCCTTGGGGAGTTGTCGGTCCTTAGAGCATGATGCCGAAAAGTGTGAGCGGTTTTCGGACGACATCATGCTCTAACTATATAATGTAGAACAGGATTCAGATTTTAAGCCGACCCAGCCTAAAATCATCCTGTTCTAGAGCGCCGAGCGTCCTTTCGGACGCACAAAGGACGCTCTAACACTTTGAATCAACGCATCATGCTTTGCGAAAAACGGAATCGATTTTCGCAAAACATGATGCGCTAGCGTTAGGTTTCGGGCCGCCATTCGTCAATCGGCGTCGCCCGCATCCTGCGTTTTTGCAGCAACCGTGGATTTTGCGGAACTGACACAAGGACGCAAACGTTTATGAGCAAAAGGAAATCTTAGTGATTTTCATATTTTGTTCAGCACGCTTTCATAAATTCCACACTAGCGTCAAAATTCGCAGGTGTGTGTCTGCCAGTCACTGTTCGAGGTATCAGACGTGAATCGCTTTTTGAAGTCGGCATTTTGCCTCGCGGCCGTCCTGGCTGCTCTTGCGGCTACAGCGCCGCAGGCAGGCGCGCAGCAGTTCCGCGATCGCCGCCAGAGCGATATCGTGCTCGTGACGCCGAGCGGCGAAATCCTCGACTATGTTCCAGCTGGCTATATCTACGCCCGCGACCGCAGCGGCAATCGCGTGTTGATCGACGACTATGGCAACGTCGTCGCCACCGAGATGCGCGCCCGAGGCTACTATCCGCCGCGGCCCGGCCCGCGCGAAGTCTATAACGACCAGTACGGCAACGACCCCTATTATTCCGACAACAATCCCGATGGCGATGCGCGTTATTCCGAGCGCGGCGCCGTCACCGGCGGCATTCCGCGCGATGCCGCGATCGAGCGCCGGCCGCTCGGCGACCAGCCCTATGCCGAGGATAACAGCATCGGCAATCCGCAGCCCGGCGACGACTATGCCTCGATCGACCCCGACCAACAGATCCCGCCTGCCGACCAGCCGAAGACCGCACCCGATGAACCTGTCATCACGCTGAAGAACAAGTCGAAGCCCGAGATCGTCGCACTGCAGGTCTTCCTCGATCGCGCCGGCATCTCTCCGGGCGTCATCGACGGCCATATGGGCTCGAACGTCACCAAGGGGATCTATGCCTATGACCAGATGACCGGGTCGAAGCTCGATCCCAACGACACCGATGCCATTCTGGAAGAACTGCGCATGAACGGCGGCCTGCCCGTCGTCAGTTACACGATCACGCCGGCCGATGCCGCTGGCCCCTTCGTTGCGGAGATCCCGGAAGATTATTCGCACAAGGCGCTGTTGCCGTCGCTCGCCTATACCTCGACCACCGAAATGCTGGCCGAACGCTTCCACATGGATGAGGCCTTTCTCAAGGAGATGAATCCCGGCGCCGATTTCAGCGTTCCCGGCACAGTCATCAAGGTCGTCAATCCGGGCGAGCCGAAGAGCGGCGCGGTCGCCCGCATCATCGCCGACAAGGGCCGCAAGCAGGTCTTCGCTTATGACGGTGCCGGCAATCTCCTCGCCGCCTATCCGGCGTCGATCGGCTCCTCCGACACCCCCTCCCCGTCGGGCTTGGTCAATGTCGAGCGTGTCGCGCTCAATCCCGGCTACACCTACAATCCGAAGATCAACTTCCAGCAGGGCGCCAATGACAAGATCCTCAACATCCCGCCCGGCCCGAACGGCCCCGTCGGCACCGTCTGGATGGCGCTTTCCAAGCCGACCTACGGAATCCACGGCACGCCCGAGCCCTCGAAGATCGGCCGCACTCAGAGCCACGGTTGTATCCGGCTGACCAACTGGGATGCCACCGAGCTTGCCAAGATGGTCAAGCCGGGAGTGACGGTCGAATTCGTCGACTGAAATCACTCTGACGATAACAACGACAAGGCCGCCGGATCGCTCCGGCGGCCTTGTCGTTTCAGGTGGGGATATATTCAGGCCGCCGAGCGGACCATCGGGCTCGTCACGCGGGCGGATGCCGTCAGCCTCACCGGCAGCTTGCGCATTATTTCTTCGGCAAAACAGGTAGCGTTTTCCCGGGCCTTGTCGAGGTTGCTGACGCGTGTGGGATCGATCGTGTGCAGCGTGCCGCCACAGTCGAAGATGTCGCGGAAGGCGGAGCGTTCGATGATAGCCGTATCGAGCACCGGCACATGCCGCTCGCTGAGCAGCGACTTGACGACTTGCAGCGCCCGCGTCGTCACCATCGAGTTGACGCGGGTGAGCACCACCGAATGGCCGATCTTGATGCCGGCCTTCTCATCCAGATACTGCAGCAGTTCGAGCACCTGCGCGCCACCGCGCGCATCCATCGCACAGCCCTGAATGGGGATCAGCACATGGTCGGAAAGGCCGACGGCGGTGGCAAGCAGCGGATTGCGCGCACCCGGTAGGTCGACGATGAAATAGTCGGTATTGTGCTTGTTCTCGCTGATATGCAGCGGCAGCGACGCAGTTGTCACGAAATCGATCACCGAAAGATTGGCCACATGACCTGATATTTCGTGCCAGCGCGAAATCCAGTGCTGCGGGTCGGCGTCGAGAATGGTGACGCGATAGCCTTTGCGGGCAAGCTCGGTCGCGAGCAGCAGAACAGCGGTCGTTTTGCCGGCGCCGCCCTTGGTATTTGCGAATGTGATGACAGGCATGTTCGGTCCTCGGAAGGAATGGTGCGAGCTGGAATCGCTCTCTTACGCACCGTCGGAGCATCGTGCGGTTAATCCATCCTTTCTAATCATGGTTAACAAATTCGAAACACGCGCGGCGAAATTGCAGCCGGTATTTTTCACATCCCTAAAAATAGGGATATCGCGGCAACGAAAAAAGCCCGGAAAACCGAGGTTTTCCAGGCCAGTCTGTAGGTCCGCTCTTATGTTGTCAGAAGCAATCCCTGAAAAGGGCCTTGGTATTTTCGAGTGTCATTGCAACCGGGTTGCCGCCGGCGCTCGGATCTTCGATCGCCATGGCCGACAATTCGTCGATGCGGTCGGCGGCGATTCCCATCGCCGACAGCGTCTCCGGCACGCCGAGTTCGGAGCGGAGCTTCAGCACATAATCGTAGAACCCGTCGAAACCGCCCGAAATGCCGAGATAGGCCGCGGCACGGCCGATCTTCTCCTCGATCGGCTTGCGGTTAAAGCGCAGCACCGCCGGCATCACCACCGCGTTGGTCATGCCGTGATGGGTGTTGTAGACGGCGCCGATCGGGTGCGACAGCGCGTGAATGGCGCCGAGCCCCTTCTGGAAGGCGACCGCGCCCATGGCGGCAGCGGCCATCATGTTGGCGCGAGCCTCCAGATCCGTGCCTTCCCTATAGGCGCGCGGCAGGAATTCCTTGACGAGCCGCATGCCTTCGAGCGCGATGCCGGCTGACATCGGGTGATAGAAGGGCGAGGAATAGGCCTCCAGGCAATGGGCGAAGGCATCCATACCGGTGCCGGCCGTGATGATCTTCGGCATGCCGACCGTCAGTTCCGGATCGGAAATAACGACACCAGGCAGGAACTTCGGATGGAAGATGATCTTCTTCACATGCGTTTCGGAATTGGTGATGACGCTGGCACGCCCGACTTCCGAACCGGTGCCTGCCGTTGTCGGCACCGCGACGATCGGGGCGATGCCGTCCAGGCTCGCACGCGTCCACCAGTCGCCGATATCTTCGAAGTCCCAGACCGGCCGCGTCTGGCCAGCCATGAAGGCGACGCACTTGCCGAGATCGAGGCCGGAGCCGCCGCCGAAGGCGACCACGCCGTCATGGCCGCCGTCCTTGAAAGCCCTGACGCCGGCTTCGAGGTTCTTCTCGTTCGGGTTCGGATCGACGTCGGCGAAGATCGCCCGGCCGAGACCGGCATCTTCGAGGATATCTAGCGCAGTCTTGGTGATCGCCATCGAGGCAAGGCCACGGTCGGTGACGAGCAGTGGCTTCTTGATGCCGAGGCTCTTGCAGGCGTCAGCCAGTTCCGCGATGCGGCCTCGGCCGAGCTTGACCGATGTCGGATAACTCCAGTTTGCGGTGATGTTGCTGCTCATGCTGTGACTTTCTTCAGATGGAAGGATTTCGGACGCGTCAGATTGTGGAAGCCGATGATCGACAGCGAGCCGCCGCGGCCGGTCTCCTTGACGCCGGTCCAGCAAAGCGCCGGATCGAGATAGTCTGCGCGGTTCATGAAAACGGTGCCGGTTTCGATCTCGCGGCCGAGCCGCCCTGCCCGCTCGGCATCCCTGGTCCAGAGCGAGGCCGTCAGCCCGTACTGGCTGTCGTTCATCAAAGCGAGTGCCTCCTCGTCGCTCTTCACTTTCATGATGCCGACTGCCGGACCGAAAGTCTCCTCGCGCATGAAGGCCATCGAGTGGTCGACATCGACGAGAATCTGCGGTGCGAGATAAGCGCCGCCGTCATCCTGGGGGAAAAGCTTGGGATCGACAAGCGCTTTGGCGCCCTTGGAAACCGCATCGGCGATCTGCTCGCGCACCACCTTGGCGAAGCGCTTATGTGCCATCGGCCCGAGCGAGGTTTCCGGATCGAGCGGATTGCCGAGCTTGTAGTTCGATACCCAGGCAACCGATTTCTCGACGAAGGCGTCGTAGAGCGATTCATGCACATAGATGCGCTCGATGCCGCAGCAGCACTGGCCGGAATTGTAGGTCGCGCCATCCATCAGCGTGTCGACGGCCGCCTCGAGATCGGCGTCCTCCATGACATATCCCGGATCCTTGCCGCCGAGTTCGAGGCCGAGGCCGGTGAAGGTGCCGGCAGCCGCCCGTTCCATCGACCGCCCGCCTTCGACCGATCCGGTGAAGTTGACGAAATTGAAGCTGCCGGCGGCAATCAGCGCTGACGTCGTTTCATGATCGAGAAAGACGTTCTGGAACACATCCTCGGGAACGCCGGCCTCGATGAAAGCCTGCACCAGCCTCTCGCCGACCAGCAGCGTCTGCGAGGCATGCTTCAGCACGACGGTGTTGCCGGCCATCAGCGCCGGCGCAATCGTGTTGATCGCCGTCATATAGGGATAGTTCCATGGTGCTACGACGAAGACGACGCCATGCGCCTCGCGCTCGATGCGCCGCTCGAAACGATCGCTCTCCTCGACGACAACAGGCGCCATCGCGTCCGCCGCGATCGAGGCGACATAGTTGGAACGCTCGTTGAAACCCTTGTATTCGCCGCCGTACTTGATCGGCCGGCCCATCTGCCAGGCAAGCTCCGGCACGACGACATCGGACATCTCGTTCAGCCGCGCAGCACCCTTCAACACCAGTTGCACACGCTCTTCGAGCGGCCGCTTCGCCCAGCCCTTCTGCGCCTTGCGCGCACGCGCCACGACGTCCTTAGCGGCGTCGAGCGAAAGGGCTGCGCGCTCGGCATAGACCGACCCGTCAACCGGTGAAATGCATTGGATCATTGCCATGATCTGTTCCTATCCTCGTATTCTTCAAAATTTGAGTGAGGCCGTGGCCCCTCATCCGCCTGCCGACACCTTCTCCCCGTAAACGGGGCGAAGGGGATATGCCGCACCGGCTTTCCCCAACATCGACGCTGCGTTTGGCACGTCCCCTCTCCCCGTTTTTACGGGGGTCCGTAGGACGGGTCGAGACCAGTGGCTCGACCCCGGCAAGGTTAGGGTCAGGGCCAAGCAAATCGCAAATGCCTATTAAGCTCTTTCGAAACCGCGCGCCACTTCCCAATCGGTGATGCGGCGGTCGTATTCTTCCTGCTCCCATTCGCCGGCGCGCGTATAGTGGTCGATCACGTCGTCGCCGAAGGCCTTGCGCAGCATCGCCGATTCCGTCATCGCCGCCGTGGCCGCGCGCAGCGTGCGCGGGATCTCGCGAACGCCCTTGCCGCCATAGGCGTCGCCGACGAAGGGCGCTTCGAGTTCGAGCTTGTTTTCGATGCCGTCAATGCCGGCGGCAAGCAGTGCGGCGAAGGCGAGATAGGGATTGAGATCGGAGCCGCCGACGCGGCACTCGATACGAATTCCCTTGGTCTCCTCGCCGCAGAGCCGGTAACCGGCAGTGCGGTTGTCCTTGCTCCAGATCGCCTTGGTTGGCGCAAATGTGCCGGCCATGAAGCGCTTGTAGGAGTTGATATAGGGCGCCAGGAAATAAGTGATCTCGCTCGCATGAGAGAGAAGCCCGGCAACGTAATTGTGCATCAGCGGCGACATGCCGTATTTGCCGGTATGATCGAAGAACAGCGGCTTTTCCTCCAGGCTCCAAAGCGACTGATGGATATGCGAGGAACTGCCGGCGGCATTGTAATTCCACTTGGCGAGGAAGGTGATGGCCTTGCCCTTCGACCAGGCGATCTCCTTGCAGCCGTTCTTGATGATCGCGTGCCGGTCGGCCATGGCGAGGGCGTCGGCGTAGCGCACGTTGATCTCCTCCTGGCCGGCCGAAGCCTCGCCCTTGGAGTTCTCGACCGGGATGCCGGCGCCCTGCAGCCCGGTGCGGATCGCCCGCATCACCTCTTCCTCCTTGGTGGTCTGGAAGATGTGATAATCCTCGTTATAGGCGCTGGCGAGTTTGAGATTGCGGTAGCCCGCGGCCTGCGCCGACTCGTAGGTCTGGTCGAACAGGAAGAATTCGAGCTCGGAGGCCATATAGGCCTTCATGCCCATATCCTCGAGGCGCTTCACCTGCTTCTTCAGGATCGCGCGTGGAGAATGGGCGACCTCTTCATGCGTATGGTGGTCGAGCATGTCGCACAGCACCAACGCCGTACCTTCGAGCCAGGGAATGCGACGCAGCGTCGAAAGATCCGGCTTCATCGTGTAATCGCCGTAGCCCTTCTCCCAACTCGTCGCCTTGTAGCCGGAGACGGTCTCCATCTCCATGTCCGTGGCGATCAGGTAGTTGCAGCTATGCGTTTCCTTCCAGGCGCTCTCGACGAAATATTCTGCCTGGAAACGCTTGCCCATCAGCCGGCCCTGCATATCCACCTGGCAGGCCAGAACCGTGTCGATACGCCCTTCGGCAACATCCTTCCTGAGATCGTCGATTGTGTAGCTGCTCATGGTTGATCCGCCTGAATTGGGATTGAAAAATTGGGGCAACGAAATCGCATGCGCTCGGCCGGGCTTTGCGGCCTGATGCCTTTTCGTTGAACCGGTGATGGGGCCGCAGGATGCGGCCCCGCCATTTGAGAGGGAAGCTCGATGCTTAGTTTTCGCCGCTTTCGCCGACGGCGGCTTCGGCGGCCGCGATCTCGGCCTGGCGCTTCGCCACTTCGGCACCGATCGGCGGCCCCTTGAAGCGGCGGCTTTCGAAGCCGAACCAGACGATTGCCGTCAGCACCAGGAAACCGACGGTGATGTAGAGCGCCCATTCATTCGGCGGCTGGATGCCGAGGATGAAGATCAGGATCATCGCGATGACAGTCAGCACAGCAAAGAGCTTGAAGGCGCCTTCGCCGAGGTTCCACGGACCCATCTTGTCCCACTTTGACGTGCCCCAGGCAAAGAGACCGAGGGTGATCGGGATCGCGAAGGAGAAGAACAGGAAGATGACCGTGCACGACACGACGATCGTATAGACCGGCGTGTCACCGATCGTAGCGAGCGAAGAGCCCCAGACGAACAGAACCGACAGGATCGAGCCGGTCCAGATCGCGGCCACCGGCGTGCGATACTGCGGGCTGACCTTCGACAGCGCCTTCGATGCCGGCAGACCGCCGTCACGCGAGAAGGCAAAGATCATGCGCGAGACCGAGGTGACGGTCGCAAGGCCGCACAGCCACTGGCTGACCAGGATGGCAAAATAGAGAATGTCCTTGACGATCGGGTTCACTTGGCTGTCCATCGCCCAGAAGAACACGTTCCAGCCCTGCTTTGCGGCATCGTCCATGTTCGGCAGCATGAGAACGAAGGCGCACAGCATGATGTAGCCGAAAAGCGCCGACCAGAGCACCGACGCGACCATGCCGCGCGGAACAGATTCGGCAGCCTTGACTGTCTCTTCCGACGTATGCGCCGAGGCGTCATAGCCGGTGATGGTATAGATCGGCAGCAGCAGGCCGAGAAGGAAGACCCAGGCGCTTGAGGTGGTCGGCCAGACATTGCCGCCGACTTCGCCGGAATAATTGGCAAAGGTGAAGAGGCGGCCGAACTCGTAGGAGGGCGCCGCGGCGAGGCAGACGAGCGCTAGCGCGATCGATGTCGCGAAGATCAGATACCCCGAGAAATCGGTCAGCTTCGCGGTCAGGCCGATGCCCATGTGGTTCACGAGCGCTTGCGCGCCGGTGATGATCACGAGGAAGATGATGCGCACCGTCGTCGAGTCGGTCAGCCCGAGATAGGTCGTGCCGAACGAACCCATGAAGAAATAATAGGTGCCGACATTGATGGCGCCAAGCACGGTGACGAGACCGAGCAGGTTGAACCAGGCGGTCAGCCAGCCGGTGAAGCGGTTGCCGAGGATCGAACCCCAGTGATAGAGACCGCCGGCCGTCGGATAGGCCGAGCTGATCTGCGCCATGGCGACGGCGAAGACGAGCGAGATAAAGCAGCCGACCGGCCAGCCGATGCCGATGGCCGCGCCGCCGGCGCCGGAGGTCGCCTGCGCCAGCGAATTGATGCCGCCGGAAAGGATGCAGATGATGGAGAATGAGACGGCGAAGTTCGAGAATGAACTCATTCGCCGTTCGAGTTCCTGGGCATAACCCATCGAATGCAGGATGTGCACATCCTGCTTCTTGTCCAGTTCGGTATAGTCCGACATGACTTCCCCCTGTTCACGATCGGCCGCGGGATTGCGGGCCGATTCAGTGCCAATTGCCCGCGACATTTGCGCCGTGCGGACGTTCGCAGTTAAACTGCTCCCTCGGGTCTTCTTTTTATTCAGCCGTCCAGACTTTGCTGGAGCAGCCCTTTCAAATAATCGGCCATGAACCCTTGGCCGATATCGTCTGCGATGAGGTCGTTGCGGACCTCGATCATCACATTGCGCAAGCCGTTCGAAAGCCCGTGCAGGATCAGCGTGTGGGTCACGCCGTCCTCAGGCCCGTAAGGCTCGTTGCGTTCCGTCCTGTAAAGCGGCGCCTCGGCCGCTGCCTCCAGCATACGGTCGGCGATCCGGCTGTCCTCATCGTGCAATATGCCGAGTTCGACCGCGCGTTCGCGGCCATGATAGACCGGCGTGAAGCTGTGCATCGTCACAATGATGCTGTCATGCCCCCTCGCCCGGCGATCGCGGATCAGCCCGCGAATGGCGTCATGGAAAGGTACATAGAGCGCGTCGGTGCGCGCAAGCCGTTCTTCAGGGCTCAAATCCTTGTTGCCGGGAACGGCGTAGATTTCGCTGGTCTCCGGCATGGCGCCGGGTGAACCGGGCGGCCGGTTGCAGTCGTAGACAAGCCGGGAGAACCGCTGGTAAACGAGCGTCGCGTCGAGCGCTTCCGATAGGATGCGGGCCACCGCCAGCGCGCCCGGGTCCCAGGCAATGTGACTGGAGAGCGCTTCGCTGGGCAGGCCGAGATCGCCGAAAAGGGCTGGAAGCGCATTCGAAGCGTGCTCACAGACCAGAAGCACCGGGCTCCGGCCGTGGATACGTTCGATCCCGACGCAGTCACCGTCCGCTTCACTGAGGATTTCCGGCCGGGCCAGCACCAAAGGCGCCACTCCTATCCCTTAACAAATTCTTGATGAAGAAAAGAATTCTTCAGGTTTCGGTCAGTGTCAAGCATGGACTGAAAATTTCTTTTCATGACAGTGGTTGACATGGATTATGACAGCGTTGTTAACTTTGAGTGGGAAAGTGGCGCCAGACCATCCCGGGGAGCATAGTTACGTGACAGTTGCGTCGAAGACGGTTTCGGACGTCATACACTCGCATTTGGGGGTGTTGACGCGCGCCGAGAAGCAGTTGGCCGAAAGCCTGCTCGACAATTATCCGGTCTCGGGGCTTGGCAGCATCACCACGATCGCCGAGAATGCCGGCGTCTCGACGCCGACCGTCGTGCGCATGGTGCAGAAGCTTGGCTTCAAGGGTTATCCTGACTTTCAGGCGCATCTGCATCAGGAAGTCGAGGCGACGATCTCGAACCCGATCGCCAAGCACGACCGCTGGGCGCAGAACGCACCAGGCACCCATATTCTCAACCGTTTCGCCGATGCCATCATGGGCAACCTGCGCCAGACGCTGACCGATCTCGACACCGCGACGTTCGACAGCGTCGCCGCGTTGCTCTCCGACCGCAAGCGCGGCCTTTATTTCGTTGGCGGCCGCATCACCGGCGCGCTTGCCGAATATTTCTTCACCCATATGCAGGTGATCCGACCGGCAACGACGCTGCTATCGTCGAATTCCAGCAGCTGGCCGCAATATGTCCTCAACATGAATGCCGGCGACATCCTGATCATCTTCGACATCCGCCGCTATGAGCAGGAGATGGTGAGCCTTGCGACCGCCGCCCGCAAACGCGGCGCCGAAATCATCGTCTTTACCGACCAATGGGGCTCGCCGGCCGCCAAGCTCGCCAGGCATGCCTTCCGCGTCCGGATCGAGGCCCCGTCGGCCTGGGATTCCTCCGTCGTCACCCTTTTCATCGTCGAAGCGCTGATCGAGGCCGTTCAGAATTCGACCTGGGACGAGACGAAAGAGCGCATGAAGACACTGGAAGGCCTGTTCGAGCAGACCAGGCTTTTCCGTAAACCGGGTTAGGAGGACAAGACTAAAACAGAAGAAAAACAATGGCGGATTTTTCGCGGAAAAAGACGGCGTTGTCGCAAATAAAACATTTGTCGCAACCCCCGCTATTCACAGCAGAATTAACGTCATCGAACCGTCACACAAGCTTCATGTAATCTCATTAACAGCATCGCCAGACACTGAAAACCCGAAGGAGAACAACAGTGATCTCTAACATTTCTCGACTTCTGTCGCTTTCTACTGCGATGATCGTGGCTTCGACCGCGATTGCCGCCGCCGAGCCGAGCGCTGAACTTATCGCCGCCGCCAAAAAGGAAGGCAGCCTGACGACGATCGCTCTGCCGCACAGCTGGTGCGGCTATGGCGACGTCATTGCCGGCTTCAAGGCCAAGTACGGCCTCGAGGTCAACGAACTGAACCCGGATGCAAGTTCGGGCGACGAAATCGAAGCCATCAAGGCCAACAAGGGCAACACCGGCCCGCAGGCTCCTGACGTCATCGACGTCGGCCTCTCTTTCGGCCCGTCCGCCAAGAAAGACGGCCTGATCCAGCCTTATAAGGTCTCCACCTGGGATTCCATTCCTGACAGCGCCAAGGATGCTGAAGGCTACTGGTACGGCGACTATTACGGCGTTCTCGCGCTCCTGGTGAACAAGGATCTCGTCAAGGAATCGCCGACTGACTGGGCCGACCTGAAGAAGAGCGACTATGCAAACAGCGTCGCCCTCGCAGGCGATCCGCGCAGCGCCAACCAGGCTGTCCAGGGCGTCTATGCCGCTGGTCTTTCCGCATCCGGCGGCGACGCGGCCAAGGCAGGCGAAGAAGGCCTGAAGTTCTTCGCCGAACTGAACAAGAGCGGCAATTTCGTGCCGGTCGTCGGCAAGGCTGCTCCCTTCGCGCAGGGCTCCACGCCGATCGTCATCGCCTGGGACTACAACGCCCTCTCGTGGGGCGAAGGCCTGAAGGGCAATCCTCCCTTCGAGGTCGTCGTTCCGAAGACCGGCGTCGTTGCCGGTGTCTACGTTCAGGCGATTTCCGCCTTCGCTCCGCACCCGAACGCTGCCAAGCTCTGGATGGAATACCTCTATTCCGACGAAGGTCAGCTCGGCTGGCTGAAGGGCTATTGCCACCCGATCCGCTTCAACGATCTTGCCAAGAACAACAAGATCCCGAAGGAACTGCTCGACAAGCTGCCGCCGGCAGCAGCCTATGAAAAGGCTGTGTTCCCGACGCTGGAAGAGCAGGCCGCCGGCAAGGAAACCATCACCAAGAACTGGGATTCCGTCGTCGGCGCCAACGTTCAGTAACTTTGATCCTGCCTCCCCGCCGCAAGGCGGGGAGGTTTTCTCACTCCGACGCCCCAGGATGAGCTTTTCCATGAGCACCGTTTCAACGCCGATGGCGAGCAGTGCCCCCTTGATCAACAAAGACCGCGTGATCGACTGGCTGGGCATCACACCCTTCATTATTTTCTCCCTGCTATTCCTGATCATGCCCACGCTTTATCTCGTGGTGGGCGCGTTCCTGACGCCCGAGGGCGATTTCACGCTGAAGAATATCGGCGATCTTTTTACGCCATCGATCATGAGCGCTTACTGGATCAGTATCCGTATCTCGGTCGCCTCCGCCCTCGGCGGCGCGTTGATCGGCTTTTTCCTTGCCTGGGCCGTCGTGCTTGGCGGCCTGCCCGCCTCCGTGCGCTCGACACTGCTGACCTTCTCCGGCGTCGCCTCGAATTTTGCCGGCGTTCCGCTCGCCTTCGCCTTCCTCGCAACGCTCGGCCGCACCGGCCTTGTGACGATTTTCCTGCGGGAATGGTTCGGCTTCAATCTCTACGGCACTGGCTTTAATCTGCTGTCCTTCTTCGGCCTCACCATCACCTACATGTATTTCCAGATCCCGCTGATGGTGCTGATTCTGACGCCGGCCCTCGACGGTATGAAGAAGGAATGGCGCGAAGCCTCGCAGATTCTTGGCGCCACCAACCGCCAGTACTGGACGATGGTCGCGCTGCCGATCCTTTGGCCGAGCCTGCTCGGCACGACGCTACTGCTATTCGCCAACGCTTTCGGCGCCATTGCCACCGCTTTCGCGCTGACCGGCAGCTCGCTGAACATCGTGCCGATCCTGCTCTATGCGCAGATCCGCGGCGACGTTCTGCACAATGCCAACCTCGGTTACGCCATCGCGCTCGGCATGATCGTCATCACCGGCGTCTCCAACGTCCTTTACCTCATGCTGCGCATGCGCGCAGAACGGTGGCAGAAATGAAAGCTCAACGTCTCGGAGCCTGGATCGCCATCATTCTCGGCGCGTCCTACTTCATCATCCCGCTGATCGGCACAATCGAGTTTTCGCTGCGCATGCGCCGTGGCGAATACAGCCTCGATGCTTATGAGTCGGTATTCTCCGACATTCAGTTCCGGGAGACCTTCGGCTATTCCATGCTGATGGCGTTGCTCACCATCGTCTTCGGCATGCTGCTCGTCGTGCCGACGGCCTATTGGGTGCGGCTGCGGCTGCCGCAGATGCGTCCGGTCGTCGAATTCATCACGTTGCTGCCGCTTGTCATTCCGGCGATCGTCATCGTCTTCGGATATCTCAGGATGTATAATTCTTCGTCCTACCTGCCGCTGACGGGTTCGACGACCGGCACCAACATCCTGCTGGTCTTCTCCTATATAACCCTGTCCCTGCCTTATATGTACCGCGCCGTCGATACCGCCATGCGCGCCATCGACGTCCGCACCCTGACGGAAGCGGCCGAAAGCCTCGGCGCCCGATGGACGACCATCATGTTCAAATGCATTTTCCCAAACGTCATGAGCGGCGTTCTCTCAGGCGCCTTCATCACGCTCGCGATCGTCATGGGCGAATTCACCTTTGCCGCACTTCTGAACCGTCCGGCCTTCGGCCCCTACCTGCAGCTCGTTGGCGCCAACAAGGCCTATGAGCCTTCGGCGCTTGCCGTCATCGCCTTCTCGATCACCTGGCTCAGCATGGGCCTGCTCAACATCGTTTCCCGCGTCGGCAAAGCCCGCCCGGCAAAGGCTTAAGGTATCTGGCTCATGTCTTTTCTCACGCTGAACAACATTCAAAAATCCTTCGGCCCGGTTCAGGTCGTCAAGAACTTCAACATGAACATCGAGAAGGGTGAGTTCGTCTCATTCCTCGGTCCGTCGGGCTGCGGCAAGACGACCGTTCTGCGCATGATCGCCGGCTTCGAAACGCCAACCGGCGGCACGCTGACCATCAATGGCAAGGACCAAAGCGCGCTGAAGCCGAACCAGCGCAATATCGGCATGGTGTTCCAGGCCTACGCGCTCTTCCCCAACATGACGGTACACGACAATGTCGCCTTCGGTCTCAAGGTCGCCGGCGCCCCGAAGCCTGAGATCGACGCCCGCGTCAAGGAAATGCTCGGCCTGATCAAGCTCGATCACCTGGCCGACCGCTTCCCCTATCAACTGTCGGGCGGCCAGCAGCAGCGTGTCGCCCTTGCCCGCGCGCTCGCCGTCAAGCCGCAGGTGCTGCTTCTCGACGAGCCGCTCTCCGCACTCGACGCCAAGATCCGCGTGTCGCTGCGCGAAGAAATCCGCCAGATCCAGCAGCAGCTCGGCATCACCACGGTCTTCGTCACCCATGATCAGGAAGAAGCCCTTTCGATCTCCGACCGCATCGTCGTCATGAATGCCGGCAAGGCCGACCAGATCGGTTCGCCTTTCGAGATCTACAATACGCCGGCAACGCGCTTCGTCGCCTCCTTCGTCGGCACGCTGAACCTCATCGAGGCCAAGGTCGTCGATCCCGACAGCAACCGCATCCAGATCGGTGATCAAGGCATAACGCTGAAACAGTCGGTCGCCGCCCACAAGGCCGGCGAAACCATTTCGCTGGCGCTGCGTCCGGAAGCCGGCTCGCTCTCCGACAGCGTCAAGAGCGACACGGCGCTGACCGGCCAGGTCGTCTCGGCCCACTTCCTGGGATCGGTCATCCGTACCCGCATGAATGTCGGCGGCAACGTCATCTCCTTCGACATGTTCAACAGCCCGGGCACCACCCCGCCGCAGGCCGGCGAAACGGTAACCCTGCGCTTCATGGCAGCCGACCTGCTGATCATCCGCGACTGATTTCGCCAATACTGCTGAGACAAAAGGCGCCGCGAAACGGCGCCTTTTTCATTTCAGCTCGTCCGAGCCGTCAGCAATCGTGATGCAGCCATCACCACAAAGCACTTGAACTCCCCCAGCTGGATGCCAGAAGTTGAGCAAACCAAATCAGCCGGGCAGCCTTCCGCCCAGCATCACACCTGATGGGATATTTCAATGATTACCTGCCACCTGCGTTATGTGATCGATCCCTACAAGCTAGCCGAATTCGAGGAATATGCCCGGCTCTGGATTCCGATCGTCAACAGGATGGGCGGCACGCATCACGGTTATTTCCTGCCGTCCGAAGGCGCCAATAATATTGCCGTTGCGCTGTTTTCCTTCCCGAGCCTTGCCGCTTACGAGGACTATCGCACCCGTATGGCAAGCGATCCGGAATGTCAGGCGGCTTTTGAGCTCGACAAACGCAACCGCAGTATCGTCAGCTATGAACGCAGCTTCATGCGGCCCGTGCTCGCTGATCGAACCGCGCACGACGGGAAATGAAAAACCCCGCCAGGCTGGCTGGCGGGACTTTTTCGTTCAGTCATGCGCTTAGCGGATCGCCTGATCGTCTACATCGAAACGATGCACGTGCGCTTGGTCCGGCGTTGCATAGACGATCTCATCCGGCTCATACTGGTGCTCGCCGAAAAGACGCGCCGTCAACAGGCCGCACTGGTCGGATTCCAGATAGATGATCGTGTCGGCGCCGAGATGCTCGACATGCACGACCTTCGCAGCCCAAGTCCCCTGTTCACGCGACAACGTCAAATGTTCGGGACGCACGCCGATCGTCTTGGCGCTATGATCGCCGACCTTCTCGGCCGCGATGAAATTCATCTGCGGCGAGCCGATGAAGCCGGCAACGAAAACATTGGCCGGTCGTTTGTAGAGTTCCATCGGCGAACCGATCTGCTCGATTGCGCCGGCATTCAGCACCACGATCTTGTCGGCGAGCGTCATCGCCTCGACCTGGTCGTGGGTGACATAGATCATCGTCGCCTTCAGGCTGCGGTGCAGCCGGGCGATTTCGAGGCGGGTCTGGACGCGTAGCGCCGCATCGAGGTTCGACAGCGGCTCATCGAACAGGAAGAGTTCCGGTTCGCGCACGATGGCGCGGCCGATGGCGACGCGCTGGCGCTGGCCACCGGAGAGCTCGGCCGGCCGCCGCGCCAGATAGGGTTCCAGCGAGAGCATGCCGGATGCCTTGCCGACACGCTTGTCGATCTCATCCTTGGCGGTGCCGGCCTGCTTGAGACCGAGCCCCATATTGTCCTTGACCGTCAGATGCGGATAAAGCGCGTAGGACTGAAACACCATGGCGATGCCGCGCTTGGCCGGTGGCGTCAGGGTCTCATCGCGGCCATTGATGACGACGGCGCCTGAGGTGACGTCTTCGAGGCCCGCGATGCTGCGCAGCAGCGTCGATTTCCCGCAGCCCGACGGCCCGACGAAGATGACGAATTCGCCGTCCTTGACCTCGAGGTCGATGCCTTTCAGCACCTCATGCGTGCCATAGGTCTTGCGGATGGATTTGAGTTGAAGCGATCCCACGGGTCTTTCCTTATAATCTGACCGGCTGGCCGGTGCGCACGCTCTCGTCGGCGGCAAGGCAGATGCGCAGCGACGCCACCGCATCCGCCATATGGCGGTCGAGGTCCAGATCCTCGCGGATCGCCCTCAGCATAAAGGCCTGTTCCAGGTCGCAGAGCGCCTGATGACCGGGCTCTCCTTCCATTGTCATGTCCTGGTCGGGCCGGATGAATTTGCCGTCCGGGCCGGTTTCGGCCGTGTGCAGACGGATCACCGAGGTCTTGGTGTGCGTGTCGATATCGTCGGACTTGGCGTTCGGATCCATGACGATCGACACGGCACCCTTCGGCGACATCACATCTTTCACGAAGAAGGCAGTTTCCGAGATCATCGGTCCCCAGCCGGCCTCGTACCAGCCGACGGAGCCATCCTCGAACAGCACCTGCAGGTGACCGTAATTATACATATCGGCGGCAATTTCCTCCGACAGGTGCAGGCCCATGCCGCGCACCTCGACGGCCCTGGCGTCGGTGATCTGGCACATGATATCGACATAATGCACGCCGCAATCGACGATCGGCGAGGTCGTGCGCATCAGCGACTTATGCGTCGCCCAGGTCGGGCCGCTGGACTGCTGGTTGAGGTTCATGCGGAAGACGTAAGGCGGGCCGAGCTTGCGCGCCTCTTCGATCAGCTTCGTCCAGGAAGGGTGATGGCGAAGGATATAGCCGATCACCAGCTTGCGCCCTGCCTTCCTGGCCGCAGTGACGACGCGCTCGGCGTCTGCGACCGTTGTCGCCAGCGGCTTTTCCACGAAGACATCGCAGCCGGCCTCGAAGGCGGCGACAGCATAATCGGCATGGCTGTCGGAATAGGTATTGATGGAGCAGAGGTCCGGCTTCAGCTCGGCCAGCGCCGTCGTGAAGTCGGGATGGATCGTGTAGCCCTGCAGCTCAGGCTCCAATTGCGGCGTCGAGCGGTTGACGAGACCGACGATCTCGAAGCCGGGATTGTTGTGATAGGCGAGCGCATGGCTGCGGCCCATATTGCCGAGGCCGGCAACGAGGACGCGGATCGGTTTCTCGGTCACTTGACGGCTCCTGACGTGATGCCGCGGATCAGCTGCCGCGAGAAGATGACGTAGAGGACGAGGATCGGCAGGATCGCCAGCGACAGCGCCGCCAGCACCGCATTCCAGTTGGTGACGAACTGGCCGATGAAGATCTGCGAGCCGAGCGTCACCGTCTTGGTGGCCTCGGAGGGTGCCAGGATCAGCGGGAACCAGAGATCGTTCCAGATCGGGATCATCGTGAAGACCGCAACCGTCGCCATGGCCGGGCGCACCAGCGGCAGCACCAGCCGGAAGAAGATCGCATATTCGGAAAGCCCGTCGATGCGCCCGGCATTCTTCAGATCGTCCGAAACCGTGCGCATGAATTCCGACAGGATGAAGATCGCCAGCGGTATGCCCTGCGCGGTGTAGACGAGGATCAGCGCCGTTAGCGTATTGACGAGGCCGGCCGCCACCATGCCCTGCAGGATCGCCACCGTGCCGAGACGGATCGGGATCATGATGCCGATCGCCATGTAGAGCCCGAGCAGCATATTGCCGCGGAAACGGTATTCGGAAAGCGCAAAGGCCGCCATGGCGCCGAACAGCAGCACCAGCAGGATCGAGACGATCGTAACGATGAAGCTGTTCTGGAAGTAGTTGGCAAAATCGCCCTGCCCGAGCACCGTCTGATAGCCGACGAGGCTGAAGGTAGACGGCGTCGGGATCATCAGCGGCTCGCGGAAGATCGAGGCGCGGTCCTTGAACGAGTTGATGATGGTTAGAAAGACCGGAAACAGCGCGACCAGCGTATAGGCGCTCAGCGCCAGATGCACGAGGCCGGTGCGGATGGGAGATGTGCGTGCCTTGGACATGCGCGCTCCTCAGAACTGGTAGCGACGCATGCGCCGCTGGATGACGAAGAGATAAAGCGAGACGCCGGCGAGGATGATGAGGAACATCACCGTGGCGATCGTCGCGCCCATCGAGCGGTCGCCGAGCTGAAGCTGGAAACCGAAGAAGGTGCGGTAAAGCAGCGTGCCGAGAATGTCGGTCGACATGTCAGGCCCGGCAAGAGCGCCCTGCACGGTATAGACCAGGTCGAACGCGTTGAAATTGCCGACGAAGGTCAGGATCGAGATGATGCCGATCGCCGGCAGGATGAGCGGCAGCTTGATTTTCCAGAACTGGGCCCAGCCGGTGATGCCGTCGCATTCGGCCGCCTCGATCACCTCTTCGGGGATGCTGAGCAATGCGGCATAGATCAGCATCATCGGAATGCCGATATATTGCCAGTTCGAGATCAGCGACACCGCAATCAGCGCCGAACCGGACTTGCCGAGCCAAGGTGCGAACAGGAATTTCAACCCGATCAGATCGAGCATCCAGGGCGCCACACCCCAGATCGGCGAAAGGATGAGCTTCCAGATGAAGCCGACGATGACGAAGGAGAGCAGAGTCGGCAGGAACATCGCCGTGCGGTAAAAGGCGACGCCGCGCAGCTTCGGCACCGAAAGCAGGGCGGCAAGCGCCACGCCGATCGGGTTCTGCACGCACATGTGGATGGCAAAGAAGATCAGGTTGTTGACCAGCGCATTCCAGAAATCGCGCGCCCAGCGAGCATCGCCGAACAGCACCTTGAAATTCGCCAGTCCGACGAAGGCCGGCTGCCCGTCGACCGTATTGTAGAGCGACAACCGAAGTGTTTCGATGAGCGGCAGCACCATGACGGCGGAATAGACGATCAGGGCCGGCAGCATGAAGACGAAGATGTGCCAGCGCACCGGGCGCCTGATCGGGACGATATCGACCGTGTTGTCGGTTTCGCTCATGGCTCTTGCCTGTTCTTGTCGACTGGCCGCAAGGCGCAGCGCAGATGGAAAACATTGCGCCTCACCCCTGCCTTCTCTCCGGCTGCGGGGAGAAGGAACTGCCCTGCTTTGATGCCATGTCGGGCTGGGAGGTCGCTGCGAGTCTCCTTCTCCCCTGAAGCGGGAGAAGGTGGCCGGCAGGCCGAATGAGGGGGCGGCAAACGCCGCCCTCTCACACGCTATCACTTGGCCGGCTTGTACCAGCTGTCGATGCCGTCCTGCAGCTTCTTGGCGGCGACCGCAGGCGTATCCGTGCCGTTGATCACGTTGGCCGATTCGACCCAGGTCTCGTTTTCGAGGTTCGGCGTGCCACGCGACAGGATCTGGTAGGTCGAGCGCACAGTCGACTTGTACGGGCCGCGCCAGGAAACGAATTCCTGAGCGAGCGGATCGGACATCTTGACCGGGGTGGAGTTCAGGCTGAAGAAGCCTGGCAGCGAGTTGGCATAGATATCGGCGAACTCCGGCGAAGCGACCCAGCTGAGGAACTTCTTGGCTTCCTCGGCATGGGTGCTCTTTGCGTTAAGCGCGACGCCGATATCCGGATGGTCGGAGATGTAGCCCGTGTCGCCTGCCTTCGGAACCGGCGGCGGGAAAGCGCCCATCTTGAACTGGGCCTGGCTGTTGAACAGCGCGATTTCCCACGAACCGGCCGGATAGATGGCTGCACGGCCGAGCGTGAACAGGTTCTGACTGTCGGAGTAGGTCTGGGCTTCGAAACCGTCGCCGAGATAGGGCTTCCACTTGGCAAGCTCTTCATAGGGCTTGACCCAGTCGGCATCGGTCAGCTTTTGCTTGCCGGCGATCAGGGCGGCGCGGCCGTCCTCACCCTTCCAGTAGTTCGGGCCGATGTTCTGGTAGCCCATGGTAGCGGCTTCCCAGAGGTCCTTCGTGCCCATGGCGAGCGGGATGTAGGTGCCGTCGGCCTTGATCTTGTCGAGCGCTGCGTAGAACTCGTCCTGCGTCTTCGGCACGGAGATGCCGAGCTTGTCGAAGGCATCCTTGTTGTAGATGAAGCCGTGGATGACCGAAGCCATCGGCACGCAGAAGGTCGACTTGCCGTCGTCCGTGCTCCAGGCGGCCTTGGCGACCGGCGAGAAATTCTCCATGCCAGGCAGGCTGGTGATGTCGGCGAGCTGCTTCTTGTTGAAGAGTTCGAGCGAGGCATCGAACGGACGGCAGGTGATGATATCACCTGCGGAGCCGGCATCGAGCTTGGCGTTCAGCGAGGCGTTGTATTCGGTCGGCGCGGTCGGCGAGAAGACGATCTTGATGCCCGGGTTCTTGGCTTCGAAGGCCGGGATGATCTTTTCCTGCCAGATCTGCAAGTCGTCGTTACGCCAGCTTTCGACCGTCAGCGTGACGTCGGCGGCGTGGACGAGACCCGCTGAAGTCAGCAGACTGGAGGCAAGCAGCAGGCTTTTCAGAGCAGTGTTTTTCATTTCCCTCTCCTGTTTTAAAGCGCCGCGAGGCGCTGTTTTCGATCTGAAACAAGCAATTGGTGTGTCTGAGGCAACACCCAACGCCCCTTGGAGGACCGCCAGCAATGCCGGTCCCGAAAGCTCGACGGACACGAGGGCGGATCGCCTGCGGCCGGACTGCGCGCCTTCCCGGCGGCTACACCGAGGGCGGCGAAATGATGGGGAAAGCCGATGGATTCCTGAACTTCGCCACAAGCCCGATAGGCCGGCGGGTCGTCATCTCGATCACCTTCGTAGCGGTTCCGGCTTGGCTTAACTGCCGGTTTTCGTGGGCTTCGAAGTGCTGTTCCCTTTTGCCGAATTAATGCCAAAAAAATACCAATTGTCCAGCCGAAATTAACTTTTCGGCCTGATAAAACTAATTAAAAAATTTAATTAAGCAAAATCAATATGATAAAAAGATTGATTTTTCACGTCATTCCCACTTGGTAAATGGTATTTTTTTGGTATTGTATTAAAAAACATAGGGAACGGCATATTCGGAGGCCCGATGACGGAGCTTGCAATCGGCATAGACGGCGGCGGAACGAGCTGCCGGGCCGCAGTCGCGGACAGGAGCGGCAACATCATCGGCCGCGGCAAAGCCGGCCCTGCCAACATCCTGTCGGATCTGGAAAACTCTCTTCTCAATATCGTTGAATCCGCCCGGCAGGCGCTCCGCGATGCCGGGCTTGCCGCTGAAACCATTTCCTCCGTCGCAGCCGTCGTCGGCGTCGCCGGCGCCAATGTCGGGGATTATGGTAGACGAATCGAAAAGGCCCTGCCCTTTGCCGAAGGCCGCGTCGTCACCGATGCGCTGATCGCCCTGCAGGGCGCGCTCGGCGATGCCGACGGCATCGTCGGCGCTTTCGGCACCGGCTCGGTTTATAATGCCCGTAGGCATGGCCGGCTGAACGGCATCGGCGGCTGGGGTTTCGTTGTCGGCGACCAGGCAAGCGGTGCCCGCCTCGGTCGCGACCTGCTGGAACGATCGCTGCTCGCCCATGACGGGGTGCGCCCGGCATCGCCGATCACCGACGCGGTCATGACCGAATACGACAATGATCCCGAGCGCATCGTCGAATTCGCCCATTCGGCAAGACCGAAGGATTTTGCCCGTTACGCCCCCACCGTCTTCGAACATGCGGCTAAGGGCGATGCCGTGGCAGTCGGCATCGTCACGGATGCGGCAACGGCGATCGGCGAAAGTCTCGAAGCTCTGCTCTGGCCCGAATGCCCATCGATCTGCCTGCTCGGCGGTCTTGCTGAAGCTTATGAGCCGTGGCTTTCCGAACGCTACAGGCCTTTGCTTGCCAGACCGAAAGGCGATGCCTTGCAGGGCGCGGTGGAACTTGCGATCAAGCTCTTGAACGACAGGCAGAGAGGTGCGGCATGACCGACGACCTCGCCACCCTCCTTTCCCTGGAGCGCCTGCAGGCAGCCGGCACAGGTCCGCTCTACGTCAAGCTGCGCCGCACGCTCGAAGGAGCCGTGCGCACCGGCACGCTCGGCCACGGCGATGCGCTGCCGCCGGAACGCGACATCGCCGAATTCGCCGCCGTCAGCCGCGTCACCGTGCGCAAGGCGATCGACGAACTCGTCGCCGACGGCCTATTGGTGCGCCGTCACGGTTCCGGCACCTTCGTCGCCAAGCCGGTCTCCAAGGTCGAGCAGCGCCTGTCGCAACTCACCTCCTTCACCGAGGACATGGCGCGCCGTGGTATGTCCTCCCGCTCCGAATGGCTGCACAAAGGCGTCCACACCCCCTCGCCCGACGAGATGATGATCCTTGGCCTCGGTACCGACGTTAAGGTTTCGCGCCTTTCCCGCCTGCGCATTGCCGACGACCAGCCGCTGGCGATCGAGAATGCCAGCGTCTCCGGCGAATTCCTGCCCGATCCCTCAGCCGTCACCAATTCGCTCTATGCCGAGCTCGAACGCCTTCAGGTCCGACCCGTGCGCGCGGTGCAGCGCATCTCGGCGACCAATATGAAGGAAGCCGACGCCCAGCTTCTTGGCGTCTCCGCGGGTGCGGCCGGCCTGTCGATCGAGCGTATCTCCTATCTGGGCTCCGGCCGCGCCGTGGAATTCACCCGCTCGCTCTATCGTGGCGACGCCTATGACTTTGTCGCGGAGCTGACGATCGCGGTGACGTAAGCCCTACCAGAAGCGGGCGATCCAAAGCTGATTTCCGACAAGATCATCGAAGATCGCATCGGCGGAGATAAGCGGTATCCCATTCTGCATGGCGGTCGCAGCAAGAAACCGGTCGAACGGATCGCGATGTGTCCAGTCCATCATGGCTGCGGTCAGACAGATTTCCGGTGTCAATGCAGCGGCAATGCCACCCTGCTCGTGCAGCAGTTCCGGCAGCCGGCCGATGAAAGGCTCCATCTCCGGCCATTTGCAGAGACGAACCTTCTGCCCGATTTCGAATAGGGATATTGGGCTGACGAAAATCGTCTCCGCCTTTTCGATCAGAGCGATCGCCTTGGCCGAGAGCCGCTCGTCGCCGGTCAGCGACCATGCCCAGGCATGGGTGTCGAGCAAGAGCGAGTTCACTCGCCCCCTTCCCAAGCCGCAAGTTCGCCCTGATCTATGGGCTCAAAAAAGTCGGGTCCATTTCCAACAACTTGCCCCTTGAGCAGCCCGATCTTGAAGGAAGACTGCACAATCGGAATGATCTTCACGACAGGCTTGCGCCCCTTGGCGATCACTACTTCCTCACCGGAAAGGGCGGCGTCGATCAATTTCGACAGATTGGTCTTTGCGGCATGGATGGTAACTTGCATCGTCGCCCTCATTAGCTAACTTGACTAAGTATACCGCCTCATCGTCAATTCCGCTATCAAATTCAACCAGCCTGAATGCGGGTAATTATTGAGCCGCATCAAAATCATAAAGCCGGAAGGTGAATCCCTTCCGGCTTTTCATTTATTGAATCAATCTCTGAGGACGCCGCCCTAAGCGACCGTGAAGACTCGGCAATCAGGCCGCGTCTTCGATCTGCTCGTCCGTCTTGCGCGGCACGTAGTTCAGCACCGGTCCGAGCCAGCGCTCGACTTCAGAAACCTGCATGCCCTTGCGGGCCGCATAGTCTTCCACCTGATCGCGCTCCACCTTGGCGACACCGAAATAATAGGAGTCGGGATGGCCGATATAGAGGCCGGAGACCGAGGAGCCGGGCCACATCGCATAGCTTTCCGTCAGCTTCACACCGGCCGCTTTTTCAGCATCGAGCAGCTTGAAGAGTGTTGCCTTTTCGGTGTGGTCGGGCTGGGCGGGATAACCGGGCGCCGGGCGAATGCCGGCATAGGCTTCGGTGATGAGGTCCTCTTTGCTGAGCGTCTCGTCCTTGGCATAACCCCAGTATTCGCGTCGCACCTGCTCGTGCATGCGCTCGGCAAAAGCTTCGGCGAAGCGGTCGGCCAGCGCCTTGACGAGGATCGAGGAATAATCGTCGTTCGCCCGCGCAAAACGCTCGGCGATGGCAATTTCCTCGATGCCGGCCGTCACCACGAACCCGCCGACATAGTCCTCGACACCGCTTGAAACCGGCGCCACGAAGTCGGAGAGCGCCACGTTCGGCCGCCCGTCCCGCTTGGAAAGCTGCTGGCGCAATGTGTAGAAGGTGGCCAGTTCATGCTTACGGTTCTCGTCCGTGAATAGCCGGATATCGTCGCCGACCGCGCCGGCCGGCCAGAAGCCGATGACGGCGCGCGGGCGGAACCACTTCTCGTCGATGATCTTCTTCAGCATGGCCTGCGCATCGGCCCAGAGCGCACGCGCCGCCTCGCCCTGCTTCTCGTCGTCCAGAATGGCGGGGTACCGGCCGCGCAGCTCCCAGGTCTGGAAGAACGGCGTCCAGTCGATATATTTGGCAAGCTCGGCCAGATCGTAATCCTCGAACACCCGTGTGCCGAAGAATTGCGGCTTCACCGGCCGGTAGGCAGACCAATCGACCTTATGCGCATTCTCTCGAGCCCGCGGCAACGGCAAGCGCACCTTCTCAGCCTCGCTGCGCGCATGGGCGGCCGCCACCTTGGCATATTCGGCGCGAATGTCGTCGACATAACCTTGGCGGCTCTCCGGTGACAGCAGAGCCGAGACGACGCCGACGGCGCGGCTCGCATCAGTCACGTAGATCGTCTGCCCCTTGTTGTAGCCGGGATGGATCTTCACGGCCGTATGCACGCGGCTGGTCGTTGCCCCGCCGATCAGCAGCGGGATCTCGAAGCCCTGGCGCTCCATCTCGGCGGCAACATGCACCATTTCGTCGAGCGACGGCGTGATCAAGCCGGAGAGGCCGATGACGTCGACCTTCTCGGCAATGGCCGTTTCGAGGATCTTCGTCGCCGGCACCATGACGCCGAGGTCGACGATCTCGTAATTGTTGCAGGCAAGCACGACGCCGACGATGTTCTTGCCGATATCGTGCACGTCGCCCTTGACCGTCGCCATCAGGATCTTGCCGGCCGACCGACGCTGGTCACCGCCGTTGAGGCGCTTTTCTTCTTCCATGTAGGGCAGCAGCACGGCGACCGCTTGCTTCATCACGCGCGCCGACTTGACCACCTGCGGCAGGAACATCTTGCCCGAGCCGAAGAGATCACCGACGACGTTCATGCCGGCCATCAGAGGTCCTTCGATGACGTGCAGCGGCCGGGCGGCCTGCAGGCGCGCCTCCTCGGTATCGGCCTCGATATATTCGGTGATGCCGTTGACCAGCGCATGTTCGAGACGCTTCTCGACGCTCCATTCGCGCCAGGAAAGATCCTGGACGCGGCCTTCGCGTGCAGCGCCGCCACGGAATTTCTCCGCCACTTCGAGCAGCCGCTCGGTACCATCGGGACGGCGGTTCAGCACCACGTCCTCGCAGGCGTCGCGCAGCTCGGGATCGATATTGTCGTAGACGGCAAGCTGGCCGGCATTGACGATGCCCATGTCCATGCCCGCCTGGATGGCGTGGTAGAGGAACACGGCATGCATTGCCTCGCGCACCGGCTCGTTGCCGCGGAACGAGAAGGACAGGTTCGAGACGCCGCCCGAAATGTGTACCAGCGGCATGCGCTCACGGATCGTCCGCGTCGCCTCGATGAAGTCGACGCCGTAGTTGTTGTGCTCTTCGATGCCGGTCGCGACCGCGAAGATGTTCGGGTCGAAAATGATGTCCTCGGGCGGGTAGCCGATCTTCTCGGTCAGCAGCTTGTAGGCGCGTGTGCAGATATCCACCTTGCGCTCATAGCTGTCCGCCTGCCCCGTTTCGTCGAAGGCCATGACGACGACAGCAGCGCCGTAATTGTGCAACAGCCGAGCCTGGGCGAGGAAATTCTCCTCGCCTTCCTTCAGCGAGATCGAGTTGACGATCGGCTTGCCCTGGACGCGCTTCAGGCCGGATTCGATGATCGAGAATTTCGACGAGTCGATCATGACAGGCACACGGGCGATGTCAGGCTCGGCGGCGATCAGGTTGAGGAATTCGACCATCGCCTTTTCGGAATCGATCAGGCCTTCGTCCATGTTGATGTCGATCACCTGCGCGCCGTTCTCGACCTGGTCGCGGGCGACATCGAGCGCTGCGGTGAAATCGGCGTTGGTGATCAGTTTGCGGAAGCGGGCCGAGCCGGTGACGTTGGTGCGCTCGCCGACATTGACGAAGGGAATGTCCTTCGTCAGTTCGAACGGCTCGAGGCCCGATAGCGACATGAAGGGGCGATGCTCGGGAATCGGCCGTGGCTTGTATTTGGCGACGGTCTCGGCGATCGCCTTGATATGCTCCGGCGTCGAGCCGCAGCAGCCGCCAACGATGTTGACGAGGCCCTCGCGAGCAAAGCCGTCGATCTGCGCCGCCATCAGCTCCGGCGTTTCGTCATACTGGCCAAACTCGTTCGGCAGGCCGGCATTCGGATAGGCGCAGATGAAGGTGTCGGCAACACCCGAAAGCTCCTGCAGGTGCGGGCGCATCGCATTGGCGCCGAGCGCGCAGTTGAGCCCGATCGTGAAGGGATTGGCATGGCGCACCGAGTTCCAGAAGGCCGACGGCGTCTGGCCGGACAGCGTGCGGCCGGAAAGATCGGTAATCGTGCCCGAGATCATCACGGGCAGGCGCACGCCCTTGGCCTCGAAGCGCTCCTCGCAGGCAAAGATCGCAGCCTTGGCGTTCAGCGTGTCGAAGATCGTCTCGATGAGGATGATGTCGGCGCCCCCGTCGATCAGCCCGTCGATCTGCTCGCCATAGGCCGAACGCAGATCGTCGAAGGTGACGGCGCGGAAACCAGGATTGTTGACGTCGGGCGAGATCGAGGCGGTACGGTTGGTCGGCCCGATGGCGCCGGCGACGAAGCGGCGGCGGCCATCCTCACGCTCGGCGCGCTGTGCCGCCCGGCGCACGATTTCGGCACCTTCCTTGTTGAGGTCGTAGACAGCACCTTCCATCTCGTAATCGGCCTGCGCGATGCGGGTCGAGGAGAAGGTGTTGGTCTCGAGAATATCGGCGCCGGCCTTGGCGTATCTGTAGTGGATCTCTTCGATCGCGTCCGGCTGGGTCAGGATCAGAAGGTCGTTATTGCCCTTCTGGTGACAGGCGCAGCCGATGAAGCGCGTCCCGCGGAACTGGTCTTCATCATAGCCGAGCCCCTGGATCTGCGTGCCCATGGCACCGTCCAAAACAAGGATGCGTTCGCTCGCGGCTTGTCTCAAAGCTGCGAAAACTTCACTGCCGTCACGTTTGCCCGTTTCCGGACCAAAGAGATTGTCAAACACGGGAGGGCTCCTTGACGTCGTAAGACCAGACTTCCAAATCACATAAAGATATCTTTATGTCAATATATGCCTGTCGATTTCGTGCTTTGCAAATCTCGCCGGATGACAGACTCGCACGACGCCTATATAGGCGTTTACAACGCTTTGTGCACAAAATCGGAGGAGCATCATGGCACCCGCAACCGGCAACGCCGTGCTTGGAAACTGGACGACCCGCGCCTATCACCGCGGCTGGCTGCTGACCCAGGCGAATGGTCTCTTCGATTTCTTCCAGCACAATTCGGTCAACCCCAAGGGCGGTTTCTACGATCTCGACGACGAAGGCCGACCTCTCGACGCCGAGGGCCAGGTTCGCGGCATCCATATCGCCGCGCGCGCCGTGCATTGCTTCTCGATCGGCGCCCTGCTCGGTCGTCCGGGTGCCGCCGACGTCGTCGACCACGGCATGGACTATATCTGGAACCATCATCGCGACCAAAAAAATGGCGGCTATTTCTGGTCGCTCAACAATGACGGTCCTGTCGATTCCAACAAGCAGGGCTATGGCCATGCTTTCGTGCTGCTTGCCGCCTCAGCCGCAAAGACAATCGGCCATCCGCTTGCCGACGGCATGCTCGCCGATATCACCGAGATCCTCAACACAAAGTTCTGGGAAGCCAAGCACGGCGCGATTGCCGAGGAATTCACCGCCGACTGGCAGCCGCTCGATGGCGGCGCCTATCGCGGCCAGAACTCCAACATGCACCTGACCGAAGCGCTGATGGCGGCCTTCGAAGCCACCGGCGACAAGGAATACCTGACCAAGGCCGAAAGCATCGCCGATCTCGTCATCCGCCGCGTCGCCGGTTCGGTCGACTGGCGCGTCGCCGAGCATTTCGACGCCGAATGGAACCTCGACAAGACGTACTACCATCCGAACGAAATGTTCCGCCCGGCCGGCACGACGCCCGGCCACTGGCTGGAATGGGCCCGCCTCATCCTGCAGCTCTGGGCGCTCGGCGGCAAACGGATCGAATGGATGCCGGACGCAGCCAAGGCGCTGTTCGCCCAATCCATGGCGCTCGGCTGGGATAACGACAAGGGCGGCTTCTTCTATACGCTCGATTGGGACGACAAGCCCGCCAAGCGTAATAAGCTATGGTGGCCAGCCTGCGAAGGTGCGGCGGCTGCACATTTCCTCAACGAACACCTGCCGAGCGATTTCCATGAAGAGAGCTACCGCAAGATCTGGAACGTGATCGAGCGCGCCTTCATCGACCATAAGAACGGCGGTTGGCACGAGGAGTTGACAGAGGATCTTGTTCCCTCGCACTCGCTCTTCCCCGGCAAGGGCGATATCTATCACGCCCTGCAGGCCTGCCTCATCCCGCTATTCCCGGCAACGGGCAGCCTGACGAAGGGCATCACTGAGGCTGGCGGCAAGCTCTGAGGCGAAAGCCTCAGCAGCGCGGCACCGATTGGTTGCGGCAGGACGTCGGCAGACGAAAGATACCGAGTCCTGTCAGCGCGCCTGCGCCAGATCCAGATCGATATAGTATTGCAGATGGATATTGTGCTCGCGGTTCACCGCTTGAATCAGCCGCTCGACGTTGTCGATCGGTGAATGCAATATCTCCGACAAGAGCGCACGAAAATCGGTTTGCGATATCTTCGCCGTATCGATGATCGTGCGCTGAAGTTTGGTATGAAGAACCCAATGCAGGACCGCCCGGCGATAGACATCGTCGAGCAGCACAGCCAGACCGCCGGCTTCGATCTCATACTCGAAGGACAGGCTGATATGCCCGGAATCGACGGGAAGCGAATAGATCAGCCGTCCATCGGTATCATCGACATGCGGCTCGTAGCCGTCGCCCAGGCAGCGCCTACCACGCACCTTGGCCATCTCAGGCGAGCCGCAGCGAATCCAGATCCTTCGCCAGCATCAGCGCCAACGCCTCGACCGCGAGATTGTGGTCGTCACGCTGCGGCAGGCCGGAGACGGTGACGGCGCCGATGCAGCCGGTACCCTTGACGTTGATCGGGAAACTGCCGCCATGCGGGGCATAGTCGGCGCCGGAAAGCCCATTATCCTCGACCGTCTTGCCATCCTTCTGCAGCTTCAGGCCGGAGGCATAACTGCTGCGGAAATAACGCAGCACCATATTGCGCTTGCGGCGAACCCAGTTCACGTTATCAGGCGTTACACCCGGGAGTGCCGCATAGAAAACCGGCATCGAATGCAGCGTCACATCGATCGCGATCCCGAGGCCACGCTCAGTGGCGAGTTCCTGCAGGAGCTTGCCGAGCTGCCATGCCGTCGTCAGGTCAAAAGCGTCGAAGCTTAGGACTTTCTCCTGCTCCGCGATCCGGCTGAGATCGTCCTCGATTGTCATAGGTAAAGCGCTCCTCTGCCGCGATGATCCGTTGCAGACCATTCTTGCGGGGAGCAAAAAAGTAAAGCAAAAACTTGGACCTATCCCTGGAGCAATTCCAGCAAATGTGCGCAACGGTTTTGCGCCCGGAATTGCGCGAAGACAAAGAGATAGAGCATTTTCGTCACTCGAAGAAAACGGAAACGCACTATGTCAGAGCTTCGGCGTCAGCATCTCGAAGCGGTCGCGGATGGTGGCGCAGGTATCGCCGCCGAGCCTCGCAATGGCATCGACCGCGGCCGGATCGACATGCAGCCTTTCAGGATCGACCACCCCGTCGCGATAATGCGCGTAGACGATCTCGCCCATGACGATCTGCCGGGAGCGGCCGAGCTCCAGCGTCACATGCCGCTTGCATTCGAAGGCGGCCGGCGCCTCGGCGATGAAGGGCGAGGCGACCTTCTCGCCCGGCATCGCCGTCAGGCCGGCTTCCTTCAACTCATCGACGCCGCGCGGATATTTGGCGCCGCAGACATGCATCGCCTCGGCGATCGCGAAGGAGACGATATTGACCGTGAACACCTCGGTCATGCGAATATTGTGGCCGGTATCCTTGAACGACATGTCGGCATTGTTCTCGACCCCGATCGCCAGGATCGGCGGATCAGCCGAAAGGCAGTTGAAGAAACTGAAGGGTGCGGCGTTGATTCGGCCATTCTCGTCGACCGTCGTCACCAGTGCGATCGGCCGCGGGATAATCGTGCCGATCATCAGCTTGTAGCGTTCGCGCTCGGTGAGCTGTTTGAAATCGAAGGAAACGGCCATCGGTTCAGCCGACCTTCAGGACCGGCGAGAAACCGCTCATCGCCCCGGTGAAGGATTTCGGCAGCGGCGAGGCATAGGAGCCGCGCTTGCTGGTGGAAAGTCCGAGCGACACCAGCGCTTCGGCCTGCTTGACGGCGGCGGCAACGCCATCGACAACAGGCACCCCGTAGATTTCCTGCAGCTCGCGCGCCAGATCGGTCATGCCGGCACAACCGAGCACGATCGCCTCGGCGCCATCTTCCAAAAGCGCCCGCTCGATCTCGGCCCTCAGCTTGCCGATCGCGCCGGAGGCCTGATCTTCCAGCTCCAGCACCGGGATGTCGGAGGCGCGCACCTTGGCGCGGTCGCCCATGCCGTAGCGGCGCACCAGATTGTCGATCAGCACCCGCGAGCGCTCCAGCGTCGTCACCACGGTGAAGCGCTGCGCCAGAAAGCCCGCAGTCACCACGGCGGATTCGCAAAGCCCGAGGATCGGCACATCGGCAAAGGTTCGCGCCGCTTCGAGCCCGGTATCGTCGAAGCAGGCGATAACAGCCGCGTCGTAGCCCACCCCCTGTCGTTCCTTGAGTTCGGCGAGCAGGCCGGGGATCGCTAAGGCCCCGTCGTAATGCCCCTCGATGGAAACCGGCCCCATGCGCGAGGTGGCCGCGATGATCTCCGTGCCGGATGCCGCCACCGCACGCGCGGCGGTGGCGGCCTTCTCGGTCATGGAGGCCGTGGTGTTCGGATTGACGATGAGGATGCGCATGTCAGTCTATCTTTGCCTGCCGCCGGCTGAGCATCGTCATGATGCCGAGCGCGAGGAGAATGATGGTGAAGGAAAACAGCGTCGTCACCGTGCCGAGTGCATAGAGCACCGGCGTCGTGACGTTGGTCGTCATGCCGTAGATTTCAAGCGGCAGCGTGTTGTAGGTGCCTGATGTCATCAGCGTGCGGGCAAATTCGTCATAGGAAAGCGTGAAGCCGAACAAGCCGACGCCGACGAGGCTCGGCGCGATCATCGGCAGCACGACATGGCGGAACGTCTGCCAGGAGCTGGCGCCGAGGTCACGCGCCGCCTCTTCATAGGCCGGCGAGAAGCGGTTGAAGACGGCAAACATGATCAGCACGCCGAACGGCAGCGTCCAGGTGAGATGGGCGCCGAAGGCCGACGAATACCAGGCGGGCTTCAGCCCTCCCTCCTGGAAGACGACGCCGATGCCGAGCGAGATGATGATCGACGGCACGACCAGGCTTGCGACCGTGGCATAGAACAGCGCGGTCGAACCGCGGAAACGACGGCGGAAGGCAAGGCCGGCGAGCAGTGAGACGACGACGGTCACCGCCATCACCATCAGCCCGAGGGTGAAGGAGCGGCGGAACGAGGCGCCGAAATCGCCGACCGCCTGCTTCTCGAACAGATTGAAGAACCAGTGCGTGGAAACGCCGTTCATCGGGAAGGTCAGGCCACCGTCCGGCCCCTGGAAGGAGAGGATCAGGATCGCCGAAAGCGGCCCGTAGAGGAACAGCACGAAGACAATGAAGAAGAGCGCCAGCAGGTAGAATTCCAGGCCGCGTTTTTCGTGGCTCATCTCAAAGCTCCTTGCGGATGTCGACGACGCGCAGGATGGCCGCGACCATCAACAGCACGACGGCAAGCAGCACCACGGCGTTGGCGGCAGCGGCCGGATATTGCAGCAGCGACATCTGGTTCTTCATCATCAGCGCCACCGAGGCGCTCTGGCCGCCGGACATCACCTGCACCGTCGAAAAGTCAGCCATCACGAGCGTCACGACGAAGATCGTGCCGATCGCCATGCCGGGTTTGGCGAGCGGGATGACGACGTTCCACAGCACCTGCCAGCCGGAGGCGCCGGCATCGCGCGCCGCCTCGAACAGCGATCGGTCGATACGCATCAGCGTGTTGAAGATCGGCGTCACCATGAACAGCGTATAGAGATGCACCATGGCAAGCACGACGGCGAAATCGGAATAGAGCAGCCATTCGATCGGCTGCGGGATGATGCCCATGTTGATCAGCGTCGAATTGACGAGGCCGTTGCGCCCGAGCACCGGGATCCACGAGATCATGCGGATGATGTTCGACGTCATGAACGGCACGGTGCAGACAAGGAAGAGGATCATCTGCGTCGACGTCTTGCGGATGTGGAAGGCCAGGAAATAGGCGACCCAGAAACCGATGACGAGCGTCAGCGCCCAGACGATCGCGGTGAATTTCAACGTGTTGAGATAGATCTTCCACGTCACCCACGAACCGAGCGTATCGGTGTAGTTCATCGTCAGGAAATCGGGATAGAGACCGGCAAAGTCGTAGTCCCAGAAGCTGACGACCGCGATCATGGCGATCGGCAGCAGGAAGAACAAGCCGAGAATGACGAACAGCGGCGTCGCCTGGAGATAGGAGATCGCCGATGGGGAAAGCTTCAGTCCGCGCCCGCCACGCGCGCCCTGGCCATCCTCCTCCGTTTCCGCTGCGATGGTCGCCATCCCTTACCCTTTCGGAAGCTCGTCATTCGTCCGGTCGTTAAAGAGAGGGCTCGAGAAGACCCCTCCCCAACCCTCCCCACAAGGGGGAGGGAGTATCTTTGCCGCGCCTCTCCGGGCTCCCTCCCCCTTGTGGGGAGGGTTGGGGAGGGGAAAAACGACAATCGCTTAGGCTGCGATAAACTCGTTCCAGCGGCGGACCATGTAGCGGTCTTCGTCCATGACGGAGTTCCAGCAGGCCACCGCTCCCATGCGGGCTTCGAACGAGCCGCCGTCGCGCACCGCACCGGCTTTCTCCATGACCTTGCCCTCGGGCGACATGATGTCGCCGGTTGCAGCCTTGCCCTCGATCCAGTAGCCCCATTCGTCGGCCGACATGAACTCCTTGGCGGTGTCCATGCAGGCGGAATAATAGCCCTGGCGGTTGAGATAGCCGCCGACCCAGCCCGACGTGTACCAGTTGATATATTCATAGGCGGCATCGAGCTGCGCCCCCTTGAGGTGCGAGGCAAGGCCGAGGCCGCCGCCCCATGCGCGATAGCCTTCCTTGAGCGGCTGATACTTGCAGGCGATGCCCTTGGAGCGGACGGCGGCAACGGCCGGCGACCACATGGACTGGATGACCACTTCGCCCGACGCCATCAGGTTCACCGACTCGTCGAAGCTCTTCCAGAAGGCGCGGAACTGGCCGTCGCCCTTGGCCTTGATCAGGAATTCGATCGTCTTGTCGATCTCTTCCTTCGTCATGTTGCCCTTGTCGGCATATTTGATGTTGCCCATGGCTTCCATGATCATCGCTGCATCCATGATGCCGATCGACGGAATGTTGAGGATCGAGGTCTTGCCCTTGAACTTCGGATCCATGATGTCGGCCCAGCTGGTGATGTCGCGGCCGACGAGATCGGGGCGGATGCCGAGCGTATCGGCGTTGTAGATGGTCGGAACCATCGTCATCCACTGCGTCGGCTCCTTGGCGAACTTCTTGGAGTCCTGCGCTTCGACGAAACCGACCGTGTGCGGCGCCGTGCCCTGGGCGATGACGCTCTCCGGCTTCATCTTGCCGTTGATGAAGAGCGGCACGATCTTGTCGTAATATTTCAGCTTCTTGACGTCCATCGGCTGCAGCACGCTGGTCGGGAACACCTTCTTGGCGATCCAGTATTCGATGTCGGCGATGTCGTAGCTGTCGGGCTGGGTGACGGCGCGCTGGGCGGCGGCGTCGGAATCGGTCGCCGTCATCTCCAGCGTGATGCCGAGATCGGCCTTGCACTTCTCGGCGATGGCATTGATGTTCGAAACGCCGGTGCCGAACTGGCGAAGCGTGATGTTCGTCTGCGCCCAGATGGTGGGAAAGCCGGTGATGGCGCCGGAGCCGGCGATGGCGCCGACGGCGGCAGCACCCGTCTTCAGCAGCGCGCGGCGGGAAAGACCCTTCTCCGCCTTGGTCGATGTCGTTTCAGTCGTCATGTCAGTTCCCCTTTTCTTGGATATGGAAGGTTCAGTGTTCTTGATGGTGATGGCTTATGTGGAAGAGCGGCCGAGAAGCACGGCATCATCGAGCGCCCAGCTGAGCGAGACGGTGTCGCCGACGGCAACCGGCCGGGCGAAATATTCACCGTCGTCGGCAATGACGGTGAAGTCGTCGCTGCCGGCGCCGATAACGGTGATCTTCACGGAAGAGCCGCGATATTCGATGTTGGAGACGATGCCGTCGAAGCCGAGCGTCCATTCGGTCGCCACCTGCAGGCGCACGCGGTCGGTGCGGATACCGATATCGACGGGCTCTCCGACTTCCCTGCCCGTCCCGCGCACGGAAAAGCTCTGACCTTCCGGCACGGTCATGACGAGCACGCCGTTCTCGCTCGAGGTCACCCGGCCGGACAGCACATTGTGGTCGCCCATGAACCGCGCAACGAAGGCCGTCGCCGGACGCTCGAAGACCTCGCGCGGGGCTGCCGCCTGCTCGATCCGGCCGTCATTCATGATGACGATGACGTCGGCGAGCGCCATCGCCTCTTCCTGGCTGTGGGTGACGTGCACGAAGGTGATGCCGAGCGATTTCTGCAGTTTCTTGAGTTCGGCACGCATGCGGATCTTCAGGAACGGATCGAGCGCCGACAGCGGCTCGTCGAGCAGCAGCGCTTCCGGATCGGTGATCAGCGCGCGCGCCAGCGCCACGCGCTGTTGCTGGCCGCCGGAAAGCTGGGCCGGACGCCTGGCGGCATAGGCCTCCATCTGCATCAGCTTCAGCATCTCGAGCGCCTTGGCCTGCCGCTCTTGCTTGTCGACGCCCTTCATCTTCAGGCTGAAAGCGACGTTGTCGATCAAATCGAGATGCGGGAAGAGCGCGTAGGACTGGAACATCATCGCCGTGCCACGCCTGGCCGGCGGAAAATCGGTGACGACGACATTGCCGAGGCGGATATCGCCCGACGAAATGCTCTCGTGGCCGGCGATCATGCGCAGCGTCGAAGTCTTGCCGCAACCCGACGGGCCGAGGAAGCAGCAATAGGAGCCGGCCGGGATCTTCAGGCTGATCGCATGGACCGCCGTCGTCGCGCCATAGACCTTCGAAACGGATACTATATCGATCTCTGCCGCTTTCGACATCATGCCTTCCCCTGTTTGGAAAAGACGATGCATCTGCCGTGCCAAACTCCGCTGTTTACAGGAAGCCATTGTGAAATAACGATTTTATCAAAACAGCCATTGAGAGAGCAAATTATAGGCGCAACGCTATCTGCACATGATTTAGGCTATCGTGCGCAATTTGTGCAAAACATCGTATACAATCTGGCCCCATTTCGGGCACAAATTCTGTTTAACTTTTGCCGCGAAGCCGGGTATGGTTTGCCGACCATCAGGAAATAAATTTCATGAAATCCGCCGCCAAGGCTCAGCAGGCCGAAGACTCCACCGAATCCGGCGCGCAACAGATCCGCGATGCCATTCGCGAAGCGATCGTCGAGCGCAGGCTCTCGCCCGGCACCAAGCTGTCGGAAAGCGATGTCGGCAATCTCTTCAACGTCAGCCGCACGCTTGCCCGCGCCGCCCTGCAGGCGCTGTCCTATGAAGGCCTTGTCAGCGTCGAAAAGAACCGCGGCGCCTTTGTCGCCTATCCCTCGCCTGATGAGGCTCGCCAGATCTTTTCCGCCCGCCGCTTGGTCGAACCCGGCATATTGCGCGAGGCGGCGGCGCGGATCACGCCTGACGATATTACACATCTGCGACAGCTTCTGCTGGAAGAAGGCCGCCTGATGAGCGAGCGCGGTCAGACGGCGCGCCGCGCTGAAATCAAGGCATCGGGCGATTTTCATCTGACGCTGGCGGTCATATCGGGAAATTCGATCATGCAGCGCTTCATGGAGGAGCTCGTCGCCCGCTCGTCGCTGGTGATTGCCCTTTATGGCCAGTCGACCGCATCGAGCTGCGGTCATTCCGAACATGGTGACATCATCTCGGCGATCGAAGCCGACGAACTCGACCGCGCCTGCCAGCTGATGCTGCATCACATCGCCCATATCGAGGCCGATCTCGACCTGCGCGAGCGCAAGAGCCTGGGCCTCAAGGAAGCCTTCGAACTCTGAACATGCGAAAGACACGGGACGCAGATCTACCGCGCCCCGTTCAAACGAACTCTCGAAACGCTACCAGGGCGTCTTCTTCGGCAACATCTCGAAGGCTGCGAAGATATCCTCGGCGCTCATCGGCTCGCTCGAGCGCAGCTTCACGGTTCCGTCGCGTCCGATCAGAATCAACCCGAACTCGCCGGATGGCGGTCCCTGGAGCCGATCGCGAATATCGTCGGCATCGAGGTCCCAGTCATCGTCGAACAGCGCAAACGCGCCGCCGCCGGCAATACTGAACACCTCGACGTCTTCCTCGATCAGGCGCATATGCGCCTTGCGCAGCCATTCATCCTGGATGAGCGCGCGGTCATCTTGCGCATCGGCGAAGATGATCAGCACCCGTTTCCTGTCGCGAAACTGCTCGAGCGATTGCGGAAGCTCAGGCTCACGCCTGGATGTACCGATGATTTCATGAACAATAGATTTTAGCATGGTGCTCATTCCTCGCCCGTCACTACTGCATAATTCTTAAATCGGGATCGATTTAGGATAGATTATGCAGCAATTCGAAGTGCTACAGCGCCCTTTGCGACTCTCGAAAAGGGCGCTGTAGTGGCGGGCTGTGCCTGCCGAATTAAACGGTTGGGAATAAGCGAGGTTCCGCCAAAAAGCGGAAAAGGATCGCAGCCATGGCCGCGATCCTCACCCTATCAGTCGCGGCCCTGGTCTTCGGGGGCGTGGGCCGAAACGGCGACGAGATCCGCAGCCCCAGTGACGTGAAGGCGCTTGCGCACCAAAACGCGCATGACACGCGCCGCCGTCGAGAAAGTCATCTGGTCGAGCGGGCCTTCGCCTTCCCACGGCTTGGTCAGCCGTTCGGTGACGGCGCCGACGATGTTCATCGGCACGATGTCGGTGCATTCGCGCATGGCTTCGAAAACGAAGCTGATGGGGATGACCCGTCCTTCGTAGGTCACGATCGGTTCGGTCAATTCGCTGTCCCATTCCTCGAAGGCGTAGAGCGCTTCGCGAAACAGCTGCTGGAGGTTGAACGGCGCGTGGCCGTCATGAAGTGGCGGCAGTGCATTCATCATGTCTGTCTCCTCTTGATGGGTTGAAGCCAAAGTCCTCCGGTATCGGTCGCGCCAACGCGGGGAACGGAACGTTTTGCTGCCCCCTGCGAACCGAATAACACTATTGATTCTATAGAGTAACGCGCCGGGGTAAAGCCCATTTATCCGCCGCCGCGGAAGCGAATTCCATAACACGCTGATATTCTTGCGTGTTTTAGACGAAATTTTCTCCGAGCACACCAGCCTTAAAAATCTATGCCACCCGCCTGAGATCGCTCCGGAATGGCACGGCGAGGCGAAAAAACCCTGAAAAATCACGGAACTTTTATGGCCGTAATCTGTTTTGTTCTCACAATTCGCAACACACACTGGGGTTACCACCAATGACGCAAATCCGTGAACCGGAGCGCCGCAGCAGGATCCTGCGCGGCCGCCCCTATAGCCTTGATGAATTCGCCTCAAAATATGGCCTGCGCGGCGAGCAGGCAGAAAGCCTGTTTACCCGTTTCGGGCCCTCCTCGATCGAACTCGACCTGCTGATGGCAGCCAAGCGCCGGCCGCCGGTTCTACAGGACAGAATTGCCGAATAACACTTTTGACGAATGGAATAGACAGATGAGCGACAGACGCCACGAATGGATCAGCAAGAGAGCTTACGCGATTTGGGAAGAACAGGGCCGGCCTGATGGCCGCGGCGACGAGCACTGGCGCCAGGCAGTTGCCGAGCGTGACGCGCTGGAGCGCACGCAGGCCTCGTCCGATGGCCGCGAGGTGCTCGTGAAATTTCGCCCGAAGCCGCAACGGCCCGAAGCGCCATGCGCCAGCTGGTTCAACCGAACCGCAAGCGTGGGCTGAGCCCTTTATCACACCGGAGCGGGCCGTTTCATTCGTACAGGATCAAGCGGCTCAATCCCGGCGAATCCCGTGGCTCAATCCCCGCGGGATCGCGCGGCTCAATCCCCGCGGGAGCGAGCGGCGCAATCCCTGGGGATCGTGCGGCTCGATGCCAGATCGAGCGGCTCAGTCGAGGCTGAGCCGGAAGCGCGCCTGAAAATCTCCCTGCCACCACATCGGGAAATTGGTTCCCCATTTATTGTTGTGCAGATTGAAGCGGATGCCGGCGGTAAAATCCGGCAGCGTCCTGCAAAACGTCATGAAATCCGAGCTTTGCGGCGCAATCAGCGGCGCATCGAAGGTTTCGATCGTCAGCGGGCCATCGGCAAGATCATCCCGTGCCGCGGTGACCGCCTGCAATTGCCCGCCGCCGCTCGTCGCAATATTCCCCGATCGGTGCCAGAGGCCCATCTTGCGGAAATTCCAATCCCCGGCACCATCAGGCGTGAAGGAAAGGAAGCTTGCCTCCGGCATACGGTTGGCCGGCTTGTCGCGCAATGTCAGGCTGAGGTCGAGGCGATCGCCCTCGGCGGTGAAATGCAGCATCACATGCGGCGGCGCGCCGTATGTCTGCACGGCCTCGGCCGGCATCGACAGAAGGATGCCCGCCCCATCAGTCGCTTCCAGCTTCGGCAGAAAGGCCTTCGAAAGTGCTGCCCCCGACTGGGCAAGCCCCGGCTTGTCATGGTCGAGCACCGCCCATTCCTGGCGATGGGTCAGGTAGGTCTCCATGTGCCTGGTAACGTCGCCGGCATCGTAGCTCTCATATCGATAGGCGATCAGCGAGCCATCGCGGCCGGAGATCGTCCGGCCGGAGGGCGAGGTGATTTCGGCCACATCGCCGCTCGCACCGTCGAGCGCGATCGACCAGCCACCGGTCTGCAGACGGAGCTCCCGTCTACCGCCTTCGATCACGGCAGGCGTGGCGAATTCGGCAAGCACCGCCTGGGCCGCCTGCCGGTCCGTCTCGTCGAGCTCCGAGACCGCCTGGTCGAGATAGGCCCGCTGTTCGTCCCATGAGGCTTCGGTATAGGCGAAGCGATAATCGGATCGGCGCGCGGCCTCGAAATCGGCCCGCGACCATGCCTTGTCGTCGCGCAGATAGGATTTGATATCGACGCCGCAGGTATGCTCGGCCACCATCGCCAGTCCGCGCCCGAAGGCGAGACGCCGCGCGTCGAGCCCATCCGCCGCGAAACGGTCGTAGAGCCGCTGCAGCGCGAGGAACCGCGCCGTCTTCACCGGATCGCTGCCGCTGCCATGGATCCAGCTGTCGCCGAGTTCCAGCTCGACAACAGGGAAACGCTCGCGCTCGCTCCAGAGAATGGCGCCGTAATCCTCGAGCGTCGCCGCACGGATGACCGCATCCGGCTCGCGGGCGCGCAATTCGCGATAGGCCTCGGCCGTCTGCGGCACGCTCTGCGGCCCCATATTGTCGTTGGTATGGGCAAAACTCAGCCCGTCCTCGAAACCGTCGGGGAAACAGGTCTCGCCATAGGAGCGCTGGTACATGACGACCACTTCCTCGCCGCCGGGCGCCCGCCAGCGGAAGATGTCGGGCACATCGGGCGGCGGTGAGGCCGTATTGACGCCGAGATGCAGGAAGCGAATGCCTGCCTCGGAAAGCAGCGGCACCATGCCCAGTGTATGGCCGGGCACATCGGTCATCTTCGCCGCGATCGTCGTCTTGCCGAAGCGCCGGTCGAGCTCCTGCGAATAGGAAAGCCCGGCGCGGAAAAGGTCGGGCGACATCAGCTCCGTATGGGTGGTGAACGGCAGACCGTGCCAGCGGATCAGCCCGCGCTCGATCGCCTGTTCCAGCGCTGCGACCTCTCCCGCCGAGCGCGAATTCAGATGGTCCCAGATCAGCCAGGCGCCCGTCGTCCAGATGAATTTCGGCTCGTCGGGATTTTCGGCATGAAAATGCTTGGCGGTTTCGATCGCCTGCGGAATGAAGCGCTCGTGATATTGCCGGCGGACTTTCTCGGCATGATCGGTAAAGCCGATATCGAGATGGGTCTTGAAGACCAGATGCACGCGCTTTTCAGTCATTCCATTCCACGCATCGGTGATGTCAGTCGAAACATTCTGCAGCCAGTGGCGGCACAGGTGAGGAGTGTAACCGTTTCCACAAACATCATTGCTCTTGCCGCAAATTCTTCGTCAACCCGTTTTGGCACAAATCGATGAAATAGTGCGGGTTTATTAACCATATATCCGAAAACGCTATCGTCCGACGCTTTCATCGTAGAATCGAATCGCGACAAGAATGAAGACGTGTTCATCGATAATTATATAGAAAGGCGGCGGGACTTTCTTGCTGCCGCGCCCGGGTGGTGCGCTGTTTAGCCAAGGAGAAAAGCCTGAGCCTTTCGGGAAAGCCGATTATCAGAAGGCGTTGGTTTCCTGGCAGAGCGCCCGGTGGACCTCGGTCCAGAACAGCGCCAGCGGCGTGTCGCCGTTGCGTTCGGCAACGAGCGCGCGGATCAGCGCTTCGGAGCCTGCCATGTCCTGCCAGCTGGATTTCAGGCCCTTGGCGGCCTGTTCGCATTCGGCAATCTCGAATGGTCTCTTGCTGTCCATATGAGGTCTCCTCACGACAGGCGCTAGCAGATGGGGCCCGGATTGTCATTCCCCGCATATGTGGGGATGCCTTGTATTTATGACAGCGCTCGCGGTAGGATTGAGGGGATTGGGGCAGTGGAAATGATTGAGAATACCTACAGCGAAAAGTTCGAGTCCGCTTTCGAACAGATCAAGGCTGCGGCCAATGTGGATGGCGCCATCCGCATTCTCCAGGCGGAGTATGGCCTCGATTTCGTCACCTACCATCTCGCCCAGACGATCGCGAGCAAGATCGATTCGCCCTTCGTGCGCACCACTTACCCGGATGCCTGGGTCTCCCGCTACCTCCTCAACAGCTATGTGAAGGTCGATCCGATCGTCAAGCAGGGCTTCGAACGCCAGCTGCCCTTCGATTGGAGCGAGGTCGAGCCGACACCGGAGGCCTATGCCATGCTGGTCGACGCCCAGAAGCACGGCATCGGCGGCAACGGCTACTCCATTCCCGTCGCCGACAAGGCGCAGCGCCGCGCGCTCTTGTCGCTGAATGCCCGCATACCGGCGGAAGAATGGGCCGAACTCGTCCGCCGCTGCCGCAACGAATGGATCGAGATCGCCCATCTCATCCACCGCAAGGCCGTCTATGAGCTGCACGGCGAGAACGATCCGGTGCCGTCATTGTCGCCGCGTGAGATCGAATGTCTGCACTGGACTGCTCTGGGCAAGGATTACAAGGATATTTCGGTGATCCTCGGCATATCGGAGCACACCACGCGCGATTATCTGAAGACTGCCCGCTTCAAGCTCGGCTGCGCCACGATCTCGGCCGCGGCCTCCCGGGCCGTTCAATTGCGCATCATCAACCCCTAGCATCGGCCCGAAAATCGGAATCGATTTTCGGAAAGCACGATGCGTAGATTCAAAGAGTTAGAGCGTCCTTTGTGCGTCCGAAAGGACGCACGGCGCTCTAAAGCGCGTCGCGATCTTCAGATTCGCTCTTCGCGCTTTAGCTCATTGTTTTTACGCATGTCGTTGTCGCAAAACCGCGGCACACTTTTGCGCGACATGCTCTGCCCCCCTCATCTGGGGGGGCCCATCTGAGGGAATTTCCGATCCGGCCCGCATGAACCATTCTGCTCTCCACGAACTTGAAAACGCTGGAGGGCAAAATGTTCGTTATCATTCAGGCACATGAGTATCAGAAATACGCTGCCGTACTCGACCAGATGTTTCGCCTGCGCAAGAAGGTCTTCGCCGATACGCTCGGCTGGGACGTTCCCGTCATCGGCCCTTACGAACGCGACAGCTACGATTCGCTGGCTCCCGCCTATCTCGTCTGGTGCAACGACAGCCGCACCCGCCTTTATGGCGGCATGCGCCTGATGCCGACGACAGGCCCGACCCTTCTCTACGACGTCTTCCGCGAGACGTTTCCTGATGCCGCCAATCTTATCGCCCCCGGCATCTGGGAAGGCACGCGCATGTGCATCGACGAAGAGGCGATCGCCAAGGATTTCTCCAATGTCGATGCCGGCCGCGCCTTCTCCATGATGCTGCTTGCGCTTTGCGAATGCGCGCTCGATCACGGCATCCATACGATGATTTCCAACTACGAGCCCTACCTCAAACGCGTCTACAAGCGTGCCGGCGCCGAAGTGGAAGAACTCGGCCGTGCAGACGGCTACGGCAAATACCCCGTCTGCTGCGGCGCCTTCGAAGTATCGGACCGGGTGCTGCGCAAAATGCGCGCCGCCCTCGGCCTCACCCTACCCCTTTATGTCAGGCACGTGCCGGCCCGCTCGGTCGTGACCCAATTCCTGGAGATGGCAGCATGAACCGCCTCGCTGAAACCGCCACGCAGACCGCAATACAGAAGGATATCGGCGCGCTGGAGCGCCATGTTCTCGCATCCCGCGACATCGCCACGCAGATAGGGGATCCCTTCCTCTCCTATCTGCTTTCGATGGCGCTGTTCACGATCTACGAGAAGAAGGCCCATCATGAGAACGAGGCGCTGAAGAGCAGCTTCAGCTGAGGGTGTGGTTCCCCTCCGCCCCGCCTGAAGACGAGCATGTCTCCCGGCGCCTCGCGCGCAGCCGCAAAAACCGTCCCCGTTTTGCGGCTGCGCGCCCCTGTCATCTCATCAGGGCATTGCCGTTACGTCATCAGGGAATTGATGGTCGAAATCAGCGCGTCGTGCATATAGGGCTTCGGCAAGAAGGCGGTATTGGCGGGCAGCGCCATCGGATCGAGCCGCACCATGCCCGAGGTGATGATGATGCCGATATTCGGCCGCATCGCCCTCACTCGATTGGCAAGCTGCAGACCGTCCATCGACCCGGCCATGTTGACGTCGGTGAACAGGATATCGACATCCTGCCTGCCCTTCAGCACCACCAGAGCCTCGTCGGCATTCGCCGCCTCCAGCGCCACATGGCCGACCTCCTCCAGCACATCGAGGATATTGAACCGGATCAGCGGTTCGTCTTCCACGATGAGCACCACGGCACTGTTCGAAGCCACCATCTGCGATCGCCCTCTTCATGCGGAATGTGACTTGGATAAGTGTGGCCCGCACGAGAAGGTTCCAGTGGCTGCCCACGAAATATGCATCGTCCACAGATGCTTGCGCTCACCGCTTGTGGCTCCCCCGGATTTGCGTTAGAGCGGAAACCGTGCTGCGGGAACCATTGCCCCGGCACCCAAGCGCCGGACACGGCGCCAAGGGCCTGTAGCTCAATGGTTAGAGCCGGCGGCTCATAACCGCTTGGTTGGGGGTTCGAGTCCCTCCGGGCCCACCATTTCGTTTAAAATCAATGGCTTAGGCATGGGATTTTCTTGGGGTGACATCCAAGGGAGACATTGGATTGTTCAATCCTGCCTATCTCGTGAAGTCGCGATGCGGCGTTTTCTATTTGCGCTGGCCGATCCCGAAACAGCTGCATCCACAGAAAAAAGCTTCCACCCTCAAGCTTTCTCTACAGACCCGTGACCCACGAAAAGCATTGCGCTTGTCCCGTCCTATGATCCAGATAGGCGAACAGTTGAACGACCATGGAATTGCATACGGGATGCGGCACGAGGATCTGAGAAACGTACTAACTGAGCATTTCCGCCAGTTGCTTGATGAAGCCAAGGCCGAGATGGGCGAAACCGGCCCCTTAAGCGAGCTTGACCGGCAAATTTACGAGACCAGCAAGCGTGTCGCCAAGCAGGCGAGGAAAACAGATGCTCCGCTCTCTCTCGTGCAACCCGACGACGATCTTCTTGCGCGGTTCATCGAGAAATACGGCCTCGACATCAGCAAGGATAGCTCGGAATACGGCTGGCTAGACCGGGAAATGAAGCTCTCCTACCACGGCTTCGTGAAGGCGGTTCTCGCCTACGACAAATCCTTGCAGCGTTACGAGTTCGAGGAACGACCATTGCCTACCGGCTCTGCGGCCAAGGCCGTCAAACCGGCAGGAATGAGCATCACTGAAGTTGCCGCCGCCTATACCAAGGAAAGACAACGCGGGAACGCATGGGCAGCAAAGACCGTCATCGAGAAGGCGGACCATATTAAGCTGCTAGAAGAAATCCTTGGAAGCGGTACGGACGTACGAACGCTAACGGCCATGGAGGCAAAGCGGGTCAAGGACATCCTGCTCGCCTATCCACGGAACCGTGCCAAGAACCCGCTGACACGAGGCAAGCCACTGCCTGATGTTCTCAAGCTTCCGAACATCGAGACGATACAGGTCGCGACAATTAATAAGTATCTGCAAACCTACCACGAGCTGTTCGAGTGGGCGAAGCAGAACCATCATATCACCGAAAACTTTTTCTCCGGTCTCACCGTCAAGCAGGCAAAGAAGAACAAGGACGGCGACCGGGACGCATATACCGACGAACAAATCCGTCTGATTTTACAGACTATCCTGCGGAATGAACAAGGGTTGGTTACGAAGCCGTACCAGAAATGGGCGACGCTCATCGGCATCTATACGGGCGCCCGACTTGGCGAGATCGCACAGTTGCATATCAAGGACATCCGGGAGCAAGATGGCGTATGGGTGTTCGATATTAACGAGGAAGGCGACCGCAAGAGCCTAAAGACTTCTGCCGCCCGCCGTCTGGTGCCGATTCACAGCGAGCTTATTGGGGCCGGTCTCCTCGATTACGTACGGGAGATGGCCGACAACAGAGCCACCAAGCTTTTCCCAGACTTCACCTACGATTCGAAGAACGGATGGGGACGCCAGCAAAGCCGGTGGTTTAATGACAGGCTTCTTGTACAACTTGGGTTGAAATCCAAAACGCGTGTTTTTCACAGCCTTCGGCACACGGTTAACACGCGATTATTGCAAGCTGGCGTCGCCGACCCATTGGTTAAGTCAATCATTGGCCACGAGCAGGATGGTATGACACATCGGCAGTATTTCAAGGAAGGCTTCACACTCCAGCAGCGCAGCGAGGCAATGCAGAAGCTCGACTACCGCATTCCAGCATCAAAACATGACTGGCCATTAGGATTGACACGGATTCCTGAATACGAGAAACAAACCTCGGAGCCGTACGTGCGGCTTCGGGGCGTAGTAACCCCTCAAGACTAGGACTGCGTGCCACTGAATTGGCACCACTCTTCGACCTATGGTCGGGGAGCCTGCGGCGTATGCAACAGGTTCTCTGAACTAAAGGCCGTAGGGCCGTGTCTTGCGGTTACTAACTCCCCGATCACCAGAGATCGAAGGGCTTTTCGCGGGGACGTACCGCGCCTACCGCCCTTCCATACGGGGGTTGTATGTTAGGGATCGTAACACTTCTAGTTATCGTCGGCTGTATCTATTGGCTCTACAGGAACCGCGGCGCGACGGCCGGGTCGGAGCGTCAATGGATTAAAACCTTTGCTATCCACCACATCAACGAAATCCTCTCGCTGTACGCCACAGGCTCCGATCCAATGCCGGAGGAAGCTGCACGGCTTCTAGAACATCGGCTTGACGGAGCCGCGCAACAGTCCTTGATCGTGAGCCTTGGTAACTATCTCCGAGAACAATGTGGACGCAACTTACAACGCGGGGATTACGAACTGGCTGCAAAAGGCGTTCGCGATCTGCTGTCTGCCGAAGTTCGACGGGCCAATAGCTTCGAGACTTTGAGGTCATACATTAGAGCCATGCACCGAGACGATACTGGCGAAGAGATTACGGAAGAGCAGCTTGCGGCGTACTATAAGGAGATCGTTGCCGATGTGAAATCGGACGAAACGGCCGCTGCCCATATGCTTGGACAAGTTCTGCGTTTCAACATCGAGGCGATGCATGTGAACACGTTCGGCCTCAGCTACTGGGATTATGTGAAGGCAAAGCGTCGTCGAAACGAGCCAGACCACCTACGGGCAGTAATACAAGCTTAAAACATCAGCGCCACGTAAAATTGCAGCGATCCAATTAGGCAGCCCTACACAAACTACCTGTACTCAGTACATGGAGGGAGATCGCTTTTGATGTCAACGGTTGTGCAGTTCAAGCGCCGACAGCCTAAGCAGACTACCACCGGGCGCTCGTTTCCAAAGCTTGTTGCGATTGCAATGGTCGTCAGCTTTGGTGTCGGGGTGAGTGCTGCACGCTTCATCAGCGACGATGCGGGGGTTGCAAACACTTCGACGCCCAGCAGCCATATCATTGCGTTCTTCGGAGGAAGGCAGCAGCCGGCTCAGCAGGTTTATGTGCGAGCTGCAACGCCCGGCGTGACCTACAAGCATTGCATCGGGACCGTACGCGTCCACTGCATTGTGGACGGCGATACGCTTTGGAGCAACGGTGTCAAAATCCGTGTTGCCGACATAGACACACCGGAAGTCAGCGAGCCTCGTTGTGCAGCCGAGAAGGCGCTAGGGGATCGTGCAACCGTTCGCCTCATGGAACTGGTGAACGCTGGGCCGTTCCAGATGCAGGCATGGCCGGGACGTGACGAAGACAAGTACGGGCGCAAACTCCGGGTACTTGTACGGGATGGCCGATCCCTTGGCGACATTCTTGTATCGGAAGGTTTGGCCCGAACATGGGCAGGTCGGCGGCAGCCGTGGTGCTGAAAGTGGCTGCTTGGAGCCATAGTCATGAAAGTTGACACTCTCGCTCCTCTGTCCTTATAGCGTCCACAAGAAAACCGGGCTGAAAGCTACCCATGAGTGAGACGAAGCCGGAAGAGCAAGCTGTACCAGCGACAGCCTCGCGACCATTTGATGTCCACCGGTGGTCAGACTACCCCGAACTTCGCAACTGCCTCACGGAGCTTGTACGCGAACTCGAAGGTCTGGAAAGCCGTAGACGCCAACGCGGTGAAGGCGGTGGCAAAAAATTCCGTGAAGCTGTCCGTGCCCTTGTGCTTGATATGTACGTGGCATGGAAAACCGATCCAAATCTTTTAGTCGGTATTCCCCGTGGCAACAGGAGCTATACGACCAAAAGTCGGTATCAAGCCCTGTTCCTACGCTGGTCCAGTTTCATAGACGCTTACGACCTCTTGCTACAAGCTGGTTATATTGCTGAGGTTCATGCTGGGTTCCATGATCCACGGAGCGGTGTAGGACGCAATACGCGGATCAAAGCCACCCAAAAGCTTATCGACTTGCTTAGTGGACGCGCTCGTCTAACCTTATCAGACATATCCATCCGCGACGAAGGCTTTGAAACCATTGAGCTAAGGGACAGCGGCAAGAAGCCGCTTGAATACGAAGACACTGACGACACATTGAGCATGCGGAACGCGCTAGGCCAGATAAACGCCCATCTGCAGCGCCAATGGCTAGACTTGCGGATAACGGATGAAGAGTACGGCAGTCTTCAGTCACGAATGATGCGGGATTACGACCAAGGGAACCGTGAGTACCCTGTTATTGACCTAACGCGACGAGCTTTGGTTCGAATTTTCAACAATGAGGATTGGCAGCAAGGCGGACGCTTTTACCGTGGCTGGTGGCAAAGTATCCCAAAGGAATACAGGAACCGCATCACGATAAACGATAAGCGCACCTGCGAGGTGGATTACTCGACGCTGCACCCCGTTCTTCTGTACGCCCGGTTCGGACAACGCCTTGTTGGCGATGCCTACAGCATCGAAGCGCCAAATGTCCCTCGTGCTTTGATCAAACAGACCTTTAACAAGATGATCAATGCACTCGGTCGGATCAACAGGCCAGATGATTTCTCAGAAGACCAGATCGGGATGAGCTGGGATCAGCTACAGGCTGCTATCGCCGAGCGTCATGCAGCGATCAAACAGTCTTTCAACAGCGGGTACGGGCTGCAGCTGCAACGTCTAGATAGTGACCTTGCCCAGGCTGTTATGTTGCGCTTCATCAATAGTGGCCATACCTGCCTGCCAGTGCATGACAGTTTCATAGTGCACCACGCTCTTGCGGATGAGCTGAAGACGATCATGGTCGATGAGTTCAAGGCTATGACCGGCCAAACTATTACGGTGAAATCGCTGGATGGCTTCCAGCCCGAACTTGAACCTGACTACGAACCAGTGACCCAAACCATGATACCTGATGATAGCTGGTTTAAAGGAACCGGCGAGTACACCGGTTACAAACAGAGGCAACTTGACTGGTATTCTAAACAGGTAGGAAGCGGGTCGGCCTAAGGGCCTCCTCCCGCCATTACTAGTGCAAATAAGAACGCGAGGCTGTTTTTATAGTTTTTTCAGTTACTTGACATTTCTTACATTCCCCATTTTGACAATGCTGCTTCAGCTCCGACCTGATCTCCCTTGATCCTCAGCACGGTCTGTCGGGTCAGCTTGGTGACCTTAGAAATCTCCGAAGCCCCGTTGCCGATTGCCAGCATGTCTACCACCTGCCGGAACGTCTTTCGGTCATAACTCGGCTTCTTGCCCCGGTAGCGTTCAGCATCACCCTTGCTTGCCTCTATACCGGCCCGCTGGGCGGCTTTCGTTGCTTCGGCCTGCGCCTGCGCTGTCGCGGCCATGAATGCAATCAGTGCATCCCTGACGGCCTGCTGGATCGGGTCCGCTGTCGCCCCGTCGAAAGTCATTCCGTTGATGACAGTTTTGACGACCACACCTTGCCGCATGAAGTGCCGAATGGCGTCCGTCACGTCCTCGTAGTTACGGCCCAACCTATCGACCCAACGAACAACCAGCACGTCACCATGCCGGAGCCTATCGTACAGCCGCTTGCCTTCCGGCCTGTCCGCAAGTCTGGTGCTGACACCTGACACGCCATGGTCTGCAATCACCTCGTCAATCACAAAGCCCGCTTGTTCGGCTTGCGTCCGCTGATGGTCTAGCGTCTGGTCTATGGTCGATACGCGGGCATACATCACCGTCTTGGACATTGCCTAATCCTTATCCGTTAGGGTCATGTCCGTTAAAATGCATGTACGTTGATGGAAGTCAACCCTATCGTACACGCTTTCGTACGCCATTCCAGATGTACGTTATGGTATACCTCTGCGGACAACACCCTATGCCCACCCCGTATCCCCCATTGCATGAAGAAGACGGTACGGAATTATCGTAAGAATTAGCGGGACATTCATTTGGTACGGCCGAACCAACAGCATCCCACGGGGGAAACAGTTGCTCGAAGAGACTTAAATACCCCCTCGTAAAAATTTCTGGTTTTTTTGTTGGGAACACGGAGCCCACCTCGCCCCCAGTATCAAGCCTATTACGAACCACCACCATGGGAAGCCTGCGCTCTCGCTTTGGTTTTGTCCAGGCGCAGAAGACCAGTCCGGTGGCTGGGTACCCCTACTGAACGCTTAAGGATCAGCAATTGGAAAACGAGCGCGCCGAATGATACAGCTTGCCGAGTTCAAGCCGCACGGAGAAGTGCTCACGATGCTTCGGAGACTCTGGATCGCTTACCGAGACATGGGACCCGGTAGATATCGAATTTCAATCTCCGAGAGCGTGCCATGGTCTTTCCTTGCGAGGCTTGGACGAACAACTCCAATGCGTCTCACAGCATTGGTACCTTTGATCGGGACACTGCTTATATTCAACGAGAATACGTTAAGTTGGCTCCGCCTGTCTCAGTTGGTGGCCCCGCATCTAGACGACGCGGGCAGAGCTAGCCTGACGTTTAGAAGCCTATACTATACATATTTTGGCCTGTGCTTTCTCGGCATAGGATCACTCATTTTTTATGTTCGATGCCCACGCGAAATACAGAAATCGCCAGACATAACGTTGAACGTTCAAAGCACCGCACAAAGCGATCTAATTTCAAAAATGATCTATTGGGACATGCTGCGTCTATATTTTCGAGTAAAGGGCCTCTGGGATGCAGGTTCAGACCGCTTCTTTGAAGAGCAAGATGAGATGCCAAACAGTGTGGCAACAGGATTCTGGGAGCTTATCCAACAGATGATTGAACGATCAGAAATGATTCACGATGCCATTGCGGAGATGGGCGATGACGGGCAACACTTCATGGTAGGCCTTGCTGGGAAATTGAACAGCGACGCCATCGCCAATGAGCTATACAACCGTCGAATGGCTTGGCGCGGTGTTTGGGGAGAATTTGAAGCGATGGTCCCAACGTTCGCGAAGGACATCGCCCATATCCGGTTCATGATGCTTGACGTGCAATACTTTTCTAGTCGCGTCGCTGTAGCTTTATTCTTCTGCGTGGGGTTTTCGCTGCTTGCGATACCGACAATGACTACCTTTTTCAGGATAATAGTCGGGCTTATGTGGTGACACTGCGTAAACTACCAGCGAGCTTCTACAGAACCCTGATTCGCAAGTCGCTGAGGACCTACGACAATGTGTTTGCAGCGTCGATGCCCTTACCGCCACTCTCCGCCTTGATGCATAGAGGACCGCCTGTTGATCATTAACATTCCGACAGCTGATGAGTTGACCGAGCGCGCAGACGCGCTGCTACAACTCTCATATTCGATGGTGTCTAAGCTTTACGAAAACCAGCGGGAAGAATGGCGTCAGGATGCAGATGATGAACAGTTGCGGGAGTATTGGGAGAAATGCGCACCGTCGCTGGCGAACGCGCTGGCACTGCTGCAACAGGCTCACGAGTTATATCTAAAGGGGAAAATTGCGGCGGTCAGTCCTTATCTCCTGCTAGCTCGCGAGCCCCAGCACTGGCCCAAGAAGAGCGCCTTAGAGGACATCAGCTTCTCCGAGTTTCTGACCGTGGGCGCCTCCGAGTTGCCTCGCCTTCATGACATGGTTTGTACGCCTCGCCTTGATAGCAAGACACAAACCTTCCTGAATACCATCCGCGAACGCCGCAACATGTTCGTTCATCAGGGCCATGCACCTACCGCTAGTGCGGCGGAGCTTTTCGAGGCAGCTCTGATTACACACAAGTGGGCACATCCTGACACGCCGTGGTTTGAGGCGCGTCAAGCGTACCTCAACGATGATCATCTCTCAGCACTCTACAGTTCTGATCATGTCATGGCCAACCTTCATGGCGAGTTCGCGGAGTTGCTGGCGGAGCTAAAACCTGCGTCATTCAAGCAGTTACTTGGCTTCGACAAGAAATCACGCTGGTTCTATTGCCTAAACTGTGAAAGGCAGATGGGGGACTATGGCGAAGCTGAACTCACCGCTCAACTGGGGGCGACTGAGCAGGAATCAGTGGTGAACTGTTTGGTGTGTGGGGAATGTACACCAGTGCTTCGTAGGAAATGTTACGATCCAGATTGTAAATCGATTGTGCATGCTGTGTCCACAGAGAGGTGGGACGAGACTTGCCTTATATGTCGGACTGATGAGCACTTTGAAGTACGGAAAGCTGAGCAAGAGAGTATTTTTGGATCGATGGTCACATGGGATTTGACGCCAACAGAAAGATAGTCATCAAACGCTATAATTTGCACTGCTGATCTGGCCGTGATCGCATGTCGCTCTGCGCCTTTGCTCGCATAGAGAACGTAGGCGGCACCGCTTAAGGAAGACACAGATCCCTATCGAGATGTTGAGCGACCGGCTCTAGGGCCGACCCGTAAAAGCTCATTATTTTCCTTGCTGCCACCTTAAATGTGCTCAAAACACTATGCAGCCTGATACGGAGCGCTCACAGTCTCCCGCTAGATCGCTTCCTCAACGATGGTCGCGGCCTCGGAAAGGCTCCGCGAACAGTATTGCAAACCGTATGAGTCAGTGCAAGATTTGGCGCATTGCGTACGGACTTTTCTAGGTTGTAACTCTGTTGTAAACAGCGGGCATTGAGATCAATCCGCCAACGCATTCGGATGAGCAGTGGCCACATTCATCGTTACATTTTTGGTTGCGCCAGCGGTATTTCTAATAGGCTGGTATTTCAGCAAACCATTGCCGTCAGAATTTGGCACCTACCGGCTGATCGACTGGCTGTCTGTTATTGCCTTTTTCATGGGATATCTTGGACTAGTATTCTCAGGGTATGCTGCGCTTGGCGTTAAGAGGCTTTCTGATCGTTATTTCGCTCGTGTTCGCCTACCTGACTTGCGCAGGAAGATTGACAAATTAGCCCCACAGCTAGGGGATATCGCGGAGATGCCTGCCGATCAGGCTATTATGGCACAGGTGTTTTCTGAAGTTTCCGTACAAGTCGCTGCTCTCCAACGGTTGAACGGCTTCAAAAATAGAAAGCTCGCGGCGTCGATAATCTCTAAAAATCGCAAGGTCACAAAGTGGCTTTCTGCAAATCGATCAGCAGGCACGCTTCTCAACGAATGTGATGCAATGTGGGATCTTTTCAGAGAGCTGAACGAGATTAGCCTGCACGTCAGCACCTCGATTGAGGAAGAGAAAGCAAAATGATGGTTTACACGCAACACGATTGGATCAGGGCTGTTTCGAAGTTGACTGAACTCACGTCGAAGCAGCAGATCAAATGGGATGTAGCTCAACAGTATGAGGACGTAAGCAATGAAAAAGTCGACAAGGCATATGAAGCTAAGCACCAGAAAAATAGGTATGTCCTAAAACAGGTTCAGAGGCAGGAGTGGTACGATTCTGGGCCAGAAGATTACGCATGGAGTGGCCCATATTACGCGTTAGAGATTTACCAACACGTCAACCCTTTTCAAGAAGATTTGGTAACGACCGCACCAAGTATTCAGATAGTTAGAGAGCTGTTCAACAAGGTACAGTCTTTGCATATTTATCGACTTGGCGTGCTGGATGACCTCCTTAAATCCGACGACTCGAATTAACTCCACAGCTTTTGTAAATCGATATCTCCGCTGGCCGACTTCTTGTCGTCCAGAAGCCTAAGCGCCGATCCCGCTGTCGAATTCTACGGTGCTCTTAGTCTATGCTATGAGCCGAATCGTACAGAGCAAGAGACCTTACATGCCCCTGTTTCATCCACGCGTTTTGAAGAAGCACCTTCAGCAAGCGATACAACCTACAACAGCTCAAAGAGCGATATTACAGTCATGGGCAGCGAACCTCGCTAAGGGGCTTTATGACAGCGAAACTAAGAATGACGGACAGTTCATCGAGCATATACTGGTTCAGCTGCTAGGATATCGACAAAGCGGCACGTCACCTGAGGCCTGGACCTTAGTCAAGAACCAGCCCATTGGACCAGGGAATGCAGACGTTGCCCTTGGGCATTTCGATCCGTCTAAAGATGCAATTGTCGCCCCATTCGAGTTAAAAGGGGCGAAGACCCACGATCTTGATGCAATTATGCCGGGGCGAAACAAGACGCCTGTGCAACAGGTCTGGGAATACGCAATGGATGCAAAGGGAGCTAAGTGGGCTCTCGTTTCAAATTTTTCCGAAATCCGACTATATGCCGTGGGATATGGCCGGAAGGACTATGAGCTTTTTGATCTTACCAAACCGGATGATGTTCAAGCTATAATAAAACTCGTACTACTTCTCTCCGCAGAAAATTTGTTGTCCGGCAATACTTTGTCTCTACTCGTAGAGAGTGCACTTGTTGAAAAAGAAATCACAGACGCGTTATACCTAGATTATCGGGAACTTCGCACTAAGCTGATTTCATACATTTCAGCGTCGTCCGCATCGCTTCCAATGCTCGACGTCGTAACCTTCGCCCAGACAATTTTGGATCGTGTCCTCTTCATCGCATTTGCTGAAGATCGAAGTCTGCTGCCAAGAGAAACCTTGAAGAAGACATTTGAAGCGTCCAACCCATTTGCTCCCCAGCCAGTGTGGACGAACTTCAAAGGCCTATTCGCAGCAATCGACAAAGGGCGTACCGACCTCAAAATTCCGGCCTATAACGGCGGCCTCTTCGCCCCAAACCCGCAGCTAGATGCGATCGAACTAAGTGATTCGCTTTGTGAGGGATTCAAGGCGATTGGCGGTTACGACTTCGACAGCGAGGTGAGCGTTAATATTCTAGGACATATTTTTGAGCAGTCCATCAGCGATATTGAGGAGATCAAGCTGGCAGCGGTGGGAGCGCCAGCGCCAACCAAAATAAAGCGCAAGAGGGACGGCATATTCTACACACCGCCGCAAGTAACTAGATACATCGTTGAAAAAGCTGTTGGCGGTTGGCTTAGCGAACGAAAGGGAGAGATCGGCTTCTCGCTTCTGCCAGAGCTGACGGACGCTGACTACAAATCCATAACAGTCGTCCAAAGCGGAAAAAATGCAGGACAAGTTCGCTATAACAAGAATGTAGAAGCGCATATCAAAGCGTGGGAAGCATATGATAAAGCTCTCAGAGATATCCGTATTATTGATCCAGCGTGCGGATCTGGAGCCTTTCTGAATGAGGCTTTTGACTTTCTATACCGTGAAGGTCAGACGATAAATTCACAATTAACCACGTTACACGGTGGCCAGTTGCGTCTATTCCGCTGGGACACCCATATTTTGAACGAGAACTTGTACGGTGTAGACATCAACTCCGAGTCGGTCGAGATCACAAAACTTTCCTTATGGCTGAAGACAGCGAACAGAGCTGAGAAGCTGACTTACTTAGACAACAGCATCCAAAGTGGAAACTCACTTATTGATGACTCAAATCTCGTTGGCGAAGCAGCGTTCCACTGGGAAGCAAGATTTGATAGTATAATGAAAGCGGGTGGTTTTGACGTTGTCATTGGCAATCCCCCTTACGTTCTCTCTCGCGATAATACACTAGACAAGATAAAGGAATATGTTCGTCAAAAATACGTTATGCATGACGACAAGATAAATCTATATATTTTATTTATCGAGAAGAGCATTAGCATACTAAAGAAAAATGGATTTTTATCTTTTATAATTCCTAATTCTTTTCTTGGGATTGATTCAGCAAAAAAGACTAGAGAGTATCTGGTCTACAACACAACGATACAATCCGTAGTCAATATTCTAGGTCCGACATTCAAGGAAGCCAGCGTCGAGGCGATGGTGTTCTGTGCGAAAAAAGAGCAGCCCAGCAATCATCTCGTCGAAGCAGGTACGGTTGCAAGTGCACGCGACGTTGAGCTTCCTCTATCGAAAATCCCACAACAGGAGTGGCTAAAAACTCCTAACGTGATTTTTGATTTGAAGAGTGATGAAGCCGACCGAAAGCTGTTGGAGAAACTTTCCCTTGCACCGAAATTGTGTGAGTCGTTTCACGCAAAGGCGGGGCTACAGGCATACGAGAAAGGTAAAGGGACTCCGCCACAGACCTCGGAAGACGTCAAGAGTCACCCCTTTGACGCCGATCATAAGTTAGATGCAACGACTTATCGCTATCTGAATGGCGGTGACGTTGGAAGGTACGAACTTAACTGGTCGAAACAATGGCTTCGCTGGGGTCCATGGCTATCGCAGCCAAGGGATATGTCGCTCTTTAGTGGTGAGCGAGTTCTCGTTCGGGAGATAACAGGACGATATCCTAAGTCGATTATGAGCACCTATGTAAATGAGACGTACCTCAACAATAAAAGTATAATAAATATCATAAAGAAAGATAGCAATTCTGACATGGTTTATCTTTGTGGCCTTTTGAACTCAAAGCTCATGTCATTCTTCCATTCAAGGCGGGCAGTGAAAGCGAACAGGAATATATTTCCAAAAGCAGTGGTTGCGGACATTAGAAATTACCCAGTCATTGTTCCTGATGTCGATGTACGAGAGAAGATAAATGATCAGGTAAAATCGATCATCGCCAACATCGCGAGTATGAATAAGCTAGATCAGTCGTTCTTAGCTTTACTTACCGCTGATTTTGGCGGGATACGGCATTCCGAGAAATTGATCTCTTGGTATAATTTGACCCCCCAGGAGTTGATTGGTGAATTGGAGAAGCAAAAAAAGAAACTCACTTTAGCAAAAAAAGCGGAATGGCTCGACTATCATCTTGAACAGGTCAAGGCACGTAGGCTTATCGAAGAGAACGTGCAATCCGCAGAAGCGGACATAGACGATAAGATAAATGACATCTATGGGTTGTCTACCGACGAAGTCGCTTTGCTAGGTACCGTTGCGCTCCCCGATGCGCCTTTATCTGACCCGACCTTATAGTTACACGCTTGGGATTTCCCATTGCGTGCTCTGCGGCAGCGTGCAATGCAGAGACACAAAAGGGGGACATTGTGTCTCCCTTGCCATCCCGGAAAGCACGGTTCTAAGGCTTTTGGGCGATGGTGGGCGCTCCCTCCGGGCCCACCATTTCGTTCAAAAACTTAGAAAAATTTCCGAAACTCTCACTGGCGCATCGGCTACAAAACTGGCTACACGCGCTGTAAGAGGCGCGAATTTCTGGAAATCTCTGTGGGCTTGTACCGCCTCAAGCATTCATAGCTCAGGAAGCCAAATCCTCGTCTGCATCTTCAGTCCCCTTTTTGGGGATTGTTGCACCCCAACCCATGGCTCGATGCGTGTTAATCCTAGATTCTTGAGCCAACAGCGTAAGCGCGTCGCGTGCCTTGCCAACAATCGTCTTCATTGGCTCGCTGGCATTGGCAATGCGGGAATATTGGAAGACGCCGATCAAAATCGCGCGGAGTTCATCTCCCTCGTATGCTTTGAAGATCCGCACATATTCCTCAACTGGAGCTGAACTAAGCGTCGATAAAGTCTCGTCGCTGAAGGCTTGGTCATTAAGCTGCAGGAAAATCTGATCGATGTGCCGAGGCTCTTTCATCGCGAGACGAGCTTGATCGAGCCGATTTTCGACTTCCTCATCCAAAGCTTCGTGCCGGAGGAAGATGCGGGTTGTATCAAAGGCACCCTTGGCTCCGTCGTTAGCGGATATGTACGCTTCGATTACACTTGGCACCAAATCATCCATTTGGAAGCTCCTAAGGAGCGAAACCACGCCATGGAGATGCTCGGCAGATAAAAAGGCAGCCTCATCTTTGAAAGTTTGGGCTATCCCAACGATTACTTCCTCGCCCGACCTGAACGAATAATGCAACCGCCCCCATGCACTTTGAAAGCGGGCGGTTGCTTCTTGTTGAAGAACCCTGTTGTTGAGTTCAGATGCGTGTAGGTCTATCCGCTCCTGCGTGAAGTACCCGTCTGCTATTCCGTCCATCAGCGCGAGATCGAAGTCATCTACGTGTGTGAATCCATACGAGTCCAGTCGAGCAGCCCACCTCATCTCCGTTGGCGACAACTCATTTTCGGCGTCACTCATGGCGAGGCGCGAATGCCGTTTGAGGAATTCGAGAGTCGGAGCGATTTCAGGTTGATGATTCATCCAACCAAACACGACAATCGACGCTACCACGTTTCTCAATACATCAGCTTTGTAGGCGGCTAGGAAAGGCACGATCTGCACTACCGCGCTATGAATTTTCGCGATGACGCGGATATTGTCGATGCCAAGCTCGGCGCATCGTTCCCGGACCAATTGACTTATCTCATCGTCGCCGGGGATCGCAATGCTGGCGCTTTCTTGCGGCGTGGGAGAGAACAGCACATTGCGGTCCATAACCTTCTCCAGATAAGCGTTGAACTGCTGTTTATCAGGCCCTTCCAACGCCTCGTCATTTAGGAGCAGCGCGATCTTACATTCTCGTTCTTCTCTCAAATAAGAGATGAATCCGAGCACGTCGCCACTGCTAAGCTTCGAACCTTTTCGCTCCAGGTCGTCGATGCAGATAATCTGACTGCTGGTAAGCAGGCCAAGGGCGGAAACAATTGTCTCCGTGCGGCTTCCAAAAAGCCCTTGCATGCCGGTCAATATCGCTTTCTTAGCGCCTCGCTCCGCAGACCCGATGGCGTCATTCATCGTCGCAAAACTCGTAATATCGCCGATTTGCGCCCTGACAACGGTATTCTGAAGAATTTGGGCCTTAAGTTCGCCGATGGAATTCAAACCAAATAGCGAGGTGTAAGCATACTCGTTAAGTGCGACACCGTTTGGGATTTCGCGCTGGGCACGCGCTACCGCTTTCCAATTGTGCGTTTTTCCCGTTCCCCAATGGCCTCGAATGCACAAAACTTCAGGTTTTGGAGAAGCGAGGAATTCCTTGATTGCTGCCTTCGCGCTCTCGACTGACATAGATCAACTCTCAGATCAAATTTGTCGATGTGGAACGAAGCTAATGTCTACGTGTGCAAATTGCCAGTGGCCACACCCCTCATGCGGGGCAAGGTCAAGGGCGACCCGTTACAGTCAGCTCTTCTAATTTGATAGGCCCGGCGTAGAAGCCGAATTTCCCTGTCGCAGGTTGTTCTCCCTATAAACTTAAGCTCTCTACTGGTTGGAAGGACTTGCGACAGGACTTCTGCCTTGTTTTCCAAAGCCCTGTTAGTTGCCGCTTGCTGTTCTTTTGCCGTGGAACCCAAGCGTTTCAATTCGACCTGACCCCGTGCGCGGATATGGCATCCGCGCCTCAGGGCGCCAACGACATCTGTAGGCGTAGCCGAGGCAACCTTGATCGTGGCAGCGAGTGCCGGCAAAGGGTTTTTCAACCAATGACAAAATCTTGATCGACACCGTCAGTTATCGGGAGGCTTCATCGGCCCTACTTGCCAGAATTATTCGGTCACTCTGCACAGTGAGGGATGGGGAGATGCTTCAAACTCGCAAACTATCGGCAGCCATGGCAGCCGTCTTCGTCATTGCCATGTCGGCATCGTCGTGCACCACGAGTTCAAACGACTCGGTGCAGACGGGTTCGGTCGGCTATACCGCTCAGAGCGCAGATTTTGCCCTTCGGCCTGCCTGCCGCGATGGATTCGGCAATGATCGTCCGTGCAGTTATTAGCGCTGGAAAATTAGAAGTCTGATTGCTGCGGCAATTTGTTTCCGGCGATGGCCAGTATCACACGACTTCGTCCGGCGGCATCATGCCCAATCGGTGTACATTTCTAATAGCTGCAAGAACGCCCATCGCTCGGCCTGAACCCACCGCCACACGCCGGATTAAGCGGCTGACGCTCATAATAACCGCCGCCGACCGACGACGTCTGGTCGAGACTTCCGGACGAAGTGCAGCCCGAAATGATCGTGGCAAGGCTGATCAGCGTTCCGGTCGCGATAAATGCGAAAAATCGGTTCATCTGAGCTTCTCCTTCGGAGGGCATGGTTTTACCCCAAGCGGGCAATCTACCACGCCACGGCGACCACAGACGAGGATTTATCGTGGCTGACGGCCCTCGGCGGCCCGTTCTAACGCCAATGTGATCACCTTTTAGGCCAGCCCCGACCAAGCCATGCACCGTCACATAACTGTCATGCAAAATTGCCCATTGTTATGGCAGCCTGGGCAAAATATATGCTGCCAGCTAACAAAAAAAAGAATGAGTAAACTGCCATGAGTGCCATACAGAAACTTTTCAACCGCAATCTCCTCACCCGTTTTGTCGCCGGTCTCGGCGCTGTTCCCCAACGTATTCGGAACGCACGCGAGGAGCGGAAGCCCGCCATCCATCCGTCCTTCATGGACGATTTCGGCGCCTAGCCGGACGATTGGCGCGGTCATCGATCGGCGTCCCGCGCGAGAGCGACCTCACATATCCCTGCAATGACATCGGATGTTGAAGCCGTCAGCGGCTCCTGATCAGGCCGCAGCGGAAAACTCCTTCCGGAACCAGATCCGGTCGACGGGCCGGCCTTCGGCATGCCCGCTGACCCTGCCGAATTCGACATATCCGAGCTTCGGGTAAAAGTCCGGCGCCTGGGTCGAGAGTGTGTCGACGCAGGCCATGACGGCGGCGCGGCGGCGGCCTTCCTCTTCCGCCGCCGCCATCAGCTTCCTGCCGATGCCGCTCAGGCGCAGCGATTGCGCGACCCACAGATTGCCGATGAAAAGAACAGAGAATGAAACGGACGCCGTTATCCCGCCGGCAAGCCCTCCGTTCTCCCGCCAGACGATGGCGAAGGCCTCACGTCTGATCTCAGCGCTCTCGTTGAAGGCGTTCAGGCCGTCGGAAATCGCGGTGGCGATCTCGGGCGGGACGGGATCGAGCGTTTCGAACATTGCTTCCTCGTCGTCGATGGTCGCCACATGATAGCGAGCCTTCGGTTTCGGTCCAGCCGTTGCGGCTTTTAAAGGGCGGCAGACGCCCTCCGGGTTCAGCCCCCACGCATGCCCCCGCAGATTTTTCTCTCGCTACGCATGCGCCTGTCTTTTCCGCCGTAATAGCTTCACAATCAACCGACAGAAAGCTGTTCCGGGAAACGACAACCAAGGAATGAAAACATGGCGCCGATCTATACCAAAACTGTCCTGATGACCGCCCTTCTGGCACTGCCGCTCGCCGCCTCGGCGCCCGCCTTCGCGCAGGAGGCAAAGCCGCGCGAGCCGGTGATTTCGGTGACCGGCGATGGCGAATCCTCCGTCGCTCCCGATATGGCCATCGTCAATCTCGCCGTCGTCAAGCAGGCTAAAACCGCACGCGAAGCGCTCGACGAGAACAACAAGGCGATGAACGACGTGCTTGCCGCGCTGAAGAGCGGCGGCATTGCCGAACGCGATCTGCAGACCTCCGGCTTTTCCATCCAGCCGCAATACAATTATCCGCAGCCGGTCGACGGCCAGCAGCAGCAGCCGCAGCTAATCGGCTACCAGACCATCAATTCGGTCACCGTCAGGCTGCGCGATCTCGCCAAGCTCGGCGCGGTGATCGACCAGTCCGTCACCCTCGGCATCAACCAGGGCGGCGAAATCCAGTTCACCAACGACAAGCCGGACGCCGCGATCGAAGAGGCACGCAAGGCCGCGGTCGCCGATGCCGTCAAGAGGGCAAAGACGCTGAGCGAAGCCGCCGGCGTCAAGCTCGGCCGCATTCTCGAGATCAACGAGAATGTGCCGCGCGCCATGCCGCAGCCGGTCTATCGCGCCACGATGATGAAGGAGGCCTCCGACGCCGCCGTTCCCGTCCAGGGCGGCGAGAACAATTACAATGTCAGCGTCACCGTGACCTTCGCGATCGAACAGTAATCGTTACAGCGCCGCGTGTCTTTTTCAGATGCGCGGCGCTCAGGCTGCTGACAAAGTCGGCCAGTGACCTTCGTCATGCTCGGGCTTGTGCCCCAAGCATTTGCCTCGGTTGATCCTCGGCACAAGACCACTGCTGTCCGGTTCGCGCCGGCGGCTGCCGCTCACAAAGCAAGACCCCTCCCCAACCCCTCCCCACAAGGGGGAGGGTTAGCCTGCGGCACTGTCGCACTTCGACCGCACTCGCTGTTGCGTTGATCGCGTGGCGAGGCGGTGCGGCACGTTAGCCCCTCCCCCTTGTGGGGAGGGGTTGGGGAGGGGTCTTGGATTCATACACAAGGCCCGCGATGATGCCGGAGGAAAGAGCGTAGTCAGACTGAACGCAAAAGAAAACCGCCCTTGCCGATCCGGGGAGACTGGCAAAGGCGGTTCTTAGCCGCCGCATCGGGGAGACGGGGCGGCGTTTTCTTCCATTGATTAGCGGCGGCGCAGAGCGGGGCAGCCGCGCACATTGCCGAAGCTCATTTCATCTTGGCCGCGACGCGTCCAACCCTGGACGATCACGCGGCGCGGCGTGATGTCGACGACCCGGGCACGACGAAAGCCGTAATCGCGAGCAAGGTTTTCGGCGAGCTGCGGATTGCAGCCGCGCGACGGCCGGCCATAGCCCGGCCCCGGAGGCGGACGGCGGTAATCCTGCGGCGGACCACGGTCCGGCTCGCCAATAATGATATTCAACTGGGCGGCGGCCGGGACCACCGTGCCGGCAAGAGTGCCGGCTGTCAGCATGACGGCAAGACCCGCCTTTGCCAGAAACTGCATCATCGAAAAACCTTTCGTTTGAAAGTCGGTGCGGTCGAGCCGCCCTACCATTACTCCGCATGACGCCGAAGCGTCATTTGGGAATCACTCATACAGGTCAGAGAAGAGACGGCTGAAAGTGTCACCGTCAAGGCAAAAACAGACCGGAAGCGCCGCATCGGCGCCTCCGGCTGCAGTCCTCAGCGCCGGATCAGCGGGCAGCCGCGGACATTCGCGAAGGTGATCCTGTCCCAGCCGCGACGGTCGCGCCCTGCGACGACGACGACCCGCGGCGACATGCGGGTGATATGGGCTCTCCGCAGGCCGAAATCACGCGCCTTGCGCACAGCGTGCATCGGCGAGCAGCCGCGGATCGGACGGTGATATTGCGCCTCGACGACGAAGTTCGTCTGCGGTCCGGCGGCGGCCGCCGTGGAAACAGTGGCCGGAATGGTGCAGAGGGCGAGCAGAGCGGCAAGCGAAGCCTTGGTCAGGAAATGCGTCATGGGATGTCTCCGTCGATTGGTATTACCTAAGCTCTCCCTTCAGGGATTGTCTCGACAGTAGACCCAGCAAACTGAATGGCGTTCGAACCGAGCATTCAGTTTGCATTCACAAGGATTAACTCTTTCATGAGCTGAGATGCAACACGACTTCCCGCCGATGCGGCCGGTCTCGATGTTCAAAGAGATAGAGCCCCTGCCAGGTGCCGAGCATCAACCGCCCCCTGGCGACGGGAATGCCAATCGAGACCTGCGTCAGCGCCGCCTTGATATGCGCCGGCATGTCGTCCGGCCCCTCCGCTCTGTGCACGATCCAGCCCATGTCAGGATCGGAGGCCGGCGGCACGAGGCGGCGGAAGAAGGCGAGAAGATCGGTGCGCACATCGGGATCGGCATTTTCCTGGATCAGCAGCGAACAGGAGGTGTGGCGCACGAAGACCGTGAGAAGCCCCTCCTCCCGCCCCGACGCGCTGACGAAGGCCTCCGCCTGGTGGGTGAACTCGTAAAGGCCCTGTCCGCGTGTGGACAAGGTAAGCATCGTCTGGGGCAAGGCGCTCTCCCGCTTCGAGATGACATCTCTCGCGAGTTGGCGCGCTGCTCGGCGCAAGTCAAGTTTGCGCGTGCAAGTCAATCTTGCCGGGGCAAAGTCAAGCTTGCCCGGGCGATCAGAGCCTGAGCAGCGTCTCGAAGCCGCCGTAGATCATCCGCTTGCCGTCGAATGGCATCTGCCACTGGTCGCCCTTGAGCCTGGGATCATCCATCACCTTGGCATTGATATCGTCGCGTTCCTGGCGCGAGCCGTAGACGATCCAGGAAAACACCACCACCTCGTCCTCCTTCGCTTGCACGGCGCGGGGAAAGGAGGTCAGCTCGCCATAAGGAACGTCGTCGCCGATGCATTCGACATATTCGAGCGCGCCATATTCCTTCCAGATCGAGCCGGCGAAGGTCGAGAATTCCTTGTAGGCCTCGATATTCTCCTTCGGCACCGCCACGATGAAACCATCGACATAGGACATCTCGCTCCTCCTTTGCGTCTCTGCGCCTTGTTATCGCGGAGGAGATAGGACGGCGGCCAGGCAGGTCCAGGGACGAAGCGCTCAACCGCCTTTTCATCTCGGATTTGCGCCGCTGTCGATCGTCCATTCGATTTGTGAGGTTTGACCCCGATCCGGTTTTCCGCTTTACCGGCTTTGCAGAGCAATCCTTCGAGTGAGCATCGGGCGGGACACCATGATTAGAGCGGTCCTTTTTGATCTTGACGAGACCCTCATCGACAAGACGGCTACCGTCCTCGCCTTCCTGCCGCTCCAATATCAGCGGTTTCGTCTTGGCGAGCACGGCGTCGAGGAACAGCGCTACATCGCTGAATTCCTGCAACTGGAGAAGGCCGGCTTGGTCAGAAAGCGCGATCTTTATCCGCGCCTGGCGGAGACATTCGGTCTTCCAAGCGAGCTTGCAGCAGCCCTCTTCCACGACTTCGAGACAGTGTATCCCGGCATGGCTGTTCCCATGTCAGGGGCAAAACAGACCATTTCGGCGCTGAAGCAATATGGCGTTCTAATCGGCGTCGTCAGCAATGGCGAAGGCAATGTTCAGCGACCGAAAATCGCGGCGGCGGGACTGAACGAAGGGCTCGACCTGGTGGTCATTTCAGGAGATATCGGCCTTCGCAAACCGGCGCGGGAAATTTTCGAGCTGGCTGCTGGCCGTCTCGACCTGCCCGTCGACAACTGTCTCTTCGTCGGCGACAATCCCGAGGCCGATATTCTTGGAGCAGACAACGCCGGCATGCATGCCGTCTATTGCGGCCCGAAAGACACCTGGCCCGCTTCGCTGCCCTCGCCGCGGTATCGAATAGAGTTGCTGCCGCAGCTGATAGCCCTTGTCCGCGATCTGAACGCACTCACGGAGGCTTGATAGCGACGAAGCGCCCGCTCCCAAAGGTGACACCCATGCATTTGGCTGCAACCTGATAGCCGCACCCGAGCTTCTGGGCTCGGCCTTGAGAAGGTCGCCCGTTATCCGCTTCGGCCCTATTATGGTCCATTGACCAGCTTGAGGATGAGCTGCTGGATATTGCCGCCATCACCCATTTCGATCTTGTCGAAGTCGCGGCCGCGCTGGCGTTGTCTCTGGGAGATCTCGCCAAGCCGCCGGGTCAGCTCGATCCTGATCTTCTTGCAATCGGGATCGTCGGCAACGGTGAGGCCGATGCTTGTCGCCTCGATCTCCTTGACCATCTCCTTGATGGTCTCGCCATGCACCCGCTCATGCGCCTGCACACCTGATATGAAGGCCTCCCAGCTGCTCTTCACGGCGGCTGGCAGCTCGGCAGATGGTTTCGGCAGCGTATAGCTGATGATGAGCTTCGGCCGGTTGGTCACGATCACGCAGGCATTGCCCTGCGGTTCGTATTTCCTGGTCCAGGTCAGCTTGAACGTCGTATGCGCGATTGCCCGGCCGAAGCCACTGGCCTTCGGCCCACGCTCGCCGATCGATGCATAGAGCCCGGCCCCCGACGTGCCTGATATCGAATATGGCCGCACCTCTTCGACCGCCTGCCACTCGGCCAGCGCCACCGCCGGCACCGACGTGAAAACCGCCGCAAGCATATAGGATAGAAAATTTGTCGTCACGCGCGGCTCCGCCGAATGATGTTTCGGGCCGAACCTAGCGGGAGCGGTCGCCGCTTTCAACGCGTCATGCATGTGCTAGAGCCTTTCCGGGTTAGATTGCAGCATTCTGCCGGAGCAGGTTTTCGTCAGGGCAAAGGCGATTGGCGAAGGGCATACCCCTTGGTACGTCCGAGCCGATCGCCTTTGATCCTGGCGGAAAGATGCCCGGCCCTTCGGGTTGGCTGAAACGGGCCGGCTGATCGACCGGCCGGCTTGGCCGTAGATCTGGGCTACGACGCGCGCCAACCGGTCGACCATCCGACTCCGTTTGAGCCAACAGAATGCTTCAATCTAAACCGGAAAGGCTCTAGCCCTGCAGCGTCTTGACCTTGGTGAGATCGGGGAACAGCCGCATCCACAGGAGCACGACGACGATCGTGCCGAGCCCGCCGACGACGCCTGTGGCGACCGGCCCGAGGGCTGCCGCCATCATGCCGGATTCAAATTCGCCGAGCTGGTTGGAGGTGCCGATGAACAGCGAGTTGACGGCGCTGACGCGACCACGCATTTCGTCCGGCGTCAGCAGCTGCACCAGCGAGCTGCGCACGACGACGCTCACCGTATCGGACGCGCCGATGATGAGGAGCGCTACCGCGGAAAGCGCGATGTTGGTGGAGAGCGAGAAGACGATGGTGGCGACGCCGAACACGGCGACGGCGGCAAGCATCTTGCGTCCGACATTGCTGCTCAGTGGCCGGCGAGCGAGCACGATAGACATGGCGAGCGCGCCGACCGCCGGGGCCGCGCGCAGAAAACCGAGGCCCCAGGGACCGGCATGCAGGATATCGCTGGCGAACATCGGCAGCAGCGCAGTCGCGCCGCCGAGCAGCACTGCGAAGAGATCGAGCGAGATCGTCCCGAGCATCACCGGCCGGCTGCGGATGAAGGAGACGCCGGCAAAGACCGAGGCGAGCGTCACCGGCTCGCGCTTGGCGGGGCTCCATTGCATTCGGATCGAGATGACGTTGAAGCTCGCAACGGCAAAAAGCAGCGCTGCTATGGCAAAGGGCGCGACGGGGTGGAGGCCGTAAAGCAGGCCGCCGAGCGAGGGGCCTACGATCAGCGCCGTCTGCATCATCGAGGTTGAGGTTGCAACCGCCTTCTGCAGCATGGAAGCCGGCACGATGTTCGGCAGCAGCGCCGCCATGGTCGGCCGCTCGAAGGCGACGACGGCGCCGAGCACCGTGACGGCAGCAAGGATGCCGGCCGGTGTCAGCCATTGCTGCCAGGTGGCGACCGCCAGCACCAGCGCCGTCAGCGCTTCGATCAACTGGCAGACGAGCCCGATGCGCCGCCGGTCGAACCGGTCGGCGACATGGCCGACGACGAAGGTCAGCACCGCCATCGGCAGGAACTGGCAGAGGCCGACGAGGCCGAGCGCAAAGGCGCTGTGTGTCTGGTCGTAGATCATCCACCCCATAGCGATGCCAATGGACTGGAAGGAGAGCGAGGAAAAGACGCGGGAGGCAGCGAAGTTCAGATAGCCGGGGTGGCGAAGAACGCTCCCCGGGTTTTGGGATATGTCCATTGCGATGTCACCGGCCGGCTACGGTCGCGCCAGCCTTCATAGAGAGTTTTTAAGTAGGTCGGAGCGGTGTTCTGCCCGAAGGGACGATTTGTCAATCGCAATGAACTGGTGTCACCGGATTGTGTGATACCTCTTACCGTGGTTCCCTGAAAATGCTGAGATAGCCGGGATCGAATTCGGCGATTTCCTGCAGGCGTTCCCAGTCGACAATGGTGATCGTCCGGTTCTCCCAGGTGAACACGCCCTCGCGCCTCAGCGCCTGCAGCGTCTTGTTGAGGTGGACGACGGAAACGCCGAGCACGTCGGCCATCTCGATCTGTGTCAACGGAAACTGGAAACTTGCGCCGCGCGTCCGCTTCACCACCTGCAGCCGCACGAAGAGTTCGCAGACGAGATGGGCGATATGGGCACGCTTGGAGCGCCGACCCATGGCGACGATCCACTCGCGGTGGATGGCGCCATCGACCAGCGTATCGAGCCAGAGCAGCCGGGTCAGATGCGGCATGCGCTCGGTGATCGCCTTGAGATCGGCGTGATCGGCGAAGGCAACATGGCAGGACGACAGCGCAACGATGCCGTGATCCATCTTCTTGATCGGGAAAGCATGCAGATCGACGAAGTCGCCGCCGACGTGCAGTGCGGTGATCTGGCGGCTGCCATCCGCCATCACCTTGTAGCGCGCCGCAAAACCATCGATCAACAGTGTGCTGTAGCCCGGCCGGCTCCCTTCGGAGACGAGATCCTCGCCGGCAGCAAAATACCTGTCTTTGACGATGATCGCTCTGAGATGGCTTTCCTCTTCGGCCGACAGCACATCGCGGCTGCCAAGATTCAGCAGCAGGGATTCAATCACGGGCTTGCCCGCCGGTAGCGCAAGAGTTCCTGATCATTTCGATGCGACCTGTATTTTCTATAAGAATCAATGCCTAGCCTCGGGAACAATTGTCTTCATCTGTGATTTCTCCCTGTGACCCGCAGGAAAAAACATGGCTCGCTATTATTTCGATCTACACAACGGCGAAGGTCCCACGCGCGACGAGCACGGTACCGAGCTCAAATCTCGTGAAGACATTCCGAAAGAGCTGACCCGCATCCTTCTGGATGTGGCCCGCGACGAATTGCCGGCGGGTGATCGCATGACCATCGCCATCACCGTTCGCGACGAAAGCGGCGATCCGGTCACGGTTGCCAGCCTCATCTTCAACAATGAATGGCTCGACGTCTTACGATAGCGGCTGCCGTTTAAGGGCTGCCGACGGTCACTCCTACGCATCAATCCGACTCGGTCGATTGGCGCGACGCTAAGACCCGCCTTCATAGCCGGCAATTAAATTTGACATAGTCTTTTGATTGCTTTGGCCTGGATCGACAGGGATCGCAGCCGGCAAGCCGATCACGGCTATTTCGGAATTTCTTCGAGAATGAGCCGGATTTCCGCAAGCGGCCTACGGCTTTCATCGAAGAGTTCCACCGACATCATATTCAAAGGTGCAGCCGGCAAGCCTTCTGTGGCCATCTCCGCCAACACGCGCCGCGCCTCCGCTTTCGCTGCTTCGACGGATTCAAAATCATATGCCGTCTCGGTCGTCCCGGCGCCATCACGATCGAAAAGTTGAAAGTAGAATTTCGGCACGGCATATCCCCCGCTAGATGAACCTAACGGTCCGGCAGACAACATGTTCCGCCGGAAAGGATTTCAATGTCATGTGCCGCGTCAGAAGGCGCCGGCTTCCGGAGAGGCCATTTCCTCGATACCGTCGACGCGGTCGGGATAGAAGGCGAGATGATCCTTGATGCTGCTGACCGCGGCATTCGGCGCCTCGTAGGTCCAGACGGCATTCTTCGAGCGCTCCCCGCCCGGAATGATGCTGTAATAGGAGGCGTCGCCCTTATAGGGGCAATGGCTGCTATGGTCGGTGCGTTGAAGCAGCGACATGTCCACATCCCTGCGCGGAATATACTGCACCGGCGGATAGGAGGCCTCGCACAGCGTCAGCGCATCGCGCGTATCGGCAATCGTCTTGCCGCCGAGCGTGACGACGACGCGGGAAGGATTGTGCTCGACGGTGATCGGATGATCCGGCCCCGGAATCTTGATCGACTTGTCTGACATTTTTTCTGACATGGGGTTCGTCTCCGGAAGGTATCGGTCCCATGGAGATAGGGCGGACATGCCGCCGGCCCAACACCCGGGGTCAATCTTAGAATTCGAAACGCGGTGATACCGGACTGAGTATCGCCGTTTTCGCCACCACCGGCCAGTGACGTACAAGCGCATCAGCAGCTGTTTCGACCAGGCGGGCGATGTCGTCGCCGGCCGAGACGTGCAGGGCCTCGACAACGATCAGCACCGAGCGCGTCGTCTGCCGCACCGCCGAAAGCCCGCTCTGCCGGTTCGTCCAGCGCCGCGCATGTGCCCTGTGCTCATCGTCTGCGAAGATCACTTCGTTCGCCTCCGGATGCTCGATTTCGCCGACAAAAGTCAGATAGGTCTCGTCACCTTTGGCTCGCCGGACTTCGAGATCGCCAGCGATCTTTTCAGCGTCGAAGACGGCGATCGGAATGGCGAAGGCGAGCGAAATCGCGTTGCAGAGATCGATAAGCGGATGCAGGCGCGGCAGCGCATGTTCCTGGCGGAAGCGGCGCAGCAGCGCCTCGGAAGCGCAGCGATATTGCGTCGGCTTCAGCCCCATGCGGGAAAAGCCGCGCCGCCAGGCCTGGATTTCGGGGAATTCGCCTTCCTGCGCTTTGGCCAGCCGGGCCTCGGCAATCGCGTTGAAGCTTGCGATTGCCGCCTCGACATCGGCATCCGCATCGATCCCTCCCGCATGCAGCGCGCCGGCGCGAAGCTCCGGAAAGGCCTGCCACATGGCATCGGAATGGCTGAACTGCATGGCCTATCTCCCTCCGGCAAGTTTCACGCTACGGCTCCCGGAAAAGGCAAGTCCGAGCACGGCCGCAAGCACACAGGCGATACCGGCGATCTGGCTGAGCCCGACCGGCTCGCCAAGGATGATGAAGGCAAGCATGACGGCGGAAACTGGCGCAACCGCGGTGAAGAGCGCGGCTTCGGTGCCGCTCACCCTTTCTGCCCCCGCATACCACAGCAGAAATCCGCCGACGGTCGGCACCAGCGCATAGTAGACGACGGCGGCGACGGCGCTTGCGGAAATACCATGTGCGAAAGGCGCTTCGAAAATAGCCGGGATGGCGGCAACGATGAAACCGATGCCGGCCATCAGCGTCGACTGGGCCAGCGGCGCAATCTCCGTCTTCAGCCTTTTGTTCAGCAGGATGAACAATCCCTCGCAGACGACCGCCAGGAAGATCAGCGCGTTGCCGGAGAGCGAGCCTCCGGCCGCATCCGGCGTGAAGGCGATCGACAGCACGCCCGCCGTTGCCAGCGCCACGGCAAGAAGCAGGGCACGCTGCGGCCGTTCGCGCAGCAGCAGGATGGAGATTGCGGCCGACACCACCGGCAGCGTGCCGATGATGACGCCGGCATCGGCCGCCGAGGTCAGGCTGAGGCCGGAAATCAGCAGCGTCGTATAACCGACACTGCCGGCCCCGGCCTGAATGACAAGGATAAGGCGGTCATGCCGGGAAAACCTCGGCAGCCGCGCGCCGGTCGCCCGCATCAGCAGGAGAAGGACAGGAAAGGCGATGGCGAAGCGCAATGCGGTGGCGCTGAACGGCGGCAGACCCGAAGCGATGAGTTTGCTTGCGACGACGGTGCTTCCCACAGTCAGCATCGCCAGCGCCAGATAGACATAACCTTGAACCTGCCTCGACATTCAGCGTCTCCTATTGGATGCGCCGAGAAAACAGCAGGAGCCTGTCGGGGTCTTGAACGAAATTGCAGGTGCAAAGCAGCTGCTCAGAGAAAGGCGCCGGCATAGAGGCGCGGCGACAGGCCGTATTTGCGCACGAAGACGCGCGTCATGTGGCTCTGGTCGGCAAAGCCGCTGGCAAAGGCCGCTTCCGCAAGCGGCATGCCCTGAGCGATCAGCCGTCGGGCGATATGGATGCGGGCCTGGACGAGATAGGCATGCGGGGTCAATCCGGTCGCCTTGGCAAAACCGCGCAGCACCTGGAAGCGGCTGAGCCCGCTTTTCCTGGAGAGATCGGCGAGCGAGACGGCGGCAAGCGGATCGTCGTCGATCAGGTCTCGGGCCGCGCGGATCGATGCCGGCACCAGTGGCCGCTCTTCGGCTCCACAACGCTCGCGCATGACATCGGCGACAAGTTGCAGAAGCAGTTCCTCATGCAGCAACTCGTCCGCCGCTCCATCGCCGGTCACCGCGCGAAACAGCGCTTCGAAACGGGCGGCGATCGCCGCATTGCGGATGACGGGATGCGGGATTTCCGATCGTGCTACCCCGCTTTCGGTGATCTCTTGCGACAGACCACTGACGATGGCGGGATCGAAATAGAGGATGCGCCACGACCGCCCCTCGCCGATCGGCGCGCCGTCATGCACTTCGTTCGGATTGACCGTGATGATGTCGCCGGCCTCAGCCTCCACCATGCCGCGGCCGCTGAGCGACGACTGCGCCCCGGCGGAAATCAAACCGATGCCGAACTGCTCATGCGTATGCCGCGCAAAGCTGTGATGCGTTTCCGCTTCTACCGCTTCGACGCCTGCCAGCGCCGAGCGCAGCATCCTGAACTGGTTTTTCAACATTCTCTGTCCGCAGGTCCGATCGCCGGACACTCTGCCAGCCACAGTGAGATGACGCAATCATTGCGGCCAGACTGGCTGGCCTAAAGCATGTCGCGCAAAAGTGTGCAGCGGTTTTGCGATAACGACATGCGTAAAAACAAGGAGCTAAAGCGCGAGGAGCGATCTGAAAGATCGCGACGCGCTTTAGAAGAATTCGTCGAGCAGCTGATAATAATCAAGTCTCGCCGCATCCGTGGCCGGCATGCCGTAACGTTCGAGGAAGGGCTGCACCAGCGCCTCGCCGAAATTGTGGGCGATGCTGCGGCAGGCGAGCGCGATATCCTGATAGCGGTCGGCGACGCCGAGACGACTGCAGTCGATATAACCCGAAAATCCCTCTTTCGACGCGACGAAATTCGGCAGGCAGGCGTCGCCATGGGTGACGACGAGATCCTCGCGGCCAGGCGTCCCGCTTTCGAGTTCGGCAAACAGTGCCTCAGCACTCTTTCCAAGCCGCGTCTCATCGAAATCGGTCTCGTCGACGATGCCGGCCTGCATCCGCGCTTTTGCCGTCGCGATACGTGCCTCCAGCCGGTGATCGAAGGGGCAGGATGCGATCGGCAGGCGATGCAGGTCAAGAAGTGCCGCAGCCAGCAGTTCAACCCTCGCAAGCGGCGTCAGCACTGATGCACTGGCGAGATCACTCCCGGGCAGCGCGCTGATCAGCAACCGGTTGCGCGCACCGTCGCTATCCTCTGCAATGATATCGGGACAGGGCAGACCGGAAGCCTTGACCCAGCGAAGCCTGGCCGCTTCGTCGGCGAGTTCGCCGAAATCACCAGCCTCTTCGACCTTCAGATAAAGCGTCGGCAATCCCGGAGCTTCCAGCCGGAAGACACTTGCGGCGGAGCGGCCGAGCGCATCGCGTTCGAACCGGTATCCAGCCAGACGGGCATCGAGCGCGCTCGCCGACGGCGGTTGATCCTCTTGGAAAATCGACATGATATCCAGGCCATTGATGCTGGCGCACTATCCCGACAAGGCGGGCCACCGCAAGCGGCGCGAGCCCTCTGCGACCTCAATGAACGGTTTCGGCGGGCGCGGCTTCGAGAAGGATTTCGAAAGCCTCTTCCAGAGCAGCCACCAGAATATCGGTCAGCTCGTCGCCCTTGTTTTCCAGGAACAGCGCACTGACGGCCTCGTCCTGATGCTCAAAGAAACGCTCGATCTCGTTCGACATATCATCTGTCCTCTTCTTCACCGGATCATCACGGCTATGGGAAGAAGCTAAAGTGAATTGCTTGCGCGGAGCTTGTAGCGGCGGCGCACCAATACTGAGCGCGATCAATCATGGATAGTCATAAATCGCCCAATCACTTTTGGGAATTACATTCCCGACACCGAATTCAAACGATACGATTTTCGTCGCATTATCGTTCACTTCGCAACTGAACGCCAGCTGGTGCAATTGCTTACCGTCATAGAACGCACTTCGCTTAAGCGCGAGGAAATTGCCATTCGGCAGATCGTATCGAGGCACCTCAATACGACTAGGATCATATGCCGCAGACGAATGAAGGAGCTGTTCTCTAAGCTCGCTCCAGCAAAGCTGACCACCCCTTGTTTGCCGCGGCAAGTTATTCATCGCCGTCTTGACCGTGGGGTCTGAGACAAAGTTGTCGGTAAATAGCGTCTTCGCTTTCGTGAGCTTATTTGATTCCTTTGCCGCTGCGGCCGGTGGCATTGGGGAGGTTGCCGTTGAATTCGTCGACGGCTTCGCCTGCTCGAAATTCGTCTTTGCCTCATCGGGTCCTGTAGCTGCCGGCCCGTTCTTTTCAGGATTGGCCTCAGCAGTCTCTACCTCGGGAAGTTCGATATCTTGCGGCAGCGGATTAGCAGCAGGCATAGTCTCCGGAACCTCTGGCTTTTGGAGTTGCGGCGATTCGACAGGCGGCGCTTCTTTGGATTTTGGCTCAACGACCGGCGGTTTTGGTGCTTCTGCCTGCTGCGGTATACCCCGCTCGCTTTGTTCCGGCGCTGAATCCTTCTCGGCAAATTCGAAGACCGGGCGGGCGACACGTTGTAGCTGGGTAGCGACGGGCGCTTCGGGCAGCTTCGCAGCTTTTGGAGGCGGCGGCGGAGGCGGTGGCGGAGGTGGTGG
>NZ_WUEN01000014.1:0-136145 GCF_010668065.1 Rhizobium leguminosarum | reverse complement strand
TCTCTGTCATCGTCATCTCCTGTTCAAAGGTTGGCTAAAACAGCCCAATCCTTCAAATCAGAAGCGCATCATGCAAATCCCGAGTTCCAAATGCCGCGCAAGCGGCTTCGTTCAATCCTGAATGTCGCTTGGTCCTAGTCGATCGGTTGCACTTCTTCACGCATCTTTGGGTTCCTCGTTGCGCAACACTGGGTTCTCGAACCCCTATCTTGATCGAGACCGGTCCGATCCGAGATGATTGGCGATGATGCCGAGGTGGCGCCGATCGCGGCGAACTCGGTCCCAAGTTACGAGAAGGACCAGAATTATGCTGCAGAGATCGATTGACCGCGTCACAAGCATACCTCCACTCGGCCCGGGCTTCGACGGCGAGCGGCACAAGGCCGCATTGGTGATCGCGCCCGGCGACCTAGCCTCGACCGATCCGTTCTTCCTGATGGCCGACGACAACATCACACTGGAGGGACGTTTCGGCGATGCACATCCCCATGCCGGCCTCGAAACCGTGACCTTCATGCTCAAAGGCACGATGGAGGATACCGGAGGCCGGCTGGAGGAAGGCGATGTGGAGTGGATGACGGCGGGCAGCGGCATCGTCCACTCGGAGAATGCGGTGGTCTCGACGGGGATGCGTCTGTTCCAGCTCTGGCTGATCCTGCCGGAAGCGCAGCGCAACATGGGCCCCCGGGTGCAGGTCCTGCGCCGTGCCGATATGCCGGTGCACGCTGAGCCGGGGGTCACGGCGATAGTCTACAGCGGCCAGCTGGAGAATGCGGCAGCGCCGACCTTGAACGCGGTGCCTGTCACCTTGATCGACGTTCATATGGAAGCAGGAGCCGCCTTCGCGCCGCAATTGCCCGCCTCCTACAACGCCTTCGTCGTCTTGATCGATGGCGAGGTGGAGGCTGGCGTCACCAGCGAGCAGCTGGCCACAGGCTCGGTGGGCTGGACCACGCCGATGGGCGATGGCACGAGCTCGCTCACGATGCGCGCGCGCGATCGCGGCGCGCGGGTGCTGCTTTACGCCGGGCAGCCACAGAGCATCGAGGTGGTAGCGCAAGGGCCGTTCATTGCGGGATCGGCGAGTGAGCTCGCCGGCTACTATGCCGCTTACCGTCAGGGCAAGTTCCCTCATGCCGGCACGATGCGGCCGGTCGCCCATGCGTAGGAACGTTTCGCCGCGCCGCGATTGTCGTGCGGCACCCTCCAAGGAAAATGGTTATGGCCAGAAAAGTCGAAATGCAGTCGATCCGCGTAACCCCGCAGCATGTGCATGGTGGAACCGTCGCGGTCGCTACGGAACAGCTCTGGAATGCGGTCCGGGCAGATCTTTTCAGCGATCTCGAAGTCGTCCGCTATCGCTTCGACCAGATGGGTGCAGCGCACGCCGACATGGAGAGCCGGCGGCTGACGGGCCTTCCTGTCCTGATCGTCTGATGGGCAGCCCATGCTTGTCACTGATGGCACGTGCGACTATACATCCACATGATGGATTTACACGGCATTGACCTCAATCTGCTCGTGGCGCTCGACGCATTGATCGCCGAGCGAAACGTCACGCGTGCCGGCCAGCGTATCGGACGCACGCAACCGGCGATGAGTGCCGCCCTCAGTCGTCTGCGGGGATTGTTGCGGGACGAATTGTTCGTCAGGGGACCCAACGGCCTTCAGCCCACGCCACGCGCGCTGGAATTGGCGGAGCCGATCTCGCTGGCACTGCGCAACATTCAGCAAACGCTGGAATTCACGCAAGAGTTCGATCCATCCGCTGCGGCGATGACGTTCTCGCTGGGGCTCTCGGGGCATACCGAAAGCGTGGTTCTTCCGCCTCTGATCCGGGTACTCGCCAACCGGGCGCCGTCCGTTGACCTTCGGGTCCGCGACTATACCAGCCGGGAGGAGGCCACGCGGATGCTGGACAGCGGCGAGATTGACATGGCGGTCGGACTTCCAGCGGTCGAGACCGGCCGAATCCTGAGCGCGCGTTTGTTTCAGGAACGCTTCGTGTGCATCCTGCGCAGGGACCATCCTGCGGCAAACCAGCCGCTCGACATGGAACGGTTCCTGGCGCTGCCACACATCCTGGTCTCGCCGGAAAACGAAGGGCTGGACGTGGCCGACGCCGCGCTCGCCACTAAGGGCCTGAAGCGCCGGGTCGCAGTCACGGTTCAGCATATGGCGAGCGCGCCGGAACTGGTCGCCGCTTCCGACATGGTGGCAACCGTTATCGAGAGCGTCGTCAGGCGATCGGGGTGTTCGGAGCAACTCGCGGTGCGGGACTTTCCGCTGCGGCTGAACCCCGTGCCGTTCGTCCTGAATTGGCATCGCCGCAATGACGCGCATCCGGCGCAGCGCTGGCTCCGCAGCTGCCTGGCCGGCGTCTTCCCGCACGTGTGGCAAGGCTCTGAACAGGTCTGCGCCGACCTCCGACAGCAATATTACTGAGGCGAGCCTCGCGTCTAGTCATCCATGCGATGGATGATGATGCATATCAGATATCGATTTCAAGATATCGATCCCACCCGTCTAAATGCCCGGCGACAGCGCCAATGAGCGCTCGAATATCAATGCTGGAGCATAATCATGACGGACAGGAAGTTTCGTGTCGGGATCATCGGCGCGGATACGCAGGCGAGCTGGGCTGGCGCATCACACGTCCCCGCGCTTGCGGCGCAGCCATCGCTGGTGCTGGCAGGCGTGGCGACACGCCGGGGAGATAGCGCGAGGGCTGCGGCCGAGGCGTTCGGCGCCGAGCGCTGGTATGCGGATCCCTATGAGCTCATCCGCGACGAAAGCATCGACGTCGTAACCGTCGCCGTGAAGGTTCCGGCGCACCATGACCTGGTAATGGCGGCGTTGAAAGCGGGCAAGGCGGTTTATTCAGAGTCACCGCTCGGAGCGACCTTGGCGGAAACCGAGGCGATGGCGGCTGCGTCCAAGTCGCTTCACACCGCGATCGGATTGCAGGGTCGCCACAATCCGGCTGTGCGCCGCGCCGCGGACCTGGTCGCGTCCGGCAAGCTTGGACGTTTGCTGTCGGCCCGCGTCGATGCGACGACATTCGGCTACGGGCCTCAGACGACGAGCAATTACGACTATTTCAACAAGGCCGCGTCGGGCGCGAGTTTCATGACGATTACGAGCGCCCATGTCCTCGATGTGATCGAAGCTGTTCTGGGTGACATCACCGAGGTCGACGCCCGCGTCGCGCTCCTCTGGCCGGAGATCGAGGTCGTCGATACCGGGGACATCTCGGCCCGCGAGATCCCAGATCATCTTGACCTGATCGCCAAGACCATGAGCGGAGCGCCGGTATCGGTCCAGGTGCTCGCCGGCGTTCCGGCCGAAGACGCGCGCTTCACTTTCGAAATTCGTGGAGCCGAGGGACGGCTGACCCTGACCGGCAATCACCTCGCTGGCGCACAGGTCGGCGATCTCAGCCTCACGGCGACCGTCGCGTTCACACCACCCGACACGCCGATCGCGACTGGTGTCGGCCCGACCGCCGCAGGTTTTTGGGCCGGTGCCGCGATCAACGTCGGGGAAGTCTACGCCTCGCTCGCGCGTGACCTGATCGCGGGCACTTACAAGACGCCGGGGTTCGATCACGCGCTTCGCAACAGCCGCCTGATTGCTGCGGTGGAGCGCGCGGCCCGGACGGGCGAGCGGCAGAGCGATCTCGGCTGACCTGATTTTCAAACCAAACGGGACCCGGCGTCACGTTCTACGCGCCGGGCCGTCAAGACAAGGAGATGCAGTATGCGGATGCGCAAGCTTGGCAGCAGCGGACTGTTCGTGTCCGAGCTCTGCTTCGGTGCGATGACCTTCGGGGGATCGGACGGTCTGTGGGGACAGGTCGGAAAACTGGGGCAGGACGATGCGGATGCGCTGATCGGCGCCGCGCTGGATGCGGGCGTCAACCTCTTCGATACGGCCAACATCTATGCACATGGCCGGAGCGAGGAGATCCTGGGCCGATCGCTCAAAAATGTGGGCGTGGCGCGGGACGATGTGGTTGTCGCGACGAAGGTAGCGTCGCCCATGGGCGATGGACCGAACCGAGGCGGCGCGTCGCGGCTTCACATCCTGAGCGAGTGCCGCGCCAGTCTGCGCCGATTGGGGCTCGACCATATCGATCTCTACCAGATTCATGCCTTCGACCCGGCAACCCCGATGGAGGAAACGCTGGAGGCGCTCGACATCCTCGTTCGTGCAGGCGATGTTCGCTACATCGGGCTGTCGAACTGGGCCGCCTGGCAAATCATGAAGGCGATCGGCATCACGCGCGCGCGAAATCTGGCGCCGATCGCCTCGCTGCAGGCTTATTACACGCTCGTCGGCCGGGACGTGGAGCGCGAGATCGTGCCGCTCCTCGCCTCCGAGCAGGTGGGCCTGATGGTATGGAGCCCACTCGCCGGAGGCTATCTGACCGGAAAGTACGCCGACGGCGGATATCCCGAAGGCGCACGGCAGACCGAACTCGACTTCCCGCCGATCGACCGCGTCCGGGGCGAGCCGCTGATCCGCGTCCTCAAGGACGTTGCCCGCAAGCATGATCGCAGTCCCGCGCAGGTCGCGATCGCGTGGCTCCTCAAACAGCCGGTGGTGTCGACCGTCATCATCGGCGCCAAACGGGTCGAGCAGCTACGCGAGAACGTTCAGGCCACAGAGGTCCAGCTTGACCTGGACGACATGGCGCGTCTCGATTCCGTCAGCCACCTGCCGGTCGAGTATCCGGGCTGGCTTCTGAATGCACCAAGCAGTCGCGGCTCGTGATTCTTGCGGGTTACATGGCTGTCGTTCGCCTGGGTTCCTCAAACAGCAACCCCATGTTTCAGGACTGCCAGCTACTGCAACGCGATCGAGGCGATTATCTTCCTGACGACGCTCAACAAGGAGATATTCATGCCGGCAGTCCTCGTTCACGGTGTTCCTGACACTCATCGCCTTTGGGATCCCGTCCGCTCACATCTGGCGCGCACCGATATCGTCGCGCTCGATCTCCCGGGCTTTGGCACGCCGCTGCCATCAGGCTTCGCCTCGACCAAGGAGGAGTATCTCGACTGGTTGATCAAGCAGGTCGAGCAGATCGGCGAACCCGTGGATCTGGTCGGCCATGACTGGGGCTGCCTGCTGACAGGGCGCCTCGCGTCGATCCGCCCCGATCTGGTGCGAACCTGGGCCGGAATCAGCGGGCCTATCGATCCAGAATACCCATGGCACTATCTCGCCAAGATCTGGCAGACACCAGGTGAAGGCGAGCAATGGATGAAGGACCTCGACCTCGAGGAATTTGCGGCGAAGCTCGTCGAGGCGCAGATGCCGCGAGATGCGGCGGATGAATCGGTTCGGCATCTCGATGCCACTATGCGGGCAAGCATTCTCGCACTTTACCGTTCCGCTATCGAGGTCGGTGCGGAGTGGAAGCCGGGTTTGAGCAGCATGACCGCGCCAGCGCTGGTGATCTGGGGTCTGGACGATCCGTTTTTGCCGCACCGCTTCGCCGACGAGCTCGGCAATGCCACACACGCACGCGCCGTCATGAAGCTGCGCGCCTCGCATTGGCCGATGATAGAGCGTCCGGCCGATGTCGCACGCGAACTCGAGGCCCATTGGACTCACGTTTAACTCCCTGCGCTTGCGTCACTTGGGCTCAACCCGCGCAGCCGCAACGCGAACGGCAATGATTGGTCACCCGCTATGCGCCCAAGCATTTGTCCGGAAACGAAACCATGGTCAAGCAGCACGGCGAGCATTGCCCGGGTTGCACCAGACAGGAGCACGCCTACATGACAAATTCAGCAAACACCCGGATCGGCGTCGGCATCGTCGGCGCCAGTGCTGATCGAGGCTGGGGCGGAATTGCTCACGTCCCGGCGCTGCGGGCGCTCGATGCGTTCCAGATCCGCGCTGTCAGCACGACTCGTATGGAGAGTGCGAACGCGACCGCTAGCCGACTAGGCGCCGATCTTGCCTTTGACACACACCAGGCGCTGGTCCTGCGGCCGGAGGTCGACTTGGTGGTGGTTGCGGTTAAGGTGCCGGAGCACAAGCAGATCGTTTCCGACGCGCTCGCCGCGGGCAAGATGGTCTATTGCGAATGGCCGCTCGCGCGAAACCTATCGGAAGCGGAAGCGCTGGAGGGGTTTGCCCGCGAACGGCGGCTGCGAACGGTTATCGGGTTGCAGGGCGGCCTGCACCCGCCGATTCGCTACCTTCGCGACCTCGTCCGGCAGGGCGTGATCGGCATGCCGCTCAGTACGAGCATCCGAGCGCATTTGACTGACGCCATGTGGCTCGGCCGATATGACCCGCCGTTCGAGTACATGGCTCGCGCAGAGAATGGCGCCACGCTTCTAAGCATCATGCTCGGCCACGCGCTCCAACCGCTCGCGCACGTACTCGGCGCATTTGAGAGCCTGTCCGCCGTCGTCGCCAATCAGCGAGGCGACGGTGTCCGCCTCTCGGATGGCACGTCCCTCCCGAAGGACGCGCCGGACGAGATCGTCGTCGCCGGCGTTCTCGAAGGCGGGATCGTCACTTCGCTGCACTACAGTGCCGGGCAGTCCGCCGGCTCGGCGATGGTGTGGGAGATCCAAGGCACCGAAGGCAGTCTGCGCGTCGAGACGGCATCGGGCTACATCCACTTCGGCGATGTGACCATCACTTTGCGCCGCGGCAGCGAGCCTGTCCAGCGGCTACAGGTCCCGCCCGCATATGCGGCTCCCGACCTGCAACTCGACGCACCCGCGGCTGGTGTCGCCCGCCTCTACGCCCAGTTCGCCGCCGACCTCCGCGATGGAACCGCCGATGCGCCGGACTTCGCGGTCGCGCTCGATCGTCACCGGGTGCTCGAGGCGATCACACAGGCCGCTGAAACAGGTTATCGCCAGCATCTGTCCCATCCCGACCTAGTCAATTCCAATCTCTGAAAACCCGGGGAGTTTCCTGACCATACCCGTGCACCTCATGCACGAAAGAGTTCAGTCAATAACGCGGCTGCGGCGAAGATCGTCATCTCAGCTTTCCGTCGAAGCCCCCAGATACGTGTCAAATCTGGACAAATCAGGGAAAATGCGGCGTATCGGTATTAGAAAGCGACAACTCGGTGGCAAGAGGTGCTCTTCGCGGATTAAGGCGCACCTTCCCACGTTGCGGGAGCACTGGCATGAGGATACTTCTGGTCGAAGACGAGGTGGAGTTCGCCAAAGCAATGCGCGGCGCCCTCGAACGTGATCGCTTCGTGGCCGACTGGGTGACTAGCATTTCGCTTGCGAGAGAAGCATCCCGGTCGCAGGTGCACGAGCTCGTTTTGCTTGATCGCACTTTGCCTGACGGCGACGGCCTCAGCCTTATTCCACAGCTGTGGGTAGACAATCCGGGCGTGCCGATCATCGTCTTGAGCGCTCGCGGGGAACTGAGCGACCGCGTAGCCGGGCTCGATGATGGCGCCGACGATTACCTGGTGAAGCCTTTCGACCTGGAGGAAATGCTTGCTCGCATCCGGGCCGTGCAGCGCCGCCCGAACGAACTTGCACCAGACGAGATCGTCGTCGGTGACCTCGTATTCGACATGGCCTTTGGCGAAGCACGGGTTCACGGAACGCAGTTGGTACTGCAAAGGCGTGAAGTTGCAGTGCTCACTGCGTTGATTCGGCGTCGCGGGCGCGTTGTCCTGCGCGAGTCCCTTGAGGAAGCCGTCTACGGCTTCGACGACGCTATCCAGTCGAACACACTCGATTCCCATATCTCACGCCTGCGTCGAAAATTCAGCGATGCTGGCGCCGGCGTCGAGATTCATACGGTCAGAGGGGTGGGTTATTTGCTCAGGGCTAAGGATTGAAGCGCCGTCAGCCATCATTGAAGACGCGCCTTGTCACCAGGCAGCTGATCCTCCAGTTTCTGACGGTCGCGGCCGCCGCCATCGGATTCATCATCTTTTTCGTCAATTCGGCTGTTGACGGGATGTATGTCGAGGAGGCCGTCGTAAAAGTCGCCGCAAACTCGATCGTCCGAGATGCTGCCGGTGCCCCAAGAGTGGAAGTGACGCCCGAGCTGGCGAAACTTCGCGAGGAATCGCCGGATCTCTGGTTCGCGGCCCGGCTTGGCGACGGCAACGTGGTTGCCTTCGGCCAGGTGCCGGCGGAGTACGCTCCCCTCGTTCCCCACCTCGACAAACTGTCTTCGGCAGACATGCGGGGGCAGTTCGAGCCATTTACCCTTTCCGCCCTGGTTCGACAGGAATCCGGCCCCGCAGGCGATATGATGATCATAGCGCACGGTCGGGTCCAACCCTTCACGGCGCTCATCACCATTGCATCCAATATCGTAGCCGCTACCATTTTCCTCGTCCTGGCTCTCGTCTCCATCGTCGCGACGCCCATGATCGTCACGCGCGCTTTAGCCGGTGTCCTAAAAACTACGGAGGAAGCGGAGCGGATCGACGCCGGGCGTCGCGGCATCCGCCTTTCGGAAGACAAGGTTCCACGTGAGATCGGCCCGCTCGTCCGCGCCGTCAATGAAGCTCTCGACCGCCTCGATGAAAGTTATAATCGTCAGCACCGCTTCATTGCTTCGGCTGCCCACGAGCTGCGAACGCCGATCGCTATATTGAGAATGAAGATCGACGCTGCGACCGACATGGGCCTGCGATCGCTCCTGCCGGACGTGTCACGGCTTGCGACGCTGTCCGAGCAACTGCTCGATCTTCATCGGTTGGACAATGGCGCGCCAAGTGACCGGATCGACCTCGTTGCGCTCGCCCGCAGTGTCGTTGCGGATCTGGCACCGGTGTTGATCGCGTCGGGCAAGGCAATCGAGGTGATCGTTGAACAGCCCGGAAAGATCATGGGCAATACCGGTTCGATAGAACGCGCGCTCACAAATCTCATCCAGAATGGTGTCGAGCATGGCGGGAACGAGGTGATCGTGCGGGTCAACGGTACCTCTTTGGAGGTCGAGGATAACGGCGTTGGTATTCCGGGGGAGGAGCACGAACGGGTGCTTGAACCCTTTCATCGGCTGCGGCCGCGATCTTCCGGTACCGGCCTGGGTCTCAACCTAGTCAAGCAAGTCGTCGATCATCATGGCGGCCGCATCACAATCGCAGAGGCCCCGAGCGGTGGGGCGATCGTACGATTAGAGTTCACTGCGGCGTCGTAACCGCGGCCGAGCCAATGTTGGCGCAATGTTTCCCTGCGCATCTACACGGACGCAGCGCGATGCCGGGCTGCTTGCATCCATACTCGCGGTCTTGCGCCTTTGCAGTGAGCAGCGACCGCGAGGCGCCGCCTTGTCATACTTGAGGTTGATAATGATCGCAGATGATCAATGGCAACGACCCGGCTGGCCAGAAATACTGATTGGACTCGTCGCATATCCAGTTCTTCTTGTTTCGTTCGGCCTGCTGATGGGACTTCTGCCCAGCAGCGATCCCGTTCTCCTAGGAGTTGTCGGCTCGACGGCAGGAGGTTTCGTCGGCGTCGGTGCTTTCGCCGCAGCATATAGCCTGCGGATACGGGTTCTGCGCTCGTTCGGGTTCCGACCGGTCTCACCTCGCTGGCTCCTGATCGCGACTGGAGTCGGAACCATCGGATACGGTCTCAACCTGATCATACAGTTCACATATCAGGCGTGGTTCGGCAGCAATGATCCGTAACCGGTGTCCCGCTCCCACATTGTCCCGGCCGTCATAATCTGTGATCGGATTCCGTGGATGAGCAACGGGAGTTTCTCCATGGAGAGTACATTGGAGGTTCTCACGACCAGGAAGTCTGGACGTGAGGTTCATCGGCAGTGGCCGGACGAGGTCAAGGCTCAGATCGTTTCGGAGAGCCTTCGGCCCGGCGCGATGGTGAATGAGGTCGCAGAGCGCCATGGCTTGAAGCCGAACCACCTTTCCACCTGGCGGACGATGGCGCGTCAGGGCAAATTGGTTCTGCCTGCACCCGAGGATGCGGTGGAGTTCGCAGCGGTGATCGTCGATCCACCTGTTTCGGAGCCGCCAATCAGGAAAGCCAGCCGTCCCGAGATTATTGTCGGTGCTGTCACGATCCGTCTGGAAGAAGGGGCATCTGCCGCCCGGATCGCCGCTGTCGCGCGTGCCTTAGCGGTCCCGGCATGATCTTTCCATCGAACCGGGTTCGGATCATGGTGGCCACCAAGCCAGTCGACTTCCGTAAGGGCCACGATGGCTTGGCGGCACTGGTCAAGAACCAGCTACACAAGGACCCGTTTACCGGAACGGTCTTCGTATTTCGGTCGCGCAATGCAGACCGATTGAAGCTGATCTACTGGGATGGCAGCGGGCTGGTGATGGCCTACAAGCGGCTGGAGCAGCACACGTTCACCTGGCCGGGAATCAAGGATGGCCTGATGACCTTGGGTCATGCCCAGTTTGAAGCGCTGTTTGCAGGCCTCGACTGGCGTCGGGTCCGTTCCGTTGAGGCGAGAGCGCCTGACGCCATCGAATAGGTGCGTCACGATGACTCGGGCGGCAAATTCCAGCGGTGAGACGGGCAGAATTTGATAAACTTCAGCCATGTTGGACGCCGCCGATTTGCCGGACGATATTGCTGCCTTGAAGGCGATGCTGATCGCGGCGCAAGCGCGTGATGTCCGAAAGGATGAGCGGATCGAACGGCTGGAGAAGTTGGTCGCTGCTTTCAAGCAGGCGGCCTTCGGGCGCAAATCCGAGAAGGCTGATCCCGAGCAATTCGATCTCGCACTGGAGGACCTGGAAACGGCCATTGCGACCGTCCATGCCGAAGACGAGGCTGATAGCCCTTCGGCTAAACCGCACCCCAAACCACGCGCCGCCAATCGCGGCTCTCTTCCCGCCCACCTTCCTCGTATCGAGGAGATCATCGAGCCGGAAAGCCTGATCTGCCCCTGTGGCGGCGGCCTGCATCGCATCGGCGAGGACGTGTCCGAGCGGCTGGATGTCATTCCGGCGCAGTTTCGTGTCATCGTCACTCGTCGTCCAAAATATGCCTGCCGTGCCTGCACCGACGGCGTATCTCAGGCTCCAGCACCTGCTCGACTGATCCATGCCGGGCTGCCGACGGAGGCGACCATCGCACATGTGCTGGTGTCCAAATACGCCGATCATCTGCCGCTCTATCGGCATGCCCAGATCATGAGCCGCCAGGGCATTGACCTCGACCGCTCCACGCTGGCCGAGTGGGTCGGTCGGGCCGCTTTCGAACTACGTCCGGTCTTCAACGCGTTGATTGCCGACCTGAAGCGTTCAACCAAGCTATTCATGGACGAGACCCGTGCGCCGGTGCTTGATCCCGGCTCCCGTAAAACCAAGACCGGATACTTCTGGGCCCTAGCCCGTGACGACCGCCCGTGGGGCGGAGGTGCGCCGCCTGGCGTCGCCTTTACCTATGCTCCAGGTCGTGGCGGGCAGCATGCAGAGCGGATATTGCAAGGATTCAAGGGCGTCCTCCAGGTGGACGGTTACGCCGGATATAATCGCCTGATCTCACCTGATAGGAGCGGTCCAGACATCCGGCTTGCTTATTGTTGGGCGCACGCACGGCGCAAGCTGGTCGAGATCACCCGTACTGGCTCAGCGCCGATTGCAGAGGACGGCGTGAAGCGGATCGCCGAACTCTATCGCATCGAAGCCGATTTGCGTGGCCTCGCCCCTGAAGCTCGCCTAGCTGGAAGACAAGACCGATCAGCGCCGCTGATCGCAGATATGCGGACTTGGCTGACGCATCATTGCGCCCGTGTCGCTGGCAAGTCGCCGCTCGGCGATGCGCTGGCCTATATCGCCAAATATTGGGACGGCCTCTGCAAATTCTTGACCGACGGGCGCATCGAGATCGACAACAACAGCGTCGAGAGAACCATCCGGCCAATAGCGCTCAATCGGAAGAACGCCCTGTTTGCGGGACATGACGTGGGAGCCGAGAATTGGGCAACCATCGCGTCGCTTATCGAGACCTGTAAGCTCAACGACGTCGATCCCTTCAAATACTTGACCAGCACGATGACTGCCATCGTCAACGACCACAAGCAGAGTCGCATCGATGAGCTACTGCCGTGGAATTACCCAGTAGGGCAATATGTGCCCGAAGGCTTCTCCCGACCCTAAGCGGACTTGTTGCTACCGCAGCATCTTGTCGTCAAAATCCATTCCTGCCACATTGAAGCGTTCTAGCGATGCACCAGGTTTTCCGTACATGGATTCAATCGACGACTTTCCGAGAGAACACGTTGATGCTGTTCGTGGCTTTCGGGACAATCAACTCAATTATGAGGAGAGGCCAAAGTTTATCGAGCTTCTTACTACGCTGAACCTCGCCCAAGCGACGAGCAAGTATTCGGTCGACTTTACCCCAGAGGGAAAACGCATAGACGCGGTCCTGTACAAGCAGATTAGCGACTGGGCAAACGACTATTATACCGTTCAACCTCTGATGAATTACGTCGAAAAATTTATAGACGGCGGAGATAATCCCGACACATGTACCGAAGTTTTGAATTTTGGCTTGGCTTTCAGAGCCGCGAACGGGCGTGTTTATCTCAACATGCGGGGGCAGCGACTCGAAAATAAGATAATGATTGGGAGGAGGTAAGCTCTGCACCTTCCTGACCGACGGTCGGATCGAGATTGACAACAATGCCGTCGAGCGGACAATCAGGCCTATTGCCCTCAATCGGAAGAATGCTCTCTTCGCCGGGCACGATGCAGGAGCAGAGAATTGGGTGACCATCGCCTCGCTCATCGAGACGTGCAAGCTCAATGCCGTCGATCCACAAGCCTACCTGACCAGCACGCTCACTGCTATCGTAAACGGCCATAAGCAAAACCGGATTGTGGGTCTCCTGCCGTGGAATTCCCCTCTCAGGATGATACGTGCGTAAAGGCTCCTGTCGGCGCGAAGCGGACGTTAGCTGGCGTTGCTACCTGCGTCAGCCGCAGTCACCGGTTCTCGGTCAAAACCGTAGGCTCGCTGCACTACGGCAACACGAATTTCGTATCTTGAGTACCAATCTTGGCGACCTCGTCGTTGTGCTTCAACATGATCAACGACGGCTTTCCATGCGCGGATGCTCTGTTCATCCTTCCAGAATGATAGCAGTATTCCGAAACCATCTGCACTGCGAACGCTTTCAAAACCAAGGTAACCTCGTTGTTGACTTGCAAGTTCGCTCATTGCGTAGCCAATCTCGCCGTAACCGTCCTCCGCATCTGTTCGCTGCGAGGTGAAGCTGACCATGTAGTATGGTGGTTCAGGTAGAACAGAAACTCGCATTTGGACTCCTGCCTGGTCGATAACATGACCTAAGAATGCAGTCTGTCCCAATCTCGTATAGCGCGCTAGTCCGCAAATGGCGCGAAGCGCCGTCCCGTCATGGCGGCAACCATCGAAACTACCTAAAGCATCTTGGTCAAGGTGCGGCCGCGGCACCGCTTACAATGATCCTCAAAGCATCCTGCATGCAGCGGCGCGTGGCGGCCCGCTCCCTTTTCTCTTATCATTTCTGGGCGGCGCCATTTTCACGCCTTTCGGCGAGGAAATCCTGTTCAGGGGCGTCGTTGCGAATGCGCTCAACCGCTACGGTGCGTTTGCCGGCGTCGTACTAAGCTCAATTATATTCGGCATCGCGCACGGCGTGAGCGTGATCCTGCCCGTCGCGATCATGGTGGGTCTTCTATCTGCCATCCTCTTCCGGGCGACGGGATCGGTTTGGCCCAGCGTCGTTCTTCACTGCGTCTACAACGCGGCTAACAGCATCGCGTCGGCGTTTGGTTTCGCACCGATGCCGTAAATCGCCATAAACGCAGTCCGTCTGCTGAAACGTGTCGTGCGCCAAAGGGGTGAGACATGGCGAGGAAATCGTCGCGCCCGGAACAACCTGCGCCGGTTGTCATGAGACAGTCTTTACTGCTTCGGTGGATAGGGCTCGATGTCCGCGGACCAATAGTGTCTGGCGATGTTCTGACTGTTTCGGATGATGTGGTAGGCAATATCCGGATCGCCTCCTTCAAAAGTGTCCGGATCTGCACCGCACATCAGGCAATACATTCGCTGATGAACGACGCCTGCAAAATATTTCAGCACCGGCGTGGCGTCTTCCTGATCTATTGCTCGCATGTCTTCGGTAGCCTGTCTGACCGCCTCTTCCAAAGCCCGAGAGACCGCAGCAGCCAACGCCGTGTCCGCACGTTTGATGACGTCGACGGTTTTTGTTTCAGCCGGCGTAAGAACAGGACAGCTTTTTGTCACTACTAACTCCGTGCATTTTGATAGTTTTGGTTGTGCCGCCACTGCGCCTAATCTGGTGGAGGGGTGAGAAGCCACAGGTAGCTTTTTGCTCTTTCGGTAAACTCCCGGTCGGTGTCAGAGAGGGGCTCAAGCCTTGCATGGCGGGCGTCGATTGCCGCTTCGAGGCGATCTGCGATTTCCGGATCCGACGCACGGGCGTGATCGACCAGAGCGCGAACAACAGTTTGCAATGCGAAATTCTGTGCGGTGAGTGCCAACTGCTGTCGTTCACGCTTGTCTCTTTCGATATCCTCCCGCCGGTCTTTTTTCTCCCGAAGTGCTGCCGAACCGCCACGCTCCCTCTCCCAGTGACGGGCGACGCTGCGGCCCATATAGAGGATTTTCCATGCCGTTTCTGGATCTCCTCCCGTGTTGGTTCTCAAGTCGGCCCCGCACAGGCGCAGGAACAGGTGGCGGAGGACGGCGTCCGCGAAGTAGTCTTGTGGTGATCTGCCGACACCGAGCGACTGAAGTTCATGCCCTGCGGTCTCAACGGCGCGCTCAATGGCTTCATCGACAGCGGCCATCAGGGTCTTATCTGCCTCCTGGAATTGGTGGGGTTCTTTCTGCATGCTATCCTCTAATGCTGTACAGCCAGCCTCCCTGAGCAGGGGCTCATTTGCGAAGAATATCCTGCCACTCACGACGACGGGAATAATTGCGGTCCCTTCTCGTCAGGCGCTCTCGACCGCTTGCCTCACAAGACGTTCACCTACCCTCCGGCCCCGCCAAGTGAACCTATCTCGGAAACTATACCGTCGTGATAAATGGTTCCTGATGCACGACCATTCGCGCGTGATAGGGGACACGATCATAAAGATCGACGATGTCGTGGTTGATCAATCTTACGCATCCGGAAGAGACGCTCTTGCCGATAGACTGCCACTCGGGACTACCGTGTAGCCGATATAGAGTGTCTTGCCGGTTCTGGAAGATGTAGAGCGCCCGCGCGCCGAGCGGATTCATGATCCCGGGATCCATGCCGCCGTTCGCGACGGAATAGATTTCCAATTCCGGCTGACGAGCGATCATCTCTGCAGGAGGTTTCCATCGTGGCCACGGCTGGCGCCAGTGGACGATACCCTCGCCCTTCCAGGCAAACCCGTCTCGGCCTATGCCGACGCCGTACCGCATGGCCGTACCGCCCTCTTCAACGAGATATAAGAAGCGGTTGGGCGTATCGACAACCACCGTGCCAACCTTTTCTCCCGTCGGGTCAGCAACACGCTGGCGATAATACTTCGGGTCCATATCCTGGTAGGGGATGGCAGGCACGAAATGCCCTCCGTCCTCGAATGCCGCATAACGAGCTTGAAGCTCAGGATCGGATGCAATTGGCGGCGATGATTGAACTTGCTTCGCCAACGTCATCTGTTCCGCAGTTGGGTTGTTCGTCGCGCAGCCGGAAAGAGCGGCGGCGGCGGACATGGAGCCAAGAAGAAAGGTGCGGCGGGATATGTGATGGGTCACTAGCTGCATAGATAGTATTCACTGGTCTCTAACCGTCGTTGCCCGAATGGCAACATCTCGGGACCAGAAGAACAATTTCGTGCGAGTAATGTCTATCGTTTATCGAGTAATTGCGCGCATAACCGATTGTTATAAAGCGCATCCCAAATCATCAGCACTTTGGCTTATTCCTTCAATTTCTTTCAGACGCGGCATGACAAAGTCGGTAAAGGCGCGCACCACGGGACGCATGAACTTGTTCGACGGGTAGGCAAGGAACGCCTCAGTCGGCTTCACTGCGTAGGCGGGGAGTACGCGCACAAGCCTGCCTTCGGCGATCAGGTCTGTTACGAGACACCATTGCACCTGTCCGATCCCCCGGCCTGCCAGGAGCGTGTTGAGAAGAACGTGAGCATCATTCGTCCGGAAGACAGGTTTGACCGGAATTTCGATTGTCGGAGATCCGGATCGCATCAGCGGCAACATATTCTTGCCCGACAGGACGACGAAGGTCGAAATTATGCTGAGGTCTGACAACTGCTCCGGAGACCTCACCTCGCCGACGCGTTCCAGATAGCTGGGAGCGGCAACGAGAATACGTTGCATCCAGCCAAAGCGCCGGGCAATGACCTCCTGAGCCTCTATCCGGCCATAGCGTAGCGTGAGATCAAAATTCTCATAGATGAGATCGACGGTACGGTCGTCCAAGACAAGATCGACGGCAATTTTTGGATGCAGGTCCTGAAAATCCAGAAGGATGCCGTGGAGGTGCTTTGAACCGATACAGGATGGCGCATGAATGCGGAGATTGCCCTCGATTTCGCCTACGTTCAATCGGATACCCTCGAGGGCGGCATCGATGGATGCGATCGCGCCGCGGCTTGCTTCGTAAAGCTCCAGACCGTGTGTGGTCGGGCGGATATTCTGGGGCGATCGCTCGAGAAGCCGTGCATTCAGATGTCGCTCGAGATTGAGAAGATGTTTTGTAACAGCGGGCTGCGAGATGCCGAGATCTCGCGCCGCGCCGGTCATGGAGCCCTTCTCTACTGTTCTGATGAATGCCTTCAGGGCTGCGTTCAAATCCACTTATAACTCCTGGCTATCACATCGATAATGCCATAACTAAAATGCGAATGTGGCCACGCCGCGACTGATCGTGAGTTCAGAAGCCCGAATTTCGAGGCTCAAGGTCGGGGCCTTTAGGGATGAGCGGATTCTCCACTTCGAACTCAGTCGTGACGGCCACTGCAACGTTCCCGAACGGTTGTCCGAAGGACGTATAACTAACGCGCCGCGCGCTGATTTTTCTCGGTTGTGTGCTTAGCGCCGGAAAGGCGCATCCAAGCGGCGATCGGACTGCTCCCGGAGGATTTTTCCAAACTCGGACAATGTTGCCGCAATCTTCTCCTGCTCTGTGGGGTTTCGGCTGGTCATGGCGGCCGCGGGGCGCCGCTGTGTCTCGCTCGCGTCGTCAACGAACCGCCAGCGCTCATTCTCGAAAGGAGATCAACAGAATGCTGCAACGCCCTTCCATTAACGATCGTCGGCCCGCGGTAGCCATCCTCTCCATCGCCCTCGTTGGCTTCGCTCTATCAGCGTGTGTGTCGACGGAAGAACGGCAGTACAGGGACGCGAATACCTGCCATAGTTTTGGGGCACCCTACGGGTCCCGCGCTTATACGAACTGCATGTTGGAACAACAGGCGCGGCGCGACAACGCGCAACGGGAGTCGCTCGAGCGGACCCGATTGACGCAAGAGATTGCGAGAGACGCTCAGGTTATGGCCGATCGCGCGCGCTGGGACCGCTGCAGGCGGGACCCTGACCGGCGCGAGTGCAGGCGATAGGAACAGTCGGCCGCTGATACTTCCGTACGCCGGCTCCGCGTCGCGGCGGCAGACGCTGCGGCGCCCGACAACAAGGGGTTTCCCGTGAGATTGCTTATCCCGCGCCTTGTATGGCGCGAATCTTCATCCAAGCGCGAGGCGCGGCGTTCGTTGCAAACGAGGCTCGTCGCCCTGTCGGCGACGGCATTGGCCATAGCTCTCCTGCCGGAAATTAGCACGGCATCCGAAAACAAGGGAAACACAATGACCTATCCGCTCACCGAGCGCACCGAAACCGTCGAAACGCATTTCGGCACAACGGTTGCCGACCCTTATCGCTGGCTGGAAGGCGACATCCGCCGCGACGGGAAGGTTGAAGCCTGGATTACTAAGCAGAAAGATTTGACCGAAGACTACCTCGCCACGCTTCCCGGTCGCGATCTGTTCAAGCAGCGCCTCCAGGCGCTTTTCGACCACGAACGCCTTCCGATCCCACCTGAAAAGCGCGGCGACCGTTATTTCTTCGTGCGAAGCGCCGGTTTGGAGGCGCAACCCGTCCTGTATGTCCGCGAGAACGGAACGGATCGCGTTGTAGTCGACCCCAACATCTGGTCTGAGGACGGAGCAACCGCGCTTGCCGAATGGGCGGTCTCGCACAACGGCCGCTATCTCGCCTACGCCATCCAGGAAGGCGGCGCCGATTGGCGGACCATACGCGTAATGGATATCGACACCGGCAGGATTCTCGATGACGAGATCCGCTGGGCGCGCTTCATGAAGATCGGGTGGGCGCAGGATGATTCCGGCTTCTTTTACTCCCGCAATGCCGAGCCAGAAGAAGGTGCCGCCTTCGAAGCGCAGGTGCTCGAGCATACCGTCAACTTCCACCGACTTGAGACGCCGCAGTCGCAGGACCGCCTTATCTATGCTTCCGACACTGATCGGCCGCTCATCCACATGGCGTTGACGACAACGGACGGCCGCTATGTCGTGATCCATTCATCGCGGCTTGGAGGCGGCAACGGCATTACCGTCATTGATCTGGCGGAGGATGGATGGACGCCCGAAACACTGGTCTCCTCGCTCGATCATGCATGGACCTTGATCGGAAACGTCGGCGCGCGGTTGTTCTTCACCACGGAGGAAGGCGCCGAACGCGGCAAGGTCGTCGCGATCAACTTCGATGCGGAAAAGCCGGTTTTCCAGGACTTCCTCCCGCATCGGGAGGATGCTGTCATTCTCGGGAGCAACATCGTCGGCGATCGGCTCGTGGTTTCCTACATGGTGGATGCAAAGACGCAGGTCGAGCGCTTCAAGCTGGACGGCACGCGCGATGGTGTTGTTGAACTTCCCCGCACCGGCACGGCTGGCGCCTTCAGGGGGCGGCCTGGCGACAATGAGTCATTCTACGTCTTCAGCAGTCAGGATACGCCCACTACGATCTATCGCTACGACGTGGCGACCAACACGAGCACTGTCTGGGCGAAGCCCCGGATTGCGAGCGATCTCGATCAACTCGTCGTGGAGCAGCGCTTCTTTGCCTCGAAGGATGGTACGCGCATTCCGATGTTTGTCATGCGGCGCAAGGACGTGACAGGCCCGGCCCCCACCATGCTGTACGGCTATGGCGGCTTCGGAATTCCGCTCATCCCATATTTCTCTGCGGAAGCGCTAGCTTGGGTGGAGCAAGGCGGCATCTACGCCATGCCCAACATCCGCGGCGGTGGCGAATATGGCCGGGCGTGGCACGAAGCCGGGCGGCTAGCGAACAAGCAGAACAGCTTTGACGACTTCATCGCCGCTGCCGAATTCCTGAAGCGCGAGGGCATTACACCGCCCGACGGGCTGGCGATCCACGGCGGGTCGAACGGTGGCCTTCTGGTTGGAGCGGTGGTGAACCAGCGTCCGGATCTCTTTGCCGCGGCCTTACCCGACGTCGCCGTGCTGGACATGCTGCGCTTCCCCCTGTTCACGGGCGGAACGTTCTGGACGCAGGAATACGGTGACCCGGCGGTGCAAGCCGACTTCAAGAACCTTCTGTCCTATTCACCGCTCCACAACGTCCGGGACGGCACGGAGTATCCCGCCATCCTGACCACGACCGGCGACACGGACGATCGAGTTGTGCCAGCGCATTCGTTTAAGTATGTGGCCGCGCTCCAGGCAGCCGCCCTTGGAAATCGGCCTCGGCTCCTGCGCGTCGAAACGAGAGCGGGACACGGCGTGGGCAAGCCGACGGACAAGATCATCGAGCAGACAGCGGACATGTGGGCCTTCGCGGCACACTGGTCAGGCCTGCGCCTCCAAACCGGAAGGTAACCGGCATCGGCGGCCGTCCCGCCTTTGTCGGCAGCGAGTTCGTCGCTCGCTTGGTGTGCGCTTGGTGCTGATGGCGACAAGCGTGCACGTCCATTTTCACTGTGACGAGCATTCGGTCAGAGGAACCGCCCATGTGAACCAACATCGCGCTGATCCGGCAGGCCGCAGCCTTCCAAACCGCGCATGATGCGGATGCACTCGCCGCCTTGTTCAAGGAAGACGCCGTGTTCGAGGACGTGCCATTCGACGCGGTTCTGGGATCCAGCGCTCGAAACAGGACTTCATACCCTTCAGCAGATTGGTCGATAATGCGGGGGCAGACTCGAAATGATATAGTTGCAAGAGCAACGCATTGTCTAAGGGTCCGCTCGAGGCAAACATCGATCGTTCTTATGTGAGGCGCATCGAGCGCGGCATGGAAAACGTCACTGTTTCCGCCTTGGAATCACTTGCTGGGGTACTTGGGGTCAATGTCGCGGAACTTTTTGTTGAGGTAGACGGCGATGCTTCCCGTCGACCTCCATTGAGGTCCGGTAGAAAGCCTAAGGTTTGATCATTAGAGGTGAGCGCCTTGAGCAAAATCGAACCGCCGACGGCCTTATTTGGGACAGCAATCCAGCTAGATTTCTTAGTGAAAATTCCTGCTCTTCACCTTCAGCGTATCGATATGAAGATCAGGTACGAACATGTCGCGCGCGGCTATAACCGGCTTCGGCTTGTCCCGTGGATCAGGCCCTCCGCCTCTGGCGAACTCATCGCCGCGTCCTGGCGGCAGTTTGAACTCCTCATCGCGATCTGCAAGGCCGGTCAGATCGCCCGACAGGTCGAACAGCTGTTGAGCGACAAGATGCACGACCTCCCCTTCCCGCTGAATCCGGCCATTGATCGCCATCATCGATGAACCAAGAACGACCCGCCGGCGTTTTTCAAACAGTGTCGGCCAGACGACGAGGTTAGCCGGCCCGGTCTCGTCCTCGATGGTGATGAACATGACACCCTTGGCCGATCCAGGCTTTTGCCGCACCAGGACAAGGCCGGCGGTGTAGACCCATTGCCCGTCCCTCGAATTCATCGCCTCGGCACAGGTGATGATATTGCGCTCTGATAAATCCTTGCGCAGGAAGGCGATCGGATGCTGCCGCAATGTCAGCCCGGTATGGCTGTAGTCCTCAATGACGTTATGCCCGTCCGTCATCTGCCGAAGTGCCACCTCCGGCTCCTGCTGCTCGGCGATTGCAGCCATCTCCCGTTCGGCCGCGGCGGCAAACAGCGGCAGTGGTTCATCGCGCAGCGCCTTGATCGCCCAGAGCGCGTCGCGGCGTTCGAGCTTCAGCGACGGCAGAAAGGCATCGGCCTTGGCAAGCTGGACGAGCGCTTCCGATGGCACGCCGGATCGCCGCCACATGTCATCAACCGAGCCAAAGGCCGTGTTCATGCGTGCCGCGACGATGCGCGCGGCGTCAGCGATCGCCAATCCCTTCACCTGCCGGAAGCCGAGCCGCACAGCGTGGCGGCCAGAATTGCCGATCCGCTCCAGCGTGCAGTCCCAACGGGACCGGTTGATGCAGACCGGCCGCACTTCGACATCGTGGGCTCTCGCGTCGCCGACGATCTGCGCCGGCGCGTAAAAACCCATGGGCTGCGAATTGATCAGAGCAGCGCAGAAGGCTTCCGGATAATGGCATTTGATGTAGCTCGACGCATAGGCGATCAGCGCGAACGAGGCCGCATGGCTCTCCGGAAAACCATAGGAGCCAAAGCCTTCGAGCTGGGAGAAAGTCTTCTCGGCGAATTCCTGAGTGTAGCCGTTCCTCACCATGCCCGATACGAGTTTGTCCTTGAACCGCGAGACGCCGCCGGTGAACTTGAAGGTCGCCATTGACTTGCGGAGTTGGTCCGCCTCGCCGCCGGTAAAGCCGGCACAGACCATCGCCACCCGCATCGCCGACTCTTGAAACAGCGGCACGCCGAGCGTCTTGCCGAGCACCGCTTCCAGTTCTGGCGTCGGATATTCCACCGCCTCCTTGCCTTCGCGCCGACGTAGATAGGGATGCACCATGTCCCCCTGGATCGGACCGGGCCGGACGATCGCCACCTGCACCACAAGATCATAAAATGTCCGAGGCTTGAGCCGCGGCAGCATCGCCATCTGGGCGCGGCTTTCGATCTGGAACGTGCCGAGCGTATCGGCCTTGCGGATCATCGCATAGGTCGCAGGATCCTCCTGCTCGATGTCAGACAGGTCGAGATCGCGGCCCTTGTGCTCGCGGATCAGATCGAAGGCCTTGGCCATGCAGGTCAGCATCCCAAGCGCCAGGATGTCCACCTTCATGAATTTCAGGGCTTCGACGTCGTCCTTGTCCCATTCGATGATCTGACGGTCCTTCATCGTCGCCGGTTCGATCGGCACGAGATCGTCGAGCCGATCATAGGTGAGGACGAACCCGCCCGGATGCTGGCCGAGATGCCGTGGCGCGCCCATCAATTGCTGCGCAAGCTTCAAAGTCAGCACAAGACGCCGGTCGTCTGGATTGAGATTGAGCTCGCGGACATTGCGATCGCAGACCTCCTCCGACCAGGACCACATGCCGGACGACAGCGCCTTGATCACGTCCTCCGGAAGCCCAAGCGCCTTGCCGACATCGCGGATCGCGCCGCGCGCGCGGTAGCGGGTTACGGTGGCGCAGAGCGCTGCCTTTTCTCTGGTATAGGTTCGATAAATCCACTGGATCACCTCTTCGCGCCGCTCGTGCTCGAAATCCACATCGATATCCGGCGGCTCATCGCGCTCCTGGCTGACGAAGCGTTCGAACAGAAGATCGTTTGTCGAGGGATCGATACTGGTAATGCCGAGAATGTAGCAGACGGCGCTGTTGGCGGCAGAACCCCTCCCCTGGCAAAGAATGCCTTGAGACCGCGCATAACGCACGATCGAGAAGACAGTCAGAAAATACGGGGCGTATTTCATGGTGCGGATGAGATCGAGCTCGTGCCGCACGACCTTCAACACATCGGGCGGCAGACCTTCGGGATAGCGATCGGGCACGCATTGCCAGACATAATGCTCCAGCGATGCCTGGGCATCCTTGCCCGGTACGATTGCCTCCTCCGGATATTGGTAGGTAAGCTCCTCGAGCGAGAAAGTGCAGCGACGGACAATCTCCATAATTCGTGCCAAAGCCTCAGGATATCGCGGAAACAGACGCTCCATTTCTTCCGGCGGCTTCAGATAGCGGTCGGCGTGGCGCTCGCGCTCGAAGCCCACCTCGTCGATCGTGGTGCGGGTCCGGATGCAGGTGACGATGTCCTGCAACTGCCGACGGCCTGGCTCATGGAAGAGGACATCATTGGTGACGACCGTCCGCACCTTGAACCGCGCCGCAAGATTGGAAATCTCATGCAGCCGCAACTGATCGTTCTGCCGGCGCCGCAGACAAAGAGACACATAGGCGCGATCGCCAAACAGATCGGCCATCTTGCGCAGCTGGATCGCGCAGACGTCATCCGGCAGATCCGGCACCAGGATGCCGATCATGCCGTCGGCGTAGGCAATGACATCGTCCCAGTGCAGGATGCAGTTGTTCTTGCCGCCGCGCGACTTTCCGAGGGTAATGAGGCGGGTCAGCCGGGAATAGGCAGCCCGGTCGCTCGGGTAGACCAGCAACGACATGCCGTCTGCGAGATCGAGCCGGCAACCGACAACGAGGCGTAAGCCCGTGGCGCGCGATGCTTCAAGCGCCCTAACGATTCCGGCCAGCGAATTGCGGTCGACAACGCCAAGCGCCTCGATACCGAGAGCCTTGGCGGTCTCGAACAGTTCCTGCGCCGAGCTTGCGCCGCGCAGGAAGGAAAAATGGGTCGTGACCTGCAGCTCGGCATAACTCATGCAAAGATCCCGTGCATGAACCAGCGATGGCTTCCGGTTTCAGGATCGATTCCGTCACCGGAGCGAAACACCCACAGACGCTCGCCGGCCTCGTCTTCGATGACGAAATAATCTCGCACCGCCTCCATCTCGGCGTCGCGCCGCCACCACTCGCCAAAGATCCGTTCCGGACCGTCGGCCCGCTTGACCTTCCGGCGCTTGCCGCGCCAGGTGATCGAGACCGGCGGCCGGTCCGGCAGCAATGCGATGGCCTCGATCAGTTCGGGATGGGCCAGCAACCGAACCGGCCGGCGCCAATGGCTGACCCAGGTGACCTCGACCGGATCGGCAGCAGGACTGATCCGATGGACGGAGCGCTCGGGCACATCGGAGGCAACGGGTGCCACCCGATACACACGCTGGCCGCGGTTGCCGTAGATATCGATCAACGGTGTGACGTCCTTCACTTCCTCCTCGACCAGCGAGGAGAATTTCTGGCGCTCCTCCAGCGGCTCGGCCATCACCGCAACCAGGTTGAGCTTTTCGATCCCGAAGCCGGGTTCGATCTTTTCCGTCCGGTCGCGAAACAGCTTCGTCAGCCAGGCGACGTCGCGCACCGGCTTCACCGTGCCGGCGCGGATTGCCTGCCGCGTACCGTCAACCTTTTCGACGATCAGGTCGGCACGCCGAACACCAAGGCCGCGCCTTTGCAGCTCTTCGATCAGTTGCACCACCAGCCGGCCGACATATTTGTCAATCGTTTCGGCAGCACCGATCGGCTCGGCGAAGGCTCTGGAGACCTCGACGAGCTCGGCGGTGCGGATCGGATCGATCGGTTCGCAGGCGCGGCCGAACATCTGGTCGAGCCGCCGGCCGATCTCCGGGCCGAAACGGAGCGTCAGCGGCGCGCGTGGGGTATTGGCGAGTTCTCCGATTGTCTGGAATCCAAGCGTGCGCAGATCGCTGACGACTTTCCCAGGAAGGCGCAGCAACGATATCGGCAATTTTTCGACGGCACGGACGGTCTCACCTGAGGGCACGATGACCGTTTCGCGGCTGATGGCACGGGCACAGGCGTGGGCCGCACCCCAGGTGTCGGCGATGGCGACACGGGGCGTGAGTTTTTTTGCCAGGAACTGATTGGCGATCTTCGTCACCATGGAAAGCTCGCCGCCCTGCAGGTGGTCGGCACCCTCGGTATCCATGACGATCCCGTCGATCCCATCGACCGCGACGATCGGCGAATAGAGCGCTAGCGCCCAGAGCGTAATGCGTTCGAGTGCTGCGGCATCCTTTGCAGGATCCGCGTCGACCAGCATCAGGCCGCGGAACAACGCCTGTGCTTTGGCCGCCGGCATGCCGACATGCACGCCGGCCTTTCGAGCGGCCGCGTCGGCGGCCGACACCCAGCGTTTCGAGCCGCTCCTGGCGATCACGGCGATCGCCTGTTCAGGCGGAATAGAGGGATCGGCGCGACGAATGCGATCCGTCGGCAAATCCGGAAGATAGATCGAGACAACCCTTGTCATCGCACGCCCTCACGAGAAACTCAGCACATTCACCCGCTTTCACGCGCATCAACTCCAGCAACCATTGGGCCCTTCCGACACCCGGCACAGGCAATTCCTCCGACGGCATGACGCTCACCCGCCATCGGGTGATCGACGCCGTCGGCTGCCCGAAATCATTCGCCTCCGTCTGCCGACGCCAACGTCGGACGGCAAGCGCCATCGTGCCCGTGCGCTCGGCCGCCAGCTGCAGCCGGCGCGAGCTGACCATAGGCAGGCGAACGAGTTCACCGACGACGGCGCCGAGCCCGCCGAAGGACAGCCCCTCCTCCATATTTGCCAAAACGTCCTCCTCCCTGTCGGATTCGACAAAGATCACCCGGTCGGGATGGAGGCCGACCTGGGCGAGCGCCGGAAAGAAGAGATCGGGGCGCGTCAGGCACCAGACGATCGGGCCTTTGGTGCGTGCTGCGATGCCCGCCGCACACAGGGCTGCCGCTGCACCATCCACCGTGCCCGACCCGCCGCCGGCAAATTCGTGCAGGGCGCCATAGGCCAGACCACCTCCCGGCAGGACTGCGTCGATTTCCGATACGCCGAAGGACAGACAGCCAGCCTTTCTGGCTGACACGCCCTCCAGCGAGGCAATGCGCTCGCGCAAATCGGAAATCACCCGTTCACGGGCAGCAGTCATCGTTCACGGCTCCCTTCAAGGTCGTGTTGGCGGTCGACATCATGTCGATCAAAATGCGGATGTTCTCTATATGTTCCCGAACAGCGGTTGAGTCAAGCAACCGGAGGACGGGAATATTATCCTGAAGAGGGAGTTCAAAGTAGCTGAGAGAGCGTCTTATGTCTTCCTGCAGTTGCGTCGCCCCGCAGACCCTGGATCTATCTACCCCCTGCCCCTTCCTACATTCACCCCAAAGAAGGTCAGCGTCTCGGAGCCATCTATTTCCGCGGAGGCGTTCCCTCCGCCCTTTCTGTTTGGGGCCAAACGATTGCAAAGTCATAGGCGCTCCGACAGAAGACATCTTCGATCACGCGTGCGACACCGGCAACGGGTTTTCGGGCGCTCCCATCTTTGATGCAGAGTCGGAACGCGTTTCGGCGTGCATTTGGTCGCGGTGCGGTCGGTGGTCAGGCCTATCTGTTGCGGTCGCCAGATTGACGGCTTCAGCAACGATAGCCTTTAACGCCAACGCGATCCTGAGATCACAAAACGGCGTTTGAAGACGCTGCCTTGACAGGGACTTTTCACGGATTCACAAATATCTAATATTGAATAGTTGCTCGCACTCAAGTACAAGTAGTGTAGAGGGCGGCGAGATCCAAGGTTAGGACCGAGGGGCCAATCTCCTACCACATTGCGGATCTTTGCGAGGCTAATCATGAAAACCATGACCTTGGCATGCATATTCGTGCTCACGATTTTCCCGGTATCAAGCGGAGCCGAAGACCTCACGGAAGCGAGCTGGCGAGAGCTCACCGACGACACGTCAAGGGCCACTCTGTTCGAGGACGAGATCATTCCTGCCCGGCTCGCCGAGAACGAAAAACTCGAAACCGATCCGACGATCTCGCTGAATATCCCGAAGGAATTCTGGTTCCCGGACGATGCCAAGTTCGACAAAGTGCTGAATAAGCCTAGGGACAAGACCCTATTTGGCGTCGATATCAGCCATCACAACGGAAAGGTGAGCTTCAAGAACTTGCGGCTGCAGCATATCAGCTTTGTCTACATGAAGGCCACCCAGGGCGTGCGGTTCAAGGATGGGAAGTTCGGCACATATTGGAGCGACATCGCCGCTCTCGAGGAAACAAGCCGGCTCTATCGGGGCGCCTATCACTTCTTATCGGCCAACGGTAGCGCCGAGGATCAGGCCAACAGTTTTGTGGACTACATCACGCTCCATGGGGGACTGAAACCCGGCGATCTGCCTCCCTGTCTCGATCTCGAATGGGATCGAACATCGACCAATCCCGATCAATGGCGCGGCCAAGACCCGGACGCCATCCTGACCAAGACGCTCAAGTGGCTCAAGATCGTTGAAGATCGGACCGGTCGCAAGCCGATCCTCTACACTGCCCGCAGTTGGTGGCGCGAACGGATAAAGGACGAGAAAGCGCTCGCCCGCTTTGATGGCTATCACGTCTGGATTGCCGATTATTCGACTTCGCACAAAGCCGCTGAAAAGCCCGCGATCATCAATGGCAAGGAGCAAAAGCTGTGGCAGTTCACAGACAACGCGCTCATGGCGACCGGATACAATCGCGGGATAGACGGAAACATCTACTACGGCACGACTGATACCTTTGAGGCGGATTTTGGGATCTCGCAATGATGAAGAGGTAAGTTTCTAACTGGGGAGGTGAGCGATGAACGAGGCCGTCATTGACACCGCAAAAGCTGGCTCGTGGTGTTTGCTTTTCGCACTGGTCTTCTCGGGCTCGCTGTCTTTCGCGACCTCCTCCTTCGCGTGCGAGAACGGCCCTGACTTGACGAACGACGATATGTGCAAGTTCGTTGTGCATTATGTCGATGAGGGCAAAATCCCGGTAGATGAGAACATCGCGTCGCGCATTGTTCCCGAAAGCGGCACTGCCCTCCCGGTGCGCAGCTACGCCCTGATCGTCGACGTAAACACGTATCCCAATTTCTTGAACAAAGACGATCGGTATCTCGCACCTGCCAAGAATGATCTTGCGAATCTGGTGACCTTCTTCAAGGAGCAGAAGTTCGAAGAGATCATCGTGTTGGAGAATGACAATGCCACGCGCGGCAACATAGAATACTTCCTTCGGGACTACCTGAAGGGTATTTCTCGGGCCCGCGATAAACGGAGCCGGATCGTTTTCGCGTTTTCTGGACATGGTTCCCCCGGAGCCACACCTTCCGACCCAGGAGCGATAGTGCTTTCACAGGCACGCCATGGAACCGACGCCGCCCAAATAATGCAGCTCAACGAGCTCGCCCCATTGCTGGCAAACGTCGCAAAAGAGAGCTACCACTTCCTCGCCCTGATCGGCTCCTGCTATTCCGGCGGCATTTTTCCCAACGTAGACGGTACCTTCGGAACCAATAACGTTTTCCCCCGGGCTCGCGGTGCTCATGCGGTTTCCAGCACCACTGCTGACGACCTGGCCTATGGACTCGGCGAGAAACATGGAAGCCTGTTCTTTGACAGCTTCATCGATGGGATAAACACCGGGTGGGCCGACCCGATCTATGCCGGTCTGGTTTCCTTCGAAGACGGGAGACGCCAGATCGTCGGCGGCGGCATCGCGCGCCTGGGTCCGATCACTGCGTACATTTCAGGTAGGCTAGATCAATCCATCAATCCGCGCACAGGCAAGTCCTTCCCGCAGATACGTTCGGGCAACCTCTACAGCGGCAGCGATGGCGCCTTCTTTTTCCTCGTCCCGAAAGCCCGCGGCGTTAAGCTCGACTCCGGCGATATACCAGTCGCGGGCGACGCACCCATTGAGGTCAGTCTCGCGACCCAGAGTACCGGCAGCGCTCTCCAGGACCATCCGGACATCAAAGTTTTCAGCGCGCCCGACGCCTACGAGATCATCGGCATCGATATTAGCCACCATAGTGGGCAACTGAACTGGGAGAAAATCAAAGCGGCCAATGTCGACTTCGCATTCACGAAAGCCACCGAAGGGGCTACGTTTGTCGACAAACGGTTCAAGGAAAACTGGAACGGCGCACGTGATATGAAAATCGCTCGCGGCGCGTACCACGTCGTGAACTTCTGCAAGGACGCAGAATCTCAGTTCAAGAACATCGCAACCGTCGTGCCAGCTGAGACAGATGCGATGCCTGTAGTCATCGATCTGGAATGGTTCGAGGACGGCCCCGCGGCCAGAAGTCAAAAATCCTGCAGAGACATCAAAAGCACAAGAGAAATGCTTCATCAGCTGCTCGAAAGAGTCGCCCTGCACTACAAGAAACCCCCGATGATATTTGCGCACGAACAGGGAGTAAGGGAACTCCTGGGCAATGAATTCAACGACTATGCGCTTTGGCTCCAGGATTGGACGAAGGACGGTACCCCAGAAGCATATGGGCCGCAGCTGTCCGGCACCAATCCATGGACGTTTTGGCAATACGCGGGGAATACGGAATTCGCAGGCATCAACAACACCGATGTGAATGCCTTCTTTGGCAGCAAAGAGCAGTTTCAACGGTTCGTCGATGGCAGCCCAAACCTCGCATTGCGCGCTGCCTCGGAGAAGCAACCCCGTTGATGCCTTCGCTGATCGGAGGTGGTAGAGAGACCGAACATGTACTCAAGAACGAGCATTGGTTTTCTCTTCCTCCTTTTATCGGCAACTATATCTTGGTCCGCCGAGCTCAGACTCGGCTGGGAGGTAGTCCAGCCCTTCCGCTTCTTTCGCTTTCATTCTGACGCACACATCCATGAATGGGCGTTCGCCGATGCGGTAAACGCGTCAGGCGGCTCAACCGAGGACATCGTGTCCAAGATGGAGTCACGGCTAAACAGCACCGCCTGGTGGACTGGTCTATCCGAGATCGCCGGGATGACGAGACTTGAGAGATTTCGGCAGTTGCGACGAGAAGAGCTCAATGAGTTGAAGCGACCCTACATCGAGTTCGATCCACGATTGGGATGGGCTTCGATGTTGCGAAACGAAGCGCGCGGGTCCCCCGCCGGAGGCACATGCTGGGACCCTGACCGAAAGACCTATAAGGGATGCGTCAGTGATATCGGGCAAATTGGGGAAGTTAACAACGACGACTATGTCATGCCGAAGCGGCACACGGTGCAGCTTCGGATCGAGGAAAAGACCACCAACGGTTGGCGGCCCTATGCGGGTGCCTGTCGCTACGCCATAAGGAAGACTGCGGAGGCGGGGTACGGCTTTGTACCGAGTCCCCTTTACCGGGGACCGGAAAGCTGGGCGATCTCGAGTCCCAATTGCGAAGTCCCCCTTTTCCTTAGGACCCGCTTCGGAACATCCTATCCCATCGAAGTGACGTTCCCTGCGGCACCCGAACAGGCGTTGACCGAAGAAATCTCCGTTACCGACCTGCTAGTCGTTGGGATCGGCGATTCCTTCGCGTCTGGTGAGGGAAATCCCGAGTTGCCAGCGGTCCTTGATAAGAGACGCGGAACCTCCCCTTACGTCCGTCTTTCCGGCACGAGCGACAATGTTCCCGACGGACAATCGATCATCCCAACACGAGAGCGGAACAGCGATTACATCACGAGCAATTCCCGAGCCCAGTGGCTTGACGATCAATGCCACCGTTCGATTTACTCAGCACAGGCTAGGGCAGCTATTGCGCTTTCGCTTGAAGGCCAGCGGCATCACGCGATTACGTTCGTATCCTACGCGTGCTCCGGAGCGGAAATCACGGACGGTATCTTCTGGCCGCAAGACCATCGGGAGTGCACGGACAATTCTCCGGCCCGCGAGCGCCTCCACCAACCTCAAATTAGCGGGGTCATAGAAGCGCTCAGCGCCAGCGCCGCGCGATATTCACAATTTTCCCTCGGCCTCGAAAGTGAGGACCTGTACTACAAACGCTATATTAAGAGGATGGAAGTTCTGGGCGCGACCGCGGGATTGCCGGCGCTTCGAAAGACCAACTATACCTGTGCCAGTTGGCCAGGGCGCTCGGAAATCCGCCGCAATGCGGTCCTTCGCACAGCCGGGCTTAACCGTCCGATCGATCTCATGCTGGTGAGTATCGGCGGTAACGACATCGGGTTCGGCCCCCTGGTCTCGAAAGCTGTGATCAATTCCGGTGTGGCATCGGCAAGCCTACCCATCATCACCGAACGCGCCATTCGCAAGTACCAGCAGGAAGCTGGCGCCATTACCTTGGACGAAGCGAACGCGCGAATGGACTTTCTGGACAGACGTTTCCTGATGTTGAACACTGCGATCATAAAGAAGTTCGAAATGAGCACTCCGTCGCGCGTCGTGATCACAGCCTACCCAAGACTGACCAAGACCCAAAACGGGTTCTGCGGCCCTGGCAATCGCGGAATGAACGTCTCGACATTCTTTGCAACCGTCGAGGGCGAAGGGCCCAACAGGGTGACGCCCAAATCTGCTGACGGGATTGTCGCGGCGCTCAACGGCAAGATCCGGTCAATCGCGGAACGCTATGGGTGGTCGTATGTCGAGGAACACGTTTCAAAATTTGTCGGCCACAGCTTTTGCGACTCTTACTCAGGTGTCACGAGCACCAACCGTTTCATCGAAAGCATGGACATCCCGCATCGTGGCCGAGCAGCGCCCAACTCACCCTGGCTCGCATTCGAACCCACAAAGGATTTCTACCCCTACGAAAGCAGGAAGAGATGGGTTCGGACGTTTAACGACGCCTATCTGTTATCGTTCTACTTCAAGGGATCGACCGCTGGCGCTCCAGCTGTGGATGACGACATCGGCATATACCAGGCGCAACGCGCGCTGGGTGGTCCCATGCATCCAAGTGCCGAAGGGCACGCCCATATGGCCGACGCGATCGTTGAGCGGGCACGCAAGCTGCTGTTCATCAGCGGCCTTGCAGCGCCTTTAAGTGAATAGGGATCGCGCTGCGAGCCCCACAGCACGGCACCCCGCGTGGAAAGGATTTTGGTTGGGAGGATGATTGAATGTCACAAGAGCATAAATCACTGTCACCGAAAATCGTCGAGGTGTCCTCAAAGCGCGCGGGTGGAGTCCGACAAAAGATGACACAATGCAACGAGAGAGATTGCCTCGCGAGTTCGTTAGAGATTTGATCAAAAGCTACCCAGAGGTCTAGGTCGCGCGAGATGAATTCGCTGCAATTATCGACTCGTATGGAGGCTGGATATCCAACTTCCCTGCATATTCTCTCAAGGGTTTGAACCACGTCTTCGCCTTTGTAGCTGAAGCGAGCGTCGACTGCCGGCGAGAAGCGCGAAAAAGTGTCGACTACCGTCAGCACCCTGATCTTGCGACCGGTGGCCAACTGGTCATGAACGAAGTCCATCGCCCAGACATGGTTGGAATGGGTCGGTTCCGTGCGATCGGCGCGAAGCTTCGCCTTGACCCGTCGCTTCGGAACCTTGTTGCGGAGCTAGAGGTCCATCTCCTTGTAAAGCCGATAGATTCGCTTCGGATTGACGGGCCACCCGTCGCGCTTGAGCAGGACATGAACGCGACGATAACCGTAACGCACTGGCGTCTGGCAGATGTCCCTGATCTTCAGCTTCAACTCGGCCTGCTCGCCGCGCCTGGACTTGTAGACATACAGCGACCGATCGATCTTCAAAACGGAACATGCACGCCGGATCGAGACCTTCCAGTCCACCTTGACCGTGTCGACAAGCTTGCGCTTGCGAGCAGGCCTCAGAGCTTTTTTGACAGCACGTCCTGAAGCATGGCCTTGTCCAGTGACAGGTCGGCGACAATCCGCTTCAGCTTGGCATTCTCCTCTTCGAGCTGCCGCAGCCGCTTCATCTCCGACGGCATCAGCCCAGCGTATTTTTTGCGCCAGTTGTAAAACGTCGCGTCCGAAATTCCCGCCTTGCGGCAGACTTCGCCGATCGGCGTTCCATCTTCCGCTTGCTTCAGCACGAATGCGATCTGCGCTTCCGAAAACTTCGAGGCCTTCATCGAATTCTCCTCTTCTTCCCATCAGGGATCATAAGTGGAAAATTCCAGTTCCAAATGGCCTAAATTATTGGGGGCACCTCAAGGTTAGTATAGTCGCCACTTTACTCGCTAATGACTACGATACTCTCTAACTGAATGGTGCTATATCTTCAAACGACCATAGCTAGGAATTTGCGAAACACCGGGAGGCCAAAAAGATGCATAGACGATCGATCCTGCGGGCAATTGCGTTGCTCCCTTGGACTACTCAGTTCGGTTTCGCACAAGACGTTGTAGAAGATGAAGATCTGGATCTGATTGAAGTTCCCAAAGTCCTACAGCGCGCCGACTTCGGTCTAGCCTGGCAGCGGATCGACGACGGTATCGTGGTGTCGGATTTTGTCTCGCCGAAGATTCCAGCAAAATACTTGAACGAGCTTTGCACGACGCCGATCGGGAGCGCCGATGAAATTGACGCTATTATAACGCAAAAAACTGGTATCAATTTCATCGCTTGGTTTAATTCGACTGTATCTGGGACAAAATATTGGGAGACAAAGAACATAAGCCACGCTGATGCGCCGGCAAACTTCAAAAAATTCTGGGACTTATTTCCGACGCACCGGGGGTCTTTGAGCTTGTTGGACTTTCTTACCTACATGTCAGTTTTTATCAATGAAGTGGATGGGAACCTGACTTTTAGGTCGGAAAAAATCAACTCAGTAAAACACAAGACACAGCCTGGAATAACTTATTTATTTGACCGGTTAATCGTCGACTCGCCTGAATTCGGAAAGTGGAGCAAGAAATCATATAACGAAGCACCGAATAGGACATGTTTTCAGTTGTTCAATGATGCGTCGTTCAGACGGCAATTTTCGGAACTTAAATATGCAGCTCAGCTTAGCGGAACACAGGACCGCGTCTGGGACGGTAAGCTTTATCCACGGGCTACATATCCAGTATCAACCTCTCCCGAAGAGACTGGCATCATTTTGGAGTGCGACTTCTACAAATTCAGAGGTAGGGGACTTATACAAACAACGTGGAGAGCAAATTACCACCCTCTGGCTGAATACATTCAGCACTACAATGGAGTTTCTCCGACGATACGTGACCTCAAAAAACGCTGGGATGGGATATCAGCCGATCGAGCCCTAACAATCAGCAGCAATGTGGAGTGGGATACTGCCTTCAAGGATCCCGCGTGCGAGGTCTTAACTTACGGGGTCTGGAGACACCGCGAAGACAATGGATATTGGCTGAGCACAGATCCTGATACGATAAACGGCACCAAAGCCGGCTCACTCCTGTTCTTTGGTAACAATCTCGGGGGGGCAGGCTATGGGCATCGCCTGCGCGCCAGGGTTTTCACGATGGCGAATCTATTGCTTAGGTGAAGTAAATGCGTCTCATCGAATTAATTGCCGCGGGAATGATTGCAATCACCTCTGCTCGCGCTGCACCTTGCGCCGAGGTTAAGCTTCTGCGTGACGATCAAAACGTAGCCGAAATAAGCCTGTCTGGTCGAATTGTAAAAGGCGACAACGAAAAGCTGCATGCTTTGATTTCGCCAATTCGGAATGACCCCGAAAATCCGTACGCGATGCTGAAAACCATTAATCTCCAATTGGACAGCGAAGGGGGGGACTACTTCGAAGGCATCAATATGGCGCGTACCATCCGTACGAACGGCGTGCAGACCTGGGTTTTGGCAGACCGTGATTGCGTTTCTGCTTGCGCTTTTATGTTTCTTGCAGGCTCCTATTTTAATAATGATGGAATAACCCAACGTCTCCTCCCCAGCCGAACGATCCAACCTGGCGCCCACTTAGGATTCCATTCCCCGTACAACGACCTCGATCTTGGCAAGTTTGATGACGGTGTCAAAGCCATCCGTGCCTTAAGACAGGTGCTGGGAGTTGCGCTTCCTTCTGACCTATTTCTGATCGCATTGGAAACTGGTCGAGATGAAACCTTTGACATCGAGTTTGTGGCAGACATTCTGCGTTGGGAAATTGACCTCGAAGGATACGCTCTAGGAGATGTACCAGAGCGTGAAGGCCTTTATAACGCCTGTGTTAACTATATTAAATTGAAGCTAGAGCTTTTCCCCTACTACGACATCAGCGTGCGCGACATCGTTTTCGACGCATTTTATTGGCGTGCGCATGAGGAAGAGCAAGACCTGACTCCGGCTCAGATTGCTGCGATCTCAGAGCCTTCCGCTAGTTTTGACGGCCAGACGTTCGCAGATCGCTATCGCTTGGAGCAAGACGGTTCAGTGCCGCTCGTGCGTGATTACTGGATCGAGATTGCAGAGGAAGGGTCCGAGAGCCTCACCTCAATAAGGGAAAGTTCTGATGGGAGGCTCTTTCGACTGAAACGCTCTCCCGAGAGCAATAGGCTTGGGATGGCCTCGGGATTTGCGTATGGGGACGAGTTTTGGTCAATGGGGTGTACTGCGGTCTGGGACAAGAGTACCCGTTCTGTTGAGATTGCAGAGGGAGTTCACGAGCTCAACACACGCCAGGAGCTTCAGAAAAAGTTGGGCGAACAACAAATTCTTATCGAGGACTTCCCGTTAGAAGGGAGCGTATACTATAGGGAGTGGATATTGCTCCCGATGGGTATGCGCCTTGAAGATCTCCGTATGAAGTACTGAGGCGGGACGTCGTCTTCGCTACATTCGCTTCTCGGCTTGAATTGGTGTGGGTGTCTGATTTCTGCTCAGAGCCAAAGTTGCCCCTCCCGAGAGATGGCTGACATTTCATTCCGGAGATGGAGTATTCGAATCGCCTCATCTTCTACGGTGATGCGGGGTGTGCTGCGCTTCGAGCTGATGATAGAACGTGGTGTGTTCAAACGTAAGCGCCCGGTGAGGGCCGTCTTGCGAGGTTGAGACGAACATCGGAAGTCCTAGTGCAAACACTAGGAGTAGTCCTATGACGAAGCATCAGATTGAAGTGATCACGTCTGTCGAGCGCCGACGGCGCTGGTCTCACGAAGATAAAGAGCGGCTCGTTGCAGCCTGTTTCGAGCCAGGTGCGGTGCTTTCCGAGATTGCGCGATCGGCCGGTATCCATGTCAGCCAGCTCTTCCGTTGGCGCAAGGAGCTTTGCCAAATCGAGGAGCCGAGGACGGAAACAGCGAGCACGTTGGTGCCGGTGGTCGTGTCCGAGGCCGCGCTTCCAGCCTCGCCTATTCCCTCGGGCCACCCGCCCCATCGCAGTCCTGCCGGAAGTGCAGCGATGTGACGATTGAACTCGGTCAGGACCGTCGTATCCGCGTAGACAGCGACATCGACACGGACGTGCTTGGCCGCATTCTCGATGTCGTGCTGGGGCGGAGATGATCCCGGTTCCGAGTGGTGTGAAGGTCTGGCTGGCGACCGGTCACACGGACATGCGCAAAGGCTTCCCCGGTCTGTCGCTGATGGTGCAGGAGACGCTGAAGCGTAAGCGATGTCCGCATCACACAGCCCAGAACGTTCATCCATTGCAAAGATCGAACCAACCCTCCGTAGTTGCGCTCAATGTAGGATTGGGTTGTGATGCTTAGACAAACTTACGATCCAAAGGTGACGCGAGAACTCGCGGTGATGAAGGTTATATTCCCTTTGATTGGATTGGTGATCTGCGTCGCCATTCTTGGCCTTTATCTCACTTCGCCGGATCGAATCGCGGCGCTGATCGCTGCCTTCATGGCGACGCTGATCATGAGTGCCAAGCTCAACGACATCGATCCGCAGGCTTGGCTTGCTGACGTCCTGGCCCGCATCGCCGACACGCCAATCAGTAAGCTGGAGCAATTGCTTCCGTGGAATTGGCAGCCACACGGACTGAACGCTCAAGCAGCCTAACCTGCGGCCTTCACCGGATGCTTACGTTCAAACAACTACAAGCATCAGGAAAGGAGGCGCAGCATGAGGCGCATTATTGACCTTGATGTCTCGGTGATTGAGACCCGCCATGTAAAGGCATTCCTGAAGGCGCAAGCTAACAAGACGGATCGCAACGATGCGCGCGGCACCGCTCAGATGATGCGCGTCAATCTGTATATCGCCCGGGGCAGGTGTCGGTGCCTGAATAGATGGATATCTTCGAATTCAACGGCAACTATCGACGTCCCGAATTTGGGTTATGCCCGCATTTTCTTAGATATTCGCAACTCAGTCTGAGAAGGAAACCAGCGGAGTACACCGGACGTCGGATAGACCGATGCCTTAGACCATTTCCCATATATGTCCACCCGTTATCGCGAAGGCGGCTCGACACCATGTATTACAGGCCAATGCAGTGTCGCCGTTATCGCGGCCGCCGCAACTATGTAGGCGTCTCGACAAACGAGCGGCGCGCAGCTTTTCCATCTCCGCTGTTGGCTTGCAACTGGAGGCGGCGACCTGCTTCAGCGCCTCTTCCTGCCTCTTGAACATCCAACGGCATGTTGTTGCCGTTTATCGGCCTGCGCCTGCGCTCCAAGTGTTGCCTGCGGGGTGGCGCCATGGCCATAGTCGCTGTTCAGAAGTTCGGGTCGATCTCGTCGCGGATACATTTGTAGACTTTCTCGGAGCCCCCAAAACGCGCCAAAGCACTTTCACCCGCTTCTGCAATCCGCGCTCCCGTTATCGGCCTATCCAGAATGAGAGCATTACCGGGGAAGAGCAGAAGGGCTGTCCGTCCCGCCTGAAAACGGTTTATAGCGTCCTGACGGTGCCGCGGTTGATCATTGTCAGCCATTCCATTGAGCTTGCGATTCATTGCAATGTTGGCTTCGCCAATTTCCTTAACAGGACCGTAATCGCCCACAATCCCAAAAACTGTTCTCTTCGTCGTGCTCCGCGAGAAGCCGACGACGAGGCTGCGCTTGACTAAGCCGTTGTCGGCAAATTCGGATGGCGCGGAGCTAGTTTGTTTTGGGAGGACGATGGCGGGAGCGGACAAGGCGTCAATCCACTTCGACTGATCGCAGTCACCCACCCGATTCCAGCCACCCGCGACCGCCACATCAGCGGTCATCGACACAAGATAGCCATCCGGCGTTATGCAGGGCTTCTTGGTCACCGTATTCTTTTCGATAATATCCGGGCTGAGAACCTGCCAAGTATTATTAAGAGGGAACCCGGAATCGCGGACTGCGACGAAATCCGAGACGGGCCTGTCGGAGTTATTGTAGGCGTTCCGGATATTGTTGATGGCACACGGGGTAGCGGACGGATCGGAGGCGCAGCGTCGTCCAGTCGTATCATCAACGTGGTATGATATCTTCGTCCCGTCAGTGTTGACCTTCAATGAAGTGACGAAGAGAAGTGGCCGGATGCCGCTGAGTTGGAAGACAGCATTCCCGCGATAGACTTGCACAACCCTTGATCCACCTTCGTCAGGTCGCGTGAAGCTTGGTTGAAATCCGCAGTCGCCAGGATTGGCATTTAAGTCCGACGACAGCATGAAGAGGGAAAGCAACGCCGCACGACAAAATTGCTGATTAGACATACCTAATATCCCGAAGGTTTGTGATCAATCGACATGGTTTAATTACAAATTGACCGCATCCGCCCGGCCTGTTTGCTGGCGCACGATGAACAAGCCCGCCAGACATTTCAGCCAGTGGCCTGGCCCATCGGTGCGCTTTTTCCGCGCGTCCATGGCATTCCACGCATCCTTGGTTCGCAAAATCAAGGCGCTGCTTATTGAACCCTTCCCAACTTTTTGGCACAGCCTAAGCTGATGCCTGAGATGCGGCGACCTTAAGCAACCGGTGCGAGTTCCTCCATCTTTGCGAGGTACTTTCGCGCGATTTTGATCGCTGCAATTTTGTCAGGATGGAGCTCGTCATGCCAATGCCCGGTGCAGCATCCCCTGGCATTGATCAGATGGACGCCGCTTTCCCGACGTTCAAAATCCGCCAGGAGTCCGTAAAACTCGTCAACGACAACGCGGATGATTGCGGCTGCGATTGGATCGCTCGCGTCATAGCCGAGCGCGCTGAACGGCGAACCCATCCACCGGCCACCGGGGCGAGGTATGGCATGGTCATAGCCGTGTAGCAGAATTTGAGTGTTTCCGCTCCATGCCTGGACGTTGTCGATGATCCGCTGATAACCAGCAGCAACTTCAGTAAAAATTACCTTCAGATTATCCTTGCGAACATACGCCCAGGGATCGCCGGCACCGCTGCCTGCCGAAAATGGCTTTACGAAACGCGCCAAGCTTCGCCCGCCGAGAAAATCGTTACCTCCGCCGGAGAGTATGAAGAAACCGAAAATCCCGCTCTGTATTGGAGCCTTATATTGCTCCTTCGCGACGATGTCCGAGAACTCATCGCCCGGCCATCCAATGTTGTTCACGAAGCAACGACGGTCACCCTCGATGATATCGACGAAACTCTCGTTGAAACCTTTGACCTCCGAGATTGGCCAAAGGATATTAACCCAAGAGTCCCCTTCAGCACAAATCTTGTAAGGTCGCGTCAGACGCGCTTGTAGTTCGTGATCAACGGAAGGGGACGGGCTCGGAAATGGTGGATAAGGCTGCCGAATGGCCTGATACTCGGCTTCGGTCATCGGTACCGTCACTTCTCTTTACTTCGAAAACGAGACTGTCGCTTCGTTTCTCGAGCTTGATGTCATCAGGAATCAGACGCGCGTTCATTCTGTTCCCAGCTCCTTATTCAAGAGACGACGATCAGCTTTTAGGTGGGCATTTTGCCAACGCTTTTGTCAGCTTTAGCATCGGTGCAGCGGCGTCTCCGGAGACCCCTGATGAAATCATGCATTTCACTGCCTCCACACCGGTGTACTCGGGCCGGATCAGGCGGAACAGGACATGAGCGGAAGCACAATATGGTGAGGCCATGGATGTCCCGCTCATCTTTCCATAGGAGGAGTTTGAAGGGTTGCTCTGTCCGTCGAAGGCCAGCGAACTGATCACGTCGACACCGGGGCAGGAAATGTCTGCATCGACATTCGAAAAGTTTGCGCGCTTACCGGCGGTGTCGTGTGCGGCGACTATAACTCCGTTTTCTATGCCTTCGTCTCGGGCTGCCAATGCCGCCCAGTTGAACGGGCTTGCATACTTCGAGCTGATCGGTGTTTCACCTTTTTTGCTGTCGTTGCCGGCAGCGGAAAAAATTACTTTTCCGTCTTTGTTGGCTGCCTCCAGGATGGACACCAGGATCACGCCTTGGGATTCCACGAGCGAACGCCATGCGCCGGATTCAGGGAGATCGGGATTGATTCCAAAGTTGCTCCGCCAATTATACCCCAGACTGACGTTGTAGGTGGAAACGTCGTCTTCGCCAGCGACGAAGTTGTTGAGGGTAGCGAGTATCTGGCTAAAGAGAATGACAAAGCGCAATTCGGGCGTCTGGGCTCCGGACTGGAAGAAGACGTCGCCCGAGCGCGCCCGGACAAAGCAATTGGGCAGGACGCCTTCAATGCCTTTCGAATTGTGTAGTCCACACGCAATTCCCGCAACATGGTTGCCGTGATTGTCCGCATCGGTGTCCGGAAAGTTAATGAACGAGAGATCTTCATGCCGCGAAAATCCGACATCCATCACGCCGAATATGGTCCCATCATTGGCACCAGGCATAGACCAGAGCTTGTCTGCCTCGATATCCTGGACACCCCAGTCGATCGTTGGCGCTAACGCCGCACCCGATGTACCGGTAATTACATCGGGCTCGATCATATTCCGGGCGTCGACGTCTTCCTCCGATGCCGCTTTGTCTGATAGAAAAACGTCTGGCGTCGCGCTGAGGACGCGCGGGTCCTTCTTGAAACTGTCGATTGCCTGATTCATGCCTCTAAGAATGGACTCGTTCGCGTTCTTGTCCGTAATCTCACTCTGAAAATATTTTGAAATATCGGTTTTAACCTGGACCGCGCCGATATTTTCGAATTTTTGAATGACCGGAAGATTGTTAGACTTCAGGTAGTCATCAACTTGAGCGGGTGTGACGTCGGAGTCGAACTTGATGATCATGGAATTCGGTACGACGAACGGTACTGTCTTTTGCTCACCATCAGACGTTTCAAGCTTCTGCTTTCCAGCAGCGTTCAAGTTATTCTGGTCCACCACAAGATCGCGGAACACGGGCTTCTCGGACGCCCAAGCCTTGGCACCCACTTCAGGCAGGCTACGAATGAGATCGTTTGTCGCCTGACTTGGAAGCGTTGTCGCTTTCAAAAGTGCATCCTGCGCGCTTGCATTTACAGGCGCCATCATCTGTGCCGTCGTCAATGTGATGACGAATGCCCCACTCAAGCGAGACGCAATCATTTTCCCCTCCATACCTTAACGCCTTTGGCCCGTGAAAATCAGGCCGAGCCACCATCCACATAGACAGGGACCGGATAGAAGTGGACCTTGAGCCCCTTCATGTCGTGATAGCGGGCCACCCACTTCTTCAAATTAAAGTTCTGCTTCCAGAGCGCCGCTGCGCTTGAGTTCGAGTAAATTAGCCTGCTGTCGTCACCGGTGGGGGGACCAAGAATACCCACGTGACCAATGTTCGACCCCTCAGTCGGCGATATGATAATCCCGCCGGCAGGAACGTCACGTTCCCTAATGCTCGAGCCAAAGCATCGCCGTAGTTCCGGGTCAAAAACCGCAGTGCCGTCGGTGCGCGTGATCCAACGACCGAGGGCGTTCTTCGCGATATGCCTCACTGCCCAAACGCAGGCGAGGTTCCCGCCGTCTGGTCCTGTTGCCGAAGAAAATCGGTCGACGGACTCCATGGACTTGTTGTGCACGGCGTTGATATCACCTGGATCACTTACCTCGCAGCGGAGCGCTGAAGCCGGTGAGAACGTGTCGATTCTTGGACCGACGATGACCGCGTTATCGGACTCTTTTAAAACCAAACCCTGATCGGTCATTTCGAACAACAACTGGCCGGAATCCACCTCGCCGACCTGCGTAACGATGAGATACTTTCGTCCGCCGGAGTTTATCTCATTGGTCGAAAGGCTGTAAGAATCCGTTTTATCAATGAAATTGTCGATTTCCGGGTATTGATCAAGAATGCTCATGATTGCCCCCTGTCGTTGAACCCAAGGCAGCAGGATACACGTTAAACTATACTTTACAACGATTATTAACTAGCGCGGAAATTGCATTTATTGAGGAACTGGGGATGTAACGTCTGGAACATCAATCCGATACAACTTTGTGTTGAGAGATCTATTTGAATATTGAAAGTGATTGCTTTGCTGAAACAACGATGAAGCAGAGAGCCGAAGTGCGGCAACTACGGGGGCGGCGTCAACGACGCTGTCAATTTGGAAACTATCTCGTGCTTTGCAGATACAATTCTGGCGCGCTTCAAATAAGGACATCAAGTGCCGATTTCCGATGAAGCTCGCCTGTGTCCCAAGATGATTGCGCCCGCGGCTTCCCGGATGATCTCTGACTTTCCATCCAGCTTTGGACCTCCCCTCACCTAGCCGGTCTCGCCAGCGACCTTGCGATATCGACCAATCGTCGCGCGAGGCGGTCGGGTCCTCCTTGTTCCAGGCAACCCCCTAGCCCGATCCGAAAGTCGATGCCCCGCCTTCAGCTCGACGGCCCGGTTTGGCAGGCCCTCGGTCCATTCGGGCGCAAAGCCAAGGCCAAGGCCTGCCGAAACCAGTGACATCAGCGAATAGGTTTCGTCGCGGCTAGCCAAAGCGACGGCGTTCACGGGCCAGCGCCTTCATTCGCTCGCGAAGGCCAAGGTCGTCGCTGCGCCTGGCTTCATAACGGATCGTCATTCGGCAAAAGCCGCTGGCTTTACACGCCCGACGTTCGCTCATCGCATGTTGGCTCATCAGATGCGCCATCTTATCCCAAGCCAGAGACTATGCCGATGAAGTTGGCTAAGCCACGGATCTTCCGTTAACAATAGCGGCCGACGCTCGGCTTAGTTTTTAGCGTGCTAGCCTGCCCGCGAGGAGAGCTTGCGGTGTTCTCCATCAATATGAATGAATAATGCCAGCTCAGCATCGGTCATGAGTGAAAGGTCGGGATCTTCGTAGCGCGAGCGATCAGCTCGGTTGACGAGCCGGATCAATTCGACACTAGCATGCTGTGCGTTCCTGCGCACAAGGTCTGCGATTTCCAACATCGGGAACTCGCCTCCAAACTCCACTTCTGCGCTGGACGAGATCTGCCGATCAAAGCGCGCGCGCCATGACGCCGATGTGAGGCCGGCGATATGCGCCCAGTTCCTCCCAGACATTCGCAAGAGTGCTTCTTTTACGGGATAGGCGAAATTGTCCCGAGGCCGAATTTGGGACGCACGTGAACCAAACAACGATATCATTTGACCTGCGGCCAGGCACGAACCCGCGCCAGAACTGGATGCGCAGCAAAAGTAAAACCGCAGTGACCTACAAAGGTATATCTCCAAGACCCGTCGATCCCATCGCGAAACCGTTAACGCTGGGGCGTGGGTCCAATTCCAGCTCCAGCTCGGCCAAGCGGGTCGATCCGTCATAACGACGATCAAACCGAGCTAGTGGGTGATTGAAATAGTGCTCATCAAGGACTTTGATCAACCCTGGTGTCGGTAGATCTGCCACGTATTTCCGAACCGCCGGACCGTCTTTGAAAGAGACGCCATACTTCCTCGTCGCAGCGGATGCTCTTTCGAGTAACTGTTGAGCCTCAGGTGAGAAGTTGCCAGACGTCCAGAACTCGAAGTGAATCTGATGGTTGTGAAATTGGTCCGCCGTTAGCCACTTGTAGATTCCCGGAACCTTTTCGGTTATCCAGGCCTCTACCTCCCCAAGGGTCACGGTCTGACTTGGCTGGTAGCCTTTGCATTCGTAGACCGTGACCTTGTTGCCAAGGACCCGAAACACGTCCAGCTCAGCTTTAAAAACCTCTTGGCCGCTCGCGACGTGCAGGCGTTTGCCTATGTCGATTGAACCGCCACTTATCGCTTGTACGGCGTGGCCAACGATCATCTCGAAGAGGGCGCCGCGAAGATTCTTGGCAGCGCCTTCGATTCCTCCCAGCCTGTTAAATAGCTCCTCGATGACTTCAGGCTTTGAAACCGCCACTGCCGCAGCCTTGGAAAGCGTGGTCAGCAATGTCGCCAGGCCTATCGCCACTTCCGTGCCGAACAACGTGCGTGGCGTCGCCATGACAATACCGTTGGCCTTACCTAAACGCTGGGCTTCCCGGGTATAACGATCGGCAATCGACACGGGAAACATGTGTGGCATCTTGGGTAGACCGGCGCTCAGCTTACATTTCCGAACAAAAGCCGCCATCGCCAGTTCGTCGACATCGCCGCCAGCGACAGCATCGCAGACAAGGAATCCGGGAATGACGGCGCCGGCATCGTTGCGGCGCAGCAGGTGTCTCAGATAAGATGGCCCGCATAAATCCCAGTTGAAGGTGCCGTACCGCGGGAGAGCCCCCTCTCCCCGCAGTTCGATTTTATCGAAGCTTGCTATGCCAAGGCGGCGGGCCCAGTCACCCACCGCACAAAGGAGAACATTTTCGGTAATCAGCCTGGCACGCATATTGCTGGTATCGGGTAAACCGAAATGGCCGTTAGCGTCGATCGCGATGCATTCCCCGACCCCATCCACCTGAATCCGCGTCAGGAACTTCACCGCCTCAAGCCTGGCAAGAACGGTTGAGCTGGCAACTTGCCCCTTCTGCAGGATTGGTGAACCACTCACGATGTCAAAATGTGCCAACGGGACCACACCACCGCGTGACAGGATTGCGCCGATCGCTGGACCATACGCGGGACTCGCCTTTCCAATGTCCCGCAGCAAGGCCCGCCAATAGCGTTCTTTTTTGTAGTCTGAGTCATGGTAGAGGAAGCGCGCGTTCTTCGGAAAAACCAGACCGGAAAGACGGCGAACCTTCTTCCCGCCACGAGAAACCCGCTGCCGGGCCGCCTCGGCCGAAACGCCTTGTTCCATCAGGCGTTGGGTCAGCACAGTCGACAGACAGGGACCGTCACTCTCAAGCCAATCTTCGATCTGGTTGCTCATAAATCGGAATATGTCACACTGCGCAATTTATAACAATACTTCACACTCTGCTCGCCATTTTCGACTGTTCGAAAAAGCATATATATAACAAACGGTTACAAGCGATAAAAATGTGGGAGATGCCTCGGTATGTCACGGTCGAATGTCACACGCCGATTTTGGAAGCTTTTTTTGAAGCGCCAGTAAGAAGCGCACCGCCGTTGGGTAAGTCTGAGCATTATACCATTTGCCGAAGCGGCATAGTGTTCAACTGTCATCGGGCGCCCAATACGGCAGCATCTTTGAGGCGAATTTGTCGGGAACAACAAAGCCTACGCTAAATCGCGCCCGTGTGATTGCGACATAGATTTTGGCGAGTTCTTTGCCAGCATCTTTCAATTTACCAGTAGCAAGATATTTTTCGAAAGGTCCATGTGGATAGATCAGCGTCCGGTCAAAGGTCAGGCCCTTGGATTCGCCGAAATTCAGCGGACGCCCGTGGTTGATCTTCTTTGTCCGATTGTACCTTAGCGGTTGCGGAGCAAAGCTCGCGGCATACGCCTCAACGCAGCTCTGCCGGACAAAAAACAACCCATCATGGCCTCTCTCCTCGCCATTCCGGGACTTTGTCTTGTGGCAATGGGGGAAGATCGCATCGGCGAAATCACAGATCTGCTGATTGCAGCGGTAGGAATGAGCCTGATGCTCTATTTGGCCCAGACCAGCCCTTTCCCATTCCTCGAATTTCAGGAGTATGTTTTCGCCAGAAAATCCCTTGTTCTTCGGGTTGTCGTTGGTTGAAAACGTCGCCTGACGATGATCCCCCATCAGGCAGACCTCAACGTTTGAGCGGAGGAGGTGCTCAACCAGCTCCAGATCCCAGCCGGAAAGGTCCTGGGCTTCGTCGATGTAGATCCGCCGATAGATCTTCTCGATTCGCTGAACCGGCAGGCCGTTCGTGACCTTAATGACCTGGCAGGCAAAATCGGTGACCCGGTCCTTCCAGATCCGGCCCCTGCTGGAGAAATAGTATTTGGCCACGTTGGTTTTCGGAATGTGCGGATATGAAGGGATACGATCGATAAAATTGATGTTCTTTACGCGAGGAATGTAGAGGTAATTTTGGAATGGCCGCACGAAATGCGTAAGCACGAACGTGTACCAGGTGGTGATAGCGACATGCGGCGCGATCACTCCATCCAGCTCGTAGGACTTATCGACCAGCTCCTCCTTCCCGTTCAAGGTATAAGTGACGAGACCGGTACGGAATTCATGGCCTGCGTTGGCTTCCGAGACCAGACTTGTGGTTTTGCCAGATCCTGCCGACGCCAGGACAATCCGGTTAGCGGACCGCATTTCGAATATATTCCGGTATCACTAGCGCGTCAGGATGATCGTAGAGCGCCAAGGCGCAATCCGTTTTGTTGGCCGTACAATATGTGAGCAGGTCGGCCGATGTAGCGAACGCCTTACCGAGCATGATGTTCATTTTCGCGAGCCCGTTTGCCTTGATCAGCTGCGGCTCCAAGGTTGGAGCAGCATCATCGGCATCGATGTTGATGTGGATTCTGGCCCCGCCGGCATAGTCCACGAACAATGCCTTTTTCTCGGCCGCCTTCCCGTCGTTGTCGCGCACGACGTCAACATCGAGAGCAAGGAGAATCGCGATATCCAGAAAGCGTTTGAACGAAGTACCGACGGAGATGACCTCGACCCCCGCTTCCAATGGCAGTTTCCCATGCCGCTGCTTGAACGCCATCTGGACAATCAGCTCATCAGAAGGCCCTTCGACCAGGATCGACCGGTCGGCGAGGATCATTCGGAGAGTATCGTGGCCTGGGAGACGCTGGAAATATGATTTCGTCTCGGGCGGAAGATGATCAAGGGTGACGGCCTTCTGTCCGTTGAACATCAGCACATGATCGATACCAAGCTTGTTGAGCACGAAGCTACTATGCGTGCTCACAATCAGCTGCCGCCCCTGACAGCGGTCAGCAAGGTGGCTCACCAGCCGACCCAGGTTACCATGTGACAGATGGTTTTCGGGCTCCTCAAGCAGAAAGACGTCGCACTTATCGGCGGATTCGATAGCCAGCTTGATCTTGACCGCATTCTGCTCCCCCTTCCCTACCAGCGTCAGCGGGATGTCATTCAAATGTGGAAGCACGCCAGTCTCCCAGCTGGCACGGGTCGTGGTATCCATCGCTACAGAAAGGACTTTGCTAGAGACCACTCCCTGTTTGGACGCCAGTTCGGCGTTGATCTCAGTGATCCGCGCATCGCCCTGAAACGTGTCGCGCATGGTCCTATAGGCCAGCGCAAGATCCACGGATTGCTCCTTGGTGAGATAATCGCGGACAATCTCCAATACATATTTATTGGCAGCATAGGAGTTGGAAATGTTGCTGGGGTCAATAAGCGCCGACTTGATGGGAATGGATGAGGGTGACAGCGGCGTCCCCGCAAAGGAAGTCCAGACAATCTCGTAGAACTCCATCGGGATGCTGTTTAGCACACTGGGGTCGCTGATGTACGACCGGTATTGATCCAGACAGTTTTCGTCGAGCTTGATAGCCAGGGTGATGCCGGGGCAAGTGATCCGCTCACTGTTGATGGATCCGATCAGGTCCACCGTTTTGGCCGTTTCCTGAAGGTACAGCTCAATCACCGCCTCCGGAGGCGGTACTTTGACACCGCCTTTGTGGCTGGCCACGAACTCTGTCACCGCGTCGGCATTGATCAGGAAGGGATGGAGCTCATAGTCGGCGGCCCTCCGGTTCAGTTGGCGCCGCAAAGCGAGGTTGATTGCTTCGAGAAGCGTGGATTTGCCCGCCTCATTATCCCCGACAATCACGTTGACCTCGTCACCGAACGTAACGTCTGCATGCCGCAAGGTGCGGTAGTTCTTCACAACGACACGAGTGATCGACATTCGGCTCCCCTGGATGATCCTCGCCTTAATAGGTGCCAAAACCAGAGATTGCGCAAGCTGGTCGACCTATTCCAAGGCACATAGTCGTTCGTGTTTGATCGACGCTCTTGAAAGGACACGAACCTTCGGTCCGCCAGCTTGAACAGATCAACCATCTGGAAAACTTAACGGCTTTTCGAAACTGCTGCACTTAGGCACGGAACAATGTGGCGCAGACGGAGCTCCGCGCTCTTTGTGTATCATCACGACGGGAGCCAACATGGCAATGGCAGCTATGGGCTTGATGGCTGACGATCACCGCCGCACTCGCCGTGACCGGCTACCCGATTAAGCTCGCGGCAGGAGTTCCGCGGGTCAGCAAGCCAGGATTCGACAGAGGGGGCACGCGTTTCGGCTGTCACGGTTCCGTCATCGCTTTATCTACATCGAGCGACTGCGAAATGAATCACAAACACTGGGAAGATTCCGGCATCCGGCCAGTAGGGGCGGGGCAGAGGTGTACAGGCACAGAACCTGCGACCGCCCCTCACTGCTTGGCCAGTCGGGTTCGATGCAGTCTTTCACATTTCTTGTGAATACTACCACAAGATGAGTAATCACTCTTTCAAAGAGAACACCTCATGGTTTAACCATGTCACTAAACATTCATGATGAAAAGACGATGACCGCCTTTCAGCCAATCAACTCAAAAGCCTATTATGACTTTCTTCCCACGTCGGAGAGTGCGTGCGGTGATATATGGCTCGGGCTTCCTTCCATGGGCTTGTTCGACGGCCCAGTATCGGGCATCGTGATTTCCCCCGCATGCGACCTCAGTAACTTCAAAACTGAAACGATAACTTTTCTACCAATCATTCCCATCAGGGCATACTTCTCCAATCTCGCTTTCCTGCCCACACTGCGTCGCGAAATTTCCGAACGTTTCCGCTCGGCGGGTTTTCTTTCCCGCGTCGCGTGGCCTGAACCGGGCTACATTCTCCCAAGGCGCGAGTTGATTGATGATGACCTGACGGAGATTGAGGCGTGCTTGGCCAACTCCAAAGCGACCAAGGCCGAGAAGGAGCATCTACCTCGCGCAGCCGCTGGCCTGCGCGTTATCAAATCGACTTCATCGCCCTCTCTAGCTTCCTTGGAAGACGTTGCGCTGCTCTTGGGAACGAAGTGGTCTTCAGTCAAGACGGAGCTTGTCCGAAACAGCCATCGCCCAGATCTGCACTTCCTTCCAAAAGATTTCAGGGATGGTTCAACCCCATCGCACCTAAAGGCCCACTCGCTCGTTCTACTCCGATATCCGGTAACACTTCCGGCGGAGTTCTTGCACGCTGCGCAACATTGCCTTCCAGGCCAATGGGATGCGTTTCTCAAAAGCTCCGACGGATCATCGTGGGCACATTTGCAGGGAAAGTCTGACATCCCTCCCTTGAAATGCCTGTCTGTTAAGCAAGCATTTCTTGCGGATATGCTCAGTCGGTTCACAGCATTATTCAGCCGCGTGGGGTCTCCGGATTTTTCGCGATCCACGATCGAAAAATATACGTTGGAGATGGAACATGACTGATTACCTAGCAATCACTCAACAGACATGCTCATGGCTCCTCGCCCACCCAGCCGTACTCAGCGCGCTGTACCAATCAATTGATAACGGAGACATCCTCGCGCTTTCGAAAGGCGAGTTCGCTGCCGGTCCGCTACGGCTTGCTGGGACACCGGACGGAAAAGTGGCCGCGGTGTGGAATAAAGAATACGTAAGTGGAACAGGTCACGAGGCTTGGGGAATAATCCGGTTAGTTGGCCCCTTCGGCCTTCGTCCGCCGTCTAGCATAGGACAACAGGTCTTTGAACGCCAAGTCTACATATTCAATCAACGGCTACAGGGATTGATTATCGACAGCGACTTTATCCATCGTACTTGGCCGAATGGGAGCCAGACTTGCCTCGCGGGGCGCGGGACTGAAGCTCGTCAGTTCAATGTTTCCTACTTCGAAGGCGGCCCCGGTTTTGGTAACCTCAGCACAAAGGCCGTAATAGCCATCGGTCCTGCACATGATTTTGACGAACTGCATAGCGCGATAGGTGCCGAGATTTCTAATCTCTCGCCCATCTCTTTAATCGCGGATGGGATTATTGACACCAGGCGCAGGCCGCTCATAGACGCCCCCGCATTTCAGGCACTTCGAGATGCATTGAGCCCAAGCCAGCAACATGAATTCCAGTTCGATAAGGTGAGCATCAATGCAACGTTTCACCAAGGCTCCTCGTCGATCGCATCCCACGAGACTGCCTTTTGGACGTACGAAGACTGGGTTTCCAACGGTGCCCTGAACGAAGCACAGCGTCGAGTACTAGAGTCCGATGTACTGACACGTCATCCGGTGCGCGTGATCGGACCAGCTGGATCGGGAAAAACCTTGCTCATGCAGCTATTGGCGATCCGTCATCTGCGGAAAGCTGCGCATGTAGGCGAAGAAGTTAAGATTATATACATCGTCCACAACGCGGCAATGGCTCAAAGCGTGATTGACAGATTTCGCGTTCTGGGTGCCGAGGACTACCTAACAAACCCAGTGCAAAGCATCCGGATCACCACCCTGTCGGAGTACGGCCGTCAAGTGTCGGGTCTGACGGAGACGATGGTGATAGATAAGGACGCTCAGCAAACCAAGCTGTTCCAGTTGAAACAAGTTCGCGACAGCTTTCGTCAGGTACTCGACGAAAACCGTGAGAAGGTGGCCGGCAGTGTGCTCATGAAGCAGGTTGCAGCGGACGAAGATCTTTTTAGCGTTTTCTCAGCTCTAATTGTTTCCGAGATTTCAAATGCAATCAAAGGGCGCGGGCTTACAGAGAACGAAAAAGGATACGTGAACGCGGAAACGCCGTTGAGCAGGTTGCATGGTGTGCTCGACACCGTTGAACGGTCTATCGTCTTCGCTACTTTCAAACGCTATCACGCTGCGGTGTTTGAAGAATTCGAAATGCTCGACTCGGACGATATTGCACTGACGTTGGCCGGTCGTTTGCGGACGCCCCTATGGCGACTGAAGCGGAAAACCGAAGGCTTTGATTACATCTTTGTCGACGAAGCCCAGCTTTTCAATGAAAACGAGAGGCGTATTTTCCCCTATTTGGCCAACGGAAAGGTCGCTCACACGGCAATTGCGTTAGCGCTCGACGAAGCCCAAGATCTATATGCATTTTCGAATGCTGGACTGGCCACGCTCGGCATTGCAGACGTCGAGGACAAGAATCTTCCCTCCAATCATCGCTCTACGCGTGAGATCGTTGATCTCGCGTTCTTTTTCATTCAGCAGACGACTGATCTATTCTCGAACGAGTTCCCAGATTTCAAGCTAATTGAAGAGGGGATGGTATCATCGTCTCATCAACTCGCAAGCCCACCATCGATTGTGATGTGTAATGAGGATCAACCCAGCTTTGGGCGGTTCGCCGTCAAGCAGGTGCAGAAGCTCCGCGCTGGCAACGTGCGACAGATCGCTGTTGTGTGCCACGCTGAGACCTACTGGAAGGAAATGGTCGAGGCATTCACGGCATCAGGCCTGCCGCTTCATCTGATGCAGCAACGCGGTGAAAAAGTGGCTCCTGACCAGCCGATGGTGATCCTTAGCAGACCCGCATTTGTCGGCGGACAAGAGTTTGACGCGGTGTTTGCGGTGGGTTTGGAACAAGGTGTGGTCCCCCCTCGGATAATCGACAACGTTGCTCTTGCTGCTGCCGTCGAGCAGCAGGTCCTGAGGGAGATGTACCTTGTAACAACAAGGGCGCGCTACCGTTACGTCGCACTGCTTAATAAACTCGCTGTACCAAACAACATTCTTCAAGGCGCAATATCCGAAAACAAACTGCGTAAAGTCGCTGTCGGCCCCACGTGACCCCTTAGCCTCGCGCAACCGACCTTTAGTTGTACTTCGCTGCGTTCCTGACGACCGCAAAGCTCGTCAAGGAACGAGAAAATTGCCAGCAGTACAAAAGGTGCAAGACAACGTTGCCACGAGAGACGCTCTCGGCGTGTTCCTCATTGGGGAGACCTTGCCCCCAAGTTTTATCCAGTTTGTCAGGCGCGCGACAGCACGACGATCGGCTGGCGATCGATGACGAAGATCACGCTGCTGCACCCCTCGCCTCGATGGTTGCAGCACGCGCCTGAACGCTCTTGGCCCTTCGAGCACCCTGCTTCTGCGTCAAACATTCTGATTGTGCCGGCATGGCCAGCCACCCAATCTGCCCCGCTTACGCGCAGCAGCGTCGAAATGGGCAAGTTCGCGACGTTGCAAGCCGTTGAAATCATGGTAAACGCGCCATTAACCAGAAGTGATATGGTCGCTCGCTTCCGCGATGGCTGCGGACTTTTCGTAGGCTTCTAACCATCGATAAGTACTGGTTATCGATGGTGAGACGAGCACGCTCTGAGCAAATCCCGTTTAGAGGCGCCAACCCCTTCTCTTTTCAGCGTTACCTCTAGCAAATGCGTCGGGTGGCGGGTCTTTCCTTCCCGTTCCTACTGAGTGCGAAGCCTGCCTAGGAACCGGCATTCACGGTCATCTTCGATCAACACGATTCTCGAAAGAAGGTGATCTCAGATGTGACTACGTCCTACAGTTTCCCTCTCAAAACTGCGAGTAGACGGTACGGGATCTTTCGCCTATCGATTGCTTATGAAATCGTCGCTTGAACATATGCCGCTCCGCAAGCAGCGAGAACTCGGACGGGTTCTCGAAATCCTCCACGAGGAATTCCAGGACGCGCTGAAGGAAGGCACGGCCGATTTCAAGAAGCGCGGCAGGATCCTGAAGATCATTCTGTTCGGCTCCTACGCCAAGGGCGGATGGGTCGAGGAGCCCTTCACCATGAAGGGATATCGCTCCGATTTCGATCTGCTGATCATCGTCAACAACCGCAAGCTCTGCGAGTTCGCCGAGTACTGGTACAAGGCCGCTGACCGCCTCATTCACGACGCCTCAATCGAAACGCCGGTGAGCTTTATCGTCCATTCCAGACGCGAGGTGAATACCTACCTCAGGGAGGGGCAATATTTCTTCTCCGACATTCGCAAGGAAGGCATCGCTCTTTACGAACTGGACGATGAGTCCCTGCCCGAGCCCGAGCCACTCTCGACTGAGGATCGGCTGCGGGTTGCAAAGGAACACTATGAGGACCGGTTCGTAGCAGCAGAGGAGTTCGCTGATTGGGCAGAATACGCCCGCACTAAACAACAGCGAAAAAGAGCCGCTTTCGCATTCCACCAATCGCTTGAACAGGCCTACTCTTGCGTCCTGCTCACTCTGACCAATTACGGTCCACCATCGCACAACATCAAGTTTCTTCGCTCACTCGCCGAGGAGCAGGACCGTCGTCTCGCTGAAGCCTTTCCACGTGACCAGCACCGGGAACGGGCCTGGTTCAACACATTGAACGAAGCATATGTGAAGGCACGCTATTCAAAGCATTATGAGATTAGCGAGGAGGCTCTCACCTGGCTTGGCGAGCGGACAACCATGCTGCTCGAATTGGTCAGGACGGCTTGCTCCGAGCATCTCGAAAAGCTCAAACCCGACAGCCACTAGGGAGCCGGACGGCACGGCTCACGCAACTCAAGGCAGACACAAGGACGGGGCCACGAAGTCACCGCGCTCGTGCGCTTGGCTCGGTGGATGCCGAACCGCCGGCACCCATTAAACGCGAATATTACCTTCGCCTTGAAAGGATACGAACCATCGACCCGCAAAGCGCAAAGCGCCTGATCTCAATGCGATAGGCTACACCGACCCAAAGGCTATAGTTCTGGACGAAAGTAGACCATGCTACGCAATGGCTTTCCACAATTTTCCGCTGGATCGGGAGCTTGAAAATAAGAACAAAGAGTAGACAGAAATTCATCTGTATAGGATAGGTAAGCGGCAAGACAGCGAACCCATGAGTGCATGATTCGGGAGCTAGCCGTGACTTTCGTTACCCATCGCGACCCTATCGACACTCCCCTTCTCCGCAAGGAAAGAGGCGCGTTCTTCACGCCTCCGGAAATTACCCTGTTCATTTCCAGATGGGCAATTCGCGCGCCTGGCGATCGCGTGCTCGAGCCTGCCGCTGGCGACGCGGCATTCCTGGTTTCCGCGATCGATCGCCTTCGTGAACTCGCTCCCCGCAGGTGCTCGTCTCCGATGGTTCATGGCGTGGAGATACACGCCCACAGCGCGGATGTTGCCCGCAAGCGGGTCGCTGACGCCGGGGGCGAGGCCAACATCCAACTGTCCGACTTCTTTGCCGTCACGCCTGACCCCGCGTTCGACGCAGTCATCGGAAATCCTCCCTATATCCGGTACCAGGACTTTACCGGGGAAGCCCGCGCCCGTGCCCGGGAGGCGGCCATCAGGGGCGGCATTTCCCTGACGGGGCTCGCGTCGAGTTGGGCTGCATTCACTGTGCACTCGGCATTGTTTCTGAAGAAAGGTGGCCGCCTTGCCTTCGTCTTGCCCGCCGAACTGCTCTCGGTGAACTATGCGGCTCCCGTCCGCAAATTCCTGTTCAGTCGATTCCGCGACGTGCAACTCGTATTGTTCGACGAACAAGTGTTCCCGGAAGCGGAAGCGGACGTCGTGCTTCTCCTTGCTGATGGCTACCTTGAGGGGCCCGCGGACTTCGCAACGATCCGCCAAACAAAGAACGCTGCAACACTCGACACTTTAGGCCCGGGACAGAGCTGGACACCGGCCGACCCAGCGGGCAAGTGGACCAGCAGTCTCGTCGATGTCGACGCGGTGCATGTTTTGCACGCTCTCTCGGCAGCTGGCTTCTACACGAACCTGGAAACCTGGGGCGACACGACGCTCGGAATGGTAACCGGAAACAACAAATACTTCACGCTTTCCCCTCAGCGGGTAGCCGAGCTCGGACTACGCCCGGACGAGTTGCTCAGTCTTTCACCACCCGGAAGCTCCCATTTGCGGGGCCTCTCGCTTTCGAATGCCCAGTTGAAGAAGCTCGGTGAAGAGGGCAACGCAATCCACCTGTTCTATCCAAATGACCCTCCGTCCAAGGCTGCTGCGGCATATATTGCCGACGGCCACAGGACAGGCGTCGACACCGCCTATAAATGCCGGGTCCGCAAGACCTGGTACCGGGTGCCACTCGTTTCACCCGCGGACCTTTTGCTGACGTGCATGAATGCGGACACGCCCCGCATCACGGAAAACGCGGCCAAGGCCCGTCACCTTAATTCAGTGCATGGGGTTTACCTAAATGAGGCCTATACGGTCCTTGGCCGCGAGCTCCTCCCTGTCGCCAGCTTGAACTCAATTACCTTGTTGCATGCCGAAATGGTCGGCCGCGCCTACGGAGGCGGAATCCTGAAGATCGAGCCAAAGGAGGCCGACGTTTGGGCCATGCCTTCCCCGACCCTGGTTGCCTCCAGAGCCGATGAGCTTCGCAAGGCCAAGCGAAGCGTTGGGAAGCTCCTGGACAAAGGGCGGCTGCTCGATGCCGTCAAGCTCGTTGACGAGGTACTGCTGGTCGACGGCGAGGTTTCGGCGGTGCAAATGGCAGCCGTGCGGAATGCACGCGCGGAACTCGCGAACCGCCGCAATTTGAGGGCAGCAAGTGGCCGCTAAACCAAGTTCGAAAGCGGAAGCCTGGGAAATCTTCGACCACATCGTCGCATCTGCCGCACCTGGCGGGAAACACAGCAATCCGTGGGTTCTTGGATCAGACGGCCAGCCGTCCTTCCGGCCCGACTACAAGACCCTCGCGCTGCTGCTCGGCGTTCCGCTCCACCTGAAAGTGGGGACGCAGACGGGAGTGCCCGCCCTCGCCCTTGATGTCTGGCTCAGCTATGAGCTTCGCAGGGCTGGTTTCGGCACGGACCAAGTCTGGCCAAGGCCGGTGAACCCTCGCGTTCTTCCCGCGCCTGTCGCGGCATTCGTCAAGTCACTTCCCATTGCGATTCGAGCCAAGGCCCAAACCCATCTGATATCGAACACGTCCATTCCCAGCGTTACCTCCTCCTCTGCTTCGATTCTCGGCAAAAACTACCTGAAACAGGTAGATGTGATCATCGCCGATTGGGTGACCGGCCCGGAATTGTTGATTTCGACGAAGCGAATGGATTCGTCCTATGGAAAGAATGCGCCGAACCGCATCGAGGAATCCTATGGCGACGCCAAGAATCTTCGCTTGCGCCACCCACTGGCGGCTCTGGGGTTCTTGTTCGGCCTGCGGTCTGACATCCTGGAAAAGGAACCCAAAACGGCAGAGTGGTTATTCGACCTTTTGTCCAAGCTTGGCCGTGAGGACGATGCGTATCACTCCACATGCCTGGTTTTGATGGAATATTCAACTGATCCAATACTACCGACAACCGATGAGGAAGAACCCAGCGACGGCATATTGGAGCCAGGCCCGCAGCCGATAACGGATCCAGCCGACGATGAGATCGCGCACCTTGCGGAAAGCACGGTCGAGAGCATCGTCAAGGCCCTGCCCAAGGTATCGATCCTCGAAGAGCGAACCCCAGATGACCTTTCGCCGGCCCGTTTTCTGACGTCGTTGATTACGCGCGTTCTCGCGACTACGCCTGTCAACATGCATGAAGAGGCGAGGCGGCGCCGCGCTTCTATCTTACCGAGGAAATAGAAGCCCAAGCGGTTTTTTAAAGTTGCCTGATCGCATGACGATGGCTTTCACATGCGCACATTTGTCTAGCACCTTGATGGGAATCTCGCTCCTCTGATCTCCAACCGCATGCGCGGCAATTGATCCAGAATCGCGATCCGTTCCCCCATAGCTTCGTGAGTCTTGGCTGCCAAAGGACTTTCGGCGTTAACGATCACAACGATCGCAGCGCGCAATATCATCGACCTTGGTTTCCGCGGTGGCACGATAGTAGATTTCAGTCACCCGAAACCGACCATCGATGCGTTTGCATTGGACGATGACGTCGATCGCTATCTTCAGCATCTCGCGTATGTCGTTCCGCTCCAGATCCCGCCCGCCGTCCGATTCCTTAACCAGCAGTGTCAGCTGTTCGAATGCAAGCCCGGCCGAGTCGGCGTGGACGGTGGTGATCGAACCGGGATGTCCTGAGTTAACGTTGCGAATGTAGTAGAACGCTGTGCCGTCACGCAGTTCCTGGAGAAGAATGCGATCCGGCCGCATGCGCAGGCAGGATTCGAGCAGGTCCTTCGCCCCGACTTTCGCCAGCCCTTGGCCACCTTTGGAATAGAAGAGACGGACGTGGTTCGGCTGCGGGATGACGAGCTCGGGCGTGTCTTCGATGGAGATGATGCGTTCGCTGGAAGGAATATGGCGGATCAACGCCTTCGAAAGCGTCGTCTTGCCGGATCCTGTCGCCCCGGAGATGATGATGTTCTTGCGCGCATGGACAGCCTCTCGAAGAAATGCCTGGTATGACCCGGTTCGATGGAGGTCCAGGAGCGTACGGTCGATTGCAGAGACGTCCGCCTCTTCCCTTGCCACCTCGGCGAACAAGCCGCCTTGATCAAGATCGTTCAGGCTCAGAGACACCGACGACGGCTTTCTGATCGTGATGCTGACGGTTCCCTTTGTCGTGGCCGGCGGGATGACGATCTGGATGCGCTCGTCGCCCGGCAACGTTGCCGAGAGGATGGGTCTGGTTTCGTCGATTGCCTGGTTGGAATAGCTGGCGACAGCGCGTGCGAGACGCATCAGCTTGTCGAACGACAGCTCCGGCAGATCGTGGGTTTGCCACCCGGCCGTGCCCTCGGTGACCACCTGGGTTGGCCAGTTGACGATGATCTCGTAAAGGGACTTGTCGCGGAGAAAAGGCGACAGCGGTACCAGCAGCTCGCGCACGACGCCGGAGTCGGCTCCCTCCGTCATGAGCGGGCCTATTTCGTGACCAGGGTCGAGGCTGGACGGAAGTCGCCAAGAACCGCCCGATCGTAGATGCGATTGCGCGGTTCGGTCACGCGAAGCCGATAGACGCTCGAGAAATCGAGATCACGTGCCACGAAGATCGAGACCAGCTCGCCTTGATGCTTCAACAGCGTCGGCGGAATATTGATCGACTGCTCGACGGCGATGGTCGCGGCTTGCTTGCCGGCGCTCGTCGTGTTGTCTGCCTCGACATCGCTATCCTGCAGCTGGCTGTTGGCGTAGGAGGTGGCGTCGCCGACGATGGACAACAGGATCGCGCTGCCGAAACGTTCCCACCAATGGGTATCGACATAGCCGTCGACACCGGCACGCCCAAGGGCATCGGTTGCCGGTGACGCCAGGGTGATGATCACCCCCTTCGGCGTCTTTGCCCGATTCCAGAGAACAAAAAGGCGTTTCTGACCGCGGCGAAGGCCGCCCCGATATTCGCCGACGACCTGCGTGCCCTTTTCCATCAGCACGACGCGGCCGTTGTCCGACAGGACGTCGCGGTTGATGACACAGCTCGTGAAGCCGGGTTGGTCGGAGGACAGCGCCGTCTCCAGGACGCATGGAATGGAGGTCCCCATGGCGACGATGAAGTCGCGATTTCCAAGGGTTCCTGCACGCGAGCCCTGCAGCTGTGTCGGCGCCAGCATGCGATTGAAGCGCTGGTCCTCGTTTTCCGCCTCGGCACTGAGGCCGCCCGGCCTGTCTGCGAGCGGAACGTAATTCGACGCGGCATCGGCACTGCCATCCTGGTCTCGAGGATGAGACTGGGGAGACTTTTCACCACCAAAGGCGATCACAGGCGCGCGGCGGGCAGCGTCGAGAAGCTTGTCATCCTCGCCCGGCTGCTGGTCGGGAATCCCGGGCGTCGGCAGGACTGTTTCCGGCGTCGCGACCGGTTGGACCGGCTCCTTCGCTGGCTCGAAATCCGACGTCTGCCGGATGACGACGCGTTCGGGCTGGATCCCGTCGGCGGGCTTATCCTGCCCGCGCATCGACCAGAGGGCAAAGCCGACGAAGGCAATGATCGCCAGCGCCACCACGCCACGTCTCACCGTCGGGTTGTTGTCGAGGCCGCGGCCGGTCGTCGTTTCGGCGCGCTCACCAGGAATTTGGGTGCTGTCTTCCTCGGCCATGACGTCCTCCTATTCTTCTGTCGCAGCCTGCGTCTTCACAACACGCTCGACAGAGGGTGAGGTCGTATTGGTGTCGGGATTGATGCCGATCCGATCATAGGCCTCGTTGAAGATGCAGAGGACGTCGCCTCCCCTGCGCAGGATGAACTTGCGGCTGATCGCGTGCACCAGCACCAGGTTGTTCTCCACCGACTTCGGCACCAGGCTTTCGCTGCCGTCGGAATTTTCCATGTAGATCGCCGGCATTTCCTGGTTGCCGGCAAAGGCGAAGGTGGTGACCTTGCCGTTGTCGTAGACCGCCTGCGGTTCGAGTGCCGCCGATCCTTGCGCCGAATAGCGCCAGTTGCGTGGACCATAGGCTTCGTGGAGCGCAAGAACCTTGTCCGCCTCGCCGGCCTGGGCCGCCTGCGCACGAGCAGCGGCATCGAGCCTCCGGCGTTCGGCCTCATCGGCGGGATAGCGATACTTCACATAGAAGTAGGTGTTTTGCCCGGCCTCGACGGTGCCGTCGCGAACCGTGAGTTCCATCTGGTAGCTGCGCATCGAGCCGTCCCGCCTGGTCGTCACGACCGAGATGTTGGTCACCGGCTGGTTTTCGCGGGGTTTCAGGAACAGGATGTTTCCGGCCGGCGCCACTTCCCATGCGACGCTGTTGCCGAGCGCCACATGGGCGATTTCTTCGTCGGCGGCGAACTCGATCTGTACCGAGGAGCGTAGCGTGCCGACGATCTTCGTTATGTTGTAGGGCTGGTAGTCGACGAAACGGATACGGCTATCTTGCGATGCGCCGCGCGGAATATCGAGCGCCAACGCCGTCGTGGAGAGGCCGGCAACAAGGAGGGCGATCAGAAGACGCTGGCTCAATTGATGGCCTCCGGATCGGCGCGATACTCGCTGACGGCAAAACCAAGCGGATTGGTCAGCCGATCGGTCGATGACATCGGCGCGTTGACATAAGAGAAGGTGAGCGTCGCCACCCAGTGGGTTGTCCTGATGTCGTCACCGCGGGTGACGGTTCTGATATAGCGTACCGATACGACATTGGCGTTGATCAGCGAGATCGAGACGACGTTGATGCGTGACGTCGCGCCGCGGCCATAGATATTCTGCGGAGAGTCCGGATTACCGCCCCGGTAGATCGCCGCGAACCGCGTCTGTTCCGACTGGGTCGAGAGCAGGGCGACCGTTCGAAAATTCTCCTCTGCCTCGCTCCAGATGTAGGCTTCCCGCGCACGCACATACTTGGCGGCGAAGTACTTGGTCACCGCCTCGTCATAGCTGCCGGCCGTCGAGGTCAGCGCCGAGACGACGTCGACGATGCCGGTCGAATTGTCGACCCGAACGACGAAGGGCTCGACCGTTTTCAAGGGTGTGAGGCCGGCAACGGCGACGATCGAAGTGGCGGCAAGCACGCTTGCGGCGATCGCGATGGACCAGGCGATGCGCGCCGACCGCTCCACCTGGATAAGCCGATCCTGATCGAAGCGGCGTGCCCTTTCGAAATAGCTCTTCAGACTGTCCGGACTCACCATCTCACCCCTCCTGGCATGGCCGATAGGAGGCCACGACGTCGAAATGCGCGAAGGCGGCAGGTTCCTTCGTCAGCGGCTCTTCGCCATAGGAGGATACCTGGCCAGTCTCCGTTGCCGGGACAGCGTCGGAACCGTCCTGCTTGGTGGGATTGTTGTCCTCCCATTGCCACATGGCGCGGTTGAGCGGCCGGCGCGAATAGCTATCGCATTTGGGCAAAGGGTGGGACTTCGAAGCGCAGCCGGTGAGCTCCATGGCAAGGAGGAGTGAGACGATAATGCGGATCATTGAAATGCAAACCTCTGAAACGTTTGTCGTGGAGAAGTCGTCATCCGGCCCCTCAAGATCTGAGGCGGCGGCCGACGAACCGGGCGCCTCGCCCAACCGCTCTGGTGCCATGCGAGGCGGCCCAGGCAAGCGTACTTTCATGGGCGTCTCGGCTGGCACCATAGCCGTAGGTCAGCGACGCCCCGCCCGCCGCGAGCGCGGAGGCAATGCCGGGCAGCTGGTAGAAGACGTAGAGAGCGGCAAGGCAGATGGCGCAAAGGGCGACCGGACGCATCATGACATCCGTGTAGCTTTCGATTGCCGTAAATGTCGTGTCGATACAGCTGATCAGCAGTGAACCGATGGCGACGACCAGGACCTGGAGAATGACGAAATTGGCGAGCTGACCGATCCAGGATTCGGTGAAACGACGGGTGGACTGGAACATCGCCAGCGCGACGAAGATCGGGCCGATCGCCAGCACGATGGCGAGCGCCAGCCGGGCATAGAGCGAGACGATATAGCCGATCGCCGCCACGGTGAAACTCGCGCCGATCGCCATCATCCCGCCGATGCCGGTGACGATATCGGCAGGCCAGGTGGCACGCGCCCAGATTTCCTGGGCGCATTTCTGGCCCTTGTCGAGCAGGCTGTCGAAGGTGGAAGCACTCGGTGCGCTACCCGAGTTCAGCGCCTGCGAGATCTCGCGCGGCAGCGTTTCGAAGAAAATATTGGTAACATAGGTCTGATAGTCGCTGGCGTTTCTCACCAGCATGACGATGATCGCAAGCTTCATCGCCCGGAAGGCGAATTCGAGAATGGGCTCCTGGACCGAGCCCCGCAGGACAAGGTAACCATAGAGCACGACATAAAGTGTCAGCGCCACGGTGAGCGGGCCGCTGATCCAGCTGGCGATGTTCGATGTGCCCGACGAGATGAAATTTTCCAGCGGCGACTTGAACTGGCCGTCGACGAAGCTGAAGACCTGGTACACCACTCAGCCTCCTGGCGATTTACGTGGAAGATGAAGCCGAACCCTCCAGTCCGCCGCCTCGGCGTTTTGGCAATTGGGCGTCTGACGCAAGGCGCCGGGATTGTTGCGGCATTCACTTGTGATCTTCGCCAGCAGGACCTCATCATCCATCAGCTCGTCGACAGTGTAGATCCTGTCTTCCTCGGCGAAGCAGCCAGCAAGGGTGAGCATGACGATGCCAAGCAGGAGATGTTTCATTTGAGCGCCTCTCCCATGGCATCGAGGCGCTTGCGCCAATCCTCGGCCTTGCGCTGGTCGTCGACCTGAACCTCAGCCTGCTGGACCATCTGCAGGGCCTGCATGCGCAGCACGTCGGTCTGCAGGAAGGCGGTTTCGGCTTGCAGCCGTGCCTGAAGATCGGCGATGTCCTTGGCATCCGTGGCGCTGGAGATCTGCTGGCGCAGCTGATCGATGCCGTCGATGCGCTTGGTGGCGGCATCGTAGATCTGCTGGCCGAGGCTCAACTGGCCGGCATTGCGGTTCTGGGCGCGCGCCAGTTCCTGCGCATAGAAGTCATTGGCATCGGTGCGATAGGTGGAATTATTCTCGAGGAATTTCGAGGCGGAGGTTGCGAAGGCCCCGGTGCCCGAGCCTTTGAGCAGCCCTTCGATGGCGTTGAAGTCCTGCGGCAACGCCTTGCGGATCGAAGGGTCGTTCAGCAGACCGGCGACATCGGCCATGTTGGTGACCTTGTTCAGCGATGCGTAAAGCTGCTGGGCCTGCTGAAGCTGTTGATTGAGCGTGTCGAGCTGCGATTTCAGCTGCGTGATGCTTTCGATCTGCTTGGCGATCGCGGTCTCATCGATGACCGGAATGCCCTGTGCGAATGCCGTTCCTGCGGGCGACAGCGCAGCCATCATCGCCAGAGAAAACCCTATTCTGACCCTTTGCATCAATCCGTTCTCCTTCTTTGCTGAAACACCGGTAGCCAGTCTTCGAGCCGGTCGCCGACCTCCTTCCGGATCGCCTCGGCCAATTCGACGCTGGCGGTGCGGCCGGAGAGAATCTCGAGCTCGTCGTCGAAACCCCTGAGGTTCAGTTCGGCAACGACGCTGTTGTGCCCCTGCTTGACGATGAAGCGGCGGCTTTCGACCGGAAGCTCGCGGGAGAGAAGCTCGAACTCGCGCTCCGTCAGTTTGAACCCGTCGACATAATCGGCATGATCGCCGCGCGGATTGGGTAGGAAGATCTGCGTCGGGCACTGCTCGATGATCGTATGGGCGATCGGCGAGACGATCGCATCGCGCGGGCTTTGGGTCGCAAACAACATCAGCCCATTCTGTTTGCGGATCGTCTTCAGCTTGTTCTGGGCGAGATCGCGAAAGCCTTCGTCCTGCAGGGCCTTCCAGAACTCGTCGATGACGATGATGATGCGCCGCCCGTCGATCAGCTGCTCGATGCGGAAGAACAGGTAGGCCATCAGCGGAGCGCGAATTTCCTCGTTGTCGAGGAAGTCGGTCATGTCGTAGCCGATGAACTTGGCACCGATCCCGATGTCGTCGGTCTCGTTGTCGAACACCCAGCCGAGCGGACCTCCCCTTTCCCACCGCCTCAGCCGCGAGGCGATGCCCTCGGGATCGGTGTTGTTGAGGAAGGTACGCAAGGCGCCAATGGAGCGGCGCTCGACAGGAAGGTCCGCCAGACCGTCGACGGCCGAGGCGATGTCGCGCAGCTCGGTGACGGTCAGTTCTCGGCTTCCCGCTCCCACCAGCCTGCCAACCCAGCCTGTGAGGAACACTTTGTTTTCCGGCGTGAGGTCGAGTGCCTTTAGCGGCGCGCAGCCGGTGGCAACACCGTTTCGAAGCGGCAGGTAAGTGCCGCCCGCAGCCCGGACGAACAGGTCGGCGCCGCGATCCTTGTCGAAGAAGACCATGTGGGGATCGTGTTTTTCGAGCTGGGAGAGCATGAAGTTCAACAGCACCGTCTTGCCGGCGCCCGACGGTCCGCAGACGAAGGTGTTGCCAAGGTCGCTATGATGGAAATTGAAATAGAAGGGCGAGCCGGAGGCAGTCTTCAGCATGGCAACGGCCGGTCCCCATTCATTCCCGTCCTTCCTGCCTGTCGGATAGGAATGATAGGGAGAGAGTGCTGCAAAGTTTCGCGAGGTGATGGCGCCCGACCGTGCCCGATAGCGGAAGTTGCCCGGCAACTGCCCCCACCAGGCCGCCTCCAGCCCGAGATCCTCGCGGGCGACGACCGCGCCGCCATTGGTGAGATAGGCCCGTGCTCTTGCCATATGGTCGGTCAGTTCCTTCACCGAAGGCGCAAAGACCGACAGCGCCAGATGATGCTCTCCAAGCACAAAGCGGTTCGATTCCAGGTCGTCCATGGCATCGTCGAGTTCGTCGATCTGCGAGGCAGCCTTGTCGCCGGCGCTCACCATCTGGTTCTGTTTGCGCCCCATGATCGTGCGCGCATCGGCTTTCGAGACGTAGGCGAAAGACTGCGTCAGGATGAGCTCGAACGGCGCCGTCAGGATGCCGTCGAGCATGCCGCCGCGGGTCGTCGCCGGATATTCCTTGAACCCGAAGATGCCGGCATAGCGGCTATCGGCCTCATGACGGATCTCGATGGTTTCGCGCCCGACGATCACCCGATCAGAATAGATCGCCGAAGATATCCTGCCCTCCGTCAACGGGACGCGCTCCCGCCGGCCGCCAACGACCTGATGCAGCACCTCGCTCGGTTCGGAAAAGAGGATGCCGTCCTGCTCGTAAATGGAGAGCACTCGAGCCTCGAAGCGCTTCAGGCCCGCGGTGACGTCGGATACCTTGTCCTTCAGGTGCTTCAAGCCATCCTCATCGACTTCGACGCCGGCGCGGCCTGCCCTGCGCAGGCGCGAAACAAGATTGGCGGCTTTTTCGGCTGGATCCCGGCCCGGATGCCAGACAAGCGAGAGGTAAAGATCGTTTCGAAACAGATCCTCTCCGATCATGCGGTCGCGGTATTTTGTGTTCAGCCCCTGCGAAAAACGATTGGCGAACTCTCCGTCCGGATAGGCGTTGTCGCGGCGGCGAATGACATGTGTCCAGAGCGCCAGGCGCTCATCGGCGATGTTGCGGTAGAGCGTATTGAGGTCGCGGTGCAGGCTGTTCAGGTCCAGGACATCTGCGGTTTCGAAGGATACGCCATCGAGCGCTAGCATCACCATCAGCGCCCTGGATTTGAGCGCGATCGTTGTCTCGTCGACATGGCGGACGTGCGGAATGAAGGTTTCGGGGCCGAGTTCGCGTGAGCGAAGCGTTGCGATGCTAGGCAAGGCTCAGATCCCTTTCGTCATAGTGCCGGATGAGCGTCAGCGGCGAGAGCGTGGCGCCGCCCCAATAGGCGGTGTTGCGTGACCGGCCGCGGGTGTCGATCCACGAGATCAGGATCCGGAACATGTTGTGGTCGTGCTTGACGAGCGTCCGGAATATGAAATGAAAGACGACGCCGACCAGTGCGTAGGCGATCGATCCCGCGGTGATGTAAAGGATCGTCGTCAGCATGACATTGACGCCCATCGCCTCCATCGTCACACCGGCGATCATCGCCGGGCGGGTGCAGGCAAGGAACAGGGTGTCTTCCTCGATAGCGGCGGCGGTCGGCATGATCATCAGCTTCCGACGATCGTATTGACGAGTTCCGTCGCACCGAAAATCCCGCCGATGCCGATGATCCAGAAACCAGCGCGGCGCAGATCCATGTAGCCGAACATCCAGGCGATGCAGATGATGATGACGGCGATGACGGCAAGCAGCCGGGCGATGTTGCCGGTCAGCATGTCGACGATGTTCTGCAGCACGGTTTCGACGCCGGCGGCCTGGGCGAAAGCCGGCTCCACCAGGCAGGCGATGATGGCGACTGCCATCAGGAGAGAGGCCGCGACAGGGCGAAGGCTTGTTTTCGAGATCATTCACTTTGCTCCGATCGTTCGTTCTGAAACACGAGAACCTCGGATGACCGCCGGGCGTTAAAGACGTCCCACGATGCGGCTTCACCGGATTGGGGAAGGAATTGTGCGCGCGGGGATGTCTCCCGGCTGGCCGGCCGGTCCGCGCGAGGGCTTTCTTCAGGCGGCTCGGCGACAGTTAGAGACGCCAGGTCGGAAGGCAGACGGACCATTTCCTGGCGGACCTGCTGGTCATATTTGATCATTTCGCCAACAGAGGGATCGTCACGCCCGTAGTAGGACTGAAGCATGACGTTTTCGGCTCGGATCGCATCGGCGCCGGCGCGCAAGGCCAGACGATAATAGCCGTCGAGCAGAGTGGCCGTCGCCTTGAGGTTCAGGCAAGGATCGAACGCATCCGAGATCGAAAGCTTGAGCCTGCGCAACTCCTTCTCGCCGATGCCGCCAAGACCAATCTGAATGTCCTGCCGATCGGCAACGAGGGAGGTCGCGAGTTCAATTGCCTCGGCCTTTGATGTGGGTTGGCGCTCAAGCGGCGGACCGCTGTTGATCCGAATGGCGAAGGGTTGGAAGCCGCTCTCGAGACTGATGACAGCGGCGAGCGTTCTGATTTCCACCATGGGTGCGCAGTTCTGGGCGAGATCCATGAATGCCGCTGCCATCGATCAGTACCAGACCCGTTGCGTCGCCGCCCCGTCGATCGTCACGTCGACATAGTGCGGCTGCGATCGGACGTTCGGGCGGGCGGTGGGATAGCCCATGCATTGTCGCCGTCCGTCCAACAGCTGCCATCGCGGGGACAGAACCGAGCCGTCACTGAAATTGTACTCGTCCCCAGCATGAGGGCAGAATGCATCACTCACCGGCTGGAGGGCTGTCGCCACGCAGGTTGTTTCTTGCCCGCGCGGACCATAATCGCTTTCCAGCCGGTATCCGGTTTCGCAGTAATACGGCTCATAGCCCGGGCGCGAACTGTGGAAGGTGGCGCCGCTACATGTCGGGAATGCATGCCCCTCGGCAAGCTCGCGCCACAGCTTTTGGATCGGCGGCCGACATTCCGCGAACTGCGTCGGGCCTCCGGGGTTGGAAAGGCACAGGATAACCTCGCAGCCCCATTCATTTGCTTGCGCCCTGCCAGGTGAAGTAAGGTAGGGTGGCAACATGCAGCAGGCCGCCACGACTGAGTTGAGCAGAAGGTTTTTCATGAGCACGACCCTTCAACGGACATCCCATTGCGGAAGAGGTGGTTTGTCTGTAGAGCAACTTATACTGATTTATATAACACAGTAAAACAGCATGACAAGAGCACTGACGACCCAATGGCGGAATCTGGCTTTCTCAGGTCTTATCCTGCATGAGATCCTCGATCATCCCCTCGAAGACGAGACGCCTCAGGCAAGGCTGAAGCAGGTCGGCATGATGACGGTCCTGTACAGCATGAACCAGGCGCACCAGAAGCTAACCCTTTCCAGTATTATGGAAATTACGGCTCTGACGCGCAGTGGCGTCAAGGAGACGGTGGATCTTCTGGTGAGGCGAGGAATGTTGGACGAGACAATCGTCAAGAACTCGATGGGGCGCGGAACAGCGCGCCAGTTCGAGATTTCCGAAGCGCTTCTGAAAAAACTGAGTTCGTTCGGAGCCGAATAAAGACTGGGTTTAAGTGGCTAATTTCGGCCAGGAAGGGCGAAGTGAGCGCCCAATCCCAGGCCATGCCGACCCAGATGTCGGAAGGCTGGATCGGCATAGTGGGCGACTTCTTCAACAATCGGAACATGTCCCCGCAGGGCGTTCAACAACGCCTGCATGACCTCCTGATCCAGCGCTGAATGCGTAATCTTGATACGCACGGTCATCGCTGGGTTATCCAATTTCCGGCCTGGCGGAAATGTCCCACACCAGCCTCGTCGGCCTGGTCTTCGGCCCGAGAAAGAGGAGAACCTGCCGCCAAAGCGCTGATATCCGTGCTTGGATGTCAGGCAGTTGAACGAAAACGCTGGAGAGGTCGCGGATGGGCGCCGGGCATATCGCCGCGTCCGGCTTCACTCACGCATGTGGATCCCCGCAGCACGAATGAGATGATATGTCATTCCACGGCTATCCATAATTCGCAGACATATACAATTTGCGCACGAAACATTGAGTCGGCAGTCCGCATTTCATCGGAAAACGCAGGAATTAACAAAGACTTAAGCAATTTGGATACTTCTTGCACATTAGTATGACTTATTGACGGTGGTCATTTTGCGCTCGGGTCTTTCATATTCAGTTGATCGGGTCTTCAGAACCTTTCGCGGTCTCGGAAGGGACAGGGGTGGCAATGTCGCGATCGTCGTTGCTCTCACCCTGGTGCCGATGATCGTCGCAGTCGGTGCGAGCTTTGACTACATCCGTACCTACAATGTCCGCCAGAGGATGCAGAGCGATCTCGACACGGCCCTGATCGCCGCAGTCAAAGGGATCGATACCGACGACGCCGACGCCCTCAAGGAAAAGGTTGCAGACTGGTTTCACGCGCAGGTGGAAAACAGCTATACGCTTGGCGACATCGACATCGATACCTCAAACCATAAGATCACCGCGACGGCCAGCGGCACGGTTCCGACGACGCTGATGAAGATCGCCAACATCGACACCGTCGACGTCAGCGTGGCAAGCGCCGTCAAGGGGCCGGCCACCTCCTATCTCAATGTTTATATCGTCATCGACACATCCCCGTCGATGCTTCTCGCGGCAACAACGGCCGGCCAGTCGGCCATGTATTCCGGCATCGGTTGCCAGTTCGCCTGCCACACCGGCGATGCGCAGACTATCGGCAAGACGAAATACGCCAACAATTACGAATACAGCACGGCCAAGAACATAAAGCTGCGTGCCGATGTTGCCGGTGACGCCGTCAGAGACGTGCTCGATATGATTGACGACTCCGACAGCAATCATCAACGCATCAAGGTCGGATTATATAGCCTGGGTGATACCCTCACGGAAGTTCTGACCCCGACGCTCAGCACGGACACGGCGCGAAATCGCCTTGCGGACGCAAGTTACGGCCTGACCAGCGCGACCTCGAAGGCAGCCACCTATTTTGACGTCTCTCTGGCGACGCTCAAGCAGAAAGTCGGCACCGGTGGGGACGGAACATCCTCGGGCTCACCGCTCAAGCTGGTTCTGCTGCTGACGGACGGCGTCCAGTCGCAGCGCGAATGGGTGACTGACAAGGTGACTTGGAAGAACGGGCAGGCAACGTATGGGGCATACTGGAACAAAGTGGCGCCGCTTAATCCGGATTGGTGCGCCTACGTCAAAAACCAGTCCGCCACCATGGCGGTTCTTTATACCGAATACCTGCCGATCACCTCGGACTGGGGTTACAACGCCACTGTCGGCTCGACCATGGCAAGCGCCAGCTGGAAAAGCACCTACGGCGGCACCATGCAAAGCGGCGTGTCGACCAGCATCACGAGAAGGGATTACATTCCCTATGCGCTTTCCGACTGCGCATCCTCCAAGAGCTTGTTCATATCCGCATCGTCGTCGACCGAGATCACCGCAGGTCTGTCGGCGCTTTTCACCCAATATCTCGCATCCGTCCGGCTGACCCAATGAGGCGAGGGAAACGCTTCGCATCGTTGCGCCGCCTGCTTGGCGATCGCAAAGGGGTCGCTGCGATCGAATTTGCGATCCTGGCTCTGCCGCTCTTCATCATGATATTCGGCATTATCGAAGTGTCGCTGATGTTCTTCATCAACTCGGCGCTGGACGCTTCGGTGCACAAGATCTCTCGGATGATCCGCACCGGCGAGGTTGCGTCCTCCAACATCACGCTAGCCGATTTCAAGGCCAGGATTTGCAACGACATGCTTCTCTCGTTCAGCTGCTCCAGCGGTCTCCTGGTCAAGGTGAACGTGCTTTCCGACCTCTCGTCCGCCGCCAGCGCCGACCCCATCGACGACAGCGGCAATCTCACTGTCACCGAGACCTATGATATCGGCAAGGGCAGCGACTACATCCTGGTTCAGACATTCCTGCCATGGACAGCCGTCGTCAATTTCTTCAGCCTGTCGAGCGCCAAGCTTTCGGACGGCCGCTACCTGCTCGGATCTTCCGTTCTGTTCCGCAACGAGCCTTTCTGACATGATCATGAAACGCAGCCTGTCCTTCTTCCGCTTCGCCCGATCCCGCGCCCGTCATCTCCTGTGCGACCGGTCGGCGGCTTCGGGTGTGGAATTCGCGCTGGTGTTGCCGATCCTGGTGATGCTCCTGTTCGGCACCGTCGATCTCGGCCATGCACTCACAGTCAGCCGAAAGATAGATGAGATCGCCTCTTCCACAGGCGATATGATTTCACAGCAGGGCTCCTGGACGAAATCCGATGTCGCCAAGCTTCTCTCCGGCGCCAGCTTCATCCTGCAGCCCTATGACACGACAGGGCTGACGATCACCCTCGCGGTGGACGATATCGCCAAGAGCGGCAGCGCGACGGTCAACTGGTCTGCAGCGCTCAACACCTCCACCCTTACCTCCGGCTCGGCGAGCACAATCGAGGTCCCTTCGGAGATCCAGGATGACGGCGTGCAGGTGGTGCTGACCCGGGTGCAGTACACATTGACGACGCCGGTCTCGGCGTTCTTTTCGAATTTCACCGGGCAGAATGGCTACAGCTTCGATCGCCATTACTTCAATCGCCCGAGGGTCGGCGACACGATCACTTACAACTAAGCCGGAGAACGAAGCCTTGTGGACGATAGCCCAGGCTCACTTGGGCAGCCTGACTATGCCGTATGGATTGAACTTGAACTCATCCGGTTCGTAAGTCGAATCGAAGGAGAGGCTTGCACGGCGCTCCTTGAGCGTCGGCTCGAGGCCCCGCCGCGCGATCTCGTCGGCAACCGCATCCATGATGGCGACGATCTGCCTTTCGCTGCCGGCCGTCTCAGGCACATAGACCTCCGGCAATCCGACGAGATGGAAACCGACGCTCTCCAGATACCCCGGAACCGATAGCGGCCGCTTCGCAAAGGCCAGTCGGCCGATCCGCTGCTGGGCCAGCGGGTCGGCGGCCTTTACCGCCTCGGCGCCTTGCCGGATCAGCTCTCTCCACCGGTCGAAGCCATGGGCAATGCCGGCGCTTTCGCCCTTTACCGCAACCGCTCCCGCACCGATCAGCCGTTCGACGAGGCGCAGCGCCAGCATCGAAACCTTCACCGTCTCCGCCTGTGGCATGCTCGGCCCAAGGACATAGAGGACCGATTGATGATCGGAGACGGCATCTTCGTCTGCCGGGCTCCACGCATCGGCTTCGACCCGATCCCAGCACACGGCGAATGACTGGCTCATACGGTCATCAGGCTCGGCCTGGGAATAGTCCTCGTCGATGCTGAAGCCCGTGGCGAAGTCACGGATTGCCTGCGATGCCGCATCGGACAAGGGGCTGAGGTCACGTCCCTTGCCGAGGAAACATAAGACATGCCGGGGCGTCACCGACGATTCCTCCGCCTCGGTTTGGATTGCCGTTTCGCCGGAGGCCGGGCTGATTTCCTTGGACGATGATGGTTTCCAACCGATCATCGCCGCGATGGACGCCAAGAGCGCGCGACGCAGGAGATTCAAGATCGATGCCTTCCGTTCTGTCGAATGTTCGCAGCCTCCTCGCCTTGTAACCGGATGAAATCCGAAACAAAAGCAGGATCAGGCATCCGCCAGCGCGCAAATAACGGCGTCATGCATCGGCGTATGGATTTCGCCGGGGCAGACGGCATTGACCCCGATCTTGTCGGGTGCATAGTCGCAGGCGAAGTTCTGGGTGAAGGCGGTAACCGCCGTCTTGCCGTTTGTAGGTGATGTGGTTCGGCACAGGGATGTCGCATTGGGCCCGCTGCGGGCTGCGGAGTAATCAAATGAAAATCGACAGTATCGGCTTCGTCGGCACCGGCGCGATTACCGAGGCCATGGTTCGCGGGCTTCTCACCGAGCCGGCCTATGCCTCCCAAATTCACGTGTCTCCACGAAGCGCTCACATCGCCGCGACGCTGGTCGACGAATTCGCCACTGTGAGAATTGCCAAGGACAACCAGGACGTCGTCGAGCGCAGCGACATGGTGTTCCTGGCAATACGGCCGCAGGTCGCCGAGGAGGTCGTGCGCGCGCTATCGTTCAGGGATAGCCAAATGGTCGTCAGCCTCGTTGCGGCGACGGAGCGCCAGGCCCTGTCCGAATGGATCGGCGCCGACGTGCATCTGGTGCAGGCGATCCCCCTGCCCTTCGTCGCAGGCCGGCAAGGCGTCACTGCCATCTATCCGCCGGATACCGCTGTCGCCGCGCTGTTCGACACGCTCGGAACGGCCGTTCAATGCCAGTCGAGGAAGGAATATGATCTTCTCGCGGCAGCGAGCGCAATGATGTCGACTTATTTCGGCATCATGGAGCAGGTTGCCGTCTGGCTGGAAAGAAGCGGCCTCGAAAAGGCGAAGGGACAGGCCTACATTGCCCCGCTCTTTGCAAGCCTCGCGCAGAAAGCAAACAGCCCCGGCAACGAACCGTTCAGCGCGCTGAGTCGCGAATTCGCGACCAAGGGCGGGCTGAACGAGCAGGTTTTCTCCGACTTCGAGAAGAAGGGCGGCCTTGCCGCGCTGACCGCCGCACTCGACGGGGTGCTTGCCCGCATCGAGGGCAAGAACTAGAAAGTCGGCGGCGTGCAGGCGCTGATGACCTCGCAGGGCACCGGTCCGACACAGCGGAAGCGGTGCGGGCGCCTGCTTTCGAAATAGTAGGCGTCACCCGCTGCAAGGATCCGCCGCTCGTCATCGACCGTCACCTCGAGCCTTCCCGAGAGCACGATCCCGCCCTCTTCCCCCTCGTGAACAAGGGGAACCTTTCCGGTATCGGCGCCCGGCTGGTAGCATTCCTTGAGGATTTGCAGGCTGCGCCCGAACAGGTTTTCCCCGACCTGCCTGTAGGAAATGGCGCCCTTGCCGATCTCCACCAGCTCCTCGGCCGCATAGAAGGCCTTCCTGGGACGCTCGGGCTCGAAGGCGAAGAACTCCGCCAGGCCGATGGGGATGCCGTCCAGGATTCGCTTCAAGGCCCCGACCGACGGGTTGGAGGCGTTCGATTCGATCAGCGAGATCGTCGAATTGGGCACTCCGGTGCGCTTGGCGAGCTCACGCTGGGAAAGCTTATGGGCGATGCGGAGATGGCGAAGACGGTTGCCGATATCGACTGACATGATGTGGTTCGTTTGTGTTGTCCAGAATATCCAAAATCATATCTTTCCATCCATTGAATTTCAATAGCTTGCACCGACAAAGAAAAGGACTTGTTTGAAAGGGAGAAATTGCCATTCTCGGCGCCACCCCAAAGGAGGCCAGGATGGACCAGCTCAGCAAAACGAACGCGCCCGTACTCGAAAATTTCTGGATGCCGTTCACCGCGAACCGGCAATTCAAGGCCACGCCGCGCCTTCTGGCAGCAGCCGAGGGAATGTACTACACCGACATCGACGGAAATCAGGTGCTTGACGGCACGGCCGGGCTCTGGTGCTGCAACGCCGGCCACGGCCGCAAGAAGATTGCCCAGGCCGTCGAGCGACAGCTTGCAACACTGGACTATGCGCCAACCTTTCAGATGGGGCATCCGATCGCCTTCGACTTCGCCTCGAAACTGGCTGCAAACGCGCCGGGCGGCCCGCAAGCCAAGCTCGACAGGATCTTCTTCACCGGCTCGGGCTCGGAATCGGTCGATACGGCGCTCAAGATCGCCATCGCCTATCAGCGGGCGATCGGCCAGGGCACTCGCACGCGGATCATCGGGCGTGAGAAGGGATATCATGGCGTTGGGTTCGGCGGCATTTCCGTCGGTGGTCTCGTCAACAACCGGCGGGTCTTCCCGCAAATACCGGCCGACCATATGCGCCATACGCTCGACATCGGGCGCAATGCATTTTCAAAGGGCCTTCCCGCTCACGGCGTGGAACTGGCGGACGATCTCGAGCGCCTGGTGCAACTGCACGGCGCCGAAACCATCGCCGCCGTCATCGTCGAGCCGATGTCGGGATCGGCAGGCGTGGTTCTGCCTGCGAACGGCTATCTGGAGAAGCTGCGCGCAACCGCCGACAAGCACGGGATTCTGCTGATCTTCGACGAGGTCATCACCGGCTTCGGCCGTCTCGGCACCCCTTTCGCAACCGACTACTTCGGCGTCGTGCCCGACCTGATCACCACGGCAAAAGGCATCACCAACGGCACGATCCCGATGGGCGCGGTCTTCGCCAGCCGCAAGGTCTATGACGGGCTGATGGTCGGACCTGATAATGCGATCGAACTCTTCCATGGCTACACCTATTCCGGCCATCCGGTCGCCTGCGCAGCCGGGCTCGCTACTCTGGAGATCTACGAGGAGGAAGGCCTGCTGACCCGCGCAGCCGATTTGGCCGCGTACTGGCAGGAGGCTCTCCATTCACTGAAAGGCCTGCCTCATGTCGTCGACATCCGCAATCTCGGACTGGTCGGCGCAGTCGAACTGGCTTCTCGTGACGGCGCGCCGGGAGCCCGCGCCTACGAAATCTTCGTCGACTGCTTCAACAAGGGCCTGCTGATCCGGGTGACCGGCGACATCATCGCCCTCTCCCCACCGCTCATTATCGAGAAAACCCAGATCGACACGATCGTCTCGACGCTCAGTGATGCCCTGAAGCGCGCCGCATAGGCCCGTTCCCGTCGGCGATCGGACGTCTGATCCATCGTCGACGGAGCCGTCAGGCACACCGAGATGGCTCTCAGCGCTTCAAGCTCTGTGATGGCAACTGGCCGAAGCGCTTCCTGTATTCCGCTGCAAAGCGCCCCAGATGCGTAAACCCCCATCTCAGCGCGACGTCGGCGATGCCTTGCTTGGCGTCAGACTCGAGCAAATCGCGATGGGCGGCAACCATCCGAAGTTCCTGCAGATAGGCCATCGGGGATGTACCCCTGAACTGCCGGAAACCCTGTTGCAACGTCCGAACGCTGACCTTTGCTGCCATCGCGATATCGTTGAGCGAAATCGGCTCGGCGATGTGTTCCTGCATGAAGTCGATGGCCCATTTCACATGGCGTGGGGCTGGCGCCGGAGCAGGGAGTGCAAGCTCGTTCGAATAGCGATTAGGACAGGTCTCCAGAAGCAGATAGATCGCCGCGTCGCAGAGCGAGTTGGCGGCCAGCGGCGACCGTTGCAACGGTCCGTTCCCACTGAGACCGCGATGGAGGCTCGAGACAAGTTGCTGCAATACCAGCCCCGGACCAGTCGTCAAATCGATGTGAGGATGAAAATCGATGTCGCCACTGATCGTTCGTTCGAACATATGCGTCAGGTGGCTAATGATCTTCGCCTGATCGACGAACAGGCCGAAATGACGGCGGGGCCCAAACAGGCGGGCACCCGCGGCACGACCTGCCTCAAGGATCGTACCACGAGCAGGAACGGAATAGATTTGCTCCCGCATGCCTTCGAAGGATGCGTTCCCTGCCATCGGTAGAAAAACGATCATCCTATCGCTGGGCGCCTCCCGCCTGATCAGGATTGTGCCTTCGTAGGTACAGTCGGCTACCGTTACCTCTTCTCCCACGGAGACGAAATTGCAGTGGTATGCAATCGGCATATTGCCTTCCGCCGCAACCTTGATCGGGGAGGTTGGCGTAGACAATATTTCCGAGAGTTCATCCGGGTCCGTTCCGCTGTGCGCCGTTTCCCGAAACAACATGCTCTGCACCGCCAGCTGTCGGGCGAGGCTGCCATCGTTTTGTATATGAGAATTAGCGGACATTCGTGACCTCGAAAGACGATGTACACAAGTGGTAATGGATTTGCGCAATCATGTTCATCCCTCCTTTAGTGTTGCCCCGGGGGCGGTTTCAGCCGTAGCGGCCGATTGCGAGATCCGTCACATCGATTTCCGGCTGGCCGCCGCCGACGAGATCGCCGATAAGCCGCGCCGAACCGGTGCTCATGGTCCAGCCGAGCGTGCCGTGACCGGTATTGAGAAAGAGGCCGGCGACCTTTGTCGGGCCGATGACCGGCGTGCCATCCGGCGTCATCGGGCGCAGGCCGGACCAGAAGGAGGCCTTGGAAATATCGCCGCCGGGGAAGAGATCGGTGACCGAATATTCCAGCGTGCTGCGGCGGGCCAGGCCGAGATCGTTGGTATAGCCTGAGATTTCAGCCATGCCGCCGACCCGGATGCGATCGCCGAGCCGGGTGATCGCGATCTTGTAGGTCTCGTCCATCACGGTCGATTCCGGCGCGCGTGACGCATCGGTGATCGGGATGGTGAGCGAATAGCCCTTGACGGGATAGACCGGCAGCCTGATGCCGAGCGGCGCGAGCAGCAGCGGCGAATAACTGCCGAGCGCGACCACCACCGCCTCCGCGCTCATCCGCTCACGATCGGTGATGACCCCGCGCACCCGGCCGGCCTCGACATCCAGCGCCTTGATCGTCGTCCCGTAAGCAAAACGGACACCGAGCGCCTCGGCTTTGGCCGCCAGCGCATTGGTGAACTTGAAGCAGTCGCCGGTTTCGTCCTTCGGCGTCAGCAGACCGCCGACAATCTTGTCGCGCACATGCTTCAGCGCTGGTTCGAAGCGGATGCAGCCATCCCGGTCCAGCACCTCATAGGGAATACCGTCGGCAGCCAGCGCCTTGACATCCTTTGCCGAGGCCTCGAGCTGCTGCTGCGTGCGAAACAGCTGCAGGGTTCCCTGCATGCGTTCATCATAGGCGATGCCGGTCTCGGCGCGAAGATCGGCCAGCGCGATGCGGCTGTAATCGGCAAGGCGCAGCATGCGGCTCTTGTTGATCGCGTAACGCTCGGAGGTGCAGTTCGACAGCATCCTGGCCATCCAGGAGAGCATGGCCATGTCGAGTTTCGGGCGCAGGATGAGCGGCGCATGTTTCATGAACAGCCACTTCATGGCCTTCATGGGAATGCCGGGCGCCGCCCATGGCGAGCAATAGCCGAAGGAGACTTCGCCGGCATTGGCAAAGCTGGTCTCCAGCGCCGGACCCGGCTGCCGGTCGACGACCGTGACCTCATGGCCGGCCTTGGCCAGCTGATAAGCGGATGTGACGCCGACGATGCCGGCTCCTAGAACGATGACCTTCATGATGTTCCCAATGATGGAGGCGCCGGCTCTTAGCGATATTGCCTGTCGTAACGATCGCCCAGGCCGGTTAGGATTTCGTAAGAAATGGTGCCGGCGTCGCGGGCGATATCCTCGAGCGTCTGATGGCGGCCAAGCACTTCGACGAGACTGCCGAAGGTCAGCGCGCCCTCGGGCAGTGCTGTGATGTCGACGGTCGTGCTGTCCATCGACACGCGGCCGACGATCGGCAGGCGGATGCCCTTGAAATAGACGGCGCCGCGGTCGCTGAGGCATCGCGGCAGGCCATCGGCATAGCCGGCGGCAATGGTGGCGAGACGGGTTTCCCGTTGCGTGACATGCGCGCCGCCATAGCCGACCTTCGCACCCGCCGGTACGGTGCGCGTCTGCACGACGGCGACATTGAGGCTGACGACCGGCTCCATCGGGTTCTTCTCGCCGGCGTTCGGAGCGCCGCCATAAAGCGCGATGCCGGGGCGGGCGAGTACGCCGTAATAGGCCTCGCCCAGGAAAACGCCGCCGGAATTGACGAAGGAAATGTCGAAGCCGGGAAATTCGTCGGCGATGCGGGACATCTCGGCAAACTGTTCGCCGTTCTGCTCGCTGCCCATGTCATCGGCCGAAGCCAGATGGCTCATGATGAACAGGATTTCGACATTGCTGCCATCGCGAAGAGCCGCCGCCAGCTCTGCTCGCTCTTCCCTGGGAAAACCGAGCCGCGACATGCCGGTGTCGAATTGCAGGACGGCCGGCAGGCAGCGCTTCAGAATGCGCGCGGCCGCCGACCACTGCCGCCACTGCGCCAGCGAATTGAGAACCGGGACAATGCCCATCTCGGCGCAGGCGATCTCGTTGCCCGGCTGCAAACCGTTCAGCACGAAAATCTGAGCGTCCTGAGCAAGGGCCGGCCGGAGCCTCAAGGCCTCGACAAATTGGGCGACGAAGAAATGCCTGCAACCTTCACCGTAGAGCGTTCTCGCCACCCGTTCGGCGCCGAGGCCATAGGCGTCGGCCTTGACGACGGCGCCGGCGCGGACCGGCGTCAGCATCGATACGAGCTTGCGATAGTTACGGCCAAGGGCGGCAAGATCGATTGTCAGATAGCCGGTGGCTCCCGGCGTGGTCGTCGCAATGCGTGTTCGGGAAACCAAAATATCGCTATCCATGTCCACCCCTTTTCGATCTCAGGTAGTTTATGAAATAATGAGCGAAATTGCCGACTATTCAGTAGTTGATTATTGCATGATCTGCCTATTATCCGCATAATCGATAAAAATTTGGAATGATCCACTATGCCTGCTCTCGACGCGATCGATCGCAATATTCTGAGACTGCTGCGCCTCGATGCCCGCATGAGCAATGCCAAGCTCGCCGCCGAGATCGGTCTCTCTCCCTCGGCCTGCCTCAGGCGCATCAAGATCATGGAAAAATCAGGCGTGATCCGCGGCTATACGGTGCTGGTCGACACCGGCAATGCGGATGAGATGATCGCCGTGATCATCAACATCACCCTCGAACGACAAACGGAGGACTATCTCGACCGCCTCGAGGCGGCGGTCCGCCGGCATCCCGAGATCCGGGAATGTTTTCTGATGACGGGCGGTTCCGACTATCTGCTGCGCGTGGAGGTCGCCAATGCGGGCGAGTTCGAGCGGATCCACAAAGAGATCCTGTCGACCTTGCCCGGTGTCCTCAGGATCCATTCCAGCTTCTCGATCCGCAATGTTCTGGCGACGCGCACGAGGGGCAGGCGCTGAACCGCGAACCACCCGCGCATCCAGCCAGATCGCACATGGCCAGCCTCGCTGTATCGTCAACTGCGCCGCTGGCGCAGATTGGAGAGCCCGCCTATCACTCGGATCCCGCGCTCCACTCGCGATAGGCGAGGTGGATCTTTGCTCCGATCGTCGTGAAAGGCTGAGGCGGCAATGCCGTCGGGGCAGCCAGGCGCGCGTAGACGCGGCCGAGTTCGGAATCATGTCCGAGCGCCAGCTCCGCCGCCGCGATCCCTGATGCTGTCGAGTTCGACGCTCCAAGGCCGTTGCAGCCGCATGCCGCGAATACGCCGCGCTCGATCTCGCCGAATGCCGGCACATGATTGCGTGTGAGCGCCATCGCGCCGGCCCAGCGATACTGCATCCCGACGCCGCCAAGGGTGGGGAAGCGTTTGGAGAACTTGCCGTCGTGGAGGCGGCCGGCCCGCTGGATCGCGGCGTCGCTGACTGCGATGCTCGGATTATAGCTGTAGCGCGAGCGCACCAGGATTCGGTCGCCGGCGCCGGTGCTGATGCGGCGGACGGTCGTTCCCATCGGCAGGGCGGGCGTGGCGGCCCACTTCTGTTCTCCACTGAGGCGCGAGGGGTCGAACACCTCGGTGAGGGAGGCGTAGGTGAAGATATGGAGCAGGCGCCCACGGAAGAAGCCGAAGCTTTCCGCATGTCCGTTGTTTGCCATGATGATCTTCGCCGCCTGCACGGACCCCTGCGGCGTCTTGACCAGCCAACCCGTACCGGAGCGCTCGAACGAGAGCGCCGGCGTCTGCTCGTAAAGGGTGACAGGCTCCTTCAGACAGTCGGCGACCGCGCGTATGTAGGCGGCGGGCTGCACGATGACCGTGCCGGGCGTGAACAGACCGGAGGTGTAGACCGGCGATCCCGTCACGGCGCCGATCTCCCCGGCGCTCAGGAGCCGATGATCTTCGCCCATTTTCGTAAGCTGCTGCGCATAGTCATCGAGGTGCTTGTCGCCTTCCGCGCTGATGGCGACGCTGTATCGGCCACAGGGATCGAACACCTCCTTGCCCCAGCCGTTTTCGGTCGCCATCTCGGTCGCCAGAGCGATGGCCGAGCGCTGAATGAGCACGAATTGCCTGAACCTGGCCTCCGACTCTCCGCTGAAATCGTCGGACGAGACCTCGTGCGGCAGGTCGATGATGAAGCCCGAATTCGCGCCCGCCGGCCCCTCGCCAACGATACCCGCTTCAAGGACGGCGACCCGCGCGGTCGGGTCCAGGCGTGAGATGCGCCGGGCCGCGGAAAGCCCCGCGAAACCACCGCCGATGATCGCGACATCCGCAATGACAGGTCCGTTCAGCGCGGGCTGTGGCGTGCGCGGCGCAAGTGTGGCTACCCAGCCCGAAACGCCTGCGCGTCTCGGAAGCCTGGATGCAACGAAGACGCTCCTCGATGCCTGGGTCACGTCAGATCGCTTCTCGCTCTATGAGCGTTTCGAGGGAGCGCCGGATGGCCGGAAGCTTTTCTGGGGTAAGCTCACGCAGCGGTTTTCGCGGAACGCCGGCGCCGTAGCCCACCAGATCTGCCGCCGCATAGACGGACTGGACGTAATCGCCTTCCCAGATCAGCCCCATCGACGGCTCCAAGATTTTCCAGAGCGCGCGAGCCTCGTCCCACCTGTGCTCAGTGGCGGCCTCGACGAGGGCGACGCAGGTTTTCGGAGCGAAGTTCGCCCCACCCCAGATCAGGCCGTCGCATCCGGCATAGAGCGCGTAGGGAACGAGAGGGTCAGCGCCGTTCATGACGAAACGGCCGGTGCGGATAAGTGCTGCCTGCTTTCCAAGATCGCCGCCACTGTCCTTGACGGCACAGAAGCCGGGGATTTCGCTCAGCCTGTCGAGAAGTTCGGGCGTGACGGCGACGCCGATCGCCTGAGGAACGTTGTAGCCGATCACCGGAAGACCGGCCTTCGCAACCTCGCTGTAGAAATCGACGATGCCCTGGTCGTCGGTCGGTCCTTCGAAGAAGGGCGGAAGAACCATGACGCCTTCGGCGCCGGCGTCGCGCGCGCGGATGGTACGCTCGACGACGTCTTCCACGAGGAGAGCGGACGTCTGCGCAATCACCTTTGCCCGTCCGTTGACGATCCGCGCTCCGCGCCGGATCAGTTCCTCGGATTCCTCCTTGGAAAGGTAGACGTGCATGCCGGTGCCGGAACTGAACAGGAAGCTCTTGACGCCTGCTGAGAGGTAACGTTCGACATTATATTCGAGCCTGCCGTAGTCGATGCGTCCGGCATCGTCGAACGGCGTTGTGATCGCAAGATTCAGTCCTGGAAACTGGAAGTCAGACATTCGTTTGGTGTCCCGCGTTAGGCTTCTGAAAGGTCGAGCCGAAGGGTCCTACAGGCTCGGCGTCTCCAGACCCTCTGGGGCCGCGTACATGGCCATGTTTCGTCGTGAAAGCTCGAGGTGAAGCCGCGCCAGTTCTCCGGCTGCGTCGGGATTGCGTTTCCCGATGGCATCGATCATCTCGTCATGTTGTTGCGTGGCGAGCTCGAGGTCTTCCTGCATGCGAGGCGTGTTCGGGTGCTTGTAGAAGACCTTGCCGATGCGTGCGTGATCGATCTGCAGTCGCCGCAAGCTCGGAACCAGATAGATGTTGTGCGCCATCTCGCCGATCTGGCGGTGGAACTGGTCGTTGTAGAAGACGCGCCCCTCGACGTCGCAATTGTCGACGGCCTTTCGAAACGACTGCTGCATCTGCTTGAGCACGTCGAGCTGCCCGCGCGTTCCATTCTCGGCCGCCAGCTTGTTGGCGGTGATGTAGATCATCGGCGCAAGAAGGAAGAAGTCGCGCAGCGACTGGTAGCTCATCGAACTGACACGCGCCGCCCGGTTGGCTTCCAGCTCGATATAGCCTTCGCCAGCCATCTGCCGCATCAACTCGCGAACCGGCGGGCGGGATAATCCAAACTCCTCGCTCAGCGCCACCTCGTCCAACACCGCACCCGGCGGCAGTTCCATCGTCAGGATGCGTCTGCGGAGCGTAAGGCTCAGATTCGTTTTGCGATCGGGGTTGCCGATCTCGGAGACAATGTCATCGTCCATCTCATAATCCTTTTGAAAGACATTATGTAGACATAAGATAGACGTCAAGAATTTCCTGAGAGTCCGGAATCGAATCCGCTCGCTCGGTCAGGAACAAAGCAGGTTCGGCTCAGGAAAGGTTGCTGCCTTAACGGCGCAGCCAATGCTGCGTCGGCAAGTCGACCGGCGACCTCTGGTCGCTCATCGACCCACCGGGGCAAGAGGTATGACGTCAGCGACACGCTCTAAAAGGTCAGTTGCACCTTGCAGGCAGCCGCGCGATCGCCGGCGAGGGTGAAGGCGGCGGTGGCTTCTTCGAGCGGCAGGCTGTGGCTGATGATCGGCCGCACATCGATCTTGCGACTGGAGATCAGCTCGACGGCAGTACCGAACTCCTCGTGGAAGCGCTGCGTTCCGTGGAGTTGAAGCTCCTTGCCGACGATGGCGTTGAGAGGGATCGGGACATCTCCCGTGACGCCGACCTGCACGATCGTTCCGCGCGGCCTGATGGCGGCAATCGCGCCGCGGATGGCCGGAGCGGCGGCCGAGCATTCGAAGACGAGATCGAAATAGCCCTTTCCCGCCTCGTATTCCGCAAGTGCCTGGGCATTCTTGGAAACATTGATCGTGCGGCTGGCGCCCATCGCTTTGGCCCTGTCCAGCGCCGCATCCGCGAGATCGGTCACCACGATCTCGCTTGCGCCATGATAGGAGGCGACGGCAACCATCAGGGCGCCGATCGGGCCGGCTCCGGTGACCAGCACGCGTTTGCCCGTGATATCTCCTGTGCGCGATGCCGCGTGCAGGCAGACGGAGAGCGGCTCGCTGCAGGCCGCTTCCGCAGCAGTTGTCGCAACCCCGACCGCAAAGCACTGCTTGGCCGGCACCACCAGCCATTCCCGGAACATGCCCTGCTCATGCGGCAGACGCATCGCACTGCCCATGAAGCGCATTTCCAGGCAGTGGATCGGCATGTTTTTCTGACAATATTCGCAATGCCCGCAGGGTTGGCTGGGATTGACCGCCACCAGCGTGCCGGCCTTCAGATCGACGCCCTCGCCTGTTTGGCTTACGGTTCCCGAGGCCTCGTGGCCGGGTATGATCGGCTCGCGAACCCTGACCGGCCCGAAGCCGCCGTCCTGATAATAATGCAGGTCGGAGCCGCAAATCCCTGCGGCCGCCATTTTGAGAAGCACCTCGCCGGGACCGGGGGCCGCAACCGCGGCGATCTCGATCCTGAGGTCGCCCTTTTGGTAAAGCCGTGCCACACGTGTCCGCATCTTCCGCTCCTATCTCAGCAGCCCGAGTTGCTCCGGCAGCCACAGCGATATGGCGGGCACGAAGGTGATCAGGATCAGCGCCAGGAAGAGCGGCACCAACCAGGGCAGGATCGCCATGGTCGTGCGTTCGACGGAGAGTTTCGCAACCCTCGACAGCACGAAAAGCACCATGCCGAGCGGTGGGTGCAACAGGCCGATCATCAGGTTCAGCGTCATGATGAGACCGAACTGGACGGGATCGATCCCGAACTTCAGGACGATCGGCAGAAGGATCGGCACGAGGATGGTGATGGCCGCAATCGTATCCAGGAAGCAGCCGACGAAGAGCATCAGCAGGTTCACGAGGATCAGGAAAACCCATTTATTGTCGGTGATCGACAGGATCGCATCGGACAGCAGCTGGGCTGCCTGGCTCACCGTCAGCAGCCAGGCGAAAACCGATGCCGCGGTGACGATGAAGAGAACGGATGCCGTCGTCTCGATCGTATCGAAGCTTGCCTTGGCGAGCGTCGAGGGCGTCATCGTGCGGTAGCGCACCAGACCGAGGAACAGAGACCAGAGGACGGCCGCGACGGCGGCCTCCGTCGGTGTGAACCAGCCCATCGTCATGCCGCCGATCAGGATGACGGGCGTCATCAGCGCCATGACGGCGGAAAAGCGGAAATACCAGTCGAGCGCAAGAAGCAGGGCAAGGGCAATGCCCGCCGCAACATTCATTGATACGCCCGCCTGCATCAGCAGATAGATGGCCAGCGGCACCGCCAGGACGACGACGATTTCCATCCCCGCCGACAGCAGCTGCCTCACATCGAACGGCGCGTCCGAGCCCCAGCGCTTCTTATAGGCAAAAGCGGCGACGGTGATCATCATCAAGAGCGTCATGACGATGCCGGGCAGGATGCCCGCCATGAAAAGAGCGCCGATCGAGACGTTTGCCATCATGCCGTAGATCACGAAAGGCAGCGATGGAGGGAAGATCGGGCCAAGCGTTGCCGAAGCCGCCGTCACGCCGACCGCGGCCTCGACCGGATAGCCGTGATCCTTCATCGCCTTGATCTCGATCGTGCCGATACCCGCTGCGTCGGCAAGCGCTGTGCCGGACATGCCGGAGAAGATCACCGAACCGATGATGTTGACTTGCGCGAGACCGCCCTTCATCCAGCCGACGAGAGCGACGGCAAAGGAATAGATGCGGCCGGTGACGCCGGCCGAGTTCATCAGGTTGCCCGCGAGGATGAAGAACGGCACGGCGAGCAGCGGGAAGCTTTCGACGCCGGCGATCATGCGCTGGGCGACAATGATGTCGGGCGCAACGCCGTAAAGGACGATGTAGAGCACGGATGCGACGGCCATCGAGATGGCAACGGGCACCCCGACCAGCATCAGCACCAGAAACGAGCCAAGAAGCAGTAGCATCAGATCAACCCTCGATGGTCTGGAATTCTTCGGGACGCTCCAGAACGGAGTAGCCGCGGCGCATGTTGGCGATGAAGACGACGATCGCGCGGATCAGCATCAGCACGAAGGCGACGAGAACGGAGTAGAAGACGATGTTTCGCGGCAGGTCGATGGTGACCATCTGTTCGTCCGCGACGATGTCGACGTAACGCCACATCAGATGGCAGCCATAGGCGAAGAAGCCGATGCGAACGATATCGACGAAAGTGGCGAGCACGCGCGCCAGACCTGCCGGCATATAGTGATAGAACACATCCACCTGGATATGCCGCGAGGTGCGCACGCACATGACGGAACCGAGAAAGACGACCCCGATCAGGCAGTTGATCGCAATCTCCTCGGTCCATGCGTAGCTGTCGTTCAGCACATAGCGCGTGAAGAACTGCAGGAAGACGCAACCCGCCATCAGCCAGAAAACGATCAGCGTGATCCAGTCTTCGATGGCATAATCCGAAACGTTTGCGGTCGGCGCGTGCCCTTCGAACTCGTGACCGATTTCTTCGGCCGTGATTTGCGTATGAATTTCTTGCGACATGATCGGCTCTGTTCCAGTTGGGGAAGAAGGGCGCGGCGTGTGGGGCGCGTGCCCTTCGTGTCGACATCGTCTTGCGCTCGGCGGGCGCCTGCCCCCTCATCCGGGTGCCGCCACCTTCTCCCCGTAAACGGGGCGAAGGGGATATGCCGCGACCTTTCCGTCCCACGCACGCCTCGCTGGGCACGTCCCCTCGCCCCGCGGGCGGGGAGAGGGTTAGGGTGAGGGGCAACCGTAATTGCCAGGCTTTACTGGATCGCGCGGATTGCTTCCCAATCGGCTTTCTCGTAGCCGAAATCCTCGAACTTGACGTTTTCCATCACGGTCTTTTCGAAATCGGCCTTGTCGACCTCGGCGACGTTAAGACCCTTTTCCTTGAAGGTCGCAATGAGGCTGTTTTCCTTGCCGGCGATCGTCTTGCTCGTGCGCTCGGCGGCCTCCTGCATGACCTCGCCGAAGATTTTCTTGTCCTCGTCTGAAAGGCTCGCCCACCGTGTCTTCGAGACCACGGTGTTGAGGTGATCGACGATGTGGCCGGTGAGGATGATGTTCTTCTGGACTTCGTAGAACTTCTTCGCCTCGATTGTCGTCAGCGGGTTTTCCTGTGCCTCGACCGTGCCGTTCTGCAAAGCGAGATAGACTTCGGCAAAGGCGATCGGCGTGGTGTTGGCACCGCATGCGCGCGGCATGGCGAGATAGGCCGGAACGTCAGGCACCCGGATCTTCAAGCCCTGCATATCGGCGCATTTGGCAATTGGCTTGTTTGATGTCGTATGGCGCGTGCCGTAATAGCTGACGGCAGCGATGTGATTGCCGGTCTTGTCTTCATAGCCTTTGGCAAGACGCTTGAAGACATCGCTCTTGGTGTAGGCGATCAGGTGATCGGGACCGCGGAAGATATAGGGGAAGTAAGTCACGCCGATCGGCTTGTAGTCGCGGGCCGCAAAGCTCGATCCCGAGATGATGATGTCGACGGTCCCGAGCTTGAGGCCCTGGTTGATGTCGGCTTCCTTGCCGAGCTGCGATGCCGGATAGACCTCGATCTTGTAACGCCCGTCGGTGCGCTTGTTGATCTCTTCTGCGGCCCAGACGGAATCCGTGTGGAACGGCTCTGACGTTTCATAGACATGTGCCCACTTCAGCACTGTCTGGGCCTGCGCGATCGCGCTGCTCGCCATGATCGCGGCTGCAGTGCAAAGTATCGTTGCCAGTCTGCTTTTCATTGCTCTCTCCTCCCGAGCTTGGGTTAAGTCTTGGCAGTTCCTTTCGACGGCCGCTTGGTGCGTCCGCGCTCCTCTTCCCCCGAGAACTCCTCCCCGAAGCTCTCGGAAAACCTCTTCTGCGACATGGTGAGATGGGCGCGCATGGCCGCCTTGGCGCCGGCTGCATCGCCGGCGGCGATCGCGTCGCGAATGGCGCGATGTTCGTCCAGGGCGCTGCGCCATGTTGTCGGCCCCTCGAAGTGGCTGGCGAGCCTTGCGAAATAAGGGGTCATGCGCATGTCGAACATCTCGCCCGTCACGCGGATCAATGTTGCATTCCCAATGATGGCGGCAATGCCGGTGTGGAAGGCGCGATCGGCATCGAGCACTGCGATCGCATCGTTGACCACACCACCCATGCGCGTCAGAGCTTCATCGAGCAGAGCGATATCGTCCGGTTTGGCGCGGCCTGCAGCTTCTTCGGCGATGGCGCATTCGATGAGGGCGCGCGCCTGCAGCAGCTCGAACGGGCCCTCCACCGGCTCTCGTTCGGCCCCAGTGACGGTCGCAGCATGCTGGCGCACCACATAGATGCCGGATCCCATGCGGATGTTGACGAGGCCTTCGACCTCCAGGACGATCAGCGCCTCGCGGACTGTTGGGCGTGAGACCGACAGTTGATCCGCCAGGTCGCGCTCGGCCGGCAGCCGCTGGCCGACGGCAAGCTCGCCGCTGGCGATCATCAAGCGAATCTGATCGGCGACCTGTCGGTAAAGACGGCGTGATTCAACAGGCGAAAACATCGTGGCCTCCCCGGCGAGCTCTCCTCAAGCGCGCAGACTGGTCAACTGGCCTGACCAATTAATCTACAGTTATCACCCCAGTGATTGTGCGTCAATCCGCCGCATAAACTTGGAAGGAGGGTAGCATAGACCGAGCCGGGCACGCAAAAAACCCGAGCGGGGGTTTCCTTTGTCCCTTGCGCGACCCTCCCCTCTCTCTACATTTTTTATTGCGGCATGAAGGCAGCGACGGACCTACGGAGCCTTTGCGAGGACGACAAAATGGTGTCGTTTCTCGTGGAGCAAGATTTCATCCACAAAGCGAAGCTGTGTTCCGATCAGGTGAAAACAATTCGGCGGGAGGCCCTGTGGCACAACCTGGAATGCATCGATGGGCACGGCGAATCATTTCCTTATAGGAAGGTAGCCGAAAGCTGCCCTCTGAGACGGAAACGGGCTGGTTCCGTGCTCGATCACTTTTTCATCAGGGTTTCCATGACATCGGAGCCGAGAACCTTTTCGAGGGCTTTCACCCCGTTCTTGGGCAGTCTCGATAGGCCGCTGACGATGCCCTCTTTCCAGGCATCCCCGCGATCCCATGCTTCCTCCCAAGCATCCGCCAGCTCGCTGTCGTGGCGCGTCTCCACGAGGGCTTGGAAGAGCAACGAGGCCTGCGTCAAGTCTTTGTCCGCCTTTACGCGCCCTAGAGTGTCTGTGCCCCTTCTTGAGGACACGATGAGCTTGTGGACGGCATATCTCTCGGGAGCGGGAACGAGGACGTTTACGCCTTCGCGGAAGAGAAGCAACGTTCGGACAGGTTCATAGATCAGGTAATCCAAGAACCGCAGGTTTTCCGCCGACGCGCCACCAAGGGCGGGCATAGGAGACGGCTTGCCCGTGTATTCGTCCGATCCCCGGTTTCCGGTCAGGAACTCCACTCGGTAGCCCTTGGCATTTTGGAATACCTCCACCTTCGCTTTGTCCGCCTGGTGCAGTACCGGCCGAAACTCGGGATCGACTGACTGCAGGACCTCTAGCACGGGCGGCAAACTGTCTCCAACCCCGGCTGAAATCGCAAAGTCCTGCGCGAAATCCGCATCGCCAGTCTGCATTGCCGACGAGGGTAGCCGGACCCCTAGCATTCCTGCATAGGTGCTGAAAGCCACCGACCCGATCAGGACTGCACGGAGACGGAACAATCCGGCGTCAGCAAGCGCCTTCGTCACGTCGCCCGCGAAGGCGTCGGGACCCGGAAGGCCAGCACGGCGCAGCGTGCTAACCATGCGTCTCCGCTCCCGGATATTGTCTTTGATCTGCTTGTGAGCTTTCACCCGCTCCGTGATCGCCTCGTCGCTCGCGGGGCCGACATAGCTTCGCTTGTCCTTGCCCTCGGGAGTAGGGAGATCGAAATACCAATAGTCGCGATCTTTGACGGTCACAGTCACAAACCATCCCTCCAAGGGGAAGTCTGCCGCGAATTGGGCATCGAGCGTCCGCTGCGCCAACTCCGCGAACATCGTCCGATAACTGATGTCGATCTCTTTCATCATTGGCATCTCCTTCGCGAGCGCGGCGGCCCTGGGCGTCAACTTCGGCCATCGCCTCTTCGAAGCGCTCCCGCCTTCTGCGAAGCAAGTCGTCTTCGCTCATCTCACACACGCAGTTATAAGTCCCTGCCAAAACCTTATAATGCCCTTTGTCGCTGTCAGGTTATAAGTCTCTGCCAAGAACTTATAACCAGGGCGCACTCATGTCGGCCGACATAAAAACCCTGCCGAAATGAACTGACCCCCGAAAGTTGGACATCCGACCTCAGGGGTTTCACTACAGCCCTATCGTTCAAGCAGTGCGTCGTTGAGTTTTACGGCGACGGCGAGCGAAGCTATCGGGAGGTCGGCTTACGTTTCGGGCTGGACCATTCGAAGGTTCGCAAGTGGGTAGCGATCCATGCGGCACATGGCGTGGCTGGGCCTGGGAGGGAAATTCAGCCGCTATGATGCCCGCTTCAGGCTATCAGGATGGACTGTCGCCTCGACAGGCAGCTGCGCTCTTCGACATTCGCGGTGCTGACTGCCTGTCGGATTGGGAGCGGCAATACGAGCGCGGCGGGATTGAAGCCTTGGCCCCGCGCCGGAGTGGGAAAACCCGATCGATGCCAGAACCAGCCATCACAGACATTGGAACGGATGGACTGCAGAGCGATGAGGCCAAGAGCCGCGAAGAGCTTGCAGCGGAGCTGGCTTATATGCGCATGGAGAACGCCTACCTAAAAAACTGGAGGGCCTTAGCGCTGGGAAGATCAAACGCCGACAAGGCGCAAGCCGTCCAGCCGTTAGTTGAGAACCATATCCGCTTTACAACAAAGACCGCATCAGGCTGAAGATCAAAGGACTGAGCCCTGTACTATACAGGACCCAGCCTTTAAATCTTCCCAGTCTGTAAACCGCCCAAATTTACGGGGTCAGTTCCAAAGCGGGGTTCTTTGCGAAGCGGGTGATCAGTTGTTATGCGCTGCGCAGGCCTCATCCATAGGCGTGGCGTTGCTTGTGCCGCCTTGCGTTTGAAGCTTGCTGGAATTGTTGACGGGGTTGGGGCACTTGGTCCTGCCTGTTTTCATCGTGCCGCCGGTCGTGGAGTTTGTCGTGGTTGAATCGGTCGCCATCGGCGTTTTGACCTTCGCGCCACCCTGATCGACGTGGTTCTTGTCGATCGTGGCCCCGGCCGGCGCCGGATTGGATTGGGCGAAAGCTGATGTGGCCATGCCAACAGCGAGAAGCGAAGCTGCTACGAGTTTCATACGCATCTGACGTCCTCCTTCGGATCCATGCATGATGATTCAGAACCTCGCCGGGGCGTCATTGTTCCGCAGCTGTTGCTTACAAATGCGCGATAGGCTCGGGTCTGCGGACGCAGCCAAGGGTCGAGCTGTGAGGCCGGATCAGGAGACGAGCGATGACTCAGTGCCAGCCAAGGGTGGTCGCCAAGTTCGTGAATATTACTTCGCGTAAAGCGCTCGCGACCGCTCGAGATGCTTGAGGAGTGCCGTTTCCGAGCCGTCCACGTCGTTTGCTTCAAGGCGGTCGACGATCTCATCATGTTCGGCGAGCGTGAATTTTTCCTTGCCGGTCCAGATCAGCATCTCGGTGTGATATTCCTTCAGCCAGGCAAGCATGGCTTCGCTGACGGCGACATAGATCGGGTTGCCTGATATCTGCGCGATGCGGGTGTGGAATTCCATGTCCGCGTCGATGAACTCTTCGGCCCGGCCAAGCGACATTCGCTGGCGTTCGATGACGTTCCTGAGATCGGCGATATCATTTGCGGAGGCCCGCTGCGCGGCCTCGCGCGCCATGCCCCGCTCGAAGAAGATGCGGGCGCTCTTCAAATATTCCAGCGAGTCCGACGATTGCGACAGCATGATCTTGGCGGTGAGATCGACTTGGCGGAATATCGATTTTGCCGTCAGCCTAAGGACCTTCGCCCGCTCGCCATGGGAAATGCTGACAAGACCTTTGTTGGCAAGGGACTGCATGGCCTCCCTGATCGCCGGCCGGCCGACGCCGAAGCGTTCCATCAGCACGCGCTCGGACGGCATTTCGTCGCCGGGCTGAAGCTCGCCCGAGGTGATCATTCGCTCAAGTCGATCAAACACTTCGTCAGAGAGTTTTCGGCGGACGATTTGTTCGAGGGGCTGGGTCATCACATCTCGCTGGCTCAAAATGGTTTTTCCTAACAGTTTCCGTGTCGAGAACAAAGCTGTCGGCGAAGATTTGCGGATCTGAAGATTCTACTTTTCATCGGTTGGAATACTCATTATACCAGTTCATGAGTTGACGCCACGGCAATCTGCATGGCGAGAGGAGCAACTGTCAGTTTTATGATTACCCTGACCTACCGTATCGAAACGCCTGGCAGCGTCGAGGCAATGGCGGAAAAGATCGCCAGCGATCAGTCGACGGGAACCTTCGTTCCCGTCCCCGGCGAGACTGAAGAGCTGAAATCGCGTGTCGCCGCCCGCGTGCTGGCGATCCGTCCGCTCGAAAACGCCAGTCATCCGACTTGGCCCGAGATCGCCCCCGGCACGCTGCTTCATCGCGCCGATGTCGACATCGCTTTTCCACTGGACGCGATCGGGACAGACCTTTCGGCATTGATGACCATTGCGATCGGCGGCGTCTATTCCATCAAGGGCATGACCGGCATCCGCATCGTCGACATGACGCTGCCCGAAGCCTTCAAAAGTGCGCATCCCGGACCGCAGTTCGGCATCCCTGGAAGCCGCCGCCTCACCGGCGTCGAAGGCCGGCCCATCATCGGAACGATCGTCAAGCCGGCGCTTGGCCTCAGACCGCACGAGACGGCGGAACTCGTCGGCGAGCTGATCTCATCCGGCGTAGACTTCATCAAGGATGACGAAAAACTGATGAGCCCGGCCTATTCGCCGCTCAAGGACCGCGTGGCGGCGATCATGCCGCGCATTCTCGATCACGAGCAGAAGACCGGCAAGAAGGTCATGTATGCCTTCGGCATCTCGCATGCCGACCCCGACGAGATGATGCGCAACCACGACATCGTCGCCAAGGCCGGCGGCAACTGCGCCGTCGTCAATATCAACTCGATCGGCTTCGGCGGCATGAGCTTTCTGCGCAAGCGCTCCAATCTGGTGCTGCACGCGCATCGAAACGGTTGGGACGTGCTGACGCGCGACCCGGGCGCCGGCATGGACTTCAAGGTCTATCAGCAATTCTGGCGGCTGCTCGGGGTCGACCAGTTTCAGATCAACGGTATCAGGGTCAAATATTGGGAACCGGACGACAGTTTCGTCTCGTCCTTCAAGGCCGTCAGCACGCCGCTGTTTAATGCCTCTGATTGTCCGCTTCCGGTTGCCGGCTCGGGCCAGTGGGGAGGACAGGCGCCCGAGACCTACAAGCGGACCGGCCGCACCCTCGATCTTCTCTATCTCTGCGGCGGCGGCATCGTCAGCCACCCCGGCGGCCCGGCGGCCGGCGTTCGGGCCGTGCAGCAGGCCTGGCAGGCCGCGGTCGCAGACATCCCGTTGGAGACCTACGCGAAAGATCATCCGGAGCTCGCCGCTTCGATTGCGAAATTCAGCGACGGCAAGGGCGCGTGACCACGATGGATGGACCTCTCGTCAGCTATTACGGGGATGACTTTACCGGCTCCACCGATGTCATGGAGGCCTTAGCCTCGAACGGCGTGTCGACCGTGCTCTTCCTCGACGTTCCGACGCCGGAACTGCTTGCGCGCTTTAGGGATTGCCGCGCAATCGGCATTGCCGGGACAAGCCGCAGCGAGACCCCCGCATGGATGCAAGAACACCTTGCGCGCGCTTTCGAGTGGCTGAATTCGCTTGGCGCTGACATCTGCCACTACAAGGTCTGCTCGACCTTCGATTCCAGCCCCGAAATCGGCAATATCGGCAAGGCGATCGAAATCGGCCGCTCGGTGTTTGGGCAATCCGTCGTGCCCGTCATCGTCGGCTCGCCGCAACTGAAGCGCTATACGGCATTCGGCAACCTCTTTGCCGCTTACCAGGGCCGGATCTTTCGCATCGACCGCCATCCCGTCATGAGCCGCCATCCGGTCACCCCGATGGACGAGGCGGACCTTGCGGTCCACCTGTCGAAGCAGACCCACCTCCCCGTCCTGGTCGCCGATCTCGTCGCGATCACCGGCGCCGACGCCGATGCGCGGATCGACGAACTGGCGTCGGGTTCGGAAGGGATCCTGCTCATCGATGTCGATTCCGACGCGACGCAGGAGGCCGCGGGCCGACAACTGCTTCGCATCACCGGCCGTTCCGGAAGTTTTGTCGCCGGCTCGTCGGGGGTCGAATATGCCCTGCTCAGCGCATGGCGGCGGAGCGGTTTCATCGGCGAAAGCAAAGCCGAGTTTGCCGATGTCGGCCCGGTCGACCGCCTTGCAGTCGTGTCGGGCAGCGTATCGCCGACGACCGAGCGCCAGATCCGGACGGCTGTCGAGAACGGCTTCGAGAGTATCGCGCTCGATCCGCTTGCACTGGTCTCGGAGCAGGGCGAAGGCGCGGTGAGTGCTGCGATAGAGGCGGGAACCGAGAAGCTCCGGCAAGGCAACAGCGTCATTCTCTATACCGCGCTTGGACCGTCCGCAGACCGCGGCGCCGACATCGACCGGCTTCCGGGCGCTCGTCACCGGCTCGGGAGTGCGCTCGGCACGATCTTGCGCCGCCTGATCGAAAACGAAGGGCTTTCGCGTGCCGTCGTCGCCGGCGGCGACACGTCCAGTCATGCCCTCAGGCAGTTGAAGATCGACGCGCTGACGACGCTTCTGCCGCTGCCCCAGACGCCGGGTTCTCCGCTTTGCCTTGCGCATGGCGACTATCAGCCGACCAACGGCCTGCAGATCGCCCTCAAAGGCGGTCAGGTCGGGACGGATGGCTATTTCATGCAGATCCGCGATGGAAGGAAACACTAATGGTTTCCCCGATCCGGCTTGGCGCAGAAAAACGTGTGGATCATATGAATTAAGTGATATGGTGATTGACTCATCATACCAGTATATGATCCTATCCAGAAACGGAAAAGGTGAGGAAAACATGACTAAGATTGCCCTCTTCGGCGCAGGCGGGAAAATGGGATACCGGCTCGCCAAAAATCTCAAAGGGTCGCGTTTCGAGGTCCGCCATATCGAGGTGAGCGACGCAGGCAAGGGCCGTTTGAAGAATGATCTCGGTGTCGATTGCGTGCCCGTCGATGTCGGGCTCAACGGCGCCGAGGTGGTGATCCTTGCCGTGCCGGACACAGCGATCGGCAAAGTCGCGGCAGGCATCGTCGACAAGCTCGCATCGGGCACCATGGTGATCGCCCTGGACGCTGCGGCTCCCTTTGCCGGCCACCTGCCGAAGCGCGATGATCTTACCTATTTCGTCACCCATCCCTGCCATCCGCCGATCTTCAATGACGAGACGGACATGCAGGCGAAAAAGGACCACTTCGGCGGCCTCTTCGCCAAGCAGCATATCGTTTCGGCGCTGATGCAGGGTCCGGAAAGCGCCTACGCGCTCGGCGAGGAAATCGCCAAGCTGATCTGGGCCCCGGTCATGCGCTCGCACCGGGTCACCGTCGATCAGCTTGCCATGCTCGAACCGGGCTTGTCGGAAACCGTCTGCGCATCGCTGCTCGTCGTCATGCGACAGGCCATGGACGAGTGCGTGGCACGCGGCGTGCCGGAACAGGCGGCCCGCGACTTCCTGCTCGGCCATATGAACGTGCTCGGCGCGGTCATCTTCAAGGAAGTCGACGGCGTGTTCTCGGATGCCTGCAACAAGGCGATCGAGTTCGGCATCCCGGCGCTGATGCGCGACGACTGGAAAAAAGTATTCGAACCGCAGGAGATCGCCGAAAGCATCCGGCGCATCACCTGAACCGGCTTGGGGAGGCAAGTCCTCCCCCTCAACTGCCCCGGGGAGACGGGGTCTAGCCGCCCCAGGGAGAAGGGGCTTCATTCACAACAGGGAGGAAAACATGAAACTGACGCGCAGACTGACACTTGCAGCTTTTGCCGGCGCACTGGCGCTTGGAACGGCTCTTCCGGCCTTTTCGGCCGATCTTATCGCCATCATCACGCCGGCGCATGACAATCCCTTCTTCAAGGCCGAAGCCGTCGGCGCCGAAGCCAAGGCGAAGGAGCTCGGCTACGAGACGCTGCTCATGACGCATGACGACGACGCCAACAAGCAGTCCGAAATGATCGATACGGCAATCGGGCGCGGCGCCAAGGCGATCATCCTCGACAATGCCGGAGCCGACGCCTCCGTCGCCGCCGTCAAGAAGGCAAAGGATGCAGGCATCCCCTCCTTCCTGATCGACCGCGAAATCAACGCGACGGGCGTTGCCGTCGCCCAGATCGTCTCGAACAACTACCAGGGCGCCCAGCTCGGGGCGCAGGAATTCGTCAAGCTGATGGGCGAGAAGGGCAATTACGTCGAGCTGGTGGGCAAGGAGTCTGACACCAATGCCGGCATCCGCTCGCAAGGCTATCACGACGTCATCGACGACTATCCGGACCTGAAGTCCGTCGCCAAGCAGTCGGCCAACTGGAGCCAGACGGAAGCCTATTCGAAGATGGAAACCATCCTCCAGGCAAATCCCGACATCAAGGGCGTCATTTCAGGCAACGACACGATGGCCATGGGCGCGATCGCAGCGCTGCAGGCGGCCGGCCGCAAGGACGTGATCGTCGTCGGCTTCGACGGCTCCAACGACGTGCGCGACTCCATCAAGTCGGGCGGCATCAAGGCAACGGTCCTGCAGCCCGCCTATGCGCAGGCTCAGCTGGCGGTGGAACAGGCAGACGCCTACATCAAGAACAAGACGACGCCAAAGGAAGAGAAGCAGTTGATGGATTGCGTTCTCATCAATGCCGACAATGCCGGCAAACTCGAAACCTTCGCCCTGACGAACTGATCAGCAGCGAATTGCGGAGGGCGCAGCGCTGCGCCCTCCGCAATGCATTTCGCAAGACGTCGAGGTTTAAAGCATGTTGAGAATGAAGGGCGCCCTGCTCGCTGCCGTCGTGGCGGCCGCCTTGCCCGGTTGCAAGATCATCAAGACGCCGACGGCTGAGGAAAAGGCGGCGGCAGCGGCCAAGACCGCCTTCGACCCGAGTGCAAAGGTCGAGGCGATCTGGCAGTCCGAGGCAGTGCCGTATTTCGAGAAGCGCGCCGGAGACCTCAAGGACGTCATGCAACTGGCTGCCTCCAGCCCCGACGCCGCAGGCGAGAAATACGGCAATCCCCGCAAGCAGAGCAGCTCGCCATGGACCTATGCGGTGAAGATCACCGGCAAGGTTGTCGCGGCCGATACAGCCTCGCGCGCGGCAACGCTCGATGTCGACGCCGATGGCGACGGCAAGGCCGACGCCAAGGTGCAGATCGGGCCGGCGCTGCGCGGCACGGCGCTGCGCGACACGCTGGAGTTTGTCAATTTCAACGAATTCAAGAACCAGATCGAGTGGGCGCAGTTCGGCAAAGCCTTCAACGAGAAGGCCAATACCACCTTTCTCTCCGCCATCCCGCGTGAGGGCCTCGCCGGCAAGACGGTGACCGCGACCGGCGCCTTTCCGCTGCCGAAGAGCGGCGAGCTGCCGCTCATAACACCTTCGGAACTGAAGGTCGGCCCATGACCACAGGAGAGGCACAAAAGGACGACATCATCCTGCGCCTCGACGACGTGTCGAAGGTCTATTCGGGCATCGTCGCCGTCAAGCGCGCCAATCTCGAGCTTCGCCGCGGCGCGGTGAACGTCCTTGTCGGCGAAAACGGTGCAGGCAAGTCGACGCTGATGAAGATCATTGCCGGCGTCGAGCGTCCGACGCTCGGACGCATCATTTTGGATGGCAAGCCCGTATCCTTCGACAGCCCTGCAGATGCGCAGGCGCATGGCATCGGCATGATCTTCCAGGAACTCAATCTCTTCGCCAACATGTCGGTCGCTGAGAATATCTTCACCACGCGTGAGATCACGCGCGGCGTCCTTGGCATCGACCACAAGGCACAGGTGCAGAAGGCCAACGCGTTTTTGAAGCGTCTGGATGCCGGCATCGAGGCCGATACGATGGTCGAGGATTTGCCGATCGGCCAGCAGCAGCTCGTCGAGATCGCCAAGGCGATGTCGTTGAATGCCCGTATCCTGATCATGGACGAGCCGACCTCGGCGCTTTCGGCGGCCGAAGTCGAGATCCTGTTCAAGGTGATCGCGGAGCTGAAGGCCCAGGGTGTGGCAATCGTCTATATCTCCCACCGGCTCGAAGAGCTGATGCGGATCGGCGACTACATCACGGTGCTGCGTGACGGCCAGGTCACCGGCGAAGCGATGGTCCGCGATATCGACACGCGCTGGATCGTGCGTTCCATGATCGGCTCGGATGCCAAGGATTTTGCAAAGTCCGTGGACCACACCGTCGGAGCCGAGGTCTTTCGCGCCGAAAACATCAGCCTGCCGCGGCCGACAGGCGGGCTTTCGGTCAACGATGTCTCCTTATCGGTCAGGGCAGGCGAAATCCTCGGCATCTACGGCCTGATGGGCGCCGGGCGCAGCGAATTCTTCGAATGCGTGATCGGCCGTCACACACACTCGACCGGCAAGATCTTCATCGACGGCAAGCATGTTCGCGCCCGCGACACCACCCGACGCATCCGCCGCGGCCTTGCGCTCATTCCGGAAGACCGGCAGCGGGAAGGTCTGGTCCAGGTGCTTTCCATCGCCTCCAATCTGACACTGGCGAGCCTCGGCCGCTTCACCCGGCTCTTTCACATCGACAGGGGTGCGGAGAAGAATGCGGTTCGCGATGCGATCCGCGATCTGTCGATCAAGGCGCCGAACCCGGATTTCGAGGTGACCTCGATGTCGGGCGGCAATCAGCAGAAGGTCGTCATCGGTAAGGCGTTGATGACCAATCCGAAAGTGCTTCTGATGGACGAGCCGAGCCGAGGCATCGATGTCGGCGCCAAGGCCGATGTCTTCCGCACCATGCGGCGGCTGGCAGCAAACGGGCTCGCCATTTTGTTTTCAACTTCCGACCTTGAGGAGGTCATGGCGCTTTCCGATCGCATAGCGGTCTTGAGCAACGGCCAGCTGGTCGCCGTCTTCGACCGCAACGAGGCGACGGAAGAAGCCATTATCGCGGCTTCGGCCAAGGGACACGGACATCAAGGGAAACTCGCGTCATGATGGCGGCTACATCAACCACTCTTGCGCCGAAGGGCGCCAACGGCTCGGCACTTCTGACACTGATGAAGCTCAGGACGTTCATCGCGCTGTTCGCTGTCATCATCTTCTTTGCGATCTTCGCCCCGAACTTCACCTCGACGGCGAACATGATCCTGATGTCGAAGCATGTGGCGCTGAACGCCTTCCTGGCGATGGGCATGACCTTCGTCATCATCACCGGCGGCATCGATCTCTCGGTCGGATCGATCGTCGGGCTTTGCGGCATGGTCGCCGGCGGCCTGATCCTTTACGGCATCGAATTGCCGATCGGCTACACCATCTTTTTCAACCTCTTCGAGATCGTGCTGATCACCTTGTCGATCGGCCTGCTCATCGGTCTGATCAACGGCCTGCTGATCACCAAGCTCAACGTCGCGCCCTTCATCGCCACGCTCGGCACGCTTTATATCGCCCGCGGTCTCGCTCTGCTGTCGTCGGACGGTCAGACGTTTCCGAACCTTGTCGGCCGGCCGGAATATGCCACGACCGGCTTCGATTTCTTCGGCGCGGGACGCATTTTCGGTCTGCCGGTATCGATCTGGATTCTGATCGTGCTGGCGCTGCTGGCGGCCTATGTCGCCCGCTCGACGCCGATCGGCCGTCATATCTTCGCCGTCGGCGGCAATGAGCGTGCCGCGCGCATGTCCGGTATCCGGGTCGATGTCGTGAAGATCTTCGTCTACATGTTCTCCGGACTTTGCGCCGCCATCGTCGGCGTCGTCATCTCGTCGGAACTGATGGCAGCCCATCCGGCAACAGGCGAAAGCTTCGAACTCAATGCGATTGCCGCAGCCGTGCTCGGCGGCACCTCGATGTCGGGCGGCCGCGGCACGATCGGCGGCACGATCATCGGCGCTTTCGTCATCGGCATCCTCTCCGACGGACTGGTGATGATGGGCGTCTCCTCTTTCTGGCAGATGGTTATCAAGGGCCTCGTCATCATCATTGCCGTCGTGGTCGACCAGGCGCAGCGCCGCCTGCAGCAGCGCGTCACCCTCATGCAGATGGCAAAGGCAGGTTGATATGACGGAATTGAAAGGGGCTTTGATCGGTTGCGGTTTCTTTGCGATCAACCAGATGCATGCCTGGAATGACGTTCGGGGCGCCGGCATCGTCGCGATCTGCGATCGCGATCCGGAGCGGCTGAAGATCGTCGGCGATCAGTTCGGCATCGATCGACGCTATGGCGATGCCGAGGCTTTGTTTGCCGATGGCGGCTTTGATTTCGTCGACATTGCTACGACGGTCCAAAGCCACCGCTTTCTCGTTGAAATGGCGGCTCGGAACAAGGTGCCGGCCATCTGCCAGAAGCCGTTCGCCGAGAGCTTGTCGGACGCGAAGGCGATGGTCGAGGCGTGTCGCAATGCCGGCATACCGATGATGGTGCACGAGAACTTTCGCTGGCAGACGCCGATCCAGGCGGTGCGCAAAGCGCTGGACGCGGATGCGATCGGCACGCCCTTCTGGGGCCGTTTCTCCTTCCGTTCGGCTTACGACGTCTTCTCCGGCCAGCCGTATCTCGCCGAAGGCGAACGGTTCATCATCGAAGACCTCGGCATCCATACGCTCGATATCGCCCGCTATATCCTTGGTGACGTTCGATCGGTCACGGCCCGCACCAAGCGGGTCAATCCCAAAATCAAGGGCGAGGATGTCGCGACCATTCTGCTCGATCACGAAAACGGCGCCACGTCGGTCGTCGACGTCAGCTACGCCACCAGGCTTTCCAGGGAGCCATTCCCCGAGACCCTGATCGAGCTCGACGGTTCTGAGGGCACGATCCGCCTGACTCAGGATTACGGCCTCGAAATCACCAACGCCAAGGGCACCACCACCAATGACGTGTCGCCGAAGCTGCTGTCATGGGCCTCGCGGCCCTGGCACAATATCCAGGAGAGCGTCTACGCGATCCAGCAGCATTGGGTCGATCAGCTGGAGCGCGGCGCAGAGCATTCGACGTCAGGGGCGGACAATCTGAAGACCTTCGCCCTGGTCGAGGCTGCCTATGACAGCGCTGCCGAGGGACAGACGATCGACGTCGGAGCGATGCTGCGATGACGATCGATGCATTGCAGCTCTTCGGCACCCGTCTCGTCGAAACGCCGCCGGTTCGCCTGAGAGCCGGAAAACTGGAAGCCGATCTCGTCAACGGCAACCTCCGCACGATCCGCTATGGTGGAACCGAGGTGCTGAGGGCGATTTCCTATCTCGTTCGCGACCGGGACTGGGGGACGTACAGCCCCGAGATCGCCGATCTCAGGATCGAGCAGAGTGACGATCGTTTCAAGGTCGCCTATCTCGCCCGCTGCGAGGGACCGGATGATACCAAACTCATCATCGATGTTCACATCACCGGAAAAGCGGATCGGCTTGACTTCGAGGCCGAAGCCATCGCCGCAACCGGCTTCGAGACCAACCGCTGCGGCTTCTGCATCCTGCATCCGATCGTCGGCGTGGCGGGTTCACCGGCGACGGTCGAGCATGTCGACGGGGAGATCGTGGCGACACGGTTTCCCGATGTCATCGAGCCCTGGCAGCCGTTCAAGGACATGCGCGCCATCACCCACGCGGTCATGCCTGACGTTCAGGCGGAATGCCGGATGGAGGGCGACACCTTTGAAATGGAAGATCAAAGGAACTGGTCGGACGCATCCTACAAGATTTATGTCAGGCCGCTCGCTCTTCCCTGGCCGTATGAGATTGCCGCCAATCGGCCCGTTCGGCAGAAAACGTCGCTGGTCATCAGGGACGCACGCGGTTCGACACGGCATCCTCCTGGGATGTCGGGCGGCGCCATAAAACTCGAACTCGGGGCGCGAACCGGCACCATGCCTGATATCGGCGTGATCATTACGCCCGAAGAGGCCGATACGACGCTGTCGGCAAAGTCCGTCCTGACCGAAATCGCTCCCCAGGAACTCCTCTTCCATTTCGACCCCGGCGCCGGGCACGGCGTCGAAGCGCTCAGGCGGTTTGCCGCAATCGCCACAGTCCATCGCGGCCGCTCGACGCTGGAGATCGCCCTTCCCTGCAAATCGTCGCCGTCAAGCGAGGCGGCCGAGATCGCCCGCCAGATGCGGCTGGCGGAATTCAGGCCGGATGCCATCATGATCTCGCCATCCGTCGACCGGCAATCGACGCCGCCCGGCAGCAAATGGCCGGAATGCCCGCCCCTGGATGAGGTCTATACAGCTGCCCGCGCCGCCTTTCCCGGCATTCGCATCGGCAGCGGCATGCTGAGCTATTTCACCGAACTCAACCGGAAGCGCGTCCCGGATGGACAGCTCGACTTCGTCAGCCACTGCACCAATCCGATCGTGCATGCCGCCGATGATCTCAGCGTCATGCAGACATTGGAAGCGCTGCCCTTCATCACGCGGTCGGTGCGTGCGATCTACGGCGACAAACCCTACCGGATCGGCCCGTCGACGATCCCGATGCGACAGAACCCCTATGGCAGCCGCACGATGGACAATCCGCTAGGCGCACGCATCCCCATGGCCAATCGCGACCCGCGCCACAATGGACGCTTCGCGGAGGCCTTCGCGCTTGGTTACGCGACACGGGTGCTCGATGCCGATCTGGAATGCCTGACGCTCTCGGCCTTATCAGGCCCGTTCGGCCTGATCGCCGGTCCGGCCGAACCGACCGAGCAAGGCGGACGGCGCCCGCTGTTCAACACCGTGCACACATTGTCCCGATTGGCTGGCGCATCCTGGCAGGAATGCGTCTCCTCCTCACCCTCGGAGGTCCTATCTTTCGTTGCACGGAATGCCGCAGGCGCCAGACTTCACGTCGTCAATCTGACGTGCGAAGAACGAAAGGTCGATTGCGGCGCATGCCGGCCGGCAGATGCGGGCAAAGAGTTGCTGCTCGCGCCGTTTGCGACCGCAGCCTTGCCGCTGGTGGATTGACGTCGCACGCGCCAGCCGCATCTATGCAATCGGAGTTCGTTCCGTGGAGGATTGCATGAAGACAAAGAAGCTTATCAATGCCGGCGCAGATGCCGTCGATGAGATGCTGCAAGGGGTGTTGGCGGCACATCCGCGCCATCTGTACGCCGTGGAGAACATGCCCCGCGCGATCATTGCCAGAAACGGGCCGCGCAGGGGCAAGGTCGGGCTGGTCATCGGCGGTGGATCCGGGCACGAACCGACATTTCTGGGGTTTGTCGGCAAGGGGCTCGCAGACGCGGCCGCAATCGGCAATGTCTTCGCGTCGCCGCCGCCCGATCCGATCATCGCCTGCGCCATGGCGGTCGACGGCGGTGCCGGCGTGCTGTTCATGTATGGCAATTATGCCGGCGACGTGATGAACTTCGACATGGCTGCCGAAATGCTTGCGCTTGACGAGATCGAGGTGCGCACCGTGCTCACCACGGATGATGTAGCGTCCGCCCCTGCCGATCAGCGGGACAAGCGACGAGGCGTGGCGGGCAACGTCTTCATCTTCAAGGCTGCCGGTGCGGCCTGCGATCTTCTCTATTCCTTTGACGATGTCGAGCGTGTCGCCCGCCATGCCAATGCGCGAACCTATACGATGGGTGTCGCGCTTTCGCCCTGTTCGCTGCCCCAGACCCTCCGACCAAACTTCCTGATCGGCGAAGGCGAGATGGAGATCGGAATGGGCATCCATGGTGAGCCCGGCGTGGCGCGCGAGCCGCTGAGGCCGGCCGACGCGGTGACGGACGAACTCATGGACAGCATTCTTCGCGAAATGAAAGCAGACCGCGGTGATCGTGTCGCGGTACTCGTCAATTCGCTGGGTTCGACCCCGATGATGGAACTCTACATCATGATGCGTCGCGTGAAGTCCCGGCTCGACGATGCCGGGCTCGTCATCCATACGTCGCTCGTCGGGAATTACTGCACCTCTCTCGAAATGGCCGGCGCGTCGATCACGGTCATGCATCTCGACGACGAGCTTCAGCAATTGATCGACTACCCCTGTGATTGCGCGATGTTTGCGAGGTAATCGATGACGTTTACGACCGAAGACCTGCAGCGCATGTTTGCCGGGATTGCAGAGGATATCGCGGCGGAACGAGATCATCTTTGCGAGCTGGACGGTGCCATCGGCGATGGAGATCACGGCCTTGCCATGGATGCGGGCTGCCAGGCCGCGGCGAAAGCAGTCGGCGAGCTTGACGCCGGGATTGCCCCGACAACCGCATTCAATGTCGCGGCAAAGGCATTCCTGAATGCGGTCGGCGCTTCGTCCGGCCCGCTATACGCCACGGCCTTCATGCGCGCCGGAGCGGCCGCCAAAGACAAGCAGACATTGAGCGACGACGACTTCCTGCGTGTCTTCGCCGCGATGGCGCAGGGAATCCAGGAACGCGGAAAGGCCGAACCCGGTGAGAAGACGATGGTTGATGCCTGGCGGCCCGCGGCTGACGCAGCTCTCGATGCCCGTCAGTCGGGAAAGCCCCTCCCCCAATGCTTCGAGGCGGCCGAGCGGGCAGCGCGCGCAGGCTGTGAAGCGACCGGCAACATGACGGCGGCCAAGGGACGGGCTTCGCGATTGGGGGACCGCGTGATCGGGCACATCGATCCCGGCGCCGCCTCCGCAGTCGTCGTCATCGCCGCCATGGCCAAATTTGCTCAGTAGCACGATGGTTAGCTCATCATACCAGTTGACATGTCAATGACTATCTGCAACAAGGGGCCCGGCTTTACAAGAGGAGGACGGTAATGCTGACCCTTTCTGCGAAATTGAAGACCGCGAGCATCGTTGCGATCGCCGTGGCGTCGCTATCGGCCACGCCGGTTCTTGCTGAAGACATCACGCTTTGGACCCTCAACTTCGACAACAATGCTGCCAACACGGCCCTGAAGAAGGTGGCGACAGACTTCGAGGCTGCAAACCCCGGGACGCATGTCGAGATCGTTCAGCGCGCCGTCGACGAGCACAAGACCGCCCTGCGTGTCGCTGCGGGCTCCGACAAGGGACCTGACATTTACTTCAGCTGGGCGGGCCTCGGTCTCGGCGGCGAGTATGTGAAGGCCGGTCTGTCCCTGCCCCTCGACAAATACTATGCCGAGTATAAATGGAGCGACGAATTGCTGCCCTCGGCAGCGGCTTTTGCCGACCTTTATCCCGGCGGCAAGCACGGCGTCCCCTTCACCTTCAAGGGTGAGGCCGTCTACTACAACAAGAAGCTTTTCGAACAGGCCGGCATCAAGGAAGAGCCGAAGACCTACGAGGAATTCCTTGCCGCGGCCGATAAGCTCAAGGCTGCAGGCATCCCTGCCTTCACCTTCGGCGGCACGGTCAACTGGCACGTCATGCGCCTTATGGACGTCATCCTTGAAACGAAGTGCGGTGCTGAAAAACACGATGCGCTGAAGGCGATGACGCTGGACTGGACCAAGGAACCCTGCGCGACGGAATCCTTCGCGGAGTTTGCGAAGTGGACGAAGGACTATACGCTGCAGCCATTCATGGGCATCGACAACAAACAGTCCTACAGCCTCTTCACCGCAGGCCGTGCAGCGATGATGCTCGAAGGCGACTGGCTGGTCAGCCAGCTTAACGGCTCCGGCGCCAATCTCGACGACTACGGGATTTTCCCCTTCCCCACCAACACCGATCGTCTCTACGGTTTTGCCGAGTACAATTACATCAGCACCAAGAGCAAGAGCCCTGACGTAGCGGCGAAGTTCCTCGACTACTTCCTGTCGACGAAGGTGCAGCAGGACCTGCTCGGCCAGCTGAGTTCGACCTCCGTCAACAAGAACGTACAATATGCCAACCAGAAGCCGCTTGAGGCGGAATGGCTGGGAATCTTCCAGAAATACGGCAAAGTGTACATGAACGGCGACCAGGCGTTCCCGCTCGACGTCACGACGGAGTACTTCCGGGTCATCAACGATGTTGCTTCCGGCAACACCGAGCCGGCCGATGCGGCCAAGCAGCTGCAGAGCTTTATCGCAAGCCGAACCTGATTCCTCCCGAGGTGCCAGTCGATCGACCCAGCTGTCGATCGACCGGCACATTCTTTCATCAGCTGGCAGCCGCTTCACTGCCAGGAGGAAAGCATGTCACTTCGACAATCGACACATGATCCGCGCGTCCAAGCGCTCATCCTGCTCGTGCCAGCACTCGCGATTTACGCGGTCTTCGCGCTCTACCCGATGCTCAACGTCGTGATCCTGAGCTTTCAGAAATGGAACGGGCTCGATCCCAATCGACAATTCGTGGGGATTGCGAACTACCAGGCGATTTTCACCAAAGATCCTGTCTTCTGGGTTGCCTTCCGCAATACCGTGATCTGGACCATGATGAGCCTGATCTTCCCGCCGATGATCGGACTGCTGCTGGCGCTGAGCCTCAATCAGAAGATATTCGGCCGAAATGGCCTCAGGGCCATCTTCTATCTGCCTGTCATCATCGCGCCGATCGCCGTCGCCACCATGTGGAAGTGGATGTACGATCCGTTCTTCGGCCTTTTCAGCCAATTGCTCACCTCGTGGGGCATGCAAGGCTGGATCAATGACTGGCTGGGCAACCGGGATATCGCCCTTTATTCGGTCTTCGTCGCCTATCTGTGGCAGACAGTTGGCTTCTCGATGGTCCTGTTCCTGGCGGGCCTGCAGAATGTCTCTCAGACGCTTGTCGAGGCAGCGCGCATCGATGGCGCCGGCCGCTGGAAGGTGTTCAAGCATGTGACATTGCCGGCATTGCGCCCGACGATCACGATCGTTCTCGTTCTTTCCGTCATCTCCTCCCTGAAGGCTTTCGACATCGTCTATGGTCTGACGGGCGGCGGGCCGGCGCAGTCCACCCAGATGCTGGCGCTCTGGGCGTTCACGCAGGCGATGCAGATCTTCGATTTCGGACGAGGCGCGGCGATTTCGGTCGTGCTGCTGCTGATCACCATGGCCGTCGTCATTCCCTATCTCAAATGGACCCAGAAGCACGAGGAGGCTGAATCGTGACAGCAGTACCGACCGACCAGACCGCAGTGCATCTGCAGGTCGAACCATCGTCGATGAAGCGGGATCCGATTCTGATCGGCCTCTGGATCACGCTTGTCATCGTGGCGCTCGTCTGGGTCGCGCCATTCGTCTTCATCGTCTTCACCTCCTTGAAGACGCCGGCGGCGGTGACGGGCACGGGCGCCTTCGTGCCGCCAACCGAGCTCGCTTTCGAAAACTACAGCGCCGCATGGAGCCGCGGCAACTTCGCAAACTCCTTCTTCAACAGCGTCATCATCACCGTCATCAAGGTGCCGCTCGGGCTGTTCCTTTCGGCGATGGCCGCCTATGCCCTGGCCAAGATCAAGCTGAAGATCACCAAGGCCCTGCTGCTTCTCGTCGTGTTCGGCACGATGATCCCCTTCCAGGTGATGCTTGCGCCGCTCTTTACCCTGGTGAATTCACTCGGCCTGATCGACACCTATCCCGGCGTCATCCTTCCCTACATCGCCTTCGGCGTTCCTTATCAGGTTTTCATCCTGCACGGCTTCTTCAAGAGCATTCCCAAGGAGCTGTCGGAAGCAGCACTGATCGACGGTGCCAGCCACTTCATCATCTTCAGACGGATCTTTCTGCCGGTGTGCCTGCCCGTGCTCGCCGCACTGCTCATCCTCGACTTCGTTTCCACCTGGAACGAATTCGCCATGGCGCTGGTGCTGCTCCAGGATCAGCACATGTGGACCTTACCGCTCGGCCTGATGTCGTTTCAGGGGCAGTTCTCGAGCAATTACGGCCAGCTCAATGCGGCCATCGTGATGACCGTCCTGCCGGCGACGATCGTCTATCTCATCTTCCAGCGTTACTTCGTCTCTGGCCTGACCTCCGGCGCCGTCAAAGGCTAGGGCCACGAAAAGCATTCCACGAGGAGAATATTCTATGTCTGATGCAACAGTCGAAAAATGGGGCGTGTTCGAGGCCACCTTTGATGGACCCGCCGACGGAAATCCCTATCTCGACGTGGCATTCGATGCCGTGTTCACCCACAAGAGCCGCGAAGTTCGCGTGCCGGGCTTTTATGACGGCAACGGCACCTACCGCATCCGCTTCATGCCGGATAGCGAGGGCGAATGGTCGTTTCTAACGCGTTCCAGGACCGCCGCACTCGACGGCAAGAGCGGCGCATTGACCGCGACCAAGCCTTCGGCCGGCAATCACGGCCCGGTGCGCGTACGCAACAAATTCCACTTCGCCTATGCCGACGGCACCCCCTTCCTATCCTTCGGGACGACCTGCTATGCCTGGACGCACCAGCCGCTCGACATGCAGAAGCAGACCCTCGAAACCCTCAAGAAGGCCCGCTTCAACAAGATGCGGATGGGTGTGTTTCCGAAGGACTATCCTTATAACGTCAACGAGCCGCTGCACGCCTCCTTCGAACGCGGAGCGGACGGGAAGGAAGACTTCGATCGTCCGAACCCCGCCTCGTTCCAGCACTTCGAGAAGCAGGTCGCAGCGCTCTGCCAGCTGGGAATCGAAGCCGATATCATCATCTTCCACCCCTATGACCGGTGGGGCTATGCCGACATGTCGGCGAAACAAGATTTTCGCTATGTCGAATATCTGGCCGCTCGTCTCGCCGCCTACCGGAACGTCTGGTGGTCGCTTGCCAATGAATATGATTTCCTCATCGATACAAAGCCGATGGAGCAGTGGGATCGCTACTTCCACATCCTGGAAGAGAACGACCCATACCAGCACCTGCGCTCCATCCATAATGGCGACGTGACGGCGAATTTCGATCATCGCAAGCCGTGGGTGACGCACACCTGCATTCAAAACCCAGACGTCAAGCGGACACAGGAATGGCGCGATGCCTACGGCAAGCCTGTCGTCAACGACGAGCCCGAATATGAGGGCGACATCCTGCAATCATGGGGCAATCTCAATGCGCAGGAGCTCGTGCATCGCTTCTGGATCACCATGGCGCGCGGCGGCTATGCCGGCCACGGCGAAACCTATTCTCATCCCGAGGACCTGATCTGGTGGGCCAAGGGCGGGGAACTGCGCGGCGAAGCGTGGAAGCGCATCGCCTTTCTCCGCGACCTCCTGGAAGCCGATGTCAAGCACGGCCTCGAGCCGCTCGGCATCATCGGCGAGTGGCCCTGGTCCCGCGTGTCGGGCGCCCGCGACGGCGACGGCGATTTCCGTCTGATCTATTTCGGTGAGCATCAGCCGGTGATCTGGTCCACCGGCCTGCCGGTCGACGGCGACGACTATGATGTCGATCTCATCGACACCTGGGAGATGACGATCACGCCGGCGGAGAAGGTGGCGGCTCCCGTTCCGCATCCGACGCGCCATGGCTCGGTCGTGCGCGGCGGCAAGCCGGACGCGGCCTTCGGCGTGAAAATTCCGCGCAAGCCGTACCAGGCGCTGCGCGTGCGCAGGAAGCGCTAAAAGATGACAAGGGGTACGAAATGTCTGGCTTGAGCATCAGAAACGTCAAGAAATCCTTCGGCCCGGTCGACATCATTCATGGTGTCGACGTCGAGATCGCCGACGGTGAGTTTACCATTCTCGTCGGCCCCTCCGGCTGCGGCAAGTCGACATTGTTGCGCATGATTGCCGGGCTCGAGGATATCACCGCCGGTCAAATCAGCATTGACGGCCGGGTCGTGAACAATCTACAGCCGAAGGATCGCGATATCGCGATGGTCTTCCAGAACTATGCATTATACCCGCAGATGACGGTCTCCCAGAACATGGGATTTGCGCTCGAGCTCGCCGGGGCCAAGCGGCCGGAAATCGAACAGAAGGTCGGTGAGGCTGCAGCAATTCTCGGATTGCAGCCGCTTCTCGATCGAAAGCCGGCGCAGCTGTCGGGCGGACAGCGACAGCGCGTCGCAATGGGCCGGGCCATCGTTCGCGATCCGAAAGTCTTTCTCTTCGACGAACCGCTCTCCAATCTGGATGCGAAACTGCGGGTCAAGATGAGAGCGGAAATCAAGGCTCTGCACCAGCGCCTGAAGACCACAATCGTTTACGTCACCCATGACCAGATCGAGGCCATGACCATGGCTGACAAGATCGTCGTGCTCCACGGCGGTCGCGTCGAACAGATCGGCAGTCCGCTCGAACTCTACGACCGACCGCGCAATATCTTTGTCGCCGGCTTCCTCGGCTCCCCCGCGATGAACTTTCTCGAGGGAACCCTTGAGGGCGCAGGCAACCCTGTATTGTCGCTGCCGGGTGGGTCACGCGTAACGCTTTCGCGGGCTCCAGCCAATTCCGCCAACAGACCACTAACGCTGGGCATTCGTCCCGAAGACATCACCTTCGGCGGCGAAAACGGTGTGGATGCCGTGGTCAAGGTGGTCGAACCCACGGGATCGGAAACCCATGTCGCCGTGGAGCTCGAAGGCAGGGAGCTGACATGGGTCGTTCGCGAACGTGTCGAGCTGGTGCCGGAACAGCCGGTGAAGCTTTCTTTCGAAACGGCCAAGGTTCACTTCTTCGACCGGCAGACTCAGCAGCGCCTAAACGCCTGAAGACGAAAGGCCCGGAGCAAGTCCGTCGGACACGAAACCGGAATGTGACGGCATCGGGCGTGCTTGATGATTCCTCGTCTTCGCAGCGAATTAGCGACTTGTAATCTCTGATCTCGCCGATAGGCTGTGCCTCCAAAACGAGGTAGCCAAGACATGCACATTCGAAAGGCCGTCTCCACCGACGCGGCGGAGCTGAGCAGTCTCCTGAACGAGATCATCCTTGCCGGTGGAACGACCGCGCTCGAGACACCGCTTTCGGCTGCCGAGTTCGCGGACTGGTTCATCGATGGCGAGTTTCCTCTGACCTGCCATGTTGCAGAACACGATCAGTCGCTCGTCGGCTTTCAATCGCTCAGCTTATACGGCGATCCGCCGAAAGGCTTCGCCGACATTGCGACCTTTGCCCGTATCAGCCCAAGAACTCGTGGCGTCGGCAGCGCTCTTTTTCCCGCAACCCGAGCGGCGGCGGAAGAGTTCGGGCTCGAATTCATCAATGCGACCATTCGCGCCGACAACGTCAGCGGTTTAGGCTATTACGCGAAGATGGGATTCGAGACCTATGACCAGCTGGTCCAGGTTCCGCTTCAGGACGGGACGCCCGTCGACAGGATCAAGAAGCGTTTTAGAGTAGGCGCTGGGCGCCACACGATACCCAACGCCTGAAACGGTTCGATGGCGCTGTGGAAGTGCTTGGCATCCAAAGGCCGGACCGGTTCAGCCTTTCCCTGCTTCGCCTGCTGTCGGGGACCGATAGGCCGACGCTGCCACTTTTGCAGGCCACACTTTGATATGCGGGACGAAGTTAAATTTTGCAGGCTGCGGAATGTTAACCTTATGAAGTAACGACATACTTTTCCATAATGGAAACCAACTAGCACTTACCTTCCGCCACAAGTTTCCCTCTTCTAGAAGGCTATCCACCATGCATACGGATCAAACATCCGAATAGAGACGGATTTGGAGCCGCAAGGACGTAAAAAAGGAACAGATCAAAGCCATGCTGGGAGATTTGCCCATGCCGACTGCGATGTTCACGGCCGACGAACTGGCGGTGATCCGCCGCGCTTACGCCCATCAGGTGGTGGCAACCGCCGCAACGACGAACCCGCGGATCGAAGCTGCCTTTGCCACGGTTCCGCGCGAGAAATTCCTCGGTGCGCCGCCATGGCAGATCGCCAATCTGGGCGGCGGATATCGCCCCCTCCCCTCCGCCGACTTGGTTCTGGCCTATCAGGACGTGCTGTTCGCCCTGCAGTCCGAAAAGGGCGTCAACAATGGCAGTCCCTCGCTGCATGCCCGGCTCCTGGCAGAGCTAGACATACAAATCGGCGATCGCATCGCCCATATCGGTGCCGGCACCGGCTATTACAGCGCCATTCTTTCGGAGCTTGTCGGCGCTTCCGGTCATGTCTATGCCGTCGAGATGGATCCCGATCTGGCTGCCCTCGCTCAAACAGCGCTTGCTGATCGCGCCAATGTCAGCGTCATTAACGCCGACGGCAGCCGATGGCCGCAGCAGGAGGTGGATGCGATCTATGTGAATTTCGCCGTCGCGCGGCCAGCGGAACCCTGGATCGAAAGGCTTCGGCCTGGAGGGCGTCTGGTGCTGCCACTCGGCGTACCGCGCCAGGACCGACCGCCGAAAGGCGGCCGTCATGCATCCCATGGTGCCGCACTTCGGATTGAGCGCGGCGAGGGTGGATTTGCAGCGCGTTGGATCGGCACAGCCTATTTCGTCTGCGCCAATGGTGGATTGACAATCGACGATAACGAGATCGAGGCGCTGACAGCCGCCTTCAGGCGCGGCGGCATCGAGTTCGTCAAAAGCCTGCGTTGGAAGACGGAGCCGCGGATAGGTCGCTGCTGGTATATCGGCGACCAATGGGCGCTTTGCTACGACGACGTCTGAGCCATCCGCACCGGCGCCGCAAAACGGGCCGCCCACCTCTGCGAGGAACGGGAGCGACGTAGCGCGCGGCACCGAGGAGTTTGACGTCCTCGACACCATCCTTCCTTCGGCCGGCGCGATCAGCTAGCCGCACTTCCGACCGACGATGGCGTCGCAACGCTCAAACATCTGGCGTAAGGCATGGGCTAGAACACGCTCAGAGCGCGCCCTCGGAGCCCAGTCCAGGCTCGCCACCGGCACCCTTCCCTGCTCGACGCTGGAGCGCCTGCCGTGGAAATCAACATCCATCATCTCTCTGATTCAGTAAGCGCGCGGCATGGATCGAAGCCATGGTAATCGACGGAGATCGAGATGAGATTGGGCGCCGACGGCGTGTTGAAATGCAGCGGCCAGCGTGCGTCGGATATAGCGCACCAACAGCTGGCATTGATCGGCATTAATTGGCTGGCTCGACATGACCAAGGCATTGCGCGCTTCCTCCTGGAAAGGCGCCGCGCAGACAGGCGGCTGAGATCAACAAGCGGCGGCGACCGCGCCATCGTCGGTCGGGTGGCGTTCTTGGCGCGCGGCTTGCTCGCCAGCGATCTTATGAGACAACTACGCGCGGCTCTCCTGCTGGAGTCGATGCGGCGGTCGCGGCACAAATCGGCGGCGCAGACAACCCCTCGCCTGCTCAAGCCTCCCTGATCTCGACACGTCTCGCCAGGTCGCACCGGCACGAATGGAAAGTGAGGATGCTTTGCCTGCCCGGCGGCGGGTTGCCAGAATGACAAAAGCCCGGCGCGGGAGAGATGCGCCGGGCTTCGATAGTGACCGACAGCCTAGGAGGAGAAGTGCTGTCCGTCGGACCGAAGCGGCTAGGAGGGGAAAGCGCTTCGGTCCGTCACGAGGTAATGTCGCAATGCGGCAAATTCAAGCCTGGCGCTTGCCGCGTCTGTCGCATGCAAAGTGCCAGGCAAGTACTGCCTTCTCTCGCACGCGATCAGGGCTAGGCGTGGTGTTGTCCGCGGACAACTTGCTGTCAGCGATCCGGCGGAGGGAGTTCAACAGCTTTCAGCGGGCCGACCTGCTCCACCACGAAATGACTGATGAGGGTAGGGGATCGCACTGCTGCTGCGCCAGGAACCGTGCGCGCGAATGGAGATTGCCTCAATGATCGACGACGATCCGCCCTGCCAATCCCTCGCCCCGACCAAGGAGGCGGCCCGCTTGCCTCCAGCTGACTGAGGTCGAATTGGCCTAGATATCGAACAAGGCGATCGCCAAGTTGGCCGATCTGGCGCCGATGACCAACGACGGCGACACATCCATCCATCCGCCCATCATATGCAAATGCTGCCGTCGGCATTGAGCCACCCACTGCATCATCCGAGGCTTCGGCCTTTGACCTACAAAGTTCAGGAAGGAGGACCAATCGGCAAACTTGGATGGACAAGCCGATCTATGCGCCGCGAGCTGACACGCTGCGGGATTCGCCACCATCACCTGCCGCCCTCTCTCCAGCCCTCGCCTAAGACGCCCAGCAGGGGCCTCGAAGGACAGTGCTGACGGCCGCCCCGCTTGCCCGATTTGCCCCGGCGTTGCGACCGAGGCATAGCCGTTGGCCAAACAACCTCCGCCGGGCGACGGGCGGCCTCGATTACCGCCTAATCAAGGAGGCGCGAGAGCGGCAAGGATGACGCCACCGTGGTGCCATGCCATCCTTGCCGCGGATCCCTTTCGATGACCGAAGCCGCAGCGCAGGCAGCCCCACATCTCATCGAATTGGCGGCGTTCTGCTCCTCCTTAAACGCGGGGCAAGTTCTTGGTATCGCGGACCCTGTCCGCAGACCCGGCGGAGCTCTTCCGAACTCTTGGAGGCGAATACGCCACGTCTGTTCGGCAAGACGCATGAGACCGCTGCTCTACAATACCAGGCAAGGCCATCGAGGCGGGCGTGTTGCCGCAAGTCCACGGCATCCATCAGCAGGGAAATGTCAGGGATATTTACGCGGCCGCGCGAACCAATTGCCGCGGAGATCGGTTCATGTGCAATGGACCTGGCGGCGACCACCTTGATCATCCGGTTGTCCGCGGACAACGGCACGATCAGGCGACATTCGACCTGCAAGGGTTCACGGAAACGCCAAAGGGAAGACCGGAGGGTCGACTGTCCTCCCGTCATCGAGGCTGCGCCTTCGGTGCGACAGCCGACCGACAGGACGGCTGTCTCGCTGCCACCGCATTCGGCTCTTCATGCGACCGAGCGGAAGGATCACGCGACAGGGGAGGGGCTGCCTTTCGACCTACGGGATCGGCAGGCCACAGCGAGGCTTTCCGACGCATCAGCTCATTGCGAACGGGTGGCCGCCGATATCGACCGACAGTCCGTCAGCGCAAATGATCCAGCGGACGACTATCGCCGATCTGCTTGCGGCAGTGAGCGAGCGTATGTGGGAACGGGAGCCACCCGTCCGCCCTGTCCTAGGATCGCCGACCGTGGCGCCACGGCCTCGCCGCCATGTCAGATGGGGCGGCGCCCATCATTGATGCGCGTTATTTGATGACCCGCAGCCCCTCGCTCTCAAGGCAATGTAGAAGACCTGCGTCAATCCCGGCCGATATGGCAAGAGATGATCCTGCGCCATACAAAGGGGTGCTGGAGATTCCCAGCAATGAGCTGCCCGGAGCAGCGCTGCCAGTGACAGTCGGGGAGGGGCCGCCGATGGCACATAGCCCCAGGCTGCGAGCTTGCCGACGTCCTGAGCGGCGCGCATCATGTCACCGCCTTGCCGCACAGTTGCCATCGCGTGGAGACTTGGCGATCGCGATACGCGTTCTGCCGATTACCGAGACGCTATCAAGCAACCACCGTGGCCATCAAGATCGCATCAGCAGGCAGGCAGTGTCTCGACGACGCTCCGTTATGCGGCGCGCCGAGCGAGAGCAATCGGCTTGCAGGCGGCCGGCCTGGTATTTGCCCGTTGATAACGGAAACGGCTATTGCAGGCCGTTGTCACCGGCGCTATTGTTTTGTTGGGCTTGCTGCACAGCACATCGCCTGAGGTGCCGGTCGCAGATAGGGGCTGCTTCGGATCGTAGCAAGTGGAATTCAGATCCAAGCCGCGCCTCAGATACGAGCTGCGCACCAATCTACCGCTTCGCGGCTGCCAAGCCGCCCCATCGGTAGACTTGTTGAAAAGACACCCAGCACTGCAGTAACGAAACTAAAGTCCTGATTTGCTTCCGTAGCGGGCTGTGACTTCAGTGATATCAATAGCTTATAAGCCTAGCGGCGGCGCGGATCAATTGTTCCAATCCCTGCTTCCTGACCCGATTGGAGAAGCGGGCGACCTCGGCCCTGCATCAAATGTCCGCAGGAAAGCAACGGTTTGCATCCTTTAGCGGCACCCTGCGTTATCTCCGCACCAGATCGGAGAACATCCTCATGCCAGATGTACTTCACCTCAAGAGATTCCCCATTGCGGCGACAATGATGGCCGCAGCGATTGGCGCATTTGTCTTGATGCAGGCAACTGAGCGCAGGTCCGTCGCCCCGTCTGCGGATACCGCCCGTGCAGGTGACGATCATGGCCGCAGCGCCAGCACGCCCGAGGCTATCCCCTTCAGCGGCCTTCGAGACGTGTTCTGGCGCGTCTTCCACGAGGTTCTTGCCGACAGGGTCACGCTGATTGCCGCGGGCGTGACCTTCTATCTGCTGCTGGCGCTGTTTCCAGCCATGGCGGCTTTGGTATCGCTATACGGGCTGGTTGCAGATCCGGCCACCATATCCGAACATCTTCGCGAATTGGCTGGCCTCATGCCATCTGGAGCGTTCGATCTTCTTGCCAACCAGATCAAGGAGCTCGTCGATCGGCGCGATGCTACGCTCGGCATCACCTTCTTCGTCGGCCTCGGTATCGCCCTCTGGAGCACGCATAGCGGCACGCTGGCGATCTTCGACGCGATGAACGTCGCCTATGAGGAGGAGGAGAAGCGGGGGCTTATCCGATTGAACCTGATCGGCCTCTGCTTCACCTTGTGCGCGATGCTTTTGACGATTGTCATGGTGGCGCTCGTCGGGGTGATGCCGGTTGTTCTCTCCTATCTCTGGCTCGATCAGTTCAAGGAGCACATGGCCCTTCTCATGCGATGGCCGCTGCTTCTGTTGGTCGTCGCAGTCGCCGTCACATCGGTCTACCGCTTCGGCCCCAGCCGCGAGCCTGCTAAGCTCCGGTGGATGACGTGGGGCGCGGTTTTGACCACGATCGCCTGGGCCGCCATGTCCCTCGGCTTTTCCTTCTATCTCGATCATTTCGCCAATTACAACGCGACATACGGCACGCTCGGGGCGCTGATCGGCTTTCTCATCTGGATCTGGCTTTCCGTCGTCATTCTCATTGTCGGAGGAGAACTCAACGCCGAACTGGAGCATCAGACCGCGAAGGACACGACGACGGGGACGCCGCTGCCGATGGGAGCGCGCGGCGCCTATGTCGCGGATACTCTGGGCAAGACTATGAGCTGACGCGATGATTGCTCCTCTCCTATGGTTTTGATGTATTCTGCCGTTTCTGCAGTCCCGACACAGGAGACGATGATGACCGCCCCGCATCCTTCCAAAACCCATATCGGCAATCATGCGCTGCATCCCGAAACACAGATGCTGAACTACGGCTACGATCCCGAACTCTCGGAAGGGGCGGTCAAGCCACCGGTGTTCCTCACCTCCACCTTCGTTTTCAAGACGGCCGAAGATGGCCGCGACTTCTTCGATTACGTGTCGGGCCGCCGCGAGCCGCCCGAGGGGAAGGGGGCCGGCCTCGTCTACTCGCGCTTCAACCATCCGAACAGCGAAATCGTCGAAGACAGGCTCGCCGTCTACGAACGGACGGAAAGCGGCGTGCTGTTTTCATCCGGCATGGCGGCGATCGCCACCACTCTGCTCGCCTTCGTCCGGCCGGGGGATGCGATCCTGCATTCGCAGCCGCTCTACGGAGGGACCGAAACATTGCTGGCGAAGACTTTTCTGAACTTCAACGTCGCCGCCATCGGGTTTGCCGACGGCGTCAGCGAAGGATCGGTGCAAAAGGCGGCAGAAGAGGCCATGGCCAAGGGCCGCGTTTCCGTCATCCTGATCGAGACGCCTGCCAATCCGACCAACAGCCTGGTCGATGTGGCGATGATCCGACGCGTGGCCGACGCGATCGGTGCAAGACAGGGCCATATGCCGATCATCGTCTGCGACAACACCCTGCTCGGGCCGGTCTTCCAGCGGCCGATCGAGCACGGCGCCGATATCTCGCTCTATTCGCTGACAAAATATGTCGGTGGTCATTCCGATCTGATCGCCGGCGCCGTTCTTGGCCGCAAGGCGGTGATCAAGCAGATCAAGGCCTTGCGCGGCGCGATCGGCACCCAGCTCGATCCGCATTCCTGCTGGATGCTCGGCCGTTCGCTGGAAACGCTGCAGCTGCGCATGGAACGGGCAAACAGCAACGCGCGGGCCGTCGCCGACTTTCTGCGCGATCACCCGAAGGTCGAGAAGGTTCACTACCTGCCCTACCACGATCCGGAATCGCCGGCCGGCCGGACCTTCATCGCGCAATGCACCGGCGCCGGCTCGACCTTCTCTTTCGACATCCGCGGCGGTCAGCCTGCCTCGTTCAAATTCCTGAACGCGCTGCAGATCTTCAAGCTCGCGGTCAGCCTGGGGGGCACGGAATCGCTTGCGAGCCATCCGGCCGCCATGACGCATTCCGGCGTGCCCGCCGATGTCCGTCAGCGCATCGGCGTTCTGGAATCGACGATCCGTCTTTCGATCGGCATCGAGCATCCGGACGATCTGATCGCCGACCTGGAGATAGCACTGCAGGCTGCGTGATCAGGGGGAAACGATGCCCGGCGGCGCCGGGCATCAAGTACCACATTATTTGTCGTCGATCGTCAGTTCCGTCTCGTCTGTGTCCAGCACGAAGACCGCAAGCAGGCGCGCCGGCTTGGTGTCGCTGGCGTTTGCGCTGACGCTATGGTGATCGCCGGGAAATTCGGCGAAGCTTTCTCCGGCCTTATACGTTTTCACCGGGCCGTCATTCACCGCGCTGCGGATCGCCCCTTCGAGAACGGTGGCGTAGATGAAGGCCGAATCCGGATGGGTATGGCCGGGCGACAGGCCGCCGGGCTCATATTCCACCATCACAGCCTTCATGCTCTTGCCGGGAACATTGGGAAGTTTCTGGTCGAAAACGACGCTTATCTTCGCTTTCCCACCTCCGGCGTGAGCTTGAGTACCGGCGGCAAGGACAAGGGCGAAGGCCGCTGCCGAGATCATTTTTCTGAGCATGTCTGGTCTCCTTCGTTAATGGAACGAGCGCACTGGCGGGCTTCGTCCGTCAGGCGCTCTTTTTCTGCGGTGGCTGCCGGCTCAGCCAATCGTCGAAGCGGATCTGGCCGAGCCGCGCCTTGCCTCCGGTCACGAGCGAATTGTCCTCAAGCTCGACGCCGAAATAGGGGGCGTGCGGATCGGCGACCACCTGGCGCGGATCCTTCGTCGCCTTGAAGAGACGCGTCACGATTTCGGTGAGGCGGACTTTCTCCGGCCCGCCGATCTCGATCGTGCCATTCACAGGCGTGCCGAGCGCCACCTCGACCATGACGTCAGCGACGTCGTCCGAGGCGATCGGCTGCACGTAGGCCGGCGACAAATGCACGGTCTGACCGACGGTGCCTGACTGGGCGATGCCAGCCATGAATTCATGGAACTGTGTCGAGTGCACGATGGTGTAGGGTATGCCGGACGTCTTGATCAGCTCTTCCTGGGCCATCTTGGCGCGCATGTAGCCGCTGCCCTGCAGCCGCTCCATGCCGACGATCGACAGCGCGATATGATGCTTGACGCCGGCGGCAGCCCCTGCCTTGAGCAGATTGCGGCCAGACGTCTGGAAGAATTCCAGGACGGCCTTGTCCTCGAACGAGGGCGAGTTTGCGAGATCGAGCACCACCTGCGCGCCGGCGAGCGCTTCGGTCACGCCCTTGCCGGTGATCGTGTCGACGCCCGAATTCGGCGAAGCCGCCAACACCTCGTGCCCCTTGTTGCGCAATCTTTCCACGGTCTTTGAGCCGATGAGGCCGGTGCCGCCGATAACGACGATTTTCATGGGTAGTCTCCTTGTCCTTTACGAGGAGTTTCCTCTGTTGACTTGAAAGCGAGCAGGCAACTGCTCGGCATGCCCCCGCCTCCTCGATGAGCGAAGCGACTTCATCGGGACCGTCGCCGGTGCGGCCGGTGTAACCGATGGGCAGGAGGATGCGCCGGATCGCGGCCCCAAACTATTCTTCCTCGGTCGCTGTCACCCTATGCGAACGTAGTAGGCGAGCTGGCTCTGCGATGAGCCAGTTGGCTGAAATGGAGGAACATCACGTCAACAGGCATCGGCCGAACCTACCGTCGGGGCAGATGACCGACCCGGAAGGCAAGGCGTATTCACTGGTCTGCAAGCCGGTGACTTCGGCCATCAATCCGCACGATGGAGATAACAATGATCAAGCGCCTGAACTTCATGGCCCATAAGAACAGCGGCATCGACGGCCTCGTGGCTGTTGAAGCCTGGATTGCGAGAAGCTTCGATCCGAAGCTGCTCGAACTCGTCAAAGTGCGTGTTTCCCAAATGAACGGATGCGCGCATTGCCTGCATATGCACCGCCAGGACGCGCTGAAGCTCGGCGAAACGGATGACCGGCTGCTGCTTCTGAACGCGTGGCGGGAGTCGCAGCTCTTCAGCACTCGGGAGCGGGCCGCGCTCGCCTGGGCCGAGGCTCTTACTCAGATCGCGAAAAGCCATGCGCCGGATGATGTTTATGAAGAGGCACACGCCAACTTCTCGGATGACGAGTTCGTGGCGCTTTCGATCGGCATTGCGATGATCAACGCCTGGAACAGGCTGGCGATCGGCTTCCGGCTTCAGCATCCGGCCGATCACAAACGCGCCGCCGCCTGACGGTCTGCGCCTTCACGGGTCAGGAAAGCTGGGCAGCCTCGAACATCGCGGTCAGCCCGATGCCTCCGCCGATGCCGATCATGGCCAAGGCAGTCGCGCCGGGCGCCCAGCCTTCCCCGGTGTTGCGGATCAGCCGGCTGTACAGCCTGGTAACGAGGATTGCGCCGGAGGCCCCGAATGGATGGCCGAGCGCAATGGCTCCGCCGTCCTTGTTGATCGCGTCGGCAGGGATAGCGAGCTGATCCAGCGATGCCAGAACCTGGGCCGCGAAAGCCTCGTTGAATTCGATGGCATCGATGTCCAGGAGCGAGAGCCCGGGCTGACGCTGCAACAGCTTCCTGGTCGAGGCGACTGGGCCGATGCCGAGCAGGTTGGGATCCACGCCGGCAGCGGCACTGTCTATGAAGGCAAGGCCCTTTTCGATGCCCATGCTTCTCGCCATTGCGCGGCTCATAACAAGCACCAGGCAGGCGCCGTCGTTCAGCGGGCAGGCATTGCCGGCTGTCACCGAACCATCGGCCAGGAAGACCGGCCGGAGGTTTGCGAGCGCCTCGAGGGATGTGGAGACGCGCGGGCACTCGTCCCGTTCGATCAGACCGTGGCCGGTGGAAATGTCAACGATCTCGGGCCGAAAGATGCCCGCCTCGGCCGCCGCTACGGCGAGCCTATGGCTGCGCAGAGCGAATTCATCCTGTCTCTGCCGCGATATGCCGAACTGCCGCGCGACGTTTTCGGCGGCAATCCCCATTTCCGGGTCGCCGATCGTTTCAGGCGAAAACCGGGCGCGCCCGTAAAATCGCGGTGGCATCCCATTCGCCTTGGGTCTTTCGACGCGCCATGGCGCGGTGCTGACGCTTTCGACGCCGCCGGCGAGAAAACATGCGCCGGCTTTCGCCTGGATCAGCCGGGCTGCGGTGATGATCGCTTCCAGGCCTGAGCCGCATTGCCGATCGATCGAAACACCCGGAACCGCCATGGGCAGACCTGCGGTGAGCGCTGCCAGCCGCGCGATATTTCCGCCGCCGCCTGCGGCGTTGCCCACCAGCACGTCGTCTATCGTGTCGGGTGCTATTCCCGTTTCGGAAAGGATCCGATGAATGATCGGCGCAAGCAGGTCTTCCGCCGCGACAGTCGACAGCGATCCGAACGCCCGGCCGATCGGCGACCGGTAGGCGGCAACCACGACTGGCTGCCAATCCTCGTCAGGCTGAAAGGCGTAGGACAAGATCGTCTCCAGAAACCACGGCCTGCTCCACTTGCCCCCTCGAGATCTTCCCGCTGCTCGTCATCGGCCAGGACCTTATATGGTAGAATTGCTTGGGGATCTTGTACTTCCCGAGCATCTGCGTGCAATGATCGGTCAGGATTTTCGGGTCTATCGTCTCACCCGAGACGACGGCGACGATCCGCTGGCCGAAATAGGCGTCCGGCAGCCCGAAGACAACGGCATCCTCTACGCCGGGGCAGGCTTTCAACGCGCTCTCGACTTCGGCGGGATAAACGTTGTTGCCGCCTGATATCATCATGCCGCCGGCCCTGCCGATCACCCGCAGCATGCCATCGGCATCGAGTTCGCCGAGATCTCCGACCGTCGCTCCGGCTTCCGTGACCCGGAACGCCTGACCGTCGTCGCCCCAGAGATATCCATCCGCAATCAGGTCGCTTTCGACGAAGATGGTTCCCGGCACATCGGTCCCGACGTCGTTCTCATCGGGATCGCGAATGGAGATTTCCACGCCGGGATAGGCTTGCCCCACCCGGTCGATCGGAAAATCGATCTCGCCGCCGACAAGGGTCGAGACCGTCATGAAGCCCAGTTCGGATGCGCCGTAATATTCCCGGATACGGGCCTTTGGAAACAGGCGACGCATAGATTCGACCCCGTTCCTGTCAAGCTTTGCGCCGGCGGTCAGAACGTCGCGCAAGGAGGTCAGTGCGGGTTCGCCTACCCAGGCTCTTGCAATGCCGGCTATATGGGTGGGCACGGCGACCAGCCGTTCGACTTGCCAGGAGGAGAGCGTGCGTGCGACCAAGCCCGGATCCCATTTCCGGACTGAATGGAAGGTTGCCCCGGCATCAAGAGCTTCGACCAATGCATAGAGCGCCAGGCCGTGCGCAAGGGCACCCGGGCACATTGTCGACGGCGCATCTTCGAGCTCGAAAACGACGCGTCCGCGATCGAGGCTCCGGCGCCATTGCTCGCGTGAGCGATAATAGGCCTTCGGCTCGGCGGTGGTCCCCGAGGTGAAGCCGATCAGAAAGATCTTGTCGGCATCGGCCGGAAGTTCGGCTTCACCTCCCGCTGCAGCGAGATCGAAAGCCTCCGCTCCGGCAGCCACCACAGGAATGCCGAGTCTCCGGGCAATTCCAGCACTCGGCCCGGCATCCTCATCGACAATCAAAACGTCAGGCGCCAGGCGCTCGATGATGCGTTCGATCCTTTCCGACGGCATCATCGGGTCGATGACCGCGCAGGCGTTCGGGAAAGCGGTCGCCGCCGCAAAATACTCGGCAAAGCCGATATGATTGCCAAGGCTGAGAGCGGCAAGCTTCTCCACGCCGGGCAGGTCGAGCATGCGGCGGTTCGAGCGAGGCAGATCCCGGAGAAACCGATAAATTGCCTTGGCGCGCAAATAGAGCTCGCCATAGCTGAGCGAGTGCCCGTCGATCACCAGCGCCGGCTTGTCCGGTGTCTCCGTTGCATGTCGAAGAAGCTGCGCATGGATCGGCATGGACGCCCGCTGGTTTGAATGATCGGCAATCAGCCGGGAGACAGAGCCGCTCTGGTCGCTTCGGGGATTGGCGTCGGGCGGCTGTCGGAGAGGCCGACGCAGACCCAGACGAATTGCGCCGATGCGCAATGGGCGCCATCGCGCTGACGAAAAAGTTCTATGGCAAAGGACAGGCTCGTGCGCCCGATTTTCTCCACGTCCACCTTTGCCTCGACAACATCGTCAAGATCGATCGGGCTGTGAAAGGTGATCTCCGCCTTTTTCACGTGATAGGCGACGCCGGAGGAGGTGTGACGGAAATGGCTGAGAATTTGCCGTTGCCGCAGGAACTCGACGACCGCATCCTCGCAATAGTCGAGATAACGGGAGTTGTGGACATGACCATAGATGTCGATGTCTCGCATCGAGACCCGGAACGATGCTAAAGGCCTGTCGTCAACGCTCATTCGATCACCGAAAATTCGACGGGGTGATCTAACCGCAGTGTGTGGGGGATGCAATGCAATATCAGGCGGTCGTGCGAAAATTCGGCCCGGCTCAAGATGTCGTCGAGCTCGAGCAGGCGCCGCTGCCGCCGCTGCGGCGCGACCAGGTGAGGGTGCGCCTGCTGGCGCGGGCGATCAACCCGTCCGATATCATCACCATATCAGGAGCCTATAGCGGACGCACGACATTGCCCTTCATTCCCGGCTTCGAAGTGTTCGGCGTAGTCGAACAGTGCGGCGAGGAGGTTCATGGGCTTTCCCCGGGAACACGCGTGCTGCCGGTGCGCAGCGCCGGTGGCTGGCAGGAATTCAAGGATACCGATCCCGGCTGGTGCCTTCGTGTTCCAGACGAGCTCACCGACTTCGAAGCTGCGACGAGCTACGTCAATCCGATGACGGCCTGGCTGATGCTGCATGCCAAGATCGGACTGAGGCCGGGCATGCGCATCGTCATCAATGCCGCCGCCTCTTCGATCGGAGCGATATTGATCGGTCTCGCCAACGCGGCAGGCGTGGAACCGGTCGCCATCGTCCGCAGCGAAGGATCACTTGAGCGCCTGCGCGGCCGGGTCGAGGCTATCATCATCGATAGGGAGGAAAGCGATCTGGTTGCCGGGCTCGCCGGCCGGCATGGGCTCGACGCGGTGCTTGATTGCGTCGGAGGTACGCGCGCCGCGACCCTCGCCGATGCGCTGAAGCCCGGCGGGCATTTCGTGCATTACGGCCTGCTTTCGGGCCAAAGCATTCCGGCTTCCTTCTGGGCCTCCCATCCCGATATCGCCTTTTCCTATTGTCACCTCCGGGAATGGGTTCATTCGCAAGCTATGGGCGACGTCCAGCGGGCCTATTCCGAGATCGCCGCGCAGATCGTTTCGAAGGTCATCGAGACCGAGATACGGGAGGTATTCCCCCTGGAAAAGGTCCGGCAAGCCCTGCAGTCCGCGCTTCCCTTGCGAACGGGCGGCAAGGTTCTGCTGGCGTGACGAACATGGTCACTAGGCCTTTTCGTGTCGCTGCCGCGCGCTAGTGATTGCCGGGTGGTTCCGCTCGGCCCATCCGATCAGGGTTTTCATGGGGATGAGGAAGGATCGCCCCAGCTCCGTCAATTCGTATTCCACACGAGGCGGAACCTCCGGATAGACGGTGCGCCGCACGAAGCCGTCCTGCTCCAGATGCCTCAACGTCTTGGAGAGCATCTGTTTCGAGATGTCCCCAATCTCGCGCATCAGCTCGTTGAAGCGTTTCTTTCCGCCTTCCAGTGCCTCGAGGGTGAGCAGGCTCCATTGATCGCCGATACGATCGAGCACGCCTCTGATCGGGCATCCCGCCCCGGGCTGTTGTTTCGGCTCGTCCGTTTCCTTGGGCATGCTCCGTCCTCGGTCATCGTCGGCTGACCTTGCCACCAAAACGTGCCTTCTTGCTAGGCATGTCGAGGTTTCATAGACCAGCTCTCATAGTCTGCTTTCTAGACTAGATCGCGAATCCATACCAAGGAGCTTGATGCATGACATTCGGGAAATCGCTTTTCGCACTCGTCATTTTGGCAGGTGTCGCCGCGCCGGCCGCCGCTTTTGCTGAATCCGTCTCGCGGGATTTGAAGATCGAGGAAGCCAACCGGAAGCTGGTGGTGGAATTCTACGACAGGTTCTTCAACAAGCACGATATCGAGGCCGCCTCGGTCGTCGCCGATGACTACCGGCAGCACAATCCTCAAGTTCCCGATGGGAAGAAGCCTTTGATTTCCTTCTTCACCGGCTTCTTCAAGGACAATGCCCAGTCGCGGGCCGAGATCGTCCGCAGCGCCGCCGATGGCGATCTGGTCTGGCTGCATGTGCACGCGACGAACGGCGCAGGCGACCTCGGCCAGGCGATCGTCGATATTTTCCGCGTCAAGGACGGCAAGATCGTCGAGCACTGGGACGTGATCCAGGCCGTTCCGAAAGAGGCGGCAAACAAGAACACCATGTTCTGAGTTGGGTGGGGCCGGCTTCCCAGCTGGCCCCCATTGTCGGCGCGATCCGCATCAATCAATCCGGGGACGCTCCGATTTCGGCGTTGTCAGCCCGTGTTTGGCAAGCTCCAGGGTCAGGATGCGGGTTTCGAGGAGGTTGAAGATGCGCAGGATGGCCTCGATCGCATCGAACGGCTTCGTCAGAAAATCCTTCGCGCCGAGAGAAAGTGCGCGCCGGCGCGTCGGCAAGGTCGCATCGGCAGTGAGCACCAGGATCGGCAGATAGCTGTTTTCCGGGATGAGCCTCGCAAAGGTCTCGAGCAGGGCGAAACCGTCCAGATCGGGCATCATCAGATCGAGAAGAACGAGATCGACAGGATGTTCGCGGAAGAGCCGCAAGGCCTCGCGCGGCTCGGTGGTGCTGATCAGCGCCGTAAAGCCTTCGCGCTTGAGGATACGCTCCAGCAGCGAGACATTGGCGGGCTCGTCGTCGACGATCAGGATCGTCGATCGGCGCACGATATCGGTAGAATCTGTCATGGACCCAATATTTCGTTGAAGCGATGCCGAACTGATATCAAGCGGCGCGGCCAAATCAAAGGCGATGCCTTTACGGCGGGCTTCCCATCGCAACCGGTCTTGCCTCTACCGCTGCAGGCGTGCGTGGCAGATCGACGTGGAAAGTGGCGCCGCCTTCCCGGTTGCTGAAGCCGAGCGTTCCGCCCATGGCGTCTGTCAGATGTTTCGACAGCGCGAGCCCGAGACCGGTTCCATCCTGGCTGATCCGTTCCGCTCCCAACCGATCGAACGGGGTGAAAAGCCGGGAGACGCGTTCGGCCGGAATGCCGGGACCGGTATCGCTGACCTCGATGCGGATACGGCCGTCATCCATCGCGCGGTGGCTGACGGTTACGCTTCCCTGGGGGCGATTGTATTTCACCGCATTGGAGAGGAGGTTGAGGAACACCTGCAGCAGACGCCGCCGGTCGGCGAGCACCGAAAGATCCGGCTCGACCGGTTCGACGACCTCGATCGTGATCTGCTGCTTGCCGCAGAGCGGTCTTGCAAGCGACACGGCTTCATCGATCACCTCGGCGACGGGCTGTGCTTCGACAGCGAGATCCATGTGCCCGGCCTCGATCCTCGCCATGTCGAGAACCTCGTCGATGAGGCTGAGCAAATGCCGGCCGGCCCTCAAGATCTGCGCGACGCTCTCCCTGGACTCGGCGTCGGTGACGTCCATTTCCAGAAGCTGCGCGAAACCGAGCACGGAATTCAGCGGCGTGCGCAGTTCGTGGCTCATGCGCGACAGAAATTCGCTCTTGGCGTTGCTCGCACGGATCGCATCCTCACGGGCGGCAAGCAGGGCTTCTTCGATTTGCTTGCGCTCGGTAATATCTCGCGTGATCTTGGAAAAGCCGCGCAACCGGCCCGTCTCATCATGGAGTGCGGTCACGACGACGTGCGACCAGAATTGCGACCCGTCCTTGCGAACGCGCCAGCCTTCCGCTTCGGTGCGTCCGCGAAGGGCTGCTTCGGCAAGCTCTTCTGCCGGAAATGTGTCCCTGGTTTCCGTGGGATAGAAGCGGGAAAAATGCTGCCCGACGATTTCCTCGGCGCCATAACCGGTGATCCGCTCGGCGCCTGCATTCCAGCTTATCACCCGTCCTGAAGTATCGAGCCCGAAGATGCCGTAGTCGCTGACGCCTTCGACCAGTTGCCGAAAGCGCTCCTCGCTCTCGGTCAGATCAGCCTCGCGCTTTTTCAGAAGCACGCTCGCATCCTCGAGCGCCTGTCCGAGGCTCCCGAGTTCATCGCGGAAGGGATCCGCCACCGTCACGACCTCGCCTTGCGACAGCCGATGCGCCTCGGCTTTCAGCGCATGCACACGGCGCACGATGCTTGCCGAAAACAGGAAGACGGCGACGAGCGCGCCGGCAAAACCAAGGAAGCCGGCGGCGATCATCAGGCTTCGTGACAGAGTGCGAACCCGGTCCGCCGCCTCGGTCCTCGCGTGAAGCAGATCCGCTTCCCGCCGGCTCATCGCGTCGATTTCCTGTCTCAGCACATCGAGGACCTGCTTGCCCTCGATGAGCTTGGCCGCAAGGTCCTCGCGTCCGCCGGCGCGCAGGATGTCGGCCTGTTTCAGGAGCTGGAGACGATCGACTTTCGCGACGACGAGGCTGCGGATGCGTTCGAGGCGGCTCTTTTGCTCGTCATCTCGCAATCGCCGGCCGACCTCGTCGAGCACGACGGGCAACCTGTCCTCGGCCCGGTTGAACGGATCGAGAAAATCGGTTCTGCCGGTCAGCAGATAACCGCGCATCGCGGTGGCCGCTTCGGCGATCGAGGCATGGATCTCCTGAATGCCCGACTGGATCTCGAGCGTGACCCGCACCTGATCCTCGGCAATCCGGCTTTGCCGGTCGGCCACGAAGACGGAAGCAAGAGCCGCAAGCAGCAGCGCCAGCGGCACGGTGATGATGACGATGCCCTTCGCCCTCAGCGGCAGATCGGCGAAACGCAGGGTCACGGCTCTTCTTCCCGGGATGTTGCGACCAGCCCGCCGCGAACGGCCATGACCGCGGCCTGCGTCCGGTCGCCGGCGCCGAGCTTGCCGATGATGCGCTCGACATGGATCTTCACGGTACCAGGTGAGATTTTCAGGGCCCGGCCGATCTCCTTGTTCGTCAGGCCCTCGGCCACCTTCGACAGGACTTCGCGCTCCCGGATCGTCAGCGTCTCCAGAGCGCTGCTGTTGGTCTGCGGCTTGGTGGCGGCGCGGCGCAGTAGTTTTGCGACGAGCGGACCGTCGAAGAAGGCGTCGCCCTGAAGGACACGGCGGATCGTGCGGAGAATGTCTTCCCGGCTGGCGTCCTTGAGCAGGTAGCCCGTGGCGCCTGCTTCGATCGCCGCTTCCAGATAGTCGAGACTGTCATGCATCGTAATGATCATGACGCGTGTTCCCGGCGACACGCGCCGGATCTCCCTCGTCGCGGCGAGGCCGTCCATGCGCGGCATGCGGATGTCGAGGAGCGCGAGATCCGGCTTGTGCAGCGTACAGGCCTCCACCGCTTCGACGCCATCGCGCACGTTCCAGGCAATATGAAAATCGTCTTCGCCGCCGATCATGGCGATAAGACCTGCGCGGGCGATGTCATGATCGTCGGCGACAAGGATGGATGCCGTCATTCTGATCTCGTCTCCTGCGCAAGCGGTGCTGCGGCGCGGACATGCGTGCCGCCCGAAGACCCGGCCCCGATCTCGATCCGGCCGCCGAGCAGCGCCAGCCGTTCACGCATGCCGACGATGCCGAGTTGCCCGCCCCGCACCTGAGGATGCCGCAACTCGCCGATGCCTTTGCCATCATCGATCACTTCGAGATGCGCTTCGCCCTTGCCGTCCTCGAAGAGGCGCACGACCAAGCGGCTCGCCTCGGCGTGCTTGATCACATTGGTGATCGCTTCCTGCGCGACGCGATAGAAGATGATCCCGGTCGATGTCGGCCAGCGGTCGGAGGCGGCATCGAGGTCGGCGATCACTTCGAGACCGTCGATCGCATCGAGACGCGTGCGCAGCGCAGCGGCGACACCGAGATCATCGAGTTCGGGCGGGCGAAGATCGGCGATGGCAGCCCTGAGATCCGCAACGGAATGGCGCGCCAGTGCAGCGAGTTGGTCGATCTCGGGCTTCAGGACATGCGTCTCGCCGATGCGGGCCGCAAGGTCCTGCAGGCGATAGCTGAGGCCTGCAGCCAGCTGCGCCGAGCCGTCGTGAAGATCAAGCGCCACCCGCTTCCGCTCCTGCTCCTGCGCCTGTATCAGCTGCGAGACAAGGGCCGCGAGTTCACTTCGCTGCCGCTGGAGATCGCCGAGAAGCGCCTGGTTTTCCGCTGCCTGCCGATTGAGATTGTAGGCGTCGGCGAGCTGTCCCGCCACCACCTCCAATGTCTGCCGATCGTCGGCATCGACGCCGCGCCCCCTCAACGGACCGATCAGCGTCAGGCAGAGACCGGAGCCGTCTTGCGAGGTAAACACGATGCCGTCGCTTCCGGGGCTCGTCGACTTGCCGACCGTCAGCTGCACAGACCGCTCTTCCGGCGAGGACGGGAAAACGAGCTCGGCAAAGGATGCCCCCGCGAAGTCGGCAAGACGGGACAGAACCTCCTGAGCAGCCGCTTCGAAAGTTCGTGCGTCAAGCAGGTTTCGCGCCTCGATGATGAAGCGCAGACGAGCTGCGCGCGCTTCCGCTGCCCGGTAAAGGGCCTTCAATTCCGTTACGTTCGGCGAATGCGTCGCGCCTGTATCGTGGTTCATGCCTGACGGGACTGCTCCGATATGAATGACGCCGGCACGATAGTCATTCCGGCGGGAATGTCATCTATGCCATTCGGCAGACCCGATCAGAGCCACCCGGCAGATGGGGCGGCGGCATCGGGCACCTTAGATGTTGGTCATGCGGTCGACCGATGCGATGTCCGCCGGAACCGCTACATAGGAAAGTCAAAATGCGTACCATCATTGCTGCCGCCCTCGTTCTCGGTTTCGTTCAGGTCCAGTCGGCTGCGGCGGCTACCGAAACCGCAACCTGTGCGCCGACAAGCGAGGCAGAAATCGCCAAGCTCTTCGACCGCTGGAATACCTCACTCGCGACGCTGAGCCCCCAGGAGGTCGCCAAGAACTACAGCGAGGACTCCGTGCTTCTCGCGACCTTGTCGGACAAGCCTCGCCTGACCCAGGCGGAACGGATCGATTATTTCGAGCACTTCCTGGCGAATGAGCCCAAGGGTCATATCGATAGCCGCGACGTCAAGATCGGCTGCAACTGGGCCGTCGACACCGGCACCTACACCTTCACCCTGAAAGACGGTTCGAAAGTGCCGGCCCGTTATACCTACACCTATGAGTTCAAGGATAGCGCCTGGCTGATCACGTCGCACCACTCTTCGATGATGCCGGAGAAGTAAGGCTTCATCAGCCCGCCGGTCCGGCAGGGAGATCCCACGTTCACCCCACGCGGGGTCTCCTGACTGCCAACCACTCGGTCGTCGAGGGCTCGAACATGACGAAAGAGAGGGCATACCGTGTAAGCCCCCCTCTGGCCTGCCGGCCATCTCCCCCACAGGTGGGGAGATCACAAGTGGCTTGAACTTATCGATCCTCGACGGTTTCGCTGTGCTGCAACGCCAATTGTTTGGGGAAACGGGTGCGTCCAGCCGATCTCCCCACCTGTGGGGGAGATGCCCGGCAGGGCAGAGGGGGGTGGCCACGGCATATCCTCTCCTTGTTCCGACAGAGCCCTGAGTAGTCCGCGCCCGAAGCTTTGACGGCTAAGCGGAATCGAGAGTAGCATCCATGCGGCAGCGGCAAGGTGGTCAAAGCGGCCGGCCCGATGGAGATGCAATGATGAAACACAAACCTTTCCTCCTGACGTTCGCGGCGCTGGCATTTTGTTCCGCATGGCCAATTTCTAACGCCTTCGCTGCCGCGCAGCCTATCTTCTGGAGCGCTTTGCGGCCGGCCGAACAGGCCAAAGCAACAGTGCCGCTGTCGGGCAAGGCGGTAAGCGGCCCACAGGGCGAAACACTCGCCTGGCATGGCGAGGAACATCCGATCGAATTGACGGGCTTCGTTCTGCCGATCGACCAGGATGGCGATCTTGTCTACGAATTCATGCTGGTGCCTTGGGCCGGAGCCTGCAGCCACATGCCTTCCCCTCCGCCCAACCAACTGGTTCGTGTCGTTCCGGAAGAGCCTTTGCACCTGGCAAGAATGTACGAGACCGTCACCGTGACGGGTACCTTGCGGCCCGGCCTGGACCAGGCGCAATTCTTCATGATCGACGGTGACCGCGTCCTCACCTACGGCTACAGCATAAGCCATGCCCAGGTAGCGACAGTAACGGCGACGACCGATCCCGATCTGCTGTCACTTTCGCCTTTCGGCATTCTGCCTCGCTAAAAGCCCCGAGACGGTGCCTCATTCCCTTCCTCGTGCTTGGCCCGAGGGACGTCACAGGAATCCAGCCACCGCGCGTCTGCGCGGTGAATGACTCTTATCAAAGCAAGGAAGTCTCTCGCGCCCAAGGACTTGGACGCGCTGGATCCCTGTGACATCACTCGGGCAAAGCACTGAGGGCACAGGGATGACGGAGGAGGGGTAGTGGCCGCCCAATCGAGCATCAGACTGTCGAGGACTGGACGGTCGGGCGGCAGTCCGGTCTCCGATGAAAAAATGCCCGGGCGCAGCCGAAACTGCGCCCGGGCGAAATGCTGTCGATCAGACGAGATCGAAACGATCGGCGTTCATGACCTTGGTCCAGGCCGCGACGAAGTCCCTCACAAACTTCTCCTTGGTATCGGCCTGGCCGTAGACTTCGGCAAAGGCGCGAAGCTGCGAGTGCGAGCCGAAGATCAGGTCGACGCGGGTGCCGGTCCACTTGGCGGCGCCGGTCTTGCGGTCGCGGCCTTCATAGACGCCTTCCTTGCCGGCGAGGGGAACCCACTGCGTGCCCATCTCGAGCAGGTTGACGAAGAAGTCGTTCGTCAACGTCTCGGGACGCGAAGTGAAGACGCCTTGCTCGGGGTCGCCTGCCTTCAGCACGCGCAGGCCGCCGACGAGGACGGTCATCTCGGGGCCGGTCAGCGTCAAGAGCTGGGCGCGGTCGACGAGTGCTTCTTCCGGCTTCATGAACTGATGGCGCTTGCCGTTCACATAGTTGCGGAAGCCGTCGATGCGCGGCTCAAGTGCTGCGAAGGAATGCGCGTCGGTCTGGGCTTCGGAAGCATCCGTGCGGCCCGGCGTGAAGGGCACGCTGACGGCGTTGCCGCCGGCCGCTGCCGCCTTCTCGACGCCGGCAGCTCCAGCGAGAACGATCAAGTCAGCGAGCGAGATCTTCTTGGCCCCGGTCTGGGCAGCATTGAATTCCTTCTGGATGCCTTCGAGAACGCCGAGGACCTTGGCGAGCTGCGTCGGCTGGTTGGCGTCCCAGTCCTTCTGCGGGGCAAGGCGGATGCGCGCGCCGTTGGCGCCGCCGCGCTTGTCGGAGCCGCGGAAGGTCGAGGCCGACGCCCAGGCGGTCGAGACGAGTTCCTGCACCGTGAGGCCGGTGGCGAGAACCTTTTCCTTCAGGTCGGCAATGTCCTTGTCGTCGACAAGCGGGTGGTCGACGGCCGGGATCACATCCTGCCAGATCAGGTCTTCGGCCGGAACTTCCGGGCCGAGGTAGCGCACCTTCGGTCCCATGTCGCGGTGGGTCAGCTTGAACCAGGCGCGGGCGAAAGCGTCGGCGAACTGGTCGGGATTTTCGAGGAAGCGGCGCGAGATCTTCTCGTAGACCGGATCGAAACGCAGCGCGAGGTCGCTGGTCAGCATGGTCGGCAGGTGCCTCTTCGAGGCGTCGTAGGCATCCGGAATGGAGGCTTCAGCGTTCTTGGCTTGCCACTGATGCGCGCCGCCCGGGCTCTTGGTCAGCTCCCATTCGAAAGCGAACAGGTTTTCGAAGAAGTAGTTGCTCCACTGGGTCGGCGTCTGGGTCCAGGTCACTTCGAGGCCGCTGCCGATGGCATCGCGACCGACGCCGGTGTTGAACTTGCTGGTCCAGCCCAGGCCCTGAGCTTCGAGCTCGCCGCCTTCCGGGTCGACACCGACAAACGACGGATCGCCAGCGCCATGGGTCTTGCCGAAGGTATGCCCGCCGGCGATCAGCGCCACGGTTTCTTCGTCGTTCATCGCCATACGGGCGAAGGTTTCGCGGATGTCGCGGGCGGATGCCAGCGGATCCGGGGTGCCGTTCGGGCCTTCCGGGTTGACATAGATAAGGCCCATCTGCACGGCGCCAAGCGGCTCTGCCAGTTCGCGTTCGCCACTGTAGCGTTCGTCACCCAGCCAGGTTCCCTCAGGACCCCAGTAAAGTTCTTCCGGCTCCCAGACGTCGGCGCGGCCGCCGGCGAAGCCGAAGGTCTTGAAACCCATGGATTCGAGCGCGATGTTGCCGGTGAGGATCAACAGGTCAGCCCAGGAGATACGGTTGCCGTATTTCTGCTTGATTGGCCACAGCAGGCGGCGGGCCTTGTCGAGGTTCACGTTGTCAGGCCAGCTGTTGAGCGGCGCAAAACGCTGCTGGCCAGCCCCGGCGCCGCCGCGGCCATCGGTGATGCGGTATGTGCCGGCGCTGTGCCAGGCCATGCGGATGAACAGGCCGCCATAGTGACCGAAATCGGCCGGCCACCAATCCTGCGAATCCGTCATCAACGCGTGAAGATCCTTCTTCAGGCCGTCGAGATCGAGCTTCTTGAACTCCTCGGCATAGTCGAAGGCTTGGCCGAGCGGGTCGGCGCGGCCGGAATTCTGGTGAAGAATCTGCACGTTCAATTGGTCCGGCCACCAGTCGCGGTTGGATCGGCTGCTGCGAGGCGTATTGCCGTGTGGCACAGGACATTTGCCTGCGCTGTCAGTGGGGTTGTCCATGATCGTCTCCTTCATTGCTTGATCTGTCTGCGCGTAAAAAAGATGAGCCGAGCTGGCGCCCACTCTCCCCTTGCAGCCTTCATATCGGAAGCATGTAATAAATTTAAGTTGGATTTACTGATCGTTGCGATAAGCTAAACTTATGAAGAACCTTACCCTGAAACAGCTACGTTATTTTGAAGCACTGGCTAGAGACGGCCGCTTCCGACGTGCCGCCGACGCCTGTGCGATCTCCCAGCCGGCATTGTCAATGCAGATCAAAGAACTTGAGCAAGAGTTGGGCGGTGAGCTTTTTGAGCGCAACGCGCGTGAGGTGAAGCTGACCGCCTTCGGCCAAAGCGTCGCACTCAGGATCCGCGATATCCTGCGTGGCGTCGACGAACTGGCGGATCTGGCGCGTGCCGCGCGCGATCCTTTTCTGACGCGGCTACGCATCGGCATCATCCCGACGATTGCGCCCTATCTGTTGCCAGCGATCATCAACAATCTGAACAGGAGCTTTGCCGGCATCCAGATCGAGGTGCGCGAGACGCAGACGTCGAAGCTGGTTCACGAGCTGGCGCAAGGCCAGCTGGACACGGCAATCGTTGCCTTGCCCGTGTCCGAACCCTCCCTAGCAGAACTCGAGCTCTTCAAGGAAGAGTTCGTGCTGGTTCGGCGGCCCGAAGACGAGGGTAAGCCGGTGCCCGAACGCGAGGCGCTGCGCGAAATGCGGTTGCTGCTGCTCGAGGAAGGCCATTGCTTCCGCGATCAGGCCTTGTCGTTCTGCAAGATAGGGCAGGCCCGTCCCCGGGAAGTCATGGAAGGTAGCTCTCTCTCCACCCTGGTCCAGATGGTCAGCGCCGGTATCGGCATCACCTTAATTCCCGAGATGGCCGTTCCCCTCGAAACGCGCTCGGCGCACGTCTCGATCTCCCGTTTTCAGTCTCCGCAGCCGTCGCGAACGATCGGCATGATCTGGCGCAATTCGACACCGATGGCCAATCAGCTCCAGCAGGTTTCCGAGGCGGTTCGCCGGTCGGCCGACAGCATGCGCGAACAGTATGCCGCCCGGTGATGGATCTGATATGGCCTCGCCTCAAGATCGCCGTTTGAACGTATGCTCCGCTGCCGGAAACTGTCGCGATCGGACCTCGTCGGCATAAGCCGCAGCGGCTGCTGAAATCCTCTTGCCGAGTTCGTCGTAGCGCTTCACGAAGCGCGGGGTGAAATCGTTGAAGAGACCCAGAATGTCGTCGGAAACCAGAACCTGACCGTCGCAGGCGGAAGAAGCGCCGATACCGATGGTCGGAACGTGCATGGCGGCCGTCACCTCCCGGGCGAGCGGCTCCACCGTGCCCTCGATGACGACGGCAAAGGCGCCGGAGCCGCCAACGGCGTGGGCATCGCGGCGGATCTTCGACGTCTCGTGTTCGGAATGGCCGACAGATCGATAACCGCCTGCGGTTTGGACCTGCTGCGGCATCAGGCCGATATGGCCCATAACCGGAATCCCCCGCTTGGTTAGAAAGGCGATGGTCTCGGCCATCTCCTCGCCGCCCTCCAGCTTGACGGCATCACAGCCAGTTTCCTGCAGGATGCGGACAGCGTTGCGGAAGGCAATCTCCTTGGATTCCTGATAGGTGCCGAACGGCATGTCGACGACGACGCAGGCCTTGCCGACGCCGCGCATCACCGCCTTGCCGTGTGCGATCATCATATCGAGCGTGACGCCGATGGTGGTCTCCATGCCGTAGAGCACCATGCCGAGCGAATCCCCGACCAGCAGGAGGTCGCAATGCTCATCGAGCAGCCGCGCCATGGGCGTCGTATAGGTGGTCAGGCAGACGATCGGCTTGCCGCCCTTCATGGCTGAGATGCGCGTTGGCGTAATGCGCTTCTGAATTCCGGCCGCGCTCATCTGGTCACTCCCTTGCCCGGCAAGCTCTGCCCGCCGATAACCCTCTTGTTCCCTACAACCCGGTTGTCTCCGACAACTCGGTTGTTACTGACGACCCTGTTGTTACTGACAACCCTGTTGTCGAGCAGCCGCGTCGAGCCGACCCGAACGAAGAGCGCCACGACGACAGGGTCTGCGATCGACGTGACCGGCTGCAGCGTTGCGGCATCCCTGACGGCGACGACCTCGGGCTTTGCCAGAGGCTCGCGATCAAGAAATGCCGTGAGCCTTGCCTCGAGTTCCACCGGATCGCTCAGGCCGTCGGCAACCAGACGCTCGGCCTCGTCAAGGGTCTGAGGGACGATCGCCGCGGCACGCCGCTCCGCGTCGCTGAGATAGACGTTGCGCGACGACAATGCGAGGCCGTCGCTGTCCCTGACCGTCGGCACCGATATCACGCGCACCGGCAAGGCTAGATCGTCCACCATGCGCCTGATGATGACGACCTGCTGGTAATCCTTCTCTCCAAAATAGGCGGTTTGCGGCTGCACGATGTTGAAAAGCTTACAGACGACAGTGGCGACGCCGGCAAAATGCCCAGGCCGTACCGCCCCTTCGAGTTCGCGCCCGAGATCGGGAACGTCGACGACGGTCAACATCGGGCGGGGATACATGTCCTCGACGCCAGGCGAAAAAAGGAAATTGACGCCGGCTTGCCTCAGCATGGCGGCGTCGCGTTCCAGATCGCGCGGATATTTGCTGAGGTCTTCCGCCGGGCCGAACTGCAGCGGATTGACGAAAATCGAGACGACGACGATGTCGTTCTCGGCGCGAGCGCGCGAGACGAGCTCCATATGACCGGCATGGAGATAGCCCATCGTCGGAACAAGGCCAACGGTTCGCCCCTGCCGCCTCAGCGCATCGAGCGTGTGGCGCAGCTCGTCAATGCTCGAGAAAACCCGCATATATCCTCCCTGGCCGGTCACTCCATCTTGGGCGCGGATAAGAAGTGTAATCGATGCGGCAGGTCAATGCATATTCCTCGATAAAAACGATTAGATGAAACGCCAGCCGATGACACCGGACCATATCGGCCCTGGGGAACGGATTTTCGTCACTTGGCTGCTGTTGCGCGTCTCACCTGCTTGCAGTGGAACCGACGATGTGCGACTTCCGTTACTCGCCCTGTCCGTCAAGATACCATCACAGTCGATCGCTATGGACGTTACATGGAGGACGCATGGACAAGCCCTGGAAGATCAGCCGCGGACCGATTGCGGCAACCGAGTTCGACGTGGAGAAGGCAAACGCGATCAATGTGCTGTTGATCCGGCCGGTCGGCGTCCTTCCGGCCAAGGCGGGTGATCCGGTCCTTCCTTTTGCCGTCGGCCTTTTCAACGAACTCCGCCCGCTCTTGAAGCCCGATGCCGGCGTCACCACGCTCAGGCGAGCGACCGCGGCCTATGTCCACTGCCGGCGCTACTATTTCGCCAGCGCCCAGCCCGATTCCATGCGCCATAGTCTTGACGGTGAACCTGTCGAACCACTGTCGTCCGAAGACCGGCTGGTCGCGCAAAAACGCTTCCTGAGCCTCAAACAGACCACCGGAAAAGCCGACGCGTCCGAGCAGACAGCACCGGTTCCCGCTCCCCTGGTGAGCAAAAGCGAACAGATCCGCGCAGCTCTCCTCGGCAAAAGGAACGCCGCCGGCTAGAGCAGGATGACAGCTTTCCTCAATAAAAGAGCTTTCGGGGGCCGGGGG
>NZ_WUEN01000013.1:0-233664 GCF_010668065.1 Rhizobium leguminosarum | reverse complement strand
ACCAATCTCATCCCCGGTTCAAGCCAAGGGGCCTGCGGTCCCGGCCGTCCGCACTCCGGCGGATGGCCATCCGCCGGAGTGCGCACCGATCATCCAACAATCAGCGCTAATTGAACATGCAAGGGGCAGCGGCACGCGCCGACGATATTGCCAAGCTTCCGCGACCGACTGACCAAAGCACATGAGCATCCGCGTAACGATATTCGAAACGCGATCAGCCCTGCCTGCGCTCAGCATCCCCGGTTCGAGTGTCCCAACCCAGCATCGCGAGCTCGGCCACTGCCTCCAGTTCGCTGCGCGTCGCTCCGTCGCGGGCCAGGATCGACATGCCGTTCTGAACGGTCTGGACGAAGCGGGCGAGGGCGTGGACGTCGGTCGAGGCCGGAATTTCGCCCTCTGATATCGCCTGGTTCAGGCGCGCCTTCAGGCGGTCGAGCGTGACGGCGCGGGCGGCTCGTACGAGTTCGCCGAGTTCCGCGTGGCCCTCGCTGCCGACCGAAGAGAGCGCCACCATGCAGCCGCGGGGAATATCCACGACACAGCCGGTCAGGGCAGCGGCCGAATCCATCAGAAACGACCTCACCGCCTCACGGGCCGTGCCCGCGGAAAAGAAGCCTGCCCAGACGAGCGCCTCGTTGTTGTCGCGATAGTGGCGCAGCGCCTCGGCATAGAGCGCCTCCTTCGAGCCGAATGCCGCGTAAAGACTCGGCGATCCGATCCCCATCGCCTCGGTGAGGTCGGCGATCGAGGTCGCCTCGAAGCCCTTGATCCAGAACAGCCGGGTCGCCTGCGCCAAGGCTGCTTCCCGATCGAACGCCCGCGGCCGCCCGCGGCTGCGGGCCGGGGTTTCATTGACATTCGACATCTCATCCGATTTTTGCATCGATCATTATATAAACCCATTGACACCCCATCGCAACGTGCCTAGCTATTTATGTGTCGATTACTACAGAAAGAGAAGATCATGACAGAACTGGCTGGAAAGCGTGCCCTCGTCACAGGCGGCTCGCGTGGCATTGGCGCCGCCATCGCATTGGCGCTTGCCGACAAGGGCGCTGATGTCGCCATCACCTATGAGCGTTCGGCCGATCGCGCCGCCGAAGTCGTCCGGGCGATCGAGGGCAAGGGCCGCAAAGCGCTTGCCATCCAAGCCGACAGCGCCGATCCGGCGGCGGTGAAGCGCTCGGTCGACGAGGCCGCCCAGGCACTTGGCGGTCTCGACATTCTCGTCAACAATGCCGCAATCGCGCTTTACGGCGCGATCGCCGATGTCAGCGTCGAGCAGATCGATGCGCTGCTTGATGTCAATGTGCGGTCGCCCTTGCTCGCTTCGCAGGCCGCCATTCCCTATCTGCAGGCGGGAGGCCGCGTCATCACGATCGGTTCGGTCGGTGCCGAACGTATCGTCGGCGACACCGGCACGGTCTATTTCATGACAAAATCCGCGCTCCACTCGTTTACCCGCGGCCTCGCGCGGGAACTCGGATCTGGCGATATCACCGTAAACCTGGTCCAGCCGGGTTCGACCGACACCGATATGAATCCCGCCAATGGCGACTTCGCCGACTTCCAGCGTGCCCTGATCCCACTTGGCCGTTACGGTACGCCGGAAGATGTGGCGGCAGCTGTGGCTTTCCTCGCAAGCCCTGCCGCAAGGCACATCACGGGAACTATCCTCACAGTGGATGGCGGCTTGAATACCTGAAAAAGACACGGGGGATCGACGGAGGTCGGTCCCTTCTTTCGTCCCGATGACCCCCTCACTCCATCCCGGACCCGTTGAGGAGAAAGGGGAGCCAGGCCGCGGCACCCTCCAACATACCTCATCCTGAGGTGCGCAGGCCAAAGGCCGGAGCCTCGAAGGACACGCCGCAACGCCGCTCCTTGTATGATCCGGCGCCGGAATACCCGCCTCGTCCTTCGAGGCCCCTGCGGGGCACCTCACGATGAGGCTCTCTTGAATGCCGGCGCTCCGGAGTTCTGGCGCGAGGTGTCGGCGTCTGCACGGTGCTTCGTTGGAGACGACAACCTCTCCTTCGTCATTTCTGTCTTCGGACTTGACCCGAGGTCACAGAGATGACGACAGCCAGCACTCGTTGCTTGGGTTTAGGATGACGTTCGGAGAGCGTGGAACGGCCGGTCGGACAGGTGGACAGCGCTTTCTCTCGCACACTCTGATGTTTGCAACCCTTCCTGGCAGGAATGATCCGGGTTCCAGCCTGAGGGAGATGACCTTTGATTTCGCTAAAAAAATTCCGCTTGACAACTTTGATGACGAATATCATTAATCAGCTATGATGATAGTTGTCATTAAAAAGTTGAACGACCGAAGCTGGCTGCTTTCCCTCCGACCCAAGCCTGCCGGTTCGGGCGGGATGGAGTAAACGATGAACACTTCTGCGAGATATCTTCGGTCTGCGACGTGTTATGCCGAGGCGCCCAATCTCTGGATCAATGTTGGGGAAACACCTTTTGCCTATCGCGACCTCGGCCTCCAGGGTGGCGTGCCGGTCATTCTTCTCAACCATTGGGGCGCGGTGCTGGACAATTTCGATCCCCGCATTGTCGATGGTCTCGCCACCAGGCATCACGTAATCGCCACCAATTACAGGGGTATCGGTGCCTCAGGCGGTACGGCCCCTCTGACCATCGACGAGATGGCGCGCGACACGATCGCGTTGATCCGGGCGCTTGGGTTCAAAAAAGTCGATCTGCTCGGGTTTTCTCTCGGGGGATTTGTCGCGCAGGACATCACGCTGAAGGCCCCCGATCTCGTGCGCAAACTTATTTTAGCCGGTACGGGTCCTGCCGGCGGCAAAGGCATCGACAAGGTCGGAGCAGCGTCCTGGCCGCTGATCATCAAAGGTCTGCTGACGTTGCGCGACCCAAAAACCTATCTGTTCTTCACGTCCACTGCCAATGGTCGCCGGGCCGCGAAAGCCTTTCTGGATCGGCTGAAAGAACGGAAGGCGGGGAGGGACAAGGCGCCTGCTCCAAGGGCCTTCCTGCGGCAACTCAAGGCGATCAAAGCCTGGGGGCGGCAGGCGCCTCAGGATCTCGGTCGGATCAATATCCCGGTCCTGATCGCCAATGGCGACAATGATATTATGGTCCCGACCGTCAACAGCACCGATATGGCCCGCCGCATCCCCGGGGCAGAGCTGGTTATCTACAAAGACGCCGGGCATGGCGGAATTTCCCAGAACTACGCCGATTTCGTGCCGAAGGCTTTGTCCTTCCTCGGCGCCTGACGCCGCAATAAAATTCGAATTGGAGAGGCCCCGTGAAGGCATTCGTCGTTGATAAGTACAAGAAGAAGGGCGCTCTGCGTCTGGCCAACCTGCCCGAACCGGAATTGCAGGACAATGATCTCCTGGTCCGGATCCAGGCCACGGCCGTAAACCTCCTGGACTCCAAGGTCCGGGATGGAGAGTTCAAGCTTATTCTTCCCTATCGCCCACCCTTTATCCTGGGGCACGACGTTGCCGGAACGGTTGTGAAAATTGGACCAGGCGTCCGGCGCCTCAAGGTGGGCGACGAGGTCTACGCTCGGCCGCGCGACCATCGGATTGGCGCATTCGCAGAATTCATTGCCATTGATCAATCCGATGTAGCGCTGAAGCCGAACAACCTCAGCATGACGGAAGCGGCGTCCATCCCGCTGGTGGGGCTGACCGCGTGGCAGGCGCTGGTCGAGGTGGGCAAGGTGAAACCCGGCCAGAAGGTCTTCATTCAGGCCGGTTCCGGCGGTGTCGGGACTTTCGCCATTCAGCTCGCCAAGCATCTTGGCGCGACCGTTGCGACGACGACGAGTGCTGGCAATGCCGAGCTGGCCAGAAGTCTCGGGGCGGATGTGGTGATCGACTACAAGACGCAGGATTTCGAGAAGGTCTTGTCGGGTTACGATCTCGTGCTGAACAGTCAGGATCCAAAGACGCTCGAAAAATCTTTGAGCGTGCTGAAGCCGGGCGGCCAGCTCATTTCCATTTCCGGTCCGCCCGATCCCGCATTCGCCGGGGAACTCGGCCTGAACCTGTTTCTGAAACTGGTGCTGCGCCTGCTGAGCCGAGGGGTTCGGAAAAAGGCCAAGCGCCTTGGCATTCGCTACTCGTTCCTGTTCATGCGCGCCGAGGGGCAGCAATTGGGTCAAATCACCTCGCTGATCGAATCGGGCGCGATCCGCCCGGTCGTCGACAAGGTGTTCCCGTTTGAGAAGACCGGGGATGCGCTGGCCTATGTCGAGACTGGGCGTGCGAAGGGCAAGGTGGTCATCACGGTCGCCGACTAACCCGCAGCCGACTTTACGCCTATCCACCGACACACGCGTTCAACGCGATTCAAGGAGCTGACAGCATTGCATATATTGAGACGATCCACCGTTTTCGCACTCGCCGCCGTTGCGGCACTCATGTCATCGGCGGCATGGGCTGACAATACCTCGCCCGTTGGCTTGTGGCGGAATGTCGATGACGTCAGCGGCAAGCCGAGGGCCCTGATCCGGATTACGGAATCGAATGGTGCCCTGTAGGGCAGGATCGAAAAAGTCTTTCTCGCCGCGAACGAAAGCCCGACCTGCGCGAAATGCGAAGGCGCGCTCAAGAACGCGCCGGTCGTGGGCTTGGTCATCCTGAGCGGCCTGAAGAAGGACGGCGACGAATACACCGGTGGCCAGATTCTCGATCCGGACAATGGCAAGGTCTACAGCAGCAAGATTTACCTGGCTAATGGAGGCAAGAAGCTCAATGTGCGCGGCTTTGTCGGCGTGTCGTTGCTCGGGCGCTCACAGGTCTGGGAACGTCAGGAATAATTTTCCAACCCTTTGGTGAAAGTAACACATGACCAGCAACACACTCTTTGAGCCTTCAGTCCTCGGCTCTCTCACACTCTCCAACCGGATCGTCATGGCGCCATTGACGCGCAACAGAGCCGGCGCCGGGTTTGTGCCGGGCAATCTCATTGCCGAATATTATGCGCAACGGGCCTCGGCAGGCCTGATCATCTCGGAGGCGACCCAGATTTCGCAGCAGGGTCAAGGTTACCAGGACACGCCCGGCATTTACACGGAGGCGCAGATCGACGGCTGGCGTAAGGTGACCGATGCGGTGCATGCCAAGGGCAGCCGCATCATCCTGCAGCTCTGGCATGTCGGTCGGGTATCGCATGTCGACCTGCAGCCGGATGGGCAGCCCCCGGTGGCGCCTTCCGCCATCAGGGCCGAAACCAAGACGTTTGTGAACAACGCCTTCGTGGATGTATCGGCACCTCGGGCGCTCGAACCGGGCGAGATCCCCGGCATTATCGAGGATTTCCGTCGCGCCGCCGCCAATGCGATTGCCGCCGGTTTCGACGGTGTCGAAGTTCACGGCGCCAACGGCTACCTGCTCGACCAGTTCGCCAGGGATGGATCGAACACCCGCACCGACGCTTATGGCGGGTCGGTCGAAAACCGCGCCCGGCTGACGTTGGAGGTGACGGCTGCGGTCATCGAGGAAGTTGGCGCGGAACGAACCGGCGTTCGGATTTCGCCGGTGTCGCCGGCCAATGGGATCTCCGCAACCGATCCGCAGGCGCAGTTCAACTACATCGTCGAGCAGCTCGACGAGATGGGCATTGCCTACCTCCATGTCGTCGAAGGCGCGACGGGCGGGCCGCGCGATGTTGCACCCTTCGACTATGAGGCGCTTCGCCGCAGGTTCAAGAACACTTACATCGCCAACAACGGCTACGATCTGGAACTCGCAACGACCAGGCTGGAGCAGGGACTGGCGGATTTGTTCGCCTTCGGCAGGCCGTTCATCGCCAACCCGGATTTTGTCGAACGGCTGAAGGCCGGTGCACCGCTGGCCAATCTCGATATGGCGACGCTCTATGGCGGAGGTGCTGCGGGCTACATCGACTATCCCGCCATGGCCGCGCCGGTCGACGCCTGACTGCATAGGGCCGCGTATGCGCGGCCCTATTGCTTGCGCGCGTGATTTCCGATGGCGTCACGGCAGTCGGCCCGGCAGGCATCCAGGATTTCATCCGCTAGGGAAGAATTGTCCGGGCAGGCTCTCGAAAGGACGATGGCGCCCACGGCCTGAGCAAGGAGGCTGATCGTCAGGGCGCGCGATCCGGCGCCGGAGGCGTGATCTCGCGCCATGTCGCCCTCGAATGTGCTGAGCAGGTTCTCGATTCCTGCAGCAAAAGCCGATCTCGTCTCATCCGGCTGCCGTGCTGCTTCGCAACTCAGTGCCGCAGCGGAGCATCCCTGGCCGCGCGCATCCCGGTGCTCCCGCGAGATATAGGCTTCGATGGCGGCAAGCGCATCATATCCTGCGTAGCGTTCTGCGGTCTCGCCGAAACCCCTGGCGGTCGCCGCAGCGATCAGCTCCTCCTTGGATCGGAAGTGGTTGTAGAAGCCGCCATGAGTGAGCCCGGCACGCTCCATCAGTTCCGCCACCGCCACGCCATCGAACCCGCGCTCGCGAAACAGTTCGGAAGCGATGGTGATAATCCGCTCGTAGTTTTCCTGCTTTTTTTCCTTGGTGATCCGCACTTCGCAGCCCTTTCGACGGCCATGCCCAAACTATGATGTCGTGCGTCATTACAGCTTGACTTATTGATGACGTATATCATTAATAATGTCAACCAACATAAGGATGACGTCAAGGCAGAGACGCACTCACGGCATCCAACCCGCTGTATAGGCGTCACAATCGTCGCGAAACGGAGAGGGAAGTATGTTTGAGGGTTTTGAAAGCGGCCGAATTGCCGTCGATGGCGTGGAGATCGCTTATGTCGCCGCGGGTGCGGGAGAGCCGCTGCTGATGCTGCACGGCTTTCCCCAGACCAAGGCACTTTGGGCACGGATCGCACCGGAGCTGGTCGCGCTCCGCTATCGGGTGATCTGTGCAGATTTGCGCGGCTATGGCGCCTCCGACAAACCCCCGGCTCGCGCTGATCTGACCAATTACAGCTTCCGCGCCATGGCAGCCGATCAGCTCGGTTTGATGAAAACGCTTGGACACGGGCGGTTTCACCTCGTGGGTCACGACCGCGGTGCCCGGGTGGCGCACAGGCTGGCTCTCGACCATCCTGCGGCTGTCGCCAGCGTCACTCTGATGGACATCGTGCCGACGGCGGTGATGCTGGGCGACCTGCGCCGCGAGGTCGCTCAAAGCTACTGGCACTGGTTCTTCCTCGCTCAACCCGCGCCCTTCCCGGAGCGGATGATCGAAGCCAATCCCGATCTCTTTTGCGAAACCTGCCTGTTTGGCTGGGGCACGGCTGTCCTGCGGGATTTCGACGCCGAACAGCTCGCTGCCTACCGGGCTTCCTGGCATGATGCCAAGGCGATTGCCGGCGGCTGCAACGATTACCGTGCGGCGCTGGCCGTCGATCTCGCCCACGATCTGGCGGAGCAAGGCAGACGTATATCGGCGCCTGCGCTGATCCTGTACGGCGCCACAGGCGCGATGGCCAAACTCTATGATCTCCCGGCCACCTGGGCGGATCGCTGCACGACCATGGACGCTCGCGCTCTACCAGGCGGACATTTTTTCCCAGACACCGCGCCGGTCGAGGTTACAGAACAAGTGGCCGCGTTTCTGGGGCGTCATCCCTTTACCCCTGTGTCGGAGTAAAGCCCGGACGATTGCACCGGCACGCCGTCACGCTGTGAAACTTTGGACTGCTGCCTCGAGCAGCTCTCCGAGCGCCTGCGATATCACGCTCCGGTGGAACGGCCGGTCGGCCAGGTGGACAGCGCTTGATCGACGACAGCCTCCAGCATCTCGCGGCTGAATCCGGCTTTGGCCTGCACCGCCATGCCATGCGTGAGAGCCATCACGAAGGCTGCAAGGGCATCGGCTTTGGCCGTCTCCGGCAAGTCGCCCTCGGCCTTTGCCCGTTCGAAGCGTTCACGAAGCTGCGCCTGGCCGGCCGCACGGAAATCGATCAATGCCTGCCGCACAGGTTCCGCGTCATCCGATCCCGCTACGGCGCCATTGATGCCGAGACATCCCGTATGGTCGGGATAACGCGTATTGAGATCGACCGCGTTGAAGAGGATGTGGGCCGCAACCTGGCGCGCTGTGGGCAGCTGAAGCGCCTCCGGAATGTAGTGCAGGAATCGCTCGGAATAGCGATCGAGCGCCAGGCGGAAGAGGGCTTCCTTGTTGCCGAATGCAGAATAGAGGGCGGGTCTCTCGACGCCGGCAGCCTCGGTCAGGTCGGTATAGGAGGAACCCTCGTAGCCCTTGCGCCAGAAGACGCATAAAGCGGCGTCGAGCGCTTTCTCCACATCGAATTCGCGATGGCGTCCCATCAGGTCAATCCAGCTTTTTCGTAATGATCATTACTAAACCGGTTGACAGCGCATGTCAAATTTCATACCGATCGTTATAGTAATAACCGTTATGAAATAGCTCGCCATCGTTCGTCAAGACAGACGGCGACAGGATCAAGTACCCGGAAGGATTCTCATGTCGAACATATTGAAGGGCAAAGTCGCCCTGGTGACCGGCGGCTCGCGCGGGCTCGGCGCCGCCACGGCCGAGGCGCTGGCCGACCAGGGGGCGGATGTTGCGATCAGCTACGTCGCCTCTGCCGAAAAGGCCGAAGCCGTGGTCGAGACGCTGAGGGCGAGGGGTGTGCGGGCTCTGGCGATCCAAAGCGACCAGGCCGACATGGCGGCGGCCAAGCCCCTGGTCGACAAGGTGGTGGCCTATTTCGGCAAGCTCGACATCCTCGTCAACAATGCGGCGATCGCCGTGCAGGGCAAGACGGTCGACGATCCCGATCTCGATACGGTCAATCTCGATCGCCAATGGCAGATCAATGTCATGGGCGCCGTGGCGACCACGCGCGCGGCGGCGTCGGTGCTGTCGGATGGCGGCCGGATCATCTTCATCGGCTCGGCTCTCGGCACCCACGTCCCGTTCACCGGCGCTGCCGACTACGCGGGAACCAAGGCGGCGATCGTCGGATATGCCAAGGGCGTCGCCCGCGATCTTGGCGGACGCAATATCACCGTCAATGTCATCCAGCCGGGTGTGATGCCGACCGACATGGCGGCAGAGGTGCTGGGTGATGGTGTCCCCGAGGCGCTCATGAACCTGCACGCCATCCGCCGGATCGCAACGCTTGAGGAAGTCTCTGCCCTCATCTGTCATCTGGCCGGGCCGAACGGCGGCTACATCACCGGCGGCGTGATCGACGTGGCGGGTGGCCTGGCAATCTGAAGGTCGAAGACCAAGACTCTTACTCACGCAATTGAAGGAAAGAAGATGACCGAGAAATTTGGTGCAAAGTCGACCGCCGACGAGGTGCTTGATGGCGTTGACCTCAAGGGAAAGCGGTTTCTCATTACGGGCGTATCGTCGGGCATTGGGCTCGAAACCGCCCGCGCACTGGTGGCTCACGGCGCAAGCGTTGTCGGCGCAGTCAGGGATCTCGCCAAAGCCGAGCGGGCCACTGCATCGGTGCGTGACGCCGCGTCTGGCAGCCTGGAGATGATCGAGCTCGATCTGGCATCCCTGCAAAGCGTTCGCGCCTGTGCGGACAGGCTGTTGGCTGACGGCCGGCGGTTCGATTCCATCATTGCCAACGCCGGCGTCATGGCCACGCCGTTCGCTCGGACCGCCGACGGCTTCGAACTCCAGTTCGGGACCAACCATCTCAGTCATTTCGCTTTGGTCAATCGGATCGCGCCGCTGCTTGCCGATATCGGCCGCCTGGTGGTGCTGTCGTCGCAGGCGCATCGCGTCGCCGATGTCGATCTGGACGATCCGAATTTTGAGCGACAGGCCTATGACCCATGGGTCGCCTATGGCCGATCGAAGACGGCGACCTCTCTCTTCGCCGCAGAATTCGATAAGCGGCATCGCGATCGCGGCATCCGAGCCGCCTCGGTGATGCCCGGCAATAGCCTCACCGATCTCCCCCGCCATCTCCGGCAGGAAGACTTGCAGAGCCTGTTCGAGACCGTTGGCAAGGCCCGCGCCGAAGCCGGTCTGCCGCCGGCGGAGCTGAAAGACATCCCGCAGGTGGCCGCAACCTCGGTCTGGGCCGCAGTCGTGGCCGACAAGGACGAGATCGGCGGACATTATCTCGAAGATTGCGCCGTCGCGCCGATCAATGACACGCCCAACCCGTTTGCCGACGGCGTCAGGTCCTATGCGCTCGACGCCGACAAAGCCAAGCGGCTTTGGGCGAAAAGTGAGGAATTGATAGGCGCAAACACAGCCGCCATTTGAAGTCGGTAAGCTGGTGTCGGCTCTGAATCAGAGCCGACCCATCAACGGCACTGCAAAATTCTGGCGCTGATGTGATCTGTGGCAAGCTCCGCGACCGGCGCTGGCCTACCAAGCAGATATCCTTGGCCGATGTCGCAACCCAGGTCCTGAAGCCGCTGAAGCTGGCTCTCCTCTTCGATACCCTCGGCCGTTATCGTCACGCCAAGTCCCACACCGAGAGCGATGATCGCCCTGATCACCTTGTCTTGCTTATCGTCGGTTTCGAATGACGAGACGAAACTCCTGTCGATCTTGATCTTGTCGAACCGGTAGTTGGATAGTTGTGAGAGGCTGGAATAACCTGTTCCAAAGTCGTCGAGGGCAATCCCGACGCCGGCATTCACCAGATCATCGAGGACGATTCGTGCCGTAACAGCGTCTTGGATGATGGCGCTCTCCGTCACCTCAAGCTCGACCCTGTGCGCCGGCAGACCGACATCACTGAGCCCCAGCAACCGATCGCTCAGCTGGATCGGAGAAAGGTTGAATGACAGGACGAGCTCACTTGGCCAGGAAAGCGCATCGGTGCAGGCGTGGCGAAGCAGTTGGTCCGTCAATTCGACGATCAGCCCGGCTTCCTCTGCCACAGGAATGAATTCGTTCGGCGGGATGAATTCGCCGGAGGCGGTCTTCCAGCGTGCCAGCGCCTCGAAGCCGATAATCCTATTCGTCTTCAGGTCCACGAGCGGTTGATAATAGGGGACGATCTCGGCCTTCCTGATGGCTGCTCTCAGATCAGCTTCCACCCGGACCCGCTTTGCCAACTCGTCCTGCATCGAAGGCACGAAGGGCTTCACCAGATTGCGCCCCTGCTTTTTGGCGACATACATCGCGCAGTCCGAATGTCGGATGACCTGGCTTAGGTCATCGCCGTTCCCCGGATAAAGCGCGAAGCCGACACTGGCGCCGAGGTCGACGGCGACACCATTGAATGTGAACGGTTTGCCGATGACGGTCACTATGCGGTTCCCCAACGCGACAAGATCGGGATTTCCGGTGCGCCGCGCCAGAACAACGAACTCGTCTCCACCAAGGCGGAAAACGTGTTCACGGGGAAAGAGGGAAGAGAGCCGCTGAGCAACAGTCTTCAGCACCGCATCACCGTGATCGTGCCCCAGGAGGTCATTGACCTTCTTGAAGCCGTCGAGATCGATGCTGAACACGGCGTAGGTTTCTTCCCTTTGATCGCTCATCGCCTGCGCGCAGATGGAATCCAGAAACCTGCGGTTCGGCAGTTCGGTCAGCGTGTCGTGACAGGCAATCCAGTCCACGTTCTTTTCGGCCTGCAGCCTGCGATGAACCTCCCTCGAAAGATCGCGGATCCTCAGCGCGGAATAAATCAGCCCGAGAAACCCGGAGATATTAAGGGCAAGGAGCGCGTGGTCGAGCGGATAGTCATGATGCCTCTCGATGAACCCATCCAGCCCCTCATGCCAGTCGAAGAACCACGATAGGCAGAAGAGAAGCAGGAAGACCGCAAGCCAGGCAACGATCTCTACCTGAGGTCTGGTTGGTTGGATGCGAGGCATACGAACAGACTCCTGTTGTGTGACGAGCCGTCATGGCCAGTTTGGAGAACCGCATCGTCCCCGACATGTTTTCAATCAACAGCCGACATGGCTGATGCTCGCATCACCGAATGCCGGGTTGGGCATTGCAGTCGTTGATCAAGCTGCGCAGCACCGACAAGTCCGTAAGATTGTCTGACCTTCGAAGGTTAATGGCGGGTTGCATTGACGAAGGTGCGGGCGTTTCGCTGCGTGAATTGGATATCTTTCCCGTAAATCGGATGAGACCTCGATTCCATGGTGTCTGCCGGTCGCCGCTATTTGCGATTCTTCGAACGGCTGAAGAACCCGCCGGAGGATCAGTAGTCCTTGAAAAGGAATGGGCGTGACGGGTTTACAGCGCCCCCGCGTCTTTTCAGCATCTGCGCGTCGCCGGCGACCGCGGATCGGCTCGGCAATCTCGCCAGGGTAGGGCAGGGCCGATCAACCTGCCAGCATGGTGTCCGCCAGGCTGTAGCAGTGGCTCGCCTGATAGGCGTTCCGACCTCGGTTCATGTGCGTCACATTGAAAGTCCGAATGGCGCGCAGGATGCGGTGCTCCGCGACGAATTTGCGGATCGAGGCCGAGCCCTGCACAGTGATGCCGAAAATGTCCTCGCCGCGCGGAAAAAAATAACCGACGTCTTCGGGCGTCGTGACGCAGTCCTCAAGAAAAGGCTCATCCACATCGCCCTGCGCGGGTGAATGGTCCGTGGTGAAATGCGAAAGATGCACCAGGAATCGTGCACGCAGGCCCTCGCCGTCGGCGTAGAGCGTGAAAAGCTCCATCCAGCTCGCATTAACGCGGATGAGCGGCTTGTCTGAGGTCGAGGGCAGACATGAAACCGACCAGTAGTGACGCTCGGTCTTGCGCGGGATGGGGATGCAGCTTTGCCCGTATAGCCTGAGAATTTCCAGAATGTCTTGCGCCTGCGGGCGACGAAGCAGCTTCTCGTACCGGACGACATACTTGAACCGCTGTTCCAGGGACTCCAGGCGCTCTTCGGCGTCGATCAACTCCGCCTCGCCTTCTATCCAATCGCGCTGCTGCTCAGGATCCAGAAACTTGCGTAGACCCGTGATGCTGCGACGAGGAACCGCGCTCATGTCAGGTGCCATGTGAGATCCCGTGTCCTCATCGCTTCATCGGCCTGATCCCGCACGTGTCCATGCAGCCGCGCGACGTCGGCTCCTGGTGCTGAGGCGCCGTTGGCAGCACTTGGCTTACCGAGCGGTTTGCCGGCGCGGTGGACCAAACCACCGGCCGCACAATAACATCTAACCAACCAATGGCGAAAGACTGACCTTCGGCTGGACCGAAAGCCAAAGCTTACCGACGACCAGACCGCTGCGCACTTTTGCCGGAATTGTTCTAATAGACGAACGGATCGACCCCGGCGGTTCCATGGGTGCCCGGCTCTTTCGGATAGATCACGCCCTTGCGCAGGATGATGTTGGCATAGAGCCTGGGCTCGCCGGTCTGGATCAGCGCATGGGCAGCCTTCACCCTTCCGTAGAAATCCTGGCCGATCAGCGGCACCACCTGCCGGTGCGGTTCGTGGCGGGCGCAGCAGTCGATCATCTCCTCATGCACGGGATCGAGCTTGTCGCGTTCGGCCTTGACGGTCGAGCGGAAGATCGCCTCCGCCACGAAATCGTCGATCGGCAGAACGCTAAGCACGGCGTTGAGGACCGGGATGAGGTGGTGGCCGTCGAGCCGAATCAGCCGGCGGGCATGTTCGACGCCCGGATAATTGCCGTCGACGATGGCGATCTCGTCGCCGTGGCCCATGGCGCGAAGCGTCAAAAGCAGCTCCGGGCTCAACAGCGGATCAAGTCCTTTCAGCATGGTCTACCTCCTTGAAGAGTACGTTCTGGTCGGTGAGGTAACGCGCGAAGATCGGCAAGCTAGCGCCGCCGATGGCGCGCGCCTGCGCGCCGACCGCGCCCTCGATGATTTCAGGCATGACGACGCCCTGCAGGTCGAGCTTGGCCGCTTCGTCGATGGTGGCCTGCACCACGCGGCTGCGCACCCAGCTGGGAAAGCCGCCGTCGATCACAGCCGCGCTGAAATCGACGATCGAGGCGGCGGCGACGATCGCCTGCGCCAGCGCCTTGGCGCTGTCCTGGATCCAGGCTTCCATCGGCTCGCCGAAATCCACCCAGTCGTCGGCCGAATACCAGAGCGGCTCGGGATCGATGCCACGCTCGCGCAGCATGTTTTCGAGCACGAAGATCGAGGCGATTTCGAGCAGCTGCTTCGTCTCGCCGTTCTTGCCCCGCACAGGCAGCGGCCCGATCGCGCCTGCCGTGCCGGTGCGGCCGGAAAAGATCGCCGAATTCAAGACGATGCCGCCGCCGATGAAGGAGCCGATGAAGAAATAGACGAAATCCGGATAGGACGGCCCGACGCCGAAGACCAGCTCGGCGCCGCAGGCGCTGGTCGCATCGTTCTGCATGAAGACCGGATGGGAGACGCGGGAGGCGATGTCGGTCTGCAGGTCGATCTCCCGCCAGACCTCCATAGCGCCGGCCGGCGCCCCCACTTCTTCGGCCCAATTCCAGAGCTCGAAAGGCGCGGCGATGCCGAGGCCGGCAATACGGCCGCGCTGCTTGTCGTCGAGCCGCTCTTCGAGTTCCCGGATGCCCGAGGTGACGAAGGCGAGGATTTCATCCGGCAGCGGATAGGCATAGGTCCGGTGCAGCTGCATGCGGATGCGGCCGACGAAATCCATCAGCACCAGATCGGCGCTGCGCCGGCCCATCTTCAAGCCGAAGGAATAGACGGCATCGGGATTGATATGCATCGGGATCGATGGCTGGCCGACACGGCCGCGCACCGGTTCCCCGCGCGACAGCAGCCCTTCCTTTTCCAGCACCCGCATGATGACGGAGACGGTCTGCGCCGACAGCCCGCTGCGGCGTGCGATATCGGCCTTCGACAGTGCGCCGTAGAGACGCACCAGCGACAGCACGAGCCGTTCGTTATAGGCTCGCACCCTGACCTGGTTCGCACCTCCGGCCGGATTCAGAATTGGTGGCGGGACCGGCGTGTGTTCCGGTCCATCCAAGGACGACATGGCCGCTCCTCCCGATTGTTGGCCTATGCCCGAATTCGATCGAGCATGCCACATCGAATTAATAATTCAATTGGATTTATTTATTGACAAGCCAATTTCTTTTCGCTCTTAATTGCCGTCGTCAAGGGCACGGGACCGCTGGGAGGCATTAGCGATCCACGGCGAAGTGTCATATCTTAAGCTTCCGGCCCCGCAGGGGCGGCGCCGGTAAACTCTGGGAGGAGTTCCATGAAGAAATCTGTTCTCGCTTTCGGCGCGCTCGCGCTTGGTGTCACCTTTTCCGCTCCTGTCATGGCGGCTGACGTTGCTGCCTGCCTCATCACCAAGACCGACACCAACCCCTTCTTCGTCAAGATGAAGGAAGGTGCGACGGCCAAGGCCAAGGAACTCGGCGTTTCGCTGAAGTCCTATGCCGGCAAGGTCGACGGTGACAGCGAAAGCCAGGTGGCCGCGATCGAAAGCTGCATTGCCGACGGCGCAAAGGGCATCCTGATTGCTGCTTCCGACACCAAGGGCATCGTCTCTTCGGTCAAGAAGGCCCGTGAAGCCGGCCTGCTGGTCATCGCTCTCGACACACCGCTCGAGCCGGCCGATGCCGCCGACGCCACCTTCGCCACCGACAACCTGCTCGCCGGCAAGCTGATCGGCCAGTGGGCCAAGGAAACGATGGGCGACAAGGCCAAGGATGCCAAGGTCGGCTTCCTCGACCTGACCCCGTCGCAGCCGACGGTCGACGTTCTGCGCGACCAGGGCTTCATGATGGGCTTCGGCATCGATCCGAAGGACCCGAACAAGATCGGCGACGAGGACGATGCTCGTATCGTCGGTCATGACGTGACCAACGGCAATGAAGAAGGCGGCCGCAAGGCCATGGAAAACCTTCTGCAGAAAGATCCGAGCATCAACGTCATCCACACGATCAACGAGCCGGCCGCGGTCGGCGCCTATCAGGCGCTGAAGGCCGTCGGCATGGAAAAGAACGTGCTGATCGTCTCGGTCGACGGCGGTTGCCCGGGCGTGAAGTCGGTCAAGGAAGGCGTCATCGGCGCCACCTCGCAGCAATATCCGCTGATGATGGCAGCCCTTGGCGTCGAAGCGATCAAGAAGTTCGCCGACAATGGTGAAAAGCCGAAGCCGACCGAAGGCAAGTCCTTCTACGACACCGGCGTCTCACTCGTCACCGACAAGCCGGTTTCCGGCGTCAAGTCGATCGACACCAAGGAAGGCACGGACAAGTGCTGGGGCTGAGCCCTGATTGTTGAAAGCAGACCGGCCGGGGCTTGATCCCCGGCCGTTTTCGACGGACGATGTTCCGTCGCCTCACGAACCGGCTAATCAAAGACCGGATGGATATCGGTGACGGCCCCCGCGCGAGTTCGGCGCGCGGATGCGGAGGAGGAACCATGACCGGAACACAGGAATTCGAACGTGTCCTCGACGGCAGCGACAAGAGCGTTGCCTCCTTCGAGCACGAGAATGTCTCGCTGATCAAGCGCGCGCAGCATTTTCTCCACTCGACGCCGGCCGCCGTGCCGCTGATCGTGCTGGTGCTGGCGATTATCATCTTCGGGCTCACCATCGGCGGACGGTTCTTCTCGTCCTATACGCTGACGCTGATCCTGCAGCAGATCGCCATCGTCGGTATTCTTGGCGCCGCCCAGACGCTGGTCATCCTGACAGCCGGCATCGATCTTTCGATCGGCGTCATCATGGTGATCTCGGCGGTCATCATGGGCAATGTCGCCATCACTTACGGCATACCGACGCCGATTGCAGTGGTCGCCGGGCTTGTCGTCGGCGGCCTTTGCGGATTGCTGAACGGCTTCCTCGTCGCCTACATGAAGCTGCCGCCCTTCATCGTCACGCTCGGCACCTGGAATATCGTCATGGCGACGAATTTCATCTATTCCGCCAATGAGACGATCCGCGACACCGACGTCGACGAAAAGGCGCCGCTGCTTCATCTTTTCGCCGTGAGCTTCAAGCTCGGCAGCGCCGTGCTGACCCTCGGCGTCATCGCCATGGTGCTGCTCGTCCTGGTGCTCTGGTATGTCCTCAATCACACCGCCTGGGGCCGGCATGTCTATGCCGTCGGCGACGATCCGGAGGCAGCCAAGCTCTCGGGCATTCAGACCAAGAAGGTGCTGCTGACCGTTTACGCGATATCGGGCGTCATTGCCGGCTTGGCCGCCTGGGTCTCGATCGGCCGCAACGGCTCGATCTCGCCATCCTCCGCGGTGACGGATTTTAACCTACAGGCGATCACCGCGACGGTGATCGGCGGCATCTCGCTGTTCGGCGGCCGCGGCTCCATTCTCGGCACACTCTTCGGTGCCATGATCGTCGGCGTCGTCTCGATGGGCCTCAACATGCTCGGCGCCGACCCGCAATGGAAAGTCCTTTTGACAGGCGTGCTGATCATCGCCGCCGTCGCCATCGATCAATGGATCAGAAAGGTTTCGGTGTAATCATGGCTCGCGAACCTCTTCTCACTGCCCGGGGCCTCGTCAAGCGTTATGGCCGCGTGACCGCGCTCGACAATGCCGATTTCGACCTCTATCCGGGTGAAATCCTCGCCGTCATCGGCGATAACGGCGCCGGCAAATCCTCGCTCATCAAGGCGATATCGGGCGCCGTCACCCCGGACGAGGGGGTGATCACGCTCGAAGGCCGGCAGGTGCAGTTCCGCTCGCCGATGGAGGCGCGCGACGCCGGTATCGAGACCGTCTATCAGAATCTCGCTTTGTCGCCGGCGCTGTCGATCGCCGACAACATGTTCCTCGGCCGCGAGATTCGCAAACCGGGCGTGCTCGGCTCGATGTTCCGCATGCTCGACCGGCCGGCGATGGAAAAGCTGGCGCGCAACAAGCTCACCGAACTCGGCCTGATGACCATCCAGAACATCAACCAGGCAGTGGAAACGCTCTCCGGCGGTCAGCGCCAGGGTGTCGCGGTCGCCCGTGCCGCAGCCTTCGGCTCGAAGGTCATCATCATGGACGAACCGACGGCCGCCCTTGGCGTCAAGGAAAGCCGCCGCGTGCTGGAGCTGATCCTCGACGTGCGCGCCCGCGGCCTGCCGATCGTGCTGATCTCCCACAACATGCCGCATGTCTTCGAAGTGGCCGACCGGATCCATATCCATCGCCTCGGCCGGCGGCTGACGGTGATCGATCCGAAGGAATACACCATGTCCGACGCCGTCGCCTTCATGACCGGCGCCAAGGCGGTGCCGACGGAGCCCGTCGCCGCATGAATGCACGCATCGATGAAATCGCCGGCGCAGTTCTTGACCGCGCCGGTCATTCCAAGCGTTTCCTGGTCGCCATTGCCGGACCGCCGGGTGCCGGCAAATCGACCATGGCCGACAATCTGGCGGAAGCGCTGAAGGCGAAAGGCGAGAGTGTCGCGGTGCTGCCCATGGATGGTTTCCACATGGACAATGCCATTCTCATTGAACGCGGCCTGCTTGCCCGCAAGGGCATTCCGGAAACCTTCGATGTGCGTGGCTTCCTGGATATCGTCCGCGCGGTTCGCCCCGCAGATCAGGAAGTTCTCGTCCCCGTCTTCGACCGCTCGCGCGAGCTTGCGATTGCCTCTGCCCGCCCGATCGCTCCCGGGGATCGTTTCATCATCATCGAAGGCAACTATCTGCTCTTCACGCAGGGCAAATGGGCCGAACTCGACGGCATCTTCGACTATACGATCATGCTCGCCCCACCAATCGAGGTGCTGGAAGAGCGCCTTTGGGATCGCTGGCGCGGTTACAACCTGACCGAAGAGGCCGCCAACGCCAAGGTCTACGGCAACGATCTGCCGAACGGCCGGCTGATCCTCGAAAACCGCCGCCCAGCCGATGTGACGCTGGAGATCGCGCTGGCGTGATGCCGCGGCGATTGTTTTCATGTAAAAGATAGTGCTATCGAGACGGCAGACGCATCGCTTCGGAGGCCTGCCATGCAATCGATCACCATCCGCCGTCCTGATGACTGGCACCTGCATCTGCGCGATGGCGCCATGCTGGAGGGCGTGATCGCCGATACGAGCCGCACCTTCGCCCGCGCCATCATCATGCCCAATCTCGTGCCGCCGGTCGTCACCACCACCGATGCCAAGGCCTATCTTGAGCGCATCCTCAAGGCCTTGCCGGAGGGTCATCGCTTCCAGCCGCTGATGACGCTTTACCTGACCGAACATACCAGCCCCGATGACGTCGAGGAGGGGAAGAACAGCGGCCTCATCACCGCCGTCAAGCTTTATCCCGCCGGCGCCACGACCAATTCGCATGGCGGCGTCCGCGACATGGAAAAGGCGATGCCGGTGCTGGAGCGCATGGCAAAGATCGGCCTGCCGCTCTGCGTCCATGGCGAGGTGACGACGCCGGAGGTCGATATCTTCGATCGCGAGGCCGTCTTCATCGAGACCGTGCTCGATCCGCTGCGGCAGCGCCTGCCGGAGCTGAAGGTGACGATGGAGCATGTGACGACATCCGATGGCGTCGATTACATCAAGGCGGCCAGGGGCAATCTCGCCGGCTCGATCACCACCCACCATCTGATCATCAACCGCAACGCCATCCTCGTCGGCGGCATCCGCCCGCATTATTACTGCCTGCCGGTCGCCAAGCGCGAAAACCACCGGCTGGCCTTGCGTGCGGCGGCCGTCAGCGGCGACCCGCGCTTCTTCCTCGGCACGGATTCTGCCCCGCATGTCGATCCGCTGAAGGAATGCGCCTGCGGCTGCGCCGGCATCTACACCTCGGTCAATACGATGAGCTGCCTCGCCCATGTCTTCGAACAGGAGGGCGCGCTGGAGCGGCTCGAGGCCTTCGTGTCGCTGAACGGGCCGGCCTGGTACGGGCTTCTGCCGAACGAGGAGCGCATCACCCTGTCGAGGCAGGCCGAGCCGGTCGTCTTTCCCGCGAGGATTGAAACCGGCGCCGGTCCGGTGACGGTGTTCGATCCGATGTTTCCCCTGCATTGGCAGGTGGTGCAGCAGGCGTAAGCTTTCGGATTTCAATTTTAAATAGAATATTCATTTTAAACTTCAGCGCGACGTTAAACGCGTAACATTTGCATTGTGCGGTGCATCATTTGTTAACGGATGCATAAGACATTTCTCCTCGCGGACCGATAAGCCGCCATTCGAAGCGACACTAGCTGCGGAGACTGAAAAGCATGATGCTTGACTATAACTCCCTCTTGTTGGCGCTCGGCGTCTCCGCGGCCTGCCTTGCCGTGACGCTGATGGGCAGCTGGCTTGTCCGTCGCTCGGAAACCGTGCTGTTGACCGCCACCGTCGGCCTTGTCCTCGTCGTCAGCGGCATTTTCGTCTATAGCGCCTATGTCAATACGCCGGAGAAATGGCTGGGCGTCGCCAATTTCGTGCTGTTCCATGCCGGTTTTGCCACCATCTGGGGAGCCGGCAAACAATTCCTCACCGGCCGGCTATCTCTGCTCGCCATCGCGATCCGCGCGCTTGCGGCGATGGTCTTCTCCGTCGTGCCGATGCTGTCGGGTTATGACGGCCTGGCCTTCATCGCCGACAATCTTGCCATCGCTCTTTTGCTCTTTGCCACCGCCCGGCAATATTGGCTCGCCCGTGCCGAGGCGCCGGCGCCGCTGCTCGGCATTACCGTGCTCTATACGCTGACGGCGATCTCCTTCTTTCTCTGCGCCGCGGTGCTGATATCCGACGGCAAGCTGGTGCTGGGCCACGCCCCCAGCAACTGGGCCGAAGATCTGAGCCTTGCCGTCTGCATCGCCGGCATGACCGGGATCGGTGCGCTGTCGCTGGCGCTGCATCAATGGCGGCTCGCTGCCCGCCATCGTCTCGATGCAATCACCGATCCGCTGACCGGCCTGCTCAACCGCCGCGCCCTTTTCGATCAATACGGCACACGCCCGATGGGAACGACCACCGCCGTCATCGTCTTCGATATCGACCATTTCAAATCCGTCAACGATCGCTTCGGCCATGCCGCCGGCGACCGCGTGCTCAATGTCTTCGCCGGCGAACTTTCGGCCCATTGCCGCACCGGCGACACCGCTGCCCGGCTCGGCGGCGAGGAATTCGTACTGGTGCTGAAGGAGATCATGCCCGGCCGGGCCGAACTCACGGCTGAACGCATCCGCCGGGCATTCGAGGCGCGCGAGATCCATATCGACGACGAGGTGCTGACATGCACGGTCAGCGTCGGCGTCGCCCCCGGCCGTTCGAAGAGCTTGGATTTCGACACCATGCTGAGTGCCGCCGACAAGGCGCTCTACGTCGCCAAGCGCGCCGGCCGCAACCGGGTCGAGCTTGCCAGCTACCTCAAGGCGGTTCCCGTCGAGGCAACGCGCACCGCGTCTTGATTCCTGACCGACCCTCTCATATTATCGCCTTCGGCCGGATGCGGCCAGCCGCCCCGCGACGCTTCTGCGTTATGGTGAATGCATCCAGACAACATCCTTCACATCCCTTGCCGTTTGGCGATCGATGGCGAACGGGTCAGCAGACGCGGGCACTGATCTTCCTGTTTGCCGCCAACGGAAGGATGACATCATGCGCGATTTTCGCGATGCCAAGCTCATGGCAAAGACATTGCGGCAGGCCCTTGCCGACCGCGATATCTCGCTCACCCACAGCGAGACACTCGAAATCGTCGCCCGGCAGTTCGGGCTCGATCAGTGGAATATCCTCTCGGCAAAGATCGATGCGGCGGGGGCGAACCCCTCTGCCATCGGCATCGAGCCGCCGATGCCGATCTTCCGCATCTTCTCGGTCGAAAAGGCCATGGAGTTCTATTGCGGCTTTCTCGGCTTCCATCTCGATTGGGAGCACCGCTTCGGCGAAAACTTCCCGCTCTATTGCCAGGTCTCGCGCGACGGTATGGCGCTGCACCTCAGCGAACATTCCGGCGACGCGAGCCCCGGCGCCAAGGCCTTCGTCCGCGTCGCCAATATCAGGGCCTATCACGCCGAACTCTCAGGCAAGGACTATCGCTACATGAAGCCGGGCGTCGAGGAAGCACCGTGGGGGCTGGAGATGACCGTCACCGACCCCTTCAGCAACCGCATCGCCTTTTGCGAGCAGACGTAGTCGGTCAACTCCTCTTTCGCCACGCGTCGGCTAAGGAGAGACGCAAGGCGCTGCCACATGTCTCTTCTCCCCGCTGGGGAGAAGAGGGAAACCGCGGCACCCTCCAACGTACCTCATCCTGAGGTGCGCAGCCCGCAGGGCGAAGCCTCGAAGGACACGCCGCAGCACTGCTCCTTACATGCATCCAACGCGGGAACCCCCGCCTCGTCCTTCGAGGCCCCTTGCGGGGCACCTCAGGATGAGGCTCTCTTGAATGCCGGCGCCCCGGGGCGGTTGGCGTGGGACGGCGCCATGAGGTCGCGTGGACATGCCTGCCGAGAGGAACGAAATGAAATATCTTCCAGTCTTCGTCCTAACGCTTCTGTCGATTTTTTTCGGATGGTTATTCTATGAAAGGTACTGGAAGTTCCGAGATTGCATATCGCAGGCCCGATCCAGTTGCCTCACTCCCGACGGTGACAATCTAACGCAAGGCGGCTCTCTGTGGGCTGGTTTGGCAGGGCTGTTCTTGTTGATCGCTGTGATCTCAGCCTGGCGCTCTTTCCGAAGCCGGGATGCTGGCAAATAAGCTGGAGCGGCCAGCTCTTCCGCCACTTCTCAGATGATCATCAACGCCCGCACGAAGGCGACCGAGGCAAGCAGCGAGGCGATGGTTCGCACATGGTTCCACCACGTCCAGTCCCTGACATAGGTGGTCCAGAGCTGAACCGCTTCCGGGCCGTTGCCGCCGACCTTTGCCAGCGCATCGTTCATCGGCACGTTGAAGATGATGGTCGAGAGGAAGGAGGCGAAAATGTAGAGGGCTGCACCCGCCAGCATCAGAAAGGATGCCCCGCCGCGCCAGTCGATCAGGGCGAGCACGGCGATGACGAGGCAGAGGATCGCCGTCGGCACGAAGAGGCCCATGAAGGGCGAGCGGACGATCGTCACGTTGATCGAGTTCATCGCCGCAATGCCTTGCTCCGCCGGAATCCGCGAGAAGGCGCTCATGATGAAGGTCGAGAAGGCGACGAAGATGCCGGCGACGAGGCCGCTGCCGATCGCCGCGGCCACGAGGAAGAGGGTGAGAAAGATCTGCATGGTCAGGCGCTCCATAGTCCGGTTGCCGCGGTCCGGCGGGCATATTCGCTGAAATCGGTGGCGGGACGGCCGAGAATTTCGGCGACACCGCCCATGGTGCCGGAATTGCGCCCATCGAGCACCTGGCCGAAAAGCTCCTCCAGAAGATCGATCAGGCCCTGCGGCAGGCCGGCATCCGCAAGCCCGCCGGTGAAATCCGCCATCGACACCTGCTCATATTCGATCGGCCGCCCGGCGGCCTTGGCGATCTCGGCGACCGCCTGACGGAATGTCAGCGCCCGCGGGCCGGTCAGTTCGTAAGTCTTGTTGCGATGGCCGGGATCGGTCAAGGCGGCGACGGCGGCATCGGCGATGTCGTCGGCATCGATGAAAGGTTCGCTGATCTCGCCCGCCGACAATTGCAGGCGGCCGCTCAGGATCTGCTCCAGGAAGGCGCCCTCGCTGAAATTCTGGCAGAACCAGGAGGCGCGCAGGATGGTGGTGTTCATGCCGGACGCTTTCAGCGCCGTTTCGCTTCGCTGTGCGCCCTCTTCGCCGCGGCCGGAGAGCAGCACGATATGCTCAAGCCCGCATTCCACGGCGACCTTGGCGAGCGCTTCGATCGCCTCCGCCGCCCAGGCGACGGCAAGATCCGGCTGGAAGGCGACATAAGCGCTCGATGCGCCGTCAAGCGCGCCGCGCCAGGTTGACCTGTCCTCCCAGTCGAAGGGCCGTGCGCTGGAGCGCGATGCCGCGCGAACGGTGAGGCCGCGCTCTTCCAGACGTTTGATGATGCGGCCGCCGGTCTTTCCCGACCCACCGACGAGGACGATTTCGGAAGTCTGCATGTCAAAATTCCTCCCAAATTTTGAAAACAAGAGAAACTCTCTCATTTGCAAAATGAGATAATCTCTCTTATTTTGTTTGTCAACTTGGAAAAGGAGAGAGCATGTCGGAACAGCCGGTCGCAGCGCGCGGGCGCCAGCAGGAGTCTACCGGCCAGTTGCGCCGCATCCCCAGCCAGCAGCGCGGCCGCGAGCGCTTCGAAAAGATCCTCACCGTGGCCGCCGAGCTGATCGAAAGCCACGGCAGCGACGGGTTGAAGATGAGCGAGATCGTCGAAAAGGCCGGTCTCTCCTTTGGCGCCCTCTACCAGTATTTTCCCGACAAGACCTCGATCATCCGCACATTGGCCGAGCGCTTCAACGAAGAGGGCAGGCGCTGCGTCGAAGAGGAACTGGCGAAGGTGACCGACGCTGCGGCCCTGCAGGGCGCACTCGCCAATATCGTCGACGAATACTACGCCTTCTTCCGCCGCGAGCCTGTCATGCGCGACATCTGGCATGCGACCCATACCGACAAGCTGCTGCAGCAGGTCGATGCCGAGGACATGGAATTCCATGCCCAGGCATTTCTCGCCGTGCTGGTCCGCCTGTGGCCGGATCGCGACCGCAGGGAACTGCTCGCGATCGCCCGGCTGACGATGCAGCTGCTTGCCGCCGCCGTGCGTTATGCGGTGTCGCTGGATGCGGAAGAGGGCGCCCAGGCGATCGCCCTCTTCAAGAAGATGCAGATCGTTGATATCGGCCGCCTGCTGCAGCAATAGCCCGCCTTTCGTCTGGAAACGGCGGGCTCTTGCTGCTATTCCCGCAAGGATCCAAGCCGAAGGAGAGCCGCATGATCCAGACCACATTTCCCGACCGCGCCGTGATGGCTGAATTGCTGGCCAAGATGCTCTGGGAAATCAAGGCGGTGCATTTCAATGCCGCCCAGCCCTACAAACTCTCCTCCGGCATGGCGAGCCCTGTTTATATCGATTGCCGCAAGCTGCTCTCCTTCCCACGCATCCGCTCGACGGTGATGGATTTCGCCGCCAGCACCCTGCTGCGCGATGCCGGCTTCGAGCAGTTCGATTGCATCGCCGGTGGCGAGACCGCCGGCATCCCCTTCGCCGCCCTGCTGGCCGATCGTCTCGGCCTGCCGATGATCTATGTCCGCAAGCAGCCGAAGGGCCACGGTCGCAATGCCCAGATCGAAGGCAACATGCCGGAAGGGTCGCGCGTGCTTGTTATCGAAGACCTGACGACAGCAGGCGGCAGCATGTTCAAGTTCATCGATGCCGTCCGTGCCGCCGGCGGTATCGTCGATCACGGCATCGCGCTGTTCTTCTATGGCATCTTCGGCGAACAGCGCTTTGCCGATGGCAAGGTCAGGCTGCATCACATCGCCACCTGGCGTAATGTTCTGGCCGTTGCCAGGGAGCAGAAGCTCTTCGACGACAAGACGCTGTCGGAAGTCGAGGCCTTCCTCGATGCGCCGCTCGCCTGGTCGGGAAGGAATGGCGGGGTGAGTGAGCTTTCGCTCTAGCTAGTTGACAAAAGCTCGCTTAATCGGTTGATGCACACATAAGTGCTGTTGGAGGAATACGATGATTTTGTGCTGCGGCGAAGCCTTGATCGACATGCTGCCGAGGGACACGACGCTGGGCGAAAAGGGCTTTGCGCCCTATGCCGGCGGCGCGATCTTCAACACCGCAATCGCGCTCGGTCGCCTCGGCATCCCCACCGCCTTCTTCACCGGCATTGCCGATGACATGATGGGCGAAATCCTGCTGGAGACGCTGAAGGCGAGCAATGTCGATTACAGCCCATGCGCCATCACGCCGCGTCCCTCGACCATCGCCTTCGTCAAGCTGGTGAACGGCCAGGCGACCTATGCCTTCTACGACGAGGGCACGGCCGGCCGGATGATCACCACGGCCGACCTGCCGGATCTGGGCGACGATTGTGAAGCACTGCACTTCGGCGCGATCAGCCTGATCCCCAGCCCCTGCGGCGAAACCTATGAAGCCCTGCTCGACCGCGAAGCCGCTCGCCGCGTCATCTCGCTCGATCCGAATATCCGTCCCGGTTTCATCAAGGACAAGCCGTCGCATATGGCCCGCATCAAGCGCATGGCCGCGAAATCCGACATCGTCAAATTCTCCGACGAGGATCTCGAATGGTTCGGCCTGCAGGGCGACCATGATGCGCTCGCCGCCCACTGGCTGAACCACGGCGCCAAGCTCGTCGTCATCACCAAGGGCGCGGAAGGCGCGTCCGGTTATACCAAGGAGCGCAAGGTGACGGTGCCGAGCGAACGCGTCACCGTCGTCGACACAGTCGGCGCCGGCGATACCTTCGATGCCGGCATCCTGGCGTCGCTGAAGATGGATAATCTGCTGACCAAGGCGCAGGTCGCTTCGCTGGACGAAAAGGCGCTGCGCAACGCCCTGACCCTCGGCGCCAAAGCCGCCGCTGTCACCGTCTCCCGCGCCGGCGCCAATCCGCCCTGGGCACATGAGATCGGCCTTTAAGGCTTAAGCCGCGACCTCTCGATTCCCTCTTCTCCCCAGCGGGGGTCCGAAGGACGGGTTGAGACCGGTGGCTCAACCCTGGCAAAGGTGCCCTTAGGGCGGATGAGGGGGCCGGCGAAGCCGGTCTTAACGTCGCTCCTACGGGGTTCGGCCGCGCTGGAATCGTCTCGACCTTGTTCAGGGCGTTGGGGCACGGCATTTCGGGATGGGTTTTAGATGAGAGGGCGTGCCGTGCGGCCCCCTCATCCGCCTGCCGGCACCTTCTCCCCGAGGGGAGAAGAGATACGCGGTAACGTCTCGATTCCCTTTTCCCCCCCAGGGGATCCGAAGGACGGGTCGGCCCGAAGGGTCAGATGCGCGAGGACGGGTCGATGCCGATCGATCAGGAGACTATCCGGGGTCGCGCTCCGGGCGAAGCTCGGGAGCAAGCACGAGATCCCCCAAGAAGTTTTCGCACCAAAGCGAGACGTCGTGGGTTAGCAGATGCTCCATCATCATGCTCCAGCGGTCGCGGCGCTCCTCCAGCGACATGGAAAGGCCCTTGGCGATGGCATTGGCAGTACCTTCGACATCGTAAGGATTGACCAGCAGTGCGCCCTTCAACTCGCGAGCCGCGCCGGCGAAGCGCGATAACACCAATACGCCCGGCCGATCCGGGTCCTGGGCGGCGACATATTCCTTGGCGACGAGGTTCATGCCGTCGCGCAACGGCGTGACCAGCCCGATCGTCGCCAGCCGGTAGATGCCTGCGAGCACGTTGCGGCTGATCGATCGGTTGACATAGCGGATCGGCACCCAGTCGACCGTCCCGATGGCGCCGTTCACGCGGCCGGCCTGTTCGGCAACCATCTTCTGCATATGCTCGTATTCGGGAACTTCCGATCGCGATTTCGGCGTGACCTGCAGATAGGTGACCTTGTTCTGGTAGGCAGGATTGCTGGTGAGGAAGGTTTCGAACGCTTCCAGCCGCTGAATGATGCCCTTCGAATAATCGAGGCGGTCGACCCCGATGATCATGTCCCGGCCTTCAACGCTGCGCCGGGTCTTCTGTACCATGATATTGTTTGCGGCTCTCTCGGCGAATTCGGCGAAGGCAGCAGTTTCGATCCCGATCGGATAGGCGCCGGCCTTGAATATCCGCCCATGGGAATCGAACAATCCATTTCCGAGGTCGTCGCCAATTCCTTCCCTTCTGAGATACCCGGCAAAGTTCTGGAGGTCGTAGTCGGTCTGGAAGCCGACGACATCGTAATGCGAGAGCCCGCGCATGATTTCCTCATGGACGGGCATCGTGACGAGAATGTCGGCCGGCGGCCAGGGAATGTGCAGGAAGAAGCCGATCCGGTTTTTCAGCCCCATTTGGCGGAGTTCGGCTGCCAGCGGGATGAGGTGGTAATCATGAACCCAGATGATGTCGTCTGGCTCGATCATCGGCGCCAACCTATGAGCGAAGAAGCGGTTGACGCGGAAATAGCCGGCCATTTCCTTCCGGCCATATTCGGCGAGGTCCAGGCGGTAATGGCAGATGGGCCAGAGAACGCGGTTTGCAAAACCGCGATAATACTCCTCGACATCGGTGTCGGTGAGATCGGTCAGCGCATAGGTGATGTTGCCCTTCTGCAGTTGCGACAACGGGCCAGGTTCCCTGTCCCCGCTCGATTCTCCCGACCATCCCATCCAAATGCCGCCACGTTCCTGCAGGGCTGCCTGCAGCGCAACGGCCAGACCGCCGGCAGCGGCGCTCCCATCTTTGGCCGGCATGGGAACACGATTTGAAACGACGACAAGACGGCTCATGAGCTTCCTTTGTTGAAGATGGGCCATGAAAACGCTGTGTGACGAGCGTCTTGAGGCATCTCCTGAACTTGGGCAGGGACCATGCGGTGAAGGCGCCGACATCGACAGAGCCGACCCGGACGCGAGCGGTCCGGTGCAGATGCCAACAAGAACAACGAACGGCGCATTTTCCGCACAGATTTTGCTTGAATCTAGGGCGATTCCAACGAATTGAAAGAATTCATTCTACAATTTTTGATTAGAAGAACGTTCAATCCGGTTTCGCATGACGAAGCCCATCATGCGGAGGCACCAAGCCCGCCGATATCAGTTCATTATTTACGGCGGCAATGACGATGTTGGCGGCAGTCGGCACTGGGCGCGTGGGATCGGCCTTTGAGACGGGAGCCAGCGTCAGCCCCTCATCCGCCTGCCGGCACCTTCTCCCCGTTCAGACGGGGAGAAGGGAATATGCCGTGACCCTCTCCGTTCCTCACTCGCCTTTCGCAGGGCACGTCCCCTCTCCCCGTCAGAACGGGGAGAGGGTTAGGGTGAGAGGCAATCTCGATCGGTTACTTCGCAAGCTTCGCCAATGCCGCAACCAGGCCCTGCGTCGAAGAATCATGCGATGCCGCACTTTCCTTGCCTTCGACGACCGGCAGCAGGCCCGTTGCCAGTTCCTTGCCGAGCTCGACGCCCCACTGGTCGAAGGAGTTGATGCGGAAGAGTACGCCTTCGACGAAGACGCGGTGTTCGTAAAGCGCGATCAGGCGGCCGAGCGCGTAAGGCGTCAGGTTGTCATAGACGAAGGTGATCGACGGCCGGTTGCCGGTAAAGACGCGGTGGGGCGCGATGAAATCGGCCTTTTTGTCGTCCATGCCCTTGTCGGTCAGCTGCTTCTTGGCTTCTGCGAAGGTGCGCCCCTTCATCAGCGCTTCCGACTGGGCGAGAACGTTGGAGATCAGCAGCTGATGCTGATGCCGCAGCTCCGGCTCGAAGGCGTTGGCGGCGATCATGAACTCGGCCGGGATGATGCTCGTGCCCTGATGGATGAGCTGGTAGAAGGCGTGCTGGCCGTTGGTGCCGGGCTCGCCCCAGACAACAGGGCCGGAATTGCCTTCGACCGGCGTGCCGTCGATGGTGACGCCCTTGCCGTTCGATTCCATGTCGAGCTGCTGCAGATAGGCCGGGAAGCGCGACAGGCGCTGGTCATAGGGCAGGATGGCGCGTGTGGGATAACCGAGCACGTTGCGATGGTAGAAGCCGATCAGGCCGAGCAGCATCGGCAGGTTTTCGGTAATCGGCGCCTTACGGAAATGATTGTCGACGGCATGGGCGCCGTCGAGGAACTTGCCGAAATTCTCCGGCCCGACGGCGATCATCAGCGGCAGGCCGATCGCCGACCAGATCGAGTAGCGGCCGCCGACCCAGTCCCAGAAGCCGAAGACGCGGGCGCTGTCGATGCCGAAGGCGGCGACCTTGTCGAGCGCCGTCGAGACGGCGGCGAAATGGTGCTGCACGGCCGCTTCGCCGAGCGCCTTGGCGATGAAATTGCGCGCCGTCTGCGCATTGGTCATCGTCTCCACCGTCGTAAAGGTCTTCGAGGCGACAATGAACAGTGTCGTTTCCGGCTGCACCAGCTTCAGGATATCGGCGATATGGGCGCCGTCGATATTGGAGACGAAATGCGCGCGCGGGCCATCATGGAAGGGGGCAAGCGCCAGCGTCGCCATGACCGGCCCGAGATCCGAGCCGCCGATGCCGATATTGATGACGTCGGTGATCGCCTTGCCGGTCGCGCCCTTCAGCGTGCCGGAGCGGACGTCGTCGGCAAACTTGCCCATGGCGGCAAGCACGGCATTGACGTCGGGCATGACGTCCTTGCCGTCGACCAGAACCGGCGTGTTGGAACGGTTGCGCAGCGCGGTGTGCAGAACGGCGCGATCCTCGGTGAAGTTGATCGCCTTGCCGGAGAACATTTCCTCGCGCTTGGTCTCGACGCCGCCTTCTTCGGCGAGCTTCACCAACAGCTTGAGGATGTCGTCATTCACCGCCGTCTTGGAAAAATCCATCAGCAAGTCGTCAAGCGCGACGGAAAAGCGCGAAAAGCGCTGCGAATCGGCGGCGAAGGCGGCACGAATATCGGTTGCCTTGGTGGCATCAGCGGTGCTTTTCAGCTGTTCGACGATGGCGTTCATGGGAGGCTCCTTTGGAGGCGGAAAGGTTGCGGAAACTATTCGCTTTCTCACCCGCAAATCAAGTTCAGCCACCTGCCGAAATGGAAAAAAGCCACCCGCGGCAAGCGGATGGCCGTCAATTTCATCCAATCGTCAAATTCAGCCGCGCAGGTCCTTGCGCAGGATCTTGCCGACCGGCGACTTCGGCAGCTCGGTACGGAATTCGATGAAGCGCGGGCGTTTGTAGTTGGTGAGGTTGGCGATGCAATGGGCTTTCACCTCGGCTTCCGTCAGGTTCGGATCCTTCCTGACCACGAAGAGTTTTACCGCCTCGCCCGAATGTCCGTCCGGTACGCCGATGGCCGCGGCCTCGAGGATGCCGGCATGCATGGCGGCGACTTCCTCGATCTCGTTCGGATAGACGTTGAAGCCGGAGACCAGGATCATGTCCTTCTTGCGGTCGACAATCTTGGTATAGCCGCGGTCGTCCATGAAGCCCATGTCGCCCGAGCGGAAATAGCCGTCATCGGTCATCACCCGCGCCGTCTCCTCCGGCTTCTGCCAGTAGCCGGCCATCACCTGCGGCCCGCGGATGCAGATCTCGCCGACGTCGCCGAGCGGTAGCGAATTGCCAGCTTCGTCGCGGATGTCGAGTTCGGTGGAGGGAAGCGGCAGACCGATCGTGCCGGTGAACTCAGGCGAATCGAAGCGGTTGGCGGTGGCAACGGGCGATGTCTCGGAAAGGCCGTAGCCTTCCGTCACCGCCGTGCCCGTCATCTTCAGCCAGCGGTCGGCGACCGGGCGCTGCACGGCCATGCCACCGCCGAGCGACATGATCAGCGAGGAGAAGTCGAGCTTGGCGAAATCGGCATTGTTCATCAGCGCATTGAACAGCGTGTTGAGGCCGGGGAAGATATGCACCTTCGACTTTTCGAATTCCTTGACGAGACCGGGAATGTCGCGCGGATTGGCGATCAGGATATTGTGGGCGCCGAGCGACATGCCCATCAGCGAATTCACCGTCAGCGCGAAGATGTGGTAGAGCGGCAGGGCGCAGAGGAAATTCAGCACCTCCGGCTCTTTCTTGCGCTCGAAGGCCGATCGAAGCCAGAGCGACAGCTGCGCCTTGTTGGCAAGCAGGTTCTGATGCGTCAGCACCGCGCCCTTGGCAACGCCCGTCGTGCCGCCGGTATATTGCAGGAAGGCGATATCGCTGCCCGTCAGCGTCACCGGCTGGAGCTTTTTTCCCGCACCTTCACGGAGCACCTGGCCGAAGCTCTTGTGCTGAGGGATCGACCAGGAGGGAACGAGCTTCTTCACCTTGCGCACGACGAAATTGACGATCAGCCCCTTCGGCCCCAGCATTTCCCCGAGCGAGGTGACGACGACGTGGCGAAGGTCCGTCTTGTTGAGAACCTGCTCGACCGTGCGTGCGAAATTTTCCAGCACAAAGATCGCCTTGGCGCCGGAATCCTTCAACTGATGTTCGAGCTCGCGCGGCGTATAGAGCGGGTTGACGTTCACGACGACAAGGCCGGCGCGCAGGATGGCATAGGTGGCAATCGGGTTCTGCAGCACGTTCGGCATCATCACGGCGACGCGGTCGCCCTTCTGAAGGCCGGTGCTTTGCAGCCAGGCGGCGAGTTTGCGCGTCTGGCTCTCCAGCTCGCGGTAGCGCATCGCCTTTCCCATGCTGGAAAAGGCGGTCCGGTCGGCGTAACGGGCGCAGGATTTTTCGAGCAGTTCGGCGAGCGAGGCATATTCCAGCGGCGGAATCTCTGCCGGAACGATATCGGGATAGGCGGCAAGCCAGGGTTTGTCAGGCTTGGCTCCGTTCGGATGGACGGAAATGCTGTTCATCTTTGTCCTCTCTCCCTTGCTGCCACCGCCAGCGCCGAGCCGGCAATCGACCAGAAGGATCCTCCATCTTCCAGTCGGCAGCTTATGCCATTGCCTGAACGGTTCAAGCCGAATGAAGCTATACTAACCTTGACGTAAACGTCAACATTCGGTCGTCGCACGATCGTCGGACGGATGGGAACTTTGAGTCTGCCATAACGTTGATCTTGCATACTCATCATGAGGAAACACCAAAAAGGAGGTGCACAATGTTGAACCAGGATACCGACGCCACCCGCCGTGACCCGAATGTCAAGAGCACCCACTCGCTGATCGCCAGCGACCGCGTCGAAGGCACCCGTGTCTATGGGGCCGATGGTAAGCATATCGGCTCGATCGAACGCCTGATCATCGGAAAGCTCGACGGCCGTGTTGCCTATGCCGTGCTGAGTTTCGGCGGCTTCCTGGGCATCGGTCACGATCACTATCCGCTTCCCTGGGAAAAGCTGAACTACGACACCCAGCTGGATGGCTATCGCATCGACCTGACCAAGGAGCAGATCGAAGGCGCCCCGAGCTATTCGGACGATGACGACACCTGGTACAACGACAATGGCCGCCGGGTCTATGATTACTACGGCGTGCCGCCCTACTGGATGTAACGTCGTCCGATAGGCCGAGCTGGAAGGGCCCCGCGGATGCGGGGCCTTTTTAGTGTTTGGCGACAGACGTCTTTAGTGTTTGGCGACAGACGTCGCGACTCGCGCCCCTCATCCGGCTGCCGCCACCTTTGTAACTTCCCTTTATCCGCTCCTGGCGCTGTAATGCCTCTTGCGGTGGCGGATGGAAGACCGATGCACCTTTGGGACACCAAGCCCGTGGGAGAGCGTGGGTCTCCATCCGCTGTTCCATTGAACCCGAACAGTCGCCAGGGCCGCTTGCGAAAGCAAAGCCCGATTAGGCAAGGATGGGGATCAGATGGAGATTGTTGTTGGGATCGACGTTTCGAAAGAGCGCCTGGATGTTGCGATCCTGCCGCAAGGCGAGGTCTTTGCCGTCGGCAACGACCATGCCGGCATCGATGAACTGGTCGAGCGGCTCAAAGGCATCGGTGTTGATGCGATTGCGCTGGAAGCGACCGGCGGCTTCGAGATGCTGGCGGTTGCCGGACTGTCATCGGCGGGATTGACGGTGCTCGTCGTCAATCCGGCGCAAGTGCGCCTATGCCCATGCGATCGGCCGCAGGGCCAAGACCGATCCGATCGATGCCGCCGTCATCGCCGCCTTCGTTTTGGCGACGAAGCCCGAGATCCGGCCGTTGCGCGATGCCGAGACACAGGCGCTTTCCGAGCTTGTGGCCCGCCGGCGCCAGATCGTGCAGATGGTCGTGGCCGAGGAGAACCGGTTGCGCATGGCGCTGGCAAAGCAGGCGCAGAAAAGCATCAAGCGCTTGCTGAAAGCCTTGCGGCGCGAGCTCGAAAGCCTCGATGCCGATCTCGACAGCCATATCCGCAAGTCGCCGGTCTGGCGGGTGCGCGAGGCGCTGTTGACCTCGGTGCCGGGTGTCGGAGCGACGACAGCGCGCACGCTGCTGGCCGAACTGCCGGAGCTCGGCAGCCTCGACCGGCGCCAGATCGCATCGCTGGCTGGCCTTGCCCCATGGACGCGGCAGTCGGGAAAATGGAAAGGCAAGAGCTTCATCGGTGGCGGCAGAGGCAAAGTGCGCGCCGTCCTATTCATGGCCGCCCTCGTCGCCAGCCGATACAACCCCGACCTCAAGGCCTTCCGCGACCGGCTGGTCGCGGCCGGCAAGCCCAAGATCGTCGCCATCGTCGCAACCATGCGCAAGCTACTCACCATCCTCAACGCCATCATCAGGGACGGACGACCATGGCAAACCGCTTGACAAACAAGACAGTCGCTCTCCCCGTAAACGGGGCGAAGAGACCATGCCGCGAGCTCTCCGTCCCTCGCCAGCCTCTCGCAGGGCACCTCCCCTCTCCCCGTTTTTACGGGGAGAGGGTTAGGGTGAGGGGCAGCCACTAGCGCGAACCGACAACAAGATCATTGGCCGATCGCAGCACGGTGCCGACAGTGATGTCACCTGTTTCAATCGCTCTTGCCGTCTTCACAGCAAACACATGGCTCTCGCCCGGCAGCAGCGTCACCAGCATCGTGTCGACGACGGCATGCGGATCCAGCCGATCGGCCATCAGGCAAAGATCCTTGAGGAAATTTTGCGCCGTCACCTTGACCTCATACCCGCCGTCGATCCCGACGACATCGACCGTCAGCCGCGGCGCCGGCAGGGCAAGCTCGATATCCTCGACGAAATAGTGGAAGGCCCGCCTGTCGAGCATCTGCACGACGATGACCTCGTCCTTCGGTAAGTCGGGGGTGACGATATCCTCGGGCAGCGGAAATTCCTTTGCTTCGAAACGGTCGCAGAGCAGCCGCCAGAATTCGAATTCGGCAAGCACCGTGCCGTCAAGCTTCAGGCGTTTGCCGCTGATCTTCGCCCGCCAGAACAGCGTCCGTTCATTGACCGCAACCGCCGCAAGCCCGCCGCCGCGCGGCTGGATCGTCAGCAGGCGCGGATCATAGGCCGCCTTCAGCGCATACCAGAGCGGCTTGCGGCGTCCGGCGGAATCGAGGGCGGCCCAGGAGGTCACCGGCCAGCAATCGTTGAACTGCCAGACCACCGCACCCTTGCAGATATTGCGATGCGAGCGCATGTGCTCGACGCCGAAACGGATGGCACGCGCCTGGTTGAGCTGGGTGGCGAAATGCCAGTCATCCATTGTCCGAGGCTCCGGCAGATGGCCGGAGAGGCCGCGGATCAGCTTGTCGTTGCCCTCCGTTGCCTTCTGATGGTGGAAGACGCCGTTCGATTGCGGCGTCAGCGGCGCGTCATGCACGCTTTCTTCGATCGTCGCCCAGGCAGCCGGCGCCTGCCAGCCGAATTCGGAGCAGAAGCGCGGGATATAATTGCGGTAGACCTCGTAGCCGACATCGTTCCACACGTCCCAGATATGTTTGCAGCCATGGCCGTCGGCATTCGGTTCGATCTCCATCGAGCCGGAATAGGGACTGCCGGGATAATAGGGCCGGTCCGGATCGAGTTCGGCGCAGAGTTTCGGCAGCAGGTCGAGATAATAACCGAGCCCCCAGCTTTCGCCCGCCTTGATGATCGGCCGCCAGCCCCATTCGTCGAAGCCCCAGATGTTCTCGTTATTGCCGTTCCAGAGGACGAGCGAGGCATGCGGCATCAGCCGCACGACATTGTCACGCACCTCCGCCTCGACCTCGCTTCTGAGCGGCTCCTCCTCCGGATAGGCGGCGCAGGCAAAGAGGAAATCCTGCCAGACCAGCATGCCCATGCGGTCGCAGGCCTCATAGAACTCGTCGGCCTCGAAGATGCCGCCGCCCCAGACGCGCAGCATATGAATATTGGCGGCCTTTGCCTCCTCGATCCGCGCGGCATAACGCTCGGCCGTCACCCGCGGAGGAAAACAATCGTCCGGAATCCAGTTCGCCCCGCAGATGAAGAGCGGCACGTCGTTGATGACGAAGGTAAAGGCCGAGCCGTGTTCGTCGGCCGAAGTATCGAGCCGCAGCGAGCGAAAACCGAGTTCGCGCTGATAGCTGTCGAGCAGACCGTCGCTGGCGTCGTCGATCAGCCTCAGCGTCATTGGATAGAGCGGCTGCGCGCCAAGATGGTGCGGCCACCAGAGCTGCGGCGAGGGGAGGGCAAGCTCGAAGGAAACCGCATCTTCGTCCGGCCCAATCGCCACCGTCTTGGTCACGCCGCCGATTTCGGCAACGAGCCTCAACGGCGTCTTATCTCCATGCCGCGCCAGCCGGGCATGGACCTTCACCAGGCCGTCGCCGCCGGCAAGTGTTGCCGATACCCGTGTCTCGGCAAGCCGCGCCCGGTCCCAGCTTTCCAGCCGTACAGGCTTCCAGAGACCTGCCGTCACCAGCGTCGGCCCCCAGTCCCAGCCGAAATTACAGGCCATCTTGCGCATCAGATTGCCCGGTCCCGGGTAGTTGTTGGGACGGTAGCCGTAATGTTTTTCCATCTCCGCTCCATAGGCGTAGGCGGAGCGGAAGGTGACCGTGAGTTCGTTCTGGCCAGCCTTCAGAAGCCGGGAAACATCGAAACGATAGCTGCGGTGCATGTTGAAGGTACGGCCGATCTCTTCGCCGTTGAGGGTGATCACCGCGATCGTATCGAGCCCGTCGAAGACCAGTTCCTGCACCCTGGCATCGTCAGGTATCGCCTCGAAGCTGCAGCGATAGGTCCAGTCGGTCTTGCCGATCCAGTCATTGGTGATTTCGTTGACGTCGATATAGGGATCGGGGATCAGCCGGTTGGCGAGAAGGTCGAGATGCACGCAGCCCGGCACCGTCGCGGGTATTGCAGCCGGCAGACCGGGCCTGGCTGTATCGTTGCAGGAGAGCGTCCAGCCGGAATTGAGCGCAGTCTTTTCGATCATGGCGGGCTCCTGATGCATGCCGCTTGAAGCTGTGGGATTATCTGTGGATTGGAACGTATCGGTGGTTCGGCCAGATGCCTCAGAGAAACCGGCCGTGGCGCTGCAGCACCTCGATCTTGTAGCCATCGGGATCGCTGATGAAGAAGAACAGGCCAAAGAGCTTGCCGTCGCGGTTGAACTCCACCAGTTCACCGGGCTTGAGCCCGAGCTTTGACAGCCGCTCGCGCTCGACCGCCACCTCTTCGACCGAGACGGCGAGATGGCCGTAGGCATTGCCGAGGACATAGGGCGCGGTCCGGCCCTTGTTGACGGTCAGTTCCAGCTCGAAGCCGGTCTCGGCATTGCTCATATAGATCAGCGTGAAGGTTTCGAAATCGACGCGGTCGGCGACCGAAAGGCCGAATGCCCTCTCGTAGAATTCGACGGAGCGCGCCTCATCGAGAACGCGGATCATGGAGTGGATCATCTTCGCCAAGTCTGCCTCCCAATGTGCCGATCACCGCAGCCTTGGTACCCGTCCTCTTACGCCGCGCGCAAGCCGATTCTTCGGGTGATCACTCCTTCGACCAAGCCCATGGCATCATAGATCAGCACCGCCATCAGGCCGACGATCAGGCCGCCCTGCAGGATGAAGGCGGTATTGTCGGAGATCAGCCCGGCGATGATGACCTCGCCGAGGCCCTTGGCCGCAACCGTCGAGCCGATCGTCGCCGTGCCGATATTGATCACGGTGGCGACCTTCAGCCCCTCGAGGATCAGCGGCAGGGCAAGCGGCAGCTCGACGCGAAACAGCCGCTGCGTGCCGTTCATGCCCATGCCGTCGGCGGCATCGAGCACCTGCGGCGAAACCTGCTTCAGCCCGGCGACGGTGTTTTCGAAGATCGGCAGCAGGCCGTAGAGAAAGAGCGCGATCAGCGTCGGCATGGCGCCGAAGCCGGTGGCGGGAACGGCGAGCGCCAGCACTGCGACCGGCGGAAAGGTCTGCCCGGCATTGGCGATGGCGCGCGACAGCGGCAGGAAGTCAGCCCCGCTTTCCCGCGTCACGAAGATGCCGCCGATAACGGCGAGCACGGCGCTGCAGACGATCGAGCCGATCACCAGCTGCAGATGGCCGGCGGCCAGCGAAGCAAGGCTGTTCTGCGTATAGACGGCAGGCGCATTGTTGCTGGTCAGCGGCACCAGCATGAAGGAAAGCCACTCCGTCCTGAACAGCAGGATGAGCAGCAAAGCCAGCGCCGCCAGGCGGAAGAGATTGGCGACGACGAGCTTCATGCCTTGCGGCCCAGTTCGAGCAGCCGCGTCATCGAGATCGATCCCACCGGCGCCTTTTGCGCATCCTGCACCGCCGCCTCGTCGACCCCCTGCCAGATCATTTCGGCCAATGCATCACGCAGGCTGAGCGATTGCGGCAGGGCATAGGCGAGACCGTTCTTGGCCGGCTCCATGCTTTCCTTCAGCGGCAGCAGCGACATCAGCTTCAGCGCCCGGTCGGAGGTGCCGGTCAATTGCTGCACGAAGGGATCGGCGGGTTCGGTGAGGATCTTTTCCGGCGTCGAGCATTGCAGCAATCTGCCCTCGCTCATCACCGCGATCTGGTTGCCGAGATGGAAGGCCTCGTCCATGTCGTGGGTGACGAGGATGACCGTCGTGCCGAACTGCTTCTGGATCGCCAAGAGGTCGTCCTGCGCCTTGCCGCGGATGACCGGATCGAGCGCGCCGAAGGGTTCGTCCATCAACAGCAGTTCCGGTTCGGCCGCCAGCGCCCGGGCGACGCCGACGCGCTGCTGCTGGCCGCCGGAGAGCTGATGCGGATATTTGTCGGCAAATGTTGCCGGATCGAGGTTAAAAAGCCCGAGCAGTTCCTCGACCCGCTTGGCGATGCGGGCGGAATCCCAATCCAGAAGCTGCGGCACGGTGGCGATATTCTGCGCCACGGTCCGGTGCGGAAAGAGGCCGTGCCCCTGGATCGCATAGCCGATCTTGCGACGAAGCTCGGTCACTGGAACGTCCATCACATTCTGGCCGCCGACGAAGATTTCGCCCTCGGTGATCGGCACCAGCCGGTTGATCATCCGCATCAGCGTCGATTTGCCGGAGCCAGATGTGCCGACGATGACGGTGATCTCGCCCTTCTCGACGCTCATCGAGACGTTGTCGACGACGGTAGCCGTGCCGTAGCGCTTGGTGACGTTCCTGATCTCGATCATGGTCATGCGGCAGATCCCCGGATGCTTTCGATGACCGCATCGAGGATGACGGCCGATGAGAAGGCGAAGAAGACGGTCGGCACGGCGCCGAGTAGGACGAGGTCCATGGCCGTCTGGCCGAGCCCCTGGAAAATGAAGATACCGAAGCCGCCACCACCGATCAGTGCGGCGATCGTCACCATGCCGATCGCCTGCACCAGCACGATGCGGATGCCGGTGAGGATGACGGGAAAGGCGAGCGGCATGTCGATTCCAACAAGAATCTGCCACCGTGTCAGCCCCATGCCGGCCGCGGCGTCCCGCACCGAGGGATCGACGCCCTGCAGGCCGACGACGGTGTTGGCGACGATCGGCAGCAGCGAATAGAGCACCAGCGCGATCAAGGCAGGCGCCGTGCCGATGCCGCGGATGCCGATTGCGGCGGCGAGCGGCACATGGGTGGCGAGGTAACCGAGCGGCAGCATCAACAGGCCGAAGAGCGCCAGACTCGGGATCGTCTGGATGAGGCTGAGGCCCTGCAGCACGATGGCGCGTAGCCTCGGTACCCAGAAGCAGAGGATGCCGAGCGGCAGGCCGAGAATAATGGCGATCGCAAGCGAGCCGAACGCCAAGAGCAGATGCGAGATCGCCTCCGTCTCGAACTGCGGAGCCCGCGTCGAAAATTCCTTCATGATCGAAAGGCTGTCGAGCAGGCCGGAGGAGAGCGAGATGAAGAGCAGCGCCGTATAGGCTGCAAGGGCTGCGATCCGCATCCAGGGCGCAAGGCGGATCTTCACCAGCGCATCGGATATGACGAGGCCGATCACCGCAAACAGCACCCAGAAGCCGCCGCCGGGCGTCATGCGCGCCACCGTGCTGCCGGGCGGCGTTGCCGCGGTCGAGACGAGGCCGATCGCAACGATCAGCGCCGCAAGGCAGAGTGTCGCAATCGCAAGCCGCGCGATCGCATGGCGTAGGAACAGCGTGGCGAAGGCGGTGAGAAGGAGAAGGATGGTCAGGATGATGACGGAAGGCTGGGGAAGAAGCTGCATCAGCAGCATCGGCTTGCCGGCGGCGATGCGATTTGCCTTCACGTAGATGAAGGGCATCAGTGCCGTCGCCGCGATGCCGCCGGCCACCAGAACCACGCCGAGCCGGTCCAGCCTGCGGACCGCTAAGGTTTCTTCCATTAAATCAACCCTGTCTGGCCAACCCTGTCAGGAAAGCCAATCCTGTCAGGAAAGAAAGCTCCGCCCGTAATCGGGCGGAGCGGGCAATGACTACTTCAGGAAGCCTTTTTCCTTGAGATAGGCTTCGGCGACCGACTTTGCCGGCTCGCCGTCGACCTGGATCTTGGCGTTGAGCTTGCGCAACTCGTCGGCGGTCAGGCTCTTGAAGATCGGCGAGAGCACTTCCTCGATCTTCGGATTGGCCTTCAACACCTCTTCGCGGATGATCGGCGTCGGGGCATAGACCTGCTGCACGTTCTTGTCGTCTTCGAGAACGGTGAGTTCGGCCGCTTCGATGGCGCCGTCGGTGCCGTAGACCATGGCGGTGTTGACGCCGTTCGTCTGGTCGGCGGCCGCCTTGATTGTAGCCGCCGTGTCGCCGCCGGAAAGAACGACCATCTGGTCGGGCTTCAGCTGGAAGCCGTAGGTCGTCTGGAAGGCGGGAAGCGCGCCGGCCGAATTGACGAATTCGGCGGAGGCGGCAAGCTTGGCGGCACCGCCGCCGGCAACCCATTTGCCGAAGTCGGTGAGGCTCTTCAACTTGTTCGGGCCGGCGACGTCGCTGCGCACGGCGAGCGCCCAGGTGTTGTTGGCAGGCGACGGCGTCAGCCAGACGATCTTGTTGGCATCGTAATCGAGCTTCTTCGCCAGCTCATAGCCCTGGTCGATGTTCTTCCAGGCGGCGTCATCGGCCTTGTTGAAGAAGAAGCCGGCATTGCCGGTATATTCGGGATAGATGTCGATTTCGCCTGCGGTAATCGCCTTGCGCACGACCGGTGTCGCGCCAAGCGCGATGCGGTCCTGCGTCTTGATGCCGTTCGCTTCGAGAGCGAGCGCAATGACGTTGCCGAGCAGCGTGCCTTCCGTGTCGATCTTCGACGAGACGACGACGTCGGCGGCATGGGCCGCACCCACCGCGAAGGCGGAGAGCGAAACGGCAAGTGCGAGTTTCTTCAGCATGGAATATCCCCTTGTTAAACACCGTTGAATGAGGCTCAAGCCCTTGGCGGGAGGCTTGCGCGCAGAAAAATCCGCCGGCGAAGGCGACCAAGTCGCCATCATGCCGGAATTGCGTGCGTCATGGAAATAGCGTTCATGCCCGAAAAATCGATGCAAGCCCCCTCCAGTATTTGCGGTCGCTGCACGATTATGGCGGCGAATGCACGTCCGCGCGCGGAAACGCATTCCCTTTTCCAAGGCCGGCGCGATTTGTTTTTGTCCCCTTGCGTGTTTCCACGATATTCCCAGGCTCTGTTGCGGATTCCCGCCGCCCGGATTTTTCTATGATCGAACGATAGCCCGGCTCTCCGGAGGCAGGGATATCTTTTTTCCTGAACACATCATATCGTCCGGTTTTTCCAGCACTTTCCGGAGGTGGCCGTTTGCATCTTGGTGCCCTGTTCATCGCCAGCCATGTCCTGACCTCCGGTTCGGTCCGCGAGACCGCGCGGCGCTTCCAGCTGTCGCCCTCCACCGTCTCGACGGCAATTCATAATCTTGAGACCGAACTGGCGATGAAGCTGACGGAACGCGCCTCCGGGGAGCTCGCGACCCTGATTGCGAGCGGCAGGGTGCTGGAAGGCTTGGAGCCGATCATGGCTGCGATCGGTGAGCTCGGCCAATGGGTCGGTCACGACGGCGCCAGCGCCGAGATCGACGAGGCCTGGACATCCCGCATTCCCGTCAAGATCGTCACGATGGAGCGTTTTCTCGAAGTTGCCGACCAGGGCAGCATCAACCGGGCCGCCCGCCGACTTCGCCTCGGTCAGCCGCAGCTTTCGCTTCAGCTTGCCAATCTTGAGAAATTTCTCAAGCATCGCCTGTTCGAGCGGCAGGCACAGGGCTCGGTGCTGACGGAGGAGGGCAGGCGCGCCTACCAGATTTTCATGGCGATCAGCCAGGCGTGGAACGATCTGAAATCGTCGGCCGACGAGCGCTATCGGCGCACCGCCCGGTCGCTGCGCATCGGCTCGATCATTCCGACCGGATCGGAAAGCTGGGTGGCGCGCTGCCTGGGATCGCTGGTCTCGGAATGGAATCTGCGCCGCAACAACAATGCGATCTCGCTGGTGTCGATGACCGCCGACGATCTACGCGAGGCGCTGAAGAACGGCCGCATCGATGTCGCGATCCTGGATTCGGTCTTCGGGCTGGAAAACTTCCGGCATCGCGAATTGCTGCAGACCGACATGGTGGTGATCGCGCCGCCTGACAGTACCGAGACCAGCGTTGCCGAACTCGTTGCCGGCCACCCGATCTGCATGCCGAGCCCGCGCACCGGCCTCGGTCATGCGGCCATGGCCTTCAGCTACGAACGCGCGCCCAACCGGCGCCTGCGCGGCCAGGATATCACCGCGGCGGATTCGCTGCCCGTGATCGTCGACCTCGTCGCCAATCATGGTTACGTCTCCTTCCTCGGCCGCGTCAGCGCCATGCCGATTGCCGACAAGGTGCGCATCGTCGATCTCGACGAGCATTTGCCGATGTCCTATCACGTCGCCTTCAACCATCGCAAAGCCGCCGCCGATGCCTGCACTGTCATCATCGAGGCGGCGGCGAGAATTACGTCGGAAGCCGTCGTGCGAACCATAAGACCGACGGACGCCGGAGCCAGGGAGACTGCAGCGTGACGATCTTGCTCGAAGTGTGCGTGGACAGCGCCGAAGGCCTTGCCGCCGCGATCGAGGGTGGCGCCGGGCGCATCGAGCTCTGCTCGGCGCTCGAGCTCGGCGGCCTGACGCCGCTGCCGAGCCTGATGCGGATCGCTGCCAAGGCCTCCATTCCGGTCTATGCGATGATCCGCCCTCACGCCGGGCCCTTCATTTTCGACGGGGCGGACGAGGAGGCGATGATGATCGATATCGATGCCGTGCGCACATCAGGCCTTGCCGGCGTCGTCATCGGCGCCAACCGGCCGGATGGTACGCTAGACATGCCGTTGATCCACCGTTTGAAGGCGCATGCGGCCGGCCTCGGCTCGACGCTGCATCGCGCTTTCGATCTGGTGCCCGATGCCGACCAGGCGCTGGAACAGGCGGTCGAGCTCGGCTGCGAACGCATCCTGACATCAGGCTGCGCGCTGAAGGCGGCCGACGGCCTCGAAACGCTGAAGCGCATTTCGGCAAAGGCCGCCGGCCGGATCGCCATCATGCCCGGCAGCGGCATCCGCCCGGCAAATGTCGGCGAGATATTGAAGGCGACCGGCGCCCGCGAGGTCCACGGTTCCTGCAGCTCGCCGGTCGAAAGCGCCGATCCGCGCGCGGTGGCCTTCGGCTTCGAGGCGAGAAGCACGAACAAGACGGATGTCGCCGTCGTCAGGCAGATGCGCAGGGCGATTGAGGCGACGGGTTAGGATTTGTAGCACGCGCCAAAGCGACGGCTATCGGGTCACCTCGGCCTTGGAGGTCGCCGAGACCAGCCCCTCATCCGGCTGCCTGTCCCTTCTCCCCGCCTGCGGGGAGAAGGGACAGGCCGCGGACCTCTCCGTCCCCCCTATATCTCGCAGGGCACGTCCCCTCTCCCCGTCAGAACGGGGAGAGGGTTAGGGTGAGGGGCAGCCATGATCTTGAACAGATCTCAAGCCCCGCAAAGACCGCTCATCACTCGCGGTCGTGGACGACGCCCATGATATCGCCCCTGCGCGAGACGCTGACGAGGAGATCGTCCCCGTCTCGCCATGCCCTGATCAGATATCGCTCACCCACGTCCTTCACATCTCTGACGCGATAGCCGCGCCGTTCGAGGAGGCGAACGGCATCGTCCGGCCCGAAATTGTCCCGACCCGAGCGCCATTCGCTTCGCTGGTCGTGGTGGCGATTCCATCGCTGCAGAAAATCCGTTTCCGTCTGGTTATCGTCAGGATCGGCATAGAAATCCGATCCCTGGCCTTCCTGGATGACCACCTGCGCGCGAGCCGGCACGACAAGTGGCATTGTCAGCGCCGCAGCCATTGCCAAGGAAGCAATTCGCATTTTCATCGCCCGACCCTTTCCATCACTCAATTGATGAACATCTGCCGAGTATCCGGCGGGCCCCACTTATGGACACTTCCGTTTTCTACTGTGTGCTTTTTGATTGAGAAATGTTGCGCGAAATCGCGGGCACAGGTTCGAGTCGGAACCGCGTTGTTTCCGGGCGCACCCATTAGAACGTCTCGTGGAAGACCAAGGGTCAATGGCTCCCGGCGGGATTTGCCAGAAGCGTTCAAGGCAATCGCGATACGACGTCGTACCTCGGGATTGCCCTAAGCACGGACGCTGATCACCGCCTTGATCAGCCCATTCTTCTCATGCGCCCAGCGCGCGAGATCGCGCGGCGCATCGGCAAGCGTCGTGCGGTGGGTGATGAGCTTGTCCACCGGCACCAGCCCTTTGGCGATCGAATCCGCCACATGCTCGAAATCGACGCGGGTGGCGTTACGGCTGCCGATCACCATCATCTCGCGCTTGTGGAATTCGGGGTCGGAGAAGCGGATATCGTCCTTGACGACGCTGACCAGCACCAGCGCGCCGCCATGGGCGACGAAGGAGAAGGCCTTCTCCATCGAAGGGCCGTAACCCGTCGCGTCGAAGACCACGTCGAAACCGTCGCCATCGGTCTTTTCCCGCACGGCCTCCGCTGTTTGCTCGTTGGCAACGATGCCGGAGGTGAAGCCGAAGCGTTCCGACGCCATCTGCAGCCGCTCGGTGCTGGTATCGAGCAGCGTCACCTCATGGCCTGCGATGCGCGAGAAGATCGCCGCCCCGAGCCCGATCGGCCCGGCGCCGATGACGAGCGCCCGTGCACCGGCACCGGTCATCGAACGGCGCACCGCATGCGCGCCGATCGCCAGGAACTCGGTCGTCGCCGCCGCTTCGAGGCTTACACCTTTGGCGGCATAGAGGTTCTCGGCCGGAACCGAAATCTCCTCGCAGAAGGCGCCATCCGTATGGACGCCGAGCACCTTGATGTTGGTGCAGCAATTCGGTTTGCCCTGACGGCAGGCGACACATTGCCCGCAGGAGAGATAGGGATTGACGATGACGGGCGTGCCGACTGCGATAGTGACGCCGTCGCCCGCTTCCAGCACCGTCGCCGAGATCTCGTGCCCCATCACCCTGGGATATTCGAGGAAGGGATGTTTGCCCTCGAAGATGTGGTAGTCGGTGCCGCAAATGCCGACATGGCTGACGGCAAGCCGCACCCAGCCGGCGGCGGGAGCCGTAGGTGAAGGACGCTCGACGATATCGAGCACGCCGGGCTCCCGGCAAAGAACTGCTTTCATGACGGGTCTCACATTCCTGGTTCTTTACTCTCTGTCGTGCCACTGCTGTTCGGTTCGTGCGGATAGCTGCCCCTCACCCTAACCCTCTCCCCGTAAACGGGGCGAGGGGACGTGCCCTGCACGACGTCAATGGGGACGGAGAGGTTTGCGGCATATCCCCTTCTCCCCGTCAAAACGGGGAGAAGGTGCCGGCAGGCGGATGAGGGGCCGGCCGGCGATCTCTTGCTCGCCTCTCAATTGCTCCGGCGGCGGCGCAGCTGGTCGAAGAACACGATCACGATGATCAGCAGACCGGTGATGATGCGCTGCCAGAAGGAGTTGACGTTCAGAAGGTTCGCGCCGTTGTTGATGGTGGCGAGAATGAAGGCGCCGATCAGCGGGCCATGCACCGAGCCGACCGCGCCGAACAGGCTGGTGCCGCCGATGACGGAGGAGGCGATCGCCTGCAGTTCCCAGCCGTCGGCCTGCGTCGCATTGCCGATGGCGATGCGCGAGGCAAGCAGCACGCCGACGAAGGCGGCGAAGGAGGCCGACAGGATATAGGCGAGGTAGATCATACCCTTGACGTTGACGCCGGAAAGGCGCGCCGCCTCGGCGTTCGAACCGACCGCGAAGAGATACCGGCCCCAGCGGCTCAGATGCAGGAAGATGAAGGATGGGACCGCCACCAGGATGACCATCCAGAACAGGCTCGGAATACTGAGCAGATCGGCGCGGGCGAAATTGCTGAAGCCTTCATTGGTGATGTTGATCGTCGAACCGTTGGTGATCAAGAGGCCGATGCCGCGCAGCGATGTCAGGGTTGCCAGCGTGATGATGAACGGCGGCAGGCCCATATGCACGATGCCGAAGCCATGGAAGGCGCCGATCGCCACACCCATGAGCAGCGTCAGCGCGATCGCACCCCAGACCGGCACGCCCGCCTGCAGCAGCCAGGCGATGATCACGGTGCAGAAGCCGACGATGGCGCCGACCGAAAGGTCGATGCCGGCGGTGATGATGACGAAGGTCTGGCCGAGCGCCAGGATCGCCGTCATCGCACCCTGACGCAGCAGGTTGGAGATATTGAGCGGCGTCCAGAAGCTCGGAGTGACAACGCCAAGCACGATCCAGAGGAAGATCAGCAGGCCGATCAGCGTCAGGCCGAACAGGATGTTCATTTTCCGGCGCGGCGGCGGCGCGACGATTTCGGTGGGGGTGGCAGTCATGAATTTTCTCCCTCTTATTCTTTTGGCTCAGACGCCGATCGCTTCGCTGAGCACTTCTTCATGCGTCGCCGCGTGGTAATCATGGCTCGCGACGATTTTGCCGGCGCGGAAGACGTGCAGCCGGTCGGCCAGTTCGTAGACCTCGGGCAGGTAGGAGGAGATCAGGATGATGCCGGCGCCCTCCTTCAGAAGCTTGGCGAACAGCCGGTAGATTTCCGCCTTGGTGCCGACGTCGACGCCGACGGTCGGCTCGTCGAAGATGAAAAGCCGGGCGCCGTGGCTCAGCCACTTGCCGATGACGATCTTCTGCTGGTTGCCACCCGACATGCTGGAGGCCGGAACGCGCCGGCTCGGCGTCTTGATGCTGAGATTGCGGATCTGCTGGTCGGCATTGGCCGATTCGCGCGCGTGGTTGATCACCGGCCCGTGGCTCAGCCGCCCGTACACCGGCAGGTTGATGTTGAGGCCGATCGGCAGGTTGAGGCAAAGCCCCTGGTCGCGCCGGCTTTCCGGCGCCAGCGCAATGCCGAGCTCCATGGCGGTGCGTTCGTTGCGGATATCGACAGGCTTGCCCATCCATTGGACATCGCCTGCTGTCGTCGGCTGGCGGCCGTAGAGCCCGAGCGCGAATTCGCTGCGCCCGGCGCCGATCAGGCCATAGAGGCCGACGATCTGTCCTGATTTGACGCTCAGCGACACATCTTCGAAGCCCGGGCCGGAGAGGCCGTTGACCGTGAGGATCGTCTCGCCGATCGCAATCTCTTCCTTGTGGTAGATCTGTTCGATCGAGCGGTTGATCATCAGCGCGATCAGCTCGGCGTCGTTGGTCTCGCCGATCAGGCGCGTACCGACATGCGTGCCGTCGCGCAGCACCGAGACACGGTCGGCAAGCTCGAACACTTCCTCCATGCGGTGGCTGATATAGACGATGGTGACGCCTTCGCCCTGCAGCCGGCGGATCAGCTTGAAGAGCTGCGCCGATTCCTGGCGCGTCAGATAGGCCGTGGGTTCGTCGAAGATCAGGAACTGCGTGCCGCGCATCGCCGCGCGCGCCGTCGCCACCAACTGCTGCTGGCCGATCGTCAGTGAGCTCAACAGCGCACCGGCCGGCAGGCCGAAGCCGAGATCGTCGAGCACGGCCTGCGCCATCTTCTCCATCTGCTTCTTGCGCATCAGGCCGAAGCGGTTGACCTCGTCGCCGAGGAAGAGATTGGCGGCGACCGTCAGGTGCCGGCAGAGCACGACTTCCTGGTGCACGGCGTTGATGCCGCGCGCAATCGTCTCGTTCGGCGTCGCCAGCCCCACCGGCTGGCCGCACCACAGCACTTCGCCGGCGGTGCGGGTGATGACGCCGGTCAGCAATTTGATGAGGGTGGATTTGCCGGCGCCGTTTTCGCCGACGATGGCGTGGATTTCGCCGGCAAGAAAGGTCAGCGTCGCTGGCTTCAGCGCCTGCACATGACCGTAATTCTTCTGCAGGCCCTTGAGTTCGAGGATAGGCGATCCGGCGGGAATTCGATTGGCTTCTTTCAGCGTCGCACTGTCATCATGGCGATGACTGACCTCTTCCAGTCCGATCATGGACCTCTCCTCCTTGTATCGCCTCTGCTCTCCACCCCTGGTGACCATACCATGGATAGAAAAGGCCGCGCCGGTTTTTGAAGCCGGCGCGGCCTGTCTGTCGTTGTTACTTGATCTTCGGGTTCAGCAGCGCGTCGATCTTCGGATCGGCCATATTCGCCTTGGTGACGAGGTTTGCGCCGGTGTCGACATTCTCTTCGACCTTCTCGCCCTTGGAGACGGCAAGCGCGGTCTTCACGCCGTCATAACCCATGCGGTAGGGGTCCTGAACGACGAGGCCGGCGATCGCACCGTCCTTGAGGAAGCCGACCGTCTTGTCGTCGCTGTCGAAGCCGATGACCTTGATCTTGTCGCCGAGCTTGTTTTCGGCGATCGCCTGGCCAACGCCCTGCGCCAGGATCAGGTTCGAGGCGAAGACACCGACGAGGTTCGGGTTTGCCGTGATCAGGTCGGTCATCATGTTGAGGCCGGTCGTTGCCTGGCCGTCGCCGTACTTGTCGGCGATGACCTTAAGACCCGGATATTTGGTCTTCACCTGATCCAGGAAGCCTTCGCGGCGCTGTTCCAGCGAGCCGACGCCCGGAAGGTTGGTGAGGATGACGATTTCGCCCTCTTCCTTACCCGACATTCCCTTGATGGCGGCAGCCAGACCATCGGCGGCGATGCGGCCGCCCTGAACGTTGTCGGTCGTCAGGAACGACTTGAACGCCTTGGAGTCGGCGCCCGAGTCGATGCCGATGATCGGAACCGACTTGGCCGCTTCATCGATCGGCTTGCCGAGCGCCTTGAATTCGGTCGGCGAAATGACGACAGCGGCCGGCTTGCCGGCAACGGCGTTCTCCAGAATGCTGATCTGGCCGTTGACGTCGGATTCGGCTTGTGCGCCGAGTTCCGGCACGTTGACGCCGAGATCCTTGCCGGCCTTGCGGGCGCCGGCCAGAACGATCTGCCAATAGAAGGACGTCGTGTCCTTGACGATGATCGGGATCGTCACGTCGGCGGCAAACGATGGTGCCGGCATTGCCGAGGCGATGACTGCGGCACCTGCAAGCGCGGTAAAGGCGCGGCGGGATAGAAGGGATTTCACGATACTCATAAGGGTTCTCCTCTCAGGGTGCGTTCTCCTCCAAATAAATCGGCCGCAGAACGCAGGCGGACGATTTTTATCGATAAAAAACATTTGCCAGGTGAAGCTAGCCGAGGCGCAATCAAATTGCAAGAGCGTCAAACCGGCTTTTTTGCTTTGCTAAACTCCTGCCAAGCAACTGATTTTATTCCAATACCACGCTGCCCTAAAATAGGGATCAGGCCTTGTTGATCTCGTGCGGATGGACGACGCCCTTTTTCAAAATCAGGTTGCCGTACAGCCGGAATTCCGTCGTCGCGACGATGTAGGTCGCCTTGCGGGCCATCGCGTAGAAAGCAAAACGCTCCACCGGCACGATGCGGAAATCGCCGGCGCACTTGGCAACGATCTGCTGGAATTCGGTGCAGACCTCCGGCACCGCATCGGGATCGCCGACCACCTCCATCCGCCACGCCGCTTCCGGCACGAAGGTGTCGAGCGGCATATGCGTCAGGATGGCCTCGGCCATGTCAGTGGCGCTGACGCCGTCGGCGCGAATGACCGGCGGGCCCATCGAGCCCGAGGGAAAATTGGCGTCCGATATGACGATATCGTCGCCATGTCCCATGGTCTTCAGCGCATGGAGCAGGTCGGGGCCAAGCAGCGGATGGATACCCTTGAGCATAATCTCTCCTCAGACTCGCACGGCTTCGGCGCCGAGCGGCGGCGCGACCAGCGTATAGGGTTCGAATTCGGCATAGATCGCGTCGGCAAGCCGCGGCTCGACGATCTCCATATTGCGCGTGAGGCTCGACGGCTTGGCCGTGCCGATCAGCACCGATGCGACGATCGCCTCGCGCAGCGGAAACTGCAGGGCGGGCGCCGCCAGCGGCACGCCGTGGCGTTTGGCGATCGCCTCCATGGCGCCGACCTTGGCAAGCACATCGTCATCGGCGGGCATATAGTCGAAATGCGAACCCGGTACCGGACCGGTGGCGAGGATGCCGGAGTTGAAAACGCCGCCGACGACGAGCGAGGTGCCCTTCTGCCGGCAGAGCGGCAGCAGTTCGGCGACGGCCGAGCGGTCGAGCAGCGTGTAGCGGCCGGCCATCAGGATGCAGTCGAGATCGGAATGGCGCATGACGTCGAGGCAGACGGGCACTTCGTTGACGCCGAGGCCGAAGGCGGAGATCGCGCCAGACGACTTGAGTTCCTCCAGCGCCTTCACGCCGGAATCGAGAAACTGCTTCTGGTAGACCGCATTCTTCGCCGCGCCATGTGTGTAGACGCCGAGATCGTGCACATAAAGAATATCGATGCGATTGAGGCCGAGGCGCGCATAGCTGAATTCGACCGAGCGCATGATGCCGTCATAGGAATAGTCGTAATCGGCATCGAAGGAGAGCGGGTCGACATAGCTGTAATCAGGCACCGTGCCGGTCGGCACCGGCCGAAGCAGCCGGCCGACCTTGGTGGACAGCACGTAAGAGCCATCCGGCTGGTCGCGCAGGAAATCGCCGACCCGCCGTTCGGCAAGGCCGAGCCCATACCAGGGCGCCACGTCGAAATAGCGGATGCCGCTATCCCAGGCCGCCTGCAGCGTGTCCATTGCCTGCTCGCGCGGGCAGGCGCGGTAGAGACCGCCGAGAGCGGCTGCGCCGAAACTGATTTCGGTCACCTCCAGCTTGGTCTTGCCGATCTTTCTCGTCTTCATCATTCCTCCTCACGAAGAAGCTGAACTATCTGGAGCAATCCCAGGAAAAGTGTGAAGCGGTTTTCGTCCGGGATTGCGTAAAACAAAAAGGTCAGAGCGTCGCACCGAGATGCCAGGGCACGAATTCATTGTCGCCGTAGCCGAAGAGCTCGCTCTTGGTCTTCTTGCCCGAAGCCGTATCGACGATGAGGTCGAAGATCTCGCGGCCCTTGCCGCTGATCGTCGCATCGCCGGTGGCGATCGTGCCGCAATCGATGTCCATGTCCTCTTCCATCGAGGCATAGAGCGCCGAATTGCTGGAAAGCTTCAGCGACGGCGCCGGCCGGCAACCGAAGCAGCTGCCGCGGCCTGTGGTAAAGGCGATCATGTTTGCCCCGCCGGCCACCTGGCCGGTTGCCGAGACGGGGTCGTAGCCGGGCGTGTCCATGAAGACGAGGCCGGGGGCCGTGACCCGCTCGGCATAACCATAGACCGCCGTCAGCGGCGAACGCCCGCCCTTGGCAACCGCGCCGAGCGACTTTTCGAGAATGGTGGTGAGACCACCGCGCTTGTTGCCGGGCGAGGGGTTGTTGTCGAGCGAGGCGCCGTGCAGGGCGACGTAATCCTCCCACCAGGCAATCTTGTCGTCGAGCTTCTTTGCCACCTCATCGCTGACGGCGCGGCTGCGCAGCAGATGTTCCGCACCATAGATTTCCGAGGTTTCCGACAGGATCGCCGTGCCGCCGGCCGCTGCCAGCAGGTCGGCCGCGACACCGAGCGCCGGATTGGCGGTGATGCCGGAAAAGCCGTCGGAGCCGCCGCATTGCAGGCCGATGATGATCTCACCGATCGACATCGGTACGCGCTTTTCCTTGCCGACATCGGCGGCGATTTCGCGCAGCATGCCCATGGCGCGTTCCACCGCGCGGCGCGAACCGCCGGCATCCTGGATGTTGAAATGCCGCTTCGAGGCGCCCGCACCACTCTGGCCGTAAAGCGTCAGCTGGTTGACCTCGCAGCCGAGGCCGATCATCAGCACGCCGCCGAAATTCACATGCCTTGTATAGCCGGCGAGCGTCCGGTGCAGCACGTTCATGCCGTCGCCGGTCGAACTCATGCCGCAGCCCTGGTCGTGCACGATCGGCACGAAACCGTCGATGCCCTCATAATGCGGCAGGATCGTCCGGTTCGCCTCGTCGGCGATTGCCCGGCAGACCGTGGTGGAACAGTTCACGCTGGCGATGATGCCGATATAGTTGCGGGTCGCGGCCCGCCCGTCGGCGCGGCGATAGCCCATGAAGGTGCGCCCGACGTCGTCGGCTGTGGCCGTTTCCGGCGCCGAATTGGCGGTCGCCGCCAGCCGGTCGTTTTCGAAATGCAGGTTGTGGCTGTGCACATGGTCGCCGGCCTTGACCTCGGCCGTCGTGCGGCCGATCGCCTGTCCGTATTTCACCACGGGCGAGCCGAGCGGAATATCCGCTATCGCCACCTTGTGGCCGGGGTCGATCTTCTCGCGGGTCTGAATGCCGGCAACCGTCGAACCCGGCGCGATTGCCGCCGTTGCGACCGCGACATTGTCACCGGCCGAAAGGATGATCCAAGGCAGTTTGTCCAATTTATTCTCCCTGGGAAAGGCTCGCTACATCGGCGAAAGCGCATTGATTTTGTTTTTTATCTACAATAAACATTTTCAAGTCAACGGGAATATTGATCCTGTGGACGAGGGAGGCAATGAGCCGCAGGCGACCGGAAATAAGCTAAAGGTCGTTTGAACAAGCCCCGGTCCGCTCCGTCCTGCTTTGAAGCGGGGCGACGGTCACGAGGGCGGAAAGCGGGGTCTGGTGGCAAGGCAGAATACGGTCTTCAAGGAAGCCTATAACAGGTATGCCGTAGCCCTGCGCACGGATACCGCGCTGCCCTCGGAACCGGAGATCGCCGCCCAACTCGGCGTCAGCCGCTCGACGGCGCGCGCCATCCTGACGCGGCTCAGCGAAGAAGGCATCATCCGCTGGAACAAGCGCCAGAAGATCGTGCTGCGCCAGCCGACCGACCACGACCTCTTTCCCTCCGAAGAAACCGACTCCCTGCATGATATCATCGAGCGCAGCTTCATGCAGCGCATCCTTGCCGATGATGCAGCACCCGGCATGCAGATCAACGAGCTGGAGCTTGCCCGCGAGATCGGCACCGGAACGACCAGCGTGCGCGAATTCCTGATCCGCTTCTCCCGCTTCGGCCTCATCGAGAAGCGCCCGAACAGCCACTGGACGCTCAAAGGCTTCACCCGCGAATTCGCCCTCGAACTTGCCGATGTGCGCGAAATGTTCGAGCTGCATTCCGCCGCCGAATTCGGCCGGCTTTCCAGGGATAATCAGAGCTGGGCCGATCTTGCGGCTATGCGCGACGAACATCACGCCATGCTTGCCGACATCAACCAGCGCTTCAAGGATTTCTCCGTCCTCGACGAACGCTTCCACTTGCTGATCCACCGCGCCTCGAAAAACCGCTTCATCGCGGATTTCTACGACGCCATCGCCATCGTCTTCCACTATCACTACCAGTGGAACAAGACCGCCGCCCGCCAGCGCAACGAGCGCGCCATCCACGAACATCTGGATTATATCGCAGCGCTGGAATCCGGCGACCAGGCGGCAATCGAAACCGCCTGCCGCGCGCATCTTCACTCCGCCCGCCAGACCCTGCTGCAATCCCTGCCGCAGGTCGCGACGGAGAGCGCCTGAGCGGGGGACATCTCGGACCAGAGATCGCCGATGCCAGCCCCTCATCCGCCTGCCGACACCAACCGGGGTCGAGCCACGGGTCTCGACCCGTCCTTCGGACCCCCGCTTGCGGGGCGAAGGGGAGATGTGGCGACCTCTCCGTCCCTCTTTCGCGTCCCGTATGGCACGTCCCCTCTCCCCGTCAGAACGGGGAGAGGGTTAGGGTGAGGGGCAGATTACGGCGGATGGCAGCCATCATGAAACATTTCGATGTGTAAGCCGTTATCGCGCTTATGACCGACGCTAAACTCAAACCGAAATCGGTCGACGGCACCGAACCGCACGGTGCCGGGAACTCGCCCCAGGAGACGGCATCGACTGTCGAGGTCATGCCGCCGCCAGATGCCATCGAACCCGATCCGGAGCTGACGCCTGAAGAGGCCGAGCAGGCGCGCAAGCGGTATTTGCTCAAGCGTTTCTGGATCAGCGCGCGCCGTTACTGGGGCCGCGGTGGCGACAAGTTCGCTTGGCCCTTCTCGATCGGGCTATTGGCGATGATCTGCATGAATGTCGGCTTCCAGTACGGAATCAATCTGTGGAACCGCGGGATCTTCGACGCCATAGAGCGGCACGATGCCGGCACCGTCTATTTCCTGAGCGCCGTATTCGTGCCGCTCGTGCTCGGAACTGTCGCCATTGTCACGATACAAGTCGCCGTTCGCATGATGATCCAACGTCGCTGGCGTTCCTGGCTGACGACCGCCGTCATCGCGCGCTGGCTCGCAAACGGCCGTTACTATCAGTTGAATCTCATCGGCGGCGACCACAAGAACCCCGAGGCGCGCATCTCGGAGGATTTGCGGATTGCCACCGAAGCACCTGTCGATTTCATCGCCGGTGTCATTTCCGCATTTCTGGCGGCCTCGACCTTCATCGTGGTGCTCTGGACGATCGGCGGGGCCCTCACTCTGCCGATGGGGGGCTCGACCGTCACCATTCCCGGCTTTCTCGTCATCACTGCGGTCCTCTACGCCGCGATCACCTCCAGCTCGATGGCGGTCATCGGCCGCTATTTCGTCCACGTCTCCGAGGCCAAAAATCAGGCAGAAGCCGAGTTTCGCTACACGCTGACGCATGTCAGGGAAAACGGCGAGAGCATCGCGCTTCTCGGTGGTGAAGAGGAGGAGCGTAACGACCTCGACAAAACCTTCGCCAATGTGCTGAAGCAATGGGCGCTCCTTGCCCGCCAGCACATGCGCACGACGGTTGTGTCGCATGGGTCGATGCTGATTGCGCCTGTTGTGCCGGTTCTGCTTTGCGCACCAAAATTTCTCGAAGGCAGCATGACCCTCGGACAGGTCATGCAGGCCGCCTCTGCTTTTGCCATCGTTCAGGGCGCGTTCGGCTGGCTGGTCGACAACTATCCGCGTCTTGCCGATTGGAATGCCTGTGCACGGCGCATCGCCTCGCTGATGATGTCGCTTGACGGGTTGGAGCGCGCCGAACAGAGCGACTCTCTGGGGCGCATCAAGCATGGTGAAACCGAAGGCGAGGCGATGCTCAGCCTCAACGATCTCTCCGTGTCGCTTGACGATGGCACCGCCGTGGTCACGGAAACCCGGGTCGAGATCGAACCCGGCGAGCGGGTGCTTGTGTCGGGTGAATCCGGGTCGGGCAAGAGCACGCTGGTGCGGGCCATCGCAGGTCTCTGGCCGTGGGGCGGCGGCAGCGTCAATTTCCACGCCGACAGGCGATTGTTCATGTTGCCGCAACGGCCCTATATCCCTTCGGGCACGCTTCGCCGTGCTGTCGCCTATCCCGGCGCCGCCGATAGCTGGCCGCTGGATGAGATCAGGTCGGCCCTCGACAAGGTGGGACTGGATTATCTGAACGACAAGATCGAGGAAGATGCGCCCTGGGACCAGACCTTGTCGGGTGGCGAAAAGCAGCGGCTCGCCTTTGCGCGTCTGCTGCTGCACCAACCCGATATCATCGTGCTGGATGAAGCAACGGCAGCACTCGATGAGAAGAGCCAGGATAAGATGATGCAGATGGTGATCGATGAATTGCCGGAGGTCACCATCCTAAGCGTCGCGCATCGCGTTGAGCTGGAAGTCTTCCATAGCCGCAAGATCACGCTCGAGCGGCGCGAGGGCGGCGCTAAGCTTGTCAGCGATATCGATCTGATCAAGCGCAAGAGAAAACGGAACTTGCTGTCACGCGTTTTGGAGAAGCGCCGCTCTCCGCCGAAAGGCAGCACGACCTCGAATGAAGGCGGCACAGTCCCCGAATAGAAATTGAAGGCCGCTCGCGGGTGAGCAACAGTTGCCTATTGCTCATTCTGGGGCAGGTTGTCGGTGATGTCGTAGTAGTCGCCTTTGTCAGCGACAAAGATATGCATTTTCAGTTTGGTTTCGGTCGGGCTATCAAATGCACCCATCGCGACAGCAATCCAGTCGTGATGGGGTGGATCCCAAAACAGCGATGATCCACACACCCCGCAAAATCCACGCCTCACCTTTTCTGAGGATTGATACCAGGTAACACTTTCTCCTCCCTGGATGGTGATCTGACGCTTTGGCACGTCGGTTGAAGCGAAGAAGTGGCCGGATTGTTTTCGACATTTGGAGCAATGGCACGCGTCCGGCGCTGGTAGATCGCCTTCGATCTCGAAAGTTACCGCACCACACAGGCAGGATCCTTTGTGCATAAGTGTTCCTCTCTCTAAAGCTGCGCCGAGGATTCCGTGCTCGCAATCTGATCCAGATTTTCGATCAGCCGCTTGAGCAGATCGACAAGTTGCTCCGCTTCCGCATCCGTGAACCCGGTCAATGCCTCCTTATTCCCTTCGAACAAGGCCGCAATCGCCTCCGGCATGCGTTCCTCTGCAGCCTTCGCCAGCACGATGCGGCTGCTGCGACCGTCATCCGGGTCGGGTGTCCGCCGGATTAGGCCATCCCTCTCCATGCGAGCGAGCATCTGCGCCATCGGCGGCTGCTCGACCCTGGCAAAGCGGGCGAGGTCGCGTTGCGTGCTGGCCTTGCCATTTTGCAGCGCGACCAGGACAGGCAACTGGCCGACACCGAAGCCGAGCGGTTTGAGGCGTGACTCGCTGAGGCGGGCAAAGCCCCGCGCCGCAAGACTGATGAAATGCCCCGGCGTAGAAAGCACATCCTCGTCCAATTCCGATCACCTCTTGCCTGCGCTTGACCGCGAGATATATATGTACGTATGTATATTGATGTGCAGCATCAGGCAAGGCCGTTTCGATGCCGCCAGCGAATGTTTCAATCTCCATAGAGGAAACGACATGTCTCAAAACGACGTCGAAATGATCAAGCGCATCTATGCCAGCTTCAACGCCAGAGACATCGACGCTGTCCTTGCCGTTCTTTCCGATGATGTCGCCTGGGCCAACGGCATGGATGGCGGCCACGTTCATGGCCGTGAGGCCGTGCGCGACTATTGGACACGCCAATGGGCCGTCATCAATCCGCACGTCGAGCCGGTCGCATTTGACGAAACCGAAGATGGCGCCGTCGCTGTCGAGGTGATCCAGTCGGTCTTTGACCTCGATGGCCGGCCGCTGGAAGGGCAGGCTCATGACCTTAAGGACAAGACGGTGACGCATATCTTTCGCATGGAAGGCGACAAGATCGTCCGCTTCGATATCCGGGATGGCCTGTAAGCTGGTACTCCCTATGCGGGGATGACCGCTCCCGTTGCGACGCGCCATTGTCAGGCCTGCCTGGCTCGTGCGTTCAATTCGCGCTTAACCGGCGGTATCGGTTCAGAGCCTGCGCGCTTCCAGACGCCGCTTGTCGCGCTCGACATAGTCGGAGCCGAGCTCCGTCAGACGGAATTGCCGTTTCTGAAATTCCCCGCGGATCAAGATGAAGCCTTGCTCTTCGGCTTCGCTCAATGTCTTCAGGCTGGTGCCTTTAGGGGGAGACTGCCAAGCCATGCCATCGGCGCTGTGCAGCAAGACCATGATCTTTATAATTTTGTTTCTCCATGGCCGGTACATACAGCCGGGTTGCGTCGCATCAGCAATCCGCTTGTTCCGCATTGTTGATTTGGCACCATCCAGGAGAAGCCCATTGATTTAAAAGGATTATTTTTGGCTAATCCGGAGTTTCGCAAAAGCTATTGTATAAAAGCTCCAATAGTCTTGGTCAATTCAATCACTCCGTCCGAACAGGTTTGGTCATGCCTGGCGATTGGCCCGATTGCGCTTATTTCCATTGAATCCTGCCATCAGCGGCGCATTCCCGCCCGAGGCCGATCTTCCGCTATCGGCACGAAGGGCTGCACTCCTCAGGCGCTGCGTCTCGCAACATGATCCCGTATTGCCACTGCACTTTCCGCTGGCGACATGAAAGTCACATCCAACGTCAGTGCGTGTTGGTGCGGGATATCAAGAACCAGCGCCTGTTGGCTTCGGCTCCTCGACGTCTCGACGTCGGTCGTTTTCAAGTGGTCGCGCCGCGCGGGGGACGAAACGCGACGCTCCAATTCTTCTTCGGCACACAGCAATCTCACCGGCACGAAAACCGCGGCGCGCTGTCCGGCGGCGTCATAGAACTGCTGGTACGTCCGCGCGCTCCGCTCATCGCCTTCGACACCGGCATGGGTGAAGATGAAATTCGCCGACGGGCCGCTATAGGACGTGATTGCGTCCAGGACGGCCTGCCGGACCCTGCCGGTGTACTCCCATATGCCATTCGGCAGCGGAGCGGTCTGATCCTCGTCGAGGAGGCGCAAGATCGGGTTGTTGAACCAGTGATTATCAACGATCTTTGCTGATATCAGCGAGCCGAGTTCTTTGGCGATTGTCAGCTTGCCGACGCCCGGAAACCCCAAGAGCAACACGAAAACACTCATCGTTCGACAACTCTCCCAACACATCCATCGGTGTGAAAACGCGGCATTTTTGCGCTTCCACAAGCCGAACAGCTTAATGCGAAGCCGCCTCGCTTGGGACGGCCGCCGCCTCGCGCTTCTGGCTCGGCCCGACCGGGATCAGCCAGGTGGTAAAGAAGGTCAGCACCGCAACGACGACCACGCCCCAGAAGCTCCAGTGCAGGGCCGCATTGAAGACGGCGCGGATCGCCGGATCAGCGGCGAGCGCTGAAAGCCCGGTCGGCTGGTTCAGCACCTCGTGCAGGCCCGCCGCCGCCTCGCCGCTCGCATAATGGTTGATGCCGGCATTGAGGATGGCGCCGAGCACGGTGGCGCCGAGCGTATTGCCGAGACTGCGGGAAAAGATGATCGAGGCAGTGGCGCTGCCGCGCATCGACCATTCGACGCTGTCCTGCACCAGCACGATGCTGGTGAGACTGATGAGACCCATGCCGAAGCCCATGAAGAACGAGCCGGCGCCGGCGATGACCGGGGAACTGTCAGGAGTCAGGAACAACAGGAAACAGGCGCCGAAAGGAAACATCAGGCTGCCGACGCGCAGCGTGCGGCGGATGCCGAAGGCCTTGTAGAGGCGGCTGGAGAGCATCACCGCCAAGGGCCAGCCGACGACGAGCATGGTGAGCGTGAATCCCGCGACAAGAGGCGAGCGGCCGAGCACGCCCTGCACATAGAGCGGCAGGATTGTCGAAAGCCCGATCAGCGCCATGCCGGCCAGCAGCGTCGCCGTATTGCTGGTCGCGATCAGCCTTCGGCTCCAGAGCGGGATCGAGATGATCGGCTCCGGTGCCCGCTTCTCCTGGGCGAGAAAGAGCAGGCCCGAGACCACGAAGACGGCGAAAAGCGAAAGCAGGATCCAGGCGCTGGCATCGGTTTCCGTCAGCATGACGAGAAGTGCCACGATCGAGATCGAAAACAGCACCGATCCGAGGTAATCGATCTTTGCCTGCTTGTGCGCCACGTCCTCCTTCAGGAAGATCATGAAGGCGATGACAGAGATGACGCCGATCGGCAGGTTGATCCAGAAGATCCAGGCCCAGGAGATGTTGTCGACGATGATGCCGCCGGCAAGCGGCCCGACGACGGCCGAGGTCGCCCAGACGGTCGCCATCGCGCCCTGCACGCGACCGCGCTCCTCCAGCTTGAAGAGATCGCCGATGATCGTCATAGTCACCGGCTGGATGGCGCCGGCGCCCAGCCCCTGCAGCAGCCGGAACAGCACCAGCGACATCATCGACCAGGCAAACCCGCAGAGAGCCGAGCCGACGAGGAAGATCAGGATGCCGCAGATCAGCACCGGCTTGCGCCCGAAAATGTCGGAAAGCTTGCCGTAGATGACCGTCGTCGTCGACTGCGCCAGCAGGAAGGCCGAAAACACCCAGCTGTAATAGGAAAAGCCGCCGAGCTCCCCGACGATGCGCGGCATCGCGGTCGCCACGATCGTCGCCTCGATCGCCACCATGAAGGTCGCCAGCATGATGGTGGCGACGATAAGCACGCGGTTCGAGCGTTGCGCTGCATTCGACATGACGATCCTCTTCGGGTGCTCCGCAGATGCCGGAAATATCGGCAGGCTGGCGAGATGTGGGGCGATGCGCCGCTTGCGGAGTGATGCCGTCCTTTTACGACCTCAAGCCCGGCCGGTAAAGCAGGCCACGACCGCTTTCTGACGCCAGCCATTGCTTTCGCGTGATGTCGGCGAAGTTTCGGTCGAAAGCGAAGGCCCGGCGCCATTCCGCTCCGGGCCTTCGTTTTGTCAGAAGGTAAGGCGAACAATCACCTCATCCTCATTGCGGGCATGCCTCGCCCAGCGAGCCGGTGTCCGCGCTTCCGCTGATGCAACCCGGCGTCTGCTGTAGGTTGGGATTGACCCCGCCGGGATTGATTGTGCTGCGGCCGCTGTTGAGATTGACGCCGCCATTGCCGGTCGTGCTGCCGGTGGTGCCGGAATCGGTGCCGACAGAGCCGGTGCCCGATGCACCGCCGCCGACAGACCCAGTGCCAGTCGACCCGACCCCGCCGGAGCCAGCACCCGAACTCCCCGATCCGCCGATAACAGGCGCCACCGAAAGCCGCCCATTGGCATCCGCACCCCCAGCCGTCTGCGCCAGCGCCGGGCCGGCCAGACCGATCGAAAGCAGCGATATCGCGATGAACTTGCAGGACATGATTTTCTCCATGCTTGTTGTCTCAGGGAGAAAACCTGCTGGGCGGGGGCATTGTTCCTGTCGGGGTTGCGGTTTTCACGGTCGTTTGATGGCGACAAACGCGGAGCACGAGGTGCGAGGCTCATGATGCACCCCAGAAATCGGGCCAAACTTGAATGCTTGGGAATACGGTCTAGCGTGCGAATGCTAAAAGACTAGCAGTGACAACCGTAACTGCGAACGCGCCAAAAAGCGTAAGATAAGCGACAGCCCAAATCACCCATAAGCCCATGGTGAGCAGCGGATCTGGAGACCACCACATTCCTAGGAGATATTTAAAGCATAGGCAAACAATTAGCGCACCAATGAAAACACCGAACGCCCGCAGACATGGTTTTGATAAGGTTTTTGGTGTGCCACCGACCACAGAAAAAGTAACCAGGCAACAGAGCGGCGCGAGAATCGACGCAGCTGTATTTAACGTAGGCTGAAACATGTCGCTTATGAGGGACATGTTGGTCAGCTTCTCTTGCCACGGCGCCAGAAGCGTTGCGAAGGCGGGTAAGCCCCACAGTGGCCACTTTTCGATAAAAAAAGCGATTGACGTCATTGGCCAACCTGATGAAATTCGAAAGGAATGCTAGCTACAACGCTGCCATCATCTGCGATTAATTCGAGGGCGGCATTCGCCTTTTTTAGTCGCGCGGCGTCGATTGCCGTCACATCGGTGTATGCACTAAACGATTGTTTAGCTCCGCCCTTCCATGCTGACTCCAAAGTCAATTCCTTGCCGTCGGCTAGCTTGTCTTGGAGCGCTTGGTCCCCAATTCTGAGGCGGATTGGTGGTATCATTAGGCGTGTGCCATCGCCAACCTCGTAGCTGCAAGACACTGTTATACCTTCAATCTGGTTATCTGCGTTCAGCTGTAGTGATGACGACATTTCCATGTGGACAGGCACCAGGGATTTTGAACCCTCTTCGATTGACGCAATGTCGTCGGTTCCGAAGGTAGGTGTGCCTGCTATGCCGATGGGAAAATACACTAAAGATTCAGTTCTCAGATTCTGTGGGATTTTCTGGTCCACCATATTCAATTGGCCAGCGGCACTAACGGTAACGAGCGGTGGTTTAAATTCGGCACGTGCGTCGTCTTTAGGCCGAACCGCATTAGTCTCAAGCTTTGTTAATCCGGCTCCGTACCAAAGCGAGCTTTTCACGTTAATAAAATTGTCCTTATCCGCACTTTGATAGACGTAAGCCGCGGCGTCTGGAGGAACAAATGTATTAAGGCTGGGGCTGCCGTCCGTTTGCCATCGAATGTAGACCGATCGTGATTGGCTATTATTCCTCACGCAATTGCAGTACGGATGGCTGTCATAATCTTTCCACTTCCAAGACTTAAAACTGAAATCGTACTGGCCACCGCGCACCATACCGCCTCCGATTAGCGGTTTAGGGCAAATTTCCGCAGCGGATGCCATTTGCGCAACAGAAACAACTCCTACTATGAGGCTACTGTACCTGAAAGATCTAATAGACATTTGACACCCCCTCAGATGTCGGAGCAGTAGATTGCAATTTTTGCTAGAAATCGAGTCTTTTCTGTAAAGTACGGAAAACACTACTAAAGCGTTTCAACCTCGAACCAAAGTGGGTGTGCTTTGCCACTGCCCAATGCCACACGACACACGAAGTGGGCGGCGACTGGATCGCTAGGCCCATTGTAGCCAGCGCCGGCGGTATCGGCGCCCGAACTCCCCGATCTGGCATGATCGGCTCCACCGAAGGCCGCCATTGGCATCCGCACCCCCGGCCTGCGCCAGCGCGGAGCCGGCCAGACCGATAGAAAGCAGTGATATCCCGATGAATTTGCAGGACATGGTTTTCTCCGTGCTTGTTGTCAGGGAGAAAACCTGCTTGGCGGGGGCATTGTTCTTGTGTTGCTCAGCGAGAGCCGTGCGGCCGGCTCGGATAGAGCTGACAATGTCATAGCTGAAGCAACGCTCGGACACTCGATAGCTGCGAATATGAAGTATAGATGATCGATTAGGAGCTTAGGTTTTACCCGCCATTGTTCGATACTTCTGATGAGGGTGCTGAATCATTTCGGGAATTGTGTAGGAAACACAGCCCTCGGCTAACAGCGGCTGGATATATTTTGTTGACACGTGGGGCGCCGATTTTCCCAGCAATTCTGAAATCTCTGCTAATGAGAGGTCCTTCCATTTGCAGAGTCGAATAATAAGTTCGAGTGTCGGTTCAGTTTTGAGCCTTTGGGAAAGTTGTGCCGTCTTTACGTCTTTCTTTAAGCGGTCTGGCATCGTCAAAAAAAGACCTTTAAGATCAGTGGCTTGCGGAATATCCTCTTGCTTACCATCCATGGTAGCCTTGCGATCTTTGGTTGAACCATCCATGGTAACGAGCCTTATGAATTCTGGTCCGGGGACGTAGGTGGTCCGCGCACCGCTTCCTTGCTCGATCAGCAATTCCATTGAACGCAGCTTGCGAAGGTTTCTGCTTGCCACAAGCGTATCTACGCTATTCAAACTCCGGTATATTGAGTTGCTAATCGCTCCCACTTCGCGAACGAAAATCAGGCCTTTCACTTGATCTTGAGATAATTCCAATCCTTTGAAATTCCCAAGCCATGCGATGTCCTTTTCATCAAGGAAATGGTGGAAAAGGAAACTAGCTGTAAATTCATCGACGTTTCTATCCGACTCGAATGTGGGCGCAGCCAGACCATACTGAGCCATGACCTGCTTCATGACTCGGATACCGCTCCCCTTCGTTTCCGCATACCGTGTTTCGTGCAAAACTTCGCGATATGCGGATTGCGCAGAGCGGACCCAGATTCATCGAACCGGTCTTCTGATTTGAGGGAATATCCAGGATTCTTAATTACAATTCGGTTTGGAAACCGAATGACCTGCACTGGCTTGTTGACGCGATAGTTTCTATGCATCAGGCAATTAATTATCGCCTCTCTAACAACGCGATAGGGGATAACAGGCGCTTCGGTTCGTTGCGCTTCGTTTTGATTTTCAATCCTAAATGCTTTTGGCAGATCGTCAGCAACGGTCGCCATAATGCGCGAAGCGATCAATAGGAGCGGTCCGCGGATTTCGACCGCTTCGAACGGCGTGAGTGGGTTTTCAGCCCAACTGTGAGAGCTCACGCGAAGATAGTCGACACGGTGGCTTGGAAACAAGCGCCGTAAGGCGCCTTGCGTTCCGAAAAGCAGCATGCCTGCGAGCGTTACCTTGATTTTTCCATCGATCTTCTTAACCGCGCCGAGTGCATGAAGCATGTCTTCGTCGGGCATATCCAATTCAGATGCGCCGCTGTACGCCTCTCTGCGAGCTTTCCTGTAGGCCTGCACCGCGTTCGGATCGATGTCATGCCACGAGGCTTCCTTTACGATTTGGATGTCAGGTGTTTCCTGTCCTTGCTCCGCGAAGAACGCTGACATGTCTTCGTCAGTGCATCTTACATCGCTAGGGCCAACTCGCCGAAAGGCCCCCTTGGGCAATCCCGTTGCTTTGAAGTAAACCGGCTTCTGAGCCTTTGGGACTTCAGGCACGATCAGCTTCAAGACCACTTTCTTGCCGATGCGCTCGGGTTCTATGTCGATCCTCAACGGGATATTGAATGCCGTGTTGCAGGTCGTGACGATATCGCTGCTAAGCTTGTCAGGATTGCCAATTCCGCTGGCTACATAATGAGGGAACAAACCCATCTCCTTGGTTACTCCAAGCAGAACTATACCCCCACCCAAGCCTGGCTCGTTAGAAAGAGCACATATAGTTTCATACAAAGATTTTCCTGGGTCATCGGACTTGATTGCTTTTGCCTCCAAGTCCTCTGACTCGTCGATCTCATTGAGTCGATCAATAAGCTTCGCCGCAGTTTCACTCTGTATCATGCTGGTTCCCAGGCAACGGAATTGGCCTCATTTTTGGGATACGTGGCGGCAATACGCAATAGGTATGTCCTGCCTGACAGAACGGATGATCAGCGATATAGAGTTTGTCCGGCTTATCACGAGAGATAATCACCGATCCGGCGTATCACGCGGCATCCGTCCTGTCATATGACCTTTTGGTCGAGTGCACGGCGTTTCGCCACCCCGCTGAACCATCCTGTAATTTCGCTGCACGATCGGAGCCCGATCGGTTATAGAAAACAGCAAGCTAAACAAGGCGTGTCAAAACTCACCACCTAGATACGCCGAATTTTGGTATGCATTGATCTTCTTTCTCCACTCGCAGTTTCGAGGTGGAGTTTTAAAGCAGACGGGGCCGCAGCTCGAGAAGCCGCGCGTCCCTGCGACTCGCTTTTACCAAGCCCGAAGATCGGACTAAGAAAGGCAAATATGGAGCATTGGGGAATTACGATATCGACGCAATTCGATCAACAAGAAGAAAAATGGTGCCGCTTGCAGGACTCGAACCTGCGACCCCATCATTACGAATGATGTGCTCTACCACCTGAGCTAAAGCGGCCCCTCACGGCCGAAGCATGCGGCCTGCGATTTGCATGGCGCTGATACAGCCATTGTTGGAAGATTTCAAGCGCCCTGTCATGGCTTTGGCAAAAAAGAAGGCAGGGGCGGGACGGCGCGCCTCAGAGCGTCAGCCTGGCGCGCGCCGCCCTGTATTCGGCCTCCAGCCGGTCGACGAGATTTGCCACCGGCTCGACCGCCTTGATGGCGCTGATGCCCTGGCCGCTGCCCCATATGTCCTTCCAGGCCTTGGCGCCGCCGACAGCCTGCTCGAAATCCATCTTCGAGACATCGGCAAGCGGGAGGTTGTCGGGGTCCATGCCGGCAGCCACGATCGAGGGTTTGAGATAGTTGCCGTGCACGCCGGTGAAATAGTTGGAATAGACGATATCGCTGGCGGCCCCTTCGACGATCGCCTGCTTGTAGGCGTCCGCGGCGCGGGCCTCTTGCGTTGCGATGAAGGGCGAGCCGATATAGGCCATGTCGGCGCCCATCGCTTCTGCGGCGAGGATGGCGCCGCCGGTGGCGATCGCACCGGCCAGCAGCAGCGGCCCGTCGAACCATTCGCGGATTTCCTGGACGAGCGCAAAGGGCGACAGCGTGCCGGCATGGCCGCCGGCGCCGGCCGCCACCGCAATCAGCCCGTCCGCACCCTTGCGGATCGCGGAATGGGCGTGGCGGTTGTTGATAATGTCATGCAGCACGATGCCGCCATAGGAATGCACGGCGGCATTGACCTCGGGCACAGCGCCGAGCGAGGAGATGACGATCGGCACCTTGTATTTGACGCAGAGCGAGAGGTCGTGCTCCAGCCGCTTGTTCGACATATGGACGATCTGGTTGACGGCAAAGGGGGCGGCCGGCCGCTCCGGATGGACGGCGTCGTGGCGGGCAAGCTCCTCGGTAATCTCGGCCAGCCATTCGTCGAGCTGGCTTTCCGGCCGGGCGTTCAGTGCCGGAAATGCTCCGACGATGCCGGCCGTGCATTGCGCCAGCGTCAGCGCTGGATGCGAGATAATGAACAGCGGCGAGCCGATGACCGGCAGTCTCAATCTGTCCTTGAGGATCGGGGGCAGGGCCATGGTTCGTCGCTTCCATTGACGTTTACGAAAACGTCAATCTCATAACAGAGATGAAAAGGCGATAAAAGAGCGGCTGCCATGCCTTCGTCGATTTCAGCCCGAATATATACGTCCGAGAAAGCTAATAGAATAAGGCCCGTAAGCGGTGAAAGCTGCCGATATCTCCGCCGATCAACCGCAGCTTGGCCTGCAAGGCTTGCGGTTTGCCGCACTTGCCGCTACCGAATTTTGATGGAGAACGGCAGGGATTGCAGTCCGATGCCGAATTCAAGGTGAAGGACTGAATGTGAGCGGATTAGAAACGGCCATCAGAACAGCGCTCGAGAATTCCGATCGCGACAATCCGGAGGTTCGAGCGAGGATCTATCAGTCGGCCCGCCAGGCGCTGGAAGCCGGGCTGCGCAAGCAGGACATCACCGACACCGAGGTCGTCTCCCATCACCGCCACCGCCTGGAAAGCACCATCCACGCCATCGAAGGCGAGGAGCGTGACCGTCTTCACCCCCGCCAGAGGCCGCCTGAAGTGCCCGTGCCGCCGGTGGTGGAAATGCCGGCGCCGCCGGTTCACCAAGCCGAAGCTGAGGAGTTCGACGGACCGATCGTGTCGGGGGAGACCCGCGCCCCCGAGGTTATGCATCGCGGCGACGAGTCCAGCCTCGACGACGTGCATGCCGGCAATACCGATCATCTGGCTGCCGCCCCCGTCGGCGAGGAGCGGCTCGCGCGCGGTCAGCGCGCCACCAATATGGATTTCCGCCCGGAGCGGGCGGCAGGCCGCCGCAAGCCGCGCAAATTCTTTTCGAGACTGCTCGTCTGGTGCGTCCTGCTCGCCTTCATCGGCATCGGCGCCTGGTGGGCGCATACGTCGGGCCTGCTGATGACGGCGGCCGAGCGCGACACCAGCGTTGCCAATCCGCCGGCAAGCACGCAGCCCGAGGATTTCACCGGTAATGACGACAGCGCCGGGAATGCGGGCTCTCACACCGATCAGCCGGTGACCATCGATCCGCAGAACAGTTTCTCGGCCGACTGGATCCCGCTGTTCAAGCCCGAGGACGCCGAAAAGATCCAGAGCGGCCCGCGGGCGCGCACCGAAAAAATCGAAGAGAATGACGGCCCCGCCGTGCGGCTGATTTCCGAGAGCGGTACTGCCGATGGCAATATCTCGATCAGCGTGCCGCCGTCGGTGCTGCAGCAGCTGGCCGGCAAATCCTCGACGATCGCGCTGACGCTGCAATCCACCACCGACGAGCCGACCCAGATCACCGTCGAATGCAATTTCCAGACGCTCGGCAATTGCGCCCGCCATCGCTTCAACGTCACCCGGGAAAAATCGGATGCGCTGCTGCAGGTGAAGTTCGACCGCTCGCTCGCGCCGAATTCGCCGGGCACGCTGACGATCAACAGCGATCTCGACGGCAAGGCGCGCGGCATCAACCTCTTCGCCATCCGTATCCTGCCGGGGCAGTAAGGCCGGTCCCGGCAGAGCCGGTGCTCTATTTCAAAAAGCCGGGGCCTGAGCCGATGATTTCCTCGTCGACCGTGCCGAGCGCTTGTCTGTCCTTGCCGTCATAATCCATCTTGTTCAGCATGTGGCGGATGAGTTCGAGGCGCGCCCGCCGCTTGTCGTTGCCGTGGATCACCGTCCAGGGGGCAAAATCCGTATGGGTTTCCTTCAGCATCCGGTTGCGCTTGTCGCTGTAATCGTCCCATTTCGTCAGCGCCGCGATATCCATCGACGACAGTTTCCAGACTTTCAGCGGATCGTGCCGGCGGTCGTGGAAGCGCTTGAGCTGCATCTCGCGGCCGATATCGAGATAGAATTTGAAGAAGAAGATGCCCTCATGGGCGATGATCTTTTCGAGCTGCGGCGCCTGTTTGAGGAAATCCTCATATTGCTTCGGCGTGCAGAAGCCCATGACCGGCTCGACGCCGGCGCGGTTGTACCAGGACCGGTCGAACAGCACGAATTCGCCAGCCGTCGGAAACTGCGCGACATAGCGCTGGAAATACCACTGTCCCTGCTCGCGGTCGGTCGGCTTGGTCAGCGCCACCACCCGCGCAAGGCGTGGGTTCATATTCGCCGAGGAGGCCGTAATCGCGCCGCCCTTGCCGGCAGCGTCGCGCCCTTCGAACAGCGCCATCACCCGCTTGCCGGTCGCCTGCAGCCAGAACTGCACCTTGACGAGTTCAATCTGCAGCTTTTCCAACTGCTCTAGATAGTCCTCTTCTTTAAGCTTCTTCTTGTGGGGAAAGTCGCCGGATTCCAGCGCGCGTTCGTCCACCCAGGCCGGCAGGGTGGGATCGTCGACATCGAAGATGCGCTTCTTTCCGCGGATATCCAGCTCCACGGCCCTGTTTTCGACGTCCTCGTCCATATCAGCCTCCACAGCCCGATCGCTTCTCTTCCTGCAAGCGAACATATTTACCGTTGAAAATCAAATCTCTCGCGACCCGCCGGCAATTTTCCGCGAGCTCCGGCTGCGGTCTTTCGCATCTGAGCAGCAGCCCGAAAACTTCTGTCATGAATTGCCGCTATCAGGCAGAGTTCAATATAACGAAAAACGAATCGACGCCGCGAGGGCACTTGCCAGACGAAACTCCATGGAGAAAAAGCCTGTTGGCGCGCATAAGGCGCGAACGGCCGGTGCTGCTTGCGGCGATCCTCAGCGCGCTCGCCGCGCTCGCCGCCGGCATGAACAAGTGGGTTGTGCTGGTCCTGCTGCTTGTGATGATCCTCACGGCGCTTTTCAATGAGGCGCCGATCATCGAGGCCGAGCCGGCCCCGCCGGTGGAGATCGAGCCGGAAGCGCCGCCAAGCCGCCTACCGGAGGTTTCCGCCGCGCTCTCCGGCCTCGATATCCCGGTCATGGTGTTGTCGGACGATGCCTCGGTGCTCTTCCAGAACCGCGCTGCCGAAAAGGCCTTCGGCGAGATGGCGCTCGGCGCCCATATATCGGCCCGCCTGCGCTCGCCTGGCGTGCTCGACATGGTGCGCGAAACCATCGCTACCAACGCGCCGAACCAGATAGAGCATTCCGAGCGGCTGCCCTCCGAGCGCGTCTATATCGTCCGCAGCGCCCCTGTCGAATTTGCCGCCGATGACGGCCCGCGTGAGCGCTATTTCATCCTCTCCTTCCGCGATATATCGGAGGTCCGCCGCATCGACCGCATGCGTTCGGATTTCGTCGCCAATGCCAGCCATGAACTGCGCACGCCGCTTGCCTCGCTGCGCGGCTTCATCGAGACCATCCAGGGGCCGGCGAAGAACGATCTGAAGGCGCAGGCGCGTTTCCTCAACATCATGCTCGACCAGACGACGCGCATGAGCCGGCTGGTCGACGACCTGCTGTCGCTCTCGCGCCTGGAGCTGAAGTCGCACATCGCGCCGGATGAGAAGATCGATCTGGTGCCGCTGCTCGGCCATGTCAGAGATGCGCTTGTGCCGCTCGCCAGGGATGTCGGCGTCGACATCAACCTGCATCTGCCCGACGGCAAGGTCGAGGTGCTGGGCGACCGCGACGAACTCGTCCAGGTCTTTGAGAACCTGATGGAAAATGCCTGCAAATACGGCCAGGAGGGCGAGATCGTCGATGTCTGGCTGAAGAACGGTACCGGCCAGCCGGTCGAGGTCAGCATCGTCGACAAGGGCCCGGGCATTCCGGCCGAGCACGTGCCGCGCCTGACGGAGCGCTTCTATCGCGTCAGCATCGAGGACAGCCGTTCGAAAAAGGGCACCGGCCTCGGCCTTGCCATCGTCAAACACATCCTCACCCGCCACCGGGCGCGGCTGATCGTCAAGTCGGAAGTCGGCAAGGGCACCGATTTTACCGTCCGTTTTTGACGATATGTCGCAACACTTTTACGTTGCATAATTTTATTATTTTAAATCAATTACTTAAGCTGTCACAAATGTTTCACGGCTTTGACATAAAAGGACGGTGCTTACAGCGCTAAGAGAGTCTCGCCGATGAAAAAAGGCAATGCGAGGGCCTCTCTAAGGCCGCACTCACACAAGCCCAAATGCCGGGAGATTTACATGAACACCTTCAAGCTCACCGTTGCCGCGCTGGCTGCAACTGCTGCTTTCGCTGGCGCCGCCGTCGCCCGCGACCAGATCCAGGTCGCTGGCTCGTCCACCGTCCTGCCTTACGCAAAGATCGTTGCCGAGTCCTTCGGCGAAACCTTCACCAACTTCAAGACGCCGGTCGTTGAATCCGGCGGCACGGGCGCTGGTCTGAAGGAATTCTGCAAGGGCGTTGGCGAAGACACCATCGACATTGCGAACGCCTCGCGTCCGATCAACAAGAACGAAGCCGAAGCCTGCAAGGCTGCCGGCGTAACCGACATCCAGGAAGTCAAGATCGGCTACGACGGCATCGTCTTCGCAACCGACTCGTCGAACCCTGACGTTGCCTACGTTCCTGCCGACATCTACAAGGCCCTCGCAGCCCAGGTCGTCGTTGACGGCAAGCTCGTCGCCAACCCCTACAAGAAGTGGTCGGAAGTCAACCCGAAGCTTCCGGCTGTTGATATCGCTGCCTACATCCCGGGCGAAAAGCACGGCACCCGCGAAGTCTTCGAACTGAACGTTCTCGCTGCCGGCTGCAAGGCCGCTGGCGCACAGGAAGTCATCGCCAAGGAAATCTCCGAGAAGGCTGCCCAGACGAAGGCCTGCGTCGCAGTCCGCAAGGACGGCGCTGCTGTCGACATCGACGGCGACTATCCGGAAACCCTGGCACGCATCGCCGCCAACAAGACCGGCGTCGGCGTATTCGGCCTTTCCTTCTACGAAAACAATGCCGACAAGCTCAAGGTTGCGACCATGAGCGGTATCGTTCCGTCCACCGAAACGATCTCCAACGGCACCTACCCGGTTTCCCGCCCGCTGTTCTTCTACGTCAAGAAGGCACATCTCGGCGCCGTTCCGGGCCTGAAGGAATACGTCAACTTCTTCGTATCCGACCAGATGATCGGCCCTGACAGCCCGCTCGTCGAATACGGCCTCGTTGCCGCTCCGGATGCCGAGCGCGAAGCGATCCGCAAGGACGTCGAAGCCGGCAAGTCCATGTAATGACTCTGCCGGCGCGGTGCCTTTTGGCCCGCGCCGGCATTGCCTTATGTCCCTGCGCGCCGGCGGTTCCGGAGCTGCAGGGTTGGAATTCCTTCTCCATGATTGGAAGCTGAAGGCAGGCTGATCAAGCTGCCGGGCTTTTTGGGGCTATGGGCCTGGGGACGTAACGAATGAGCACATCCATCATACTTTTGTGCCTTGTGGTGATCGGAGTCGCCGCCTATCTGGTCGCGCGCAACCGTGCCACGGCGCTTGCCGGAGGCCGGTCCTCCGCATTGCATTCACGGCCGGCCTATTACGGCGCCTATGCGGCGATCTGGGCAATTCTTCCCGCCTTGCTCGTCCTCTGCGTTTGGCTCTCCGTCAGCCCCGGCATCATCCAGTCCTCGGTTCGCGGCGCTTTCCCCGAGGACATCAGGGCTCAAGCCCCGGTCGAGCAGGACCTCGGCTATTCGACGGTGGCAACAGTTGCCCGCGGCCTGACGATGCTGACCTCGGATGAAGCTGCCGCGGTCGCCAACGATCCGGCTGCGCTGCAGGCCAAGCTCCTCGAAAAGGGTGTGCCGCTTGCCAGCCAACCGCTGCCTTACATGCTCGACGCCGCCAAAAAGCTCAACGCCATGAGCATGACGAGCCGCATCGCCATGACGGCGATCGTCTTCGCTCTCGCCGTTGCTGGCGCCTTCTACGCACTGCGCTCCATCGCGCCGCGCTTCCGCGCCCGCAACCGGGTCGAGCGCGTCATGCTCTGGGGCCTGCTGCTTGCCTCCTCGATCGCTATTCTGACGACGATCGGCATCGTCTTCTCCATGCTGTCGGAAGCCGCCCGCTTCTTCGCGGCCGTTCCCGCCATGGACTTCTTCTTCGGCACCGTCTGGGATCCGCGCTTTGCCGGCGCCGGCAGCTCGTCCTTCGGTCAGTTCGGCCTGATCCCGCTGCTGCTCGGCACGATCTATATCGGCCTGGTCGCCATGCTGGTCGCCGTGCCGGTCGGCCTCTTCGCCGCCATCTACATGGCCGAATACGCCTCGCCGAAGGTGCGTGGGGTCGCCAAGCCGCTCCTCGAAGTGCTCGCCGGTATTCCGACGATCGTCTACGGCTTCTTCGCGCTCGTCACCGTCGGCCCGTTCCTGCGCGACTTTTCCGCCCAGGTCAGCGGCCTCCTCTCCGGCAACTACAGCAACTTCATCCAGGCGCAGAGCGTTCTGACGGCCGGCATCGTCATGGGCATCATGCTGATCCCCTACGTGTCCTCGCTGTCGGACGATATCATCACCGCCGTGCCGGGGTCACTGCGTGACGGTTCGCTCGGTCTTGGCGCTACACGCTCCGAAACCATCAAGAAAGTGGTCTTGCCCGCAGCCCTTCCCGGCATCGTCGGCGCATTGCTGATGACCGCCTCGCGCGCCATTGGCGAAACCATGATCGTCGTGCTGGCCGCCGGTGTGGCTGCCCGCATCCAGATCAATCCCTTCGAGCCGATGACGACGGTGACCGTCAAGATCGTCAACCAGCTGACCGGCGACCTTGAGTTCACCTCGCCGCAGACGCTGGTTGCCTTTGCCCTTGGCATCACCCTGTTCTGCATCACGCTTTGCCTCAATATCTATGCGCTCTACATCGTGCGCAAATACCGGGAGCAGTACGAATGACGGATATTGTTTCTCCCACATCAGGCGTCACCGTTTCGAAGGCGCCAGCGCGCCGCGATATCGGCATCAAGCGCCGCTATGCCGCCGAGCGCCGGTTCCAGGCCTATGGCATTGCCGCCATCACCTTCGGTCTCGTCTTCCTGTTCATCCTGCTGTGGACGGTGATCGGCAAAGGCTATACCGCCTTCCAGCAGACGGCGGTCACCCTGCCGATCGAATTCTCCGAGAAGACGATCGACCCGAACAACAAGCGTGCGACCGACCCTTCGGTGCTGATCGCCGCCAACTACCCGGTTCTCCTGCGCGACGCGATCGTCAAGCAGCTGAACGTCAATGCCTCGAGCCGTCCCGACGTGCGCGATGCATCCGCCATGCTCTCCAAGGGTGCGCCGATCCAGCTGCGCGATATGGTGATGGCCGATCCGTCGATCATCGGCAAGACGGTCAATGTCACGGTGCTTGCCGACGCCAATGTCGACAGCGCCAACAAGGGTCAGATCGATCTCTCGGTCGATGAGAAGAACCGCAAGGTCAACGACAAGCAGGTCGGCTGGATGAATGAGCTGAAGGCGAGCGGCGCTCTGCACAAGCAGTTCAACACCGGCCTCTTCGTCAACGGCAATTCCAGCCGTCCGGAGGCCGCAGGCCTCGGCGTCGCCCTGATCGGCTCGCTCTACCTGATGCTGATCGTGCTCGTGCTTGCTCTGCCGATCGGCGTCGCCGCCTCGATCTATCTCGAGGAGTTCGCGCCGAAGAACAAGCTGACGGACCTGATCGAGGTCAACATCAACAACCTCGCCGCCGTCCCTTCGATCGTCTATGGTCTGCTCGGTCTTTCCGTCTTCATCAACTTCATCGGCCTGCCGCGCTCGGCTTCGCTGGTCGGTGGCCTGGTGCTGACGCTGATGACCTTGCCGACGATCATCATCGCGACGCGTGCGGCACTGCGCGCCGTGCCGCCGTCGATCCGCGCCGCAGCACTCGGCCTCGGCGCTTCGAAAATGCAGATGGTGTTCCACCATGTGCTGCCGCTCGCCATGCCCGGCATCCTGACCGGCACGATCATCGGCCTGGCGCACGCGCTCGGCGAAACCGCGCCGCTGCTCCTGATCGGCATGGTCGCCTTCGTCGCCAACGCGCCGACGACACCGCTCGATCCCTCGACGGCTCTGCCCGTACAGGTCTATATGTGGGCCAACGAGGCAGAACGTGCCTTCGTTGAGCGTACTTCGGGTGCCATCATCGTCCTGCTCCTGTTCCTGATCGTCATGAACATGGGCGCCATCCTCTTGCGTCGTCGCTTCGAGCGCCGCTGGTAAACGGAGTTACACATCATGAACATGTTGACGGAAGCTGCAGTTGAAAAGGCGCTGGATCACAAGATGAGCAACGTCCCGTATAAGATGATCGGAAAGGATGTCTCGGTTTACTACGGCGAGAAGCGCGCGCTTTTCGATGTGAACCTGAACGTCCGCGAGAATACCGTAACCGCCCTGATCGGCCCGTCCGGCTGCGGCAAGTCGACCTTCCTGCGGTGCCTCAACCGCATGAACGACACGATCGACGGCTGCCGCGTCACCGGCAAGATCACCCTCGACACCGACGATGTCTATGATCCCGATATCGACGTCGTCGAACTTCGCGCCCGCGTCGGCATGGTCTTCCAGAAGCCGAACCCGTTCCCGAAGACGATCTACGAAAACGTCTCCTACGGCCCGCGCATCCATGGCCTTGCCAAGTCGAAGGCCGACCTCGATCAGATCGTCGAGACCAGCCTGCAGCGCGCCGGTCTCTGGAACGAGGTCAAGGACCGCGTGCATGAATCCGGCACCGGCCTGTCCGGCGGCCAGCAGCAGCGCCTCTGCATCGCGCGTGCCGTCGCCGTCAGCCCGGAAGTCATCCTGATGGACGAACCCTGCTCGGCGCTCGACCCGATCGCCACCGCCAAGGTCGAGGAGCTGATCCACGAGCTGCGCGAGAACTACACGATCGTCATCGTCACCCACTCCATGCAGCAGGCCGCGCGTGTTTCGCAGCGCACCGCTATGTTCCACCTCGGCAATCTGGTCGAGGAGAACGACACCGACAAGATGTTCACCAATCCCGACGATCCGCGTACCCAGGACTACATCATGGGTCGCTTCGGTTGATTTTGGCGACACCAAGCCTTCCCGTTATTCGAGGATAAAGCCCCATGGCATCGACACATATTTTTTCTGCCTATGATGATGATCTGAAGTTCCTGTCCAGGCGGATTTCCGAAATGGGCGGCCTGGCCGAGCAGATGGTCGGCGAATCCGTGCGCGCCCTCGTCAACGGCGATACCGCGCTGGCGCAGAAGGTCATCTCGGACGATGTGATCCTCGATCACGCCGAACGCGAAATCGGCGACAAGGCGATCGTTACCATCGCCCGCCGTCAGCCGATGGCCTCGGATCTGCGTGAAATCATGGGTTCGATCCGTATCGCCGCCGATCTCGAACGCGTCGGCGACCTCGGCAAGAACACCGCCAAGCGCGTCATCGCCGTCCAAAGCACCGGCGTTCCCCGCAAGCTTGCCCGCGGCCTCGAGCATCTGTCCGAGCTGGCGCTCGTCCAGCTCAAGGAAGTGCTCGATGTCTACACCAATCGTTCAGCCGACAAGGCGAATGCGATCCGTGAACGCGACAACGAGATCGACGCGATGTACACCTCGTTGTTCCGCGAGCTCCTGACCTACATGATGGAAGATCCGCGCAATATCACCAGCTGCACGCATCTTCTCTTCTGCGCCAAGAATATCGAGCGCATCGGCGACCATGCCACCAACATCGCCGAGACGATCTTTTACATGGCGACAGGCGCGCAGCCGGAAGGCGATCGTCCGAAGGATGACAGCGCCAACACCGTCGGCGCGGTCACGGAATAACCGCCCGCACAGTCAATTGCGTGCGCGCCCGTCCGGGCGCGCAAAGAGGTCGCAGCCAATTTTTGAATTTGCGCAGGATGCATTGCTTAAATCACCCTGGTTTAAGGATCATGCGCGAGGAGACCGACACGCATGATCCCGAGAGTTGCAGTTGTTGAAGACGAGGAAGCCCTCAGCGTGCTTCTTCGCTACAATCTCGAAGCGGAAGGCTTCGAGGTCGATACCATCCTTCGTGGCGACGAAGCCGAAATGCGGCTTCAGGAGCGCACGCCCGATCTTCTCATCCTCGATTGGATGCTGCCGGGCGTCTCCGGCATCGAGCTCTGCCGGCGCCTGCGCATGCGGCCGGAAACCGAGCGCCTGCCGATCATCATGCTGACGGCGCGCGGCGAGGAGAGCGAGCGCGTCCGTGGATTGTCGACGGGCGCCGACGATTATGTCGTCAAGCCCTTCTCGACCCCCGAACTCGTTGCCCGCGTCAAGGCGATGCTGCGCCGCGCCCGTCCCGAGGTGCTGTCGACGGTGCTGAAATGCGGCGATATCGAGCTCGACCGCGAAACCCATCGCGTCCATCGCAAGAGCCGCGAAGTCCGCCTCGGCCCCACCGAATTCCGCCTGCTGGAATTCCTGATGTCGTCGCCGGGCCGGGTCTTCTCCCGCTCGCAGCTTCTGGATGGCGTCTGGGGCCACGATATCTATGTCGACGAGCGAACCGTCGACGTCCATGTCGGCCGCCTGCGCAAGGCGCTGAATTTTTCCAACATGCAGGACGTCATCCGCACCGTCCGCGGCGCCGGTTATTCGATGGAAGCCTGAGGGCTTCCATCTGAGCCTGCTGGCAAAGTCGGCCGACGGCTTTTTCGTCATGCGTGGGCTTGTCCCGCTACTGTCCGGTTCGTGGCGATGGACTGCCCCTCATCCGGCTGCCGCCACCTTCTCCCCGTAAACGGGGCGAAGGGGATATGCCGCGACCTCTCCGTTCCCCACAACCTCTTGCAGGGCACGTCCCCTCGCCCCGTTTACGGGGAGAGGGTTAGGGTGAGGGGCAGCCGTCCCGCAATGAGCGCTCCCATCCGCGCGTAAAAAAACGGGCCACTCGGCCCGTTTTCTGCATTCTAACGATGGTTGCCCGCGTTCAGCTGGCCCGCGCTGCCGCCCGGCGGCGTTCGTTGACCGGTTGGTAGGCGAGCTTCTGGTGATAGCTGCAATAAGGCGAATTGTCGGGGGACTCGCAGCCGCAGAAATGGAAGTCGTCCTTCAGCGGATCGCCGACCGGCCACTTGCAGGTGCGCTCGGTCAGTTCCGTCAGGCCGAGGCGGCGCGAAATCGGCACCACCACGTTGCCTCTCGGCACGTATTCCATTTCCTCGATCGTTTCGATCTCGATCTCTTCCTTCAGCATCGTCGCGCCCTGCTGGCGGGTAACGGTGCGGGTGGTGATGCGAGAGGCGAAGTTCGGCGCGCGCGGCGCCGATGTATTGCGCTTCGGCGTTCGCGCCGCGGTGTTGGTGCCGCCGGCCTTGGCACGGCCGGGAAGGCACAGCCGGTGCACTTTGCCGATGACCGCGTTTCGGCTGACACCGCCAAGTTGTGCCGCGATCTGGCTCGCGCTCAGTCCTTCGGCCCAAAGTTTCTTGAGTTTCTCGACCCGCTCGTCTGTCCAGTTCATGCCCTGTCTCCACCTTTTGCGTTGGTGATGGCAGAATCCCTCACCGTTGTCCCGGGAGCTCCGAAACAAGAAACGCTTGATCAATTTTGGTGACTAGTTCCGCCGCATGCAGTCTAGTAATTGATCTTTAACCTAGTGTGAGCCTGACTCCGTGACAAGAGTCGCATGAATCCGGATGAATCGAATTCGTAGTTTTCCCCAACTTGCTGCCTCTGCGTGTCATTTCTGCAATAATGCCTGTTGAAGACTGAAAATGCCGCTGTACACCTGTGCTGCATACGCTAAGGGCGCCGTTTTGTTGACATTGCAGCGCGAAAAGGAAATAGTGCCACTCGCCGCCGCAAGGCGGCATTTTTGATTTTTCGGGCCTGGTTTCCTTAGCCGGAGTCATTGCCCGGCAACTTTGATGGAGATCGCGCCATGGCTGAAGCCGCGCCGCTTTATGACACCTATTCTCGTGCCCCGCTGCGGTTCGAGCGAGGCGAGGGCGTATGGCTGATCACCGAAACTGGCGAGCGATATCTCGATTTCGGCGCCGGCGTCGCCGTCACCTCCGTCGGCCACAGCAATCCGCATGTGGTCGGCGCACTGAAGGAGCAGGCCGACAAGGTCTGGCACCTGTCGAATATCTATGAGATCCCCGGCCAGGAGCGCCTGGCAAAACGGCTGACGGACGCCACCTTCGCCGACAAGGTGTTCTTCACCAATTCGGGCGCCGAGGCGCTCGAATGCGCGATCAAGACGGCGCGCCGCTACCAGTTTTCCAAGGGCCATCCCGAGCGCTTCCATATCATCACCTTCGAAGGCGCCTTCCACGGACGGACGCTGGCGACGATCGCCGCCGGCGGCCAGGAGAAATATCTCGAAGGCTTCGGCCCCAAGGCGCCGGGTTTCGATCAGGTGGCTTTCGGCGATATCGAAGCTGTCCGCGCCGCGATCACCGAGGCGACGGCCGCCATCCTCATCGAGCCGGTGCAGGGCGAGGGCGGTGTGCGTCCTGCCACACCTGAGTTCATGAAGGCGCTTCGCCAGCTCTGCGACGAGAACGGCCTGCTGTTGATCCTCGACGAGGTCCAGACCGGCGTCGGCCGCACCGGCAAGCTCTTCGCCCATGAATGGTCGGGCATCACCCCCGATATCATGGCGGTCGCCAAGGGCATCGGCGGCGGTTTCCCGCTCGGCGCCTGCCTTGCCACATCAGAGGCCGCCTCCGGCATGAAGGCCGGCACCCATGGTTCGACCTATGGCGGCAATCCGCTTGCCATGGCCGTCGGCGGCGCCGTGCTCGACATCATCCTGGCTGATGGCTTCCTCCAGCAGGTGCGCGATGTCGCGCTTGTCTTCCGCCAGGGTCTCGCCTCACTGAAGGATCGTTATCCCGATGTGATCGAGGACGTGCGCGGCGAGGGCCTTTTGCTCGGCATCAAGGCTGCCGTTCCCTCAGCCGAACTGCTGCAGGCGATCCGCGCCGCCCATCTGCTCGGCGTGCCTGCCGGCGACAATGTCATCCGCCTTCTTCCGCCGCTCGTGGTCACCGCCGAGGAAGCCCGCGAGGGCCTTGCCCGCGTCGAACGCGCCGCCGAGAGCATTCGCGCCTCCAAGGTCAAGAAGACGGCTTGAAGAGATTGCCGCCTTCGGGCGCAGCACAGGTAAGAAGACGATATGAGCCCTAAACATTTCCTCGATCTTTCGGCAGTCACATCAGCCGATCTCAGAACCATCATGAACGATGCGCTTTCCCGCAAGCAGGCCTTCAAGGCGGGCCAGGGCGACAAGCCGCTCGCCGGCAAGATGCTGGCGATGATCTTCGAGAAGCCGTCGACGCGCACCCGCGTCTCCTTCGACGTCGGCATGCGCCAGCTCGGCGGCGAAACGCTGTTCCTGTCCGGCACCGAGATGCAGCTCGGCCGCGCCGAGACGATCGGCGACACCGCCAAGGTGCTGTCGCGTTATGTCGATGCGATCATGATCCGCACCACCGAGCATTCGCGGCTGGTCGAGCTGGCCCAGCATGCGACCGTGCCTGTCATCAATGCGCTGACGGATGACACCCATCCCTGCCAGATCATGGCCGATATCATGACCTTCGAAGAGCACCGCGGCCCGATCAAGGGCAAGACCATCGCCTGGACCGGCGACGGCAACAATGTGCTGCATTCGCTGGTCGAGGGTGCCGCTCGCTTCGGCTACCGCATGAACATGGCCGTCCCCCTTGGCTCGGAGCCCAAGGATCACTATCTGAACTGGGCCCGCAATGAGGGCGCCGAAATCATGCTCTGCCATGATGCCGACCGTGCGGTCGCCGGCGTCGATTGCGTGGTGACCGATACCTGGGTCTCCATGAATCAGGAACATCGGGCCCGGGGTCACAATGTCTTCCAGCCTTATCAGGTCAACGCGGCCTTGATGGCCAAAGCCGGCAATGATGCATTGTTCATGCATTGCCTGCCCGCTCATCGCGGTGAGGAAGTGACAGACGAAGTGATCGACGGTCCGCAATCCGTGGTCTTCGATGAAGCGGAAAACCGTCTTCATGCGCAGAAGTCGATTCTTGCTTGGTGCCTGGGCGCGATCTGAACCATAATCGGACGTCGCGAGAGACAGACTCGCGACCGCGTGAGCGAAGGGCACGCTGGCCCATCGCTCTGAAACTAGGAGTTAAAAGCCATGGCAGAAGCTGCAGCCGCCCTCGGCCAGTTTGATTTCGCCGGCGATGACCATGTCGTCCCCTTCCAGGTGGAAGGGCTGGATGTGCGCGGCCGCGCCGTTCAACTCGGCCCGATGCTCGATGCGATCCTCGAGCGTCATCATTATCCCGCACCCGTTGCCCGGCTGCTTGCCGAAGTCGTCGTGCTGACGGTGCTGCTCGGCACCTCGCTGAAGTTCGACGGCAAGTTCACGGTGCAGACCAAGGGCGACGGCCCGGTCGATCTTCTCGTCGCCGATTTCTCGACGCCGGAAAATGTCCGCGCCTATGCCCGTTTCGATCAGGCGCTGCTCAACAAGGCGATCGAGTCAGGCGAAACCGAGCCGGAGCAATTGCTCGGCAAGGGCATTCTCGCCTTCACTATCGACCAGGGCAAGTTCAGCCAGCCCTACCAGGGCATCGTTCCGCTCGACGGCACCACGCTGGAAGATATTGCCGGCGTCTATTTCCGCCAGTCGGAGCAGATCCCGACGCGCGTCCGTCTTGCCGCGGCCGAACTCTTCGATCGTGACGATGCCGGCAAGCCGCGCCATCGCTGGCGGGCCGGCGGCCTCGTCGCCCAGTTCCTGCCGGAAGCGCCGGAGCGCATGCGCCAGCCGGATCTCCACGGCGGCGACGGCGACACCGGCAGCAGCCCGCATGGCGAGGACGATGCCTGGGCCGAAGCGCGTTCGCTGGTCGAGACCATCGACGCCGATGAACTCACCGATCCGCTTGTTGGAACCGAGCGGCTGCTGTTCCGCCTGTTCCACGAGCGCGGCGTGCGCGTCTACGAACCGCGCGCGGTTTTCGACCGCTGCAGCTGCTCGCGGGACAAGATCAAGGGCGTGCTCAAGGGCTTTTCGGCCGAGGAGATCGAGGCCAGCCAGGAAAACGGCGAAATCGCCGTGACCTGCGAATTCTGCTCGACCACCTACCACTTCGAGCCGGCCGAGCTTCAGCAGGCCGAATAGGCGCGGTTAAGGACACGCACAGCGAACAATAAAAGATTAGCGATGATGCAGCACGGTGACTCGACTTCGCGTAGTCACTGTGCACCTATTCTGTTTCATTGGTTCTGGCCTAAGAAAGCGGATGGGGCGTTGATGCGACTTTTGTTTTTTGTACTCGCGCTCATAGCTGCGATGCCACCAGTGAGCTTGGCTGATGACCAGACAGTCCCATGGAAAGAGGTCGGGGGCTGGAGGGTGGCTGTCGACCCGACTTTAGACAATGGCTGTTTTGTTCTGACTTCCTTTGATGACGACACCATTTTTCGTCTTGGCTTCAATTTCCGCAAAAAGGACAACCCTCTTTACATTCTGCTCGGAAACCCAAACTGGAAATCCTTGGAGAAAGGTAAGCATTATCCCATCGAACTCTCGTTCGACCAGTCTAAACGGACGGCTGATGCGAGAGGTCTGGATCTCGATGGCCTCAAATCATTATGGATTGATTTCGAGGATCCCGACTTGATTGAGGAGTTCGCGGGTAAACTGAGTTTCCGCGCCAGCTTTGGAGGAAAGCAGATTGTGGCTCTCGGTTTGAAAGATTCCGCCAGTGCAGCGGATGAGTTGCTCGCCTGCCAAAAGGCGGTAAACGATGCGGTCGCAAAACATCCGGCGCCGCCACAATCAAAAGATCCGTTCGAAGCAAAGCCAGGCACCCAGGCCTCGGATCCTTTTGACCTTTAGTAGATTGATGACTGGGCAAGCCCGAGGATCTACGACCGAGGGTACGGCGTCCATGTTGGTACTGACTGGAAGGCTGCAGCCGGCCGGATCCACGCGCCGTGCTTGCACTGACGAAACGACCGCGAACCTACGCTCTCAATTGAGCACCCGCAGCAGCCCAGGCGAATCCAGCGAGAAGGCGGGGATGTCGACGTCGAACATCTCGCCTTCGTCCGTTTCCATCTGGTAATGGCCGAACATCAGCCCTGAGGGCGTGTCGAGCGGGCAGCCGGAGGAATATTCGTAGGTGTCGCCGGGGCTGAGCCGCGGCTGTTCGCCGACGACGCCGGGGCCAGTCACCTCGTCCACCTGGCCGTTCTGATCGGTGATGTTCCAGTAACGGTTGACCAGCCGAACGGCTATGCCGGAATTGTTGCTGATGACAATCCGGTAACCCCAGACATAGCGATCGTCTTCCGGATCGGATTGCTCCTCCAGATAGAACGGCTCGACGACTACTTCGATCTCTCTTGTGAGGGCGCGATACATGCCTTGCACCTTAGTCAAGATATGTTACCCGTATCTTATAAGAGGCCCTGTCCGTCAAGAAACGGAACAATTATCATCGCTGAAATGGCTGTGATCCGAGGGGTTTTCGATCGTTAAGCCTAATTGTCAGTGTTAATTCCGTTTCGGAACGCCGCGGCGAGCGAACTTGTTCCCCCCGGTCTCACCTTGGTGAGATCCGGCCGAACCCGGGTGGGGTCCGGCCGCTCTGGCTGTCGATCAGGCCGAGACCTTGGCAAGTGCCCGCGCGAAATCCTCGATCAGGTCGTCGGTATCCTCGATGCCGGCCGAAAGGCGGACCGTACCAGGCGAGATGCCGAGTTCGGCGCGTGCCTCTTCCGTCAGGTTCTTGTGCGTCGTCGTTGCCGGATGGGTGATCAGGCTCTTGCTGTCGCCGAGATTGTTGGAGATCTTGATGATCTCGAGCGCGTTCTGCAGCGCAAAGGCCGCATCCTTGCCGCCCTTCAGCTCGAAGCAGACCAGCGTCGAGCCGCCGGTCATCTGCTTGGCGATGATATCGGCCTGCGGATGGTCCTTGCGGCCCGGATAGATCACCTTGGCGATCTTGCCTTGCTCGACCAGGAAATCGGCGATCTTTGCCGCATTCTCGGTCTGCTGGCGCACGCGCAGCGGCAGCGTCTCGATGCCCTTCAACAGCGTCCAGGCATTGAACGGCGACATGGCCGGGCCGGTATGGCGGAAATAGTCGTGCAGGTTCTCGTCGATCCATTCCTTGTCGGAAAGAACGACACCGCCGAGGCAGCGGCCCTGGCCGTCAATATGCTTGGTGGCGGAATAGACGACGATATGGGCGCCGAGCTCCAACGGCTTCTGGAACAGCGGCGTGGCGAAGACGTTGTCGACGACGACCTTGGCGCCGATCTGGTTGGCGAGCTTGGCGACGCCTGCAATATCGATCACTTCGAGCGTCGGGTTGGTCGGGCTTTCCAGGAAGAACACCTTGGTCTTCGGCGTGATCGCCTTTTCCCAATTCGCCAGATCCCGGCCGTCGATCAGCGTGCAGTCGATGCCGTATTTCGGCGCCAGCGTCTCGACGACCCAGCGGCAGGAGCCGAACAGGGCGCGCGCGGCGACGATATGATCGCCTGATTTCAGCTGGCAGAGGATCGCCGCGGTGACGGCAGCCATGCCGGAAGCCGTGGCGCGGGCGTCTTCAGCGCCTTCGAGCATGCACATGCGCTTTTCGAACATGTCGTTGGTGGGGCTGCCGTAGCGGGCGTAGATGAAGCCCTCCGTCTCGCCCTTGAAGCGGGCTTCGGCCGCCTCCGACGTCTCATAGACGAAGCCTTGGGTGAGATAGATTGCCTCGGACGTCTCGCCATATTGCGAACGCAGCGTGCCACCGTGGACGAGTTGGGTTGCCGGGCGCCAGGTCTTGCTCATGCCATCACCTTCACATAACAAAAAAACCGGTCGCAAAAGCAGACCGGTTTCAACCCGGTCTTTTTAGCCACTTGTTTAACGTGGCTGCAAGCCGACCGGCCAAATCACCACGGGATAATTCTGCAATACTGCTGTTAGCTGCTTGCGTCAATTCCCCGAGTTTGGTTTTGTCGGCGGCAAATGATGGATGAGGCATGATGGCTCGCGAAACGGGAATTCTGGCGGATCGCGCGATCTCCGCGCTGTTCGAAACGGGGCGTCTGATCTCCGAGCGGGAGCTGGACCGCGACCAGATCCAGCCGGCAAGCCTCGACCTGCGCTTGGGCGGCAAGGCTTTTCGCGTGCGCGCCAGCTTCATGCCAGGCCCCTCGCATCTGGTGTCCGACAAGCTCGACCGGCTGAGCCTGCACGTGATCGACCTGTCCGAAGGCGCGGTGCTCGAAACCGGCTGCGTCTACATCGTGCCGCTGATGGAGAGCTTAGCGCTGCCGGTCGACATGTCGGCCTCGGCCAACCCGAAGAGCTCGACCGGGCGCCTCGATATCTTCACCCGCGTCATCACCGATTACGCCCAGGAATTCGACAAGATCCCGGCAGGCTATGCCGGCCCGCTCTATCTCGAAATCAGCCCGCGCACCTTCCCGATCGTCGTGCGCCGCGGCTCGCGCCTGTCGCAGATCCGTTTCCGCGTCGGCCAGGCCCTGCTCGGCGAGCCGGAACTTTTGAAGCTGCACGAGAGCGAGACGCTGGTCGCCAGCAAGCTGCCGAACGTATCAGGCGGCGGCATCGCCCTGTCGATCGACCTTGCCGGAGACAAGGACGGCCTGATCGGTTATCGCGGCAAACATCACACTGCCGTCGTCGACGTCGACAAGAAGGCCGAGCACGACCTCTTCGATTTCTGGGAACCGCTCCACAGCCGCGGCCGCAACGAGCTGATCCTCGATCCCGATGAGTTCTATATCCTCGTCTCGCGCGAGGCGGTGCACGTGCCGCCGGATTACGCAGCCGAGATGACCCCGTTCGATCCGCTGGTCGGCGAATTCCGCGTTCATTATGCCGGCTTCTTCGATCCGGGCTTCGGCCATGCGCCTGCCGGCGGGCGCGGCAGCCGTGCCGTGCTCGAAGTGCGCAGCCACGAGGTGCCCTTCATCCTCGAAGACGGCCAGATCGTCGGCCGCCTCGTCTACGAACATATGCAGGAAAAGCCCGCCAGCCTCTACGGCTCCGGCCTCGGCTCCAACTACCAGGCCCAGGGCCTCAAACTCTCGAAGCACTTCCGCATCTGAGCCTTCCCGGCGGCCGCGACTTGACAGCGGCCCCCATCTGTTGGAAATCTCGCTTCATCGCGGGTGTAGCTCAATGGTAGAGCAGCAGCTTCCCAAGCTGAATACGAGGGTTCGATTCCCTTCACCCGCTCCAGCTGCCCCGGCCGTCCGTTCGCCGCCTTTTGAAGGCGCTTCGTGATCTTTTATGAAAAGGGTTGCGCGCAGGCATCGGCTCCTACAAGGATACAGATGGCGCCTCGGCCGCGCGCAACCCCTAGCTTCGCCTTTATTTGGTCTTACTGACGCTCGTCTCAATTCCCCCCAATTGAGACCTCACGTAGTCGCCGTGGCGAAGCTTTGCGAATTCGTCGGTGGCTTGTGCCGGTGCGCTCTTGAAAACGTACCATTCACCGTCCGGTTCGCGTTTCTGATAGATCAGGCCGCCCTTCTTGCGGTGGCTGAAGCAGGTGATTGCCGTCGCCGTTCCGGTCTTGGCGTGCCAGTCGGCGTTGAAGCAGAGTTTACCCGACTCCGTGATGAACCAGCGGCCCATGCCGAAGGATGGCGAGCCATTTTCCCGCGACCAGGCGGTAAAGCGACGCGCCTTTGCGGAGAAGTAGCCGGCGCCGGCTTTCCACATCCAGGAATTCTGGTTGTAGAGCCGATAGATTTCCGCGCTGCTCATCGGCTTTGCGGTCTCGATCCCCGCAGGCTCATTGGTTCCGGCAGCGGACGCGGCCGTGGCGATACCGCCGGTCAGGACCACGGTCAGGAGCATTTTTTGAAGCATGGACATGTTCAGGTTCCTTCTTGTTCAATTGATGCTTTCGCGGACGACCCGCCAGTCGGGGCGGCCATAGCCGTCCGGCCACGGATAGACTTCACGGTCGTTGAAGTAGACAACGGCGCTGAGGGCCGGGAACTGGGGATAGCGTTTCGTTACGCTCTCAGCCCAGTTTCGCACGAAGGAATCGCCGCCTTCGTAGCCGAGTTCGGCAACCATGATGGGCTTGCCGTAACCAGCGACACGGGCGTATCCGGGCGCAAGATGTTCGGCAAACGTCTGGTCACGGCCAGTCTTGTCCCTGTCGTATTGCTCCAGGCCAAAGACCGAGAGCCCGATGAGATCGACGACATCGTTGCCGGGATAAAAGGCTTGAAGCCCCTCATTGCCCTTCGGTGACCACATGTATTTGGCCGTCTTCAGGTGGACCTTGCAGACCTCCACCATCCGGCGATAGGCCTTGGCATAATCGTCGCCCTGCCAATGCGACCAGGAGAACTGGCTGTCGGTTTCGTCCATTTCCTGTCCCCAGCGAATGATGACCGGACTTTTCAGCTTGGCAGCAGTCGAGCAGACGGCGGCCATGTTCGCATCACGCGAACCGTCCAGGATGCTGTGCAGCAGTTCCTGCGAGGTTTGGCGCGAACCGGTCGACCAGGTCCAGGGCTCGACCGAGATCAGCAGGGTGCGGCCACGCGCTTGCGCATAATCGTCGGCGAGGGCGAGCGTGCGCAGATCGACATCTTCCCAGGGCAGGAAGAGGTGTTCGATCTTCGAATCGGACGAGGCGCCCAAATCTCCGTGCGGATCATAGGCGCCGAACGTGATCGACTCCTTCGTGACGACCGGCATTTTGTTCGGCGGCGCAATGGACGATGTCGTCATTGCAAGTGGCTGCCCTTCGGCAACGCTGCCCAGAGCGGTCGGCAGGACCGCGACTCCCGACAGCAACAGGCCGGTTAACGACAACAGGGCTATTTTGGATGGGCTATGCATTGTGTATTTCCTCCACGCTCGGCCGCACATCCGGGTGAGCGGCATCCGTTCTCAGTTGGATCTCCTCCGGATCGGAAATCCATCGTGGTTTAAAGAAGATCGTGCGCAGGGCGGTCCCGCCCCGGCCTGCACCGGAGGCGGCGTAGCGCTCTTCGAACAGCTGAAGGCGGCCGCTGCCCCAGGCGAGTGCCTCGGTCGCATCCTTTCCGCGCATGATGGTTGCAGCCCCCGGCAACGCGACAAGCGCAAGAAGCACGGTCGCCATCGCCGGACGGTAGAAACGCGGGGCCGCCGCAACAGTATTTTCCTTCGAATGACGCCCGACGATGACCAACAGCAGCGCGCAGTAGATTGCCGCGTTCAGGATGGTAAAGAAGTAACCACCCTTGGAGGCGCCGGCATCGCCGATTGCCAGGGCAGGCAATACCGCCATGAGCGCCAGCACAGCGTAGGGCGCCAGGACACGCACCGGCAGCAGATCGACTTCGGACCGGCCTTTCGGCGTGACGCGGAAATCGACGAAGGAGCCTGTTACAAAATCGTGCACCGCAGCCAGCGTGCCGGCGAGCGCCCAGGGCCAGCGGGCGAAGAGAAAGAGCATGCATTCCCAGCTCAGGATCTTGGCGTCGTAGGGGCGGAACGAGCTGCTGGCGCGCCAGCGATAAGCCATCACCACGAGAGCGATAGAAAGCGGTGCGAAATGCGCCAGGAAATCGGGATAGGTCACCGTCACGAAATTCTGGCCGCGCACGAGCGCGATGATCGGCAACGCAAACATGAGCAACATAAAGAACGCAAAAAGCGGATACCAGAGTTGCGAAAAGAGGAACTGGAACTTGAGCCGGGCCGGCAGCCGGCCGACGAGGCTCGGCGAGTACCGCAACAGCACCATGACCAGGCTGCGCGACCACTGGAATTCCTGCGTCACGAGATCGCTGAAGGTTCTGGGGCCGTCACCGTGGGCGATGGCATCCAGCGCATGCACACCCCCCCAGCCGCCGGCATTCATCATCAATGTCGTCGAATGGTCTTCAGCCAACTCCGGACCGAGGCCGCCGATCTGTTTGAGGGCGACGGTACGTACCGCGTAATGCGACCCTATGCACATCGGCGCCAGGCCGCCATTGTAACCGGCTTGGAGCGAGCCATGCATGCTGGCCTCGGCATAGAGCCTTCCACGTGCCGACCAGCTTTCGGAAGCGTTCTTGTCGCAAATGCTGGGGGCCGAGACATAGCCGACCTTTGGATCGGCGAACGGACGCAGCATGTGGAAGAGATAGTCGGGCGCGGGAACATGATCCGCATCGAGTTGCGCCACGAAATCGTAGCGGCTGTAGCCGTAGTGGTCGTAGAAGAAGGCGAGGTTGCCTTCCTTGCACCGCGTGCGTCGGGGCCACGACGTCCGATGATAATCGGATCGCCCCTTGCGGGTCGAGACGAAGACCCCGTGCTCGGAGCACCAGTCGAGAGTCTCGGGGGAAGGGTCTTCGTCGGCAAGCCAGGTGTCGTGTTCCACCTCCTGGGCAAGCATTGCCAGCAGGGTTTCACGGACGACCGAGAAGGGTTCCGCCGGCGCCTTGGTCACGACCATGGCCACTCGACTGCCCGCCGGCAGGCGCAAGGGACCGTTCGGTCTTGCCGCCCGATAGAAAACGACGATGAAATAGGCCGGCAGAGCGGTAACCCAGGCAAGAACGAGGCTCACCGTAATTGTGCCGAAAGCATCGACGTGATGGCGCGGCTCCAGCCACCAGATCCAGAAATAGGCGAAGGCGCAGGCCCATACGGCCGCCAAGAACAGATATTCGGCCCGCCGATGTCCGGTCAGAACCGGGACAAGAAGCGGCTCATGGGAAGGTTCCGGAGCATGCGTCGCTTGGGTAATCGCAAGTTCGGTCACGCGCGCGCCTCCAGTCCGAAGAACGGAGCCGCCGTCCGCACGATGGTTTCGAGGTCGGAATATCGAGGCTGGAAGCAGAGCGTCTCGCGGGCCAGGCTGGCGTCGGCGTAGAGGCTGGGCGGATCGCCAGGCCGGCGTGGATGGATGACGACCGGGACTTCGCACCCGGTCGTTTCCTGGATCACGCGCAGGACGTCCCTGATGGAAAAACCCCGACCGGTGCCGAGATTGACAGCGAGGTTTGCTCCGCCTTTGGCGAGATGGGTGAAGGCCTGAACATGGGCGCGTGCGAGATCTGCGACGTGAATATAGTCCCTTATGCAGGTGCCGTCAGGGGTATCGTAATCATCGCCGAATATCTCCAGGTGCGGAATCCGGCCGGCCGCGGCCAGCAGCGCCCGCGGAATGAGATGGGTTTCCGGAACGTGCCATTCGCCAAGCTCGCCGTCCGGATCGGCTCCACAGGCATTGAAGTAACGCAGGGCAACATACCGCAGGCCGTAGGCCGCCGCATAATCGGCGAGTATGTGCTCGAAGATCAGCTTGGTCTTGCCGTAGGGATTGATCGGAGCCTTCGGCAATGTCTCATCGATCGGCAGCACGGAAGGGACGCCGTAGACGGCACAGCTCGATGAGAAGATGACGTTCTGAAGCCCCGTCTGCCGGCAGGCATCGATAAGCGACAATGCACCGCAGACATTGTTATTGTAATATTTCGCCGGGTTTTCCACGGACTCGCCCACGTAGGCCGAGGCGGCAAAGTGGATGACGGCGTCGGGAGCATATTTCTCGATGACCTCGATCAGGCATGACGAGTCGAGGACGTCACCTTCGACGAAAGGCCCCCAGCGCACGGACGAACGGTTTCCGGTCGTGAGATTGTCGTAGACGACAGGCTCAATCCCCTCCGAGCGGAGGAGCTTGGCGGTGTGGCTGCCGATATAGCCGGCACCGCCCGTGACCAAGACCCGGGGCGCATCCATCAGACCGCCTCCAGCTCGCGTGCCGGACGGGTGAGAAGGCCATCGAAATAGTCGATCGTCTGACGCAGGCCGCTCGACAAGTCGATCTTCGGCCGCCAGTCGAGTTCCTGCATGGCAAGCGAAATATCGGGGCGACGCTGACGGGGATCGTCAACCGGCAAAGCGCGATGGATGATTTGCGACCGGGAACCGGTCAATCCGATCACCTGCTCGGCCAGCTCCCGGATCGTGAATTCGCCCGGATTGCCGAGATTGACCGGCCCCGTCAGCGACGACGGTGAGGCCATCATGCGGACCATGCCGCCGATGAGATCATCGACGAAACAGAACGAGCGGGTCTGGGAACCGTCGCCATATATGGTGATGTCTTGCCCCGTCAGGGCCTGAACGATGAAATTCGAGACGACGCGGCCGTCGTCCGGACGCATCCGCGGGCCGTAGGTGTTGAAGATGCGGATGATCTTGATCTCGACGCCGTGCGTGTTGTGGAAATCGAAGAACAGCGTCTCGGCGCACCGCTTGCCCTCGTCATAGCAGGAGCGCGGCCCGAACGAATTGACGTTGCCCCAGTAGCTTTCGACCTGCGGGTGGACGTTCGGGTCGCCGTAGACTTCCGATGTGGATGCCTGAAGGATGCGTGCGCCGGTGCGCGCGGCCAGCTCCAGAAGGTTGAGGGAGCCCAGCACGCAGGTCTTTGTCGTATGGATCGGATCGGCCTGATAATGCGGGGGCGATGCCGGGCAGGCGAGGTTATAGATCTCGTCGACTTCCAGATCGAGCGGGTGGACGATATCGTGGGCGATGACATTGAAGCGATCGACTCGCTTCAGATGGGTGATATTGCGCCGCATGCCGGTGGAAAAGTTGTCGAGGCAGATCACCTGGTGTCCGGCGGCCAAAAGCGTCTCGCACAGATGCGATCCGAGGAAGCCTGCACCGCCGGTGACAAGAACTCTCTTGGGAGCGCGATGTATTCCGGATGGACAATTTGCATCACGAGCCGAAGCTTGTACGGAGCGCGCACGAATCTTACCAAGATAGTTCACGACTACCTCCCGTGTTTTCAGAGTTTGCTATGGGATATTCGATATTTACTTCGACATATCGCGAAACCAAGTCGTTCGATCATGCGAATATTTTATTCGTCCGGTTTTTCTTTTGGAATGAACCGATGCTTATTTAGATACAGCTAAGAAAGGCGGTTGTCGTTATCCTCACGTCCTGGAAATTATCGCTCCGTACATTTCAGAGCGAAAAGGAATATGATAAACAACTTATGGAAGAGACTCTTCGGGTGCTTCCGCTTTTTCAGACGGAGTTCTGCGGAGATTTCAGCCGCAAAAACAATTGCTTTTCTCAATTTCCATGGCTCGGGTCGGGTTATGCGCTGGAGGAATTGGATGGCTACAGGGTCTGAATCCGACGATGATCCTGCCGCGGAACAGGAACGGCCGGCGCATATGGAGCGGCGGCGCTGGCCGCGTGAACCGGCCATGCGCAAGGAACGCCCACCCCATGCCTCCCCTGCACTCGAGCCGCTGCGATTCTCGACGCAGGACCTGCCACCGGCAGAACAGTTCCAGGCCTGGCGGGCACATATGGCGCCGCTCGTGGATGTTCATCTGCCGGAGGGAAAATCACCCGAAGACGGATTCCTCGCGGAGCAGACCGGCTGGCATCTCGGCGATATCCTGATCGTCCAGCAGCGCGCGCATGCCCACAGATATATCCGCGATCAGGCCATGCTTCGATCGAGCCCCATCGACCATTGGAACGTCTGCCTGCAGCGCAGCGGCCAGGCCTGGACCGAGGTCAACCGTCGTGTCACCGAGACCGCTGCCGGCGAGATATTTTTCATGTCTCTCGGCAGCCCCTATCGCGGACGGACGACCGATACCGAAGCTTTGCTCGTGTTCCTGCCGTATGAGCTGCTGGCTCGCGATGCGAGCCTTCTCCAGAGCGCCGGCAACACGGTTCTTTCGGGCAGCCACGCCGAGTTGCTCACGGGCTATCTCACGGGCCTCGAAACGAACCTCGGCAATCTGACGATAGAGGAAGTGCCCCGGATCATCCAAACCATCGGCGATATGGTCGTTGCGGGCGCCGCATCGTCCACAAGGACTGATACCGGTCAAAACCAGACCAACATGGGACTGATGGAGCGGGCGCACCGCTACATTCACGTCAATCTCCATTCGGAAAACTTGACACCGGACGTGATGTGCCGCGCGTTGGGGATTTCGCGAACGCGGCTTTACCAGCTGTTTGAGGCGAGTGGAGGCGTGCTCAATTATATTCGCAAGCGGCGATTGCTGCAGGCCTATGCGGATCTCAGCAATTCGGCCGACCACAGGCCGATTTCAGAAATCGCAGAAGCCGCCGGTTTCGAGGTCGCCGCCAATTTTACGCGGGCCTTCATCCACGAATTCGGGCTGAGCCCGCGTGAAATCCGAAGGACGATGGCAACCCAACAGCGGCCGGCTCCGGCTATCCGCTCCACGCGGCGTTACGGAAAAACGATCGGCGATTGGCTGGCCCTGACGGGTTGATCCGGCTCGGGCTGAAATCCAGACTCGAAGTCCGTTAAGCGGCGATCGACGCGCTTGCCGAAGACACAGCGGACTTGATCCACACCCATGGACCTCCGTTCGCAATTGAGGGAATATTTCCCTTCACCCGCTCCATCTCCCGCAAACCACGCCGACCAAGCCTAATCCCCGAAGAACCGGATCGGCTTATATTGCCGATGCGCGATGATCAGGCTCCGGTCGGGCTGGATGATGTAGGTTTCCTCCACCTGCCGGCCGTATTGGTCGATGAAATCATGCGGAAAGGCGGAGCCGGGGGGTGATTTGGTGAGTTTGGTGCGCGGCTGGCCACTATAGGTGATGCTGCCGGGGATGGGTTCGAGGCCCGGTCCGCTATAGCTGACAGTGTTGCATCCCGCCAGAACGAGCGTGCCGACGAGACCGATGATTGCAGCTTTCATGTCCATCCCTCCCAATGCCTGAATAATATCACTCTACGCCTCACCGGCTAGAGTTCACGACACGAATGCCCATGCCGCGCTTCAATCCTTCGGGAAGCGTCGCCGGGGGCGCCGTGATCGAGCGGCCGGCGGGACGCGACATCCACCTGTTGATATTAGGGTGAAAATCCGGATCCTCCAGCCGCGATGACGCATCCATTGCCGAAACCGGTGCCGTCTGCTAGATCGGCATCGTCGAAAAAGGCAGGATCGGTTGAGGTAAGCCCGATCCCTTCCGTTGGAGCGTCAAGCGCTCTGGCGAAGCTCTGCTCCGTGCCATGGCACGAGAACCCGCGACGTGATCCGCATGAACATGCGGGATCCCGGCGGCGTGCGGAGACGGCAAAATGGCAGTCCCGGGATTTTTTCGAACGGAGACTGTCATGCACTTGAACCATCTCGATTTCCACGTTCCCGATATTGCTGCCACGGCGGATTTCTTCATCCGCCATTTCGGCCTGAAGCTTAAGGATATGCGCGGTCAGAACGGCCTGGCGATCCTGGAAGACGATGCCGGCCTCGAAATCATCCTCAGCCACGCAATCGCAAAATTCGGCACCGCCGATCAGGTGGAGATGGGTCGCCAGACCTATCACATCGGCTTCATCCTGCCTGAAAGGGCGGATGTCGATGCGGTCCATGCCGGGCTTGCTGCTGCCGGTGCTGATCTGTCTGGCCCGCCAGCCGTCATGCGCGGCGGTTGGCTGTTTTATTGCACGGCGCCCGGAAACATCCTCGTCGAGATCGGTTGGCGGCCGGAATAAGTCGGATACGAGGTTCCACAGAGAGAAAGGGCGGCTACCGGTTTGCGCCGAAGGCAGCCCCTCACCCTAACCCTCTCCCCGTTCTGACGGGGCGAGGGGACGTGCCAAACGCAACGTTGAGATTGAGGAGGCCGGTGCGGCATATCCCTTCTCCCCGCGTGCGGGGAGAAGGTGGCGGCAGCCGGATGAGGGGCAAGCCTCAAGCGGCTCAGAATTCCGTCCAGTCGGGATCCTGGCTTGACGATGTGCTGCTGCCGGCGCCGAAGGCGTTGGCGATCTTCTGGCCGAGCGCGCGGGCCGGCGAGGCGGCCGGGCGGGCGGTGCCTTCGCGGGCGACGCGGACCGGAGCTGCCCTGGCTGCCGGGCGGGCGGCAGCGCGTGGTGCTGTGGCGATTGGCGCACTAGTGGTGAAGCCGCCGGTGCCGGTCAGCCTGAATTGGCCGAGCAGGTTGTTGAGTGCTGCCGCTTCGGTGGCCAGGTTGTGGCTGGCGGCAGTGGATTCCTCGACCATCGCCGCATTCTGCTGCGTGCCCTGATCCATGGTGTTGACGGCGGTGTTGATCTCCTGCAGTCCGATCGACTGTTCGCGGGAGGCCTCGGCGATCGCGTGGACGTGCTGGTTGATCTCCTGCACCTCTTGGACGATCGAATCGAGCGCCTTGCCGGTCTCTCCGACCAGCGAGACGCCGGTCTGCACATGCGAGCCGGAGGTGCTGATCAGCGCCTTGATCTCCTTGGCGGCCTTCGCCGAGCGCTGGGCAAGTTCGCGCACTTCCTGGGCGACGACCGCAAAGCCCTTGCCGGCATCGCCGGCGCGGGCGGCTTCGACGCCGGCGTTCAGAGCCAAAAGGTTGGTCTGGAAGGCGATGTCGTCGATGACGCCGATGATGTTGGAGATTTCACCTGACGACTTCTCGATCTGCTGCATGGCGGAGACGGCCTTGCGGACGACCTCGCCTGATTTTTCGGCACCGAGGCGGGTGCGGGCGACGAGCTGGCTTGCCTCCTCGGCCCGCTTGGCGGCATCGCGCACAGTCGTGGTGATCTCCTCGAGCGCTGCTGCCGTTTCTTCGACAGAGGCCGATTGCTGTTCAGTCCGCTGGGAAAGCTGGTCCGCGGAGGAACGAATCTCGTTGGCGCCGGCGCCGATCGCCCGGGCATTGGCGCCGACCGTATGCAGGGTTTCGTTGAGCTTCTCGACCGAGTTGTTGAAATCCTCACGCAGCGCATCGAGATGCGCGACGAAGGGCTCGGCGATATGCGAGGCGAGATCGCCGGCGGCAAGGCGGCGCAGGCCGTCGCCGAGTGCGGTGACGGCGCGATCGAGTTCGGATGCTTCGCGGGCCTTCTGCGCCTCGCGGTCGCGGCGCTCGCTGTCGCTGACGTCGCGGTCTGCTTCGGCGCGCGCTTCGATCCGGGCCCGCTCGATCGCATTGTCGCGGAAGACCGAAACGGCCTTTGCCATCTGGCCGACTTCGTCGCCGCGGTCGAGGCCGCTGACATCGCTTGTCGTATCGCCCTCGGCAAGCCGCGTCATGCGCTGACGCAGCTGCATCATCGGGCCGGCGATGCCTATCTGGGCCACGACCACGCTGAAGCCGACGGCAGCGAGAACGGCGATGCCGATCAGAACGAGACAGAAGACGATCCGTTCGTTGACGGAAGCCGAGAGCGCGTCGCCGCCATCGTTGAGCATCGCCATCATCGCATCATTGTTGGCGATCATCTTCGGCGTCAGTGCATCGAGCTTGGCATTGATCAGGGCAACATTGGCCTGGGCGCCGGCGCCGTCCTTGGCTTTGCTCTGTTCGATGATCTTGTTCGCCAGCGTTTCGATCTCATCGATGCCCACCTGAATTTCATCGATCGCCGGCTTGCGGCTGGGCACCAGCGCCAGCGCCTGCTTCATGCGGTCACGCGCCTGTGGCAGTTTGCTCGGTATGGCGAGCGCCTTCTGGAATTCGGCCGTATCGGGCTTCATGTCGGCAAGCAGGCTTACCTGCAGCACCGAGGCCACCGCCGATGCGCTGGCGCGCGCGCTCAGCATCGAGGCCTGCGCCTCATGATCGATGAAGGCGCTGTAGGCGGCGTCCGCACGGCGGAACTCGGAAATGACGTAGATCAGCCCGGCCATCGTGATCAGCCCCAGGAGCGCCACCACCGATATGATTTTTGTGCGGATTTTCAGATGTTTCAGCATGGAAATGTCACCCGATTGACGGGGCGTGCTCGCGCGCCCGGTGCTTTTGAAATCAATTGTTGCAGAAAACGCTGCTTCAATATCGCGGATTGGGGATTACGTTTGGGCTGACGCTTGCATCATGCGATCGGCTGGCGGGGTCCGATGTCGTCGCAACAAATAAGAGGCGATATTCTTTAATTCCGCGCTAACACGAGGCGGCGGTTGGCTGTGATTTTTAGGGACTGAATTGTCGTCTCGGGTCTTGCGCTAAGGCTGTCCAGTCCGCGCTAATGGCTGCCCCTCACCCTAACCCTCTCCCCGTTCTGACGGGGAGAGGGGACGTGCCATGCGAGGGTCGGATGGGAGCCGAGAGGTCGCGGCATATCCCCTTCGCCCCGTTTACGGGGAGAAGGTGGCGGCAGCCGGATGAGGGGCTGGTTCTGAGATCTCCCGGGCCGGGGATGTCGCATGAAGGCTGCTCTTCGCACGGCAGCACGATCCGGCTCACTCCCACGCATATTCCCCGCCACGCATGACTCTGATACATCTCACCGACGCCGCACGCTTCGCGCTTAACCCAGAGACCAAGATCACGATGATGCAATCCAAGCTGGCATCCCTGACTCTGAAGGGTTTTTTCGCGTTCAGCCTGTTTCTCGGCGCGCTTTTTTCAAGTTTTGCCGCATCGGCCCAGCAGGCGGCGCCCTCGCTGCCGCTGCTCTTCGATGCACGCGAGCGTCTTGCCAGGCCCGATCTCTCCTCGCTGGTGCGCCTGCGCTTCCTGACCTCGGTCGATTTCCCGCCCTTCAATTTCACCGATCAGAACGGCAAGCTTTCCGGTTTCGATGTCGACCTCGCCCGCGAAATCTGCAGCGAGTTGGAAATATCCGATAAGTGCCAGATCCAGGCGATCCCCTTCGCCGACCTCAGGGATGCGCTTGCCGCCTCTCAGGGCGATGCCGTCATCGCCGGTCTTGCCGTGACCCCGGAGCTGCGCCGGCAATTCCTCTTCTCCAGACCCTATCTGATGCTGCCGGCGCGCTTCGTACGCAATCTCGGCGTGCCGCTCGACGGAAAGACCGCTGCCGCGCTTTCCAGCCATCCGGTCGGTGTCGTCAGGGGGACGGTGCATGAATCGATGTTGGCCGCCTTTTTCCCCACGCTCAAGGCCGAGCCGTTCGACACGAAGGACGCCCTGCTTGCGGCGCTCAAGGACCGCAAGGTCGATGCCGCCTTTGCCGATGCGCTGCAGCTTTCCTTCTGGGTCTCTTCGCCGGCCTCGGCAAAATGCTGCGCGCTGTTCGACGGCCCCTATCTCTCCGAGCATTTCCTCGGCGAGGGCATGACGATCATGCTGCGACAGAAGGACAGCGTGCTGACATCAGCCATCGACCACGCGCTCGCCACGCTGTCGCGCAACGGCCGCCTCCAGGAAATCTATCTGCGCTACTTTCCCTACGGGCTCTATTGAAGCCGCTTAAAAGACGCGGGACGCGCTTTAGTGTTTAGCCCCTGCGGAAGCGGGCAATCGCACTGCGCTCGATCGCCGCGCAGGTGAGCTTGTCGAGGCCGAGCCGATCGCGCAACAGGCTAAGCAGCCGCAACTCCTCCGCCTTGACCGAGAGATCGGCGGATGCCACCTCGACGGCCAGCGCATAGGCCGTGTCGTAGAGCTTTGCCGGCAGGGTATCGCGCACGGTTTCAAGAACGACGTCGAGGCCTTCCGGCCCGGCCAGCAGCGAGGCGCAGTCGCGCGCCACCGCAATCAGCTTGTCGTCGTCGAAATCCCGGAAAACCGGCAGGAATCCGATCAATTGGCCGATCCTTGTCATCTCTCTGTCGTTCATCGTGCTGTCGACGGCGGATGCCATCACCATCACGTAGATCAGCGCATCATGGGCAGAAAGCGGCTTGTTCATCTCTGATTCCTTTTTCGGTCAGCCCAGATTAGGAATTGGCGACAGCCATTACAAGGGATCGGCCCGATCCGGGGCCGTCCGACCGCTGTCGTAGCTGCCGGTTTAATTGCGGCGCGGATCGTCGCCGTAGAGGCCTTTTCCTGCCTGCCTGGCCTTTTCGGCGGCAGCCGTAAGCGGCGAACCCGCCGCTGGTTCCGCCCAGCCGTTTTCGGCGAGCCATAAGCCGAGATCCTCTGTGCCGAGCCGGCAGGCAGTCGTTACTGTTTCCTTCCATTCCACCGTCTCGAGATCGCAGCTGACGCTGCGGTTGCGCAACAGCAGGCGCAGCGCCGTCTTCGCCATCATGCCGCAGGGCCATTGCCGGCCCGCCGGCCCGCATATCCTGTCGACCGGCGTCGGCACGATGCCGGCAAGCTGAAGCCGACGCTCGCCAAAGGAAAGAATGCCGGCATTGTCGGCCATCGGCCGCGCCAACTCCACCGCCTTTTTCGCAGGTGGACTTGCCGTTTCCCCGGCCGGCGTCTCCGCTTGTTGCGCTACATCGGCCGGTTTGGGTGCCCCGCCGTCGCTTGGCGCCGGCCCCGACGCCGGAGAGGGCGGAGCCATAGGCTCCACTGAGCGAGCGATCATTTCGGCACGGTCGTCCGAGATTGTCGCACGTTCGCCGGCTTTGGGAGCAGCATCCGCCGGCGCGGTCGCTGTCTCCTCCGCGGACATCGTCTCTTCGCCGGCCGTGCCGCCGCCAAGCCTTGCTTCGCCCGCCATCAGCAGGCCGACCACCACTACCATCCCGGTGATACCTGTGAGGAAGGCGGCAGGGCGCATGGAATATCTTCCTATTGGCTGGCCCAGATGATCCGGGCGATCCAGGCGACGTCGGAAAGCTCAAGGGTGCGGTTGGGATGTTCGGGATTGAGAGACAGCAGCTCGATCGATCGCGGGCTCTGGCGCAGCAGCACCTTGGCCATCACCTCGCCCTCATTTGTGCGCACGACGACGCGGTCGTTGCGACGCACCTGGGCGCCTGGCTCGACGATCAGCACGTCGCCGTCGCGGTAGAGCGGCATCATGCTCTCGCCCTGCACCTCCAGCGCATAGACACCGGCCTTGTGCGACGGGGCTGCTGGAAAATCCACCACGTCCCAGCCCTGGCCGGCCGGAAAGCCGCCATCGTCGAAGAAACCGCCGGCGCCCGCCTGGGCGAAGCCGAGCAGCGGAATGGAGCCGCCTTGCGGCTGAAACGCGTTTTCCTGCTGCCTGGCCTGCTGCTCGGAGGGGCCGGCGTCGGCCCGCATGAAGGCCATAAACTGCTCCATGCTCGCCCCCGTGGCGTCGAGCACCTTGGCGATCGATTCCGTCGAGGGCCAGCGCAGCCGCCCGTCGGCGGAAAGCCGTTTCGATTTGTTGAAGGAGGTCGGGTCGAGGCCGGCGCGCCGCGCAAGACCGGACGGCGTCAGCTCGTGCCGTTCGGCAAGCCTGTCGAGCGCTTCCCAGATCTGGTTGTGTGACAGCATGCGCGATTCCGTCGCGGCTCATTCAACGCCGCGCTCCAACCCGGCGGAATATTAACCGACCGCGCCGCCTGAGTAAAGATAGAAGAGGAATAAAATCCTGTTATCGAATGCTCAGGCGACCATCGCCATATTGATCTTGCCGAGCTGGATGACGGCCTGCGTTCGGCTGTCGACGTCGAGTTTCAACAGGATCGCCGAGACATGCGCCTTGATCGTCGCCTCGGAGACGCCGAGTTCGTAGGCGATCTGCTTGTTCAGCAGCCCTTCGCCGAGCATGGTCAGCACCCGGCTCTGCTGCGGCGTCAGCGTATGCAGGCGGTGGATCAGGTCGGCGACATCGGGATCCTGCTCCTGGCCGTCGCGATAGCTCTCCGGCGTGGCGATGTCGCCGGCAAGCACCGTCTGGATGCTGCGGCGAATATCCTCGATGCCGGAGGATTTCGAAATGAAGCCGGAAGCACCGAGTTCCAGCGCCCGGCGGATGGTCGTCGCATCGTCGGTTGCCGAGACGATGACGATCGGCAGGCTGGCGAATTCGGAGCGCAATGCCATCAGGCCGGAAAAGCCACTGACGCCGGGCATGGCGAGATCGAGCAGCATCAGGTCGGCATCCGCATGGGCGCCGGCTGCCCGGCGCGCGGCAGCGAAATCGCCGGCCTCGACGATCGACTGCCGGCCTTCCATGCCGATCACCGCCTGGCGCAGCGCGTCACGGAAAAGCGGATGATCGTCCGCAATGATGATGGTCTGTTCCTGCATCGAAAACTCCCTCCCAAGAGCCCGATCATGCCGGCATATGCCTCCGCCCCTCCGCGTTGCACGCCAGCTTGCTCATCCTGACTATATCAGATCAGGTCTTCTGCGGAAGGGGATTGGTGTTTTCCTCGGCCTGGAACTCCTTCACCATCCCCATGAAACTCTTCATCATCCGCTCCATGATGCTGATCGAACGGTCGACCTCGGCATCGCTCGGCAGCGCGCGCTGGATAACGCCGCCTTGTTCGAGCGCAGTCACCCGCTTTGCCAGCCGGTCGAGTTCGTCCTCATAGGCCGCTCGCTCGTCGGCCGCCATCCGGCAGACGAGGGCGCCGTCCTTGTCCTGGCAGATCGACATCGCGCCGGTCTGCCGGTCGAGCCGGACGAAGTGGTCGCCGCTCTTCTCCAGCTGGAAGCGGCTTGCATCCGGTTCGACGGCCGCGGCCGCCAACGGCATCAGAAAAACGCCAAGCGTGATAACGAATGCCTTCATCGTCTCATCCTCCGGATTTTCTGGAGCATGATGCCGAAAAGTGTGCGCGGTTTTCGGACGACATCATGCTCTAATTCTGTTCCAGCTGTCCCGTTTTTCGGCGCCGGGGCGTGGACATCGCCGCCTCTTTCCGGCAAAGCCCTCGTGACCAAGGAACAGCCTATCGTGAGGCCATGATGACCCTGACACCGACCCTTTACAAGATCGTGACGGAAACGCTTTGGCAGCAAGCCAGACAAACCGGCACTTTTCATGGCGCCGGCATCGATCTCCAGGACGGCTTCATCCATTTGTCGACGGCGGACCAGGTGAAGCAGACTGCCGCGCTGCATTTTACCGGCCAGTCCGGCCTGCTGCTGATTGCCGTCGATGGCAGCGGCTTTGGCGAGAAGCTGGTCTTCGAACCCTCGCGCGGCGGCGATCTCTTCCCGCATCTCTACGCCGATCTGCCGCTTGCCGCCGTGCTCTGGGGGGCGCCGCTGCCGATCGACGAAGCCGGCGCCCATGTCTTCCCGGAGCTGCAGCCATGATCGATCCCTTCAAGCGTCTCGCCCGCAAGGGTCTCTTCCTGTTCGATCCGGAAACGGCGCACGGCATGTCGATCGCCGCCTTGAAATCCGGCCTCGTGCCCGCCTGCCAGCTGACGCCCGATCCGCGCCTGCGCCAGACCGTTGCCGGCCTTACCTTCGAAAATCCGCTCGGCATGGCCGCCGGCTACGACAAGAATGCCGAGGTGCCGGAGGCGCTGCTGAAGCTCGGTTTCGGCTTTACCGAGATCGGCACGGTGACGCCGAAGCCGCAATCGGGCAATCCGCGCCCGCGCATCTTCCGCCTGGTGGAGGATGAAGGCGTCATCAACCGCCTCGGCTTCAACAATGAAGGCCATGATGCCGCTTTCGGGCGCCTCGCCGCGCTGAGGGGCGGCGGCATGGTCGGCGTCAATATCGGCGCCAACAAGGACAGCGAGGATCGCATCGCCGATTATGTCGCCGGCATCCGCCGCTTTTACTCCGTCGCGCGCTATTTCACCGCCAACATCTCCTCGCCGAACACGCCTGGCCTGCGCGACCTGCAGGGGCGCGAAAGCCTTGCGGTGCTGTTGTCTGCTGTGCTTGCGGCGCGTGACGAAATGGCGGCGGCATCCGGCCGGACGATCCCGGTCTTTCTGAAGATCGCCCCTGATCTGACCGAGGAAGGCATGGACGATATTGCCGCGGAAGCGCTGTCGCATGCGCTCGACGGTCTGATCGTCTCCAACACCACGCTGTCGCGCGACGGCCTTAAGGATCAGCGCCAGGCGAAGGAGGCGGGTGGCCTTTCCGGCGTGCCGCTTTTCGAAAAGTCGACGGCGGTACTCGCCAGGATGCGCAAGCGCGTCGGTCCGGCCCTGCCGATCATCGGCGTCGGCGGCGTCTCCTCGGCCGAAACCGCGCTGGAGAAGATCAGGGCGGGTGCCGATCTCGTCCAGCTCTATTCCTGCATGGTCTATGAAGGCCCCGGCCTGGCCGGCGATATCGTCCGTGGCCTCTCGAAACTCCTGGACCGCGAAAAGGCCGCCTCGATCCGCGACTTGCGCGACACCCGGCTGGATTACTGGGCAGCGCGAAAGGTCTGATCGGCCCGTCGCCTGACCAGCATCGCCAGGAAGAAACCGCGGAAGAGCAGGAAGGCGTTCATCGCCAGCCACAGGCCGTGATTGCCGAAGAGCGGCACGAAGACCGCGAGCATCAAGAGATAGCCGGCGAAAGATATCAGCATCCGGTTGCGCATGTCGGCCGACCATGTGGCGCCGATGAAGACCCCGTCCATCACGAAGGCGAGCGCGCCGGTCAGTCCGGTGACCGCCGCCCAGGGCAAATAGGTTTCGGCCGCCTGCCGCACATCGGGTGAGGTCGTCAGCACCGAGATCAGCCAGGGGCCGGCGAGGAAGAAGACGGCGGAGCCGAGCGCCGCCAGTCCGAAGGACCACAAGGTCGTCAGCTTCAGCCCGCGGTCGTAGGCCGGCCGGTAATGCGCGCCGATCGCCCGGCCGATGATCTGTTCGGCGGCATTGGCAAGCCCGTCGAGATAATAGCCTGATAGTAGGAAGAAATTCATCACCACCGCATTGGCGGCAAGCGTCACCGCGCCGAAGCTGGTGCCGATCCGCGTCATGATGGTGAAGGCGCCGATGAGCACGAAGGTGCGGATCAGGATGTCGCGGTTGAGCGCGAAAAGCTCGGCCAGCCGGTGTCGGGAAAAGACCTCGGACCATGCCGGCCGCGCTGCCTTGCCGAAGCCGTTGAGCACGATGACAAGCCCGGCGAGTGCGCCGACGGTTTCGCCGGCCATCGTTCCCCAGGCGACCCCCGCCACGCCCCAATCGAGCGTCAGGCCGAGATAGATGGAAAGCAGGATGTTGATGCCGTTGATGATCGCCTGCAGCAGCAGTCCGATATTGCCCTGTCCGCGCCCGAGCACGAAGCCGAGGATGGCATAATTCGCCAGCGCTGCGGGTGCAGCCAGCATGCGGATCGAGAAATAGGTGCTGGTCGCCTCGGCGATCGCCCCTTCCGCCCCCATCAGCCTCAACCCCGCCGCCATCAGCAGCGGCGAAAGACAGAGCAGCGCCAGCCCGCAGCCGAGCGCCGAAATCATCGCCCGGGAAAAGACAGCCTGCTGCTCGTGCTGGTCGTGGCGGCCATAGGCCTGCGCCGTCAGCCCGGTCGTCGAGGCGCGCAGGAAGTTGAAGCTGCCGAGGATCAGATCGAAGAGCATGGCGCCGATCGCCAGCCCGGCCAGCGCTTCCGCATTGCCCATGCGGCCGACGACGGCGGTGTTCGTCAGCCCGAGCAGCGGCGTCGTCATGAAGCCGAGCGTCATCGGAAGGGCGATCGACAGCACCATCCGGTGCGTCACGTCGAATGCAAGCGCGTTGTGATTGCTGCGTGTATCCATGCCTGCCTCGCCGCGGCAGCGCCACGCGTCGTTTCAGACGCGCAAAAGACGCTGCATCACTTGAACTGCTGCAGGCGGAATCACCTCAGCTGGAAAGCACCATGGCCCAATAGGGCAGGTTCCTGGAAGATGTATTATGGGCGACAGCAACGCCAAGGCCGCCATAACGTCCGAGCATGTTTTCCAGGTGATGCGGCGAGTTGATCCAGGCCGTCACCACGGCATCGACGCTTTGCTGGCCGGAGGCGATGTTTTCCGCCGCCGGCAGCCGAACGCCGCTCGCCTTGACGCGCGCGCCGAAACTGTCGGTCATGCCCATGAGATGCGCCATCTTGCCGGCGCTCGCCATGCGTTTCGCCTGAAACAAGGCGGCAGTGCTCGCCGCCGGATCGACGGCAAGCGGCGGCAGCCCGTTTTTGGTCCTGAGCTGGTTGACGAGCGGCAGCACGCTCGCCGTCTCGTCCTCGCCGTCCGACGGCGTGCCGGCCATCCGCGGGGTCGTGGTGCAGCCGGCGATGCCGGCGGCGAGCGCAAGTCCGGAAAGGCGCAGCAGGCCGCGCCTGGAAAGATCGATGGATGTCATGTTACCGGCGGTAGCTGAAAAGACGAAGGATGATGAAGAGCGGGATGACGATCGTCGCGCCGAGGATGAGATAGTCGCCGACGCGCCCGAGGGCCGAGAAGCCCCGGTACCAGATCTCCATGATGAAATCGCGTATGCCGTAGATGATGCCCCACGGCGTCAGGCCGAAGACGGTCATGACGAAACCGACGATCAGCGACACCACGATAAGCTTTATCAATGTGCGGCCGATTGAATCGCCGAGGAACCTGTTCGCCTGATCGGACATAAGCCATCTCCTGTTTGCCCTTGGAATAAGGTCGCGGCGCGGCGCCCGCAAGCCCTTTCCGGAATTGGCCGCTTCGCCTCTGAAATAGGACTTGAGTTTTTTTGTGGCCGCCGCCAGATGCGGGCCGACGCATGTCGCGCAAAAGTGTGCAGCGGTTTTGCGGCAACGACATGCGTAAAAGAAACAGCTACAGGCCCATTGATGCAGCCCCACCAGCTTTCCTCAGGCGATGTCATCGCCGACCGCCGCGCCGATTATGCCCGGATGCTCGAAGAAGGCGGCGAGCCGGAAGCGGCTGCCGAGCTGATGGAACAGGCCCTCGAGCTCGTGCCTGCCTGGGCCGCCGGCTGGTATCGCCTCGCCACTTATCGCGAAAAGGCAGGCAGGGGCGAGGCCGCGATCGAGGCCTATCGCAGGACGCTTACCCTCGATCCCGATGACATTTTCGGCGCCGCCCTCAAGCTCGCCCTTCTCGGCGACGCAGCCACGCCTGACCTGCCGCCGAGCCGCTATGTCGAGCGCCTCTTCGACGACTACGCCGACCGTTTCGAATCAGCGCTTGTCGAAAAGCTCGACTACAGCGTCCCGCAGAAGCTCGCTGCGCTCATCGCCTCCACCGGCAGGCGCTACGAACACGCCGTCGATCTCGGCTGCGGCACCGGCCTGCTCGGCCCTGAAATCCGTGGCCGTGTCGGCTGCCTCGAAGGCTTCGATCTCTCCCAGAACATGCTGGCGAAGGCCGCCGAGAAAAACGTCTATGACAGTCTCACCCAGGCCGATCTCTCGCTCGCACCCGATCTCTCCGGCCTCTTTGCAGATGCCGCGCGCCATCGTGCCGACCTGGTGACGGCAGCCGATGTGTTGATGTATCTCGGCAATCTCGAGAGTGTCTTTGCCATCGCCGGAGAACTGGCTGCACCAGGCGCCGATATCGCCTTTTCCGTCGAGGATGCGGGGGAGGGTGACGGCTTCCATCTCGCTCCGTCGCTGCGTTATGCCCATTCGGAAACCTATGTCAGGATGCTTCTTGCCCGTCACGGGCTGGAAATCCTGAAGACCGTCAAGTCGGTCATTCGCAAAGATGGCGGAAAACCGGTTTCCGGCATTCTGTTCCTTACGCATAAGCCCGCGTGAGCGAACATTTCTTGCGATTTTTGAATAGGTCAGTATTACTTACCTATTTCACTTGATCGGAAGACCGAAAAACCTGATACTGCACCGCATCGGCAGAGAGCCCGGCAATATTACGCCGAGGCGCTCAGGCTCCTTTCATGATCCAAAATTCCGCCGCGCCGGGTCTTCCCAAGCGCGTTCTTAAACTCGTCTGCCGTGGAGACTGGCGACATGACACAGCTCATCAGTGCCCTTGGTTTCTGGAATACGACTGCGACGCGCCACACGCCGATCGAAGACGTGCAGGGCATATTCTCCGGTAGCCTCGTTGCCGCTCTCGGCCTCTATGTGCTCGCCAGCGCCGGCCTTCTCACCGGCAGCACGGCCGGCGTGGCCTTCCTCCTGCATTATGCCTTCGGCGTCAATTTCGGTCTCGCCTTCTTCCTGCTCAACCTGCCGTTCTTCTATCTCTCCTGGAAGCGCCTCGGCATGGCCTTCACCGTCAAGACCTTCGTCGCCATCGGCCTGACCTCGGTGATTGCCGATGTGCAGTCTCGCTTCTTCTCCATTTCAAGCATTCATCCGGCCTGGGCGGCCCTTCTCGGCGGCCTGCTGCTCGGCTTCGGCCTGCTGGCGCTCTATCGCCACCGTGCCAGCCTCGGGGGTGTCGGCATTCTCGGCATCTACCTGCAGGATCGTTTCGGCATCCGCGCCGGCCTCGTCCAGCTCGCCATCGACATGTGCGTGCTCGCCGCCGCCTTCTTCGTCACCACGCCGCCCGTCGTCTTCTATTCGGTACTCGGCGCCGTCGTCCTCAACCTCTTCGTCGCCATCAACCACCGCGCTGATCGCTACATTGCGTTGTAACGTTACAAAACGGTAAGCCATTCTAAACAAAACGTAACTTGCCTGTGATCGGTCTCGGCGCGAAACTCATCTCGCGCCGGATTTGATGAGGTGAACTATGTCAGATTTGGAAAAACTTGTGAGACGCCGTATGCAGGAAGAATACGCCAAGGGCGCTTCCGCAGAAGAAATTGCGAAAGTCGTCCGCGACCTATTCAACAGCATCGACCTCTCGGGCAATCGGTTTGACGCCGTTGCCGTACGGGCCACCAGGGATCACGAGTGACCCGATATTCGACCGACCCGAGATTTTCGGGTCGGTTGCCAGGATGAATTTCCTGTGGCTGATTTCGATCAGGCTGCCTTCTGCGCCGCATCGAGCGGATGCTGCGAGCGGAAGCCGACGGCCAGCCGGTTCCAGATGTTGATGGCGCCGATCGCCACCGTGATCTTCGTCATTTCTTCTTCGGAAAAATGCGCCTTCAGCGTCTCGTAGTCGGCATCAGGCGCGCCTGTTTTGGCGATATTGGTCACGGAATCCACCCAGCCGAGCAGCGCCCGTTCGCGGGCGTCATAGACCGGCGATTCCCGCCAGACGCACATCAGGTTGATCCATTGTTCGGAGAGCCCATCATGGCGGGCTTCCTTCACATGCATGTCGACGCAATAGGCGCAGCCATTGATCTGCGAAGCGCGCAGCTTGATCAGGTGGATGAAGCGGCGTTCCAGCCCGGAGGACTGGACATATTGCTCGAGCGCGGCGACTGCCTTGTAGGCATCGGGAGCGGCTTTGGCGAAGTTGAAACGTGGTTGCATGGTCTTTCTCCTTTGTTATGGCTCAACGAGCCATCTTGCGTTCATGGATTTCAAGGAAGGCGCAGCCTCTGGCTGCGATCGATCCGTCGTCGACGGCGGCAAGGTCGATGCCGATATCGGCCAGGCTCGTCTTGGCGAGTTCGGCGCGATAGACCCGTTCGGCTTTCAGCATCGCCGCGTTGATGGTGCAGGGCTGGGCGAACAAGCGATCGGAGACCGGGTTCGGTCCGCGCTGGCGGATTTCGGCGCAACGGAACGCCGGCGCAGATCCCTCGACGGCGAGCACGATGTCGAGCAGCGAAATCTCCTTCGGCGCTTTTGCCAGCCGATATCCGCCCTTCGGCCCCGGTACGGTATCGAGGATGCCGGCGCCCGACAGCGCCTGCAGATGCTTCAGCAGATAGCTCGTCGAAACGCCGTGGAATTCCGCCAGCGCGGCCGCCGAAAGCACACCGCCTTCCGAGAGGCCGGAAAGCATCGCAACGCTGTGAATGGCCTGCTCGACCCCATCGCCCATCTTCATGCACATGGCCTCCTCAATTCGTGGATAAAAAATATCCATGATTATGCCTGATGTCAAGAGGCGGGCTTGCTGCTTGCCACTTGCCTTTATCCTGACCGCGGATAGAAGACGGAAACGCCGACAGGGGAACAACATGGCATCCAACGCTTTCGCAGGCATTCTGAATTCCAGCGCCGATCGTCACTCGCTCTTCGACGACGCCCAGGGCATCGTCGCCGGCAGCATGCTCGCTGTGCTCGGCGTATCGCTTCTCTCCGGCGCGGGACTGCTTGCCGGCGGCACGGCGGGCCTTGCCTTCCTCGCCCATTATGCGACGGGCTTCAGCTTCGGCCTCTGCTTCTTTGCCGTGAACCTGCCCTTCTATTATCTCGCCTTCCGCCGCTTGGGCGCCGCCTTCACCATCAAGACCTTCGCCGCCATCGCGCTGACCTCGGTCCTGTCGGAATTCATCTCGGGCTTCATCAGCATGGCGCATGTCGATCCCATCGCCGGCGCGCTCTTCGGCGGCCTCGTCATCGGCGCCGGCATGCTGGCACTCTTCCGCCACAGCGCCAGCCTTGGCGGCATCGGCATTCTCGCCCTCTATATCCAGGATCGCTTCGGCTGGCGCGCCGGCTTCGTCCAGCTCGGCTTCGACGGCATCATCCTGGCGCTGTCCTTCTTCGTCGCAAGTCCTTTCATCATCGCCTGCTCCGTGCTTGGCGCGATCGTTCTCAACCTGACGATTGCCATCAACCACCGCAAGGACCGCTATATCGCCATGTGAATTGCTAAAGCGCGTCGTGATCTTTCAGATTCGCTCCTCGCGCTTTAGGTCTTTGTTTTTACGCATGTCGTTATCGCAAAACCGCGGCACACTTTTGCGCGACATGCTTTGGCCTCTCTTCTCTTTCCCCGGCATTTCACTACCTTCCAGGCGTGGACCAGATCGATTCCGAAGCCCGTGCCCTGCTTCCTGCCGCCTTTACCCGCTGGTTTGCGGAAAAAGGCTGGCGCCCGCGCGCCCATCAGCTGGAATTGCTTGCCCGCGCCGAGGCCGGGGAAAGCACCCTGCTGATCGCCCCGACCGGCGCCGGCAAGACGCTTGCCGGTTTCCTGCCCTCGCTCACCGATCTCACCCGCCGCGGCCGGATCCCGCCGGGCTCCGCCTTCACCGGCATCCACACGCTCTATGTCTCGCCGCTGAAGGCGCTTGCCATCGATATCGAGCGTAACCTGATGAAGCCGGTCGAGGAGATGGGCCTGCCGGTCACCGTCGAAAACCGCACCGGCGATACGCCGAACGCCAAGCGCCAGCGCCAGAAGCTCAACCCGCCGGATATTCTGCTGACGACGCCGGAACAGGTCGCCCTGCTGCTGGCGAACCGGGAGGCCGAGCGCTTCTTCAAGGACCTGAAATATATCGTCCTCGACGAGCTGCATTCGCTGGTCACCTCCAAGCGCGGCCATATGCTTTCGCTCGGCCTTGCCCGCTTGCGCCGCCTTGCCCCCGGTCTCCAGATGATCGGCCTGTCGGCCACCGTCGCCGAGCCGATGGATCTGCAGAAATGGCTGGTCGGCCAGGAAGAGGGTAGCGAACATCATGCCGGCCTCGTCGTCGTCGAAGGCGGCGCCAAACCCGATATCTCGATTCTTTCGACCGAAGAGCGCATTCCCTGGTCCGGCCATTCCGCCCGATATGCCATTCCGGATGTATACCGCCAGCTTGTCGAACACCGCACGACGTTGCTCTTCGTCAATACCCGCAGCCAGGCGGAAATGCTCTTCCAGGCGCTCTGGACGATCAATGACGACAACCTGCCGATCGCGCTCCATCACGGCTCGCTCGATGTCGCCCAGCGCCGCAAGGTCGAGGCGGCGATGGCAGAAAACCGGCTGCGCGCCGTCGTTGCCACCTCCACCCTCGATCTCGGTATCGACTGGGGCGATGTCGATCTCGTCATCCATGTCGGCGCGCCGAAGGGTGCCTCGCGTCTTGCCCAGCGCATCGGTCGCGCCAACCACCGCATGGACGAGCCCTCGAAGGCGATCCTCGTACCTGCCAACCGTTTCGAGGTCATGGAGTGCCAGGCCGCCCTCGATGCCAATTATATCGGCGCACAGGACACCCCGCCGGTCGGCCGCGGCGCGCTCGACGTACTCGCCCAGCATGTGCTCGGCATGGCCTGCGCCGAACCTTTCGACATGCTGGAACTTTACGATGAAATCATCAGCGCCTCGCCCTATGCCGATCTGAGCTGGGAGACCTTCGAGCGCGTCGTCGATTTCGTCGCGACCGGCGGTTATGCGCTCCGCACCTATGAGCGTTACGCCCGTATCCGCAAGACTGCGGAGGGCCGCTGGCGCGTCTCCAATCCGGCTGTCGCCCAGCAATATCGCCTCAACCTCGGCACCATCGTCGAAAGCCCGATGCTGAATATCCGCATGGTGAAGCGCGGCGAGGGCGGCAGGATCGGCCGCGGCGGCGCCACGCTGGGGAAGGTCGAGGAATATTTCCTCGAGCAGATGTCGCCGGGCGATACCTTCGTCTTCTCCGGCAAGGTGCTGCGCTTCGAGGGCATCCGCGAAAACGAATGCCTCGCTTCGCAGGCCTTTTCGCTCGATCCGAAAATCCCCTCCTATAATGGCGGCAAATTTCCACTGTCGACCTATCTCGCCGAGCAGGTGCGGGCGATGATCGCCGATCCCGATCGCTGGCGCCGCCTGCCGGATCAGGTGCGCGACTGGCTGTCGCTGCAGAACGACAAGTCGATGCTGCCGAAGCGCGACGAGTTTCTGATCGAAACCTTCCCGCGCGGCAGCCGCGGCTACATGGTCGCATATCCCTTCGAAGGCCGCCTCGCCCACCAGACGCTCGGCATGCTGCTGACCCGCCGGCTGGAGCGTATAGGCGCCAAGCCGCTCGGCTTCGTCGCCACCGATTATTCGCTGGCCATCTGGGGTCTCGAGGATATGGGGCTGATGATCGGCAATGGCCGGCTCAACCTCTCCGACCTCTTCGACGAGGACATGCTCGGCGACGATCTCGAAGCCTGGCTCGACGAATCCTTCCTGTTGAAGCGCACCTTCCGCAATTGCGCCGTGATTGCAGGCTTGATCGAGCGCCGCCATCCGGGCAAGGAAAAGAGCGGCCGCCAGATCACCGTCTCCGCCGATCTGATCTACGACGTGCTGCGCAGCCACGAACCGGATCACATCCTCCTGCAGGCGACACGGCAGGATGCAGCGACGGGACTTTTGGATATTGGCCGTCTTGGCGATATGCTGAGACGAATCAGGGGCCACATCACCCACCGCGCCCTCGACCATATTTCCCCGCTCGCCGTGCCGGTGATGCTGGAAATCGGACGCGAGGCGGTGCCGGGCGAGGCCCATGATGCACTGCTCGCCGAAGCGGCGGACGATCTGATCGCCGAAGCTCTGGCATGATGACGACTAGGAAAAAACGACTGTGATGAACCGCCTGGCGCTGGCGCGCGACATATCGGGACTGGCCGCGACATCAGGCGTCGAAACGGCAGTCCATGGCATTGCCGCCGTCTGCGATCCGCTCGGCGCCCTCTATCTACCGGATGCCGGCCTGCTCGTCGTCTCCGACCTGCATCTGGAAAAGGGCGCAGCCTTCGCGCGCCGCGGCATGATGCTGCCGCCTTACGATACGCTGGCGACGCTGACCGTCCTGGCCGCCGTCATTTCCCGCTATAACCCGAAGCTCGTCATCTCGCTCGGCGACAATTTCCACGACCGCATCGGTTCCAAGCACCTGCCGGAGAATTTTCGCGCCCTGATCGTCGAGATGGCGCGCGGCCGCGAATGGATCTGGATCAATGGCAACCATGATCCGGATGGCATTGTCGATCTGCCGGGCACATCTGCCGACGAGATGCATTATGCCGGCCTGACCTTCCGGCACGAGCCGAAGAACGGCTTGCAGAGCGGCGAAATCGCCGGCCACCTGCACCCGTCGGCGACGGTGCGCCGCCGCGAAAAATCCGTCCGCCGCCCGTGCTTTGCCACCGACGGCGCCCGCCTGCTGATGCCGGCCTTCGGTGTTATGAGCGGCGGTCTGGATCTTCGCCATCAGGCGATGAAGGGCCTGTTCGACAAGGCTTTGCTGGTGGCGCATCTGTTGGGGCGGGATCGGATCTACTCGGTGCGGTATGGGAATTTGCAGGGATAGCGCTTGTTATTCCAGGTCGGCGGGCTTCAGCCCCCCTCTGCCCTGCCGGGCATCTCCCCCACAGGTGGGGAGATCACGAGCGGCTTGAACTTCCTGCCCATCTACCGTTTCGCCTTGCTGGACGTTCGTTGTTTGGGGAAGCCAGTGAGCCCAGCCAATCTCCCCACCTGTGGGGGGTCCGAAGGACGGGTCGAGACGCGTGGCTCGACCCCGGGCCCGGCAGGGCAGAGGGGGTACCACACGGCGCGCCCTTTAATACCCTCAATCGCACTCCTGCAGCTGCCGCTGATAGGTCCCCGCCATCCGCGCAAACTTCTGCGCCGTCTGCTGCAATTGCCCGTTCGAGCGCCAGTCGCCGCGTTTGTATCCTGTCGGCCCGGAATAATAGGCGAGATAGAGATTATAGGCATCGTTCAGCGGAATGCCGGTCTCCACGCTGTTCTGATAGTGATACCAGCCGATGAAATCGATCGCGTCGGCGAAGTTCGCCCGCCGCGCCGTCCAGTTCCCCGTCTGCGACTGGTAGTGATCCCAGGTCCCGTCGAGCGCCTGCGAATAGCCGTAGGCCGTCGAAGGCCGGGTCCAGGGAATGAAGCCGAACAGCTTGGTGCGTGGCGGCCGCGCATAGGGCTGGAAGCCGGATTCGGTATACATCGTTGCCATCAGGATCGGCACGGGCACGCCGTACTTCTTCTCCGTTCGTTCGGCGGCGCTCTGCCAGCTGGAGAAGAGCCCGTCGCGCTCGTCGAAGACGGCACAGATGTTCCTCGTCTGCTTCGGCGCCGTCGCGCAGCCGGCAAGCAGCGCGAGACCCACGGCCGTCAGAACGATACGAGTACGCATGACAAAACCTCTCGTTTCCGAGAGATTACTAACTCGTAAATGTTAAAAACCGGTTTTTAGTCGAATGCGAACTTCCCCGACTGCTTCCTTGTGCGGCCAGGGATCGATACCCTGGCCTGACCATCGGGACGGCATCCCATCCACTACGCTTTGACGGGCTCGTAGCGCAGGATCATCGCGCCGCCTTCCGTCGTCGAGGATTCGATGAGCTTCAGCGGCACCTGGCCCTCTGCCTGTTTGAAAAGCGGATTGCCGCCGCCGAGGATCACCGGCACCAGGCAAACCCTGATTTCGTCGATAAGGCCGGCTTTCAGCAGACTGTCGGCAAGCTCGGCGCTGCCGAAGATCAAGATCGTCTTGCCATCCTCCTGCTTCAGCCCCGTCAATTCGGGGATCGGATCGCTGACGACGCGGGCATTGTTCCAGCCGGGCTCGCTCATCGTCCGCGACACGGCGATCTTGGCGATGCTGTTCATATAGGCCTTGATCTCACCTTCGCCCTCGGCGGTCGGCCAGTAGGCGGCCATGCCCTCATAGGTCTTGCGGCCAAACACCAGCAGATCGCTTTCCCTGCCAAACTGTTCGGCATAGCGCTGCAGCTCGGGTCCCCAGGCGAAATTGTGGAAGTCGATATCCCAAGGCTTCGTGCCTTCGAAATAACCGTCGAGCGTCATCAGGTTCCAGACGATAAGCTTTCTCATTTGCATCCTCCTTCTGAATTGCCATCCATCACAACTGGTTGCGTTTAACAACTGGTTGAAAGTTAGGCCGACTGATAGCGAAATGCAAGCGGTTTTTTGGAGCACAACATTCAAGGCAAGCAGCTGCTCCCGCAGGCCTTCGTGCTCAGCGCCTTGCCGAGTCTATTTTCGGAAGAAATCCTGAGCGCCTTGGCTGTGGATCAGTCCTTGCGGAAGATCAGGCTCGCACCCCAGCCGGTGATGACGGCGAGCAGCACGGCAGCAAAGCCGTAGAGGATCGGCTGATCATGCGCCGCATCGGTGATCGTCTGCTCGATGCCGGTCTTGATGACCCGCAGCGGCAGCGATTTGTCGGTCACGAAAATCCCGCTCTTGAACAGATAGGCGCGCACGGTGTGCACGCCGTTCGGAATGTTTGCCGGCAAGCGCAGGCTCGCCTTGAACAGGTTGGAGGAAACGAACCGCACGCCGCTCGGGTTGCGGTCGTAGAGCCCGCCACCCTGCTGCAGTCGCCGGAAGGCGTCGCGGAACTCGCCGAGATTGCTGCCGTCGCCGACGAAGCCGACCGGCGTCAGCGGAATGTGGTCGATGCCGATCCCCTGATCGGTCAGCTCGAGCGGTGTCGTCAGATCGTCGATCATGCGCGAGCTCGACATCGAATAGGAATGCGGCACCGCTTCGAAGGTCATCGAGCGGGTATTCACCCAGATGCCGAAGACGCGTTCCTTCCTGCGCACCGTCGCATCCTCGCGCGGGCCCTCCAGCACTACGACCACGTCATATTGGCCGATGGCGAGCAGCAGCTGGTCGGTATTCGAGAGCGCCCCGAAGATGGTCAGATCCGCACCGTGGAAATCCGAGGTGATGGCGATTTCGCTGGTCGACGTGCCGATTTCCAACCCTTCACGCACCGCTTCCGTTGCTTGCCCCGGCAGCCACTGCGCTCCGGCAGAGGCCGGCAGCAGGCAAAGCAATGCGATGACAGCGGCAGCCAGGCGCATCAATTGCCCGCTCCCATCACCACCGAATAAACGTCGGCCGGCGTCACCACCAGAGCGATCGCAAGACGCACGCCGACGGCGAGCACCAGCAGGCCGAGCAGGGCGCGCAGCTGTTCGCCGCGCAGTTTTTGGCCGACGCGCACGCCGTATTGTGCCCCGATGACACCCGCCACCATCAGAATGAAGGCGAGCACGATGTCGACGGAAAAGTTCGTCGCCGCCTGCACGATCGTCGTATAGGCGGTCACAAAGATGATCTGGAACAGCGAGGTGCCGACGACGACGTTGGTCGGGATACGCAGCAGGTAGATCATTGCCGGCACCATGATGAAGCCGCCGCCGACACCCATGATCGAGGTGAGGATGCCGATCGCAAAGCCGAGCGCGACGATCGGAATGACGCTGAGAAAGATCTTCGATTTCTTGAAGCGCACCTTCAGCGGCAGCTTATGCACCCAGTGCTGGTGACCGGGCTTGCGCGGTGCGGGCGGCTCGTTGCGCGCTGCCCGCCGCATGGCATTGACGCTTTCGAGCAGCATCAGTCCGCCGACGGTGCCGAGGAAGATGACATACATCAGCGAGATGATGAGATCGAGCTGGCCGATGGCGCGCAGTAAAGAGAAGATCCAGATGCCGACCGTCGCACCCGCAAGGCCACCGACCAACAGCACCGTGCCGAGCTTGACGTCGAGCGAGCCGCGCCGGAAATGCGTGATCGCGCCCGATATCGACGACGCCACGACCTGGTTGGCGCCGGTCGCGACGGCGACGACGGGGGGAATGTTGTAGAAGATCAACAGCGGCGTGATGAGAAAGCCGCCGCCGACGCCGAACATTCCAGACAGGAATCCGACGGCCGCCCCCATGCCGAGAATGATGAAGATGTTCACCGACAATTCTGCGATGGGCAGATAGATTGTCACAGCCGACCCCGAATGATGACCGCTCCTGCCGGGCGGTTTCTTGTCACGTCCCCGTTCGAATGCGCACCATACTGAGAAATCGTTGCCAGAGGCTTTCGATCGGCCCCGTGATTAGCCATAGAGATTGGCGGAGAGATCGGTGGCAGAGGATTCGCCGGATGCGCGGATCGATATGTCCGGGCATAATCCGGCTTTTTTCAGGTTTTGTGACAGGCGACAGCAAAATTGAAAAAAGCCTTGCGGCATAGTGCCGCCAGGCGTTTTTCATCGCCCGCAATAGAGAGACACTCCTGCGTCAACGCGACGCGGGCTTCAGATTGCCTTGCTGCCCTGTTTGTTGCGTTCGAGCAGCGCCTTCACGGTCGCATCGGTCACCTTGCCGTCCGGCTCCTGGCCGACCGACTTCTGGAAGTTTTTGATCGCGGTCACGGTCTTCGCGCCCATTTCGCCATCCGGCACGCCGGCGTCGAAGCCGTTATTGTTGAGGATTGCCTGGATGTTGCGGATCGCCTTCTTCATGTCGACGCTCGCCGTCTTGGCGCCGGTGCCGGCCCATTCGTCGGGGATGTCGATGGCGTTCGTGCGATGGTCGACCGGCTCCGCCTTCCAGAGATCGGCCTTGGCGCGCGCCCGTTCGAGCTGGTCGGGCTTCATGGCTTTGGCCACTTCGTCGCGCTTCTGCGCCGCATCCTTGTCGCCGCCCTTGGCGGCGATCGCAAACCACTTGTAAGACTCTTCGAGATCCGCCGGAACCCCGTTGCCGCGTGCGCAGAGGATTGCCAGGTTGAACTGGCTGTCGGTGATGCCGAGGTTCGCAGCCTTGGTGAACCACGAGGCGGCCGTCGCATAATCCTGCTGGCCGAGCGCGCCGGAGGCGTAGAGCACGGCGAGATTGTGCATGGCGCTGGCATTGCCCTGGTTTGCCGCCTGCTCGTATAAACCCTTCGCCTTGGCGATGTCGCGTTCGACGCCATTGCCCTTTTCGTACATGCTGCCGAGCCGGTATTCGGCCGGCGCAAAGCCCTTGTCGGCGGAAAGCTGGTACCAGCCTGCGGCCTGCTTCTGATCGACCGTCATGCCGTTGCGGCCGTCCGAATAACGCGCGCCGATCTCGAACAGCGCCAGCGCATCGCCGCCGCTCGCCGCATCGGCAAGCGATTTCGGCTGGACGGTGTCGGGAATGGTGATGGCCGGTGCGGGTGCCGCCGCAGCCGGGGCGTTCGGAACGAAGCCTGATGTCTCCTGTGCCGCGCCCGACGGACCGGGAGGGGCAAGGGTCGCTGCCCCTTCGCCGTCAAGCGGTGCCACGTCGGTCAGATGCTCGCCGGCGTCAGGCGGGGTCGCTTCCGGCTGCGCCTGTTCGGCGGCGGGCGGTACAGCTTCCGCTGCCGGAGCGGTCGTTCCGAGAGCGGCGGCATCCGGCTGGGCAGGTGTCGCTTCAGGCAAGGCCGGCGACGGGTTTTCCGCGCCGGTCAGCGCCGAGACTTCTGCTGGAGGCTGCGGCGCGCGCTCGCCGCTTGTCAGCGTTCGGGCAAGCGGAAAGGCCATGATGGCGAGCAGCACGGCGCCGACCGCCAGCAGGATCGGCCGCCGGTAGCGCGAAAAGGCGCTGGTCTTGCCCGTCTTGTCGGAAGCCTTGCCGGCCTTGTCGGCAGTCGCGCCCTTCTTCTCGGCCTTGCCGGCTGCCTGCTTCGGATTGGCATCCACCTCCATCGCGGCCGCCTGCGCCGCACGGCGCGCGGCAGCGATATAATCGGCGCGATCGGTTTCGCCGGCAGGTTTGCCGCGTGCCGCGCTCTGGCTGGCGCGAACCCGTTCAAGGATCTTCTTCACGTCTGGCGCGCCCGAGCCCGGCTCGAGCAATTCGTTTGCCGCATCCGTCGGCACCACGTCGGTGGGATCGATCGACGGCGCGGGGTCGATCATCGGCCGTTCGGTCGTCCGGCTCTCGGCCTTCTTGCCGGGCAGCAGCCGCTTGCCGAGGTTGGCGAGCAGGCTGGCCTTTGCCGGTGCCTGTGTCCCTGCCGACGTCGCTGCTGTCTCCGTCGTCCTGGTCGCGGCTTCGATGGCGATCGCGCTCGTTCCGCTCATGGCGTTGGTTTGTGCCGGGGCGGTGGCTTGTGCCGGGGCGGCAGGTTCGGCTGCGACCTCGGCCGTACGGATAACAGGAGAAGCCTTCGCTGTCGGGGCAGCGGCCGGCGTCCTGTTCATCTCGGCTTCGGCCACCATCAGCGCATAGGGATCGACATCGAAATCGACGTCGGCGATCGGCATCTGGGCGGCCGGCCGGCCGCGATCTCCCATGCCGTCGAGGCGGTCGGCGATATGCACCAGCGTCTCGTGCAGCGCCTGGAAAGTCTTGTGCGTGCGCTCCTCGCTGTCGCGGCTGAGATCCTCGAGGTGGCGCAGATCCTCGGCCAGCGCCGTCAGCGCCGACATGTCGGCGGCGGGCATGACACCCTGTGGACCGCCATGGCGCGAATAGGCTTCGACGACGGCCTCTGCCGCCTGGCGTGCCGCCTCGATGATATATTCATCGCTCGTCGCCATATAGTCTTCGATCGCGCCCATGCGCTGGTCGAGTTCGGGGGGTATTGCGGCGCTTTCGCGCGGCGCGCTCATCAGCGCCGACAGATTGGCAATCTGGTCTTCGAGGTTCTTCAGCGCGTGCGGATCGGTCGGAGGTGCCGATGTGCTCTCTTCGAGCCGGGCGGCAATGTCGCTCAGCCGTCCTTCGAGACGCAGGAAGGCGCTGTCGTCGGCCACAGCGGCCGGCGCCTGCTGCTGATAGGCCATCTCGTCAATGCGCCGGGCGAGATGGTCGAGCCGCTGCGCCAGCACGTCGTTGACGGCGCCGTTCTCAAGCGCGTCGATCTTGCGGGAAATGTCGGAAAGCGTGCCGGTGAGGTCGGCCTGCGGCGCCGTCTCCTGCGTGCGCTCCAGCAGATAGGATAGATGTTCCAGCCTTTCGTCGAGCCGCGACGTCGCTTCTGCCTTCGTCAGCTCCTCGACGCGTCCCGTTAGCGCCTCCAGCCGCATCGCCAGCTCGTCGGCCGGGTTCACGCGGCTGGCCGCATCATGGCTCATCAGGTCGATCTGGTCGGCGAGCGCCGCAAGCCGGCTTTCCAGCCGCTGCATCAGGCCCGGATCATTCGCAGTGGCTGTGCGCCCGCTTGCCGCGATCGCCCGGCTGATCTCGTCGAGCCGGATGTCCATGGCGGCGAACTGCTCGGACATGACCCGGTCGTGCGGCTGGATCATGTTGCCGAAATGCTCCATCGCCGTGGCGATCGAGATCAGCTTGTCTTCCAGCGCCCGAACGGCCGGGCTTTCGCCCATGCCGCCGATATGGCGCTTGATATCATCGAGCCGATAGGCGAGCGAAACGAGTTCTTCCTGCAGTCCCTCTGTATCGAGCGCCGCAAGCCGGTTTTCGAAGCCGTCCCAGCGGTTTTCCATATGGCGCAGCGAATCTTCGCGCGCCAGGCCGTCCATCAGCGAGCGCAGCTCTTCGAAATCTTCACGAAGGCCCGTGGCCTCCGGTGCGGCGGAGCGGCCGGTCAGCTGAGTGATGCTCTGGGCAAGGCGGCCCATATCGGCGCGCATGTCGTCGGCGAAACGGCCGTCTCCAGCATTTGTCTTGATCTCGCGCAGCTCGGTGCGCAGCGCGTTCATCTCGCGGGTGACACCCTCGGAAATGTCGCGCTTCAGGTCCTGCCGCAGATTGACGAGCGCCTGGGCGATCTCCGTCATCGTGTCGTCGCCGGCGCGCAAGGCCGGTGTCGGCACTGGGGCGGCGACGCGGGGCGTGGGTTCGCGAAGCTGCGGGGCCTGTTCGCGTGCGTAAGGCCGCTCGCGGCCGGCTTCAAGCGCGCGCTGGCGTTGACGAATTTCGGCAAGCGGATCCGGCCGCGGCTCGGGCGGGGCCTTTGCGGGCCGGGGGGCATGGGAAGCGGCATAAGGATCGCGCTCGGTCGTTGCCGTGCGTGGCCGCTGTTCGCGCCCGCTGCCCATCAGCCCTTCGATGCGCGCCTCCAGCCCTTCGATCGTGCGGTTCAGCGCATCGAGCGAGGTCCTGTCGGACTGTCGGGAAGGATTTGATCGCGATCCGTTCATCTTCTTGCTCGCTTCGACTGCTCGACCCCTCGTCAGAGCTCGATCGTTGGCTTTTCGTCTGCTGCCCGCTTTACGCGGGCCTGAGCGCACCATTCATAAGACGATAGTCAATTAGACTTTCCTCAAGCTGAACGATGTAGCGGCATCCTTAAGGAACGCGAGACGGGGGAAAGGAATGCGGATCACTACTGCTCAATCCGCACCTTTCACGAAACGTGGTAAACAAGCCGTTAATGCCGATGGGAATTTTTTAACGTTTGTGTTCCAAACGCCGTTTTTGACGGCAATTGCCGTTCAATTCGTCAGATCAAATCGCCGCTCGCGCAATCAGGCCGGACGCGGATATTGCAGTTCGATTTTCACGCCCTCGGGGCCGTAGACGAAGACCTGGCCGAGATCGGTGTCGGGAATATCGTAATATTCGTAGCGATAGCCGCCCGCCTTGATGCGTTCCAGCGCCGGCCCGAATTCGTAAAGGCTGAAGGCGACATGGTTGAAGATGCCGGGCGGAAAATCGGTGCTGCGCGATGTCAGGCTGAGGTGGATGACCGGGCGTTCGTCCAGATAGAGCCAGTGGCCGGGCGTGGTGAAGGGCGGCCGATAGCCTTCCCGAACACCGAGCACGGTTTCCAGGAAGGCGATCATCTGAGGCGCATCGCGGGTCTCGATGGTGACATGGTCCAGACGCGGCATCGGTATCCTCCCAGCTAGAGCATGATGCCGAAAAGTGTGAGCGGTTTTCGGACGACATCATGCTCTAACTCTTTAATTGAGAACAGGATTCAGATGTTAGGCCGAACAGGCCTAAAATCATCCTGTTCTTGCCTTGACGGCAAAGCCTAACCCGTCTGAGAGTGTCGTGAAAGTTACTTCCCCTGCGGCGGCAGGCCGCGGCCAGGGAGGGAGACTTAGAAGCTCTCCGTCCAGGGCCGGACTTCCACCTCCAGCGACCATGCGCTGCGGTGCTGGCGAAGCACATCGATATAGGTCTGGGCGATCGCATCCGGCAGCAGCGTGCCATCCGGCTTGTCCACCCGGTCCGGCCGGATCTGCGAGCGCACCGCGCCGTCGATGACGAAATGCGCGACATGGATGCCCATCGGCCCGAGTTCGCGAGCGGCACTCTGGGCAAGGCCGCGCAGCGCGAACTTGCCCATCGCGAAGGGGGCCGATTGCGCAAAGCCCTTCACGCTTGCCGACGCGCCTGTCATGAGGATGGCGCCGCGGCCGCGCGGGATCATCCGCCGCGCCGCCTGCTGCACCACCAGGAAACCGCCGAAAGCGGTGGTCGCGATGGCCTTCTCGACCTCGGCGGGATCGAGTTCGGCCAGCGGGCCACGCTGACGGGCGCTGGCATTGAAGATCACCACGTCAGGCCCGCCGATTGCGGCAGCGGCCTCTTCAAAGAGTGCCGCGACGCTCGCCGGCTGCGAGACGTCGGCGGTAAAGGCGCTGGCGCCGGTCTCCTCGATCAGCCCTTGCAGTTTCTCGATATTGCGGGCGGCGAGCCCGACCTTGACGCCCTGCGCCGACAATTGCCGGGCAAGCGATGCGCTGATGCCGGAGCCCGCGCCGACGATGAGTGCGCTCTCATAGGGAAAGTCGGTCATGATGTCTTCCTCGATGGATCGTCCCACAGGCGTAAGACGTCGGAACGACTTGCGCTACTGCCCGGCCGACACTTCGTTCTGCGATGGACAAGCAAGATGAGATGGCGTCTGCTCCTGCAGTGGTTCACCGCGGCGGATTCGTGCTCTCGATTTTTTTTCAAGAAAAGACGGCGCAACCGCAAAATTTGACGTTTACGCAAACGTCAATATTTTGTAAGACGGTGCCCAAGACCGGCGCTACCCGGTCAGCCGAATGGGAGGAATTTGAGAGATGCCAGTCTACAAGGCCCCGGTGAACGATACGCTCTTCGTCCTGAACGACGTGCTGGGTCTCGAACGCTATAACAATCTGCCGGGTTTTGCCGACGCGACCCCCGATATGATCGAAGCGATCCTCGGCGAGGCCGGAAGGGTTGCCGAGGAAGCTCTCTTTCCGCTGAACTATTCCGGCGACCAGGAAGGCTGCAACCGTCACGACGATGCCAGCGTCACGACGCCGAAGGGTTTCAAGGAGGCCTATAAAGCCTATCGCGAAGGCGGCTGGATCGGCCTTGCTGTGCCGGAGGAATTCGGCGGCCAGGGGCTTCCCTATACGCTGCATACCGCCGTCGGCGAATATACGTCGGCTGCCAACATGTCGCTGATGATGTATCCCGGCCTGACGCAGGGCGCGATCGCCGCACTCCTCGTCCACGGTTCCGACGAGCAGAAGGCCACCTATCTGCCGAAGATGGTTGATGGCACCTGGTCCGGCACCATGAACCTCACCGAGCCGCATTGCGGCACCGATCTCGGCATGCTGCGCACCAAGGCGGTGCCGCAGGCTGACGGCAGCTACAAGATCTCCGGCCAGAAGATCTTCATCTCCGCCGGCGAGCACGACCTGACCGACAATATCATCCATCTGGTGCTGGCCCGCATCGAGGGTGCGCCCGAGGGCACCAAGGGCATCTCGCTCTTCATCGTTCCGAAATTCCTCGTCGGCAAGGACGGCGCGCCGGGCGCCCGCAACGCTGTCTCCTGCGGCGCGATCGAGCACAAGATGGGCATCCACGCCAACGCCACCTGCGTGATGAATTACGACGAGGCGACCGGCTTCCTGATCGGCGCCGAAAACCGCGGCCTCAACGCCATGTTCGTGATGATGAACGAGGCCCGCCTGATGGTCGGCCTGCAGGGCATCGCCATTTCCGAGATCGCCTATCAGAACGCCGCCAGCTACGCCCGCGACCGCATCCAGGGCCGCTCGCTGTCCGGCCCCAAGGCGCCGGACAAGAAGGCCGATCCGATCATCGTCCATCCGGATATTCGCCGCACGCTGATGACCATCCGCGCTTTCAACGAGGCCGGCCGCGCCTTCCTGCTCTGGACCGCGCTCAAGTCTGATATCGCCCACCGCGCTAGCGACGAGAAGGAGCGCCAGACGGCCGACGATATTCTCGGCCTCGTCACCCCGATCCTCAAAGGCGTGATGACCGACAAGGGCTTCGATCACGCCGTCATGGCCCAGCAGGTCTTCGGCGGCCACGGCTATATCGAAGAACACGGCATGAGCCAGTATGTGCGCGATGCCCGCATCGCCATGATCTATGAGGGCGCCAACGGCATTCAGGCGCTCGATCTCGTCGGCCGCAAGCTCGCCTTGAACGGCGGCCGCGCCGCCATGGCCCTCTTCAAGGAGATCGGAGATTTCTGCGAGGAGAACCGCAGCAACGAAAAGCTCTCCTTCTTCACCAAGCATCTGAAGAAGGGCTTGAACGACGTCCAGGGCGCGACCATGTGGTTCATGCAGAACGCCATGGCCAAGCCCGACAATGCCGGCGCCGGCTCGACCGACTACATGCACCTCTTCGGCCTCGTCATTCTCGGCTATATGTGGGCGAAGATGGCCAAAGCCGCCGAGGACGGCCTTGCATCCGGCGATGCCGCCCGCGAGGATTACCTGAAGAACAAGCTGGTCACCGCCCGCTTCTTCATGGAACGCCTGATGCCGGAAACCGCGCTTCGCAAGGCCCGCATCGAAGCCGGTGCCGACACGATGATGGAACTGGCCGCCGAAGCGTTCTGACAGCGAACTCTCTTCTCCCCAGCGGGGAGAAGATGTCCGAAGGACAGATGAGGGGGTGCGCCGCAGGCGCGTCTTTCTTCTGGCTCCGGCTTTGCCGGAGATCCCCTCATCGCCTCGCTTTGCTCGGCACTTCTCCCCGCTGGGGAGAAAAGGGAAAAACGAAATTCACCGGCGCCGCCCGCGCCGTCAGGGAGACGAGACAATGACCGAGGTTTTCATTTACGACCACGTGCGCACGCCGCGCGGCCGCGGCAAGAAGGACGGTGCCTTGCACGAGGTGCCTTCCGTCCGCCTCGCGGCAAAGACGCTGGAGGCGATCCGCGACCGCAACGGGCTGGACACGGGCACGGTCGACGACATCATCATGGGCTGCGTCGATCCGGTCATGGATGCCGGCGCCGTCATCCCCAAGGCCGCCGCCTTCGAAGCCGGTTACTCCACGAAGGCGCCCGGCATGCAGATCTCCCGCTTCTGCGCCTCCGGTCTCGATGCCGTCAATTTCGGCGCCGGCAAGATCGCGCAAGGGGCCGACGATATCGTCATCGCCGGCGGCGTCGAAAGCATGTCCCGCGTCGGTCTCGGCATGTCCGGCGGCGCCTGGTTCATGGACCCTTCCGTGAATTTCCCGGCCTATTTCATGCCGCAGGGTGTCTCGGCCGATCTGATCGCCACCAAATACGGCTTCAGCAGAACCGATGTCGACGCTTACGCGGTCGAGAGCCAGAAGCGCGCCGCCCATGCCTGGGAAAAGGGCTGGTTCGACAAGTCGGTCATCCCGGTCAAGGACCAGAACGGCCTGACGATCCTGGCGAAGGATGAACACATGCGCCCCGGCACGGATATGCAGGCGCTCGCCTCCCTCAATCCGTCCTTCCAGATGCCCGGCGAGATGGGCGGCTTCGAGGCCGTCGGCATCCAGGCCCATCCGGAGATCGAGCGCATCAACTATGTCCACCATGCCGGCAATTCCTCCGGCATCGTCGATGGCGCCAGTGTGGTCCTGCTCGGCTCCAAAGCCGGCGGTGAGAGCATGGGCAAAAAGCCGCGTGCCCGCATCAAGGCTTTCGCCAATATCGGCTCCGATCCGGCCCTGATGTTGACCGGGCCAGTCGACGTCACCGAGAAATTGTTGAAACGATCAGGCATGAGCCTTGCCGACATCGACCTCTTCGAGTTGAACGAGGCCTTCGCTGCCGTGGTGCTGCGCTATATGCAGGCCTTCGACGTCGACCATGACAGGATCAACGTCAACGGCGGCGCCATCGCCATGGGCCATCCGCTCGGCGCCACCGGCGCGATGATCCTCGGCACGGTGCTCGACGAACTTGAACGCCGCGACCTCAACACCGCGTTGGTGACGCTCTGCATCGGCGCCGGCATGGGCACGGCAACGGTTATCGAGAGGGTCTGACGATGGGCTTCAACACCGGCACGATCGAAACCGAATATGCCGAGGTCACCGAGCACTGGTCGCCCCGCGTCATCGCCGATCTCAACGGCCAGAGCGTCAAGCTCGCCAAGGTTCAGGGCCAGCTCACCTGGCATTCGCACCGCGACGAGGACGAGCTTTTCCTGATCTGGAAGGGGTCGCTTACCATTGAATATCGCGACCGCCCGCATGTGCATCTGAAGGCCGGCGATTTTCACGTGGTGCCGAGGGGTGTCGAGCATAATCCTATTGCCGAAGAGGAATGCTGGATCGTGCTTTTCGAGCCGTCGCAGACCAAGCATACCGGCGATGTCGTCACCGAAAAGACGAAGACCTTAGACGCGCAGCGCAGCCATTTGCCGGCCTGATCGGGGAGGAAACCCAATGACCTACACCAATTTCACGCTCGAAACCGACGCCGACGGCATCTCTCTCGTCACCTGGGACATGCCCGGTAAATCGATGAACGTCTTCACCGCCGAGGTGATGGCCGAACTTGACGCGATCATCGACGCCACGACCGCCGATGCCGCCGTCAAGGGTGTCGTCTTCACCTCGGGCAAGTCCTCCTTCTCCGGCGGTGCCGATCTGTCGATGATCAAGTCGATGTTCAGTTCCTATCAGGAGGAGAAGGCAAAGAGCCCAGAGACGGCCGTGCAGAACCTCTTCGGTCTGGTCGGCCGCATGAGTGGCCTGTTCCGCAAACTCGAAACATCGGGCAAGCCCTGGGTGTCCGCCATCAACGGCACCTGCATGGGCGGCGCCTTTGAACTGTCGCTCGCCTGCCACGGTCGCGTCGCCTCCAATGCCAAGAGCGTCAAGATCGCGCTGCCCGAAGTGAAGGTCGGTATCTTCCCCGGCGCCGGCGGCACGCAGCGTGTGCCGCGGCTGGCGAACGCCCAGGATGCGCTGCAGATGATGACGACGGGCCAGTCGCTGACCGGCTCCCGCGCCAAGGCGATGAACCTCGTGCATCAGGTGGTCGAGCCGGATCAGCTCATCCCGGCCGCCAAGCAGATGATCAAGGATGGCCTGAAGCCGGTCGCTCCCTGGGACGAGAAGGGTTTCAAGGCACCGGGCGGCGGCATCTGGACGCCGGCTTCCGCCCAGCTCTGGCCGGCAGCCCCGGCAATCTTGCGCCGGGAAACATCGGGCAATTATCCGGCAGCGCTTGCCATTCTGAAATGCGTCTACGAAGGCCTGCAGGTCCCGTTCGACACCGGCCTGAAGATCGAGCAGCGTTACTTCACCGAGGTGCTGCAGACCCGCGAAGCCTTCTCGATGATCCGTTCGCTGTTCATCTCCATGCAGGAGCTCGGCAAGGGCGCCCGCCGCCCGGCCGGTCATGCGAAGACCGAGCTGAAGCATGTCGGCGTCGTCGGCGCCGGCTTCATGGGCGCCTCGATCGCTTATGTCACTGCCGCCGCCGGCATTCCGGTGACGTTGATCGACCGCGACACCGAAGCGGCGACCAAGGGCAAGACCGTCTCCGAAGGCCTGGTCAAGGATTCTGTCGGTAAGGGGCGTCTTACGCAGGATGAAGCAGCTGCACTGCTCTCCCGCATCACGCCCTCGGCGGACTATGCCGACCTTGCCAATGCCGATCTCGTCATCGAGGCGGTGTTCGAGGATCGCGAGGTGAAGAAAGCGGTCATCGAGGCGGTCGAAGCCGTGCTGCCGGAAGGCGCGATCTTCGCCTCCAACACCTCGACCCTGCCGATCTCCGGTCTTGCCAAGAATTCGAAACGCCCTGCCGATTTCATCGGCATCCACTTCTTCTCGCCTGTCGAGAAGATGATGCTGACCGAGGTCATCCTCGGAAGCGACACCGGCGACAGGGCGCTGGCCGTTGCTCTTGATTATGTCGCAGCCATCAAGAAGACGCCGATCGTCGTCAACGACACCCGCGGCTTCTTCGTCAATCGTTGTGTGCTGCGTTACATGTCCGAAAGCTACGACATGCTGATCGAGGGCGTGCCGCCTGTCATGATCGAGAATGCCGCCAAGATGGCCGGCATGCCGGTCGGTCCGCTGGCGCTGAACGACGAGGTCGCCATCGACCTCTCGCTGAAGATCCTCAAGGCGACGGTCGCCGATCTCGGCGAAAAAGCCATCGACCCCAGGCATATGGACCTCATCTCCCGCATGGTGGAAAAGGAAGGCCGTTTCGGCCGCAAGAATTCCAAGGGCTTCTACGACTATCCGCCGAAGCCGGCGAAGAAGTCCCTCTGGCCCGACCTCAAGACCTTCTACCCGCAGCAGCAGGCGGACGAGGTTGACGTCAACGTGCTGAAGCAACGCTTCCTCGTCACCATCGCGCTGGAAGCCGCCCGCACGGTCGAGGAAGGCATCGTCACCGATCCGCGCGAAGCGGATGTCGGTTCGATCCTCGGATTCGGCTTCGCGCCCTATACTGGCGGCGCGCTGAGCTATATCGACGGGATGAGTGCGAAGGTTTTCGTGGAACTGGCTGAAAAGTTAGCTGGTACTTACGGAAGTCACTTCAAGCCGACGCCGCTGCTGAAGGACATGGCAGCCACAGGCGAGACGTTTTACGGTCGGTTCGACCCCTATGCGAAGGTGGGGAAGGCGGCTTAGGCCGCCTTTAAAGCTGTGCAGCTTTTGCCGGGGTTCAAACGTTGAGTGGGGCAGGTGGCGATGGCAATCTGAACCGCAATCAACCCACGCTTCGCTGTCACTCGGACCGGACCGCCCATGCAACCGTCAACCGACATCCTCGCCTTCGCCGATCCGATGGAGTGGGAATCCTGGCTCTGCGTGCATCATGCGGCATCGACCGGCGCCTGGCTGAAGATCGGTAAGAAAAATCCGAAACGAACTCTCATCACCATCGACGAGGCGCTGGATGTGGCGCTCTGTTACGGCTGGATTGACAGCCAGCGCAAGGGGTTTGACGCGCATTCCTACCTGCAGCGTTATTCGCCCCGGCGCGCCAAAAGTCCGTGGTCCAAGCTCAATGTCGATCGTGTCGCAGCACTTGCAGAAACCGGGCGCATGCGGCCGGCGGGCCTTGCCGAAGTCGCTGCCGCCAAAGCCGACGGACGATGGGCTGTCGCCTACGCTCCGCAACGCGATGCCGGCCTGCCGGACGATCTGGCGGCGGCGCTCGCTGAGAACGCTGCCGCCGGCGCTGCCTTTGCGCGGCTCGACAAGACCGGCCAATATGCAATCGTCCTGCCGCTCCTGAAGGCAACGACCCCGGCAGTGCGGGTCGCCCGCCTCGGCAAGGCGATCACCAGATTGACGCAGGCCGAATAGACGGTATTTCAGCTTCTGCAAAAAATCTCGCCCTCGGTTTTCGGCGCAGCGCGGCAGGCAAAGACCCGTCCGCGGTGTCTGAAACGTCACCGATTTCCCTAGCTGCGGCCTTGTCACGGACACAATTTCCGATTACATATCCGCGCATCGATCTTGCTAGATGAACTTTGAAACGGCCTCGTGTCGTTCCTGGCGAACTTCCTCCAAAATCGGTTTTCATCGCCGCTTGGCATTTATCCGAGCTGCATTCTTCTATGAACGATTCGAAAAGGATATCGTCATGAGCACTGGTACCGTAAAGTGGTTCAACGCAACCAAGGGCTTCGGCTTCATTCAGCCGGATGACGGCGCAGCCGACGTTTTCGTCCACATCTCCGCCGTTGAACGCGCTGGCATGCGCGATCTCAAGGATGGCCAGAAGCTGTCTTACGAGCTCGTCCGCGACAACAAGTCCGGCAAGATGTCGGCAGACCGCCTCCAGGCGGCCTGAGCCTTCAAGGCTCTAAATATCATCTCCGGATCGTGACCACGGATGTACTGGCACGGTTCGTTGAGATAGCAGGGAAGGTCGGGTTAACCCGGCCTTTTTTTGTGTCTGGTTGGCTGATATTGTGCCCTTTCCCAAGAAATGCGTCCGCGACACCCCCCTCTGCCCTGCCGGGCATCTCCCCCACAAGGAGGGAGATTGGATCGGCGCGATGGTTTCCCCAAACAACTGGCCGTCACATGAATCGTAAATTGAGGGCGAGGCATGGCTTCTTGCCAATCTCCCCACCTGTGGGGGGTCCGAAGGACGGGTCGAGACGCGTGGCTCGACCCCGGGCCCGGCAGGGCAGAGGGGGGCGGCCACGGCACGACCCTAAAGAATCTTTGGTAAGTCCCTCAACCGCCAGCCGGCTCGCCACCCTCCAGCATCTCCATGACCCGCGCCATCACCGCCCGCGCCGCATCGAGTTCGGCTGACGTAAACGATGCGCCCAGCCCGTCGGCCCATCCGGCTTGGGCGATCTCGATGACGCCGAGCCGCGCCGCCCCTTCTTCCGTCAGTCGCACCAGCTTGGCGCGCTGGTGCTGCGGGTTGTCGGCATAGGCGATCAGACCTTCGCTCTCCAGCACGTCGGCAAGCCGCTGTACGCCCTGGCGGGCGAGGCCGAGCGCGCGGGCGATCTGCGCCACCGACATGCCGCCGCGTCGTGCCGCGGCCAGCACCTGCCAGCGCGCGCTGGTTTGTCCCGCCGGCTTTGCCAACTGGTCGCCCGCCGCCGTCAGATGGCCGGCGAGGCGAAGAGCGGTGATGGCGAAAGCGGAAAAGGCATCCCCCTCCATTGTCCGCTCCGGTCGATTTTGTTTGACAACATGTTGTCGATTTTGTATCTCATCCATAATGACAACATATTGTCATATGCGGATACTGAAGGCAACGCCGAAGGAGGAGAGCGCCATGAAGAAAACCTACAAGGGAAGCTGCCATTGCGGCAAAGTGCACTACGAGGTGGACATGGACCTCGAGGAGGGCACCGGCCGCTGCAATTGTTCGATCTGCGCCAAGCGCCGCTATTGGGGCGCCAACGTCAAGCCGGAGGATTTCCGGCTGATGTGCGACCGGGCGGAAACGTCCGACTATCAGTTCAACACCATGAGTGGTCATCACCGCTTCTGCCGCACCTGCGGTGTGCCGGCCTATGGCGACGGTTATGTCGAAGCGATCGGCGGCGCCTATGTCTCGATCAACATCGCCTGTCTCGACGATATTACCCCTGAGGAACTGGCAGCACTGCCGGTCCGTTACTCCGACGGCAGGCACGATGCCTGGTGGAACGAACCGGCGGTGACGAGTTATCTCTGACGCAATTCCAAAAGCGCGCAGTGGTTCTATCGCTAATGTCGGATCCTCGTCCTCCCCTTCGTCCTCTGTCCATAACGGAAAAAGGAGAACGACCGTGAAAGACGAAGCGAATGCGAAGATTGAGGAAGAGGCGATCATCGCCATGCTGATGATGCGGGCCAAGGCGCTGGGTGAGAAGAACGCCAGCGATGCGCTTTCCTACGAGACCGAGGATGAGATCGAATTTTCGCTGGCGCCACCGCTGGTCGGCAATGGCAAGGATGAGGCGAGCCTGCAGGCCTGGTTCGATACCTGGGAAGGCCCGATCGGCGGCGATGTACGCGATGCCAGACTGACGGTTGGCGAGGATGTCGCTTTCTGGAGCGGCCTCACGCGCATGACCGGGACCAAGACCGATGGCGCCGCCGTCGATCTCTGGTTCCGCCAGACGCTTGGCCTCGTCAAGCAGGATGGCCGATGGCTGGTTGCCCACCAGCACGCCTCGGTACCCTTCGCCATGGATGGCAGCGGCCGGGCGCTGCTCGATCTCAAGCCGTGAAGAATCTCAGGCAGCACTTCCCGCGATCTTCCGCCGGTCGGCGCGAATGCTCATCAATCCGACGCCCATCAAAAGCAGGATCGCCGTCGCATAGATATCGGTCGTCAATGCGTAACCGGCCGATTTCGCCAGGAACCCGGCCAGGATCGCCGGCAGGCTGAAGGCGAGGTAGCTCTGGACGTAGAAGGCCGATAGCAGCCCGGCCCGCTCGTCCGGTTTGGCAAGCGGCATGATGGTGCCGATCGACCCGAGGAAATTGGTGCCGAAACCGACGCCGGTAAAAATCGTGCCGACGAGCAGCAGCGGCACATTGGCAAGATGCACGCCGGCAACGACCGTCAGGATGCCGAGCGTCTTGGCCGACACGCCGAAAGTGAGATTGGCCGAGGCCGTCCTGCTGCGCCTGATATAGACGGCGATTGCTCCGCTCACCATCAGCGCGGTGACGACGGCCCCGCCCGTCAGCGGCGCCCGGCTGCCGGTTGTGCTGGCGACCAGCGACGGGACCAGCGAGAGATAGAAGCCGGCAAGCGTCCAGTTGGCGATATTGATCGGTGTCACCAGCGAGAGTGGCCGCTTCACCTGCTTGGGAATGGTGACCCGCGGTATCAGCGAGCCGAGCGCGCCCGGCCGCGTGCCACCGGTCTCGCCTGTCAGCCAGATGGCAGCCGCCTGCAGCATGAAGGCGACAAACAACAGCGCATAGACCAGATGCATCGGGAAGGGGCCGTATTGGATCAGGGCGCTGGTGCCGACTGCGCCCACCGCCATGCCGCAAAGCGGCGCGATCGAGTTGACGATCTGGCCCTTTGCCCGGTCGACATCGACGAGCGCCGCTCCGATCGAGGCGCCGGCGATCCCGGTTGCCAGCCCCTGCACGATCCGCGCCGCGATCAGCCAACCGGGACCGCTTGCGACAACAAAGAGCGCCATGGCGACGATTTCGAGCACGAGGGCGAAGAAGATCACCGGCTTGCGGCCGAGGTGGTCGGAGATCGAACCGGCGATCAGCAGCGCCGCCAGCAGCGCAAAGGCGTAGACCGCGAAGATCACCGTGATCAGCACCGGCGAGACGGAAAAGCTTTCCTGATAGACCCGGTAGAGCGGCGTCGGCGCCGCGGAGGCGCCGAAGAAGGTCGCGAGTGTCAGCGCATGAAAGCCGATCGAGGGGCGTGGCGAATTCTCGGTGGATTTGGCTGCGGCGAACATATATAAGCCTCTTAAAGCTAAGCCGTTGCGTTAGCTTATGTAGAGCAGGCATTTCGTAAAAGCAAATTCTTTGCATTAATAGGTCTGTCAAAGATTTTGAACCATTGGTGTCAAGGGGCGAAAGTCGGGTTGCACGCATGACAGTGAAAGAGAATCTCCGTCCGGGCGGCAGAAGCGCCCGGGTTCAGGCATCGGTGCACAAGGCGGTCCGCGAGCTGATGGCCGAGATGAGCCGCGCCGACGTGACGATCCCGCTGATTGCCGGCAAGGCGGGGGTAACGCCGTCGACCATCTATCGCCGCTGGCGTGACCTGCAGGAGCTTCTTGCCGATGTCGCCGTCGATCGGCTGCGGCCGGATATGCAGCCGATCGATGCCGGCAGCGGCAAGGCCGATCTCGAAACCTGGGCCGAGCAATATGCCGAGGAAATGTCCTCCGGCCCGGGCCGCGAGATGATCCGCGACGTGCTGGCGGCGCAGGCGGGCGCGAATGCCTGTAAATGTAGCGAATATACCCGCCAGCAGATCGACGTCATCGCCGAGAGGGCCAAGGCCCGCGGCGAGGCCTTTCCGGATGTCGAGCGCGTCATGGACCAGGTCGTGGCGCCGATCATGTACCGCATCCTGTTTGGCGATGTACCGGCGACAAAGCGTGTGCGCGATCTGGTTGCGCGTGTCATGAGCACGACGGACTAAGAGCAATTCCAGCAAAAGTGTGTAGCGGTTTTCCGTCTGGAACTGCGTGAAAACAAAGAGATAGAGCATCTCCGTGATCCAGAGAAAAACGGAAATGCTCTAAGTTTGCTCTTACTCCGCGGCGGCGCGCTTGATGCCGGAAATCTGGGTGATATAGGCGCGCAGCGCCGCCGGCCGCACCGGTTTGTGCTGAACGGCGATACCGTGTCGCTCGGCCTCGCTGCGCACCTCCGGCGTGCGGTCGGCCGTGATCAGCAAAGCGGGAATATCGGCGCCGAATTGCCGGCGCAGATGCAGGATCGCGGCAATGCCGGTGCCGTCGCCGAGATGGTAATCGGCGATGACGATGTCAGGCGGTCCCTCCTGGCCATCGACGGCGGTGACCTCGGCGAGGCAATTGAGCGACTCCGCCTCGCAGCCCCAGCCGCTGATCAAGAGCCGCATGCCTTCGAGGATCTTCGGCTCGTTGTCGATGCAGAGGATTTTCAACCCGCTCAGCGGCTGGCCGGGACGGTCGGCGGGCGCAACCGCTGCTGCGGCCGCGGCCGGGCGCGAGACGTCGAGCGGCATGGCAATGCGGAATTCCGTGCCCTTGCCATGCGTGGACTGCAGCTCGACCGGATGGTTGAGCACCCGGGCGATGCGGTCGACGATCGACAGGCCGAGCCCGAGGCCGGAAGCGGTTTTCGCGCCTTCGTCCAGCCGCGCGAATTCCTTGAACACGGTGCGGAATTTCGACGGCGGGATGCCGATGCCGGAATCGATCACCTGGATGATCACCTGGTTGCCGCGCCGCCGCGCCCCGACCACCACCTTGCCGGTGATGGTGTATTTGATGGCGTTGGAAACCAGGTTCTGCACCAGCCGGCGCAGCAGGTTGGGATCGGAGCGGACGCGTAGCGAAGTCGGCATGACCACCAGCTTCAGCCGCTTTTCGCGGGCGATCGGCGCAAAATCGGTCTGGATACGCTCCAGCAGGTCGGAGAGCGCGACGGAGGCGAGCCGCGGCCGCATGGCGCCGGTATCGAGCCTGGAGATATCGAGCACCGCGCCGAGAATGGTTTCGACCGATTCCAGCGCGGAATCGATGTTGCGCACGATCGGGCTGTTCTCGGATTGCGCCATGCGCTCGACCAAGGCCGAGGAATAGAGCCGGGCGGCATTGAGCGGCTGCAGGATATCGTGGCCGGCGGCGGCGAAAAAGCGTGTCTTGCCGATATTCGCCTCGTCGGCAGCGGCGCGCGCCTCGCCGAGCTCGCGATTGACGCGGGTAAGCTCGGCCGTACGTTCGGCAACGCGCTGCTCCAGCGTCTCATTTGCCTGTTTCAGCGCTTTGTCGGCACTGACGCGCTGGGTGATGTCGGTGAAGGTGGCGACGATGCCCTTGTCGGGCATGGCGTTGGAGCGCACCTCGATGATCCGCTCGCCACCGCCGAGCACCAGCGAGAAAGGTTTGTCGAGCGTCAGGAAATGCCGCACCGTCTGGCTGAGATCGCCGGGCGCGATATCGCCGCGCTGGCTGAGCGTGGTGACGATTTCGGACAAGGGAAAACCGACCTGGCCGGCATTCTCAGGCAGGTCCAGCAATTGCCGGAAACGCCGGTTCCAGATCGTCAGCCGGTTGGAACTGTCGAAGACCGCAATGCCCTGGTCCATCTGCGAAAGCGCCGTCTGCAGCATGTCCTGGTTATATTGCAGCGCCTCGCTCGCCTGGTCGAGCAGCCAGGCGGTGTCGGAAGAGGCATCCTCGATCTTCTGCAGGATCAATGACAGCACCAGCCGGGCCGAGGACGAGCCGATGGCGCTGCCGAGCAGCTGTTCGCTGAAATGGATGAGCGCCATATCGGCCGGCTGCTCGTCTTCCAGCTTGCGGCCGGAGCTTTGTTCGTAGGTCGTCAACGAGCGCTGCATGCGCTCTTCGCCGAGATAGCGCGAGATCGCCGCCTTGAGATCGCCGACGCTGATGCGGGTCTTCCAGCCGCGCGTGGCAAATTGCGAGCGCGAATGCCGCTTGACGAAGATGCCGGCCTGGATGCGCTCCAGCGGCTTGGCGTTGCGGGTGAGCGAGCCGACGACGAAGAAGGCGCTGTTGACCAGCAGGCTCATCGCCGTCGCATTGACCAGCGGATCGGCGTCGGGCGCGGTGAACAGCGTGGTCCCGGGAAAGATGAAGCCGAGCACTGCGCTCGCCACATAGGAATAATCGGGGCCGCCGAGCGAGGGCAGGAACAGCAGGTAGATCCAAATGACGAAGCCGGAGGTCAGCCCGAGGATCGCGCCGCGCGCGTTCGCCCGCCGCCAGATCAGCCCGCCGAACATCGCTGGGGCGATTTGCGCGATCGCGGCGAAGGAAAGAAGGCCGATCGAGGCAAGGCCGGCGGTGCTGTCGGTCGAGCGGTAATAGGCGTAGCCGAACAGCAGCACCGCGAAGATGGCGCTGCGGCGGATGTTGAGCAGCGTCTTGGCGAAATTGTCGCGCTGGCCGGCGCGGCCGGCGAGTTTGCGCCTGAGGAAGATCGGCATGATGATGTCGTTCGACACCATGATCGACAGTGCGACGGAATCGACGATGACCATCGCCGTTGCAGCGGAGAAACCGCCGATGAAGATGATCAGCGAAATAACGGGCATCTGGCCGGCAAGCGGCAGCGACAGCATGTAGAAATCGGCATTGCCGGTGCCGCCGAAGGTCAGCAGCCCGCCGATCGCCACCGGCAGCACGAAGAGATTGATGGCGATGAGATAGGTGGGAAACAGGAAGCCTGCGAGTTTCAGCTGTTTCGGGGTTCGGTTTTCGACAACCGTCACGTGGAATTGCCGCGGCAGCAGGATGATCGCAAAGGCCGACAAGACGATCAGGGTGATCCAGCGGCTGATCGGCGTATGGTAGCTGAGCGCCGACATAACCAGCTCGTTGTCGACGGTCTTGCGCCAGAGATCGGTCGGACCGTCGAACAGAAACCAGATGACGCAGACGCCGGCCGTCAGGAAGGCGACGAGCTTGACCACGGATTCCATCGAGACGGCGAGGATCAGGCCATCCTGATGCTCCGTCGCATCCGTATGCCGCGTGCCGAACATGATGGCGAAGCAGGCAAGCACCAGAGTTGCGGCGAGCGGCAGGTCGAGGAAATAGAGATTGCCGCTGCCGATGCCGTAATCGGACGGATTGACCATGGCGCTGACGGTGCTGGAGATCGCCTTGAGCTGCAGCGCGATATAAGGAATGGCTCCGATCAGCGAGATCAGCGCGACGATCGTGGCGACCGTCGGGTTCTTGCCGTAGCGCGCGGCGACGAAATCGGCAACCGAGGTGAGCTTCTCCGCCTTGGCGAGCTCTATGATGCGGCGAAGCAACGGCATGCCGAGCGTGAAGACCAGGATGGGGCCGATATAGATGCCGGCAAACTCCAACCCGCGCTGCGCCGCAAGCCCGACGCTGCCGAAATAGGTCCAGGAGGTGCAGTAGATCGCAAGGCTCAGCGCATAGACCACCGGCCATCCGCCCAGAGTGCCCTGGCCGCCTTGCGGCGTGCCCGGGCCGCCTTGCGGCGTGCCCTGGCCGCGGTTCTTGCGGTCGCCATAGCTTGCCACGGCGAAAAGCAGGAGCAGATAGCCGAAGGCAGACGCGAATATAACCCAGCCTGGAAGCATTGACCCTCCGCCGGCGGAAAACCCGCCGGGACCTCCCGCAACGTGGGCAGCTTAAGTCATTTCAGAAGCTTTGAAAATTCCTGGCCGTCTAGGCCTTAAGTCAAAGACCGCACGGGGTATCCCCAAACAATTACGATTGCCGATTGATTAATTGCGATGAAGATGTAGCTAATAAATTCCATTGCATATCTTTGAAATGGATCGAAGGGAGACGGATCCGATGCTCAATGAGTTCAAGGCCTTTATCGCCCGCGGCAATGTCATGGATCTTGCAGTCGGCGTCATCATCGGCGGCGCCTTCGGTGGCATCGTCAAATCTTTGGTGGATGACCTTATCATGCCGATCGTCGGCGCCATTTTCGGCGGTTTCGATTTTTCGAATTACTTCCTCCCACTGTCGTCGGCCGTCAACGCACAGTCGCTTGCCGCCGCCCGCGAGCAGGGAGCGGTGTTTGCCTATGGCAGCTTCCTCACCGTGCTCATCAACTTCCTCATTCTCGCCTGGATCATCTTTCTGATGGTCAAGGGCGTGAACACCCTGCGCGCCCAGGTCGAGCGCCAGGAAAAGGTGGCACCGGAAGAGCTGCCAGCGCCGCCGGCAGATGTTCAGCTGCTGACGGAAATCCGCGATCTTCTCGCCACGCGCCCGACGGCTTGATCCGGGCTGGAGCCCGTCCGCTTCGGCCGGGCTCATTCATCACGAAAATCGATATGCCATCACTGGATGTCATGGGATTTGCCGGCGCAAATCCGCTATGAAGGCGGAAACCGGAGATATGCATGTCGATCGTCAGCAGCCTTAGCCCGCGCGCCCTGGCGGCGCCCGAAAGCGGGATCGTGGAACTCGTCAACTATGCCCGTGGCCGCGAAGGCCTGCTGCCGCTCTGGGTGGGTGAGGGCGATCTGCCGACCCCCGATTTCATCAGCAGGGCGGCGATGGATGCGCTTGCTAGCGGCGAGACCTTCTACACCTGGCAGCGCGGCATTCCGGAGCTTCGCCAGGCGCTTTCGGATTATTACGACAGACATTTCGGAATCCGGCTTCCGGTCGAGCATTTCTACGTCACCGGTTCCGGCATGCAGGCGATCCAGATCGCCGTGCAGGCGCTGACCTCGCCGGGCGACGAACTGGTTTACTTGTCGCCTTCCTGGCCGAACATTGCCGCCGCTCTCGAGATAGCAGGTGCGCGCTCGCTCAGTGTCGAGCTGCAGTTCGAAGGCGGCAAATGGGCGATCGATCTTGACCGCATCGAATCCGCGATCACCCCGAAGACCAAGGGCATCTTCATCAACACGCCGTCGAATCCGACGGGTTGGACGGCAACGAAACAGGACCTTGTCGATATCCTGGCGCTTGCCCGCAGGCACGACCTCTGGATCATGGCGGATGAAATCTACGCCCGCTACTATTTTGCCGGCGGCCGCGCGCCCTCTTTCCTCGATGTGATGGACGAGGGCGACAAGATCATCTTCGTCAATTCCTTCTCGAAGAACTGGTCGATGACCGGCTGGCGCGTCGGCTGGATCGTAGCACCGCCTGAAATGGGCCAGGTGCTCGAAAACCTCATCCAGTATTCGACATCGGGGGTAGCGCAGTTCATGCAGAAGGGCGCCGTCGCAGCCCTTGATCAAGGCGACGATTTCGTCGCTGCCAATATCGCCAAGGCGGCCCGCTCCCGCGATATTCTCTGCGATGCGCTTGTCGCCACCAACCGCGTCGAGACGCTGAAGCCGGATGGCGCGATCTACGCCTTCCTGAAGATCGACGGCGTCGCCGACAGCCGCAAGGCAGCGCTCGACATCGTCGACAAGACAGGCGTCGGCCTTGCTCCCGGCACCGCTTTCGGACCGGGCGGCGAACTCTTCCTGCGCGCCTGTTTCCTGCGTGATCCCACGCAGGTGGCGATCGCGGCCGAGCGCCTCTGCGACTATATCCTCAAGCTCTGAGAACCATCGGCCGCAAGAGCTATCGTTGCGGGTGGCCGGATCCATTTTGTGCCGCAATCGCCGGATCGATAAAACTCTAGCAAAGCCCGAAATCGGCCTCTAACCACGACTCCAAACATACCCGTTCAAAGGCCTTCCAAAGGCCGTTCGATAAGAAAATTGGAAAGAAAAACCGGCGCCTGATGCCCCTGCTTATAAAAACGAAAGCAGGGATGCGGGACATGGCGGTTTTGGTGACGGGCGGGGCCGGTTATATCGGCAGTCACATGGTTTGGGCGCTGCTCGATGCGGGCGAGGATGTGGTCGTGCTCGACCGCCTCTCCACAGGCTTTCGCTGGGCCGTGGCGCCGGCGGCGCGTTTCTATCTCGGCGACGTTGCCGATCCCGACATATTGAAAAAAGTCTTCATCGAAAACGACATCGAGGCGATCATCCATTTCGCCGGCTCCGCCGTCGTCCCGGTTTCGGTCGCCGATCCGCTCTCCTATTACGACAACAATTCCGGCAAGACCCGGGCGCTGCTGAGCGCTTCGGTCAAGGCCGGTATCCGCAACTTCGTCTTCTCCTCGACGGCGGCCGTCTACGGCCAGCAAAAGACCGATCTGCCGGTGAAGGAGACGGCCCCCCTCAATCCGGAAAATCCTTACGGCCAGTCGAAGCTGATGACCGAGTTCATGCTGCGCGACGCCGCCGCCGCCTATGATTTCAACTATGTCGCGCTTCGCTACTTCAACGTCGCCGGCGCCGACCCGCACCACCGTGCCGGCCAGTCGACCTCAGGCGCCACGCACCTCATCAAGGTCGCCTGCGAGGCAGCGCTCGGCAGGCGCGACAGCGTCAACGTCTACGGCATCGATTATCCCACCCATGACGGCACCGGCGTGCGCGACTACATCCATGTCGGCGATCTCGTCGATGCACATCTGAAAGCGCTGCAGCATCTGCGCAGAGGCAAGGGCTCGCTCGTTGCCAATTGCGGTTATGGCAGCGGCTATTCCGTGCTCGACGTGCTGAACATGGTCACCCGCTTGCATGGACATTCCTTCAAGATCCACATGGCGCCGCGGCGCGCCGGCGATTCGGCAAGCGTCGTCGCCGACGCTTCGCTCGCCCGGCAGGTGCTCGACTGGAAGCCCAGATACGATTCGCTGGAAACCATCGTCCAGAGCTCGCTCGATTGGGAACTGTTCCTGTCGAACAAGAATGTCGACGACCTGCACAGCATCCACCGGGCACTCGCCGCCGCTTCGTTCTGATCCAGGAGCCCGTTTACCATCCCCGCGCCTGCGGGGTCTGCATGCGTAACGTGAATAAGGAAAAATCAAGCTTTCTCTGGCTGGCTCGGGCCAACGGAAAAGAGACGATGAAGAACTTTCTGGCCTCATTGCAGCTGCAAAAAGACAATCCGACGCTTCTGCTGGCGCAGTTCAGGGCCCTGTCGTCGCAGATCCCCATTCTCTATGTCCTGCTGATCATCAACGCCCTTGCGGTGGCGATCACCCACCTCAAATCCGCGCCGCTTTGGCTTTCGCTCTACATTCCCGTGGCCCTGAGCGTCGTCTGTGTCTTCCGTCTCTGCTGGTGGGAGATCCGGGGCAAGGAAGATGTGACCGCCGATCGGGCCTACAGGCTGATGAAGGTGACGATATCGGGGGCCGGCATCCTGGCCGTCGCTTTCGGCGGCTGGGCGATCGCGCTTTACCAATATGGCGATGCTTCCCAGCAGGGTCAGATTGCCTATTTCCTCGTCGTGACGGGCATTTCCTGCATCTTTTGCCTGATGCACCTGCCGATGGCGGCAGCGCTGACCACGGTCATCACCTTCTCGGCCATGGTCGCGACCTTCTTGTTCTCAGGCAATCCCGTTTTCGTGGCGACGGCCATCAGCGGCCTCTTCCTGATCCTGCCCTTCCTCAGGGTGATCAACAGCTATTTCCAGAATTTCGTCGGTCTGGTGCAATTGACCGAAGAACTGAAGAAGAAGCAGGCGGAGGCCGAGGAACTGAACCTCGTCAACAGCCGCAATGCGCTGCATGACCAGCTGACAGGCCTTGCCAATCGCCGCAGCTTCTTTCTCTCGCTGGAAAAACGGCTGCAGAAGGATCCGTCCTCGCCACCCGTCCTCGGCATTCTCGATCTCGACGGCTTCAAGCCGGTCAACGACGTCTTCGGCCATGCCGCCGGGGATCTCGTGCTCAAGGAGACGGCCCGCCGCTTCGTCGCGCTGGTCGGCGAAGAGGGCATCGTCTCCCGTCTTGGCGGCGATGAGTTCGGCATCATCTTCCCCTGTTCGATGACACGCAAGGCGATCGCCGATCTCGGCCTGGCGCTCTGCGCGGCCGTCCGTGACCCTTTCGAAATTCCCGACGGCTCCGTCCGCGTTTTCGGCTCCTGCGGCATCGTCTATCCCGATATCGGCACATACACCGCCGAGGATCTCTACGAGAAGGCGGATTTCGCCCTCTACCAGGTCAAGAGCAAGCGCAGCAGCGGCGTCGAGTTCTTCTCGGCCGACCACGAGAAGATCCTGACGCAGCGCTACCTGATCGAACTCGAGCTGCAGGCGAATGATTTCGCCAAGGAATTGAAACTCGAGTATCAGCCGATCGTCGAATTGAAGAGCGGCCGCGTCGTCGCCTACGAGGCGCTCGCCCGCTGGGACAGCGCCCGCTTCGGCCGCATCAGTCCAGACGCCTTCATTCCGGCGGCCGAGCGCACGGCCGTCATCGGCCGCATGACGCGCATCCTTTTCGCCAAGGCGCTCGAAGCGCTGGCGATCATTCCACGGCATTTGAGGCTGTCCTTCAATCTCTCGGCGCGCGATATCTGCGACCACGAGACCTCGATGGCGCTGCTGGCCATGATCACCCGCTCCGGCATCGATCCCAGGCGTATCGAATTCGAGATCACCGAGACCGCGCTGCTCTCCGATTTCGACACCGCCGACCAGGTGATCACTATGCTGCGCGCTGCCGGCATCTCGATCGCGCTCGACGATTTCGGCACCGGCTATTCGAGCCTCAGCCATATTCATCGTCTCGGCTTCGACAAGCTGAAGATCGACAAGTCCTTCGTGATGAATTTCGATCGTGACGCCCGTTGCATGAACATCACCCGCTCGGTCGCCAATCTCTGCCAGAATCTCGGCATCGCCTCCGTCGCCGAAGGCGTCGAAAGCGAAGAGATCGCCGAGGGATTGAAGGCGATGGGCGTGCGCCTGGCGCAGGGCTATCATTTCTCGCGGCCGCTGCCGCTGGAACTTGCCATCGACTACGCTCTCAGGTGCGAGGCCGAAGCCTCTGCCCGCAATTCGCTGTCTGCCTGAACCAATCTCCCGACCGGTCTTGAATCGACTGGAGCGAAGCTACGTCGTCGTCTATTCATGGTCGTAACAGATGAGGTGAACCATGCAGGACGGCGAAGTCATCATTGAGCGGAGGGGGACTGCTGCTATCATCCGTCTCAACCGGCCGCGGGCGCTGAACAGCCTGACGCTGCCGATGATCCGCACGATCACTGCGACCCTTCACGACTTTGCCGGAAGTTCCGAAGTGGCGAGCGTCGTGATGATGGGGGAGGGCGAACGCGGCTTCTGTGCCGGCGGCGATATCCGCGCCCTGCATGAGAGCGCCCGCGCCGGCGATGGCCTCGCGGCAAGCTTCTGGCGTGAGGAATTCCGCCTCAACCATCTGATTGCCACCTACCCCAAACCCTATGTCGCGCTGATGGACGGCATCACCATGGGCGGTGGCGTCGGCCTGTCGTCGCACGGCCGCCACCGCATCGTCACCGAGCGCACGCGGCTTGCCATGCCGGAAACCGGCATCGGCTATGTCCCGGATGTCGGCGCCACCTGGCTGCTGCCGCGTGGCCCCGGCGAAGCCGGAACATGGCTCGGCCTGACAGGGCTCGATATTGGTGCGGCCGATGCGATCCACGCTGGGCTTGCCGACCTTCAGATCGCCTCGTCGCGGCTCGGCGAAGCGATCGATGCTCTCTCCGCCCTGCCGCGCGCCAGCTCGTCCGGCGATGTCGATGCCGTGCTGCAGGCGCTTTCTGAGCCTCAGGGAGAAAGCCGGCTCAGGCAGAACGCGGCGACGATCGATCGCGCATTCCGTTTCGACAGCGTCGAGGAGATCCTGGCAGCGCTTGCCGAGGAGGAAGGCGAATTCGCCGCCGAGACGCGCCGGGTGCTGCTGACGCGTTCGCCGACCAGCCTGAAGCTCGCTTTGCGGCTGCTGAGAGCCGGCCGTCGCAGCGCCTCGCTTGCCGAATGCCTCGGCCGCGAACTCGGCGCCTGCCTGCAGATGCTTGATAATCCCGATTTCTTCGAGGGTATTCGCGCCGCCGTCATCGACAAGGACCGCAATCCGAAATGGTCGCCGGCGTCAGTCGATGCCGTGGAGTCAGCAAGGGTCGAATTTTTCCTGAAACCGGCCGAGCCGCCGCTTTCACTCTGAACTCTATCCGGTTATCGCCACATGCCGCGCATGCGGGCGCCGACATCGATGCGCACCTGCCGCGCTTGGGCTTGAGCGGCCTCCGATTTCCCCTGCGGCCAGCTGCAGGCCTCGAAGAACTGCAGCAGGGTCGCGGGAATGAAGCGGCTGCGTGAGGCATAGACGTGCCGGTCGCCCTGTGAATTCTGCCCGTAGGTGAAGAAGCGTTGCGGCACGACGAGGTCGAGACCATCCCGGGCGCGCGTCATGGCGACATAGAGCAGCCGGCGTTCCTCTTCGATTTCAGCGGTGGTGCCGACGGCGAGATCGCTCGGTATGCATCCGTCGACGACGTTCAGCATGAAGACCCTCGTCCATTCCTGGCCCTTGGCGGAATGGATCGTCGACAGGATGAGGTAGTCTTCGTCGAGAAGCGGCACGCCCGCCTGGTCGCTGGTCGCATCCGGCGGATCGAGCGTGAGCTCGGTGAGAAAGCGCTCGCGCGAGGCATAACCGCTAGCGATCTGCTCGAGCTGCAGCAAGTCGGCCTGCCGCGTCGCTGCGTCCTCGTGCAGCCGTTCCAGATGCGGCGCGTACCATTGCCGTGCCAGGCCGATTTCCGCCGGCCAGCCGGCCTTGCCGGACTTCAGCTCCTGCAGCATCGAAACGAACATTGTCCAGTCCTCGCCGGAGCGCGGTGGCGCCGGCATGGCGGCGAGAGCAGAGATCGGACTGGCATCCTCGGCCATCAGATCGAGCGTCTTCTGCGCCGTCGACGGCCCGACGCCCGGCAGGATCTGCATCAGCCGGAAGCCCGCCACCCGGTCGCGCGGGTTCTGCGCGAAGCGAAGGGCGGCCAGCATGTCCTTCACATGCGCGCTGTCGAGAAACTTCAGCCCGCCGAACTTGACGAAGGGAATGTTGCGCCGGGTTAGCTCGACCTCCAGCGGCCCGCTGTGATGCGAGGCGCGGAAGAGCACGGCTTGCTGCTTGAGCGTGAGGCCTTCCTCGCGGTTGTCGAGCACCATGTCGGCGATGTAGCGGGCCTGCTCGGCCTCGTCGCGCACCGTAACCAGGCGCGGCCGCTCAGACGATTGCCGCTCGGTCCAGAGGTTCTTGGTGAAGCGCTCCGAGGCGAGATCGATGACGGCGTTGGCGGCGGCGAGGATCGGCTGCGTCGAGCGGTAGTTGCGGTCGAGCGTGACGATATTGGCGGCCGGGCTGAAGGCGGCGGGAAAATCGAGGATGTTGCGCACGGTCGCGGCACGGAAGGAATAGATCGATTGCGCATCGTCGCCGACGACGGTCAGCCCCTGGCCTTGGGGTTTCAGCGCCAGCAGGATCGAGGCCTGCAACCGGTTGGTATCCTGATATTCGTCGACCAGCACATGGTCGAAGCGGCTGCCGATATCCTCGGCAATTATCACTTCGCCAACCATCTGCGCCCAGTAGAGCAGCAGATCGTCGTAATCGAGCACGTTCTGGCTCTGCTTGGCCTCGACATAACTGGCGAAAAGTTCGCGCAGCTGTTTCTCCCACGTCGCGCACCAGGGAAAGACGTCGCGCAGCACGAGGTCGAGCGCGGTTTCCGAATTCACCGCCCTGGAATAGATGGCAAGGCACGTGCCCTTTGTGGGAAAACGGCTTTCTGTCTTCGAGAAGCCGAGGTCGTGCCGGATCAGGTTCATCAGATCGGCACTGTCTTCGCGGTCATGGATGGTAAACCCAGGATCGAGACCGATCTGCTCCGCATAGTCGCGCAACAGCCGCGCGCCGATGCCGTGGAAGGTGCCGGACCAGGAAAGCGCATCCGCCATGACGCCGGCATTCGCACCAAGCACATCGCGGCAGATGCGCTCGACACGCCGCGCCATCTCGGCGGCTGCCCGGCGCGAGAAGGTCATCAGCAGGATGCGGCGGGGATCGGCGCCCTTGACGATCAGATGGGCGACCCGATGCGCCAAGGTATTCGTCTTGCCGGAGCCGGCGCCGGCAATGACCAGCAGCGGCCCGGCAATATGGCTGCCGTCGATGAGCGTGCCGTGCTCGACGGCCATGCGCTGCTGCGGATTGAGCTTTTCGAGATACATCCAGCCGTCCGGTTGGGCTCCCGCAGAATCACTGCGGAAAGATTAGATGTTCCTTGAATGTTCGCGATTGCGGCCTCTGTCAAGCGCTGCGGCGCGCGAGCAACATCTCAGTCGGGGAAATCCGGACCGATCTCGCGCCGCACCAGCTTCAGGCTACGGTCCGGCTGAAGAATATAGGTTTCCTCCACACGCTGGCCCGTCCCGTTGTAGAACTGGTTGTAGACGGCGCTGCCGACCGGCGACTTGCTGAGCTTCGTTCGCGGCTGGCCGCCATAGGTAATGCTGCCGGGAATGGGTTCCAGCGCCGGCGTATCGGCCGAGGAGCAGCCGGCAAGCATTGCCCCTGTTAACAAGGCGGGCAGAAGCGCTTTCATCGTCATCATCCCTCTTTCGACTGCCGCCAGATATGGAAGCCGCAGCGCCTTTCGCCAAGGGTCGTCCATGCCACCGCGCAGGTATCACTGTCGAACAGGCTCTTCTTTTCCGGGGGACGCAACGAAATGCGTCCCTGCGGCGTTAACAGACATCAACCAACATTAGGAAACGTTCACGGTGCTCGGCTTTCCAGCATTCACGGGGCATGGCGAGCCCGGCCGCCAGGGCCACAGCGATGCCGCGACGCGCGCCTCGGTGGAAAGCGCCCTTCATGCCGCCGCCGATGTCGAAGCCGGCGAAATCACCGTCAGTTTCGTGCGCCGGCGGGGCGATGTCGAGCGGGCGATCGAGATCGCCGAGGGCGTCGTCGGCCGGGGCTATGTGCGTGCTCGCTTGCTGCGACGCTAATGCATGTCGCCTAAAAGTGTGCAGCGGTTTTAGGACAACGACATGCATCAAATAAAAGTCCGGCGCCGGGCTCGCGCTCATCTCTTTGCGATGCATGAAGGGAACCAAAATGCTCTCTCGCGTGTTGAAAGGCCGGACCTAAACGCTGGAGACTCTCATGCAGTTGCTTCCTCGCCTCTGGGCAACCACCTTGATCGTGGGTTGCGGTGTCTTTGCCGGCTCCGCCCATGCCTCGCTGGAAACCGGCACGAATTATTCCGCTTTGCCGAAGGACCAGATCGCCCTCAACGAATATACCGGGACCGTCGCCTGCCAGCCGGTAGAGCCTCACTATCTCCCCTCCTTCATCCGCGCGGCAGATGGCACCATCATCGGTGTCGGTTATGTCGAGATCGAGAATGAGAGCGGCGCGGATTGCTGAGGCATCCGCTTTGCTCGGACGAGGCTCGCCTGCGTTTCCGCAGAGGTGACGAGCCTCTAACCATCATCATGATGGCTGGTCATCTTCTATTGATGCACCTGTACCAGGCGCAACGCCCTTTACACCAAAACCCGGCAGGCACTTAATTGCAGGGTTAAATCAAAATTAAAGCCCAAAATTAAAGCGTTGTCCCGTTCCGGCACGCTTGCGCGCCCAGAAGGCGAAAATCGCCCGAAATTCCTTGCCGAAGTGCTAATGCAGCTTCAGCTTCGCCTCTTCGGCGGCCGCCAGGAACTCGGCTCTTGCTTCTTCCACGCTCTTGCGCCCATCGAGCGCCGCCCGGCAGGCGCTGCGGGCCTTGATATAACGAAGCCCGCGCATACTCGGCCACAGATCCGCTAGGCACTTCAGCGCATCGAACGGCCCATTGACCGTTCGCGCATCGGCACCTTCGAAACCAACCTTGACCGGGCTGTTCCATCTTTCAGTTGCCATCAACGCTCCTCCACGATTTTCGACAGAAACGAAGCGCAGCACCTCCCAGTTCCTCCGGGGAGACTTTGCGATAGTTAATACTCTAGCGTGATTTTTGCCGTCAGCAATGGCGGAATGCATTGCGGCTGATGAGGCGAAATGTCCTCTTGATGAGATTCACCAAGCGACCGGTGGGCGCGGGCCAGGAATTCCGTTGGAATTTGCAATCATGACACCTCAACGCGAGGAGAATTTTTGGAGGGTGCAACCAATCCCATGGCGCCGGCGCGGGATCATCGCTAACATGCTCTCGAAGCTGAGGGCTCCACATGGGTTTAGGTCGAAATCTGATCCAGGCTGCTTTTCTCTGCGGAGCGCTGGCAATGGCAGCCCTTGCTCGTGGCGCAGAGATATCAGCCGAAGACGCTTTCCTTACTCGTCTCTCCATTGGCGCCGTCCCGAGACTGCAGCGGGAATATTTACGGCTTGCCCTTGGGCGGCTGGGGGGAGAAAGGACGACGATAGATCTCGATGCCTATGTCTTGGCAGAGGTTTTTGAGCGGTGGTATGTCGAAGGCGTATACGATGGGATTCCTTCGTTGCCTCATGAACCAATTCCAGGTGAAGACTTGGTGGTAACCGGAAAATTGATTGAACAGTGGCAACTATCCCCGTTCATGCCCTATTATCTCGAAGTAACCGAAATTCCCAGTTGCGCTAACAGCAGCATACTGCTTCCCAATTGTCGCTAGCGACGCCGAGCGCGCGGGAAGTGAGGTCAGGTTCTTACGAGAAAACTGGTGCTGCCGAGTGGGATTGAACCACCGACCTCACCCTTACCAAGGGTGTGCTCTACCACTGAGCTACGGCAGCAGGACCAGGACCCGTGCGAGCCGTGTGGCTCAATCGCGAGAACGGGGGGCTATTGCCACAGCTTGGCGGCAAGCGCAAGCCGCAAATTCCAACTTCGTATGGATTGAGGCAAAGGGCCTTTTGGATTGGCGCGAATTCGGCTAATCCTGTCGCATGAACGAAAAGACCGAAACCGGCCAGCAGAGCCGCAAGCAAGCGATCGAGGCACAGGCGAAACTGCGCCGCGAGCGCGCCGGCGAAAAGCTCAGGGAAAATCTGGGGCGACGCAAACAGCAGGTCCGCGCCCGCCGTTCGGGCCAAGCCGACGAAACAAATGGGCTGCCCGCCGCAAAAATGGACGAATCGTAATGTTCTGTCCGTCGCGAATTGAAGCGTGTCGAGAAATCCCCTAAACACCTCACTCCTTATTCCAAGGCAGAAATTTCAGGAAAGGCGGGCTCGGCCCGTAAGCGCACATGGATCGTATCAGAATCGTCGGCGGTAATGAGCTGAATGGCATCATTCCGATTTCCGGCGCCAAGAATGCCGCACTGCCGCTGATGATCGCCTCGCTTCTGACCAGCGATACGTTGACGCTCGAAAATGTGCCGCATCTGGCCGATGTTGAGCTGCTGATGCGCATCCTCGGCAATCACGGCGTCGACGTCGCCGTCAACGGTCGCCGCGAGCGCCAGGAAGACGCCTATTCGCGCACGATCCATTTCACCTGCCGCACCATCGTCGATACCACCGCATCCTATGAACTGGTCTCGAAGATGCGCGCCTCCTTCTGGGTCATCGGCCCGCTGTTGGCGCGCGAAGGCCATTGCCGCGTTTCGCTGCCGGGCGGCTGTGCCATCGGCACGCGCCCCGTCGATCTCTTTATCGAGGGCCTGACGGCGCTCGGCGCGACCATGGAGATCGATGCCGGTTATATCAATGCCAAGGCGCCTGCCGGCGGCCTGATCGGCGCCCGCTACACTTTCCCGAAGGTTTCCGTCGGCGCCACCCATGTGATGATGATGGCGGCAACGCTTGCCCGCGGCACGACTGTGATCGGCAATGCCGCCCGCGAGCCTGAGGTCGTCGATCTCGCCAACTGCCTGAACGCCATGGGCGCCAAGATATCGGGCGCGGGTACTGCGACGATCACCATCGAAGGCGTCACCTCGCTCTCCGGCGCCCGCCACCGCGTCCTGCCGGATCGCATCGAGACCGGCACCTATGCGATGGCCGTCGCCATGGCCGGCGGCGACGTCGTGCTCGAAAATACCGATGTGGCGTTGCTCGAAACCGCGGTGGAAACGCTACGCCGCGCCGGCGCGGAAATCTCGTCGACCAACAACGGCATGCGCATCAAGCGCAATGGCGCCGGCATCAGGCCGGTCGATATCGTCACCGATCCCTTCCCGGGTTTCCCGACCGACCTGCAGGCGCAGTTCATGGCGCTGATGACCCGCTCCTCCGGCGTCTCGCATGTCACCGAGACCATCTTCGAAAACCGTTTCATGCATGTGCAGGAGCTTGCCCGCCTCGGCGCCAGGATCTCGCTGTCCGGCCAGACGGCGAAGATCGAGGGTGTCGAGCGCCTGCGCGGTGCGCCTGTCATGGCGACCGATCTGCGCGCCTCCGTCTCGCTCGTCATCGCCGGCCTTGCGGCCGAGGGCGAAACCACGGTCTCCCGCGTCTATCACCTCGACCGCGGCTTCGAGCGGCTCGAGGAGAAGCTGACCCGCTGCGGCGCTATCGTCGAGCGCATCAGCGAGTAAGCACCGTTCATCCCGGTTGCGTAATTGGTCGCCGCGCCTTATTTCCCTTGTCTGACGCATCGCCATTCCGGCGGTGCCCGGCCTAGGCCGGTAATGGGATGAGGCTGAATGACCGACCTGAAACTTGTTGCGCTCGATAACGAGGATCTTGCGATCATGTCCGCGCATATGCAGGACAGCGTCTTCAAGGTCGGCGACATCGACTGGTCGCCGCGTGACGCGCAGTTCGCGCTTGCCGCCAATCGTTTCGTCTGGGAAGGTGCCGAGCGCAAGCGCAAGGGTTTCGAGCGCCGCCGGGCTGCCCTGGTCTTCAAGCGCGTGCTTGCCGTCCGTTCGCTTGGCATCGATCGTGGAAAACGCGATGAGGTGCTGTCGCTGCTGGCGCTGCGCTTCGAGCAGAAGGGCGAGGGGCCGGAGGGCACGGTCGAGCTGTCGCTGTCCGGCACGGCCTCGATTGCGCTCGATGTCGAATGCATCGAGGTCCAGCTGGCCGATATCGGCGGCGCCTGGGAGGCTTCCTCCAAGCCTCGCCACCGCTAATGCATGTCGCCCGGAAGTGTGCAGCGGTTCCGGGATAACGACATGCATAAAACAATGAGTGTTTGACGCCCTAAAGTTTGAACATCGCAGTTTCAAGTTGAGAAGGAATATCGGCCTTGGCAATCTGGCTGGATCAGGCATCGGAAGGTTTCGAGCAGCATTTTGCCGCCTTCCTGACGACGAAGCGCGAAGTCTCCGAGGATGTGAACGTGGTCGTTCGCGCCATCATCGATGACGTGCGCGCCCGCGGTGATGTGGCGCTGGCCGAATATTCGCTGAAATTCGACGGCATCGATTACGCTACCGTCCCGATGCGCGTCACAGCTGAAGAGATCGACGCCGCCGTCGAGGCGGTGCCTTCGGAAGTGCTGGGCGCGCTGAAGCTCGCGGCACTGCGCATCGAATCCCACCATCGCCGGCAACTGCCGAAGGACGATATCTATGAGGACGACATGGGCGTCAGTCTCGGCTCGCGCTGGACGGCGATCGAAGCGGTCGGGCTCTATGTTCCGGGCGGCACCGCGAGTTATCCGAGTTCGGTGCTGATGAATGCGGTGCCGGCCAAGGTCGCCGGCGTCGATCGCATTGTCATCGCCGTTCCTGCCACAGGCGGCGCCGTCAATCCGGCGGTGCTTGCCGCCGCCAAGCTTGTCGGTGTCACGGAGATTTATCGTGTCGGCGGCGCCCAGGCGATCGCGGCTCTTGCCTATGGCACCGAGACGATCGCTCCGGTCGCCAAGATCACCGGCCCCGGCAATGCCTATGTCGCCGCCGCCAAGCGTCATGTCTTCGGCACCGTCGGCATCGATATGATCGCCGGCCCCTCCGAGGTGCTTGTCATTGCAGACAAGGACAACAATCCGGATTGGATCGCAGCCGACCTCTTGGCCCAGGCCGAGCACGATGTCAGTTCCCAGGCGATCCTGATCACCGATGATGCCGCATTTGGCAAGGCGGTGGAGCAGGCGGTCGACCGCCAGCTGAAGACGCTGAACCGCGCCGAGACGGCGGCGGCAAGCTGGCGCGATTTCGGCGCGGTCATCCTGGTTGCCGATCTGAAACAGGCCATTCCCTTGGCAAACCGCATCGCCGCCGAGCATCTGGAGCTCGCCGTCGTCGATCCGGACCGGTTTCTCGACGGCATCCGCAATGCCGGCGCGATCTTCATCGGCGCCCATACGCCTGAGGTGATCGGCGATTATGTCGGCGGTTCGAACCATGTGCTGCCGACGGCGCGGTCGGCGCGTTTCTCATCCGGTCTTTCGGTGCTCGATTTCGTCAAGCGCACCTCGATCCTGCGCCTCGGCCCGCAGCAGCTCCGCACCCTCGGCCCGGCGGCGATCGCCCTTGCCGTTTCCGAAGGCCTCGATGCCCATGCGCGATCGGTCGCGATCCGCCTCAACCTCGAAAGGTGAGGGCATGGCGAAGGGCGAATTCCGGCTTTGCGACGTCGTCCTTGACGATACGATCGGCCGTTCGACGCCCGATGTCGAGCATGAACGCGCTGTCGCCATCTTCGATCTGATCGAGGAGAACAGGTTCGAGCCGCTCGGCCATGTCGGCGGACCTTACCGGCTGAACATCTCGCTGGTCGATTCGAAACTGGTTTTCGCCATCACCACCGAAGAAGGCGGCGGCGTCGCCACCCATATCCTGTCGCTCACGCCCTTCCGGCGGATCGTCAAGGATTACTTCATGATCTGCGAGAGCTATTACGAAGCGATCCGTTCGTCGACGCCGAGCCGCATCGAGGCGATCGACATGGGCCGGCGCGGCATCCACAATGAAGGCTCGCAGACGCTGAAGGATAGGCTGGCCGGCAAGATAGAGGTCGATTTCGACACCGCCCGGCGCCTTTTCACGCTGGTCTGCGTGCTCTATTGGCGCGGATGACGGCAATGGAGCGCGCCGTCGACGTCGAGGAGGGAAAGCGGCCGGGCGCCATCCTCTTCATGTGCGGGATGAATGCCATCCGCTCGCCGATGGCCGAAGCGATCGCCCGTAGCATTTTGCCGGCCAATACCTATATCAAGTCTGCCGGCGTACGCGCCGGCGAGCGCGATCCCTTCGTGGATGTCGTGCTCGAGGAGATCGGGCTTTCCCTCGGGCGCCGCCAGCCGCAGACGCTGGAAGAGCTCGAGGACGATTACTTCGATCTGATCATCACGCTGTCGCCGCAGGCCCATCACGCAGCACTTGAGCTGACGCGGTCGAGTGCGGTCGATGTCGTCTACTGGCCGACCATGGATCCGACGGTTGCAATCGGAACGCGCGAGCAGATTCTGGAAAGCTATCGCGAGGTCCGCGATCACCTGGGCGGCCTCATCGAAAGCCGGCTACTCAAACGAAATGGCATTGCCGCGCAATCGGCATGAAAACAAATAAAGGAAAGCCTGATCAACGAGGTTCACAAACCTTCGTTGATTGTGTAGTTTCCGCCCAAATTTTAAAGGCGCGCGCTGCGCTGCCTATTCAACCCACAGGAAGAAAACACTTATATGCCTAAAGAAGAAGTCCTCGAATTCCCGGGCATCGTGACCGAACTTCTGCCGAATGCGACGTTCCGCGTGAAGCTCGAAAACGAACACGAGATCATCGCCCACACCGCCGGCCGCATGCGCAAGAACCGCATCCGCGTTCTCGCCGGCGACAAGGTGCTTGTTGAAATGACGCCTTACGATCTGACCAAGGGCCGTATCACCTACCGTTTCAAGTAAGTTTGCCCGAAGGTCCCCGCAAGGGTTTTTGCTCCCGTCTGACGATGGTCGAGGTTCCATGGCGCTGAAATACAAGCTCATTCTGGCCTCGGGCTCGCCCCGTCGCGTTGACCTGCTCAACCAGGCCGGCATCGAGCCTTCGCGCCTGATGCCGATGGATATCGACGAAGCGCCGAAGAAGTCGGAGCATCCGCGTTCGCTCGCCCGCAGGCTTTCGGCCGAGAAGGCGGAAGCCGCCCTTGCCGCCATCAAGGGCGATATCACCTGGAAGGGCAGCTATATCCTGTCTGCCGATACGGTGGTCGCTGTCGGCCGGCGCATTCTCGGCAAGGCTGAGTTCGCCGACGAGGCGTTGAACTCGCTGCATCTCTTGTCGGGACGCAACCATATGGTCTACACCGGCGTTTGCCTGGTGACCCCGGATCGCAAGGTCCGTCAGAAGATCGTCGAGACCAAGGTGCGCTTCAAGCGTCTCTCCGGCTTCGAGATCGAGAACTACCTGGCCTCCGGCCAGTGGCGCGGCAAGGCAGGCGCCTACGGCATCCAGGGCCTCGCCGGCACCTTCGTACAGAAGATGGTGGGCTCCTACACCAATGTCGTCGGCCTGCCGCTTTATGAAACCATTCTGCTTTTGACCGGCGAAGGCTTCGATGTGCATAGCCGGTGGCCCGAGGGCTGAGCCCGACGGCCGATCCTATAGGACGGACCGATTATGCCTGAAGAAAAGAAAGCGGCCGCCAAGGTCGAACCGCTGCGCAAGACGCGCCCTTGCCCCGAATGCGGCAAACCTTCCCACCGCGAACATTACCCCTTCTGCTCCAATCGCTGCCGCGAGGCCGATCTCTCCCGCTGGCTGACCGGCGCCTATGCCATTCCGGTTGCCGACGATGAGACGAAGGCCGAATATCCCGATGAGGAAAACTAGAGAATTTCGCCTGCGAAGCTCTTATTTTTCCTCATGAATCCGCAAAGCCGGCAAGACCGTCAAAAAAGAGTCATTTGACGCTTGCCATGGGCGAACAAGATGCTATAACCCCGCTCGCTTCCGGGGTGAACCAAGGCCCCGCGGTTCCTTTTCTGAAAGGGACCATTGGAAGCAGGTTAGCCCAGGTAGCTCAGTTGGTAGAGCAGCGGATTGAAAATCCGCGTGTCACTGGTTCGATTCCGGTCCTGGGCACCACTGTCATCCACGATGTTTTCATTTCATTTTTTATATCCGCATCATCGATGCGTGCGGGCATCCGATCGAAAGAACCTGCAGAATTTCACAAATATCGCCAGTGGCAATATTATTGTTGAAAAATAATTCGCTTTCAGCTATATTTACCCATGAAAAAGATCGCCTACAGCAAGGCTGCCGCGAAGGCACTCCGCAAGATGCAGCCGAAGCGCGCCGCGGCGATCGTCGCCAGGGTCGAAGCCTTCGCCAACGGTGAGTCGGTCGACCTCAAGAAGCTGCAAGGCAGCGAATTTTTTCGAATTCGTGTCGGGCAGGACCGCGTCATCATCGACGATCAGACCATGCAGGTCCTCGTCATCAAGGCCGGCCCACGCGGCGACATCTATAACGAATAGGAGACCACCATGGGTGAAATCCAGAAACTAACCATCGACGGCAAGGGGTACGTGCTGCTTTCCGAAGACGACTATCAGGACCTTGTCGACATCAGCGAGGCGCGCGCCGCAAAGGCGCGTATCGACGCTGGCGAAGAGACCTGGCCTGAAGACGTCGTCAAGGCGCTGATCGCCGGCGAAGATCCTGTCCGGGTGTTCCGTAAGCATCGCGGCATGAGCATCAAGGAGCTGGCTGAAAAGTCCGGGCTCTCCCAGCCCTATCTTTCCGAAATCGAGACCGGAAAGAAGGAGGGCTCCCTGGACGCACTCAGGTCGATCGCCAGCGCGCTGGACGTCGACCTTGACGATGTGGCTTGATGTATACGCATCCCAAGGCGGCCAGGTTGTGATCGAGCTTGCTACCTTTCGAGCCGTATCCCTTTGCCCCACTGGGAAGGCTCCCTCGTCCAAATATGATGCCGCGCGCCCGATATGCGGGGCCAGAAGGCGGCCAACAAACTCCTCTGTTTAGAGGTTAGTGTCGCCCTTTCGATGTCTTCGCCAGCATCTCGCTCAGTGTTGCCGCCGAGAGCATGGATTCGGCCAAAAGCCTCTTGAGCTTCTGGTTCTCTTCCTCCAGTGCTCTCAACCTTTTGGCATGGAGACCGACATTTCCGGACTGCAAGGATTGCCACCGATAGAAGGTCGGCTCGCTGATGCCGTACCTGTGGCAAACATCTGCCACCGTCACCCCGGCTTGGTGCTCCTTCAGAATACCGGTAATCTGGTTGTCGTCGAATTTTCGCTTGCCCATCACCGCCTCAGTCCTCGCGAAATGCTCTGTTGAAACTGTCGAGGAGTGGTCTGACGGCATAGAGCGCCACGCTGCTTTTGCCCGTTTCGATCAGTGTCTGTGCGGGCATCCCCGCGACCAGTTCGACATCGCTCATTTTCGCCAACCGCTCGTCCGTTACACGGATCGTCGCAGCAAAGTAGGGCTGGCCGCTCTGCGGATCGGTGAGACGGTCCGCTGATACATACTCGACCCGACCTTTCAGGAGTGGAATGCGCCGCTGATTGTATGGAAGGAGGTGGACCTGTGCCTCGAGCCCGGCGCGGACGAGATTGATGTCTTCCGGTCTGACGTGGGCAGACACGACAAGACGATCGGAGCGTGGCAGAAGATCGACGAGCGGTTCACCCGCGCCGATCACTCCACCTGATGTGTGGACGCGCAGGTTCATGATTGTTCCATCTTCGGAAGCACGGATATCGGTCCTTGAGAGTTGGTCGTCGATCGCCCGCAGGCGCTCGCGCAGTTGCATGATCCGGCTCTCCGTATCGCGCATGCCTTGGGCGACTTCGCTCAACCGGTCGCTCTCAAGCTTTGCGAGATCGGCCTGCGATCCGCTGATCACCTGGTAGGCGCGAGAGATCTGGGCCTCCACTTGACCTTGCTGGCCATCAAGGTCTGCTTTTTCCCGCTGGAGGTTGAGAAGTCTGCTCCTTCTTTCCAGTCCTTTGGCGCTGAGGATCGTAACCTGATCCAGTTCTTGGCTCGAGATTGTCGCTCTGTCGGCCAGTGCTGCCTTCTGTGCGCCAAGTCCGACGATTTCCTGCCGCACCTGCGCGATCTTTTCATTGGCGATCTGAATTTCGGCCTGCATGACCCGACGACGGGCTTCGAAGATTTTCTGTTGCCCGATCAGAATTGCGCTGACTGAAGGGTATTTGTCCATTGCTGCCCTGAGATCCTCAGGATAGGCGACATGGTCGCCGCCCGTCTGCTCCGCAAGCAGGCGGGCGCGGCTTCCTTCGGCGTCCCAAAGTTGCCCTTGAATGCTGTCGCGCTCCGAGCGGGACTTCGTATCGTCGAGCTCTATCACGATTTGCCCGCCCATGACCGCATCGCCGTTTTTGACGAGTATCCGTCGCACAATCCCGCCTTCCAGGTGCTGAATGGTCTTGCGGCTGGACTCCGGTTCGATGACGCCCGATGCAATTGCAGCGCTTTTCAGCGGCGCCAGAACCGACCAGGTTCCCAATCCGACGATGAAGACCAGGATCAACAGGTTCCCCGTCCAGACAACACCTCTGAGCCCCGGCATGGGCGAGGAGGGCGCGGGTCCGCGCCGTTTCGACTCGATTACCGGCAAATAGGCCGTCTGTTGCCTGGCTGTCGCGCTCGATCGTTGAGCCAGCTGCCGACCCGTCCTTGGCGAATTTGAAAATCTCGCCGGCGTTGCGTCCAGTTGAACAAGGGCCATGGCAGCGTTTCTCCCTACGTTCCTGTTCGAGACGGTGGTTGAAGATAAGTTTCGTAAATCCGCTCGCTGTCGCCGAAGGCAGCCACCGTCCCGTTACGCATGATGGCAATCTTGTTGGTGACCGGCAGGATCCCCATCCGATGAGTCATGATAACGACGGTCATCCCCCTGGATTTCATGCGCTCGATTGCCGTGAACAGCATGCGTTCGCCCTCATAATCCAAGCTCGAATTCGGATCGTCGAGAACGATAAGAGACGGATTTCCGTAGGCAGCCCGTGCCAGTCCGAGCTGTTGGCGCTGCGCCCGAAGGAGCAGGTTTCCCCCTTCACCGATATCGGTCTCGTAGCCCTGCGGCAGCCGCATGATCGCTTCGTGCAAGCCAACCAGCTTCGCAGCGTCGATCGCTTTACCGGGATCTCCTCCGTCCAGCCGGCCGATCACATCCTTGATCGCTCCGCCGAAAAGTTCGATGTCCTGCGGCAGGTATCCGACGTGGCGGGTCCCGCCGCAAAGGCGCAGAGCCGAGATATCGACCCCGCCGAGAAGAGCACATCCGCTCGTTGCTTGCACAACGCCTGCTATGACGCGACCCAGTGTCGATTTTCCCGATCCCGACGGACCGATGAGCGCTATGCAATCGCCTGGGGCGAGGCGTAATGTGATGCCCGACAATATCGGCCGATCGGCGAATGGCTTGATATAGCTGACGTTATCGAGAACGAGGCCATTGGGTTCCGGTAGCGGCACCATTCGGGCATCGTGTTCAGATGCAACTGATATCAGCATTCTGTTCAAGCGATTGAAGGCATTGCGCGCAAACGTAAGGGAGCGCCATGCACCTATTGCGCCCTCGATTGGTGCGAGCCCGCGCCCGAGCAGCAAGCTCGCAACGAAGATGATCCCGGGACTGCCATTGTTCGCGAGTACCTGCCAGGTAGCGGATCCCATCATCAGGATCTGCGCGAGTGTGCGGATCGATTTGGAGAAACCAAGAATGATCTCCGTCCGATGCATCGCGATGTCCTGCGCCCTTCTTGCCATTTCCGCATCGCGATAGACGATCAGCGCTGCGCCATCCTGCATGCCCATAGCCCTGATTACCTCGATGTTTTTGAGGGCGGTCGCAAATCGCAGATAGCTCCTCGAAAGGGCAAGATTGGCGTGGGCAAGCGGCTCTCGCGTCGCCAGTTCCGTCATGAACGCAAACAGCAGAAGTGCAAGCGCGCTCAGAAGACCGATGGTCCCAAGCAGCGGATGAACAAGAAAGAGCAGGAGCAGGAATGCCGGTGCCCAGGGAACGTCAAAAAAAAGCGAGCTAGCCGGTGAATCGAGGAACTGGCGTAGTGCGGCCAGGTCCCTGTAGCATTCCGTGGCGGCTCCCGTATCGGCGCGAGCGGCATATTCGAACGATGCTGTCAGCACCAGGGGCCGTAGCCTGTGATCCAGCCAGCTGCCGATGCGCGAAAGAGCTGCCCTGCGTACGATATCCAGCGTGGACCCGACCACCACGCCGATGGCGATGATCATCGTCAGCATCAGGAGCGTGTCAGCGCTTCGGCTCGACAGGACCCTGTCATAGATCTGCAGGAGATAGATGGAAGGCGCGAGAAGAAAGAGATTGTAGCCGCAGCTGTAGAGGAAGACCAGCCCGAAGGCTCCGGCACAAGCCCGGAGCGCAACAACAAGCTGTGTCTGCGGGCGCGGTGACTTTATGGAAATCGTCGTCATTATCAGATCTCGCTGCACTTGATACTGACAAGAAGAGGCTGCTTACCCAAGGGCCGCCGGCCGAAACCAGCGGCCCTTGATGTCTGAGTTCAGGAGCCGAGATGGTCGACGTCGATATGGCCGAAGGCGTTTATGAAGTGATCGAGAGAATTGTTCACCGTCGTCGTTTCGGGATCCGTGTGAACCAGAGCTGACGAGATATCGCCGCCCAGAGCGTTGTTTCCGTTGCCGCCGTTGCCGCCGACGCCTGCGAGGATGGTCGCGTGCTGATCGGCCACAAGCTGCGTATATTGTGTCGCGGTCGTAGCCGCATTCACGGTGGCCGTGTCGCCACCGCTCGAGTTTCCTTGGCTGCCGTTGGAGTTTGAATCTCCCCCCGCGCCGCCGTCGCCGCTGTTCTTGACCGCCGCCAGGAAGCCGTTCTTGGCCTGAGCAAAGCCACCGTCTCCGCCACTGCCGGCGTCCCAACCTGCCTTCTGCCAAACGTGATCGCCATTGTGCAGATCGGTCGTTGCCCCGTAGACCGTTTGCACGGGGTCTACATATGCAACCGGGTTGTAGTTGATGTTCCCATCGTTGTGGCCATCTCCGCCGTTGCCGGCATTCGCGTCACCCGCATCCGGGTTGTTGAGATGAATCGTGTCGGATATCTGTGGAATAGGCATTGATGTCACTCCTTCTACTTCGTTTCATCAGCGTTACTTTTACGGCGTGGGTATCCAGCATGTCACCGCCAGCCAATACAACCGCGGGCAAATACTGCCTGCGATTTAATCTGCGAGCCATCTAGATATTCGGCGACATTCATTCGGATGTATACTTCGAGGCGGCGAAGCGTTATTTGGATTGGTACTTAGTGCTTTGGCGTCGGATGGCATGACCACGATCATGTCTGCGACCTCGTCGAAGCAGCGCCGCCTTTTGAAGCAACGCCCGCCCAAGAAAACCGCCTGTATCCGGGTTTCTCATCAGGTTTGCGCATGGCAAAGACGATCCTGTTCGGGGCTGAAAACGTTTATGTGCCATCGCGCGAAAGATGCGGGACCTCTAATCCAAAAGCGGATTGAGTGCTCGCAAACTCGCACAACGGGTGCTGCGGTCATGACAGCCAAATGGCTACAGTCCTAGCCGACGGGATGTAGACGAATTGCAGGCTCTGCTTTTCTGACGTTCGGATGCACAATGCCTGAACAATTGAGGCTGCATGGCGCCGCACGCTCGGTGGACGTGCGGTTGAGCGCGGAATGGAGACGGCAATGGTGGAAACTCGTTCCTTATTGGAAGACTTGCCCAAGGCGGGCACCGATCAACACCTCGCCTCCAATGTGGCCGCGGGACATCTGGCGCTGGTGCCGACTTGGCTTCCATTGGATGTCGCTTCTGGTCCGAGCTCTAATTCAGCCGGCAGCGGTGGTGACGGAATAAGCGAAGGCGTGATCGGCAGCAACGCGTTGGCCGTTTTCATGCCGTCCAATGCCGCTATTGCGGGACCTCATTCGGGTGCCGACGCTTTCCAGGGCAATGATGCGCTCATCAATCAGCATCCCACCGAAATGGCCGGGATAGGCGGGAATGGCGGAAGCGGCAATGTTGCCATCGGCGGCGGCGATGGCGCCAATCATGCCGGCAGCGGGGGCAATGGGCTTTTCTACGGTGGACTCGTAAGCACCGAAGTCGCGCTGTTTGCCCCCGTGAATACTGCTGTGGCTGCAGGCCCTGGCGCGACGGCTCACGCTGAGCAATCGAACAACGCACTGTTCCTGCAGGGCGCAACCCAGATCGGCGGCATGGGTGGCTCGGGCGGAGACCATAACGTCGCGGGCCATGGCCCGTCGATGAGCCCAGGAACGGCGCTCACATTGACCGGCGACTATTATGCAGGCCACGGCGGCGACGGATATTTCGTCGGCAGCATGGTCGACGTGAGTATCGCCATCTTCTCGCCGATCAACATCGCCATCGGCGCCGCCGGCGGATCGGCGGAGGCTCATCAGACAAACAATGTCATTTTCGATCAGGGCACTGTGCAGATCGCAGGCATCGGCGGCAATGGCGGTGGCTTCAACCTGTCGTCGGATACGATTTTTACCGGCAACCATGCGCTCGGCGGCGGCGGCGGCGGGGTCGGATCGTCAACCGGCAGCATGGTAGACGTCAATTTCGCCTATTTCCATCCCATCAACATTGCCGTTCCCGCCGGTGGGACGGCGGACGCCCAACAGACCGATCATGTTCTCTATGATCAGCAAGCGCTTCAGTTGGCCGGCATCGCGGGCCACGGCGGAGACGGTAACCTCACGGACGCCCATTCGGCTCTCGTAGACGACATTCTGAGCTTCATGCATAGCTAGAGCCTTTCCGGGTTAGATTGAAGCATTCTGTTGGCTCAAACGGAGTCGGATGGTCGACCGGCCGGCGCGCGTCGTAGCCAAGCTCTACGGCCAAGCCGGCCGGTCGATCAGCCGGCCCGTTTCAGCCAACCCGAAGGGCCGGGCATCTTCCCGCCAGGATCAAAGGCGATCGGCTCGGACGTACCAAGGGGTATGCCCTTCGCCAATCGCCTTTGCCCTGACGAAAACCTGCTCCGGCAGAATGCTTCAATCTAACCCGGAAAGGCTCTAGAGCATGATGCCGAAAGTGTGAGCGGTTTTCGGAGGACATCCTGTCCTCGCGGATAGACTCCCCACTTGTGCGGTGGCTCAACTGCACGAAACCGTTCTTCGTGCGATCTTTCAAGCCATATGTTGAATTGTTTCCTCCGCCCGGCATTCGGCTCCTTGGCCGACATGGCACTGAACGGCGGGCTCACTGAGATCCCGAACATTCCAACATGACCTCATCCGCATTGTCGCCGATTTCGGCCGCCAGAGCCGTGACCTCTGACCGGCATCTGGCAGTGCCGGCACAGTGCTGCCGGAGTGAAAACGGTGCCAACTGGTATTAATGCGTCGATAGAGCGCAGTTTTCACTAATCATAACGGGTAATCAGCGATCTTGTACTTTTGTTGCTTTTGGCGTTTGCCGTTTTGCTGTCGAGGCCCGTGACTGCTTTGAATTGAGATATGGAAACAAAGCCGAGCCGATCGGCAGCTCGTTATATCCAATGGCGCTTTCCGAAATGGGTCTGTAGCAGATTGGTCGCCTTTTCAGTGCCTTTGTAAGCTTTGTTGACCCGCTTGCCGTACGTGAATTCGGCGAAGGCTGGAAAGTCTACGGCGACAAGTCGAACCAGCAGGCCTTCATGAAAAATCTCTTCAATATGCTCTGCGGGCCAAGTTACATCTCGTTGATATCTTATAGACTATAAGAATTATGATGAGAGATCAGACTATTAATATATGAGATACACTCACTTTTTATCATGACATGTAGTGAGAACAGGAATAATATGAATAGCTGTTGCGTTGCAAATATTCTGGGGGAGCACGCAAGTGTCCGACATTACTGGAACTAGGCGCCGTATGGGCCGCAATGCACCAACTGTGATCATCATCGAGCATTCTACATTGGCGCGCACGACCGTGGTGAAGCTTCTTGAGCGTGAACTCGCCGGGTGGAACGTTGTAGATTTGATCTCGACCGAGAGTCTCGATAGTGCTCTTGGAGCTGAGGTGCGTTTGATTGTATTGGGTCTGGCCGGCAGAAGTGTTGAGAGCACCAGCCTGCGTGATGATCTCGCGGCGATTGCTGCACGTTTTCCTGAGGCCCCTGTCACGTTGCTCTCAGGTACGGATGACGCCATCATAGCCCGTCAGGCACTCAAGATGGGCATCCGCGGCTTTTTCTCGACCTCACTTCCCGTTGACATTGCTCTTGCCGGTCTTCGTCTCGTTCTGGCAGGAGGAACTTTTTTCCCGCAGCTATTGGGAGCTGTTACAGCAGGCTCAAGCGAGCATCCTCCGGCCAGAAGTGAAGCCGAAAAGAGCTTGGATGATAGGACGCAGTACCTGGCGATTGCTGATTTCACTCCCCGGGAAGCGGATGTCCTCGCAGAGCTGCAATGCGGCTGCTCAAATAAGGTCATTGCAGGAAAACTCAATTTGTCCGGGCATACGGTGAAGATGCATTTGCAACACATCATGCGCAAGCTGCAGGCGCAGAACCGCACTGAAGTGGTTGCCCGCTTAATTCAAAGAGCCGCCGGTGGGGCTTGACGTCTCGCCGAGTTAGGCGGTGTCGCCAGTATCGGCGTTCATTCGTTCGTTTCAACGGGTCTCATATCGTGATGGCCGGGAACGGGGAAGACCCGACCACCTCGCGTGACGACATCATCGATATCGCACGCTCGCTGGTGCCGCCGGCCAGGTGAGCGCATGGAACGTGAGCCGTTTCGCCGGGTCGGCCTGTTCACCTTGACCTTGATCTACGCGTTACATTGTGGACGAGTTCGCTGATGGTCGCGAACTCACCGAACAAGGCAGTAAGCTTGGCTTGCTCCTTGCCATCCAATCGGTGCTGCGAGCAGAAGTCCGCGATGCACCAGACCTTCGCCGCTACGATAGGCTCGGCAGTATTCGAATCAATGTGTTGCATTGTAGTCCTCCCGCAAAGGAAGCTAACGAAGTTCAAATTAGCTTTCAATGAAATAAGAGGTCTTCCGAAAGCTGTGGTTCCCATTGCCCGGCGCGCCGCCTCTTCAGCGACTGGCGGACGTGCGGCTTCTCCACTGATTGCAGCGTCGAGCAGCCGCTCTCGTTTCTACGCCGTGAAACGGCGTGCAGCCTTGTCGGATGCCTTCCGATCGGCTCCATATTGCGCGATGATCTTTTCTGCGTCTTCGACGCTGCCGCCGGTTCCTGACATCGAAGACAGAGTGCGGGACGTCTGGGGTCGCGCGGTGCCACGGATCGGCAGACTTCTCAATTCTCAGAGGTCCTACGATATTCCGTCGGTGCGCAGCCAACCGCATTTTTAAATTGGCTGGAAAAATGGAAGGCGGAATGAAAGCCGAGCAGGCCGGCGATTTCTTTTACCGATTTGTCGGTGTTCACGAGGAAATCGCGTGCTCGCTGAATGCGGACGTTCATTTGATATTGTTTCGCCGACATCCCGGTTTGCTCACGAAACAGCCGGCGAAAATAGGGGTAGCTCACCCCCATCTCTGCCGCGAGATCCTCGACCGATTGTGAGGTTCCGCAGCGTTCCATCAAGATCATGCGCGCCCGATCGACAAGGCGCGTGCCGGCGCCGGTTGCCAGATCGTCCGGCCGGCAGAGCAGCGCAAGGAGCTGCAACCCGAGCGTGGATATCACCAGCTGATGAAGCACGGGATCCTGCCGCGCCAGGTCATGGATGGAGGCGAACACATGATTGATCTCATCGCTTGCCGGGTTGAGCGGGCGTTCGACATGCAGGAGGCCAGCATCCACCGCAAAATCGAAAGCGGTTCCCCGGCACTCTATCCAGTGCTCGGTCCAGCCGGTTCGACGATCGGGCGCGAACCTGTGCCACACGCCCGGGAACAGAAGAAAAATTGATCCTTCGGTGACGCGCACCTGTCGGCGCAGGTTTCCGAATTCGAGCTTCCCGTTGCCGGCGCTGATCAGCACGACCTGAAAGGCCTGGAGGATGCGGCCTCGAGACCAGCTGAAATGGTGGTCGTCCGGATGACGGCTCGGAGGGTAACTGGAGTGCGGCGCAATGACCGAATAGCCCGTCGAGACAGCGGTGCAGCCCCATGCTGCAGAAATTCTGTTGTCAGGCATGTAGACGAAGTAGTTTTCCGTCATTTGACGTCGCCCTTTTAGGATCATTTTTTGTATGCAAATGATCACTTTTGTGGATTTTGGCGTCGTGTCAACAGGTGGGGCCGATGGTACCGTCATCAGGTCAGGGCAAAGTCGATCGAATTTTGCCGAAACGCTGATTGCATCAGCTATCGCCGCTGCCGGGGAGGGTAGCGGCTGGGAGGAGAATAAACATGAAAACTCATGCCAGACTGCTGGTCGCAGCCGCTTGTCTCGCCGCATCTGCTGCCTATGCCGATGATTTCCACGGGTTCGATCCCGCGAAGTTCGACGGCAATATGCTTTCGGCCGAGGCTCTCAAGGCTATGGCCGCCGACGCGTCGAAAGTGACGCCTCCGAAAAACGGCAGCAAGTACAGCATCGGCTTCGCCAATCTTCAGCGTGACATCGCTTTCGGCGTGCTCGTCGAGAAAGGCATCCAGGCAAACGCCGATGTTGCCGGCGTGGAACTCGTCGTCGCCGACAACCGACTCGATGGGCCGACCGCGCTTGCCAATGCCAAATCTTTTGCCGAACGCAAGGTTGACTACGTCATTGAGTTTCAGACCGACGCAAACTTCGGTCAGACCGTGATGGACGTGTTCAAGCAAGACGGCACCAAGGTCACGGCAATCGATATCCCCATGCCCGGTGCAAGTTTCTTCGGCGTGAACAATCCGAAGTCCGGTTTCATGGGCGGGTCCTACCTTGCAACGGCTGCGGCAAAACAGTTTGGCGCGGGCACGGTAAAAGGCGGCTATCTCGTCATCGGCGCACTGCCCCAGTCGGGCGTCATCCCGCGCATGCGCACGGAAGGTCAGCGCGCCGGCTTCCTGGCCCTGACCAAGGATTTCCCGGCCGACCACATCATCGAGATCGATACGAAGAATACGCTGCAGGAATCCTATACCCAGATGAACAACGTGCTCGGCCGCATTCCGCCAGGAGCGCCGATCATGATCATCGCGATCAACGACCAGGCGACCATGGGCATGCTGCAGGCCGTCCGAGCAGCCGGACGTGTTGATCAGGCCATCGCCGTCGGCAACGGCGCGGATGAAGCCGAGGCGCTTGCCACGGACCCGAAACTCGTGGCGGCGACGGGTTCGTTTCCAGGCAGCTACGGGAATTATCTCATTCCGATTGCACTGTCTGCGCTCGCCGGCAAGGCCGTGCCGGAGGCAACCTTCGTCACCCATCAGATGGTAACCAAGGCAAACATCTGCAAATTCTACAAGGAATTCGCGTGCGCCGGCGAAGCCGACGGTTACACGTTTCCCGAGGCAGAGTTCGCAAGCTATCTCTCTGGTCTGAAAAAAGAGGATTGGTTGAAGGGGTACGAGGCAATTCTCCCCAAGCAATGATCTGGGGTCGGAGGCGATTCTGATGCAGACTGTATCGAGCACGGAGAGCCGCGTGGCGCGGCTCCAAATCACCAACGTCACCAAGTCCTTCTCCGGCGTGCAGGTCCTGAAAAACGTCACCTGTTCGGCCGATGCTGGCGAGGTCGTGGCGCTGCTCGGGGCTAACGGTGCAGGCAAATCCACGCTGATGAAGATCCTGTCCGGCGTCTATTCCTGCGATGCCGGACAGATACAGATCGATGGGGCCGCAGTCGACATCACGTCGGCACGTGCGGCCATAGCATCGGGTATTCGCTTGATGCCGCAGGAACTGTCCGTGCATCCGGACTTGTCGGTCGCGGAGAACATCGCGTTGGGATCGATGCCCCAGCGCAAGATCGCCGGCATAAGTTTCGTCGACCGTGCCGCCATGCAGAGGCAAGCGACGACGCTGCTCGGCCGACTGAAGCTCGGTCATGTCTCTGCGAGCCGGAGAATGGGATCGCTATCGCTTCCGGAGCAGCGGATCGTCGAGATCGCCCGGGCATTGGCCGGCCAGGCTCGTATTCTGATCATGGATGAACCGACCGCTGCACTCGGAGAAGCAGATGCCGAAACCCTGTTCGGGGTGATCGATGCGCTTCGCGCCGACGGCGTCACGATCATCTATATCTCCCACTACCTCGACGAGGTGTTTCGCCTCTCCGACCGGATCGTCGTGTTGCGGGACGGCGAGGTACGCGGCCAGTTCCAGACGAGCGCCACCAGTCACGACGAGGTGCTGCGGGCGATGCTGGGAGGCGATCTCGGCGATCTTTTTCCGGCAAAGCCGCAATCCCTGGCGGACGAGACGATCCTGACTGTCGAAGGACTGTCGCTGCCAGGCTGGCTCAGCGACGTGTCCTTTTCGGTGCGCCGCGGCGAGGTCCTGGGTGCGTTCGGCCTGATCGGCTCCGGGATTGAGAAGGTCGGCAGAGCCATTTATGGGGCGGAGCCCAAGGCGAAGGTCCGTTCAATCCGGATGGGGACAGTCGAAACGGCGTTGTCGAATCCGCGGTCAAGCATTCGAAGCGGTATCGGTTTCGTTGCAGCCGAGCGCAAGCGGCAAGGCCTGATCGCCAACCTCACCGTCCGTACCAACACGACCCTTCCTTACCTCACGCGCTTTACGCGCTTCGGGCTCGTCGATGACAATCGGGAGCGGGCAATGTCGCAACACTGGATCCGCACCCTGCGCGTCAAGACGACGGGCCCGGAGCAGGAGATAAGACTCCTTTCCGGCGGCAACCAGCAGAAAGTGTGCCTGGCGCGATGGCTGCTCGGCGACCCCAAGCTGCTCATTCTCGAGGAACCGACCCGCGGGGTCGACCTCGGCGCTCGACGAGAGATTTATGAGGAGATCCGCCGGTTGGCAGCGAACGGATTGGGCATACTCCTCGTCTCATCGGACGCTGAGGAAGTCGCCGGTCTTGCCGACCGAGCGATCGTCTTCGAAGAGGGCCGGGCCGTGGCCGCACTGGGAGCCAATGCATCGGCCGCCGAGCTGATGCAGGCGGCGGAGTCGCACTCGGTGTCTGCTGCGAACGAATTGGAGAAAGCATGAACAAGTCAAACTCGATCGTTGCGAGCGAACCCAAGCCGACCAGCCAACGCCAGTCGATGACGGAGATCCTTGCCAGACCGGCCGCCGGGATCGTGGTTCTGCTGGGCTTCTATGTCATCCTTCTTGCGGCTTTCGCTATGCTGTCACCGTTCTTTCTGTCGGTGAGCAATCTTGCCAATATCGGCACGAACATGGCCTTCATCGGGCTCATGGCCGCAGCCGGAACGCCGCTGATCATTGGCGGTGGACTCGACCTGTCGGTGGCTGCCGTTGCCGGACTGGCCGGTGTCATCGTCGCATTGATGCATTCCAACGGGATCAATATCTGGGTTGGATGCCTGACAGCCTTGGTCATCGGCGCCGGGGTCGGAATTTTGAATGGCGTGATCGTCACCAAGCTGCGCCTCAATCCCCTGATCGTGACACTCGGGACGATGAGCATCTTCTCGGGCCTGTCGATGGTCATGACGGGTGGCTTGAGCAAGCCGCTCTTCGTGCCGGCCTTCAATTGGCTTGGTTCAGGCCGCATCTTTTCCGTGCCGTTTCCCGTCATCGTCATGCTGATCGTCTTTGCCGTCCTCTGGCTCGTGCTTGCCAAGACGCCGTTCGGACGGTTTGTGTACGCAACCGGCGGCAATCCCGAGGCCAGCAGCCTTCTCGGCGTGCCTGTCGAGCGCACCCAGATGATCCTCTACGTGATCTCAGGCATTTCAGGCGCTGCCGCTGGTATCATTCTTGCAGCAATGCTCGGTGCGGCAGCCCCGAATGCAGCAAGTCAGCATCTGCTGACGATCATCGCCGCTATCATTCTCGGAGGCACGAGCCTCTTTGGCGGGCGGGGAAGCGTCTGGGGTACGCTGATTGCGGTGCTGATCCTCGGAACTCTGAACAACGGCCTGACCCTCATGAACGTGTCCAGTTTCTGGCAGGATGTCACGCGCGGTGTCGTGTTGCTTCTGGCCGTGGGCCTCGACCAGCTTCGTGTCCGCCTGCAGGGCTGACCCCGCTATAATTCCAGGAGAAAATGGAATGTCTGATCGCCCTTTGAAGGCCGGCCTGTTCGGTATCGGTCTGGAGGCCTATTGGCCGCAGTTTGACGGTCTCGAAGCAAGGCTGCGCGGGTATGTACATGTCGTCGCGTCCAAGCTGGAACGGCCCGGGGTCGAAGTCGTCAATCTTGGCCTCGTCGATACGCCGGAGAAGGCCGTCGATGCCGGCCATCTGTTTCGTCAGGCCGATGTCGATATCATTTTCCTTTACATCACCACCTACGCTCTATCGTCGACCGTCTTGCCGGTTGTTCGGCGTGCAAAGGTGCCGGTCATTATTTTGAATCTGCAGCCGGCTGGTGCGATCGACTACGCGTCCTTCAACGCACTCGGCAACAGGACTGCCATGACCGGCGAGTGGCTGGCGCACTGCGCTGCATGCCCGGTGCCCGAGATTGCCAATGTGTTCACTCGAGCGGGCATTCGGTTTCACCAAGTAACAGGCGTTCTCAACGATGACCCGTTTGTCGACAACGAGATCGAGGAGTGGATCGAGGCCGCACGGGTAGCCCACGTCATGTCGCATAATCGCCTTGGCGTCATGGGGCGCTATTACAACGGCATGCTCGATATCTATTCCGATCTCACAGCCCAAAGCACGGCATTCGGGACACACATCGAAGTCGTGGAGATTGACGAACTAGCACGCCTCAGACGCGATGTTGGCGAGGCGGAAGTGGCGGCCTGCTTGGACAGAATCCGAACGGAATTCGACGTGCAGCCGGATTGCGATCCGGACGAACTGGCGCGGGCGGCAAGAACTGCTGTCGCGCTGCGCAAACTCGTCGACGCGAAGCGTCTCGGCTCGCTCGCCTATTATTATGAATCGGTGTCCGGGCATGAATACGAGGACGTCATCACGTCGGTAATCGTTGGTTGTTCGATGCTCACCGCCGATGGCATACCGGTTGCTGGCGAATATGAGATCAAAAACGCGCAGGCCATGAAGATCATGGACAGCTTCGGCACCGGAGGTTCCTTCACCGAATATTATGCAATGGATTTCGATGCAGATGTGGTCCTGATGGGCCATGATGGCCCAGGCCATACCAAAATTGCAGAGGGTCGAACCAAGATCCGTCCTCTGGAGGTCTATCACGGCAAGGTCGGCTCCGGCGTGAGTGTCGAAATGTCGGTTAAGAATGGCCCGGTAACACTGCTCTCCGTGGTGGAGTGCGCCGGAAAAGTGAAGCTGTTGTGCGCCGAAGGACAATCGGTGCCCGGACCGATCCTGGAGATTGGAAACACCAACAGCCGCTATCAATTTCCAATCGGAGCGCGCGCGTTCGTCGAGAATTGGAACGCCGAAGGACCGGCGCATCATTGCGCAGTCGGCGTCGGACACATTGGGAGCAGCATCGAAAAATTAGGAAAGCTGTTGGAGGTCGAGTTCGTGAGAATTTGCTAATTGTCAAAAATATTTCTCGCTGCGGGAACTGCTTGACGAATAAAAAGACCCGTCAAAACGATCGCAGCTCCTCTGCCTATCTTGCCGGCGTTGCTCTCATCAAATCCCAGACGACTGCCCGTTCTTGCCGCCTCAGCGAGGGCATAAAAGCAGTTCGGTCCGCGCGATGGCGGGCCGTCTATCGACGGGGCGTTCGTTTCAATGGGTCTCATATCGTGATGCCCTGATGGGAACCGCGACTCCGCCTGTCCGTTATCTTTTGAGCAACGGAGGAAATGGACATGCGCAAGAAAAAAGCCATCGTCGAGGCGGCGCTCGAGTCCGAGTATGAGCGCCAGGCACTGGGGATCATGAATACGGAGCAAGCGCTGAAGCTTGAGGATTCCGACGGTCTTGTCTTCAGTCATCCGGATAAAGAGGCTGGAGTGACGGATCATTTTGTCGATCAAGATGAGCTGCGCCGATTGGTGCGGCGGTCAACGCCGCCGCTTCCCGTATTGCAATCGCAGGATCGTACTACTCGGCAGGGTCGTACTGCACGTTAGTCCGGAACCTCAAGCAATCATATAGCCGCCGTCCACCGGCATCGATATGCCGTTCACCATGGCAGCCTGATCGGACAGCAGGAAAAGAACAACCTCGGCAATGTCTGCCGGCTCAGCGAAGCGTCCGACCGGAATCCGCTTCATCATCCCCGCGGCCTTCTCGGGATCGCTCCATGCCTTCACCGCCATTGGCGTCAACGTCACCGTTGGGTGGACGCCGTTTGCGCGGATGCCGTGAGGCGCGAGCTCCTTTGCCATAACCCGCGTCAAGCCGTCCAATCCACCTTTCGACGCACAATAGGCAGCGTGGTCGGGGATGCCGACGAAGGAGGCGACCGACGATACATTGACGATGGCGCCTGGACGGCCCTCCTTGATCAGTGAGCGGGCATATTCCTGGGCGACGATCATCGGAGCACGCGTGTTGACCGCGACGAGACGATCGAATGCTTCGACGGTTGTCTCCAGGAATGGCTGAAGTTCGGTCGTGCCGGCGCAGTTGATAAGGAAATCGGCGGGAAGGGCAGCAATTGCCGCCTCTCTGGTCGCATCGGCGTCCGCGAGATCGACCTGGATTGCCCGGCAGCCGAATTCCCCTCGCAGCGCTTCGACATCGGCGCCGCTGCGGGTCAGGGCCACGACCTGCGCACCCCGTTCGGCGAGCATCCTTACAATTTCGCGTCCAATCCCTTTGCCGGCGCCGGTCACGATCACCGTCTTTCCTTTGAACTCCATGGGTCGATCTCCTAAAGTCTCTGGCCTGTTTCCCGATCGAAGATATGCGCACGTCGGGGATCGATGTGGAAGTACATCGTCCGTCCGGGGTCGACCTCGATACGCTCACGGATCAGGGCGTCGATCGGCACGCCTCCCGTGCGGCCGAAGATCAATGTCTCCGAACCCGTCGGCTCGAACACCGATACCTCGACCGGAACGCCTTCTTCGCCGATCGTGATGTGCTCCGGTCGAATGCCGTAGGTAACGGCTCTTCCTTCATCCGCATTTGTGTCTGCCATCGGAAGGACGATGCCCTGGTCGGTGACGACGATCTTCCTGCCGTCGCTTGTGGCTATGCGGCCCTGAAGGAAGTTCATCGATGGGCTGCCGATGAAGCCGGCGACGAAGAGGTTGACGGGGAAGTCGTAGAGATCGAGCGGCTTGCCGATCTGCTCGACCCTGCCGTCGCGCATCACCACGATCTTGTTGGCCATCGTCATCGCCTCGATCTGATCGTGCGTGACGTAGACGGTGGTGGTCTTCAGCCGCTGATGAAGCTCCTTGATCTCGACGCGCATGGTGACGCGGAGTTTGGCGTCGAGGTTCGACAACGGCTCGTCGAACAGGAAGACCTGCGGATCGCGGACGATGGCACGACCCATCGCCACGCGTTGACGCTGTCCGCCGGACAGTTGCTTCGGATAGCGGTCGAGATAACGCGTCAGGTCGAGGATCTCGGCTGCCCTGCCGACCTTCTCGGCGATCTCCGCCTTCGGACGCTTGGCCATTTTCAACGGAAAGCCCATATTCTCGGCGACGGTCTTATGGGGATAAAGCGCGTAGCTCTGAAACACCATCGCGATGTCACGGTCCTTCGGGGGAGCATTGGTGACGACACGGCTGCCAATCCGGATATCTCCGCTGCTGACCGTCTCCAGCCCGGCGATCATCCGGAGCAGGGTGGATTTGCCGCAGCCGGATGGACCCACCAGCACGACGAATTCGCCGTCCTCAATGTCGACGCTGACGCCATGCATGACCTGAAGAGAGCCATATTTCTTGGTGACGTCGCTAACCTGTACGTTTGCCAATGTCGTTCCCCCTAAAGCAGCACGATTTGTGACTTGATGTCGTTGACGGAATTCATCATCTCATCCCTTCCAGACGATATAGGCGCCAAGGACTGCCGAGATTGCCGCTGCGAACCATACGGAAAGCCCGAACGGCTCGATGAACCGCATCCAGAACAGCGAGAGCGCGACCCAGATCACGATCGAGATGAAGAGCCGGTCGAACCAGTTCGTTTCGATCGGCAGAAACCCCGGCTTGGGTTCGTTATTTCCTGATTGAGATGTCATCGTTTCATCCTTTCACGGCGCCGAAGGTCAGGCCGGCGACGATGTGACGCTGGACCACCGAAAAGACGATGAGCGCCGGAACCAAGGTCAGCATGGAGATCGCGGCCATGATGCCCCACGCCGTCCCCGTCGTCGTCACATATTCCGACAGGCCGGTGGTGAGTGTCCGCGCATGGAAGTTGGTGAGCGTCGCCGCCAGCAGGTATTCGTTCCACGCAAACACCCAGGTCAGGATCAGCGTCACCGCAAGTCCGGGCCGTGCCAAAGGAAAGATGATATCATAAAGCACGGTCCATGGGCTCGCGCCGTCCATATAGGCCGCCTCGTCCAATTCCTTCGGAATGCCTTCCACGGTCGGGCGCAGCGTCCAGATGGCGAAGGGTAGATTGAAGGAGCAATAGACCAGGATCATGCCCAGCTTGGAGTCGGCGAGCGAGAAGTCGCCGATCCTGTAGACCTGCGTCAGCAGCAGGAAAAGCGGCAGCAGGAAGACCGCCGGCGGCGCCATGCGGTTGGTGATCGTCCAGAAGAAGATGCTTTCCTTGCCTGCGAGGTCGAAGCGCGTCAGGGCGTAGCAGGCAAGGAAACCGAGCGTCGTGACGAGCAGCGCGTTGCCCGACGAAATGATCAGCGAGTTGAGCATGTATCCGCGCAAGGTCGGATTGGTCAGCACGTCCTGATAATTCTTCCAGAAGAAGCTCCGGAGAATGACATCGGGCGTCGAGAACAGGTCGAAGGGCTGTTTCACCGATATGACGAAGAGCCAGTAGATCGGGAAAAGGGTCGCGAGGCTTATCAGGGTCCAGAGGACGACCGGAAGCCAGGGAAAACGGGTCTTCATCGCTTCAACCTCTCTTCACGCGGGGTGCAATCAGGCCGACGTAGAGCAGCCAGCAGACGACGATGGTGAGATAGAGGACGATGACGGAGATCGCCGAACCGTAGCCGTAATTCGTCTTGGGAAAGACTTCCCTGAAGATATGGACGCCGATGTAGCGCGTCGATGAACCCGGACCGCCGCCGGTCAGCATCAGGACTTCGTCGACGGTGCGCAGCGCGTCCATCAGCCTGATGAACACAGTGGCGAGCAGGGCCGGGCGGATCAAGGGCAGCGTGATGTGCCAGAAGATCTGGCTTTTGCCGGCGCCGTCGATCTGCGCCTGCTCGAAGGGGTCTGATGGAAGCGAGACGAGTGCGGCGATCAGCGAGAGGGTGACGAGCGGCGTCCAGTGCCAGATGTCCATGATGACAGTGACGGTGAAAGCCGCGACGGCGCTCTGGCCGATATTCAGATCGTAGCCGAACCAGCTCCTCAGAAGATAGGGAATGATGCCGATGGACGGGGTGGTCATCAGCTTCCAGACTGAGCCGACGATGATCGGCGCCATGATCAGCGGCAGCGTATGGATCGTGCGAAACACCGCTTTTCCGGGAAAGTCCTTGAGCAGCGCCTGGGCGAGGATGTAGCCGAGGACCAGCTCCGACACGACCGCGAAGAAGACGAATGTCAGGGTTATGCCGAGCGATGCCAGAAACTGCGGGTCGAAGACGAGCCGCCGATAGTTCTCAGCCCAGTTGAAGATCATGCCCGGATTGGCCGCGAACGGGTTCCATGAATGGAAAGAGACCCAGAGGACGTAGATGAACGGAAAGATCCCGAACAGTCCGAGGATCACTATGGTCGGTGACAGCAACAGCCACCCGAGCTTCTGCGAATGCATCGCCTATCCCCCATTGAACACTATGTGGATGTCCGCTCCATCTGGGAACGGAAGATGACGGGTCGTCGGAACGACCCGTCAAGTTGGGGAGGATGTTTTATTTGCGATAGCCGAGCGAGGTGAGCTCTTCTTCGGCCTTGGCCGCCATCTGGTCGAGACCTTCATCGGGACCGATCTTGCCGGTCAGGATGTCGTAGAAGATAGGCGCGGTCGCTTCACGCACCTGTGCATGGAAGGGGTAGGGAGGAGCGCCGGCGAAGAGCTTGCCGTCGTCCTTCAGCATCGTGTAGAAGCCGCCGAGCTTGACGTCCATCTCCTTCACCTTCGGATCGTCGAACGTCGCCGTATTGGTGATGCGTGGTGCGGCGATGGCCCAATCGGGCTGCACTTCGTTCTGGCCAATGAATTCGAGGAACAGCAGCGACGCTTCCTTGTTCTTGGACGTGACCGGCACGCCGAAGGCGCCGCCATCGTAGTAGCCGATATAGCCCTTTCCGGCTTTCGCGTCGTCCAGCACGCCCGGCTCGAGCGGCGGCAGAGCGAAACCGACCTGGCCGACCACTTTCGACTGCGCCGGATCGCTTGCGATCCAGGCGGCGTTCTCACCGTAGATCAGCCCCTGGGCGACACGGCCTGCGGCGAAGGTCGTTGCAGTTTCCGTCCAGGTTGACTGCGTCGATTCCGGAGGAGCGATGTCGCGCAGGTGCAGCCAGTACTTCAACGCGGCCTTTGCCTTGTCGCCGTTCATCGCGCCGCCATGTTCGACCGTCGCCGCATAGTTGTTCTTGGCGTCGATGCCCCAATTGTAGACGCCGAAGGTCGGCGCGATGGACTCGAAGAATTCATACCAGGACGCCGGATGGCCTGTATGTGCCTGAGCGGTCGTGCCCCAGAGCTCCATGCCGTTGTCCTTGCCGTACTTCGTGAAGAAGTCGGCGATCTCGGTGTATTCCGCGTGTGTGGTCGCCGGCTTCAGGTCCTTGCCGGTTTCCTTCTTGAAGGCTTCCTTGATCTTCGGATCGTCGAAGAGGTCCTTGCGATAGAGATACGCCTTCAGGAAGGCTTCCATCGGAACGCCGAAGAGATCGCCGCTCGAGTCCTTGAAGTAGTCGGCAAAGCTGGTGAAGTTGGCGTCGTCGTAGGTCGGCGCCTTCAGATCCGGCTGTTCTTTCAGCGTTTTCGTGATGTCGACGAGGAAATTCCTGGCGAGATAGGAGTAGATGATGTCCTGCTCGATGTAGACCATGTCATAGATGCCGGTCTTGGCTTCCATGTCCTTGATGGCCTTGTCGTACATCTGATCCCAGGACGTCGTCTCGATGTCGACCTTGATGCCGGTCTTCTTTTCGAATTCCGGAGCGAGCACGTTCCTGATGTAGTTCGATGGCGGGGTGCTTTCGGTGACGCCGTGCAGTGTCACGCCCTTGAATTTGGCGCCGGCGTCGGACCAGAAGTCAGCCCAGGCCGGCGAAGCAGTGGTGGCGAGGCCGAGCGTCAGCGCAAGCGCGCTAGCCTTCAAAGCATAGTTCATTTTCAATCCTCCCAAAGTGCAGCGAGATCATTTCGCCGGTCCTTTGTGTAGGCTAAAAAAACTGACGACGCAACATTTGTTGTCTAAACATGCAAATAGAGGATCTATCCCTTTGATTTTTGCAGAAACTAATTTACGGGCGGAGGGTGCGATGCAATGGTAAGAAGGGTAATATATTGCGTTGCAAGGTAATTTTGCAAAGCAGCAAAAAAATTGCAGCCAAAATTATTTGTTGTCTTGCCAAACTAAATGGCATAGCACTGTCCGCAGCCAAAGGCATTTTTTGGAGGAAAAGGCTATGCGTCGATTGGGTATCCATTCATTTGTATGGACAGGCGGCCAAACGCAGGAAGGGCTGGAAATGGCCCTCAACAAGACGGCCGAACACGGATATCGCACCATCGAATTTGCCTATCTGCGCCCCGAGAAATTCAATCTCGATCGATTGGCAAAGCTTGCGCAGTCGCTTGACGTGGAAATTGGCGTGACGATGGGTCTGCCGCTCGACAGGGACGTCTCAAGCGAGGACGCTTCTGCGGTGTCTGCCGGCAAGCAGACGCTGGCCGACGCCGTTCGGGCGGTCCGCGATATCGGCGGCAACAAGCTCGGCGGGATTCTCTATTCCGCGCACACCAAGTACAATCGCCAGCCGACGAAGAAGGGCTGGGACAACAGCGTCGCCGCGATCGCCGCGACTGCCGAAGTCGCGAGACAAGCGAACGTCGACCTCGTGCTGGAGGTTGTCAACCGGTTCGAGACGAACCTCTTGAATACGGCGGCGCAGGGGCTGAAGTTCATCGCCGAGACCGGATCGGAGCATGTCCGTCTCCACCTCGACACATTCCATATGAACATCGAGGAAGCCAATCCGGCCGCGGCGATCCGCCTGGCCGGCGACAAGATCGGTTACTTCCACATCGGCGAGAGCAACCGCGGCTATCTCGGCGACGGCGTCATCAACTTCGATCTGATCTTCGACGCTCTGCTCGACATCGACTACAAGCGCGACATCGTGTTCGAAAGCTTCTCGACGACGGTCGTGGACGAAGGCCTGTCGCTCGCCTGCGCGATCTGGCGCGACACCTGGGAGGATAATGATCCGCTTGCGGCGCACGCGAAGCGCTATATCGAGCTGAAATATGACGAGGCCAAGCGCCGCCGCGCTACAAACGCGCGGCCCTGATTATCCCTCTGACAGCCTGTTCCAGTCGTGTAAGGGTTGGGCCGACTGAAGGGAATTGAAATATGAACGACACCGTCTCCATCGGAAGTTCGCCGCGCAGGATCCGGCAGAACAATATCGTCGCCGCCTTGCAGACGATCTATGCCCACCGAAGCCTCAGCCGGGCGGATCTCGCCCGGAAGCTCGGGATGAATCGCTCATCCTCGGGGGAGATCGTCGCCGAACTGACGGAAGGTGGGTTCGTTCAGGAGTCGGACGAGAGCGGCAAGCAGCGCCTGGAACATTCCCGTGCCGGGCGTCCTGGTATCATGCTCGAACTGGTCCCCGATGCGGCATTCTTCGTCGGGATCGAAATTGGCGTCGAGCATATATCGGCTGCAGTTGTCGATCTTTCCGCCGAAGTCCGGGCATGTCGGAAAATCGCGTTCGACACCATGTCGTCGACCGTGGAGGAGGCCGTGGCGCGGGGTGTCGAGCTGATCGTCGGCGCGATGGCGAAGGGGATGATCGGACGCTGCAAGGGTCTCGGCATATCGGCGCCGGCCCACATCCGGCCGGACGGAATTGTCACCCTCGCACCCATCATCGGCTGGCGGGAGGTGTCGTTGAAGGAGATTGGCCGATCCGCCTTCCTGGCCGCCTTCCCGGCCGCCGTCCCGATCGCGGTTGAAAACGACGCCAACGCGTTTGCGATCGGCGACAGCTATCGTCACGGCGTCTCTGGCGTGACGCTGTTCCTGCTGATGGAAACGGGCGTCGGCGGCGGCATCATGATCGATGGCAAGCTGTTCCGGGGCGGCCACGGCCTGGCGGGAGAAATCGGCCACACCCTGGTGCCGGGAAGCGGCGGTCAGAAGTTTGAGCAACTGATCGGTCGCGAAGTGCTGATCAGGCAGTATCGCGAGGCTATTGGACGTAAGCACGTCGATCTGCAGGAGTTCCTTGGCGACGTTCATGACCGTGTCCCGGCCGCGGTCAATATCGCCGAAACCTGGTCGCGCCATCTCGCATACGCATTGCTGCAGGCCTGTCGGCTGCTCGACCCCGACAGGATCGTGCTGGGTGGCTCCGTGGCAACCCTCTACCCGATGGTGGCGGCCCGGGTGGCGGTCCACATGTCGGAGGGACAGACTATACCTTTCCCCATGCCGGAGATCGTCGTGGACGATGATGCGGAGTTCGGTTCCGCCTTCGGGGCGGCGTGCATGTTGCACCAGCGCTTTCTGTCATTGGAGAGCGAGGAGTTCGGCGGCGAGGACGGTGCGCCGGTCCAGTCGGCGACGAGTTGATGACAAGAACGATCGAAAGCAGGATTGCAAATGACTTCAGTACTGGCTCCGGACCGGCTTGGTCCCACGGTTTGCGTAGGGGAGATCCTCGTCGAGATCGTCGCCACGACGGTCGGAGACGGTTTTCTTGAAGCCCAGCCGCTCGTCGGTCCGTTCGCGAGCGGAGCGCCGGCGATCTTCATCTCGCAGTGCGGGCGCCTCGGCGGCAAGGCCGCCATGGTCGGCGCCGTCGGCGATGACGATTTCGGTCGTGTCAATACCGATCGCCTCAAACGCGACGGCGTCGATGTTTCGACGATCTCGATCGATCCGGACTATCCCACGGGAAGCGCTTTCGTTCGCTACCGCAAGGATGGCTCCCGGGATTTCGTCTACAACATCGCCACATCAGCAGCCGCGCGTTTCGGCTGGTCTCAAACGGTCGGCGATCTCATCCATCGGAGCGGGCATCTTCACGTGATGGGTTCCGCTCTGTCGGTCCCCAGCGCGCGCGTGGTGATCGACAAGGCGGTTGACATCGTCAAGGCGCGGGGGGGAACGCTCTCGGTGGATCCGAATATTCGCAAGGAATTGAAGCTGGATGAGGATACCGAGCGCCGCTTTTCCAAGCTTGTTGCAGCCGCCGATCTGCTTCTGCCGTCCGGAGAGGAGCTTGAGCGTGCCGCCGGTGTCGAAGGCGAGGCAGAATCGATCCGCCGCCTGTTCGAGATGGGTGTCAAGGAGATCGTGCTGAAGCGCGGCGCCGAAGGCGCAACCTATTTCGGCAGGCAAGGAGACCGCATCGACGCACCGGCATTTGTCGTTCAAGAGGTCGACCCCACCGGCGCCGGCGACTGCTTCGGCGGGGCCTATCTCACCTGTCGGCGGCTCGGAATGTCTCCGCAGCAAGCTCTGACCTACGGGTCGGCCGCCGGCGCCCGCAACGTGACGGTCCTGGGTCCGATGGAAGGCGCCGGCACCCGTCAGGAACTCGATGCGTTTATCGCTTCAACGGAAAGGCGCCCGTGATGCAGGTGCATCTCAACGAACTGGCCAGGCTGAGGATCGAAGGCCACCCGAGAGGCGTGACCTCCGTATGCTCGGCCCATCCGATCGTGCTTCGCGCCGCGCTCCGACACGGGCGGCAACACGAGAGCACTGTCCTGATCGAAGCCACCTGCAACCAGGTCAATCACCTCGGCGGCTACACCGGAATGACGCCAAGCGACTTCGCGGCCCTCGTCCGCAAAATAGCCGTCGAGGAAGGGTGCCCGGAAAATCTGATCGTTCTCGGCGGCGATCATCTCGGTCCCAATCCTTGGCGCGACCGCCCGGCCGAAGAGGCCATGGCCGAGGCGGAGAAGATGGTTGCCGCCTATGTCGACGCCGGATTCCGCAAGATTCACCTCGACGCCTCGATGGGCTGCAGGGGCGAGCCGGTGGCGCTCGACGACGAAACCACCGCCCATCGCGCCGCCCGGCTTGGGGCGGTCGCCGAGGCCTCGGCGAAGAAGAGCGGCGGCGCAATGCCGGTTTACGTCATCGGAACTGAAGTGCCGCCGCCAGGCGGGGCCGACCACGCCCTGACAACCATCGAACCGACGGCGGCCGCGGCGGCGTTGAAGACGATCGAAGTCCACCGCCGGATCTTTGCGGAGGCCGGACTCGGCCAAGCATTTGGACGGGCCATCGGGCTGGTCGTTCAGCCGGGCGTCGAGTTCGGCAATCAGAATGTCATCCTTTACGACCGCAGCAAGATAGACGCGCTGAAATCGGTGCTCACCGACGAACCGCAATTCGTCTTCGAGGCGCATTCGACGGATTATCAGGGGACCCGGCCGTTGACCGCGCTGGTGGAGGACGGGTTTCCCATTCTGAAGGTCGGTCCCGAACTGACCTTCGTCCTGCGCGAAGCGCTCTACGGGCTGGATGCGATCGCTTCGGACCTCTTGCCCGATTACGGCCAGCGTCCGCTCTATGCGGCGATGGAGGCGCTGATGCTCGATCATCAGGGCAACTGGAGCCGCCACTACCACGGCACAAACGCCGAGATGCGCTGGCTGCGGCACTATTCGCTGTCTGACCGTATCCGCTATTATTGGGCGTCGGCTGAAGCACAAGATGCCGTCCGGCGCCTGTGCGAGGCCCTTCGAGGCCAAATCGTACCGCTGCCATTGCTTTGGCAGCACATGCCGACCGCACAGGATTTCGCAGATGCGCCGCTCGATCCGGAACAGGTTTTGGTCTGGAGAGTGACGAACAGCCTCTCGGACTATCACGCCGCTTGCGGCGTCGGGAAGAATTGACAATCAGGATCAAGACAGGAGGAAAAATCGATGACGGAATTGAATGGGAAGATCGCGGCGGTCACGGGTGCAGCGTCCGGAATAGGGCTGGCTTCGACGGAGGCAATGCTCGCCGCTGGCGCGACGGTCGTGCTGGTCGACCGCGATGAGAAGGCCCTTGAGACGGTTTGTGCCCGGCTTGGCGAGCGCGCTATTCCGCTGGTGCTCAACTTGCTGGATCCGCACCAGTGCGCGGGATTGCTCGAGGGCATCCTGTCGAAGACGGGCAAGCTCGATATCCTGCATGCCAATGCAGGCACCTATATCGGCGGCGACCTGATGGAGACCGATCTCGATACCATCGACCGGATGCTCAATCTCAACGTCAATGTTGTCATCAAGAACGTTCGAAACGTCATTCCGCACATGATCGAACGTGGCACTGGCGACATTGTCGTCACGAGCTCTGTCGCCGGACATTCGGCGATTCCATGGGAACCGGTCTATTCGTCGTCGAAATGGGCGATGACATGCTTCGTCCAGACGATGCGACGCCAGCTTCTGAAAAGTGGCATTCGCGTAGGGTCGGTTTCTCCAGGACCGGTGATCAGCGCTTTGCTTGCGGACTGGCCGGAGGAAAACCTTCGCAAGGCGAAGGAGGCCGGAGCCTTGATCGAGCCGAAGGAAGTCGCCGACGCCATCATCTTCATGCTGACCCGGCCGCGCAACGTCACCATCCGCGATATCGTCGTGCTTCCAAGCGCCTTTGACATTTGAGGAGACGTGAGATGAGCTACCAGCAGAAATTTCGCCTCGACGGCGAACGGGCGGTGGTCACAGGCGGAGGGCGTGCGATCGGGCTCTGCTGCACCGAGGCGTTGGCGGAGGCGGGCGCCGCTGTCGTCGTCATCGAACGCAGCGAGGCCGACGCTGAGCAAGCGCTTGCGCTGCGCGACAGAGGCTACGACGTCGAAGTCCGGGTGGGCGACGTCACCGACGCGGCCCGAATGGACGCGATCGCGGCTGAGCTCGCCGATGGCGGCCGGGCGGCGACGATCCTCGTCAACAATGCCGGAATTGGCCAGAGCGGCATCCCGGCGCAGGATCTCACCGACGCCGATTGGTTGCGCATGATGGACGTCAATCTCAACGGCGTCTTCTGGTGCTCGCGCGCCTTCGGTCGTCCGATGATTTCGATGAAACGCGGCGCCATCGTCAACCTCGGCTCGATGTCGGGGACGATCTGCAACCGGCCTCAGCCTCAGACGGCCTATAACGTCTCCAAGGCGGCGGTCCATCACCTCACGCGCTCGTTGGCCGCCGAGTGGGCGCATCACGGCATCAGGGTAAACGCTGTTGCGCCCACCTACATCGAGACGCCGATGGTGGTGGCCGTCGAAGCCAATCGCGAGCGTATCCCGCTCTGGCTCGCCGACACGCCGATGGGAAGAATGGGAACGCCGGAGGAGGTTGCCAGCGCGGTCCTCTTCCTTGCATCAGGCGCCGCCAGCCTGATGACCGGGGCGATCGTCAACGTCGATGCAGGATTCACCTGCTGGTAGTCGGTCCCGGACGAGGTGCGAGCGGCACCTCGTCCACACCTGGAAACCAGTATGGAAACGTTACCACATTATCTTGACTCGTATTCCCGCTGCGTTTATCCAAATGTGGAAACGTTACCATATTGGGAGGAAGTTTGATGAAATCCGCGCGATTGAACCGACTTTTCGGCGTGTCTGGAAATTGTTTTGACGTTGCTATCGATCACGGCATGTTCAATGAACGAACCTTCCTTTCCGGCATCGAGAACATGAAGACGGCGATCGAGGTGATCGCGGACGCGGCGCCGGATGCCATTCAGCTTCCGCCGGGGACGGCACCCCTTCTGCAGGCTATTCCCGGCAAACATCGCCCGGCACTGGTGCTGCGCACCGACATCGCCAACATCTATGGCAATCCCCTGCCGTCTCAGCTGTTTTCCGAAATGATCGATAGGGCGGTGGAACAGGGCGTTGCGTTGGATGCCGCCTGTGTCGTCGTCAATCTTTTGATGCTGCCGGACCAGCCGGAAGTCTACCGCGCCTGCGTGCGCAATGTGAACAGCCTGAAACGCGAATGCGAGATCTACGGTATGCCGCTGATGGTCGAGCCGCTCGTGATGCAGGACAATTCCAAGGGCGCCTATATGGTCGACGGCGCGATCGACAAGATCCTGCCGCTAGTGCGCCAGGCGGCCGAACTCGGTGCCGATATCATCAAGGCCGACCCGTGCGACAATGTCGAGGAATATCACCGCGTGGTCGAAATCGCCCAAGGCCTGCCGGTGCTCGTGCGCGGCGGCGGTCGCGTTTCGGATCAGGAAATCCTGATCCGCACCAAGCAGTTGATGGAGCAGGGCGCCCGTGGCATCGTCTATGGCCGCAACGTCATCCAACACAACAATCCCGCCGGCATGACGCGGGCCTTGATGGCGATCGTCCATGACAAGGCTTCCGTCGAGCAAGCCTCGCTGCATATTGGCTGACGCGCGTCTGGGAGGAGATGTCATGACGAAAATATTCCGCTTCGGCGTCATCGGCTGCGGTCTGATGGGGCGCGAGTTCGCGAGTGCTGCGGCGCGCTGGCTGCATCTGGCCGATGTGAAGGCGCGACCGGAAATCGTCGCCGTCTGTGATACCAACGCGACGCTGCTCGACTGGTTCAGGGATCATGTGCCAACCGTTCGGCAGTTCACCGCCGACTATAAGGCGCTTCTCGCCAATCCCGAGATCGATGCGGTCTATTGCGCTGTCCCGCATATGCTGCACCAGCAATTCTACATCGACATCCTGAAGGCCGGAAAACATCTTCTCGGCGAAAAGCCCTTCGGCATGGACGCGGCGCAGAACCGGGAAATCACGGCGGTTCTCGCCGAGCATCCCGAAGTCCTGGTCCGCTGCTCGTCGGAAATGCCTTTCTTCCCTGGCGCGCAGAAGGTCATCGCGCTCGCAAAAAGCGGCGAGATGGGGGATATAATCGAAGTCGAGGCGGGCTTCCTGCACTCTTCGGATATCGACCGGCAGAAGCCGATCAACTGGAAGCGCATGGCCGAGATCAATGGCGACTATGGCTGCATGGGTGATCTCGGCATGCATGTGCTGCACGTGCCGCTGCGTCTCGGCTGGCGCCCGACCACCCTGCATGCGCAATTGGTCAAAAAGGTCACCGAACGTCCTGACGGCAAGGGCGGCATGTTGCCCTGCACCACCTGGGACAATGCCACGATCAGCAGCCGGGTGCGCACCGGGGATCAGGATTTCCCGATGGTGCTGAAAACCTGGCGCATCGCGCCCGGCGAATCCAACACCTGGTACATCCGCGTTCTCGGCATGAAGATGAGCGCGTTCTTCAGCACGAAGTCGCCGCGCCAATGGCAGTGGATGGACTATAATGGCGGTGCCCAGGCCTGGAGCACCGAGGATCTCGGTTATGGCTCGCTGTTTCCAGCCATCACAGGCAAGATTTTCGAATTCGGGTTTGCCGACGCCATACAGCAGATGTGGGCGGCCTTCGTCGATGAGCTTGCCGGCGGGAATGCCAACGGTTTCGGCTGTGCAACCCCGGCCGAGGCGCAGGCGCATCATGCGGTCCTAACGGCAGCCCTCAAATCCGGCCTCGAGGACGTCGTGGTACCGGTCGAGTATGACGGGGCGTCAGACTGATGAAGCGCTCCGAGATCAACGCCGCGTTGCTGCGGGCAACCGAGACCCTCGAGCGCTGGCACTGGTCTCTGCCGGCATGGGGCTCCTGGACGGCAGCGGATTTTGCCGCTCATCCTGACGTATCAGCCTATTTGCGCGCTCATCAGCTGGGTTGGGATGTCACCGATTTCGGCTCGAACCGGTTTGCCGAATGCGGCCTCGTGCTGTTCTGTCTGCGCAATGGCATCGTCGATATCAGGGGTGAACGGACCTACGCCGAAAAGCTGCTCTTCGTTGGGGAAGGGCAGGTCACGCCGACCCACCGTCATGCGGCGAAGATGGAAGACATCATCAATCGCGCCGGCGGCGATCTCGTCATCGAATTCGCCGCAACCGATGCTGATGGCAATGTGCTGGCGGAGGATGTGACAGTGCCGGTAGACGGGCTGCCGCACCGGCTCGCTGCATGGGAGCCGCTGGTTCTCCAGCCCGGCCAGAGCGTGACGATCCGCACCGGGCTTTACCACCGCTTTTACGGCAGGAAAGGCGGCGGACCTGTCCTTGTCGGCGAGGTCAGCCAGGTCAACGACGACAATAGCGACAATTTCTTTCTGGAGCCGATCGCACGCTTTGCCGCGATCGAGGAAGACGAGCCGCCGCTGAGACCCTTGTGGAACGAAGGAGCCAGCTGATGCGGGTCGGGGAAGAGGTTCACGATCGCGACAGTCAGAAGCAGGGCGGCATCGTTTGCGCGGGAAACTTCATCGTCGATCGCGTCCACACCCTGTCCTATTGGCCCGAACAGGGCAATCTTGCGCATATCCTGCACCAGGATCTGGGCGTGGGGGGCGGGGCGGCCAATGTCGTCACCGATCTGGCCTCGCTCGGATTTCCCGGAAAACTGGCGGCGGCGGGATGCATCGGCGCCGATCAGGACGGAGAGATCGTCAAGGCCCGTCTAACAGTTGCCGGCGTCGATGTCGGGGGGCTGACCGCGCTTGCCGATCGGGTGACGGCGCATACGCATGTCATGAATGTGCCCGGCCAGAACCGGACCTTCTTCTATCATGGCGGCGCCAACGATGCCGTCACGGATGAGCTTGTCTCACCCGCGGTCTTCGCCACGGCCGGCTATCGGCTGTTCTATCTCGGTTATCTCATGCTGTTGCCGGGTCTCGACCGCATTGGCCCCGACGGCCGTTCGGGAGCATCGCGCCTGCTGGAAGCGGCGCGGCGCGCCGGGCTGACGACCTGTGTGGATTTCGTATCGAGCGAAGACCCGGAATTTGCGGCCAAGGTCGGCGTCGCTCTGCCCTTCTGCGATTATCTGATCATCAACGAGATGGAGGCGGGTCGGGCAACCGGCGTTATCGTTCGCGATGCAAAGGGAGATTTGATCGAGGCCGGGCTTTTGGAAGCGGGTGAGCGCCTGCTTGCCGCAGGCGTCGCCAAGGGCGCGATCATCCATGCGCCGGAAACCTGCTTCTGGTTTGCATCAGGCGCTTCCCCGATCATCACGCGCTCACGACCTGTCGATCCCGATGACATCGTCAGTACCGTCGGCGCAGGAGACGCTTTCTGTGCCGCCGTGCTCTACGGCCTGCATGAGAACTGGCCTGTCGAGCATATCTGCGCCGTCGCCCATGCCGCAGCTGCGTGTTGCCTTAAGGGGGCGACGGCCACCGATGGCATCCCCGACATGTCTGTCCTTCTTCGCGAGGCGAAGGAGACGAAGCCGGAATCCCCTTAGCCCGTTTTGGCGTCGCCTCCGGAGGGCGGCTCCGATTATCGTTCAGTCAAAAGGGGAGGAGTAACCATGAAGCTATTCGTTACGGCAGCCGCGCACGGCGCCTTTGCCGATTTAGGCGCGACCGGGGAGGCAGTGCAATGACCCATACGGAAACGGCGCGACTTTCCGGCAAGGTGGCATTGGTCACGGGAGGAGCGAGCGGCATCGGCAAGGCGGTCTGCGAGCGTTTTGGCGCCGAAGGCGCCAGGGTTGTCGTGGCGGACCTCGACGGTGAACGATGCGCACGGGTGGCCGAAGCGATCGGCCCGCATGCCTGGGGTGTGGCGCTTGACGTGACCAGCCAGCACAGCATCGAAGAAGCTGTACGCTTCACTATATCAACCGCCGGTCAGATCGACATCCTGGTCAACGCCGCAGGCATTTACGACGTCGAGTCCATCCTGGAAATATCCCGGGAACGGACCGCTAGGGTATTTCAGGTCAATATCGAAGGCCTGATCTTCATGACGCAGGCCGTTGCCCGGCACATGGTGGAAAGAGGGGAAGGTGGCCGCATCATCAACTTCTCGTCCCAGGCTGGGCGTCGGGGCGAAGGACCGGCCGTGGCTTACTGCGCTTCCAAGGCGGCCGTCATCAGCATCACCCAAAGCTGCGCCCTGGAGCTGATCCGTTACGGGATCAACGTCAACGCCATCGCTCCCGGCGTCGTCGATACGCCGATGTGGGACGTCGTCGATGCAAAACTCGGCAGCCGGGAAGGTTTGAAACCCGGCGACGTCAAGCGCCGCGTGGCCGCCGCCGTGCCCGCCGGACGATTTGGCGCCCCCCAAGAACAAGCTGCCATGGCGGCCTTCCTGGCCGGGCCCGATGCAGCATACATCGTGGCGCAGTGCTACAATGTCGACGGCGGCAATGTCATGAGCTGAGCGCTTGGCTTCATCAGCCGGAATAGGTAATCGAACTTGATGTCTGGAGGAGTGGAATGAGAGCTGTACGTTTGGAGTCGATCGGGTCTTTGACCATGCGCAGCGTCGAGAAGCCGGTTGCCGGGCCGGGCGAGCTGCTTGTCCGGGTTGCAGTGGCCGGCATCTGCGGTTCCGATCGCCACATGTACAAGGGTGAGTATCCGACGGCTATCCCCGTGACGCTGGGCCACGAATTCTGCGGCATAGTCGAAGCGATCGGCGATACCGTCACCCGCTTTGCCGGTGGTGAGCTTGTGACGGTGGACCCGAATATTGCCTGCGGCACCTGTCGGGCTTGCACGCAGGCGCGGCCGAACTTGTGCGAGAGCTTGACTGCCATCGGTGTGACACGGGATGGCGGCTTTGCCGAATATGTGGCGGTGCCACAGGCCCAGGCCTTCGTCCTGCCGGCTGACCTCGATCCCGTTCACGGCGCCTTCAGTGAACCGCTGGCCTGCTGTATCCACGCCATCGACAAGGCAAAGATCCGTCCGGGCGACAGCGTCGCTATCCTCGGCGGGGGCGTGATCGGCCTGCTCATGGTGCAACTGGCCCGCCTGGCTGGGGCAGGCGAGATTATTTTGATCACGCGGCAGCAATCGAGACGCCAAACCGCTCTGCGCCTGGGGGCGACGCACGCCTTCGACCCGGCCGGTTCAGACACAATCGCTTCCGTTCGAGAGGTCACCAAAGGCGGCGTCGACGTGGTCCTCGAGTGCGCAGGCGTCAGCGACACGCTTCAAAACGGGCTGAAAATGGCGCGGCGCGGTGGCACTTTTGTGCTTTTCGGGGTGACGCCGGCGGGTGTCGAGGTGCCGGTTCTGCCCTTTGATCTGCTGGTCAACGAAGTCGATATCAGGCCGGCCTACCTCAACCCTTTCACCCATTCGCGCGCTGCGGCAATGGTCGCGAGCGGGGCGTTGGAACTGGACGCATTGGTCACCAAAACCATAGGTCTCGAGGAGGTCGCCGACGTGGTGGGCAACGCGCCATTACCGGGCGAGATCAAGGTTATCGTCCGACCCTAGCCTGTCGTCTCTCTGATCCACGCCATCTGCTCAGCTGCGAACAGTGCCGGTGGAATCGCGCTCGATCAGCGTGACCGGCACTTTTACGATCGCGCCTTGCCGAGATTCGTCTCCTGTTTGGTGCTCCTCGATCAGCGCTTCCAGCAGCCGTGCTGCCTGCTGTCCGACATCGCGGATCGGCTGTGCGACCGTTGTCAGCCGTGGAAAGACGTAAGCGGCCTCCGGCAGATCGTCGAAGCCCACGACGGAATAGTCGCCCGGAACAGAAAATCCGCGATCCTGGATGGCATGGATTGCGGCAATCGCCGAAACGTCGGTCGTGCCGATGATCGCCGTGACCTCGGGTCGAGACGCCAGCAATTCCCGCGCCAGCCGGTAGGTCTCTGCAAAGCTGTGCTCTTCCGCCATCGCCACGATGGCAGGCGCGATCCCATCTTTCGCCATTTCTGCCGTGATGCCCTGAAGGCGAAGCTGGATCGGCTGGCTGTGGGCCGGCGCGCCGACGATGGCGATTGCCCGGTGGCCGAGATCGATCAGATGGCGCGCCATCAGCCGTCCGCCTTCCTCGTGATCGGCCATGACAGCGTCGTCGGCGATGCCGCTCAACTCCCGGTCAATGGCGATGATCGGAATGCCAGCGTCCCGCAGCACCCCGAAATGCTCGATGCTGCCGAAGGCGCTTGCCACGATGACGCCGTCGACGCGCTGGGCGAGCAGCATGGAGATGTAGCGCACCTCATGGTCCATATTTTCCGCCGTGCTGCAGATCAGCGTCTGATAGCCGTGCTGGAACAGTTCCTGTTCGATTGCATGGGCCAGGATGCCGAAGAAGGGCACGTCGATCGATGGCAGCATCAGTCCGATCATTCGGCTTGGTGCACCGCGCAGCATACGGGCACCCTTGCTGGGCGTGTAGTTCAGCGTTCGGATAGCCGCCTCGACTCGCTCCCTGAGCTCAGGCGAGGCATAACCGCTGTTGTTGAGCACGCGCGAGACCGATGAGACTGACGTTCCTGCAAGTTTAGCGATATGTCGGATGCTGGTCGTCACGTGCTCGCATTTCTTTCTCTACAGCGCCGGCGTCTTTTTCAGACCCGCATGGGACGCTAGCACAGGAGCGGTCGAACATCATGAGACGGGCTGCTGAAGTTCACCTTGATTTCATCATCCACTAGATCACTAGCGGGATGCCGCATCAAGCACGCGCGGCAAGTGCGGGCTCCCGTCCATGCCTCAGCGAAGACATGTCCACAGACCGAATATTTTGGCGATCACCTTCCCATTTTCGCGTCGCAGTTGCCCATGAGCAGCTTGTTGTTCGTCAGAAAAATCAAGGAGGTCGAAGAAAACGCTTTCATTTTGTTCAATATTTCCAAGGAAGAAGACGTCCTTTCGGACGACCGGCCCCTTCAGGGGAAACCAATTTTCCAAGGCGCGATCGGCCAATGCCTGATACTCGGCAAAGTAAAATAGGCCTGCGCCGTTGAACTCCTGCGAGGCGCTGGGATCAAATCGAAAGGTTCTGAGCGCTTTGTTGGCGGGGACCGGAAACCCGAAATGCGTTGCTGACCGCCCATTCCGGATGTCTGCAGCCTTCTCAGCCAGACGGCTGGGCTGGAACCGCTGTCCCTGCGGCTCAGGCAACGTCACACGGGCAATCGAGTGATTGTTGTCTTTGATCGTTCTGTGAACGAAGGTTGAGATGAGTTCGACCGCGCCGACGCTTCGTCCGTGGATGGACAACTCGTGTCGGGTCGACGTCCGGGTTCGCGAGACTGCGGACAGTCTCGAGTGGATGGTCAAAATGTCGTTCGCCTGCACCACGTCGAAACGTGCATCCGTCAGTGACGTTGCACAGATTGCGGCATAGGCCTCCTCTCCATCGGCCGTTCTGAAATCCGCATTGTCGATCCCGAGATGACAGGCAAGCATCAGCCAGTGACGATGGCCGAGTTCCTTCATCAGCCAGGTCTCGGACAGCCCGTTTCCATTCAGATGCGGCATGCCGAGGAGTATATGCGGATCAAGGGCACGTTCCATCAGGTCGCGTGCCGAAGGTCCCGCGGGCGGAAAATCGAGAAGGGCCGCGCTCATGATCAGGCGCTGACCGATTGCTTGAGAGACGATGTCTGTGCCGAACGTCGCGCTGCAAGATGCCCGACCACATGTTCGGCATCCCTGCCGACGCTGAGGAACCGGCCCGAGCCCCAGGTCCAGAGCCAGGGAAGTCCCAGCACGTAGACGCCATCGACGGCAGTGACGCCGCGGCGATGAACGGGATAGGCGTTGCCGTCGAAGATCGGCAGTCCGACGAAGGACCAATCCGGGCTGAATCCCGTGGCCCAGATGACCGAGGTGATCCCCTCCGCCTTCAGGTCGAGTTCGGCAATCTCCGCCTCAGGCTCCCAGACAGGGAGATAGGGGGATCCGGCCGGAGCCTCGATGCCCTTTTCGGCGATATGCCGGTCAATCAGGGCATTGATGCCGTTATAGACACGGTCGGCGCCGTCGAGATTGGCCTTCAGGTTCGGCTCGAACAGCATCCGGCCGGCGGCGACACCGGACATGCGGCCATACAGCGCCATGCCCTCCAGCGCGAACTTGCGCAGATCGATATCGCGTCCGCCGTCGCGTCCTGTCAGGTAATGGTTGGTGTCGTGCTTCTTCTTCGTCATGCCATCATGTTCGACCGTGATGTCGTACTGGCCGATATCGGAAAGCCAGTCGACCACATCGCGGCCGCGATAGAACCGGGCGCAACGCGGCGCATTGCCGGTGACGAGATGCACCTTGCGGCCGGCAAGATTCAGATCCTCTGCAATCTGGCAGCCGGACTGGCCGGAGCCGACCACGATGACGCCGCCGTCCGGCAGTTGCTCGGCATTGCGGTAGGCGGCGGTGTGGATCTGCGTGATGTCCTCGGGCAGGCGCTCGCCGGCACGCGGAATGGCCGGATCCGCATAGAGGCTGGTGGCGATCACCACGGCATCGGCGGTCACCGCGCCAGCCGAGGTTTCGAGCCGGAAGAGGCCGCCATGCTTTTCGAGCGACGTCACGCCGGTTTGCTCGAAGATCGGAGCATCGACCTTCTTCACGAAGCGGTCGACATAGGCAAGGATCTCGTCCTTGACCATAAAACCGTGCGGATCCGTGCCGTCATAGGGATGATCGGGGAGCTGGCACTGCCAGTTCGGCGTCACCAGGCAGAAAGCGTCCCAGCGTTCGTTCTTCCATTTATGCGCAACGGTCTTCTTCTCGAAGACCACGTGATCAATGCCGTGCCTCTTCAGATAGTGAGAGGCCGACAGCCCGGCCTGGCCACCGCCGATGACAACCGCACTGTAATGGCTCTTGAGGAATGGTGTGGTCATGATGAGTCCTTTCAAAGGATGAAGCTTTCGCAGCGGACTTCGGCCGCTGCGTCGGTGAGATAGGGAGTGGCGGCCTGTTCGATGCGCGACAGCTGACCGAGCGCCAACGAGCAGGGATAGCCGTATTTCGCCTTGACCCTGTCGCTGGCGATGGTCAGTGCCGCGCGGCTGCGATCAAGAAAGTCGGACAGCGGATAGCTTTGGCCTTCGGCGAAATAGTCCTTGATCACCAGGGAGGGCGAGTAACAGGTCTCCTTGCGGCCATCCGGCCAGGCAATGACGAACCGCATTTCAGGCATGGTCGGGCTCCAGCAGCGTGTGATAGCGGGCAAGATGGGCTGTTGCGGTTTGCTGCCAGCCATGGCGGGCGGCAACCGCGAGACCGCGGGGAATGATCTGCGCGCGGATCGGTGCGACGAGCGCCAGCGCCATGCCTTCGGCAATCGAGACCGGATGATGCGGATCGCACCAGATCGCATCGCCGGGACCCAGATATTCGGTGAAGGGCGCAATCGAGGATGTTACGACCGGAATGCCGCTGGCCATGGCTTCCAGAACGACGAGGCCGAAGCCTTCCTTGATCGAAGGGAACACCAGCGCATCCGCCAACCGGTAGAGGCTCGGCATGTCGGCATCCGCGATCGCTCCGGTGATATGCACCGCTGCGGCATCCCGACCGAGGCAGGCGAGGCAAGAACGGAACTCCTCCTGATAGTCGCCATGGTCCAGGAGGGAGGCGCCGCCGGCAATGACAAGCTGGGCATCTGGCCGGATGGCGCGGACCTGACGAAAGGCTTCGAGAATACCGAGGGTGTTCTTCCGCGCCTCGATGCCGCCAATGCTGAGGAAGATCGGCCCGCTTCCCAGTTGCAGCCTGTCGCGCAGAGCGACCTGCTCCCCGCTCCAGGCAGGCGAAAAGCGGTTGGTGTCGACGCCATTGCCGACCACTGTCGCCTCGATGCCGCGCTCGTCTCTCAGCCTGTCCTGCCAGAGGCGGCTGACGGCGAAGAAGATATCAGCCGCATCGATCGCGCGATCCTGCAAAGCCATCAGGCGCGGATCGGCGAACTGGTCGAAGTGGTGGACAGTGCGGGCAAAATTCGGGATCAGGCCCTCCAGCTTGAGGGTCGCCAGCGCATTGCCGGAAATGCCGTCATGGGCGTGAAAGAGGTCGAAGCTATCGGTTCCCGTTCTCCGGAAATAGTCGACATAGTCTGCAATCCGCTGCTCGACCATTTGCGTTATGTCGGCGGGTGCCGGCGGCACAGCAATGCAGGCCGCGCCGCAGGAGGGTTGGCGAAAGAAGCCCGTCCCCTTGGCATCCGGCGCATGCAGGATCACCTCATGGCCAAGCGAGGTCAGCGCTTCCGAAAGCTGCATGGCATGAACCACGCCGCCACGCGGATTGGTGGAATGGGTCAGCATGGCAATGCGCAGCGTTCGGTGCAACGGGAGGCTCATGCAGCGGCATCCTGCCGGCCGAGCTGCAGCAGGGGTGTTTCGGCATGATTGCGCACCACTGCACGGCTCCGGCCGTCGACCAGCGCGACTTCGGCGCCGGCCACGACCGCGCCGATGACCGCAGCGCTGATGCCGCGCGCGGTGAAGCGGGTGACGACATCGGCCACATCTTCCGGCGCGACCGAGAGCAGGTAGCCGAAGCTCGGAAAGGTGACGAGCCAGCGATCGAGGCTGACACCGGCGGGCAGGGGAATGGCGGTGACGTCGATGTCGATGCCGACATGCGAACATTCGGCCAGCATGATGGCCGTGCCGACGATGCCGCCCTGGCTGATATCCTTCGCAGACAGCGCCAGCCCGGCCTCGGCGATCTCGGGCAGCAGCTCGAGGTCGCCGCGCAGGCGCGCCGGCGCGGCGTCGGTGGCGGCTTCCCAGTTATTGAAAGGTTCGCGGTATCGGCCGCGGTGGTCGATGGCTGCAACCAGCACATCGCCGGGCTTCGCGTCGAAGCTCGTCAGCAGCTTCCTGGCGCGACCGAGAATGGCGACCGACAACTGGCCGCGTTCGCTGCGGATATTGGTATGGCCGCCGACGATCGGCACGCCAAAGGCGCTGGATGCCGCCCGCATACCGTCCAGAACGGGTGTCGCGCCTGCCTCGCCATTAGCCCAGACGGCATCGACCACGGCGATCGGCCGGCCGCCCATGGCAGCGACGTCGGAGATATTGACCATGACGCCGCACCAGCCGGCGAACCAGGGGTCGGCGGCGACGAACTCGTTCATGAAGCCTTCGATGGCAAAGAGCAGATAACCGTCGCCGTCGGGCAGCGCGGCGCAATCGTCGCCGACGGCAATCTGCTGCCCCTGCAGGCCGAGCCTTGCCGCGATCGTGCCGATATCCTGCTTGGCGGCGATGCCGCTGCTGGTCGAGAGTTTTGCCGCCAGGGCCCTGATGTCGATTGCGGCCATCCTCACGCTGCCTTTCTGGAAAGGGCGGTGAAGCCTGCCTCGGGTGTGGCGCAGGGCGGATAATAGGCAAGGTCAGCCTTCATCCTCAGATGCGGCTTGCCATAGACCTCGAACTCCTCGATCACATCCCAGTGCAGCCTGCGGAACAGCAGGCCGTTCTGAACCTGCACATTGGCGAGGAAAGTGTGGCATCCGATCGCGTTGGCGGAGGACACGGCGAGTTTGATCAGGGTCGCCCCCAGGGCGCCGATCTTGCGGTAATCGCGATGGACCGCCAGTCGCGAGCCCCACCAGAGACCGGGTTCCGCCTGATGGATGCGCACCGTTCCGACCAGCTGGTCGGCGGCAATGCCGAGCATGGAGAGCGCCACGATCGGGATGGCCTGATCGTCGATCGCGTCGCGGTCATCGCCCTCGAAGATCTGCTGTTCCTCGCAGAAGACGGCACGGCGCAGCGCATGCGCTTGGCTGCGCTCCCAGGCGGAGGTCGCGAATTTCACCTGGAATTCGCTCGAGCGATAGGGAGCAAAGGTTTCGAGCATCATTTGGTAAGCATCCTTTCATAGGTGGAAAGGGCGGAGCAGGCGCCGCATTTGCCGCAGCCGGCCTTGATGTCGACGGCCTTCAAGCCGCTGGCGACCAGCATCCTGGACAAGGGGCCGAGGATCGAGTGCATGAAGTCGGGCCTCGGCGCCGGGTGGCTTTCGAGCGGCGTGCCGGAGATCGGCACGAAGGGCACGACGAAGGGATAGACGCCGAGCGCAACTAGCTTTTCGCAGATGTCCAGAATGGCTTCACGGCTGTCGCCAAGCCCAGCCAGGATATAGGTCGAGACCTGGCCGCGCCCGAAGACCTCCACTGCGGCCTCGAACGAGGCCATGTATTTGGCGATCGAGACCTGCGCCTTGCCCGGCATGATGCGGGCACGCACCTCTGGCGTCACGGCCTCCAGATGCATGCCCAGCGCATCGACGCCGGCCTCCTTCATGCGGGTGAACCATATATCGTCTTCCGGCGGCTCACATTGCGCCTGGATGGGAATGTTGACGGCCGCCTTGATGGCGCGGGCGCTGTCGGCGAGGATCGCAGCGCCGCGGTCGTCGCCCTTCGGCGTGCCGGTGGTCATCACCATATGCTTGACGCCGTCCAGTTCGACGGCCGCCTTGGCGACTTCCGCAAGCTGCTCGGGCGTCTTGTGGGCGATGGTGCGGCCGGCTGCCAGCGATTGGCCGATGGCGCAGAACTGACAGGTCTTGGTGCGGCTCTGATAGCGGATGCAGGTCTGCAGCACCGTCGTGGCAAGCACGTCCTTGCCGTGCAGAACGGCGATCTGCGAATAGGGAATGCCGTCGGCGGTCGAGCGCTCGTAGAAGCGCGGGCGCAAGGGAAAGGAGACCTCGCCCAGCACCGTGCCATCCCGGCTGATACGGCTGCGGCCCATCTCGTCCGGCTTTTCCACCAGATAGGGGCTCTCGAACGCAGGTGCGGTGTGAACCGGCACCATCACCGTCATGCCGTCAATGGTCAGAGCCTTATGGTCGGAAGGTCCGGCACCACCGCGGCGGCTTTCATGTCCGGCCTTGGGGTCAACGAGCCGGGCTCCGTAGGACTGCAATTCGTTGATCAGAATCTCGGTCGGCAGACGTGTCGTATTCTCCATCGGAAAGGGTCCTTGCTTCGACTGTGGGGAGGGATGGCTGGGTGGTGGTGACCATCGGTGCCGTGGCGCGGCCATCCATGACAAGATGCAGCAGCTCAGGTCGGGCATAATGGCCGACCGAATCCATCATCCGCTTGCGTTTGATAATCAGGCTCATGTCGAGATCGGCGATCAGGATGCCTTCGCCTTCCGTGAGCGGCGGCACGACATGTTTGCCTTCGGGCGAGATGATCGCGGTCATGCAGCCGCCGCGCAGGGCCTTCTGCAGGCCTGCGTCGGACGTGATGGAGGCGATCTGCTCGTCGGTCAGCCAACCTGTGGCATTGACCACGAAGCAACCGCTTTCCAGCGCATGGTGGCGGATGGTGACTTCCATCTGGTCGGCAAAAATCGGCCCGACCATGGAGCCTGGAAACTGGGCGATATGGATGTCCTCGTACTGCGCCATCAGGGCGTAGCGGGCCAGAGGATTGTAATGCTCCCAGCAGGCCAGCGCCCCAAGGCGTCCGACGGCGCTGTCGACCACCTTCAGGCCGGAGGCGTCACCCTGGCCCCAGATCATCCGCTCGTGAAAGGTCGGGGTGATCTTGCGACGCTTGAGGATCAGCGTGCCATCGGCATCAAACAGCAGCTGGGCATTATAGAGCGATCCGTGGTCACGCTCGTTGACGCCAAGCGCGACGACGATGCCATGCTCGCGGGCGGCCGCCGAGACGGCATCGGTGGCAGCACTCGGCACCGTAACGGCTTCCTCGTAAAGTCGTACATGCTCCTTGCCGGAGAGAACAGGCGGCAGCACGAAAGAAAAATAGGGGTACCAAGGGACGAAGGTTTCGGGAAAGACGATCAGTTCGGCGCCTTTGGCGGCCGCTTCGCGAATTGCATCCAGCACGCGGGCCAGTGTTTTCTCGCGCGAGGTCAGATCCGGCGCGATCTGCGCGGCGGCAACCCGGACGCTCGGTTTTTTCTCCATGACGAAATCCTCGATTGACGGGGCAGGAGGCGGAGCGCCAAGGCTCCGCCCGTTATTGTTCGTGCGCGCCTGGTGCTTAGAGCGTCCAGGTATCAAGGATGAAGGCGCCGTCGCGGCGATGGATCAGGATCAGGTCGAGAACGTCGAGCGGACTGATCGGCATAATGCCGGGGATCAGCGCGCCTTCGCCATGGCCGTAAAGCGCCTGAAGGGCAAAACGGCAGGCATAGACCTTGCCGCCTTCTTCCATGAACTTGACGATCTGGTTGTTGAAATTCAGATGGCCGGGAAAGGCCTCCGCGCCGAGCGTCGGAAAACCGCGCTGAACACCGAGCGTCACGCCCGGGCCGTAGAGAAGGATCGAGGTTTCGAAACCCTTCCGCTTCAGGCGTGTCGCCTGCAGCAGGTTGACGAATCCGATCGATCCTTCGAAGGCCACGGTATGGAAGGTGACGAGCGCTTTTTCGCCTTCGCCGGCCTGTACGTCCTCGAAAACCTTGTCCTCGTAATCGACAAGAAAGTCGCCTTTTTGATTGGCTGGCTTGGTCACTGCGGGCATGGATGGCTCCTTGATTGAAATCCGATCCCCATCCGGGGGGGGCATCCATCCAATTGCAAGCACCATGCCAGATTGATTATGCACAAATAGCAGTCAAATACAGCAATAATACATTCAATTATGCGCTCAATTCTCGGGATGAAAATTTTAGAGCTGATTTTCTGTGCGACTGAATGCAAAAATCGAATGCACGAAGGCCCAAATCAGATGCATTCAATTGATCGTCAATCAGTGCAAGGAGACATAATATTTGTGCGGCATGAGTCTTTGTCCCCGTTCGCATGGGGATGCGAAGGCTCATACCCGAACATTCGGCCTCAGCCGCATGTCAATGAATGCGCCGCGCCGCCTTGCGTCAAGATGACGATCGCATCAATCGGAAAGGACTGGTCATATCGAATGCTATCAATTAATGTGATTTGTATGCATTCATAATGACAATTTGCATACAAGTGTTGCAGCGTCTTTGCGCGCCTGGAGAGACACGTGGCGCTACAGGAAACAGGAGAAACTATGAGCAATAAACCGACGATCATTCTGGTGCACGGTTTTTGGGGTGGGGCCGCTCATTGGGGCAAGGTCATACTCGAACTGGCGCATAGGGGCTATCAGTCCATTCGCGCCGTCGAACTACCGCTGACGTCGCTCGCCGAGGACGCTGAACGGACACGAAAGATGGTGGCTCAACAGAAGGGGCCGGTCCTGCTCGTCGGTCATTCCTACGGCGGCGCGGTCATCACCGAAGCGGGAGATCAACCGAATGTAGCAGGGCTTGTCTATATCGCCGCATTCGCTCCCGACGCAGGCGAAAGTCCAGGCAGCATCACTCAACGGCATCCTCCTGCAGCAATGGCCAATATCGAGCCGGACAGCGACAACTACCTGTGGCTCAAGGCTGACAAATTTCACGAAAGCTTCTGCCAGGATATGTTCCCCGAAGACGGTTTCGTTTTGGCGGCGACCCAAAAGGCGCCGCTCGCCGGCACCTTTGGAGACGCCATCACCGCTCCGGCTTGGAGGAAGAAGCCGTCCTGGTATCAAATAGCAAGTGAAGACAGAATGATTGCTCCTGAAAATCAAAAGGCAATGTCGGCTCGTCTCAATGCTCGGAAAGTCGTGACCTTGGCGGCAAGCCATGCTTTGCCTCAATCAAAGCCCCTGGAGGTCGCGGCCCTTATCGATGAGGCGGCCGTAGACGTATCGAGGTAAGGACAAGGCGCTTGTGGCGGGGGCGTGAGAATAAGCGCACCCCCGCTTTCACGCCTTGCGTGCTCCGGTTTCGAGCACGATACGCCACAGCGAAACTGTTCGGATTTCTGGCCATTCCGCATTGATCGACAAGCTTCACCGCGAGAGCTACAGAATAGGCCTGATCGATAGCAGCCCCGTTGAGCGGACACATGATGAACGACACTGTCCTCCTTTTTCACGGCATTGCCCGGACGAAGAAAAGTATGGCGAAGCTCGCCGGCTTCCTGTCCGGCCAAGGTTATCGGGTTGTGAATGTCGGTTACCCCTCTACCAAGTTTTCGATCAGCGACCTCATCGACATCATCCGACCTGAGATCGACGGCGCTGCGAAAGAGGCAGGCGACGGCCGGGTCCATTTCGTCGGTTATTCGATGGGTGGGCTGATCATCCGTGCTTTTCTTGCGCGTTATCGTCCAGCCAACCTGGGAAGGGTGGTCATGGTGGGAACGCCGAACAACGGCAGTCAGGTTGCCGATTTCCTCAAGGGTTGGCCCTTATACAAGAAGGTCTATGGACCGGCAGGACAGCAGCTGATTACCGATCAAACCGCAATGACCGAGCTGTTCGGCACTGTGGATTATGAACTTGGCATCATCGCCGGGAATCGGACCATTGATCCGGTCTCCTCGCTTATCATCGGCCTCAGGGTTCCGAATGATGGAAAGGTTTCGGTGGAGAGCACGCGTCTCGACGGCGCGGCGGCGCATATCGTCATTCCGGCAAACCACACTTTCTTGCCCGTCAACAGGACGATGTGGAGCCAGACCCTGTCGTTTCTGAAAGATGGGCGGTTTACAAGCTGACACGATGTGCTGTCAGCTTCGCTTGGGTCTTAGAGATCACTTGAACAGTGCTCTTGTCACTGAACGACGAGGGCCTGCTTAACCCTTGAAATCAAAAGGCGGGAGCCGTCAGCGGTGAAATGCCCGTAGTCGAATTGGATCGGGTCTCCGCTTTTTGTCCACACGACACAGTCTGGGTTGCACATCGTCTTATAGGTGGAGATATATATTGCTCCGCTTCCGGCCAATGCGTCTCGAATGTCCAGGCCGATGTGTTGCCGAGGCACTAGATGATCGGCGGCGTTAAATGGTTGCTTCTCGTAGAGACTGTGAGCGAGCAACCGCGGTAGGGAAGATTTATATTCTGCCACTGGTCCGAAGACGACGATCTTTTTGGCGAACGGTGATAGGTAGTCCACCGTCCTTCTAATGAGTTTCACGTCATCTTTTGTCCAGCGTCCGGCCAAGACAAGAACATCCACCTTGTGGCTCGGCAAAAACTCTTTGAATATGTAATTCATGAGTTCGAGGCAGCGCTCTTCGCCTTCGGCGTCAAGAGTAGGGCGACATCCTGATGCGTTCGCTTGAATGACATTCGCCCCCGGAAGCGCCTTTAAGCCAGGATATAGGTGAGCGGCGTGACTGTCACCGACGAGGGCTATGTTTTGCTGATCCTTCGATAGAACCAAGCAGGTATCACGATCGTATTTTTCGATACCGTCGTTTGAAGTGAGGAAGCATTCACCGCTGCGGAAGGCTTTCGCGGGGTCGTAATCAGCAAACTCCGCCACCCGCTCAACGGCCTTGTTCGCCTCTTTCATTTGATCGGCAGCGAGTTGCCCGACAAATGCCAGGAGTGCTACGGAGGTTATTGAAGCAGCCCCGGCAGCCACAGACACCAGAGGTCGGTATCTCATTGTTCGGAATGGCGTTTCCACAAATCGCCACGAGAAATATGCGGTGACAAAACTCAAAGCGATCGGCACTAATTGCCAGCCATGCTCCCACGCCCCGTATTGGTTCGAAAACACCCAAATCGGCCAATGCCACAGATAGAGGGAGTACGAGATCAAGCCTATGGAAGTGGCGACCCTCAATGATAGAAGCTTGCTGACAAGGGTGCTTGGACCCGCCCAGATGATCAGCGCCGTGCCTGCGGTCGCGGGCAACGCCATCAATCCGGGAAACTCGGACGTCTTGGATAACAGCAGTGCGCTGAGGCAGATCAGCAAAGCTCCGATTGCCGAAAGCACATCGTTGACCCGCGTATCAGCGAATTTCGTCAAAACCGGTCCTGCGATGATAGAGCCTACGAGCAGTTCCCAGGCGCGATACTGCACAAGATAAAAGGCTGCGGAGCGATTGATCGGAACAGTGATAAAGGAAGCAATGATGCTGACCGCGAAAAGCCCCGCTATGGCCATCCCGGTTGCCCTGCGCCCATATCGGCTTGCTAACATGACGATCAGCGGAAAAAAAACGTAGAACTGCTCTTCTACCGACAACGACCATGTGTGCAAGACTGGGTTGAATTCCGAGGAATCATCGAAATATCCAGTTGTAAAATAGAAGTAAGCATTTGAAGCAAAAAGCGCGGAGGAAGTCACAGACTTAAAGACCCGCAAGCTTTCGTCAGGTAGCATCGTAAAATAAGAAGCCGCCATCACAAAAGCATACATGACCACGACAGCGGGAAGAATTCGTTTTGCTCGGCGACTATAAAAGTTGCCAATCGAGAATCGGCCAACTCCCACGTCAGCAAGAATGATTTTCGTAATCAGGTATCCCGATATCACGAAGAAAATGTCCACCCCGATAAATCCGCCGGGGAGAATGCGATCAAATCCACAGTGATAAAGAATCACAAAAATTACGGCCACGGCCCGTAGGCCGTCGATATCTTGACGATGCGCAATCATTTTGGGCCCCGGTATTTGGCCTCCCGGGATTTCGTACCGTGAGACCGTTTAATATGCAACCAGCATCAGCGTAAAATGAAAACAACTCGCCTTAGGCAGGCCTCCGGCGATAGACGACCTCGAGGGTCAGCACAGGCCGCAAGGTCATCGTGTGTTTTCGGGCGTATTGCTTTTTTACCATTCGCCTGATGAAGCTGGCGGGAAAGGGAGCGTTGTCCTTCCGCTTCTCATTTTGACAGTGATTCAACTAAAGGGCACATTTTACAGCTGCCTTTCAACGGTTCCACAACTCAGGCCATGAGAGAAGGGCGATTTAACATTGACTGCTGAAACGCAGCGCGGCATTGCCAGGACGCCTTGCAGGCCAAATTGGGCGAACGTGTGACCAATCTGGTGCCGGCATAGCGATCCCGGGTCAGAGAGCGCAGCTGGACAGGCACACTTTCAGCCGATGTAGCCGAACGCAATAAAACGAAGCGCAGGCATGATTTGCGCGATACTGACCGTCGGGAAGTCATGGGTCTATTTACATAGGCTCAGCGGTCGTTCAGGTTGAGATAATTTCCAGATATTCAAACATCCGCCACACGCCGCCTCATTATTGTGAGCTGCAACCGTATCTAATGGAGATCCGATGCCCGCCATCTTGCGAAAGAAAATTCACGGTGCATCCACACGGGGACAGATCATCGACGGCGCTGCGGACATCGGTGTCGCCTATCAGGTGTTTTCCGATACGGTGGTCGAAGACGTGGTCGTCAAGAATTCTCCCCGCGGCTTCAAATTTCACAATGGCAGGAATCTAGTCGTAAGGCGCTGCGAGACCGAGAATGTGAAGGGCGACGGCATTTACCTTACGATGACGTCGGACGTGTTGCTGGAGAACAACCGTGTCGGCCCGGCGCCCGGCCAGGGGGCGGATTGTTGCCAATTCGCCTACGAAAACGACGACCGCAATGTGAGCTCCAATGTCGTGATCCGGGGCAACCTTTTTCTGCAGTCACCGACCAGCACATCGAACAAAGGGGCGCTGGTTTGCGGCAGAACTCGACAATACCTTGTTGAATACAATTTCATCGGGGGAAAAAATTTCTCCTTTTCATCGATCGGGGACAATGCCGTCGTGCGCAGTAACGTCATGCGCGACGGGAGGATGAACGATTATTCTTTCGGCTATGGAGTTGGCGATCAAGTTAGCCACGTCGGCCACCATGTTTATGACAACAGGATCGAGAACAGCAATCGTGGCGTGAGTTTGAGCGGTTACTCGGACCAAAATCTGGCATTTCGCAAAGACATGGATATCCACGATAACGTGATCAGCGAATGTGAGATCGGGTTTTTCGCCAATCGACCATGGTCTGGAAGCTTTCGACGCAACATATTCCTGCGATGCAAGCAGGACATCGTTCTGAAAGGAAACGGCAAAGCGACTGCGGGAGAAATCGACGGCAACTATCTCAACGACGGCAGCTTTCTGAATGTCACGCCGCCGCCGATTCGCTTCCAGCCCGACGGAAAGGCTTCCGTTTCCTCCGGCGAATGGACGTTCGAGCCTGACGAAATCCGCATCCAGTGGCGTGATAAGGGGATCGATATATCAGGCGCCAACCGGCCCTCCATTGCGACCCAACCTGGCATGGAATTGTCATGCGTCTTGCTGGCCCGCAAGGGGCAGAATTGGATGCTGGCGATTGCTGAGACTGCCTATGACGATTTCACGCCGCGTGCGTGGCAGGAAAAGATGCTGCCTTGGCAGAAGCGCTATCTCTCGACTTGAGCGGCTGAGCCACCGTCAAGCCTCACGCGGTCTCCGGTTTGCCAACAACCTCGGACGCAGCTCGGAGAGTGCAATCACAGTGTGTGGCCAGAGAATAAAAGGTGCGAGCATCATCCCTGCCTCTGTCATGGATCCAAGCATGATCAGGATGATAATCACGATTTCCTTCCGTCTGGCGCCTGATCGCTCTTGATCGGATTCGACGATTGTCATCTTCCGGAACAGACGAGTCACCAAAAACAACACCCACGCACTGACGCCGGGAATGCCGATATTGAGGGCAAGTTCGAGATATGTGTTGTGCGTCGACCGCGCGTCGAACGTCACCTTGACATATTCCTCCATGACGTCTGGCTGGCGGAACATCGCAAAGCCATAACCAGTTATGGGCCTATCCCATATCAGCGGAAACAGCTGTTCCCAGATGTTGGTGCGCCCCGAGAAAGTAAGGTCTTTGCCGAAAGCTTCAGCAACGGCAGAGGCCACACCTAAATAAATGAAACTGGCCGCAAAACCCACAAGAAGAAACAACAGAGCGACCACAAATGAGCGAAAAAGGCGATTTGGATAGACGTGGATAATCCGGATAGCATACAGCATGACACTTCCGAACATCGTCAAGACAACCGCTGTCGAGGACTTTGTCGCTACAATCAAAGCGAGAAGGCAAAGCATCGCAGCCCATCGCACAAGCGTACTGTAACGAAGTCGGCCTAGCTTCTGCGTCGACAACAGACAAACAAAGCTGACTGAGCAAAATTGTCCCAATGTATTCTTGTGGTAAAATGCTCCCTTTACCATGCCGGCATAGCTGCCGCGCATGATTGCAAATTGCGGGAAAGCGGCAGTATATAGAACGTTGATAAATGCGGCCGCGATTGCAAAACGCCCCAGGATGCGAAATGCTTCCACGTTGCCATAGCGCGCGCGATAAAGAAGCGGCGGGACCGCAAGAACGATGACGGCGGCCAATCCCTTTAGAGATGCACCTTTGTCAATCGAGAAGACGATTGATGTCAGACAGGAAATGGCAACGACCCCGATGAGCGGTGAAATCCTTGATAAGGTTCTTATGAATTGCCGTTGTTCCAACAGAAAATACAAACCGGACAATGGGATAAGGCTGTAAAGCATTAACTTCATCGGAAGCGGGTCCACCGACGCGCCATCATCGAAATTTGCAGGCAGCCCGTACCACATGCCGGTCGCCCGCCAAAGCGCTGCATAAAATGCGACAGTAAGAACCAGCTTCGCCAGCACGTCTCTTCTGACGCGCCATCTGGAAGCAGTCCGCCGACGGTGGCTGCCTTGATAATAGTCTCGTGCTATAGACGCGTCTTGTATCGCCATTAAGAGCTCTTCTATCTCATGTTCCGGGATGTTCCTATTCGAAATAGGACTGAGCCAAAATTACAATTTACCTCTGTTGGACTCTGTATGCGACATTGAAATCATCGACACCGGTTTCTGCCTACGACCCATGTAAATCGATCGGTTGGCCACTCCCACAATCCAAAACAGCCGACACGTAGCTCTGCCTGCAGTATATGGTTGGCGTAAAATTCATGAATCAGATCAATAAGTTATTGCTTCAACTCCTGCTTAGGCCGCCATATGGGCGCCACTCTAAGCCATATTATTCGCCGAATCCAGTTTGCTAAACCTTCCAATATGTCGCGCCAACTGGTCCCAGTCATCCTGTCACGCGCTCGCAGCTGCGCAACGCCACTATTATTTTATGTGGGCCGCGCGCGCCGGGAGGTTGGCTGTTGTCGTCATTCGAAACCTCATTCAGCTCGCGGAACCAAAGGCCGAACCCGCCGTTGATTGCAATGCCCAACCGTGTCCGGGAGACAGGACAGACATGGCACGTCAGACATTCTGGAAAGGTTATCTCAAGCTCTCGCTCGTCACCGCCGCCGTCTCGCTGACGCCGGCGACGACCGAAAGCAACAAGGTCCGTTTCCACGTCCTCAATCGCCAGACGAAGAATCGCGTCGAAAGCCGCTATGTCGACAGCGTCACCCACAAGCCGGTGGCCGAGAGGGACCAGGTAAAGGGCTATCCGCGCGGCGAGGACGACTATGTGCTTCTCGAGGACGAAGAGATCGAAGAGGTCGGGCTCGAAAGCACCCGCACCATCGAGATCGACAGTTTCGTGCCGCGCGGCTCGATCGATTGGATCTGGTACGACAAACCGCATTTTCTGGCGCCCGAGGACAAGGTCGGGGTGGAAGCCTTCTGCGTCATCCGCGAGGCGATGAAGGCAAATGACGTCGTCGGCATCGCCCGCCTTGTTCTCTATCGCCGCGAGCGTGCGGTGCTGCTGGAACCGCTAGGCAAAGGCATCGTTCTCTGGACCCTGCGCTATGGCGACGAAGTGCGTGATCCCGTGGCCGAACTCGACAGCAAGGCCGAGATCGACAGCAAGCTGCTGACGCTGATGACGCAACTGGTGAAGGAAGAGACGAAGGATTGGAGCCCGGCCATGGTGCAGGATCCGATCCAGAAACGCCTGAAGTCGATGATCCGCGGCAAGCAGAAGAGCCTGAAGAAGGCGGCGCCCGCGGAAAAACCTGCACCGGTGAAATCGACCGGCAACGTCATCAATATCATGGATGCGCTGAAAAAGAGCCTGGCGGCCGAAGGCGGCGAGAAGCCGCGCCAATGAAAAGTGCCAGCGATTTTGGGAAATGACATACATAAAGCAAAGACTTAGAGCGCATCGCGGGAATCCACTTTGACGCGCTTCAGGTCCAGCCGGCTTCGCCGGCGCGACAAACCGATGCATTCGCGCGAGGTCGGGTGCGCCTGAGATTGCCCATCGCCCGCCAGGGGGAGAGGCCATCTCAGCTTGCCTTCTTGCTGCGGCTGTCGCTGCGCGCCGGTGCCTTCTTCTTCGCCAGGGCCTTCTTTGCTGGAGCCTTGGGGCTCATCTTGGCGCTCTGGCGCAGCGCTTCCATCAGGTCGACGACCTTGCGTTCCGGGGCTGGTTTCTTCTTCGGTGGCGCCCGGCCCTCGATCTTCGCCTTCACCAGCTCGACGAGGGCAGCCTCGTAGCGATCTTCGTATTCGCTCGGTTCGAAGCTGCCTTGTTTGGTGCCGATGATGTGGCCTGCAAGCGCGATCATCTCCTTGTCGAACTTGATGTCGGGAATGTCGTTGAAAACCGTATCGGCCGAGCGCACCTCGTAGTCGAAGTTCAGCATGGTCGCGACGATGTAGTCGTCATGCGGACGGATCAGCAGCGTCCGGTTGCGCCGGAAAAGCACCGCTTCGGCCAGGGCCGCGACTTTGCCGTCACGCATGCCCCTGGCGATCAGCGACAGCGCCTCCTCGTCATGTTCGTCGACGGGCGCGAGATAGTAAGGGCGGTCGAAATAAAGCTTGTCGATATCGTCATAGGCGATGAAAGCCTTGATATTGAGGACCTTGTCGCTTTCCGGCATGATTTCGGCAATCTCGTCGCCCTCGATGACGATGTAGTCGCCATTCTCCAACTGGTAGCCCTTGACCTGGTCGCCCCGCTCGACCGGTTTGCCGGTCTCGCTGTCGACGAATTGCCGTTCCACCCGGTGGCCGGTCCTGCGGTTGATGATGTTGAAGGAGACGCGATCGGAGGAGGAAACGGCGGTGTAGAGCCCGACGGCGCAGGCAAGGTCGCCCACCTTCAGATGACCCTTCCAGCTTGCCCGAGCGGCCATTCCATCCTCCGTCGCAAATCAGAGCCGGCTGCCGCTCTTGTCGGTTTCGAGTTCCTGAAATGCCCAGCCGCGGCCGTCGGGCGCGGGATAGGCGAGCAGCGCATCGCCATCGCCGATCTTCTGGCGCGATGCGGCGTCCTTGGCATGGACGATCGCTTCGTCCGCTGTCGCATAGGTTTCCGAAAGTGTGTCGCCGAGCTTATAGGCCCAGCCATTGTCATGCGGCACGACCTGATAGGTGATATCGGCCATTTCGGATCTCCTCTTCTCACTCAAATAGGGTGCATGATGTCGTCGGCTAGTTCCGATTTGCTTTGCGCCGTTCATCGAGCGCAATGATCTTCTCCAGCGATGCGATATCCTCGCTGGTGACGACCGGAACCGGATCGGCAGCGATGGCTTCCAGCACCTCCCGTGAGACGGCGCCATTGCGGATTGCCCATTCCAGCGTTTCGCGGGTTTCGCGCTCGGCTTTCAGCTGCGCATAGAGCGCAACGATCAGCCGATCGCGAGCATCCATCCGCCGGCCTTGGTTATCCATGCTGCGGACGTCAGGCATCGCAATCCACCTTTGTCACTGATTTCGTTCAGGTGTATTCAACTGATGACGGATGGAAAGGTTCCGAAACCCATGGGCGGCGTTTGCCATTGCCGCCTCAGGCGGAAATCACCATCTGCAAGATATTCGCAAGAGGATTTCAACATGGCCGATCTCAAGGCTCGTCCCCGCCCGACCGGCGCCACCGCCGTTCTCGGCCGTACCGGTTTTCCGCACGTCACCTCCGCCACCAAGGGCGAGATCGATATCGTCACCGCGCCGTCGCAGCCGGGTTTCAATCCGCTCGATCTGCTCTATTCCTCGCTCTCGGCCTGCCTGGTGCTCAGCGCCCGCATCGCCGCCAGCCAGATGGGCGTTCTCGACAGGATCAGCGAGATCACTGCCGAGGTCACCGGCGAGAAGGCGACGGAAGGCCTTTCGCGCGTTGCCAAGTTCAACATCGCTTTTTCGATCAAGGGCGATATCGACGAAGAAACCCGGCAGAAAATCGCCCATGCCGCCGAAGACGAGATCTGCACGGTGAGCAACACCATCCGCGGCAATCCCGAGTTCTCGACGACGATATCGGGGTAAGGCTAAATCTACATAATAATTATAGACAATCGAGAGCGGAGGATTGCGTGACCAATGCCCGGCTTCTATGCTCGGGCATCGAAAGCAATGATCCCGGCCACCATGCAGCCCCAGCCTCTCCCGACGTCTGAACAGCCCGTCGTCGCCATCATCGGCGGCGGTGTCTCCGGTGCCGGCGTTGCCTATCATCTCGCCAGAGCCGACTGCGGCGAGCGCCCTGCCATCGTGGTCTTCGAGCCGCGCGCCGAACTCGGCCGCGGCCTTGCCTATGACACGGCCGATCCGGCCCACCGCATCAATGTTCCAGCCGCCAAGATGAGCCTGCAGCCCGATGACCTGGGCGAATTCCTGGCCTGGATCGAAGCCCGCGACGCCGTCGCCGGCGACCCTGAGGCCAGGCAGCCCGATGGCTCGCTCTTCCCCCGGCGCCGGCTGTTCGGCGATTATGTCGCCTCGCTGCTGAAGCCACTGCTGGAAGGCGGCAGCGTGCGTCATTGCCGCGCTGCGGTGACGGCTGTCGAACGCCGTGCCGGCCGCTGGTCGATCCTCGACGACAGAGGTGGCGTGACGGACGCCGATATCGTCGCGATCGCCACCAGCCATCCGCCGCCGGCAGCTCCCGGCCGGCTTGCGAGCCGGCTTGCCGCCCATCCCCGTTTCGTCGCCGATACCACCAAGCCGGGCGCGCTCGACGTGATCCGCCCGCAGGACCGGGTGCTGGTCATCGGCAACGGCCTGACGGCCGCCGATGTCATCGCCTCGCTTGCTGAGCGCGGGCATGACGGTCCGGTGACCGCGATCTCGCGCCGCGGTCTGCGGTCTCGCGGCCATCCGCCGGTACCGCAGGAGCTCTTCGGCGATTTCGTCTCCAGTGCAGCCCATTCCGCCGTGTCGCTGCTGAGAGGGATCCGCGCCGCCATAGGTGCGGCGAAGGAAGAGGGCATAAGCTGGCATGGGGTGATCGATCAGGTGCGGGCGCAGGGATACGATCTCTGGCAGGCGCTGCCGGTTGCCGAACGACGCCGTCTCGTCCGCCATCTGCGTCCCTATTGGGATGTCCACCGTTTCCGGATCGCCCCACAGGTCGAGGCCGTGCTCGACGCAGTTGTTGCTGCGGGCCGCCTCGATATCCTGGCCGGGTCGGTTGCCGATGCGCGCATCGAGGGCGAGCTCATTCTTTGCACCCTGCAGCCACGTCATCAGCGCCAGCCGTTGGAGCGGCGCTATGACGCCGTCGTCGTCACCACCGGCCCGGCGCATGGCGGTATTCTCCAAACCCAGCCCTGGCTCGCAGCACTTGCGGCAAGCGGCCATTTGACGCTCGATCTGACCGGCCTCGGCCTTGCCTGCACCGAGCGCTCGGAGGCGGTCGGCCGGTCAGGAAAGGCAGATCCCTCGCTGCTGATCTCCGGCCCGCTGGCGCGCGGCACCTTCGGCGAACTGATGGGACTGCCGCAGGTGACCGAGCATGCCTTCTTCGTCGCGACGGAGATCGCCGAAAAGCTACGGGTAGCTTCGACAACTATGCATCCCGCCTAATTTATCATCGATATGTCGCTCTTCCGCTGTCCCCGGTGATCGACTTCTGATAGTCACTCGGCCACCAACTCTCGCCGGCCCGGCATTTGGGCGACCAGAAATATCGAGATCATGTCGCAGGCCGCTCCCACCCTTTCCGAAGCCTCGCCTTCCAACCGCTTCGCTCTTGCGGCGCTCCTTCTCGGCGGGGCGGCGATCGGCGGCTCGCCGATCTTCGTCAGGCTGTCCGAAGTCGGTCCGATGGCGACGGCCTTCTGGCGCGTGGCGCTGGCGTTGATCCCGATCGTCATCGTCTCGCTCATGAAGAAGGAAAGGGGGCCGAAGCCGCAAAGCCTTTCCGATTATGGCATGCTGGTTCTCCCGGGCGTGATGCTGGCGCTCGACCTCGCCGCCTGGCACCTTTCGCTCACCATGACGTCGGTCGCCAATGCGACTCTGCTTGCCAACCTCGCACCGGTTTTCGTCACGCTGATCGCCTTCGTCTTTTTCAGCGCGAGGATCAGCCGCGTCTTCGCGCTCGGGCTTGTCCTGGCGCTCTCAGGCGTCGTCATCCTGAAGGGCGGACCGGCCGCCATCGGCAATGGCGACCTTCGCGGCGACGGCATCGCGATGATCGCCGCCTTCTTCTATGCCTGCTACATCCTTGCGATCGGCAGGCTGCGCAGCCGCTTCGATACGATCCGCATCATGCTGTGGAGCACGGCCTGCGCTGCCGTCTGCATTTTTCCGATCGGCCTGATCTACGAGGGCCATATGCTGCCCGCGACCGTCTATGGCTGGTCGATCGTCTTCGGCCTCGCCTTTATCAGCCATGCCGGCGGACAGGTGGCGATCACCTATGCGCTCGCTTATCTGCCGCCGGCCTTTTCCTCGCTGACACTGCTGCTGCAGCCGGTCGTTGCGGCAATCCTTGCCTGGGCGCTGCTTAACGAGGCGATCGGGACGATGCAGGCGCTCGGCGGCGCCGTCGTTCTTGCCGGCATCATGATTGCCCGGACGTCCCGCGTTCAGGTGTGAAGCCGCGGCTGATCAGCGGTTTTCCTGCAGCAGCCATTTCTGGATGATCGGCACGTCGGCATCGCCGAGATCGTGGCCGCCGGCGATGACGTCGGAATCGACGGTGGCGCCCGAACTCTTCAGTCTCTCTTCCAGTTCGCTCGCATATTTGCCGTAAGCATCCGTCTTGCCGCTGATGACGAGCAGGTCCGTGCCTTTCAGATCGGCATGGGGATAGTCGCTCAGCACAGGCATGGAGCGCAGCAGCACCGCCTTGTGAACCAGGTTCGGGTGCAGGTAGAGCAGCGAGTTCAGGAGGTTGGCGCCATTCGAGTAGCCGACATAGACGACTTTCTGAGGGTCGAGCCCGTAGGATTTGACGGCGCCCTCGATAAAGGCCGCGAAGGCCTCAGCCTCGGTCTTGATGTCGTTCTGGTCGAAGGAGAAAGGGGTAATGCGCTTGTACCAGCGCGGAAAACCTTCCTCCGTCGCCCGGCCGCGTACGCCGAGCAGCGTCGCCCGCGGCGCCACCTTGTTCAAGAGCGGCATCAGTGTCGTCTCATTGCCGCCGGAGCCGTGCAACAGCACGAAGACACTGCCATCGGGGTCCGGGGGCGTATAGAAGCGGTGGACGAATGGCAGTTCGCGATAATTGACACGCGGCTGGCCGGGCATTGAAAATTGCGGCAGCATCACCTTCAGGTCGTGAAGATTGGTGATGGCTTCGGGCGGCGCGAACAGCTTCCCCCCGAGGGCGGCCTGCTCTTCGTCCACGGTCATGCCGGGCTTGTCGGTGGCGAGTTCCACCAGTGTACCGCCGGGCTCGCGGGCGTAGAGCGAGCGGAAATATTTGCGGTCATGCATGTTGGTCGGCGGTGCGTCGGTCGCCTCCAGAGCCTTGCGAACGGAATACAGCGTCTCCTCGTCGGCTGCGCGGAAGGCAACGTGATCGACCGTCCCGGTGCCCGGCGCGCCGGACCAGAAGCCGCGCGCATCGCGCACGTCGATAATGTCGCCGGATTGCGACACCAGCCTGTCGATCGTGCCGCGGCTGGCCTGGAAGCGGTAACCAAAATGCGTCTCAAGGAAGCTGCGGCTTTCGGCGGGCTTCTCCGTCAGCATGGTCGCGCCACGCACCCGCTGGATGGCATGCTCGACCGGGATCGAGGCGCCGTCCCAGGCGGCTGGCGATGCGAGGTTCTTTGCGCCCGCGAGCTTGAGGATGATGTTGTCAGGATCCTTCAGCCGCAGGACAGGCTCGCCGAATTCGTCGGCCGGTCCCTCTGAGCTCAGACCGAAGCTCATGGCGCGCGTCAGCCAGTAGCCGATGCTGACGGGATTGATCGACAGCGATATTTCGCTGATCTGGCCGTAACCGGCCCGGCCGGGCGCACCATCTTCCCAAGTGAGGAAGGTCAGCAGCGAACCCGGCGTCCCCACTGCATCGCCATAGAACAGATGAAGCTGCGTCGCGTCCTCGTAACCGGCCGTCTGCTTGACGAGCCGCATGCCGAGAAATCCCGCGTAGAAGTCCACATTCGCCTGCACCTTGCGGGTGACGGCCGTGATGTGATGTATGCCTGATACCATCGAGAGCAGTCCTGATTGAAGCGGTGTCGTCAGGAGCGCGAGTATGAGAGCTGCGAAGGTCATACCGTTGCCAATGACCATCGCTTAATTTTGTTCCGCACAAAGCGCAAGCGAATCGCCGCGCTGCAACAACTCCAAATGTTCGACATCTTCGAGTGCCTCTTCCAGTTGCTGCAAGGTCGGCGGCTTGACCATATAGGCGCGCGCGCCGAGATTTCTGGCCCGCCGCATGTCGCTCTCGTCGCTTGACGTGCTGAGGATACAGACGGGAATTCGCTTGAGACGGATGTCGGTTGAAAGCGCATGCAGCACCTCGAAGCCGTCCATGATCGGCATGTTGATATCGAGCAGCATCAGGTCGATCTGCGGCACATCGGCGATGCCGGCGCGTTCTTCGAGCAGCCGCATCGCCTCGCGGCCGTTGGTGGCGACATGCAGGTTGAAATTCACCTTGTCCCGCCGCATCAGCTTGATCTTCAGAAGCTGGATGTCGGCCGGGCTGTCTTCGACCAGCAGCACTTCGGCGAGCCTGCCCGAACCTTCACCTGGCTGCTCCGCCGATCTGGCGCTGTGCGGCAGGGCCGATGCGGCTGATGGCAGGGGCCTCGCTTCGGCGAGCGGCACTTCGAGAATGAAGGTGGCGCCCGGCCCATTTTCTGCCTCGCACCAGATCGAGCCGCCATGCATCTGCGCGATGCGGCGGCAGATGGCAAGACCGAGCCCGGTGCCTTCTATACCACGCCCGACGAGACGCTTGAACGGCTGGAAGATCAGCTCGCGGTGCTCGGGGTCGATGCCAGGCCCGTTGTCACGCACGGTGAGGCGGCAGGTATCGCCCAGCGCTTCGCCTGTGATGCTGATCTCCGGAACCTTCTGCTCGCAATAGCGGACGGCATTCGACACCAGGTTCTGCAGGAGCTGGGTCAGTAATGTCGCATCGCCCATGACCTCCGGCAGCGCCCCGCGGATGATGACGGCTCCGCGGCTTTCGGTCTGCTGGCGAAGATTGTCCTCCACCTGGTCGAGCACGGCCGAGAGCGAAACCGGCCTGAGCTCCAGCCCACCGGAGGCCTCGAGCTTGGTGAAGCCCGAGACTTTGACGATCAGGTCTTCCATGTGGTCGGCGGCGCTGAGCACGTAATCGAGCAATTCCCGGTCTTCGGCCGGGAGCGCTGCAGAACCGTGCAGGATGCGGCTGAAGGATTTGATCGTCCGGAGCGGCTCCTTCAAATCATGGGCCATGGCGCGGGTGAAGATCTCAAGCGATTGCCGCTTCTGCTCCAGCTTTGCTTCCAGCATGCCGTGCATGATGGCGTTCTGAATGCAACGATGCAGTGTCTCGGGCGACAGCGAATCCTTTGTCAGATAGTCGCGTGCGCCGCTCTTCATCACCTCGACGGCGACGGTTTCGTTGCCCTGGCCGGTCAGCATGATGACGTTGGCGGCGGGATCATCCTCCAGGATATCGGCAAGAACGCCGAGCCCGTCTCGCCCCGGCAGCGAATAGTCGAGCAGGATGCAGTCCGGCCGTTTCCGGCCATTCAGCGCACGACCCTCTTCGCCCGTCTCCGCCTCCACGACGGTATAGGCAGTGCTGGAAACGCGGCCCAATATGCGGCGATAGACCTCGAGATCGTCGATGTTGTCGTCGATGATGAGAATAGAGCAGTGTTCCGCCAATCTGTCAGTCCTCGAGTGGCAGGATCGCGATTTCGAACCAGTATTCCTTCAGCCGCTGGATCGCGGCGAAGAGCCCGTCGAGATCCACCGGCTTCTGCACATATGTATTGGCGCCGAGCGCATAGCAGCCTTCGATATCGCGTTCGTCGTCGGAGGTCGTGAGGATCACCACCGGGATCTTGCGCCAGCCGGCGTTCGACTTGATCGCCTCCAGCGTCTTGCGGCCGTCAAGGCCCGGCATGTTGAGGTCTAGCAGGATCAGCCCCGGTTTCGGCACCATCTCGGCGAGCATGTCGAGCGCTTCCTGACCGGAGGCCGCCCAGCGGATCGAATTGCGCAGGTTGGTGCGTTTGAAGGCGCGCATCGTCGCTTCGAAATCGTCTTCGCTGTCCTCGACGATCAGGATCGGTTGCGTATCACGCTGCTGCATTCTGCCCCTCGCGCTTCTTTCCCAGAGTGAAGTAGAATGTCGTGCCGGTGCCGACCTCGGATTCCAGCCAGATATCGCCATTGTGCCGCGCGATGATCTTGCGAACGAAGGTGAGGCCTGCTCCGGTCCCGTCGTCGGAATCCTGCGACTTTTCCAGCCGTTTGAAAATGCGGAAAATATCCTCGTGGAATTCCTGCGGAATGCCCTTGCCGTTATCCTTAACGAAAAACACGTTGCGGGCAACCGTGCCGTCCTTGCCGACGAACCGGTCAAGATAGCCAATCGAGACGAGCGGCGCCGGTTTGTCGTTGTATTTGACCGCGTTGGTAATGAGATTGCGGAACACTTCGGTCAACCGGGGCGCATCGCAGACCACCTCCGGCAGCCGGCCGTCGATGATGACCTTGGCGTGCCGTTCCTCCAGCAGCAACTCCATCGTCGCGACGACATCCTTGACGATCATGCCGATATCGGTGCGTTTGACCGCCAGCTGCTGGCGTCCGAGCCGGGAGAAATAAAGAAGCTCGTTGACGAGCTTCTCCATGCGTTGGCTGAGACGTACGAGCCGGTTCAGCCGGCGCACGCCGTCCGCATCGAGCTTGTCTTCATAATCCTCCAACAGGAAGCGGGAGTGGTTGTGCAGGCCGCGCAGCGGTTCCTTGAGATCATGCGAGGCGATATAGGCGAATTCATCGAGGTCGTGGTTGCTGCGCTCGAGCTCGGCCGTATAGGCCTCGAGCTGGGAAAGCGTCGTTTTCATCCGTTCTTCCTGCCGGACACGCTCGCTGATATCGCGCACGATACCGACGAAGGTTTTCGTATGGCCGGTCACGACGGCGCTAATGGAAACATCGATCGGAAAGACGATGCCGTTCTTGCGTCGTCCGGAGACCATGCGCGTCGTGCCGATGATGCGCTCCTCGCCAGTCTTCCGGTAATGGGCGAGATAGCCGTCGTGCTCGGAATGATAGGGTTCGGGCATCAGCATCTTGATGTTTTTGCCGATCGTCTCCTGCGGGGAGTAGCCGAACATGCTTTCAGCCGCCGGATTGAAATTCTTGATCGTTCCACGCTCGTCGATGACGACGACGGCATCAGGCGTGCCGCGCACCAGCGCACCGAAGCGGACGCGCTCGCTTTCGAGGTTATAGTTGTTGCGCATGAAATAGAAGACGAAGAGCGCGATCAGCCAAAGCGTGGCAGCCGTAATGGTGCGGTTGGCGATCTCCTGCCAGAACCCCGCCTCGTCGTGTCTGACGGCGAAGAAGCCGAGCATCAGCAGCACGGTACAGGCAAAGGCGAAGAAAAGCGGCGCATTTCGGTTGCCGAACCAGAGCGCCGTCAGCACCAGCGGTACATAGAGAATGCCGTTGGCGACACCCAGCGGCGTATAGAGATCGACGAGAAGGCCGGTGAAGCAGACCGCAGCCGGGATCCACAGCGGGATCTGCGCCCGGTTTGCCGGCTGCATCCACCAGGAGCGGGCGAGAAGCCCGGAGCCGAAGATCACCATGCCGACCGCCGTATGCAGCGCCATCGCCGCATAAGGCCCCCAGCGGTAGCCCTGCTCGGCATCGGTGACATAGCCGGCCAGCGCGATCATGCCGAGCGTGATAACGACATAGCTCGTCAATTCCTGCACCACCTGGCTTCTCGACCTCTCCACCTGGAGCGAGAGCAGCAGCGAGAGATTGGCGATCAGGAAGACCAGCGCCGTGTTCGGCCCCATGCCGCCGCCGATCTCCGCGATGAAATCCGGCGAAACCAGGAAGCGCGAGATCAACACGTCGACATTGTGAAAACTCCGCCCGATCATGACGATTTCCACGAGCCGGGCGGCGGCGATCGCCGCCGCAAGCCCCGCCGTGATCGCCGCCGTTGCTCGAAAACGGCGGGCGGCGAGTGTCGAAGCGGCAAGCCCCACGCCGGAAAGCACGAAGCAGAGCGCGGTGTTGAACGCCATCGACGGAAAGCCGGGAACCAGCGAAATGACAATCTCGATCTGCAGCAGCCAGCCGCTAAGCGCCGTCGCGCCGAGAAGAAACATCAGGCAGCCGACGGCAATCGCAAAGCCACGGTAGTGTCGCCTTGGCTGGTCCTGCAGGTCCACGTTGCCCTGATCCTGCACCCGTGTGTCCTCCTTCGGTTTGCGCGGCCATCTTTTCCGAAATCGAGGAATACTCAATAGGCAAGGCAGGGCGGTGCCGCGCTTTTTGCGAAATGATCTGCGATGAGGTATATCGAATTTTAGTGGAACCGCGGTATGGTGATGTCGAAGGACAGCGATGTTCATTCGAACAATATCCAGATCACGGTGCTAGATGACCACCCTATTTTATGTCGACGACAGCAAGGATGACCTCTTCTATGTCGACTATATGAGTAAAAAGCAGCAGTTAGACGTCGATCTATTCTGTTTCTCGACCGCCGAAATGGCGTTGGAGGCACTGGAGACGCGCGCGGCGGAAGGCAAGACCTCGCCCGATCTGCTGGTCGCCGATCTCTACATGCCACTCGATAGCGGCATCGGTCTGATCACTCGGTTGCGCCTGGATGATCGTTTCAAGGCGATGCGGCTTGCTATCTGCAGCGGATCGGATGCTGCCGAGGACCGCGCGCGCTCACTCGATGCCGGCGCCGATGTCTATCTGGAAAAGCCGCTTGACCTTGCCACGATCATTCTCAATCTTGAGATGTAGAAAACGGCGAAAGCCGTATGCCCTATTCCCTCTCATTCGTCCAAGCCATCTGACAAACCGCAATTGACAAGGTCGAGGACGCATCACAAGATGCAACCGAAGCGAAGAATATGGAACGCAAAAATAAGCGCTGAGAGAACCGATCAACCCGCGTTCGCCGCCACGAACATCAGCCAACCCCTTAGCTGAATGGGTCTATCGGCTCTCTCGCGCTTACGTCTGGCACTGCCTTCTCGCATTCATGGATGTTGAATGCAGGAAGAATACGATACCCAGGTAAGAGCTACTGCCCCTCAGTAAAATCTGCCCGTGCATCACCTGTCGTTGAGATAATTGATGATTTCCGCCTTACATATCGAAAGTCCCCGTTTTCGATATCTCTCATCAATCGTCTCGCAATTTTTGTAGCTCTTCGCGTTTAAGACGTATATCCCAAGATTTCGGGATTAGAGGCATTGGCGGGAGGAGAGGAAGAGTGGGAATGAGCAATGCCCCGGCAATTCCCTTTCATGCCGGACCGGAGCTGAGCCGGGCGATCAACCGCACCGATTTTTTCCGTCTGCTGAAATCGGCGGCGCAGCATTACAACTTCGACAATTTCGCACTGGCCCGCATTTCCGAGGCTTCGGCCCCTTTCGGTGAACGCGATATCGTCATCACCAATGTTGCCGAGCGGCGTGTCGGTCTTTTCATCACGACGTTGAAGGAAGCGCTGGGCACCGTCCGGGCGAAGACCGCCCAGTTCCTGGCAACGCCGGTCCATGGCCGGAGCGCACAGCCGGAAGATTATCCTTCCGATCTTGTTTTCAACGAGTTTCTGAGCGGCGTCTTTCTCTTCATCCCGCTGTTCACGCCGGAAGGGCGGCGATATTGCCTCGTGCTCAGCGGCGAGCGTCAAGCGCCGGATCAGAGTGAGATCGCCGACATGCTTCTCGACGCCATGCGCATTTTCGACAAGCTCTACGAGGAAATCCTGACGCCGGAAATGTCCGGACGGCTGACCCAGCGCGAATCGGAAATCGTCAAATGGACGAGCGAAGGCAAGACGTCGGCGGAAATCGCCATCATTCTCGGTCTGTCCGAACATACGGTCAATTCGCACATCACCGCGGCCGCGCGCAAACTTGACGCTGTGAACCGTGTTCATATGGTGGCGATCGCCTTGAGGAATGGTTTGGTTTCGTGAAGTTGGTTTCGGGATTGGGGAAATGAGACGATGATCACCGAAACGAGCCGGAGGAATGCCGTAAAGGTTCTCTTTGTCGACGACGAATTCATCGAATTCCGCGCGCTCAAGAAGAAGATCGCCGATCTCTCCGAGCCGGCCGTCGAGGTTGAATATTCGCAATCGATCGGTGACGCGCTGGAAAAGATCCGCGCGGCGCGCTTCGATCTCATCCTTCTCGACAATCGCCTTTTGCCCAATGCCGATTTCCGCGACACGGTGCCGGAGCTGCGCGGCATCGGTTACACCGGTCCAATCGGCGTCGTCTCGACCGATATATCGGGCGGCTATTTCCAGGAATTCCCGGATTACGGCGTCGATTTCCGCATCGGCAAGGACGAAATCGATGCGCAGACGCTGCAGCACATCATCCGCGAATATGTGACCTATGACGTTCCGGATTTCTGGAAGGACGATTACAGCATCTAAAGCGCGTCGCGATCTTTCGGATTCGCTTGTCGCGCTTTAGTCTTTGTACTTTCGCAATTCCGGACGCAAAACCGCTGCACACTTTTGCTGGAATTGCTCCAATCTCAAGCAATCGGAAGGCGGATGATGAAGCGACTGCCGCTTTCATCCGAATGTTCGAGGCTGATATCGCCGCCGAGCGCCGTCAGAAATTCCCGCGTCGTCGTCAGTCCAAGACCGGCGCCCTGGACCGTTCCCGGCTTCGGCAATTTCCAGAAAGGCTCGAATATCCGCTCCCGATAAGCCGGATCGATGCCCGTCCCGTTGTCGGAAATCCGGATGAACCAGTCCGTCCCCTCGCGCTCCGCGGCAATGGCGACATGCGGCGGCGCTTCCCTGCGATAAATGAGGGCATTGGTCAGCAGATGCCGCAGCACCAGACCGAAGAGGGCAGGGTCGGTACGGATGGAGGGCAGGCCGTCGCTTTCGAGCGTCGCCTCGCCGACCGCCGTCTCGTCGGTCAGTTCGCCCCAGACATTTTCGGCGAGCGCCTGCAGATCGACCTCTTCAGGCGTCACCTGGGGTGTGCCGCCGGCAAGGCTCATCAATGCCTTGGTGAGGCGCTGCGCCGTCTGCGCCTTTTCCATGATCATCCGCAGGCTCTGAAGCTGTTCGCCGTCGAGCGTTTCCTCGAGATCGTCGAGCAGCAGCTCGGCATACATGGCGATATGGCGGAGCGGCGATTGCAGGTCGTGCGAGGCGGTCGCGAGAAAACGCTTGATGCGCTCCTCGCTGTCACTGGCAACGGTGGTTTCCGGCGGTCTTGTCGGGTCGGATGACATCTGGCGGCTTCCCCGATCTCAATGACAGCGCCGCGCGTCTTTTGAGACGCGCGAAAGACGCTGTAACACCTTGAATTGGCACATAATGCAATAGCCGACAATAGAAAGAGGGCGCCGGCTCTGCAACCGGCGCCCTCTTCAAGGATGCGTTAACGGGATTTTAGCTGGCGGATTTGCGCGGGCGACCCTGTTCCGGCGGAATGATCTCGACTGCCTCATCGGTTGCCGGTGCGGCCCTGGCATGGCGGCGGCGCCAGTCGCCGAGGAAGAGCAGGATGGGTGCCGCGATGAAGATCGACGAGGCGCCGGCCACGAGAATGCCGAAGACCATCGGGATCGCGAAGCTGGAGACTGCGCTGCCGCCCCAGATCGCCATCGGCACCAGCGCGAGGAAGGCCGTCGCGTTGGTGTAAAGGCTTCGCGCCAGCGTCTCGTTGATCGACTTGTCGATGATCTCGCGCAACGGCATCGACTTGTAGAGCCGCATGTTTTCGCGCATGCGGTCATAGACGACGACCTTGTCGTTCACCGAGTAGCCGACGAGCGTCAGGATGGCGGCGATCGCCGTCAGATTGAAGTCGAGGCCGGTGATCGCGAAGAAGCCGATCGCCTTGGTGACGTCGAGCACCAGCGTGACGATGGCGCCGACGGCAAACGGCCATTCGAACCGCACCCAGATATAGATGAGCATCGCGAAGCTTGCGATCACGACCGACAGGATACCGGCCCAGGCAAGCTCGCCGCTGACCTTCGGGCCGATGACGTCGGTGCCTTCGACGGTGGCGGTCGGATCGATCTTGGCGACTTCGGCCTTCAGCTTGGTCACTGCTGCCGTCTGCGCCTCTTCGCCGCCTTCCTGCCGTTGGGCACGAACGAGAATGCTGCTTTTGTCGCCGAAGGACTGCAGAGTGATTTCGCCGAGGCCGAGACTATCAAGACCTTCGCGGAACTTCGCAAGATCGGCCGTGCCCTGGGTCTTGACGGCCATCTGGATGCCGCCGCGGAAATCGACGCCGTAGTTGAGACCGGGATGAATGAAGAGCACGACGGAGGCGATCGAAAGCAGCGCCGAGACGGTGACGCCGAAGAAGCGGGCCTTCATGAACTCGATGTGCTTGTCATAGGGGCTGAACGGGATCAACGGCCGGATGTTCAGCACCTTGAGCTTGCGGCGGCGGGTGATCTCGATCATCGCGACACGCACGAAGGCGACCGATGTGAACATCGAGATGATCAGGCCGAGCGCCATGGTCACGGCAAAACCGCGAACCGGTCCGGAGCCGAAAAAGAACAGGATGGCCGCAGCGATCAGGGCCGTCATGTTGCCGTCGATAATGGTCGAATAGGCACGGCGGAAGCCGGTGTCGATGGCGGCGAAGGCGCTCTTGCCCTTGCGCGTTTCTTCGCGGATGCGCTCGTTGATGAGAACGTTGGCGTCGACCGCAAGGCCGATGCCGAGAACGACACCGGCAATGCCCGGTAGCGTCAGCGTCGCACCAACCAGCGTTAGCGCCGAGAAGGTCAGGATCGTGTGGATCAACAACGCGATATTCGCCAGGAAGCCCCAAGTGCCATAGAGAACGAAGATGAAGGCTGCGACGAGCGCAAAGCCGACGATGCCGGAGTAAATGCCCATCTTGATGGCGTCGGCGCCAAGATCGGCTCCGACGGTGCGTTCTTCGATGACGGTGAGCTTGGCGGGCAGGGCGCCGGCGCGCAGCATGGCGGCCAGCGTCGTGGCGCTGTCGGCCGAGAAACTGCCGGAGATCTGGCCGGAGCCGCCGGTGATCGGCTCGCGGATGACGGGCGCGCTCAGCACCTTGTTGTCGAGGACGATGGCAAAGGGATTGCCGACGTTCTGGCGAGTGATCTCGGCAAAGCGGGTGGCGCCGGCGCTGTCGAAGCGGAAGCTGACGATCGGCTCACGCGTATTCGGATCGAAGCTGACGCGGGCATCCGAAAGGCGATCGCCGGAGATTTCGACGCGGTCGAGAACCGGATAGGACCTGCCTTCATCGTCGTTCAGCATGGTCACGCCGGGTCCGGGCGCATTGTTCGGCGACAGCATATGGAACGACATCTTGGCGGTGGAGCCGAGCAGTTCGCGCAGGCGCGACGGATCCTGCGCGCCCGGAAGCTGGACGAGCACGCGATTGGCGCCGATGCGCTGGATGGTCGGCTCGGAGACGCCGACCTGGTCGACGCGCTGGCGGATGACTTCGAGGCTCTGCTGGACGGCATTGTCGACATTGGCGGCGATGCCGGCCCGCGAGAAGCCGATGGTGATGGTGGCGCCGTTCGCCGTGACATCAAGATCCGCCTGGCCGGCGCTGAGGCCGGTGCTGATCGGGTTGGCAAGCGTCTTGAGTTCGGTGACGGCTGCATCGCTCTGCGCGGCATCGGCGAGCGTCACGACGATCTGGTTCTGGCTGCGGACCACGGCTTTCGGCTGGATGCCCTTTTCGCGCAGCACGCGGCGCGCGTCCTGAAGCAGTGATTGCAGCCGCTCCTTGGTAAGGTCGGCTTCGTCGACTTCCAGAACGAGGTGCGAACCGCCGCGAAGGTCGAGGCCGAGTGACACCTGCTCATGCGGCAGCCAGGCCGGCACGCGCTGGAGGACGGATTGCGGCAGGACGTTCGGCAGGGCGATCAATAGGCCGAGTAGGATGATCACCGTATAGGTGGCCACCAGCCATCGTGAAGTACGCATGTTGTATTCCTTGATATCGAGGGCCGGCGCTCGGGCGCTGGCGGCATGTCGTCAATGGTCGGGAGCGCCGATCGGCGCGAGCGTCAGGCAGCGACCGGCGGTGCGCGCGGCTGATGGGTCCTGGGGACTGCGGCATGAAGCGAAGCTTCAAATGCCGGAAAAGGCGCGGCCATGGTCCAGCCGGAAAAATCGACAACCGGGGCGGCGGCAAGGGCAAGCGGTCCGGCGTCATGCGCCGCCTGCTTCGGTGCAAGCTTGCGTTCAGTGGCAAGCAGCCCGCGCACGGCATCGCGCGCAGTCAGCTGCGGCGGCTGCGAATCCCGATCGGAGGAGGAAAGCGTATTGGCGGCGGCGGCCGGCGAGATCACCAGATTACCGCCGAAAAGCAGGCCGAGATAGGCAAGGACGGCGACGAGGAGGGAAGCGGCGATACGGCTCGTCAGACGGCGCTGGTCCAGCTCCATCTTCTCCGTCCCGGCGATGTCACTCCCGTATCGGCTCAAAAGCGCGCCAATCTCTCATTCTCTTTCCGGCGGAGGGTCATCCGTCGGCATAATTGTATCAGGCTCATGCCCGTCTTCATAGGGCACACTCTCATGATGCACTTGAGCGAGCCGGTCAACCATGCCCAGCGCGATTTCACGCTCGCCCATGATGACTGTGTCGGCGCCATATTGCTTTAGCTCATCGACCTCGGCGTCGGAATGGGCGCGGGCGACGATGAGGATCGATGGATTGACGCTGCGGGCCTGCTCGATGATGCGGCAGGCTTCGAAGGCGTTCGGGATGGCGATGGCAATGCTGCGGGCGCCAGAGAGATTGGCAAGGTCGAGCGTTTCCCGCATCACCGCATTGCCCGACAGAGTTTCGATACCCTGCGCCTTCAGCTCACCGATGCGCTTGTCGGAGTCCTCGATGACGAGAAAAGGTGTGGCTGACGACTTGAGATTCTGTCCGACGATGCTGCCAACCCGCCCGTAGCCGACGAGAATGGAGTGGCCGCTGAGAGCGGTCGGGTGCACCTCGTCGTCTTCGGGCGGCATCTCCTCCTGCGCCGCTATCGCATCTGCTGCGGGAGCAGGGTCTGCCACGACGTCTTCGCGCTTTGCACCATCCAGCAGCGGCCGCATACGGTCGCAAAGGAAGAACAGCAGCGGATTGAGGATGATCGAGATAATGGCGCCGGCAAGGATCAGATCACGGCCTTCCTCCGGCAGCAGCCCCAGTTCGACGCCGAGGGCGGCGAGGATGAAGGAGAATTCGCCGATCTGGCCGAGGCTGGCCGAAATCGTCAGCGCCGTACTGAGCGGCTTCTTGAAGGCGAGCACGATGAGGAGCGCGGCGACGGACTTGCCGATGACGATGATGAAGATGGTGGCGAGGATCGGCAGCGGTTTGTCGATCAGGATGTTCGGATCGAACAGCATGCCGACCGAGACGAAGAACAGTACGGCAAAGGCGTCGCGCAGCGGCAGGCTTTCCTGTGCGGCGCGATGGCTGAGCTCGCTTTCGGCAAGCACCATGCCGGCAAAGAAGGCGCCGAGCGCCAGCGACACGCCGAAGAGCTTCGCCGCTCCGAAGGCGACGCCGAGCGCGATCGCCAGCACGCCGAGCCGGAAGAGTTCGCGCGAACCGGTATGGGCGATGCGATGCATCGTCCAGGGAATGAGCTTGCGGCCGAAAACCAGCATCAGCGCCACGAACAATGCCACCTTGACCAGCGTCATGGCGATCATGCCGCCGATGCCGAGATCGAGGCCGAACAGGCGGCTCAGCGCGGCTGAGAGCGGCTCGACGGGAGCGTGACCCTCACCGCCGATGCTGGCTGCGGCCGGGATCAGCACCAGCGCCAGCACCATGGCGAGATCCTCGACGATCAGCCAGCCGACGGCGATCCTGCCGCGTTCCGTCTCGACGAGGCGCCGCTCCTGCAGCGCCTTCAGCAGCACGACGGTGGAGGCGACCGAAAGCGCCAGGCCGAAGACCAGACTGCCGCCGGTCGGCCAGCCCATGAAGGCGCCGAGCCCCCAGCCGAGCAATGTCGCAAAAGCGATCTGCACGATCGCGCCGGGCACGGCGATGCCGCGCACCGACAGCAGGTCTTTCAGGGAGAAATGCAGCCCGACACCGAACATCAGCAGGATGACGCCGATTTCGGCAAGCTCCGGCGCAAGGTTCTGATCCGCCACATAACCCGGCGTATGTGGCCCCACGAGCACGCCGGCGATCAGATAACCGACGAGCGGCGGCATCCGCAGCCGATGGGCGAAGGCGCCGAAGATGAAAGCCAGCACAAGGCCGCCGACGATTGTCGAAATCAAGGGCGTATCGTGTGGCATCGTTGTCTCCCGATCTGGAAATCCCGTTCGTAATATGACATATATGGTCTATATCGACCAATATGGGCAACTTGAAATCATGGGTCAAGGCGCAAGAGAAACAATTCTCACCCCCGCTCTCTGCCGCGCGGCGCGCGGCCTGCTGGACTGGACCCAGACCGACCTTGCCGAAAAGGCCGCCGTCTCGCGCAGCACCATCCGCGATTACGAAGGCCGGCACCACGACATCCATCGCGCCACGGAGGCGCAGCTGCGCCTCGCCTTCGAGGAAGGCGGCGTCAAATTCGTAGAGATCGAAGGGGCGGGCACCGGCCTCTGCCTGCCCACTGCATAAAATCATGCAGCCATTCAAAGTGTTAGCGCTCCGCACCTCTGAAAAAGGCTTGGCGCTGTCATAGAGCGGGCTGAAACCCGCTCAGGGCGCCAGGCAGGTGGCAGAGACCTTGTAAATGGAAAGCGTCTTGCCCTTGTAGTTGCCCTCCGTCGGCTGCCAGTTCTTCAGCACTTCGGGCGTCTCGGTGGCGCAGGTGAAGGCCCCGTCCGTCAGGAAAAGCACCTTGCCGCTGATGTCGGCAGGCAGAGCGAATTCCTGTTCGTAATAGCTCTCCGGAAGGCCGGCGGGCGCCCGCGCATAGATCCTGTAGGATGCATCGCGGAGCGTATAGAAAAGATCGGCGACCATATCGCGATTGTCGGTGACGATGATATCGGTGCCGGCTTGAGCTGCGAGTGCGGCAGCCTCGCGGCTGACCTCGGCGCGGCCGAGATAGCGCTTCATCAGCTCGTCGCCGTTCGGCAGCAGCAACTGATGCGGAAAGATCGTCGCCAGCGGAAAGAGCAGGCTGGCGATGCCGTTGATGGTGAGCGACAGCCTGAGCCCCTTCGGCCACATCCGGGAAAGCAGCCAGACGGCAAGGATGGTGCCTGCGACATAGGCAGTCACCGCCCAGTTGGCATAGGCCTTGGCGACCGTTGCCTGCAGAGTGATGAGCAGCACCACCGGCATCGACAGCCAGACCAACATCCTTTCCCGATCGTCGCTCCTGCCCCTGATCATGCGGTAAACCGCCCAGAGCGTCGCGAAGAAGATGATCGGCCCGACGACGCCGAATTGGGCGGCGAAGAATTCAAGCCCGCGACGGAGATTGATGCCGAGTTCGCTCCAATGGGCGATATCCTGCGTATGCCGCACCGTCGTATTGTCGTGCTGCAGGTTCCACCAGAGGTTCGGCAGGGCGACGACCGCCGCGACCGCGACCGCGATGATGAAATCGCGAATGGCGATGCGCGCGGCCGGAATGAGGAGGAGGGCAATCGCGCCGCCCGGAACGACGAACAGCACGGCATATTTTGTCAGGAAGGCGAGGCCGACGCCAAGGCCCATGACCAGCGCCAGTCCGACAGAGCGCCGCTGCGTCAAGCCGAAATAGGCAAGCAGCGCGATCGCGATGAAGAACAGCAGGATCACGTCGGTCGAGAAGAACACCGAAGAAAGCGCCACACCGGGGAGCGTGATGTAGGTGGCGCCCGTCCAGCCTTCGATCTCCGGCCCGACGAAACGTTTTGCCGTCTTCATCAATACCAGTGCCGCCGCCATGTGGATCAGCGGTCCGAGCAGCCTGATCCAATAGATGGCGTTGGAGCCGGAAAGTTCGGTCATTGCCCGGATCACCCACGCAATCATCGGCGGCTTGGAATAATAGCCGAGGTCGAGGTTTTGCGACCAGAACCAGTACTGCGCCTCGTCGACGAAAAGGTCCGTCGCATCGAAATTGAGCATGACGACGCGCCAGAGCGTGAAGCCAAGAACGATGAGGAGACCAGATCTGGGGGACATGAACCGATAGTTCCGCTGACATGAAAGGCGCGAGTGCGATACACCAAAGGTGCCGGACTGCCAACGGGGAAGGGCGGGTCTAAAGCATGTCGCGCAAAACTGTGCAGCGGTTTTGTGATAACGACATGCGTAAAAACAAAGAGCTAAAGCGCAAGGAGCGTATCTGAGAGATCGTGACGCGCTTTAGAACACCCGAAGGGCGCGGATATCGCGGTTTGCGGCGAGGGAATCGAGGCGGGCGACGGCTGCAAGCAGCGTCATTGCAATCAAGCAGGCACCCAATCCGAGAACAATCATTGCTCTGTCCTTGTCGACGTCATGTCTTGGTTATCGACCGGCATATAACACGGAGCTTGCGTGTGCCTTGTAGCAGCCATGCAACTCCGCAATAGTATTTGCTGTGAACGGCCTTGAATTGCTTCAAAAGCCTGTCCTCCGAAAGGCTTATTAACCTTCAAGCAAGGAATTAACCATAAACATTGGTGTACACGTCGGAATGGGAAGATGCACTCGTTCCCACCAGGCATGACGCCGTCCCGCCGTACCGGGTTGATCCGGTATCCATCTCTTCAGACAGCTCCGAAACATAGCTGATCAGGGGGTTTCGATCCGCCGGTTGTAACCGGTGGGGAGGACCGTCTCCATGCTTCGCGTTCAACGGATGCTGCGCAAGTTTTTGGCCGGGCCTTCGCCCGGAATGTGGTTGGGGACAGGCGTTGAGGCAGGACATGCCATCAGATCAGGCTCGTGGAGCGCAGGCAGGCAGCTTGCGCGACCGCCTGCGTTTTGCCGGTCTCGATGCCGACCAGTGCGAGCTGGTGCGCCGTAACCGGCCGGCGCTCGAAGCCCATCTGAAGGCAGGCCTCAGGGATCTCTTCCACAGGTTCCAGTCATTCCCCGACGCCTCGCGCAATTTCGAGAGCGAGCGCCAGGTCGAGCGTCTGCACGATCTGCAGTCCTCGCATTGGGACGTGCTGACGGATGCGCGGTTCGACAGCCTCTATGCCGAGCGCGTCAAGGTTCTCTCCGATACCGAAAGCAAGATGGGCCTCGACCCGCGCTGGCACGTCGCCGGCCATGGCGTCATGCTGGAGCATGTCGTTTCCGGCCTCGCCGAAGAGATCGCCGGCCGTCCGCTGCTGCCGTCGGCCAAGCGCCGCGCCCGCGAAATCTCCGATCTGATGACAGCGATCATCCGCATCGTCATGGTCGATGTGGAAATTGCCGTCTCGCTCCGCTTCAATGCGCTGCGCGCCGGAGAGCAGCGAGCGCTCGCCGCCCAGCGCGCCGACAACGAGGCCGAGATCATCAGGATCTTCGGCGATGTCATCGAAAGCCTGTCCGCACGCGACCTGACGCGGCGCGCCCCCGTCGACGGCGACGGCGCCTATGGCGGCATCGCCGTCGCGCTGAACGGAGCGTTGGATGGCCTCCAGGCCGAGTTCACCACTATTACCGAGCGCACGGTCAAGGCCGAAGCGGCGACAGGCTCGCTTGCCGGCCTGTCGCGGCAGTTTGCCGGCACCGCTTCCGGCCAGGCCGACCGACTGCAGCTTTCCGCCGCGGCCCTTGCCGGCATCGCCGGCAGTGTGCGCGATGGTGCCGCCGACAGCCGCGCTGCCGAACAGGCGGCCGCCACGACGCGCGCCGCCGTCGAGGAAAGCGGCGAGGTCGTCGGCCGCGCGATCAGCGCCATGGCCGATATCGAGCAGTCGGCCGAAAAGATCGGCCAGATCATCGGCGCGATCGACGAGATCGCCTTCCAGACCAATCTTCTGGCGCTGAATGCCGGCATCGAGGCCGCTCGCGCCGGCGATTCCGGCCGCGGTTTTGCCGTCGTCGCCCAGGAAGTCCGCGCCCTTGCCCAGCGTTCGGCCGAAGCCGCCCGCGAGATCAAGACCCTGGTGACGACGACCAAGGCGCAGGTCGATGCCGGTGTGCAGATGGTCGGCCGCACACAGGATTCGATCGGCAGCATCGTGCGTCAGGTCACCGACATCAACGCCGCCATATCAGGCATCGCCACCCGAACCGGCGAACATGCCGCAAGCCTCGACAGCGTGACATCAGACGTCAAGGGCCTGGGTCACGAGGTGGCCGATAGCGCCGGCCTTGCGGAGCGCTCGGCCGAAGGCGCCGACCACCTCCGCACCGTCATTCTCGAGCTCGGCCAGACGATTCGCGAATTCCGCATCGCCCGGGAAAACGCCACTGCCGGACGCCCGGCGCCGGTGCGTGTGACACCGCCGCGCGCCCTTGAGGGCGCTACCCGCCCGGCACCGGTCGTCGACGAATACGAAAATGACGATTTTGGCCTTCCGCAAACGTTCGCAAGCGTCGGAGGTGGGCGGAATGTTTACTAACCTATCGGATGATTACCTCAGCTCGTCTTTTCGGGCCGGGGACAAGGGGACAAGGAAAAGCTGATGGCAGCAAAGAAGAGTGGCAAGACGCTGGATTTGACAGCGGTGCTCGACCTCAACGAGGCTTCCGCCTTGCGCGATAAGCTCCTCTCTCTCCGGGGTAGCGGTCTTTCGATAGACGCTTCCGGCGTCGAACGGATCGGTGCTCTTTGCGCCCAGGTTCTGATGTCCGCCGAGAAGACCTGGGAGCAGGACAAGCAGCCGTTCACCTTCTCCAAGGTGTCCGACGCATTTCAGAAAACCATGCAGCTGGTTGGCGTCAATATTGACCACCTGCTTGCCAAGGAGATTCGGCAATGAAGAAAAAAGTGCTGACCGTGGATGATTCCCGCACCATCCGAAACATGCTTCTCGTGACGCTGAACAATGCCGGCTTCGAGACGATCCAGGCGGAAGACGGCATCGAGGGCCTCGAGGTTCTCGAAGAGTCCAATCCTGACGTCATCGTGACCGACATCAACATGCCGCGCCTCGACGGTTTCGGCTTCATCGAAGGTGTCCGCCGCAACGAGAAATATCGGGCGATCCCGATCCTGGTCCTGACCACCGAAAGCGACGCGGAAAAGAAGAACCGCGCCCGCCAGGCCGGTGCCACGGGCTGGATCGTCAAGCCTTTCGACCCGGCCAAGCTGATCGATGCCATTGAGCGTGTAACCGCTTAAACCCAGGATTTCCTCCTATGGATATGAACGAAATCAAAGAGATCTTTTTCCAGGAGTGCGAGGAACAGCTCGCCGAGTTGGAATCCGGTCTTCTGAAAATGAATGATGGCGATCGCGATCCGGAAACCGTCAATGCGGTGTTCCGCGCGGTACATTCGATCAAGGGGGGCGCCGGCGCCTTCGGCCTTGACGATCTGGTCGCCTTCGCCCATGTCTTCGAGACCACTCTCGATTGCGTTCGATCCAACAAGCTTGAGCCGAACCAGGACGTCCTGAAGGTGATGCTGAAGTCGGCCGACGTGCTCGCCGACCTGACGAATGCTGCGCGCGACGGCGGCAGCGTCGATGAAAGCCGCAGCCGCGGCCTCGTCAAGGAGCTCGAGGCGCTGGCCAACGGCGAATTGCCGTCTCCCTCTGCGTCAGCCGAGGCGCCTGCGCCGAGGGCCGCCGCAAAGGCCGCTCCGGCCGCTCCGGCGCCGACCACCAAGCCGACGGACGACAGCGGCTTCCAGCCGGTCCCTTTTTCCTTCGACGATTTTGGCGGCGAAGACGATGCGGGCGGCATGCCGACCTATGAAGTCATCTTCAAGCCGCGCTACGAACTCTATTCCAAGGGCAATGACGCCACCCTGCTGCTGCGTGATCTCTCGCGCCTGGGTGAAATGACGATTTATTGCAATACGGATGATCTGCCGGGCCTCGAGGAACTCGATCCGGAAGGCGCTTATTTCTTCTGGAACGTCACGATCAAGACGGACAAGGGCGAGGACGCCATCCGCACCGTCTTCGAATTCGCCGAGTGGGATTGCGAACTGACGGTCAAGCCGGTCGAAGAAGCAAGGGCCGACGCGACCAGCAACGACGAACTGCCGATGGTGCCGGTTCCCTTCGATCTGTCGATCCTGGACGAAACGGGCGCAATGGAAGAGGTTTCCGCCGCAGACGCGCGGGCCGAGGAGACGGCCGCAGCCGTTGCTGCCGCCGAGACTGCCTCCAACGTCACGCAGATTGTCGCCGCCCGCGTCGAGAAGAAGGAATCGGCAGCCGCCGCAGCGGCCGCGGCAAGTGCCGCCGCCCAGAACAATGCCGCCGGCGCCGGCCAGACGATCCGCGTCGATCTCGACCGTGTCGACCGCCTCATCAACCTCGTCGGCGAATTGGTCATCAACCAGGCGATGCTGTCGCAGAGCGTCATCGAGAACGACACGACCGGCACCTCCTCGATCAATATGGGCCTCGAGGAGCTGCAGCAGCTCACCCGCGAGATCCAGGACTCGGTCATGGCGATCCGCGCGCAGCCGGTGAAGCCGGTCTTCCAGCGCATGTCGCGTATTGTCCGCGAAATCGCCGACATGACCGGCAAGTCGATCCGCCTGATCACCGAAGGTGAAAACACCGAAGTCGACAAGACGGTCATCGACAAGCTCGCCGAACCGCTGACCCACATGATCCGCAATGCCGTCGACCATGGCATCGAAACGCCCGAAAAGCGTGCAGCCGCCGGCAAGAATACCGAGGGTACGGTCCGCCTGACCGCCAAGCATCGTTCGGGACGCATCCTGATCGAGCTTGCCGACGACGGCGCCGGCATCAACCGCGAGAAGGTCCGCCAGAAGGCGATCGACAACGACCTCATCCCGGCCGATTCCAACCTGTCGGACGAAGAAATCGACAACCTGATCTTCCTGCCGGGCTTCTCGACGGCCGACAAGATCTCCGACATCTCCGGCCGCGGCGTCGGCATGGACGTCGTCAAGCGTTCGATCCAGGCGCTCGGTGGCCGCATCAACATCACCTCGAAGCCGGGCCACGGCTCGGTCTTCACCATGAGCCTGCCGCTGACGCTCGCCGTCCTCGACGGCATGGTGGTCACCGTCGCCGGCCAGACGCTGGTCGTGCCGCTGACGGCGATCGTCGAAACCCTGCAGCCGGAAGCCGCCGCGATCCACTCCTTCGGTGCGAACCACCGGTTGATCTCGATCCGCAACAGCTTCTGCCCGCTGGTCGATGTCGGCCGCATCCTGAACTTCCGCGCCACCCAGGCCAATCCGGTCGAGGGCGTGGCGCTTCTGGTGGAATCCGAAGGTGGCGGCCAGCGCGCCCTGATGGTCGATGCCATCCAGGGTCAGCGCCAGGTGGTCATCAAGAGCCTGGAAGCGAACTACACCCATGTGCCGGGCATTGCCGCCGCCACCATCCTCGGTGACGGGCGCGTCGCTCTCATCCTCGATGTCGACGCGGTCGTCGGCGCCTCGCGCGGCCAGTCGCTCAAAGCGGAAATGTCGTTAGCAGCGGTGGGATAAGGGAATGTCGTACACTGTAAAAAATCTGAACGAGGGGGATCGCGAGCTGATCGCGTTCCGCATCGGGGATCAGGAATTTTGCGTGAACATCATGTCGGTTCGCGAAATCCGCGGCTGGACCCCGGCAACCGCGATGCCGCATTCGCCTGGCTATATGCTGGGTGTCATCAACCTGCGCGGCGCGGTGCTGCCGATCATCGATCTTGCGGCCCGGCTCGGCATGAAGCCGGCCGATCCGACTGCCCGTCATGTCATCATCGTCGCCCAGGTCCGGCGCAAGGTCGTCGGCCTGCTGGTCGATGCCGTTTCCGATATCCTGACGGTGACCGACGAAACCATCCAGCCGACGCCCGAGATCTCATCCGAGCTCGAGCGTCAATTTGCCCGCGGCGTTCTCGCCATCGAGAAGCGCATGATCTGCCTGATCGAACTCGAATCCCTCTTTCCAGAGACCGAAAGCGAAGCCGCATGAGTGTAATGGGCGCAAAAGATCAGAGGCAGGGATCCGACGAGGTCCTGGCGAGCGGAGAATATCCGCTGACGCGCCGCGACCTCACTGAGATCGCCGCGATGATCTATTCGGATGCCGGCATCTTCCTCAACGAGACGAAGGCGTCGCTCGTCTATTCGCGTCTGTCGAAGCATATCCGCAATCTCGGCCTGTCCGGCTTCCGGGAGTATTGCGACCTCGTCGCTTCGCCGGCGGGTGCTGCGCCGCGCCGCGAGATGCTCTCGCATCTGACGACCAATTTTACCCGCTTCTTCCGCGAAAACCACCATTTTGACCATCTGCGCGACCATGTCCTGCCGGAGCTTCTGCAGCGGGCGAGATCGGGCGGCAGGGTGCGGATCTGGTCGGCCGCCTCCTCGGACGGGCAGGAACCCTATTCGATCGCGCTGACGGTGCTGTCGCTGATGCCAAATGTCGCGGATTATAACTTCAAGATCCTGGCGACCGACATCGACCCGAAGATCCTCGCGATCGCCCGAGCCGGCGCCTATGACGAGAGCGCGCTCGAAACCGTATCGCCCGCCATGCGCAAACAATGGTTCAGCGAAGTCGAAATACAGGGCCGCCGGAAGTTCCAGGTCGACGACCGCGTCAAGCGGCTGATCACTTACAACGAGCTGAACCTGATGGCGCAATGGCCGTTCAAGGGCAAGTTCGACGTCATCTTCTGCCGCAACGTCGTCATCTATTTCGACGAACCGACGCAGATGAAGATCTGGCAGCGTTTCGCCGGTCTGCTGCCGGAGGGCGGTCATCTCTATATCGGCCATTCCGAGCGTGTCTCCGGCGAGGCAAAACACGTCTTCGACAATATCGGCATCACGACCTATCGCTATACGGCCAAAGGTCTCGGGAGGAAGGCATGAGCGCTCCGGCAAGAGTTCTCGTTGTTGACGACTCGCCGACGATGCGTGGCCTGATCACCGCCGTCTTGAGTTCCGACCCCGAGGTCAACGTCATCGGCCAGGCCGGCGACGCTCTGGAAGCGCGCGAGGCGATCAAGCGGCTGAACCCCGACGTCCTGACGCTCGACATCGAGATGCCGAACATGAACGGCCTCGATTTCCTCGAAAAGATCATGACGCTGCGTCCGATGCCTGTCATCATGGTATCCACAATGACCCATCGCGGCGCCGAGGCGACGCTTGCGGCGCTGGAGATCGGCGCATTCGACTGCGTCGGCAAGCCGGCGCCGGGCGAACTCAGGCCTTTCGGCGACCTCGCCGAGAAGGTCAAGGCAGCCGCGCGCACGCAACGCCAGTATTCCCAACCTGTTGCCGCCGTCGCACCACCACCCTCGGTCGCCGACTTCCGCGTCGGCCGCAAGATCGTCGCGATCGGCTCGTCGACCGGCGGCGTCGAGGCACTCATTGCCGTGCTGCAGAAATTCCCGGCGAACTGCCCGCCGACCGTCATCACCCAGCATATGCCGCCGACCTTCACCAAGAGCTTCGCCGAACGGCTGAACCGCCTCTGTGCGCCGGTGGTGCAGGAAGCGACCGACGGCGCTCGGCTCGAAATCGGCAAGATCTATCTGGCGCCCGGCGGCGAGCGTCACCTGCAGGTCAGCGGTGCCTCGGCGCCATGCTGCCGTCTCATTGACCGCGCGCCGGTCAATGGTCACCGCCCCTCGGTGGACGTGCTGTTCGATTCGGTCGCGGAACTGGCGGGCCGTAACGCTGTCGGCGTGATTTTGACCGGAATGGGCCGCGATGGCGCCGCCGGATTGTTGAAAATGCGCCACGCCGGCGCCAGAACGCTCGGCCAGAACGAAAAAACCTGTGTCGTTTACGGAATGCCAAGGGTTGCTCACGAACTTGGCGCCGTTGAGCAGCAGCTGCCGCTGTCTGCCATCGGTGAAGAAATATTGAAAATGACAGCCGCCCGAAAGGAAGGGACCGAATAAATGTCGCTCGCGGAGAAAATCAAAGTTCTGATCGTCGACGATCAGGTAACGAGCCGGTTGCTGCTCAGCGATGCGCTGACCCAGCTCGGTTTCAAGCAGATCACCTCGGCTGGTGACGGTGAGCAGGGCATGAAGATCATGGCCGAGCAGCCGCACCACCTGGTGATCTCGGACTTCAACATGCCGAAGATGGATGGCATCGGCTTCCTTCAGGCGGTGCGCACCAACCCCAACACCAAGAAGGCGGCCTTCATCATCCTGACCGCCCAGGGCGACCGCGCACTGGTGCAGAAGGCGGCCCAGCTCGGCGCCAACAACGTGCTCGCCAAGCCGTTCACGATCGAGAAGATGAAAGCGGCGATCGAAGCCGTGTTTGGAGCCCTGAAATGATCACTGAGGGGGCAGCCCGCCGCGTGCACATCATTCAGGGCGAGTACAAGGTTCTGAACGATCCGAATGCGGTCCTCTCGACCATTCTCGGTTCGTGCGTGGCTGCGTGCCTCAGAGATCCTGTCGCCGGTGTCGGCGGCATGAACCACTTTCTGCTGCCCGGTTCGGCGACGTCGCCGACATCAGGCGGCGATGCCACGCGGTACGGCGTACATCTGATGGAACTGCTGATCAACGGTCTCCTGAAGCAGGGCGCCCGGCGCGACCGGCTGGAGGCAAAGATCTTCGGCGGCGCGAAGACGATCTCGACATTCTCCAATGTCGGTGAGCAGAACGCGGCCTTCGCCGTGCAGTTCCTGAGGGATGAAGGCATTCCGGTGGTCGGTTCCTCGACCGGCGGAGAGCATGGACGCAAGCTTGAATATTGGCCGGTCTCCGGTCGTGCCCGGCAATACCCCCTGACCGGCGCCGAAACGCAGAGAACCGTCGCTCTCGAGCAGCGCCCCGCCGCTCCGCAGAAACCCGTCGAAACCAGTATCGAATTTTTTTGATGGCGAGGATTTTCATATGACATTTACCCAGATGATGGAGCCGCCTGCGCCAGTCGAAGCGCTGAGCGACATCCTGATGCGCATCGTGTCCGAACTGCACGATGTCGCCTACCTCATCGAGCGCATCGAGCCGCAGCTTCTCGAAATCGGCGGCGCCGAAATCCTGAATTCGCCGGACGCCATGAAGGTCATGCAGGGCATTGATCTGGCCGTGCAGAAATCGCGCGGCCTTGCCGAATTCATCGATACCATCACCGGCGAAATCCCGCACGGCTGGGCAGTCGACGTCGCAACCGCGCTCAGCCTCGTCAAGCTGGCGGAGATGCAGAAGGCATTGGGCGGTGCCACACGCCACGGCCATTCCCAGCCATTGAGCAAGGCAGCCGGCGACTTCGATTTCTTCTAAAGCGCGTCGCGATCTTTCAGATTCGCTCCTCGCGCTTTAGGTCTTTGTTTTTACGCATGTCGTTGTCGCAAAACCGCCGCACACTTTTGCGCGACATGCTTTAGGCTCCAGACTCAATCATGCCCACCAAATGACGAGAGCAGCGATGTAGCAAGTTGCCTCGAAGTTGATCATGAGCTTGTCGTATCGTGTTGCGATGCGCCTCCAATCCTTCAGGCGGCAGA
>NZ_WUEN01000012.1:0-235222 GCF_010668065.1 Rhizobium leguminosarum | reverse complement strand
CAATCACCGCCCACTGCTGATCATCAAGCCAGAACTCTCCTGCCATCATCAAAACTCCCATTGTCATCATAATGAATCACAGCGATCCATTTTGATCAATGGCTTGATTGGGTTTGGAGCCTAGAGCATGATGCCGAAAAGTGTGCGCGGTTTTCGGACGACATCATGCTCTATTTCTTTGATTTAGATCAGGATTCAGATTTTAGGCCGATCGGGCCTAAAATCATCCTGATCTAGAAGCGTCACACGTGCGCGAGTGCGGCATCGATGCCTGCCATGACATCGGCCGGCAGTGGTCCCTTCTCCAGCGCGCCGGCATTTTCCTCCACCTGGGCAACGGTACGGAACCCCGGAATGGGAAGGGTGCGCGGCGAGCGTGCCCAGAGCCAGGCAAGCGCGCCCTGCGTCAGCGTGCGGCCGCCCGATGTCAGGAGATCGCGGACGGCATCAAGCCTTGCGGCGAATTCCGGGGCCATGCGCCCGTCCTTGAAATAGACCATCCAGTCAAGGGCCGCCCCACGGACATCCTTGGCGCCCACGGCCTTGTCGGCCGTGAACTTGCCGGTCAGCAGCCCCATCGCCAGCGGACCGCGATTGATTGACATCAGGCCCTTCCCCTCGATCACCGCGATCATCTCCGGCACCGGTTCGAAAACGTTCATCGTATGCTGGATCGAGACGTAGCCCTGGCGGCTGGTATGACGGGCGGCGCGATCGGGAAAATCGGTGCTCCAGCCGAACGCATCGATCTTGCCTTCGGCGCGCAGCGCCTCCAGCGTATCGAAGACGGCATCCGACTGTTCCAGCGGAAAATCATTGAGGTGGAACTGCAGGAGATCGAGGCGATCGCGCTTGAGACGGCGCAGCGAGGTCTCGACCGAACGGCGGATGAAGGCCTCGTCGGCGAAGGCGCCGGTTGCCTGCTTGGTTTCCGCATCGGTGGCGAAGCCGAACTTGGTGGCGATGACGATATCGTCGCGATTGCCGATCGCCCGGCCGAGCACCTCCTCCGAGTGGCCGGCGCCGTAGTTCGAGGCCGTGTCGAAGAAGCGGATGCCGAGTTCGATGGCGCGGTTGATCGCTTCCACGGATTCATCGTCGTCGACATCACCCCAGCCGAGCGGCGTGTCGCCGGCAAAGAAGGGACCGCCGATCGCCCAGCATCCCATGCCGAGGCGCGGAATTTCGCGGCCGTTCCAGAGCGTGATCGTTGTCGATGATGCGGGCTTGGTCAGCATAAGATCCTCCTTGAGTGGCAGTCCTGTGAAGACATAGGAGGCGCTCACGAGTGGGTAAACCGCCAAATCTGGAGGATGTTTTGCACCCGTAAAAAACCGAGGTCAGGCGGAAACACCATTCGGACCGGAAAGCATCCGCAAGGCTGGATTAAGCGCCTTGAGTGCCGCCTGAACGAAACCGTCGCGGGCAGTTGCCGCCTCGATGCCGCGCGGCTCGTAAACATGGCGATGCAGAAAGAACCCTGTCAGACGGAATGCGGCGGAGAGACTATCGAAGTCGGCCGCATGATTGCCTTCGATGCTGAGGAACGGCGGCAGGAGCAGCATCTTGTCCGCCCAGGGGGCACCAGCGGCGCGGCTGACGGCGCGGCCGGATTTCGGCGAGACATAGGCGAGATCGGAACGGGCGCCGGTCGCGGCGCATTCGGCAAGATCGAGGCCGAAGCCGAGGTCATTCAGCACAGCAAGCTCGAAACGCACGAAGAGTTCGCCGGCATCGGCCGGGTTGTGCAGGTGATCGAGAATAACCTCCAGCGCATCGAAGAGGTGCGGATGCGGGTCACGCTCCGGCAGCAGCCGCAGCAGCGCGCCCATCGCCTGGACACCGTAGACGGCGGTTGCCGTTTCCATCAGCCGGGCAGCCCGCAGCGTCACCGGCTCGACGCGGAATTCGCCCAGATGCTCGTCAAGCCGGGCACGCCAGATGACCTCCACGGCATTGCCCGCCTGCAGCACCGGCTGCATGGCGCGCGAGCGGCCGGAGCGCACCAGGCCGAGATGGCGGCCGCGATCACGCGTCATTACCTCGGCGATGACGCTCGTCTCGCCGTGGCGCTTGACGCCCAGGATGATCGCATGGTCCTGCCACTGCATCGAAAGAAGTCCTTACGGCTGACGAATCCATCCTACTGCATAATTCAACGCGTTACAGCGTCCTTTGCGCGTCTGAAAGACGCGCCTGCAATGCAAGGCCTGGCTTCCGTCATGGACCGCGTCAGGCGACAGCTGGGAAAAGCCTCTGCAGGAATTCCCGCATCGCCATTTCGTCGAAAGGCTTCACCAGAAGCGGTATGTGCTGCAGGTCGGGCGGGAAATCGCCGGTATCGGAATAGCCGCTGACGAAGCCGAAGGGGATGCCGATATCGAGAAGATGGCGGGCAAATCCGAAGCTCATGCCCTCGCCGAGATTGACGTCGAGAAGGGCGAAATCATATTGCTCCGCAGCAATGGCAGCCCTTGCCTGTTCGACGCTGCCGACGATATCGATGCTCTCGACGCCGGCCAGGCGTAGAATATCCTCCGCCTCCATCGCGATGATCAGACTGTCTTCAAGAACCAGAACACGGATTGCGCTCATGATTCGATGCCCCTCGTCGGGCGCCTGTCGCAGCGCCCCGGCCGTTTCGCCAACATCATTGCCCTCCGGTGCCCCGCATGGCACGCTATCGGTGAATTCCGCCACCTTTTCTGAATAAACCATTTTTCTGCCCGGTCGATAAGAATCAAAATCGGAGGAAAGATGACGATCGACCTTATTTTCCTTGCCGCTAATCTGCATTTAAAAAAGACATAACCAAGCTGCTTGGCCAAAGCATGTCGCGCAAAGCTGTGCAGCGGTGTTGCGACAACGACATGCGCAAAACAAAGACCTAAAGCGCGAGGAGCGAATCTGAAAGATCGCGACGCGCTTTAGATGAACGGGCGTTTGCCCTCTCCAAGCCCTTCCCAACCGGCGATCGCCATCAATTCCTCGCCGTTCAGCACCTCGCAGCCGCGCTCCTGCCAGCGGATCAACCCACGTTCGCTGAGCTTTTTCAAGGTCTTGTTGGTGTGAACGATGGAAAGTCCGAGCGTGTCGGCAATGTGCTGCTGGGTAATGGGGATGAATTTGCGGCCGTTGAAGATATTGAGCTTCCGGCCGCGCTCGAACAGGAAAGCGATCAGATAGGCTGCTCGTTCCAGCGCCGTGCGGCGGCCGACGCTCAAGAGATGCTCATCCAGGATGCGCTCCTCGCGCGCGGCGATCCAGGTGATGTCGAAGGCGAGCGAGGCGTGCTTGTTGTAGAGCGTCATCAGCCTGTCACGCTCGAAGACACAAAGGGACACGGGCGAAAGCGCTTCGACGGAATGCTGCATCTCACCGGCAATCGTTCCCTGCAGGCCGACCAAGTCGCCCGGCATGATATAGTTCAGAATCTGGCGGCGTCCGTCCTCCAGCATCTTGTAGCGGAAGCCCCAGCCGGCGAGCACGGTGAAGAGATGAGCGCTATGTGCGCCCTCGACGAGGATGGTGGAGCCGGCATCGACGGCAAGCTCCCCCCTCTTGAAGCTCGAGACGAATTCCAGCTCGTCACGGCTGAACTCCCTGAAATGCGGCAGGGGCCGCAAGGGACATTGCTCGCAAGGGGTCTTGAAAGAATTGATGGGTCTCGACGTCGCCATACTTGCCCTTGCCGTCGCAAAATCGGCGCGCCAACAGTGGCGCGCCGTTCATGAAGGAATGCGCAAAGCACGGATTTGTTCCATGAGCGAGGCGAATTTTTTATGCGGAAACAAAGGGCTGGCGCCAGCCCGACGAAATCCTTGCCATGCTTATTTCGGGAAATCGAGACCCATTTCGCGGAACCGCTCAGGATCATCACCCCAATTCTCGCGAACCTTGACGAACAGGAAGAGATGGACCGGCTGTTCGAGGATCTGCGACAATTCCTTGCGGGAAGCAGTCGAGATCGCCTTGATGGTTTCACCACCCTTGCCGAGCGCGATCTTCTTCTGGCTGTCGCGCTCAAGATAGATCACCTGCTCGATCCGCACCGAGCCGTCCTTGCGCTCTTCCCACGTCTCCGTTTCGACATGCGAGGCATAAGGAAGCTCCTGATGCAGGCGCAGAAACAGCTTCTCGCGGGTGATCTCGGCAGCGAGCTGGCGCATCGGCAGATCGGAGATCTGGTCTTCCGGATAGTACCACGGCCCCTCCGGGAGCGTTTTCGCCAGATAGTCCATGAGGTCGTCGCAGCCGGAGCCGTTTTCGGCGGAGATCATGAAGGTGCGCTCGAAAGCGATCTTCTCGTTGGCGGCAGCGGCCAGCGCCAGCAGATCCTCGCGGTTGACGCGGTCGATCTTGTTGAGCAGCAGGATTTTCGGCTGCCGGACTTCCTTGAGGCCTTCGAGGATGGCTTCGGCATCGCCGCGCAGGCCGCGTTCGCTATCGATCAGCAGCACGATCAGATCGGCATCCCTCGCACCGCCCCAGGCCGAGGTCACCATCGCGCGGTCAAGCCGGCGGCGCGGCTTGAAGATACCAGGCGTATCCATGAAGACGATCTGGGCATTGTCGTGGATCGCGATGCCGCGGACGATGGCGCGTGTCGTCTGCACCTTATGGCTGACGATCGAGACCTTGGCGCCGACGAGGCGGTTCACCAGCGTCGACTTGCCGGCATTGGTCGGCCCGATCAGCGCGACAAAGCCCGAATGCGTCGGACGATTGGTTTCTGCGGCAGCTTCGGCCGCGATCTCTTCTTCTTGTGTCATTGTCCCGTCAGTTTCCGGCAGATGATTGCTGCCAAATGCCTTCGCGCTCAAGCATCTTCGTTGCCGCGACCTGTTCGGCGGCACGCTTCGACCGCTCTACGCCGGTTTCGGGCTTAATGCCAGCAACTTCCACCGTCACCTTGAAACGCGGATCATGATCCGGTCCGCTGCGTTCATCAACCCGGTAGATCGGCGTGACGCCGAATTTCGCGTGCGACCATTCCTGCAGCTCGGTCTTGGCGTCGCGCTTGGCGCCATCGGCCCGCACCGCCCTGCCCTGCCAGTAACGCAGAATGAAGCGGCGGGCCACTTCGAGGCCGCCGTCGAGATAGATCGCGGCGATCAGGCTTTCGACGACATCGGCGCGCACATTCATCATGCGCTTACCGGTCAGTTTCTTCACATCGGCGCCGGTGCGGATATAGAGGTGAAGATTGAGTTCGTCGGCGACCGCAGCACAGGTTTCGGCGCTCACGAGCAGGTTGAGGCGAACCGAGAGCTCGCCTTCTCCTGCCGTGCCGAAGGTGCGGAACAGAAGCTCGGCGATGCAGAGCCCGAGGACCCTGTCGCCGAGGAATTCCAGCCGTTCGTAATTGCCGCCTTTTTCGGTGCGGGCGCTGGCATGGGTCAGCGCGCGATCCAGGCGTTCCTTTTCAGCGAAGTCATGACCGATCAGGGCTTCAAGCTTTGCGCGGTCCGCCGCAGAAAGCGTCTGCGCCTTACTCATTCAACAACCTTGAAGAGGCGGTCCCAACGCATGTTCGTCGGCCACTTCCAGATTTCGCGGAAGGAGGTGTCGTTGCCGAGCGAGAAGAAGATGACGCTGGCACGGCCGACAAGATTTTCGGCAGGCACGAAGCCGACGTCGAAGCGGCTGTCGAGCGAGTTGTCGCGGTTGTCGCCCATCATGAAATAATGGCCTTCCGGCACGATGAATTCGCGGGTGTTGTCGCCACGCGACACCGGAGACTGATCGAGCGTGTCGTAGGACTTGCCGTCGTCGAGCGTTTCGCGGAACACCGGCACGTCCTCGCCCGGGTCGAGCTTGTAATCCGAAGTGAACGCACCGTCCGCCACCTTCGGAACCGGCTTGCCGTTGACGTAGAGCACGCCGTCGGTAACCTGGATATGGTCGCCCGGCAGGCCGATGCAGCGCTTGATATAGTCGATCTCGGGGTTCGGCGGGAAACGGAAGACGACGATGTCGCCACGCTTCGGATCAGCGCCGAACAGGCGGCCGCTGAAAACATCAGGCGAGAAGGGCAGCGAATATTTCGAATAGCCGTAAGCGAACTTGTTGACGAAGATGTAGTCGCCGACAAGCAGGGTCGGCATCATCGAACCGGACGGAATGGTAAAGGGCTGGAACAGCACCGTTCGGATCACCATCGCCAAAATCAGCGCCTGGATGATAACTTTGATATTTTCCCAGAGGGCGTTCGGCTTGGCTTCGACTTTTTCGGACACGCAGTCTTATTCCTTCAAGACGCCGCGGCGGCGCAATTCTTTCTGTCGTTCTCTCTAGCGGCTTCGGTCGGTTGCGGCAATGGCGACAACATCAAAAGCGACGAGAGGTCGCGATCAACAGCGCCCGAGGTCGCGATCAACAGCGCCCGAGGTCGCGATCAAAGGCTCTCGGGCAACGCCTCGATAATGACGAAGGCCTGCGCCAAGGGATAATCATCCGTTATTGTCAAATGAATGGCGGGCCTGTGGCCCGCGGGCAGCAGCGATTCGAGGATCAGGGCGGCGCCGCCCGATAAAAGCATGGTCGGCTTGCCGCTCGGCAGGTTGACGACGCCCATGTCCTTCCAGAAGACGCCTTGCGCTATGCCGGTGCCGAGCGCCTTGGAACAGGCCTCCTTGGCGGCGAAACGCTTGGCATAGGATGCGGCACGGTTTGCCCGCTTATCGGAACGCGCGCGCTCGATCTCGGTGAAGCAGCGATGGGTGAAGCGCTCGCCGAAGCGCTCGATGGATTTCTCGACACGGCGAATGTCGATCAGATCGCTGCCAATGCCGATGATCATGCCGGACCCTTCCGTCGCTTAAGAATTCTTGATCGGGTTCATACGCTCGGCATGTCGCCGGCTGGAACAGCAAGACGCAGGCGCGCCCGCTCCATCAGCCGTATATGGCGGCGCGTCTGAAAACCCCTGACGGTGTAGAACGTCAGCGCATAGAGCGCAACGGAGGTGACGATCGCCGGCGGGATAGCGCCGACCAGCATCGGCTCCAGCACCGGCTTCCATAATTCGGTGAAGTTCAGCTTGTGGAAAAGGGCGGCGAGATCCACCGTCTGACCTACCAGTTGATCCTCGCGGCTCAACAGCAGATGCCCGATTTCCCAGGTGATGCCCCAGATGAAGGGATAGGTCAGCGGATTGCCGAAGGCGGCGCAGCCGAGGGCGGCGGCCACCATGCTGCCGGAGAGGAAGTAGGTGATGACGAAAGCCATGACGAAATGCACGCCGATGAACGGCGTCCACGAGACGAAGACACCCGCGGCGACGCCAGCGGCAACCGCATGCGGCGAAGCGCTCAGGCGCAGGACGCGCATTGTCAGGTAACGGATCGGGCGAAGGAAACCTTTGCGAGGCCATAAAAGCTCCCGCATCTTTTCCTTGAATCCCGCAGGCTTACGACGGCGAAACAACATGGCCGGTATTTAGTGCAGCGCACACCACCATGACAAGAGCGGCGAATGATACCGCCCGAAAAACAGCTCCTCAGTTTTCGCTGCGAAGAGGAGATTCTTCATGCCGAGGGGCGTCCGTTATGCATAACGTCCCTCACTTACCTCAAGTATAAAGTCCAGTATCAGCGATTGCGGAACAGACCGCGGTCGACCTGGCGCTGACGAAACTCGAGATCGATACGATCGAGCGAGCCGTTCAAATATGCCATTTCACGTTCCTGCGTGGTCGGAGCACGAAAGGCGCGAGCGAATTTCTTGATAGGGTCAAACATTATCTTGTCTCATCTTCCGTTTATGTTTCGATGACCAGAAGATAGGCCCGACAAAGGTTAATTACCACCGCCGCAACATGGACACAGCCATGCGTTCAACGCATCGCTTGCCCCTTTGATGCGCCACTCCGATTATAAAATGTGCAATTTTTCGGCCAACCCTCTGGGGCGGCTTAATAAAAGCTTACTCGTAGAGGCGCCGGACAGTGGCGATGCAATCCAGTTCCTTCATCTGGGCGAGCAGCTGGTTGAGCTGACGCAGGTCCCAGACCTCGACCTCGAGCATCATTTCGGTGAAATCGGCCGCGACCCGCACCGTATTCAACAAGCGGATATTGACGTCGAGGCCTGCGACCGTCTGGGCGACCTTGGCAAGCGTGCCCGGTTCATTCAACCCATTCACCATGATGCGCGCCATGAAACGCGACTTGTTGGCTTCGTCGAGGTCCCAGCGCACGTCGATCCAACGGTCGGGCTGATCGTCGAAACGCTGCAGGCTCGGCGACTGGATCGGATAGATGGTGATGCCGTTGCCCTGGTCCATGATGCCGACGATACGATCGCCGGGCACGGCGCCGGTCGGCGCGAACTTGACATCGACATTGCCCGACAGGCCGCGGATCGGCCCGATATCGGAATCGGCGTCGATTTCCGAGTGGCCGCCATCGTGCCCTGTCTTGGTCTTGCCAGGGATCTTGAAGATCATGCCGGCGGCGCTGCGGACGTTGAACCAGCCGTCATCGCCGGAGGGCTTCACGGTGACACGCTCGTCCTGGTGATCGGGATAGACGGCGCGCAGCACGTCGAGCGAGGACATCTCGCCGCGGCCGACGGCGGCGATCGCATCCTCGACATCCTTCTGGCCGAGACGGTGCAGCGCCGGCTTCATCGCCTCGCGCGAGAAGATCTTGCCGGCCCTGTTGAAGGTGCGCTCGAGAATGCGGTGGCCGAGGCCGGCATATTGCTTGCGGATCGCCATGCGGGTGGCGCGGCGGATGGCGGCGCGCGCCTTGCCGGTCACGACGATCTCCTCCCAGGCGGCGGGCGGAACCTGCACGCCGGAGCGGATGATCTCGACCTCGTCGCCATTTGCAAGCCGCGTCACCAGCGGCATGATGCGGCCGTTGATCTTGGCGCCCACCGTGGTGTCGCCGATATTGGTATGCACCGCATAGGCGAAATCGATCGGGGTGGCGCCGCGCGGCAGGGCGATCAGCTTGCCCTTCGGCGTGAAGCAGAAGACCTGGTCCTGGAAGAGCTCGAGCTTGGTGTGTTCGAGAAATTCTTCCGGGCTGTCGCCCTCGGCCAGGGCCTCGATCGTATGACGCAGCCAGGAGTAGGCATTGGATTCACGGGAAAGGATGTCGCCATCGGCATTGGTGGCACCGTCCTTATAGAGCGTGTGGGCGGCAATGCCGAATTCGGCGATTTCGTGCATGCGCTTGGTGCGGATCTGTAGTTCGATGCGCTGGCTGGAGGGGCCGACAATGGTGGTGTGCAGCGAACGGTAATCGTTCTGCTTCGGCGTCGAGATATAGTCCTTGAAGCGGCCGGGCACGACGCGCCAGCGCGTGTGGACGATGCCGAGTGCCCGGTAACAGGACGGGATGTCCTCGACGATCAGGCGGAAGCCGTAGACATCGGAAAGCTGTTCGAAGGAAAGCGACTTCGATTGCATCTTGCGGAAGACCGAATAGGGCTTCTTCTGCCGGCCCTTGACATAGGCGCTCGTCAGGCCGCTTGCGACCAAAAGGTCGCGCAGTTCGGCCTCGATCTTCTTGACGATGCCTTCGTTGCGCTTCGAAAGCTCTTCCAGCCTTTTGGTGACGGTCTCGTAAGCTTCCGGGTTCATATGCCGGAAGGAGAGTTCCTCGAGTTCCTCGCGCATGTCCTGCATGCCCATGCGGCCGGCGAGCGGCGCATAGATTTCCATCGTCTCCTCGGAAATGCGGGCACGCTTGTCGGCCGACATGTGATCGAGGGTACGCATATTGTGCAGGCGATCGGCAAGCTTGACGAGCAGCACGCGCACATCGTCGGAAATGGCGAGCAGCAGCTTGCGCAGGTTTTCCGCCTGCTTGGCCTTCTTGGTGACGAGATCGAGCTTCTTGATCTTGGTCAGACCCTCGACCAGGCGGCCGATATCCTCGCCGAAGAGTTCGTCGATCTCGGCGCGCGTCGCCGTCGTATCCTCGATCGTATCATGCAGAAGGGCGACCGCGATCGTCGATTCATCGAGGTGCATGTCGGTGAGAATGGCGGCGACCTCGAGCGGATGGGAAATATAGGGATCGCCGCTCGCGCGCTTTTGCTGGCCATGCTTCTGCATGGCATAAACATAGGCTTTGTTCAGCAGTGCTTCATTGGCATCGGGCTTGTATTGCTGAACCCGCTCCACGAGCTCGTACTGCCGCATCATTCCAAAGCCACTCCGATAAAAATAAAAGCGCGCCAATCAACGATTGGCGCACACATGGGCAATAATATGCCTAAGCAATAAAGGTGCAAGATTGACGATTGGTAATCGTCGCTCTTTTGCGTCGCATGCAGCTTTTTCCGGGCTGCATCTAACCGATGCGACCGGAGATCCCGCCTGCGCGCTTAGTAGTCGTCGCTCTTTTCCGGCGGCACAAGGCCTTCGATGCCGGCAAGCAGCTCTTCTTCCGACATCTGGTCGAAAGTGATCGTCTCCGGCACATCGTCCTGCTCTTCGCTGTCGGCTGCGGCGACACCGCCGGCGGCGATCATGCTTGCCGGATCGGGCTCGGGCTCGTCAACTTCGACATGCTTCTGCAGCGAATGGATCAGATCTTCCTTGAGGTCATCGGGCGAAAGCGTCTCGTCGGCAATTTCGCGCAGGGCCACCACAGGATTCTTGTCGTTGTCGCGATCGATGGTGATCGAGGCACCCTGGGAAATCAGCCGGGCGCGGTGGCTGGCGAGCAGAACCAGCTCGAAGCGGTTCTCCACCTTGTCGATGCAATCTTCAACTGTGACACGGGCCATTGCCTGTCCTTTACGGTCGTCATTTCGGGATTAACACGCCCGATACAATTAAAACCGGGCAAATACAAGTTTTTCATTCCGGCTCCCTCGTCTTTATCCGCGGCTGAGCTAGATTCCCATGGAGAATGTCATAATTCCACCGAAGGTTGCTTGGAATATGTCGAATCGTGCCCTAAATCTTTCATATATGAATAATTCATAAAGTAAGGACCGGATCGAAATCGAAACACAAGCTATTGTTTTTATTTAAGTTTGTCCCATGCGGATTTCGATTGCTCTCATTGGATTGGTAAGCGATGTTTGACCCACGCGAAAAAATTGCACTCTTCATTGACGGCGCCAATCTCTACGCTGCATCCAAGAGCCTCGGCTTTGATATAGATTACCGCAAGCTCTTGAAAGCATTCCAGAAACGCGGATATCTGCTGCGCGCTTATTATTATACCGCTCTGATCGAAGATCAGGAATATTCATCGATCCGGCCGCTGATCGACTGGCTCGACTACAACGGCTACAAAGTCGTCACCAAGCCCGCCAAGGAATTCACGGATTCCATGGGCCGCCGAAAGATCAAGGGCAACATGGACATCGAGCTTGCGATCGACGCCATGGAACAGTCCGAAACGGTCGATCATCTCGTCATCTTCTCGGGCGACGGCGACTTCACGAACCTGGTCGAGGCGCTGCAGCGCAGGGGCCGCAAGGTCTCCGTGATCTCGACCATGGCGACCCAGCCGCCGATGATTGCCGACGACCTGCGCCGGCAGGCCGATCATTTCATCGATCTCTTATCTCTGAAGGCTGAAATCGGTCGTGATCCCTCCGAGCGGGCGCCACGCCCGGCCGAAGTTGCCCCGGTCAGCGATCTCGAGGATTGATCTCTCCATCATCCCGAACCGGAGTGGCCGCGACAATCAGGACGTGATCATAAACCACGGCAGCGCGGTCAGCCATGAGCCTTCAGCAGGCGGCTCTTCTGCCGGTTCCAATCGCGCTCCTTCTCGGATTCGCGCTTGTCGTGCAATTTCTTACCTTTGGCGAGCGCCAGTTCCATCTTCGCCCGACCGCGATCGTTGAAATAGATCTTCAGCGGGATCAGCGTCATGCCTTCGCGGTTGATGGCAGAGCGCAGGCGATGGATTTCACGGCCCGACAGCAGCAGCTTGCGGCGGCGGCGCGGCTCGTGATTGAAGCGGTTGGCCTGCAGATATTCCGGCAGGTAGGAATTGATCAGCCAGATCTCGCCGCCCTCATCCGAGGCGTAGGATTCGGCGATATTGGCCTTGCCTTCGCGCAGCGACTTGACCTCCGTGCCCATCAGCACGATGCCGGCCTCGTAAGTATCGATGATCTCGTAGTTGAAGCGGGCCTTGCGGTTTTCGGCCACGACCTTGTTCACCACGCGCTGGCTGCCTTTGGGGGCCATGACAATATTCCAATTATTTTAGGGCGCGAAAAGCCGCGCCCTCATTCCTTGCCCTTTATGTAAGGGAGAGACCCCGTCTTGTGAAGACGGCCGGTCTCGTCAGTTCAACAGGCCTGCATGGCGCATCGCGGCGTCAATCGCCGATTCCGTTGCCGGCTCCAGCGTCGAAAGCAGCGGCGAACGAACGTTGCGGCTCATCCGGCCAAGCTTGGAGAGCCCGTATTTGGCGCCGCAAAGGCCCGGCTCAAGGAAGATCGCCTTGTGCAGCGGCATCAGCCGATCCTGATATTCCAGGGCGCGGGCATAGTCGCCTGCCAGCGTTGCCGCCTGGAAGTCGGCGCAAAGGCGCGGGGCAACATTGGCCGTTACCGAAATACAGCCGACACCGCCATGGGCGTTGAAGCCGAGCGCCGTCGCATCCTCGCCGGACAGCTGCCTGAAATCTGCGCCGCAGGTGATGCGCTGTTCGGAGACGCGCTCGATCTTGCCCGTCGCATCCTTGACGCCGACGATATTCCGATGCGCCTTGGCGAGCGCGCCCATCGTTTCCGGTGTCATGTCGACCACCGAGCGGCCGGGGATGTTATAGATATAGATCGGCAGATCGACGGCCTCGGCGATCGCCGAAAAATGCGCGATCAAACCCTTCTGCGTCGGCTTGTTGTAATAGGGCGTGACGACCAGAACGGCGTTTGCACCGACCTTTTCGGCATGCTGGGCAAGCTCGATCGCCTCACGCGTATTGTTCGAGCCGGCGCCGGCCATGACGGGAACGCGTTTTGCGGCAACTTCGATGCACAGTTCCGCCACCCGTTTGTGCTCGGCATGCGACAGCGTCGGGGATTCGCCGGTCGTGCCGACCGGAACGAGACCACCGCTGCCTTCCTTGATCTGCCAGTCGACATGAGCGGCGAAGCTGTCTTCGTCGATCAGTCCGGCATCCGTGAAAGGGGTGACGAGGGCGGGAATGGACCCATTGAACATGCAAAGCTCCTCACGACCAAATCCTTGCTTCGGCCGCATTCCATGAATATGAGTTGCGCACCATAGAGCGCCGAAATCATCGCGACAAGCGCGCAGAGTTCGGTTTAGGGCAAATTCCGATAGCAGATGTGAATGAATTTTACCTGGTACGGTAAGGTTTCGTTAAGATGCCTCTAGCCAAATGGCAGGGCGTGTTTTCGTTGCGAGATCCCGGATGAAGAAAGCTGTCCTGATTCTGTCCGCCTTCGGCTTGATTGCCGCCGCGTGGAGCAGTGTTGCGTCGCCGCTTCCCGGCGAGAGCACTGCCACGCCTGCCGTCAAGCCGCTCGGCTTCATTCCCGAAACAGCCATACCGGAATCGATCACGACAGGCGCCATTCCGCGCAATCCGGCCATCGCGCCCGTCAACGGCGATCTGAAAGCCGGCCTCGACGCGCTTTCCGACAAGGACCCGCAGCTGGCACTTTCGATCCGTGACAGCATGCGCGACGGGACGCTCGACCGCCATATCCTCACCTGGGCGATCGCCGTTTCCGGATTGAAGGGTGTTCCTTCTTATGAAATCGCCAGCGCCGCGCAAGAACTCAAGAGCTGGCCGGGTCTTTCGCGGCTGCGCGCCTATTCCGAACGCGCGATCTATGACGAAAATCCCGCCCCTTCCGCCGTACTCGCCGCCTTCGGCGATACCGCGCCCGAGACGATGCAGGGCGCCGTCATCCTCGGCCGGGCGCTGGTTGCGTCAGGCAAGCAGGCGCAGGCGGCAAAATATATCCGCAAGGTCTGGCGCGGAGAGGCGCTCGACAAGGCGACTGAGGACAAGATCCTCATCGAGTTTTCCGCGCTGTTGACGCCTGCCGACCATAAGGCGCGGATGGACTATCTGATGTATCGCGGCCGGGTGGCGCAGGCCAAGCGCTTCGGAGATATGGGCCAGGCGCAGTCGCTCTACACGGCCTGGGCTGCAGTCGACGCCAAAGCCGGCAATGCCGGCGCGCTGCTCAACGCCGTCGATGCGAAATGGCGCGGCGATGCCGGCCTGCTGTTTGCGCGGATCGAATATCTGCGCAAACAAGACAAATATGCCGAAGCGGCTGTGCTTCTGGAGCAGATGCCGCCAGAGCGTAGCGAACTCGTCAATTCTGGCGAATGGTGGAACGAGCAGCGCATCATCAGCCGTGGTCTCGTCGACCAGGGACAGTTCAAGCCTGCCTATCGCATCGTCGCAAACTACGCCGCAACGAGCCCGACGGATATCGTCGAGGCTGAATTCCATGCCGGATGGTACGCGCTTCGCGGCCTCCAGGACCCGGCAACGGCGGAAAGACATTTCCGCAAGATCCTCCAGACATCAAACGGACCGATCTCGGTTTCACGCGCCTGGTATTGGCTGGGACGAGCAGCGGAGGCCGGAGGCCCCGGCAAATCCAACGAATTCTATGCGAAGGCCGCGAATTTTCCCGGCACCTTCTATGGACAGCTCGCGGCCGAAAGGCTGGGGCGAAAGACGCTTAATGTCACCTATCCCGCACCGAGCACGGCCGACCGGCAGCGCTTCCAGGCACGCGAAGCCGTGCAGGCGATCGCCCGGCTGGAGGCCGCCGGCCATGGATGGCGGGCCGCCATTCTCTATCTCGCGCTCGCCGATCAACTGCAAAGCCCCGGTGAATTGGCTGTCCTTGCGGCACGGGCCGAGCAATCCGGCGATCATCATCTCTCGCTGCAGATCGGCAAGATCGCCTATGGACGCGGCATCGATGTCGCAGCGCTTGCCTTTCCGGTCGGCGTGATCCCGGCGAACGCCAACATAACAGGCTCCGGCAAGGCGCTCGCCTATGCCATCGCCCGGCAGGAAAGCGCCTTCAACCCGGCCGCCGTTTCGGCGGCAAACGCGCGCGGCCTGCTGCAGCTTCTGCCGGGAACAGCCCAGGCGGTGGCCAAGCGCCACAACATCGCCTTTTCCAAGGACAAGCTGACGGCCGATGCCGGCTATAACGCGACACTCGGTGCTCATTATCTCGGCGAGCAGATCGACGCCTTCGGCGGCTCCTATATCCTCACCTTCATTGCCTATAATGCCGGGCCGAAGCGGGTGCCGGAATGGATCGGCCGCTACGGCGATCCGCGCGGCAGGCCGATCGACGAGATCGTCGACTGGATCGAGCGCATCCCCTTCCCCGAAACGCGCAACTATGTGCAGCGGGTGATGGAGAATTACGAAGTTTATAAAGCCCGTCTCGGCCAGCCCACCGATATCGAGCGCGACCTGATCGGCGGACGCAGCGCCTCCTGAAGCCATTTGGCGCGGCTTGAAAAGCAAGCTACATCTTCGGGATCAAACAGATCTCGAGGGATGCGATGCCGGATACGGATGCAGGCGGTTTCCAGGAACGATTTTACACGTCTTCTGATGGGTTGAGGCTTTATGCCCGCGACTATCGACCCGACCAGGCGGCAACCACCGGACGGCTGCCGGTGATCTGCTTGCCCGGCCTGACCCGCAATACGCGGGATTTTCATCCACTTGCACTGCTTCTCTCCCGGGACACAACAATGCCTCGCAGGGTGATTGCGCTCGATTCGCGCGGACGGGGAAACTCGGCATGGGACGAAAACAAGGCGAATTACAATCTCGCCATCGAGGCCGGCGACGTCCTTGCCGCCTGCGCGACGTTCGGCATCGAGCGGGCGATCTTCGTCGGCACGTCGCGGGGCGGGCTGATCCTACATCTGATCGCCGCGACACGGCCGGATCTTCTCGAAGCCGTCATCCTCAACGACATCGGGCCTGTGCTCGAGGCTGAGGGGCTGGCGCGGATCCGCGATTACCTCAACAGCGGCAGGAAGCCGGCGGACTGGAACGAGGCGGCCGATATATTGAAGGAAAATCATGGCGCGTCGTTTGCCGCGCTTGCAGAGGAAGACTGGCGCGAGATGGCGCTTGCCCTTTATCGCGATATCGGTGGACGGCCGGTCGCCGACTTCGACCCGGCGATCGCAGAGGCACTGAAATCGATCGATTTCAGCCAGCCGTTGCCTGATCTCTGGGGGCAATTCGAAAGCCTGAGCCAGTTGCCGCTCATGCTGATCCGCGGTGAAAATACGTCGCTGCTTTCACAGGAAACCGCCGGCGAAATGGCACGGCGGCATTCGCGGCTGATCCTTCATGCTGCCGAAGGACAAGGACATGCCCCGCTCCTGCATCTCGGCAATATCCCCACAACGATTCAAGCTTTTCTCGCCACCTGCCGATAACCTGATGGACACTGGTCGGCTGGCACAATGGGCCATTTGCCAAATACAAAAAGCCCGGCTCAAGAGCCGGGCTTTCCTGATTGACCGAAGTCAGATCAGATTAGAACGAACGCTGCAGGCGGAAGTAGCCCGAAGTGGAGTCGTCATCATCTTCCGGATCGAGGTACTGAACCGAAGCCTTGGCGTAGAAGTTGTCGACGATCTGGTAATCAACCGTCAGACCGACCTTCCAGGCTTCATTGTCGCTGAAGTCGTCGCCGGCAACGTAGTAGTTGCTGTAGTACTGAACACCAGGAGTGATCTTGAGCTTGTCGGTTGCCTTGATAGCGTATTCGGCAGCAACAGCCCATTCGGCCTTGGTGTAGTAGGAGCTCGGGCCGGTAGCGTATACGGCAGCGAGGCCGAGCGTACCAGGACCGATGTCAACCGTACCCATTGCGCGGACAGCGCCGTCTTCGTTGTCGACGTCGTAGCCGGCAGTGATCTGGTAGCTGAACGCACCAGCCTTGCCGCCGAGACCGACTGCAACACCAACGTTGTTGGCTTCTTCGTCCGTCTTGTAGAAGCCGTCTTCGAGTTCGTCGACGCTGATGCCAGCGTAGAAGGCGTCGGTTTCGTACTGATAACGGATGGAGTTATGCAGGGTGACCGGCGAGCCAATGTCGTCGGTTTCGCCGGAGAGGCCGTCGTCCCACCAGCTGTAGAACAGACCAGCGCGGAAGCCGGCGATGTCGAGGTAAGCGGAGTCGAGCTTGGCACTCTGATCGGTGGCATTGTCAGCATTGAACTGCATGACGATGACGCCGGTCAGCGGACCATATTCGGTGTCGCTCTTGGCGGTAAACTGAACCTGGCCGCGAGTACGAGCATCCCAATCGGAGTCGTTGCTGTCCGAACCGTTGAGCGGCTGATCGCCAACATCAACCTGGAAACGGATGTAACCGTTGATCTTGAGGCAGGTTTCGGTGCCTGGGATGTAGAAGTAGCCGGTGCCGTAAGCGTCGCAGACGCGAACATATTCAACCGGTTCCGGCTCGGCAGCAACGATAGCGTCAGCAGCCTGAGCACCGGAAACTACTGCGAGAGCAGCAGCGGAGCCGAGAAGAAGGCTCTTGATGTTCATAAATGACCTCCAATTCAAAGTTTCGATCGGGTTTGGGATCTTTCGCTGAGCAGCGTTCCCTGCCCCATCCCCGTGTTTCAAGAAGTGGACGATCAGTCGCCCTTGCTTCCGACGCTGAAAATACAAGACGGAAGCCGTCACGCAATCACCAACTTGTGTAGATGGGGGGTTTGGGGGAGCCTTCCCGACATTCTGTTGCTGAAAGGACACAAGTCGGGCAACCGGCCTCGATTTCCTTTATGTTTTGTTAAGAAAACCCTGATTTTGCGGAGGCTTAGGTCAGGCCAGCAAAGAATTGGACATGCGCTTTGCGACACATTCGTGACACTTTTTTGACAAAATGCGGCTCTTGCGAAGGATTCATGATTGCCGGAAGCGTAACCGGACGTGCACCGATCCGCTTTTGCCACCTGTCAGTGGCTTGAGCGCGGGAGGTGATTCCCGCAGGCGATTCTCTCGCTTGAGGCAGAGAGATTTTTTCGCCGCCCGGCCTAGCCGACTAAGCGAACACGATTCCCAGCCAGAAACTAACAATCGACACGCGCTCAGGAAATCGGAATGGCGGAGAAGATGGGATTCGAACCCACGATACGCTTTTGACGTATACTCCCTTAGCAGGGGAGCGCCTTCGACCACTCGGCCACCTCTCCGGTGCGGCCTAACTATGGTGACCGGTCTGTGAATGCAAGGGTTTTTTGAGTTTTCACCAGAAGAAATGCAGCGAGCTGCAATTCAGCCGGTTGCGCAAACAAACCGCATTTCCTGGCAAAATCCGCGGAATTTGATCGCGCTTCGTTCTCTTCGATGAAGAAGCCGAACTCAGCTGAGCAGGCTCTTGAGGTCGGCAGAAGGGTCGGCGAGAATCGATTTATCGGGATTGGTCCCGGATTCCAGCAGTTTTTTGCCGGTCACATAGGCCTTCGCGTCGTTGATCGCATCGACGGCAATCAGCCGGCCCTCCCTGAAGTACCAGACCGAATGGGCGCCTTCGCGGGCGCCGGCACGCAACAGCGTCTCGTCATAACCAAGATTGAAGCCGGCGATCTGCAGCTTGACGTCATACTGGTCGGACCAGAACCACGGCTTCGGATCATAGGGCTCGCTGCCACCGGCGATGACGGCTGCCGCCGCTTCGGCCTGGTCGACAGCGTTCTGCACCGATTCGAGCCTGATGCGGCCGCCCTGCCAGGGAAGTGCGGCGCAATCGCCAGCCGCAAAAATCGCCGGATCGGAGGTGCGGGCGAATTCGTCAACAACAATGCCGTTGGCGACTTCGAGGCCGGCTTCCTTGGCAAGCTGATCGTTCGGGGCGACACCGATGCCGACGACAGCGAAATCGATGTCGATGACCGATCCGTCGGAAAGTGCGGCGCCGGTGACGCGGCCATCCTTGCCGATCAGATGCTTGAGCCCTGTCTTCTCGCGGATCACCACGTCATGGGCCTCGTGGATCACGCGCATGATGTCGGCGGTCTCCTTCGCCGCGACGCGCTGCAGGATGCGGTCGGCCATCTCAATGACGGTGACCTCCAGGCCGCGATGGCGGGCAACCGCCGCCGCCTCGAGACCGATATAACCGCCACCGATGATGAGGACGCGGCGACCGGGGCGCATCTCGTCAGCGAGCAGATCGGCATCGCGCTTGTCGCGGGCGACATAGACGCCTTCGAGATCGCCGCCGATTGCGGCCGGCAGCCGGCGCGGCGTCGAGCCGGTGGCGAGCGCCAGCGTGCCGTATTCAAGAACGGAGCCGTCCTGCAGCAGAACCTGCTTGCTGTCCGGCTTGATCTGCTCGGCCCAGGTCGAAAGGCGAAGATCGACGTCATTGTCCGCATACCAGTGCTCGGCGCGGAACAGCAGGCGGTCGAAAGCCATTTCGCCGAGCAGGTATTTCTTTGAAAGCGGCGGGCGCTGATAGGGAGCGACGTCTTCCGCGCCGATGAGGGTGATCGGGCGCGTATCCTTCAACGCACGCAGCTTGGCCGCCAATGCGAAACCGGCCTGTCCCGCGCCGATGATCACCAGTCTATCCGTCACGATCTCACTCCTGAAGCTGCGCCCGACAACCACGCCAAGGCCTATTCCCTACCCCACGCCCCGTCAACGGAAAGCGGCCTCTTACATTCAGCCGATCTCGATCCAGCGGCGCTCGTGGAAGGACTGTGCCATGGCATGCACCGACTTCTCTATCCTGAGACCGTCTTCGAATGTCACGATCGACGACGGCTCGCCCGATATTGCCCGGATCAACTCACGGCATTCGATGATCTTCAGATCGTTGAAGCCGAGGCCGTGGCCTGGTGCCGGGATAAACCGATCATAAGGCTGATGGGCGGGTGCCGCCAGTATCTTGCGGAAACCCTGCTCGGAGCCACGACCGTCGGCCTGATAGAGCTCGAATTCGTTCATCCGCTCCTGGTCGTAGACGATCGAGCCTTTCGAGCCATAAATCTGCAGCGCAATGCGGCCCTTGCGACCCCAGGCGGCGCGATTCGCCATCAACACGGCGGAGATGCCGCCGCCAAGCCGCATCAGCACGTTGGCGGCATCGTGGTTTTCGACGGCACGGCGACCGCCCTCGCTCAACGGGCGGTCGGCATAGGGTTTGACCATATCCGTTATGACGGCCTCGACATGGCCGAAGAGATACCAGAGCAGCGACAGCGGGTGCACGGCGAAATCGTCGAGCGCGCCGTAGCCGGCGGAAAGCTCGCTCTTCCAATAAAAGAAGACATCGGGATCGGCCATGAAATCCTCGTCCATCTCGACGCGGATGTGGTTGACCGTGCCGATAGCGCCCTCGCCGATCAGCGTCCTGATATGCCGCATGACGGGGTTCTGGATGTAATTATAGCCAAGGGCGGCAACCCTGCCTGATTTCTTCGCCGTTTCCAGCATGCGCTCGGCATCGGCATAGGCCGGCGCCATCGGCTTTTCGCACCAGACATGCTTGCCGGCCGCAAGGGCTGCAATCGCCATCTCGGCATGGAACTGATTGGGCGTGGTGACGGAGACGACGTCGACCTCGGGGTCGGCAATCAGCGCCCGCCAGTCGGCCGTCGCCTTCTCGAAACCGAATTCACCGGCACGAGCCTCGGCAAGCCCGGCATTGGCTTCGGCCAGATGCACGAGACGCGGACGCTCGACATCGCCGAACACCGTCTTCACCGCATTCCACGCCAATGCATGGCACTTGCCCATATAACCGGTGCCGATCAAACCGATGCCGAGTGGCTTCATTTCCGTCTCCTCCAGAGCTGCGCGCGGATTTTTGGAATATTTGGATCATTTTGACAAGGGACCTGGTCGCAGGCATTTCTCCACGTTTCGCGAACAAACTGTCCAAAAGCCTTCAATTACAGGGGATTAAAAACAATTAGCGGTGTCGTTTGAAATCGTTTATGTTCGACAATATGGAATATTTGTTTCATCTCGTGAGCCACAAGCATGGATAACGATCCCCAGAGGCACGCGCGTGTGCCGCGCGATTTCGAAAGCCTGCGCAGCACCATCATCGAGCGCAAGGCGAGCATGCCGAAGCGGCTGGCGCAGGTCGCCGCCTTCGCGCTCGGCAATCCCGACGAAATCGCCTTCGGAACGACGGCGAGCATCGCGGCCGCCTCCGATGTTCAGCCGTCGACGCTGGTGCGCCTGGCGCATCATCTGGGTTACGGAGGATTTTCCGACCTGCAGAGCATCTTTCGCGAAAGATTGCGGGACCGGACGCTAAGCTACGAAGAGCGCCTCGTCACGCTCGAGCAATCGAGCGGCGACGATGAGGACGCCAATCTGCTCTCCGGCTTCATTGCCGCGGCAAGCCAGTCGGTCAACCGGCTGGCGGCGACGGTGCAGAGCGATACTTTCACGAAAGCCGTGAATATCCTTGCCAGCGCCGAAACGATCTATCTGATCGCCAAACGGCGCTCCTATCCACTAACGGCGCACATGACTTACGCTTTTTCCAAGCTCAATATCCGCCACCAGATCGTCGCCTCGCCGAACGGCGTCGACCCTGAAATGGTGCAGTTCGCATCACCGAAGGATGCAGCGATCGCGGCGAGCTTCTCGCCCTATGCGGCCGACAGCCTTAGCCAGAGCCAGGAGCTTGCCGACCGCGGCGTCCCGGTCATCGCGATCACCGATTCGGCCTTTTCGCCGCTTGCCGCCTGCGCCACGCACTGGTTCGAGGTGGCGGAAGCCGATTTCGCCGGCTTCCGCTCGCTTTCGGCCTCGATGGCGCTCACCATGGCACTACCGGTTGCAATCGCCGAACGGCGGCGCAAGGGTCAGCAGTCAAAACCTGCAAAAGGCAAAATGGAATAAACATTCCGAATTGACAAAATATCGGAACCGATGTTTCATTATTGAAAATTCGCAGGCACTGGAAGCCGCGCAAAATCTAGCGGGAGGACATCATGGTACAATCGAATCCGGGTTCACAGCCGGAGCCGGCGCTTGATGTGATCACCATCGGCCGTTCGTCGGTCGATCTTTACGGCCAGCAGATCGGCTCGCGGCTGGAGGATATCGGCTCGTTCGCCAAGTCCGTCGGCGGCTGCCCGGCCAATATCGCCATCGGCACGGCGCGGCTCGGCCTCAAATCCGGCCTCATCACCCGCGTCGGCGACGAACAGATGGGACGTTTCATCCGCGAGCAGTCGGCGCGCGAAGGTGTGGCGACAGACGGCATCGTCACCGACAAGGAGCGGCTGACGGCGCTGGTGTTGCTGGCGGTCGAGGCCGAGGGCGTGTCACCGATGATCTTCTATCGATCGGATTGTGCCGACATGGCGCTCGACGAAGGCGATATCGACGAGGATTTCATCAGATCGTCGCGCGCCGTTCTCGTTTCCGGCACGCATTTCTCACGGCCGAATACCGAGGCCGCGCAGCGCAAGGCCATCCGCATCGCCAAGGCGAACGGCCGCAAGGTGATCTTCGACATCGATTACCGGCCGAACCTCTGGGGCCTTGCCGGCCATGCGGAAGGCTTCGAACGCTACGTGAAATCCGACCGGGTCTCCTCGAAGATGAAGGAGACGCTGCCGGACTGCGACCTCATCGTCGGCACCGAAGAAGAAATCCTGATCGCTTCCGGCGCCGACGACGTGCTCGGCGCGCTGAAGGAGATCCGCCGCCTGTCACCGGCGACGATCGTCTTGAAGCGCGGCGCCATGGGCTGCATCGTCTATGACGGGCCGATCGCCGACGATCTCGAAGCCGGCATCATCGGCCAAGGTTTCCCGATCGAAGTCTTCAACGTGCTCGGCGCCGGCGATGCCTTCATGTCCGGCTTCCTTCGCGGTTTCCTGCGCAACGAGCCGCTGAAGACCTGCGCCACCTGGGCCAACGCCTGCGGCGCCTTCGCCGTCTCCCGCCTGCTCTGCTCGCCGGAATATCCGACCTGGGCGGAACTCGACTTCTTCCTGACGACCGGCAGCAAACACCGGGCGCTGCGCAAGGACGAGGCGCTCAACCATATCCACTGGGCATCGACCCGGCGCGGCGAAATCCCGCTTTTGATGGCGCTGGCGATCGACCACCGTTCGCAACTCGTCAGCGTCGCCGATGAACTCGGCGTCGGCCATGAGAAGATCGTCGCCTTCAAGCGGCTGGCGGTGGCGGCAGCGGCGCGGGTTTCGAACGGCCGCGACGGCTACGGCATGCTGATCGACGAACGCTTCGGCCGCGACGCTTTCTTCGATGCGGCGACGAAGAATTTCTCCTGGATCGGCCGGCCGGTGGAATTGCCGGGCTCGAAGCCGCTGCGCTTCGAATTCAGCCAGGATATCGGCTCGCAGCTTGTGGAATGGCCGCTTGGCCATTGCATCAAGTGCCTGTGCTTCTATCATCCTGATGATCCGGCTGAATTGAAGACGGAGCAGCAGGAGAAGCTGCGGACACTGTTCGAGGCCGCCCGCAAGGTCGGCCGCGAGCTGCTGGTGGAGATCATCGCCGGCAAGAACGGGCCGCTCACCGACGACACGATCGCGACCGCGCTGGAGGAGCTCTATGCGCTCGGCATCAAGCCGGACTGGTGGAAGCTGGAGCCGCAGGCATCCCGTGAAGCCTGGAAGAAGATCGATGCGGTGATCGCCAAAAATGATCCATGGTGCCGCGGTATCGTGCTCCTGGGGCTCGAGGCGCCCGCCGACGAGCTGATCTCCTGCTTCGAGGCGACGCTGGCAGCTCCCTCCGTGAAGGGTTTCGCAGTCGGCCGGACGATCTTTGCCGATCCGGCGCGCGCATGGCTTTCAGGCGAAATGAACGACGAGGAAGCGATCGCCGATATGGCCGGCCGCTTCCGGCAACTGACAGAAGCGTGGCTGAAGACGCGCGGACATCAGTAGACTTAGAATTAAGACCCCTCCCCAACCCCTCCCCACAAGGGGAGGGACTTAACCCGGAGCACCGCCTCACGCCATCAGCAAGCTTCCCTTTGGAGGAGACGTTGCGGCGATTAGAGAGCCCGGCAGGTTAGCCCTCCCCTTGTGGGGAGGGGTTGGGGAGGGGAAAACGCGAAAAGAAAGATTGCGGGAGGACCCGATGGGCAAGACGATACGGTTGACGATGGCGCAGGCCGTCGCGCATTTCCTGAAAGTACAGATGACGATCGTCGACGGCAAGAAAGTGCCGATCTTCGGCGGCGTCTGGGCGATCTTCGGTCACGGCAACGTCGCCGGCATCGGCGAGGCGCTCTATCAGGTGCGCGAGGAATTGACGACCTATCGCGCCCACAACGAACAGGGCATGGCGCATGCCGCGATCGCCTATGCCAAGGCGAATTTCCGCACGCGCTTCATGGCCTGCACGAGTTCGATCGGTCCGGGCGCGCTGAACATGGTGACGGCCGCCGGCGTGGCACATGTCAATCGTATCCCCGTTCTCTTCCTGCCGGGCGACGTCTTCGCCAACCGCGCGCCGGATCCGGTGCTGCAGCAGATCGAGGATTTCGGTGACGGCACGGTTTCCGCCAATGATGCCTTCCGTTCGGTTTCGCGCTATTTCGACCGCATCACCCGGCCCGAGCAGATCATCACGGCGCTGAAGCGCGCCATGCAGGTCCTGACCGATCCGCTCGATTGCGGCCCGGTGACATTGTCGCTCTGCCAGGACGTTCAGGCGGAAGCCTATGATTATCCGGAAAGCCTGTTTGCGGAAAAAGTCTGGACGACCCGCCGGCCGCAGCCGGATGCGGACGAGTTGGCGAATGCCATCGCGCTGATCAAGGCTTCGCAGAAGCCGGTGATCGTTGCCGGCGGCGGTGTGCTTTATTCGCAGGCGACGAAGGAGCTTGCCGCCTTTGCCGAGGCCCACGGCATTCCGGTCGTCGTCAGCCAGGCGGGCAAATCGTCGATCAACGAAACCCATCCGCTGGCGCTTGGTTCAGTCGGCGTCACCGGCACCTCGGCGGCGAATGCGATCGCCGAAGAGACGGACCTCGTCATCGCCGTCGGCACGCGCTGCCAGGATTTCACCACCGGCTCCTGGGCGCTGTTCAAGAACGACAGCCTGAAGATGATCGGCCTCAATATCGCCGCCTATGACGCGGTGAAGCACGACAGCCATCCGCTGGTGACTGACGCCCGCGAAGGGCTGAAGGCGCTTTCGGCAGGGCTTTCCGGCTGGAAGGCGCCGGCAGCACTCGCCGAGAAGGCAGCGGTGGAGAAAAAGATCTGGATGGAGGCTGCGGCCAGGGCGATGGCGACGACCAATGCCGCCCTGCCCTCCGATGCGCAGGTGATCGGCGCGGTGGCGCGCACGATCGGCGGTGAGAATACGACGGTGCTTTGCGCTGCGGGCGGCCTTCCCGGTGAATTGCACAAGCTCTGGCCGGCGACGGCGCCGGGCAGCTATCACATGGAATACGGTTTTTCCTGCATGGGCTACGAGATCGCCGGCGGGCTCGGCGCCAAGATGGCGCGTCCCGAACGGGACGTCGTCGTCATGGTCGGCGACGGTTCTTACATGATGATGAATTCCGAGCTCGCCACCTCTGTCATGCTCGGCCTCAAGCTCAACATCGTCGTGCTCGATAATCGCGGTTACGGCTGCATCAACCGATTGCAGATGGGAACCGGCGGCGCCAACTTCAACAATCTGCTGAAGGACTCCTATCACGAGGTGATGCCGGAGATCGATTTCCGCGCGCATGCCGAAAGCATGGGCGCCATCGCCGTCAAGGTCGCCTCGATCGCCGAGTTGGAACAGGCAATCGCCGACTCGAAGAAGAACGACCGCACCTCGGTCTTCGTCATCGACACCGATCCGCTCATTACCACCGAGGCCGGCGGCCACTGGTGGGATGTCGCGGTGCCTGAGGTCAGCCCGCGCGAAGAGGTCAACGAAGCGCGCAAGGGCTATGTCGAAGCACGCACCGCCCAGCGCATCGGTTAATCTACTGCATAATTCCTTAAATCGGGATCGATTTAAGGACAAAATTATGCAGCAATTCGAAGTGCTACAGCGTCCTTTGCGCGTCTGAAAAGACGCGCGGCGCTGTAGTGCTATGATTTCTCGGAAGAGCGTCCCGGCTCTTCCGCAATGCCTTTAAGGAGAATGTTGATGAAGGCCAAACTCGGCATGTCGCCAATCGCGTGGTGGAACGACGATCTTCCTGAGCTCAGCGACGATGTGTCCCTCGAGGAATGCCTGCGGCAATCGCGCAGCGCCGGTTTCACCGGCATGGAGCAAGGCCGCCGTTTCCCTAGCAATCCGGAAGAAATGCTCCCGATCCTGCGCGCCGCCGACGTGACGCTGTGCGGCGGCTGGTTCTCCGGCACGCTGGTCAATGAGGAGCTTGCCGCCAACAAGGACCGCATCGCGCCGATGATCGCGCTGTTCAAGGCGGTCAATGCGCCTTGCATCGTTTATGGCGAAGTCGGTCGCTCCATCCAGGGCGACCGCTCCAAGCCGCTGGCGACCAAGCCGCGCCTCTCCGATGACGAGATGAAGGCCTATGCGCGTCGCGTCACGGAATTCGGGGAATGGTGCGCCGAGCAGGGCATGCCGCTTTCCTATCACCACCACATGGCGGCCGTGGTCGAAACCGAGCCGGAACTCGACGCCTTCATGCGCCATTCCGGCGAAGGCATCCCGCTGCTGCTCGATGCAGGGCATTTGGCCTTTGCCGGCGGCGACGTGCTGCGCGCCATCGGGAACCACCACGCCCGCATCAACCATGTTCACGTCAAGGACATCCGCAAGCCTGTCGTGGATGGGCTGGACCGCAGCCGGCAGTCCTTCCTCGATGCGGTGGCACTTGGCGCCTTCACGGTGCCTGGCGACGGCTCGCTCGATTTCGCCGCCATCGTCCAGCGGCTGGCCGATCATGGCTATGAAGGCTGGTTCGTCGTCGAGGCCGAACAGGATCCTCGCAAAGCACCGCCGCAGAAAATGGCCGAGATCGGCCACGCCGAATTGATGCGCGTCATGACGGCCGCGGGCTATACCGTGGAAACGGAAGGCTTTCCTGAGGGATCGTAGAAAACTGTTTGCCCGGAGATTCCTCCCACAAGGAGTTCGTCTTCCGGACTGCTGGAGCAAGAAGCCCCCTCATCCGCCCTTCGGGCACCTTCTCCCCGCTGGGGAGAAGGGGGAATGGAAACGGCGCGGCATGTCCCTTCTCCCCTCGGGGAGAAGGTGGCGGCAGCCGGATGAGGGGGCCGCACCCGCCAATTTACGAGGAGAAACACCAATGCCAAACCTCAAGGTGAAACCATCAGGCACGCATGGCCGCGTCACCCATGTCACCCCGGAAAACGCCGGCTGGACCTATGTCGGCTTCGATCTCCATCGGATGAAGCCGGGCGAAACCGTCTCGGGAGAGACGGGCGATCGCGAAGTCTGCCTCGTCTGGGTGACCGGCAAGGGCAAGGCGTCTGCAGGCACCAAGGATTTCGGCACGCTCGGCGGCCGGATGAACCCGTTCGAAGGCGCCCCGCATGCGCTCTACATCCCGATGGAATCGACATGGTCGGTGACGGCGGAGACCGATCTGGAGCTCGCGGTCTGCTCGGCACCCGGCGGCGGCACCTATCAGGCAAAGGAAATCCCGCCCGGCACGCATCCGCAGGTGACGCGCGGCAAGGGCACGAATGTGCGCTATGTCAACAATATCATGCCGGAAGATGACAGCTCGGCGCATTCGCTGCTGGTCGTCGAGGTGATCACGCCTGGTGGACACACCTCCTCCTATCCGCCGCACAAGCACGACCAGGACGATCTGCCGAACGAGAGCTTCCTGGAAGAGACCTATTACCATCGCCTCAACCCACCGCAGGGCTTCGCTTTTCAGCGCGTCTACACCGACGATCGCTCGCTTGACGAGGCAATGGCGCTCGAGGACGGCGATGTGACGCTGGTGCCGAAGGGCTATCACCCCTGCGCCGCTTGCCATGGCTACGACCTCTACTATCTCAACGTCATGGCCGGACCGCAGCGGATCTGGAAATTCCACAATGCCGCCGAGCACGAGTGGCTGCTGAAAGCATAACCGTCGCCTCCGATCGCTAAATAATCTGACAGCGCGAAACCGCCGCTGATGGTTCACTGCCTCCATCCAAAACACGGATGGAGGATCACCATGCACAGCCCGAATTTCACGATACCGGCGCGAAATATTCGCTCTCTTACGCGACCAGGCCTGGTCCTTGCCGCAATCAGGGCGGCGCGCTGGCTGGCGCGCAAAATAAACGAACGACGCAACCTGAATGCGTTGATGGAGCTTTCCGACGAACAGCTGAAGGATGTCGGCCTTTCCAGGGGGCAGACGGAAAGCGATGTTCACGTCTACAGCCGTTACTAAAGTGCTGTTATAAGTACGGTCGGTTCTGGCCTGTCTGATACGGAATATGCAATGTCGCAGTTCTCAACGGCACCGCTTCTGAAAACGAAGATGGTCACTATTCGTGACATCGTCTGCAATGGCGAGTGCCGTCATAAGAGCGACGAGGAATGCGCCCACAGGACGAGCCTCGTCTATCCCTATCGCGGCGTCTTCATGCGGCATGTCGGCCGCAATGATACGGTGGCCGAAGCCAATCAGGTCTTGTTCTTCAATGCCGGCCAGGGATATCGGATCAGCCACCCTATCGAGGGTGGCGACGCCTGCATCGATCTGGCGATCGACGAATCCATGCTTGAAGAGCTTACGCCGAAGGAGCAGGCGCAGCCCGGCCCGCCCTTTTCCTTCCGCCGCCAGCGCCGGCGGATCGATCCGCGCGCGCAGGCGCTGGTCGCTCTCCTGCGTCATGGTCTCAGCCGCAACGTCGCCGAAACGCTGGAAGCGGAAATATTGGCGCTGACGCTGGTGCGCCGCTCACTCGGCGAGCGCACATCGCATGCGGCGGGCGCCAGCGCCGGCCGGCAGAAACTCGTCGACCGGGCAAAGCTGGTGCTTTCCTCCGATCTCGCGCGGCGCTGGACGCTTTCGGAAATCGCCACCGAAGTGGGCGTCTCGCCCGTTTATCTCACCCAGGTCTTCCAGCAGGTCGAGGCGACGCCACTTTACCGCTACCAGCTGCGGCTGCGGCTTGCCCGCGCGCTCGATCTGCTTGGCCAGTATGAGGATCTGACCGCGCTCGGTCTCGATCTCGGCTTCTCCAGCCATAGCCATTTCAGCGCTTCCTTCAAGCAGTCTTTCGGGCAGACTCCGGCCGAATTCCAGCGCGCCGCGCAGCTGCGACGCAGGTAAAAGCTTCCATCAATCGCTAAAGATTTCGACAGCGACGATGCGGTCTTCGATGATCTTATGAGCTTGTCCCGATCGCGGGACGATTAACGGAGGATCCTCAGATGAAGAAGACCACATGCGCCGCCTGCGACTGCGAACTCGGTGCGGAGACCATCACCGTCAAGCTCGGCGGCAAGGCTGTCGAAGTCTGCTGCCAGGAATGCGCCGAGGCCTTGAATGAGGCCGAAGCCGCGACAACGGCCGCTTCGGCAGGCAAAGAATAAACAACATGAGACAAAAGCCGCGCCGGGGTGCGCGGCTTTTGCTTTTCAGGCGGGCAGAAGCCCGTAACGCCAGCCGCGGCGTTTGGCGTTCTGCGACAGCACCAGGAAAGCAAGGATGAACATGCCTGCCTCGGCAAAGACCGGCACCATCCAGATCCCCTGCTCGCCGAAGACGAAGGGCAGCAGGAAGGTGAGCGGCAGGGTGAGCAGATAGGGCCGCGACAGGCCGAAGATCGCCGCGCGCGGGGCATCGCCGATCGACTGGAAATAGGATGACAGGATCAGCATCTGCCCGAAGAGAAAATAGGCGCCGATCGTCCAGGGCAGAATTCGCCTGACCTCGGCAATGATCGCCGGATCGGCGACGAAGACGGCGCCGAGGCGGCCGGCCAGCAATTCGACGATGATCTCCACCAGGGTGCAATAAACGAGTGCTGCGAGCATGGCGATCTGCAGGCTGCGGCCGACGCGGAGCCCGAGGCCAGCACCGTGATTGTTGCCGGCGATCGTCTGCAGCGCGATGCTGAGGCCAAGCAGCGGCAGATAGGTGAAAGTCATGATCCGGGTGATGATGCCGTAGGCGGCAACAGTCGCGACGTAGTCATGCGTGCTCCAGAGCGAGACATTGAGCAGAATGGCGGCCGAGGCCAGCGATATGCCGATGAAGCCGAGGCTCATCGGCGCGCCGAAGGCGACGATGCCGCGCCATTCGGCAAGAGCCAACCCCGGGGAAGGCCTCAGTGCCGCAGGCCGGCGCCAGCGATAGGCGAGCACGGCTGAGAGACAGACGAATTGCGATGCGATGGAGCCGACTGCCGAACCGAGCACACCCCAATGCATCACCGCCATGAACAGCCAGTTGGCGAGGATGTTGAGCAACGAGGCCGACAGCGTCACCAGCGTCATGAAACCGATCTTGCCTTCGCAGCGCAACCCTTCGAGATGCAGCGACAAGAAGAAGCCGACCGGCGCGCAGGCGATCATCGCACCCATGAACAGCCTGGCGCCATCGGCCACGGCAGCATTGCCGGCGGCACCGGCATCGATGATCTGCCTGCCCACCGTCCAGTAGACCAGATTGAGAATAAGGGTAACGGCGAACGCCAGCGCATGCGCACCGGCGAACACCCGACGCGCGCCATCGCGATTGCCGGCACCGAGCCGGCGGGCGAGAATGCTTGCCATGCCGTTCGAGACCAGCGATTGCAGGGCGACCAGCAGCATCAGCCCCGGGAAAATCAGGCTGACGGCAGAGAGCGCGTCCGGGCCGACATAGGCGCCGAGGAAATAGGCGTCGACGACGGTGAACAGACCGTTGACTGTGGTGATCGCGACGATCGGTGCCGCCGTCTTGATGAAGACGCCCGGCAGCCAGCCGGTGAGAAAGGCATTGCCTTCGGAAAGATCGGTCATGGAGAAATCCGTGCAATAGCGGGCGAGGCCCGATCCGGCTTAAAAATCCTGCGTATCCGGACAGCCTCAAAAGGATGAAAGCAAATTAGAGATCGAGCACCAGATGCGGCACGCCGTTCGATGTCTTCCGCGGCGAGACGCCGTCGGCGTCGATCTGCGCGTTCACACGCTGGCGAAAGGCGGAAAAGCTCTCGAAGGTGACGACATCCACCGGCTCGTCGAAATGGATGGTGATCCTGTGGAGGTCGCCGCCCGGCAGGGCCGAAAGCGCCAGGACTTCGCCGGTGAACGGCTGATTGAGATAACGGCCGAGAATATGCGCGCCGACGAAGAGCGGCGTCTTTGGAGCATCATTGGGCTTTGCCGCAAGGGCCGCGAGCGTGTTCCAATCGCGCACGCCGTGCTGGCGGGCAATCATTTCTAACGCCGCACTGTGGGTCAGCGGGGTGCCGCGATCGTTCATCGCCTGGCGCAGGCGCTTGGCCTGGGCCTTCAATTCATCAATGGCAGGATAGGTCGTCGTCATGGCGTGAGCCTTCGCAAGGCATGCTCTTCGACTGCGGATGGGAGCTCGCATTGCCGTCAGTCAGCATGCACAAAGGGCCGTGACCATGATCGCGAGGACTTCACCATGGATTTTCATCCGCGAGCGGCCGGTGCCTCGAACCGGCCTTTGTATGCGCGAACGCCGCCGAGATGTCAAGAATGGCGCATCTGCCCGAGGAATGCGCAGCTTTGGGGCAAATCTGCACGAAATCGGTGCGATTTTCCCGCGGCTTTCACATATGCATTCAATCTTAACGGTGTTCTTCAGCAAATGTCAGCATTCTTCGGCTAATATCCTGTCGTATTACAAGCGGAGGCTAAAAGGGCCTTTCAGATGCACCTCGACACAGAACACCCCAAGCCGGAACGTGCTTACAGGGAATTCAATCTCGACAGGCCCGGCAACATCATCTTCGTCGGCCATCACCTCAGCACCGGAACGCAGGTGCGCTGCCTGATCCGCACGATCACGCTTGCCGGCGCATTGCTCGAAGTCAGCCCGAACCTGGAAATGCCGAGCCATTTCTTCCTCGAAATCCTCGGCATCCATGACGAGATCGGTGCGACCGTGGTCAAGCGCGAAGCCGAACTGGTGACGATCAGCTTCAACATGCTGATCAATCCGGAATTCCTGCACCACGTGTTGCGATTGAACTTCGAAACCTGAGGCTTTTTCCGATCCGCGAATCATCGCGGCGCGTCGCCTTTGTTTCGCCGCTCCGTCTTGCGGCGAGACCCGCGATGATCGGTACGGCCCAGAGAAATCCGCGCCATTCCGGACGATCGAGCGGATCGGCCAAGGGATCATGGCGGATCCGGCGATTGCCGATTTCGATTTCCCTAAAGAGAACAACCCAGTTGAGATCCATTGCTGCATTCTCCATCTATTTGGCTCAGGCACTTGAGCTAAGCCTTCGCGCCCTTCCGATGTAGAGGCGCTGGGGAAAGGGGGTTTTCATCCATGAAAGATGCAAGCTGGGACGACCTGCAGCTTTTCTTCCATGTTGCGACCGGCGGCGGGCTTTCGGCGGCGGCGGCGAGCACCGGGCTCAGCGCGCCGACGATCGGCCGGCGCATGCTGGCGCTCGAACGGGTGACGGGCCGCTCGCTCTTCAGCCGCGGCCCCACCGGTTATCTGCTCGCCAAGGACGGGCAGGAGCTGCTCGATCGCGTCCGGCTGATGCAGGATGCGGCGCGTGCGATCTCCGACTGGCGCGGCGAGGTGCTGACGCTGCCGATCGTTTCGACGGCCGCCGACAGCTGGACCTCGCGCTTCGTCGCCGACCATCTGGCCAGCGTCTGGACGCCGAAGGACAGCTTCCGCATGTGCTACAAGACCTGCGATGCGAGCGTCGATTTCACCTATCGCGAGGCGCATATCGCCATTCGCCACAGCCGGCCGGAGAGCGGCAACGTCGCGATCCGCCGTTCGGTCAAGGTGGCGCATGCGGCTTATCAGGCGGCCGGCTATGACGAGAAAAACTGCAACTGGATCTCGCTCGGCACAGATACCGCCATCACGCCAGCGGACAAATGGACGTTCGAACAGCCGGATTCCTGGATCACCAGCTGGACGAACACGCCGCATATGCTCTTTTACCTGATCCGCGGCGGTGCCGGCCGCGGGGTGCTTCCCTGTTTCATCGGCGATCAGGAGCGCAAGCTCGTCCGCGCCGGGCCTGTGATCGACGAGCTGACCTACGAGATGTGGATCGTCGCGCATGACGACGAACGGCAACGGCCAGAGGTCAGGATCGTCATCGACCGTCTGGCGGCGCTCTTTGCCGATCATGAAGAGCTGTTTTCCGGGCAGAGATCATCGGCTTGACGCAACGGCATGAGAAAACGCGGGCCATTCGACCCGCGTTCCCTAATAGTTAGGTTTTTGCCGGCTCATGCGGCGAGATGCCGCTCGATCTCGTCGACCGGCATATTGGTATAGTCTTTCGCCACTTCCGCGGTGATCATCGCCTGCGTATCGGCGCGGAGCGCGGGCCGCAGCGCGCCAAGCGCCTTCGGCGGTGCAACGAGGACGATGCGACGGGCCTTCTTTTCCTGTACCAACTCGTCGAGCTTTTCCGCTACCTGTTTCAGAAATTCGGCTTCGGCCTGATCCTGCCAACTGGTCTCCTCGACAGCGCTGCCGCTCAGTCCGTTCGCAGCATGGGTTCGGCCAGGCTTATCGGCGCCAATCTCGCGATCCGGCGCGCTCGGCTGCGTCAGGGTTTCCAGCACCTTCAGGTTCACCAGTTGGGCATCGCCGGCATTCTGCATGATCAGAGCCTTGGCTCCATCGCAGACCACAACCCATGATTCCCAAGGGATTTTGACATCAGTCATCTTCAACTCCTCGCTGTCGTCATTCGAAGCGCGCCGTGCTTCATCGATCAAGGCACAACGCTCGGCCATTGAAAGAGTTCGGGAAAATTGCACCGAAATCGCACGGGCGGCGATCCGGTCGGCCCTTGCTGCGTAGAAAGGCCAAGCTCGGGAGATTGACGATGAAGACATCACTGCTCGCCTATGCCGGCACCTTTCTCACTCTTCTCGTCTGCGACGGGATATGGCTCGGCCTCATCGCCCGCAACTTCTACCGCGACCAGCTGGGAGCGCTGATGCTGCCCTCACCCAATCTGGCGGTCGGCGCACTGTTCTACCTGTTCTTCGCCGCCGCGGTGGTTGTACTTGCCGTGCTGCCCGCACTGTCGGCTGGCTCGATCGCCACTGCGTTTCTCCACGGTGCCATTCTGGGACTGGCGGCCTATGGCACTTATGACATCACCAATCTCGCCACGCTTCGCAACTGGCCGCTCGCCATGAGCCTGGTCGACATGGCCTGGGGCACGGCTCTGACGGCGCTGACTGCCGCCGGCGGATATTTCGCCGTCAGATTTTTTGGCTGAAACGGGAGTCTGGAGATGAAAGCCCACGTCCCGATAATGGACATCAGGCGTCCCGCTTGGGAACAAAGTTTAAACTCGTTAAAATTGTAATTTTATATTTGACGAATGAGCAAAACATTCATGTGACCTTGGTTGGAGCAAGACCCCAGCTTGAATGAGATCAAGACCAGACTTGCTCGCGATCAAGACCAGCTTGCTCGTGATCAAGACCCCAAATGTGCCCTGTCTGACGGAGAATGTGAATGACTATGCTCCGCGCTACACACCTTGCCACGGTCAAATCCGCTGTCTACGACCTGCGCTGGGAAGAGTTCAACGTCAAGCGACCCGCCCGCATCGTCGCTGTCCGGCCGTGCCTGACCGGCGTGTCGATGCGAAGCGCCGAGATCATCGATATCTCGCAGGGCGGCGCCACCTTCATCGTATCGACCACCGCCGGTCTGCCGAAACACTATTATCTCAACATTCTCGGCCTCGCCTACCGGATCGGCTGCGCCGAGGTCTATCGCCATAAAGAACGCATCGGCGTGCGGTTCATCAACATCATGGACCCCGAGGTTCTGCGCCGCGTCGTCCGCACCGATTTCATGATCGGTAACATGGAAGCAATCGACGCTCGACGCGCGCCGATCTTCCGCGCGTAAACAGGCCGACGACACGCGCGGCACTGCCGTTGCGGAAATAATCTTGCTTGCGTTGGCCGTGCCCGGGCCTATTGTTGCGCCGATTGTCAATATGTCCGGGAAACTGCCTTCGCATGTCCGCCTTTTCGCGCTTCACACCTCTTGCCAGCGCCCTGCCCTCCACAGTTCCCTTCGTCGGCCCCGAGGCGATCGAGCGCCAGCGCGGGCTTGCCGTTTCGGCGCGCATCGGCGCCAATGAGAACGGCTTCGGCCCAGCCGCTTCCGTGTTTGCAGCGATGCGCGAGGAGGCCGGCAATATCTGGAAATACAATGATCCGGAGAATTTCGCGCTCCGGGAAGCGCTTGCCGCCCATCTCGGCGTCTCGGCCGCCAATATCGCCATCGGCAGCGGCATCGACGAATTGCTCGGCCAGATCGTCCGGCTGGTGATCGAGCCGGGGGCGCCCGTTGTTACCTCGCTCGGCGCCTATCCGACCTTCAATTTCCATGTCGCCGGTTTCGGCGGCCGGCTGGTGACCGTTCCCTACGCAAACGACCGCGAGGATCTCGACGGGCTGCTCGATGCGGTGAAACGCGAGAATGCGCCGCTCGTCTATTTCGCCAATCCCGACAATCCGATGGGAAGCTGGTGGGATGCCGACAGCATCGTCGCTTTCGCCCGTGCGCTGCCCGAGACGACGCTGATGGTGCTCGACGAGGCCTATAGCGAGACGGGGCCGGCCGGTTCGCTGCCGTCGATCTCCGCGCTCATCGAGCTGCCGAACGTCGTTCGCACCCGCACCTTCTCCAAGGCCTACGGACTTGCCGGCTCACGCACCGGCTACGCGATCTCAACGGCAGGCACGGCGCAGGCCTTCGACAAGATCCGCAATCATTTCGGCATGAACCGGCTGGCAACGGCTGCAGCGCTCGCGGCGCTGAAGGACCAAGTCTATCTCGTCGAGGTGGTCGGGAAAATCCATGCGGCGCGGGAGCGGATCGGCGGCATCGCCCGGGCGAACGGCTTCGTCCCCCTGCCTTCGGCAACAAATTTCGTGGCGATCGACACAGGGCGCGACGGCGCTTATGCGCGGTCAATCGTCGACAGCCTGATAGAGCATGGCGTCTTCATCCGCATGCCTGGCGTGGCGCCCCTCAACCGCTGCATTCGCGTCAGCGTCGGGCCGGAGGCGGATATGGCGCTGCTCGAAGAGACGCTGCCGCAGGTGCTGAAAAAGATCGGCCGATAAAACAGAAGAACCGCGGCCGGTGGAGGAAATCCGGTCGCGGTTCTCTTCTCCCGGCGTCGGCCCCGTCCAAAGCGCCCCGCCAGCCCCCTCTTTTTGAGGTTGTTATTGCTGCTCTTGTCGAATTCCTGATCGGAGACGGTCTTAGTGAACCGTCATCCACTCGCGGGCGGCGCGCAGCGCTGCTGCGAGCTGCATCTTGTCCATGGCGGCGGCCACGTCGGCACGAAGCTCGGCGGCGCGGTCGTTGCCCTTGATTGCGGCGATGTTCAGCCATTTGTGGGCTGCAACGAGATCGACTTCGCAGCCGCGGCCGGTCGCATACATCAGACCCATTTCGCAGAAGACATCGGCGCTGTTGTTGTCGCCACCCATGGTGGCCGTTTCAGCATTGTGCATTTCAAAGCGTGCCATCGGTTTTATCCCTGTTAGCCTGTTTATGACTGACCCTGTTTTACCTCTAGGCCTTGCCGTCTATCGCGGCTTGCGGCCCTTTCGGTCCGGCGGGTTTGCCCCGCTCGTTTGATGGGTTCACTATGCCAAACGGCTTTCAAAAAACGCCTAAAATGCATGATTAATTTGAGACAAACAAAGTGCAAACACTTGGTAAAATTGGATTTTCGTTAAACATCGGACTCCCTGCGAATTAAGGATTTTCGAGCGGATTTTACGAAAGATTCAGATTTGAAAATAAACGGATCGTTCATCATGAAATCAGCAGGCGATCTCTTTCTAAGCTGGACGAACGGCTTTTTCTCGCGTTTTTCAGCCGGTCAGCTTGATAGCGATTGACCTGTTTACCTTTACGTTCGCGTCAGTTATTTTCGCGGCGATCAGGGACATCATGGAGGAAAAGATGATCCGCAGCTTCGTTCTCGCCGGCGTCATAACAGTCATCGCGGGTATCGCGCATGCCGAGGAGCCGATCGTCGGCAACTGGAAGACGGCCGCCGGCGATACGGCGGTGATCGCATCCTGCGGCGGCAGTTACTGCGTGACACTGAAGACCGGTAAATATGCCGGCCGGAAGATCGGCACGCTTGCGGGAACCGGCGGCAGCTATGCCGGCGAGATCACCGACCCGGCCGCCGAGAAGACCTATAGCGGCTCGGGCAAGATTTCCGGCAATTCGCTGAGGATGCAGGGCTGCGTGATGAAGATCCTCTGCAAGTCTCAGACCTGGACGCGGCTCTGAGAGAACGCGGGGCGGATAGCGGGTAACGGCCGGGATGTGTTAGAGTGTACACAGCTCAACACAGGAGTTTTCGAAATGGCCGGCAGCACGACCATGACGATTCGGATCCGCCCCGACGTAAAAGAAAAGCTCGACAGGATTGCGGCCGACACGCAACGCAGCAAATCATTCCTCGCCGGCGAGGCCATTGCGGCCTATGTGGAGCGCGAGCTTGAAATCATCGAGGGTATCAAGCGCGGCATGGCCGATGCGGAAGCCGGGCGTGTTATCCCGCACGATCAGGCTGTCGCCGAAATGCGGAAGGTCATCGAGGATGCCAAGCGTAGGAAGACCCCGCGCGGATGAGGCCGGTTCTTTGGTCGAAGCAAGCACATCAGGATAATCTGGAAACTCTGCGCTACATCGCGAAGGACAATCCCGATGCGGCCGAAAGGGTCGTGGACGCCATCGAGGATGCCGGCAAGAAACTTGGCGAATTTGCAACCGGTCGGCCAGGACGAATAACTGGCACTTATGAAAAATCCCTGACCCGGCTCCCCTACATAATTTCCTATGAGCTGCGGCCTATCGCGGGACGCGAAAGCGTCGTCATCTTGCGGGTGATCCATACCGCGCGGGATTGGCCGGCCGAAGAATAACCGAACCAACTTATAAGCGTACCGCAACGCACCTGCGCAGCCATCCTCCAGAACGCCAAGCATGTCGACGCCGGCATGCCTCGAAACCCTTGGCGACCGGCCCGAGCCGGCCCGGCAAGCTGAACGGCGGATGAACCGGCATCTCAGCACTCATTCAGCCACCGCATGGCAAAACTCATGTCACGATAGAGTTGCGTATCGGGGGCAAGGCAATGAACCACTATATTCTGGCAAGACGCCTTAGCATCATCACACTGTTTGCGGCGATCTTCGCGGTCACGTTTTCGGCAGTCGTTGTGCACGAAGGCGGCGGCGGCGCGCAGTCGCATTTTGGGGCAAGCTATACCTGCCTGGAGAGAAACGGCAGCTTCTGCGCGCCCGCGGTGCGGTGAGTAAAGCGCATCGCGATGCGCTTTGAGTCTTTGGTTTATGCATGTCGCCGTCTCAAAACCGCTGCGCACGTTGGACAAGGGGCATTCGCACCAGACGCGCAAGAAGATAAAAAATCAGAATCCGCCGGCGCGCGTCGTTTGCTTGTCAAGAACAACTCTCTATAATGCGTCATGAACAAACGAATCTCCCTTTTGTCGCCCCTCGACATATCCTCTCCACCGCCTTTCCAGCCTCAGAGCTTCGATGATCCCGCCAAGGCGGTCGAGACACTGACAGCGCTTTATGAGCGCAATACGGCGTTTCTCATCCAGAGCTTCGCCGAACTCGCACAGGGCGCGCCGATCTCCTCGCGCTACCGCGCTTTTTATCCACAGGTCAGCATCGAAACGACAAGCTACGGCCATGTCGATTCGCGACTTTCTTACGGTCATGTCACGGCACCCGGCATCTACACGACGACCGTCACCCGGCCGAAGCTCTTCAAGCATTACCTCAAAGAGCAGCTGTCGCTGCTGATGAAGAGCCATAATGTTCCGATCGTCGTCTCAGAATCGTCGACGCCGATCCCGCTCCACTTCGCCTTCGGCGAAGGTGCACATGTGGAAGCATCGACCAACGCCTTCATCGACGTTCCGATGCGCGATATCTTCGACACGCCCGACCTCAACACCACCGACGACGAGATCGCCAACGGCGAATATATCCCGCCGCCGGGAGAGCCCTCGCCGCTTGCACCGTTCACCGCGCAACGCATCGACTATTCGCTCGCCCGGCTGTCGCATTATACGGCGACGCATGCCGAGCATTTCCAGAATTTCGTGCTGTTCACCAACTACCAGTTCTATATTGACGAATTCTGCGGCTGGGCGCGCAAGCTGATGGCGGAGGGCGGCGGCGACGGCTATACCGCCTTCGTCGAGCCCGGCAATGTCGTCACCCTGCCCGGCTCGAACGCGCCGGAAACGGATGCCGCCCTCACCCGCCTGCCGCAGATGCCGGCCTACCATCTGAAGAAGAAGGGCCATGCCGGGATCACCATGATCAATATCGGCGTCGGCCCCTCCAACGCCAAGACGATCACCGACCACGTCGCCGTGCTGCGCCCGCATGCCTGGCTGATGCTTGGCCATTGCGCCGGGCTACGCAACAGCCAGCGGCTCGGCGACTATGTTCTCGCCCATGCCTATATGCGTGAGGACCATGTCCTCGACGACGACCTGCCGGTCTGGGTGCCGATCCCGGCGCTGGCCGAAGTGCAGGTGGCGCTCGAAGCCGCCGTTGCCGAAATCACCGGCTATGAAGGTTTCGAACTGAAGCGCATCATGCGCACTGGTACCGTCGGTACGATCGACAACCGCAACTGGGAACTGCGCGACCAGCGCGGGCCGGTGAAGCGGCTCTCCCAGGCGCGCGCGATCGCGCTCGACATGGAATCGGCAACGATCGCCGCCAACGGCTTCCGCTTCCGCGTGCCCTATGGCACGCTGCTCTGCGTCTCCGACAAGCCGCTGCACGGCGAATTGAAGCTGCCGGGCATGGCAACGGCCTTCTACCGCACGCAGGTCAACCAGCACCTGCAGATCGGCATCCGCGCCGTCCAGAAGCTTGCCGCCATGCCGAAGGAAGCGCTGCATTCACGCAAGCTGCGCAGCTTCTTCGAAACGGCCTTCCAATAGGCCGTTTCCTCATCTACCCGTCACGACAGGCGCCGAGCCCTCGGCCAGCATCTGCGGCCTGCCGGCGGCAAGGTTCAGCCCTGATATCAGCAGGGTGAAGGCCACCACGACGAAAGCGATGCGCAGAAGAGCCTTCAGCGCATCGGCATCGTCGAGTACCACCAGCTGACGCTTCTCGTGGCGGCGTGCCCAGATCTGGCTTGCCAGAGCGATTTCAAGAATGCTCATTTCCATTCTCCTCGACGGGTTTCGATGAAGCCTTGTCGAGTGCTGCCTTGCGATTTCGACACCTCGTCCGCACAAATTTTTTCGCGACGCTGTCGAAATGCATGCAGGTCGTTCGTCCATGTTTATGGGAACCGGGCAAGGAGGCTGCCGCGATGAAATATCTCTGTCAGGTCTGGTTCGATGACGGGGTGCTCGACGCCATGACGCAAGAGGAGAAGACCGAACTCGACACCAATTCCTTGAACTATGACAAGGACCTCGTCGAAAGCGGGCATATGATCGTCGCCCAGGCGTTGCAGCCGCCAAAAACGGCGGTGACCGTACGGGTGCGCAATGGCGAGACGTCGGTGACGGACGGTCCCTTCGCCGAGACGAAGGAGGCACTCGGCGGCTTTATCCTGATCGAGGCCAAGGATCTCAACGAAGCGATCCGCATTGCCGCGGGCATCCCGCTCGCCAGGCTCGGCGCGATCGAAGTGCGGCCAATCCACGAATTCGGAGCTAAGTGAGGAGAGACCAATGAAATTTCTATGCCAGATCTGGTTCGACACGGAAAAAAGCAAGCTGGTCCCTCAGACCGAATGGGATGCGCTGACACAGGAGTGCATCATCAGCGACAATCGCTGGCGCGAGAGCGGTCATCTGCTGGTGGCGCTCGCCTTGCATGACCCGTCAGCAGCGATCACGGTCCGCCTCCGCAATGGCGACGTCTCTGCGACCGATGGCCCATTTGCCGAAATCAAAGAGCACCTGGGCGGTTTTGTGCTGATCGAAGCCGAGAATATCGACGAGGCGAAGACGATCGTGTCGAGTTTTCCGATCCTCAAATATTGCTCGATCGAAGTGCGCCCAACTTACGCTATCCAGGATGGGAAATAGTCATGCGCTACATCTGCCTGATTTATAACAGCACCGACACCGACGGAACGCTGACGCCTGATGAAACCAACGAACTTATCAAAGCGCATTTCGCTTTTGATGAGGAGCTGTGCCGCGAAGGCATCATGATCCACTCCGATGCCTTGGAGATGCCTGACAAGGCGACCGTGCTGCGCGTTCGCAACAACACGCTCTCCGCCACGGACGGCCCCTATGTCGAGACGAAGGAGCATCTGGCCGGCTTCTACGTCATCGAGGCGCCGGATGTGATGAAAGCCAGGGAGATTGCCGGACGGATCCCGTCGGCGCGTTTCGGCGCGGTCGAACTGAGGCCCGTGCGGATACTGACCCTGCCGGATTGAGGTGCCCCTTTGGAAAGTGTGATCGAGGAGATCTACCGAACGCAGTCGCGCCGGGTGCTGGCGACGCTGATCCGCCTGCTCGGCGATTTCGACCGGGCGGAGGAGGCGCTGCACGACGCCTTTACCGCGGCCGCCCGGACATGGCCGGCGGACGGCATTCCCGGCAATCCCTTCGCCTGGCTCGTTTCCACTGGGCGCTTCAAGGCGATCGACACGATCAGGCGGCGGACGCGTTTCGGCGCTTCGCAGCATCATATCGAGGACAGCCTCTACACGCCCGATGCAACGGAGATCGGCGACATGGAACCGATCGAGGACGACATGCTGCGGCTGATCTTCACCTGCTGCCATCCGCTCATCCCGGCCGATGCGCAGATGGCGATGGCGCTGAGGGAAATCTGCGGACTGACCACCGAAGAGATCGCCCATGCCTTCCTCATTCCGGCGCCGACGGTGGCCCAGCGGATCGTGCGCGCCAAAGGCAGGATCCGGGCGGCGAAGATCCCCTACGAGGTGCCGGGCCGCGAGGCGCTGCCGCCGCGGCTCGACCGGGTGCTGCACGTCATTTACCTCGTCTTCAACGAGGGCTATTCGGCCTCTTCGGGCGAGGACGTGGTCCGCGCCGACCTGACCGCAGAAGCGATCCGTCTGGCGCGACTGCTTCTGGCGCTGCTGCCGCATCCCGACGTCTCCGGCCTGCTGGCCTTGATGCTGCTGCAGGATTCCCGCCGCACTGCCCGTAGCAGTGAGGAGGGATCGCTGGTGCTGCTTGCCGATCAGGATCGCTCGCTCTGGGATCATGCGAAGATTGCGGAAGGCCTGGCGCTGCTCGCCGCGGCGATGGAAGCCGGAGAGATCGGCACCTATACGCTGCAGGCGGCGATCGCCGCCGAACATGCCCGGGCACCGGCTGCCGAAGAGACAGACTGGCGGCGGATCGCCTTTTATTACGATCTGCTTCTGGCGGCACAGCCCTCCCCGATCGTCGTGCTCAACCGCGCCGTGGCGATTGCCATGGCGGAAGGGCCGGCGAAGGGGCTGGAACTGGTCGATGCCATTCTGGGACGCGGGGAGCTGCAGGCCTATCACCTCGCCCATTCGGCGCGCGCCGATTTCCTGCGCCGTCTCGGCCGGAGGCAAGAGGCGATCGCCGCCTATCAAACGGCGCTGTCGCTCTGCCGGCAGGAGCCGGAGCAGGCGTTTTTGAGAAAACGGATTTCAGAGCTTGCCGCGGCGTCCGAGCGGTAGTGAAATCGCCGTTCCCGTCAGCGCCGAGACAATGATGAGCAGGTGGGCATTGACGCTCGCCTGTGCCAGTGCGGCAAGGGCCAGCCGCTCGCTGGAGGCTCCCAAGGCGATGGCGCCGGCGGTGATGCCGGCCGGATAGGTGCCGACGCCGCCTGGCGCATGCATCGGCAGCACGGAGGAGAGCTCGCCGCCGAGCGCGCCGCCGAAGCTTGCCGCCATCGGCAGCACGCCCATCAGGCCGAGCGCCCATGCGAGCACCATCACCTTCACCAGCCAGTTGACGATGGTCATCGCCCAGGCACGCGCAAAGGCGATGGCATCGAGCGGCAAGCCGTTTTCGATCTCGGCGACGAATTTCTGCGCCTTGTTCGGCAGCAGTCTGGCGGCCAGGCGCAGCAGCGGCTTGCGGGCGGCGAAGGCCGCGACCGGCAGCAGCAGGAAGACAGTCCAGAGCGACCAGGCAATAGCGGCATCGGCTGAAGCGATCGCAAAGCCGATGCCGGCGGCGGCCAGAAGCGCGTGCAGGTCGAGCAGCCGCATGACGAACAGCGCCGAGGTTCCGCGCGTCAGCGGAATGCCGAATTCGGTGCGCATCAGCAGCGGAAAGCTGGTCTCGCCGGCGCGGAAGGGCAGCATGATGTTCAGCAGATTGTGGATTTGCGTGACGCGGAAGAGGACCGCGAACCGGCCGGCTGTCTCGTTCGGGAAATAATCATAGATGCGCCAGGTGCGCAGGAAATAGGTGCTCGTCAGCAGCACCAGCGCACCGATCACCGGACCCGCGCCGACATCGGCCCACTGCCTGATGATAACGGGCCAACCCCAGAACCATTGGATGAAGAGGCCATAGGCTGCGACGATGACGACCGTCAGAACGGTCATGCGATTGCGCATAAACCAGGATTGCCGGCTTTCAACGATCGAACTCTTCATGTAGTAGGCATTCCTCGCTTGGCTTCGGCATAGGCAGCGGTTCGCCAGGCCTTTTAGGAGAAATGAAGGTTGCGCACAACGGCGGAGTTGATGGCGGTGCCCCTCTACGCCGACGATCCGAGCGACCGACTGGTAGATGACGGCGCCTCGCCGGTTTGACGTGGAGATCGATGTTGGAGCGGATTACCAGAAGCATTACGAGCGCAAGCATTTTTCTGGCGGCCTATTTCCTGCTGAACATCGCGCTTCGCATCGCCTTGCCGCATACGCTCGATCTCGACGAGGCGGAGCAGTCCTTCTACTCGCAATACCTGCTTGCCGGATATGGCCCGCAGCCGCCCTTCTACAACTGGATCCAATATGCCATCGTTTCGGTGACCGGCATATCGATGTGGGTGCTCTCGGTGCCGAAGAACATCATTCTCTTCGGCTGCTATCTCTTCTACGGGCTTGCTGCCCGTGAGGTGCTGAAGAGCCGTTCGCTCGCAGCCGTCGCCATGCTGAGCCTGATTACCCTGCCGCAGGTCGGCCTGATGGCGCAGCGCGAACTGACCCATACGGTTGCCCTGCTGTTTGCGACCTCGCTCTTCCTCTTCGGTTTTTTCCGCACGCTGCGCCAGCCGACGATCGGGAGCTATCTCCTCATCGGCATCGCCACGGGCATCGGGCTCATCTCGAAGTATAATTTCGCCATCCTGCCATTTGCTGCCGTCGTCGCCGTGCTGCCGGAGCGGGAATGGCGCAGCCGTCTCATCGACTGGCGTTTGCTGCCGGCCGCCGTCCTTGCCATTCTGATCGTGCTGCCGCATGCGCTCTGGCTGCCTGACAATCTCGCCAGCGCCTCTGCGCCGACGCTGGAGCGGATGACCGCCGAACACCTGGCCCCGGCCGGCCTCCCCCGCATCGGGCAAGGACTGCTGTCTCTCCTCATCGCCGTCCTCGGCTTCGTCGCATTGCCGATCGTTCTGATCGCGGCCGCCTTCCGGCGCGACTTCTTTCGCGCGCTCTCCTCTTCCAGCCCGATGATCCGGGTGATCGAGCGGATGATGGTCATCAGCCTGATCGCCTTCGTCGGCGTGGTCCTCTTCGCCGGCGCGAGCGATATCCACGAGCGCTGGCTCGACCCATGCCTGCTCGTCCTGCTGATCTATCTGTTCCTGAAACTGGAAACCGCAGACCTCGATCTTTCCGCCGGTCTTGCGCGCTTCCGGCCGGTGGTGCCGGTCTTCATGGTCGTCATCCTGTCGATCCTTCTTTTCCGGATCGTCGGCATTCAATATATCGGCACTTATACGAGAACGAACGTACCCTTTTCCGGCTACGTTGCTGAATTGACCGCGACCCGCAAGCCGGTTCTGATCGTGGCGGGAACCAAGTTCGTTGCCGGCAACATGCGGCTAAAGTTTCCCGACGTTCCCGTCGTGATCCCGTTCTTCCCCGGTCCCGGAGTTCCCGAATATGCTGACGCGAAGGGGCCGGTGCTGGTTATCTGGCGCGGCGAGACCGCAGATGATCCAACAATTTCCCCCGGCTTCGCCAATGACCTCGTCAAATCGGGCATTCATCTGCCAGAGTTGAAGACGCTGACGCTGCCCTATCTCTTCGGTGACGGCAAACGCAGCTTCTCCATTGGTTACTCCTGGGTGGACGGCGGCGCGAAATAGCGCCCCGGCAGATCAGCCGATTGCGGGAAACCGGCATTGCCCGCTGGCAACCGGCGGACACTTCATGTAGTAGCCTTCCGCAAGTGCGGCGGCAGCATTAAAGATTGCTCGGCCGTCCGGCCTTTTGGAGATGAAAGTTGCAGACAACCGTAGAGCCCATTCGCGGTACGAATGATCCGGTACAATCGCTCGAACTGTCGCTGGTCGTGCCCATTTTCAACGAAGAGCAAAGCGTCGGCCCGCTCGTCGAGCGTGTCGCGGCTGCGATGGTCAGCTACCCCCATCGCTGGGAGCTGATCCTTGTCGACGACGGCAGCACGGATGCGACGCTCGTCAACGCCCGCAAGTATGTCGGACGCGAGGGGCTGGCGCTCAGGATCGTCGAGCTGCAGCGCAACTTTGGCCAGACAGCCGCCATGCAGGCCGGCATCGATACCGCCCGTGGCCGTCTGATCGCGACGATGGACGGCGACCTGCAGAACGACCCGAAGGACATTCCTTCGATGGTCTCCGAGCTGGAACGGCGTGAACTCGACCTCTTGGTCGGCTGGCGCAAGAACCGCAAGGACGGCCTGTTCCTGCGCAAGATCCCCTCCTGGTGCGCCAACTACCTGATCGGCCGCATCACCGGCGTCAAGCTGCATGATTACGGCTGCAGCCTGAAGATCTACCGTGCCTCGATCATCAAGCAGGTGAAGCTGATGGGCGAGATGCACCGCTTCATCCCCGCCTGGGTCGCCGGTGTCGTCCCGAGCTCGCGCATCGGCGAGATGGCCGTCACCCACCATGCCCGCGAGCACGGCGTTTCGAAATACGGCATTTCGCGCACCTTCCGCGTCATCCTCGATCTGCTGTCGGTGATGTTCTTCATGCGCTACAAGGCGCGGCCGGGGCATTTCTTCGGTTCGCTGGGTCTCGGCCTCGGCGCGCTCGCCATGCTGATCCTGCTCTATCTCGGCTTCGACAAATTCATCCTGGGCAACGACATCGGCACGCGACCGATGCTGATGGTCGGCGTCGTGCTGCTGCTGTCGTCGGTACAGATGATCACCACCGGCATCCTGGCGGAAATGATTGCGCGCACCTATTACCGCGACGATGCCTCTCCGAATTATATCGTGCGGCAGATCTTCGACGATCAAAGCCAAGCCTAAGCCGGCAGCACGATGCTGGAGCGCGCGACGAGGACGATCAGAACCGCGGGCCTGCTGCTTGCAGCCTATTTCGTGCTCAACATCGCGCTGCGCATCGCGCTTCCGCATTCGCTGGAGCTCGACGAGGCCGAGCAATCCTTCTTCTCGCAATATCTGCTGGCCGGCTACGGTCCGCAGCCGCCCTTCTACAACTGGATGCAATATGCCGTCGTTTCGGTGACGGGCATGTCGATCGGCGCGGTGATCGTTCCGAAGAACATCCTGCTGTTCCTGTCCTATCTCTTCTATGGCCTTGCCGGGCGGCGCGCGCTGAAGGACGAGGCGCTTGCCGCTATCGGCATGCTGGCGCTGATCACGCTGCCCCAGGTCTCCTACATGGCCCAGCAGGATCTGACCCACACGACGGCGCTGCTCTTTGCCAGCTCGCTGTTTCTCTACGGCTTCTTCCGTACGCTCGACCGGCCCGATATGGCGAGCTACCTGCTGCTCGGGCTTGCGACCGGCATCGGGCTGATCTCGAAATATAATTTCGCGCTGATGCCTGTCGTCGCCTTGATCGCCATCCTGCCCGATGCCGAATGGCGGCGCCGGGCGCTCGACTGGCGCATGCTGGCCGCGATCACTGTTGCGCTCGTCATCATCCTGCCGCACGCGATCTGGCTGCAGGGCAATCTCGCATTCGCCTCCTCCGACACTCTGGTCAAGATGGCCGCCGGCAGCGAACCCGCCGGCGCCGTGCGGATCGGCAAAGGCCTTCTCGCCTTTCTCGTCGCCATCATCGCCTTTGCGGCGCTGCCGGTGGTGATCTTCGCCGCCACCTTCCGCCGGGATTTTGTCCGGGCGCTTTCGGCCGGCAACCGCTGGACTGCGATGATGGAGCGGATGATGCTCGCAAGTCTTGCCGGCATCGTTCTGATCGTGCTGTTCACCGGCTCGACGACTGTTCGCGAGCGCTGGCTCGACCCGTTCCTGCTGGTGCTGCCGATCTATTTGCTTGCGAAGATGCAGGCTGCCGGGCTCGACCTTTCCGTCGGACTGCGCCGCTTCCGGCCGGTGTTGCCGGTGCTGATGGCTTGCGTGCTGATCGCACTCGGCTTCCGCGTCGTCGGCGCCGGGCTGATCGGCACTTACAGCCGGCCGAATGTGCCGATGGCGGGTTTTTCGCGCGAGATGACGCGAGAGGCGCAGCCGGCGCTGGTGATCGCTTCCGACACCTATATCGGCGGAAACATGCGGCTGCAATTTCCCGATGTGCCGGTGGTGATCCCGGATTTTCCGACACCCGGCATTCCGGCCTATGCCGAGGCCAAGGGGCCGGTGCTGATCGTCTGGCGCGGCAAGAAGACGGCGACGGCTGCCGATGCGGTCATGCCGGAGCGTTTTTCCTCGGCGCTGACGGCGGCTGATATCGCGCTGCAGGAGATCGGCTCGCTGTCGCTTCCTTATTATTTCGGCCGCCAGGGCGACAATTTCGCGCTCGGCTACGCCTGGGTTCGGCCGGAGACCAGATAGAATGACCGAGAGCAGCCGTCGCGACATCAGTTGGATCTTCGCCCTGCTGGCAGCCTATTTCGCGCTTCAGGTCGGCGTGCGGCTCGCAACCTCGCATTCGCTCGATCTCGACGAGGCCGAACAGGCCTTTCGCTCGCAATGGCTTGCCGCCGGCTACGGCCCACAGCCGCCCTTCTACAACTGGCTGCAATACACCGTCTTCCAGTTTGCCGGCGTCTCGCTGACCGCCCTTTCTGTGATCAAGAACCTGCTGCTGTTCATCTCCTATCTGCTGTACGGCCTGACGGCGCGGCTCGTGCTGCGGGACAAGGCGCTGGTGGCGATCGCCACGCTCGGGCTGCTGACGATCCCGCAGATGGCTTTCGAGATGCAGCGCGACCTGACGCACACGGTCGCGGTGTTCTTCTCGGCCAGCATCTTCTTCTACGGCTTCATCCGCAGCCTGAAGCAGCCGAGCCTTGCTTCCTATCTGATATCAGGCATCGGCATCGGTTTCGGCCTGCTTGCCAAATATAATTTCGTGATCCTGCCGGCGGCAGCCCTGATTGCCGCGCTTTCGGATGCGCGCCTGCGGCCGCGGATCTTCGACTGGCGGCTGGTGCTGACGGCGGCGGTGGCGCTCGTCATCACCCTGCCGCATCTCTTCTGGCTGAAGGACAATCTCGATTTCGCCACCGCACGCACGCTGGAGAAGATGACCGCGAGCGGCGACGCGAGCTATCTCACGCAGGTCGCCATGGGCGTCAGCTCACTCGCCCTCGCCACCATCAGCTTTGCCGCATTGACCGTGGCGGTGTTCGCGATCGTCTTCGGCAAGAGCCTTCGTCCGGCGCTCGGCTCCGGCTCGGAATGGACGCGGCTTCTCGAGCGGATGATGCTCGTCTTCTTGGCCGGCATTCTGCTTCTGATCGTCTTCGGCGGCGCAGCCGGCATCAAGGATCGTTGGCTGGTGCCGATGCTCTTCATTCTCCCGCTCTATTTCTGCCTGAAGATCGAGGCCGCAGGCGTGGAGACCGGCAAGGCGTTTCGGCGTTTCATGCCAGTCGTCGCCGTCATCATGATCGGCGTGCCGGCGGCCCTTTACGGGAGCGTTGCGACTGCGCGCTTTAGCGGTCATTACGAGCGGCTGAACAGGCCCTATGCCGGCATGCTGGAAACATTGCGCAAACAGGCCGAACCGGCGGCGATCCTTGCCGGCGACAGCCTGCTCGCCGGAAACCTCAGGCAGGATATTCCCGGTGTGCCGATCCTCTCGGTGGATTATCCAGGCTTCAACCCGGATCTCTCCAGCCGACGACCGCTTCTCCTGGTGTGGCTCCTCCCCAAGGGCGGAAGCGAAGCGCTGCCGCCGGCCATGGCTGAATGGCTGCAGGCCAATCTCCGCACGTCCGCACCTGAGGCGTCGGTGATCGACGTGCCCTATTTCTATGGGCGCGGCGACGACCGCTACCGTTTCGGCTATGCCTGGGTCAATCAGCCTGGCTGAGCGCAATCAGGATTTCAGCTCCTTCCAGGCCAAATCTAGCGCCAGCCTGGTAATCCTCGCCATCTCGTCCACCTCGGCGTGGCTGATGACGAGAGGCGGCGAGGCGAGCATGCGGTCGCCGGTGGCGCGCAGCACCAGACCGTTCGCCAGCGCGTGGTTGCGCACCAACGCACCGACCTGATCGGGCTTGGCATAACGAGTGCGCGTGCTCTTCTCGGCGGCAAGCTGCAGTCCGCCCATCAGGCCGATGCTGACGGCTTCGCCGACCAGATCATGGTCTGCGAGCTCTGCCCAGGCCCTGCCGAAATAGGGGCCGATATCGTCGCGCACACGTTCGACCAGTCTTTCCTCTTCGATAATGCGCAGGTTTTCGAGGGCGGCGGCAGCGCAGACCGGGTGGCCGGAATAGGTGAAGCCGTGATTGAAGTCGCCCACCTCGTTGATCAGCACATCGGCGATGCGGTCGCTGACGAGCACGCCGCCGATCGGCAGGTAGCCGGAGGAAAGCCCTTTGGCGATCGGCGCCAGATCGGGCTCGACGCCGAAATACTGGTGGCCGAACCAGGCGCCCAGACGGCCGAAACCGCAGATTACCTCGTCGGTCACCAGCAGGATATTGCGCGCCTTGCAGATGCGGTCGATCTCCGGCCAGTAGGTCTCGGGCGGGATGATGACGCCGGCGGCGCCCTGCACCGGCTCGGCGACGAAGGCGGCGACATTCTCCTCGCCGAGTTCGTTGATCTTCGCTTCGAGTTCGCGGGCAACCTTGAGACCGAATTCGGCGGGCGCGAGATCGCCGCCCTCGCCGTACCAATAGGGCTGGCCGATATGGACGATTCCAGGGATCGGCAGGTCGCCCTGCTCATGCATGTATTTCATGCCGCCGAGGCTGGCGCCGGCGACGGTCGAACCGTGATAGCCGTTCTTTCTCGATATGACGATCTTCTTCGACGGCTTGCCGACAGCGCTCCAGTAGACTCGGGCCATGCGGAACCAGGTGTCGTTCGCCTCCGAGCCGGAGCCGGTGAAGAAGATATGGTTGAACCGCTCCCCGGCATGGGAGGTGACCTTCTGCGCAAGCAGCGTCGCCGGCGTCGAGGTCGTGCCGAAGAAGGTGTTGTAATAGGGCAGCTCGTTCATCTGCCTGGTGGCGGCATCGGCGATCTCGCGGCGACCATAGCCGATATTGACGCACCAGAGGCCGGCGAAACCATCGAGATATTTCCTGCCGTGATTGTCGAAGATGTAGACGCCCTCGCCGCGCTGGATGATACGCGCGCCCTCGGCATTCAGCTTCTTCATGTCGGCGAAGGGATGCAGGTGGTGCGCGGCGTCGATCGCGGCAAGGTTCGAGGGTGGGTAAGTATCGGGCATGATTGGTAAAGACCCTCGCGGATTGAAAGGCTGATGTCGATGGGATAGGAGCTTGGCCTTGTCCCGGAGGATTTTCAAGGTCATGGCGAGCGACAGGATGGACGGCAAGACGAAAGGCGACGACCCGCGTTTCGAGATCCTGATCGTCGGCATGAACGGCGACCTGCGTGGCAAGCAGCTTCCGCCCGGCGCCGAAGACAAGGTCTGGGCCGGCGACATCCGCCTGCCGACCTCGACGCAGTCGCTCGACATCTGGGGCGACGATAATGACGACATCACCGGCCTGTCGCTGACGATCGGCGATCCCGACGGCAAGGTCATCCCCGACCGGCGCAGCCTGGCGCCGATGCCCTGGGCGCCCGAGGGCTCGATGCAGGTGCTCGCCACCATGCATGAATTCGACGGCAGCCCGAGCTTCATGGATCCACGCGCCATCCTCGCTTCGGTGTTGGAGCGCTATACGGCGCGCGGGCTGACGCCCGTCGTCGCCACCGAGCTGGAATTTTACGTGATGTCCGGAGACTGGCGTGAGACCGGTCGCCCCTGCCCGCCCGAAAGCCTCACCTATCGCGGCGAACCGAACGGTTTCCAACTCTACGACATGAGCGCCGTCGACGCGCTCGATGGCTATTTGCAGACGCTGAGGGCCTATGCGAAGGCGCAGGACCTGCCGGCGGATGCGACGACGGCGGAATTCGGTCCGGGCCAGTTCGAGGTCAACCTGCTGCACCGCGCGGATGCGCTGGCAGCCGCAGATGATTGCCTCTATCTCAAGCGCATCGCCGAACAGGCAGCGCGCCGGCACGGGCTGAAATCGACCTGCATGGCCAAGCCCTATTCCGAACATGCCGGCTCCGGCCTGCATGTGCATGCGAGCATCATCGACGGGCAAGGCCGCAACATTCTCGATGCCAAGGGCGGCGAACCGAAGATGCTCAAATCGGTGATATCAGGCCTGCTCGACTCCATGCGCGCGGCGCAACTGATCTTCGCTCCCTTCGCCAATTCCTACCGCCGCTTCCAGCCGGGCTCGTTTGCGCCTGTGGATCTGACCTGGGGCAGCGGCCATCGCGGCACGGCGATCCGCATCCCCGACAAGGATGGCCCGGCCGCACGCATCGAACACCGCGTCGCCGGCGCCGACGCCAATCCCTATCTGCTGCTGGCAGCGATCCTCGGCGGCATGCTCGCCGGTCTCGATGGCGAACTCGACCCCGGCGAAGAGACGACGCCCTCGCACATACCTGCGAATACGACGCGACTGACGCATGATTTCCTCAGCGCCGTCGATACCTTCCGCACCTCGCCCTTCATCGCCGATATCTTCGACGCGCGTTATCAGGCGCTCTATGGCGATACCAAGCGCAAGGAAGCGCTTGCGCATCTGCGCACCGTCTCGGATTTCGACTACCGCACCTATCTGCCGCGGCTCTGAAATTACGCGGCGGCCGACTTACGCAGCGAGCCGACTTACGCAGCTGGCCGACTTACGCAGCGGGCTCGCGGCGTTCGTCCGCATTCACTTGAGCGGCGAGACCCTGCTTGACGAGAACCTTCAATTCGCCTGGATGCAGCCGGATCGAGACGTCGCGTTCGAGCGGCAGCAGCTCGCCGTCCATGACGCAATTGGCCTTGGAGCGCAGTTTCGGGAAATGCAGGTGCACTTCGGCCGGGTGCATCACCATGACATCGGCATTCTCGCGGACCTTGCCGCGCAGCATGTCGATGGCGAGACGGGCGACACCGAGGGGTTTCAGCGGATTTGCCGTGTAGAAGCCGAGTTCGCCGCTTCGCAAATTGTCGGCGTAGAGCAGTGCGTTCTCACCGAACGGATTGTTGGAGACTGAGATCGCCGACACCCTGCGGCGCTCGCGCATGCCGATCGCCTCGAACTCGACCTCGAATTCCGGCGGGTTGAAGATGACGCCCAAAGCCGCCTTCGTGCTCGCCCGTATCTTGCCCAGCCGGGACCGATAGCTGTAGGCGTTGCGGTAGCGCACCATGCGGGCATGCAGGCCGGCGGAAAACTGGTGGATGAAGGGCCGGCCGTTGGCGCTGGCGATATCGACATTGTCGACCTCGCCGGAGGCAAGCACATCGAGCGCCTGCCAGATATCGAGCGGCACACGCAGCGAGCGGGCAAAGAGGTTCATCGTGCCGGCCGGCACGACGCCGAGCGCAATTCCGTTCTTCCAGGCGATCGATGCCGCCGCCGAAATCGTGCCGTCGCCGCCGCCGGCAACGATACCGTCGATATCGTCGCGCTTGGCCGCCCGCTCCATCGCAGGAACGATTTCCTTTCCTGAGAAGACGATGGCGTCGAAATCGTGCCCCGCTTCGCGGAAAGCCGTCTCCGCCCTTTTTTCATAGGCCAGCATGTCGGTGGTCTTGAAGGTCCCGCCGTCGCGATTGAAAAAGCCTACAAGCTTCATAAGAGCTCCCGTCCCTGGCGCGGAAATGCTCCTGCCTTGCCCCTGAGATGGTTGCGGTATCGCCGATTTCAAGCGCAACCTTCTTTCCTGACAAAGGGCAGAAATGCAAAAATTGCAATAGACGTATGCACATAGCAGGACGCTGCACTGCAAAAAATGCACTCGACGGCAGCCCGGACCTCACGGATAGATGCTCTATCGGAGACATCGTCTCCACCTCCCGCCATTTCCACCGATCGGCTTGCGGCCGCGCCTGCGCCAGAGGCCATTGCCAAGCAGAAACCGCCTCGAGGAGCTCTCGTGAGTGAGATTGCCGCCAATATTTCAGTCGATAGCCGGAACTCCATTGATCGCCAGGATGAAGCGCTGCCATCGGCAATGACCGTGGCGCTGGTCCAGCTGGCGCTCGCCTGCGGCGGCTTCGGCATCGGCACCGGGGAATTCGCAATCATGGGATTGCTGCCCAATGTCGCCGAGACCTTCTCGGTCACGACGCCGCAAGCCGGCTACGTCATCAGCGCCTACGCGCTCGGCGTCGTCATAGGCGCACCGGTCATTGCCGTGCTCGCTGCGAAGATGGCGCGCCGCACGCTGCTTTTGGCCCTGATGCTGATCTTTGCCGCCGGCAATATATCGAGCGCCATGGCGCCGACCTTCGAAAGTTTCACGCTGCTGCGCTTCGTCAGCGGCCTGCCGCATGGGGCCTATTTCGGCGTCGCGGCCCTTGTCGCCGCCTCGATGGTGCCGGCGCATCGCCGCGCCCGCGCCGTTGGCCGCGTCATGCTCGGCCTGACCGTTGCGACACTTCTCGGCACGCCGTTGACGACCTTCTTCGGCCAGTCGCTCGACTGGCAGGTGGCGTTTTTCTCGGTCGGCGTGCTCGGCCTGCTGACCGTGGTGCTGATCTGGTTCTACGTTCCGAAGGACAGGGTTTCCGCGGAAGCGGGCTTCCTGCGCGAACTCGGCGCCTTCCGCCGGCCGCAGGTGTGGCTGACGCTCGGCATCGCCGCCGTCGGTTACGGCGGCATGTTCGCGATGTTCAGCTATATCGCCTCGACGACGACTGAGGTGGCGATGCTGCCGGAAACAGCCGTTCCGATCATGCTGGTCCTCTTCGGCGTCGGCATGAATGCGGGCAATTTCATCGGCTCTTGGCTCGCCGACAAATCGCTGCTCGGCACGATCGGCGGGTCGCTGATCTATAATATCGTCGTCCTGACCACCTTCTCGCTGACCGCCGCCAATCCCTATTTGCTCGGTCTCTCCGTCTTCCTCGTCGGCTGCGGCTTTGCCGCCGGCCCGGCGCTGCAGACGCGGCTGATGGATGTCGCCGCCGACGCGCAGACGCTTGCGGCCGCGTCCAACCATTCCGCCTTCAACATCGCCAATGCGATCGGTGCCTGGCTCGGCGGCCTCGTCATCGCCGGGGGTTACGGTTTTGCGGCGACCGGTTATGTCGGCGCGGCGCTGTCCTTCCTCGGCCTGTTCGTCTTTGCAGCCTCGCTACGCCTCGAGCGCCGCGACCGGAGCGCGCAGGCCGTCTGAGGCCAGGCGCAGCTCGCGGCCTTCCGGGCTGCAGAAAACATAATCGTCGCCCCAGGCGGCCAATGCCTGGATGACGGGCTTCAGCGTCATGCCGAGCGGCGTCATTGCATATTCGACCCTCGGCGGCACAACCGGATAGACGGTGCGTGATACCAGGCCAGACTCTTCCAGTTCACGCAGCTGCTTGGTCAGCATGCGCTGGGTCACGGCCGGCAGCTTACGCCGCAATTCGTTGAAGCGCAGGGTTCCTTGCATCAGATGAAACAGGATCACGCCCTTCCACTTCCCGTCCAGGTAAGTCAGCGTCGCTTCGACCGGGCAGCCGGGGAAATTCTTGACGAGCTTGGCGCGCGGCAATGACATTTACAGTATCCTTTTGGGTACTACGTACAGAATTTGTGCATTCTTGCGTTGTCAGAACATAATGCGCATCTAGCTTCCGTGCAACGAACACAGGAGTTTCCCATGCGCGCCGTCGCCTATAAAACGCCCCAACCGATCTCCGCCGAAACCTCGCTGATCGATGTCGAGCTGCCGATGCCGGAGGCTGGGGGCCACGATCTGCTCGTCGAAATCAAAGCAGTTTCGGTCAATCCCGTCGACGTGAAGGTGCGCGTCCATTCCGCACCGCCCGCGAACGAGCTCAAGGTGCTCGGCTGGGATGCCGCCGGCATCGTCAAGGCCGTCGGGGCCGATGTCACCCTGTTCAAGCCCGGCGACGAGGTGTTCTACTCCGGGGTCATCAGCCGCCCGGGCAGCAATGCCGAATTCCATCTCGTCGACGAGCGCATCGTCGGCGCCAAACCGAAGAGCCTCGATTTCGCAGCCGCGGCCGCCCTGCCGCTGACCTCGATTACGGCCTACGAAGCGCTGTTCGACCGGCTGAAGGTGCAGGACGCGGTTTCGGGAGCGGGACGCTCCATCCTGATCATCGGCGGAGCCGGCGGCGTCGGCTCGATCGCCATTCAGATCGCCCGGGCATTGACCGACCTGACGGTGATCGCCACGGCCTCGCGGCCGGAAACGCAGGACTGGGTGAAGGAACTCGGCGCACATCATGTCGTCGACCATTCCAGGCCGATCGCGCCGCAGGTTGCAGCGCTCGGCATCGGCGCGCCGGGATTCATATTCTCGACCACCAATACCGACAGCCATATCGGCGACATCGTCGAAGCGATCGCGCCGCAGGGCCGCTTCGCTTTGATCGACGATCCGAAGACGCTCGACATCGTGCCCTTCAAGCGCAAGGCCGTCTCCGTTCATTGGGAGCTGATGTTCACCCGCCCGCTCTACGGCACGCCTGACATGATCGAGCAGCACAAGCTGCTGAACAAGATTTCCGAACTCGTCGACGTCGGAAAGATCCGCACCACGCTTTCAGAGATCGTCGGGCCGATCAATGCGGCGAACCTCAAGACGGCGCATGCCATGGTCGAAAGCGGCAGGATGAAGGGCAAGGCGGTGCTTGCAGGGTTCTGAGATCGCAGCCGGCGGGGCCGGTGTTTTCGGACCCGCAAGGTCTACAAGCCACCCGCCTGGCCATACCCGCCAGGAATGCCGCATCGCGGGGGTGCGGCATTCTGGCGTTAAGCATTTATCCCGCTTGACTTTTTCCGCGTCCGGGACCACCTAGCATTCACGTGGATGACACTCGTCAGCCACGGATTTCAACGGAGCCATCATAACGATGCCAAGCGACAGTAGCAGTCGATTGCCTTTGCCGTACGCGGCCCTCGTGCGCTGACCGACTCCTGTCGGCTCGCCCGATCGGACGCTACGGCGGATCGACGGAAAGGCGAGCCTCAAATGAATATCAATCGCTTCCCTCTTCGGGCAGGCCATGCCGCCCGTGCCTTCATCAACAACAGCCGCGGCGCAACGATTGCCGAACGCGTCGAATCATTGAACGCGCTGAGCATCCAGGACGCCGGGCGGGTGCTGACCGGCATGCCGCTGGACTATGCGGTCAACATTCTCGACCGGCCGGAGCTTCGCAACGCCGCACAGATCCTTGCGCTAATCAGCGCCGAGGACGCCGCACGGCTGCTGCACGGCATGTCGAACGACCGCGTCGCCGACGTGCTGCTGGAACTCGACGGCGAGACTCGCGCCCGGCTGTTCTCCAGCCTCGACGAACCGGTGCGCATCGCGATCCAGCACCTGATGGGCTATCCGCCGCGCACGGCCGGCGGCATCATGACGACGGAGTTCGTCAGCGTGCCTGATAGCTGGACCGTCGCCCGCACGCTCGACCATGTGCGCCAGGTCGAACGCTCGCGCGAGACCGTCTACGCCATCTATGTGCTGGACGAGGTCAGCCATGCGCTGCTGCATGTGGTGACGTTGCGTCGTCTCATTACCGGCGAGCCGGAGGCTTCGATCCTCTCGGTGGCACAGAAGGGCGCGCCGGTTTCGGCCGATCCGCTGATGAAGCAGGAGGATGTCGCGCGGCTGATCCGCAAGCACGACCTGCTCGCCCTGCCCGTCATCGACGAACATGGGCAGATACTCGGCATCGTCACCGTCGACGACGTAATCGACACGATGATCTCAGACACGACGGAAGCGGCCCAGAGGTTCGGCGGCATGGAGGCGCTCGGCCAGCCCTACATGAAGATCAGCTTCGCCGGCATGATCCGCAAGCGCGCCGGCTGGCTCGCTGCGCTCTTCCTCGGCGAGATGCTGACGGCCAGCGCCATGCAGCATTTCGAAGGCGAGCTGGAAAAGGCCGTGGTGCTGACGCTGTTCATCCCGCTGATCATGAGCTCGGGCGGCAATTCTGGTTCGCAGGCGACGTCACTGATCATCCGGGCGCTGGCGCTCGGCGAGCTGAAGCTGTCGGACTGGTGGAAGGTGCTTTTGCGCGAACTGCCGACCGGCATCGTGCTCGGCGCGATCCTCGGCCTGGTCGGCTTCATCCGCATCGTCTTCTGGCAGTCGGCCGGGCTCTACGATTACGGCCCGCACTGGCAGATGGTCGCCGTCACGGTGTTTGCCGCCCTGATCGGGATCGTCACCTTCGGCTCGATCTGCGGCTCGATGCTGCCTTTCGTGCTGCAGAAGCTCCGGCTCGATCCGGCCAGCGCCTCGGCTCCCTTCGTAGCCACGCTGGTCGACGTCACCGGGCTCGTCATCTACTTCTCGGTGGCGCTGCTCATCCTCAGCGGGACGCTTCTCTAACCCGCAAGCAGGCCCGAGGGGAATTATTTTCCCTCGGGCAGCTTCAAAGGCCCATGCGTCTTGATGCTGCGGATGGCGAAGTTCGAGCGGATGTCGCTGACATTCGGCAGGGTCAACAGCGTTTCGGTCAGAAGCCGTTCATAGGCGGCGAGATCCTCCACCACCACTTCGGCGAGAAAATCGGCAGTACCCGAAATCAGGAAGCAGGAGACGATCTCGGGGATGGCGAGTAGCGCCTTCTGCTGCGCCTCGGAATTCTCGCGGCTGTGATGGACGACCTTGAATTCGACGAAGACGGTGAGGCCGAGACCAACCTCCTTGCGATCGATATCCGCCCTGTAGCCGCGGATGATGCCGGACCGTTCGAGATTGCGGATGCGGCGCAGGCAGGGCGACGGCGAAAGGTTCACCTTCTCGGCGATCTCGACATTGGTGGCGCGCGCATCCTCCTGCAGGCACTTCAGGATGGCGATATCGAATTTATCGAGATTTGGCATTTTCGCGATACCTGTCGGCGTCTATTGGCAGAAGATTGCGTATAGCAAGATTTTAGAGCCATAGATAGCAAGGACATGCCTTGGCCTCTGGCGCTAATCTTTTCTTCAACCGGACAAGCTCCGGACGGAAGAAAGGATCAAGACGATGACCACCATTGCATTTACAAACGACAAGTCGCCGTCGCAGGTACTGGGTTATGCCGGCGGCACCATTACCGTGCTGATCTGGGCGACATGGTTTCTCGTCACCCGCCACAGCGCCGCAACGCCGCTCGGCTCGATCGATATCGGGCTGATCCGCTTCGGAATTCCGGCGCTGGTGCTTTCGCCCGTCTGGCTGAAGACGGGGCTGCTGCCGAAGGCCCTGCCGCTTCACCTGCTGGCGATCATGGTGTCCGGTTCCGGCGCCGTCTTCTTCCTGCTGACGACGCTGGCAATCCATTCGACGCCGGCCGCCTCTTCGGGGATTCTGCTCGGCGGCTCGATGCCGCTCGCCGCGGCGCTGATCGGCATTGCGCTGTTTCGCGAAAGACCTGACGGCACCCGCATCGCTGGGCTCGTTGCGATCGTAGCCGGCGTGCTGATCCTGCTCACGCGCAGCCTTGCGGACGCCTCGCTGCCATGGACGAGCTTCGTGCTGCTGCCGGCCGGCGCCATTCTCTGGGCAAGCTATACGCATGCCTTCCGCCGCTCCGGTCTGACAGCCGTGCAGGCAAGCGCCCTGATCGCCGTCTGGTCCTTCCTGATCATGGGCGCGCTTGCCCTCATCTTCGGCATCTCGCTGCCACAGGCTACGCTCCCGGAGATCGGCCTGCAGGTGTTGAGCCAGGGCGTTCTTTCCGGCCTCGTCGCCATGGTCGCCTACGGCACCGCCGTCAGAACACTCGGCGGAACACAGGCTGCCGCCTTCACGGCGCTGACGCCGGTGCTGGCGACGCTTGGCGGCGGCTTGCTGCTTGGCGAAGCGATCGGCATGACGGAAATCAGCGCCGCCGTGATCACCGGCATCGGCGTGGCGCTTTCGACAGGCATCGCCACGCCACGCCGCTGAAATCCAACACCAACAGCAGATCGAAAGCCGCCTGCAGCCATCGCTGCGGCGGCTTTTTCAATGGAGAGGGCGTCGTTATCGAGCTTGGAACGGACACGTCAGGCCTGGATGACGACGACCCTGGCGCCGACTTCGACGCGGCTATAGAGGTCGATCACGTCGTGGTTCATCATGCGGACACAGCCGCTCGACATGGCGAGACCAATCGATTGCGGCTGGTTGGTGCCATGAATGCGAAAATGCGTGTCGTTGCCGCCGCGAAAGAGATACATGGCCCGCGCACCGAGCGGGTTGTTCGGGCCGCCCGGCATGCCGCCGGCGAGCTTGCGATAGCGCTCTTCGCGGCGCTGCATGTTTTCGGTGGGTGTCCAGCTCGGCCACTCGGCCTTGCGGCCGATATAGGCGTTACCGGCAAAGGCCAGCCCCTCGCGGCCGACACCGACGCCATAACGCACCGCCCTGCCGCCGCCGAGGACGTAATAGGCGCGCCGCGCGGGTGTGTCGACGATCACCGTGCCGGCAGCATGCGTGGTTTCGTAGGCAACTTCCTGGCGGCGGAGCTCCGGCTTGATCTTGTCGATCGGCACCTGCTTCAACGGGAATTTTTCATCCGGAAGTGCGGCATAATTGGTCTGGCTGTTCAGACCGGTCGAAGAGCAGCCGGCCACGAAAAGCGGCAGAGCGATCAGAAAGCCCCGGCGGGAGATCGTCATGAATGTGTCCTTAGTGCGTCAACTTGATGTCGCAAGCTAAGGAAATTATGGTTAACGAACGGCTAACAGCCTCCGGCAGAAGGCGATCACGAAGGCGTCAGCACGCAAGAATTGTCGCGGTGGGGATAATCCGCCTCACATATTCGGATAGACCGGCCCCTCGCCGCCCTGCGGCGGCACCCAGTTGATGTTCTGGTTGGGGTCCTTGATGTCGCAGGTCTTGCAGTGCACGCAGTTCTGGGCGTTGATGACGAAGACGTCCTTGCCGTCTTTCTCCACCCATTCATAGACGCCGGCCGGACAGTAACGCGTCGACGGGCCGGCATAGATGTCATGCTCGGACGACTTCTGCAGGTTCATGTCCTTGACCTGCAGATGCACTGGCTGGTCTTCCTCGTGATTGGTATTCGACAGGAACACCGAGGACAGGCGATCGAAGGTCAAGACGCCATCGGGCTTCGGATAGGCGATCGGCTTGTGCTGCGAGGCCGGCTCCAGCGATTGGGCATCGGTCTTGCCGTGCTTCAGCGTGCCGAAGAAGGAAAAACCGAGGAGCTGGTTCGTCCACATGTCGAAGCCGCCGAGCGCCACGCCGAGCGCGGTGCCGAACTTCGACCACAGCGGCTTGACGTTGCGCACCCGCTTGAGGTCGCGGCCGATGTCGCCCTTGCGCCATTCGTTCTCGATCTCGATCACGTCGTCATGGCTGCGGCCGGATACAATCGCGGCGGCGATCTTCTCCGCGGCCAGCATGCCCGACAGCACCGCATTGTGGCTGCCCTTGATGCGCGGCACGTTGACGAGACCGGCCGAACAGCCGATCAGCGCCCCGCCGGGGAAGGAAAGCTTCGGCACCGACTGGTAGCCGCCCTCGGTGATGGCACGCGCGCCATAGGACAGCCGCTTGCCGCCTTCGAAGGTGGTGCGGATCGCCGGATGGGTCTTGAAGCGCTGGAATTCCTCGAAGGGATAGAGATAGGGGTTCTTGTAGTTGAGGTGGACGACGAAGCCGACGGCCACCAGATTGTCTTCCAGGTGATAGAGGAAGGAGCCGCCGCCGGTCTTCATGCCGAGCGGCCAGCCGAAGGAGTGCTGCACCAGGCCCGGCCGATGGTTCTCCGGCTTGACCTGCCAGAGTTCCTTGATGCCGATGCCGAATTTTTGCGGTTCGCGGTCCTTCGAAAGATCGAACTTGGCAATCAGCTGCTTGGCGAGCGAGCCGCGCACACCCTCGCCGATCAGCACATATTTGCCGAGCAGTTCCATGCCGCGGGTATAGTTCGGGCCGGGCTCGCCGTTCTTCTCGATGCCCATATCGCCCGTCGCAACACCGATCACGGCACCCTCGTCATTGTAGAGCACTTCGGTTGCGGCAAAACCCGGATAGATCTCGACGCCGAGTTCTTCGGCCTTGGTCGCCAGCCAGCGACAGACGAGCCCAAGCGAGACGATATAGTTGCCGTGATTGTTCATCAGCGGCGGCATCAGCACATTCGGCAGGCGAACGGAGCCGGCCGGACCGAGCAGCAGGAAGTGATCGGCGGTCACTTCGGTCTTGAACGGATGATCGACCTCGTCACGCCAGCCGGGCAACAGCCTGTCGATACCGATCGGGTCGACCACGGCGCCAGAGAGGATATGCGCGCCGACTTCCGCGCCCTTCTCCAGCACGACGACGGAGAGTTCCGGATTGACCTGCTTCAGCCGGATCGCCGCCGCAAGACCGGCAGGACCGGCGCCGACGATCACAACGTCGAATTCCATGCTTTCGCGTTCGGGCAGCTCAGTCGTCTCGGTCATTCACTCGTCTCCGCTTGGCGGCACGCGGCCGTCATCCCGTCATGGCACTTTCTTGTCAAAACGAGAAAGCATTGTCGAGCCGGGATACGACAGCCAATCTTCCAATTCGCACAATGATGACGCCTCGTGAGACAGAATTACATAACGTTTACGTCAACGTCAATTATCAAACGGTTCCGGACCGGTCAGATGCCCTTTCCTTTTCCGCCGCTTGCGCCTTATACATCGCTCAAAGCTATCGGAGGATAATCATGGATCTCGGCATCAAGGGCAAACGGGCACTCGTCCTCGCCTCCTCGCGCGGTCTCGGTCTCGGCATCGCCGTGGCGCTGGCGCGTGAGGGCGCAAACGTGCTGCTCTGCGGGCGCAGCGGCGAACAGCTGGAGGCCAATTGCCAGGCGATCAATGGCGAAGGCAAAGGCCGGGCCGACTGGATCTGGGCCGATCTCGGGGACGAACGCTTCGTCGAGATGGTGACGACGGCGGTGAAGGAGAAGTTCGGCGGGCTCGATATCCTCGTCAACAATACCGGCGGACCGACGCCCGGCACGACAGAGGACATGACGGGCGAAAAGCTCGAAAGCTACTTCCTCTCCATGGTCGCTCGCGTGATCACGCTCACCAATGCGCTGCTGCCCGGCATGAAGGCGCAGGGCTGGGGCCGCATCCTGACGGTTGCCTCGTCCGGCGTGATTGAACCAATCGCCAATCTGGCGCTGTCGAATACGCTGCGCCCTGCCCTTGCCGGCTGGAGCAAGACGCTTGCCTCCGAAGTGGCGGGCTTCGGCGTCACCACCAACCTGCTCTTGCCCGGTAGCATCCTGACGGCGCGGCTCGACGATCTCGACGGGGCTGCGGCAAAGCGGACCGGCAAGAGCCTCGAGGAGATCCGCACCGACAAGGAAGCGCGCATTCCGGTCGGCCGCTACGGCAGGGTGGAAGAATTCGCCGCAACGGCGGCCTTCCTGTGCAGCCAACCGGCAAGCTATATCACCGGCTCGCTCATCCGCTGCGATGGCGGCGCGGCACGATCCGTCTGACATTCCCTCTCAGCCGACGCGGGCTGCCGCCGCCCATGTCGCCGCACTTCGGATCATCTGTTCGACGTTAGCCGGATCGTCCGCAAGTTCGGCGAGCTCGGACAGACGATGGAAGCCGGTCAGGATCGCAACGCGGCGCCGGTCGAGCCTGCGTCCGGTCAGCATTTCATAGGCCGATATGATGCGCGCGGTCAGATCGGGCGAGATGAAGTTCGAGTAGATGAATTCCTGGTGCAGCGGGCCGAAGCCTGAATCGGCGAAATCATAGATGCCGTTCAGCCTCCTTTGCGCATGGTCGAAGGCCATGTTCCAGCCATGACCGTCGAAGAAGCCGTAGATGTTGCCGTAGGGGTCGGGCGGCAAGGCTTCGAAATCCGAAATAATGGCCTGCGCAAAACTCCTGATGTCAGGCGGCAGCAGCGGCAAAGCCTTGGTTCGTACCGTCTCGGGCGATTGCCATGGCTGGATAGCCCCGGCACCGGCGGACCGTATGCGATCGGCATCGAGCACATGCAGCTCGGCGTAAAAACGCGCGAGATCTTCCGCGAGGTGCTGACGATCGCCTTCGCCAAGCGCATCGTAATCTTCGGCAATGAGATGTTCGCCGTAGAGCTTGGCATGGCTGGAGAAGATCGGCGGCCCGTCGTGAATGCGCATGTCGGGAACCGCCATCGACAGCGACGGCCGAACGACATCGAGCAAGGCGGCTTCCTTCACAAGCGCTCTTTCCGCACTCGAATCGCGGGGAAACTTGAAGATCAACGTGTCATCGACGTCGACGGCAAGCGAATCCCAGCCCTTCGCCGCCAGCTTGAAGACGGAGGCCGTGAGTTCAGGAAATATGCTTGTTATGAGAGAGCGAAACTCGCTGGCGTCCAACTCGGTCATGACGACCTGCCTTCTCTGGTTTTTCCGCGTTCTTCCCGCGCGATGGACGGCATACGGGTCGGCATCGTTGCCGGGCGAACCACCCTCGCCGCCGCCGTCGGACGGCATCGGATTACACTGGCTCTATATTAGTATAGTTTGAATATTACGGAATATTCATTACAAAATTTTAAGCCGTTATAACCACTTAGTGATCGCGCACCGGGAATTATGTCTTTTTTGCGCCGCAATATAAGCAGCTCAATCAGAGCATAAAATTTGCAACCTTGCTCAAGACCGGTTCTCGCTCATGAAGAAATTTTGGATCACCGTCAGCGTTATCGCAATTGCCGCCATCGGCGTCTGGCAATTCGGGAATATGATCCCTTATGCCTCCCGAATTCCTTACATCTCGCAGTTCATCAAGCAGCCGGCCGACGGCAATGGCGGCGGGCAGCAGGCACAGGCCGATCAGCAGGCCAATCAGGCGCAAGCCAATCAGGGGCAGGATGGTGGCCAACATCAGGGCGGCGGGCGCAGACGCGGCGGCGGCGGCCCAACCGTCGTCAAGACCGTCGCAGCCGTGAAAACGACGCTGCCGATGGATGTGACGGCGACCGGCTGGGCCGATGCCGATGACAACACGACCATTGCCGCACAGGAACAGGGCCTGATCGTCAGCATCGATGCGCAGGATGGGGCGACTGTGAAAGCCGGCGACCTGATCGCCAAGCTGGACGACCGGACGGCCAAGGCCACCGTCGACAAGGACAATGCGATGATCGTGCGCGACGCGGCAACCCTTTCGGAAGCCGAGACCGCATTGACGCGCGCGCAGGATCTCTTCAACCAGAAGGCCGGTACTCAGCAGAGCCTCGACCAGGCGGTCGCCGCCCGCGATACCGCCGCAGCCACTGTTGACGTCGACAAGGCTTCGCTGGCCTCCGATCAGATCTTGCTCGAGCACACCGACATCCGCGCTCCCTTCGACGGCCGGCTCGGCGATATTGTTGTCAGCAAGGGCGCTTTCCTCAGCGCCGGCGCGGCAATCGTCACTATTGCGAAATACGATCCGATCTATGTGAAATTCCACCTGCAGGAACGCTACCTGCGGGAGCTGAAGAGCGCTCTGGCAGGCGGTCCGGTCGAGGTCAGCACCGCCCCCAATTCCACCAAGGGGCAAGTGCGAAAGGGTGAGATCAGCTTCTACGACAATACGGTCGACACCGCCTCGGGCACAATCCTTGCCAAGGCGAAATTCGAGAATGCCTCCGGCGCGCTCTGGCCCGGCCAGTCGGTCAACATCGTCGTGCATTTCAACAATGACGAACAGCAGGTAGTGGTGCCGACGGTTGCCGTCAGCCCCGGCCCGGAGGGCTTCTTCGCCTTCGTCGCCAAGGATGGCAAATCGCATCTGACGGCCGTTACCGTTGCCCGCGCAAATGGCGGCTTCACCGCCATAGAATCAGGTCTTCAGGCAGGCGATCACGTCGTCGTCGAGGGCCAGGGCCAGCTCAACGACCAGCAGGCGATCAACGAGCAGTTCGACGAAAAGGCGCTTGATGTCGCCTCCGCCGAAGAGCCTCGGCAACAGCAGCCCTCCGAGACAATCGCGGTGGGAGCTCAGCAATGATCCCGAATTTCTGTATCCAGCGCCCGGTCGCGACGACGCTGCTTGCGATCGGCGTCATTCTGGCCGGTCTTGCCGGTTATCAGCTCGTACCCGTCGCAGCGCTACCGCAGGTCGACTTTCCCACCATCAACGTTTCGGCGCAGTTGAGCGGCGCCTCGCCGCAGACGATGGCGACCTCGGTTTCAACGCCGCTGATCAAGCAGTTCGAGACCATTCCCGGGATCACCGAAATCAGCGCCTCCAGTTCGCTCGGCAGCACCAGCATCGTGCTGCAGTTCGACCTCAGTCGTAATATCGATGCGGCCGCAGCCGACGTGCAGGCCGCGATTTCGCATGCCACCCGGCAACTGCCCGACAATCTGACGACGCCGCCGAGTTATCGCAAGACGAACCCGGCCGATGCGCCTGTCATGCTGCTCTCGGTGCAGAGCAACACCATGCCGCGCAGCAAGCTTGACGACATCGCCGAGAACATCATCTCGCCGTCGCTTTCGACGCTTCCCGGCGTTGCCCAGGTCAGCGTCTACGGTGCGCAGACCTATGCCGTGCGCGTCGAGGTCGATCCCAACAAGCTTTTGACCCGCGGCATCGGCATCGACACCGTCAACAAGGCGCTTGCTGCCGCCAACAGCCAGCAGCCCGTGGGAACGCTGCAGAACAACTCGCAGAGCATGACCATCACGGCGAACACGCAGCGCACCAGCGCCGAACAATTCCGTTCGCTCGTCATTGCCAATCCGAACGGCGCGCCGATCCACCTCGGCGATATTGCCGATGTGCAAGACAGTGTCGAGAATCAGTACACCGGCAGCTGGTACGACGGCCAACGCGGCATCATCCTCGCCATCCAGCGCCAGCCGGATGCCAACACGGTCGATGTCGTCGATGCGATCAACGCCAAGCTGCCGCAGCTTCACGCCGAAATCCCGCCCTCCGTCAACACGGTCGTCATGAATGACGCCGCAAAGCCGATTCGCGATGCCATCTCCGACGTGAAGTTCACGCTGCTGCTCACGATCGGCCTCGTCGTTCTCGTCATCTACCTCTTTACCGGCCATGCGACCGCAACGATCATTCCCGGGCTTGCCGTTCCGCTGTCGCTGATCTCGACCTTCGGCATGATGTATGTGCTGGGCTACAGTATCGACAACATCTCGCTGCTCGGGCTAACGCTCGCGGTGGGGCTCGTGGTGGATGATGCCATCGTCATGCTCGAGAACATCCTGCGCCATGTCGAGGAAGGCATGCCGGTGCGAGAAGCGGCGATCAAGGGTGCGGGCGAAGTCAGCTACACCATCATTTCCATGTCGGTTTCGCTCATCGCGGTCTTCATCCCAATCCTGCTGATGGGCGGCGTTGTCGGCCGGGTGTTCAACGAATTCGGCATGGTGGTTGCCATCGCCATCATCTCGTCGGCGATCGTCTCGCTGACCGTGACGCCGATGCTCGCCTCGCGTCTGTCCAACCACCAGAGCCGCCCGCCGCTCATCATCCGCATCTTCGATGCCGGCTTCGAACGGACGCTGCGCGGCTATGACAGGGCTGTCGGCTGGTGCCTTCGCCACCGCCCCACGATCCTCGGCGTTTTCCTCGCCTCGGTGGCACTGACGATCTATTTCTTCATGACGCTGCCGACAAGCTTCTTCCCACAGGAGGATATCGGCCGCCTGACGATCAGCACGCAGGCCCGGCAGGACATTTCCTATTCCGCCATGGCGGCGCTGCAGCAGCAGGCGGCAGCCGTCGTCAAGGCGAACCCAGCGGTCAACCATGTGATGTCGACGATCGGCGGCAACCCCAACAAACCGCAGAACAACGGCTCGATGTTCGTCGAACTCAAGGACAAGAAGGAACGTCCGCCGCTTGACCAGACGCTGCGCGAACTGCGCACGGCGATCAACAAGATCCCCGGATTGCAGGCCTTCGTGACGCCGAACCAGAGCCTGCGCTTCGGCGGTCGCCAGACGGCCAGCCAATATCAGCTGGTGGTGCAGGCACTGAACGCCGACCAGACCAACCTCTGGGCCGGCAAGATCCAGGCGGCGATGCGCAAGGATCGCCTCTTCACGGACGTGACGTCGGACGCGCAGAACAACGCCCTGCAGGCCAATATCGTCATCGATACCGAGCGGGCCTCCGCCTACGGGATCGACAATGACACGCTGCGCACGACGCTGCAGGAATCCTTCAGCGGATATGCAGCGGCGGAAATCCAGTCGACCGGCGACAGCTACGACGTCATCGTCGAATATGACACCAGCAAGCCCTGGGACGACCAGAAGCTCTCGGAAATCCGTGTCGCCTCGGCCAATGGCAGCCTGGTGCCGCTTTCAAACTTCGCGCATGTCGAGCGCACGGTCGGCCCTGTGACAATCAACCAGACGGGCCAGCTCGTCTCGACCACCGTTTCCTTCAACCTGCCGGAAGGCGTCTCGCTCAGCGACGCGACGGCAGCAATCGACCAGATCAAGACGGAAATGAGCATGCCGGCCGACGTCTTCACCTCCTATGGCGGTACAGCGCAGATCTTCGAGCAATCTCAGGGCAATACGCCATACCTCATCCTGGCGGCGGTGCTGACCATCTATGTCGTGCTCGGCGTGCTCTACGAGAGCTTCATCCACCCGCTCACCATTCTCTCCGGTTTGCCTGCGGCGGCATTCGGTGCGCTGCTGGCGCTAAAGATCATGGGTTTCGACCTGTCGATCATCGCCCTTATCGGCCTGCTGATGCTGATCGGCATCGTCAAGAAGAACGCGATCATGATGATCGACGTGGCGGTGGAGACCATGCGCACGACCGGCGAAAAGGCGACGGTGGCGATCCACGAGGCCTGCGTGCGGCGCTTCCGGCCAATCATGATGACGACCTTCTGCGCCCTGCTCGGCGCCCTGCCGATCGCGCTCGGCACCGGCGCAAGTTCGGAGCTGCGCCAGCCGCTCGGCATCGCCGTCGTCGGCGGCCTGATCGTCTCGCAGATGCTGACGCTGTTCATCACCCCGGTCATTTTCGTCGAGATGGACCGCTTCGGAAACCTCCTCGGCCGTCTGATCGGCCACACGAAGGTCGTGGAGCCGGAGCTGGAAGAGGCAAGGGCAATGGCCGCCGAGTGATGACGGCCCTCTGAATTCGGCATTGCCGATTGACCCTTGCGGCGCACTTCTTCTTCTAACCGGGAGAAGAAGTGCGCCCGCGATCACATCAACTTCCGCTCCTCTTGAATGTGTCACGCCCCTGTGGCATCACCCGCCCTCCTGAATTCGGGGCGTCCTCACGTCCTTTGCGGAGCGATGCTCCGTCTCCAATAACAATCGGCATGAAGAGGTGCGGGCATGGCTCAGGCGCTGGGTTTCGACTTCGGCACGACGAATACGGTTCTCGCCATGGCGGATGGCGGCGCGACGCGCTCGATGGCGTTCACGAGCACGGAGGGTACGGCCGACAGCATGCGCACGGCGCTTTCCTTCATGAAGGATGCCCAGCTCGGCGCTTCGGCGCTGAAGGTGGAAGCAGGCCATGCGGCGATCCGCCAATTCATCGACAATCCCGGCGAATGTCGCTTCCTGCAATCGATCAAGACCTTTGCGGCAAGTGCGCTGTTCCAGGGCACGCTAATTTTCGCCAAGCGGCATAATTTCGAGGATCTGATGGAGATCTTCGTGCGGCGCCTGCGCAACTATGCGGGCGACAACTGGCCTTCGGATGTCGGTCGCATCGTCACCGGCCGGCCGGTGCATTTTGCCGGCGCCAGCCCCGATCCGGCGCTGGCGACCGAGCGCTACAACGCGGCGCTGTCGCGCTTCGGCTTTCCCGAAATCCACTATGTCTACGAGCCGGTCGCCGCCGCCTTCTATTTCGCGCAGAACCTCAAGCAGGATGCCACCGTGCTGGTCGCCGATTTCGGCGGCGGTACGACCGACTATTCGCTGATCCGCTTCGAGACCGTCGCCGGCAAGCTGACGGCAACGCCGATCGGCCATTCAGGCGTCGGCGTCGCCGGCGACCATTTCGACTACAGGATGATCGACAACATCGTCGCGCCGCTGATCGGCAAGGGCAGCCATTTCAAAAGCTTCGACAAGATCCTCGAAGTGCCGTCCAACTACTATTCCAGCTTCGGCCGCTGGAACCAGCTGTCGATCTTCAAGACGACGCGCGAATTCGAGGATCTGAAGAAGCTGGTGCGCACCAGCCTGGAACCGGAAAAGCTCGAAATCTTCATCGACCTCATCGATCATGACGAGGGCTACCCGCTCTATCAGGCGGTGTCGGCGACGAAGATGGCGCTCTCGGCATCCGAGGAGGCGCCTTTCGATTTCGCGCCGCTTGGCCGCAGCGGACATCGCAGCATCAAGCGGAGCGACTTCGAAGGCTGGATCGCCGATGATCTCGCCCGCATCGAAGGCGCGCTCGATGACGTGCTCGACAAGACCGAGACGAAGCCTGCGGAGATCGACAAGGTGTTCCTGACCGGCGGCACCTCCTTCGTGCCGGCGGTGCGCCGCATCTTTACCGAACGCTTCGAGCGCGACCGGATCGAAAGCGGCGGCGAGCTGTTGTCGATCGCCCATGGCCTGGCGCTGATCGGCGAACGCGACGACATCGCGCAATGGACTGCGCAATAGAGCCGGCAAGGTCGGGCAATCGGCCGCCCGCCCTTTCAATGCCCCGGTCACTCCGCTAAGCTTGCCCGCATGATCTCCGCCAACGACCTTTCCCCAGCCGAGCTCGCAGCGCTTCTGCATTTCCATGCCGATGCCGGTGTGGAATGGCTGCTGGAGGAAGAGGCGATCGACCGCTTCGCCGAATTCGAGGCGATGAAGGCCGCCCGCCGTCCGGCGGCGGCACAGGCGCAGCAGCAACGTCCCGCCGCTGGGGAACGCCCTGCCCCAGGTCAGGCACAGGTGCGCCCGAATGCAGCGGCACGCCCAGCGCCTGCCGAACGCGCAGCATCCGGTCCGCAACCGGCAATCCCGGATGGCGAGGCGGTGCAGCAGGCGCGCTTCGTCGCCGAAACCGCGCGATCGCTCGTCGAGCTCAAGACCGCGATCGAAGCCTTCAACGGCTGCAACCTCAAGCACAGCGCCCGCTCGACCATCTTTGCCAGCGGCGATGCCGAAAGCGGGATCATGGTGATCGGCTCGGCACCGAGCGCCGAAGACGATCGCGAGGGCATGCCATTCTCGGGAAAATCCGGCCAGTTGTTCGACAAGATGCTTGCGGCGATCGGGCTGACGCGCTCAGCCATTCTGTTGACGCAGGTCATCCCCTGGCGACCACCTGGCAATCGTGCGCCCTCGGCGGCGGAAATGGACATCTGCCGCCCCTTCATCGAGCGGCAGATCGCGCTTGCCGAACCGAAGGCGATCCTGCTGCTCGGCAATTTTTCGGCGCGTTTCTTCTTCGGCGAAAACGATACGATTCACGGGTTGCGTGGCCGTTGGAAGGAGATTGCGGCTGGGGACTGTGTCATTCCTGCCATAGCCAGCCTGCATCCGCAGGATCTGTTAACCGCACCTGTAAACAAGCGGCTGGCCTGGAATGACCTTCTGGCTTTTCAGGCGAAGCTTAAGTCCCTCTCTTTGCTTAGAAATTAGCCAAAGTTGAATAATTTGTGAATCAATCCATGCGTTTTTCGCATGGCTGCATCCCGCCGTGACGCATTGCGGAATCTATGCTGCATCGCAATATCAGCTGTGTCTTGGGAGGAATCACAGGAACCAAGGCCATGAACAAGCGTTTTCGTCCTATCCATAGCGGGTTTGAAACCCTTCGCCTTGCCGGCGACCAGGTTCGTTCCACTCAAGGCTACAGCCGTTTTGGCTTTGCCACGAACGAACAGATGATTGCCCGCGGCACCGGCATCAACAGCCGTACGGCGCGCCCGAACGCCATTTTTTCGGACTTCCAGCAATATTGAGCGGCAGGCTCTTCGCCTGCCCTTTCGTGTCAAGAGTACCCAACATGTCAACGACCCTGATATCGCTTCTGCGCAACATCGAAACCTTCGAGCACATCCGCGTCGCGGTCTGCGCCGCGCGGGAATATGAGCGCGAGCTCTCGGTCAAGCCAGCCGATGCCGGCACGCGCAATGGCGCAGGTACAGCGGCGATCGTTCTCTGATCAAATAGCCATCTCCTCGATCTGGGCCTTCGCCCATTCGAAGGCTTCGTCGACATAGGCGAACTTGACAGCCTGCCAGGCGCAGTATTCCTCAACGAAATCCCGCGATATCCATAGGTGCGTCTTGCGCGGCTCGTCCTGCCAGCCGACGCAGCCGCGTTGCGCCGCTTTTGCCAGCAGCCGCTGCAGGTGCGTGCGCGACATCATGAAATCGGCAGCAAGCGCACGGGTTTCGACACGGCCGACGGACAGCCGCCCCGGCTCGCTGCTTTCCATATCCATCCGGCCGATGAAGTTGTCGACGACGAGGCCGCCGGCTTCCGTCCAGAGGAACAGCGCCACCTGCTCCGGCGGTTCGCGCCAGGCGGCATCTTCGAGGCAATGGCGGGCAATGCGCGGCTGAATGAGCCGCATCAGCGATGGATTTGCCTGGAAAAAGGCGGCCCTTTGACCGCCGTCGAGCAGGTCGAGCGCGCCGAGATTGGAGAAAAGCCAGGCAAACATTCCCTGATGGCTGACGTCGGCCGGTTCGAAATGACGTGGCCGCCGCCGCTCGTCGCCGGGCGTGTGGGTTATGAAGCGGTAGGTATAGAGTTCTTCGATGAAAGCGAGCACGGTGTTGCGACTCGCTACCTTGTGCGCGGTGATGCGCCCGGTCAGCCGCACGGCGGTGAAACCCGACGTCGGGTCGCGCGGATCATATTCCAGGTGGAGGGCATAGGCAGTCTGGGTCAGAAGCCAGCGTTGATGCGAGGCGAGCAGTCGCGCCAGCCGTGGACCGGCATCGAACATGCCGCGCATCTGCCCAGCCAAAAAGCGAATGCTCATCAGAAAGGAAGAGTTCCCCACCAATTGCTCCGCTGTGAATGCCATTATGCTTTTCTCCACCCCCGCTCGCCGGCCGGCGTTCGGAGCAACGACACCGAGAGCTCCTCCGGCATCAGCGGCCATTCAGACATGCACAGTTTGGAATAAATGATACTCTCTCATGTTCAACAATCATATTCCGCAGGCCGACGGTATCCCAAGAATTCACCATTCTTTTCACTCTTTGAGCGCAAGTTTCAAGCCGCCGCAATCCCTGCGTTAAAACCTTGATAGACATGCGCTTGCAGGCGTCAGGCTTGCGGCGTCGTGGCCTTGCGCGCCTCTCTCTGCTCGATGCCCAGCTGATGCTCGCGATAGATGATGAAGATGCCGGCGGCGGCGACGATGACGGTGCCGATCAGCATGGTCACGCTCGGCACGTCGCCGAAGACGAAGTAGGCGACAATGCCGCCGAGCAGGATCGAGGTATATTCGAACGGCGCGATGGTGGAGACGTCGGCGTGGCGGTAACTTTCCGTCAGCAGGATCTGCGCGACGCCGCCGCAAAAACCGGCGGCGATCAAATAGAGCGCCGTCGGCCATGCCAGGATGAGCCAGCCGAAGGGAAGAGAAGCCAGCGAGAAGACCGAGGCGGTGATCGAGAAATAGAGCACGATCGTCGCCGTCTTCTCTTCCTCGACGAGGCGGCGCACCTGGATCATCGCCACGCCGCCGAGAACGGCCGAGAGCAGCACGCAGAGCGCGCCGACGGCCTGTTCTGCTTCCATGCCGCCGTCGCGAAACAGCGTGAGTTTCGGCCAGGAAACGATGGCGACGCCGACGATGCCGACTAGGACGGCGCTCCAGCGATAGATGCGCACGGTCTCGCCGAGAAAAACGGCGGCGAAGATGACGGCGACGAGCGGCAACGCGTAACCGAGCGCAATCGCCTCCGGCAGCGGCAGATGCAGCAGGCCGTAGAAACCGAAAGCCATCGACAAGATGCCGATCGTGCCGCGCTTCAGGTGACCGATTGGATTGGCCGTGTAGAAGGCGGCGCGCAGCTGCCTGTTATAGGCCAGATAGGCCATGATCGGGAAAAGCGCGAAGAACGACCTGCAGAAGGTGACCTGCCCCGGCGGGATGTCTGAGCCCGCCAGCTTGATGAAGGTCTGCATGGCCAGGAAGACCACGACCGACGAGACTTTCAGCGCAATGCCTCTCATCGGGTTTCTGAGAACCGAGTGCATGATCCTGGCTCTTGATACTGACTTAACCGGAACGGGGAGACGCGTTCGACTCGGGAACGCAGCAGGTGACGTCACCCATCGTAGCGAAAGAAAAACCCGATTGGCGAAAAAACCGCAAGCAACTTGAGAGAATCACGAAAACGTCGTCAGCGGCAGGCTCAACCGTGCTGCTTATGCGCCACCGCTCTGAAATTTCCCCTTTTGAGCCATTCACCCCGAAAATGTTCATTTCGCGAGGCTGACCGTTAACCAATTGAAAACCATAGGCAAGCATCGTTTTTTATCGCTGATCTCGAAATTTTCTTCACCGCACAAACAATTGCCCGCTCCTTTCAGGATCCCATTTGATGAAGCCGCTTAGCGCCGAAACCATTGCCCAGTCGCAGAATGCGACCCCGCGCTCCATGCGCGTCGTCACCGACGGCATCAGCACCGACCTCGAGCACTTCAGCGCCGACAACACTCATATCGTCAAGCAGATCAAGCTGCTGGCGATCAATGCGCTGATCGAGGCGGCCAGGGCCGGCGAGACCGGAAAGGGCTTTGCCGTCGTTGCCAACGAGGTGCAGCGGCTGGCGCAGATCGCAACCGATATCACCGGCAGGTTCGAGAGCAACGTGCTCGGCCGCATCGGCCTCAGCCGCGCCATGGCCGATTCGCTGGTCGAGGAGATGGAGGGCGTTCGCCTCACCGATCTGGCGCAGACGCTGGTGCAGCTCATCGTCCGCAATCTCTTCGAGCGCACGGCCGATGTGCGCTGGTGGGCGACGGACCCGGCGCTCTGGCAGGCGCTGCAGAACCCGGGCCGGGAAACCGTCGCCTTTGCGGCGGAGCGTCTCGGCGCCATCAACCGCTTCTACACCGTGTATCTCGATCTCGTCATGACCGATCTCTCTGGCAAGGTGGTCGCATCCGCCAATCCCAAGTTCCAGCGCAAGATCGCAGGCACGAGCCTTGCCGGCGATCCATGGTTCCGCGCGGCGTCGGCCTGCTCCTCCGGCGACGCTTATATCGTCGATGATGTCAAAGCGAGCCCGCTCCACGACGCCAGGCATGCGCTCGTTTATGCCACAGGCATCCGCGAAGAGGGCAAGCTCGACGGGCGGCTGGTCGGCACACTCGGCGTCTATTTCGACTGGCAGAACCAGGGCCAGGCGATCGTCGAGAAAGAGGCGAACCTGCCACCGCAGCTGGCGGAAAAAACGACGGTCATGCTGCTCGACGGCAAGAGCCGGGTGATCGCCACCACCAATCCCGCCTTGCTCTTTTCCCATTTTGCGCTCGCCAATCCGTCCGGTCAGGCGAAAGGCAGCTATTACGACAATAACGGCTCGATCGTCGCCTTCGCGCGCACTCTCGGCTACGAGGATTACGACGGGCTCGGCTGGTACGGCGTCGTCGTGCAGCAGACGGAAAACGACGCGACGATCAAGGCTACTCTCAACCTGAGGTAGCGCCCATCTCGCGCCGGTGGCGTTTATCCATGTCCAATAAGATATTTTGCCCGCGAACTTGGTGTTCGCGGGCAATTTGCTTTAAGTTTAGTTCAGACTTTAATGTAATCATTCCCGGCAAAATTTATGGCAGAGTGCGCCCGCCTCTGTATTCCACGGTTATCAAATAACGGTCTTCAGGAAACACCATGCGAACAGATACCGGCCAGGTCATTCATCTGGCAGATTACCGTCCCACCGACTTCGTGCTGGAACGTGTGGACCTGACCTTCGAACTCGACCCGACGGAGACAAAGGTCGAGGCGCGTCTGATCTTTCATCGTCGCCCAGGCACCGATCCGGCAGCGCCGATCGTTCTCGACGGCGACGAACTGACACTGTCGGGGCTGCTGTTCGACCAGGTGGAGTTGGACCCTTCGCGTTACGACGCAACACCGGAAAGCCTGACGGTGCGCGACCTGCCGGAGAGCGCGCCCTTCGAACTGACGATCACCACCGTCATCAACCCTGAGGCCAACACCAAGCTGATGGGCCTTTACCGCACCGGCGGCATCTACTGCACGCAGTGCGAGGCGGAGGGTTTCCGCCGCATCACCTATTTCCCCGACCGGCCCGACGTGCTTGCGCCGTTCACGGTCAACATCATCGCCGACAAGGACGCCAACCCGCTGCTTTTGTCGAACGGCAACTTCCTCGGCGGCGCCGGTTATGGCCCCGGCAAGCATTTCGCCGCCTGGTTCGATCCGCATCCGAAGCCAAGCTATCTCTTTGCGCTCGTCGCCGGCGATCTCGGCGTCGTCGAAGACACGTTCACGACCATGTCCGGCCGTGAGGTGGTGCTGAAAATCTATGTCGAGCACGGCAAGGAGCCGCGCGCAGCCTATGCCATGGACGCGCTGAAACGCTCGATGAAGTGGGATGAAGAGAGGTTCGGCCGCGAATACGATCTCGACATCTTCATGATCGTCGCCGTCTCCGACTTCAACATGGGCGCGATGGAGAACAAGGGCCTCAACGTCTTCAACGACAAATACGTGCTCGCCGATCCCGAGATCGCCACCGATGCCGACTATGCCAATATCGAAACGATCATCGCGCATGAATATTTCCACAACTGGACCGGCAACCGCATCACCTGCCGCGACTGGTTCCAGCTGTGCCTCAAGGAAGGCCTGACGGTCTATCGCGACCACGAATTCTCTTCCGACCAGCGCTCGCGCGCCGTCAAGCGCATCGCCGAAGTGCGCCATCTCAAATCGGAGCAGTTCCCGGAGGACGGCGGCCCGCTCGCCCATCCGGTGCGGCCGACGACATATCGCGAGATCAATAATTTCTACACGACGACCGTCTACGAAAAGGGCAGCGAAGTCACGCGCATGATCGCGACGCTGCTCGGCAAGGACGGCTTCAAGAAAGGCATGGACCTCTATTTCGACCGCCATGACGGCGAGGCCGTGACGATCGAGGATTTCGTCAAATGCTTCGAGGATGCAAGCGGGCGCGACCTCGCGCAATTTTCGCTCTGGTACCATCAGGCCGGCACGCCGCTCGTCACCGCATCGGGCAGCTATGATGCGGCGGCCGGCAGCTTCACCCTGTCGCTCGAACAGATGATCCCGGCAACGCCCGGCCAGCCGAGCAAGGAGCCGATGCATATTCCGCTCAGCCTCGCGCTGTTTGGCGAAAACGGCGGCAAGATCGAGCCAACCTCGGTCGACGGCGCGGAATATGCCGGCGAGGTGCTGCATCTTGCAGGGCGCACGCAGACGGCCGTGTTCCATGGCGTTGGCTCGCGGCCGGTCGTTTCGATCAACCGCAGCTTCTCGGCGCCGATCAACCTGCATTTCGATCAGAGCCCGGCCGATCTTGCCCATCTCGCCCGCCATGAGACCGATCACTTCGCCCGCTGGCAGGCCTTGACCGATCTGGCGCTGCCGAACCTGCTGAAAGCGGCACGCGACGCCCGCGAGGGCAAGCCTGTGGTCTGCGAGGCGACCTTCGTCGAGACGTTGATTGCCGCCGCCGCCGACGAGAGCCTCGAGCCCGCCTTCCGCGCCCAGGCGCTGGCTCTGCCGAGCGAATCCGATATCGCCCGGGAACTTGGCGGCAACAACGATCCCGATGCCATCCATGCCGGCCGGCAGGCGGTCCTGAAACAGATCGCCGATGCCGGAAAGGATGTCTTTGCCGGCCTCTACGCAGCGATGACGACATCAGGCGATTTCAACCCGGATGCGAAAAGCGCCGGCCTGCGGGCGCTGCGCAATAGCGCCCTCACCTATCTCTCGCATGCCGAACAGACGCCGGCCCGCGCCAAGGCCGCCTTCGATGCGGCCAACAATATGACCGATCTCAGCCATGCGCTGACCATCCTCGCCCATCGTTTTCCCGACAGCGCGGAGACGAGCGAGGCGCTCGCCACCTTCCGTGAGCGCTTCGCGGAAAATGCGCTCGTCATCGACAAATGGTTCGCGATCCAGGCCGGCATTCCGGGCGCAAAAACCCTGGGACGGGTCCGCGCCCTGATGGACGATCCGCTCTTCAAGCGCACCAATCCGAACCGGATGCGGTCGCTGGTCGGCACCTTCGCCTTTGCCAACCCGACCGGATTCGGCCGCGCCGACGGCGAAGGCTATCGCTTCCTCGCGGATCAGATTCTCGATATCGACGGGCGCAACCCGCAGCTTGCCGCCCGCATCCTCACCTCGATGCGCTCCTGGCGCTCGCTCGAACCCGTGCGTGCCGATCACGCCCGCTCGGCGCTGATCGAGATCGAGCGGGCCGCCCATCTTTCAACCGACGTGCGCGATATCGTCGAGCGCACGCTTAAGGGGTAATTTGATTCGACCGGCCATCAGGAGAAATTCGGCGGCCGGTCGCCCAGCACCTCGAATCACCTGGAAAAACCCGAAATTATAAATAGTTAACGGATTTTTACCTTTGCCTCTGGACAAGGCGAATCACCCATGATTCTCTAGGTCAGGTTCGAGCGAGCGGCGCGCGAATCACATGAGGGACAAGGCGAAGAGATGATGGACGTGCGGCGGGCAACCGTGGCCGAAGGACGGCTGCGTGTCGATTTTGACGGGCTCAAAGCCTGGCGCGACAGCCTTTCGGGCCATGCGACATCGGAACCACTTCTCCGTTATCTGCCGAAGGCCGAGCTGGTCTTGAAGCGGGCCATCCCGGCGCTGATCGTCGCCTTCCTCTCCGTCGTCGCCGCCTCGCATTTCTTTGGCATGATGAGCGAATACGGGCGGCTGGAGGCCTCGGCTCGCCATGCCACCGCACTTTCAGCGGCGACCGCCTCTGCGGTGTTTGCCGATACGGCCGACATCTTCGACAGCGGCGATATTACAGGGGCGCAGGCCCGCCTCGCCAAATACCTGCCGCAGGACCGGCTGGACAGCGGCGCTTTCGTGCTGCTCGTGCAGGCAAGCGGCAAGGTTTTTGCCGCGACCACCGCCGGGCTTTCGCATGTTGGCAGCAATGTCGGCGATTTCTTCCCCGAGGTCTCGGCGATCCGCCGCTTCGGCGATCGCGCCGGCGTCATCGAAACGACGATCGGCGGCGTGCCGCACTATGCCGAGATCACGCTGATGGGCAATGCCGGCGGTTATATCGTCGCTGCCACCTCGCTCGACGAGATCGACAGGCTCTGGCGCGAGGAGCTGGCGCTCAACGTCACGCTGTTTGCCGGCATCTCCTCGATCCTGCTCGTCATCCTCTATGCCTATTACACGCAGGTAAAGCGCGCCCGCGACGCAGACGACATCTTCCTGGAATCGAACCTGCGCGTCGAGACGGCGCTGTCGCGCGGCCGCTGCGGCCTCTGGGACTTCGATTTCGAGAACCGCGAATTCTTCTGGTCGCGCTCGATGTACGACATGCTCGGTCTGCCGGGCTCCGACAAGACGATGGGTTTCGGCGAAGCCGCGCGACTGATGCATCCCGATGACGGCGGGCTCTACGAGATCGCGCGCGCCATCGGCAAGGGCGCTTCCGGCCAGGTCGATCAGATCTTCCGCATGCGCCATGCCGGCGGCCACTATGTCTGGATGCGGGCACGTGCCCAGGTGATCCGCAGCAATTCCGGCCGTATGCACCTGATCGGCATCGCCATGGACGTGACCGAACAGCATCGGCTCGCCCAGCGCTACGCAGAAGCCGACCAACGTCTGGCCGACGCCATCGAATGCACCTCGGAAGCCTTCGTGCTCTGGGACAAGAACGATCGGCTCGTCATGTGCAACACGCATTTCCAGCAGGCTTATGGCCTGCCAGACAGCGTGCTCGTGCCCGGCACCGAGCGCTCGACCGTCAATGCTGCCGCCGCCCGTCCTGTCATCGAGCGGCGGATTTCTGATGCCGACGGCTCCGGCTATTCGCGGACGACCGAAGTGCAGCTTGCCGACGAGCGCTGGCTGCAGATCAACGAGCGGCGCACCCGCGACGGCGGCAAGGTCTCGGTCGGAACCGACATCACGCTGATGAAACGTCATCAGGAGCGACTGCGCGAATCCGAACGCCGGCTGATGGCGACAATCGGCGATCTTTCCGCCTCGCGCCAGACGCTGGAGACCCAGAAAACCGAGCTGTCGACGGCCAACGCCAACTACCAGGCGGAGAAGGAACGCGCCGAGGCGGCCAACAAGGCGAAATCGGAATTCCTCGCCAACATGTCGCATGAGCTGCGCACGCCGCTCAACGCCATCCTCGGCTTCTCGGAGATCCTGCAGAACCAGATGTTCGGCCCGCTCGGCTCGCTGAAATATGACGAATATGCCCGCGATATCCATGACAGCGGCAAACATCTGCTCAACGTCATCAACGATATCCTCGACATGTCGAAGATCGAGGCGGGCCATGTCAGGCTGCACTGCGAGCGCATCGACCTCGTACCGCTGATCGAGGAAAGCCTGCGCTTCACCGCCATGCCCGCGGCTGAAAAGAACATCGTCATCGAACAGCGAATTTGCTCCGGCCTGACGCTGATGGCCGACCGCCGGGCAATGAAACAGGTGCTGCTCAACCTGCTCTCCAATGCGGTGAAGTTCACCGACAATGGCGGCCGCATTGCGTTGCGTACACGCCGCGTCGACGGCGCCGTCTTCGTCACCATTGCCGACACCGGCATCGGCATTCCACGCTCGGCGCTGTCGAAGATCGGCCAGCCCTTCGAGCAGGTGCAGAGCCAATATGCCAAGAGCAAGGGCGGCTCCGGCCTCGGGCTCGCCATCTCCCGCTCGCTGACCTCGCTGCATGGCGGCCGCATGAAGATCCGCTCACGCGAAGCGGTCGGCACCGTGATCTCGCTGCGCATTCCCGACGATATCTAAAGCGCGTCGCGATCTTTCAGATTCGCTTGCCACGCTTTAGGTCTTTGGTTTTGCGCATGTCGTTGTCGCAAAACCGCTCCACACTTTTGCGCGACATGCTTTAGGTTCAGGTCAGAGCCGGCCTTTTTCAGCCGGCCGATGCGGCGGTGAAAACCGCCAGCTGAGCGTCGAAAGCACGCTTGTATGCCGGCCGCGCTTCGCCGCGGGCGACATAGGCGATGAGGTTCGAATATTCCTCCAGTATAGCAGATCCCTTCAACCTGAGCAGCACCGATACCATCAGCAGGTCACCGGCGCTGAACGCACCATCGAGCCAGTCGGCATCGCCAAGACGGCGGGAGAGGTCGGTCAGCCGTTTCCGGATGCTGTCCTCAAGGGCGGAAAGGCGATGGTCGTACCAAGGCTTGTCGCGCTCGAGGATCATGACGAGAGCGCGGTCGAAGATCGGTGGTTCCACCGTGTTGAGCGCGGCGAACATCCATGCGAGCGCGCGCGCCCGGGCATTCGCATCGTCCGGCAGCAGGCCCGCATGGCGCTCGCCGATATGGAAGACGATGGCGCCGGACTCGAATAAAGCGAGATCGCCTTCTTCATAGGTCGGGATCTGCCCGAAAGGCTGAAGTGCCAGATGCGCGGGTTCTCTCATCGTCTTGAACGAAACAAGACGAACGTCGTAAGGCTGGCCCACTTCTTCGAGCGCCCAGCGAACGCGCATGTCACGCGCCAGACCCCTGCCGCGATCGGGCGACCGTTCAAAGGCGGTAATGGTAATCGTCATTGGTGTTCTCCATAGCTCTGTCCTGAAGACGACTGGCTAAACGAGAATCCGACAGGCCGGGCTCGAGATAATCCTCGCGGTCGTTCCATCTGATGTGAGATCAGGCTTTCACGACATTCAGGAATATTTTCCGAACCGCTTTCGACAGCCGTTTCACCTCCGCTTCGAGCGTCTTGATATCTGGGCAGTCGCCGGCGCGGCAGACGAGTTCGACGAGGCCGGCCGGCGCTTCCTTCGGATCGAACAGGCCGTCGATGGAGAGGCGGATCAGTTGCGAAAGGCCGGTATAAAGCGTGAAGGCCTCGAGGCATATGTCGAGATCGGCGGTCGCCATCAGCCGGTCGCCGAGCACCTTCATGGCCTCGCCGGTGCTCATCCCGTTGACGGCAATGCCGACGCCCCTGGTCGGCGCGATCAGCGCCAGGTACTGGGCGATGAATTCGAGATCGATGACGCCGCCGGGAATGAGCTTCAGGTCCCACGGGCCGGAGGGCGGCTTTTCCTTGTCGATCAGTTCGCGCATCTCGGCGACATCATGCGCCACCTTGACAATATCGCGATCGGCCGACAGCACCTCGCGGACGATATGTTCCGCCTCGACGATCAGGCTCTCATTGCCGCAAATCAGCCGGGCGCGGCTGAGCGCCATATGCTCCCAGGTCCATGCCTCTTCACGCTGATACTTGCCGAAGGCATTGATGCGGGTGGCGACCGGCCCCTTGTTGCCGGATGGGCGCAGCCGCATGTCGACCTCATAGAGCACGCCTTCGGCGGTCGGCGCCGACAAGGCGGCCATCAGCCTCTGGGTGATGCGGGTGAAGTAACGCGTCGCATCGAGCGGCTTCGGCCCGTCGGATTCGGAAGCCGCATCGTCATAATCATAGAGCAGGATCAGATCGATGTCGGAACCGGCCGTCAGCTCGAAGCTGCCGAGCTTGCCCATGCCGGCGACCGCGATGCGCCCGCCGGGATAGTCGCCGTGTGCGGCCTGCATCTCGCCGACCACGGCATCGAGTGCCGCCGCAATGATGAGGTCGGCGAGATGGGTGAAAGCGCGTGCGGCCATCGCGCCGTTGATCGCACCGGTGAGCAGGCGGATGCCGATCAGGAAGCGCTGCTCGGCTGCGAAGATTCGCAGCCGGTCGAGCACCTCTTCATAGTGGCGCGCCTGGGCAAGCGAGCCCTTCAGCCGCTCGCCGAGATAGTCACGCGTCGGCAGCTCGGCCATCAGGCCGGGATCAAGCATGCCGTCGAAGACATGCGGTTTGGCGGCGATCACCTCGGCAAGCCGGGGTGCCGAGGACATGATGTTGACGATCAGCGACAGCAGCGCCGGGTTGCTGCCGAGCAGCGAGAACAGCTGGATGCCAGAGGGAAGGCCCGAGATGAAGCTGTCGAAGCGCAGCAGCGCCTCGTCGGCGCGCTTGCTTTCGCCGAAAACGCGCAGGAGCTCCGGCGCCAGCTCCGTCAGCCTTTCGCGCGCCTCGACCGATTGCGTCGCCCGGTAGCGGCCGTAGTGCCAGGTGCGGATGATGCGGGAAATATCGGACGGTCTGGTAAAGCCGAGTTTCTTCAGCGTCTCCAGCGTATCCGGGTCATCGCCCTGGCCGGTGAAGACGAGGTTTCCGGTGTCTGTGGAAAGCTTGCTCTCCTGCTCGAAGAGGTGGGCATAACGCCGCTCGACCGTCTTCAACACGCCGACCAGCCGTTCGGAGAAGCTCGGCGTGTCGGAAAAGCCCATCATGAAGGCGATGCGCTTCAGGTCGGCATCCGTCTCCGGCAGCAGATGGGTCTGCTCGTCGCGCACCATCTGGATGCGATGCTCGACATCGCGCAGGAACCAGTAGGCCTCCGTCAGTTCGTCACGGGTTTCCGCGTCGATCCATTTCGCCTTGGTGAGTTCACCGAGCGTCTCCTCAGTCGCCCGGCCACGCAATGCCGGCATGCGGCCGCCGGCAATCAGCTGCTGCGTCTGGACGAAGAATTCGATCTCGCGAATGCCGCCGCGGCCGAGCTTGACGTTATGACCCTTGACCGCGATGGCGCCGTGGCCCTTATGCGCGTGGATCTGCCGTTTGATCGAATGGATATCCGCAATCGCCGCGTAATCGAGATATTTGCGGAAGACGAAAGGGGCGAGTCCGCGCAGGAAATCACTGCCCGCGGTCAAGTCGCCGGCAACGGCGCGCGCCTTGATGAAAGCCGCCCGTTCCCAGTTCTGACCCCTGCCCTCGTAATAGATCATCGCCGCATCGACCGGGATCGCCAGCGGCGTCGAACCGGGATCGGGGCGCAATCTGAGATCGGTGCGGAAGACGTAGCCGTCGGCTGTCCGCTCCTGCAGGATGCGCACCAGCCGCCGCATCATCCTGGGGAATACCTCGATCGCGTCATCCGGGTCCGGCACGATGCCCGCCTGTTCGTCGAAGACGACGACGAGGTCGATATCGGAGGAATAGTTGAGTTCGGATGCGCCGAGTTTGCCCATGCCGAGCACGATCAGCCCGGAGCCGTCGCTCGGCGCCGCCAGATCCCGCAGCCGCAGCTTTCCACCCTCATGCGCCGAAAGCAGCAGATGGTCGATCGCGGCGGCAACCGAAGCTTCGGCAAGCTCGCTCAGCCAGGCCGTCGTCGCCCGGCCGTCGAAGATGCGCGCGAGATCGGCGAGGGCGACCAGGAAGGCCACCTTGCGCTTGATGATGCGCAGCCTGCTCATCACCACGGATTCCGAAGGTGCGGCCCCCTCGCCGTCCCGTTGCCAGCAACGCCGCGCCTCGGCGACCAGCGCCTCGATCTGCGGCTCCAGCGGCTGGGTGATGGCACCGGCGAGGATAGCGGGATCGAGATTTACGATTTCGCGCAGATAAGGCGACAGCGTCAGCACGGCTGCAATGAAATCGCGAAGCGGGCCTTCCGTCTTCAGCATCGCCGCGACCGACGGCTCGCTCCTGCCGGCCTCCTGAAGGTCGGCCAGCGCCAGCTTCAACTCCGTCTGGTTCAGCGGACGTAGCAGCCCTTCGGCCACATCCTTCAGACCATGCGTCGATTTCGTCAGCATGCGCTCTCCTGCTTTAGCGCCTAAAGCGCATCGCGATCTTTCGGATTCGCTCCTTGCGCTTTCAGCCTTTGTTTTACGCATGCCGTGTCGCAAAACCGCTGCACACTTTTGCGCGACATGCTCGAGGGAAACGACCACGCAGAATCGCGGGAACGCCTCCTTCGATCGGCATTAAACTAGGGTCTAGGTGGAAAACCGCCAATACGCGATTCAGCCGATCATCGGTCTCGGCAATCAGGCAGCCTTGGCGGGGAAGATCATGCTGACGGTCAATCCGCGTTTTTCGGGTTTGTCGGGATCGGTATCGGAGAGTTCCAACCGGCCGTTGTGCAGCTCCATCACCGCTTCCACCAGCGAAAGCCCGAGCCCCGTTCCCGGCTTCGATCGGCTTTCATCGAGGCGGACGAAGCGCTTCACCACGTCGTCGCGCCTGTCGGCTGGAACGCCCGGCCCATGGTCGGCGACCGAAAGGCAGATGCCATCCGGGCGGCGGGCAAGCTTCAGCGATACCTTGCCCGCCCCTTCCGTATCGGAGGAATATTTGATGGCATTGTCGAGCAGATTGAAGATTGCCTGGCCGATCAGCTCGCGATTGCCCTGCACCTCGACATCGGGTTCGATGCTGGAGCTCAAGCCAAGCCCCGCCTCCTCCGCCGCCGGTTCGTAAAGCTCGGCGCTATCGGAGACGATGGCCGAAAGCTCCACCGGCGACATCTCGGCGGCGACCGATCCGGCCTCGACGCGGGAGATCATCAACAGCGCGTTGAAGGTGCGGATCAGTTGGTCCGATTCGGAAATGATGCCTTCGAGTGCGGTGCGCCGCGTCTCGCCATCGGCGATATCGAGCGCATCCGCCGCCTTGTTGCGCAGCCGCGTCAGCGGCGTCTTGAGATCGTGGGCGATGTTGTCGGAGACCTGCCGCAGGCCCTCGTTCAGCTTCTCGATGCGCTCCAGCATGGTATTCAAAGACATCGACAAGCGGTCGAATTCATCGCCGGATCCGCCCACCGGCAGGCGCTGGGACAGGTCGCCGGCCATGATCTTCTTGCTGGCATCCGACATGCGGTCGATGCGTTTCAGCGCGTTGCGGCCGATGGCGAACCAGATGATGATGGCGCCAAGCCCCATGATCGCCAAGGCCACCATCAGCGCCTGGCGCACCAGCAGACGGAAACGCTCGGGGTCGCCGAGGTCGCGGCCGATCAGGATTCTCAGGCCATTGTCGAGCACGAAAATATTGGCGATCGCCTTGTGGCGGCGCTCGACACCCCCGCCGTCAGTATAGCGTTGGTAACCGAAGGGCGCGGAGGTCCAGCCGATCTCCTCGAAGACACCCGGCTGCACCGAGGCGACGTTGCCGGCGAGAATATCGCCCGAGGGACCGGCGATGATATAGAGGTTGGCGCCCGGCTGGCGAGCACGCCGCTCCATCGTGCGCAGGAGAAGGTTCATGCCGCCGGTGTCATAGGCGCGCTGCACCTGCTCCACCTCCTGCCGGACGGCGTCGCGGATCTGGCCGGTCAGCAACCGCTCCGACATCGCCGTCACATAGAAGACGAGCGTCGCGGCGCAGATGGCGAAAAGCAGGATGTAGAGTGCCGAAAGGCGGACTGCGGTGGACTTGAAGAGAACCTTGAAACGGCTCATCCCTCATCCTTGATCATGTACCCCGCGCCGCGAATAGTCTTCAGGAGCGGCTGGCTGTAGTCCTTTTCGATCTTCGAGCGCAGCCGCGAGACATGGACGTCGATGACGTTGGTCTGCGGGTCGAAGTGATAGTCCCACACGTTTTCGAGCAGCATGGTGCGGGTCACCACCTGGCCGGCATTCTTCATCAGATATTCCAGCAGCCGGAATTCGCGTGGCTGCAGCGGGATCTCCTTGCCGCCGCGGCGCACCTCGTGGGAGAGCCGGTCGAGTTCGAGATCGCCGACGCGATAGACGACGTCCTGATCCGGCGTGCCCTTACGGCGGCCGAGCACCTCGACGCGCGCCAGCAACTCGCTGAACGCATAGGGCTTCGGCAGATAATCGTCGCCTCCGGCACGAAGACCGGTCACGCGGTCATCGACCTGGCCGAGCGCCGAGAGGATGAGGACCGGCGTATGGATGGCCTTGCGGCGCAACTCGCTGATGACGGAAAGCCCGTCCCGGCGCGGCAGCATGCGGTCGATGACGATGACGTCGTAGGTATTTTCCGACCCCATGAACAGGCCGCTCTCGCCGTCGCTGGCGTGATCGGCGACGATGCCCGCCTCGCGAAAGGCTTTCGTGAGGTAGACCGCGGCTTCGAGATCATCTTCGATGATGAGAATCTTCATGCGGCCGACATTACCCGCCGGCTGCGTTTCGGCAAGGCTCAAAGCATCTTCCTGCGGGGCGGCGCTCATCGCGATCATCCTTCAAAGGTCAGAAGAATCGAGCCGCGCGGAGTTTCGTCCGCGCGGCTCCAAATTGTCTTAGGGATCAGCCCTGGCCGTTGATCGGAAGCGCGACGAAACGGCTTCCTTCATTGGACTGGATCTGGAAGAGCGCGCGAGTGCGCCCGTCCTTCTTGGCCTGGTTCAGCACCTTGACGATATCCTCAGGGCTGGTGATCTCCTGGTTGTTGACCGAAGTGATCTTTTCGCCTTCCTTGATGCCCTTGTCGGCAGCGTCGGAGTCCGGATCGATGCCTGTGATCGCCAGGCCCTTGCCGTCATCGGAAGGACCGACCGTCAGGCCGAGATCGGCAAGCGCCTTCTCGGAAGCCGGTGCCTCAGGCTGCTGCGGCTGGCTGTTGTCATCGGCAGATGCATCCTTCTGGTCGACCGGAAGCGTGCCGAGTTCGACGGTGAGAGGCTGGGCCTTGCCGGCGCGCCAGACCGAAAGCTCGACCTTGCTGCCCGGCTGCATCGCACCGATGCGGCGGCTGAGATCACGCGCATCCTTGATCGTCTCACCATTCAGCGCGGTGACGACGTCGCCGGCCTTCATGCCGGCCTTGTCACCCGGCGAACCGGCCTGCGGGGCGACGACAAGGGCGCCGCTCGGCTCGGAGAGACCGATGGATTCGGCGATATCCTTGGTCACCGGCTGGATCTGGACACCCAGCCAGCCGCGTGAAACCTGGCCGTCCTTCATCAGATCGGCGACGACGTCCCTGGCGGTCGAGGCGGGAATGGCGAAGGCGATGCCGACGCTGCCGCCCGACGGCGAGAAGATCGCGGTGTTGATGCCGACGACTTCGCCGCTGAGGTTGAAGGTCGGACCGCCGGAGTTGCCGCGGTTCACGGCGGCATCCACCTGCAGGTAATCGTCATAGGGACCGGAGCCGATATCGCGGCCGCGAGCCGAGACGATGCCGGCTGTGACCGTGCCGCCGAGACCGAAGGGGTTGCCGACAGCAACGACCCAGTCGCCGACGCGGACGTTATTGTCGTCGGCCCAGTTGACGTAGGTGAACTTCTTGCCCTTGCCGTCGACCTTCAGCACCGCGAGGTCGGTGCGCGGATCCTTGCCGATCAGCTTGGCATCGAGCTCGGTACCGTCATTCATGACCGCGACGAAGGCCTGGCCATCGGAAACGACGTGGTTGTTGGTGACGATATAGCCGTCCTCGGAGATGAAGAAGCCGGAACCCTGGGCGACGGGGCGGAGGCGACCCTTGCCGCCCGGACCATTCGGGCCGCCATTCGGTCCGTTCTGGCCGAAGCGCCTGGAATGGCCCTGCTGATCGTTCGGATCCTGGCCGAACTGCTTGAAGAACCGCTTCAGCGGATGATCGTCAGGAAGGTCGTCGAAGCCGCGGCCGTTGAAGTCGAAGGAGAAGCCGTCATTGTTGTTATCGGAGACGGGATTGACGCGATTTTCGACCCGGACGGAAACGACAGCCGGTGAAACGGCGTCGACGACATTGGCGAAGCTCGGAACGGCAGGCGCCTGAACCTTGACAGCTTCGGCATAAGACCGGGTGATTTCGAGCGGAACGCCGGTTGCAAGCACAGCGGCTGCGATACCGGCGACGGTAGAAGCCTTGAGCACAGTGGCGAGGGACGGACGTCCGTTGAAATTCTTGAGCATTGGAGCACCTTCTCTTGTTCTTAGTTCTCAGAGCCGGCGATGCCGGATCAGTCGATGAGTAAAGATATAGGACGCCGCACCTTACTGCGAACTGTCCGGCCAATGAAAAGTTGGTAATGTTTGCAATGTTTGGCAAACGGCTGAACGCATATGGCCTTCACCCGCGGCGGCTCCGGCTCAGGTATACTGCGCTACAGCGCTCCTTTGCGGAAGCGGCCTTCAATTCCCTTAGACTTCGGTCTGCTAATATTTATGCTTTCAGGCCGGCTTACGTTGAGAGGTACGGTTCTCGAACCGTTCTGAGACAGTCCTTACCGCCGTCGCAAAGTTGATTTTTTTCAGCGGTTTATCGGTTCCTGTGCTTTGGTCGACAGCTGCTTCAACACATCTACGAAGTCATCGAAGCGCTCCTTTCCAACCTCTTTTGACCATTGCTCATGCAATTGCCGAAGACATGCGAAAATGGCCGCGACGACTTCATGTCCCCGTGGCGTCAGATAGACCAGTCGGCGATCACTGCCGTCGGCTGCGCGCCGCTCGACATAGCCCAGCTCTTCAAGCTGGCTGAGCAGATAGTTCACAGCCTGCCGCGACATCCGCTTCTGACGCGCGAGCTCTGACGGTCTCATGCCATCCGGCAACGGAAACGAAAACACGGCAAAATGCGCCTCCTGGAAGTCGGCAAAGCCCGCCTCGTGAATGGCTTGCAGCATGCGTTCGCGCACATGCTGCCAGACAATGCGCAGCAGCGCGCCGAAGAACGGCGGACCGGGCAACGCGTCGGGAATTGAATCCGGGGGCAATGGGATTGACATATGTGTAAAGCCACTTTACGTTTGATGTAAAGTTACTTTACATTGTGGAAACCTTAGATGGAAGCGGTACGAAACGATATTGTGCGGATCGGGCAACTCGAACTGCGTTTTCTCATCAGTGAGGTCGGCGCCACGGTATTCGAATTCACAGTGCCATCTCGGGCGCGCGTTCCCGCTCCGCACAGTCATCGGGATGCTGACGAATTCCTCTACGGCCTTGAAGGCGCGCTCACCGTCATCGTCGACGGGCAAACGCGCGAGATTCGCGCCGGCGACGCCATATTCATTCCGCGAGGCGCGGTGCACCATCACGAGAACCTGCATGATGGCACAGCCAAGGTCTTGGCGACCATCACGCCGGGTACAATTGGACGGCGTTATTTCGAGGAAATTGCCGAGGTGGTGAACGTGCCCGGCAAACCGGACCTCGGTAAGGCCAATGAGATCATGCTCCGCCATGGACTGGTCCCGGTCTGATCAACTCACCTAGAGCATTTCCGTTTTTCTCAGAATCAAGGAAACGCTCTATCGCTTTGTTTTTACGCAATTCCGGACGCAAAACCGCTGCGCACTTTTGCTGGAATTGCTCTAAGCCTCGTAATTTTCCAGTTGATTGCGCATCACCCGTCGCGGCGCGCAAGTCGCGCTGGAGAGTTGCCGGGCTGGCCGGTTATTTTTTCAGAAGCTCGCTCAGCCGCGCCTGCTCGTCTGCCGTCAGCTTGCTGCCGGTCGGCTTGCCCGCCCTCTTGCGCGCAAAGACCAGCAGCGACAGCCCGCCGGCGAGCACCAGCAGTACCGGTGCGCCCCAGAGCAGCACCGTCTTCATGCTGACACGCGGCTTCAACAGCACGAACTCGCCGTAGCGCGAGACGATATAGGTCAGCACCGCCTCGTCGCTGTCGCCATCGGTGATGCGCTCGCGCACCAGCAGGCGCAAATCCTTGGCCAGATCGGCGTTGGAATCGTCGATCGACTGGTTCTGGCAGACCATGCATCGCAATTCCGCCGAAAGGGCGCGGGCCCGCGCCTCGAGCGCCGGATCGGCCAGCACCTCGTCCGGATTGACGGCGAAGGCGGGGGCGGCCATCAGCAGCAAAGCAAAAGCCACGAGCAGACGCCGCATCATTCCGCCGGCTCCATTTTGGGAGCTGCCGGCCTTGCCGGCTTCGCCTTGCGGCGCGGGGCGCCGACACGCAGGCGCCGGTCGCTGAGCGAGACGAGGCCGCCGAAGGCCATGAACACCGCTCCGCCCCAGATGCAGAGAATGAACGGTTTCCACCAGATGCGCACGACGATACCACCGTCCTTGGTGGCGTCACCCAGAGAAACATAGAGCTGGCTGAGCCCGAAGGTCAGGATACCCGCCTCGGTCGTCGGCATCTGGCGGGCGGTGTAGAGGCGCTTGGCCGACCAGGTATCGGCAACCGCGACACCGGCGCGCCGGATGGTGAAGTGGCCACGGTCCTCGGTATAGTTCGGCCCGGTCGCCGGCTGCATGCCGTCGAAATGCAGGCTGTAACCGCCGGCCTCGGTCACCTCGCCCGGCTTCATCTCGATGACGTGCTCGCTTTCGAACGTCGTGACCGCGACGATGCCGAGCACGGTGACGCCGAGCCCGGCATGGGCGAGCGCCGTGCCGAAGGCCGAACGCGGCAGGCCGGAAAGCCGGCGCCAGGCGAGACTGCCCGCGACCTTGCCGATGCCGGCGCGGTACCAGAGATCGGCCACCGCACCGAGGACCAGGAACAGCCCGGCAGCGAGGCCGAGCACTGAAAGCACCGGCCCGCCATGTTGGATATAGAAGAAGGCCACCGCGGCAAGGAAGGCCAGACCTGCGACGACATAGAGCCGCTGCAGGGCACCGAGCAGATCGCCGCGCTTCCAGGCAAGCATCGGCCCGAAGGGCACGATGACGATCAGCGGCGCCATCAGCAGGCCGAAGGTCAGGTTGAAGAAGGGCGCTCCGACGGAAATCTTGTCGCCGGTCAGCGTTTCCAGCAGCAGCGGATAGAGCGTGCCCGTCAGCACCGTGCCGCAGGCGACCGTCAGGATCAGATTGTTGACGACGAGCGCGCCTTCGCGCGAAATCGGCGCAAACAGCCCGCCTGCCGACAGCTTCGGCGCGCGGAAGGCAAACAGCGACAGCGCCCCGCCGATGAAGATCAGCAGGATGCAGAGAATGAAGACGCCGCGGGAGGGGTCGCTGGCAAAGGCATGCACCGAGGTCAGCACGCCGGAGCGCACCAGGAAGGTCCCCATCAGCGACAGCGAGAAGGTGAGGATGGCGAGCAGCACCGTCCAGATCTTCAGCGCTTCGCGCTTTTCCATGACGAGCGCCGAATGCAGCAGTGCGGTGCCGGCGAGCCAGGGCATGAAGGAAGCGTTTTCCACCGGGTCCCAGAACCACCAGCCGCCCCAGCCGAGCTCGTAATAGGCCCAGTAGGAGCCCATGGCGATGCCAAGCGTCAGAAAGGTCCATGCGGCCAGCGTCCAGGGCCGTACCCAGCGCGCCCAGGCGGCGTCGATGCGCCCTTCCAAGAGGGCCGCAACGGCAAAGGAGAAGCAGACGGAGAAGCCGACATAACCGAGATAGAGCAGCGGCGGGTGGATCGCGAGGCCGACATCCTGAAGAACCGGGTTGAGATCGCGGCCCTCGGCCGGCGCCGGATCGAGACGGAGGAAGGGGTTGGAAGTCAGGAGAATGAAGAGGGTGAAGGCAACCGAAATCCAGGCCTGCACGGCCAATACATTGGCCTTCAGCGTCTCCGGCAGATTGCGGCCGAAGACGGCGACCAGCGCGCTGAACAGCGTCAGGATCAACAGCCAGAGCATCATCGACCCTTCGTGATTGCCCCAGACGCCGGAATATTTATAGAGCAGCGGCACCAGTGAATGCGAATTCTCCCAGACGTTCTCGACCGAGAAGTCCGAGACGACATGGGCATAGGTCAGCACGCCGAAGGAGAAGGCGACCAGCGAAAACATCGCCAGCGAGCCGATCGTCGCCACATCCATCATCGCCCGATCATGACGACGGGCTCCGATCACCGGCACGATGGAGAGGATGAGCGCGGTGGCGAGCGCCAGCACCAGCGCGTAATGGCCGATCTCGATGATCATGGCGTCGCCTTCACTTCCTGGCCCTGAGCTTGCTTCCCAGGGTTTTCCTGGCCCTGAGCTTCCTGGCCTTGCCCTTCCTTCCACAGCCCCTGGGATTTCAGCCTGTCGGCCACGTCCTTCGGCATATAGGTCTCGTCATGCTTGGCAAGCACGGTGTCGGCGACGAAGACGTTGGTGCCGGCGGCGAACATGCCTTCGGTGACGACACCCTGGCCCTCGCGGAAGAGATCGGGGAGAATACCGGTATATTTGACCTTCACGGCATTGGTGCTGCCGTCGGTGACGGCAAATTCCACCGTCGAGCCGGTGCCGCGCACGACGCTGCCCTCGCCGACCAGCCCGCCGAGACGGATGCGGGTTTCCGGCGCCACCGGCGTCTTGGCAAGATCCGCCGGCATGTAGAAATAGGCGACCGACTGGCTGAAGGCGAACATGACCAGCAGCACGGCGACGATGATGAAGCCCATGCCGCCGCCGATCACCGCGAGGCGCTTCTGCTTGCGCGTCATTGCGTCGCTCCCTCCGTGGCTATGCCGAGTTCCCTGGCAAGCGCCAGCAATTGCCTGCCCTGTTCGCCGGGCGGCGGAAAGGCCGCAAGCCCGCGCTTCAGGGCGCCGGCTGCGCGATCCTTGTCGTTCAATACGGCATAAGAGCGGACGAGCCGCACCCATCCCTCGAAATTGTTCGGATCCTCGCTGAGCTTGGCGTCGAGGCTGTCGACCATGCCGCGGATCATCTGCTGCCGGTCGCCGGCGCTCATAGTCTCGGCCGCCGCCACATCTTGCTGCGTGGGATTGCCGGGGGCAGCCGGACCGGCGCCCGGGGCAGCCGGATCGGCGCCCGGGGCAGCCGGATCGGCGCCCGGGGCAGCCGGATCGGCGCCTGACTTCGCGCCGCCGTTCATGGCGATATGCTCGTTGACCAGCGGCAGCCAGGGCGCATCGGCGGGCGATTGTTTTGCCAGCGCCTCGAAAGCCTGGCGCGCCTCATCGAGCCGTCCCGCCTGCTCCATGCTGAGGGCGATGTAGAAGCGGGCACGCGGATTGTCAGGTTCGAGCGTCAGCGATTGTTCCAGCACTTGCCGCGCCTCCTCCGTCACCACGCCGTCCGAGACCGCCATCAGCGTCTCGGCAAGACCATCGAGCCGGACAGGGCTCGGGCCGAGAAGCCGGATCGCATTGCGATAGGCCACTTGCGCGTCGTTGACGCGCATTGTGCGGAAATAGATCGGCGCCAGCACATCCCAGCCCTTGCCGTCATCGGGCTTCTCAGCCAGGTGCCGTTCCGCCTTGGTGATCAGCACCGCCACGTCGTTGCCAGGGTTTTCCAGCCGCGCTTCCAGCGGCTGCGAGGGCAGGTCCGGCCTGCCCGTCGTCAAATAAAGACAGAGCCCGAGAACCGGCAGGACCAGGAGGACGAAGGCCTCGGTGAAATGGTGATGCCGTGCGGGTTTCGGCGTCTCAGCCGGCTCGTCGGCAGAGACGGCGATCAGCCGCCGGCCGATTTCCGCCCTGGCGTAATCAGCCTCCTCCGGAGTGATCAGCCCGCCATTGAGATCGCGGTCGAGTTCTCGCAACTGGTCGCGGTAGACCGCCGCCTCGCCCGCACGGATATTATCCGCCGCCTTCGCTCCGCGCAGAAGGGGGTAGAGCAGGATGACGGCGAGGGCTGCCGTCAGAACGGCAACGAGAATCCAGAACAGCATGTCGCCCAAATACGTGAAGCGCGCCGTCATTCCAACTGCCAAAGCCGGAATGACGAAGATTTGAGGCTAAAGCGCGTCGTAATCTTTCAGATTCGCTCCTCGCGCTTTAGCTCTCTGTTTGACGCATGTCGTTATCGCAAAACCGCTGCACACTTTTGCGCGACATGCTTTAGCGCATAATCCCTATACGCTGATTTAAAGCGATAGAGCGTCCTTGGCGCGTCCTGTCGGACGCGCGGCGCTCTATAAGCCGCAATTCAGAGCGGCGACCAGCTGCCGTCGTTGTTGCGGCAGGCAGCGCCGCGCACCACGGTGTCCTTTCCGTCGACGGTCAGCGTGTGGGTATATTGCCGGCAGTTCTGCGAACCGACCTGATAGGGTGCTGCTGCCACCACCTTGCCGGTCACGTCCTTGCCTGTCCAGAGCACCGGCTGGCCGACGGCGGCCGCTTCCAGGGCCCGATATTCCGCCTCGAGCGCCCTCTGCTTGTCGCTGTCGTTCAAGCTCACGCCACTGCGGCCGACGATGCCGCCCTGCAGCGCGGTGATGAAGGCGGCCGATGCCGAGGGCTTGCTCGAAAAAATGCCGCGCGAGGCAGCACTCTTCGTCGTCGTGCAGCCGGACAGCGCGACGGCGACGAGAAGAGCGGAAACGATCATGCCTTGCGAGCGTAAAATCATTGCGTCGAACCACGATCAGGGGTCAAATTCAGCCGATCGAAGTGCAGCGTCCCCGTGTCAGCATTAAGGCAAAGCATGCTATACATTTGCCAGTATCTTTGTGACATCAAGCAGTTGCTCATGCAACATCCTTTGTGACGCCGGGCAAGATAAGCTTGGCCTTCAGCCCGCCCCATTCACCGCGGGAAAGCTCGAGCCGTCCCTGGTATTCGTTGGAAATCTCGGTGACGATCGAAAGGCCGAGCCCGGTTCCGGGTTTGCTTTCGTCGAGCCGGCGGCCGCGCTTCAGCGCCTCGCGGATCTGGTCCGGCTCCAGGCCCGGCCCGTCATCCTCGACGGCGAGCTCCACCCAGTGGCGGCGCGCGCTCGCCTCCACCCCCTTCACATCCTCGCCGGCCTCGACGGCCGAAAGGCGCACTCTGCTTTTGGCAAAACGCGCCGCATTTTCCAGGAGGTTGCCGACGGTCTCCTCGAGATCCTGCTGCTCCATGGCAACGGCCAGATGCGGCGGCGAGACGACGAGATCGAATTCGGTATCGACGTTCAGCCGGCGCATGACGCGCACCAGCCGTTCAAGCGCCGGCTCGGCATCGGTGCGGGCGAGCACGGATTCGCGCTGCGCGGCGATGCGCGCCCGATTGAGATAGGACTGCACCTGCCCCTGCATCGATTCCGCCTGGCTGCGCACCAGCTCGCCATGGGATTTTTCCAGCACGCGCGCCTCGTTGAGAAGCACGGCGATCGGCGTCTTCAGCGAATGCGCGAGATTGCCGACCTGCATGCGGGCCCGCTCGACGATGCGGCGATTGCTGTCGATCAGCGCGTTCACCTCGTTGGCGAGCGGCAGGATTTCGCGCGGGAAGTCGCCTTTCAGCTGTTCGCTCTCGCCGGCGCGGATGCGCTCCAGCGCGGCGCGTGCCTTGTCGAGCGGCTTCAGGCCGTAGAGAATCGCCAGCGCGTTGACGATCAGGCTGCCGACGCCGAAACCGGCGAGCGCCAGATAGAGGCTGTGGGAAAAGGTACGCACGTCGTCTTCGACGACATCGACGTTGCCGGTGACGCGGACGCGCGCCGCGCGCCCGTCGGTATCGAGCACCACTTCGGTTTCGGCCACCTGCACGCGGTTCCCGGAAGCATCCGTCACCTGGTAGTAGCGCTCGTAATTCTTGTCGAAGGGCGCTTCGACGACGGAGGGAACCGGAATGAGCGCCGAGCCGAGCGAAGGCGACACCAGCGGTGCGGTCGTATAGGTGCCGAGCGGCTCCACCACCCAGTACCAGCCGGTCTTCGGCTGGGCAAAACGCAGGTCGCCGAGCTGCGGGCTGCCGCTGAGCGCGCCCTGATCGCCGATCGTCACCGAATTGATGACGTTGTAGAGCTGCGCCCGCAACAGATCCTGGAAACCGCGTTCGGCGCTCTTGCGGTAGAGGGTGGAGATCAAGAGGCCGATCACCACCAGCGCCACCGTCGACCAGACCGTGGTCAACAACAACACACGTGCGGTGAGCGACTTAATTCGCATGTTTCGGCGCTTGGATACGGTAACCGAGACCGCGCACCGTTTCGATCAGGTCGACCCCCATTTTCTTGCGCAGGCGGCCGACGAAGACCTCGATCGTGTTGGAATCACGGTCGAAATCCTGGTCGTACATATGCTCGACCAGTTCCGTGCGCGAGACGACCTCGCCCATGTGATGCATGAGATAGGAAAGCAGGCGATATTCGTGCGAGGTCAGCTTCAGCGTCGCGCCGTTGACCGTCGCCTTCGAGGATTTGGTATCGAGCCGCACCGGCCCGCAGATGATCTCGGATGAGGAATGCCCGGCCGCACGCCGGATCAGCGCCCGAATGCGGGCAAGCACTTCCTCAACATGGAAGGGCTTGGTGACGTAGTCGTCGGCACCGGCGTCGATGCCGGCGACCTTGTCGCTCCAGCGGTCGCGCGCCGTCAGGATCAGCACCGGCACGCCGCGGCCGGCGCCGCGCCATTTTTCAAGAACGGTGACCCCGTCCATCTCCGGCAGGCCGATATCGAGGATAATGGCGTCATAGGGTTCGGTGTCGCCGAGGAAATGGCCTTCCTCGCCGTCGAACGCCTGGTCGACGACATAGCCTGCCTCCTTCAGCGTGTCGGCCAGCTGCCGGTTCAGATTAACGTCGTCTTCGACTACCAGGATGCGCATCGGTCCGCCTTCGTCCGCTTCAAATCGATCAATGTCCTGAATAAGCCGATTCCGCCTACATCGGAACCTTTACCGTGACTTTGCGTGGGCGCTGGCCATTTCCCTGCACAAGAACGGTGATGATGCAGGTATCGCCCACCGGTTGCACGGACAGGAGCTGGCCGCCCGTCTGCTCGACGACCTGGGCTGCGGCGGCGCTGCAATCGCCTCCGATACGCACGACAAAAGTGCTCGCGGCGTCCGGTGAGGGCGCCGATACCACCAGTCCGGCGGCCAATGCTGCGACGCTCAGAGGAAAGGCCATGTGTTATGCTTTCAAGGTAATTCCAACTTGTCCCGAATATGTACTCACGCGACCTGAATGGCAAATGAATGCGCTGTAATGCAGGGTGTTTAGAACGGTTCTCGACTGTTCGGGACAGCCTGTTTCAGCGCCTCTAAATTGCCGCCGCAGCAAGCTCCGGCGGCCGCCGCTGCGCCCAAAAACGATACACTCAGCCTTGGGATCCGCGCATTCTTGATCACCTCCGGTAAAGGCGGGAGCCGGCGGGGCCGACACCACAGTCTTTGTCTGCGAATCGGCCGCGCTCTTCTCTTTCCTGCCGCCCGCAGCTTTCACCGGCCGGTTGAAACTGTTATGCCCTTGCTGCCCCACATTTCAGACCGTTTCAGCACCTATGCCAAAATCCTCCCGCTTCCGCTCGGCGCAGACGGTCACCGTCCTTGCCGTTACCCAACTGATCGGCTGGGGCACGACCTTCGACATGCTCGGGGTCATGGGCCGCGTCGTGGCGCCCGATCTCGGCCTGGCGAACGAAGTGGCGTTTGCCGGCCTGACGATCATGATGGTGGTCAGCGCCATCGTCGGTCCGGCGACCGGCCGCTGGCTCGGCCGCTATGGTGCTGCCCGGGTGCTTTCGGCCGCCTCGCTGACCTTTGCGCTTGGCCTGCTTCTGCTTGCCGCCGCAAACGGCATCGTGCTCTATGCCAGCGCCTGGATCATCATCGGCATCGGCGGCGCATTTGGCCTGTCGGCGCCGGCCTATACCGCCGTCGTCGAGCGCGAAGGGGCAAACGGCAAACGCGTAATCGCCATCCTGATGCTGTTCACCGGGCTTTCCAGCGCCATTTTCTGGCCGATCCTCAGCCTGCTCAACGAGGCGGTCGGCTGGCGCCTCACCTTCCTCGTCTGCGCGGCGCTGCAATTCTTCGTCTGCCTGCCGCTGCATCTTTTCGCCCTGCCGAGGCCGATCGCAACACATGTCGACGGCGGCACAGCCGAAATTGCCCCGGTGCCGCTGTCGAAGGCCAAGCAGCGCAAAGCCTTTCTGCTGATCGCCGCGGCGACGACGATTTCGACCTTCGTCACCTTCGGCATCTCGCCATCGCTGCTCGAAATTTTCCGCCAGTCCGGCGCTTCGCCGGCCTTTGCGCTGCAGCTCGGCTCGGCACGCGGCATCCTCGGCATCTCGGCACGTTTCCTCGACATGCTGCTCGGCCGGCGCGGCAATCCCATGCTCAGCGCGGCCATGGGCATCAGCCTGATGATGATGAGCTTCCTTATTATGCTGGTTGCCAGCCCGTCGACGCCGCTGCTCGTCACCTTCGTCCTGTTTTACGGGTTCGGCACCGGCGTCATGACCGTCGCCCGCGCGCTGCTGCCACTGGCGCTGTTCTCACCGCGCGAATTCGGACTGCAATCGGCCCGGCTGTCGCTGCCGCAGAACCTCGCCAACGCCATCGCCCCCGTCATCTTCACCGCCATCCTCGACCGCGCCGGCACCGGCCCGGCGCTCGCCGCCTGCGCCGTTCTGGCGGCATTGTCGCTCATCTTCGTGCTGATGCTGATGGCGCTGGTGCGCGGCGCCCGTGCGTCGGAATCAGCCATTCTTAATATCTCCTGACTATCATCCACGCATGGACGAGAGCGGCTGTCCGTCCACGCCGCAACCGCCGGGGCAACCTGACCATGAACCAGCAGCCGGTTTTGGCGAATCTTTAGAATCGCTTGCCGCCGCTTTTTCGAAAGTTGAGTCCGGTACTTCGGAAGTTGAGTCAGCTTCGGACTGATCCGAATCCGGAAAATCATTCATCCATTTGAGATTTCAATAGAATACAGCGTGGCCAAACGCCTGGGCAAGTCAGAGCGGCCGCGTCACCGCCGTGCGGCTGTCGTAGTCGGCGGCGATGCGCTTTTCCCGGAGCGGCCGCACGCGCTCGATCGAGAGCTGATAATCGGGATGCGCCTTGTAGGCGGCAAGGGCCGCCTCGTCGTCGAATTCGCCATAGACTACGAGATCGATCTCGGTGCCCAACTGATCGGTCTTCACATTGGTGCCGATTTCAAGCAGCCGCGCATGCGGAATGCCGGTCAGTATAGAAAGCCCGGCCCTCACCTCCTGCAGATGTTCCTCCTGTACGGTGAAGAAGACGATATGACGGATCACGCGGAAGCTCCTGTCAGATGTATAAAATGATGGAGCGACGTTGGCGCATCCTATCGGACGCGCCGCACTCCAGCTGTCAGCCGGGCGATAACATGCGCGCCCCAGGCCTTCAACCGCGCGAGCATGCTACGAGCCCCATCGGGACGTATCGCCGCATCGAAGACCATGGCATAGGCGGCGAGCTTTTCCGCCCGGTCGGTGCCATTGACGATGCGGCGCGCATTCACCCAGTCCGCGGTCGTCTCGTTCAGGTGATCGGCGAGCCTGTGGCCGGTAAAGCTGCCCTGCAGCATGCCTTCGATCAGGATCGTCACCGCCGCATCCATCTCCATCGCCCGGTCGGGATCGTCAACGAGATCGATCCCCGTCAGCACACTCATCGCCTCGTAGTTCCGCTTGTGGGTGAGCTGCACCAGGCCGCGTCCGAGCCAGCTGCGGCCATCCTCGTCCGGCCGCCAATAGGGCGTCTTCACCCAGGAGAGCCGGCCTGCGGCAAAGGCCGTCTCGAGGATCTCGACCGCGCGCACATCGCTTTCCGCCAGCGTCTCGCGCACCGGCTGCATCGTATAAGCGGTCTCGTGGTAAGCGGTTGCGAGGATGTATGCGAGCCACCGCCGGTCGGCATCGGCAAACCGTTCTTCCCAGGCGTCGAGAATCGCCGTGATGCCCACTACCTGAGGCTGAGTCAGGTTTCCCTTGAAGAGTCCGTGCCGTACAGTATCGAAAAAGAATGCCCGGTCCATGTGGACAACCATTCCGCGCTTCCCTCGAAATATCATGGTTAAAACCGTCTTAATCGATTAAATTCCATTTAATCGTTTAAAGTGTTTAAGCCACTGATTTACACGCCTTTTGTCTTATGCAATGCATCTTCTTGCCCCGAAGCCTTACCACGAACAGAGGAGACTTCCGATGCAGACGCCCGCCAATAGCCAAACCACCATTCCCCAGCATGTCGTCGACCAGATGGAAAACGAATGGCGCCAGGTTCGCCCTGAACGGGAAAATACGCGCCCGGCCCAGCAGCCTCAACAGCAACGCTGAAATAGACGCAAAACGCTACCGATGTAAGCTCGAGCGCCGCGCAGCGCCCGATCAATGCCCCGGCCAGTCACTCGTGGCCGGGTGAATTTTTTCATAGGTACAATAAACGTCCCAGCGGTTTGCCCCCTCATCACATCACCGCCCCTCATCGCATCACAGAATCAAACCGTTTCGCCAGCGTGTCCAAGAACCGGGTGAAAACCATCCTGTCATCAAGCGCACGCGACAGCACCAACGCGCCCTGAATACCCGCGACGCCCTCCTCGGCGAGCGTTTGCGCCTCCCCCTCAGAGCAGCCTGCCCGCATCAGCGCTGACCGCAAGGCGTCGATCCAGCGAATGAAATAATTGCCGATCTCTGCCGAAAACCGTTCGCGGGTCTCGTCAAGCGCGAAGGCACCGACGAGGCAGATGCGACGGCCGGAGCGGAAGTAATCGTTCACATTCGTCCACATTGCCGCGATCGCCTCACGGGCGTCGTCCTTTCTCAGCGGCTGATAGATCGCATGTTCGAACCAGCCATCGACATCGGCGAGCACGGCGCCCGCCATCTCCTGCTTGCCGCCGGGGAAGAAGTGGTAAAGGCTGCCCTTGCCGATGCCGGTGCGTTCGGTGATGCGGCTGAGCGACGTGCCCTCATAGCCGAGCTCGCGGAAGATTTCGGCGAGCAACGGCACGATGTCGGCGCGTTCGTAAACGGTCTTCACCCGCGGCTTCCTTGGCTTGTTTAGAGGCCGAGCTCGGTCAGACCGGGATGCTCGTCCGGCCGCCGGCCGAGCGGCCAATGGTACTTGCGCTCCGACTCCCGGATCGGCAGGTCGTTGATGCAGGCGAAGCGGCGCTGCATCAAACCGGCGGCGTCGAATTCCCAGTTCTCGTTGCCATAGGAGCGGAACCAGTTGCCGCTGTCATCGTGCCATTCATAGGCGAAGCGCACGGCGATGCGATGATCGGTGAAGGCCCAGATCTCCTTGATCAACCGGTAATCCAGTTCCTTTGCCCATTTGCGGGTGAGGAAGGCGACAATCTCGGCACGGCCGGTGATGAATTCGGCGCGATTCCGCCAGCGGCTGTCCGGCGTATAGACGAGCGAGACGCGCTCGGGATCACGGCTGTTCCAGCCGTCCTCGGCAAGACGGACTTTCTGGGTGGCGGTCTCAAGGGTAAAAGGCGGGACGAGGCTGGACATAGGTTCTCCGGGCGCTCCTGTACTCAATGGTTATCATTGTACTGATCAGTACAATGATTGGCAAGCCGGTTCGGCGCGGTATTTCTCAAAGGCCGGGAGGCAGGCTCCACCGCAGCGGCAGGGCATCCGGGCGAAGCACGATCTCTTCGGGCGTGAAACGCCACAGCCTTTCCGCCCGTTGAAAGCTGGCGACCTCGGGCGAATCCAGCAGCACCTCGACCCTGCCCGTCATCTGCAACACGTCGCCGGTTTCGAAATCGATGAAGACCAGCCCCGCCTTCGGATTGACGAGGAAATTGCCCAGCGTGTTGAAAAACCGATTGCCGGGAAAGTCTGGAACGGTCAGCACGCCGTCGGCGCCGACACGCACGAAGCCGGCATTGCCGCCGCGATGGGACACGTCCACCTGCCGCTCGCCGTTCTCCCGGTCGACATAGGAGGCGACAAAGAAGGTATCCGCACCCTCAATCATCTCTAGCGCCCGATCGTCGAGTTGGCCAGAGTGTAGCGGCGGCATCGCTGTGGGCACATCGGGATCGCGGACGAAGGCGGAAGAGCGAAGCTGGATATATTGCGGGCAATTGCCGAAGCTCTGGCCGACGTGCACCTGGAAAGCTCCAGGATCCGTCCTGCGGATCACGCCGTTCAGCCGGTTGCGCCGCCGCGTCTCGAGCTGGATGCCGAGCATTCCGATTGCGTCGCCATCCTCCATGCCGGCATCGGCAGGATCGGCCGCGTCGCGCGGCAGGCGGACATCGAGAATCTCCGGCTCCGGTGAGACCATGAAACCCGGGCGCTCGGCCCTGACCGTTGCCCAGACATCGCCCTTCGCATCGACGGCGCCGAGCACGACGAAAGGCAGCATCGGAAAGAAGGCGCGATGCTGCTCCGGCATGGCCTTGCGGACGAAATTACGGCCCGGCCCGTCCATGCGTTCGGCGACACCGACGCTGCGCTGCATGGCGAGTTCACCCTTATGCCAGGGCGATGTGGCGTCCTGTCTTGTCTGTTCCAGCATCACGGCCTCCTTCAGGGCAGCATTTGGGGGAACCGGGACAGCGTCCCTGCCCCGGTGGTTTCTCACGCGGCAAGGCCGATCTTGGTCTTGCGAAAGCCGACGAAACCCGGCAGCGCCTCGATGCGCGCAAGCCAGGCACGAACGCTTGGATAGGCCGAGATATCGACATTGCCCTCCGGCGCATTGGCGATGTAGCTGTAGAGTGCCACGTCGGCGATCACAGGATTGTCGCCGAGCAGGAAGCTGCGGTTGTCCAGTTCTGCCTCGATCAGCGCCAGAATGCGGTGCGCCCGGGCGATCACCTCGTCGGTGCGGAAATCGGCGCCGAAGACGGTGACCAGGCGCGCAGCACAAGGCCCATAGGCGATCTCGCCCGCTGCGACCGAAAGCCATTTCTGTATCCGCGCCGCGGCCACCGCCTCTTCCGGCAGCCAGTCGGTGCGGCCGTATTTGCGCGCGAGATAGACGAGGATGGCGGAGGAATCGGCAATGACCGTGCCATTGTCGTCGAGCACCGGCACCTGGCCAAAGGGATTGAGCTTCAGAAAGTCCGGCGCCTTGTGAGCGCCAGCCGCCAGGTCGACCTCGACCAGTTCATAGGGTACGCCAAGCAGCGACAGGAACAGGTGAGCCCGGTGGGCATGGCCGGAAAGCGGGTGGTGATAGAGTTTCATGATGGTTCCTCTGGTCTTCGAATCGACGGGACGCGGTTGGCGATGGCCGCTTCGAACCATCTGCGGTGTAATTTACTGCCTTCCATATGACTGCAGTAGAATGCTAATCTGGAAGGCATGCTACCAATTCATGGAAGGATAGAATGGACCGCCTCGACGCCATGACCGTGCTTCTTGCCGTTGTCGAACAGGGCAGCCTGTCGGCCGCCTCACGGCATCTGCGATCGCCGCTCGCAACCGTCAGCCGCAAGGTTTCGGAACTGGAAGCACATCTCAACGCTCAGCTGCTGCAACGGAGCAACCGGAAGATCACGCTGACGGAAGCCGGCCGCTCCTACGTCGAGGCGGCGCGGGAGATTCTCGATCGGGTGGAAGAGGCGGAACGGACGGCAGCCGGTGAATACAGCGCCCCGAAGGGCGAGTTGACGATGACCGCACCGATCGTCTTCGGTCGGCTGCATGTCCTGCCCGTCGTGGTGGATTTCCTGAAAGCCTATCCCGATATCAATCTGCGGCTGATGCTTGGCGACCGGCTGTCGAACCTCATCGAGGATCATATCGACGTGGCGCTGAGGATCGGCAACCTGCCGGACAGCAACCTGATCGCCACAAGGCTCGGCGCGATCCGCCGTACGGTCTATGCCAGCCCGGATTATCTGACGCGGCACGCCCTGCCCCGGCATCCAGGCGATCTTGCCGGGCATGACTGCGTCACCTTCGAGGGTATGGCCTCGATGCTGAGTTGGACATTCATCGAGGGGAAACATGATCTCGCCGTGCCGATCCGCTCGCGGCTCGCGGTCAACACAGCCGAGGCCGCGGTCGATGCGGCCGTCGCCGGCCTCGGCATCACCCGGGTGCTTTCCTACCAGGCCGCACGCGCCGAGATGGCCGGGTTGCTGGTGCCGCTGCTCCAAGATTTCGAACCGCCGCCGGCCCCGGTGCATCTCGTCTATCCCGCGCAGGGACTGGTGCCCCTGAAACTGCGGGCGCTGCTCGATTTCGCGACGCCGCGCCTGCGCGCGACGCTAAACAAGTCCTAAAGCGCGTGGCGATCTTTCAGATTCGCCCTCGCGCTTTAGGTCTTTGTTTTTACGCATGTCGTTTGCGCAAAACCGCTGCACAGTTTTGCGCGACATGCTTTAGGCAAGCTTACCCTCTTCCGCCTTGTAGAAATACTGGCTGGCCACCAGCCAGCCCTTCAGCGGCCGCAGCGGCGGAATGCAGGTGGCGAGCATGAAGGGACCGGTGACCAGAAGCTGCACCCAGATCGGCGCCGAAAAGGCCACCTCCAGCCAGACGCCGAGCAGCACGCTCGGGATGCAGGCGAAGCAGATGACGAAGAAGGCCGGACCGTCGGCCGGATCGGCGAAGGAATAATCCAGACCGCAGACCTCGCATTCCGGCTGCAACGTCAGGAAGCCCTTGAACATATGGCCCTGGCCGCAGCGCGGGCAGCGTCCCTTGATGCCGGTCTGCATCGGAGGAAGTGGGGGATATTCCGTGTCCATGACGATCTCGCTTTCTTGCTCCGCAAATATTGATACGATCAATAGCTGCAATGACTGCATGCAATATAATTACATTATAGGGAAATTACCAGTCAATTCGCCAGAATGCCGCAGAGCTCCCCAGCGCATGCCGGCAGCAAGCTGACTGCAGATTTTCAAGCAGCATTTGGGGGCGCAGCCAGGGCGGATCAGACGTGAACGTGACGGTTACGCTTCGCCCATGCCCGGATAGATCTGGGCACGACCGATCTGATCTCGACCGCCTCCGGCTTTCGTCCGTGTCTGATCAGCCCGGAGCTGGGTTCCGCGTCAGAAGAACGACGCCGCCATTTCCGGCGGGCCTTCCAGCGCATGGGCCATGAATTCCAGTGCGCCCTGCAGTTTCTCCCGGGTGATCGGTCCGCCAAGGCAGACACGCACGGCCTCGGGTGCCGTGCCCTCGACCGTGAAGGCATCGCTTGCGACGACGCCGATGCCGGAAGAGCGGGTATGGCTGCCGAAGGTGGAGCGGGTCCAGCCGTTGGAGAGCGGCAGCCAGATGTTGAAACTGATCGGATCGGCGCGGTAGCTGCCGGCCGGCAGAATGGCGGCGACCATTTGCTGGCGGGCGGCGGCCTCGGCACGGATGAAACGCAGGATCGTATCGGCGGTGCCGTCCTCGATCCAGCGGGTGGCGAGCGCCACGGTCAGTGGCGAGGCCATGACATTGTTGGCGCGCATGGCGCTGACGAAGGGCCACACGGCCTTGCTATCAGGCGCTACGACATAGGCAAGTCGCAGACCCGCGCCGATGCATTTCGCCAGTCCGCCGATATGCCAGGTCAGATCGGGCGCTGTTGCGGCGAGCGGCGCCGGGCCATGCTGCGGAATGAAGCCATAGGCATCGTCCTCGACGATCGGCACGTGATATTTGCGGGCAACGGCGCAGATCTCCTCGCGGCGCCTGGCCGGAATGGTCAGCGTCGTCGGGTTCTGCAGCGTCGGATTGAGATAGAGCGCCTTCGGCTTCAATCTCTCGCAGGCCTCGGCAAAGGCGTCCGGCAGGATACCGTCCTCGTCCATCGGCAGGCCGGCCAGATTGAGCCGCAGCTGGGCGGCGATCGAGCGCATGCCGGGATAAGTGATGATTTCCGAAAGCACGGTTTCGCCCGGCTTTGCCAGCAGGCCGAAGATCGCCAGCAGGGCCGGATGGGCGCCGGGTGTGACGAAGATGCGTTCCTGCGAGGGCACCAGCCCGCGACGGCTGAGCCAGGAGGCGGCAGCCTCCTTGTCCATGCTGGAGCCGCCGAAGCCCTGGTAGCGCAGAAGCGGAATGAGGTTCGCCGTCACCGCCGACATGCCCTCGCGCATGCGGGCGATCAGCTCCGGGTCGTCCGTTTCCGGCGGCATGTTCATCGAGAAATCGACGATGGAGGCGCGGCGGGGATCGGGCGCGGCGTCGGGCGCGAATCCCTGGCGCTCCTTGTCCGCGCCACCGGTGACGAAGGTGCCTCGACCGACATGCGAATCGACAAGCCCGCGCTTCTGCGCCTCGACATAACCTCTCGCCACCGTCGTGAAATCGACATTCAGCCGCTTGGCGAGTTCACGTTGCGGCGGCAGCCGGTCCCCAACCACCAGATGCCCGCTGCGCAGATCCATTTCGATCACATCGGCGATCGCCATATAACGCGGACTGCTGCTGCGGCTGAGATCGGGATGCCAGTCTTTCATGTCGTGATCCGTGTCGGTCTGATTCCTGATGAGATTGACCGTATATTGTTGCACACTGCCGCTGTCACGAAAAATGTCGCGCGCCAAGTCCGGAGAACGACGCAGGACGGATTGTCGCCGGACTTGACTGCTATCTGCGCAAATACAATCCGGCACGGCGACCGCGCTGTCGCAGGCCGATTTCGGCAGCGTGTGCGCCAATGACGTGCTGACGATCCGCTCGGCTTGCCGATCGGGCTTTCACCCGCCCGGGTGAGGCGCGAGGACGGCAAGACATCAGCAGCGTCTTCATCGCGCATTGACGACGGTTTGCCGCGCGCTATGGCTTCAGGCGTAGGCCGCGAAAGCGTCAATCCCGGTCAGCCTTGCCGACAAGATCCACAGGCGTGCCGCCTCCTCGGCATCGGCTGCATGGTCGCTGACGCCGCCGGGTTCTCCAGCCGTTGCGCGGATGGCGATATCGCAGTCCTCGCAATAGAGGCCTCCCATACCGTCGAGTTGCGGCGAGGTCGCCGCCCAAACCTGCGTGGCGGCCCCCTGGGCTGGTGTCTTGAATGTCGGATCAATCGGATTGCCGTCTGCATCGATCCAGCCGGCACTGACCATTTCCTCCTGTGCGAGATAGCGCTGCAAGGGGGTAAGGATCTTGCCCGGGTGCAGCGAGAAGGCGCGGATGCCGGTGTCGCGCCCGAGCCTGTCCAGATGCACGGCGAAAAGTGCGTTGGCGGTCTTCGACTGGCCGTAGGCCCGCCATTTGTCGTAACCGGTGTCGAATTGCACATCCTCCCATCGTATGGCCGAGTTGTGATGGCCACCGGAGGAAACCGAAACGATGCGAGTGCCGCGCGAGATCGCCGGCCAAAGGCGGTTGACCAAGGCGAAATGGCCGAGATGATTGGTCGCGAACTGTGCCTCCCATCCGTCGCCGACACGCGTTTCCGGGCAGGCCATGATGCCGGCGCTGTTGATCAGAATGTCGATGCTGCGGCCAGATGCGACGAACCGCTCGGCAAAGGCGCGAACGCTTTCGAGGTCGGAAAGGTCGAGCCGATCGATCTCTACTCCATCGATACCGGCGACCGCGCTACGCGCCGCCTCGATGCTCCTTGCGCCGATGGTCACCTTCGCGCCGGCGCCCGCCAGAGCGCGCGTGGTCTCGAGCCCGAGGCCGGAATGGCCGCCGGTGACGATGGCGCGCTTGCCGGAAAGATCGAGACCGGCCAGAACCTCGCCGGCCGTCGTGTGGGCTCCAAATCCGGAGCGGATGGGGACTTGTTTGTCACTCATGATAATTACCTTTGTTCTGCGGCGCGTTGCCGTCGCTCGGGATGACGGTCGCGAGAATAAGGCGTGGCCTCCAGACGATCCATGCGCTAAAGTCCGGCATCTCTTCGCCATCGTCCGGATTTCTACATGGACCCGTTATCCGATGTTCTCGCATTGCTCAAACCGCGCAGCTATGTTTCCGCGGGGCTTGACGCTGGCGGTGCTTGGGCGATCGATTTTCCGCCCCCTGACGGCATCAAGTTCAACGCAGTGATTTCAGGCGCGTGCTGGCTGAGCGTCGATGGCGTCCCCGAAGCTGTCCGCCTGGAGGAAAGCGACTGCTTTCTGCTGACGAGCCGCCGAGCTTTTCGTCTCGCCAGCGATCCGGCTCTCGAAGCGATCCCGTCCGATGCGATCTATTCGATCGCCCGCGACGGCATTGCGACTTGCAATGGCGGCGGCGATTTCTTCCTGATCGGCAGCCGTTTTTCCTTTTCGGGAGGAAATTCGGACATCCTTCTCGGAATCCTGCCGCCGATCGTCCATGTGAAGAGGGATTCCGATCACGCCGCCGTGCTGCGCTGGTGCCTCGATCGGATGACGCGCGAATTGCGCGACCAGCAGCCAGGTGGCTTTCTGATGGCGGAGCATTTTGCTCATGTCATGCTCATGCAGGTGTTGCGCCTCCATATCGCATCGCCGAATGCGCGCGGCGTCGGCTGGCTTTTCGCGCTTACCGACCGGCGGATCGGTGCGGCTATCGGTGCCCTGCATGCCGATCCAGCCCGCAAGTGGACGCTGCAGTCGCTGGCTGAACGTGCCTCGATGTCGCGGTCCAGTTTTGCTCTCCACTTCAAGGAAAAGGTCGGGCTTGCGCCGATGGATTATCTGACGCGCTGGCGCATGCTTCTCGCAGGTGACCGATTGACAAGCTCGGCCGAAGCAATTGCCGGTGTCGCCCTGTCGCTCGGTTATGAATCCGAAAGCGCATTCAGCACCGCTTTCAAGAGAGTGATGGGATGCTCGCCGCGGCAATATGGTCGCGCTCAGCCGCCCGCCATTGCCATGCGAGATAGTCTCGGCGCTCAGTGAAACCTTGATTGGTGCAGGCATCGGAGGGAGGTCGCGCGTTGGCCTGCCGAAATTCCCTCCGATACGGTCTTGCACCCGCCGTTCATTCTCTTACCTATTCAAGGAAGAATGCGCCGGCGCCCATCGGGATGAAAGCATGAATATCGATCCGATTTTGCGGTCAGTCGTGGCCGTCCGTTCCTCCATTCCGGAAGATGCCTTCACGGCGGAGACGCTGGGCACTGTCCGGGAAGGCAGCGGCGTAGTCATTCGCGACAACGGGCTGGTGCTGACCATCGGTTATCTCATCACCGAAGCCGAAGAAGTCTGGTTGACGACCCATGACGGACGCGTGGTTCCCGCGCATGCGCTTGCCTATGATCAGGAAAGCGGCTTCGGCCTGGTCCAGGCGCTTGGGCCCCTGAATGCGCCGGCGGTGGATCTCGGCGACGCGGCGACGGCCAAGGCCGGCGATCCCGTCGTGCTGGCCGATGGCATCGGAGAATTCGTCGAGGCAAATATCGTCGCCCGGCAGGAGTTTGCCGGCTATTGGGAATATCTGCTCGACGAGGCGATTTTCACGGCACCAGCCCATCCCTCATGGGGTGGCGCGGCGCTGATCGGTTCGGACGGCAAGCTTCTCGGCATCGGTTCGCTTCGCCTGCAGATGAGCCATGGCGACGAGGTTGCCGATATCAACATGGTCGTGCCGATCGACCTTTTGCCGCCGATCCTAGACGATCTCTTGAACCGCGGCCAGGTCAACAGACCGCCACGGCCGTGGCTCGGCGCCTTCTCCGCCGAAAGCAATGGTGGCGTGGTGGTCATGAGCGTGGCCGAAGGCGGTCCGGCCGCCCAAGCGGGCCTACGTCAGGGCGACATCATTTCGGAGATCCGCGACGAAGAGGTCGATGGCCTGGCCGATTTCTATCGCAAGATCTGGAGCAGCGGCCCCGCCGGCGCCGAGATTCCCATGCGGATCCTTAGGAACGGCCGGGAAGCCTGGCTGCGCGTCAAATCCGCAGACCGCAACAGCTTTCTCAGAAAGCCACAGCTGCAGTAAGGTGGCGCCAGCGTCGTGAAAGCCGCTGGCGCTCATTCGAGCGGATTGTTCGGGCCTCCTTATCCCGCCTCAAAGATTTTCGGGTGTGATCGTCAGGAAGCGCACCGGTTCGGCGCTGACCTCCACCTCGATGAGACCCAGCCTGTTCAAGGCAAGATCTATCGATCGCCTCGCCTGCACCTCCGGCGCCTGGTCGAGCACGATCGACATGATGCCGCGGCGGAGATAATCCTGCGTCTCTCCCGTCAACTCGTGGCCGACCCAGAACGGCCGCCTAGCCTTGTTGGCCGCGAGCACCCTGGCAACACCCTTGTTGTCGCCGCCCGCACTATAGACGCCGATGATGCCGGGTTCGCGCCGGAGGGCCGTTTGCAGCAGTTCCATGGCATTGTGCTCATCATCAAGGTCGAACATGACCTCGACGAAACGATGTTCGTTTGAACCCTCATTCGAAGCATTCTCCGAGAGATAGCTGGAGAAGCCGCGGATCCGCTCCTTATGGTTCTCATAGGCGCCGCTGTGGCAGAGAGCGACGAACGAACCGGGACGCTGCGCCAGCATGCCCGACATGTAGTGAGCCGCGGTGCGTCCGGCAGCATAGTTGTCGATGCCGACATAGGGCAGTTCGGGGGCCGGACGGGTCATGATCTGGACGACGGGAATGCCGAGACCGGCCGCCTTGCGCACACTGGTGACGACATCGGCATGGTCGGGCGCAACCACGATCAGCGCCGAACGGCGTGCCGTCGGGTTGGCGATATAGCGAGCGAATTGCGCCGGCTCGTTCTCGCGGACGAAGGTGCGGTGAACGACAATGCTGTCGTCGAGTGAGGCGGCAATGCGCTCGAACGCCCGGTTCAGGCGCGAATAGAAGCTGGTCTCCGGGCGAACGAGGATTACCTCTATGCGGATCAGACCGCGATGGGCGACCGGCAGGCTTGACCGGTATTCAAGCTGTCTTGCCGCCAGGAAGACTTTCTCCACCGTCTCCGGCCGCACGCCGCCGCGGCCGTTGAGGACGCGCTCGACGGTCGCTGTGCCAACGCCGGCTTGGCTTGCGACATCCTTCAAAGTCACCTTCATCAGGCTCACCCACTCCCAAAGCTGACACAGCAAAGCATCGGCCTGCCGTGAGGTCAATGATCAAATTTGATCAAGGAAGCATTGGAGCATGGGGGCGCCGCAGCCGTATCGTGCCAGCAATCCGGGAGGAGCACCGGACGTCCGAAACAACCGAGATCAAGGATCATCCGCCGGCACGAAGCGGCCGGGGATGACGGAGGAGCCAGATGAAGATCGCACTCGACCCGCATATGCACCGTCACCTCAACCTGCGCGACCTCTGCCGCAAGGCGGCGGAGCTCGGCTACGAGCATATCGAGCTTTCACCGCGCGACGATTTTCTGCCCTGGTGGGTGCGCCCGCGGGCACACAAGGAACGCATCGCGGAATTCAAGTCGGCCCTGAAGGATCACGGCGTCCAGCTGGCTTCGATCCTGCCGATGTATCGCTGGGCGAGCCCTCATGAGGACGAGCGGCAGGCAGCGGTGCGCTACTGGAAGGAAGCGATCGCGATTTCGGCCGAGATGGGCTGCGATACGATGAACTCGGAATTCGGCCGCGGGCCGTCGCCGGATCGCAGCCACCGCGCCAGCTGCTGCGGCGGCATGCATACCCACGAGCACAGCGAAGCCGCCTGGTGGCGCTCGATCGAAGAGCTCGTCCCGGTGTTCGAGCGCGAGGGCGTCACGCTCAACATGGAACCGCATCCGGAAGACTGGTGCGAGACGCTGCATCCAGCGATCGACATGCTGAAGACCATCGGCTCGAAGAACGTCAAATTCCTCTATTGCGCGCCGCATACCTTCTATTTCGGTGACGACATGGCGCGTATGATCCGCGATGCCGGCCCGCTGATCGCCCATGTGCATGTGGCCGATACCTATAATCACAAGGCGTCGTCAGGGCTGCGCTACATCATCAATCCGCCGGGCGCCAAGGTCACCATCCATCAGCACATGGATATGTACCAGGGCGAGATCAATTGGGATCTCTTCTTCTCCTCGCTCGCTGCGGTCGGGTTCGACGGGATCATCACCGCCTGCGTCTTCGGTTGGGAGGAGCGCGCCGATGATTCCGGCCGCTTCATGCGCTCCGAAATCCAGAAATATGTCGACAAATACTGGCCCGGGAAACTTGGCTGATCGTCAACATCCGCCCGGCACCACCACTTTTCAGGAATGAAACCGTGACCATCACGATTACGACAGCCCCCTGCTGCTGGGGCGTGGACGACGTCAACAATCCAAATCTTCCCGCCTGGGAGCGCGTCTTCGACGAGGCGGCGGCGGCCGGCTATGGCGGCCTCGAACTCGGACCATACGGCTACGTGCCGCTCGATGATGCGCTCGTTGCAAAGGCGCTCGCCGAGCGCAATCTCTTCATCGTTGCCGGCACGATCTTCGACGATCTCGTCTCGCCTGAAAATCGGGAGACATTGCTGCGGCAGACGGAGGAAATCTGCGCCGTCATCACCAGGCTGCCGCAGCCGGAACAGGTGGCGGGCCAGCGGTTCAGGACCCCCTATCTCACGGTCATGGACTGGGGCCACGACGAGCGCGACTATACCGCCGGCCATTCGGATCGTGCGCCGCGTCTCGACGACAAGGCCTGGGCCGGGATGGTCGCCAATATCATGGCGATTGCGGAACTCGCGGCGCGCAAATACGGCGTGCGCGCCGTCATCCACCCGCATGCGGGCGGCTATATCGAATTCGCCGATGAGATCGAGCGGGTGGCAGGCGACGTTCCGCAGGAGATCGCCGGCTTCTGCCTCGACACCGGCCATAGCTATTATGCCGGCATGGATCCCGTGGAGATGCTTCGCCGCTATGCCGACAGGCTGGACTACGTCCACTTCAAGGACATCGACCAGACCGTCTTCGACCGTGTGCTTGGCGAGAAGATCCGCTTCTTCGAGGCCTGCGGACAGGGCGTCATGTGCCCGATCGGCCGCGGCGTCATCGATTATCCCGCCGTCAGGCGGACGCTCGAGGAGATCGGCTATCACGGCTTCATCACCGTCGAGCAGGAGCGCAATCCGCTCAATGTCGCCGGCAGCCTCGAAGACGTGAAGCAAAGCCGCGACTATCTCAGGTCGGTCGGTTTTTAGGGAAAAGATGATGACGCATGACAGGAGAAAGCCGATCCGCTGGGGCATGGTCGGCGGCGGCAGAGGCAGCCAGATCGGCTATATTCATCGCTCGGCGGCGCATCGCGACGACGTTTTTGCCCTTGCGGCGGGCGCCTTCGATATCGATCCGGAACGCGGCCGCGCCTTCGGCGTCGATCTCGGGCTCGACGAAGCCAGGAGCTACCGGGACTATGCGGCGATGTTTGCGGCTGAAGCCGGGCGGGCCGACGGCATCGAGGCGGTGTCGATCGCAACGCCCAACAATACCCATTTCGCGATCTGCAAGGCAGCACTCGAACATGATCTGCATGTGATCTGCGAAAAGCCGCTCTGCTTCACGATCGCCGAAGCCGAAGAACTGAAGGCGCTTTCTAAAGTGCGCGGCCGGATCGTCGGCGTGACCTATGGTTATGCCGGCCACCAGATGATCGAGCAGGCGCGCGCCATGGTCAGGAATGGCGATCTCGGCGAGATCCGCATCGTCAACCTGCAATTTGCCCATGGCTTCCATAGTGCTGCGGTGGAGGAGCAGAACCCCGCGACGCGGTGGCGCGTCGATCCGAAATTCGCAGGTCCCAGCTATGTCCTCGGCGACGTCGGGACCCACCCGCTTTATATCGCCAAGGTCATCCTGCCGCATCTGAAGATCAGGCGACTGCTCTGCACCCGCCAGAGCTTCGTCAAAAGCCGAGCGCCGCTCGAAGACAATGCGGTGACCCTGATGGAATATGATAATGGCGCGATCGCCACCATCTGGTCGAGCGCCGTCAATGCCGGCTCCATGCACGGCCAGAAGATCCGCATCGTCGGCTCGAAGGCCAGCATCGAATGGTGGGACGAGCGGCCGAACCAGCTGTCTTACGAGATCCAGGGCGAACCGGCCCGCATTCTCGAGCGTGGCATGGACTATCTCTATCCCGAGGCCAGAATCGACGACCGGATCGGCGGCGGTCACCCGGAAGGTCTCTTCGAAGCCTGGGCGAACCTCTATCGCCGCTTCGGCTTTGCCATCAACAATGAGCGCGGCCTCGCCCCTGCGGGCATCGAAGACCTCGTCTTTCCCGATGTCGATGCCGGACTGGAAGGCGTGCGCTGGGTCGAAAACTGCGTACGGTCCGCCGACGCAGGCGGAGTCTGGCTGGACTATCGCTAAAGCGCGTCGCGATCTTTCAGATTCGCTCCTCGCGCTTTAGGTCTTTGTTTTTACGCATGCCGTTGTCGCAAAACCGCTGCACACTTTTGCGCGACATGCTTTAGGTCGTGAACTGCGGTGCGGCGCTGTGCTCAGATAAGCTGGTCGTCGTCTTCAGCCGCCCGCGGCGCGCGGCGAGGCGTGCTGTCGTTGGCGGCTTTCTTGGGCCCCTCGGCGGCTGCCTCAGGGACTTTCTTGACGCTTTCGCCGCCGGCGTCTTCTGCGGCTGGCTTCGGGTCGCTCTTTTTCACGAAACGGATCATGGGTCATTTCCTGCTTCAACAGTGGGAGCGCTCCGCACATATATCGGAGCGCTCTGGAAAAACGGTGTCAGACGGCAAGCGCTGTGGCGCAGCCTTGAACACTTCGGCTATCGGCTGAAGTCTGGCCGGGCATAGTCGCCCAACCGCCGGCCTCAACGAACTGACGCTGCTTGTAGCCTTCGGTAATCGCCTTGAACTCGATCAATTTAGCGCTCGCATCCGGCGCCGCCTTGAATCGCTCGACGCAAATGGCCGACGCCAGTTCTCCGCGTGCGGTGTCGCCGGCAGCGGCTGCCGCTTTGCTTGATGTGCCGCCTGTGACCCAACCTCCCCAGCTGAAGCCGATGATCATCGTGGCGATCGCCGTGACGACGCAGGCCCAGGCGAGAAGCGTCTTGGACGGCTGGTAACTGTCGAAACGCTGGGTAATCGATGTCTTGCTGCTGCTCTGTACGGACATTGGAATTCTCCCTGTCTGTTATTCGGGTTGTGCCGTCCGGCGACGCCGGACCGGGTCAAGCTGGCCTCAGTATCCCATAGCGCCCATGCCGCCATTTCCGGCAGCAGGCGCAGAATCTTTCGCGGGAATGTCGGCGATCATCACCTCGGCGGTGATCAGCAGCGCCGCGATCGAACCGGCGTCCTGCAGAGCGGTGCGCACGACCTTGGCAGGATCGACGATGCCGGCCTCGATCATATCGACATAGGTCTCCGTCTGTGCGTCGAAGCCCTGATTGTGATCATTGCTGTCGGCGAGTTTGCCGACGACGATGGAGCCTTCGAACCCGGCATTGTCGGCGATCTGCCGGATCGGGGCTTCGAGCGCCCTGAGCACGATCGAGATGCCCGCCGTCACGTCGGCGTTCTCCCCGGTCAGGCCCATGAGCGCCGACTTGGCGCGCAACAGTGCCACGCCGCCGCCGGGCACGATGCCCTCTTCGACCGCCGCACGGGTGGCATTCAGCGCATCGTCGATGCGGTCCTTCTTTTCCTTGACCTCCGTCTCAGTCGCGCCGCCGACGCGGATGACCGCAACGCCGCCGGCGAGTTTCGCCAGGCGTTCCTGCAGTTTTTCCTTGTCGTAATCGGAGGTGGTGTCCTCGATCTGCGCCTTGATCTGCTGGATGCGCGCCTGGATGGCCGCTTTGTCGCCGGAGCCGTCGATGATCGTGGTGCTTTCCTTCTCGATCAGCACGCGTTTGGCGTGGCCGAGCATATCGAGCGTGACGTTCTCGAGCTTGATGCCGAGATCCTCAGAAATCATCTGGCCGGCGGTCAGCACGGCAATGTCTTCGAGCATCGCCTTGCGGCGATCGCCGAAGCCCGGCGCCTTGACGGCTGCGACCTTCAGGCCGCCGCGCAGCTTGTTGACGACAAGCGTCGCCAGCGCCTCGCCTTCGACGTCCTCCGAGATGAGGAGCAGCGGTTTGCCGGTCTGTACGACGGCTTCCAGGATCGGCAGCAGCGCCTGCAGGCTGCCGAGTTTCTTCTCGTGAACGAGGATATAGGGCTCCTCCAGTTCCACACGCATCTTCTCGGCATTGGTGACGAAATAGGGCGAGAGATATCCACGATCGAACTGCATGCCCTCGACGACATCGAGTTCGGTCTCGGCGGTTCGCGCCTCTTCGACTGTTATGACGCCCTCATTGCCGACCTTGTCCATCGCCCTGGCGATCATCTCGCCGATGGTGGCGTCGCCATTGGCGGCAATGGTGCCGACCTGGGCGATCTCGCCTGACGATTTGACCTTCATCGCCCGCGCCTTGATTTCCTTGACGACGGCGATAACACCGAGATCGATGCCGCGCCTGAGATCCATGGGATTCATGCCGGCAGCGACGAGCTTTGCGCCTTCGCGGAAGATGGAGGCGGCGAGCACTGTTGCCGTCGTCGTGCCGTCGCCGGCAAGATCATTGGTCTTCGAAGCCACCTCGCGCACCATTTGCGCGCCCATGTTCTCGAACTTGTCTTCGAGCTCGATCTCCTTGGCGACGCTGACGCCGTCCTTGGTGATGCGCGGTGCGCCATAGGCCTTGTCGATGACGACGTTGCGACCTTTCGGGCCAAGCGTCACCTTGACGGCATTGTTGAGCAATTCGACGCCGCGCAGCAGGCGGTCGCGCGCGTCGGTGGAGAATCTGATTTCCTTGGCAGACATGATATTTCTTCCCAGTTCGCTCTTGAGTTGCGGGTCACAAATTCGACCCTCAGGCGGCTTTGTCGGCAGCCGCTTCGGTCTTTTCGACGATGCCCATGATGTCGGTCTCCTTCATGATCAGAAGGGTTTCGCCATCGATCGTGACCTCGGTCCCCGACCATTTTCCAAACAGAATGAGATCGCCGACCTCGACATCGAGCGGGACGAGATTACCGCCTTTGTCGCGCAGGCCCGGGCCGACTGCGACCACTTCGCCTTGCTGCGGCTTCTCCTTGACGGTGTCTGGAATGATGATCCCGCCCTTGGATTTGACATCGCCTTCCGCACGCCGAATGACGACGCGGTCGTGAAGTGAACGGAATTTCATAGAGGTCTTTCTGCTACCGGCGCGTAGGGCGGCTGCAATTCATAAATAGCACCCGTGGCACTCGATTGATAGGAGTGCCAAGAAATATTGTTCACGCAGGGAATTTCTTTAAAAATTCAGGAAATCAATTTGAGCGGATATTTTGTAATAATCAGCAAATGAATAGAATTTTTACGCCATCGCGCTCAATTTTATTTAAGGTCTCGTCGAGTTAATTTAGCGTTTTTCATAGATAAATCCGAATTATCTTGATTTAAACTCAATCGAGGCGCAATGATAGGCCTCGTCGATTTGGCCGACTTGGCTTCGCGGTGTCAGAGACCTACGACCCGCCATCACCACTGAATTTTCGATAGCAATCTATGACGTCGTTCCGGCGTTGATTTCGTCTATTCCGATCCGGAATGAGCTTGGCGCTGACCGCGGATGTACCGGCAGCCTCGAGTTCGTCCGGGTCGGATCTCAACGATACAGGAAACGTATCGGTGTCTTCCTGCGGAGGCCTCAGCCGTGACCAGTCGCACCACACAAACCGTCGTCCGCTTTTCATCCCCATTCCGCCTGCCCGGTTTCGACGGGGCGCAGCCAGCCGGAGAATACCGCGTCGATTATGACGAGGAATTGATCGATAGCGTTTCCAGGCTTGCCTGGCTAAGGGTCGGCGCCTTCATCCACCTGCCGGCGATCGCCGCGCAGAGTTCGACGCAGCAGATGATGCCTATCCACCTGTCAGATCTCGAAACCGCGCTCGAAAAGGACCACAAACCGTCATGACCGCTACGCGCATCCCGCAACGCAATGGACGCTCGATCAGGCGCGAGGCAGCAACTCATATCTTCAAAGTGGGGCAGACTGTCCGAGTGAAGGACGGGTTCCTGGTTGTTCCCTCCAAGCTCCCCGACACATACCGCATTACCGCCACGCTGCCTCTCAGGGGAAATATGCTGCAATACCGCATCCGCAGTGACGATGAACGTCATGAGCGGGTCGCGACGGAAGACAGCCTGGAACTGGTAAACCTATCGCCCGCCGGCAGCGGCGCAACACTGATCGAGAGGACGTTTGGCCATGGCCACGGCCCGAATGACGAAAGGTTGACATCGTGAACAGCCATGAAGACGAAGCCGAACGAAGACGGAATGTCTTTGCCGTCCACACATGGGAAGCGCCCGGCCGCTACTCCATGGAGATCGAACACGACCGCCGGATCGAATCCGCCCGTTCGTGGACCGTCTATCGTGCATCTTCAAGCGGTCCCGTGCACGCCGACCATGCCATGATCGGCAAGAGCCGTTCGCAGGCCGGGAAAGACATGATGTCCTTCAATCTCCTCAACATAGGATACCGGAAGGAATGGCTGAGGCTGTCGGGCGCCGCTCGGAGTGCTCGCAAGGTCCCGCCGGTCCAACCATGGCGCTAGCCTTCCTGAACCAAAGCCGTAGCTTCGATGCGGCGAGAAATGCTGTGCGCTTCGTCGGCCATGACGGCATGTTCCAGGTGTTGTTCTTCATCGAGGTTGGCGCTCTGGCGAAATCCGACACCACATTGCAAAGAACCGAGCCTTCGGAAACGAGGTGGCTTTCGTCGTTCGACGCCCTGCGCAACTCCATTCAGGACGTGGCACACAAAGCCTATTCCTACCGCCGCCGCGCCTTCTATACTCTAACTGCGGCGGATTTCCGCTAGGCGGATCCGGACGCGCGGGAACGCTCCATGTTGATCCGTTACGGCTATGAAATCACGCTGACCTGCCCGCAGCCGACCGCATTGGTATGTCTGTTGTCGGTTCATGATGATCGTGCGGCCGACATCAGAATTCCGGAAACGGTCTTCACCACGCCCGATGTTCCCACATCGACTTATCGCGATCTCTTCGGCAACCGCTGTCTTCGGCTGGTTGCCCCGGCGGGCGACCTGACCATATGGGGCGATGCGACGATCGAAGACGACGGCAAACCGGACAGCTATCTGCCAGGCGCCAGCGAAGTCCCGGTTTCGGAGTTGCCGGACGATTGCCTTAACTACCTGATGGGCAGCCGCTATTGCGAAACGGACCGCCTCAGCCAGATTGCGTGGGATATGTTCGGCACGGTCTCACCCGGCTGGGGCCGCGTTCAGGCGATTTGCGACTTCGTCCACGGCCATATCCAATTCGACTACATGCAGGCGCGATCGACGCGGACAGCCTTCGAGGCGTTCCACGAACGTATCGGCGTCTGTCGCGACTTCGCGCATCTCGCGGTGGCGTTGTGCCGCTGCCTCAACATTCCAGCACGATATGTCAACGGCCACCTCGGCGACATCGGTGTTCCCGTCGTCGACCCGATGGACTTCAGCGCCTGGATCGAGGTCTTCCTCGACGGTGCATGGCATACATTCGATCCGCGCAACAACACGCCGCGGATCGGTCGCATCATCGTCGCACGCGGGCGCGACGCCGCCGACATACCGCTCATCAATTCCTTCGGACCGCATGTGCTGAAGGCGTTTCGAGTCTGGACCTATGAGGTGACGAACCTGCAGCAGATGCAAAGCGTCGCCGAGGGTGCTGTTTAGAACGAGACCTGGGCAGGATGCGGCACGCCCAGCCTCAGGCTGCCGCAGGCAGGACTGCCTGTCCGTTTCCGGTTCATAGCAGCCGCCCACAGCAGCGCCGAGCCGAACTGCGCCCTCCCCCCAAAATCACGTGACAGCGTCGCTCGCCTTGTCTTAACTGAGACATTGCCGGTTCGGGGCCGACTCGCGCCGGAAGTCGGCGTCGATGTCTTCGAGTGGAGGGCCGCTTCAGATGAAAAACCTTGTCATAGGCGCGGCCGGAATGGTCGGCCGCAAGCTGGTGGCTGAACCGGGCAATTTCGATGCGAGCCGGGCGCAGGCGCTCGGCTTCAGCGCTGAAACATCCTTCGACGAGATCATTCGCGTGCATATCGAGGACGGGCTCGAAGGCCGCCTGCCGGAGCTTTCCTGACATGCTGCTTGGGGCGATTGCCGATGATTTCACCGGCGCCAGCGATCTTGCCAACACGCTTGCGAGAGGCGGCATGTCGACCGTGCAGTTCGTCGGCACCGGCCGCGGCAAGACGGATTGCGAGGCCGGCGTCGTCGCGCTGAAGACGCGCTCGGCGTCGGTCGACGATGCGGTGCGCCAGTCGCTGGAGGCGGCGCGCTGGCTGCTCGAGCAGGGATGCGAGCAGATCGTCTTCAAATATTGCTCGACCTTCGATTCGACGCCTTCAGGCAATATCGGGCCGGTGGCCGAAGCGCTGCTGCGCCTCACCGGCACCGGCGTCGCCGTCGTCTGCCCGGCCTTTCCGGCGACCGGCCGGCGGCTTTTCATGGGACATCTCTTCGTCGGCGATCGGCTGCTCAGCGAATCCGGCATGCAGAACCATCCGTTGACGCCGATGACCGATCCCGACATCCGCCGCTGGCTGCGGCAGCAGACGAAGGGCGAGATCGGCAGCATTACGCTCGACGTGGTGCGCTCTGGCGCTGCGGCCTTGCGCAACGGCCTGCGCGCCGAACTCACCGCCGGCCACCGTCTCGTCGTCGTCGACGCCATCGAGGACGGCGACCTGACGACGATCGCGGCCGCGGTCGCCGACCACAAGCTGGTGACCGGCGGCTCGGGCATTGCGCAGGGCCTGCCGCAGAATTTCCGCAACCAGGGCAAGCTCTCGGGTATGGCGGCCGAAGTTCCCCCGGTCGACGGTCCTGGTGTCGTGATCTGCGGCTCCTGCTCCACGACATCGCAGAACCAGGTCGCCTGTCACCTGCAGAACCATCCGGGGCTGGCGATCGATCCGGCGGTGCTGATGCGCGGCTCGATGTCGGTGGAGCGCGCGGCACGCTGGGTGGAGGCGAATGCCGCCGAAAATCCGATCGTCTATTCGACGGCTGCTCCTGAAGTGGTGAACTTCGTGCAGCAGCGATTCGGGCGCGAGAACGTGGCTGGAAAAATCGAGACCTTCTTTGGCGGGCTGGCGCGGCGGCTCGCCGATGCCGGCATGCGGCAGATCGTCGTCGGCGGCGGAGAAACCTCCGGCGCGGTGGTGGAAGCGCTCGGTCTCAAAAACATGATGATCGGGCCGGAGATCGATCCCGGCGTGCCGGTTCTTGTGGCCGATCGCGCAGGGCCCCTCGGGCTTGCGCTGAAGAGCGGCAATTTCGGAGCCCCCGATTTCTTCGCCAAGGCGCTGGACAGGATCGCCGGCCATGAATGAGCGCGCAGGCCACTGACGACGCGCCCGTTCGCTGACTTAGGACGGCGATTGAAAGATGTTGTCATCGTGCCATCTTGGGGGTGAGAGAGCTCACACCGGGGGTGAGAGAGCTCACACCGGGGATGAGCAGAGAAGGAGTTCGCAGTCCATGTTCGATCATATCTCCATCGGCGTAAAAGACCTGGAAAGAGCCCGCCGTTTCTACGATGCGGCGCTGGCGCCTCTCGGATATGAGCGCCTGTCCAATTCCGACACCACGATCGGTTACGGCCCGGACACGGTCGGGCTCTGGCTGATGCAGGTCGAGCAGCCTGTTGTTGCCGACATGCGATCCGGGCTGCATTTCTGCTTCGTCGCGCCGAACGAGGCCGCGGTCGATGCCTTTCACGCGGCGGCCGTCGCCTCCGGCGGCACGGATAATGGTGAACCGGGTGTGCGGCCGGATTACGGGCGCTTCTATTATGCCGCCTTCATCATCGACCCGGACGGCTACCGCCTCGAAGCGTATTTTCACAAAGGCGAGCTATAACGGACCGTCAGGCAGCGGCTCTCGGAATGGATACGCAGCAGCCGGAAGCTTCGAGCGCTTTATTGGCTACATCGATGAACAGGCGACGGAACCAGCGCGCCCGGCCGTCCGTCTGGTCGACGCGGCGATAAAGCATCGTCACGGGATCGGCCGGCAGCGAAAGCGGCGGCTCGCAAAGCATCAGCCCATGTAACTGCGCCATGCAGCGACCGATCGATTCCGGCACGGTGGCAATGGCGGGCATCGCCTTCAGCACCATCGGCAGAGCGGAAAAGCGCGGGACGGTCGCCACCACCTGCCTCACATCGCCGGTGCGGTTCAGCGCCATGTCGATACCGGTCGAGGTGTTGCCTTCAAACGAGACGGTGACATGCGCGACTTTGGCGAAATCCTTGAGGCTCAACGGCGCCTTCAGCCCGAGCTGAGCTTCATCGTAGATGCAGATCGAGACTTGGTCGAACAGCGGCGCGCGAATGTGCCAGGAGGCGGGCTCGTCGTGCATCGCGACGCTGAAATCGAAGACGCCTTCATCCAGCCGGCGTGCGGCATCGCGCTTTTCGGAAGCGATGCCGATCAGCCGGGCGCCGGGTGAAAGCTGGAGAAGACGGGCGGCAAGCGGGCCGAAGAAAGCCGATTCGAGATTGTCGCACATGCCGATGCGGAACTCGCCCTGCCAGCTTGCCGGATCGAACTCGGCCTGCGGGCGGATGGCGCGCTCGATGCCCGACAGCGCATCCTCGATCGCCGGGGCGATGGAAAGGGCGCGCGGCGTCGGCTGCAGGCCGCGGCCGACACGCACGAATAATTCGTCGTCCAGCGCCTCGCGCAGGCGCCGCAAGGCGGCGGACAGGCCCGGCTGGCCGAGCAGCAGCCGCTCGGCGGCACGGCTGACATTGCGCTCCTGCATCAGCACCGAAAAGGCCAGCAGGAGATTGAGGTCGATCTTGCGAAGAGTGGCGTCATTCATCATCGTCAGTAATACCTGGCATGGCTACTATCAATTTGCAATAGGAAAGGAAGCTGTACATTTTCTCGTTCCCTGCCGCCCGGCAACCTCCCCCGATGAGGCGGCAGCAACGAAGGAACGATTTCGATGACTCTTTCCAAATCGCGAAGCGGGGCGGGGCTGGCATTGCTGCTGCTCTGCACCGCCAATTTCCTCGACGCCATGGACGTCTCCACCATCGGCGTTGCCTTGCCTGCCATCCAGGCCGAACTCGGCATGGAGGCGACATCGCTGCAATGGGCCGTCAGCGCCTATGTGCTCGGCTATGGCGGCTTCCTGCTGCTCGGCGGCCGGGTCGCCGACGTCTTCGGCCATCGCCGCGTCTTCCTCTGGTCGCTGGCGATCTTTGCCGCCGCCAGCATCGCCGGCGGCTTCGTCGATAGCGGGCCGACGCTGATCGCCGCCCGCTTGATCAAGGGCATTGCCGCCGCCTTCACCGCGCCTGCCGCCCTTGCGCTGCTGCTCTCCGTCTTCGGCGAGGGAACCGCACGGGCAAAGGCGCTCGGGGTCTTCGCCTCGACCGGCGCCACCGGCTTCGTGCTCGGCATGGTGCTCGGCGGTGCCGCAACGATCTTCAGCTGGCGGGCGACGCTTGTCATGGGCGCGCCCGTCGCCATCCTGACACTCCTTCTTGCGCCGCTGGCACTGCCGGCCGACCCGAAAAGGACAGGACCGCGGCCGAGCTTCGACTGGGCCGGTGCGCTGACGATCACCCCCGGGCTGCTGCTCTTCGTCTTCGGCATCACCAATGCTGCGGCCGCCGGCTGGCAGGCTTTTGCGACCTGGGGTTCGCTCGTCGCGTCGCTGGTGCTGATCCTGCTCTTCCTCGTGGTCGAAGCGCGCCATGCCGATCCGATGGTGCCGCTCGGCATGTTCCGCCGGGCCAAGCTCCGGCATGCAAATGCGATCGCCGCCCTCTTCCAGGGCGCCTATGTCGGCTTCCAGTTCCTGGCGACGCTCTATTATCAGAACGTCATCGGCTGGTCGGCCTTCACCACCGGCTTCTGCTTTGCGCTTGGCGGCGTCTTCGTGATGTTCCTGGCGCCACGTTTTGCGACGCTCGCGCAAAATCGCGGCGCCACCGGGCTGATGGCAGCGGGTGTCGGCCTGCAGGCGTTCAGCTATATCTTCTGGGTGACCGCACTCGGACATGTCGACCCGATCCTGCTCGTGCTGTTCTCGCAGATCCCGCTCGGCCTCGGCTACGCCATGACCTACCCCTCGGTGCAGGTCGCGGCCCTTTCCGACGTGGAGGACGACAAGTCGGGGCTCGCCTCCGGGCTGCTCTTCGCCTCCTTCCAGATCGGCGGCGGCATCGTGCTTGCGGCGGCCTCGGCAGTCTTCGGCGCCGCACCGCATTTCGGCTGGAACCCCTATGTCGCCGGCATCGCTTTCGTGGCGCTGCTTGCGGTGGCGATTACCCTGCTTGCAGCCGCCGGGCCGCGGACATCGGCCGCCCGGAGACCCAGCTACCAGGCGGCGGAATGACCTCCATCGGCCCGCACCCTGACCGGTGCGGGCTGCTCATGAACCGGAGCGACAGCTGCAAAGAATCCCGTTGCGTTGCCTGGGTGAAAGGCGCATGGTCGCAACTTCGGCAGCCAGTGTAAGGGCGCTGCCGACTGAGGGTTTTTATACCCTTGCCCCGATGAAAGGAGGACCGATGTCTTCCACTTTCGAAAAGTCGCATCTGACTTCGTCCGATCTCGACATGCTGCAAGGCGTGCTCGACGACGCCGGCTACGACGCCAAAATCCTGATCGGTAACGAACGTGTCTTTAACGTCGCCGCCATGCTGTTGATCAGGCTGTTCGAAGAGGGCGTCACCTCGCCAGCCATGCTCTCACAAGCGCTCGAACACCATTTCGGCAAGCTGAAGACGCCGCCGAAACCGGTAACCCCCGTCTTTAACCGATATGCGATACAGGGATTGCCCCGCGAAAGACGCGCCGCCGTCTAGAGCGTGATGCCGAAAAGTGTGAGCGGTTTTCGGACGACATCATGCTCTCACTGATTTCTAGCGGCAAGCGAGCCGCCCGGCTCCGAAGGAATATTGTGCGAAAAGCCCTCTTGCTTTGTATCTGCGTCGCAGCGGCCGGTTATTTCGGATGGGTGCAATTCGGGGCTTACCAACAACGCGAGCAGGCTAGAGATCTTGCCGACATCGACAGGGAGCGCCGGGTGGCGCTCCTGGAAATCGATGGCTGCCGGGCGAAAGTGGATCTGCTTCTGTCGATGACAGACCGCCTGCTCAAGGCCGGCGGCATGCTGGTACCGCTCGATATCGGACGGGACATAGAACTCTGTTTGGCCCGCGGCATCATGTCTGCATCAGGTCGTGCGGAGATGGAAAGAACGAAGCTGATCCGCCTGTTTCCCGTGAATGACTAAGCGCATCGGAAGATTCATCCCTCGCGCTTGTTTCGCATGCCGTTATCGCAAAACCGCCGCCCAGTTTTGCGCGGCTCGCTTTATCCCCTGTGGAAATATGGCTTTCCTGCGGCGGTGGCCTTAATGGCACCTCAATTTTCCTCTATAAGGAGGGCTCGCTGATTTGGCCGATGCGGCATTTGCGGTGACCGGGTTTCCGGCCCCGCCATTTTCCCGATCGCGAAAGCATGGTGACGTCCCGTCTCAACGTCGGGTTTGGCTTTCGGTGACCTCTCCGGTCATCCGCCTCCAGACAGCGATGCGGTTTCAGCAGGCATCATTTTCATTCCATCCCTGCGGCCCGGTGTTGTCGGGTTGCCCCTGATGACGATCCCGCGATCTCCGATCGCGACCGACAAGCGGGGCGAATACCACGCAGGCTGCGGCTTTCAATTTCGATCTAAAGGGAGATTTTATCGATGGCAAAAGGACAAGTAAGAAGCAATCGCGAGGTCCGGAAGCCGAAGAAGGACAAGCAGGCAGCGAAGGTGGAAAGCACATTCGCCAATCAGATGAAGACGGCGACCAAAACCGCCCCGCAGGGCAGTGCTCCAAAGAAATAGAACCTCTTATCGAGCCCCCGCTCCGCCCCCGTGCGCATAACAGCGCAAGTGATAGCGCGTCTTGTCGGACGCGCCGCGCTCCGGCGTGACACCATCACCCATTGACATGTTTTCAGAAAAACAGGAATTGCTGTAACCATGACCACTCTTCATACGATGTACCACTTCGACTATCCGCTCTTCCTCATTCGTTCGGCCGTGGTGATTGCACTCGGCTTTTCGGCGATCGCCGCCTTTCACGGCGTCACTCTGTGATCGAATCTGCGCGCCGCAGCGAGTGCGAGGAAATCCAAGTGGCCCCTATGGGTGAGCCCGACGACAACCCGGAGCGATCCGAAAACCCGGATCGATCCGCGGAGCAAGCGGCGCTTTTCGCTGAAAAGCGCTGGCTGAAGATCCTTGCCGGATATCGCCAGCCGCGGGCCGGACGCAGCGCCTTCGAGCTTGCCGTCACCGTCGTCCCCTTCGCGCTGTTCTGGGCTGCCGCATGGGCAGCGGTTCATTACAGCTTCTGGCCCGGCCTGATCCTCGTCCTTCCCGCCGCCGCTTTCCTGCTCCGGCTGTTCATGATCCAGCATGATTGCGGCCACGGCTCGTTTTTCGCCCGTCGCCGTGTCGACGACTGGGTTGGACGCACGATCGGCATCCTGACGCTGACGCCTTACGACTATTGGCGCCGGGCGCATGCGGAACACCACGCCTCGGCCGGGAACCTGGACGAACGCGGCGTTGGCGACATCGAAACGCTGACGATCGCCGAATATAACGCGCTGTCGCACTGGGGCCGGCTCGGCTACCGGCTCTACCGGCACCCGATCGTGATGTTCGGGATCGGACCGGCATGGCTGTTCCTCTTCAAGCAGCGCCTGCCTTTCGGCATGATGCGCTCCGGCGCCCTGCCCTGGATCTCGACCATGGCGACCAACCTTGCCATCGCAGTGGTCGCCGCGCTGCTGATCTGGGCGGTCGGGATCGTCCCCTTTCTCCTGGTGCATCTGCCGACCGTACTTCTGGCAGGTGCTGCCGGCGTCTGGTTGTTCTACGTCCAGCATCAATTCGAGGAAACACATTGGTCGAAGGAGCCGGACTGGCAGTTCCAGCATGCGGCCCTGCACGGCGCCTCGCATTACGACCTGCCGCCGGTGCTGCGTTGGATCACCGGCAATATCGGCATCCACCACGTACATCATCTGTCGAGCCGGGTGCCGTATTACCGGCTGCCGGAAGTGCTACGAGATCATCCTGAGCTTGCCGATCTGGGCCGCATCACGCTCATGGAAAGCCTGCGTTGCGTCAAGCTGGTGCTGTGGGACGAACAGACGAAACGACTGGTCTCGTTTCGCGAGGCGGCGCGGCTTGCCGCAGCATGATGACGGGGCGTTAGAGCGGTTTAGCTTTCACGGAAGCGCAGAGCCGCTCTGACCTTTTGCCTGCATCCAATTCCAGGGAAAGCCGCCTCCTTCCCTGGAATTGTTTAGCGATAGCCTGTCACATCCGCCGGCCTGCCCGGATCCTGCACTTCCACCATGTAGCGCCAGCAATCCGGCCGCGAACCGTCGATATCGTCGAAGCCATAAGTCTTGGCCACTCCGCCGCTCGACAGCGACTGGCCGTTCCAGCGGGCGCGATCGGGATCGGCGGCGATCGCCGCAACGGCCCGGCCGACGAAGCGCGGGGTTTCGGAAATGGCGAAATGCGGCTGCACTTTCGTCGCCTCGCGCCAGTTCTCCTCGCCAACACCATAAGCATCCAGCATCATTTCGGAGCGCAGCCAGCCGGGCGTGATGGAAACGGCGGTGGCGCCGTGTTTTTCCAAATCTTGCGCATGCGCCCAGGCCATGCGGGTGACACCCGTTTTGACGAGGTCGTAAAAGGGCGACAGCCGGTAATGGGTGGCATTGTATTCGGCCGTGCCGTCGGTCATCTCCACCAGCAGCCCGCCGGGCCGCTCGATCATCAGCGGCAGAGCGTAATGGGCGGTGATCAGATGCGTCTCGATGCCGAGTTGCAGCATGCGCAGGCCCTTGTCCAGCGAATGCTCCCAGACGGCCTTGTCCCATTCGAACAGCTTCTCGCAGCCCCAGATGTCGTTGACGAGAATATCGAGCCGGCCGGCTTCGCCGCGGATGCGGGCGACCAGCGCCTGGACCTGTTGCTGGACGAGATGGTCCACCTGCACGGCAATGCCCTTGCCGCCGGCTGATGTCACCAACTCGGCCGTCTCCTCGATCGTCTCCGGTCGGGCATACTCGGATTGCTGGGCGCGCGTCGTGCGCCCGGTCACGTAGACGGTGGCGCCGGCGGCACCAAGCTCCACCGCGATGCCTCGGCCGGCGCCGCGCGTAGCACCCGCCACCAAGGCCACTTTCTCCCGCAAGTTCGCTGTCACTTCTCCATCCTCCACGCTACTGCAAAGTGTTACAGCGTCCTTTGCGCCTCCAAAGAGGCGCCGCGCTGTAGAACGCCTCATGCCGTCGAAGCGCCAGGAATTGGCTCTTTGTTTTTACGCAATTCCGGACGGAAAACCGCTTCACACTTTTCCTGGAATTGCTCCAGCTGGCGCTCCTTGTTTATAAACGAATGATCGTTTATATATAACGTGAATGCAAGAGGAATTTCATGCCGCGCCGCCGTACACTGTCCGACGAACAGCTTCTCGCCATGGTGCTGGCGCTGATTCATGCCGAGGGGCCGGACGCGGCGACCTTTGCGGCGGTGGCGAAAGCGAGCGGACTTTCCGGTTCGACGCTGGTGCAGCGTTTCGCCACAAAAGCGGCTATGCTGCGCGCCGCGCTGCTTTATGCCTGGGACCGGCTGGATGCGGAAACGGCGCGGCTTGCCGAGACCGTCCCGAAAACGCCGGAAGGGGCCATCGCGCTGCTCGTCGGCCTGTCGCAGGATTACGGCGACAATGCCGCCGCCTATGGCGAGGGACTGCTGGTGCTTCGCGAGGATTTTCGCGATCCGGTGCTGCGCGCCCGAGGGGCGGCCTGGGGAACGGCACTAACGACGGCGATCGCTCGATGTTTCGGATCGGCGACTGCTCCGGAGACGATCGCCCGGCTGATGCTGTCGCAATGGCAGGGTTCGCTCATCTGGTGGGGTTTTGGCGCCGAGGGGCCGGTGGCCGCCTATGTGGAGACGGAGCTTCGGCGCTTCCTCGCCGCGGTACCTGTCCACTCAGCCTAGGAGACTGTGAAGATCATCGCCTTGATAAAATAAAGCAAAGCGGCGGTCGCGACGATGGTCGCCAATGTGAGCAGCAGTCCGATCAGGGTGACGAGACCATCCCGCTCCATCAGGGCGACGGCGAGCACCACCAGCGAGAACACCGGCAGAATATTGCCGAAGGGGATCGGCAGCGCGATCACCACGGCGAGCAGGAAGACAGGAATGCCGAGAAGCGCCTGCACCGTCGGGCCGGTGAGGGCCTCCAGCCGACCGGCGCGCACGACCTTCTCCACCCGGGCGATCACCGGGACCGCGTGACCCACGACGAGATCGAGCGCCGCGGACGAAACCCGGCGATCCCTGACAATGGCAGGCAGCCAGACCTTCCGGCCGCCCGCAACGATCTGGAGGGAGACCAGCGCGAGCGCGGTACCGAAAACCATTCCGAACGGCCCGGGAATCGGGGTCAGCGCCGGGATTGCCAGGAACAGGATGGTGAAGGCGATGCTCGTCGAGCCCATCGCCTCCAGAGCCTCACCGATGGAGAGGCCGCCCTTCACCCGGGCGAGTTCCAGCATCTCCCGGAGCCGCGCTGTGGCCACACCGCGCGGCCGCCGTCTATTTCCGTCTTGATCAGACATCACGCAGTCCATTTTTCAGCTGGCCGCCGTCACGCACCCTCGTCGGCTCCCTTCAGGGCGCCGACGAGGGCTGCGCATTGTGGGTCGCTGCCGTCGAGAAGTTCGGCCGGCGCGGTATGGCCGATCGCTATGTTGACGACTGTGGCCGCCGCCCAGCCGTAGTCGCCGGCGGCGCGCTCTATGAGCTTCGGCCCCTGGGATGTCAGGCAGGCCTGGGACTGGCGGACGATCTCCACGGGAAGCCGGGCGCGCTCAGCCTGTTGCTGTATCTCAGCCTGCAACGGATCGACGACGAGCAGGGCAAAAATCCAGCTGATGAAATTCGAAATCATATCTGTTTCCTTCGTTTATTAACGTGTTCTGTGTGCAAAGCCCGCTCAGGCGGGCTGCTGCGGATCCCGCGTCTTGAGGAGGCTCCAGACCACGCCGGCAGCGATGATCGCGAAGGTGATGCTGAGCGAGAGCGCGGCCGGGAATTTTTCAAGGCCCAGCAGATCGGCGAGGAAGATCTTCGAGCCGATGAAGATCAGCACGATGGCAAGCGCCGGCTTCAGGTAACGGAAGCGATGAATCATCGCCGCAAGCGCGAAGTAAAGGGCGCGAAGGCCGAGGATCGCGAAGATGTTCGAGGTGTAGACGATGAACGGATCGGTGGTGATCGCGAAGATCGCGGGGACCGAATCCACGGCGAAGATGACGTCGGCCACTTCGACCATCACCAGCGCCATGAAGAGCGGCGTGATGAACCAGGTCACCCTCCCCGTCCTGGGATTTGCCTTTCTGACGAAGAACCGTTCGCCGTGATGTTCCTCGGTGACGTTGAAGCGGCTGCGCATGAAGCGCACGAGGACGTTCTTCGAGACATCAGGCTCTGCCTCCTTGATAACCAGCATCTTGATGCCTGTGACGACCAGGAAGGCGGCGAAGATATAGAGAAGCCAGGCGAATTCGGCGACCAGCGTCGCGCCAACGCCAATCATGATGGCGCGCAGCACGATGACGCCGAGAATGCCCCAGAAGAGCACCCGGTGCTGGTAAATGCGCGGCACGGCAAAGAAGGAGAAGATCAGGGCGATGACGAAGACGTTGTCGAGGGCCAGCGTCTTTTCGACGACGAAGCCCGTCATATAGGCAAGGCCGGCCTCGGAGCCGAGGTACCACCATACCCAACCACCGAAGGTAAGGCCGAGCGCGATATAGAGAGCGGAAAGCCTGACGCTTTCGCCGACACCGATTTCCTTGTTCTGCTTATGAAGAATACCGAGGTCGAACGACAGAATGGCGATGACGAGGGCGAAAAAGCTCGACCACATCCAGAGCGGCGTTCCCAGCCACTCGACGAACAAAAAAGAGAGATTCAAGGATAGTCCCCTGCGGCACTGGTTGTCGGAGAAGGGTCCGACATCGCAAGAGTGCCGAAGCTCTCGCCAGAGGGGCCCGGACCAGCGGGTCGCACCGCAAGTAGGGTCTCACTTTTCAATAATCAAGCAGCGGCCAGTGCCAATTTTATATGTCGCGCCGGAGATAAGGCGTGCGCTGTGCGAATGCGTCATTCGCCCCGCAAGAGAAAGCCTTCGCCAGCCGTCTCACGCGTCCTCATCGTCCTTCTCCTCGCCCACGGTCAGCGGCCAGTCGACGACGTAATCTTCGAGATCGTCGAGATCGATCTCATTTTCGTTGATCGCGCGGCCTCGCGCGGAAATGCCGGCGGCATGGACGGTCTCCGGGTCGCCGGAGACGAGCGGGTGCCACCAGTAGAGGTCGCGGCCTTCATTGACCAGCCGGTAGCCGCAGGTGGGCGGCAGCCAGGCGATATCGGGCACATTCTCCTTGGTCAGCTGCACGCAGTCCGGCACGAAATCCCAGCGGTTCTCATAGCTGGAGCAGCGACAGCTTTCGCCATCGAGCAGCTTGCAGCTGACCGAGGTGAAATAGATATCGCCGCTATCCCATTCCTCGATCTTGTTGAGGCAACAGAGGCCGCAGCCGTCGCAGAGGCTTTCCCACTCGGCGGCGTTCATTTCGGCAAGGGTCTTGCTCTTCCAGAAGGGCAGATCGTTCATCGTTCGTTTCTTGCAACAGCGACCCGCAAATTCACGTGACCCTGATGCATCTCTCTTGTTATCAGCCGCAAAATCAATCAATCCTTCAGTATACTCCTGGTACTCGGAGAATTCTCTCCTGGTATCGGAGAGCTTTGCGGCCATATGCGGGCCTCGCGCTTTCGTCGGATATGACCGAAGCGCAATCAGGCGGGAATACAGGACGTGCAGGATCCGGACAACCCAGGAAATGGGCCAGGAAATGGGCCAGAAAACGGGCCAGAAAAAAGGCCCGGAAAAGCGGCGAACGAGGCCGCGGAAAAGCGGCCGGCGAAGAGCCGTCACATTCTGTTGCGCATCGATTCCTGGATCGATTCGACCGTCTGGAACGCCGGCTTCCGCGCCGCCGAGATCTGGGAAGACATCACCATTTTCTTCCGCCGCTTCCGCGTGCGCGGCTGGAAGCGCATGGTCTTCGAACTTGCCGGCGAAGGACTGACGCTCGGAGCGGCCGGCTCGGTCTTGATGCTGCTGCTTGCCCAGCCCGCCTTCGAGGCGACCAAGGAAGACTGGCGCAACCGCGGCGATTTCGCCGTCACCTTCACCGACCGCTATGGCAACGTCATCGGCCATCGCGGCGTCATCCACCAGAATTCCGTACCGATCGACGAATTGCCGGATTCGCTGATCAAATCGGTAATCGCCACCGAGGATCGGCGCTTCTTCGACCATTTCGGTATCGATTTCATCGGCCTCTTCCGCGCCATGAGCGAGAATGCGCGCGCCGGCGAAGTCGTCCAGGGCGGCTCGACGCTGACGCAGCAGCTCGCCAAGAACCTGTTCCTGTCCAACGAACGCTCGATCGACCGCAAGGTCACCGAGGCGTTCCTGGCGCTTTGGCTCGAGGCGAACCTTTCCAAGAAGGAAATCCTCTCCACCTATCTCGACCGCGCCTATATGGGCGGCGGCACTTTTGGCGCAGCGGCGGCGGCGCAGTTCTATTTCGGCAAGAACATCACCGATGTGAACCTCGCCGAATCCGCCATGCTTGCCGGCCTGTTCAAGGCGCCGGCGAAATACGCGCCGCATGTCAACCTGCCGGCGGCGCGTGCCCGCGCCAACGAAGTGCTGACCAATCTGGTGCAGAGCGGGCTGATGACCGAGGGCCAGGTGATCGCCGCCAGGCGCAATCCGGCCACCGTCGTCGACCGCAACGAGGTGGAATCGCCCGATTTCTTCCTCGACTGGGCTTTCGACGAGGTGCAGCGGCTGTCGTCGCGCTTCCACCAGCATTCGCTGATCGTGCGCACGACGATCGACATGGGTATCCAGCAGGCGGCGGAGGATTCGGTCGAGACGTCGCTGCGCGAATATGGCGAGGCCTATCACGCCAAGCAGGGCGCGATGGTGATGATCGAAAATGGCGGCGCCGTGCGCGCCATGGTCGGCGGCCGGGATTACGGCGAGAGCCAGTTCAACCGCGCCAGCAGGGCGCTGCGCCAGCCAGGCTCGTCCTTCAAGGTCTACACCTATGCGGTGGCGATGGAGAGCGGCATGACGCCGCAGACGACGATCGTCGATGCGCCGATCTACTGGGGCAACTGGAGCCCGCACAATTACGCAAACCGCTATGCCGGCCGCATCACGCTTGAGACCGCGATCGCCCAGTCGATCAACACCGTGCCGGTGCGGCTCGCCAAGGAAAAACTCGGTATTCAGCCGATCCGGGCGATGGCGAAGAACCTCGGCGTCGAAACGCCGATCCGTGACGACGTCACCATCCCGATCGGCACCTCCGAGGTGACGGTCCTCGACCAGGCGACGGCCTATGCCACCTTCCCGGCCGGCGGCTATCAGTCGCGCCGCCACGGCATCACCCAGATCCTCGATTACGACGGCGACGTGCTCTACGATTTCGACCGTGACGAACCGGCGCCGAAACGCGTGCTGTCCGAACAGGCCGACGCCTATATGAACCAGATGCTGTCGCGCGTTCCCTATGTCGGCACGGCGCGTAAGGCGGCCCTCGACAATGGCATTCTGACGGCCGGCAAGACCGGCACGACCCAGGCCTATCGCGACGCCTGGTTCGTCGGCTTCACCGGCAACTACACCTGCGCCGTCTGGTTCGGCAATGACGACTACACCTCGACCAACGAGATGACCGGCGGTTCGCTGCCGGCGATGACCTTCAAGCGCGCCATGGACTACGCCCATCAGGGTGTGACGCTGCGCGCCATCCCCGGCGTCGAAAACCCCCTGCCCTCGGAAAAGGACCTCGCCAAGACCGCCGCCGCCAAGCCGCAGGACGGATTGCCGCAGCTCATCCGGCCGCGCATGCTCTCGGTTCAATCGACTGGCATCCTCAAGAAGCTCGGCGAAAAGCTGAAGGATGCCGCCCCGCTCGCGCCGGCGAAGGTGGCGAGCGCGGAGTAGTTGGCCCAGGAGATTGCCGGACTGCCCCTCATCCGGCTGCCGCCACCAGCCGGGGTCGAGCCACAGGTCTCGACCCGTCCTTCGGACCCCCGTAAACGGCGCGAAGGGACCATGTCGCCACCTCTCCGTTCCCCGCACACCTCTCGTAGGGCACGTCCCCTCGCCCCGTTTACGGGGAGAGGGTTAGGGTGAGGGGCAGCCATTCGCGCAAACCGGACAGCCCTGTTGCCGCACTTTGCATAACGTGGATCAATCGGCGCCTATGTCACCGCGCGGCATTCCACCCTGCCAGAATCAGTGGTAACCCTTTCATCCGATATGGTTTCCAAGGTCATGACGTGTTTCGATTCCCCCTCTTTATCGCGATCACGCTGATCGTCGCCTTCGGCGGCGGGATCATGATTTCGCTTTATGCGCTGGATGCGACACAGGGTTTCGGGGCGATCAAGCTCGGCGCCTGGGAGGCCTTTCCGGCGTTGCAGACGGTCGAGGCCGATCCTTACGCCAAGTCGCATCGGGCGCGCGCCGGCAAGCTGCTCTATGGCAGCGCCGAGGGCCTGACGTTTACGGCGAGCGTCGACGACGAGGGCGCGCGGCTGAATGCCGGCTGCCGCTACCGCATCAGCGGGCAGACGCCGCCTGCCCGGCTCTGGACCCTCTTTACCGCCGACAATGGCGGCAATCCGGCAGCGGTGAAGACCGGGCATCCCTCAGCGCTCAATTCCTGGACGGTGCTGCGCAATCAAGACAGCAGTTTCTCGATCGGGATCTCAGCCGTCGCGCAGCCGGGCAACTGGCTGGCCTTGCCCGAGGCCGGTACCTTCCGGCTGGTGCTGACGCTGTTCGACACACCGACAGCCGGCAGTTCCGGTGTGATCGACCTCGCCATGCCGAAGCTCACCAAGACCGGATGCGGCAATGCTTAGGATATTCTTCGCCGTCCTGACCGGCCTTTTCGGCGCAGCCCTGCTGCATCTCGTCATCATCCTGTCGCTGCCGCATTTCACAGGAAGGGATGCGGCGACCCGCGTGGAGGCGGAGGGCGACCTCAATAATTTCTACCTGCTCGGCGACCAGTATGACGAGGCCGGCCTTGCCAATGGCGACCCCTTCCTGCGCACCGCCGTCTGCTCCTTCGACGTCGAGGATGCGCCGGTACATTTCACCGCCAAGGGCAATGTGCCCTTCTGGTCGATCGCCATCTACGACAGCGCCTCCAACGAGGTCTTCAGCATGAACGATAGGACATCGGTCGGCGGCGCACTCGATGTGCTGGCTGGCAGTCCGATCCAGCTGACCGACCTGCGCAAGAACTTGCCGCAGGAATTGCAGCAGGCGATCCTGGTGGAAATGGCAAGGCCGGACGGCTATGCCGTGCTGCGGACGCTGGCGCCGCAGGCGAGCTTCGATGAGGCTGCGCGCAACTTCCTGACGGAAGCCGGCTGCGAGCAATTCGCCGCTCGCTGAGGTTGAAGAGCGGTTACTTCTTGTTGACGCGCGGCGCGGGCGCCGGACGATGTTTCGGGCTCTCGGCCAACCGCTCGTAGCGGACGCCGGTGAACCAAAGGATCTTGGCTTCTCGGGGCTCTTTGTCCGGGCGACGCGGCGCCCGCGACCGCCGATCCGCCAATGCGACTACTATTGCCATTCTCGTCTCCATGCACTGCCCGAGACGGATGAAGTTGCGATGGATTTCACCCTGCCCGCCAATGTGCGGGCCGGCGCGTCCTGCAGTGCCGGAATGACCGGACCGAGGGCATTCGCGCCTTTCCCACGGCACCTGATTGAAATACCGTGATGCGGAGTTTCGACGATCCAAATACTCAAATCGCGTCGTTCCTATCCGAATTGAGACAGATGACAGTTAACAGTTTACTAATACTCGGCCGATGCCAAACACAGTTCACGTTACTTCCCCTTTAACGCTCGGAGAGTTGATTTGGTTTCACGCCACCTGTGCAAACGGCCGGCTGGAGATCAACGGATAAAATTAGAGCCAATTCATATAGTTGACAGCGGCGCTGGAATCCGTCGGCCGGGAAAAAGGCGATGTTGCAAAAATACATCATAAAAATATTAATTGCGAGGCGCTCAGATGCGCGTATGTTCGCTCATGTCGGTCACACGTTTCCGGGCTCCGATCGATCGAGGATTTTCCACGTCCTTGCCGGAATGCGGAGGGCAAGCGATGTCTTTGCTGGTCAATTCATCTTTCTCGCCTGAAGATCTCGACGTGCTGCGCAGTGCGCTTGATGCCTGGTGCACAGAACGGCGCATCGACATCAAAAGCGTCGACGCGCAATTCGCGGCATCCGCAGCACTCGACCTTTATCAGGCCGGTTACGACAGCCGCGAAAAACTGCTGCACGCGCTGCGCGATCACAGGGCCGCCTGAGTTTTTCCACCACCACGGCAGCGATGTGCAATCGTCGCAGCACGCCTTCCAAACCGCGCATTTTATATGGCCGGCTAACCATGCCGCGACACGTTCCGCGTGTATATTTCTGTTGCATTTTAATAAAATCTTCAACATGCATTAACCGTACCGGTGTAGGATTTGTTCATAACCGTATGGCCTGACATGCGTTCCGCCAGCGCATATCGGCCTTGGTCCCCTTGTTCTGCGTTTTCGGGGTGTTTTTGTGCGTGACCGGTTTCGAGACCTAGAAGGCCCCTTGGCCGTCAGGAAAAAGGACGTGGTACTAATGGCGACTGTCAGCAGTTTCGAGAACCTGTCTCATCCGACACGGTCCGAACTGCGCCAATTCGCCGAACTTTTCATGCCGCTGTTCCAGGCCTCCTCCGACGAGGCCAAGCGCCAGGCGGTCGCGGCGCTATCCCAATGCGAGAACATGCCGGCCGCCGTGGCGCTGTTCATCGGCAACCAGCCGATCGAGATCGCAGCCCCTTTTCTTGCCGCCTCAAAGGCAATCGCCGACGATACGCTGATCACCATCGCGCGCATGCAGGGCGCAACGCATGTCAAGGCGATCGTCAGCCGCGATTCACTCTCGCCGAAGGTCATCGATGCTTTGGTGGCGCTGCGACAGAGCCAGCCGCGATCGGCGGCCGCGTCTGCGCCGGTCATGGAATCGCCGGCGGTGCCGCTTTCGCCGGCGCCGGCCAAGACCAACGAGGCAGATGCGCTGGAGGAACAGCGGGTTGCCAATGAAGAGGCATTGCGCGAGCGTATCCTCGGCCTTGCCGGCCATCTCGGCCGTGCCGACGAGGACAGGCTCGGTCTGCGCACGCTCACCGACATTCAAGAGGCGCTCCTGGTGCGCTTCGCCCGTTCGCGTGAAGCGACGCATTTCGCAACGGCGCTTGCCGATGCGCTTTCCGCCAGCCGCTGGCTTGCCGAGCGCATCATGCTCGATCTTTCCGGCCAGCAGCTCGCCACGACGCTGACCAGCCTCGGCATGGGTTTTCTCGATGCCGTCTTCGTGCTCGAAAGGCTCTATCCGCACCTTGCCGAACAGCAGCACAACGTCACGCGCGGCTGGATGGTGCTCGATGCGCTCGACCCGGAAGAATGCCACGAACGCGTCGAAGCCTGGCGGCGCGCCGATCGCTACACTTATAAGCCGGAAGCGACCGATACGCCCGCGCCGGCGGCAACACCCGACTATCGCTTCATCCGCCAGGCGCCGCCGCAGCGCGACATGCGCGTCATGGGGCGGCGGTCTCGCTGAACCGCGGTTGATGACCTTGCCACCTACAGAGGTTCAAAATGACGCTGAGCTGACGAGCGCCTTGGCTCAGCCGCCCTTCGCAAGCGGGATCATGTTCCCCAGTTCATCCGCCTCCAGCTCGACGATCCAGAGATCGGGATCGAATTTGCGTTCGCGCTCCAGCATCGCCCGCACCGCTTCCGGATCGCTGCGCGACAGGCGGACCTCGAACAGGCGGTCGCCGGCCTGGCCTTCGTCGAAAGCGGTCTGCGGCGCCGGCGCATAAAGCGTTTCCAGGCCATCGCGGAAGTGTTGACGGATGAAGATCGCACCTGCTTCCTCCGCACCCTTCTTCTCGACGGCGGCGAAATCGCCGCTGGCGAAGACGCGGCGCAGGAGGGCTGAAATGAAGATGTCGGCGCGTAATCTCATCGGTGCGGTATAGACCGGCGCGCCGGTGGCGGCAATGCAGGGTCAGAGTTTGACCCCCGGGGTCAAACCTTGATCCCCAGGGGTCAGACCTTGACTGCCAGCCGCAATCCTCCCCAATGCCGCCCGCGGACGGTGATCGGAGCGGAGATATCCTTCATCATCACGAAATTGCCGCCGCCCATGTCGCGCCTGTAGGTCTGGACGAGGAAGGGCGCGGTGCTGCGGCCGGCGGCAAGGCCGACGCGATCGGCAAAGATGCGGCGATTGCGGCAATTGGCGGTGTTCCAGACGCTGTCGCCCGGCCGCTGGGCTTGCGAGAATTTCCGGTTGTGGGTCGGCAGATAGCCGTTCTCGTCGATCGCCGCGCAGAAGGCGATGCGCTCGTCCAAGCTTGTGACGGGTTCCTGGATCGGCGGCAGCAAGCGATCGGTGAGTTCGGTGAAGGCCGCCATCATCTGTGCCGGATCGGAGCCTGGTATCGGCCGATACCGTCGGTCGAAGAGAGCATCGAGCCCGATCTGCCCTTCAGCGACGGCGCGCTCGAAGGCGCCGGAAATCTGTCTTGCCACCGACTGCGCTTCCTCGATCCAACGGCTGTCGGCGGTCTTGACGCCGGCGCTCGCCGTCAGCTGGATCAGGGTTTCCGAGAGGCCGACGACGCTGTCGACGCGTTTTGCCGCCTGCTGCAGCCTGACATTCGAGCCGGCGACCTCGGCCGACATCTCGCCGAGTTTCTCGACGAAGCCGGCGCATTGTTGGTCGACCGCCTCGGTGGTGTTGGCCATGACAGTCGAACTGTCGAGGATGCGGGTGATGACATGCTCCATGCTTTCGAAGGCGCCGCGCATCGCCTCCGACTTGTCACGCACGCCGGCGGCACTGTCGCGCGCATCGCTGCCGACGGCCGACAGCCGGTCGATCTTCACGCGTAGTTCGTCCAGCGTCTGCTGGATGGAGCCGGTCGCCTTCGAGGTCTGCAGCGAAAGCGCCCGGACCTCGGCGGCGACGACCGCAAAACCCTTGCCCGCATCGCCGGCGCGTGCCGCCTCGATTGCAGCGTTCAGCGCCAGCAGGTTGGTCTGGCGGGCGATGGTGCTGATCTCCTCGGCGATATTGTCGACATCGGCAAGCGACTTGGAGAAGCCGGCGATCTCAGCGCCGATCTCGTTGGAGGACTGAACCATATGGCCGATCTCGGCGACGGAGCCCGTCAGGCGGTCGGCCGATTCCTTCAGCATGTGACGGGCCTCGGCCGCGGTGCGGTCGGTCTCGCGCAGCGACACGGCGACCGAGCGGTTGGTCTCGGCGATCGACAGCGCGGTGCGGGTGACATGATCGAAGGCGGAGGCATGCCGGGCCGACATTCCCGCCATGTCCTGGATGGCGCCGGCGATATCGACGAGATCGATGCCAAGGGTGGAGGCTTCTTCGGCAAGACGCAGCAGGATGTGGCGCAGCGCCTCGCGATCAGGCCCTCCCGCTTCGACCGCCGGTTCTCCGGCCAGATCGTCTATCGCCTTCAGCGCATGCATGACCGACGCTCCCCCGCCCCAATCAGAAAAGCTTCAGGCAACATGGTTAATAAGTTGCAAACAACGGCAGAACCTTAGACTTAGGTTGTAGGGAAAGAGGACCCCGTGACTGTGGGCCGGCCGTGTGGCGCCCCATCAGCTGGCGATGAAGCCCGTCAGCCGCTCGCTCAGCTGCCAGAGGCGTTCGGCAAATTCCGGATCGGTTGCCCAAGGACGGACACCGAGCATCTCGGTCGAATCGCCGGGGACGGCGGCGGCGATATCGCAGTTCTCGCAATAGACGCCGCCGAGACCCTCGAGCTTCTCGCTGACGGCGCACCAGACGGTGGTCGACGCCCCCTGCTCTATCGTCTTCTTGTTGTTTTCCGGATCGATAACCGGCTTGCCGTCCTCGTCGACATAGCCGCTCGCCTTGAGGAAGTCGCTCGACTGATGGCGGACCAGATTGGTGGTGACGATCCCGCCGGGATGTAGCGAGAAGGCTCTGACACCGTGCTTCGCACCCAAAGCGTCCAGTGAGATTGCAAAGAGAGCATTTGCCGTCTTCGACTGGCCATAGGCGAGATAGGGCGCGTATTCGCGGTTCTCGAAATTCGGATCGTCGAAATCGACGCCGGAAAAGACGTGGCCGCGCGAGGAGACGGCGATGACGCGTGCACCCTCGGCCTTCACCAGCGCCGGCCAGAGGCGGGCAGTGAGCTGGAAATGGCCGAGATGATTGGTGGAGAACTGCGATTCGTAACCGCGGGCATCACGCGTCAAAGGGTTCGCCATCACCGCGGCATTGTTGATGAGAAGATGCAGCGGCTCGCCGCTTTCGAGGAAGCGATCGGCAAAATCGTCGATCGAGCCGGGGTCCATCAGGTCGAGCTTTTCCACCGCAAGGCCGGGAATGCTTTCCACGGCCGCCTTGGCTTTTCCAAGATTGCGGGCGGGGACGACAACCCTGGCGCCGGCTTCGGCGAGCACACGAGCCGTCTCGAGGCCAAGACCGGAATAACCGCCGGTGACGATCGCGACCTTGCCTAAAAGATCGTGCCCGGCAATGACGTCGGCGGCGGTTGAAGCCGCACCGAAGCCGGAACCGATAGGAGCTTGTGGGGTGGACATGACATGCCCTCCGTTGTTGCATGATGGCCTTATGTACGCCCAGGAAACGGGATTCTGAATGCTTGCAAATCCGGATTTCCTGCTTCATCGTTCAAAAATGATCAGTGACCCACTCTCTGAAATGCTCAACCTACTCGATGCGCGCTGCCTTGTGTCGGGCGGGCTGATCGCCGGCGGCGCCTGGGCGCTGCGTTTCCCCCAGCCGAACCGAATCAAGATCAGCGCGGTTGCCAAAGGGCGCTGCTGGCTTTGCCTCGACAATGGCAGTGAACCCATTCTGCTCGAGGCAGGCGACGTTGCGCTTCTGAACGGCCGGCATTCGTTCGTTCTGGCGAGCGACCTTGCCGTTACGCCCGCTGATGCGGTCGGCGCCTTCAAGGAGAAGGTCGACGGAATGGCACACCACGGCGTTGGCGAGGATTTCCATTATCTCGGCGGCCACATCGCGCTCGGACCGCAGGGCATGGAGCTGCTGTCCGACGTACTGCCGCCGATCATTCATGTGCGCGCCGCCCTTGCCGAAGCCGGCGTGCTGCGCTGGCTACTCGACCAGTTGGTCCGGGAGATGGCGGCAAAGCGGCCAGGCGCCCTGCTCGCCTCGACCCAGCTTGCGCAGTTGATGTTCGTGCAGGTGCTGAGGGCGCACATCATGAGCTCGGCGCCATTGACGGTCGGGTGGCTCCGCGCCTTCGGCGACGATCGCATTGCGCCGGCGCTGCGGCTGATGCATGGCGATCCCGGCCGGTCCTGGCAGCTTGGCGAACTGGCAAAGGCGGCCGGCATGTCGCGCACGAGCTTTGCGCTGCGGTTCAAGACCGTGGCGGGGGTGGCGCCGCTCACTTATCTGATCGGCTGGCGCATGCGCCTTGCCGAACGCGAGCTGCGGGAGGGCAGCATGCCGGTTTCGGCGCTGGCGCTTTCGCTCGGCTACACATCCGAAAGCGCCTTCAGCAACGCCTTCAAACGGATGACGGGTATGGCGCCCAGGCGCTATCGCGTGGCGATGGCCCGCGAGGCCGGGCCGATCGAAGAGGTGGTGGATGTCGAGGGGCAGGCGATGACGACGCATTACAGGCTGTTGAAGGCGGCATCGTAGCGGCGCGAGATCCGCATGATTTTAGGCCCGATCGGCCCAGCAGCATCATGCTCTCAATGCTGTCGCCCGCATTCCGTGATGACGTGGATTAAAGATGGCCGTCGCCTGTGTAGCGTTGTCCGGACGTATTTTTGAAGACATGCGGCCCATTGGCTGGAATGTTGGCCAGCGAAGATGCGCTCAGGGTCGACGCCTGTCCGCGGAAGATGAATTGCAGCTCCCCCTCATGACATTGTCTCATTCCGTACCATTCCACCGGTCGAGTCACGACCCTGATAAGTTGAATCAACTGATTTGGTATAGAAGGAGAAAATGATGACTGTCACCGTGATCAAACCCGCACAGGATCGGAAAAAAGTGTCCGATGCTTATGAACTTGACTATTTTGTGCAGAAACACGCCATCGCTAGAATGGACGCGATCCGGATTCTCAACCTGCACCGATCTGATCGAGATGCCTCCGATCGCGCCGCGCATCGTCTCAAAAGGTGATCTACCAACCGAGACGAGACGGACGGGATTTTCCCTTTCATTTGCCAATGAGATTTAACGCGAGGCCGACCAGCGCATCCTTGGTCGTCGTCCCCTTTTGAAAGGCATACAAAAGAACGGTTAAGAGATCCGAGCCGTCTTCGCTATCGGGCGAGATGTCATGCCGAGCGCAGGCCTCTTGGAAGGCGATCAGGAGCACTGTCGAAGCGGTCTCGTCTACGTGGTGATTGTAAAATGAGGTCACGCATCATCCTTAAAGGTTGCCGACGTCAAATGCGTTCAGTTGTCGATCAGGCAGGCCGTATCAACGGCGCGGCATCATCCGGAACCAGCTTCGATTTACCAAGCGGAATGCCGGTCAGCCGTTCGTTTTCTATCTCAGCCGGGCCATAGGTGCCTTGGCACAGGTGCATCAGCCCAGTGCGATCCTGCACGAGAATTTCCCCGCGTTGCGATTTGATGAAGTGCTTCGCTTCGAGAATTTGCAGGGCCACTGTTACACCCGGCCTACGCACGCCAAGCATCATCGCAAGAAATTCATGGGTCACATAGAAGCTGTCGCCATTGACGCGGTCGTGAACCATGAGGATCCATCGCGCCAGCCGCTCTTCCAGTTTGATCTGACCGTTTGCAAGAGCGGTGTAGGTGGTTTGGATACCGAGCGTACGGGCATAATGCATCAAGAGTTCTGTTAACGCGGCGCTCTGAGACATCGCGTCTTGAAGATTGCCGGCAGAAATACGAAGCGCCGAGCCGCCCATCTGGACGAAGCAGTCGAATGGGCTTTCTGTATCGCCCTGGACCAGCGACGTTCCAGTCATGCCATCCCTGCCGAAAAGGCCGACCTCGACGGTTGAACCGCCCTCTTTGCTTGCCACCACCGAACCAAGACCCGTCTCGAAAAAGTAGACGAAGTTGATCGGCTGATGCGCCTTTTCGAGCGACTGACGAAGGTTGAGCTGCATTCTCTCCAGACTGGGGGCAAGCAGGCGCCGATCTTCAGGGGCAAGGGCACACAACAAATGGTTCTTGAACGTGCTCATATTTTGGTTGGTCATCGTGCTCTCTGGGGCGAAAGCACGACGATCTTCCAAACGTCAGCGCCCTTACGTGGCTGACGTCATATATAAGGTTGCGCTTAAAAACTGCACTGCGCAACAACTTTTGTACGAAATCGTACAAAAGTTGCACCTAGGCGTTGTTTTTGGAGGAGGATTTGGCCCACACTGGTTACGCTTGTGATGCGGCGACTGGTCGTCGTTTGCCGATGCCGTTTCGGAGCGATGTCTCCTGAAGTTTGAGTCGGCGAACTTCATCTTCCCCGCGCGCAGCGAGAATGAAAACACGTTCTTTCCCATCGGGAGCTTGAACCTCGGCGACAACGTCGCGCGCTATCAGCTCCTCCATGGTGATATCCGATACCCCCGGGATCACGGAAGTCGGCTGCGGCTCAGGATAATATTGGTCGAGAAATCTGATAGCCTTGTTTTGTCTGTTGCCGAGGCCAAGCTGCGGCCCGTCGTCAAATTCCTCCCTGCGCTCACGTTGCACTCGGCTTGACGAAGCCGGTCGACGTTTCATCGCTATTTCCTCTCGCGTTTTTGATATGGTCGGGAAGTCGGTGAGTTGCAAACCGGATGGGTAAGAAGCTCGTCTGCCTTTTCGTTGGCCATAGGAAGAAAACGGGAAAATCCCTCTATTCTTCACGACATCGCGCCAGATTGGCACAGCTTGCACATACTGACGGGCACAATGAGCCGTTGCAACAATAGTTCCGTGTGTATCGACTCTCAGCGCGCTGGAGCGGCCGGCATCAGCTGTCGGGTCCGCAATCGGGATAGGCGGCCCTACTCATCTTCAGTCGTCCGGTTGGAGCTCCGAGGCTAAGAGAAGTAACGGTTCGACCGCTTGCAAGCTTAGCTCGACAGAAAAATATCTAAGGGCCCCTTCGCGTCTGACATTGCTTCAGGATCGAGACGCTGGGATTGGCCCGAGGGACGCTTGTCGCGTGCAGCAGTTTCGATTCATCCGGCAATGCGGTGCAGGAAGGCCTTGCCATACTGACCTGGCGCCGTTTTGCGACGCGCGGAAGCTAGATCGCCCCGATGTCCTTAAGTTTCTTCAGCACAGCCTGGTTCGGCTCGCCGTCTTCGGGCAGGTTGTAATGCTTCTGAAAGTGGCGGATGGCCGCGCGGGTCTGCTCGCCGGCGACGCCGTCGACGCCGACATTGGCATAGGCCATGTTGGAAAGACCCTTCTGGATCTTCAACACCAGGTCGACATTGGTGATTTGGCTTGATGGAACCTGCTTTGCCGCCGATGGAACCGTTTTGACGGTCTTCTCGGCGCTGCGGATCGCCGCTGCCACCGGGTCTTCCGCCGCCGCCTTCGAGCTCACGTCCTCGGGCGGCTTTTCGGCGGGTACGGTCGAGGGGCCGGCGGCATCGGTCTTCAGCGCCACGAGCACCTCCGGCGTCGGATCGCCGGTCTGAGTCATGCCGACGGTTTCCTCGAAGAACAGAATGGCAGCACTGGTGCGGGGGCCGATAATACCGTCCGGAATGCCGTTATAGAGGCCGCGGCGCACCAGCTGCTGCTGGATGTCCATGACGAGCTGGCTTGGCTGCTGGCCGGGTGCGGCAGGCGCCGGTGTCGCGTTGGTGGTGGCAGTATCCTGCGGCCGTTCGATCCGGAAGGTGGTGACGTCGCCCTGCTGTTCCTCGGCCGGGCGGCGGGCGCCGAGCACGGTCGGAGACTGCGGATCGCGGGTGCGGAATATCGGATGCGGATGCAGGCCCGGCTGATACCAGAGCGCATTGGCGGCGACGAAGGAGAAGATGACGGCGAAGGTGATCGCGCCGCCGGCGACCGACGGATTGCGGCCGATGACGCCACCGAGCACGGATGCGCCCTGCAGGCCGACCCCGCCGAGCACGGAGGCGCCCTGCAGGCCGAGACCGCCGAGGGCGGCAGCGCCTGACATCAGAAGGCCCGGCTGCTGCCGTCCCCTTTTTCCCTTAGGCGATTTTCGCTTGCGCGCGGCCATCGAAACGCCCCTCTTCCAATTCTACACCGCTATTGACCGCGCCCTTCAGCCGCGGCGGAAACTCGACAGTCGCGCCATGACCGGCGTCTTCGGCGTGCTGTGCACCCGAGCCGTCCGTCGCAATCTCGATGGTGATAATCGTGCCTTCGCCCGGCTGGCTGGCGATGGCGAAATACCCGCCATGCAGCGCCACCAGCCCCTTGACCAGGGAAAGACCGAGGCCGGAGCCTTCGAACCGGCGGGTGTAATCGTTCTGGATCTGGACGAAGGGCTGGCCGAGCAATGCCAGCTTGTCGGCCGGGATGCCGATGCCGGTGTCGCTGACCGTCAGCTTGAGGATGCCGTCGCGCGCTGCCGCATCGACCGAGACGACGCCGCCGGCCTCGGTGAACTTTATGGCATTGCCGACGAGGTTGATGAGGATCTGCTGGATGGCGCGCTGATCGGCGACGACCTCGCCGAGGCCGCGCTGAATACGGCTCGTCAGGGTGAGGCCCTTGGTCTTGGCCTGCAAGGCCAGCATCGATTCGCAGGATTTGACGGAGCTCGATATGTCGAAGGCTTCGAGGATCAGCTCGTACCGCCCGGCCTCGATCTTGCTCATGTCGAGCATGGTGTTGACGACGGACAGCAGATGCGCGCCGGATTCGCGGACCAGGCCGACATATTCGCGCTGGCGATCGTTTTCGAACTTGCCGAAATATTCGCCGATCAGGATGTCGGAAAAACCGAGAATGGCGTTCAGCGGCGTGCGCAGCTCATGGCTGACGGCGGCGAGGAAGCGGGATTTGGCGTCATTTGCCGATTCGGCATCGGCCGCGCGGTTCTGGGCTTCGTCACGCAGCTGCTGCTCGACGGAGACATCGCGCAGCTGGGCAATGATGGCGGCAAGTTCGCCGTCGGCATCGCGCCGGGCCGTCATGTCCATTCTTAGATAGGCGAACTGGCGCTGATCGCGCGAGACCGAGGGCCGGTCGAGGCGCAGGTCGACGCTCTGAGCATCCTCGCCCCGGCGCAGGCCATCGAGCGCCTGCAGGAAAAGAATGCGGTCGGAGACATGCACCTGCTCGAGGAAGCCCCTGCCCTTGGGATCGCGCATCCAGGCGAGGAAATCGCGTCGGTCGCGACCACCGACGGTCGCCACACTGCCGTGCGGGTCGAGGAAGAAGACGAGGCCCGGGGTGGCGGCAAGGTAGAAATCCTCGGCCGACTGCGTGGCGATACCGGCGGACGAACCCTGACGGGCGAGCGCGATGCTGCCGACGGCGGAAAAGAGAAAGGCGGCGCAGACCATGGCGACACCTGCCGGCAGCGCCACGGCCGGACTGGTGACCGCCGAAAGGCCGATAGGAGCGGCAACGAGAGCAGCCGACGAGAGCAGCACGAGGCGGCGCAGGATCGCGAGCTCGCGTTGGCGCACGGCTTCACCGCCGCCCGTCCGGGAGAGCCAGCTTGTCGCTGCCCGGTCTACGAGGGCCGTCATCCAGCCGCCAATGTTACTCAATACACGCACGCAATACCCGCCCGAAAGGCTGTCTATCGATCCGGACAATAGGCCTTGGCGACTTAAAGAAAGGATAAGGCAAAAGCGCTGTTCACAGCCTGAAACGGCCGAAATTCTCGTTTTGAAGCATCTGGAAGGCTCTTTGCCTTTTGTGGTTAATAGGGGGTAAGCGACGGATTTTCCTCATATTTCAGCATTGCGTTAACTCCTGTGGCAAGGCGAGCCGGCAAAAGTCCTGCAATTGCAAGCAGGTGCTGCCCTGATGCTTAACGGCGATCGCTCGCATTCGACTAAAATGCGGCTCAAATGCCGTTCGCTAAAATTTGAACTAAATTTGCCGCAAATGCGCGTGAGTTTCGAAAAGCGGCATTCGCAACTTGGCGGTAGGGTGAAAACACACCGGACAACCGGCCTGATTCGGCGACAAGAACCGGACGGGGAAACAGGATGGGCAACGACAATGTGGTTTCTGATCAAAGGATCCTTCTGGTTTGGCCTCGTGCTCGTGCTTCTTTCCGTCTTCAGTACGGAGAGTTCAGACAAGCTCGCCAATGGCCCGCAATTGCAACTGTCCGACGCGTTCACGGCGGCAAGCGGCGCCTATGACTATTTGACCGGCATGTGCTCGGAGAAGCCTGAGGTCTGCGCCAAGGGCACCGAGACCCTTACCGCACTCGGCTACCGGGCCCGCGAAGGCGCCCGCGTTGCCTATGAACTTCTCGACAGCCAGTTCAAGGATGAGGCGCCGGCGACCGCAAAGCTTGCCGAACCGCAGATGCCGGTGGCGCTCAACATGCCTTCCCTCACCACGCCTGCCATCCAGGAAAAGGTGCGCGAGGCAAAAGCCGCGCTCAACCAGCCGATGCCTTACCGTCCGCCGGTCGAGGACGATGCCTCCTCTGAGACGGTGGTAACAGGCGCTATTCCGCTGCCGACGCCGAAGCCGGCGACCTGACGAAATTCCTGCGGGTAATCGCCCGCAACGCATTTGTTCTTACGCAATTCCGGACGGAAAACCGCTTCGCACTTTTCCTGGAATTGCTTTGAGCTTGCATCGGTGGTCCGCATGACGCGGAGATGCCCCATGCCTGACGTGCCTGCCCTGTTTAATTCAGCATGTTGCTGCGCCGTGAGGATGCCCATCCCTCACGGCGTTTCTTTTTAGCGGTTCAAATCTGCCGGTCTTTCACCTATATGCAGTCTTAGAGCACTTCCTGACGCATTCCGGACGCAAAACCGCTGTGCACTTTTGCTGGAACTGCTTTAATAGTGAAAGGCTTTCGCATGGCATCCCTCGACCAGATCATCGACGACTTCGCTTTCCTGGACGATTGGGAAGACCGCTACCGCTATGTCATCGAACTCGGCAAGGCGCTGCCCGACCTGGCCGAGGAGAAGCGCACCTCGGAGAACAAGGTGATGGGCTGCGCCAGTCAGGTGTGGCTGGTGACCCATACGGCAGGCGATCCCGACAATCCCGTCATGAGCTTCGAGGGCGATTCCGACGCCCATATCGTGCGCGGCCTCGTCGCCATCGTGCTTGCCACCTATTCCGGCAAGATGGCATCGGAGATCGCCGGGCTCGATGCCTTCGAGATATTCTCGAAAATCGGCTTGGTGGAGAACCTGTCATCGCAGCGTTCGAACGGACTGCGGTCGATGGTGAACAGGATCCGCGAAGAGGCAAGAGTCCGCGCTGCGGCTTGACCGTACTCCTGGCTGGCCGGCTTTGAGAGCTACAGGACGGGCGAGCGGGTGCCGGCTCTGCAATCGAGTACATTAACACTTGCTCATAGTATAGGAATACATTCTAAGCCTGTCGGCAAAGCATAAGACGGGATCGCTTACGCTGTCGTCGCGTCCGGCCGAAACGGGCCGGCTGATCGACCGGCCGACTCCGTTTGAGCCAACGGAATGCTTCAATCTAACCCGGAAAGGCTCTCAATACCGGAAAGAGTATTTCTTCGTCTTGAAAAGGCACACAAAAAAGCCGGGCACAAGACCCGGCTTTTTGTCGTCGATGCTTTCGAAAAAGCTCAGCCGCGGCCGCGCTTGCGGCGCTGCCCGAGGCCCATTTCCTTTGCCAGGCGCGAACGCGCTTCGGCATAAGCGGGCGCTACCATCGGGTAATCGGTCGGCAGGTCCCACTTCTCGCGGTATTCTTCCGGCGAGAGGCTGTGATGCGTCATCAGGTGACGCTTGAGGGACTTGAAGTTGCCGCCGCATTCCAAACACGTGATCTGCTCGTCCTGTACGGACTTGCGGACAGAAACTGCAGGCTTCTGCTTTTCGACGATCGCCGCAGCAGGCTGCGGTACGGACGTGTTGCTCAGTGCCGAATGCACGTCGGAAATCAGATTGGCCAGGTCGCTGACCGGTACAACATGGTTGCTGACATAGGCCGCGACGATGTCGGCTGTCAGTTCCACAAGCAGCTCCGGCGCACTGCCGGTCGCTATATCCGTCATATTCTTTCTCCTGTTAGCATGCTCAAACGGTCTTTGACTGACACGCCAAAGACCCGCCTCGTAGAAGCGAACAGCAAAAGCACAGGAAGCGACCTTCTGTTTCGAAAAACGCGAAATCCACCCCTAGATTCCGAAGAGCGTGACCTGTTCTTATACTGCCTGACTGGAAACCACTACGTCATGCCCCAGGCGATGGCCTCAGTTTAGACATTAAAAATCAAAACTGAGGGACTTGGAAGCAGTACGATTGCAATTCACAATCAGAACTCTACTTGCATTGTCAAATACCATCGTTTGGTCGAAAGGCCAATTATTATTTGTCGTTTTTCTTGAGAAAAAATGACAGATGAAGAATTGAGGGTCTCTTCGGCAAGCTTTACTCACAGCTTCCTGTGCATAAGTTTTGCATAAATCTGGTAAAGTCGCCGAACAGCATAGGCTCAACGACCCCTGATATCGTCACGGACCGAGAGTGCACCGAGATCATATCCCGAACGATGGGCAGCTCTGGCAAGCAGATGGGCAGACACCGGCGCCGTCAGCAGGAAGAAGACGAAACCGGCAAGGGCGCGGGCGAGAATCGCCGGGTCCTCTGAATAGAGGCCGGCGGCAAGGAGCAACAGCCCGGAGCCGACAGTCCCCGCCTTCGAGGCCGAATGCATGCGCGTATAGAGATCGGGCAGCCGGACCAGGCCGATAGCCGCCGCAAGCGCAAAGAGCGCACCGACGATCAAAAGCAGGGCGGTGATGGCAGCCACGATATAATCGATCATCACTTCTTCCCCCGCTCCCGGCGCTTTTGCGTGTTGCCATTTGCCGCAGCGACGGGCGGCTTCGATTTGATGTTGCCGCGCGACAGCACGAATCGGGCGAAGGCGACGGTCGCCAGGAAACCGACGAGGCCGAGCGAGATGGCGATATCGATATAGAGCGAAAAGCCGGTTTTGACCGCGATGACGGCGATGAAGCCGATGGCGATGCCGGTCAGCATGTCGAGGGCGAGGATCCGGTCCGGCAATGTCGGGCCGGCGACGACACGCCAGACGGTCAGCATCAACGCCAGGCCGAGGATGACGAGTGCGGCCGAGGATGCGACCGCGACGATGGCGGCAGGTGTGATCACCGGAAGGCCTCCATGATCTTGCGTTCGAAACCGTTGGCGATATCGCGCTTGGTCGTCTCGGGATCGGAACAATCGAGCGCGTGCACATAGAGCGTGCGGCGATCTGGGGAGACGTCGACCGAAAGCGTGCCGGGTGTCAGCGTGATGAGGTTTGCAAGCAGGGTGATCTCGAAATCGCTCGTCACCGTCAGCGGGAAGGCGAAGATGCCGGGCTTCAGCTTCATATCGGGCGAGAGGACGGTGACCGTGACCTTCCAGGCCGACAGCGACAATTCCTTCAGGAACAGAGCGGCGAGCGAGAGTACCGGGAGAACGCGAGGGATATGTCCCTTGCCGCCGAAGGATTCACGGATGATGACCAACGCCAAGGCCCCGAGCAGCAAGCCGAGGACGAGATTGTGCAGCGAGGCGCTGCCGGTAACAGCGACCCAGGCAATGGCAAGCAAGAGGTTGAAGAGGAAGAAGATCACGGCGCGCGCCCTTCCGGGAAGACCGAATGAAGATAGGCCTGGGGATCGGCCAGGCCGGTAGCCGCCGATTGCGACAGCGCCAGCAGCTGTTCCGGCAGGATGCCGAAGCCGACGACCAACGCTGTCAGCGCGGCGAGCGGCAGACCGGTGCGCCACCTCGGTCCGGACGGCGTCAGTTCTATGGCCGCCGGGCGCCAATAGGCGAGCAGGAAGAGACGGCCGAAGGCGATCGTCGTTAGAAAACCGCCGAGGAGGATCGAGGCCGCCAGCCACCAGGCGCCGAGATCGAGCGAGGCCTTGACGAGAATGACTTTCGGCCAGAAGCCGGAAAAGGGCGGCAGGCCGCAGGCGGCAAGGAAGAGCACGAGGGAGAGCGCGGTGAAGCCGCCGCTTTGCCTGTAGAGTCCGCCGAGGGCCGATAGCGAAAAGCCGCCGCCGCGCCGGGCGATCTCGCCGGCGGCAAGATAAAGCGCCGTCATCAGCACCATCGAGTGGAGCGCGTAGAAGACAGCGCCGCTGATGCCGCCAAGGCCGCCGAGGGCGACGCCGGCAAGCATGTTGCCGATGCCCGATACGACGACATAGCCAAACAGCCTGCGGATATCGTTTTCGGCAAGCGCGCCGAGAGCGCCGACGACAATGGTCGCGGCGGCGGCGATCGCGATCACCAGGCTCAATTCCTGGCGCTCCATTGGCAACAGCATGACCATCACCCGGATCAGCGCGTAGATGCCGACCTTGGTCAGCAGGCCGGCAAACAGCGCCGAGACCACGATGCGTGGCGTATGGTAGGCGGCGGGCAGCCAGAAATTGACCGGGAAGGCTGCCGCCTTCATGCCGAAGGCAAGCAGGAAGAGGCTTGCCAGCGTCATCAGCGGCGCCGTGCCGCGCAAATCCGCAGCTTTTGCCGCGATATCGGCCATGTTGAGGGTGCCGAAGGCGGCATAGAGAATGCCGACGCCGACCAGGAACAGGGTCGTGGCGATCAGATTGAGCACCGCATATTTCAGCGCGCCGTCGATCTGCTCACGTTCGGAACCAAGGATGATCAGCCCGAAGGAGGAAATCAGCAGCACCTCGAACCAGACATAGAGATTGAAGACATCGCCGGTGAGAAAGGCGCCGGTGACGCCGGCCATCAGCAGCATGAGCAGCGGGAAGAAGCCGTATCGCCGGCCGCTTTCGCCGATATCGGCCAGCGCATAGATGCCGCCGGCGAGCGCGGCAAGGGCCGCGGTGAAGGCCATCAGCGCACCGAAGAGATCGACAGTGAAGGCGATGCCGAAGGGCGGCAGCCAGCGGCCCATGACCATGGTCAGCGGCCCGTCGGCCGCGACCTTGGCAAGCAGCGCCGCATCGATCAGCGCCAGCGTCGCAAGGCCAGGGATGGCAAGCCAGGCCTGCAGACGGGGATAGGCGCGCAGCATCAAGAGGACGGCGCCGAGCGTGATGCAATGGGCGACCGGCAGGATGGCAAGCCAGTGACCGATCGGCACCGGAGCGGTGATTAGGGCGGCGGAGAGATCGACGGTGGCGGTGGGGGCGGCCATCAGATGGCGCCTCCGCTATCGCACGAGAGGGTTTGCCTTGGGGTGAGCATCCGCACCAACATCCGCCTCAATACCCCAATGGCGGCAGAGGCCGGTCGTCGGGCTCGGCGGCGCGCATGTCGCTGGTGTTGTCGGTGCCGAGGTCCTGATAGGCGCGGTAGGTCAGCACCAGCAGGAAGGCAAGGAAGGAGAAGGAGATGACGATCGCCGTCAGGATGAGCGCCTGCGGCAGCGGGTTGGCCGTGCCTGCGGGCAAGCTGTGGAGACCCGCCGGGATGATCGGCGGCACCTCACGCGTCAGCCGGCCGCCGGTAAAGAGCAGCAGATTGACGGCGTTGCCGAGGATGGCGATGCCGAGCATGATGCGGATCGAGAATTTCGACAGCATCAGATAGATGGCGGCGGCGAAGAACAGGCCGACGAGGATCGCCAGAAGCGGCTCCATCATTCCACCTCCTTTTCTTCCAATGCCAGAGCGATCGAGGTGATGGCGCCGAGCACGACAAGATAGACGCCGATATCGAAGAGCATGACGCTCGACAGCGGCACCTCGGCGCCGAAAAGCGTCGGATAGATCCAGAGGCCGGTCATGAAGGGAAAGGCAAACAGGATGGAGAGAAGACCGGCCACGGTGGATAGGAGCAGGCCGAAGCCGGCAATCGACAGCGGATGGAAAAACAGCGCCCGGCGAACGGCGCCAACGCCGCGGGCAATGCCGTAGATCGCCAGTCCCGAGGCGGCGATCAGCCCGCCGATGAAGCCGCCGCCCGGCTCGTTATGGCCACGCAGCAGTACGAAGACGGAAAAGAGCAGCATCAGCGCGGTGAGGAACGGGGCGACGGTGCGGAAGATGAGGGTGTTCACGCGATCAGCCCTCCGCCGCGGGATCATTGGCGGCAAGCTTGCGCTCGCTGCCGGCACGGATGCGGATCAGCGCCAGGATGGCAAGGCCGGTGACTGCAACGACGGCGATTTCGCCGAGCGTGTCGGTGCCGCGGAAATCGACGATGATGACGTTGACGACATTGGCGCCGTGGGCGATCGATTTGGAATAGGCGTTGAAGAAGGCCGTCAGCGCGTGGTTGAACGGCGCCTCGGTTGCCCGCATCAGCAAAAGCGTGAAGCCGAGGCCGCAGGCAAGCGCCAGCGCGCCGTCGAAGAGCTTGCGGCCGAGCGGCCGCCGATCGGCAGGAGATAGGCGAAGCCTGGTCATGACCAGGGCGAGAATCACCACTGAAAGGGTTTCGACCATGAACTGGGTGAAGGACAGATCCGGTGCGCCGAACAGCAGGAAGATGATGGCAACGGCGAAGCCCTGGATGCCGAGCGAGACGATCGCCGTCAGCCGATCACGGGCAACGAGCACGGCGGCAAGGCCGAAGGCGGCGATCAGGAAGACCGCCCATTCATAGAGCCTGACATCGGCCGGCCAGGCCGGAAGGCGCGGCAGTTCGCCGTAGACGACTGGGGGGATGATGAGGATGGCGGCAACGCAGAGGAAGGTGCAGGTGACATAGATCTCCAGCCGCCCCGGCTGGAGCACACGCATGAGGCGGCCGGAAAAGCGGACAAGACCCGATATAGCGACATCAAAGCCATGGTCCGGCCCAGGTCCGGCCGCGCGCAGGAAGACGGCCATCAGGAAACGGGCGCGCGCCAGCTGCCAGTAGACGCCGATACCGAGCAGCACGGTCAGGGCGGAGAGCGCCAAGGGCAGGCCGATATGCGGCGTCAGCGAAATATCGATCTCGACAGGTGTCTGGCGGATGGCGGAGGCGATCGGCGAGGACAGGACGGTATGGGTGAAGCCGGAAAAGATCGCCGCAAGCAGGCCGAGGACAGCGAGAACGGCCGGGCCGAGCCAGAGCAGGATCGGCGCTTCGTGCGGCGGTTTCGGCGTCTCCACCGGCCGGCCGAGGAAGGGTTTCAGCGCCACGGCGAAGGCCACGGCAAACATCAGCGCATTGCCGAAGACGGTTATGGCGATGAAGGTGATCGCGCGGACATCGGCACCGACGAGTGCCGTGTAGATCTCCTCTTTGGCGAGGAAGCCGAAGAAGGGCGGCAGGCCGGCCATGGACAAGGCCGCCGCAAGCGCGATCATCCAGGTAAGCGGCATCGCCCGCATCAGGCCACTGAGCCTGGTGATATCGCGGGTGCCGGTCTCATGATCGATGATGCCGGCGACCATGAAGAGCGCGCCCTTGAAGAGGGAATGCGCCACCAGATAGAGTGCTGCCGCCTCCACTGCATGGTCCGAGCCGAAGCCGATCAGCATGACAAGCAGGCCGAGCGAGGAGACGGTGGTATAGGCGAGCTTGAGCTTCAGGTCGGTCTGGCGGATGGCAAGCGCGGTGCCGACCACCAGCGTCAGCCCGCCAAAGAAGGGCAGAAGGATTTCCCAGGCAGGCGTTGCCCCCATGACGGGATTGAGCCGCATCAGCAGATAGACGCCTGCCTTCACCATCGTCGCCGAATGCAGGTAGGCGGAAACCGGCGTCGGCGCCTCCATGGCGTTCGGCAGCCAGAAATGGAAGGGAAACTGCGCCGACTTGGTGAAGGCGCCGCCCAGGACCAGGATGAGGGCAGCCAGATAGAGCGGGCTTTCGCGCACGATATCACCGGCACCGATGAGCCGCGACATCTCAGTGACGCCAGAGATGTTCCAGAGCAGCAGCAGACCGGCCAACAGGCAGAGCCCTCCCCCGCCGGTCACAACAAGCGCCTGCAGGGCGGCGCGGCGAGCCGCCTCACGCTCGTGATCGAAGCCGATCAGCAGGAAGGACGTGATCGACGTCAGCTCCCAGAAGACGAAGAGCATCAGGAAACTGTCGGAAACGACGACGCCGAGCATCGCGCCCATGAAGAGGAAGATGAAGGAGAAGAAGCGGCCCTGATCCTTGTGTCCTTTGAGATAGCCGCCGGCATAAAGCACGATCAAGGTGCCGATTCCGGTGATCAGCAGCGCGAAAGCCAGAGACAGGCCATCGAGGAACCAGGAGAAAGAGAGATGATAGCTCGGCACCCAGGAATAGCCGCCGGTGACAACCTCCCCGCGCGCTATCTGAGGAATAAACCGCAGGAAATGCAGGAAGGCGAGCAAGGGAGCGATCGCCAGCAGCCAGGCACCGTTTGCGCCAAAGATACGGATGACGAAGGGAGCAGCAAGAGCGCCGGCGAGCGGCAGACACAGGGCCAGAAATGTCAGAGCCGTGACATCGGCCATGTCTTCTCCTCTACTGGATAACTCCTTGAACCGGAATCGATTCAAGGAATGAAATTATGCAGCAATTCAAAGCGTTACAGCATCCCTTGCGCCTGAAAAGACGCGCGACACCGGAAAGGCAACAGACGAAAAGCCGGCGAAAACCGGCCTGTCTTCTGACTTAGGCGAAACGGGGGAGTGTCTCAAGCGATTTCGGCCGGTCCGGCGAAGCAGGCGATCTTCGAAGCCGATCAGGCCGTCGATCTGGAAAGGCGCGTCAGCAGCCGGGCGATACAACCGTGCAGGATGAAGACCAGAAGCGTCAGCGGCCAGACCAGGCAAGCGAGGAGCCCGGCGAGACGATGAAGCGTCAAGCCGTCATGGTTGGCCCAGCCTTCCAACAGCGTGACCGCCATGGCGGCCACGGCCACGAGGCCGTAGAGCAGGACGATTGCTGTTTCAAACACCAGTGATTCTCCAATGCACGCAACATTAACCCTAACAGAAAACCCCTAACGGATGTAAAAGCAAGCCTCTTCCCCTAATTGGGTATGCGGCCAACCTCATGGCGCGCCGCGGCAGACTTGATGAAGTGAACGCGGCGCACCACATTTTCTCGCGAAACGGAACCCGCCCCTCGGCGAAAGGAGCACCTCATGTCCGAAACTGCGACGACCGCCAAGATCCACAAGACCGACGCCGAATGGAAAGAGCAGCTCACCCCCGAGCAATACCGCATCACGCGCCAGCACGGCACCGAACGCGCCTTCACCGGCCCTTATTGGGATTCCTTCGAGACGGGGCTTTACCGCTGCGTCGGCTGCAACGCCCCGCTTTTCCGCTCCGACACGAAATTCGATGCCGGCTGCGGCTGGCCGAGCTATTTCGAAGCGGTGTCACCCGAAGCGGTAATCGAGCATCGCGACACGACCCACGGCATGGTGCGCACCGAAATCCGCTGCGGTAGCTGCGACGCCCATCTCGGCCACGTCTTTCCGGACGGCCCACCGCCGACCGGCCTGCGCTACTGCATCAACGGCCACTCCATGGTGTTCGAGCCCGGGAAGTAGGCGGCCTCAAGCTTGGAAATCGAGTTATCCCGATGCGTGAGCCGAGAGCAGCCCCTCATCCGGCTGCCGCCACCTTCTCCCCGTAAACGGGGCGAAGGGGATATGCCGCGACCTCTCCGTCCCTCGCTCACTTCTCGCAGGGCACGTCCCCTCTCCCCGTTTTTTACGGGGAGAGGGTTAGGGTGAGGGGCTACCATCGACGCCAATGACGCCCCGTCCGATCACTCGTGCTCAGCAGGACAGGGCCAGGTTGTCGGTGCCGAGAGGCCGGCCGGCAGCTTGGTCGAGGCATCGCCGCAAGCCAGGTCGATCTGCGCCTGTTCGAGCCCGGTTGCGGCCGAGAGGTCAAGGCCTTCGATACGGGTCAGGAACATGAAGGCGCGGTCGAACATCGGCGTTGTTTCGAAAGTGGCCCCGGAGAAGTCGGCACGTGAGAGATTGGCGAACGAGAATTTCGCGGCCGTCAGCACCGCCTTGTCGAAATCGGCGCGGCCGAGCTCGGCCTTTTCGAAGCTCGCGCCGGCAAGCCGGGCGCCGGCAAAATTGGCCCGCTGCAGCTCGGCGCCGGCAAAGGATGCGCCATCGGCGGCGATACTGGCGAAGCTGGAGCGATAGGCCTCAATCTTGGCGAAGTTGGCGCCTTCAGCGTGGGCGCCCTCGAGCGAGGCGCGCACCAGCGTCGCCTTCTCGAGATTGGCGGATTTGAAATTGGCGCCAGCGAGATCGGTCAGCGAGAAATCGGTGCCGACGAGATTGGCGCCTTCGAGATCACTGCCCTGCAGCATCAGGTTCTTCTTGGTGCAATCCTGCCAGTCGAGCTTCGGCGAGGCCAGGCTGCCGCAATCGGCGGCTCGTGCGGCAACCGGCGGAAATGCCAAAAGGACGAGGGCAAGGAGACCGAGCGACGATCCGTGCATTGCCATTGAACTATTCACCCCCATGACGCTTACGTGACGCTTTCAGGCCGCCTTTCGTGAAGCAGCCTTCCATTTTCTTACACAGCTCAGACTACAATAAAAAGATGGCGAGCGCCGTTCACAATGGATTGCTGTCCGGCTTTTCCTGGCAGGTGGTATCCACCTTGCCGGGCAGGTGGATCAATCCGCCTTGCCTGGCAGGCGAAGCTCCATGCAGGTGAGGTCCAGCCAGCGGCCGAACTTGGTGCCGACTTCGGAAAATCTGCCGGCGATGCGGAAGCCGAGCTTTTCGTGCAGCCTGATCGAGGCGGTGTTCTCCGCCTCGATACCGGCAATCATCACATGGATATTGCCGGCCGCAGCACGCGCGATCAGTTCCCGCATCAGGCGCTGGCCGATGCCGCCACCCCGGCAATCCCTGTCGACATAGACGGAATGCTCGACCGTGTGGCGGTAGCCGTCGAAAGGCCGCCAGTCGCCATAGGAGGCGTAGCCTGCGACCTTGGCCGACACTTCGGCGACGATGACGGGAAAGCCCCGGGCCTTGCGCGCCCTGAACCATTCCAGCCGGTTTTCGAGATCGACCAGCGTATCGTTCCAGATCGCCGTCGTGTGCTCGACGGCGTGATTGTAGATATCGCGAATGGCGGAAAGATCGGCTTCGGTGGCGTCGCGGAGAAGGACAGCGTCTGTCATGATGCTCGGGTTCATATTGTTTGCGAAGGCGGGCATACGCCCCGCCTGCAAAGATGTAAACGGCGGATGCGCACTAGCAACGGCTTCGGGCACATCAGTCGTTCAGAGGCCCGGCGCCGACAGGCTGAAACAGGTGAAGACGGCCGAATAATGCACCGCCGCGGCGGTGACGACGAAACCGTGCCAGATGGCGTTCTGGAAGCGCAGCTTCTCCCAGACATGGAAGATGACGCCGAGCGAATAGATGACACCGCCGATGACGATCAGCAGCATCGAGGCGGCGGGAATGCGCGAGGCGACGGGCTCGGCCACAAGTACGCCGCTCCAGCCCATGGCGAGATAAAGCAGGATGGCAAGACGGTCGAAACGCCCGGGAAAGGCGCATTTCAGGACAATGCCGACGGCGGCAAACAGCCAGATCGCGACCAGCATGAACAAGAGCAGCGGATCGTCGGCGCCGCGTTCGAGGAAGGGCGTATAAGTGGCGGCGATCAAGAGGAAGATCGCAGAATGATCGAAGCGGCGCAGATACCATTTCGTGCGCGAGACCGGCCAGGCGTTGTAGGAAAAGGAAATGGCAAGCGTCAGCACCAGCCCGACGCCATAGATCCAGGCGGCGGCGAGCGCGCCATAGGAACTCCAGACCGTGGCGTAGAAGATCAGCACCGTGGCCCCGATCAGCGCCAACACAAGGCCGACGCCATGGACGATACCGTCGGCGATCAATTCATATCTATCATAAGCCCAGCGAATGCCGTTGAACTCGCCCATGCACGCCAATCCGTTTCATACCCGATTGCAATCGTCGCATCGAACGGACGGGCGCGCAACTGCGGCAAAGCGCACGGGCGGTAAATCTTCGTGACAGGCAGCAGGGCGTAAAGTCAAACCTTCTGACGGTCAACCAGCACCGAGCATTTGGCATGGCGCACGACCCGATCGGCGGTGGCGCCGATGAAGTAGTTGGAAAAGTCGGGAACGTGCGAGGCGACGATAATCAGATCGGCGCCGTGGCTTTCGGCGGCCGAGATGATCGCTTTGGCAGGCGGGCCGTTGCCGATCTCGACAGTTGCCGCAACACCGGCTGCGGCGAGCAGCGCTTCCAGCTGCACGCGGCTGTCCTTCATGACGTCCTCGACCATATTGGCCGGCAACTCGATCGCGACATAACTCGGCACATCTTCGATGACGTTGAGCGCGATGATCTCACCGCCGTCATCGAGCAAGGACGCGGCCTTGCGGAGGATCTTTTCTCCCTTTTCGATGCCGCCGAGGGCGATCGCTACGATGATCTTCCTGTACATGGCTTCCCTCCATGACTGCGATGCATAAGCATCCTCTAAAGAAGATATGAACGCATTGATCGCAATCAAGTGGGCGCAAGTCATCGTCAACATCTGTTCAACGCTTCATCCTCAAAAACGGGTCTTCTGTGAACAATCGGAATGCGCCATATAGGGGTCAAGTACGGCAGCCGAGGGGAGATCAGAAGCGAATGAACCGGCGAAACTTCCTCGGGCTTGCCACAGGCGGCATGTTTGCCGCTACCGCCGGTACGCCTTCTATCCTACGGGCCAATTCAGAGGCAGGAGAACAAGCCATGACGACCGAAACTTCCTATGCGCTGACGCGGCCGGCCTATATCGACCAGTCGCATCTGGTCGTGACCGACCTCGGTCTGGTTTCCGGCTTCTACCAATCGATGCTCGGCCTGAAGGTGATCGAGAAGACGGCGAGCGGCGAAGTGCTGGGTGTTGGCGACCTGCCTTTGCTGACGCTGACGACCGCAAAAGATGCGACCATCGCGCCGCGCAATGCCGCCGGCCTTTTCCACACCGCCTTCCTGATGCCGAACCGGACGGAGCTCGCACGCTGGCTGCGCCATGCGGCAAACAACAATGTCGCGCTCGACGGCGCCTCGGACCATCTCGTCAGCGAGGCGATCTATCTTTCCGATCCCGAAGGCAATGGCATCGAGATCTATGCCGACCGGCCGCACGAACAATGGAAATTCCATGAGGACGGCATGGTGGAGATGGCGACGCTACGCCTCGACCTGCAGGCGCTCTACAACAGCGCGCCTGATGAGCGCTGGGACGGCATGGCTGCGGGGACGGCGATCGGCCACCTGCATCTGCAGGTCGGCGACATCCCGCAGGCAGACGCCTTTTACCGCGACGTCCTCGGCCTCAAGCTGATGGCGCGCTATCCGGGCGCGAGCTTCTTTGCGAGCGGCGGTTACCATCACCATCTCGGCGCCAATATCTGGAACAGCCGAGGCGCCACGGCACGCGCCGGCAACATGACCGGACTTTCGGACTACAAGATCCGTTTCAACGACAAGGTGACGCTGGATACGGCGGTCTCCAAGCTCGATGCGCTGGAGATCAACAGCGAGAAGCGCGACGGCGGCGTGTTCCTGAGGGATCCCTGGGGTATCGGCCTGACGCTTTCGGCGTAACTCCTGCAACAACGGATCAGCTCTCGCTGAAGGAATAACAGCGGAAATCGGCCTGCTTCGGTTGGACGCCGGACGGCAACGGGCGCCAATGCCGCGCGCCTTCACCTGCACCGCGCCACATTGTCACACGCTTGAGGAACCGGAACCCTATCGGCGCGTTTCCGTGACGAAGCAATGGGGCTTCGGGGACCTCACCGCAATGGGCATCGCCAATGGTATCCGCAAACAAGCAAAGAAGATCGCGATCGGCGAACGCCACACCAGCGCCTGGGCACAGTCGCTGAAGGAGGCGGCGGAAGAGTTGCCGCCGCCGCCGCTGCACCGGCTGGAAAAAGACGGGCTCGATGTCAGCATGGCCTGGGCGATCATCGGCATCTTCGGCATTCTCTTCCTTGCCGCCGTCTACCTGATGTCACTGATCCTCATTCCGATCACACTTGCGGTCGTCGTCGGCATGATCCTCGGCATGGCGGCAGAAAAGCTCAGCAAGATGGGTGTGCCGCGGCTTGCCAACGCCTTCATCCTGTCAAGCAGCGTGGCGCTGGTGATCTTCCTGCTGATCAACTCGCTTGCCGACCCGCTGATGACGCTTGCCAATGAGGGGCCGGCCTTCGCCGAGCGAACCATCAACCGGGTCATGCCTTATCTGGAACGTATCAGATGGCTGCATATCACGCCGGCGACATTCGAAAGCGGGTCGATGTCGATCGGTGCGCTGCTCGAAAACACTGGCAACGTGCTGCATGTGGTGACCACCAACCTGACGCCGGCGCTGGTGCAGGGATTGATCTTCTTTGCGGCGCTGCTGTTCTTCCTCGCTGGTCGGGTCAACCTGCGCAAGACGATCATCATGACCTTCCGCACCCGCACGCAGCGCCTGGCGGCGATCCGCGTCATAAATGCCGTCGAGCAGGTGCTCGGCTTCTATTTCGCAACGGCCTCGCTGATCTATGTCGGGCTCGGCGTCGTCATGACTGTCATCGCCTATGCCGGCGGGCTTTCGGCCCCGGTGCTCTGGGGCTTCTTTGCCTTCGTGTCGAGCTTCATCCCCTATCTCGGCATCACGCTGATGACGCTTGCCGTCGCGGTCGCCGGCATCCTGACCCATGATGGCCTCCTTATCGGCCTGATGCCGGCCGCTGCCTTCTTCACCGTGCATCTGCTCATGGAGAACCTGGTCTTCCCGGCAGTGATGGGACGGCGGCTGGAAATCAATCCCTTCGTCGTCTTCCTCGCCATCCTGTTCTGGACATGGATGTGGGGCGCCGTCGGCGCCATGCTGGCGCTGCCGCTCTCGCTGATCGTCATGACTGTCATCGACGAACTGCTGATCGAGGAAAAGCCGCAGCCGCAGTTGCCGAAATGATCAACCGGGGGGACGTCAGTGGCATCTGATCTCGATCTTGCCGAATCCGATCACGACCAGATGGTGAGCGGCCGTTCTCTTTGGGGGAAAAGCGGCATACGGCCGGAATGGCGGCCGATCGACCAAAGTTTTTCCACCGACGTCGCCGTGATCGGCGGCGGCATCACCGGTGCCTTGGTTGCCGAACATTTGACGGCCCGCGGTTTTTCCGTGGCGCTCATCGACCGGGAGGAGCCCGGCTTCGGCAGCACCGCGGCGAGCACGGCGATGCTGCAATGGGAGATCGACAGCACGCTCACCGAACTCGAGGACTATTACGGCTTCGAGCGCGCGGCCGGCATCTACCGCCGCAGCGGTGCCGCGGTTGCCGGCCTTTCCAAGCTGATCGCCGCCAACGGCATCGCCTGCAGCTTCCGGCCGCGCAACACGCTCTATCTGGCCGACGGCCGCGAAGGCGCGCGCGACCTCCTGGAGGAGCGCCAGCTTCGCCGCCGGGCCGGCTTGCCCGGCGTCTATCTCGAACATCCCGATCTCTTCACACAATTCGAGCTCGACCGGGATGGCGCGATCTATTCGCCGGGTTCGGCGGAGTGCGATCCGCTGCTTCTGACCTGGGCCCTGATCGAGATGGCGGTGCGGCGCCGTGCGCGGCTGGTCAACGCTTCCGTGACCGCGCTTCACAGCGAAGGCGACCACGTCACGGCAGAGACCGATGGAGGCCATGTCATCGAGGCGCGGCGTGTCGTGCTGGCGACCGGCTATTCGATGCCGGGTCTCGACATGCCGAAGCTGCACCGCTCGAGTTCAAGCTGGGCGCTCGCCACCGTGCCGCAGGACCCGGCAAATTTCTGGCGCGACAGGGCGCTGATCTGGGAGGACAGCCACCCCTATCTCTACATGCGCACGACGGCGGACAATCGCATCGTCGCCGGCGGCGAGGATGACGAGACGATCGATGCGGAGGCGCGCGACCGCAAGCTGCCGGCAAAGACCCTAGCGATCCAGGAGAAGATGAAGCGACTGTGGCCGAAAGCCGATACGCGGGTGGAACACACCTGGTGCGGCACTTTCGGCGAGACGGTCGACGGTCTGCCGCTGATCGGCCCGGTGCCGGAGACGCCGCATGTGTTCGCAGCCTATGGCTACGGCGGCAACGGCATCACCTTTTCCTATCTCGCCGCCCAGATGATCGGCGCCATACTCGCCGGCATGCATCGCGACTGGTTCGAGGATTTCGCGCTCGACAGGGATGGACCGGGTTTGCGCCGTTTTGGAGAGGATGTGGTACGGGCCGGGAAGGAGCTGAGGTAAGTAAGAGGTCTCACATTAGCTGTCGTGCCGTGGGGCACCCCCCTCTGCCCTGCCGGGCCCGGGGTCGAGCCACGCGTCTCGACCCGTCCTTCGGAGGTGGGGAGATTGGCTGGGCGCGATGGCTTCCCTAAACAACTGGCCGTCACATGAATCGTGAACTTAGGGCGAGGCATCGCTTCTTGCCGATCTCCCCCCTTGTGGGGGAGATGGCCGGCAGGCCAGAGGGGGGTGTCCCCACGGCACACCTTCAATCACTCCGTCGTCTTGTCGTCGCCCATATCCTCGACATCCTCGAGACGGACGAACTCCGTGCCCTTGGCCTTGAGATCGACCAGCGCCTTGGCCACGCCCTCGCCGGCCGCATGGGTCGGCTGGTTGATGTGGGAGATGACGACGTCGCCATCCTTGGCCGAGGCGATGCGCTTTTCGGTGATGACGGCCCCGAGCAGCGAGCCGCCGTCGCCGTTTACCGAATAACCGGCAATGCGATAGCCCATGGCGCGGATCTCGCCGATGGCGGAAAGATCATATTTGGCGGTCGAGCCGCGGAACCAGTGCGGCGCCGGGATGCCGGCTGCGACCATGGCGGCAGCGCCGCCTTCGACTTCCTGCCGCACCGCCTGCGGCGAGCCGGCGGACGCGATGCCATAGATCAGCGTCGGCGTGTCGACGGCCGGAATATGGTTTTCCCCGTGGTTTTCGAGTTCGAAGAGATCGGAGTTTTGCAGGAACACGGCAAGTGCAGCAGGATTGCGCTTCAGCCAGCGGGCGGTGACGAAGATCGTTGCCGGGATACGTTCCCCCACCAAGGTGGAAAGGATGCGCTCGTCCGCCTGCCCCATGCAGGCATCGAAGGTCAGCGCAATGCGGGCATGGCCGGCGATGTTGGACCGAGCGATATGCAGATGCGGCTCCACGAGCTTTGGCGCCGACGCCTTCGGGGCCGGACTGACTGCAGCCGGGACCGAACTGACTGCGGCCGGCACCGCTGACGGAATTCCGTCTGCGAATGCCGCGGGGATGCTGACCAGAAGGAACGCCGAAGCGAGCAGGATGCGGTTCATATAATGGGTTTCTATGATTCGAGCTGCCGATTTTAGCGGCAGCTCTCCCCCGGCGCCATGCGGCCGGATGTCACCGCAGCCGCTCGGACGGACAGGCCGTATCAATCATAGAGATAATACTTGTTCCACTTCTCGCGCGGCACCTTCTCGCCGATCTCGTAGTTGAGCTCGCGCACGTTGATATGCTGCGGACCGGTGATGCAATTGTAGGAGAGATGGTACCAGTCGCCCTTGCTGCGGAAGACGGCGCCCGGCGCGTCCAGCGAATTGTCGCCGGGGATCGGGTCCTTGAAGGTATAGGCGATCACCTTGTCGGGCTTGAAGCCGGTGCTGTCCTTGTTGATGCGGCTCATCGCCTCGGTGTCGCAGCTCTGTTCCAGGCGGGTCGAGGGATCGAGTTTTTCCAGCTGCTTCTTGATGGCGGGATCGACGGCAAAGGCGGGGGCAGCAAGGCTTGCGAGGGATAGAAACAGGACCAGACGTTTCGGCATTGAGGAGAAATCCCTTACTGTTCTGCAATTTTCACCCTACCGCCGACAGCTTGCCGGGAGCTTGGCACGTGCAAATTCACTGAGATAGCGGACTTTCTTAAATATTGTGGTGACATCAAGGCAAGGTGGGCTGGGCGTCCTCCTTGTCTGTGGAAGGGCACCTCTACCCTTGGCGCAGCCTTGCCGCTTGATCCGGGACCGGTGCGCCTCTATCTCTTGCCAACCCGACATTCCGACCCGGAGCCATTCCTTGTCCGTTTTCAAGAGCCTGCCGACACCGCCTGCCGCACCGAAGAAGCCGATCTCCGATACGCGCCACGGCATCACCCGCACGGACGATTATGCCTGGCTGCGCGCCGACAACTGGCAGGCGATGTTCAAGGATCCGTCGATTCTCGATCCTGAGATCCGCCGCCATCTCGAAGCCGAAAACACCTATATGAACGCGGCGATGGAGGACACCAAGCCGCTGCAGAAGGTGCTGTTTGCCGAAATGCGCGGCCGCATCAAGGAAGACGACAGCTCGGTGCCGATGAAGGACGGCGCCTATGCCTACGGCACCTTCTATGTGACCGGCGGCGAACAGCCGCGCTTTTTCCGCATCGCCCGCGATGCCAATGTCGCCGACGAGACGATCCGCACCGTGCTGCTCGACGGCGACAAGGAGGCGGCCGGCAAGGCCTATTTCCGTCTCGCCGGTCTCGACCATTCGAGTGACCACAGCCGTGGCATCTGGGGCTATGACGACAAGGGCTCGGAATTCTTCACGCTGCAGGTGCGCGACCTCCAGACCGGGCAAGACCTGGCCGACCGGATCGAAAATACCGGCGGCGGCGGCGTCTGGGCGCCTGACGGCAAGAGCTTCTTCTATTCGGCGCTCGACGAGAACCACCGGCCGTCGAAGGTGTTCCACCATATTCTCGGCCAGCCGCAGTCGGAAGACCGGTTGGTCTATGAGGAAGCGGATGCCGGCTTCTTCATGGGCGTCGGCGGCTCGCTGCTCGACGATTTCATCTATATCGACATTCACGACCACGAGACCAGCGAATACCGGCTGCTGTCGACCAAGGACCTGACAGCCGAACCGAAGCTGGTGGCGGCGCGTGAGGAAGGCATCGAATATTCGCTGACCGAGGGCGGCGACGTCTTCTACATCCTCACCAATGACGGCGGCGCCAAGGATTTCAAAATCATGGAAGCGCCGGTCGACAATCCGATGAAAGAGAACTGGCGCGAAGTGGTCGCCCACAAACCCGGCACGCTTGTTATCAGCCACATGGCCTATGCCCGCCATCTTCTGTGGCTGGAACGCAAGGATGGGCTGCCGCAGATCATGATCCGCGATCGGGCGACCGGCGAGGAACATGCGATCGCCTTCGCCGAGGAAGCCTATTCGCTGGGATTGCAGGGTGCGGCGGAATACGACACGGATATCATCCGCTTCTCCTATTCGTCGATGACGACGCCGTCGCAGCTCTACGACTACAACATGGTGACGCGCGAGCGCACGCTGTTGAAGACGCAGGAAGTGCCGTCCGGCCACAATCCCGACGACTACGTCACGCGCCGCGTCTTTGCCCCGGCTTGGGATGGGGAGAAGGTGCCGGTCACCCTGCTCTATCGCAGGGATACTCCACTCGACGGCAGCGCGCCCTGCCTGCTCTACGGCTATGGCGCTTACGGCATCACCATTCCAGCCGGCTTCAACACCAACTGCCTGTCGCTCGCCGATCGCGGCTTCGTCTATGCGATTGCCCATATCCGCGGCGGCAAGGACAAGGGATTTTCCTGGTACGAAGACGGCAAGATGGACAAGAAGACAAATACCTTCAAGGACTTCGTCGCAGCGGCCGATTATCTGAATCAACAGAAGTTCACCTCTTACGCGAAGATCATCGCCGAGGGCGGATCGGCCGGCGGCATGCTGATGGGCGCGGTTGCCAACATGGCGCCGGAGAAATTCGCCGGCCTCATCGCCGCCGTTCCCTTCGTCGACGTGCTCAACACCATGCTCGACGACACTTTGCCGCTCACCCCGCCGGAATGGCCGGAATGGGGCAACCCGATCGACAGCAAGGAAGAATACGAGCAGATCGCCTCCTACTCGCCTTACGACAATGTCGACGCAAAAGCCTACCCGCCGATCCTGGCGCTCGGCGGCCTGACCGACCCGCGCGTCACCTATTGGGAGCCGGCCAAGTGGGTGGCAAAGCTGCGCGACAAGACGACGGGTAACGCGCCGATCCTGCTCAAGACCAACATGGACGCTGGCCATGGCGGCGCCTCGGGCCGCTTCCAGCGGCTGGAAGAGATCGCGTTTGAATATGCGTTTGCGATCAAGGTTGCTGGGAAGATGTAAAGGTTAGAAGGCGTGGGGCGTGCTGTGGCACCCCCCTCTGCCCTGCCGGGCCCGGGGTCGAGCCACGTGTCTCGACCCGTCCTTCGGACCCCCCACAGGTGGGGAGATCACAAGTGGGTTGGCCGTCCTGCTCATCTACCGTTTCGCCGTGCTGCAGCGTTGATTGTTTGGGGAAACCAGAGCGCCCAGCCAATCTCCCCACCTGTGGGGGAGATGCCCGGCAGGGCAGAGGGGGGCGGGCTCGGCACAAGGTCAAGGGAGAGAGAAATGCCCGTCTATGTCGCCCTACTCCGCGCGGTGAACGTCGGCGGCACCGGCTCTTTGCCGATGGCCGAGTTGAAGGCGATCTGCGAAGGCCTGGGCTTCACCGACGTCAAGACCTACATCCAGAGCGGCAACGTGCTTTTCCGTTCGGATGAAGCGGAAAAGACGGTGGAGGAGCGGCTCGACGAGGCGCTCGGCAAGAAGCTGGGCAAGCGGCCAGGCGTGATGGTGCGCAACCGCAAGGAACTCGACGGGATTGCCGCCGACGCACCCTTTCCCGATGCCAAGCCGAACTTCCTGCTCGTCTATTTCCTGCCCGAAAAGCCGCCCGGCGATGCGCTGGAAAAGATGGTGGCGCCCGACGGCGAGGAGGCCAAGCTCGCCGGCCGGGAAATCTATGTGCATTATCCCAATGGTTCCGGCCGCTCGAAGCTGAAACTGCCGGCGCTGAAACCGGGGACCTCGCGCAACCGCAACACCGTGCGCAAGCTCGCGGACATGGCGGCGGCGCTGGAGGACGGGGACTGAGCGCCGGCTAAGCCCTCGGCATCTCCGCCACCGGCAGGAAGAGCATCTTCACGAAGGTGCGGAGCATCAGCACCTGTTCGGCCAGCGTGTTCGGCTCCTTCAGCGTCTTCGACAGAACAATGCCGCCTTCCAGGACGGAGGACACCATGTCGGCGAGCTGGTCGACATCGATGGGTTCGCGCGGCGGATAGACCTCCATGATCTCCCGGAGCATGCGGCCGAAACGCCGCCGCCAGGCAAGCACCGCATTCCGGTTGGTCTCCTGTATCTCCCGATCGAACAGCCGCTCGTAATAGCAGACGGTCGCCACGAGGCAGCCGGGATGGCCGTTCGGCAGGTCGGAGAGCAATTCGGAAAGCAATTTCAGGCCGAGAAGGAAGGATTGCAGCGGATCGCCGGTCAGCTCGCGCGCGCGGCTGAAGATCTCATCGTAGATGCGCTCGTCATTTTCGATGTAGCGATTGAGCAGCGCCTTGGCGAGCTCGTTCTTGTCCCTGAAATGATAGAAGAAGCCGCTCTTGGTGATGCCGGTCTCGGCGATCAGCTCCTCGATGGAGGTGCCGCCGAAACCCTTCTGCAAGACGGCCGCTTCGGCCACATCGAGGATGCGGGTCCGCGTTTCCTCGCCCTTTCGCATATCCCCTCCTGTACCGGCGGTACAGTTTTCAGCGTCTCACGATCAGATCTGCCTCCGCCCCCAGCAGGATCGGTTGAAGCAAGCGATTGATATCAATCCGCAAAAACCAAAACCGCTTGGAGTATACCTGAAGTCGCCTAGTTTGACAGCCGATTAAGCGCCAGAACATCATTCATCGACGGCAGCCAATCGGATGTCGCGAGGGAGAGGCTACAACAATGGCTAAGTACAGAAACGGTTTGCCGCAGCTCAAAGGCGGCACCTTCATTACCGATGGCGGCATGGAAACGACGATGATCTTCCAGGAAGGGATCGAGCTTCCGCATTTCGCCGCCTTCATATTGCTGTCTTCCGAAGACGGGCGGCAGCGGATGCAGAATTACTATCGCCGTTATCTCGATGTCGCACGGCGGCACGGCACGGGCTTCGTGCTCGATACTGCCACATGGCGGGCCAATCCGGACTGGGGGCAGAAGCTCGGCTATACGAGCGAAGCCCTGAAGGCGGTCAACGAGGAAGCCGTCGACCTGCTCATCGGCTTGCGCAGCGCCTATGAGCGGCCGGAGCAACCGATCGTCATCAGCGGCGCCATCGGCCCGCGCGGCGACGGCTACAAGGCAGGCGTCATGGATGCAGCCGAGGCGGAAGACTACCACGCCTTCCAGATCGGGGCTTTCGCCGGCACCGAGGCGGATATGGTGAGCGCCTTCACGCTCACCAATATCGACGAGGCGATCGGCGTGGCGCGGGCGGCGCAGGCGCTCGGCATGCCCTCGGCCATCTCCTTCACGCTGGAAACGGATGGCCGGCTGGTGACGGGCCGCAGCATTCAGGAGGCCATCGAGACGACCGATGCGATGACCGGCGGGGCGCCGGCCTATTACATGATCAACTGCGCCCACCCGACGCATTTCGAAACGGCACTCGATCCTGGAAGCACTTGGGTGAAGCGCATTTCCGGCATCCGCGCCAATGCCTCGACCATGAGCCATGAGCAACTCGACAATAGCGAGACGCTGGATGCGGGCGATCCCGAGGATCTCGGCCGCCGCTACCGCAAGCTCATCGACCGCATGCCTGCGCTGCGCGTGCTCGGCGGCTGCTGCGGCACCGACCACCGCCATGTCGCAGCGATCTGCGAGGCATGCCTGCCGCAGGCGGCATGACGACCTGAGAGGGGGAGACGCTGTATCCGGCTAGGGTATGCCGTGTGTGCCCCCCTCTGCCCTGCCGGGCATCTCCCCCACAGGTGGGGAGATCACAAGTGGCTAAACCTTCCTGCCCATCTACCGTTTCGCCGCGCTGTGACACCTGTTGTTTGGGGAAGCCAGTGCGCCCAGCCAATCTCCCCACCCGCGTGGGGGAGATGCCCGGCGGGGCAGAGGGGGGCTGACACGGCACAAAGCCCACGTTAGCTTTCGGCGACGGCGCCTTTCCTCTGTTTGGCCTTGTAGCCGGTGATCTCCTCGCCGGCGGTCGGCGAGAAGCGCAGGTTCCAGAAGGTGGCGGTGATCGAGATGATGGTGACGACGATGAAGGCCGCCGAGAAATCGCCAAGGGCCGGCGTTTCGGCACCGTTGAAAGCCATGGAGCCGTGCAGCGCCAAGGCGCCGATGCAGATGCCGAGCGACAACATCAGCTGCTGGAAGGTGGTGTAGAAGCTGGTGGCCGAGCTCATCCGCTCCTTGCTGATCTCGTCATAGGCGATGGTGTTATAGGCGGTGAACTGGAACGACAGGAAGAAGGCGCTGAGCACCAGGACGACGAAGATCAGCGGCATCGGCCAGTCCGGCCGGAAGGCAGCACAAAGGCCATAGCCGATCGTCCCGAGGATGCCGTTGAGGATGAGGCTTCGCCGGAAGCCCAGCCGGCGGAAGACAAACTTCGCCATCGGCTTCATGGCGAGAGCGCCAAGCGCGGTCGCGATGATGATCTGGCCGGCCGCAGCCGCAGACAGGCCGAAGCCGATCTGGAAGAGCAGCGGCAGCAGGAAGGGCTGCGCCCCTTGCGTGATGCGGGTCAGCGAACCGGCGATAACAGACGTGCCGAAGCTTGGCACCTTCATCAGCGAGAAATCCATGATCGGCGACGGGTGTTTGCGGGCATGTCTGAGATAGCCGATGCCGAAGAGCAGGCCGATGGCGATCAGGAAGATCGAAAACGCACCCTCCCCCTCATGGCTCGACATTTCGAAGCCGAAGAGCAGCGAACCGAGCGAGATGCCCGAGAGGATGAAGCCGATCGTATCGAAGCGACCGTTCGCCTTACCCTTGACCTCGTCGATGTAGATCGAGACGAGGATCATGCCGATGATGCCGATCGGCACGTTGATATAAAAGATCCAGCGCCAGTCGAGATAGGTGACGATGAAGCCGCCGAGCGGCGGGCCGACGATCGGGCCGATCAGCGCCGGCACGAGCAGCCAGGACATGGCGCTGACCATATCCTTGCGGTCGACGCTGCGCATCAGCACCAGGCGCCCGACCGGCATCATCATCGCGCCGCCGATGCCCTGCAGCAGCCGCGCCAGCACCAGGAAGGACAGTGTCGGCGCCAGCGCGCAGAGGATGGAGCCGACGACGAAGACGGCGATGGCCGAGCGGAAAACGGTGCGGGAGCCGAAACTGTCGGCCATCCGGCCGCTTGCCGGAATGAAGATCGCAAGGCTCAGGAGATAGGAGGTCAGGGCGATCGACATGGCCGGGGCGCCGACGCCGAAATCGCGCGCCATGGTGGGCAGCGCGGTCGCAAGTACGGTCGCGTCGATGTTTTCCATCAGCATCGCACTCGCGACAATCATCGCGATCACCCGGAAATTGGGCGCGGCGCGCCGAACCATCGGCGCCTGGTAAATCTGATCCGACATCGTCCGGGATCACTCGCGGTGGCGCGGCGGAGCACACAAGGCAGCAAGGCCGCGGGGGATGACATGGCGCAAAGCCAAGGGGAGACGATTTGCTATACGCCCGCGATCATGGCGGCGCTATGTCGTTTATGGCAAAGCTGCTTTGACGAGAGGTAAAGGCAGGTCACGATTCCTTGCATCGGCTCGATCTTCGTGAAGGTCCGGCTTGCGCCGCAGGCACCCCGGCCCTACCTATGAACCATGACCTCCGCCCTGCAGAAAAACCGGCCCGGTGCGGCCTTTCCGTTCGACAACAGCTATGTCGGTTTGCCGCCGCACTTCTTTGCGGCGCAAGCGCCGACCGCGGTGGCTGAGCCCTGGCTGATCAAGCTCAACGAGGCGCTCGCCGCCGAACTCGGGCTCGACGTCGACGCCTTGCGCCGCGACGGTGCGGCGATCTTTTCCGGCAATCTCCTTCCCGAAGGAGCCGAACCGCTGGCGATGGCCTATGCCGGGCATCAGTTCGGCGGCTTCTCGCCGCAGCTTGGCGACGGGCGGGCGATCCTGCTCGGAGAAGTGGTCGACCGCAGCGGCAAGCGCTACGATATCCAGCTGAAGGGCGCCGGGCCAACGCCGTTTTCGCGCCGCGGCGATGGGCGTGCGGCAATCGGGCCGGTACTCAGGGAATATATCATCAGCGAGGCGATGTTTGCGCTCGGCATTCCCGCTACACGAGCGCTGGCGGCGGTGACGACGGGCGAGCCGGTCTATCGCGAAGAGGTGCTGCCAGGCGCGGTCTTCACCCGCGTCGCGGCCAGCCATATCCGCGTCGGCACCTTCCAATACTTCGCGGCCAGGGGCGACACCGACGGCGTGCGGGCTCTGGCCGACTATGTGATCGACCGGCACTATCCCACATTGAAAGAGGCCGAGAACCCCTACCTCTCACTGTTCGAGGCGGTCTGCGAACGCCAGGCGGCGTTGATTGCCCGCTGGCTGCATGTCGGCTTCATCCATGGCGTGATGAACACGGACAATATGACCGTCTCCGGCGAGACGATCGATTTCGGCCCCTGCGCCTTCATGGATGCCTATGATCCGGCGACCGTTTTTTCGTCGATCGACCAGCATGGGCGTTACGCCTATGCCAACCAGCCCGGCATCGGCCAATGGAACCTCGCAAGGCTCGGCGAAACGCTGCTGCCGCTGATCGACGCCGAGCCTGACAGCGCGGTCGACAAGGCAAATGTCGTGATCAAGAGTTACGGCGAACGCTTCCAGGCGCATTGGGTGGCCGGTATGCGCGAAAAGATCGGCCTTGCCGGCGAAGAGGACGGCGATCTCGACCTGGTGCAGGCGCTACTGTCGCTGATGCAGGCGCAGGGTGCCGATTTCACCCTGACCTTCCGGCGGCTGTCGGATCTTGCAGGCGATGACGCCGCAGAGCCTGAATTCGCGGCGAGTTTCCGCGAGCCGGAAGCCTGCGGCACGTGGCTTACGCAGTGGCGCGAGCGGCTCTCACGCGATCCGCAGACGGCAACCGAGCGCGCCATTGCCATGCGCCGCGTCAATCCGGCCTTCATTCCGCGCAATCACCGCGTCGAACAGGCGATCGAGGCCGCGGTCGAGAACGGCGATTTCTCGCTGTTCGAGGCGCTGCTGAGCGTGCTTTCGAAACCCTATGAGGACCAGCCGGGCTTTGTCGCCTATAGGGAACCGCCGAAGCCCAGCGAACGGGTGCTTGCGACCTTCTGCGGAACGTGACGGGCGCTTCGATCGTTTTCGCTGCGGCAGTTGCGCCACAACGATCCGCTTCTATCCGGCCTGCGAAGAATAGGGCTGTCCTTGCGGGATCACCGCCGCTACAGCGTTCTTGACGAGGAGCGGCGCCTCCTTCTGCATTTCCCGTGGGGCCGTCCATGCTGCTCAGATTTTTTCGCTACTACAGTCCCTACAAGCAATTGTTCTTTCTCGATTTCGGCTGCGCGGTCGTTGCCGGGCTGCTCGAGCTCGGCTTTCCCATCGCCGTCAAGCTCTTCGTCGACACCCTGCTGCCGCAGCGGGACTGGTGGCTGATTGCGGCGACGGCCGGGCTGCTGCTCATCATCTACCTGTTCAACACGGCGCTGATGGCGGTGGTCAATTATTGGGGCCATGCGCTCGGAATCGGCATCGAGACCGATATGCGCCGGCAGGCTTTCGACCATATCCAGAAGCTGTCCTTCCGCTATTTCGACAACAACAAGACCGGCCACCTGATCACCCATGTGACCAAGGATCTCGAGGAAGTCGGCGAGGTCGCCCATCACGGTCCCGAAGATCTGTTCATCGCGATCATGACCTTCATCGGTGCCTTCATCCTGATGTTCACCGTGCACTGGAAGCTGGCGCTGCTGACGACGGCCATCGTGCCGCTCATGACCTGGCTGGTCAGCCGCTACGGCGCCAAGATGACGCTCAACTGGCGAGACCTGTTCCGGCAGGTCGGCGAATTCAATACACGCGTGCATGAGAGCGTCGGCGGCATCCGCGTCGTCAAGGCTTTCGCCAACGAGGATCACGAACGGGATCTGTTCGCCCGCAACAACGAGGGCTACAGGGCAACCAAACTCAACGCCTATGCCTATATGACCGCCAGCATCACGCTCAGCTATTTCAGCACGCGCTTCGTGCAGCTGGTGGTGATGATATCGGGAACCTGGTTCGTCATATCGGGCGAACTCAGCTATGGCGGCTTTGTCGGCTTCCTGCTGCTGGTCAATGTGTTCTTCCGGCCGATCGACAAGATCACCTCGGTGCTGGAGAGCTATCCGAAGGGCATCGCCGGCTTCAAGCGCTTCACGCAGCTGATCGACACCGCCCCAGATATCGCCGACCGGCCGAACGCGACCAGCGTCGATCACCTTACCGGCAACATCGTCTACAGCAATGTGAGCTTCGGCTATACCGGCGACGGCAAGGTGCTCGACGGGCTCGAACTCTCGATCGCGGCCGGCGAGACGATCGCCTTCGTTGGTCCGTCCGGCGCCGGCAAGACCACGATCTGCTCGTTGCTGCCGCGCTTTTACGAGGTGGATTCCGGCTCGATCCTGATCGACGGCATCGACATCCGCGACATGACCCAGAAGTCGCTGCGCTCGCAGATCGGCATCGTCGCCCAGGACGTCTTCCTGTTCGGCGGCACCATCCGCGACAATATCGCCTATGGCCGGCTTGGCGCCGACGACGCGGCGATCATCGACGCGTTGCGGCGCGCCGCCCTCGACGAATACGTGCTGTCGCTGCCGAACGGGCTCGATACCGTCGTCGGCGAACGCGGCGTCAAGCTTTCCGGCGGGCAGAAGCAGCGCCTGGCGATCGCCCGCATCTTCCTGAAAAATCCGCCGATCCTCATCCTCGATGAAGCCACCTCGGCGCTCGATTCGGCGACCGAATATGCCATCCAGCAGTCGCTGTCGGCGCTCTCCAAGGGACGCACCACGCTGGTCGTCGCCCATCGACTCGCCACCATCCGCAACGCCGACCGCATCGTCGTAGTGGGAACGTCAGGCATCGTCGAACAGGGCACGCACAGCCAGTTGCTGGCGCGCGAAGGCGGCTACGCCAGGCTGCATCAAGCCCAGTTCGGTGCATCCGGACCGACTGCATAATTCCTTAAATCGGAATCGATTTAAGGCTAAAGTTATGCAGCATTCAAAGTGTTACAGCGTCCTTTGCGCGTCTTAAAAGACGCGTGGCGCTGCAGCCCCTGCGGCAATTGTGGCCGTTGAAAGGCATCTCCTTCGCGCTATCTGCCTGATCGGCGGGACTTTTCCGCCGATCCTTCAGCCCGGCTAACCTCAGCGGGAGACAGCCTTATGGCGATCATCGTCACCTCCATCTTCTTCATCATCGTCGGGCTCACGCTCGGCGGCGGCGGGCTCTGGCTCGTCACGCTCGGCGGCAGCGTCTTCTATCTGTTCGCCGGGCTGATGTTCCTGATTACCGCCGGGCTGCTGCTGATGCGCAAGGCGGTGGCGCTCTGGGTCTATGCGGTGCTCGTCGTCGCAGCACTCGCCTGGGCGATTTGGGAGGTCGGCTTCGACTGGTGGCAGCTTGGGCCCCGCGGCGGCATGATCATCCTGCTCGGGCTCTGGCTGCTGACGCCATGGATCCGCCGGCCGCTTGGCCTGCGCAGCCCAACGGGCATCACCTATGCCGCAAACCCCTGGCCGCTCGCCGCGCCTGTCATTCTCGCCATCCTTGTCGCCCTCTATTCGATGACGACTGACCCGCATGATCTCGCCGGCGAGCTGCCCAAGGATACGGTCGCCGCCAATCCCGCCTTCGGCGGCAGCGTCCCGGACGGCGAATGGCATCAATACGGCCGCACGCCCTTCGGCCAGCGCTATTCGCCACTCGACCAGATCACCGCCGAGAACGTCTCCACCCTCAAGGAAGCGTGGCGATACCAGACCGGCGACGTCAAGCGGCCGGACGATGTCGGCGAGACGACCTATCAGGTGACGCCGCTGAAGGTGAAGGACACGCTCTATCTCTGCACGCCGCATAACTGGGCGATCGCGCTCGACGCCAAGACCGGCAAGGAGAAATGGAAATACGACGCCAACTCGGGCATGAACCCCGACCGGCAGCATCAGACCTGCCGCGGCGTCACCTATTATGCCGATCCAACCGTTGCCGCCGGCCAGCCCTGCGCCGAGCGCGTCTACCTGCCGACCTCAGACGCCCGGCTGATCGCGCTCGATGCGGCGGACGGGAAGGTCTGCACCAGCTTTGCCGACCAGGGCGTGCTGCATTTGGAAACCGGCATGCGGTTCAACCCGGCCGGATACTATTATTCCACTTCGCCGCCGGTCGCGGTGGCGGGCAAAATCATCGTCGGCGGGGCGGTGAACGACAATTATTCGACTGAGGAGCAATCCGGCGTCATCCGCGCCTTCGACATCAATACCGGCGCCCTGGTCTGGAATTGGGATTCCGGCAATCCCGATGTGACGACGCCGATCACCGAGGGCCAGACCTATACGACCAACTCGCCGAACAGTTGGTCGGTCTTCAGCGTCGACGAGGCGCTCGGCATGGTCTACATCCCGCTCGGCAACCAAGTACCCGACCAGATCGGCATCGGCCGCAGCGACAATGTCGAGAAATTCTCCTCCTCTATCGTCGCGCTCGATATCGCCACCGGCCAGTTGCGCTGGGTGCGCCAGACAGTGCATCACGATCTCTGGGACATGGACGTGCCGGCCCAGCCGGCGCTGATCGACCTGACGAAGCAAGACGGCACCGTGGTTCCGGCCTTGGTCGGCCCGACCAAACAGGGCGATATCTATGTGCTCGACCGGCGCAGCGGCGAGCCGATCATCCCGATCAAGGAAATACCAGCGCCAGGCGGCGCGGTCTCGGGCGATCATACCTCGCCGACGCAGCCGATCTCGGACCTCACCTTCTCGCCAGAGCCGCTCCAGGAAAGAGACATGTGGGGCGTATCGCTGTTCGATCAGATGGCCTGCCGCATCGACTTCCACCGCTACCACTATGAGGGCCGCTTTACGCCGCCTTCGCTGAAAGGGACGATCGTCTATCCCGGCAATTTCGGCACCTTCAACTGGGGCTCGGTGGCGGTGGATCCGGAGCGGCAGATCATGTTCGGCATGCCGACCTATCTCGCCTTCACCTCGCGCCTGGTGCCGGCCGCCGACATTCCTCCGAGAGGCCAGGACGAGAAGGGCAGCGAACAGGGGCTCAACCGCAATGACGGCGCGCCCTACGGCGTCTTCATGGGTCCCTTCCTCGGGCTGCTCCAAATCCCCTGCCAGGCGCCGCCATGGGGTTATGTCGCCGGCGTCGACCTGCGCACCGGCAAGATCGCCTATATGCACAAGAACGGCACCGTCCACGACATGACGCCATTGCCCCTGCCCTTCAAGGTGGGCGTGCCCGGCATCGGCGGGCCGATGCTGACCAAGGGCGGCGTCGCCTTCCTGGGGGCCGCGGTCGACAACTACCTGCGCGCCTATGACGTGACGAGTGGCCGGGAGCTCTGGCAGGGACGGCTTCCCGCCGGCGGCCAGGCGACGCCGATGACCTATATGACCGACGACAACAAGCAATATGTCGTCATGGTCGCCGGCGGCCACGGCTCGGTCGGCACCACGCCCGGCGATTATGTGATCGCCTTTACGTTGCCGTGACGCGAAGCTTCCCGCAAGCTCTGCGCAGGTTTACCGCTTCATTCTCTCCCCGGTTTTCGGGGAGAGTTTTTATGGAAATCTCTAGCAATATTCGCAACTATTACGGCATCGGCGGCCTTTTCGATCAGCCGGCCAAATCCAAGAATCAGCAGACGACGGACTTCACCAAAACAGCGCGCAATACCGCGCCCGGTCTCGAGCCCAGCAGCACGCCGCCTTCGATCGCCAATACGATCTGGGCTCTTCAAAGCAGCGAAGGCCCTTATATCAACCCGCCCTCCGACGAAGAAGTGGCGGCAAGCGCTGCGCATGACTCCCTGGTCGACGAATTCTCCAAATGGGGCAACATGACGCCGGCGGAATATATCCGGGCCCGCTACCTCGAGCAGCACGATCTGACCGAGGCCGATCTGGCCGCCATGCCGGCCGACCAGCGCGCCGCAATCGAGAAGGAAATCGCCGACCAGATCAAGCGCGAGATGGCCGGCATCGAGGATGACGGCACCGAGACGACGGAAGACGTTCCGGCTGCTTGAGCGCTGGAAAATCTGCGCGTTTCGAATTGCAGTGCTTTTCTCGGGCTCCGTCCACGGCTGTCGGTTGGCGCCGATGGCTGCCCCTCACCCTAACCCTCTCCCCGTAAAAACGGGGCGAGGGGACGTGCCCTGCGAGAGGTTGTGGAGAACGGAGAGGTTGCGGCATATCCCTTCTCCCCGCAGGCGGGGAAAAGGTGGCGGCAGCCGGATGAGGGGCTGGTTTCGCCGATTTCATACAACTCGCGGGAAACGCGCTTCAGCTTTCCCGATTCACACCATCTCGACGATCATGCGGCCGACTTCGGCAAAGACCGGGTTGAGCTCCTTTACCGGCACGGTCGTCTCGCTGATATAGACGGCGGCGACGATCGGGCCGCGATCCGGCGGCCAGATCACCGCGATATCGCCGAGAGATCCATTCGGGCCGGTGCCGGTCTTGTCGCCGACCTTCCAATCCGCCGGCAGGCCGGCCCTGAGCCGCTCCTTGCCCGTCGCGCTTGCCACCAGCCAGGCGATCAGCCTGTCTGAGGAGGCCTCGGCCAGGACCGAGCCGAGCGTCACGTTGCCGAGCGTGTCGAGTATCGCATCCGGTGTCGTCGTGTCGCGCGGATCACCCTTCCTGCCCTCGTTCAGCGTCGGTTCGGTGCGGTCGAGACGGGTCGTGCCGTCGCCGATCGAGCGCAGCCAGTCGGTCAGGCCCGCGGGCCCGCCAAAACTTTCGAGCAGTAGATTGCCGGCGGTGTTGTCGCTGACGGTCACCGCCGCCTCGCAGAGTTCGGCAAGGGTCATGCCATCGGTTCCGGCGTGTTTTTCGCTGATCGGCGAATAGTCGACGAGCTTGTCCTTGCCGTAGCTCACCCGCCGGTCGAGGTTCTCCTCGCCCTTGTCGCCCCGGGCAAGCACGAAAGCGGCGGCCAGCGCCTTGAAGGTGCTGCACATCGGAAAGGCCTCGCTGCCGCGATAGCCGAATGAGATGCTCGTCTCGGTGTCGAGCACCGAGACCCCGAGGCGGCCGCCGGTGCGTTTTTCCAAAGCGGCAAGGCGATGTTCAATATTGTCCTCGCCCTCGCCTGCACTCTCTTTTGCCCCCTCCTCAGCATTGGCTCGAAGCGTCAGCACGGGTAGGCACAATGCCGAGCCTATCAGCATGCGGCGGGTGAGACTGAGATCCATGAAATCCTCCGGCGAATCAGGAGGACAGAGCTAAGCAGCGATTGCGGCGGCATCTCGTCCCCGCGGCGACCTTTGTCGTCCGCCGAGCGATGTTAATCGTCCGTCGAGCGATCTTGTCGTCCGCCGAGCATCTCCGCCCGCCTCGATCATGCGGCGCGCGTGACCTCGACCGTCACATGCGACAGTTCTCCCAGCGCCGAGAGCCTGCCCTTGTAGAAAGCCGGGTCGCGCGGCTGCGAGGTGAGGACGGCGACGATCGCGGCATGATGGCCGGGGCCGACCTGCCAGACATGCAGATCGGTGATCCGGTCGTCCTCCGTCTCGATGGCGCCGCGGATCTCGGCCGGCAGCGTCTCGCCTTCGGAAATGACATCGAGCAGGACGCCGCCCGAAGATTTCATCAGGCTCCAGGACCAGTTAGCGATCACCAACCCGCCGAGAATGCCCATCAGCGGATCGAGCCAGAGCCAGCCATAGAGGCTGCCGAGCGTCAGCGCCGCGATGGCGAGCACGGAGGTCAGGGCATCGGCGATGACATGCAGATAGGCGGCGCGGATATTGTTGTCTCCGGTCTTTGCGTGATGGGCATGATCGCCATGTCCGTGATGATGATGGCCATGGGCATGGGCATGACTGCCATGCCCGTGATGGCCATGCCCGTGATGCGCATGATTGCCATGCGCGACATGGCCGCCGCCGGCCAGCAGCCAGGCGCTCACCAGATTGACGGCAAGGCCGATCACCGCCACGGCGATTGCCTGGGCAAAGCCGATCGGCACGGGATTGGAAAGGCGCAGCAGGCTCTCCCAGGCCATCAGCAGGGCAATCAGGGCAAGGACGATGGCGCTGGCGAAGCCGGCGAGATCGCCGAGCTTGCCGGTGCCGAAGGTGAAACGTGGATTGCGCGCCTGCCGGCGGGCGAAGAGATAGGCGAGTGCGGAAATCAGCAGCGCGCTGGCATGGGTCGACATGTGCCAGCCATCGGCGACGAGCGCCATCGAGCCGTAGATGGTGCCGGCGGCGATTTCCGCCACCATCATCACCGCCGTCAGCGCAATCACCAGCCAGATGCGCCGCTCGTTGCGCGCATGATCAGTACCGAGGAAGACGTGATCATGTTCCAGGGCATCAATTCCAGCTTTGTCGATTCCGGCACTCATGACAGGCTCCTTCGTCGCCATAAATATTTGTTTTTACGCAATTATCGGCAAAATCTCTACGTGCTTTGCCTGGGAAAACCGCTTCACACTTTTCCTGGAATTGCTCTAGCGCATATAGGTTCTCAAGACTTCCGATATTTCCTCGACCGCCTCTGCCCTGGCCGCATCGTCGGCGGCATTCAGCACGTGCTCGCGCAGGTGATCGTCGAGCACCTCGCCGGTCAGCCCGGTCAGGGCGCCGCGGATCGAGGCGAGCAGCTGCAGGATCTCGCCGCAGGGGCGCTCGGCCTCGAGCGCGCGCTCGACCGCCTCCATCTGCCCCTTCAGCCGGCTGATGCGGGCGACGAGCTTCTTTTTCTGCAGGGTGGTGTGGGACATGATGAGCTCTCATATAACATAGGGGGGTATACTATCAAGGCTGAAGCCGCAGCTCAATGCCTGTGATGGGCTTGATCCGCCATTGACAAAGCCCGCGTTTCCGACGATCTATGATCCATGATCAAGAACGCGCACCAGAGCCGCTCGTATTTTTGGCTGTACCTGTAAAGGGCGGCTGGACAAGATCATATTGTCAACAAGCCGCCGTCAGGCGGCTTTGTTGTATCGGCAGCGTCCTGACGGCAGACTATCAAAGGACGCGAAGACCATGACCGAAATCGAAGGCAGCGAAATTTCACTGATGCGCCCATCGGTGGTGACGATCCGCGCCGCCAAGCCGCGCGACCTGCCCGAACTCGGCGAGATGATCGCCCTGCTTGCCGCCCATCACGGCGATGCGGCTGCCACAACGCCGGAGCAGCTGGAGCGCGACCTCTTCGGGCCCCTGCCCTGGATCAATGCGCTCGTCGCCGAGACCAGCGAAGGGCTGATCGGCTACGCCATTCTCGTGCCGCTTTACAGGGCGCAGGAAGGCAAGCGCGGCATGGACCTGCACCATCTCTTCGTGCGCGACGGCCATCGCGGCCACGGCACCGGCCAGTTGCTCGTCGACCGGGCGCGCGAGACCGCCCGCAATGCCGGCTGCGGCTACCTCTCCGTCAGCGCCGCGACCGGAAACGTGCTGGCGCACCGCTTCTACGAACAACTGGATTTCACCCCGCGTCCGGTGACCGGCATGCGCTACATGCAGTCGATCGCTTAGCCCCCCCTCGAAGCTTCGGCTTTAGCAAGAGCCGAAGCTCGACGCATCAAAACGGCTGCACAGTTTTGCGCGACATGCTTTATCGAATTGCATAAGGAGCTTTCATGCCTGATTTCAAACTCCATTGTTTCGCTCTCTCGGGGAATGCTTACAAGGTCGCGCTATTCTTTGCGCTTGCCGGCATCGAGTGGGAAAGCATTTTCGTTGATTATCTGGGCGGCGAAACGCGAACCGAACAATGGCGAAAAACCATAAACGAACAGGGCGAGGCGCCTGTGCTCGAACATGGGCAAACGAAGATCAGCCAATCGGGAATCATCCTGGACTACTTGTCAGAGGTGACAGGGCACTTTGGGGCGCAGACAGCCGAAGAACGGCGTGACATCATGCGTTGGATTCTTTTCGACAACCATAAATTCACGAGCTACTACGCGACGCTGAGGTTCATGTATGGCCTCCAGAAGAGCGGCGAGACGCCCGTCGTCGAGTTTTTGAGACTGAGGGCCAAAGCTGCCTATGCCATTGTTGACGAACATCTGGCGCACCGGGCCTTCATGGTCGGCGACCGGCTGACGATCGCAGACCTCTCTCTGGCGGGCTACGTCTTCATGCCGGAGGAAACCGGGATAGATCACAGCGCCTTCCCGGCGATCACAGCCTGGAAAGATCGTATCAGCAATATGCCCGGCTGGCGCCATCCCTATGACCTGATGCCGGGTCCCACCTCCCTATAAACAGGCTTGGGACCTTGCGAAGGTGCCAAGCACAACCGCACTCTTAAGCGCGTCGCATCAAACTTGATTGATGCGACGCGCTTTGGATCTTTTTACGCATGTCGTTGCCGCAACATGCTTTAGCGTCCCGGCACGGCCTTCAGATAGGCGGCGATCGCCTCGCGGTCGGAGGCCGGCAGATGGGCGATGTTCTGCTGCACATCAACCATCGAGCCGCCGACGGAATCGAAATCGGGGGTGAAGCCGGTTTCGAGGTAACTGGCGATATCAGCCTCGCTCCAGCCGCCGATGCTCTCGGAGGCCGGGGTGATATCGGGTATGCGGCCCTTGCCTTCCGGATTGGGCGCGCCGGCAAGCCACTGATCCGCCTTGAAGCCGCCGAGCGCATCACGCGGCGTATGGCATTCGCCGCAATGGCCGGGGCCTTCGACGAGATATTGCCCGCGCTTGATCTTGTCGTCGCTCTTTACCAAGGCGACGCGCGGCTGGTCGTTGAGATAGAGGAATTTCCAGCCGCCGAGCGCCAGCCGGATGTTGAAGGGGAACGGCAGTTCGTGCGGTGGCGCCACGTTTGCGCTCTTCGGCAGGGTTTTCAGGAAGCCATAGAGATCGTTGACGTCCTTGTCGCTCATGCGGGAATAAGAGCCATAGGGAAAAGACGGATAGAGATGCTGCCCGCCCGGGCCGACGCCGCGCTTCATCGCGTTGCCGAACTCAGCAAGTGTCCAGGTGCCGATGCCGGCCTTTTCATCGGGTGAGATGTTCGGCACATGGAAAGTCCCGAAGGAGCTCTTCAGCGCCAGTCCGCCTGCAAGTGTCAGCTTGGCATCGCCTTCGGAACCGGGCGCGGCATGACAACTGACGCAGCCTCCCGCCCAGAAGACCATCTGACCATTTGCCGGATCCGGGGCGCCGAGACCCGCCCAATGGCTCTCCGGCAGCGGATCGGGTGCGGTGACGAGATAGAAGGCGCCCCCGCCGAGGACGGCGACGCCGATCAGACAGAGCAGTACCCGGATGAACCTGCGGACCATGCGCCGCCTCCCCTTTTGCCGACATTTCCCCACCGATCGATGCCGCGACCAGTCCGCGAACGCGGAGAATAAGGCGAACCGCGCCGGCGGCAAGGCCGGCGCGTGTCATATATCCGGATGAAGATGGCCTATCGCTCACTTGCCGAGGCGATAGGCCTTGTGACAGCCGGCGCAATTGGCCCCGAGCGTGTTCATCGTGGCGCCGATGGCCGCAGGATCGGCCGGAAGCTGAGCCAGCGCGGTTTCGGCATCAGCGGAGAGCTTGGCGGCGCGGGCCTTGAAGTCGTCCATGTTTTCCCAGATCTTCGGGCTCGCTGCCTCGTCGCCTGTCTCCGTGCCCGGCTTGAACTGGTCGGGGAAAACCTTGGCCGTTGCGGCGATCGTCGTCAGCGCCGCCTTCACCGCTTCGGCGTCATAGGGCTTGGTGCCCTTGGCGATGGCTCCCAAGGCCCCGGCCGAACCGCCGATCTGCTTCATCAGCGCAACGCGCGAATCATGGGTGCCGTCGGCGGCGGTCACCGAACCGAAGGCCATGCCGGCCATGACTACGGCCGCTGCTGCTGCTTTCCAATTCATATTGCTCTCCCTTTTTCCTCGGCCAAGCTGGCCGATGGCCAATCTGCACCGGGAGCATGACAAAATCCATGCGTCCTGGCAGTCACGTTTTGCCGGAGCATCATAAAAACAATGTGATAGCGCGTTCTCTGCTTTTATACATGTCGTTATCCCGGAACCGCTGCACACTTCCAGGCGACATGCAGTGGCGCTCAAGCACTTTTCCACCCCTGCCAGAGGCTGAAGGCGGAGACCGCAACCAGCAGCAGCCCGGCGAAGCGGCCGACAAAGGCCGTAACGTCAGGGTTTGCGACGAGCAGGTCGCGGCTGCGGCCGGCCGTCATCGCCAGCGTGCCGTAGATGGCGAACTGGGTGACGACGGTCATGGCGCCCATGATCAGCCCCTGCATCCAGATCGGGCCATATTCCGGCCTGAGGAACTGCGGATAGACGGCAAACATGAAAATATAGGCCTTCGGATTGACCAGACAGGTGACGGCGCCCTGGCGGAAGGCGCGCCAGCCGGAGCGTGCGGTTCCCGGCTCGACCGCCTCGACGGTGATCGAACTGCGGATCAGCGAAATACCGATCCAGATCATGTAGGCGACGCCGGCAAACAGCAGTACGTTGAAGAGCTGCGGCAGCATGGTGACGAGCACGCCGACCCCGGCCGCGCCATAGGCAGAATGCACGGCGCCGCCGGCCATGATGCCGCCGGTCGCCGCCAGCCCGCGCTTGACGCCGCCGGTCAGCGAATTGGCAAGCACGAAGAGCATATCCATGCCCGGCACGATGATGATGCCGAAGAGAAGGGTGAAAAAGAGCCAGAGGTTTTCATTGTAGTTCATGTCAGTTACCGCCTTGGGTTCTGAGGGCCGTTGTGAAAAGACCCTGATTGATTTCAATCCGATAGGCGGCTCTATACGGAAACCCAACTGACAGTGTATTGTCAGGAGCGTGACGGATGGGAGAGGTTAAATGCGCAAGGCCTCGCGGCTTTTCGAGATCATTCAGATCCTCAGGCTGGCAAGAAAGCCGATGACGGCGGCGACGATGGCCGAGACGCTCGAAGTGACCGTGCGCTCGATCTATCGCGACATCGCCGCCCTTCAGGCGATGCGGGTGCCGATCGAAGGCGGGCGCGGCATCGGCTACATCATGCGGCCGGGCTTCGACCTGCCGCCGCTGATGTTCTCGATCGAGGAGATGGAGGCGATCGTGCTGTCGCTGGCGCTGCTCGAACGAACGGCGGACGAGGAGCTGAAACAGGCCGCGCGCCGGGTCAACCGGAAGATATCAGGCGCCGTGCCGGCGCCGCTGCGCCAGGCGATGGACAACAAGGCGCTTTATGCTTGGGGCTCGATCGCACAGCCGGCGGGCTTCGACCTGGCGATCGTGCGCCGCGCGATCCGCGACGAACGCAAGCTGATGCTCGGCTACCGCGACGAGCTCGGCCGAGCCAGCGAGCGGACGATCCGGCCGGTCGCGCTGATCTATTATTCGCAAACCGCCAATATCGTCGCCTGGTGCGAGTTGCGCCAGGCGATCCGCAATTTCCGCAGCGACCGGGTGGAGCACTGCGCGACAGCTGAGGATTTCTTCAAGGGCGACGGCGACCGGCTGCGGGAACTCTGGACCAGCGGCTGGACAGAGAAACCGATCGCCGTGTAGCTGTTCGCCCAATCGCGATTATTCAGAGCGACATGCCGCCCGAAACCTCGATGCGCTGGGCGTTGACCCAACGGTTGGCATCGCTCAGGAGGGAAGCGATCATCGGCCCTATATCGTCGGGGACACCGGCGCGGCCCAGTGCGGTCATGGAGGCGACCGCACGGTTGATCTCCGGATTGTCCCGCACCATGCCGCCGCTGAAATCGGTTTCGATGGCGCCCGGGGCGACGGCATTCACGGCAATGCCGCGGGGGCCAAGCTCCTTTGCCATGTAGCGCGTCAGCACCTCGACTGCGCCCTTTATCGAGCCGTAGGCCGAAGCGCCGACCATGGCCATGCGGGCAAGACCGCTGGAGAGGTTGACGATGCGGCCGCCGTCCTCGATCACCGGCAGGAGCTTCTGCGTGAGGAAGAAGACCCCCTTGAAATGCAGGTTGTAAAGCTTGTCCATCTCCGCTTCGGTCGTCTCCAAAATCGGGGCGTGGTAGCTGGTGCCGGCATTGTTGACTAGAAAGTCGAAGTGCTCACGCCCCCAGCCCTTGAGGATCTCGCGAACACTTTCGACAAAGGCATCGAACGCCGCCACGTTGCCGGCGTCAAGTTGAAGTGCGGCGGCCTTGCGGCCCAGCGCCTCGATCTCAGCGACGACCTTCTCCGCCTCGTCGCGGTTCGAGTTGTAGGTCAAGATCACATCGACGCCGCTCCTTGCCAGATGGACGACCGTATTGCGGCCCAGGCCGCGGCTTCCGCCGGTTACGATTGCGATTTTCGAGGTTGAATTCTGGTTAGGCATTTCAGGTACTCCTGATGTTTTGATAGACCAGTTTATGCGCCGCAAGCTTGGAATCCTGAATGCCGAAACCCTGCAATTTCTTGCCTATTCCTCCAAACGCCTTGCCCAGCCGGGCTGAGGGATTAAGATCATCCTCACCGGCGCGGCAGACCGACCCCGCGTTCACTGGAGACTAAGATGTCCGCAGATCTGAAGCAGGCGCTCAATGGGTACATGGATGCACATGGCGGCGGTGACGGCCTCTTTGCCACCGCTATCGACGGCTTTTTCCTGATGCGTTCCAGCACTCTCTCCATGCCGAAACCGGCGATCTACCGACCGGCGCTCTGCATTATCGTCGATGGCGCCAAGCAGCTCATGTTCGGAGACCGCCTTTTCGATTACGAAGCGATGCAAGCGCTTATCATCAGCGTCGAGATGCCGGCCTTCGGACAGGTGACAAAAGCCAGTGCCGAACGGCCGATGATCGCCATCAACTTGGAACTCGACGTCACTATCCTGCGCGAGGTGCTGGAGGAGATGGATGCGCCGCCGAAGCCGGCAGGCGACGGCGGGCCGGGTGTTTTCGTACAAGAATTCGGCCCCGAGCTGCAGGACTGCATACTGAGGCTGATCCGAACGCTCGCAACGCCCAAGGCGATCCCAATCCTTCATCCGGCAATCATCCGAGAGATCAGTTTCTGGTTGCTTTCCGGAAAAAATGGCGATGAGGTCTGCAAGCTTGCATTGCCCGACAGCCATACGCGCCGCGTGGCCGAGGCCATCTACCTGTTGCGCGGTAATTTTGCGGACGCCGTCCGGGTGGAAAAGCTTGCGGCGGCAGCCAGGATGAGCCCTTCCTCCTTCCACCAGCATTTCAAAATCCTGACCACGATGACGCCGCTGCAGTATCAGAAGCAGTTGCGGCTACTCGAGGCCCGGCGGCTGATGGTGACCGATGGGTTCAACGCCGCAAACGCGGCCTATCAGGTGGGTTACGAGAGCCCCTCCCAGTTCAGCCGCGAATATGCCCGCATGTTCGGGACACCACCGAAGCGCGACATCAGTGAAATGAAGGCGATGCCGGCTGAGCCGGCAATCAGTTAGATGGACAGCGTGCGGCTCGGCTCCCGGCCGAAGCCGCGGATCTCGATGCGGGAGGCATGGACCTCGACGATCGCAAAGGCGTTTTCCATCTCGGTGTCAACCACGCCCTTGAAATTGAGGAAGTGGCAGGCGCCGGCCATGCCGTAGTTGCCGACGTGGTCGTGGCCATTGAGATAGGCGACGACATTGCTGCTGGAGGCGAGCAGCGCGACGGTGCGTTCGCTGTCCCACATGCCGTGCTCACTGGGCGGATGCACCGGATAGTGATTCATCACGATCACCTTCTCGCCAGCCTCGGCCGCTTTTGCGATTTCATCGCCGAGCCAGGCGAATTGTTCGTCGCTCAGCGCGGCATTCCAGCGATGGGCATTCCTCGCACCTTTTGCCTGCAGCTCCGCCAGCATCTCAGCGGCAAGGGCGCGATGAGGATGGCCTTCGGGCGGTGCGAAGATGCTGACCTCGTTGCCGTCGAGCACGATAAAGCGCCAGCCGTGGCGCACGAAGCTGTAATAGGGCGACGGCATGCCGAGACGCGCGGCGACTTCGGCGAGATGCCCAGAAGAGACCGAGAAATCGTGATTGCCGAGCAGGAAGAGCGCCTCGTGCCTGAGCTTGCCGTAGACCGGCAGGATATCGTCGAAGCTTGAAAAGCTGCGGTCGATGACATCGCCGAGCGTCATGACAAAGCTCAGCTCCTCGCCATTGAAGACCTCGATCGCCTCGGCGACCTTGGCGAGGCTGTTGGCGTAATAACGATCCATCGCCACATGCGGCGCGATCGCCGCATATTGCGGGTCGGCGATGATGCCGAAGCGGAACAGGGGAGAAGCAGAGGAAGACATGGGGCGTGATTAGGAGCAGCTGGTGACAGGGATGTGACGGCTTGCCTCTCCAAACAAAACACCCGGCGCTTTGGAGGCGCCGGGTGTCAAATTCAAACAGGCGGACGGACATCGCCGCCAGGGCGGCGAGCCTGGTAGCGCTTACTTCGTGGCTTCTTCGTAGCGTTCCAGGACGTAGTCCCAGTTGATCAGGCTGTCGACGAAGGCTTCGAGGTACTTCGGGCGGGCGTTGCGATAGTCGATGTAGTAGGAGTGTTCCCAGACGTCGACGCCGAGGATCGGGGTGGCGCCGTGAACGAGCGGGTTTTCGCCGTTCGGGGTCTTGGAGATTTCGAGCTTGCCGTTCTTGACGGAAACCCAGGCCCAACCGGAGCCGAACTGGGTGGCGCCGGCAGTGGCGAAATCGGCCTTGAACTTGTCGTGGCCGCCGAGATCGGACGTAAAGGCCGCTTCGAGCTTGCCCGGCAGCTTGTTGCCGCCGCCGCCCTTCTTCATCCACTTCCAGAAATGGATGTGGTTGTAGTGCTGGGCCGCGTTGTTGAAGAGGCCGGCATTGGTGCCGAAGGACTTCTTGACGACGTCTTCGAGCGACAGGTCCGAAAGACCGGCTTCGGCGGCGAGCTTGTTGCCGTTGTCAACATAGGCCTTGTGGTGCTTGTCGTGGTGGAACTCCAGCGTTTCCTTCGACATGAAGGGAGCAAGCGCTTCGTAGTCATAGGGAAGTTCAGGCAATTCGAAAGCCATGTCAGATCTCCTCTTGGCAATAGATTGCGTCTCGGCAGGTGAGGCGGAACATAGGAGGGGAAAGGGGGAGAGGCAACCGGCGAATTATCAAAAAACGACCGGCCGGAGGAAAATTTGCCTCAGTTGCAGGGTTGGAGTCGTGCGTAGAAATCGCCTGGGCAAATCAATGGGAATACCCGCCCCGAAAACCACTTTGCCTATTATGGAGATCAACGGAGACCCGATATGAACAGGAATATAATCCAGCCTCTGACTGCCGCCGTACTGCTTTCGCTGGCAGGTGCGGCGCATGCCTCCTCCGATGACGCCTGGAAGCAGCTCGCCGCCGACGTCGAGGCCAAATGCAAGAAGGCAGCGGTCACGATCGAAAAGCCCAGCGCCACCGTCGATCCCTTCGGCAGCTCCCATTACGGGCTTGCCCTGGTGACCGGCAAGCCGAAGGGCGCCAAGGGGCTGATCGCCCAGATCTGCGTCTACGACAAACAAAAGAAAACGGTCGAGATCGGCAGCGAGCTGGACGCCAAGATGCTCGGTCTCACGCCGGCTAAATAGGCCCACTATGAGGCTGCTCACCGTGCTTGTTTGTGACTTGCGTCACATTTCTGGGGAACCGAAGGCTACCCTCGGGAGTTGAAAGCCTGGGCTTTAGGGAGGTGCGGCATGTCAGAGCTTCGCAGCAGGGCGGAAGATCAGCAGAAAATCTATCAGCGCTGGGCACCGGTCTATGACCGGGTCTATCGCGGCATCCTGCGCGATGGCCACCGCAAGCTTGCAGCCCTCGCCGCTGCAGCCGGCACCGACATCCTGGAGATCGGCGTCGGCACCGGCCTGACGCTCGGGCATTACCCGCGCCACTGCCGGGTGACCGGCATCGACATTTCCCAACACATGATCGCGCGGGCGCGCGAAAAGGCGAAACGCGAAAAGCTTGAGCATGTGCAGGCGCTGGAGGTGATGGATGCGCATGCGCTCACCTTTGCCGACCGGTCTTTCGATGCGGTCTGCCTGCCCTTCGTCATCACGCTCATCCCCGAACCCGAACGGGCGCTGGACGAATGCGCCAGGGTGCTGAGGCCGGGCGGCGAGATCATCCTCGCCAGCAAGCTTGGCGACGGCGCCGGTCTGCAGGGCGCGATCGAGACGGCGGTGGCGCCGCTGGTGCGTCACATCGGCTGGTCCTCCGCCTTCCGCATTCACCGCATCGTCGCCTGGGCCGAGCGCCGCGGCGATTTTGCCGCTGCCGATATCCTGCCGGTCTTTCCGAACGGCTTCTTCAAGATCATCCGGCTGAAGCAGCGCGGACTTGCCGGCTGAGACCGGAAATTTTTTCCCCGCGTCGCCTATTCTGATGCTACCGTTCGTCTGAGGGGACTGCATGACATCGGATATCTTCTTTTTCATCGTCGTGGGTTTCTGCGCGCAGATCGTCGACGGCGCGCTCGGCATGGCCTTCGGCGTACTGTCGACGACGAGCCTTCTCGCCTTCGGGGTGCCGGCGGCCAATGCCAGCGCCATGACGCATGTGGCGGAAGTGTTCACCACCGCCGCCTCGGGCATCTCGCATGCCTATCATCGCAACGTCGACTGGCGCCTGGTGGCGCGGCTTGCACCGGCCGGCATGATCGGCGGTGCGATTGGCGCCTATCTGCTGGCCAATATCGACGGCAAGGCGATCGAGCCCTTCGTGTCGGCCTATCTGATCGCGATCGGACTGGTGATCCTCTACAAGGCCTTTCGGCCGCCGCCGAAGCGGGATGTTCGCGACTGGATGGTGCCGCCGGTCGGGCTTTGCGGCGGCGTGCTCGATGCGATCGGCGGCGGCGGATGGGGGCCGATCGTCACCAGTTCACTCGTCAGCCGCGGCCATGACCTGAAGCGGGTGATCGGCTCGACCAATTTCACCGAATTCGCGGTGACGCTGACGATTTCCCTGACCTTCATCCTGACGCTCGGCTGGTCGGAACTCGATTCGGCGATCGGCCTGATCATCGGCGGCGTCATCGCCGCCCCCTTCGGCGCGATCCTCGTCAAACGGCTGCCGGTGCGGCCGCTGATGGTGGCGGTGTCGATGATCATCATCGGCACTTCGGCGATACGGCTCCTGTAAAGAGCGATCGCCATCCCGGCCGGGGGATCAGAGATTCCGGCCGAAATAAACATCCACGGAGGCGATCTTGTCGCCGCGGAAGCGAAAGCTCTCTATGTTGCGGAAGCTGCCGCCATCCCGTTTTTCGGCACGGTAGCGAACGACCGCCTCGTCGCCGTCGATCGCCAGGAATTCGATGTCAAAGCCGCGGAAGACGGGCTCCTTCGGCCAGCAGCGCTCGAAATAAGTCGCCCGGTCGATGTGGTCGTCGCGCGGACTGGAGAAGGTGAAATCCTCCGTCAACATGGCGCCGACGATATCCTTGCGATCGTCGAGATAGGCGGCGTAGAGATGACGGACGGTCTGCTCTCGGGATGTGCGCATGTCGCTCATGGCAATGTCCTTGGATTAACCGATTGCATCATGCAATCAGTCATGTTTTAGCACTTTTGCCGGAGAGGGTCCAGATTGCGACTCTCATTTCCAAAGACAGGTCACCGATGCGAAAACGCCGTCTTGAAGGATGGGCCATAGCGCGGTTATATCAGCGCGTGCCCGCCCTGGAACGGCGAGCGCATGCACCGCTACGGCCTATGCGCTCGACCTCGAAAAGCTCGATCTTCAGGACAGTTTTACCGCGCCGATCTCCTTCGCCGCGGCAAAAGGCACATCATTTCATCAGGCGCGGCGGAACCCGCGCTTGCCGCATATTTCCTCAAATCGGAACCGATTTTAGGAAATATGCAGATTTCAAAGTGTTACAGCGTCCTTTGCGCGCCTTAAAAGACGCGCGGCGCTGTAGAATCAATGCCGAGGCCGAGAGAATGACCGATACGCAATTGGACGCCGCCAGCGCCAGACCCGGCTCGATCCACTGGAAACGCAATCTCACCATCTCGCTGATCGGCTCCTTCACCACGATCGTGGCGATGACGCTGCTGCTTCCCTTCCTGCCGCTCTATGTCGAGGAACTCGGTGTCAGTGACCATGCTGCGATCGTGCAATGGTCGGGCATCGCCTATGGCGCCACCTTCTTCGCCGCAGCTCTCGTCGCGCCGCTGTGGGGCCGGCTCGGCGATATCTACGGCCGCAAGCTGATGCTGGTGCGCGCCAGCCTCGGCATGACGCTGGCGATCTCACTGATGGGCATGGCCGGCAATGTCTGGCAACTGGTGGCGCTGCGCCTCTTCGTCGGGCTTGCCGGCGGTTATGCCTCCGGCTCGATGGTGCTGGTAGCGACGCAGACGCCGAAGGATCGTTCGGCCTGGGCGCTCGGCGTGCTCTCCTCCGGCATCATGGCCGGCAATCTCGTCGGGCCACTGGTCGGCGGGGCGCTGCCGCCCATCATCGGCATCCGCGGCACGTTCCTCGCCGCCGGCGGCATGATCTTCCTCGCCTTCCTCGCCACGGCCTTCCTGATCAAGGAAGAGAAGTCGCCGGCCCGCAAAAAGGCGGCCAAGGCCAGCGGCGGCTGGAAATCCATTGCTGACAAGCGGCCGGTCATCGCCATGCTGGCGACCGGCATGCTCTTGATGTTTGCCAATATGTCGATCGAGCCGATCATCACCGTCTATGTCGCGCAACTCGTGCCCGTCGAATCCCAGGTGACGATGGTATCGGGCGTCGTCATGTCGGCGGCCGCCCTCGGCAGCATTCTCTCGGCCTCATGGCTCGGCAAGCTCGCAGACCGGATCGGCCACTGGCCGGTGATTGCAGGCGCGCTTGCCGTCGCCGGGCTGCTGCTGATCCCGCAGGCCTTCGTCACCAGTTCCTGGCAGCTGATCATCCTGCGTTTCCTGATGGGCGCAGCACTCGGCGGGCTGCTGCCCTGCATCGCCGCGGTCATCCGCCACAGCGTACCTGATAGTGCGGCCGGCAGCATTCTCGGGCTTTCCATCTCGTCGCAATATGTTGGCCAGGTGGCCGGCCCCATCCTTGGCGGTTTTGTCGGCGGCCATATCGGCATGCGGGCGGTGTTCCTCGGCACCTCCGTGCTGCTTCTCGCCGGTGCGGCCTATGCCTGGATCGTGCGGCCGAAGGATCGGGAGTCTCGGGACTCGACCTAAGGATTATTGGCGCTCCCGCAGATCAGCTCGACGCCTGAGCGGGCGATCGCTTCCAGCGTCTCGCGGCTGTCGCCGGCGCGGGCGCGGACGGCGAGCGAATGCATGACGGCGGCGGCGAGCCTGGCAAGCATCTGCGGATCGGCGCTTTCCGGAAGCTCGCCCCATTCCACACCAAGCCGCATGCGCTTTTCGATCTCGTCGTCGAAATCGTTGAGGCTGCGGCCGAGCACCTCCCGGACCCGCTCATGCTGGACCGCCTCGACCGATGCCGTGCCGATCAGCAAACAGCCGCGAGCGGCGGTTTCACCATGCAGATAGATCGCCAGCGCGCCGGCATAGACGCGGGCGATATTGTCGCGAAGCGGCAGTGAGGGGTCGAGCGCTTCGGCAAGCGTATTCATGCCGTCCTGCCGATAGCCCTCCAGCGTATCGAGATAGAGATCCTCCTTGTCGCCAAAGGCGCCGTAAAGGCTCGGGCGGTTGAGATTGGTCGCCGCGCTCAGATTGTCGAGCGAGGCGGCGGCAAACCCCCTGTCCCAGAAGACATCCCGCGCCTTGCCGAGCGCCGCCTTGGCGTCGAAAGCCCTCGGGCGGCCGCGCTTCTTCTCGTCTTTCATATTTGTACCGTTTCGTATTAAATTCTTGACGAAAGTTATTTTATGCGAAACAGTACAGATATTCAACACTGTCGGCCGTCGGCATCGACCGCCTCCGCAAGGAGAGGAAACCGGAATGAAACTTTACATGCACGCAGCCGCCTGTTCGCTTTCGCCGCACATTATCTGCCGGGAGCTGGGGCTCGATATCGAGCTCGTCCAGGTCGACCGGCAAACCCACAGGACGAGCACTGGCGAGGATTATCTCGCGATCAACGGCAACGGCTATGTGCCGGCGCTGATGCTCGACGATGGCAAGGTGCTGACCGAGGGGCCGGCGATCGTGCAGTTCCTCGCCGACAGCGTGCCCGAAGGGGCAGCCCTGTTGCCTGAGGTCGGCAACATCCGCCGCAACGAGGTGCAATCCTATCTCAACTTCATCACCGCCGAGCTGCACAAGCCGATGGTGCTGCTCTTCAATCCGACTTATTCCAGCGTTCATGGGGAAGTCCGCGCGCTGATATCGAAGCGGCTCGCCTGGCTGAACGGTCGCCTTGCCGGACCCTATCTCACCGGCGATGCCTTCACGGTGGCGGATGCCTACCTCTTCGTCTGCCTGAACTGGTCGCCCTGGACCGACATCGATCTCAAGCAATGGCCGGCGCTGCACGGCTTCATGGCCCGCGTGGCGGCACGACCGAAGGTGCGCGAGGCGCTCCAGGCCGAAGATCTCGAAGCCTTCGATGCCGACGGCGTCTATTTCGCGCCGCACGCCTATCTCGCCTCGTCAGGACGAACAGGAGAGCCGGTCAGACCTTAAACCCCGGGTCGCGCCCGCGCATCCCGCGCTTGGGCGACCGTCAGAGGGTGCTGACCGCCACCGGCAAAGCGCGCTTGTGGGCAGTCGCCCGATAGGCGGCGAGGATGCGGCGGCGGGCGATCTCGCCGACCGGCTTGCCTTCGAGGAAATCGTCGATCTCGTCATAACTGACGCCATAGGCCTCCTCGTCGGGTCGCAGCGGCCGCTGGTCCTCGAGATCGGCGGTCGGCACCTTGAACACCAGCTCGTCCGGGGCGCCGAGCCGCTTTGCCAGCAAGCGAACCCGGCGCTTGTTGAGGCCGGCGAGCGGCAGGATATCGGCTGCGCCATCGCCGAACTTGGTGAAGAAGCCCATGACCGCCTCGGCCGCATGATCGGTGCCGATGACGAGGCTTCCAAGCGCGCCGGCAAGGGCGAACTGGGCGATCATGCGCTGGCGCGCCTTGATATTGCCGAGGATGAAATCCTGACGGCCGGCATCGGCAAAAGCGAGGCCGCCGTCCTGCGCGGCGGCAAGCATCGCATCCGCCGGCGCCTTGATGTTGACCACCATTGCACGGTCGGCGCCGATCGTTTCCAGCGCCCTTCCCGCATCCGCCTCGTCCGCCTGGACACCGTAGGGAAGGCGCACGGCGATGAATTCGGCCGCATGGCCGCTTTCCCGCAGCTCGCGCACCGCCTTCTGAGCCAGCAGCGCCGCCGTCAGCGAATCGACACCGCCGCTGATGCCGAGGACGTAGCCGCGCATGCCCGAAGCGACGAGATAATCCTTGAGGAAAGCGGTTCGCCGTTCGATCTCCCGCTCAGGGTCGATATCGGCGGCGACACCCAGTTCGCGGATGATCTCGCCTTGTTCGTCGAACAGCACAGTCATAAGCCTCTTCCTCCCCGCTTACGGAATTTCGGCGCCACTATGGCGAAAAGATGAGGGAAGACGAAGCCGTTTCGGGCAGACCTGCCATGCATTTTATGCAAGTGGGCGGTTTGGCATCTCGGCGGGTGCAGCACCCCCCTCTGCCCTGCCGGGCCCGGGGTCGAGCCACGCGTCTCGACCCGTCCTTCGGACCCCCCACAGGTGGGGAGATCGGCAGGAAGCCATGCCTCACCCTCAATTTACGATTCATGTGACGGCCAGTTGTTTGGGGAAACCATCGCGCCCAGCCAATCTCCCTCCTTGTGGGGGAGATGCCCGGCAGGGCAGAGGGGGTGCGTCGCGCCCCTACCGCACGATCGTGAACAGCTCCACCGGATCGGCAAAACCCTTCAGCCTGTGCGCCCCGACCGACACCACATCCCCTGCCCCAGCCTCGTCACGGAACGGCGCCGACATCAGCAGTGCCTCTCCCAGTTCGCTGCAGGCGGTCTGGATGCGGCTGACCAGATTGACGTCGCCGCCGATCAGGGTGAAGTCGAGGCGGCGGCCGGAGCCGACATTGCCGTAGCTGACCTCGCCATAATGCAGGGCGATGCCGGCCTTCACGCCGATGCCCTCATACTGGAAATGGTCGATCTCCTCGAGGATGGCGCGGGCAGATGCCAGGGCCGCGCCGCAGGAATGGGCGGCATCATAACCCGGGAAGAAGGCAAGCACCGCGTCGCCCATGAATTTCAGCACCTCGCCGCCCTCGCGGGTGATGGCCGGCACGATCCTGTCGAAATAGGCGTTCAGCAGCCCGAGCACGGTGCTGCCGGGCAGCCGGTTCGACAGCTCAGTAAAGCCGCGCAGATCGCAAAGCAGCAGGGCTGCCTCCATCGATTCGATCTCATCGCGGCGGATGCGGCCGGCCAGAATGCGGCTTGCCGTCAGCGGGCCGATATAGGTATCGAGCAGGCTGAGCTCGACCTGGCGAAGAATGCGCAGTTCGCTGGTGTTGCGCAGCGCCGGCAGGATGCGCTCGATCACCTCGCGCTCGGAGGCGGTGAAACCGCCCGGCCGCCGTGTGCCGAAGACGGCGGCGCTGACCGGGCCGTCGACATTGCAGAGCGGCGCGATGACGAGCTGCATCAGGCCGCGATCGGCGAAGACATCGATATGCTGCCAGCGGCCATGCACGCTTTCTCTGGTATCGACGACCAGCGGCTCGCGGGTTTCCATGACCTTGCGCAGCGGCGTATTGGCGATGGCGACGCGCGCGCCGTGTTCGCGGTCGTGGATCTCGACCGGTTCGCCCGGCGCCCAGGCGATGGTGCGGCCGATGAACTCGGGATGCAGCGTCATCAGATGCAGGGTCAGCCGGTCGACCGGCAGGCCAAGCGCCTGAAGCCGGCGGCCGAGGCCGGAGACGAGCCCCGCTTCGTCGAGCGCGTGGCATTCGTCGCCGGAGAGCCACTCGATGATCGAGAGCAGTGCGCCGACGCTGACGGCATGGCCGGCGGCCTTGGGCTGGAGCCTGTCGGCATCGGGAGCATAGATCGCTGACGTCATGGCTTTCTCCTCCTTGAGGGCCGCGCGGCGCTAGTGGGCGCCGCCGCCGGAGAGTTGACCGGGTTTTTTCAGAAGCAGGCTTGCAAGCAGGGCGACGACGAGGGCGACGCCGAGCAGGAAGAAGGTGTCGCTGAAGGCCATGATATTGGCTTGCTTGCGTATTTTGAGCGCGATGGCGACGACGGCCTTGTGGCCGGCAAGCGCCTGATCGCTGACGCCGTGGCTCATGAAATAGCCGGTGAGCCTGGCGATACGATCGCGGGTGGCTTCCTCGAAGATCGAGACCGAGTGGGTCAGGATGTTCGAGTGGAACTGCTCGCGTTTCGACAGGAAGGTCTGCAGTGAGGCGATACCGACGGCGCCGCCGAGATTGCGCATCATGTTGAAGAGCGCGGAAGCCGAACCGGCATTCTCCTGCTCGATGCCTGCGGTGGCGATCGCCGAAAGCGGGGTGAAGACGAGCGCCTGGCCGATGGCACGGACGATGTTCGGCCAGAACAGCTGGTCGCTCGCATAATCGCCGGTCATGTGCACATTCATGAAGTTCGAGGCGGCGAAAAGGGCAAAGCCGACGACGATCAACAGGCGAACATCGAAATGCTTCATCAGGCGCGGCACCAGCGGGATCAGCAGCAGCTGCGGGATGCCGGTCCAGGCGAGAACCATGCCGATCTGCTCGGAATTATAGCCCTGGATGCGGGTCAGATAGATCGGCAGCACGAAAACGGAGCCGTAAAGCGCAATGCCGAGCAGGAAATTGGCGACGATGCCGAAGCCGAAGTTGCGGCGCACCAGCAGGCGAAGATTGAGCAGCGGATTGGCGGTCTTCAGCTCGATGATCAAGAACAGCGTCAGCGAGACGGCGGCGATAACAGACAGGCGGACGATGAAATCGGAGCCGAACCAGTCTTCCTTGTTGCCCTCTTCCAGCACGGTCTGCAGGGCCGCCAGGCCTATCGCCATGGTGATGATGCCCGGCCAGTCGCCCTTGGCGAGCAGCTTCAGGTTCATCGGCGCACGGTCGAGCGAGACCCAGAGCAGGCCGACCATCAGCGCACCGGGCACCAGGTTGACATAGAAGATATGTTCCCAGCCCCAGTTCTCGGTGAGGTAACCGCCGATCGTCGGGCCGATCGCCGGCGCGAAGGTGGCGGACAGGGCAAAGAGGGCAAGACCGACCGGCTGCTTGGCCTTGGGCAGCAGCGTGATGATGATGGTGAAGGCCATCGGGATCAGCACGCCGCCGCAAAAGCCCTGTATGGCGCGCAGAATGATCATCTGCTGCAGATTGGCCGCGAAGGCGCAGGCAACAGAAAAGATGAGGAAGAGGATGGCGTTGGTGAGCAGGTAATTGCGGAGCGAGAAGACGCGCGCCAGCCAGGCGCTGAGCGGAATGACGACGATCTCGGCGATCAGATAGGAGGTCGAAATCCAGCCGCCGTCATCCGTGCCGGCGCCGATCGCACCCTGGATATCGGCAAGCGAGGCGTTGACGATCTGGATGTTGAGGACGGCCATGAAGGCACCGAGCGTCGAGCCGACAACGGCTGCCCACATGCGAAGCGGGCTCATGGCGGCAGGTGTCGCGGGCGCTGCGGCGACGGGGGGCGCCAGCGCATTGCCGTTGGCGGCGATCTGAAGAGCGGCCATGACCTATCTCCTTCCGGCTCTTGCGGAAAATTTTCTCATGACGGGGTCCGGGTGATCATTCAGGAACGATCGGGATCATTCGGGAATGATCGGGATCAATTCGGGAATGATCGGGATCATTCGGGAAAAAGGGAAAGGATCATCCAGCAGGGTTGGATGATCCCTCCTTAGCTGCCCCAGAGGTCTGGACAGCCTTGGTTTGGGCAGCCTTGGTATCGATTTCAGGCTCGACCGACATGCCCGAGCGCAACAGTCCGCTCAGAGCCTCGTCGTCGATGACGATCTTGACCGGGATGCGCTGGACGATCTTGGTGAAATTGCCGGTGGCATTGTCCGGCGGCAGCAGTGAGAATTCCAACCCGCTTGCCGGCGAAACGCTGTCGACATGACCCTTGATCGAGATATCGGGAAAGCTGTCGACCTTGATCTCCACGGACTGACCGGGGCTGATATGGGTCAGCTGCGTTTCCTTGAAATTGGCGACGACATAGACCGCGTGCAGCGGCACCACCGCCATCAGCTGCGTGCCCGAGGTGACATACTGGCCGACCCGGATCGACCGGGCGCCGACCGTGCCGTCGACGGCGGCAACGATATCCGTATAGGAGAGGTTGAGCTCTGCCTGCTGGGCGGCGGCGGCCGCACGGTCACGCTGGGCAACCGTCTGTTCGCGCTCAGTCTGAAGCACCGGCACCTTGTTTTGAGCCGTGACGAGGGCTGCCCGGTCGCGCTCGACGGCGGCAGCGGCCTGGTCGCGGGCCGACTGGGTCTGTTCGGCACGAGACTGGGTGCCGGCGCCGTTGGTGATCAGGCGGGCCGAGCGGGCGGCATCGGACACGGCAAAATCGAGCGAGGCCTGCGAGGCATCGACCATCGCCTTGGCCTGCTCGATCACCGATTGCTGCAAGGCGATCTGGGCGTCGATATTGGTGATGGCGGCCTCGGTCGCCTTCACATCGGCCTTCGCCTGCGACAATGCGGCCTGGAAGTCGCGGTCGTCGATACGGGCGAGAACCTGGCCGGCCTTGACCGCGTCATTGTCGTTGACGAGCACTGCCTTGATATAACCGGCGACCTTCGGGGCGACGGTGGTGTAATCGGCCTTCACATAGGCATCGTCGGTGGATTCGATGAAGCGGCCGACCGTCCAGTAGCGGTAGCCGAAATCGCCAGCGAAAGCGACGGCGGCAAGCAGTACGGCGGCGATGACGGCGCGCTTGACGATGCGACGGCCGGTCTTTTTGGGAGCTTCCGCGACCGGCGCTTCAGAGACAGGCATGGGGGGCGCCTCCGCCGCAGGCGCCCTGGCGGCTTCCTTGGCCAAGATCTGCTCAGCCTCCCTCGCACTTTCGAAAACGTCTTTGCGGGGCAACTCGACCATCGTCATTCTCCTTCACCCTTGGCCTCCTCTGTGAGAGGCCCTGTTCGATGCGAAGGAAAATGCACCCTGCCATTCATTTTGATAATCTGCTTAAATCGGGAAGGATCATCAACTCTCAGCGGATAATCCGAGGGCAATATGGATCGACTAACCAGCCTCATGGTGTTTGGCCGCGTGGTGGAATGCGGCGGCTTTTCCGCCGCCGCGCGCCGGCTCAACATGTCCGTCACCATGGTCGGCAATCACGTGCAATCGTTGGAGGACCGGCTCGGCGTGCGCCTGCTTAACCGCACGACGCGCAAGGTCAGCCTGACGGAAACCGGCAAATATTATTATGAGCGCTCGTCGCAGATCCTGGCCGAACTCGATGAGGCGGACCGGACGGCCGGCGCGCTGAGTACGACGCCGCGCGGCACGCTGAAGGTCTATACCAGCAGCGCCATCGTGCGTTTCCTGCTGCCCGTCGTCAGCGAATTTATGGAGCTCTATCCGTCGATCTCACTCGATTTCAGCGTCGGCGAGCGGATGGTCGACATGATCGAGGATGGCTACGACCTGGTGATGCGCACCGTACCACCGCCGGATTCATCGCTCGTCGCGCGCAAGCTGACGCCCTGGCGCCATATGCTCGTCTGCTCGCCGGCCTATTTCGAGAGCCATCCGATGCCGAAGACGCCGGCCGAGGTCGCCGACCACAACTGCCTGCAATATGCCTATTACCCCTATGGCGATGAATGGCGCTTCGAGGATGGCGAGGGCAACAAGGAAAGCGTCAAGATCAGCGGCAATGTCGTCTCCAACAGCGCCGAGATGCTGCGCTTCCTGACGCTGACCGGGCGGGGCATCTTCCTGGCGCCGAGTTTCGTGGTGTTCGACGACATCGCCGAAGGGCGGCTGGTGAAGATCATGCCGGACTACCGGCCGGTGGAATTCAACATTAACGCCGTCTACCCCAACCGCAGCCATCTGCCGACGAAGGTGCGGCTGTTCATCGATCTCTTGGCGGAGAGATTTGCGGAGCATCGGAAGTGGATGACGTGAGGGGCAGACAACGGGACTATAGGCTGCCCTTCACGCAATAAAGCTGCCCCTCCGGGCGGCACGCCGTCAAACTGAATGCAGAAACGAGGGACAAGACCATGGTTGATTTGAAGAAGCATCTCGACGATCTGCGCAGGAAATTCGCAGATAGCGCCGAATTTTTCGATCCGCGATTCCGTCGGGTGGCCGAGAAGATTTTCAGGGGCGGCACGCGCGCGGCCCCCTATTCCGGCGTCTCGACCTTTGCGAGCCTACCCTACAAGGAGGTGAACTTCGCCGCTCCCGATTTTGGTGATCTGCAAGTCGCCGTCGTCGGCATCCCGATGGATCTCGGCGTCAGCAACCGGCCGGGATCAAGGTTCGGACCGCGGGCCGTACGCGGCATCGAGCGGATCGGACCCTATCACCACGTTCTGGATTGCGCCCCGGCCTATGACCTGCGTGCAGCCGATATCGGCGATGTGCCGTTTGCGAGCCGATATCGGCTGGAGCAATGCCATGAGAACATCGAGGCGGCCATCACAAAGATCGTCGGTGCGGGCGTCATCCCAGTCTCGGTCGGCGGTGATCACTCCATCACGCATCCAATCCTGAAAGCGGTCGGGGCGCGGGAGCCGGTCGGTCTTATCCATATCGACGCGCATTGCGACACCGGCGGTCCTTTCGACCAAAGCAAGTTCCACCATGGCGGCCCCATGCGCAACGCCGTGCTGGACGGCGTTCTCGATCCGACCCGCACCGTGCAGATCGGCATCCGAGGTCCCTCCGAATATCTCTGGGAATTCTCCTATGAATCCGGGATGACCGTCATTCATGCCGAGGAGATTTCCGGCATGGGCATTCCGGCCATCATCGAAAAGGCTCGACGCATTGTCGGCGACGGTCCGACCTATCTGTCCTTCGATATCGACAGCCTGGACCCGGCCTTTGCCCCCGGCACCGGAACACCCGAGCCCGGCGGTCTCACCACCCGGGAAGCACTCGAGCTGCTCCGGGGTCTCAAGGGGATCAATTTCGTCGGTGGCGACGTCGTCGAAGTCGCGCCGCAGTATGACAGCACCACCAATACCGCCCAGGCGGGGGCTCAGGTTCTCTTCGAAATTCTAAGCCTGCTGGTGTTCAGCCCATCAGTTCAGGGACGCTGACATTGCCTGTTTTGTCGTCAAAACGCGCGGCGCGGTAGGCGCGAGCAGCCGGCGCTTGCACTTGCCCCGCGCCAGCCCTGCGCTTGCGCTTCGGGCGTTCGCCACTGCAATCGATTCACTGGATCGATTGCTCCCGCTTCGCGGGATCGTGGCTCACTCTTCACTCTCGCTTCTGCCGAAGGCCCAGTCCATGTAGAGTTCCAGCGCCTTGCGGGTGACCGGGCCTTCCTGGAGATCGCGGCCGTCGAGGCGGACGACGCCGACGACTTTGGAGTAGTTGCCGGTGGTGAAGATCTCGTCGGCCTGCATGAAATCCTCGACGGAGAGCGTTGCTTCGTGCACGTCGAAACCGGCCTTGCGCAGCAGGCCGATGACGCGGGAACGCGTAATGCCGGCGAGGAAGGTGCGGTTGGCGGCGGGCGTCATCACCACACCGTCCCTGACCATGAAGACGTTCGAAGAAGCGGTCTCGACGACGTTGCCGTTCAGGTCGCGCACCAGCGCATTGTCGAAACCGCGGCTGCGCGCCTCGGCGATCATGCGGCCGCTGTTTGGATAGAGCGAGCCGGTCTTCGCCTCGGTCATCGCCGTTTCCGGCGACGGGCGGCGATAGGGCGAGACGGTGAGGCTGGTGCCGCCATGGCCGCCCATCGGCGCCTCGAACAGGCAGAGCGCGAAGCGGGTCGATTCCCCATCGACCGAGACGACGCTGCCGGGCGCGCCGTGTTCGCCCCAATACATCGGCTTGATATAGATCGCCGTGGCGCCATCGAACTTCTCAACGCCTTCCCAGGCAAGTGCCACAATCTCCTCGGCTGATTTCACCGGCTTCAGGCCCATGGCGAGCGCCGAGCGGTTGATGCGCTGGCAGTGCAGGTCGAGATCCGGCGCGATGCCGTCGAACCAGCGGGCGCCGTCGAAGACCGTGGAGCCGAGCCACATGGCATGCGAGGTCGGCCCGATCAGCGGCGGATTGCCGGGGAGCCACTCCCCGTCGACATGAGTCCAGGTGGTTGAACGGGGTGTTGTATCGACGGCCATGACGGTTTCCTCCTGAAGCCGGAGAAGGAAAAGCCGCCTCCGCTAGCCGGGTCAAGGACAAATCGGGGCAGAAAACGCGGAAGCAAGAAAATGCCGGAAGCGGGTGCGAAGCCGCAATATTCGTGCGCAGTCACACAGGCCTCAGCGATGGGTGCATCAGCAAAAATGATGGAATGGAATGTTGGAATGGCTGCCTGCCGCATGCGATGATGGGCGCAACAGCGGATGAGCAGCAAGGGAAGACGCCGATGAAAGCCATGTTCTACGAAGCCTTCGAACAGGCGCCCGAAATCCGCACCCTGCCCGATCCGACACCGACAGAGGACGGTGTCGTCATATCCGTCGGCGCCAGCGGGCTCTGCCGCAGCGACTGGCACGGCTGGATGGGCCACGACCCCGACATTCGTCTGCCGCATGTGCCGGGACACGAGCTTGCCGGGCGGATCGTCGCCACCGGCCGCGGCGTGATGCGCTTCAAGGTGGGCGACCGGGTGACCGTGCCCTTCGTTTCCGGCTGCGGCCATTGCGGGGAATGCCATTCCGGCAACCAGCAGGTCTGCCCGAACCAGTTCCAGCCGGGCTTCACCCATTGGGGGTCTTTTGCCGAATATGTGGCGATCGATTATGCCGACACCAATCTGGTGCACCTGCCCGATACGATCGACGATGCGACGGCGGCAAGCCTCGGCTGCCGCTTCGCCACCTCGTTTCGCGCCGTCGCCGACCAGGCGCGCACCGGGCCAGGAGAATGGATCGCCGTGCATGGCTGCGGCGGTGTCGGCCTGTCGGCGATCATGATCGCCACGGCGCTCGGGGCGAATGCGATCGGCATCGACATTTCCGAGGAGAAACTTGCCTTTGCGCGGGAGTGCGGGGCGGTGGCGACGGTCAACGCATCCGGCGTCGCCGACGTGGCGGAAGCGGTGCGCGAGATCACCAAGGGCGGCGCGCATGTCTCGATTGACGCGCTCGGCCATCCCGTCACCTGCTTCAACTCGATCAAGAATCTGCGCCGGCGCGGACGGCATGTACAGGTGGGGCTGATGCTCGGTGAACACGCGACGCCGCAAATCCCGATGGCGCAGGTGATCGGCCACGAGCTGGAAATCTACGGCAGCCACGGCATGCAGGCATGGCGATACGACGCCATGCTGTCAATGCTTTCGGCCGGAAAGATCGCACCGCAGAAGCTGATCGGACGCCGCATCAGCCTCGAGGAGGCCGTGCCGGCGCTGATGGCGCTGGATAAGGCTGAGGCGACGGGGATCAGCGTGATTACCCGGTTTTCATGAGGGAACTCCACCCTGCCCTGCTGTGGCGAGTAAAGGTGGGAGCGCAAGCGGGTTTCGTCCGATATTGTCTTGCTCCGGCTGAAAAGAAAGGGACCGAGACATTGCCACGATTCCGCTTCTCCCCAGCGGGGAGAAGATGCCGGCAGGCAGATGAGGGGGTAAGCGGCAAGGCCGCGAATGCTCGTAGCGCAAGCGAAGAGCAACATGAATGGTGTGCCGTGCGGCCCCCTCATCCGACCCTTCGGGCCACCGACCGGGGTCGAGCCGCGGGTCTCGACCCGTCCTTCGGACCCCCGCTGGGGAGAAGAGGGAGCCAGCCCAAATGCCCAGAGAACATACCTTATTCAGCCACTCCGATCGAAGCGAGATAGGCAGCAGAGGCCGGGATCTTCGACTTGTCCTTGATCTCGATGATGAGGCGCGGGTTGCTTTCGAGCTTGGCAAGGGCTGCGAAGACTGCATGCCAGCGGATCGTACCTTCGCCGAGGCTCCAGTGGCGGTCGGCATATCCGTCGGCATCCTGCAGGTGGACATGCTGCAGGCGATTGCCGGCGGCCTTGACGTAGTAATCGACCGGCGGCGCACCGGTATAGCCGTGAGCATAATGGGCGTGGCCGGTATCGATCGAGACGGCGACGGCAGGCGATTGGAAGCTTTCGGCGAGCGCCACGCGAATATGCGGATCCTTGTCCTCGATATTCTCGATCACCATGGTGCAGCCGATATCCTCGGCGCGCCTGACGGCATCGCGCAGGGTCATGTGCGTGCGCTCGGCCAGGGCTTCGCGGGCGCCGGCATTGTCGTCGAGATTGTTGTAGGACCAGGAGGTGTAAGGGCTGTGGATGACCATATGGGTCGCGCCGATGGCGGCGCAGACATCGAGGCCCTGCAGCAGGCGCCGGGTGACGATGGCGCGGATATCCGGATCTTCCGAAGCGATGGTGAAGCCCCAGAACGGGCCATGAATGCCGAGGCGGCCGCCATGACCGTCGAGAAGCCGCCTGGTGCGGGCGGCAAGCGGCGCCCAGTCGCCGTTCAGAACCTCGGCATCGACGAAGCTCTGCAATTCGAGATCGCGGGACTTTTCGAAGAGCCAATCACGGTGAAGTTCGACTTCATCGAGCGTCATGGCGGCGCCGACGACGGGAAGAGAGGACATGGATGCGCTCCATCAATGTGAATGATCAATGTGAATGCCGGGACGGCGTGGAAGGACGGCCCCAAGAACGGCCGCCGCGTTCTATGCGCCCCTTCTGTGTCGGCGGTATTACAGGCGCCGAGCCTATCGACCCCTCCGGCCTCAATCATTTCCGCATAGCTGATGCGGCATTGGCGGGCCTTGCGGAAACGCCCCGAAGTACCGATATCGGCCCCGACAGTCTCGTGACGCAGTGGCGCGCGAGCGGCGTTGAATCCCCGGCAACGGAGCCGTTTGTTCAGCGCTTCGGCTGATAAAACGCGCTTCTTTGAAAGAGCTCGGCGATGTTACCCCCAACAACAGGGCGGGTTGTCAAAGGCGTCGTAAAGGTCTAACGGCTGCGCCCGCAAGAAAAAGCCCATAAGAAGAAGCCCTGTAAGAAAAAGAAAGAGACATGATGTCCAACTCATTTGTGAAAATTCCTGCGAGCGACGAGGCAAAGCGGTTTTTCGTCCTCGGCGACCGGGTCGAGCGGCGGCTTAGAATCAGCGGAACCTGGCTCAATCTCTTCGATGTCACCGTGCCATCAGGCAGCCGGACGCCGAAACATGCGCATGCGAGCCCCGAAGTGTTCCGCATCATCGAGGGACGCCTGACGATCTGGCGCCTGAGCGACAGCGGCCCCGAAGAGATCGAGGCCAGCGCCGGCGACATCGTCACCATCCCGCCCTTCATGGTGCACGGCTATGCCAACCGCGGAACCGTCCCCGTGGTCTTTTCTGCAGTCGTCGATCGGGGCATGGCCGAGTTCATCGAAGCGGAAGGCGCAACCGAGCCGCCGAAGACCAGCCCTTCGGCGGAAACCATCGCCCGCATGACGGCGGCTGCCAACGCCTACGGGATCACCATCCTCGCGGCGTGACGGCGCGAGTGCGTGGTAGCGCGTGGTGTCGCTTTTCGGACGACATCATGCGTTCCTTCGTCGCTTCTGCTAGGCATTTGGCGGGAGCGATTTCAATCGGCTCACCAGTTCATCCAAAGCGGCGTCGACCGTTTTCGAAGCCGTATCGATGACGATTGCATCGCGCCATTCGTCATAGGCTCTTTCGGAAGTCTCTTGCCATGTCGGCTTCACCAGACCTTCGACGTCAGTGAGGCGCGTTTCGACACGGTTGCGGTGCTCGGCTTTGTCCGAGCAAACGACCTCGACCTCCGCCGCCGTCACCCCAGCGGCTTGCGCGACCGAAAGCCACGCCGACCGGGTTATCCGAAGCGAGTTGACGGAGTCGGCAATGACAGTCCTGCCAAGGGTCAGATTGTCTCCGGCGATACCGTAAGCCACGATATAGCCTGCGGGGCCGGCGTCATCGGCTATTCCGGAGGCACGGATTGCCTGCTCAATGGTATCGACGCGCACATGGACCGCATTCAACCGCTCAGCCAAGGCGCGGGCAATCGTCGTCTTTCCACTGCCAGGCAGACCACCGAAGATAATGAGCATCGTGACCTCGTCGTTTTTGGAGAGGCTCCACGAGAACGTCAGAGCAGCTCGCGGTCAGCGCAATACTTCACCATTAAGGCCCGGTTCGCAATTCCTTAGTCAGCGCCGGGTTTTCACCACCGGCTTCAACGACGCTCCACCCGAGCGCGCCGTAGAATCCCACGGCGTCTCGCGCCGCATTCACAACCAATCTCTCGACCCCGTGTTGTGATGCGAATTTTTCGAGGCCGGTCATGAGCATCCGCCCGTACCCTTTTCCCTGGCATTCCGCCCTGATCGCGACGGTTCGCACACACGCCGCAGCATCGTCCATCAGATCGAGGCGAGCCGCACCCACTGGAGTATTTTCGAGCAAAAGCAGCAAAGGGAAATGCCCATCCCTTCGATCATCGGGATGGTTCGCATCATAGCCAATCAACCCGCGGGCCTCGAAAAGGACAGCGCGGCGGATGTCGTGGTAGGCGCTCCAGTGTTCATCCGCAGACACTTGGACGACCATCCAGGCGTCTTCGCCCTCGTCATTCGGAAATCTAGGCTCGTTCATCGATGGCCTCGTCGATGCTCGTGGACAACCGGCCGGTAAAATCGGTGACGGCCTCACGGCTCGATAACAGGAATTTCGGACCGGAAAAGACCGAAAACAATCGCGCGTGCGTCTCGAAGGAATTCCAGTTGTTCGTTCTACTTCTGTATTCGGCCACCCAGTTCAACAGGCCATCGAACTGGGTTTGGGACTCGCCGCCCTGGATGCCTCGCTCCTTGATGTTGGCGATGCATTCCTCCTCCGGCAGATCAATCCAGACCAGGATCGTCGTGCGGCTGAGGACCATGTTCGCCAGCTGCCCGTAAACGCCCTCCATGACCCAGACATCGCGTTCGGCCGCTGTCTTGACCATCTCATCCCTCAACGCCCTGTCGCGAGCGATGCCATAGCGCCCCGGCTCCCAATGCATGTCATCAAGGTGGACAACCGGATGGTGAAGCTGCTCACCGATACGACAGGCGAGCCATGTTTTGCCTGCGCCGCCATTGCCCATGATGAGCATGCGGTCAAAGGCGATTGGCGGATCGGGAAACGTCATCGGCAACTCCGAGGACTTTGCGCTGATGCTGGTTTTGCGTGACCTTAGCGCGAGGTATTGAATGCGTTCAAATCAAAATTGAGCGCGTCTTATCCTTGCAGCTCTGTCCGCTGGAGGAAAACAATGTCTGCCGCCTTCGATGACGCGTGTGGAGAGTCTAGAACTCTTCCCAGTTGCCCTCGGTCGAAGCCGGTGCGGCTGAGGTGCCGAAGGCGGCTGCGAGCTTGCCGCCGAGTGCGCGGGCCGGCGACGGAGCGGGCCTGGCATGATCGGTGGCCGAGGCGGGAACCGGTCTGCGCGCCGCAAGCGTCGCCGCGACCGGGCGTGCCAACGGCCTGGCAGTCGTCCGCGCGGCAGGAGCCGCGTTGGCCGCCCGGCCGAGATTGAACTGTGCCAGACGCTCCGAAAGGGCAGACACCTCCGTCACCAGCGTGTGCGAGGCGGCATTCGATTCCTCGACCATTGCGGCGTTCTTCTGGGTCGACTGATCCATCTGGTTGACCGCCGTGTTGATCTCCAAGAGACCGGTCGACTGTTCGCGGGCGGCCTGGACGACCGCCTGGACATTGCTGTTGATCTGCTGGACTTCGGCAACGATCGCCTGCAGCGCCTTGCCGGTCTGACCGACGAGATCGACGCCACGCTTGACCTGGTCGCCGGACGAGGTGATCAACGCCTTGATCTCCTTGGCGGCGGTGGCCGAGCGCTGCGCCAGTTCACGCACTTCCTGTGCGACGACGGCGAAGCCCTTGCCGGCCTCCCCTGCACGTGCTGCCTCGACGCCTGCATTGAGGGCCAGCAGGTTCGTCTGGAAGGCAATATCGTCGATCACGCCGATGATGTTGGAGATCGACTGCGAGGATTGTTCGATGCCGGTCATGGCATCGACGGCATTGCGCACGACCTCTCCGGATTTTTCCGCACCTTGCTTTGTGCGGCTGACAAGCGTGCCCGCTTCCTCGGCGCGAAGGGTGGAGTCCTTGACAGAGGTGGTGATCTGCTCTAGCGCGGCGGCAGTCTCCTCGACGGAAGCGGCCTGCTGTTCGGTGCGGCGGGCGAGATCGTCGGCGCCAGAGCGGATTTCTTCCGAACCGGCCTGGATGACGGCGGCGTTTTCGGAGAAGGAAATCAGGGCTGCCTGGAGCTTTTCGACAGACGCATTGAAATCGACGCGGATTTCGTCAAGCGAGTCGGCAAACGGCTTTTCCAGCCGGATGGTCATGTCTCCGTTGGAAAGGCTGGCCAGTCCGTTGCCGAGTTCGCTGACCGCGAACTTGATCGAATCCTCGCGGGCGGCATGATGAACGGAACGTTCCTGCCGTTCAATCTCTTCGCGGGCCCGGGAGGTTTCCGCATCGGCCTCGAGCTTGATCTTCTGGCGATTGCTTTCCAGCAGGATGGCGAGGGAGCGTGAGAGGTCGCCGATTTCGTCCTTGGCATTCTTGTCGCTCAATTGCACGTCGAGCTGGCCATGGGCGATGCGATCGGTCTCGGCGATCACGCCCTCTATGCGGCGGATGAATTTGCGGGCGATGAGCCAGCCCGCGAGACCGAGCAGCAGTGCCGCGATGGCGGTGATCGCAACGGCGCTCCAGGCCATGTTGTTGAGCTGGGCAAAGACGGTGGATTTGGGCACCGAGACAACGGCGTACCAGTTCAGGTCAGTCGTCAGCTTTACCGGATAGGCGACCGAGAAATAGGTCTGGCCGTCCCGGCCTGCGATCTCCTGCGCGACGCCGGGCTTGGCGATCAACTGATCCCAACCGGCCGTCAAATCACCGCCGTCCTTGATGTTCTTGCCTGCGAGCTCGGCGGAGGGATGGCTGATGATGCTGCCAGCGCCCGTCACGAGGCTGAGATAGCCGGTCTCCATCGGGTGAACTGCCGAGATCGCCTTGTTGGCGTCGTCGAGCGAAATATCCATGCCGGCGACGCCAAGCGCTTTGCCGTCGACCATGATCGGCTTGGCGACCGAGGTCATCAGCACGTCCTTGCCGTCGACCGCGTAAACATAAGGTTCGATGACCACGGCCTTTTTCTGGGTAAAGGGCAGCTGGTAGTAATCGCCGGCGCCCGATACGGCATAGTCGACCAGCGGCGTGTGCTGGATCTTGTCGCCACTGCGCACCCAGTAAGGCACGTAGCGGCCGGTCGTGTCGTGGCCTTCCTTGCCGACGAAATCCTTGTCCTTGCCGTCAAAGGCATTCGGTTCCCAGCCGGTCCAAACACCGAGCGCCATCGGATTATCCTGCAGCATGTTCTTCAGCAGGTCGTCGGCGGCAGCACGATTGGCGTTTCCGCCGTCCTTCATCGTCGACAGCGACGTTTCCAACGTATTGACGATGCCGAGTGCCACGCTCATGGATTTCTCGACGTTGAGTGCGTTGGTGGCGGCGATCTGGAGCATCTGATCGAGGCTCGATTTGCGCATATCGTTGTAGGCGATGTAAAAAAGAACGCCCGATGCCGCGATCGTGGCGATGACACCGCAGGCCGCCACCGAAAAAATGTTGCGTCCGGTCGCCGATTTGAACTGCATGCGCTTAACCTCCTCAAGCGGGCAGGTCGTCGATCGCGCACCGATCTATTCCGTCCCGGCTTCCCCCGACCGAGAACTGATTTCAGGACGTGGCTGCACGGCGCGGAAATCGTTCGCAATTTAAAGAAGATACGGAGCGGCTGTTAATTTACGGTGTATTGGGCCACTTTTACCAGGGCTGATCGCAGCGCCTTTTTTAAGACGCGCAAACGCGGTGCGGCTGCCGTTGGCGAAACTGTCACATCAAGACGCTATAAGGATTTTTGCCCGGCGCCTCTTGCGTCGGCCCTGTTTCACCGTCAAAATTGCGACATGCCTGACAGCGACCCATCCAGTACAAGCTCCGCCCCTTCCAACCGGGATCTCCCGGCCGAGGAAGCAGGCGACCATTGTAGACGGTGCGATGACCTCCGCCTCGCCTCAAGCATATCACGGCTCCCGCAGAGAGCAGCCGCTTTCCACATCATCGAGAATGACGGGCGGCCACATGCCGGCCTGCTTGTACCGACGGCATATGACTTTCACTTCAGAGGAGCGGTCCGCCATGACGACGACCGCCTTTGATCATTGATGGTTTTTCGACTGGATTTCGACCCTCCCGCATGGGTCGGCGTTGTCACTCACGGAATTCTGAAGACTGATGGAACCTACACCGATGTAACACGATGATAGAAAGACGATAGGCGATGCGTCTATAGTATCGTCCCTTCGAATGCCTCGCCGCGTTGCCTGATGAATGCGGTATGACAACCTCAACGAATAGGGTCCCTGTGTTTCTGGAAATTGGAATTGTGGCGTTTCTCACCATCCTGAATGGTGTACTCGCCATGTCGGAGCTGGCCGTTGTGTATTCTCGAACAGCTCGCCTAAAGGTTCTCTCCGACAATGGAAGCAAGGGTGCAGCTCAAGCGATCAAACTTGCCGAAAACCCTGGTCGTTTTCTCTCTACGGTGCAGATCGGCATCACGCTGGTCGGCGTTCTATCCGGCGCTTTCTCAGGGGCCACGCTCGGCGGGCGCCTGAGCGGATGGCTGGAAGCCCAGGGAATGTCATCGACGGCCGCTGATGCCATTGGCGTAGGTTCAGTCGTCGTGGCAATCACATATCTTTCGTTGATCGTCGGCGAACTTGTTCCAAAGCAGATCGCATTGCGGGAACCCGAAGCGGTTGCGGCCAAGGTCGCACCAGCTATGGCGGTCCTTTCAAAAATTGCGCTGCCACTCGTGTGGCTTCTAAACGCCTCCGGAAATCTTGTGCTCAAGCTCCTGGGCCAAACAGGAAAAGGTGGCGACAATGTCTCTGACGCAGAGATCAAAACTGTTCTGGCCGAGGCGCAGTCGGCTGGAGTTATCGAAAGTGAAGAGTCCGCGATGATATCAGGTGTCATGCGGCTTGCGGACCGCACCGCCCGAGCGCTTATGACGCCCCGGCGGGACGTTGAAATTATCGATATCGACGACAGCCTTGATGAAATTCGGACCCAGTTGCACAGGACGAAGCGGTCGCGGTTGCCGGTTCGAAAAGGCAGTTCGGACGAGGTGATCGGCATCCTTCCAGTCAAGGACTTCTACGACGCGATGTCCGAACACGGCAGTGCCGACATTACGGCTCTGACGCAAGACGTCCCGGTGGTTTCAGACCTTTCAACTGCCATCAATGTGATTGAAGCCATCAGGAAATCGCCCGTTCACATGGTGCTGGTTTTCGACGAGTACGGCCACTTCGAGGGGGTTGTCTCGTCGGGTGACATTTTGGAAGCAATCATGGGGGCTCTCCAGGAGGGGCCGGTCGATGAACAGGCCATCGCTCGTCGAGACGACGGCTCTTACCTCGTGTCGGGCTGGACGCCAATTGACGAGTTCGCTGAATTCCTAAACCTCAAGCTCGATGGCGACTTGGAATATCAGACTGTCGCCGGCCTGGTGTTGGAAGAGTTGAAACATCTGCCGGAATTGGGCGAGAGCTTCACAAGAGATGGATGGCGCTTCGAAGTCGTCGATCTCGACGGGAGGCGCGTGGACAAAATACTTGTGTCGGCTGAGTGAAGCTCGGCAGGTGCCTTCGTCGCCGGCGACGTCGCCGATGGTCGTCAATCTCGACGGCCGCAACATCGACAAGATCCGCATCCACCACATGGACGATGTGGCCTGACAGCAGGAGTGAACGCCATGGCATGGTCCGCCAATCAATATGTAAAATTCGAGGATGAGCGCACGCGACCGGCGCGCGACCTGTTGGCACAGGTGCCGCTGCAAAAGATTCGTCATGCCATCGATCTCGGCTGCGGCCCGGGCAATTCGACCGAGCTGATCATCGAGCGCTATGGGGCGGACGGCGTCTCCGGCGTCGACAGCGACATGAACATGCTGGAGGCAGCCCGCAAGCGGCTTCCTGCCACTGCTTTCGTCGAGGCCGATCTCTCCCGCTGGCAGCCGGACGAACCCACCGACCTTTTGTTTGCCAATGCCGTCTTCCAATGGCTGCCTGATCATCTCGATATTTTCGACCGGCTGATGGACGGGCTTTCCGAAGGCGGCGTGCTGGCCGTGCAGATGCCCGACAATCTCGGCGAACCCTCGCATCTGGCGATGGAGGAGACCGCCCATGCCGGCCCGTGGAAATCCGCCTTCGAGGCGAAGAGCGTGCGCCGCAAGCCGCTGCCGCCGCCGTCCACCTATTACAGCCGGCTGATCGCCAAAGCCGCGCGCGTCGATATCTGGCACACCGTCTACAATCATCCGATGGCGGATGCTGCAGCGATCGTCGAATGGGTGAAGGGAACTGGACTGATGCCCTATCTCGCCCATGCCGGCGAAGAGCATCGCGAGGCATTCCTGGCCGATTACCTGGAGCGGTTGGAAAAGGCCTATCCGAAGATGTCGGACGGGCGAGTGCTGCTCAGGTTTCCGAGGATCTTCATGGTGGCGGTGAAAGGGTAATCGACCGCGCCCGGCATGCTGGGTCGTGTCGATGGCTGCCCCTCACACCCTAACCTACCGTGTGGCTTGCCCCTCACCCTAACCTTGCCGGGGTCGAGCCACTCGTCTCGACCCGTCCTCCGGACCCCCGTAAACGGGGCGAGGGGACGTGCCCTGCGAGAGGCTGGCGGGAACGGAGACGTTGCGGCATGTCCCTTCGCCCCGTTTACGGGGAGAAGGTGCCGGCAGGCGGATGAGGGGCGGGCGGCCGCAGGCGCCGGAGGATGTCAAATGCCTGTTATCCCTCGCCTGCATATGTTGCGGCAAAGCTGGCGCGCATTATAGTCGGCCGGAAAATCCAAGGAGATGACACATGGACGCTGCCCCTACCCCGCCGGTCACCCTCGTCATCTTCGGCGCCACGGGAGACCTGACGCGCCGCCTGCTGGTGCCGGCGATCATCAATCTGACGCGCAGCCGCCTGGTCGGCGAGGATCTCCACATTCTCGGCATCGGCATCGAACCTGGTGACGACGAATTCCTGCGCGGGCGGCTCGACCAATTCCTCAATCATCTGAGCGGCGAAGAGCCGACGGTGAAGGACGAAGCCTGGCAAAGCCTGCGCCGGCGCATTTCCTATACGTCCGGGGATTTCACCAAGGACGATATTTTCGTCGAGATCGGCAAGCGGCTGGGGCCGCATGCCAATGCCGCCTTCTATCTCGCGGTGCCGCCATCCTTCTTCGGGACGATCGTCGAGAAGCTTGCCGCCCATGGGTTGACCGATGAAAGCGACGGCGTCTTCCGCCGCGTCGCGATCGAAAAACCGTTCGGCACCGATCTCGCCTCGGCGCAGGCGCTCAATGCACAGATCCTCGCGCAAGTCGGGGAAAGCCAAGTCTACCGGCTCGACCATTTCCTTGGCAAGGAAACCGTGCAGAACCTGATGACGGCGCGTTTCGCCAATATGATAATCGAGTCCTTGTGGAACAGCCGCTACATCGACCATGTGCAGATCACCGCCGCCGAAATCGTCGATGTCGGCAGCCGCGGCAAATTCTACGATGCAACCGGCGCGCTGCGCGACATGGTGCCGAACCATCTCTTCCAGTTGCTGGCGATGATCGCCATGGAGCCGCCGAACAGCTTCGATGCCGAAGCGATCCGCAACGAAAAGAGCAAGGTGCTGAAGGCGCTGCGCGTCTATACACCTGAGGAGGCCAAGACGCATGGCGTGCGCGGCGCCTATGCTGCAGGCCCGCTCAATGGGGCTCAGCTTCCCGCCTATCGCGACACCAAGGACGTTTCGCCCGATAGCAGGACCGAGACCTTCGTGGCACTGAAGCTCTATGCCGATACCTGGCGCTGGGCCGGCGTGCCCTTCTATCTCAGGACCGGCAAGGCGCTGACGGCACGCGACACCGAGATCGTCATCACCTTCCAGCCGGTTCCCTTCGCGCAGTTTCGCGAGACCGACGTCAAGCGCCGCCTGCCGCCGAACCGGCTGGTGATCCAGGTGCAGCCCGACGAGGGCATGAGCATGGAAATCTCGATCAAATCGCCGGGGCTTTCCGTCGATACCGTGCCGGTCTCGCTCGATTTCCGCTATTCCGACAAATTCGATATTGCCAAGACGACCGGCTATGAATCACTGCTCTACGATCTCTTCATCGGCGACCAGACTCTGTTCCAGCGCGCCGACGGCATCGAGGCCGGCTGGGCGGCGGTGCAACCCTTCCTCGATATCTGGGCCAAGGATCAGAGCGTGCCTGACGCCTACACGCCGGGCAGCATGGGACCGGCCTCAGCCGACGAACTGATCCAGCGCGACAGGCGGCAGTGGCATGAACTCGGCGTCGTGCTGCACAAAAACGACAAATAGCCGGTCCTGATTGCTGATCTGGGCCTATCCCGTCAGCGGCAGGCGTCGCCTAGCGTACCGTCGCGCTCTGCCGCGCGGTACTGACGCGTTCCGGGCCGCGGGCAGACGGTCCGATCGGACGGAATGACGACGGTGATATCACCGGTTTCGACTGGATCGAGCGGAATCATCAGTCCGCCATTGGATTCCGCCCCCGGCACCGTGCCGGGCGGCATGCCGCCGAAGCGGCCGCTAGAATCCATATCAGCAAGGGCCTGGGAGAAAGCCGGAGCGGCGAAGCCGAGGAGAATGATCGAGGCTGCTGCAAGAAACATACGCATGATGCTATTTCCTATGGTTTCAGCGATGCGACAGAAACAGCAGGACGACCTCATTGTTCCCCTCGGAAGCTGGGGCGGACGATCAAAGTTTGGCGATCGGAATATGGCGCCTCAGAGCGGGCGATCTCAGGCTCAATCGCGCCAGCACGACAGCAGCCTGTCGAGACCTGTCGGATAGAGATCGATGCCGGCGTCCCGCAGCCTGTCGCGGCCGAACCAGCGCTCTGTCGCCGCCGTCTCGTCGAGTTCGCAGTAGCGGATTTCATCGCACTCATAGAGCGACGCATCGGCCAGTTCGATATCGGCAGCGAAGATGTATTCGTGACCGATTGCGCCATGATGCTCGTAGATGTTTTCAAGCAGATGCCAGGGGCCGACGATGCGGATATCGGTCTCGAGTTCCTCCCTGAATTCGCGGTGCAGGGCCTGCTCACGGCTCTCGCCGAATTCGATCGCACCGCCGAGCGGGCGAACGCCCTTGATGCGGCCGCTGTCATCCTCCACTTCGGCGGCAAGCAGCTGGTCTTTCCGCCAGGCGAGGCCGATCACCTTCACCCTGATCTGCTGCGATGGGCGCCAGACGGTCACGAGCTCTCCTTCCATAGGGACAGCGCTTGCTTTTCATCCCGGTGTGGCGAGAACAATGAGCCCCGCAACAAAGCGAGGCTCCTGCCGATCCCTCGTCTCAGACGAACTGGCTGAGGCCCGGGACGGAAGCGACGACCTCGTCGACGACCTCTTCGCCGGCATATTGCTTGGCGATCGCGATGGTTTCCTTGGCAAGCGAGGTGATTTCGCCCATGCCGAGGCCCTCGCCCATCAGCTGCTGGCCAAGCCCCATGATGCCGCCGCCGCCGAGCGAGCTCATCAGCCCGCCGAGCAGACCGCCGCCGCCGGCACCTGCGCCATTGAACTGGGCGACGAGATCGGCACCGCCGGGGATCGCTTCGATCATCTTGGCAACCGGGCCATCGGCGGCCTCGCGCTGCAGGAAACCGAGCATCATGCCGAGCGCCTTTTCGGCCAGATCAGGCGCAATACCCACGCGATCGGCGATCTGGGTCACAATTTCATTCATCGTCAGCCTCCTGTTTTTTTGACGTTAACGTCAACGTTAATCGAGATTCGACCGCAACTCAAGCCGGCCCCTCCCCGGGCCGCACTTTGTCCGGTTTTGCTTTCAATGCAAACAGTTGTCCGCATCCATCTCCCTGCTTATAACAGGGAAACGATGGTTCGATGAAGGCGGCAGAAGCCGCCTTCTCATACAAATGGCGGCAGAGCCCCAAGGGAGCATTCCGAATGATCGAGGAAGGCAAGATTTTCATCGGCGCGAGCCGCAATCCCGATGACAGCATCAACAAGCCGGAATATCTCGACCTGAAATTCGGCAATCGCCACGGCCTCGTCACCGGCGCAACCGGCACCGGCAAGACGGTGACGCTGCAGGTGCTGGCCGAAGGTTTCTCCCGGGCCGGCGTTCCGGTGTTTGCGGCCGATATCAAGGGCGACCTTTCCGGCATCGCCGCCAAGGGCGAGCCGAAGGATTTCCTGACGAAACGCGCCGAGCAGATCGGCTTTGCCGACTACGAATTCGACCAGTTTCCGGTGATCTTCTGGGATCTGTTCGGGGAGAAGGGCCACCGGGTGCGCACCACCATCGCCGAGATGGGACCGCTGCTGCTCGCCCGCCTGATGGATGCCTCCGAACCGCAGGAAGGGGTCATCAACATCGCCTTCAAGATCGCCGACGAGGGCGGGCTGCCGTTGCTCGACCTCAAGGATTTCAGCTCGCTGCTCAACTATATGGGCGAGAACGCCAGCCAACTTTCCAACCAGTACGGGCTGATCTCCAAGGCGTCGGTCGGCTCGATCCAGCGGGCGCTGCTCGTTCTCGAACAGCAGGGTGCGGAGCACTTCTTCGGCGAACCGGCGCTGAAGATCACCGACATCATGCGCACCAACAATAATGGCTACGGCCAGATCTCGGTGCTGGCCGCCGACAAGCTGATGATGAATCCGCGGCTTTACGCCACCTTCCTGCTCTGGCTGCTTTCCGAGCTCTTCGAGGAATTGCCCGAGGTGGGCGATCCCGACAAGCCGAAGCTCGTCTTCTTCTTCGACGAGGCGCATCTGCTCTTCAACGACGCGCCGAAGGTGCTGACCGAACGCGTCGAGCAGGTGGTGCGGCTGATCCGCTCCAAGGGCGTCGGGGTCTACTTCGTGACGCAGAACCCGCTCGACGTGCCGGAAACGGTGCTCGCCCAGCTCGGCAACCGGGCGCAGCATGCGCTTCGCGCCTATTCGCCGCGCGAGCAGAAGGCGGTGAGGACGGCGGCCGATACATTCCGTGCGAATCCGGCCTTCGATTGCGCCACCGTCATCACCAATCTCGGCACCGGCGAGGCGCTAGTCTCGACGCTGGAGGCCAAGGGCGCGCCTTCGATCGTCGAGCGCACACTGATCCGCCCGCCATCCGGCCGCGTCGGCCCGGTGACGGATGACGAGCGCCGACAGATCATGGACAGGAGCCCGGTTCTCGGCATCTATGACGAGGATGTCGACCGCGAATCCGCCTTCGAGCTGCTGGCGGCGCGGGCAAAGAAGGCGGCCGATGCCGAGGCCGCCAAGCGAGCGCAGGAAGAAGCACCCCAGCAACAGGGCAACACGACCTCCGGCTGGAACCTGCCGGGCTTCGGCGGCGGCAATGACGACGACAACCAGGGCCGCGGCCAATCGCGCGGCCGGACGTCCGGCTATCAGCGCGAAACGGTGGTGGAAGCGGCGATGAAGAGCGTGGCGCGCACGGTTGCGACGCAGGTCGGCCGGGCGCTGGTGCGTGGGATATTGGGGAGCTTGAAGCGGTAAGTCTGCGGACTGCCGTAAGCCCCTCATCCGCCTGCCGGCACCGACCGGGGTCGAGCCACGTGTCTCGACCCGTCCTTCGGACCCCCGCTCGCGGGGCGAAGGGGAAATAGCCGCAACCTCTCCTTTCCTCGCTCACCTCTCGTAGGGCACGTCCCCTCGCCCCGTTTACGGGGAGAGGGTTAGGGTGAGGGGCAACTTCCCACGGCCTTCCCCCGAAGAATGCAAGATCGTTCTCCTTCTTGAACCTTCAGCCTTTATTCCCTAAATTATCTGCCATCGACCAATTCAACAGGATGTGTGCCGCAATGGATTTCAACCCGATCGCAACGCCAGTTCGCCTTGCCAACCGGGAAATCCATATCCATGCCTGCATCCATCACCCTCTCCCAAGTTTCGTGGTCCGCGCCTGACGGGCGGTCGCTTTTTTCCAATCTCGACCTGAGTTTCGGGACGGAACGGACCGGTCTTGTCGGGCGCAACGGCGTCGGCAAGACGACGCTGCTGAAGCTCGTCTCCGGTGAACTCCAGCCGCATTCGGGGACGGTATCCGTCAATGGCAGCCTCGGCGTGCTGCGGCAGAGCGTTCAGGTGGCGCCTGAGGAAACGATCGCCGATCTCTTCGGCGTGACCGATGCGCTCGCTATTCATCGCCGCGCCGAAGCCGGCGAGGCAACGACCGACGAGCTTGCATCGGCGGACTGGATGCTGGAGGCGCGCGTCGCCGCAGCGCTCAACCGGACGGGGCTCGACACACCGCCGGAGACGCCGCTTGCCGTGCTCTCCGGCGGGCAGCGCACCCGTGCCGGGCTTGCCGCGTTGATCTTCACGGAGCCGGATTTCCTGCTGCTCGACGAACCGACCAACAATCTCGATCGCAAGGGCCGCGAGGCGGTAATCGCGCTGATGTCAGGCTGGCGGGCCGGCGCCATCATCGTCAGCCATGACCGGGAACTGCTCGAAAGCGTCGATGCGATCGTCGAACTGACGTCGCTCGGCGCCACGCGCTACGGCGGCAATTGGAGCCATTACCGCGAGCGCAAGGCGCTCGAGCTCGCGGCGGCACAGCATGATCTCACTGAAGCCGAAAAACGCATGGCCGAGGTGGCGAGGAAGGCGCAGGCGACGGTGGAGCGTCAGGCGCAGAGGGACAGCGCTGGGCGGAAGACGGCGGCCAAGGGCGGCATACCGCGCATCATGCTCGGCGGCATGAAGGAGCGGAGCGAAACGACGGGCGGCGACAATGCCCGCCTCGCCGACCGCCGGCGCGCGCAGGCGCTGGGAGAGGCAACAGCAGCGCGCGAGAAGATCGAGATCCTCCAGCCCTTGTCGGTCACCCTGCCCCCGACCGGATTGCCCGCCAGCAAGATCGTGCTGAAGATGGATGGCGTGACATCGGGCTACCAGCCTGATGATCCCGTCATCCGCGATCTCTCCTTCGATGTGACGGGACCCGAGCGTATCGCGGTCACCGGCCGCAACGGCTCGGGTAAGACGACCTTGCTGGCGCTCGTTACCGGCGCTCTGAAACCCTGGGCCGGCACGGTCGGCGTCATGACCGCTTTCTCTATGCTCGATCAGAAGGTGAGCCTGCTCGATCCGTCGGCCTCGATCCGCGACAATTTTCGCCGGATCAATCCGCAGGCCGATGAAAATACCTGCCGGGCTGCCCTTGCCCGCTTCATGTTCAGGGCCGATGCGGCGCTACAGACCGTATCGACGCTCAGCGGCGGGCAATTGCTGCGCGCCGGCCTTGCCTGCGTCCTCGGCTCGGCACCGCCGCCGCTGTTGATCCTCGACGAGCCGACCAACCATCTCGACATCGACTCGATATCAGCGGTCGAGGCAGGACTGCGCGCCTATGATGGCGCGCTGCTGGTGGTCAGCCACGACGAGACATTCCTCAGGAGTATCGGGATCACGCGGCGGTTGGAACTGTCGCCAGCCGACCTGGGATAACTCCGGCTCATGCCTGCTGCCGGCCTCCGACGCGACGGTTCCGGCGGACGGCGACGATCAACGCGGTGACGCAGATCAGGAGTTCAAGAGCGAAAGTCCAGTGCAAGATGAAACTCACGACCCAATTGCTGTAGGTCGCCGGCACCGTCGTCAGCTCGAATTTCGACCAATCGAATGGCGCGAGCCAAAGCATCGGCGCAGCGACGGTATCCATAACCATGTGAAGCATGACGGCTGCGAAAAAGACGGCGGCCGTTGGAAGCCAGTCCGGCGCCAGTCGACCGATCGCCGGCAGGGCCGTGGCGGCGAAGCCGAGCCAAAAAAGCGGCCAGTGGGAGACATAGTCGTGATGGTGGACTTTACCGCCGGTCAGGAAAAAATAGACCATGTCGAAATCCGGCAATACGCTGCCGATCAAGGCTGCGGTCATGATGCCGGGTGCGGCGGACCGCTGCCGCGCGGCGCTCCCGAGAAGGTAGCCTGCCGGCAAATGGGCAATGAGCATGCGACTTATTCTCCCGGTCGGTCCCGAAGAATCCCCTATGCGCGGTTTATGGCTAGAATCGGCACAGGTCCGGCTCCCTTGCCTCTTTTCGCGGGCAATGTTATTGGAATCCCGCAACCTTTCGAGAAAGGAGGATCACGCAATGCAATATTATTTTCGGTTTAATCGCCAGCGTGGTCCCGTCAACGCCCTGCAAATGCGTTTGCAGGGCTGACCAGAGACCGTTTCTCGACATCTCTTCCTGGTCTGCCCTTCGTGGCCAATGTGGCGCCGTAGATGACAGCGCGCATTCCTCTCATTTCCCGGGCCCGAACCGCGCAATCCCGTGATGGCTGAACGCCCCGGATCGTGCGACCACCCGGTCAAGACCAGAGAACGATCATGACACTCATCAATATCCGCAATCTCGGCGTGACGCTGGGCAACCCCCTGTTTTCCAAGCTCAATCTCGTCGTCAATGCCGGCGACCGCATCGGCCTCGTCGCCGCCAACGGGCGGGGGAAATCGACGCTGCTTGCCTGCATCACCGGCGCGCTGGAGCCGAGCGAGGGCGAGATCACCAAGGCGCGCGGGCTGACCGTCGGCCATGTCGCGCAGAATGTGCCACCTGCCCTTTTCGACACGCCGTTCTACGACGCGGTGCTGCAGGCGTTGCCGGCCGATCAGGCCGAAAGCGAGAGCTGGCGGGTCGACGTGGTGCTGGAATCGCTCGACGTGCCGGAGGTCATGCGCGGCCGGCCGCTGAAGCAGTTGAGCGGCGGCTGGCAGCGGCTTGCCATGCTTGCCCGCACCTGGGTAAGCGAGCCCGACGTGCTTCTGCTCGACGAACCGACCAACCATCTCGACCTCGAAAAGATTGCGCAGCTGGAGGGCTGGCTGAATGCCCTGCCGCGGGACGTGCCGGTTATCCTGTCCAGCCACGACCGCGCCTTCCTCGATGCGACGACCAACCGGACGCTGTTCCTGCGGCCGGAGCAATCGCCGGTTTTCGCCCTGCCCTATACCAGGGCGCGCGCCGCCCTCGACGAGGCCGACGCTTCCGAAGCCCGGCGCTACGAGCGCGACATGAAGGTGGCGGAGCAGTTGCGCAAGCAGGCGGCGAAGCTCAACAATATCGGCATCAACTCCGGCAGCGATCTGCTCGTCGTCAAGACGAAGCAGCTCAAGCAGCGGGCGGAGAAGCTGGAGGATGCGGCAAAACCGGCGCATCTGGAGCGCTCGGCCGGCGCCATCCGGCTTGCCAATCGCGGCACGCATGCCAAGGTGCTGATGACGCTGGAGGATGCGGCGGTGACGACGCCGGATGGAACGTTGCTGTTCAAAACCGGCCGGCAATTCATCTGCCAGGGTGACCGCATCGTGCTGCTCGGCCTCAACGGCGCCGGCAAGTCGCGGCTGGTGTCGATGCTGAAGCAGGCGATCGAAAGACCGGAGACGGCGCGGGACAGCATCAAGGCGACGCCTTCGCTGGTGCTCGGCTATGGCGACCAGGCGCTTGCCGATCTTGCCGACACCGACACACCGATCGGCACAATCATCCGCCGCTTCGATGTCGGCGACCAGCGGGCGCGGGGTTTGCTGGCCGGCGCCGGCATGACGATCGACATGCAGGCAAAACCGATCGGCCAGCTCTCCGGCGGGCAGAAGGCCAGGCTCGGCATGCTGGTGCTGCGGCTGACGGAGCCGAACTTCTATCTGCTCGACGAACCGACCAACCACCTCGACATCGACGGACAGGAGGCGCTGGAGAGCGAGCTGATGGCGCATGAGGCGAGCTGCCTGCTGGTCTCGCATGACCGCAGTTTCGTGCGGGCGGTGGGAAACCGGTTCTGGCTGATCGAGAAGAAGCGGCTGGTGGAGGTCGAGAGCCCGGAAAGGTTTTTCGCTTCGGTGGGATCAGGCGTGTGATGGGCTACGGGGCGTGCCGCGCCGCCCCGTCCTTTGCGAGGGTTCGCAACAAATCTCAATGTTAAAGGACACTCCGCAACACCGGCGCGGGGCATGGTTTCTTGAGAGCCGAGTGTCGCAATCGCTCTCTCGGCTTTTCTTCCCATGAACACGAGGCATCTCCATGCATATCAGATTAGTCGCCTGCGCCGCCCTGACGCTTTCGGTTGCCGTTCCTGCCGTTGCCGCCGATCTCACCTATGAAACGCCGTCGGCGCCGTCCGCCGAGCAAGTATCTTCGGCCTATGACTGGTCGGGCTTCTATCTCGGCGCCCAGGGCGGATATTCCTGGAGCCAGGCAAAGATCCTCGGCTCGGATCAGGATATCGACAGCGGCACATCCGGCCTGCATGCCGGCTATAATTTCCAATCCGGAAATATCGTCTACGGCATCGAGAACGACTTTAACTATAACTTCGAGAAAAATGACAATGCGAACCTCGAATGGGATGCTTCCGGCCGAGCCCGAGTCGGTTACGCTTGGGACCGAACCCTGTTCTTTGCAACGGCAGGCGTGGCAGCCGGCGGCGGCAAGGTCGACATTCCCGCTGCCGGAAAGAAGGATGGCATCCTGATCGGCTGGACGGCCGGCGGCGGCATCGAACATGCGGTCACCGACAATATCCTGGTGCGCGGCGAATATCGCCATTCCGATTTCGGCAACAAGGACTTCGGCTCGACAATCGGCGATGTCGGCGCCACGCAGGACAAGGTCCTCTTCGGAACCAGCTACAAGTTCTGACGGAAAGGCAGCGGCGGCAGCCGTATGAGGGTCTTGCCGCACGCTGCCACGCCTAAAAACCTACCGCTTCGGTGCCACCAGGCAGAAGAAGGCGCCTTGCGGGTCGGTGGCCTGGATGATCCAGCTGCCGCCGGGGACTTCCATCGGGCCGTTGACGACCTTGCCGCCGCCTGAGGTGACACGTTCGATCGCGGCGTCGAGGGTGGGCACGATGAAATAATAGCACCAGAAGGTCATCGGCATGTTTTCCGGCTTGGTCATCATGCCGCCGGTCTGCCGGCCGTTATGGGCGAAAAGATAATAGACACCCATCGGGCCCATATCGAATTCGCTGTCCTTCGTCCAGCCGAACAGCTTGGAATAGAAGGCCAGCGCCTCTTTGCCATTGCCGGCATAGAGTTCGCGCCAGCCGATATTGCCGGGTGCGTCGAAGGCCAGTTCCGGCATGGGTTTCTCCATCGGCGCCGGCGTCATGATGCAGAGCACCGCGCCATGCGGATCGGCGACGACGGCGAAGCGGCCGATGGTCGGGATGTCTTCCGGCGGACGGCGGACCGAACCGCCATTGGCGGCGAAATCCTTGGCCGACTGGTCGACGTCGTCGACATCGACATAACCCGTCCAGTTCGGCGGAATGCCCTTGCCTTCGAGTTCAGCCGGAAATTCCATCAGGCCGGCAACGCCGATGCCGTTCGCCTCGAAGATCGTATAGGTGGGCATGCCCTCCATTTTCATTTCGGAGGTGGTCCAGCCGACGACCGAGCTGTAGAATTTCGCGGCAGCCGATGTGTCGGGGGTCATCAACTCGCACCAGATGAACTTTCCATGCGTCTCAGACATCATACTCTCCCTTTTCGACGTCCCTCTTCGGAGGCCTCTCTGCGAGGCCCCTTTCTCGAGGTTGAACGCCGCGATTGTCAGATCTTGCGGGCGTAATGTGCTTCCATGAACTGCTTCCAGGAGCCGTCCGGCTGCTTGGCGCTGGAGACGAAGGTGCGGTTATCGGCGGCGTCGAAGATGATCTGCTCGCGGTAGTCGGCAAGCCCATCGCCATTGAAGTCGGGGCCTGTGGTATAGAGGTCCAGCACATTGCCTGACGCGTCGACCTCGCCCTCATAGACCCACATATAGTCCATCATGCTGCCGATCCAGCTGCCGACATATTTGCCTTTTGCGTCGTTGTAACCGAGCGTCAGGATGCTGGTTGCCTCCTTACCATCAGGCATGCGGCCGGTCCCTTCGGCGACGAACCAGATGCCGTGCAGCGAGCGGACGGTCTCCGTCCAGGGCTCGCCGCCACTCATGTCGGGCGCGGTGACGGTCCAGTCGCCGACCAGTCTTTCCAGGAAGGAATGTTCCTTCAGCACTTCAGCGGTCTTCATCATCCTCTTCTCCCTTGAATGATGGTGGTGTTTGGTTTCCGCATTCTGTGAAAGTCACTTCGCGACTTTCCCGGCAAAACTGCTTACACTTTTCGGCATCATGCTCCGGCTCAGTGACAGCAGGATGGCGCCTTGGCGGCCTCCTCATATTCGTCGTGGCGGCGCACGAAATTCATCGTGCTGTCCTCGTTGCGGCCCTTCGGCGCGCGGTCGAGGATCATCAGGGTGCCGATCAGTTCTTCCGGCCCGCGGGCATAACTCGAATAGGTATGGAAGACCTCGCCCTTGTCGTTGCGGTAGAAAGCGCTGAGGCCCGGCAGTTCGTCATTGGCATCAGCCGGCTGCATAAGTGTGAAATTGTAAAAGACCTTGTCTTTGGCAAGATCCTTGGGGCTGAAAGATACGTGATAATCGAAATTGAAATCGCTGCCGAAGGACGAAACCCAGGGAAATTGCCAACCCATGCGCTGTTTGTAGGCGGCGATCTTGTCGAGCGGCGCGCGTGAAACGGCGACCCAGGTGACGTCGTGATGGTTCAGATGCGGCAGGGCGCCATCGACATGATCGGACAGGAAGGAGCAGCCGGTGCAGCCGGCATCCCAATCCGGGCCAAGCATGAAATGGTAGATCAGCAACTGGCTGCGGCCATCGAAGAGATCGGCGAGCGTCTTCCTGCCGTCGGGCGTTTCGAAGACATAATCGTTGTCGACCTTCACCCAGGGCAGCGCCAGGCGGGCGGCGTTGACGCTGTCGCGCAGCCGCGTCGCCTCCTTCTCCTTTGCCAGCAGGGCACGGCGGGCTTCGAGCCACTCTTCGCGGGACACAACTTCATTCTGCATGGAATGCGCCCTCCTCCGGCGCCTGCCGGTGAAGCCGGCTCATCTCCTTCTCCTTGACTAAATACATTGATATCAATAGAAATGGAGCATGTCAAATTCGATCGAGATTCCTTTTTCCACGACGCTGATGGTGCGCGACACCTGCCTCTGCCTGCATGTGCAGCGGGCAGCACGCGCGCTTGCCCGGCTGTTCGACGATGCGCTGAGGCCGGCCGGACTGACCAACGGGCAATTTTCGCTGATGATGTCGCTGAACCGGCCGGAGCCGCCGCCGATGGGGCCGGTCGCAGCCCTGCTCGCCATGGACCAGACGACGCTGACGGCGGCGCTGAAGCCGCTGCAGCGCAAGGGCTGGGTAACGGTGATGGAGAACCCCAGAGACAGGCGCGGCCGGCTGCTGAGCCTCACCCCTGAGGGCAAGGCGGTACTGGCAAAGGCGCTGCCGATCTGGGAAAGCACACATGCGATGATCGACGGAAAGCTGCCAGAAGGCGGCGCCGCCCGGCTGCGGCAGGAACTGCAGGCGCTGTCATGAATGACGATGGAAACGCCGGGGCCGGCCGGGCTGAACGCCGACCTCGTCACGGCGGACGGGCAACGGACGAATAGAGCAAGCCGATGGCGATCCAGCTCGCTCCGATGGCTGCCCCTCACCCTAACCCTCTCCCCGTAAAAACGGGGAGAGGGAACGTGCCCCGCGAGAGGCCTGTGGGGAACGGAGAGGTCGCGGCATATCCCCTTCGCCCCGCGAGCGGGGAGAAGGTGGCGGCAGCCGGATGAGGGGCTGACCTCACCGATTTCCTGGGCTGGGCTGTACTGCGTTCGTCTCAGGAGCAGAAGCGCGAGGGTGTCCGGTCGAAGACAGAAGCTGCTCCCGCACGTTTGCTGGGAATTGCCCCGATCAGGCGACTGTGACCGGGACCTCGGTCGAGGTGCGCATCGCATGGCTGTAGGGGCAGACGATGTGGGCTGCGGCTGCGAGCTTTTCAGCGGTTTCGCGGTCGAGACCCGGGATGTTGACCGTCAGCGCCACTTCAATGCCGAAGCCGCCGCCATCTTCACGCGGGCCGATGCCGACCTTGGCGGAGACTGTCGTGTCCTCGGGAATCTTGACCTTCTGCTGGCCCGCGACAAATTTCAATGCACCGAGGAAGCAGGCGGAGTAGCCGGCGGCGAAAAGCTGTTCGGGATTGGTGCCGGTCGCGCCGTCACCACCGAGTTCCTTGGGAACGGTCAGCGTCACGTCCAGAACGCCGTTTTCGGAAACGGCGCGGCCCGCGCGGCCGCCGGTGGCAGAGGCTTTGGTCGTATAGAGAATAGGCATGACAATCTCCTTTGGTTGGCCCTTCGATCGGGTTGGACTTTTATTATCGCACAATTAAATTGTACGCAAGTGAATTTTGCAAATTGCATTTCGGATTCGAAAAGAGGACAATCAGGCTTCAGGGATAATAGATATGAGAGCGCAAACGACGAAGACGATGGAGATACCGCAAGAGGAGAAGCGGCTGGAAAAGCAGTTGTGCTTCGCGGTCTACGCGACGGCGCATGCTTTCACCCGCGCCTACAAGCCCATCCTCGACAGGGTCGGACTGACCTATCCGCAATATCTGGTGATGCTGGTGCTGTGGGAACGCGGCGAACTGCCGGTCAAGACGATCGGCGAGCAGCTGGATCTCGATTCCGGCACGCTATCGCCGCTGTTGAAACGGCTGGAACAGAGCGGGCTGATCAAGCGCATCCGCGACCTGCGCGACGAACGGCAGGTGATCGTGTCGCTGACCCCTAGAGGTGAGGCAATGAAAGGGGAGATCGATACGATCATGACGGCGATCGGGCAAGCCGCAGGCTGCACGCTTCAGGAAATGGCCGAGATGCGCGACATGCTGCATCGGCTGCGGGGCAATCTCGGGCGGGCCGGCACGGGCGGCTGAACGCATTCACCCAGTAGAGCCGGCACCCCGCTAGAGCCGGCGCGCGCGCCGCAAATCAGGGCCGCGGCTTGGCCGGTGACCGGCGCTTCTTTGCAGGCGCCGCCTTAGGTTCGGCCTCGGCCTCCTGCTGCAAACGCAGCGCCTTCAGCTTCTCCGTCTTCTTGTCACGGGCCGTTGCCTCGGCGGCGATAATGGCGCGCGCCGTGTGATCGGTCGCTTCCGCCTTGTCGCGAGACGAAAGCTTGGCGGGATTGAAGAATTCTCCCTTGGTGGCGGTCATGTGCCCCTTTCCCAGGTGATGGCGGCTTTACTGCATAGTTCCTCAAATCGGAATCGGTTCAAGGAATTATGCTGAAATTCAAGTGTTACAGCCTCCTTGCGCGTCTCGAAAAGACGCGCGGCGCTGTAAGCCATGGCTTCACGGCTGAACCGTGATTCCACGGTTGCGCCGTGATCCACGGTAGGCCGTGATGCCACGCCCGGAATTAGCGGGTGGGGCGCAGAACCTTCTTCGGTGCCGGCAGCAGACCTTCGCGCTGCAGCTTCTTGCGGGCGAGCTTGCGCTGGCGGCGAATGGCCTCGGCCTTTTCGCGGGCGCGCTTCTCGGACGGCTTTTCAAAGGCGCTACGCGCCTTCATTTCCCGGAACAGGCCTTCCCGCTGCATCTTTTTCTTGAGCACGCGGAGCGCCTGATCGACATTGTTATCTCTGACGAGTACCTGCAAAACGATATCCTTCCTGTTGCGGCGGCGAGGCCGCACTGTCCAAAAATAAAAAACCCGGAACTACTTCCCGATTTTGATGCTCGAAAACTTCAGCCAGGGCTCGGCGCCGTCGGACTTGGCCGCCGCCTCGGGGGAAGCCCTCGACGGAGATTCACCGGTATCGATGTCGGCCTCAGTGATGCGGCGCTCGAAATTCTCTGCGTCGAACTGGACGCGATATTGCACATGCCCATGGTCGTTGGGCAGGATGCTGGAGATCCGGCACCGCTTGTCGGCTTTCGCCGTGCGGGTAAGGCCGGATTTCAGCACGATCATGTCGCCGACTTTATAGTTTGGTCTGCCCATTTCAGCGTCCCTTCGACTCTTCGGCTGCTCAATCGGTCAATCAGAACGACCGGGGGTCATTCAGGAACGACCGGGCATTCCGCAAAAGCCTGCGATCAAAGCAAAAAGGCCGGGCTGGTACCCGACCTCTTCCAGTCACTCAGCCCGCCGCCGGTATCGGTAGCTCGCTGCCAGTACATCCGTGGTCAGCTTGCTGCCAGCACATGGCCAGCCCGCTGCCATATTCATGGTCAGCAGAGGCGAATGACAAATCATGCGGCCTGAAGGTTGTCGGCCGAATTCTTGCCGGACTTCTTGTCGCGGACGAGATCGTAGCGGATCTTCTGACCTTCAACGAGTTCGCGCATGCCGGCGCGTTCGACCGCTGAAATATGGACAAAAACGTCCGTAGAACCATCATCGGGCTGAATGAAGCCAAAACCCTTGGTGCCATTGAACCACTTGACGACGCCTGAATTCATAACGATCTCCTTTTCAACCGTTTGTGTTCGCCTGCGGAAAGATATCCGACAAGCCGTATCGATGTTGAGAGGATATCTGACGGAGCGCTCAAGCGCGTGGACAAAGGTCGCAAGCAATTCGATACGCACCATGTAGGATATTTACCGAATTAAGCAATGGTATTTCGGAAAATAATTCTCTCGCGGGGGCAAAATGAAGCTCTTGCCCCAGGGGGAAGCACCCTTTTCCCCAGGGGCAAAGCACCTGCTTGCCGGAAAAAGCGATCGATCCGAGGCGGCCGGATTGCGGCCGCCTCGATGACGATTACTGCCAGACGACGATGGGCGCCTTGGTGGGAACGCGGTCGTAGAGATCGATGATATCCTGGTTCATCAGCCGCACGCAGCCTGACGAGACGGCCTTGCCGATCGAGCGCCAGTCGGGATTTCCGTGCAGGCGATAGAGCGTGTCCTCTCCATTCGAGAAGATATAGAGTGCGCGGGCGCCGAGCGGGTTCTTCAGACCCGGCTCCATGCCGCCGTTCTCGATCGAATATTTGACGAGTTCCGGCTGGCGGGCGACCATCTCGTTCGGCGGCTTCCAGCGCGGCCATCTCTGACGCCACTGGATGACGCCCGACCCCTGCCAGGCGAAACCCTCGCGGCCGATGCCGACGCCGTAACGCATCGCCATGCCATCGCCCTGGACGAGATAGAGGAAGCGCGACGGCGTATCGACGACGATGGTGCCGGGGGGCTGACCGGTGGGATCGACGACGCGCTGGCGATAATAGCGCGGATCGATCTGCTCGTAGGGAACGGCTGGAATGAGAAAGCCGCCGTCTTCGATGGGGCCATACATGACGGCAAGCTCGGCCCCACTCGGCACGCTCGACGCACCCGGGGACTGGAACAGGCGCATGGGCGAACGGTAAGTGATCGTCGTATCGCCTGATGTCACGGTGTTGGCTGAGGAGGCGCAGCCGGCGAGCGCGGAGGCTGCGGTCAACGCCGAAAAGGAAAGAAAGCTGCGGCGGGAAAGATGTCTATCGAAGCTCATGACGCGGGACTGATTTCCTCTGATGCGGGAAGCCGGACGAGACGCCGGGAAAACGGTGATTCGTCCGATGCCGATAACAACATCAAGAGATCTATCGGCTTGCGCCAAATAAACCATAGCTTCACGCAGACGTGTCGGCCCGGAGCAGACGATATGGGCCGCGCTGTTGCAGCGCTACATCACAACGATCTCGGCCTTGGCAGGAACGCGGTCGTAAAGATCGATGACGTCCTGGTTCAGCATGCGCACGCAGCCCGACGAAGTGGCCTTGCCGACCGACTGCCAGTCGGGTGTGCCGTGGATGCGATAGAGCGTATCCTGCCCGTCCTTGAAGATATACATGGCGCGGGCGCCGAGCGGGTTCATCAGCCCCGGATTCATGCCGCCATTCTCCGCCCCAAACGGGCGAACCTCAGGCTGGCGCGAGACCATTTCGACCGAAGGCGTCCAGCGCGGCCATTTCTGCTTCCATTGGATGACGCCGCGGCCCGACCAGGCGTAACCGTCGCGGCCGAGACCGACACCGTAGCGCATCGCCTTGCCGTTGCCCTCGACGAAATAGAGGAAATGCGCCTTGGTATCGATGACCACTGTGCCGGGACGCTCGGTCGTCTGATAATCGACCTCCTGGCGCAGGAACTGCGGCTGTACGCGGCTAACCGGGATCGCCGGCAGGGTGAAATCCTCGTCACGCTGCTGGCCGTACATCGCCATGTGCACGGGATTCGTAACCGGCAGGCCATAGGTCTGGTGGAACTGGGTCTTGTAGAGTTCGCGCGTCTGCGGCACCGGCTGATCGGGGATCGGCCGCACCCGGCGCGGATCGACGCCGGGCGGCTGATAGAAGACCGGCGAGGTTTCCTGGACGAAGCGGGCGGGCGAATCGGCGGCGACATCGGGAATGAGGATGTTGCAGCCGCTCAGCGACGCAACCGCAATCACAAGCCCGGCAAGCGGGAAGACCCGGCGCAGAAAATTCATGGAACCACCCTTATCAACGATCGGCGAGACAGCGATATCTGCCGGGACGATGGCATCTGCGGCTGGCGCGAGGCTGGCGTTGGGGTGGGAAAGGCAAGATCAGGAAACGATGAGCCCGCCGCCAACGGTGGCGGGATCGCGGATCAATCATCCGTCACACTTAATCGCTTTCGCCGGTAACGGCGAAACTCAGGCCGCCACTCCGTGAAAGAAGCGGATGCTCTGTTCGATCTCGGCCGGCAGCGCCGAGGTGTGATTGCCGGCGACGGTTTCCGTCTCGATATGAACGCCGGCGCCGCGGGCGCGGCGGGCCAGCAGATCGGCGCGATCGTTGAAATGCGGCTCCTCGGTGCCGTGGACAACGCGGACCGGGCATTTGAAGCTGTGGGCGTAACACAGCGCCGAACGCACCTCGAATTCATGCGTATTGCTATCGTCGAAGCGGATATCCTGCGGATAGCGGTTGAAGAAGCGGAAGGCGTCGGGGTTGCCTGAAATCGGTGCAGCGGCGCGGAATTTGTGGGTGGTCATCGCCGTCAGCATGGTCAGCGTGCCGCCGATGCTGTGGCCGGCGATGAAGAGGCGCTCGGGATCGACGCCTGGCAGATGCACAAGGCGTTCGGTGGCGGCGAGCACATCGTCGACCTCATCGTAGAAGCCGGAGAAATTGCCCATCTGGCCGTTTTCGCCGCGCAGCGACGGCATCATCACCACGTAACCGGCATCCATATAGGGCTTCATCAGCTGCCAGTGGCCGATGCCCATGGCATTGCCGCCGTGCAGGAAGAGCACGGCCGGCCTGGCGGCGCGCTCGCGCTTGTATTTCGAGACCCAGGCCGCCAGCTCCAGCTCGCCGTAACCGGAGCGGTAGAAGATCTTGTCGGCATCGGCAGGCGCATTCAGCGATTCGTATTTGTCGGGCGCCGGCCCCTTCTGCAACAGCTTGGTGCGGAAATGGTGGCGGACCTTGGCGTAGTCGTGCTTGGCAAGGCGCGGCTCGTCCGGGACATCGAACGCGGCCGCCATGCGCGGCAGGATAAGTGCACCGGCGAGACCCGCCAGCACGGCACGGCGCTGGAGGAAAAGGGAATTTCGTTCACGCGAGCTCATAACGCAGCATCCATCATTTCCCCGGCATGCAGAATCTGCACCGGAAGATCGTTGCCGCCAATACACATGCTGTTGAAAATATTGCCCTGCGTCATTTTGCGCAGGGCTTGCAACTTCACGCCGGCTTGGCCTCGATCATGGCGATCAGCGTGCGAAGCCGGTCGGCCTCGTAGGAGGGCTTGTCGGGGCGAAGGCGGGCGATGCGGGGGAAGCGCATGGCGACCCCCGATTTGTGCCGGGTCGAGCGGTTGATGCCCTCGAAGGCCACTTCGACGACGAAGCCGAAATCCTTGTCGGCACGCACGGCGCGCACCGGGCCGAAACGCTCGGTGGTATTGTCACGCACGAATTTGTCGAGCACCTCGAGCTCGGCATCGGTGAAGCCGAAATAGGCCTTGCCGACGGGCACCAGCTGTTCGCCGTCCTCGTCATCGGCCCAGACGCCGAAGGTGAAATCGGAATAGTAGCTGGAGCGCTTGCCGTGGCCGCGCTGGGCATACATCAGCACAGCATCGACGTTGTAGGGGTTGCGCTTCCACTTGAACCAGGGGCCCTTCATGCGGCCGGCCTGGTAGATGCTGTCGCGGCGCTTGATCATCACGCCTTCGATGACCGGATCGGGCGGCGTGGCGCGCAGAGTATCGAGCTCCTCCCACGACGAGAACGGCACGAGCGGCGAGAGGTCGAAACGGTCGTGCGGGGCGCGGTCGATGATCTCGGTCAGCCGATCGCGGCGATCGACATAGGTGCGGCCGCGGACATCGTCGTCGCCATCGAAGAGCAGGTCATAGGTGCGGATGAAGGCGGGGTAATCGCCAAGCATTTTTGCCGTCACCGTCTTGCGGTTCAGCCGCTGCTGCAGGTCGGAGAAGGTGCGGGTCGGGCTATTGGAGCGCGCGGTGCCGCCGACCAGCAGCTCGCCGTCGACGACGCCGGAAAAACTGATCGCGTCGAGAATATCGGGAAAGGCGCCTGATATGTCGTCGCCGGAGCGGGAATAGATCTTGCGCCTGTCGCCGGAGCGGGAGAGCTGGACGCGGATGCCGTCCCATTTCCATTCGGCGGCATAATTCACCGGATCGAGACCGGTCAGATCCCCCTCCTCCACCGCATTGGCGAGCATGACGGAGTGGAAGATCGCCGGGGTGGCCAGCACCGGTTTTTCGCCGCCACCCGCCAGCCATTCGAACAGCGTCTCATAGGGTGGCTGCAGGCCATGCCAGAGGGTTTCGATCTCGGTGACGTCCTTATCGCCGAGATCGGCCAGCGCCTGCTTGGCAAGGCGGGCGGAAACGCCGATGCGCATGGCGCCGGTGGCAAGCTTGATGAAGGCGAAACGGCCGGACGAATCCAGCCGGTCGAGCAGATCGCGGACGTAGCTGCGCACTTCGGTGCGGCCGAGCGCATTCATGCCGGTGACGACCTCGCCGAGACGCGGCTGGGCGAGCGCCGAGCGGTCGATATCCCTCTCATTGTCCCAGACGAGCGAGATGGTTTCGGCAAGATCGCCGACATAATCATAGGAATAACGGAACAGCACCTCGTCCATGCGCTCCAGCACCAGCTCACGCAGCATGGCGGGCTTGACGTTGCGCACCTCCAGCGTGCCGGCGATGGCGGCAAGGCCGTAGCCGCGGTCAGGGTCCGGCGTGTCGCGGAAATAGTCGGTCAGCAGCTTCAGCTTGCCGTTGCGGCTGGGGGTGAGCACTAGGCGATCGAGGAGGTCGGCGAAGGCTTTCATGGGTGCCTCCTCCTGACTTGAAAAGAAGACCCCTCCCCAAC
>NZ_WUEN01000011.1:0-258061 GCF_010668065.1 Rhizobium leguminosarum | reverse complement strand
AGATGCCCGGCCCTTCGGGTTGGCTGAAACGGGCCGGCTGATCGACCGGCCGGCTTGGCCGTAGAACTGGGCTACGACGCGCGCCGGCCGGTCGACCATCCGACTCCGTTTGAGCCAACAGAATGCTGCAATCTAACCCGGAAAGGCTCTAACCCCAGCCCAGCCTCTGATCAATAGGCGCTGAGACCGGTGCCCTTATAGACCTTCTCGAATTCGGCCTTGACGGTGTCGTTCTGATAAGAAGACACAAGCGTCTTGACCCATTCGGCATCCTTGCTGTCGTCCTTGACGGCGATGAAGTTGCGGTATGGATTATCAGCGATCGGCTCCTGGGCAATGCGTTCGGCCGGCGAAAGACCGCTTTTCAGCGCCCAGTCGGTGTTGACGATACCGGCATCCAGATCGTCGATCGAACGGCCGACGATGCCGGCGTCGAGTTCCTTGATCTCGATCTTCTTCGGATTGTCGGTGACGTCGGCGACGGTCGCGAGAATACCGGTGCCCTCCTTCAGTTTGATCAGGCCTTCGCTCTGGAGAACGCGCAGCGCACGGCCTTCGTTCGAGGGGTCGTTCGGCACGCCGATGACGGCACCTTCCGGGATCTCTGCGACGGACTTGTATTTCTTGGTGTAAAGGCCGATCGGCCAGACCCCGGTATAACCGACGCGAACGATGTGATAGCCGTGCTGCTGGATCTGGTTGTCGAGATAGGGCTGGTGCTGGAAGGCGTTGGCATCGATTTCGCCGCGCTCCAGCGCTTCATTCGGCTGGGTGTAGTCGTTGAAGATGACGGTTTCGATCTTGAGACCCTTCTTGCCCGCCTCGCTCGCGACCACGCGCCAGATATCCTCCTCCTCGCCGGCCATGATGCCGACCTTGATGGACTTGTCCTCGGCGTGGGAAGGAGCGGGTGCTGCAAAGGAAAAGACTGCGGCCGCGGAAACGGCGATGGCGGCAAGAGCCGCGCGGCGCGTAAGGTGGAAGCCGTGAAGATTTTTGTTCTTGGTCATTTTATATCCCGTCTGACTGAATGAGGCCGAACGCCCCGAGCAGGCCGATCATGGCAAATGCGCGGATCGGGAGCGAAGCACGAATGTCTGATGTGGAGGAAGGGCCTGAAAAACTCTTGCCCTGCTGTCGATATCGGCAGGATAAATTTCCACCAAATTTATGGATTAATTGCGGCTTGAGAGCATGCTCCAAAAATGAAAACGGCGCCTCTTCGGCGCCGTCTCAAGCCCATTCCGGCATTGCTCATTCTGCAGCAATCAGCGCTTGATTTCGCGCAGGAAAGAACGCCTCGAGCTCGTCGATGACTTCGCCGATCCGCTTGGAAAGTGGATCGGATGAGACGCGGTAATCGGTGAAGTCGCGGTCGGACGCGTAAACCGCGGTCGGCAGCGTGTAAGACATGAAAAAACCGAAGAGCGGGCGGAGCTGGTGCTCGACCATCAGCGCATGGCGGTCGCCGCCGCCGGTCGCCGTGATGATGATCGGCTTGGCGCGCAGCTCATGCGGGTCGATCAGGTCGATCAGATGCTTGAAGAGGCCAGGATAGCTGCCCTTGTAAGTCGGCGCTCCGATGATCAGCACATCGGCATTGACGATGTCGTCGATGACTTCCCTGGCGCGACTGTCGAGATCGTCACGGCGCAGCGCCTGGCCAAGCGAGGGGCCGACATCGGTCAGATCGTAGATGGTGTTGTCGAAGCCGTATTTCTCGCCGGCGAGACCGGCAATGTTTTCGACAAGCGCAAAGGTCTTCGAGGGGCGGTTGAAGCTACCCGCAAGGCCGACCAGTTTGTGAGCAGACATGCCATTTCCTTCCAATATCGTGCCGAGACCGACGTCATTATTGGACGAATATTATCTATAAAAATAGTGGATTAAAGGAATGGTGATCCCTCTTCCCCATAGGAGGAGAAAAATACGTTCGGGCCTATGGGCGAAGGCGATGTACGAAATCGAGCCGGAGTGTGGTGACATTCCGGCTCGATCGATTGTCCGTAAGCGATGTCGCCTCAGGCTGGTTTCTGCTTGGGAATACGCGGCAGGAAGACTGTGAGAAGACCGAGCAGCGGCAGGTAGGAGCAGATGCGGTAGACGAAATCGATGCCATGGGTGTCGGCGAAACTGCCGAGCAGGGCTGCACCAAGCCCCCCTGCCCCGAATGCGAAGCCGAAGAAGACCCCGGCAATCAGCCCGACGCGCCCGGGCACCAGTTCCTGCGCGAAGACGACGATTGCAGAGAAGGCTGAAGCGAAGATCAGGCCGATGACGACGCTGAGCACACCCGTCCAGAAGAGGTTGGCATAGGGAAGCAGGAGCGCGAAGGGAATCACGCCGAGGATCGAGAACCAGATGACGAAACGGGCACCGAAGCGGTCACCGATCGGCCCGCCTAGGAAGGTGCCGACGGCGACCGAACCGAGGAACAGGAAGAGCATCAGCTGTGCCTGCTGCACGCTGAGCTCGAACTTGTCGATGACATAGAAAGTGAAATAGCTCGACACGCTGGCCATGTAGACATTCTTCGTTGCCGTCAGCAGCACGAGGATGAGCAGCGCCCAGACGACCCTGTTCTGCGGCAGCGGCAGAGTCCGGCTTACCGCCGGCTTGCTGGCATTCTGGCGCCTGTGGCTGATGTACCAGTTGCCGACCCAGCTCAGCACGACCATGCCGACCATGGCGATGGCGGCGAACCATGAGACACTGTGCTGACCGAGCGGCAGCACGATGAAGGCGGCAAGCAGCGGACCGATCGCCTGGCCGGCATTGCCACCGACCTGGAAGAAGGATTGCGCGAAACCGTGGCGACCGCCGGAGGCAAGACGGGCAACGCGCGAAGATTCCGGGTGGAAGACCGCCGAGCCGAAGCCGATCAGGCTTGCGGCAACCAGCAGCAGGGTGAAACTGCCGGCATTGCCGAGCAGAATGAGGCCGCAAAAGGTGCTCGCCATGCCGACCGGCAGCGAATAGGGCATCGGCCAGCGGTCGGTGACGATGCCGACGAGCGGCTGCAGCAGCGAAGCCGTGACCTGGAAAGTCATAGTGAGGAGACCGATCTGCACGAAATCGAGATCGTAGTTCGCCTTGAACAGCGGATAAAGTGAGGCGAGCAGCGACTGCATGATGTCGTTCAGCATGTGGCAGAAGCTGACCGCCATGAGGATAGACATCGTCGTCTTTTCGAAACGAGGCGGGCTCTCGGCAACTGTTGCCATCAATACTTCTCCTGCACAGGCACGGCCGGTGCCATTGCCACGTCGCTTTTGTTCGATGGATTTTCGGGCGATCGGGGCTGGGAAGACTCTCGTGCGACGGTCGCTGAACTGCATTTAGCGTAAGCCGGGACGCAATTACAGCCCAGTTTTATCCGTATTGGTACGGCTTTTGTTCGATTTGCGCTTCCGCCGAGTGATTTCTGCGTGATTTCACGTCTTTCCGGGCGAGGGCTTTCATATCACAGTCAGCCGCGATGATCACATATCCAGTGGGCTATGTGAAAACAACCATGGAAAAGCCATGCAGGGGATACTACAGCTGCACCGATTGAAAATGCGATCGAGGCTGAAAACACACGATGAATGTCAAGACAGCGAATGCGATAGACAGCTATGTCGGAGCGCGCATTAGATTGCGCCGGCAGTTGCTCGGGATGAGCCAGGAACGGCTTGCCGAGCAGATCGGCGTGACCTTTCAGCAGGTTCAGAAATACGAGAAGGGCATCAACCGCATCGGCGCGAGCCGGCTGCAGCGGATCGCCGAGGTGCTACACACGTCGCCGAGCTTCTTCTTCGAACAGGAGAATTCCGAGCCGTTGACGCTGCAAGGGCTGGATCTATCCGCGAATATGGACCCGGTCGCCGAATTCCTGCGAACGAAAGAGGGATTGGTGCTCAATCGCGCCTTTCTAAAGATCGCCGACAGCAATATCCGCGAAACGGTCATCGCGCTGGTGAAGGCGATGGCGCAGGCGGAAAGTCGCGGTCTGACATCGGGAGCTTCCGTAGCGGATATCACCCTTCCGCTGGGAGAATAGGCGGGTATCGCAGCGTTGCGCCTGGCGGGCCGACCGGACAATGAGTGGCATTTCCCGAAAGGGCCTGCTTGCGATTTGGCATTTGCCGGATCGCTATCTGAGGGACGGCGCCGAGCTGGGCGCTGAATTCTCCGCCTATCGCCGGGATCTTGCGCTGGGCACTCTGCTGCGGGACCTCGACAGAATCGCCGTGTCCCCTCCCCCAAGCAGATATCAGGACGGTTCTCTGCCACACGGCACTGAACAGCCATTGATTGTCCAGGTGCTTGCCCATTGCAGACATACTTCAAAGAGCCGTGCACGCTCGATATCTCGCTTCCGAAGTATCCGATCGGCTATGATGCCGGTCGTGCAGCCTTGCTCTTGCGATTCGGTCAGTGAATGCGCGATTGCCACGCTGGACAGCGGCACCGGGCGGCATGTTCAAGCCTTTGAAAAAGATTGGACAACCTCGCGGTAGGGTCTTGTTAACCCTATTTGCCTTGCCACCCCTCCAGAATCGGCGCTAAATGCGGTTTCACAGCGCCTAGGGCTTTTAAATCGCATTTTCGAGATTTCCATGAATATGGCACCGCAGATAGAAAAAGCAATTTCTGATGTCGACCAGCTGATAATTGGTCAGGCGCAGGAACTGTCCGATAAGCTGAAGCAGCATCGGCTCGAGATGTTTCCGCCGCGTGCATTGAAGGGTTTGAGGGAATTTCAGCTTGCCGAGGCCGCGCGTTTCCTCGGTGTCACCAGCGGCTATCTTCGCAACCTGTCGCTGGAAGGCAAAGGCGCCCTTCCCCAGGTCACGCCGTCGGGACGTCGATCCTATACGGCGGAGCAAATGGAAGAGATGCGCAGCTTCCTGGAGCACAATGCCCGCGCCGGAACGCATTATATGCGTCATCGCCGCGGCAACGAACATCTGCAGGTCGTTGCCGTCGTCAACTTCAAAGGTGGCAGCGGCAAGACGACGAGTGCGGCACACCTTGCCCAGCATCTTGCCCTGACGGGTCACCGTGTCCTTGCCGTCGACCTCGATCCGCAGGCCTCTCTCTCCGCCATTCACGGATTTCAGCCGGAGTTCGACGTCAACGAAAATGAGACGCTCTACGCCGCCATTCGTTATGACGATCAGCGGCGTCCGTTGAGAGAGATCATCCGTCCGACGAATTTCCCGAACCTTCATCTGGTGCCGGGCAATCTCGAACTGATGGAATTCGAGCACGATACGCCGCGCGTCCTTGCTCAGGGCAAGGCGGGGGACTATGGACGCGTCTTCTTCGCGCGGCTGGACGAGGCGCTGTCCTCCGTCGCCGACGATTACGACGTCGTCATCATCGACTGCCCTCCCCAGCTCGGCTTCTTGACCATGAGCGCCATTTGCGGCGCAACGGCAGTTCTGATCACCGTTCATCCTCAGATGCTCGACGTGATGTCGATGTGCCAATTCCTGCAGATGCTCGGCGAGGTGCTGAACACACTGAAAGGTGCCGGCGGCAACATGAACCTCGACTGGCTGCGTTATCTCGTCACTCGCTACGATCCGCAGGACGGGCCGCAGACGCAAATGGTCGCCTTCATGCGTTCGATGTTCAAGAACCATGTGCTTACCAATCCGATGTTGCGCAGCGTCGCGATCTCCGATGCGGCGATGACCAATCAGACGCTTTACGAAGTCGAGCGGAACCAGTTTACCCGCGCGACCTATGACCGCGCCATGGAGGCGATGGATTCCGTCAACACCGAGATCGCCGATCTCATCCACAAGGCTTGGGGGCGGAAATGATCCAGAAGTTTACTGCGGTAAACAGGGACGAGGAGCTGGCTGATGGCGCGTAAGAATCTCCTCTCCGGTCTGATGGACGATTCCAAGAAGTTTACTGCGGTAAACAATGAGGACGAACCGCTCCACAGGGACGAGAAGCAGCAGCTCACCTATAAGGGGATCGGCGCTCTCGGTGCCGTGACGCGCAGTATCGATGCGCTGGCTGCCAAGGCCGATGCCGCCAAAGTCATTGAGGAGAAGCTGGCGACCGGTGAGACGGTGATTGATCTCGACCCTGCCCTGATCGAAGATTCCTTCGTGACCGACCGGCTGGCGCATACCGACGAACAGTTTCGCGAATTGGTCGAGGCGATCCGCCTGCGTGGCCAGGATTCGCCGATCCTCGTCCGCCCGCATCCTGAGAAGGACGGCCGATATCAGATCGCCTTCGGCCACCGCCGCGCCCGGGCCGCCAAGGAACTCGGCCGACCTGTCCGCGCTGTGGTCAAGAAACTCGACGATCGCGACCATGTCATTGCGCAGGGCCAGGAGAATTCGGCACGCGCCGATCTCTCCTTCATCGAGAGGACGATGTTTGCCGACAAACTCGACACGTTGGGCTTCGACAGGGAAACGATCATGTCCGCGCTCAGCGCCGATAAGACGACGGTTTCCAAGATGCTGTCCGTCACCAAGCGGATCCCAGCCGAAGTCCTTGCCGCGATCGGTGCGGCCAAGACCACCGGCCGTGATCGGTGGCACGATCTGTCCGTGAAATTCGAGGCCGAAAACATCGCAGCACGAGCGATCGAGTTCACCAGATCGGTGGAATTCGGGACGGCGGAGCCGGATGCCCGCTTCGATATGCTGGTTGCCTTCATCAGCAGGAGGCAACAACAGGCCTCATCCATAGCGGCGCTTCAGCCCGCCGCTCACGCCTGGCAGCGCAAGGACGGCGCGGTCAAGGCGAAGATCAAGGATGACGGGAAACAGTTCACCATCGCGTTGAAGGCGGAGAAGGCGTCTGCCTTTGGAGCCTACATCGCCAGCAATCTGGATCGTCTCTACGAGGCGTTCGAGAAGACACAGGATTTGACCAAGAACGGAGATCAATAAGCAAAAGAAAAGGCCCCCGAACGTTGCCGTCGCGGAAGCCCTCTCTGATCTAGACACCCAGAGAATCACATTTCCGCGAATCATAGTCAAGAGTCTTTGGCACCGAATTTGGTGAGCCGCGATCTTTTGCCTTGAAGAAGGCGAAGAAAATGGAAAGCGGACATGTGACGACGCCCTTCGGGCGGCGGCCGATGACGCTTGGCATGTTAGCAAGCCAGGCGGCTGCTCGAGAAATCGAGCCCGGCCAATCTATCGACAAGTGGAAACTCTATCGTGCCCTGTGCGAGGCCAAGCCGCTGCTCGGCATCACTGACCGGGCGCTCGCTATCCTGAACGCCTTGCTGAGCTTTTACCCCAAGGGGGAGCTCTCTGAGGAAAACGGGCTCGTGGTGTTCCCTTCCAATGCACAGCTCTCGCTGCGCGCACATGGAATGGCGGAGCAGACGATCCGTCGCCACCTGGCGAGCCTGATCGAGGCCGGGCTGCTGATCCGCAAGGACAGCCCGAACGGCAAGCGCTACGCCCGCAAGGAGCAGGGTGGAGAGATCCGCGAGGCATTCGGGTTTTCGCTGGCCCCGCTGCTGGTGCGTGCTGAGGAGATCGAGCGGTTGGCGGCGGAGGTGGTTGCGGAACGGTTGCACCTGCAGCGGCTGAGAGAACGCCTGACGCTTTGCCGGCGCGACGTCGCCAAGCTCATCGAGATGGCATTGGAGGAGGGCGCCGCCGGCGATTGGAGCCGGATTCACCTGCATTTTCGCGATGTCGTCGAGCGGCTGCCACGGTCGCCTTCCGCCGAGCAGGTCGCCACCGCACTCGACGAATTGGAACTGCTGCGTGAAGAAATCACCAATCAGTTGGAAATGCAGATTAAAACTCAAAATCATAGCGGCAATGCCCAACATTATGAGCGGCACATACAGAATTCAAATCCACAATCCACTACTGAACTTGAACCAGCTTCCGAAATGAAGCAGGGCGCAACGGCGGAGGATCGATCGGCGGGTCGGGCCGAACCGACAGTCCGAATACAGAAAGATGAAGAGAAGAACGGGCGTGTGCCGGCCACAAGTTCTGCCCCCGCTGCCAACGCCGCGCTCAAATCCTTCCCACTAGGGCTGGTGCTGCAGGCCTGCCCGGAAATCGCAGCCTATGGACCGCAGGGCTCGGTCGGTACATGGCGCGAGCTGATGGCCGCGGCTGTGGTCGTTCGCTCGATGCTCGGCGTCAGCCCATCGGCCTATGAGCAGGCCTGCGAAATCATGGGACCTGAAAATGCGGCCACCGTTATGGCCTGCGTTCTCGAAAGGGCAGGGCACATCAACTCCGCCGGCGGTTACCTGCGCGACCTGACACGACGCGCCGAGAAAGGGGAATTCGCCATCGGACCGATGTTGATGGCCCTTGCCCGCAGCAATTCGCCGATGAGAGCGAAGACAGGATGAAATTCACTTCGTGGTCTGCCTGACGCGAGCTATTATGGTTAACGGAGTGTAACGGAAATGAAGGCCGAGATAACTTCTGACTGGTGTCTTCTTGCTTTTGGATCAGATGGTTAGGGCTCTTGACGAAAACCTACGAGGCGATGCGTCACCTGCAAGTGGGTGGGCGGGCACGTCGGTCGATGGAGAACACCACATCCCAGCAGTTGACGCGAAACGCTTTTTGACGATACGGCAGCGCGATAGCGCGAATGGCGGACGGTCGGTAAGCCGGAAGAACTGCGGAGCATGGGTTTGAAACGGGCGGTGGATTTTTTCTTGGCTTTGATTGCGGCGGCGATCCTGCTCGTTCCAAGCCTTGTCGTCGCTCTTTGTGTTCGCCTTACCTCGCCGGGACCAATCCTCTATTGGTCAAAACGTGTCGGCCGTTTCAATCAGATCTTCCTGATGCCGAAATTTCGCAGCATGCGCGTCGACACACCGACGGTTGCCACGCATCTTCTCGAAGATCCGGATCGCTTTCTGACACCGATCGGTTCGTTTCTGCGCAAATCCAGCCTCGACGAGCTGCCGCAGCTCTGGTGCATTCTCGAGGGGAAGATGAGTTTTGTCGGCCCGCGGCCGGCACTCTACAATCAATATGATCTGATAGAGTTGCGGACGGCCCATGGTGTCGACAAGCTCCTGCCCGGACTGACGGGATGGGCGCAGATCAATGGCCGGGACGAATTGCCGATTCCGGAGAAGGTAAAATTCGATGTCGAATATCTCGAACGCCGCTCGTTCGGCTTCGACATAAGCATCCTGTTTATGACGGCCGAGAAGGTCATCCGCCGTAAGGGAATAAGGCATTAAGCTACCTACTTCTGATAGATAAGCGGGGCGGGGGACCTTACTTTCCGATTATTTCAGTTGCGCTCGTTGCAGAAAATGACAAGAAGGTGGTTGTCTGATTGATCCGCGAGACGCTGGTAAGCAATGCCCGAAAATACCCCCACTGAGACGCCGCGCTCAGGATGGTTCTTAATGCCGATGCAAGCGCTCGTCGCCCCTCTGCTGGCGATGCCGCGGGTTGCCAAACGCGCTCTGGCCTTGCTGCTGGACTCCAGCTTTTGTGTTCTGACGATTTGGCTGGCCTATTGCTTCCGCCTGAACGAATGGACGGTGCTGACAGGTGTGCAGTGGCTGCCGGTCTTCGTTTCACTGTGCATGGCCCTTCCCATCTTCATCGTCATGGGCATGTATCGGGCGATCTTCCGTTATGCCAATATGGCTGCTTTCATTACTGTTCTGAAGGCGATTGCGATCTACGGCGTCGCCTTCATGACGATATTTACAGCACTCAGCGTCCCCGGTGTTCCGAGAACCGTCGGCATCCTCCAGCCCTTCCTTCTGTTGATTGCGATCGGGCTGTCGAGGTTGAGTATCCGCTACTGGCTCGGGGATGCCTACCAGCGCATCCTTCACAAGAATATGCTCGCCAAGGTGCTGATCTATGGGGCAGGGACGGCCGGGCGGCAACTGGCCGGTGCCTTGATCAACAGTGCCGAACTCAATGTCGTCGGCTATCTGGATGATGATCCGCGTCTCAAGGGCGGTGTCATGGGTGGTTTGCCGATCTACGACCCCTCGGATCTTCCGGTGCTTGCCGAATCTCTCGGCGTGCACAACGTGCTTCTTGCTCTTCCCTCCGCATCGCGGCAGCGTCGCAACGAAATCCTGGAGCACATCCGTAAAGCAAGGGTCAATGTTCGCACGTTGCCGGATCTCACTGCCCTGGCTCAGGGACGCATCGCCGTCTCCGACATCCGAGAGCTGGAGATCGAAGATCTGCTGGGAAGAGAAGCGGTCGCGCCGCGCCAGGAGCTACTCGACAAGTCGATGCGCAACAAGGTGGTGATGGTCACCGGTGCTGGCGGCTCGATCGGCGGCGAGTTATGCCGTCAGATTCTGCGCACCGGGCCTTCCAGCCTCATCCTCATCGATCAAAACGAGTTTGCGCTTTATAATATTCATGCCGAATTGCAGAAGCTGGCCGAACTGTACAAACACGAAAACATGCAGATCGTCCCGATCCTCTGTTCTGTTCGCGACCAGGATCGCATGGAACATGTCATGCAGAGCTGGCGACCTCAGACGCTCTATCATGCAGCCGCTTACAAGCATGTTCCCCTTGTCGAACATAATGCCGTGGAAGGTATCAAGAACAATGTGATGGGTACGCTGGTCGCGGCACGTGCGGCCAATAAATGCGGCGTCTCGAATTTCGTGCTGATCAGCACAGACAAAGCCGTGCGTCCGACAAATGTGATGGGCGCCAGCAAGAGGCTGGCGGAGATGGTTCTGCAGGCGCTTGCGGCGGAAGCGGCGACCGACGGAATGCGAACGAATTTCTCCATGGTCCGTTTCGGAAACGTCCTCGGCTCCTCCGGATCCGTCGTGCCGCTTTTCCGGCAGCAGATCAAGGAAGGCGGCCCGGTGACGCTGACACATCCTGATATAACCCGCTATTTCATGACCATTTCCGAGGCTTCCCAACTCGTCATACAGGCCGGCGCGATGGCGGAGGGCGGAGATGTCTTCCTGCTCGACATGGGAGAGCCGGTTCGCATCGCCGATCTCGCCCGCAAGATGGTGGAGCTTTCCGGGCTGGCGGTCCGCGACGAAGACAATCCCGAAGGCGATATCGAGTTGTCCGTTACCGGTCTTCGGCCCGGCGAGAAGCTCTTCGAAGAACTGTTGATCGGGGATAATCCTGAAACAACCGAACATCCTCGGATTATGAAGGCGCGCGAGGATTTCCTGTCCTGGCCCGAGCTGTCGCGAAGGCTCAACGCGCTCAACGCGGTGTTGGACCGGAACGATATGATCGCTGCACGTGCGACATTGGCGGAGCTTGTTTCCGGCTATTCGTCAACGGGTGAGGTCTCGGATCTGGCTTTCACCGGCGCCGAGCCAATGCGTCTACCTCAGACAATTCAAGGCACGCTGTAGGGTCTTGCAGGCTCAAGGGGTGCCGGACGTCAGCTCCGAACGACGGGCGCAAAGCCCGTGCCGCCGCGATCCGCACAAATAAGGGCGACCATGTAGGCGAAGATCGGATCCAAAGCTTTCTGATTGAACATGATGCCAAAGCTGCCCGTTATGACGTAGCTGCTGACGAGCAGAAGAGCGAGCGCAATCGCTAAATCCCGACCCGGTCCCGCTTCTTTTCTCCACGCGCCTATCACGGGCGTCAGCAGCATCAGCGAAAGTGCCGCAATACCGAAAACACCGGCGTCGATTCCCGCGGTCAGAAAGCCGTTGTGGACATGCGAGTAGGGCAGCTGCGGCCTTATATTATCGGGCAGCTCTGCCAAAACCGAAGCCATCCGGTTCTGCGGGCCATAACCCGTCAACGGGTCCTTACTGATTGCTGATAGTGCGCCTTTGTACAAGGCGAACCGGGCACTCAGCGACGTGATCTCGCCGTCGGTGCGTTCGAGCGATGTCAGATTTTCCTGAAGCGCCTGGATGCGATGGAGGATCTGGCCGCTGCCCAGGGTGATAAGTCCCGCCAACAGCAAGGAACTGGTAATAGCCAGGCTGCGCAAACTCAGATGGAAGCTGTGTTTGCGAAAATACCAGAGGAAGATGACGATATGGATGGGAATGACCAGCCAAGCCGAGCGCGTTCCGGAAAGCAGAACACAGCCTAGACCCGCGGCATATCCCAATATTGCAATTCTTTGCTCCACGCTTCTGGGAGATTGAATGTTGAGAAGCGCAATGCCGCCGAACAGAATACCTATCACGCCGAGGAGTGCAGCGTTTGACGTTCCAGCCTCTGCTCTGTCCATCAAAAACATGATCTGCAAAAGACTGAAAAGAAAGGTGACGATCATGCCGATGCCTGCGCCGAGGATAAAGAGCGGCACGAGACGGCCATCGGGAGATTGGCGCATCCGCGGCAATATCAGCCAGATGGAAAAGAAAGGCAGCAGCCGGAATATCCAGTCCGGTACTTCGGAGTAGGGCGGATTGATGAAGATGCTGGCGATCATCACCAGCGGGTAGATCGACATGAAAATGGCAACCAGCCGGTCGGATTTCGACAGGTTCAAGACGAGGCGGCCCGTCGCCAGACAGTAGACGCCCCATACCATCGATGCGAGGAGGATGAAGGAGTTAAAGTTCGGCGAAAGCCCTGGAAGGATTGCAAAGAGAAAGACGGCAATGCGGTTGTTTCGGTCGAGCGCGCTTCCGGCCTCGTCCCCCGGATAAAGCACTGCCATCTTGAGTTGTCTAAAATAATTCACTTTGCCGGTCCTGACCGTGTCGATGCTGCCTCGCTAAGGATCGTCATCACAGCTGTCAAGCTGTGATCACGGTGCAATCTATGGCTTTATTCGACGTGGTATTCCGGCAACAGGCGTCCGGACAGACCTGGTTCTATTCGATGATGGGGGGCAAATGGGTGCGACGGCAAGGCCGACTTCAACAGAAAACACGTCTGAGGTGCGGGCGTGATGTGAAGGTTTGATAGCCAGCCGCCGACGAGCGTACCGAGGGAAAGAAGGCGGCATCATCGGGATCGGCGAAGAACCGATGCATGCGCCCCGTTGAAGTGAAGCGGCCGCCGCTATCGCCAATATGGGCGTGTCGAATCTTCCGCCGATGATCGACCAAGGAGATAGCCAAGCCCGAATGCGACGATGCCGGTGGTGAGCAGCAATGCGCTTGCTGTGCGCGGGTGCTGTCTGGCACCGAAGGCGACGGCATAAGCCTCACGTTTCATCTCTTTGGCTGCCGACTTCGCGACCTTGGTCAATCCCTCCGGCTGCTCAGTGGGCGTTCCGGTGAATCCGGCGTTCAAGTTCTGTTTGTCGGTCATGTCGGGGACCTTTCTGAATGGCAAGAGGTCTGAGATTGGCGCGAGGCGGAAAGTTCAATCCTGCTCGCGTGTGCCGGGGGAGGCTTCGCGTTGATCGGCGTCCTCGAGATCGGTCTTGACGAGGAATGCATCGGTATGTTCGCGCGAGGCCTCTCGCAATGCTGCGAGGTTTGGAGGATTGTCGGCTTCGCCCTGCTGCGCATCGAGTTCATGTTCGGCCAGGGTCCAGTGATGCCCGTGCTTGCCTTCCGGCCTCCCTTCTTTCTCCCACAGGGAATATGCCCTTCTTCGGATCTCCTCCTCGCGGCTGGCTGCCGCCGATCCGCTGCTAAGCCTGTCGATTTGGTTTGCGGCTTGCCGAACCATCTTCCGTCTGCCTGCGTCCGCGGCAGGTGGAGTTTTCGGCCGGCCGCCGTCAGTCGTATTTTCGCTTGTCTTGCGTGGTGCTGGCTTTTTCATGAAGGTCTCCTTGCGGATCTCAACCAACTTGGCCGATCTAAGTTCCAAACAAAGAGTGTCTCGGCGCAGAGATCGGCTTTCCATTTCGGCGAGGTCTATGCCGTTCACCCGCGCTTTCGCACCGTAATTGCCGTTTCATGTTTTTGCCTCGAGCCCGTGGTCCGCGGGCCGACTTGCTTCACGAAGCGTCGAACCTTGAGCAGCATATCTTGGCACGGCGATAAAACTGATATACTAGTATGCCACAGAGTTTCAGCGTTCCGGTATATCCATGCGGCAAGCATCAGAAACTGAAGGTTTGGTCGTCCCGGCATCGCGGGAGGCCGGGGGCAGGCTGCGCCGTATCACCACGGCCGGCGCCATCTACGATCGCCTCTATGCAGACATCGTGTCGCTGCGGATGCCGCCCGGCATGCTACTGCAGGAAAAACGGATCGCCGATGATTTCGGCGTCAGCCGCACGCCGGTGCGCGAGGCGCTGCTCCGGCTTTCCGAAGGCGGACTGGTCGATATCTACCCGCAGTCGGGCACCGTCGTGTCGCGGGTGCCGGTCTCGGCGATCCCTGAGGCGGTCGTCGTGCGCAAGGCGCTCGAAGGCGCGACCGTCGAGGCTGCGGCTCTGACCGCGACGGCCACCGATATCGCCCGTCTCGACGCCATCATTGCCCGCCAGCAGGCCTATGCCGCGACCGGCAATGCCTCGAGCTTCCATGAGGAGGACGAGGCCTTCCATGAGGCGATCACGCAGATGTCGGGTTATCCCGGCATCTGGGCAATCCTGAAAACGGTCAAGGTGCAGATCGACCGGGCACGGCGCCTGACGTTGCCGGTGCTTGGGCGCATGGATAATGTGGTGCAGGAACACATGATCATTCGCGATGCGCTCGCCGCCCATGATGCAGCGGCGGCGCGCAGCGCCATGACCCATCATCTGAGTGCCGTCATTCCCGATGTCGACGAGTTGCGCGCGCGTTACCCCGATTATTTCTGCTGACGGCACGCCAACACGAAACGAAAAGCGAAAGGGAAGGAAGAAGGATGCGACAGGGTTGGAGATGGTTCGGACCGGAAGCGCCGGTGACGCTGGATGATGTCCGCCAGACGGGCGCGACGAATATCGTCTCTTCGCTGCATCAGGTGCCGATCGGCAGGGCCTGGACGGAGAAGGAAGTGCGCGAACGCCAGGCTCTGATCGAGAAGACGCCCGGCGACCGGTCGCCGCTCGTCTGGTCGGTCGTCGAGAGCATCCCGATTCCCGATGCCGTCAAGCGCAAGGGCGGGGAGGCGAAGGCCGAAATCGAGGCGTGGATCGCCAGCCTCGAAGCGGTCGCCGCCTGCGGTATTCCGATCGTCTGCTATAATTTCATGCCGGTGGTGGACTGGACCCGCACCGAACTCGATTTCGTGACGCCGACCGGCGCCACCGCCATGCGCTTCGACCACGAGCGTTTTGCAGCTTTCGATCTCTTCATCCTGGAACGGCCGGATGCGGCGCAGCACTATTCCAGCGAAGACCGCGAACGGGCGCGTATCGTCTTCGAAGCGATGACGGACGACGAGATCGCCGATATCACCCGCATCATCACCTCGGCTCTGCCGGGGTCGACCACCGAACCTCTGACCATTCCGGCTTTCCGCGAAAAGCTCGTCGCCTATAGTGGCATCGATGCCGCAAGACTGCGCCGGCACCTGATTGAATTCCTGGAGGCGGTGACGCCGGCTGCCGAAGCCCGGGGTGTCAAGCTGACGCTGCATCCCGATGATCCGCCGCGTTCGCTGTTCGGCCTGCCGCGCATCGCCTCGACGGCGGACGACTATGCCGCTCTCTTCGATGCAGTGCCGTCGGCGGCGAACGGCATGTGTTATTGCACCGGCAGCCTCGGCGTGCGCGCCGAAAACGATCTGCCGGCGATCGCCCGGCGCTTTGCCTCGCGCATCCATTTCGCCCATCTGCGCGCCACGACACGCGAGGGTGACGGCCGGACATTCCATGAAAGCGCGCATCTGGAAGGCGACGTCGATATGGTCGCCGTTCTCAGCGAATTGGTCGCGGAAGACCGCCGCCGCAGTCCCGAAGACACCATCGTCTTCCGATCGGACCATGGCCATCGCATGCTCGACGACCTCGACAAGGTCGTCACACCAGGCTACCCGGCGATCGGCCGCATGCGCGGCCTCGCCGAACTGCGCGGTATTCTGCATGCGCTGGGCGCGCCGCCGAGCTGAGGCGTTGTCTCTGGCCGAGGAGGGGCAAGACGTTGCCACTTGTCTCTTCTCCCCAGCGGGGAGAAGTGCCCGAGCGATAGCGAGGCGATGAGGGGGCTTCACGGCACACCGCTCAATATTGCCCTTCGCTTGCGCTCAGTGCACTCGCTCCTATCGTCGCTCGCCCCCTCATCTGCCCTTCGGGCATCTTCTCACCGCTGGGGAGAAGGGAGAGCAAGTGCTCGCCCGTAAACAAAAATCATTGCGCTCTGAAGCCCGAGCGATGCTTCAGAGCGCGCAACCTTTCAGGAAAAGATCGGCGCACATCTTCGCCCGCGCCTGGATCGCCTCGATCTTCGGCGGCGGCTCCTGGCGCAGGATCGCCGCGCGCTGCGGCTCCATGGCCATCATGCCACGCAGCATGCCGCAGGCCAGATGCGGATCGTCGAGTGCAATGAGGCCGCGGTCGACCTGTAGGCGCAGCCAGTTTTCCATCAGCGCGTTGGTGCGCAGGATCGCCTGTTCGTAGAAGGATGTGGCGATCTCCGGAAAACGGTCCGACTCGGCGATGACGAGGCGCATGATGGTGACCGTATCTTCAGAAAGCGTCAGCATGCCGTAGGCCATCAGCATACGCTCCAGCCCGTCTCTCAGATCGGCGGCGGCAAGCATCGGGGGATCGAGCGCCAGCAGGAAGCGGCTGATACGCTCGGAGACCACGCTGGCGAAGAGATCGGCCTTGGTCGGAAACAGCCGGTAGAGGGTCTTTGTGGAAACACCAGCCTCCTGGGCGATCGTGGCGATGCTTGCCGCCGCGTAGCCGTTATCGTGAAACTGGGTGTCTGCCGCTTCGACGATCAGGTTTCTGGTGTCGTCGTCACAGCGTATCTGCGGCCGGCCTCTCGGCCTCTTCTCAATTTGTTGATTTTGGACCATAACGATTTTCCAAATTCATGTTGACATCCATTTTATAGTGCATATTTTAGAAAATAGCAAGTTTCCTAAATCGAATTCACCCCATTAGAGGCCGCAGCCCTCGTGACAGCGACCGTCATCAGGAGAGAGACAATGACCATCAAGAAGCTGCATGCCTTGAACAACAATACTGCCGTTGAAAACACCGCCGAAGCCGCACCGGCAAGCCTGGACGCCGGCCAGCCGCCGCGCGTCGCAGAAGCTGCCGCCACCGTTGCCGAGGAAAAGCCCGCCCGCAGGCGCGGCGGCCGATCCCTGCTTCTCGGCGCCACCGCGCTGGTGCTGATCGCCGCCGGCGCCTATTACGGCCATGATTACTGGACGGTCGGTCGCTTCCATATCTCGACCGACGATGCCTATGTGAAGGCCGACAACAGTACCATCGCCCCCAAGGTATCAGGCTATCTCTCCGAGGTCCTCGTCATGGATAACGAGACCGTCAAGGCCGGTCAGCCGCTCGCCCGTATCGACGATCGCGACTTCAAGGCAGCCCTCGATCAGGCCAGCGCCGATGTCGCTGCCGCCGAAGCCACCGTCAACGCCAAGCAGGCTTCTCTCGATATCCAGCAGTCGACGATTGCCGCCGCCCGCGCGACCGTCGATGTCGACCGCGCCAATGAGACCTTTGCCGAGCAGAACAACAAGCGTTATTCGAACCTCGCCACCAGCGGTTATGCCCCGGTCCAGACGGCACAGCAGGCCGCCTCGCAGATCGCTGCCGCCCAGGCCTCGATCGTCCGCGACAGCGCCTCGCTCGATGCCGCCGTCAAGCAGGTCGATCTGCTGAACGCCGAGCTGGCCCAGGCAAAGGCCGCCCTTGCCCGCAGCCAAGCTGTCCAGCACCAGGCGGAGCTCAACCTTTCCTATGCAACGATCACAGCCCCCGTCGACGGCACCGTCGGCAACCGGACGCTGCGCGTCGGCCAATATGTCCAGGCCGGCACCCAGCTGATGTCGGTCGTGCCGACAACAGCTGCCTATGTCATCGCCAACTACAAGGAAACCCAGCTCACCGACGTCAAGGCCGGCCAGCCTGTCGATATCGAGGTCGATATGTTCCCTGGCCGCACCTATCACGGCCATGTCGACAGCCTCGCTCCGGCAAGCGGCCAGGAATTCGCGCTGCTGCCGCCTGACAACGCCACCGGCAACTTCACCAAGGTCGTCCAGCGCATTCCTGTGAAGATCGTGCTCGACGGTGACGCCGCCGCAAACGGCGACCTTCGCCCCGGCATGTCCGTCCAGCCTGATATCAATACCAAGAACGACCGCAGCTAGGGCCGGGGGGACAAGGAGTTCGTGTCATGTCCACCATCACAGCAACATCAATCGCCGTTCCGCAGCCGAAGACCGGCGCCAGCACCAGGGAATGGATCGCCGTTCTCGCCGGCATGATCGGCGCCTTCATGGCGATCCTCAACATCCAGATCACCAATGCCTCGCTTCTCGACATCGAGGGCGGCATCGGAACAGGCGTCGACAACGGCGCCTGGATCTCTACCTCCTACCTGATCGGCGAGATCGTCGTCATTCCGCTGACTGCCTATTTCAGCAACGTCTTCTCGTTCCGCCGCTATATCCTCGTCAATTCCGTCCTCTTTCCGCTGTTTTCGATCGCCTGCGCCTTCGCCCATGACCTCGGCACGATGATCGTGCTGCGCGGCCTGCAGGGTTTTGCCGGCGGCGTGCTGATCCCCATGGCCTTCACCATGGTGCTGACCAAGCTGCCGAAGCACCAGCAGCCGCTCGGCCTTGCGGCCTTCGCGCTCTCGGTCACCTTCGCGCCGGCGATCGGCCCGACCATCGGCGGTTATCTCACCGAAAACTATGGCTGGCAGACGATCTTCTTCATCAACGCCATCCCGAGCGCCATCATGGCGGTCGCCCTTGCCCTGACGCTCGACAAGCAGCCGATGCAGCTCGGCCTGCTGAGGGAAGGTGACTGGGCGGGGATCATTAGCATGGCGATCGGCCTCTCGGCGCTGCAGACGGTGCTCGAAGAAGGCAACAAGGAGGACTGGTTCTCCTCGCCCTTCATCGTCAAGCTGAGCATCCTCGCCTTCGTCTTCCTGGCGGCCTTCATCTGGATCGAGCTGACGGTCAAGAAGCCGCTCGTCAAACTGCGGCTGCTGACCCAGCGCAATTTCGGCATCGGCGTGCTGGTCAATGTTCTGGTCGGCGTGGCGCTCTTCGGCACCGTCTACATCCTGCCGCAATATCTCGGCCAGGTGCAGCGATATAATGCCGAGCAGATCGGCAACGTGCTGGCCTGGACCGGCCTGCCGCAGCTGCTTTTGATTCCGCTCGTGCCGATGATGATGAAGCGCTTCGATGCGCGTTACATCGGCTTCCTCGGCATATCGATCTTCGCGATCAGCTGTTTCATGAACATCACGCTCTCGGCCAATAATGCCGGCGACCAGTTCCTGATCCCGAATATCGTGCGCGCCATCGGCCAAGCCCTGGTGCTGACACCGATCACCGCCATCACAACTGCCGGCATCGCTCCATCAGATGCCGCCGCTGCCTCGGGCCTGACCAACATGCTGCGCAATCTCGGCGGCGCGGTTGGCACGGCTTCGCTCGGCACGATCCTGACCAAGCGCGAGCAGTTCCATTCTAATATCATCGGCCAGTCGATCACGCTGACCCGTGACGAGGTCCGTGACCGCCTGACCCAGCTAACCGGCTACTTTACCCAGCATGGAGTGACCGATCCGGCCGTCGCCTCCCAGAAGGCGGCCGTTGCCCTTGGCCAGATCGTCAAGCGCCAGGCCCTGATCATGGGCTTCAGCGATACATTTGCAGTGATCGGCGTCGTGCTGGTGCTGGCGGCGATTGCTCTGCTTTTCACCAAGAGGCCGCAGGCCGGCGGCGGTGCCGGCGCCCATTGAAACGGCGCTATCTAAAAGACCCGGCTAACGAAAAGCCCTCTTTCTCGGGAAGGAGGGCCTAAATGCGAAAAGCCTATTGCGGAATTTCGACCGTAAAGGCGAAGCGGGCCACAGCGCCCGGCGCCAGGATCGTGGTGGACGGCCTCGCCGACAGCTCGCTCGAGCCTCCGGCTTCCGCAGCCGTTCCATGCCAGGGCTCGACGCAAAGGAAGGGCGCACCCGGCTTGGTCCACAGCGCAAGATTGGGCAGGTTTTCGAAATGGAACTGCATGACCGGCCCGCCTTCGGCGCCATAAGTCAGGCCTTCGCCCGCACCATCAGGGAAAATCATTGCATCCTGTTCGAACATCGAATGATCGAGCACCAGCCGGCCGGCTTTGAATGGGGAGGGCAGGGCCGCGGGGTTGATGAGGCCGCCTTCCAGCCGCACAAGACCCGGCTCGCCTTTATTGTCGAGCGTGACGATATGGTCGCGCCCGGAAGCATCTGGCAATGGCCAGGCGAAGGCCGAATGGAAGCCCAGACCGAAGGGCATCGGCTTCCGGTCGCGATTGGTGACCTCCGCCGTGACAGTCAACGCGCGGCCCTCGACCGCATGCACCACGGCCAGCTGAAATTCGAAGGGATAGACCGCCCGCGTCGCATCCGAGGCGGCCAGTTCGAACCGGCACATCGTCTCAGTGGAGGCCGCAAGCACGAATTCGCCGCGGCGGGCAAAGCCATGCTGGGCCATCGAATAGACCGTGCCGTCGATCGTTACCTTGTCGTCCGGCGCCTTGCCGACAATCGGAAACAGGATCGGCGACCGCCCGGTCCAGAAGGCTGCATCGCCGGTCCATAACCAGGAGCGCCCGTCGCTTGACGTGAGCGCCTGCATCTCGGCGCCGAGGGAGGAGACATCGACGGTGAGATCCTGATTCCCGATCCGGATGGAGATTGGCATCGCGTTTCCTTTCGCATTGGTTCGGCAGCCAGCAATACCGTTCCGAACCGGGGATTTCCACCCAATAGAGGGCGCCACCGCCCTCGTTATTTCCGCATTGCGCCCAATCTCGCGATCACTTCGTTCGGGATGCCGTAGCGCTGAATGGCGTCGCGGTTGTTCCGCAACCCGCATATCTCACGCTGGATGAAGAACGCCCAGACAGCATCGGACGCTTCGTTGAGAAGCCTTTCGCGGTCTTCGGCGCTTTGGCGGTCGGGAGTCCATGCCTTCAAGGCGGCAAGGGCCGCCTCCACCTTCAGCCCGTGACGTCCGAGAGAATCCGCGCGTTCCGACATCAGCTCGTATTCGAGGACGTTGAAGCCGTTTCTATCCTGCTCGGATTGTCTGAAGGACTGTGGCGGACGAACGCTCATTGGCACAGGTTCCCGTTGGCGCGAGCCACAATATTAGCCAATCCGGCCCAAAGTTAAAGAAGGTGAGGATGATGCCGTCCGAAAACCGCTCGCGCTTTCGGCATCATTCTCCGGAGATCGAGAAGAGAGGGAAACAGGCCTATCCTGCCGTGTCGACGCATGGCATAAGGGCGCCAAAATCTCTTTCCAGGCTCCCGCGCACATCATGATCCGTATCGAAAACATCAGCAAGCAGCTCAGCCACCGCATCCTCTTCATCGAGGCGTCCGCGGCTCTTAACAGAGGCGAGAAGATCGGTCTCGTCGGCCCGAACGGCGCCGGCAAGACGACGGTCTTCCGGATGATCAATGGCGAGGAGCAGCCCGATGAAGGCCAGGTCTCCTGCGAGAAGGGCGTCACCATCGGCTACTTCAATCAGGACGTCGGCGAGATGGCGGGCCACAGCGCCGTCGCCGAGGTGATGAATGGCGCCGGCCCGGTCAGCATCGTTGCCGGCGAATTGCGCGATCTCGAAGCGGCCATGGCTGATCCCGAACAAGCCGACAATATGGAGGAAATCATCGAGCGTTACGGCGAGGTGCAGGCGCGTTACGAGGAGCTGGACGGCTATGCGCTCGAAGGACGGGCGCGCGAAGTGCTCGCGGGCTTAAGCTTCAGCCAGGAGATGATGGACGGCGATGTCGGCGCACTGTCGGGCGGCTGGAAGATGCGCGTGGCGCTCGCCCGCATTCTGCTGATGCGCCCCGATGTCATGCTGCTCGACGAACCGAGCAACCATCTGGATCTCGAAAGCCTGATCTGGCTGGAGGAATTCCTGAAAGGTTACGAGGGCGCGCTGCTGATGACCTCGCACGACCGCGAGTTCATGAACCGCATCGTCACCAAGATCATCGAGATCGACGGCGGCACCTTGACGGCCTATTCCGGCGACTATGAATTCTACGAGCAGCAGCGGGCGCAGAACGAGAAGCAGCAGCAGGCCCAGTTCGAACGCCAGCAGGCGATGCTCGCCAAGGAGATCAAGTTCATCGAGCGCTTCAAGGCGCGCGCCTCGCATGCTTCGCAGGTGCAGAGCCGGGTGAAGAAGCTGGAGAAGATCGACCGGGTGGAGCCGCCCAAGCGCCGTCAGGCAGTCTCCTTCGACTTTCAGCCGGCGCCGCGTTCCGGCGAGGACGTAGTCAGCCTGAAGAACGTTCACAAGAAATACGGCAGTCGAAGCATCTATGACGGGCTGGATTTCATGGTGCGGCGCCGGGAACGCTGGTGCATCATGGGCATCAACGGCGCCGGCAAATCGACGCTGTTGAAATTGGTGACGGGCACTGCCGAGCCTGACGAAGGCAGCGTCGCTCTCGGCGCCAGCGTCAAGATGGGCTATTTCGCCCAGCACGCCATGGATATTCTCGACGGCGAGCACACCGTCTTCCAATCGTTGGAACACCGTTTTCCCCAGGCAGGGCAGGGGCCTTTGCGTGCGTTGGCCGGATGTTTCGGCTTCTCCGGCGACGATATCGAGAAGCGGTGCCGGGTGCTGTCAGGCGGTGAGAAGGCGCGGCTGGTCATGGCAATGATGCTGTTCGACCCGCCGAACCTGCTCGTGCTCGACGAGCCGACGAACCATCTCGACCTCGACACCAAGGAAATGCTGATCAAGGCGCTGTCGCAATATGAGGGCACCATGCTGTTCGTTTCGCACGATCGGCATTTCCTGGCCGCACTCTCCAACCGGGTGCTGGAGCTGACGCCCGACGGCATTCATCAATATGGCGGCGGCTATACCGAATATGTGGCGCGCACCGGCCAGGAGGCGCCTGGCCTGAGAAGCTGACGATTATCTTTGTGCGGCATGTCGAAACCGTCAGCGTCGAAGCGACCAGCGGAGAGCCGGCCAGCGATTTCGGTTGGCTGGTCGAAGCAACGGAGGAGAAAATGCCCATGCTGTTGGATCGGATCGAGGTGGTCACCCTGTTCGTCGATGATATCGACGCGGCCAAAGCGTTCTACCAAAAGGTCTTTGCGCCCGACGTCGTCTATCAAGACTCGGTAACGGCGGTCCTGAAATTCTCGGGAACGATGATCAACCTGCTCGATGCAGCGCAGGCGCCCCAACTGATCGAGCCGGTCGCAGTGTCAGCGCCCGGTTCTGGCGCACGCGTGCTGCTGACGATCAAGGCCGATGACGTCGATGCGGTTTGTGCAGAACTGCGCAAACTCGGGGTCACACTGCTCAACGCTCCGATCGATCGTCCATGGGGCCGCCGCACTGCAGCCTTTGCCGATCCGTCGGGCCATGTCTGGGAGGTCGCGCAGGAATTGCGCTAGACGGCTGTTGCTTGCCGTCATTGGCCGTAGGGACATGCCGCTTCTTCCACGCGAGGAATGGATTCGGCGGTTATTGCCACGATGATGACCAAATTCCGTGGTGTTCGGAGGCCTCTTCATGCAATCGGGGACGGGCGCATCGGCATGGACTGGATCAATCGTTATATCGATCAGCCGCTACTGCACGGCGCGGCGGGTTTGCTGCGGAGTTGGCATCTCCGCACGCGGCAACCGCCGGAGCTGCTGGAGCCGACGTGGAATCTCGTCGTGCTCTCCTTTCTCCTGATCGCGAGCGGGCAGGTCATGGCCGGCGAGACTTTCACGCTCAGTGTCGCCGCACTGGTCATGCTGGCGCTGCCGTCTGCGCGAAAGCTGCTTTCGGCTGTGAAGGCAGGGCAAGGCGGTTACGGCGCTCGGGAATACAAGTCGCTGAGAGCGCGCGCCATCGCCAAACGTGAGGCGGAGTGGTCGGTGCGGATCATCGTCCTCTTTGCATCGGCCTGCCTTCCGTTCATCGCCCGCATCGACGATCCGGTGGGAGCCTGTTTCATGTTGGGAGCCAGCATCTGGTTCGTCCTGACCGGGCCGCTCAAGGCCTATCTCGATGCGGCCGAACCTCCCGAGCCGAATGAAGGCGACCGGACGTACAGCGGCGCCTTTCATTTCGGCTGAAGGGAGCCGATGCATGTCCCGGCCATCAGACGGACGGGAACCAAATGCGGCCGTCTCCGTTATCTCCGCAGCAACGTACAAGGAGATTGCGATGCTTTACTACGCTCTGGTGTTTCTCGTCGTGGCCTTGATTGCCGGCGTCCTCGGATTTGGCGGCATCGCAGGGGCGTCAGCTTCCATTGCCCAGGTTCTGTTCTTCATTTTCCTGGTGCTGTTCGTCGTATCGCTCGTCATGCGACTGATGCGAAAAGTATAACGCGGACAGATTAAAGTATAAAAACCCGGCGAAACATCTCGCCGGGTTTTTCTTTATTGCCACATTCGGTTTGACGTCTCCGTCACTGAAGGTTTCCGTCCCGGTCGTGGTCGGCTGTCGCAAAATCCGCCATCACCCGCTCCATGAATTCGCTTCGGCTGATGCGGCCATTGTGGTTCGCGTCGGTCAAAGTGAATTGCTCGACCGTCAGGGTCTGCACCGTCTCGTCGGACTGCAGGCTGCCGTCCTTGTTCTTGTCGAGACTTCCGAAAGCCGTGCCCATGAAGGTCTCGTATTCCGATCGGTCGACGGTCTTGCTGGTATTTGTGTCAAGCCGATCCATCTGGCCCTGATACATCGATCCGGGCTGTTGCTGTTGTTGCGCCACTGCCCCGACGCATTGGCACAGTATGAATGTGGTCACCAAAGCCAAGGTCTTCATCGCTTGATATCCCTCCCCAATTAGCGGCAAGCCAGACGGTTGCCGACGTAACCGCCGCCGCCGATGCCGGCGCCGACTGCAAGCACCTGCCCGGTCCCGGCGCCGATTGTGCTGCCGATCAAGCCACCGACAATCGCGCCGCCGACGGTTCCCGCGATGCAGCCGAATTCGGAATTACGATCCGAGACGGCCTGCGACGTCGGGCCGGACTGGCAGGCGGAGATGGCAAGGCATCCCGCCAGTATGATGTTTGTCCTGCGTATGCGCATCTTTCCCTCCCGATAAATTACCCGTTATCTCCAATAGAGATCAGCGGGCGTACGATTGTCCGGCCCCCGCGAAAATATCGCCTGATTATATTTCTCAAATTCAGACTTAGTTTCTGTTCGAACAGAAGCAGAGTTCCGGAAAACAAGCGAAAATTCTGCGGCAATGCCAAGCAATCATGCCGTTTCCTCTCCAGTTGCAGTGCTGCATGAAGAGTATCTTCAAATAGTACAGCTATCTATACGGCATGGCAACCTGCGCGATTATCGATCGCCTATCCAAATAGATACGTTCGTTCAGAGTTGACGGCGATCAGGATCGTGCCTTTCCGGCAACCATCCCTGACAAGATCGTGAAATAACCGGATGACGCGAAAAGGTGCCTTCGAAATGTCCCAATGGGAGCTGAACCGTAAGCGTGTTTGTCGCTTGCGCCCTCCCAGGCGCTCTGACATGCGATGCGTAAATGATGCCGGTTCGGGATCGTTTTGCGGTTCCGTCCGTTATCTGTTGCCGAATCTGGTGGCGAGTAGCCGGGTATGCTCCCGTCACGATTTGAGAAGGAGAGACTTATGAACAAAATTCTTGCGACGGCGTTTGCCGCGGTATCGTTGACGTTTGTCGGCGCTGGGGCGGTCAATGCCGCCGATCTCGGCACCAGGACATATGAAGAGCCGGACCTGCGCAATGGCGTGAAGATCGGTTACCTCACCTGCGATATCGGCGGCGGCACGGGTTACGTGCTCGGTTCCTCCAAAGAGGCCGACTGCATCTTCCAATCGACCGTCGGCAACGAACTTTCGGATCGTTATACGGGTGAAATGAGAAAGCTCGGCATCGACCTTGGCTTCACCACGCGCAGCCGCCTGATCTGGGCCGTGTTTGCGCCGACCGCCGGCTATCACCGCGGATCGCTCGCCGGCCTCTATGTCGGTGCTACCGCTGAAGCCACGCTCGGCGCCGGTGTCGGCGCCAATCTCCTGGTTGGCGGCACTTCCGGCTCGATCCATCTGCAGACGGTCAGCCTGACCGGTCAGCTCGGCCTCAACGTTGCGGCCGGCAGCGCCTCGATGACGCTCACATCAGCGAATTGATATGGCCTTTTTGACGTCCCTGCCGCATCGCGGCAGGGACGTCATCTCATCTGAGGCGCGATTCCGCACCCTCGCATGCCCAAGCCGGATCACGACATGATGGATATTCGAATGGCAACGCCCGGCGAGGACGAGATCCTGGCTGAGCACTATCTGAAGATCTGGGACAGCTACGGCACGCCGCCGGAGCACTATAGAGGGCGTAGCGTTGGTTTCCCATCAAACTACGCTATTGGAGAACAAATAGAGAAAGACGCTTAGGAAGCGTCGTCAGTTAGCCAAATCCTCAGTTTGCCGACTGACCTGAAGCCCAGCTTTGTCATTTCGTTTAGCGTTGCGCCACTGTCATACCCGACTAGCGGCACATCGGGTGAAAAGGCGATAGTGGCCAACGACATGGCATCCCGGAAGGCCTGCAGCGTACCAGTTAAGTTAAAGATATTGGAGATCCCTACAGCCTCGGTTGATCGATTTACGATGCAGCCCGCATCAAAACTATCGCCGGCCCATCGGCCATAGATATGTATGTTGGGATCGGAAAGCAGGGCCGGTGTGAAGACGTTGGCATCGGTCTGGCTACCAGACTCTTTCCAGGAATGTTCCCAGCGATCCAGTGCCGCCGCATCGCGAATGCGTGCCCAATCTTGAGGCGCACGCGCTGAAATTCTGTGAGGTTCAGCCCAAATCCATGATGCGGAAAACAACAACTGGAACCCTTTGTTGACGAGATCGAGCCTGGAAAACCCGTCTTTGAAACCAGGTCGCCGTCCTAGCCGATCTGTCAGTCGACCGATTTCAATCAGCTGTTCCTCTGTTGCATCCGGGTCGAGTGTCGTCATGTTGGAATAGTAGGGCGGTGCGATTGCATCGCTTGACCAAAACGCACTGGTTCGCTGATCGGGCAGTCCATGGGCACGGAACATCGCCTGATACAGGTCTGCATTGTTAGCGGCACAAATGCGCGCTTTTTCTGCATCGGATCGTACCGTGTGTTTCAGGATATTGCTTCGCGAGGGGTTGCGTATCATAAGAAATCCTGTTGCTCGGAGCGTCTGACACCTAGCTGGTGCATTCGCGATAAACAGTTGAGCGGCCTCGACTTTCTTGCCATCGAGTGGCTGGCGCCGCGGTTTCTTTCCCCCTGGCCCGCGCAGCGGTAATGTCGTCGTTTGTCTGCTCTATGATCAACTGGCTCGATCTAGCGCCGGCCGTCCGATCCGCCTACGTTTTGGCCCGGCCTGGCGCGGTGAACGCGGCGATCGTCGCCTCGTCATGGCCGGCCTCGCGCAGGAAGCGGCTGGCGAATTCGATGGCCGGGCTTCTAAGGGCCTCGTCCGGTCTAATCAGGTGAAAGGCCACATGGTAATCGAGCGTCCGCTCGGAGACAGTGACGACGCGCCCGGTGGCCAGCGCGGCATCCGACAGCGGCGGCCGCGCGAGCGCGATCCCGAGGCCCTGCGCGCAGGCATCGATCACCAGATTATAGTCCTCGAAGCGCCGATCATGGCCGCGCGGTATATAGTCGACGCCCTCACGAGAGAGCCAGCGCCGCCAGCCTTCAATATTCGAATCGTGCAGGATCGGCAGATCGAGCAGCGCCGAGGCATCGGAGCGCTGCCCGAGCCGGTCCGCCAGCGCCGGGGCGGCGATCGGAAACGATTTCTCCTGCCAGAGCGGCAGGGCGCGCACGCCGGCCCATGGTCCCTTGCCGCAGCGAATGGCAAGATCCGTGCCTTCGCCGAAATCCGCCAGCCGGTGTTCGAGCGTCAGCTCGACATGCAGCTCGTTTCCTTCGAGCTTCGGCAGGCGTTGAAACAGCCATAGAGAGGCGACAGAGGGCGTCACCGAAAGGCGCACCACCGCCTTGTTGCGGCGAGGCAGCCAGCGTTCGCCGCTATTGCCGAGCAGCGTAAGTGCTTCTTCCGCCCGGGCGAAAAACCGCATGCCTTCCGGCGTCAGGCGCACGCCTCGGGCTTCGCGCGCAAACAGGCGAACGCCCATCCAGCGCTCCAGGCGCGAGACCTGGCGCGACACTGCGCCGTGGGTGATGCCGCTTTCCTCGGCTGCAGCCGAAAACGATCCGAGCCGGGCGGCGCGGGCAAAGGTCTCGAGCGTATCGAGCGGCGGAAGCACTAGCGAGCTGTGAACCATACGCACATTTGATCATCGATTGCGATGCTTTTCAAGCACGCATCGAAGGCCTAATCACTGTCGCAGGAACATATGGAGGCGAAAATGAGCATGGCGGCAAGTGTATCGGCTTCGACGAAACAGCAAGGCGGGTTCGATTTGGTGGCCTTTGCGGCGATCGTCGTCACCATCCTCTCCTGGGCTTCCTCCTTCGTGGTGATCCGCATCTGTCTCGGACCGCTGACGCCGATCGAACTGGCGACGGCGCGCTATGTGGCAGCCGGCGTCATCGCCCTCGTCTATCTCGTCATCTATCGGCCGATGCCGGAAAAACGCGATTTTTTCCGCCTCTCCGTTGCCGCCGTGCTCTTCATCGCCGCCTATGCGGTTCTGCTGAACACCGGCGAGCAGACCGTTGCGGCAGGGCCGGCGAGCTTCATCATCAACACCATGCCCGTCTTCACCGCCCTCATAGCCACATTCGCGCTTGGCGAGCGCTTCGGCCGCTGGGGCTGGGCGGGCACCGCGGTTTCCTTCGGCGGCGTGGCGCTGATTGCGGTCGCCTCCGACAGCGGCTTCAAGCTCGATCCGAATGCCGTCCTCATCCTTGGCGCAGCGCTCTGCTCGGCGATCGCCAGCGTGCTGCAGAAGCCGCTGCTCGGGCGGCTGCCGGCGCTTGCCGTCACTGCCTGGATACTGCTCATCGGTTCCGTGCCACTGCTTCCGGCCGTCCCGGCGACGATTCAGGCGCTGGCCGCCGCACCGGCGGAGGTCAACTGGGGCGTTGCCTATCTCGTTATCTTCCCGACCGCGATCGGCTACCTTACCTGGGCAATCGCCCTGAAGCGGCTGACGGCCGCCCGTGCCTCGAATTTCCTCTACGGCGTTCCTCCGGTCGCCACGCTGATCGGGTTCGTCTGGCTGGGCGAAACGCCGACGGTGCTCGGCGCGGTCGGTGGCGTCATGGCAATCCTCGGCGTGCTCGTCGTCAACGTGATGCGGAAGCGGTAGCGTCGAATTCAGGCCGTGAAGGCGGCCTGGTAACAGTTAGGCATTGCGCCGCCGTTCGCTTTCTTTAAAACGAAAGCAGATCGAAAGGCGCACGCTCATGTTCTTGACCGACCGGCAAACTGAAATCGTGGCGATTGCGAAATCGAGCGGCAGGGTGCTGGTCGAGGAGCTCGCCTCCCGCTTTTCGGTGACGCCGCAGACGATCCGCAAGGACCTGAACGATCTCTGCGATGCGCAGGTGCTGACGCGCATCCATGGCGGCGCCACATTCCCGAGCGGGACGGAGAACGTCAAATACGAAGCGCGCCGCCAGATCGCCGCTTCCGAGAAGCAGGCGATCGGCATTGCCGCGGTCGAGCTGATCCCGAGCGGGGCCTCGCTCTTCATCAATATCGGAACGACGACCGAGGCGGTGGGCGAGGCGCTCGCCGACCATCACGAGCTGATGGTGATCACCAACAATATCAATGTTGCCAATAGGTTGCGTCTTTTCCCGGCGATCGAAGTCGTCATTGCCGGCGGGGTTGTGCGCGGTTCGGATGGCGGGATCGTCGGCGAGGCGGCCGTCGATTTCATCCGCCAGTTCAAGGTCGATTACGCCGTGATCGGCGCGTCGGCGATCGATATCGACGGCGCGCTTCTCGACTATGATTTTCGCGAAGTGAAGGTCGCCCAGGCCATCATCGCCAATGCCAGACATGTCATTCTCGTTGCCGATTCGACGAAGTTCGAACGCACCGCACCGGTCAGGATCGGCCAGCTTTCCCAGGTTCATACCTTCATCACCGATCACTGTCCGGTGCCGTCGATCCGCAATCTCTGCCTCGAAAACAATGTGAAACTGATCGAAACGAACGGCAGATTTCGCTAGACAACGACCCTCGCAAACATTCGTTTGACATTCGTATTCCTTTCGTTTTAACTGTTGTTACTTTCGCAATTGCGCAAGTTTTGTGCGATGCGAAATCGACGGCGGGCTCGGAGGGGGAATTGGGCCGAAATATTCACGACATATTCGTCATCGGTGGCGGCATCAACGGCTGCGGCATTGCGCGCGATGCCGTCGGGCGCGGTTATTCGGTGGCGCTGGCGGAGATGAACGATTTCGCCTCGGGTACCTCGTCGGGCGCCACCAAGCTGATCCATGGCGGCCTGCGTTACCTCGAGCATTATGAATTCCGCCTGGTGCGGGAATCGCTGATGGAGCGCGAGATCCTCTGGGCGATGGCGCCGCACATCATCTGGCCGCTGCGTTTCGTATTGCCCTACCACAAGGGCGGCATCCGTCCAGCCTGGCTGATCCGGCTCGGCCTCTTCCTCTACGACCATCTTGGCGGCCGCAAGCTGCTACCGCCGACATCCGTTCTCGACATGCGCCGCGATCCGGCCGGCAAGCCGCTGAAGGCGCTGTTTTCCAAGGCTTTCGAATATTCCGACGGCTGGGTCGACGATGCCCGCATGGTGGTGTTGAACGCCCGCGATGCCGCCGACAAGGGGGCGCTGATCATGCCGCGCACCAAGGTGGTGTCGGCAAAGCGCGAGAATGGCCTATGGCATATCGAGACCACCGATACCATCACCGGTCGCAATGACAGCCATCAGGCTCGGATGCTGGTCAATGCCGCCGGTCCCTGGGTCGACCATGTCATTCGTTCCGCCTTCGGCCAGAACGAAGCCCACCATGTCCGCCTCGTCCAGGGCAGCCATATCGTCGTGAAGAAGAAGTTCGACGATGTGAGAGCCTATTTCTTCCAGAACCCCGACAACCGGATCATCTTCGCCATCCCCTACGAGGGCGACTTCACCCTGATCGGCACCACGGATCGCGACTACACCGCCGATCCCCGGGATGTCCGGATCTCCGAGGAGGAGACCGTCTACCTTTGCAATGCGGCGTCGGAATATTTCAAGGAGCCGGTCAGGCCGGAGGATATCGTCTGGACCTATTCTGCGGTCAGGCCACTTTATGATGACGGCGCCTCGAAGGCGCAGGAGGCGACGCGCGACTATGTGCTGAAGCTGGAAGGCGAAGGTGCCGCGGCGCCGCTGCTCAACGTCTTCGGCGGCAAGCTCACCACCTATCGCCGGCTTTCCGAACATGCGCTGGAGAAGATCGGCGCTGCGATCGGCGCCAAAGGCGCCCCGTGGACGGCCAAAAGCCATCTGCCGGGTGGCGACTTCGCGGTCAAGGGTTACGAGGCGGAGGTCGCCAAGCTGAAGCGGCGTTATTCGTTCCTCGCCGATCGGCATGCCCGCCGGCTGGTGCGCCGCTATGGCACCAGGGCCGAGGCGCTGCTTGGCGATGCCAGCGGCATCGACGATCTCGGACGGCTGTTCGGCGGCGATCTCTACGAGGCAGAGGTTACCTACCTCGTCGAACAGGAATGGGCCCGGCACGCCGAAGACGTGCTGTGGAGGAGAACAAAGGATGGTCTGCGCCTTTCGAAGGAGCAGGCCCAGTCACTGGAGGAGTACATGGCTGCCATGCCGGCGATGGCCGGGTAGGAACCATGTGGTCCCCGATGCGTGGAGGCACGGGAATCGGAATGCTGGAACTGCGAAACGCCGCCAAGATGGTGGGCGCGGACTATCATATCTATCCGACCGATCTGGTTCTCGAGCGAGGCACGCTGAACGTCCTGCTCGGGCCGACGCTCGCGGGTAAAACGTCACTAATGCGGCTGATGGCGGGGCTTGACCGGCCGACCGGTGGCTCGATCCATTTCGACGGCACTGACGTCACCGGCATGCCGGTGCAGAAGCGCAACGTTGCCATGGTCTACCAGCAGTTCATCAACTATCCGGCGCTGACCGTCTACGACAACATCGCCTCGCCGATGCGCATATCGGGCAAGGATGCCGCCACGATCGACCGTGAGGTGCGCAAGGCGGCCGAGCTGCTGAAGCTCACGCCCTATCTCGATCGCACCCCGCTCAATCTGTCCGGCGGCCAGCAGCAGCGCACGGCGCTTGCGCGCGCGCTCGTCAAGAATGCCAGTCTCGTGCTGATGGACGAGCCGCTCGCCAATCTCGATTACAAGCTGCGCGAGGAACTGCGCGAGGAACTGCCGAAGATCTTTGCCCAATCCGGCGCGATCTTCGTCTATGCGACGACCGAGCCTTCCGAGGCGCTTCTGCTTGGCGGCAACACGGCAACCCTGAACCAGGGCAGGGTGACCCAGTTCGGGCCGACGATCGAGGTCTATCGCCGACCCGTCAATCTCGCTACCGCCGGCATTTTTGCCGATCCGCCGCTGAACACCCTCGACGTCACGAAGTCAGGCAATGTCTTCACGCGTCCGAGCGGGGTCACGATCTCGGTTCCCTCGCATCTGGCCGTCGTGCCGGATGGTCCCGTCAGTATCGCCTTTCACCCGCATCATCTCGGCCTTGCGCCGCAGACCGGCGATGCGGCCCGCCTGCAGGCGCGCACGCTGGTATCCGAGATCACCGGCTCGGAGAGCTTCGTTCACCTGGAATATGACGGTGTGCGCTGGGTGATGCTGGCGCATGGCATTCACGACATCGATCCCGACATGGAGGTCGAAGCCTTTCTCGACACCCGCCACCTGATGGCCTTCGGCAGCGACGGCCGCGCCATCGCCGCGGCCGGAAAGGTATAGGAGAGCACAATGGCACGCATCACGCTCGACCATATCCGCCACGCCTACGGCGCCAATCCGAAGTCCGACAAGGACTATTCGCTGAAGGAAGTCGACCACGAATGGAACGATGGCGGCGCCTATGCGCTGCTCGGCCCCTCCGGCTGCGGCAAGACCACGCTGCTCAACATCATCTCCGGCCTGCTGCAGCCCTCGCATGGCCGCATCCTGTTCGACGGCAACGATGTCACGAACCTTTCGACGCAGAGCCGCAACATCGCCCAGGTGTTCCAGTTTCCCGTCATCTACGACACGATGACCGTTTACGACAATCTCGCCTTTCCGCTGCGCAACCGCGGCGTGGCCGAGGCGGATGTCGATCGGCGCGTCCGCGATATCCTCGAAATGATCGATCTCGCCGGCTGGGCCAGGCGCAAGGCGCAGGGCCTGACCGCCGACCAGAAGCAGAAGATCTCGCTCGGCCGCGGACTGGTGCGCAACGACGTCAACGCCATCCTGTTCGACGAGCCGCTGACCGTCATCGATCCGCATATGAAATGGGTGCTGCGTTCGCAGCTGAAGCGGCTGCACAAGCAGTTCGGCTTCACCATGGTCTATGTCACCCACGACCAGACCGAGGCGTTGACCTTCGCCGAGAAGGTCGTCGTCATGTATGACGGCCAGATCGTCCAGATCGGCACGCCGGCCGAGCTTTTCGAGCGGCCGAGCCATACCTTCGTCGGCTATTTCATCGGTTCGCCGGGCATGAATTTCATGCCGGCCAGGATCGAGGGCAGCACTGTGGCGGTTGGAGACGAAACCCTGACGCTGGATTACGCGCCGAAGACGGCAGGCACGGCCAAAACCGAGCTCGGAATCCGTCCCGAATTCATTCGCCTCGGACGGGAGGGCATGCCGGTCACGATCAGCAAGGTCGAAGATATCGGCCGGCAGAAGATCGTGCGCGCCCGCTTTGCCGGCCAGCCGATCGCCATCGTCGTGCCTGAAGACGCCGACATTCCCGCGGACGCCTGCGTCACCTTCGATCCGTCCGCCATCAGCATCTACGCCGACAGTTGGCGTGTCGGCAGGGAGGCCTGAGCCATGCAGAAGACGTGGAATAACAAAGCCTGGTTTCTGGTCCTGCCGGTGCTGCTGCTCGTGGCGTTTTCGGCCGTCATCCCGCTGATGACCGTCGTCAACTATTCGGTGCAGGATACGTTCGGCAACAACGAGTTCTTCTGGGCAGGTACCGACTGGTTCGTCCAGACCCTGCATTCCGACCGCTTCTGGGAATCGCTACAGCGCAATCTGCTGTTCTCCTTCATCATCCTGGCGCTGGAGATTCCGCTCGGCATCTTCATCGCCCTCAACATGCCGAAATCAGGACCGGGCGTTCCCGTCTGCCTGGTGTTGATGGCGCTGCCGCTGCTCATTCCGTGGAACGTCGTCGGCACCATCTGGCAAGTCTTCGGACGCGTCGATATCGGCCTGCTCGGCCACACGCTCGAAGCGATTGGCCTCGACTACAATTATGTCCGCGATCCGATCGATGCCTGGGTGACCGTCATCGTCATGGACGTCTGGCATTGGACGAGCCTCGTCGTGCTGCTCTGCTATGCCGGCCTCGTCTCGATCCCCGACGCCTATTATCAGGCCGCCAAGATCGACGGTGCCTCGCGCTGGTCCGTCTTCCGCTACATCCAGCTGCCGAAGATGAAGCGGGTGCTTCTGATCGCAGTGCTGCTGCGCTTCATGGATAGCTTCATGATCTATACCGAACCCTTCGTCGTCACCGGCGGCGGCCCCGGCAACTCAACGACCTTCCTCTCCATCGACCTCGTGAAGATGGCGGTCGGCCAGTTCGATCTCGGCCCGGCGGCGGCAATGTCGATCATCTACTTCCTCATCATCCTGCTGCTCTCATGGGTGTTCTACACCGTGATGACCAGCAGCGACGACGCGAGCTGAAAGGGAGGGCGAGATATGAGCAACAAATACAAGCCTGCAGGCAGCCTTTCCTGGCTCGTTCCGACGATCTATATCGTCTTCCTGATCCTGCCGATCTACTGGCTCATCAATATGAGCTTCAAGGAAAATTCCGAGATCACCGGCGCCTTCTCGCTCTGGCCGACGAACCCGACGCTGCGCAACTACACGGTCATCTTCACCGATCCGTCCTGGTATAATGGCTATATCAACTCGATCATCTATGTGGTGATGAACACGGTAATCTCGGTGGCTGCGGCGCTGCCGGCAGCCTACGCCTTCTCGCGCTACCGCTTCCTCGGCGATAAGCACCTGTTCTTCTGGCTGCTGACCAACCGGATGGCGCCGCCGGCGGTCTTCGCGCTGCCGTTCTTCCAGCTCTATTCGGCCTTCGGCCTGATCGACACGCATATCGCCGTGGCGCTTGCCCACTGCCTGTTCAACGTGCCGCTCGCCGTCTGGATCCTCGAAGGCTTCATGTCCGGTGTGCCGAAGGAAATCGACGAAACCGCCTATATCGACGGTTATTCCTTCCCGCGTTTCTTCATCAAGATCTTCATTCCGCTGATTGCCAGCGGCGTCGGTGTCGCGGGCTTCTTCTGCTTCATGTTTTCGTGGGTCGAGCTGCTGCTGGCCCGCACGCTGACGACGACGGCGGCAAAGCCGATCTCGGCGATCATGACGCGAACGGTCTCCGCCTCGGGCATGGACTGGGGCGTGCTGGCGGCTGCCGGCGTGCTCACCATCATTCCGGGCGCACTCGTCATCTATTTCGTCCGCAACTACATCGCCAAGGGCTTCGCGCTCGGGCGCGTTTGAGGAGGAGACGGTCATGAATTTTTCCTGGATGGCCTGGACGCTGCCGACGACGCTGTTCTTCCTGACGATCCTGGCGCTTCTGATCGCCATGAGTGTCTGGGAATTTTTTTCGCCGGGCGGCTCGCCGCGCACGGGCGTGCTGCGTTTCGAGACGACGCGCGGCGACCGGCTCTTCATTTCGCTGCTGGGTAGCGCTTTCATTCATCTTGCATGGCTTGGGCTCGGTGGGCCCAACCTGTGGTGGGCTCTTGCCATCTCCGTGGTCTACGCCATCGGCGTCTTCCGCTACGTGTGACGGCAAGGAGAAGACAGATGGCCGGGGGTACTGGCCGCCTGAGACGTAACTGCAATCGCAAACCCTTGGGAGGATATTATGCGAAGGCACTTATTGACGACGACAGCAGGCTTGCTGCTGGCAATGACAGCTTCGGCCTATGCCGGCATGGACGAGGCCAAGACGTTCCTCGACAAGGAAGTCGGCGACCTCTCGACGCTTCCGCGCGCCGACCAGGAAAAGGAAATGCAGTGGTTCGTTGATGCTGCGAAGCCTTTCGCCGGCATGGACATCAAGGTCGTGTCCGAAACGATCACGACCCATGAATACGAATCGAAGGTGCTGGCGCCCGCCTTCACGGCGATCACCGGCATCAAAATCACTCACGACCTCATCGGCGAAGGCGACGTGGTCGAGAAGCTGCAGACGCAGATGCAGTCCGGCGAAAACATCTATGACGCCTATATCAACGATAGCGACCTGATCGGCACCCATTGGCGCTATCAGCAGGCCCGCTCGCTGACCGACTGGATGGCCAACGAAGGCAAGGATGTCACCAATCCCGGCCTCGACATCGACGACTTCATCGGCAAGTCCTTCACTACGGCGCCTGACGGAAAGCTCTACCAGCTGCCTGACCAACAGTTCGCGAACCTCTACTGGTTCCGTTACGACTGGTTCAACGACGAGAAGAACAAGGCGGACTTCAAGGCGAAGTACGGCTACGATCTCGGCGTGCCGGTCAACTGGTCGGCCTATGAGGATATTGCCGAGTTCTTCACCGGCCGCGAGATCGACGGCAAGAAGGTCTTCGGTCATATGGACTACGGCAAGAAGGACCCATCGCTCGGATGGCGCTTCACCGATGCCTGGCTGTCGATGGCCGGCAACGGCGACAAGGGCATCCCGAACGGCAAGCCTGTCGATGAATGGGGCATCAAGGTCGACGAGAACTCCCGTCCGGTCGGCTCCTGCGTCGCGCGCGGCGGCGATACCAACGGCCCTGCTGCGGTCTATTCCATCCAGAAATATCTGGACTGGATGAAGGCCTATGCACCGGCTGCCGCCCAGGGCATGACTTTCTCCGAATCCGGCCCGGTCCCGTCGCAGGGCGAAGTCGCCCAGCAGATGTTCACCTACACGGCCTTCACCGCCGACTTCGTCAAGGAAGGCCTGCCGGTCGTCAATGCGGACGGCACGCCGAAATGGCGTTTCGCACCGAGCCCGCATGGCGTCTACTGGAAGGACGGCATGAAGCTCGGCTATCAGGACGCCGGTTCGTGGACGCTGATGAAGTCCACGCCTGACGACCGCGCCAAGGCGGCCTGGCTCTATGCCCAGTTCGTCACCTCGAAGACTGTCGACGTGAAGAAGAGCCATATGGGTCTGACCTTCATTCGCCAGTCGACGCTGGATCACAAGTCCTTCACCGATCGTGCGCCGAAACTCGGCGGCCTGATCGAATTCTATCGTTCGCCGGCCCGCCTGCAGTGGTCGCCGACCGGTACGAACGTTCCTGACTATCCGAAGCTCGCTCAGCTTTGGTGGCAGGCGATTGGTGACGCTTCTTCCGGCGCCAAGACGGCACAGGAAGCGATGGACTCGCTTTGCTCCGAGCAGGAAAAGGTGCTGCAGCGCCTGGAACGCGCCAAGGTCCAGGGCGACATCGGCCCGAAACTCGCCGAGGAGCATGATCTCGCCTATTGGAACGCGGATGCGGTGAAGAACGGCAACCTTGCCCCGCAGCTGAAGATCGAGAACGAGAAGGACAAGCCGGTCACTGTCAACTACGACGAACTCGTCAAGAGCTGGCAGAAGAAGTAAGGCGGACCCGGCCGGAGGCGACGAGGCTTCCGGCCATCACTTCCTGCCACCGGCAGCAAAGCCGGTGGCACCCACAATCTTTCTCTCATGAACCGTCCGCGTCCTGCTGTCCTCTGCAGGCGGAGCGGTTTCGTGCGAGCCGGAGACGGATATGAGCGGCTATGTTCTTTCAATCGACCAGGGCACGACATCGTCGCGCGCCATCATCTTCGATGGCGACATGAAAATGGCCGGCTCGGCGCAGGCGGAGATCACCCAATATTATCCGCAGCCCGGATGGGTCGAGCACGACGCCGCCGAAATCTGGCGATCCGTCGTCGACACAGTGCGCAAGGCGATCGCTGACGCCGGTATTGACGCCGCCGATATCACCGCGATCGGCATCACCAACCAGCGCGAGACGGCGGTCGTCTGGGACCGCGGGTCGGGAAAGCCGCTTCACCGCGCAATCGTCTGGCAAGACAGGCGCACTGCAGAAATGTGCGAAAGCCTGAAGGCAGACGGCTACGAGAAACTGTTCAGCGCCAAGACGGGGCTGCTGCTCGACCCCTATTTCTCCGGAACGAAGCTGCGCTGGCTGCTCGACAATGTCGATGGCCTGCGTGAGAAGGCCGAGGCCGGCGATGTCTGCTTCGGCACGATCGACAGCTGGCTGATCTACAATCTGACTGATGGACGCGTGCATGCCACCGATGCGACCAATGCATCGAGAACGCTGCTCTATAATATCGGCGACGGTGCCTGGGACGAGGAGCTTCTCGGCATTCTCCGCATTCCGGCTGCCATTCTTCCTGACGTCAGGGAATGCGCCGATGATTTCGGCCGCGTCGACAAGACGCTGTTCGGCGCGGAACTTCCGATCCTCGGGGTCGCCGGCGACCAGCAGGCAGCGGCGATGGGCAATGCCTGCTTCGAGCCCGGCATGATGAAGTCCACCTACGGCACCGGCTGCTTTGCTCTGTTGAACACCGGCCGGGATCGTGTTTCCTCCTCTAACCGCATGCTGACGACGATCGCCTGCCGGCTCGACGGCGAGACGACCTATGCGCTCGAAGGCTCGATCTTCATCGCCGGCGCTGCCGTGCAATGGCTGCGCGACGGCCTCGGCATCATCGGCCAGGCATCCGAGGCAGGAGTGCTTGCCGCCAAAGCCGATCCCGGACAGCAGGTCTATATCGTTCCGGCCTTCACCGGCCTCGGTGCGCCCTACTGGGATCCGGCGGCGCGCGGCGCGATCTTCGGTCTGACGCGAAACAGCGGGCCGGCGGAATTTGCCCGCGCCGTGCTTGAATCCGTCGCCTACCAGACGCTCGACCTGCTGGTGGCGATGAAGAAGGACTGGGGCGCCAACCAGCTGGAAACCGTGTTGCGCGTCGATGGCGGCATGGCGGATTCGGATTGGACAATGCAGTGCCTGGCCGACATGACCGGAAACCCTGTCGATCGCTCGGCGATCCGCGAGACGACGGCGCTGGGCGCAGCCTGGCTTGCCGGCTCGAAAGCCGGCATCTGGCCCGGCAAGCGGGATTTTGCGCAGGCCTGGGCCTGCGACCGCCGCTTCAGCCCTTCGATGGATGAGACCGAGCGGCAGGGCAAGATCATCGGCTGGAAGAATGCCGTCTCAAGAATGATTTCGGACGCCTCAGCGGGATAGAACCGCTTCCGAGGATACCACTGTAGTGGCGACTTCTCTTAAGCGGCGCCGGCGGCCTTTCTGTTGATGAAGCTCAGGGCGAGCACGGCGAAGATCAGCGTTCCCGTGCCGACCTGCTGCCAGTAGAAGTTCAGATCGGTCAGCAGCAAGCCATTGGCGACGATGCTGAGCAGCAGCGCGCCGAGAACGGTTCCGCTGACATTCGGCCGCCCGAGCGGGCTGAGCGTGGTGCCGATGAAGGTCGCGCCAATCGCATTCAGCAGGAAGGCATTGCCCGAGGAGGGGATGTAGGTGGTGACGGTTGCGGTCAGGATCAGGCCAGCGATTGCCGCGATCAACCCGACCAGGATGAAAGTCACCGCGACATGGGCCGGCGCGGCGATGCCGGAATAGCGCACGACGCCCGGTTGGATGCCGATCGACAGGATGACGCGGCCGAAACGCGTGCGGGCAAAAACAACGGCAGCAGCGGCGATGACGACTATGGCAGCGGCAAGCGGCACCGGAAAGCCGGCGACCGTGCCGTGGCCGAGGAAACGGAAGGCTTCCGGCACGCCGTTCGGCGGCAGATAGACCGGATTGCCGCCATTGGTCAGCAGTTGCTGAACGCTGCGGCCGATGAACAGCGTGCCGAGCGTGGCGAGGAACGGCGACACGCCGATCCCTGAAATCAAGAGCGCGTTGAAGGCGCCGACGAACGCCCCGGCGGCCAGTCCCGCGAGTGCGGCGACTGCCACCGGCTGCCCTGCGAGGACGAGCGAGACGAAGGCAAAGCTGGCGAAATCCATCGCCGTTCCCACCGAAAGATCGATGCCGCCCGACGCGACGGCGAAGGTCATGGCGACGGAGACGATGGCAAGCAGCGTGAAATTATTGACCAGGATGCTCTGCAGATTGGCAGGCGTCAGGAATGTCGGCGTTGCCACGGAAAAGGCGGCGAACACCGCAACAAGGGCGAGGATCAGCCCATAACGCACCAGGCCGCCGGTGATAAGACGCGGCAAGCTGATGGCGGCGGGGGTGGGGGTCTGGAGCGACATGTCAGGCCTCCTGCCGGCGCAGCAGCGTGGTCGCGGAAACGACGATGAGAATGAGCACACCCTGGACGCCGCTGACCAGCGTGCTCGAAATGTTCAGCAGCTGGAAGCCGTTGACCAGGAAGCCGACCAAAAGGGCCGAAAGCAGCGTCCCGGTGATCGTCGGAACCAGCCGGCGCGAAAAGACCGAGCCGAGCAGGGCCGTCACGACGACGGGCAACAGCATCTCGCCGGCGCCGGTCGTGCTGCCGCTCAGATAGGAAACCGACAGGATACCAGCGATGCCACCGGAGACGCCGCTGGCGACGAAGGCGCCGGCAAGCAGCCGGCGAAGCGGCAGACCGGCGGCACGCGCCGCATCCGGAAACTCACCGACGGCATAGAGACGCAGGCCGAGCGGGGTATATTGCACGATCGCCGTGGTGATGGCCGTGAAGCCAAGGAGCACATAGGCAAGAACCGGTATGCCGAAAACATCCGAGGCCGAAAGCGCCGACAGGAATGGCGTCGAGGCCGGCAGGACGGTATTGCCGGTCAGCACCAATTCCAGGCCGGCGACGACGTTCATGACGGCCAGCGTAGCCAGCAGCGGCACGATGCCGGCATAGACGACGGCAATGGCATTGACCGTGCCGATCAGGGCGCCGGTGAGGATCGCCGCCGCGATCGCCATCGCATCGCCGTAGCCGAGCTGTGTCAGGCTCGCATAGACGGCGGCGCTGAGGCCCATATTGGCCGCGAGCGACAGGTCGATGCCGCCGGTGACGACATTGGAGCCGCCGGCGATCAGCACGATCGTTAGACCGATGGCAAGCACGCCTGAGATGGCCGATTGACCAAGCACATTGCCGATATTGCCGATGCTGAGGAAATAGGGTGCGGACAGCGAGAAGATGATCAGGATGGCGGCGAAAGCGATCAGCGATCCGAAGCGCAATGCCGCAGCCGCAATATTGCCGGCCGGCCGGGGAGGCGGCTCCGCAGCGGAAAAACCGGAAGGCGCGAATTCTACTTCAGCCGACATGGCGTTGTCCCTCGGATGATCCGGTCGATTGAGCGAGCACGGCATCCGCCGTGGTCTCCGACGAGATGAATTCCCGCACGACGCGGCCGCGGAAGAGCACCAGGATGCGATCGGTGATGCCGATCAGTTCGGGCAGATCCGAAGACAGCACGATGACGCCGGCGCCGCGCGACGCGAGTTCGCCGATCAGCGTATAGATCTCGACCTTGGAGCCGATATCGACTCCAACCGTCGGCTCGTCGAGGAGATAGACCTCGGAGCGGCGGCTCAGCCACTTGGCGATGGCGATCTTCTGCTGGTTGCCGCCCGAAAGCGTGCGCAGCAGGGCATTGCGCCCATTGGTCTTCACCTGCAGCCGCGTAATCAGGGCGTCCACTTCTCTCTGTTCGCGTCTGCGATCGAGAAAGCCGAAACGGGTGAAGCGGCCAAGGCTCGAAAGACTGATATTTTCCGCAACGCTGAGGTCGAGCGCGACGCCGTGGCGACGCCGATCTTCCGGCACCAGCGCGATCTCGCGACCGGTCGCCTGGGTGGGATTGCTGAAACGGGCAGCCTTGCCGCTGATCTCGATATGGCCGGAAGCCGGGGTCTCCAGACCGAAGAGAGTGCGGACCAGTTCCTTTGCGCCGGAGCCGAGCAGGCCGGTGAGGCCCAGCACCTCGCCGCGGCGAAGTGTGAAACTCACGTCGCTATATTTCCCCGGCGCCGACAGCTGCTCGACCTTGAGGATTTCTTCGCCCGGCGTCACTTGCGGCTTTGGAAACATCTCCTTGATATCACGTTCGACCATCAGCCGCGCAATTGCACCGGCCGAAGTCTCCCCGATCGGCAGGGAGGCGACGTCGAGCCCATTGCGCAGCACGGTGACGTGGTCGCAGAGCTCTTCGATTTCGTTCAGGTAATGCGAGATATAGATGATGGTGACGCCTTCGTTGCGCAGACGGCGGATCAACCGGAAGAGGATATCGGCCTCGCGGCGCACCAATGCGGCCGTCGGCTCGTCGAAGACGAGCACCTTCGGCTGATTGAGGAGGGCGCGGGTGATTTGCACGATCTGCTTTTCGGCAGTCGACAATTCGCCGATCAAGGCGGCGTTCGGCAGCCGGATACCGAAATAGTCGTTGAGAATGTCAGATGCGCGGCGCTGCATCAGTCGCCGGTCGAGGAACGGCGTGCCCGCGATGCGTGGTTCCCGGCCGAGGAACAGGGCTTCGCCGACGGTGAAGGTCGGCACCAGCAGCCGATCTTGGTGAATGAAGTGGATACCGAGCTCTTCGGCAAGATGCGGTGTCAGCCTGTCGAATGTTTGCCCTTCGATCTCGATCCGGCCGCCATCCGGCTGGTGAAGACCGGCAAGCAGCTTGATCAGCGTCGACTTGCCGGCGCCGTTCTGACCGACGAGACCGTGGATGGTGCCGCGCCTGACGATCAGCGACGCACCGGCAAGCGCCTGCGCGCCGCCGAAATGCTTGACGATGCCTTCAAAGCGAATGATGTCGTCGCGTGCCGTCACCGGCTGCTTCAACGAAATGGCCGTCATATCGATTTCTCCAGGCACAGAGATTCCGAGCGATCCGGCATGGCCGGATCGCTCGTATTCAGTGTCAGCCGATGCCGAGTTTCTTGGTGACTTCGCCGACATTGGTCTTGTTGGCGAGCAGTGCCGGAACATAGGTTTCGCGCGGCAGGGTCTGGCCGGCGAGCAGCTTGGCGACGTTGCGGATGGCGGTGCGGCCAATTTCCGCCGGCTGCTGGGCGACATCGGCGCCGGCCGGCGAATTCGGATCGGCGATAAGCTGCAGCACTTCCGGGCTGCCGTCGACACCGTAGGTGCGGATCTCGGTCCGTCCGGCGGCTGCCAGGGCCTGGGTCGCGCCAAGCTGCGGAATGTCCCAGGCCGACCAGATCGCCTTGATCGAACCCTTTTCCGGATATTTGTTGAGGATCGCCGTAATCTGCGTGAAGGCGTCCTGCACGGTATTCGGGATGACGTCGCGCAGTTCCGGCTGGAGGATTTTGACCTTCGGGAAATATTTGACGACATTGACCAGCTGGTCGTAGCGGATCGCGCAGGGGGTTACGCCGTAGAAGCCGTTGAAGACGACGATATTGCCTTCGCCGCCGATATCGGAGACGAGCTGCAGCGCCAGATCCTTGCCGATGCCCCAGTTATCGGACGTGGTGTTGTTGATCGAATTGGTCGAGCCGACGTCGACGGTCAGAACCGGGATCCCGGCATCGCGCGCCTTCTTCAGCCAGGGATCGATGACGCTGAGCGTGCCGAGGATTTGAACGATCGCATCCGGCTTCTGGGCAATCAGCGTCTGCAGCTGCGAGACCAGCTTGCCGTCGTTGCGTCCGGCATCGACAGCGATCGGCTCGCCGCCGAGGCGTTTTACCTCTTCGATCTGGGCATTATAGGCCTGCAGATCGAAGAAGTGATCGGTGCCGGTTGCGCTGATGGCGATGCGCTTGCCTTTCAGCGACAGTTCTTCGCCGGCGGCAAAAGCCGGCTTCTGCCCGATGAGCGAAGCACCGGCGACGGCGACCCCGGCCGCGGCAGACAGTTTCAGCAGATCTCGTCTTCCGAGACCGTTTTCGGACTTTTCGATACTCATCGCAATTTCTCTCCAATTAATTATGTCTATAGATTAAATGGATTAATGCAGATGGATAGGAACGAATTTCCAAAAGAACGATCTCCGGGGGAAAGAGTGGACGGAACGAAAGCTCATCCCTGGCCGCGGTTTCCCGCGACCGGGAATGATTTCGGAGGCCTGGCGATTTTCAGAGCGGTCAGATGAGTCTGCATTCACCGATCAAGAAGAACATGCACTGCATAATTCTTGCGCATGCGACCAAATTTGCCGAAGGCGAACTCCTGCTGGGCCGCGGTGCCGTGTGGCGCGACAGCAGGCGTAAAATCACGATTTCATGGGCACCGTCGGGTTTTATGCTGCGAGGTTGATATCTAGCGCGAAGCTTCGCTCCACTTGGCGCGCAACTTGCCTCTCTCCTGCCAGGGAGAATGAAACAATGCCCGACATCGACCCGCAGATTTTCTCAATAAGCCGACCATCCCTCGGAGGCTACAAGGCCTTTGTTCAACGCGACATGATCGTCGAGACCTATCGCAGCGCCGCGGGGCAAATGGTTTCGAGGGGCTCCCTTCATAGAATTTCGATCAACCGCACGGCGCACGGCAAATATGCCTATCGGCTTGGAAGCGGGGCATTCCGCAAAGTTGAGAGGCCGCCGTTCACCCTCGGATTTCAACCGGCCGCCACCGTCCTTGAAGTCGATGGCGATGCGGCGGATTATATCTCGATCTTCCAGTCACCTGCGCTTTACAGCGGCATCGGCGGCTCTCGCTTCGATCCCGAGCATTGGGATAGTGACGCGCTCAGCGCGACGACTGATCCGACAACGCTGCAGGTCGCGCTCTCCCTCGCATTTGCCGCCGAGAAGACCGGGTGCGACGACCTGCTTTTGATGCAGCATCTGGGGATGGCGCTCGCCTGCTGCGTCGTAAAACTGCTGGGCGCCAAACCTGAAGCCGGCGATCGTCCGCTGACATCGGACAATCTCCGGCGTGTGATCGATTACATCGAGAACCTGCTTGGCAAATCCGATCTGAGTGTCGAGGAGCTGGCCGGGGTGGCCCATATGAGCCCCTTTCACTTCAGCCGGGAATTCAAACGGGCGGCCGGCTTGGCGCCGCATCGCTTCGTTCTCGAACGCAGGATCGAGCGGGCGCGACTTTACCTCGCCGATGGCAAGGAGACGCTCGCAAACATCGCTTATGCCACAGGCTTTTCCAGCCAGGCGCATTTCTCCAGCGTCTTTCGCCGTCTAGTGGGGGCGACCCCGAAGGAATACCAGCGTTCGGTCCGTCTTTGAGCAGGCTCTTGCCGATGACAGATCAGCAGCTTTGCGAAAGACAACCGCACGAATTTGAAATCTCTTGAGGCTGCGGTCTGCGAGGCTTTTCCCATCAGGAGGCCCATATGACCGCTTTTGCCCAAACCAATCCGATTACCGACATTTGCTTCCTGGTCGAGGATATCGACAAAGCATCGGCTTTCTATGTCGAGCGTCTTGGCTTCAAACCTCGCCGCCGGGCTCCCGGCTTTGCCGATTTCAAAGGGGCGGGCGTGACGCTGGCGCTCTGGGAGATCGAGCATATTGCCGAGAATACCGGTGTCTCAAGCCGCCGTGCCCCTCCAGGTGCGCACAAGGCCTGCGCGGCCATCGAGCTCGCCTCGCCAGAGCAGGTCGATGCTGCCTATGCGGAGCTGAAAGCTGCGGGCGTGCTCTTCCACGCGCCGCCGCAGGACTATGTCTGGAACGCGCGATGCGTCTATTTCGCCGATCCTGACGACAATCTCTGGGAGATTTATGCGTGGTCCGCAGGCGGCCCGACCGGCGACATCGACCCGCAATAGCGAGCGCAATCGGCCGGTCGTACAACAATCCAACAAGGGGAAAGGCAAGCAAAATGAGCGGGGATGACAAACACATCGTGGTCGGCAGGCGTACCGTCCTGAAGGGCGGAGCCTTTGCCCTTGCTGCAGCGACGGCAGGCATCAGCGTGTTCGTGCCGCGTCACTCGAAAGCCGCAGCATCCAAGGTCGTCATCAAATATGACTGGCTGATGAGCAACGGACAGATCGGCGATATCGTCGCAGTCAAGCAAGGCCTGTTCCAGGCCGAGGGTCTCGACGTCGAGTTTTCCCCTGGCGGTCCCAATTCGGCGACGGTGCCGCCCGTGATCACAGGTGATGCGCAGCTCGGCCAATTTTCGGATTCGGCACAGCTTCTTCTTGCCCGGTCATCCGGGGTGCCGATCCGGATCTTCGCCTGCGGTTTCCGCATGGCGCCTTTCGCCTTCTATTCGCTGCCCAAGGCGCCGATCCGCACCGTCAAGGACATGGTCGGAAAGCGCATCGGCATCCAGCCGACGGCCCGTTATGTGCTCGATGCCATTTTGCTGAAGAACAATATCGATCCCTCGAGCCTGACCATCACCAATATCGGCTTCGACATGACGCCGCTGATGACCGGTCAGGTCGATGCAGTGACCGGATGGATCACCAATACGCAGGCCCTTTCCATCATCGGCCCCGACCGCATCGATCTGATGATGAAGGATACGGGCCTGCCCTCCTATGCCAACGTCTATTTCGCCACCGACGATGCCGTGAGCGGCCATGCCGAGACATTGGCAAAGGTGCTGCGCGCCGTCGCCAAAGGCTGGGCCTGGACGCATGAACATCCTGAAGAGGCGGTCAAACTGGCGGTGGAGGCCTATCCGCAGCTCGATCTTGCCGTGGAGCTGAAGACGGTGCCGCGTATATTGTCACTGAGCTTCGACGCGACGACAGGCAAGGATGGCTGGGGCAGCTTCGATCCGGCCGCTCTTGCCGAGCAGATTTCCGTCTACGACAAGATCGGTCAGTTCAAGAGCGGCGCGCCGAAGCTGGAGGACTGCTATACGACCAAGATCTTGGACATGACGGCGGGTGACCGTCCGAAGATTGCGTGAGAGCGGATTTGCCTGAAGCAGCGGCCATCGAAACCAAGGATCTGGCTGTCGGTTATGCCGGCGCTGTCGAGACGACCCGCATTCTGTCCGGCGTCGATCTCAGCGTCGGCAGGGGCGAGTTTCTGACCATTCTCGGTCCTTCCGGCTGCGGCAAGTCGACCTTGCTGCGTGCGGTGGCGGATCTTCTCCCGCCGCTTGACGGGCGGCTGTCGGTGCTCGGCAGGACAGCGTCGGAGGCGCGCCGGCGGCGCGAGGTCGCCTTCGTCTTTCAGGACGCAACGCTGCTGCCGTGGCGGACTGTGAGGGAGAATGTCGCGCTGCCGCTGCAGGTGGGGAAGAACAGCGTCTCGCGATCGGTCGATCCGCGGCCCGACCATTGGATTGAACTGGTCGGCCTGTCGCATTTGGCCGACCGCTATCCACATCAACTGTCCGGGGGCCAGCGCCAACGCGTCGCCATAGCGCGCGCGCTTCAATGCGAGCCGAATATCCTGCTCATGGACGAGCCCTTCGGTGCGCTCGACGAGATCACCCGCGAACGACTGAACGACGAGCTTCTGGACGTCTGGCGCCGGACCGGCACGACCATCCTGTTCGTGACCCACAGCGTCGTCGAGGCGATCTATCTCGGCGGACGCGTGCTGGTCCTGGCGGCCAATCCGGGCCGCGTCCAGGCGCTGATCGACCTTGCACCGCTGAAAGACGAGCGTGGGCTCTGTCGGCGCGAGAGCCTCGATGTCCAGGAGACCGCTGCCCGTCTGCGCGGATTGCTGCAGGAGGGGAATTCGGCTGCATGACGCATCGTCGGCTATCCCTCACCGAGGCAATCGGCCTTCCAGTTATCGGCGCCCTCTCGCTGCTTTTCGCCTGGCAATGGCTGGTGCCGGCGCTCGGTATTCCGGCCTATATCGTTCCAACACCGCTGGCGATCCTGCGCACGCTCGGAACGGAATGGCGCTTCCTTCTGTCGAATGCGATCCCGACATGGGGTGAGGCGGGCCTCGGCTTCCTCCTGGGCAACAGTCTCGGCGTGATCATGGCAATTGCCTTTGTCTATAATCCGCGCCTCCAGGCCGCCTATTTTCCCGTTGTCCTGCTCTTCAACACCATCCCGGTGCTGGCGCTTGCGCCGATCATCATCCTCATCTTCGGCCTCGGCATGCTGCCAAAGGTCATCATCGCTGCTCTCATTTGCTTCTTCCCAACCCTGGTGAATACCGCCCGGGGCCTCAATCTGGCGACTGCGAGCGAGCTTGACCTGATGCATGTGCTTTCGGCGAGCGGGTGGGAGACGTTCTGGCGCCTGCGCGCCCCACGCTCCGCCCCCTTGCTCTTTGCTTCGCTGCGCATTTCGGCAACCACCTGTGTGATCGGTGCGATCGTCGGGGAGTGGATCGGCTCGAACCAGGGGCTGGGCGCTGTCATCATCCAGTCGACATTCAACTATCAGGCGGAAAGGCTTTTTGCCGCCGTCGTGCTCGCCTCTTTCTCCGGCATCGTCTTTTTTGCCGCTATTGCCCAGATCGAGCGGACTTTCCGCCGGCTGCAGCCGGGGCAGAGCTGAAAGCGTTCAATGCGAGCACCGCAACGCTGACGCTTTCCAGGATATGACAAGGCCTCCCGATGTTTTCTGCGGGAGGCCTTGCTCGTTGCTACTCCTCCATGCTCTCACGGATGTCGGAGAGATCGATGCCGTGCGTGTCGAACCACCAGTCAGGACTCATCTCGGAATGGCGGTCACGCAGACGCAGATATTTGGCGCGCAGCCGCTTCTGGCGTTCGACCTCTTCCGCGAAGAAGGGGTGATCGAGCGTGCCGCCCATCTTGTGGATGCGACGGAGCAGTTTTCGCAAGACGTATCCCTGCTCCTTGTTGCCCGGCCGGTAGCCGCTTTCCACGATTGTCATGACCGTCTCGCACAGTGTCCCGAGCGCATCGTCTTGCGGCGTGCCGTTGACGATCATGTCGAGGCGTTCCAAACCAAAACCGACATCGATGCAGGTTCCGAGCGGATTGACGATGTTTCCGATCTCGACGCCATCCTTATAGAACTCGGTGCAGTATCCGCTGATGCTGCCATCGCTCCATATGCATTCGGGATCCGGCACGATGGGCACGCGCCCACCATAGAGCGGCGTCCATTCCACCAGGCGGTCGGGATGGATCGTCACATGATCCAGCACGAGCCCCAGCGTTCCCAGAAACTCGAGCCAGAAATCGATGGCGTTGCCGACGGTCATTTCCCTAAACGAGAAAAGACCGATCATGGTGAAGTGGAGAAGGTGAGTTCCGTCGCCGATCTCGTCGAGGTCGCCCATGCGCAGGCAAGCCTGGCTGTTTGCGACGGTTCCACTATGGGAGGGATCGGAGAAGAGGGGCTTGTACTGCTGCATTCCAGCGCTGCAGAAGAGCGTGGTATCATCATGCGGCCGTACGGATTCGATGCGTATGAAATCGATGCCCTTGGAAAGGCAGAAGTCTTGATATTGCTGGATCAGGCGTCCCGCGGTGACATAGGCAACCTCCTTCATTGTTCGTGTGCCCTCGGGGAAGATAGCGATCTAGTGCGCCTGCGGCAATCCGCTGCTTGGCTGGCGAGGATCAAAAACCGGAACGATGCACTTGATAACAGGCTCACTTGAGACTAAATATAGCCTCAAGTGAAAAGGAGCCGTTGCCATGATGGGATTTGCCGGTATCGCCGATGTTCTCGGGCTGCCCGCCAGGGAGCCGGTATCGCGTTCGGCCTTCGGCCTGCTCTCCAGCATCGAGGAAGGATTGCCGGTCAAGGCGCTTGACCGCATGGCGCTGCTTCTGGCGCCTGATGACGCCCAGTTCAAATACCGGCTGGTTCCGAAGGCCACCTATGAACGGCGCAAGTCCAAGCATCGGCTCTCCTCAGATGAAGGCATAAAGCTTGCCCGTCTGGCGCGTGTCTGGGGCCAGGCGCTCGATGTTTGGCAGACTGAGATCGAGGCCCGCGATTTCCTGTTTCGCCCGCATGCAATGCTGGAAGACAGGCGACCGATCGACGTGGTCATCCAGAGCGAGATCGGCGGCGAGCTCGTGCTCGATATTCTCGGAAGCCTGAAATACGGCAGCGCTGCGTGAGCGCACAGCATCTTGACCGCACACTGACATCCGTTCGCATCGGAGATCCGCATGGAACCTATCCGATCTTCGATGCCACCGGCTCGACCATCGCGCCGGGACGGTGGAACACATCGGGCAGCCCGATCATCTATACGAGCGAGCACTATTCGACCGCACTGCTCGAAAAGCTCGTCCACGGCAGCGGGCGGCTGCCGCCCAATCAGCACTATGTCACGATCACCCTACCGCGGGGGCTAAGTTACGAGATATTCTCCGAGCCCGCGCTGCCCGGCTGGGACAGCATGCCGGCAAACGCCAGCAAGGCTTTCGGCGAAAAATGGTGCCAGGAAAAACGCAGCGCCATCCTGCTGGTCCCAAGCGTCGTCGCCCGCGTCGACCGCAACGTGCTGATCAATCCGGCCCACCCGGAATTCCCGTCGATCACCACCAGCCTCCACCAACCCGTCTTCTGGGATCGCCGCTTATTTGGCATATGATAGAGCAGGGGTTCACACCTCCCGCCGCGGCGAGCGGGCCATCAGCCTGGCATAGGCGATGGCCGAGAGCATGTTGACGTGGTTGGCCTTGCCGGTGCCGGCAATGTCGAAGGCGGTGCCGTGATCGACCGAGACGCGGTCGATCGGCAGGCCGAGCGAGACGTTGACCGCCGTGTCGAAGGCGACGAGCTTGATCGGGATATGGCCCTGGTCGTGATACTGGGCGATGACGAGATCGAAAGCGCCATTATAGGCGCGGGCAAAAACCGTATCGGCCGAGATCGGGCCGACGACGTCGATGCCCTTTGCCTGCGCCTGCTCGACGGCGGGAGCGAGAAACTCCATGTCCTCGGTGCCGAACAGGCCGTTTTCGCCGCAATGCGGATTGAGGCCGGCAACGGCGATGCGCGCCGTTTTGCCGAGCCGCAGGAAGTGCCTGTGGCCGGCTTCGATGGTGGCGAGCACCCGCTCGGTCTTGGCGCGCTCGATCGCGCCCTTCAGCGAGATATGGGTGGAGACGTGGATGGTGTTCAGCCGCTCGGAGGCAAGCAGCATGAAGGAACTCTTCGAGCCGGTGAGATGCGCGAGAAGCCCGGTGTGCCCGTCATGGTGATGGCCAGCAAGGTTCATCGCTTCCTTGTTGATCGGCGCGGTGACGATGACATCGGCTTGTCCCGACATGGCGAGATCGACGGCGCGGGTGATATAGCGCACCGAGGCATCGCCGGCGACGGGGCTGACCTTGCCGATTTCGGGTAGGGCTGCGCTGAGCGCGACTTCGTCGACGGCGATCCTGTCGTCACCGGCTGCATCGGCAGGCCCGAACCGCAGTCCGGTGCCGGTGACGCGGTCGGCGCGCTCCAGCGCTTCAACATTGCCGACGATGACGAAATCGCGGCGCTCCTCCCTCGGAAGGGCTGCGAGCGCCTTGACGATCACCTCGGGGCCGACGCCGGCCGGATCGCCGAGCGTTACCGCGACTTTCGCATTCCTGTCCATCGATCGAATTCCTTCTAAAAAACCTTACCGCTTAAAAGGCAGCCGCGTAAATCGCGCGAATGTCGGCCCGAGAGAGATCTCGCGGATTGTTATCGAGCAGACGGCGAATGGCAAAGGCGTCGTCGGCCATGGCGTCGAGATCGCTTTCCGGCACGCCGAGGCCGGAAAGTTTCATCTCGATACCGAGTTCGGCGCAGAAAGCGTAAGCCGCATCGAAGACGGAGGTGACGTTTCCGGAGGTTTCACGCCCAAGCGCTTCCATCACCGCCTTGGTTTTCTCAGGCGCAGACGGTGTATTGAAGGCGAGAACATGCGGAAAAATCAACGCATTTGCCGCGCCATGGGCGACATGCCAGCGCGTGCCGAGGGGATAGGCGAGCGCATGGCCGCCGGCGGTGTTGACCGGGCCGAGGCAAAAGCCGCCGTAGAGCGAGGCGAGTGAGAGGCCGGCGCGCGCCTCGGCGTCATTGCCGTCCTTGACCGCGCGGGCGAGATATTTGCCGACGAGGCGCGTTCCCTCGATCGCATAGATGTCGACCATCGGATGGGCCTTGCGGTTGGTGAAGGCCTCGACGCAATGGGCCATCGCATCGACGCCGGTGGCGGCCGTCGTGCGGGCCGGGACACTGAAGGTCAAAGCAGGATCGATGACGGCGATATCGGCCAGCATATGCAGGCTTTCGACGGCGAGCTTTGCCATCGTCGCCGGATCGGTGACCAGCGCGCGAATGCCGGCCTCGCTACCGGTGCCCGATGTCGTCGGCACCTGGGCGAGCGCCACCTTGCGCGGCCCATGCACCTTGTTCGGACCGACGACCTCCTGCAGCGTCTGCGCGGAGCCGGCAAGCACGGCGGCAAGTTTTGCCAGATCCATGGCGCTGCCGCCGCCGAAGCCGACAATCAGCTCGGCATCGGCGGCATTTGCCGCCGCCAGCACCTTTTCGAGATTGGCCGTATCCGGTTCAGGCGTCACTTCGGCAAAGACGGTAACCTCGCCCTTCAGCTCCAGCACGTCGATGCGCGAGGCGTTGAAGGCATCGGAGATGACGAGCGTGCGCCGATAGCCCTTTTCAGCCGCCCATTTGCCGAGCTTTCCCGCCGTGCCGACGCCGAATTCGATCAGATGCGGCCGAACTATCGTGATCGGCGAATCCAAGCTGGCCATGAACCAGTCCTCCCTGCAAGATCCTGCGGCACTATAGTCGCCCTCCTTAATGTAAAGTTGTAAGATCAATGTCAAGCCAGCATTCCAAAGGGCGGAATTTTTTATCTTTCGATGTGCGATCTGTCGCGCTTCATAGTTGGCGTTGACGCACAAATATCAATTATAATATCAACACTTTATAAGAACTGTATCGATGAAAACGGCATTTCAGGCACAGCTAGCCATGATCTTTGCCACGGCGGCGAATAATCCGACCCTGTTGTCAATTTCTCCCGTCAGTAAACCCACAGCCGTTGTTATTCTGCATCTTTCCGCATGCGGTCGGATGCAGGTTTACGATTTTCCGGCTACCGCTTTGCTCACGGCAGGGATTGCGGGGCGAGGCGCACATATTTGATGGCGCGCCGGTAGTAGGTGTAGGCGATATGGAGCCTGCCGTCGTCGCCCTGGACGATCGAGGGATAGGAGAATTCGCGGTTCAGCGACTCCTTCGAATTGTTGCTGAGACAGAAGCCGTCGCCGGTATCGAGATCGATGCGATGCGGAAAGCTCTTGCCGCCATCTCGTGATATCGCCAGGCTCAGCGGCGCACGCGGAACACCCCAGACGGCCTTGCGTGCGCTGGTATCGGCAATGACGGCGGTCTCTTCAGCCTCGCCACCCTCTATTTCGTCATAGAGAGATTGGCGCCGTGCATCCGACATGGCGGCACTCGAATGGTTGTAAACCATTGCGATTGCTCGATCATTGAGGATCGTGGCCTGGATCGAGGAGTTGTTGTTCGGCAATTCTGCGGGCTCGGGCGGGCTCCATGTCTCGCCGCCGTCGGATGATCGGCTGGACAGGATCTCTTCGGCGAAACGGTTGCGGTAGAAGGCGATCATCTCGTCGCCGCCGAGCGGCAGGACGTTCATGTGCACCGCGCCGATACTGTCTGGAATATCGCGCATCTGCCATCTCGCGCCGCCGTCACGCGACACCAGCACGGCAGCCGTATCGGCATCGCCGCTCCAGCGTTGGCCGTTCAGGCCGACGCAGCGGAACACCGGAAGCAGCCAGTCGCCCCTGCCGTTCACGACGATCTGCTGGCGAACGAAGGTGCCGGGACTGTCGCAGAGGATTTGGACCGGGCCGAAGGTTTGGCCGCCATCACCTGAAATTCTGCATTTGACAACAGAACCGTCCTGATTTCCGGAAGTCTGCGAGGTATAGAGCAGCCATACTTTTCCGTTTGGAGCCTTGAAAATCAACGGGTTCTGTTCGGATTTCTCCGGGTCGTCGCTCATCTTTTCCGGCACGGACCAGCGATCGGAGCCAGGTGTCAGCCGCGACATGTAAATCGAAATATCACCCATGCCCTCCATCGTGCCGCCGAACCAGACGCAGGTCAGCGTGCCGTCGGGCAGAAAGGCGAGGTTTGCGGCATGGTTCTGGATGCAGGGGGAGGGCAGATAGGCATCCGCACGACCCTCGAGGGCGGGGTGAGGGGTGATGGCCCCGGTCATCAGGGCCGGAACGGCTTCCGGAGGCAGGCCGGTAAAACTCATGACGGATCTCCTCAAGGCAGCTTGGCGTAGCTTTCGGCGAGTGCGGCATAGTCGGCATCGCCGAGCGGCATCAGCGGCGCACGTGCGCGCTTCCAGGCGGGATTGCCGGTCTTCAGTCCCACCATCGCCTTGATGGTCGGGATCTGGACATAGGAATTGGAAAGCGTGCGATAGGCGTTGATGCGGGCCTGCGCCGCCTCGACATCGGCGGCGCGCGCCTCGTCATGGACATGGTCGTAGACTGTGCGCAGCGAATTCGCCACGAGATTGGAGGTGGCGGTGATGCAGCCGGCGCCGCCCACCTTCAGCAGCGGCAACAACAGCGGATCGGCGCCTGCGAGCACCGAGAAGCCGGGATAGGCGGCGATGATCGCCTGCATGTTGTTGAAATCGCCGGCGGATTCCTTGATGCCGACGACCGTTTCCGGGAAGGCCGCAATCAGCCGCCCGATCAGCGGAATGGATAGCGGAACGCCCGAGACCTGCGGAATATGATAGAGGATGACCTGCAAGCGGGTGTCGGCGACCTTCTCCAGCACCTGCGAATAGGCGGCGAAGAGGCCATCGTCGGAGACGCCTTTGTAGTAGAAAGGCGGCAGCATCACCACCTTGGTGACGCCAAGCGACAGTGCGTGCCGGGTGAGTTCCACGGTCTCGGGAATGGCGACGACGCCGGTGCCCGGCAAAAGCCTGTCGGCGGGAATGCCGGCCTTCAGGGCTGCTTCCAGAATGGCACGGCGCTCGGCGCCGGAAAAGGAATTGGCCTCGCCTGTGGTGCCGAGCAGCGCCACGCCATGGCACCCCTCGGCCAACAACTGCCGGCAATGGTCGGTGAAAAGGGCGAAATCCGGCCTGTTGTCTGCCGTCAGCGGCGTTGCGGAGGCGCTGAAAACGCCTGTAATCCTGTGATGGCTCATTCCGCCCTCCTCGGCGCGTCCTGTCTTGCCGATCCGTATTCGAACCGGGGCGCTGCGCATTGCAATTTGTCATCCGTCTGTCGCGATGGAGTGCAAAGAACTTTTATATTGCCGCGCTTTTGTCAAGAAGACAAAATGCCGTGACGTCGCCGCGAAAAGTTATCTATTTGTTATAGCTTATATATTTTCAGTAGAAAATTTTGTTCGAATGGAAATTGCGATTTTTTGTTGACATATTTACAATAACGAGAGAACGATACGGAACGGATTGTGCTGCGCCTGGCAGGTGCAGGGAGAGCGCTGCCGAATTCACTCTGGGAGGAATGCCATGTCTGATCAATCGGATAAAACCAATATATCACGTCGTAACGCGCTGAAGCTCGGCCTTGCAGCCGGCGTCGGCCTCACCGTATTCGGAATGAATGCCCGCATTGTGATGGCCGATGAAGGCCAAGTCCTGAAGGTCGCAAATCCGGCCTTCGACCAGGACTGGTCGCCGCTACGCGGCGGCGGCAGGACGTTCCGCTGGAATTCGATCTGGTGGGCATCGCCGATGTATTTCGACAGCCAAGGCAATATCAAGCCCTACGTCTTCACCAGCTGGGAATCGGCAGACAACACAGTCTGGACCTTCAAGATCGACCCGAAGGCGGTCTTTTCCGACGGCAGCAAGATCACCTCGGCGGATGTCAAGGGATCATGGGAAGTCTCCTCGATGCCGAACACCAAGAACCAGCGCGCCGATCAGGTGCTGAGCAGGGTCAAGGGTTATGCCGAAATCGCCGCCGGCTCCGGCAACGAGTTGACCGGTGTCGCTACACCCGACGAGGGAACGGTCGTCGTGACGCTGGCTGCCGCAGACCCGATCTTCTTCATGCGCCTGGCAAACCACATCGCGCCGATCACCAAGGCATCGCAGTCGCGCGGCAGCGACGGTGAGGAGATCATCGATTGGTATAAGCCCGAGAGCAAGCCGGTCTTCTCCGGTCCGTTCAAACTCACGAGCATTGACATCGACGCCGGCAAACTGTCTTTCGAGCCGAATGAGAACTTCTTCGGGCCGAAGCCGAAGCTTGCCCGTATCGACATCACCTCGATCGAGGACAATGTCACCGCGACGTCGCTGATCAAGTCGGGCGAGTTCAACGCCCATACCGAGCTGATCACCTCGACCATCATCCAGGATCTCGGCCCGGAATTTTCCGCCGGCCCGCTGATCCCGACCAGCCAGCACTTCTGGTTCAACATCTCCCGTGCGCCGATGGACGATCCCAAGGTTCGTCAGGCACTGATCATGGCCGTCGATCGCGATGGCCTGTTCAAGGCTTCCTATCCCGACGGGCCGCATAAGAAGGCGGACCAGATCCTCAATGCGGTCCCGGGTGCGGAGAATTCCGGATTCGAGCCCTATCCCTATGATCCGGAGGCTGCCAAGAAGTTGCTTGCGGAATCGACCTACGGCGGTCCGGAGCGCCTGCCGAAGATCCTCTTCGTCGGCATCTCGGGGCCAGCCATTCAGGCTGCCGCCCAGTTCATCGCCGAGCAGTGGCGCCAGAATCTCGGCATCACTGCCGTCGACATGAAGCCGCAGCAGGATTCCTATGCGGGTCCGGATCAGAACTCGGTCCAGATCTTCCGCGACGACGTCGGCACCCGCGTGCCGGATGCCGTCTCCTATCTGGCAGGCAGCATCGCCTCGACCTCGTCGAACGCGCAAAACAAGCTTGGCGGATACAAGAACGACAAGGTCGACAGTGCCCTTGCCGAGGCCACGACCAAGGCTGCAGATGATCCGCAGCGCATCGCTCTCGCGCAGGAAGCCCAGAAGGCGTTCCGCGAGGATTGGGCCTTCATTCCATGGTATTCTCAGGCGATGTCGCGCTGGGCCACCAAGGAGGTCAAGGGCCTGGAAAAGAACCTTGACTGGCAAGTCGTCGAACCGTGGAACATTTCCATCGGTTGATCCGGAACAATAGTTCCTGGCAATAAACGCGCGAAGGCCGCAAGGTCTTCGCGCGAGTTTCAAGAAGAAGAGATGCGATCGCAGCCAAAAGCGGGAACGCATCGAACAACAGGTGGGAGGTGGCCATGCTGCGCTACGTGCTAACCCGATTTGCCATCTGGATTCCGTCCGTTCTGGTGGTGATGCTGGCGGTCTACGCGCTGGCCTTCTATGGCGCCGGCGATCCGATCAAGCTGATCTTCCTGCGCGCGCCAGGCGACGTCGCCTATAATCCGCAGCGTATCGAAGCCATTCGCGAAAGTGCCGGCCTCAACAAACCCTTCATCGTCCAGTTCGGCCTTTACATCTGGAACCTGCTGCACGGCCAGTTCGGCAATTCGCTGACATCGGGCCGCTCCGTCTGGGCGATGGTCTCGGCCGCCGCACCCGTCTCCTTCCAGCTTGCCCTCTGTTCCATCATCCTGACCGCCGTCGTCGCGATCCCGCTCGGCATGATCGCCGCGCTCAACCAGAATTCGCGCATCGACTATGCCATTCTGGGCTCCGCGCTCTTCCTCTGGGCGATCCCGGCCTATGTCGCCGGTCCGCTGCTGATGGTCGGCCTCATCGTGCTGCTGCCGGGTGCGAGCGTGCCCTATGGCTGGGGCGGCATCTTCGATGTCCGTATCCTGCTGCCGCTGCTCGTCCTTTCCTTCCAGCCGATCGCGCTGATCGTGCGTCAGACGCGTGCCGCCGTCATCGAGGTCCTGTCGGAGGATTTCGTCCGAACCGCCCGCGCCAAGGGCGTGCCGGAGATCATCGTGGCACTGCGCCATATCCTGCGACCGGTGCTGACGCCCGTCGTCACGCAGCTCGGCCTGATCATGATCACCATCGTCAACGGCGCGATCTTCGTCGAACTCGTCTTCGGCCTGCCGGGTCTCGGCCGGTTGACGGTGCAGGCGCTGATCAATTCCGATTATCCCGTCATTCTGGCGATCACGCTGATCGGATCGTTCCTGGTGATGGTGTCGAACCTCCTGGTCGATGTGCTCTATCCGCTGCTCGATCCGCGCGCCAATGATTCAAGAAGGAGCCGCTGACCATGTCCGCCATCCCTCTTTCCACCGTCGAAACCGTCGAAGAGCCGGTCAGCCTGTGGCGCGACGCCTGGTATCGGCTGAAGCGCAACAGGCTCGCCATCTTCGGCCTCGTCATCGTCCTGATCCTTGCCTTCACGGCGATCTTCGGGCCGTACCTCACGCCCTATGATTATCTGAGCCAGGATCTCAACGCCCGCAACGTCCTGCCGTCGATGAGCCACCTCTTCGGAACCGACGATCTCGGCCGCGACGTCTTCAGCCGCGTGGTCTTCGGCACGCGCACCGCCTTCCTCGTCGCCGTCATCGTCACCGTCTTCGCCGTGCTGATCGGTCTCGTGCTCGGCGCCGTCGCCGGCTTCTTCGGCAATCCGTTCGATCGTGCCATCATGTGGCTGACCGACGTGACGATGTCGGTTCCCAACCTGCTGCTCGTCGTCGTCATCAACGCTTCGCTGAAATCGCCGATCAGCAAATGGATGGAGGCGCGTTACCTCGAGACCCTCAATCCCTTCTATCGCCAAACCATGTGGGTGGATTTCATTCTCGTCTTCGGGTCGATGGCGCTGATCTCCTGGCCGCCTTACGCCCGTCTCGTCCGCGCCCAGGTGCTGTCGATCCGCAGCCGGCCCTATATCACTGCGGCGCAGGCGCTCGGCCTGTCGAACTGGATCATCATCAAGCGTTATGTCATTCCGAATGCGCTGGGGCCTTTGATCGTCTCGGTCAGCGCCGGTCTCGGCACGGCGATGGTGCTGGAAAGTGCTTTCAGCTTCCTTGGCGTCGGGGTCAATCCGCCGACGCCGAGCTGGGGCAACATGATCTCGGACGGCCTGCGTGTCTGGCAGCATTATCCGCACCTTCTCGCCGCTCCGGCGGCCGTGCTCGGCCTTGCCTCGGTTGCCTTCAGCTTCCTTGGCGACGGTCTCAATGACGCGCTCAATCCGCGGGGCAGCAAATGATGGACACGAAAAGCACCGATCGCCTGCTCGATGTCAGGGGCCTCACCGTCGAAATCGATGGCCGCAACGGCCCCGCCATCGTCGTCGACGGCATCGATCTTCATGTCGACAGGGGCGAGACCCTTGGTGTGGTCGGTGAATCCGGCTGCGGCAAGAGCCTGACCATGCTGAGCCTGATGCGGCTGCTGCCGAACAAGATCAAGGTCACCAGGGGATCGGCCACATTCGACGGCCGCGACCTGCAGACGATGTCGAACAGGGAGCTGCGCAAGGTGCGCGGCGGCGATATCGGCTTCGTCTTCCAGGATCCGATGACCTCGCTCAATCCGGTCATGCGCGTCGGCGACCAGATATGCGAGCCGTTGATCTATCACCGGAAGATGCGCAAGGCCGAAGCTCGCGCCCGTGCTGTCGAACTCTTGCGTCTCGTCGGCATTCCCGGTCCGGAGGAACGCCTGCAGGCCTATCCGCACGAGCTTTCCGGCGGCATGCGCCAGCGCGTGATGATCGCGATCGGCCTTGCCTGCAATCCGAAGCTTTTGATTGCCGACGAGCCGACGACCGCGCTCGACGTCACCATCCAGGCCCAGATCGTCGATCTGGTGAAGGATCTCAGGACCAAGCTCGGCATGTCGGTCGTCTGGATCACCCATGATCTGGCGCTGATCGCCGGCCTCGTCGATCGCGTCGCCGTGCTTTATGCCGGCACGGTGGTCGAAGATGCGCCGGTCGACGAGCTCTATGCCCGCCCGAGCCATCCCTATACGTGCGGCCTGCTGTCTTCGATCCCGAAGCTCTCGGACCCGCCGGCAAGCCGGCTGAGCTCGATCGGCGGCACGCCGCCGGAGCCTGGCCGTCGGCCGAAGGGTTGCCCGTTTGCGCCGCGCTGCCCGCTTGCCGAAAACATCTGCCACGAGAAGGTGCCGCAACTCGAACCGCTGAGCGGCAGCGCCAATCACCGCGCCGCCTGTTTCGTCGTCCAGAGAATGCAGGAGGCCGCGTGATGGGTGCTCAACCGCTGCTCAAGATCGAAAACCTGGTCAAGCATTTCCACGTCAAGCTCGGCGCCTTCGGCGAACGCTCGGCAACCGTCTACGCACTCGACAATGTCAATCTCGACATCATGGAAGGCGAGACGCTGAGCCTGGTCGGCGAATCCGGCTGCGGCAAGTCGACGACCGGTTTCACTATCCTCAACCTCTACAAGGCGACCAGCGGCAAGGTCGTTTACAAGGGCCAGGATCTCGCGACGCTCGATGAAAAACAGATGCGGCCCTTCCGCCGCGACCTGCAGATCGTCTTCCAGGATCCGTATTCGACACTCAATCCGCGCATGACGGTGGGCGAGGCGATCGGCGAGCCGATCCTCTTCCACAAGCTCTGCACCAAGGCCGAACTGAAGGACAGGGTCGCGACGCTGCTCACCGATGTCGGCCTGCCCACGCGGTTTGCCCAGCGTTACCCGCATGAGCTTTCCGGCGGCCAGCGCCAGCGCGTCGTCATTGCCCGCGCGCTCGCCTGCCAGCCGAAATTCATTGTTTGCGACGAGGCGATTTCGGCGCTGGACGTGTCGATCCAGGCACAGATCATCAACTTGCTGCTCGATCTGCAGGAAAAATACGGGCTGACCTATCTGTTCATCGCCCATGATCTCGCGGTCGTGCGCCATATCAGCACCCGCGTCGGCGTCATGTATCTCGGGCGGCTCGCCGAACTTGCCACCCGCGAGGAACTCTTCGACAATCCGCTGCATCCCTATACCAGGGCACTGCTATCTGCCGTTCCGGAGACCGATCCGGAGCATGAGCGCACCCGCCAGCGCCAGATTCTTCAGGGTGACGTGCCGAGCCCGCTGAACCCGCCGACCGGCTGCCGCTTTCACACGCGCTGCCCGATTGCCATGGATGTCTGCAGCAAGGTCATCCCCGCGTGGCAGGAAGCAAAACCCGGCCATCTCGTCGCCTGCCATGCCGTCAACACTGGACAGACTGCATGACGCTGAAGGCCGCCATCATTGCCGATGATCTGACGGGCGCGCTCGATACCGGCACGCCCTTCGTCGAAGCCGGCCTTTCGGTTTCGGTCGCCATCGATGTCGAGGCCGCAGAGGATGCGATCGCCACCGGCTGTGACGTTGTCGTTATCAATACCGCCTCGCGCGCGCTTGGCGAGCGCGAAGCTGCCGAAAGGGTTCGCTTGGCGACCGAGACGCTTCGCGGCGTGAAGCCCGCAGTCGTGATGAAGAAGATCGACTCCCGGCTGAAGGGCAATGTAGCAGTGGAAAGCCTGGCGCTGGCAGATGCGCTCGGCCTGGAGACTATCCTCGTGGCGCCCGCTGTTCCCGATCAGGAGCGCGTGACCTATCGAGGCTGTGTCGTTGGCCGCGGCGTCGACAAACCGCTGCCGATCGCCGATCTGTTCGAGAGCCGCGCAGGCAGCGTCACCATTGCCGATGCGGAGAATGACAGTGATCTCGACCAGATCGTTGCCGATCAGGACTGGCAGCTGGCACTTGCGGTTGGCGCACGGGGTCTGGGTGCAGCACTTGCCCGCCAGCTCGGCGAGACGGGGCGGCAATCGGTGCCGGAGTTTGCGGCGACCCGGCGTACCTTGTTCGCCTTTGGCTCGCGCGACCCGATTACCGCTACCCAGATGGACCGGCTCGAAGCCTCGGGCGTTCTGCGCATGGTGATGGATGCGCCGAGCGGAGAAATTGAAGGCGGGGAGGGCATGGCGCTGCCGGCGCTGCTGCGTTGCACCGGCGATATGACAGCCGATGCAGCATTGGTCGCCCGCCGTTTTGCGGCAGGCGTCAGATCGGTCATCGACGATACCAGGCCTGACATGCTGATGGTCGGCGGCGGCGATACGGCGCTTGCCGTTTTCCAGGCGCTCGGGGTCAGAGTGCTGGCGCCACAGGGCGAAATCGAGGCCGGCGTGCCGTGGTTCGATGTCACGGCAGCCGATGGACGGCATTTTCGGTGCGCCGTGAAGTCGGGGGGCTTCGGCAAGCCCGATAGTTTGTTAAGACTGGTTCTTTGGAATCGGGCGGCATAGTAAGATACCGCCGGGGAGAATGACGTGGCTGAAGTGAATGGCGAATCTTTGAACGCGGAAGCCGGCCCGCCGGGCAAGCCCGAACGCGGCAAGGCCGTCAAGCTGGTTGATCGCGTCTTCGACCAGTTGCTCGAGCGTATCCGCGGCGGAAACTATCCGCCGGATTCACGTCTTCCCGGCGAGCACGAGCTTGCCTCGATGCTGGGTGTGTCGCGGCCGATCGTCCGCGATGCGCTGGCGCGCCTGCGCGATCAGGGCATGGTCTATGCCCGGCAGGGCGCCGGCACCTTCGTCAGCGCGCATGGGTCGCCGACGACGCAGCTTGCCTATTCGCCGGTCAAGACGATCGCCGACATTCAGCGCTGCTACGAATTCCGCCTGACGATCGAGCCGGCGGCCGCCTATTTCGCCGCCAAACGCCGTAATGAATCGGCGATTCAGAAGATCGCCAGCGCGCTTGCGGATCTGCGCGAGGCGACCAGCCACCAGCTTCACCGCACCGACGCTGATTTTCTCTTCCACCGCGCGGTGACGGAGGCTGCCAACAATCATTATTACACGGCCTCGATCGATGCGCTGAAGGCCCATATCGCCGTTGGCATGCATCTCCACGGCCTCTCTTTGCTCGGCCCTCGCCAAGGGTTGGAACAGGTCTATGAAGAGCATAACGCCATCTACAAAGCGATCGCCGATGGCCGGCCTGACGATGCACAAAGACTGATGAAGGCGCATCTCGAAGGTTCCCGGGACCGCCTGTTCGAGGGCAGGGTGCTCGATCTGTCCTTCTGATGCCCATTCCCAGGCGGCTATCAACTCAAAAATGGCAGCGAGTTCATGCCCTCGAGGTGTCTCCTTCGTCGTCAATTGTCAGCCGGATTTCTGCTTCTTGATGATGCTGATGCGGCAGCGCGGGCAATTTGTCTATCTTTCCCATGCCCCCTCCCTGTGCGTCTTGCGGAGAGCTTGGCTCGGAGGCAACCGTTTTCGGCAATGAGGGGGCCGTGGCCGTATACATCGGATGGGTAGCTGTCCAGGCGTCTTCGCCGATCAAGGGAACGAAGCGCACCCCGCCGAGATCTTCTTCCTCGAATGCGGCGGCGCTGGTGCGCGTGAACCGTTTCAGGCGCTGCCCTTCACCGCCGCCGACCGGGATGATGAGCCGCCCTCCGAGGTGCAGCTGTTCTTTCAAGGCGGTTGGCACCTCGGGTGCGCCCGCGGAAACGATAATGGCATCGAACGGAGCGGCATTTGCCAAGCCCTTGCTGCCATCGCCGACGCGAACGTCAATGTTGCGGTATCCCAGCTTCTCGAACCGTTCCCTGGCCTGAAGCGCCAGCTTTTCATGGCGCTCGATGGAGTGGACATGCCTTGCTATCCGGCTGATGAGGGCCGAAGCATAGCCGGAGCCCGTTCCGACCTCGAGCACTTTGTCACCGGCATTCAGATTGGCCTTTTCGAGCATCAGAGCCACGATGAACGGCTGCGAAATTGTCTGGCCCTCGCCGATCGACAGCGGCGCATCCTCATAGGCGAATTCTTCGGAGTCTGGTGGAACGAATTTTTCGCGCGCCACCATGCGCATCGCCCCGATGACCTTTTGATCGCGAATGCCGCGACGCGTCACGTGGTGCTCCACCATGCGATCTCGGATGCGCGTCATATCCATGGATCAGCTCCACTATCGCCGTTTGCATCTGCGGCAAACTTCTGGGCGGTGCAGAATGTAAAACAAATGGGCGACCGGAGAGTTCCTGAGATGCGCAGGCAGCGGAACGGAGCAGCTTGCTAGACGACTGACCAAAGGCGAAAATGGAGGAGGCGCTGGTCAATGGCAGCCTGATGCAGCCGAAGTGGCCGACGCCGTCCTTTTCATGCTGTCGCGGCCGCGTAATGTGATCGTCCGATCTGGTGATTCTGCCAAATAACGTGGATCTGTAAACCGGCCCAGACTGCAGTTAGCCTGATCCTTGCCGATTTCAAAGGAGAGACCATGAGCGACACATCTCGCATGCCAGAAGCGGACGCCAAACATGTCATCGGCGTCGACGTCGGCACCGGCAGCGCCCGCGCCGGCCTGTTCGACCTGACCGGCCGGATGCTTGCGTCCGCCAAGCGGAATATCACCCTGTTTCACGAACCGGGTTCCATGGTTGAGCAATCGAGCACCGAGATCTGGGCGGCCGTTTGCGCGGCGGTGCGCGAAGCGGTTTCCTCGGCCGGGGTCGATCCGGCGTCCGTCATGGGGCTTGGGTTCGATGCCACCTGTTCGCTCGTCGTCCTCGGCGAAGGCGGCAAGCCGCTTCCCGTCGGGCCTTCGGAAGATCCGAACCGCGACATCATCGTCTGGATGGACCACCGCGCCGTCCCGCAGGCGGAGCGCATCAATGCGCTCGGCCATGACGTCCTGCGTTACGTCGGCGGCCGTATCTCGCCTGAGATGGAAACGCCCAAGCTTCTCTGGCTGAAGGAAAATCGCCCTGAGGTTTTTGATGCCGCGTGGCAATTCTTCGACCTTGCAGATTTCCTGACCTGGCGGGCGACCGGCGATCTGTCGCGTTCGACCTGCACGGTCACCTGCAAGTGGACCTATCTCGCCCATGAAAAGCGCTGGGATGGCGATTATTTTCACCAGATCGGCCTCGGCACGCTCGCCGAAGAAGAGTTTGCCCGCATCGGTCAGGCTATCGTCGAGCCCGGCTCGGCCCTTGGTCGAGGACTGACCGCAGCTGCAGCCGGCGAGCTCGGCCTGAAGCCGGAAACGCCCGTCGCTGCCGGACTGATCGACGCCCATGCGGGGGGAATCGGAACCGTTGGCATCGGTACCGATCCACAAGCCAATCTGGCTTATGTTTTCGGCACTTCCTCCTGCACGATGACATCGACAGCTGAACCGTCGTTCGTGCCCGGCGTCTGGGGGCCTTATTATTCGGCCATGGTGCCGGGACTATGGCTGAACGAGGGTGGCCAGAGTGCCGCCGGCGCGGCGATCGACCAGTTGCTCTCCTTCCATCCGGCTGCCGCGGAAGCGAGGGAGCTTTCGAAGAGGGCGGGTGTTCCGCTGCCGGTTCTGCTCGCAGATATGGCCGCCCGAAAGGCGGGCCGTTCTTCCGACGCCGTGACGCTTGCGACCGGATTGCACGTCGTTCCTGAGTTCCTCGGCAACCGGGCGCCCTTTGCCGATCCGCATGCCCGCGCAATCATTGCCGGTCTCGGGATGGAGGACGATATCGGCAGCCTGGCCTCTCTTTATGTCGCAGGGCTTTGCGGTATCGGCTACGGCCTCAGGCAGATCATCGAGACGCAGGCCGATGCGGGCGTTACCATCGAAAATATCGTCATCAGCGGTGGCGCCGGCCAGCACGATTTCGTTCGCCAACTGCTCGCCGATGCGAGCGGCAAGCCGGTCATCGCGACAAAGGCTGAGGAACCGGTACTCCTGGGGGCCGCCATCCTGGGCGCGGTCGCCGGCGGGCTGTTTGTGGATGTGCGCGAAGCGATGACGACACTCTCGGCGGTCGAAACGACATTCCTGCCATCAGAAGGGGCGATCCCTGATATTCATGACAAGCGCTATGAAGGGTTCAAGGAGCTTCAGGCTCTGGCGCGCAAGCTGCGTATCGACGGTTAGATATCTCGACACAATCCGCCGATGTCCATCAACGATCGATCGGCTGACAGCTAGCGCCGAACGATGACCTTCGTTCCCGGCTGGACGATCTCGTAGAGCTCTTCGACATCTTGACGGTACATTCGAAAGCACCCGCTCGACGCGTTGGTGCCGATGGACGAGGGGTCGTTGGTGCCGTGGATGCGCAGCAGGCCATCGGCGAGATAGATCGCGCGGGTTCCAAGCGGATTGGCGGGACCGGGCTTCACGACCGCTGGCAGCCGAGGGTTCTTCTGCCGCATGCCGGCCGTGGGTCGCCATTCAGGATGCGCTCGCTTCGATACGACCCGCGTAGATCCATACCATTGCTTGCCCTCACGGCCGACCGCGATGGGGTAAGCGAATTGCTCGCCCCAAGGGGTGGTGTAAATGAGCGTATGCTCGCTCGTCACGATTTCGATGGTTCCTTTTGCACGCCCTGTCGGCGGTTGCCTGCGATCATGCAGGGGCTCTTGATAGGGAGGCGCTGGATCGTAATCGAGTGGCGGCGGATAGGGGCTGTAGGGATCGTCGTAACCGTATCCATCAAAGTCGTCATATCCATTATACGGCTCATAGATCTGGGCTTGAGTCTGAGAGACCGTCAGCAAAAAGGCCGCAGCCACGAGAGCCAGCAATCTCATCTTGTCGCCATCCGCTTGTTGAACAAGCTTGATTGGGCTGAATTCTGTGGCGGCACTATGACTGCTCGCCGCAGGATCTTGAAAAGCTATCGCACCGCTCCAGGTGATGGCCGGCCTCCGTCCTTGGGAATTCCAAGGTCGCGTGCACGCCGGCGTCGTCATCGGCTGGGTTCACAAACCCGCTGCCTTCATCATCGAAAAGCGGCTCGGCCGCGGTAAGCTTGTTGCGACGACCTTCCGCCTCCACCAGGAGGCACCGGATGTCGACCCGCTTGCCACCGCGCTTTACGATGGCCTCCTCGCTCTTGCCACAAGACCGTGAGCTCAGCGGCAGTCAACGGAGGTACAGCGTCCAAGTTGCGGCGATTTCGCTTCGTGCTCAAGCGCTAGCGGGAGGGCTCAGGTCGCAGGCCGGGTATATGGCTCGAAGCGGGCGAAACTGATCGAAAGGCTTCGTAGCGAGCATCCCAGGCTGAACTGTTCCAGGAGAATCAACCTGTAGGAGATAGGTCTGTTATGCGATCTTCGGCTGCGATATTCTCGACCGATGAAACTCAGTCAGACCATACGGTTCGCTACAGCCGAGGACGGCACCCGTATCGCCATGGCGTCTTGCGGGCAGGGTCAGGTGATCCTGCGGGCGGCGCACTGGCTGAGCCATGTCGATTACGATCTCGAAAGCCCGGTGTGGCGGCCGTGGCTGCAGGCGCTGTCCGCCCACAACCGGTTTGTGCGCTACGATCCGCGCGGCTGCGGCCTGTCGGACCGGCATGTCTTTGACCTCTCGGTCGAAGCGTGGCACGCCGACCTTGCTGCCGTGGCGGCGTCGATCGAGGAGCCGCGCTTTGTCCTCCTCGGTCTTTCGCAGGGCGGCGCACTCGCTATCGCATATGCCCTCAAGTATCCCGAGCGAGTATCGCATCTGGTGCTTTTGAACGCCTACGGTCAGGGTGCCCGTGCCAGAGCGCAGACCGAGGCGGAGCGGCTGGAAGCCGAGACCCTTGTCAATTTCGTCCGCGTCGGCTGGGGACGCGATAATCCGGCGTTTTGCCGGTTCTTCACCAATCTCTTTATCCCCGACGGCACGCCTGAACAGCATCGCTGGTGGGGCGATCTCGAGCGGCAAACGGCAACGGCCGACGTCGCCGCACAACTGCTTTGGCAGATGCAGGGGATCGACGTGCTGGACCTTGCGGCGATGCTGCGCGTCCCGACGCTGATCGCACACAGCCGCGGTGACATGCGCGTGCCGTTTGACCAGGGTTGCAAGCTCGCCGCCGCGATTCCGGGCGCGCGCTTCCTTCCGCTTGAGAGCAAGAACCATGTGCTCTTGCCGGACGAGCCCGCTTGGAATGTGTTTCAAACGGAACTTGCTGCCTTTCTCGGGCAGGATCGGTCGGTGCGGCCGCGTGCGGTCAGTGAGGCCGGTCTGACACCCGCCGAGGCCGCCCTTCTCGACCTCGTCGCGGAGGGGCTGGACAACCGCGCGATCGCAGAACGGCTTGGCAAGAGTTCAAAGACCGTGCGAAACCAGCTGTCGGTGATATTCAGCAAACTCGGCGTGCATAGCCGCTCGCAAGCGATCGTCGTCGCGCTCTCCCGATAGTCCGGCTTCTACAGGTAGATAGACACCTCCTCCGATGCCGAAGGGACATGTGTCCCTCCAAGGAGCGGATTTCTTCGCAGACGCGGGACAACCGCCTCATGCCCGCCGAGGCGGCAAGCTTCATCCTTGGCGTCACGGATGGCAGGACGCCGTCCGAGGACCGGGAGGAATTCACATGACGGAAATCAACGAAACAACGCTCAATGAACTCGTGGGCCGCGTCCTTGGCGACCTTGGCGGAGCGGTTAGCGTACCGCTGGTCCGGATCGGAGATGCTCTCGGGCTATACAGGACGCTGAAGGAGGTTGGGCCGGTGAAGGCCGACGAACTTGCCGATGCTTCGGGATGCGCACCTCGCTATGTGCGCGAGTGGCTGGCGGCACAGGCTGCCTCAGGTTATGTGCACCATGAGCGAGGATTGTTCTCGCTGACGCCCGAACAGGCCTTCGTATTTGCCGAGCCGGACAGCCCGGTCAATCTGATCGGCGCGTTCGATACCGCTGCTGCGATGGTCGAAAACCAGCCGAAGGTGCAGTCCGCCTTCAAAACCGGCCGAGGCGTTGCCTGGGGCGATCAGGCTGGCTGCATGTTCTGCGCCGTCGCACGCCTATTCCGCCCAGGTTACGTCAATGCCCTTGTGCAGGACTGGCTGCCGGCGCTCGACGGTGTCACCGATAGGTTGAAAACGGGTGCGAAGGTAGCTGACGTCGGATGTGGGCACGGGCTATCGACGATCCTGATGGCGCAGGCGTTTCCCAATTCCCGCTTTGTGGGCTACGACTTCCATCCAGGCTCGATTGCCGCTGCGTCCGCGCATGCCCAGGCACATGGGTTGACGAACCTGCGCTTCGAGGTCGGCCGGGCGCAGGATTTCGACGGCCGAGATTTCGATTTGATCACCTGCTTCGACTGCTTGCACGACATGGGCGACCCGAAAGCCGCTGCGGCTCATATCCGAAAGGCGTTAAAAGAGGGCGGCGTCTGGATGGTGGTCGAACCAATGGCCGGAGATACGCTGGAGGAGAACATCAATCCGGTTGGGCGGCTCTACTACTCAGCCTCGACGATGATCTGCGTTCCGACCTCGCTTGCGCAGGAGACAGGGCTGGCACTCGGTGCGCAAGCGGGAGAGCGGCGGTTGGCCGAGGTGATCCGCTCAGGCGGTTTCACTCATATCCGGCGTGCAGCCCAGACGCCCCTCAACATGGTTCTCGAGGCAACCTGAGAGTGTCGCAGCCTCGCGTGGGAAATGGCCACGCCGCATTCCCGGTCTCGTCAGGAAAGTCGACGAGTGCGGCGGCTGGCTTGCAGGAGCACGCCAGTAGGAGCCTGATGAAGTTGGATGCGCTCGCTCAAGGTTAAGCGCATAGCCGACGGCTTTGCTCTTGGCAGGCTGTGTGGTAGGAGCGGGTCATGACATCACTGATCGATTTCGATTGCCGAAGCTGCGGAGCCTGCTGCTCCTTTTCGTCGACCTGGCCCAGATTTTCCACCGAAACAGACGCTGCTCTCGATTTGCTGCCGGCGCAATTCGTCGCCGCAAACGAGCAAGGAATGCGTTGCGACGGTGCGCGCTGCTCCGCATTGGTCGGTCGCGTCGGTTCAGAGACATCCTGTCAAGTGTACGATCTTCGGCCTGACGTCTGCCGCGCCTGCGTCCCAGGGGACGACGCTTGCTTGACCGCGCGCGCGTTCTTCGGGCTCGGCCAGCCAAGTTTGCCGCCCGGTCACATCGAGGCGGAATCGCCAATCAACTGAGGCGGGTTCCGTCCGGCTCCTCTCTTCGCCTGTCGACTTTACTGCAGCGATTGTCGTCCGAAAGTCCAGCCGAAGGTAAGGCCCCGTGGAGCCAGCCGATGTGGACTATCTGCCCAATAGCGCGACAAGCGATATCGGCATTTCGACCGCGAAAAAATCCATTGCCGCACCGATAATCATCACCCACACGACTATCAGGAAAATGAGAGCTGCAATCCTGATTTCTACAGGCTGCATTATTTGCGCCGTCCCAGCATATGCGTCCCCCCGAGACAAAACCCTGTTATCCCTCGTGCAAATTCCCTATGGCGAGGGATGATGCGCAACGGTCGGGAGCGTGGGCGCATGCGGCGCCGAACTCTTGGCTTTCTCGAAACTGATGTCGCTTTGACCGATCAAGTCGCCGGACGTAGCTCTGTCGCTGCGTTCGAGATGATGGCCATCGAGGAAGGAGCGGTAGGCATCGGAGATGCCCTCCTTCAGACCTATCTTAGGAGACCAGCCGAGAGTGCGAAGCTTGTCGACGCTCAGGAGTTTACGTGGCGTGCCATCTGGCTTGGTGAGGTCGCGGGTGATCTTGCCTTCGAAACCAACGATCTTGGCGACGAGGTATGCCAATTCGAGAATGGTAATGTCTTCGCCACAACCTACGTTCACATGACTTTCGGCGGAATAGGTCTTCATGAGATGGACGCAGGCGTCGGCGCAATCGTCAACATGCAGGAATTCGCGCCGCGGCGTGCCGGTACCCCAGACGCATATGTCTTGTTGCTGGTTGACCTTGGCCTCATGTGTCTTGCGTATGAGCGCCGGCATGACATGGCTTGACCCGAGGTCAAAATTGTCGCCTGGACCGTAAAGATTGGTAGGCATGGCCGAGATGAAATCTCTACCATGCTGTTTGCGATAGGCTTGGCAGAGCTTTAATCCGGCAATTTTGGCGATCGCATACCATTCATTCGTGGGCTCAAGCGATCCGGTCAGAAGTGAGTCCTCAACGATCGGCTGATCGGCGAATTTCGGATAGATGCAGGACGAGCCCAGAAACATCAGTTTTTCGACGTGAGTTCTATGGGCGGCGTGGATGACGTTCGCCTGGAGAATCAAGTTGTCGTAAAGGAAGTCGGCCGGATAGGTAGCGTTCGCGAGAATACCGCCGACCCTGGCAGCAGCCAGGAAGACAGCATCGGGACGATGCTTACTCATCCAGGCCTCCACCTGCTCCTGCCGTCTGAGATCGACCTCGGCGCGGGTGGCCGTCAAAATCTCGCAACCCTCGGAAGCGAGACGCCGCACGATCGCAGAGCCCACCATGCCGCGGTGGCCGGCGACATAGACCCTTTTTCCGGCAAGGCTGTAAATCACCTCAGGCATAGGCAAAACCTTTGGTTACATCGACCGACGGAACATTGCGTGCCATGATTTTCAGATCCTCGCGAACCATCTCCGCAACCAGCTGATCAAGATTGGTCTCATGTTTCCAGCCAAGCTTCGTGTGCGCCTTCGTTGGATCGCCGATCAGAAGATCAACTTCAGTCGGACGGAAATAAGCCGGATCGATCTCCACCACACACTTGCCGGATGTCTTATCGTATCCCTTTTCCTCAACCCCGTTCCCACGCCAATCAATCGGCATGCCCACCTGGGCAAAGGCTTTGTCGACAAAGGAACGAACCGAGTGCGTTTCGCCGGTCGCAAGGACATAGTCCTCCGGTTCGTCTTGTTGCAGCATCAGCCACATGCCACGGACATATTCTCGTGCATGTCCCCAGTCGCGCTTGGCGTCCAAGTTGCCGAGATAGAGCCTTTCCTGCAGTCCAAGATGGATCGCCGCCGCCGCCCGGGTGATTTTGCGCGTCACGAATGTTTCGCCGCGGATCGGGCTTTCGTGATTGAACAAAATGCCGTTCGAGGCGTGCATGCCATATGCCTCGCGATAATTGACCACAATCCAATAGGCGTAGAGCTTGGCCGCAGCGTAAGGTGATCGAGGGTAGAAAGGTGTCGTTTCGCTCTGCGGAACTTCCTGAACTTTGCCGTAGAGCTCTGAAGTGGACGCTTGATAGAAGCGGGTCTTCTTGGTCAGTCCCAGGAGGCGAATTGCTTCAAGGAGCCGAAGGGTGCCGGTTCCATCGGCGTTAGCCGTATATTCCGGCGTCTCGAAAGAGACTTGAACGTGGCTCTGTGCGGCGAGATTATAGATTTCGTCCGGCTGCGTTTCCTGAACGACGCGGATGAGGTTCGTTGAATCGGTCATGTCCCCGTAATGCAGAATAAAGCGAGGATTTTCGACATGGGGATCCTCGTATAGATGCTCGATGCGACTGGTGTTGAACGACGATGAGCGTCGCTTGAGTCCGTGAACAATATAGCCCTTCTCCAGGAGCAATTCGGCCAAATACGCACCGTCCTGGCCAGTTATACCCGTAACCAGCGCAACCTTATTTTCGTTTTTCAATGCGGTCTCCATAATTGATTTCGGAGAATCAGGCGGACATGCTGTTCGAACTCATGTGTACTCGTGGTACTTCCTCAGTGAGCTCACAAACAGTTCTGAATCGCTGAAGTTGTACATGGCGTGTTGTTTCGGATTGACGTTATTTATGGCAACGGCAATGTCTGCGTTGCGCGCGGTCTTCAGCTGATGTAGGCAAAACTCTACGGCGCGACGGCTCGTCTTTCCCCATTTTACGACCACCAGCGTTCGTTCTGCTAACGCTGTCAGATGCATCGTATCAGCCGAGGCGAGCACCGGCGCGCTGTCGAAGATGACGACTTGGCCGAGTGAGGCGGCCATCGCGACGATGTCAGCCGCATCAGTCAAACGAACGCGCCGATGGAGACCGGCATTGCCAGCCGGGATGAAGTCGATGCCGCTTGGATGGTGATGTATGATGTCCCGCATTCCGGCCTGTCCACACAGGAATTCGTTCAACCCCTGCTTTAGCTCTGAATTGAAAAACGAGTCGAGATTTCCGAGTCTGAGGTCGCCATCGACAAGCAGCACCGGAATTCCGTTGGCGGCGAGATCGATTGCCAGGGATCTGGCGACAAGCGACTTGCCCTCTCCGCTGTGAGCCGACGTCACAACGATACTGTTGGGCAACTTTCCGCCGTTGGATTGTTTGAGCGAAGTCATGACGGAGCGAATTGCTTCGTCAAACATCCCGTCTTGCATGCTCCCGAAGAGCATCGACGGATCTCTCCGGTCTTTCCGTTTTAGGTGCGGGATGAATCCGGCGGGTACGATGCGCGACATTCCGGCCATCTGGTCGAAGCTGCGGACTGAATTGTCCAACATCTCGACCACGAAAGCGGCCGTCACCGCGATCGATATCGAAGCCAAAAGGGCGCCGATCAAATAGAAAAGCCGCCCGCGTCCCTGCGGCGCCAGCGGCACCGCGGCCGGTGACAAGACTTCCAGTTCCGCGCCCGGCAACATGGCTTGCGCAGCCAGGCCACGGCGCTGCTCCTCGAGCTTGTCCAGCGCCGTTTGCTCTTTGTCAGCCATGCGCTGGAGTCGGGCCAACTCGGTTTGCTCCAAGGCAGAGCGAGTGCGTTTCTCATGAGCAGTCGCCAATGCCGACCGGATTGCGTCGTCCTCATGATCGAGCGCCGCAAGCTTGGCGTGTATCGATTGGAGATATCGATCGGTTGCAAGGCTGAGATCGGTGCGAGTTTTGAGGATCTTGGCGCGCGCGTCGACCACGGCTTCGGCGGTGTTGCCATATGTCTCAAGAAGGCGCTCGAGATCTTGCTCCTTCGCACGAAGCTCGCGTTGCATTGCAACAATGCTGTCGGGAATGACCATATTCTGCAGGACGAGCGAGGGGTCGTCGGCCGCTTCGAGTGCGGATATCGTTGCTCTCGCTTCAGCGCGGCCTTGTTCGATTTTTGTCCGCCGATCGCCCAGCTCCATGATCGACTTGATCTGTTCAACCTGATCGTCGTCATTTGAGGCAACGTCGGTAGTTTTCTGGTACACGTCGGCGGCATCGCGTGCTGCCTTGGCGCGCCCCATCTGTTCGTCGATGCGCAGCAGAAGCCATTCTTCTGCTGCGTCCACTCGACCACGCAGGCTGTCCTTGCGCTCTTCGAGGTAGATGCTGATGAGCCGGTTCGGGACCGAAGCGGCCCGTTCGGGGTCGCTCGCATCGAAACCGATCTGAATGACGTCACCCTGGCCATCGCGCCAAACGCGGAGGGCCTTGTAGTACTTCGGGATTATCGGCTCGATGCTGTCGCGTATCGGCAAGGACGGTTTTTCACTATCGACCCAACCGCGCAGCATTGATCGGATCTTGTCGATAGGCGAGATTTCTTGCAGCGCCGGATTGAATTCCGGCCATTCATTGAGCCGCAGGTCGCGGATTACCCGCTCTGCGATGCTTCTGGAAAGAAGCCGTTCGGTCTCAGATGTCGCGTCCAGCGGATCGTTGCGGCCGGACTCGTCGGTGCCGAGCTTTGTCGCCAGAGGCGTGTGGATGATCAGCCGGGACTCGGCATGATAAGTCGGCTTCAATCCAGAAATCACGGTTGCGGCAACCGCCATAAATACCATGATGATGGCCATTATCATGACCATCCGTCGCCGGATAAGGCGCAGGCCTGAAGTCAGATCAATTTCGTCCGAACGAGTCTCTACCTGAAGCCGGGGATCGTAGCGCATCGACGAGAGCGAGGGGTTGCGGTCTGGCGGCACAGTCGAAATAGTCATCGTTCACCAGCCGTTGTTTGAGGTTGCGCGGAGATAGCGTCGTAGAGTTTGTCCAGCGATCGCATGTAAGCCTTCATACTGAAATTGTTGAGATAATGAGCACGGGCCTTGGCCGACAGATAGTTGCGGACTTCCGGGTCGGTGACGAGCTTAGCCAGCGCCGCAGCCAGGGCATCCTTGTCTCCGACAGGTACGAAGACGCCTGTTTCACCGTCGGAGATGACTTCGCCATGCGCGCCGACGCGCGTGGTGACGACGGCGAGCCCATGGGCAAGCCCTTCGACCACAGCCATTGCCAAGCCCTCGGCATGCGAAGGTAAGACCAGGATATCTGCCCGTGTACACAGCGCTTGGGCCTCGTCGGCACCAAGCCAGCCCGGCATTTTCACCAGATCTGAAAGCCCCATGGCGGCAGCCTGGCGCCGGTAGTCTTCCACAGGTCCGTCGCCTGCTAGCACGGCTCGCCACCGGAGCTCTTTCATGATCGGATGACTGAGGGCAAGCAGAAGCTCCTGAACGCCTTTGCGCTCGCTCAGCCGGCCGAGAAATATGATCAACGGCATCTCGCCGACATGAACATTGCGCGGCCCGGGGTCGGGAACACAATTGCCGATGACGACTACGCGGCGCTCTTCCACGCCGAGAAGCGTCGTTAGCGTCATGCGGTCGCGCTGGCCCAGTGCCACGACCTGGTCGGCATGTTGGAACATCCGGCGTATAAGCATTTGTTGACTTGGCGAGCGTGCGGCAAAGTCGGTCGCGTAGTCGTAGTCGTGCAGGTGCAATATGTGAGAGCATCCGAGGAGACGGGCAGCCTCGGTCAGGATCAGTTTTCTTGCGGTGCTGCCGCGACCCGCAACATGAATATGGTGAATGCGTGCCGGAGCAACTATCCGGTCCTTTGCCATCATCAAGACGGCGCCGAGCAGGCGCACAGGCGACGCAACTGAGGACCACCGAGGCCCTCTGGTGTCGGTGACGAGGTGTGTTTCGCCGGCCTCCTTCGCCGTGTTCGATATATATCCGACGAGCCTGCCAATTCCGCCACCGTTTTCGCAACCACCCGGGACGTAGTGGCGGACGGTTGCTGCTGCGTTGCGCGTCGCTACCCGATTCCCATCCGTGAGCGCGTTCATCAGCATGCCCCGATCACCTTACGATAAACGGCCGCAGCCTGTGCTCCGACCTGTTGAGGCGAATTCGGACCTGTAGCCCATGCGAGCGCGTTGATCCCGAAGCTGCTTCTGAGCTCGCTGTTTTCCGCCAGTGTCCGTATGGCTATCGCGAGCTGTTCCACATCCCCGGGTGGAACCACCATTCCCAGTCCGTTTGGCAGAACGGTGGCTCGCAATTCGCCGACATCAGTCACGATAACCGGTTTGCCAAATGCCGCGGCAAGATTGAGGACGCCGCTTTGAGAGGCTTCCGTATAGGGAAGGACAACGATGTCGGCATCCAGAAAGAGCTGGGCGACCTCCATATCCTCGATAAAGCGGTTGCGAATATCATAGCGGACGGCGTCCCCCATAAGGGGCTGGAAGATCCACGGATCATCGCCGCGGCCTGCCACCGTGATGCGTAGATTGGGGAGCAGGTCCTTGAGCATCGCCTCGGCACGGATCAGATGCTCCAATCCCTTGTAAGCAAAAATCCGTCCGAAAAGCAGAACGCGCAAAGTTCCATCTGCGCCGCGCCGCGCCATCTTGTGCCGCCGAGCGAGCTCCGCGTAGCGATGAATGGCGGGATGCGACAGGACATGGACACAATCAGGCGATTTTGAATATCGCTCGAGGACCATTTGTTTCAGCCCTTCGCCATGGACGACGACATGACCCGATTGCCGCACCATCAATTGGGGAGCCCAGGCGGGCAGCGTGCGGGTGTCGGAATCGCCGGGATGCACTTCCACGTCATGGACGGTGGTCACGATCGGGATCGGACGCCAGAACGGCGCGGCGAAGTTCAACCAGAGCGTCGAGTTGCTCAGAAGGTGAATGACGTTCGGCCGCTCCTGCCGGATAAGACGTGTGAGTTGGTGCAGGAACCAGGGATTGGAGAGCGAGCGGTGCCTTGGCCAGTCCATGAGGTGCAGATCGACAGCCGGATCGATCCATGAAGCAAGGTGTGCGTAGCGCCTGCGCGGAACCGCTAGGACGACGTGCGCATGTCGCGCAACGCCGCTAGCGAAGGAGATGGTGTAGTCTTCCAGTTCGGAAACCAGCAGCAGTGCCTTCATCCCGCTGACTCCGACACGCCGACATCCTGACCAAGTCGAGGCAAGTCGTAGGCTGTGCGCAATGCATCACGCGTCCGCCTCAGCAAGTTTGGTTCGCCGACGAAAAAGAGCCCTTCCACAGCAAGGCTGAACCGGGTGCGTGTATCGGCGCCCTGCAGCTTGGCTGAGGCGACCCGGTACGGATAGTGATCAGTCAGACGCAGCCTTCCCGCCAGATCGTGTGCGGAAAGAAACCGGTTCGTCGCTTCAACGGTAGCCTGCCAATGGGCCATCCGCTTTCGCAGCATGGCGGCGTCATCGACTGGCCGATACCAATTATTGTTGTGAATCCGATAGAACCCGAGTGGATCCGACAAGGCGACAACGCTCCCCAGAAATGGATAGATGCCTGTGAGCCAGGCATCGGCAGACATGCGGAACTGCTCGGGAATATGCCCTGCAGCATCCCACGCGCTACGTCTTACAGCGACGGCTGATGTCATCGGGAAGGGCCACCAACCAGCCGATCTGGCGAGCCGTGGCGGCAAATTTCCTGAACACAGGGTCCGAGGAATTGGCTTGAAGGCTGGTGAGCCATCGGTCTGCGTTGGCTGAAGTCGGTGATAAACAAGCGATGCCTGAGGATTGGAGTGGAAAGCAGCGGCGGTTGCCGACAGCTTGCCTGGCGCCCACCAGTCATCGGCATCGAGAAAACAGAGGATGTCGCCACTGCTTAACTTCACAGCAGCATTTATGGCGGCGGCCTGTCCCTGGTTCTCCTGGAAGAGCACCTTCACCCGCTTGTCATAGCCGTCGAGAACGGAGCGCGACTGGTCGCTCGAGCCGTCGTCGACGACGATTATCTCGACATTGGACGCCTGTTGGCTCAAGGCGCTGTCAATTGCCCGGGCAACGAAGCGACCGTAGTTGTAGTTATTGATAAGGACGCTGATTGTCGGCCGCTCCATGACACTCCTCAAGCGCGTCGCTGGGCGACACGTCGGTGCGCCAGAGTTGCGAACGCTCGCGCGTTTGGCAGCGCGAATTGATGGAAGGAGTTCTGCTCGATCAGGATTTCGCCTTGAGCCGGTAGGGTCACCGCCGACAACGCCGCAACGTGTGACGCTCCCTTTATATAACGTACAAAACCAGGACCATGACGCAGAACCATTGCAATCCCAACCCTTCTAAGCGTCACCTGCCAACAGCCGGCTGCGCCAGAATTATTGCCTCACTTCACCGGAAACTGCGGCTCAGCGCGACGTGCTTCGCGGTATGCTTTGATCGTCAAGCTACCGGTGATTGGTCACGGGTGACATCTCCTCTTATGGGCAATGTCGTAGGCCCCAGCACCAACTTTTGGGGGAGGGGTAGACCGTAAGCTTAATCCAAACAACGTCTTTGGATGGTGGGTATGGACGTTAGGCTTAGCCCCGCCTTCGTTTGCGTTGGTTGACCGGGGATGTGGCGGGATGATTGTTCGTTGGTAAGCAGCGCAGCTATGAAAGGGGACCCATGTCTTTCCAAATTGCCGCGATCAACAGCCTCTCATCTGTACAAGCAGGTCGGGACCGGTAATGAGAGCGTATACGCTTAGAACAGCGAATGGGCCGACTGTCAGTTGGCGAGCGATAGAGTGCTGGGGCGCCGGCCTATGCCTTTTTCTTCAGACAGGCGCGCTTTTCCCGCTCATGCTGGCGGATGCCGACGGAGGCCTTAGCGATCATGCCAAGTCTATGTTGCGTCTGCTTTGTATACCCGTATACGGGTTTACATTGCTGATGCTGGCACGAAATTTTCCGCAATTTCTCACCGCGCTCAAGCGAAATTGGCTTGTCCCGCTGATGGTCGCCATGCCCTTCGTGTCCGTCTTCTGGTCGGTTGGCCCGTCGACGACTCTCAGGCGTGCCATCGGCCTGCTCTTCACCGTACTTCTGGCTTATGTGTTGGCGATACGCTTTACACCGAGGCAGTTACTTCTCATTGCATTTGCGACCTTCGGAGCATGTATCGTCCTCAGCCTGTTGATTTTTCTAGTATCACCGGGGCTCGCTCGCATGCCCACGGACAGCGCGATGCGCGGCATATTCATCCACAAGAACAGCCTTGGTTGGTACGCCGGCATGATGATACTGGTGTCGACCGCCGTCGCGATGGACGGCGACCTAGGATTGCGGCGAACCGCTTTGATCTTGTTGGCGGCGGGCGGGGCTTGTCTCTTCCTTTCCGGATCGATGACCGCGACAATTGCGACGGTATCGGCATATTGCCTGATCGGGTTCTACTCCATGTTGCAGCGAATCCGTGGCATCGGTCGCATCGTCTTCATCCTGTTTTTCTTTCAAATGTTCGTCGGGATCCTCCTTTTGCTTCACGAATTCCTGGTCCCATTCCTTGAGGCGCTTGGCAAGGATGCCACTTTGACGGGCCGAGTGCCCTTGTGGGAGCTGGTCGATGGCCAGATCGCCGATCATCTGCTGCTCGGCTTCGGCTACCAAGCGTTTTGGACAGAAGCGAATCCCGAAGCCTGGATTATCTGGTCAAAGATCCAATGGATGGCTCCTCACGCCCATAATGGATTCCGCGATACGCTGCTGAGCTTCGGAATAAGCGGAATGACTTTGTTCGCTCTGATGCTTTTGCAGGCACTCCGCCAAGGGGCGGCCCTCCAATGCGGGGACCCGCATTATGGCTGGCTCTGGCTGAACGTCTTCACGGTTGTGATTTTGGTGATGAACCTGACCGAGACAATATTCCTGATCCAGAATGACGCGATTTTCATTCTGTTCACAACAGCCATCATCATGTTCTCTCTATATGAGCCTGTTGTTACTTCGACGGCCCCCGGCCGGCAATTGCGAGTACGGGCCCGCAGCAGAACGGCGGAGCTGCAAATCTCATGAGGCTGCGCTTCGCACCGATCTTGAGCATTTTGCTTGCGATGCTCTTTCCGCAGCCGGGCAAGCTGGCCTCGGTGAGCCCGGACGCAGATGCGCCCGACAGGCTCCGGACGGCGGTCCGGGAGGCAACCTGCGCGGAAGCCTCGCCGGCGACCTTTTCGGACAAGCTGAAGGGGACTTCACTGAGCAACATATTGACCGGAGCACCCGCGGCCCGGGCAGTATTCTATGTCTCTCCCGATGGCAAAGACACCTGGAGCGGGCACCTTCCTAAAGCAAATTCTCGGCGTACAGACGGTCCTTTTGCTAGTATTGAAAGAGCGCGGGATGCTGCGCGCCAGAAGGGCGGCCAGAATACGATCGCAATGGGCAATGGGGATTATTATCTCGCTGAACCGATAGTCTTCGATGCTCGCGATGCGGGCCTGATCATCGCGGCGAGATGCAACGAGGCGCCAGTTCTGCACGGCGGCCCGATTGTGCGCAATTGGACGGCGCAGGCCGATGGTCGCTGGAAGGCGTCACTGAAGCTGCCTGCGGGCCGGGATGTGGGCGATCTTTTCGTCAGCGGCGCGCGCCAGACGCAGGCTCGCTTTCCCAACGCTCCACTCGATGGAGACCCGCGCAAAGGATGGCTTTTCGCGGCTAAGTGCACGCAGGACGACGATCTATGGCATGGTAACACGCGCTTTTGTTTCCATGCCGGCGATCTTCCGATCTCAAAAAATGCAGCTGGCCTTGTCGCCCACATCGTCGGTGGTTTTCACCCCGGCAGCCAGTGGGGCAGTGACACCCTCCCAGTGGTTTCAATCGACACCGCGAACCGGGCGATAAATACCCAAGGCACCGGCTATTTCTTCACCGCAGAAGGCAGCCGCTACTTTTTGACCGGGGCGGCGGCGCTGCTCGATGCGCCCGGGGAGTGGTGGTATGACCGCGCCAAGAGTCAACTCGATTATATCCCGACCGATGGACTACCAACCAGTTCTACGGCTGTCGCCGGCATCCTGCCGACCTTCTTCAGGCTGGATGGGGCCGACGGGATGGTTGTATCGGGGCTCCAGTTTCGGGATGGGGATCCGCAGGGCAGCGGCAAGTTCGGTACCGACACCAGAAGCTTTGGGGCCATACGGCTCGATCACTCGGACGGTGTTCGGCTGCTCGGCAACTCCATCGACAATGTCGGCGTCGGCATCCATGTTTCCGAGAGCAAAGATGTCTTGATTGCCGGCAACGTGATTGGAGATGTGGCTGGCAACGGGATTTACGTTGGCACGACCTATGGCAGCTTCGGCAAATCCGACGGTGCCAGAATCCTGTCGAACCATATTCATGACATCGGAAGCGTCTACTTTGAAACCGCGGGGATATGGTTCCAGGCGACCGACAGTATCAGGATCGCTCATAACCTGGTCGAAAATACTGCGCAGTTCGGTATCGCCGGCGGCTCACTGTGGGGAGCACAAGACGCCGTCCACGACGCAGTCATCGAACATAACGAAATCCGCAATGCCAATCAGCAGACGGCAGATGGCGGTGCCATCAAGCTGATGGGCGAGCAGGCAGACCTCCTGAACAGCAGCATCCGCTACAATCTGGTCACCGGGACAGGTCAACTCATGAACAGGGCCGATGGGACGTTTTGGCCTCCCGGATATGAAAATATCAACGAATGGCCGACTCCTATCAGTTGGGCGATCTACACCGATGGCAAGGCCAGTGGTGTGCGCATCGAAGGAAATACGCTGTCGGACAATATATCGGCGATCGGCATCAACGGCGGCTGGAGCAACTTGGTGACGGGAAACGTCATCACGCACGGATCGGGTGCGGCTTTTCGCGTTGATGACGGTACGGGCAGGGGTTGGCGTCCGCCATGGGCACGTCCCAATCGTATCGAGAGCAATATCGTGTCGATCGACAGTAACAACGGGCTTGCAGCCTATGTCTACGCTCCTGACCATGGGCCTGGATATGTGCAGTTCGCGAATAACCGCTACACCGGCAATTTGAACGACAAGAGCTTCCGAATACATCCGGAGATCATGCCTTCGGGAGAATTTGGCAGTTTACAGGATCTTCAGAAGGCTGGGGCGGACACCGAAAGCGTAGTCGCGCGGCCCGAGTAACAAACATGCGCCGCGACGAGCGATGTTCCCGCGGCGTTCCGGTGGTCACCGGCGAGATCTGCCCGAGCGGCTTGGGAAGGTGATGAAAATTCGCCCAGGCTCAGACGACAGTCGCCGTCGGCGAGCCGACCTTTGCCCCTTGCGCGAAGCGGATGCGGAACTCCTGCCGCTGACGCCGGTGACGAAATGTGGAATGCCGTTGGTCAGAAATGCCGCGGCGATGAAATGGGCAATCTAGGCGATCGAGGGTAAAGGCTTCTCCGTTGCGGCCTGAGTGGCGTCAACGGAGAATGTGGCCGGGTTTTCGTGCCGGTAAGAGGAGAGACACGACTGCCCGTGACGCTGTAGGCCCGCCGCCTGAAAGGCGACGGGCCGAGCCGGTTAGACAAGCAGCAAATCTTTGAAGTGAAGTGCTGCGGAATTATCGAGATCCGCGACATGGACGGCCGCGCCCGCTGCGCTTCCATCCGCGTCATAGGATAGATAGCCGCTGGCCTTATCGTAGATCAGCTTGTCATCGGCCTCGAGCGCCTTCGTTCCCAGAACGAAATTCTCGTCCGAAAATTTGGATAGGCTGAGCGTGGTGAAAATCGAATGATCGAGCATCAGCTTGTCGCCCGCCGCGGAGGAAAAATCCCGGATGTGGTCGACGCTGATATTGTCGGGCTTCACATTGAAGACGAAGGTATCGCCGCCGCCGCCGCCGGTCAGAATGTCCGCGCCGGCTTTTCCGAACAGCTTGTCATTGCCGAGTCCGCCATTCAGCTTGTCCGCGCCGGCCCCGCCATCGAGAACGTTGCTGCCGCTATTTCCGGTCAGCACGTCGTTGTAGCTGGAGCCAGTCAAGTTTTCGATGCTGACTAACTTGTCACCGGCGGCATGCCCGCCCGTTGCGGCCCCAGTCGCCAAGTTGACGTTGACCCCCCCGGAGCCCGCATAGCCGGCCGTGTCGTTGTCGGCACCACCATTGATGACGTCCCCGCCGGCGCCGCCGCTGAGTTTGTCCGCGCCAGCCCCGCCATTGAGAACGTTGCTGCCGCCATTCCCGCCGGTCAGCACGTCGTTGTAGCTGGAGCCAGTCAAGTTTTCGATGCTGGCGATCTTGTCACCGGTGGCTTGCCCGCCCGATGCGGCCTTGGTCGCCAAATTGACGCTGACCGCCCCGGAGCCCGCATAGCTGGCCGTGTCGGTACCATTACCGCCGTCGAGCACGTCCGCGCCGGCGCCGCCCTTCAACACGTCACTACCGCCGAGACCCTTGAAGGTTTCGTTGCCGCCGTTGGACTGACCGGTGTGTGGCAGGATGTCGTTGCCGTTAGTGCCGGTGAATACCTTCGTCGGCGCAGTTGGCGTCCCCGGTTGCGTCGGCGCGGTTGGCGTGGTTGGCGTTCCCGGTTGCGTCGGCGTGGTTGGCGTTCCCGGTGTCGAGCTGGAGCCCGATTCGTAGGCACCCATGTCGACAGTTCCAACGACGCGAGCGTGGCCGTCCAGATCGACCGACCCGACGCCGTACTTGGCGGTTCCGCTGTCGATCGCCGCCGAGCCGGAGCCGAGGTGGAAGTTGTCGCTCGCTGCCCCCGCGAATTTCGGGTCAATGCCGAGCTTGTTGCCGTTCGCCGCGCTCGGCATCGCGTTGCCGCCGTCGGTCTTGACCGATGCCTGGCCGGCCGTGCCGTTGTAGGTGATGTTGTTGGCCCAGACGACGTTGTTGTTGGTGTAGCCGTCGGTCGACGTGTTATCGATCGCAGTGTTGTTCTTGTTCAGCGATGGGTCCGCTACGGCGACGTTGTTGACCCAGGTGTTGTTGCTCGACGCCGAGTTGCTGAGCTCACCGCGCCAGGTGCCGCTGTTCTGTGGGTCCTGATTGTTGTGGTATGCGGTGTTGTTTTTCACCGTGACGGAGTCGCTCCAGGTAACCTGGATGCCTTTGCCGCCGTTCTCGTAGACGAGGTTATTGTCGACCAGGGTCTTGAACGTGTAGTTCGGATGACCGCTCGTCTGCGTGCTCTGGAAATCGTCGATGATGATGCCGTTGCCGTCGGTGTGCGCACCCGACTTGGTGACGTTGTCGTGCGAGATGTTGTCCCGCACGATCGTCCGGTAGCCGTCGGTCGAGGTATCGCCGGTGATGTTCCGGTTCTGGTAGATCGAGATGCCCGAGAACCAGCCCGTCGACGCGTTATTGTAGGTCTCATTCCCTTCGATTCTGATGAAGTCCGACCAGTTGAACTGAATGCCCGACTCCCCGCTGCCGTGGACCTTGTTGTTGAGAACTGAGATGTGGTGGACGTTGTTCGCTTCGATGCCGTCGCCTTTGGCGCCGCCGATGTCAAAGCCGTCGATTGTCACGTAGTTAGCGTTGACACTGATCGCGTTCCACGAGCCCGCGGGCGGCCGGATCAGCGCCCCGCCGGGCACTTCCGAGCGCAGCGTGATGTCAGCTGCCGCCGAGCCGTCTTTGTCGATGTTAATAGCTTCGTTGTAGGTCCCCGCCTTCACCACGACCTCGTCGCCGGGTCTAAGGTTCGCCGACATCGCCTCGCCGATCGTGCGGAAGGGAGAGGAGGTACTGCCGTTACCGCCGTTGCTGCCAGTCGTTGCTACGTAGTATGTTGTCATGGTCTTGTTCCTCAACCCCCGCCCGTTAATATTTGTGGTTAATCCTGCATCACGGCGGCAGGTTATAGGGCGACATTCTGGAGGGCGCAACAGCAACGCAACAGTAAGTGCTTGAGAAGCATAGCCTTATTGCTGCCACAATATCCCAATCGATCCAAAGTTACGTTTTGAAATATTTGGTGAATTTCGAGTCGCCTAAAATGTGGCAGTATTAATATCTCGCTTGCCGCGAGTTATTCTTTCTACAACCAGAGCGACACCCATCCATTGAAAACTTTAGAAAAACCTGATGGGCGTGGCTGGATTGCTCCCGCCAAATGCGGAATCGACATTTTTTTCTGAATTCGGCAATTTTGGGCAGTATCGCCTTACGATTGGTGCTGATCGAGATGGTAATGGGAGGTCGACGGTATCGATTCGACCAACCCATTGCCCAGCATTTCAAGCGCCACCGCTTTCCCGCCGAGATCATCGGGCATGGGGTGTGACTACACTTTCCGTTTCCGCTGGGCCTGCCTTATGTCGACAATCTGCTTGCCGAGTGTGGTATCGATGTCTCGTTCCAGACCGTGTCTGAGCGGGCGACCAAGTTCGACCGCTGGTGCGAGACCTCGGATCGGTGGCGCTTAGATCAGTAGCCGGGGAAGTCCCTCTCTATGGAATCCGGCTTGCTCCGTCGGCTGACTTGGCTTGCATCGATCCGGTGTGCAAGATGCATGCACCATATTCATCTCATAAGCGGGCCGCCCCGCAGGGTCCCTGGTTTTTCTCGCCGCGTCGCTCCTTGTAAAGGTCTGCGTCGTGGGCGCGCTGCACTTTCGGTTGCGCTTTGGCGCGATGACGAGCTGCGTTCGGCTTTGCCGAGGTCAAACCGCCCTTACGGGACAGCGCTCATCAAAAAGAGCAGCCTGGCAAGCAGTGGGGGTACATCGCCTTACTTCGAATATGTAACCGATCTCGGCGTAAGACGTAGAAACATGAAGTCTCTTCTACGTCCAATAGTTAGAGATGCAAGTATGGAGGCAATCGTCTTGGCAGCATATTCTGATGACAGTTTAGATCGCGAAAGCGTAGGTCATGAGAAAGCAATCAGCAGACAGAAGCCAAGATTCAGTTCTCAATCAAACGAGTTCTTTGGAATGTATTAATGTCCTTGGTGTTCGCATTTCGGCAGTTAATCTCAAAAGCGCGACTGGATTTATTCAAAAAGCGATCGAAGACGGCAGGAAGGAATATGTGTGCGTTCGCGACGCGCACGGCGTGGTCCGGTGTCAAGATGATCCCGAGCTCCGGTCGATACATAACCGGGCTTTCCTCGTAACACCCGATGGCATGCCGTTGGTATGGGCATTGAAACGTGCCGGTCATGCCGAAAGCGACAGGGTCTATGGACCTGACCTGATGTTATCCGTTTTCGATGCCGGCCGCTCCAAGGGCTTGCGCCACTTCCTTTATGGCGCAACGGCCGAAACGCTCGAACAACTGCAGGCGCGCCTTCTCGCGAAATTTCCGCAAGCACAGATCGTCGGCTCCTATGCGCCACCTTTCCGCAAACTGTCGACGCGGGAGGAAACGGAGATTGCTGACCAGCTCAATCGATCGGGCGCCGATATCATCTGGGTCGGGCTGAGCAGTCCCAAGCAGGAACTCTGGATGGCGCACATGCGCGATCGTCTGGAAGCATCGATGCTCATCGGTGTCGGAGCTGCATTCGATTTCCACGCCGGTCTCAAGCGGCAGGCTCCAAGGATCATTCAAAGAAGCGGCTTCGAATGGGCGTTTCGTCTTTTATGCGAGCCGCGGCGGCTGTGGCGGCGCTATGCGGTCGTCGTACCGACCTTCATCTCACTGACGGCATTCCAGAGACTGGGGCTTCGGAAGTTTCCGATCGAAGACGCGGTTTTTGGATCAAGCGCGCCAAAAGCAGCAGCTGTAAAGGTGTAAAGCCATCATGTCCTTATTTGCGTCGCCAGCAATGACACCGGGTCCGTCGAAGGCATCCACATCAAATGACATGACGTCGCGGGCGATTGCGGCAGGTTCCGTGCCGCCCATAGCAGCTAAGACCGCCGATCCCTTTGACCGGGCAGGGCTGAATATGCCCACCGCACTACGGCGCCGGCTTCCTCGGCTTGCAACCTCGTCCTTGCTGGTCGCCGGCGACATTGCAAGCTATTTGGTTGCCTATTTTGTTGTCCTGTCCTTTTTCCCCAGTGGTTTGGAGGGCACGCTGGGGGAGCGTACTTTCACGATCGCAGCACTCGCCGCGATTATTCTTTACGCATCGGCCGGCCTCTATCCTGGATATCGCTTGCATGACCACGAACATCTGCGGCGGCGCACTGTCGCTGGCGTCAAGGTGGCTGTCCTGGCGGCGTTTGGAGCAATTATCCTGCCGGAGGGGGAACGGCTGCTGCTTGCCGTCATTGGGTTCCTCGCTCTCGGGCTGATTGTTCAGCCATTTGTGCATTGGCTTGCACGGGGCCTGTGCTGGAAACTTGGAGTCTGGGGGGAGTGCGCGATTGTCATAGGAGGGTGCAACCTTACTCCCGCTCTCGTGGCGCATTTCAAGAACCACTGGCAGTATGGCGTCAGGCCGGAGGCCATTTCCCCCGATAGCTTGGAGGCATTGCCCGACGGCGGGCCATCCATTGCCGTGATTGCGGGCGGCACAGGCGCGCTTGCACCCGACTTGGCGGCGATGCGTCGGAAGTTCGCCGAAGTCATTTTGCTGTCCGATACGCCGAGCCTCAAGGTAAGCGGATTGCAGCCTGCGGATGTTGGCGGAGAGATCGGTATTCGCCTCACCACTTGTGGGAGTTCGGTCAACTCGGATCTGGTTCGCCGGATCCTCGATCTCGCAATCGCCATCCCTGCAACAATCGTGGTCGCGCCATTCATCGCGATTGCAGCGGCCGCAATCTATGCCATCGATCCGGGCCCGGTCTTCTTCCGGCATACCAGGGAAGGGCTGTCCGGTAAGCCGGTGCACGTCCTGAAATTGAGGACGATGTACCAAGATGCAGAACAGCGCCTTGAAGCACTATTCCGAGACGACCCTAACATGTGCGCCGAGTGGTTGAGCCACTTCAAGCTCAAGGACGATCCGCGCATCCTTCCGGTTATAGGACATATGCTGCGCGCTTCGAGCATCGACGAGCTCCCGCAACTGGTGAACATCATTGCAGGGGATATGGCCTTCGTCGGACCGCGTCCGTTTCCAGAATATCACCTCTCAGCGATGGATAGCGAATTTCGTGACAAGCGGCGTTCGGTAACACCGGGGCTGACGGGCCTCTGGCAGATATCCGAACGAAGCAATGCGGATATCGAACTGCAGCAGCAACTCGATGAGTTCTACATCGACAACCGGTCTCTGTGGTTCGACTGCCAAATTATTCTCAGCACAATCCCTGCGGTCTTCAAACGCAGGGGAGCCTACTGACCATCCTCGCTTCCGCGAGGCAACCATCAACAACGGAGCATACCAATGCACGGACAAAAGCGAATTATGGTAACCGGCGGCACCGGGTTTCTGGGATCATTCCTGTGCGAAAGGCTTTTGCGAGAGGGCAATGACGTCCTCTGCGTGGACAATTACTACACCGGTTCGCGCGACAATGTGCTGCATCTTCTTGACGATCCTCGCTTCGAGGTGCTCCGCCATGACATTACCTTCCCGCTCTATGTGGAGGTCGACGAGATTTACAACCTCGCCTGTCCAGCATCTCCGGTCCACTATCAGCACGACCCCGTGCAGACCGTGAAGACCAATGTGCACGGGGCCATCAATATGCTCGGCTTGGCAAAACGCACCAAGGCGAAGATCTTCCAGGCATCCACAAGCGAAGTTTATGGCGATCCGGCAGTCCACCCTCAACCCGAGGAGTATCGAGGCAGCGTCAATCCGATAGGACCGCGGGCATGCTATGACGAAGGCAAGCGGTGCGCCGAGACGCTGTTCTTCGACTATCATCGTCAATATGGCGTGGAAATCCGGGTCGCGCGGATCTTCAATACCTACGGTCCGCGCATGCAGACCAATGACGGCCGTGTCGTCTCCAATTTCATCGTTCAGGCGCTTCGAAACGAGCCGATCACCATCTTTGGCAACGGCAGACAAACACGATCGTTCTGCTATGTAGACGACCTGATCGACGGATTTATTCGTCTGATGGGCGCGCCCGCTGGGGTCACGGGCCCCATCAATCTCGGCAACCCCGGAGAATTCCAGGTCCGTGAATTGGCAGAAATGGTGGTCGAAATGACCGGATCGAAGTCCGGCATCGTCTTCAAGGATCTGCCAGTTGACGATCCGACACAGCGCAAGCCCGATATCAGCCGAGCAACGCAACAACTGGGCTGGCAGCCGAAGGTGAACCTTCGTGAGGGGCTTGAGAGAACGATCGCTTATTTCGAGTGGAAGCTTTCCGGCGGCGCAAGGAACTGGCCCAGCGCCAAGTCCTCGCAAGAGGCTTATCCGCATCTGGCGTCTGCCAATGTCGAACTCACTGCTCCTGAAGCCATTCGATAGGGACATGAATAGCAACGTTAACGATCGAAAACCGCGGCTCGTTTTTTTTCAATGGGACCATCAGCCCAATGCGAGCGCGGCCGGTTACCTGCTGCTGCACATGCAGCAGCAGGTCAAATGCCTCGCAACACATTTCGATGTCGTCGTCATTAACCGCGACTGCGATTATGCAGAGATATGCGACAGGTACGAGCCGGAGCTGACGCTGTTTGAAAGCGGTTATCGGTCGCATGGCTCGCGTCGGATAAAAATCACTAACACCAATACCCATATCGCCGTTCCGAAGCTTGGCCTTCATAACGCCGACGCATGGTGCGATCGACGCGCGGGCTTCCTTTCCGATATGGAGCAGTGGGGCATCGAGGCGTATTTCGCGATCGCAACGATGACTCCGGAATATATGCCGGCGGTGAAGGAGAATCTGTTCGTCTGGCCAAATTTCATCGATCCCGACGTCTACCACGACTATGGCCAGCAAAAGGTCATCCCGGCCATGCTCACAGGTCAGGCCTACGGCCTTTATCCCTGGCGACAGACGGTCTTTCCGATAATCCGCGACCGTTACCCCTGCCTGGTCTCGCCGCAACACGCCTATGAGAGCAAGCTAGCTTCCCAGCTCCTGTCTGGAGAGGCTTATGCGCGCGCGCTCAACGCGAGCCTCGTCGTCCCCACATGCGGCACTATGGGCGGCGAGGTGGTACGCAAGCACTTCGAGATTCCCGGGGCAAATGCCTGTCTCGTGACCGAACGCACGGCAGCAGTAGAGGCAGCCGGCTTTGTCGATATGGAGAACTGTGTCTTTGTTGACGGCCACAACGTGGTCGAGCGACTAGATTACCTTTTTGCCCATCCCGACGAAATACGGCGTATCACGACAGCCGGTTACAGTTTGATCCATTCGTGTCATACACTGAGCCACAGGCCGCAAATATATCAGTGGTTCATGCTGAACAAGGGCCTGCAGTTCGGCGAAAAGATCATCCAGTCCGGCCCCTTCGGCGATCTTGCAAAGGTCCAGCGGATCTCCAAGCAAGAGAGCGTCCATGTCGTGGGGGAAGCGAGCGATCGCGCTTTGCTGAAGCAGGGCGACCTGCTTCTCGAGCAGGGCAGGGTGAAGGAAGCCAAGCAGTGCTACGCGCGCTGCCTGGACTATGTATCCTACCTCCCCGAAGCCAAATTCCGCCTTGCCGTCTGTGCATTGCACGAGGGCGACGCCGATCGCGCCTATGACCTTCTGGTGGATCTGGTCAAGGTGACCATGAGCGAATATGGGGCACTCACCCCGGATCCGGTCGAGTGGGCGTACTTCCTTCTCGCTTTGATCTGCAGAGGCCAGTTTGAGCGGGCGCGGAGGCTGCAAGATTTCTATCCATCTCTATCCCACGACGAATTCACGCGCGCGCGCCTCGTCATCGCGCAACTCGGTCGCTCAGGCGATGGGGTCGTGTCGGGACGGTATGGCAGGGATCGAAAAAGCATTCATCAGATTCCCGATCGGAGCGATTCCGATTGGCTTGCATGGTTCTCCGATATTCTTGAGCGCTGTCAGCAGCCAGATCTTGCAAATGTTCTTCGTCACGCTCCCGTCGGCGGAAGCAGCGCCGGCGAGAAAGTAACATTTCTACACTTCAAACGTGATGCTGGTTGGCGTCTGCGACTATATTCAGGCGTCGATGGCCTGATGGTCAGACTGCGCCTGAATGGCCTGCGGCCGAATGTACCGCCGCTGCCTGAGTTCCGATATTTCTGGCATCTTGCGCGGCGTCTGGTCCCCCATTCGCAGAGAGGCCCGTTGCGCAGGATCCGAACAGCGCTTTCCAGGCTTCCTGTGGGCACCGGCAATTAATTGCATGTCGCCCCGAAGTGTGCAGCGGTTCGGGGATATCGATATGCATGAAAACAAACAGCTAAAGCGCATCGCTTGAATCAAATTCAATGCGATGCGCTTTAGCTGGGAAAATCGCAGATGCAGACAGCCTCACCTGGAGAGGCGTACATGACAAACTTCCCAGGTGAGGCTGAAGATGCAATCGCGGACTCGGTGGCGTATTTGGCGCGCAGCCACCGAGGATGTTTAGCGCGAGAATGCGCTCGTGATGCGATGCAAGATCTGATCGGCCGACCGCATCAGCACAGGCTGCTTGCCGCAGAACTGCCCGAAAGAAAAAGATCGTTGAGCTTGAATACGACTTCCGTTCTGTTCGTCGCTTTGACCTTTTTCATAATATTGCGAACATGCACCTTTACCGTGCTTTCTCGCAGGTTGAGCTCATAAGCGATAATTTTGTTTGCCTTTCCGCGTCGGAGCGCCTCCACGACTTCGACCTGACGGTCCGTGAATATGCCGGAGAGGGGGCGGGCGGTCGAATTGCTCGAGTCCAGCAAGTGACGCATGGCGAACAGGGCGCTTGCAGGCACAAAAATTCCTCCTGCCACCGACAGCGCGATCAACTCCATACAGACGCTGACGCTGACTGAGGCGGGTATGAACCCTTTGGCTCCGTACTCAAGCGCCCTAACGATTTGACCGAAATCGTCGCTATCGGCCAATACGATGAGTGGCGTTGATGCGAATTCCGACGAAAGCTTCCGGATTTGCTCCGAAACTGTCGGTTCATCGATCTTTTTGCCGCCGACGTTCAGGAGGATTGCCGAAAGCGGAGGATATTCGTCGCGCTTCTGCTTCCACTCCTCAATTGATCCAAAAGCCAAAATCTGCAAATCCGCTTTTTGGGCAGCCATGCATTGCGCCAGGCATTGACGATCGAGCTCACGATTATCGAGAATGACAAGAGAATGCGTGTGTCTTCCCGGCACGGCAGATGTGTTCGGATTATCTATCCTGAGGGGAAGAGCTACGTTCTCCTGCCTGAGGTCCAAATTCGGTATAAGTGCTGAATTCACAGCTTCACCCTCCCCTAACACGTTACGCTCAACTACGACCCGAGTACCAACCCCTCTCAATACGGGGGTTTAGGAAACTCTAAAGTAGGAATCGAATACCACAATTCGCGGAGCGTTACAGTAGCTAATATAGGCTAAGTAGTGCGCAACTTGCATTGTAAGTCGGAAATAGAAAGATAAATCGGAAGTAGTCTTGAGTGTTACTAGATAGATTGAAGAATAAACTTCATCGTTACACCGTGGTTTGCGACTGACCACTAAATGCATGGAAACAATCGCAGTCTCCGGCGTAGGGCCGGCAACGGATGCGGTAGGTGAGCCCGCCACCAACGTTGGTCGATGTATGAACATGGGCGTAAGTCATCATAAGTAGATACGTCTTTAGGTGAATAACCTTAAACGTTTTGTTTCTTTACTCAGATGCAGAAAACAATTCTCTTTGGGATGTAGAAAAATATTAGTCCTGTCGGTGTGAAACCTTGGGTGCAATCAAGCGATTGTTGGTTTCAACTGAAAGTCTGGACCTGTTCAAGAGTTAGGGGTTTTGCAGGGATGATTGCATCAAACGTCAAGCTGGATGACGGCACCATTATCCACCATCCGGACCTCGTGAATCTTTACGGCTGTACGATCGGTGCCGGAACGCGCATCGGCACCTTCGTTGAGATTCAGAAAAACGTCCTAGTCGGAAAAAGCTGCAAGATCTCCAGCCATTCCTTCCTCTGTGAGGGCGTGACGCTGGAAGACGGCGTTTTCATAGGCCACGGGGTCATGTTCACGAATGACATATACCCGCGCGCCGTCAATCCGGATAGCAGCCTTCAGACGGAGGCCGACTGGATTGTCGTCCCGACCCTGGTCAAGCGCCATGCGTCGATCGGCAGCAACGCCACCATTCTTCCTGGCGTCACGATCGGAGAGGCTGCGCAGGTCGGCGCTGGAGCGGTTGTAACAAAGGATGTGCCCGATGGCGCCATTGTCGCTGGCGTTCCGGCCAGGATGATCGGTCGCGTTAATGACGGGCCAGTCGACATGCACGCGTTGGAGGGAATGTGATGATTGGCATCGCTGTTGTTGGGTATGGATATTGGGGGCCGAATCTGGTTCGCAACATCTCGGAGGCAGCCGGAGCGCACCTCGTTTCTGTCTGTGATCTCAATGTTGACCGGTTGGCGGCTGTCAAAAGCCGCTACCCCGCAGTGACGATCACCGATGATTTCGAGGAAGTGCTGCGTGATCCAAGAGTGGATGCCATCGCTATCGCGACGCCGGTCTTCACCCATTTCAAGCTCGCAATGCAGGCTATGATGGCCGGAAAGCATGTCTTCGTCGAAAAGCCGATGGCATCGACGACGGAGGAAGCCTCGCGGATGGTCGAAGAGGCCACACGCCGACGCCTCGTGCTGGCGGTGGATCATACCTTCGTCCACACCGGCGCCGTCCGCAAGATGCGCGAACTGGTCGAGAACGGCTTGGGCGACATGTATTATTATGACTCGGTTCGGGTCAATTTGGGGCTCTTTCAGCATGATGTCAGCGTCATCTGGGACCTCGCGGTGCATGATCTCTCCATCCTGGACCATGTTGTGCAGGAAAGGCCGGTGGCTGTTTCAGCGACAGGCATGAGCCATGTACTCGGCGAGCCGGAAAACATCGCCTATCTGACGCTCTTCTTCGAAAGCAAGCTCATCGCACACATCCACGTCAATTGGCTGGCGCCGGTCAAGGTGCGCCGCACGCTGATCGGCGGCAGCAACAAGATGATCGTCTACGACGATCTGGAGCCCAGCGAAAAAATCAAGGTCTACGACAAGGGCATCACGCTGAACCCCAATTCTCAGGCTTATGGCGAGAAAGTGCATCAGATGATGGTCGGCTACCGCAGCGGCGACATGTGGGCGCCCAAGCTCGATATGACCGAAGCACTGAAACGCGAACTGGATCAGTTCGTCGAGTGCATCGAGCAGAATTCGCGGCCCATTACGGACGGCCATGCCGGCCTGCGCGTCGTTCGCATTCTGGAAGCAGCAAGCCGGTCGTTAGCCCAGCGCGGTCGCATCATCGAGCTCGAAGAGGCAAGGCGCATCGCATGATCCCGTTCCTGGACATTAAGGCACAATATCAGTCAATCAAGGGTGAGATCGACGCCGCCGTGCTCGGCGTTCTCGCCTCGGGGCAGTACGTATTGGGCGACGAGGTCGCGCATTTCGAGCAGGAATTCGCAGACTATTGCAACGTCAAGCATGCGATAGCCGTCAACACCGGAACGAGTGCCTTGCATCTTGCCCTGCTTGCGGCGGGCGTTGGCCCTGGCGATGAGGTCATTACCGTGCCATTCACGTTCGTCGCAACCGTGTCGGCGATCTGCTACACGGGCGCACGACCCGTATTCGTCGATGTTGAGCCCGTGACACTCACGATGGATCCGGCTGAAGTCGAGGCAAAGATTACGCCCCGGACCAAGGCCATTGTTCCCGTCCATCTCTACGGTCAAATGGCCGATATGGACGCGATCAAGGCAATTGCCGACCGCCACGGGATACCCGTCATCGAAGACGCCTGCCAGGCCCATGGCGCGCAATACAAAGGCCACCGCGCCGGCAGTATCGGCCTATCCGGCTGCTTCAGCTTCTATCCGGGCAAAAACCTCGGCGCCTGCGGCGAGGGGGGTATGGTCGTTACCAGTGACGATGATCAGGCCAAGACGATGCGCATGCTGCGAGACTGGGGTCAGGAGCAACGCTATCATCATCTGCTGAAGGGCTTTAACTATCGCATGGACGCCATTCAAGGCGCGATCCTGCGTGTCAAGCTCCGGTACCTTGAAGCCTGGACCGAGGCGCGTCGCAGTCATGCGCGCCGCTATTCTTCGCTGCTTGCCGGATCGACGGATTTGACAATCCCTGTCGAAGCAGCCGACCGGCGTCACGTCTATCATGTCTATGCCATAAGAAGCCGTGATCGCGATGGGCTTCAACGCCTGCTCAGTGCGGAAGGCATTCCGTCCGGGCTCCATTATCCCATCCCTGTTCATCTGCAGAAAGCCCATGCCGACCTTGGTTACCAGGCCGGGGATTTCCCGGTCTCGGAAGCCGCGGCACGGGAGGTCCTATCACTGCCGATCTATCCAGAGATGCCTGTACGACACGTCGACCAGGTGGCCGCCGCGCTGGAGTACGCCTATGTCAGTTAACCGCGCCGGCGAGGCTCGACTGGTACAGGCGGTCCATGGTCGCCATGAAAGGCCGGCAGATCCTGACTACCAAACTGGGTTGGTCGAAGAGCTCAGGCAATCATACGGGCGCGCTGGCCTGATAGACCTCTATGGTCGTTTCGCCACAGGCGACGGGGTCGTCGACACCCTGATGCGGAAAGCCATTTGGCAAGCGATCGCGCGGAGCTGCGGCACGGGACTGCAGGTTGCGGGCGGCGCCGGTTTCAAACATCCGGAAACGTTTGAAATCGGCAATGGCGTGTTCATCGGCGCTCAGGCCTATATCCAGGGACGCTTCGACGGCACTTGCGTGATCGGCGACAATGTCTGGATCGGCCCGATGGCCTATTTCGACGCACGCGACCTGGTTATCGAGGATTGTGTCGGCTGGGGTCCTGGCGCCAAAGTGCTTGGATCGACCCATACGGCACTGCCGGTGGATGTGCCGATCATTCGCACGGATCTCGAAATCAAGCCGGTCCGCATCGGCGCATGGGCCGATATTGGAACGAACGCAACAATTCTTCCCGGCGTGAGCATCGGGAAGGGGGCGATCGTCGGAGCGGGCGCAGTCGTTGTTTCCGATGTCGAACCGTTTTCAGTCGTGGCGGGCGTGCCGGCGAAGTTCATACGCTGGCGCACGGAAGCCGATGCTGTGCTGGATATATCGCATGGAGGAAGATCGTGAAAGATCAACGGGTACTCATTACCGGCGGAGCCGGCCTGATCGGGTCGCATATCGCCGATCTCGTCGCATTGGAGAAGCCGCGCGAGATTATCATCCTCGACAACTTCGTGCGCGGACGCCGGGACAATCTCAGCACGGCAATAGGTGGCGGGTCCGTCAACATCATCGAGGGAGATATCCGTGACAGAGCGTTGCTGGCGAAAACCTTCGAAGGCGTCGACATCGTCTTTCACCAGGCAGCGATCCGCATCACGCAATGCGCGGAAGACCCGCGGCTCGCTTTCGATGTTCTGGCCGAAGGTACGTTCAATGTTCTCGAAGCTGCCGTGAAGGCAGGCGTGTCGAAGGTCGTCGCTGCTTCTTCAGCCTCCGTTCTGGGTTTGGCCGAGAGCTTTCCGACCACCGAAGCGCATCATCCCTATAATAACAGGACGATCTACGGCGCGGCCAAGACGTTTAACGAGGGGCTGCTTCGCAGCTTTGCGGAGATGTACGGCCTGCGCTATGTGGCGCTGCGCTATTTCAACGTATATGGGCCGCGGATGGACGTCTACGGCGCCTATACCGAAGTGTTGATCCGCTGGATGGAGCGTCTGGCGACCGGAATGCCACCCCTCATCTATGGAGACGGCAGCCAGACGATGGACTTCGTCGATGCACGTGACATCGCCCGGGCAAACCTGCTGGCTGCGAAGAGCGATGTCACCGATGAAGTGTTCAATGTCGCGAGCGGCGAGGAAATAAGCCTCCTGCAACTTGCGCAGATGCTGAGCGGCATCATGGGCGTCTCACTCGAACCGCAGCACAAAGAAGCCCGCACGGTCAACGGCGTAACCCGTCGTCTTGCCGATATCAGCAAGGCCGAGAAACTCCTGGGCTTCAAAGCGGAAATATCGATGGAACAAGGGCTTCGCGATCTTGTCGCCTGGTGGCAGATGAAGACCGCTGCGGCAGGAGGGCAAGCTGCATGAGCCCGTCTCTATCAACGATTCCGGTCGCCAAGCCCGTCCTCGGAGAAGAGGAGGCTGAGGCCGCGCGCCGCGTTATTATGTCAGGATGGGTGACGCAGGGACCGGAAGTCGCGGCCTTCGAGGGCGAATTCGCCGCCTTTGTCGGCGCTGCACATGCCTGTGCCGGTTCAAACTGCACGACCGCACTGCATCTCGCCTTGATGGCGGTCGATGTCGGTGCCGGCGATGAAGTCATCACGGTCAGCCATTCGTTCATCGCCACCGCGAACGCTGTTCGATACTGCAATGCGGTGCCTGTCTTCGTCGACATCGAAGCAGATGGTTACAATATCGACCCCAGCCTGATCGAAGCAGCCATCACGCCCCGCACCAAGGCAATCCTATGTGTGCATCAGCTTGGCATGCCTTGCGATCTCCGCTCGATCGTGGAGATCGGCAAGCGCCATCAGCTGCCGGTCATCGAAGATGCGGCATGCGCGACGGGAAGCGAAATCCTGTGGGACGGGCGTTGGGAAAAGATCGGCAAGCCGCATGGCGACATTGCCTGTTTCTCCTTCCATCCCCGGAAGGTCGTCACGACAGGTGATGGTGGCATGTTGACCACCGCCAATCCCGAATATGATCGAAAATTCCGGCTGTGGCGTCAGCATGGCATGAGCGTTACCGATGCTGTTCGCCATGGCTCGAAACAGGTGATTTTCGAAGACTATGACGAATTGGGCTACAACTACCGTATGACCGACCTTCAGGCTGCCGTCGGAAGGGAACAGTTGCGGCGGCTGCCGGGGCTGATTGCGCAGCGCAGGCGGCTCGCCGAGCAATATTGCGAGCGCCTGTCTTCGATCCCTGGGCTCTCACCGGTCGAGCCGCATTGGGCTCGTAGCAACTGGCAGAGCTTTTGCGTGAAACTGCCTGATGCCGTCGACCAGCGAACGGTCATGCAGGCACTGCTCGATCAAGGGATCTCGACCCGACGCGGTGTGATGAACATTCATCTGGAAGGTGCCTATTCCGACCATAGTTCTCATCGTGCTGCGACAAGCCTGAAGCGAAGCGTGGCCGCGCAGCGGCAAACGATAGTCCTGCCGCTTTATGCCCAGATGACGGATCTCGACATCATCAGGGTTGTTGAAGCACTTCGAAGCTCATTGGCTGAGGCCGCCAGCCTACCCGCCGCCGTACAGCACGATCGGGACATCGCGCTTGTATGATTTCCTGATTGCGTGATGCAATCTTCGTTGTGCCGAAGGGCCTGATGCGCATCGCCTTGATGCGCATTTCTTGTTAGGCGAATTTCGCGATCCATCCTCTGATCACTGGGGCATCACCTCGGGCGGAAGAAGCTGGATCAGCATGCGCAGCGAGTAGATCCCGGTCAGAGCTACGGCCAAGGCGCCGATCCCGATCGCCGGCCATAGCGGCAAGACCCAAAACGCCGAGAATACCAACACCGATGCAGGTAGGAAAAGCAGCACGTGCCTGCGGTTGGCTGCGGATCCGCGGAAGCCGGTAAGCCACCGCACGATCACGGAAATGAGGATGCTATGCCAGACGTAGAGGCCGAAAAACGGCATGCCGGCTCCTGGCGTCCCTAACTTCGATACGAAGTGCCATGCCAGCACTACATGCACGAGCGTGGCCGCCACCTCTGTCCAGAAGAAAATGGTTTGTGCACGCTTCGGTCTGAGCGCCTTGGCGCTGCTCGATCGCCCACTGGGGGTTCCGTCTGCAATACGTGCTTTTCGCGGGTCACTGGCTTGCCTGACTGGCGTGTGTCTCAGTTTCACGCGGCAGGTCGGCAGGGGCGGCCCGAGCCACGCCATCCGCAATGCGGGTTCGGACGATCCTCACCACATCACCCGGTATCAGCGCCGTTGTTTCGGAGGCCTGGAACTGCTTGATTTGCGCTTCGTTTCGCCGGCTCACCGTAAAGGTCAGCGGGAGCTCCTCGCCGCTGGTATTCGAGCTTCCCCCTGCCGCGAGCTCATCGAGAAGCAGTTTTTGCGTTATCTCGCGCTTCAATTTGAACTGATCGAGACTTGCCTGTTCCGACTGCAATTCGGAAGCGACTTCGCTTCGCCGCGTGTCATAAAGCCCCTCGAGATTTCGCGTTGTCTCACTGATCGCCTGACGGCCCCGCATGATGGCGGTGACAAGGTCGAGCCGATTGGAGCGGTAGGTGGTGAGCAACCGTTCCAGATCCAATTGACGCGACGAAACGGTGAGGCCTTTCGTGACCAGCGTTTTGACGCTGGTCAGCTGGTCTTCGATCGATTTGATATTGTCTTCCGAGCCTTGCACCTTCTCGCCCAGCATGCCGACTTCACTGTTCAAAAGATCACGCAATTCCGTGAGCGCCTTCGACTGCCTGTCCAGCGCATTTGCACGAGCCTGAAAAATGACCCGTTCCTCGTTGTATATTCCCGCAGCGTATTGCTGATCGACGCCGAGCGTCTGATCGAACGTTATCTCCTTCGCCCCGGTCATCTCTGCTTGGAGCCGTGCTAATTTGGCAGTGCTGCGCAGCAGCGAGTGGTCGACGTCTCGCAATTCGCCTGCGAGTTTGATCGTCTGCGATTGCTGCAGACTTGGGGCGCGCAACGGGCCGCCGCTCAGTGCCAGTGATTGCAGGACGGTCAGTCCAGGGCGGAATTTGTATTCCCCGGGCTTGGTTACGTCTCCGACGACGTAGATTGGCGGATATTCGAGAATTTCGATGGTGACCGCAGGTGCCTGAACCAATCCGATTTTTTCCTGCAGGCGCTTGGCAATCTCGTTGGTGAGGCTGGTGTTATCGCGATTGCCGACGGAAAGGGATCCAAGAAAGGGCAGAAAGACAGCGCCTTCATCCGAGACGGTGTATTCGCCGCCAAGCGCATCCCATCGTTCATATTGGCCTTTGGACTGCATCCATTGGACAATCGTCAGACGGATTTTCGTTTGCGGAGTCAAGGGGGCGCTATCGGCGAGAGCTGGCGACACAGCTCCGGCAAGAAAGGCGAGTGCACCGATGACAAACGTCGCGCGAAAGAACACGTGGGGGGCGCGGTGCGATGAACTCATATATATATCTCGCCTGCAAAACATCCTTAAAGGGATGTTGGTCCAACTGCCTTGATTCTGTTCGCACGCCGGACGACAAGTCCGAAGCCGCGTCCCTAGTGTGCAGTCTGGCGACGCCTTGAGGAAGGTGGAGATCGTTTATTTTGCCTCATCACTATTGATGAGGTGGGGCGGGTACTTCAGCCTAAATCCAGCAGAAACACATATCTTCGGCGCGACACCGAGGCATCGCCCGGGAAAATCAATAGGTCATGAGATCCCGGCGGCTTATGCCATTGCACGAACGGTCCAGCGCGAGGCTTCCTGCTTGGGGGGCCAGCATTGGCACCACCATGCGGCGATGTCGAAAAGAGCCACCGCTTTCGGCTTCGAGCCTTGTAAAGGATGCGGCGCATCTTGCCGACCTCGCGCATCTCAGCCATCACCTGGGCCATGCAACACGCCCGTTTGCCCAAAGGATGCCGCCCTGCAGAGCGAAATTCGTAGGATATACTCTCCCATTTTCGACTATACTTCACAGTTGCGTATCGCATGATCCTCATACATTTGACCCTGACAATCTCGCGAGAGAGGTGCCTGCCATGTATCGCAACGCTCGTCGGTGGACTTCGCGCCCACTCCTGGTGGATTCCTTGGTTCCCCGATGGTTGACCGTCGGCGGAAAGGGAAGGCAATCGAGTGCGGCGGCTCGCGGCAATGGTGTCTATGCGTATGGCGGTTCCGCCACCACAGGTCTCTTTCCGACCAGCACCTATGATTTCAGCGAACTACTATGCCGATGTGGTCTCCGGCCGCAGCTCGTCGCATGAAGTGGCTTCATCGGGAACCTCCTTCGGCAACAAGATTGGCTGCGATATCTGTTTTGTTGTCTGGGCTTTGGAAATGGCCTCGCGGAGGATCTCGGCCTCCAGCGTCTTGCGGCCGAGCATGCGTTCCAGCTCACGCACCCGCTCTTCGAGCTTCTTGACCTCGGAATTGCCGACGACAGGTTCGTTGGACATAAGCCTGTCCTCAAGCCTGTGCTTGAGCCTTTCTGCTTATGCCGACTGTCTGGTCGAAATGGGGGCAGTTCACAGGAAGAGCGAATCAGCAGACCCCCAATTGGAGGATGAATGGCCGCGCCGATGCAATCAAACGGGCAGTGATAGCCCCCGCTACGTAGCCGAAAAGCGGTCTAAGTCGGGCCAATTGGCCGTTGAGGGAAACCTACTAAGGGTCTATAAAACTTCTCGATAGGTCGTTGCAGAACGCTGGTTTCGTACTGTCATCGGAAGGCTCTGAAATTATAGGCTCCCGAAACGCGGCCACGCCCAGCGAATAAAAAATCACTACGCACCAATGTGGGATAACGGTCAGGGGGACCCATGCAAGGCAGTGTCGAGAGTGGCGCGCAAAAGATACCCACATCGTCGAACGAGGAACACACCTATTATGTTCTCCTTAGAGGGAGCGCCACTGTTGGAAATACGCTGACCGCAAATGTTTTCAATGAATGCGGCCAAAGTCCTGAGAAGGAGGCGGCTTACGGTTGGCAGCAAAAAGTTGACGGGGCATGGACGAATATTGCCGGAGAGACGAGTGCTCGCATCAGAATACCGTCGGGTCTTCTTGGCAGCCAAATCCGAGCTCTTGCAGTCCTATCCACGACCGAAGGCCTTAAAAACTTCACCAGTCAGGGCATCAGAGTGGACGCGCAAAACTCAATTGTAATCGAAAATCTAAATGCCGGCACAACTGATTGGAAGATTACAAATTTGGCGACGAACCACGAGATCGAGGCTTATGCGGATGCAACAAGTATAAATGCAGGAGACTCCTTGAACCTAAAGGTTTCTTTGTCTTCCGCTGGACAATATAATCTTGAGGTCTATCGCCTTGGTTACTACGGCGGTGCAGGCGGTCGACTTATAGCCAGCGCGCTCGGTCTGGACGGATTAACTCAATCAAGCCCCACCATGACCAATCCTGACACGCGTTTGATCGAATGTCTGTGGGACGTATCATATGAACTGAAAACATCTGCAGCTTGGACAAGCGGACTTTATGTTATCAAGTTAACTGATTGCAGAAGCGGCAAACAGTCGCTTGTCCCGTTTGTTCTGCGCAAAGACAATCACCCTAGCGACATAGGCTTTCAGGATGCAGTAACGACTGCTCAAGCGTATAACATTTTCGGCGGCTTCAGTGTATATGATGCTAATAGCACCAGTAACACAAGAGCATACCAGGTAAGCTTTGATCGCCCCTATGATTCCACCCATCTTGGATTCAGCAATACTGATGGCTTCAATTGTAATAATATGCTCACTTGGGAGTACAACATGGTCCGCTGGTTGGAGTCGCAGGGTTACGACATATCCTATTACGCCAATGTGGATGTTCACAGTAACCCTTTACAAATTCTTTCGCACAGAATATTTCTTTCGGTAGGTCATGATGAGTATTGGTCGATGGAGCAGCGTGATAGAGTTGAGTTGGCACGCGATAATGGTATTAATCTCGCCTTTTACTCTGCTAATACTGCTTATTGGCAGGTTCGGTTCGACTGCTCAAGCCGGGGCCAGTCGAACCGCGTTGTTACCATATACAAGGATTCATCGGGTATTGGCGCCGGCCTGTCTCTCGATCCGGTGGCTCAGCTAGATCCTCCTGCGTCAACTTCAGTGTTTCGCTCTAAGGAGGTCAATAGACCGGAGAATGCACTGATAGGGGTGGGCTATGTATCCGATCATGGTAGCATCTATGAGGGTTTTGATTTCATCGTTTCTAACGCTACTGACCCTATCTACGCGCACACAGGTTTAAGAAACGGCGATAGGCTGAAGGGACTGGTCGGGTACGAATGGGATGCGGTTCTAGACAACGAAGAATCTCCCGACGGACTCGTCATTCTTTCGAAATCCTCTACACGTGCCAACGAAATTCTACCGCCACTGCCAGGGGGCACACGTCCAAATATCTCTCATGCTGTCTATTACAGAGCAGTGAGTGGAGCGCGAGTGTTTTCGACTGGATCAATTCAATGGGTATGGGGCTTAGACAACAGTTGGGCTTTCCAACCGCCTCAGCTCACGAGAAGTTGGCGGAGAAGAATAAAGAACTGGATAAAGGGTTTGGTGTCTCTAGTCGTCACTGTTCCGCTAAGGAATATGCCATGCGTAGATAGCCGCGCGCAGCAGATGACGGTCAATCTTTTTTCCGAAATGGATGTAAGACCGCAGACCCCCTCCTCTTGGCTTACTTTGTCCTGATGAACCGCTAAGTTATCCGTCAACGCTTTGAAGGTATGTGAGTGAGGACCAGAGATAATGGTATCATGAAGACAGATCAGCTGTGCCAACGACGCGTACGTCGATGAGAAGGGCAAGGCACGATGCTAGCGGGCCTCCTCCGCCAAGGGGAGTCTTAGGGAGTTCAGTAAGGCTTCGCCGAGGCGGACGCTGTTGCGGGGAGATGGGGCGTTATGAACGCAGTAGATAGAGTTGCGCGTGGGGCGCGTTGGCGCCTCAACGCGCTTTTGGAACGCGCCCGTCGGACCGCCTACCCAGGGGACGTTCGACACGCTTGGTCAAGGGTTCGCACCGAATACCTTTCTTACACGACTGATCCTCAACTTCATCAATTGCTTGAGGTCGTGCGTCGTACCGCCCCGAGCGGAGCGTTGATCATTGAGGCAGGTTGCGCGCGCGGCGGTTCAGCAATTCTCATGTGTTCCGCCAAGTCGCCTCAGCGCGCTATGCGCGTGTACGACCTGTTCGAGATGCTCCCTCCGCCTTCGGAGCACGATGGCGACGACATGAAAGCTCGGTACGCTGAAATCAATGCCGGCGAAGCCGTAGGCCTTGGAGGCGAGCAATACTATCTCTATGATGATGACCTGATGGCGACGGTGACGAACAACTTCGCTAGGTTTGGTTATCCCGTCGAGTCCAACAACGTCCAATTGATAAAGGGTAAGGTGCAAGACACGCTTACAGTCGCCGAGCCGGTCGCTTTGGCTCATATCGATGTTGATTGGTACGAGCCTGTCGGCGCCTGTCTAGAGCGGGTTATGCCTCATCTCATCGTCGGCGGCGCTGTCGCACTTCACGCCTATTCGGATTGGTCTGGGTGCCGAAAGGCGGCAGACGATTACTTCTCTCGCGCAGGACGGGAGGGACTGGACTTTGACCTCTCGGCTGGACACATGCTTGTGACCCGAACGCACTGAACCTTCTCCGTCCGAGAAGACATTTTTTGGGACGGCACTTCCTGCACTAGACACAGCAAGGACTTCGAGAACCGATGCCTACCGTGGCGCCAAAGATCCATTTCGCGAGACCAGCAATCATTGGCGTCACTTCGCTCGGGCGCCCGTAAGCGCTCCTCCAGCGCGGTGCGGATGACAGTGTCCAAGAGGGCGTGCGCCGGTTTGTCACCTGGTACGGCGCTAGCAAAGACAGGTTCCAGCATTCGCCAATCGCGGCAGTGCGTGATCGAGGGTAGGCGCACATGACCGGTACAGCACTTTCGCCTAAAGACGCGGCGCAAAAGGCGCAGCAGGCGCGAGCGATTCGCGAGTGTCTCGACCGCTACATCCCCGAATGCCAGCCTGTAGCGCTTCTGCAGTTCCCGTTCGACTTCAATGTCGGCAACCACATGATGTGGGTGGCCGCCATGGACTATTTGAAGCAACGTAATGCGCCCATCGCCTATACGGCGCATGGGCACAACTTCGATCTTCAGCAAATGATTCGCGCTGTCGGGGACGGCACGATACTCTTCTCGGGCGGGGTCACGGTCTCGCGCCTATGGCCGCGCCACGCAGAGGTCAAGCGCATCGTCGCCGAGGCGTGCCCCAATAATCGCCTCGTGTCGCTGCCGTCGACCATGCTGTTCGTCGACGACGAGGACCGCCGCGAGGCGCGCACGATCTTCGGAAATCATCGCAATGCTGTACTTTTAGCCAGGGACCCGGTCAGCGCTGAGTCAGCGCGCAACGTATTCCCCGGCAACGTCCATGTGGAGACGGTCCACGATTCCGCGCTGCTCCTCCCGCCGCAGCCAAGGCACGTCACGCCTGATCACGATGTCATCTGGCTCGCCCGCGACGATATCGAGGGCGTCGGATCCCTTGCGCCAAGTGACGTCGAAGTGTTCGACTGGACGCACCATGATCCCGCGGGCATGCGGATCCTGTTTCCAGGGCGCTTCTTCTCCCGCGTCCGCCAACTGGCGCCAACGCTACGTTCGATCGTCAATAAGCAGATTGCCGGCAGCTACGATCGCTTTGCGCGCTACGTGCTCGCGAGCGGCAACCGCAGGCTGGATACCGGTAAGGTGCTGGTTACTGACCGCATGCACCCACACATTCTCTGCGCCCTGCGTTCGCAGCACAGCGTGCTGCTGCCCGACCGCTTCGGCAAGAACCGCGCTGTGTACGAGTACACAGGTCGGAACTACAGCACCGTCCACTGGGCCGACACATATGAGGAAGCCCTTGAGATTGCGCGTACCGTCGCCCGGAGCACCCCGGTCTAGCGGCTGTTGAAGAAAGCGACTGACATGCTCTTGCGATGAATCAGATCAACATTTTTCAGCTCTTCAGTGAGGTTGCGACCGATCCAGTGAGTACTTGCCTGGCCCTGGGATTTTGGCTTCGCTGTTTCTTCTGCCTCAGCCGTCAGGGTTGAGATGTACCTGACCTTTCGATCGTCTTATACCACCAGCAAGACATAGCTGGACACCACGGCCCGATGAATATTTCTCACGAGAACTGCACCGCATTAGCACTGTAAGCGTAAGCGAGGAAACAACGTTGGAAGGTGTACGCAAACAGCTGAGTGTCGGGGCAATGTGGACCGCCGGCGGACGCGTCGTCTCAAATCTTCTGGGCGTGGTTAGCATGCTGGCACTGGCTCGACTGCTATCACCTGCCGATTTCGGCCTAGTGACCCTCGCGACTATCGTCCTTTCGATCATCGCGGCCATAACCGAACTTTCGCTCAGTTCGGCCCTCATCCAGCACAAGAGCCCGCAGCGAGAACATTACAATACGGCCTGGACACTGAACATGCTGCGCGCGGCGGCGATCGCCGTCCTGCTGGTTAGCGCAGGTTATCCCGTCGCATGGGCCTATCAGGACGACCGTCTGATCGGCATATTCTTCGCGCTTGGAGGCGGCGCGCTGATCAGCGGCCTCGTGAACCCTCGGCTTGTGGACTTCCGGCGGCGCCTTTCCTTTCACCAAGAGATATTCATCGAGCTGATCAACAGGGTGGTTGGCGTGGTCGTCGCCGTCGTCATCGCCCTGATTTTTCGCAGCTACTGGGCGCTCGTGATCGGCACGCTCGCCTCGCAGGTGGTCGGTGTGATCATGTCGTACGTCCTGCTTCCTTATTTGCCGCGCATTTCGTTTGCTCACTGGAGAAATCTGTTCTCGTTCTCCGGGTGGGTGGCGCTCAGCTCCGGCCTCAATGAGCTCAACTGGCGCGCCGACCAGCTTGCGCTTGGCGCCATGCTGGGCGCCGCCCCTCTCGGCCAGTACACCGTAGGCGACAAGCTTGCCTCACTGCCAGTGCGTGAAACGACGGCGCCGATCGCAAGCTTGCTCTTCCCAGTCTTTGCACGGCTTCAGGACGATCCTGAACGCCTGCGGCATGCATTCCTTCGATCCCAAGGCCTGCTTGTTGCGGCGGCGCTGCCGGTTGGCATTGGGTTCGCGCTGGTTGCCGAGCCCTTCGTCAGCATGGTCCTTGGTCCGGCGTGGTCCTCGGCCGCGCTGGTGGCTCAGGTGTTAGGCGCGGTCTTCGCCATCATCGCCTTTAAAATGCCGGTGACTCCCTTGGCAATGGGCCTCGGCTGCACGCGGTCGCTGTTTCAGCTTGACCTCGCTTTCATCTTCGTCCGCTTTCCCCTGATTTTCGCCGGCCTGGTCTGGGGTGGGCTGGTTGGTCTTCTGTTCGCGCGATGCATCAGCGCCGCGATCGGCATCCTGATGTATGTCTTCCTGGCGAGGCGTCTCACCGGCGTGTCAGTGAGGGCTCAGCTTCTCGCCTGCTGGCGTTCGATCGTCGCCGCGCTGGTTATGGCTGGCTGTGTCTGGGGCGTCGGCCTCATGATCACCGACAGGTCAGAGTCCCTGCAACTGGCGATCATGATACCAATCGGCGGGATCGGCTATTTCGGGGCAAGCTTCGTACTTTGGCTGGCAAGCGGCAAGCCCGCAGGCCCCGAACGCGAAGCGTTGGATTTGCTCCAGTTCGTTCGCCGCGGAGAATTTCGAACGCCCGCGTAATCCGGCTGCAAGTCGCACTTCATCCTTGAACCCACCCCCTACAACAAATTTGCGGCGTAACGGATATTATGGAACATAAGAGTGCTCCTGTCTCGAAGCGAGACTTCGTTGATTGAACCAGCTGATGACGCTGGTCGAACGGCGTAGCAAGCTGAAATGAAGGATTGGCCTGGCGTGGGTGAATTCGCAGTCTACATAGCCGCATGGCCAGCGTTGTCACATTTTGTTGCATTGCAAGATGCCCTCGGCAGGACTAACTAAGGCCTCGATGGTTGCGAAGAATGCGCCGCTTTGACTGGCAAGCCTCTGAAATGACTTGGTATACGATTACTCAGAAGCCTTCCCGCATTACTGAAACTTAATCTGCCCTGTGCAGCTCGATGCCCTTCTCTGTGTTATTTGTTAGCAGCTGCAGCATTTGAGGAAAAGCGTCCCGTGAGTACTATTCCGACAGAGAAAACCGTGCTGGTGTTTCAGGGCGGGGGTGCTCTGGGTGCCTACCAGGCCGGCGCTTACGAAGCTTTGCATGAGGCTGGCATCCGCCCCGACTGGCTGGCCGGGATATCTATCGGTTCGATCAACTCAGCCATCATTGCCGGAAGCCCCGTCGATCAGCGTGTCGATAACCTAAGGACCTTCTGGCATCGGGTCTCGTCCGGATTGCCCGGCCATTTTCTCGGCAATGGCAATGCGATGCGCAAATGGTTCAACGAATCCTCCGCTTTTCTGGGGTCTTTGACCGGCGTTCCCGGCTTTTTCACGCCGCGCGTCTTTGCGCCATGGAACATCCCGGGCGATCCGATGGCCGCGATCAGCCTTTACGACACCGCGCCGTTGCAGGAGACCCTCGCCGGTCTCGTCGATTTCGACCTGATCAATTCCGGTGCCATCCGTCTCAGCCTCGGCGCTGTCGATGTTGTCAGCGGCAACTTCAATTATTTCGACAACCGCGATTGTGCTTTTTCGCCCAAACACGTGGCCGCCTCCGGGGCGTTGCCGCCGGGTTTTGCGCCCGTCGAGATCGACGGGCGCTATTATTGGGATGGAGGTATCGTTTCCAACACTCCGCTGCAGCGCATTCTCGGTGGTAGCGAGTTGGAGACAGATCTCTGCATCTTCCAGGTCGATTTGTTCAGCGCCAAGGGCGTGCTGCCGAAGGATGTCTTTGACGTCGATGCCCGCGAGAAGGAAATCCGCTTTTCCAGCCGCACGCGGCTCAACACCGACCAGTTCCGCAAGCTTCAGTCGGTGCGCATGGCGGCCAAGAGGCTGACTGAAAAGCTGCCGCCTGAGCTGAAGGACGATCCCGATGCGAGGCTCCTTGAAAAGATCGGCAATGATTGCGCCGTGACCATGGTGCACCTGATCTATCGGCATGCCGCCTATGAAACCGGATCTAAGGACTATGAGTTTTCGCGGCTCTCCGTGGAGGAACACTGGAAGGCCGGCCATGACGATGTGGTCGAGACGCTGAACCATCCAGATTGGCTCGACCGAACGCGTCCGACCAATGGGATACGGATTTTCGACCTTGCCGAGCAACGCCTGCGTGGGAAAAAACCATGAAAATTGAAGATGTCGTTCGCAATGCCTTTGCCATGCCGCTGACCAGTCCATCCTACCCGCCAGGGCCTTACCGGTTCGTCAATCGCGAATATATGATCATCACCTATCGCACCGATCCGGAGGCCCTGCGCCGGGTCGTGCCCGAACCGCTGCAGTTCGATGAGCCGCTGGTGAAATATGAATTCATCCGCATGCCGGACTCGACCGGCTTTGGCGACTATACCGAATCCGGCCAGGTCATCCCGGTGACCTATCAAGGGGTACATGGCGGTTACGTGCATTCCATGTATCTCAACGACGACGCGCCGATCGCCGGCGGACGCGAAATCTGGGGCTTTCCGAAGAAACTGGCCGAGCCATCGCTGACATCCGTCAAGGATGCGCTGGTCGGCACGCTCGACTATGGCGGTCAGCGCGTCGCCACCGCAACAATGGGCTTCAAGCATCGGTCACTCGACGAGGCGAAAATCCTCGAAAGCCTGAAGCAGCCGAATTTCATGCTGAAGATTATTCCACATGTCGATTGCACACCGCGCATCTGCGAACTGGTGCGCTACTATCTGGAGGATCTGACGGTGAAGGGCGCGTGGGAAGGACCGGGCGCCCTGGCGCTGTTTCCGCACGCGCTGGCGCCGGTCGCCGACCTGCCGGTGCTTGAGGTCAAATCCGCCGTCCATATTCTCTCGGACCTGACGCTGGGCCTCGGCGAAGTGGTCCATGATTATCTTGCAAAATAAGGAGTCGAACCATGAAGCTCAGGGACAAGGTCTGCATCGTCACCGGCTCGGCCAGCGGTATCGGGCTGGCGATCGCCAAAAAATACGTTTCGGAAGGTGCCAAGGTCGTCATCGCCGACCTGAAGCTCGAGGCGGCGGAAGCGGCGGCCAAGGACCTGACGGCTGCGGGCCCGGGCGAGGCGATCGGTCTTGCGATGGACGTCACCAGCGAGGAAGCCGTGAATGCCGGCGTCGCCGCGGTCGTAACCAAGTGGGGCCGGGTGGACGTGCTCGTCTCCAATGCCGGCATCCAGATCGTCAACAAGATCGAGGACTACGCCTTTTCCGACTGGAAGAAGATGCTCGCCATCCATCTCGATGGCGCGTTCCTCACCACCAAGGCTTGCGTTCCACATATGAAGGCGCAGAAAGGCGGCGCGATCATCTATATGGGCTCGGTGCATTCGCATGAGGCTTCGCCGCTGAAATCGGCCTACGTCACCGCCAAGCACGGCTTGCTCGGCCTTGCTCGCGTGGTCGCCAAGGAAGGCGGACCGGATGGCGTGCGTGCCAACGTCATCTGCCCCGGCTTCGTCCGGACGCCGCTCGTCGACAAGCAAATTCCGGAACAGGCAAAGGAACTCGGAATTTCCGAAGACGAGGTCATCAAGAAGGTAATGCTCGGCGGCACTGTGGATGCACAGTTTACCACGGTTGACGATGTCGCCGAAGTGGCGCTGCTGTTTGCCGGTTTCGAGACCAATGCTCTCACCGGCCAGTCACTGGTTGTCAGCCATGGCTGGTACATGCAGTAACGGTCTCGCTGAGGCATCGCATCTGGGTCCGTCAAGGCTCAACGCTGTTGAATGTGCCGTCGATGCCGCGTTGCCTCCATATGGGAAGACCTTCGACTGCGGCCTACTCCGCCGCCGGTCCGTAGAGGCCAAGCTGTTCGAGAAGCGCCCGCTGCCGGCCGGCATTTTCGGCCAGCAGACCAGTATAGCGATCGATGATCCGGTCGCGGTGGCTCGGATCGGAGACAACGGAGAGCGCGCCGACGATCGCCGCGACCTTTTCCGAGGTCCGCCGCAATTCGTCCAGCAGTTCGGAATTGCCGCTGATCTCGCTGACCACCCGCTTCGTCACCCTGCCGATTCCGGCCGGTGTGCGGCCGCCTGCCGAGACATACCCTTCCGGCAGATCACCCTTCAGATTGGTGACCGACTTGAAGCGGATGACATCGAAGATCTGGTCGACCGCCTGCTTGGCGCCGGTCACCCGAGAAGGATGGTCGGTATCGGCGGCGGCGTGCGGCAGCAGTTCCAGCTTGCCCTTATGGCGCTCTTCGAGCGGCAGATAGGGAACCATCGGCCCGCTGAGCTTGCCGGTTACTGCATCCTTGAAGAGATCGGCGTCGATTGCCGCATGGGCAATCTTTCCTGATGACAGCGCCCGGTCGAGCGCCGCCGCATCGACGACCTCGCCCCGGTCGTAATTAACCAGCACCGCACCATCGTTCATCGCGCCGAGAACCTGCGTGTCGACCACCCCTGCGTTGGAGTAAACGCCGGTCGCAGCATCCAGCCGGCCGAGACCGATATGGACGGAGAGCACGTCGGCGCCGGTCGCCGCTTCAACCGGACTTGCGGCGTAATCGAAGCCTTCCGACTCGATCCAGCCTTGGTGATGCTGGCGCGCGTAGATCACCACCTTCATGCCGAAAGCCTTGGCGAGCTTGGCGACTTCGCGGCCGATATTGCCGTAGCCGAGAATGGCGATTTTCCGGCCCTCCAGCTTGGCGGTCGGGAAATCCTTGAGCTGGCGCCCGGTATCAAAGTCGCCGTTGGCGACCATCCGGTGCAGCCTGTCGACGGGCAGGTCGGGAACAACCTTGAGGATCGCCTTCATCGCCATCTGGGCGGTCGCCCGGCTGTTGATGCCGGGCGTGTTCATCAAAGGCGCATCGCCGCCCTCGCCGTTGCCGCCGCCCCAGGAGGCCGAGCTCATATTGCCGGTACCCGCGCCGATGCGCACGCCGCCGAACGGGAAGACTGAAGCCTTCGGGATGAAGGTCGCCGCCGCGATCAGCGCGTCATACTGGCCCTTGTCTGTCTGCGGCAGGATTTCGGCCTCGGTGCTGAGATTCGGCTGGTAGAAGAAATGGATGCGGCCCTTTTCCAGCGCCGCCCTGTCGCCGATCGGGCCGGCATGGAAGACGCCGCCCTTTTCCTCGACATAGGTCCTGATCTCGCTGTCGTCGGGCTCCCCATCGGCGCCGAGGCGCAGGCCGACCAGATCGGCGATCAGCACCGTATAGGCGTGTTCTGGATCATCCTTGCGGACCATCGCGCCGGCCTTCGCAGGCGCCGCGAACGTGACGCCTTGCTTCGCCAGTTCCTCCTCGATCACGACGATCTTGGCGCGCAGATAGGCATATTGCAGGTTCTCCAGCAGCGCGACGATATCGGCCGGCTCGCGGATCCCGCCGACCCAGGCGCGGTAGTCGCCGGGCGTTCCCGGGAATGCGTTGACGTAACGCGCCGCGTCGAGGCCGGGCTCGAACGCGCCGTTCGGATGGGTAAAGCCCTCATAGCCGAGCAGTTGCTTCGAACGCGCGATAATGCGGGCATGGATCGCAGGATCGGTGATGCCGGCGTCCTCCACCTTTAGCAGCGTCACAGCCGCGCCGCGCCGCTCGGCATCGGTGACGGTGAGCGAAAACAGCGGGTGCGACTCGACCCAGCCGTCGATCACCGCCCGATTGGCCGCAGACCGTTTGTTGAGCTCGACCACCGAGCCGACCCGCGCCTCGGACTGCAGGAGGCCGAAGGTGGTTTCGGCAAAGGCAAGCGCGCTGTAGGTATTGATGACGCCGCCGAGCATGCGGTCTTCCGCGGCATCGTAAAACGGCCCGGCATCCACGGATCGCTTGGCGGAAAACGGCTGCCGCGCATCGATCGGCGGCGCGATCTTGAGCTGGCGCGGGATCGCCCAGGACGGATCCTGCTGGTTTTTCTCAACGAGCGCCAAAGCGTGCGGCGTGAAGGAGGCGACGAAATACCCCGATACCCCGCCGATCGCCTTCTGGAACGGCATGAACAAGCAGCATTTCGCCATCACGGCGTCGACCAGCTCGGGCTCCCAGGGCATGGCGCCCAGCATCGACGTCGCGTCGAACACCGCATGGCGGTTTGCCGGATCGCCATCGATCCAGTTCAGCAGCTCGTGGATCTCGCGGCTGGTATAGGCATTGGCGCCGGTCGTCTCGTGGCCGACGCCGACGAAGATCGACACGCCGAGAGCGGAAAGCTCGGCGGCCGTCGGGATCACACCTTCGGAGGCGGCAAAATGAATGCGGCTCTCGCAGCCTTTTTCGGCGAAGCGCTGCATCTCGATCAGCTGCGTGGCCCAGGACTGACGGAAGAAGCCTGCCGCGCGGGCCGGATCGCTTTCCGGGCGCGGCGTATCGACGTAGACGCGCTGGGAGGCGTCGTTGGCATTCATCAGGTGCTGGACGCAGACGGTATAGCCGCTGTGACCGCCGCCAAGTCCCACAGCCATTCGGTTCGTCTTCGGGAAGTGGAAATAGCGGTGGATCGCCCGCATCATGTCAGTCAGAATTTTATCCGCCGGGTAGCCGCGGTGCATGCTGCGGGAAATTTCGGCGGTGGTGAAGCCGCCGATATCGTTGCCCTTGTCGTCGAACTTGCGATAGGTCTTCTCAATCCATCTATCGAAAGCGATGCGCCGCAGGCGGCTATCCACCTCGTCGGTGGTCGCATCGGTGATCGGGCCGACGCCGAAAAACGGATTGGACGGCAGCTTCGGTGATCCCGACTTCGTCAGTCGGAGCGCTTCAAGTCGCTGTTCCTGCATCTGCTCGATATTTGTCATGATCTGCCTATCTGTTTGAAAGGAAGGTGGGCAAGGCATTTTAGGAGCGGCCTTGCCCGGAAGAAGAACTCAAAGCGCCCCGTCCGGCGCCAATCGCGACGTTCTGGATAGCGCGACCGATCAGCGCTTTGGCTACGGCAGATCCGGGCCAGCCCTGCATCACCGATTATGCCAACGCACCCGATACTTGCGTCCAATCAAACTATCTGGAAACCATGCGCCAATGGATCGCGGTCATCGACGAACATCGTGTTGTGGCCAATGATTCTTGCCCATCCGCCGACGCTTGGCTTGATGCCCTTGAACGGACCGACCATGGTCTCTGCCTCGACGCGGCCTTCAAACACGGTGCCGATCAGGCTCTGCTGGCGGAACGTGTCTCCGGGACGCAGCCGCCCTTTGCCGTGTAGCTGCGCCATGCGCGCCGATGTTCCGGTGCCGCCCGGCGAGCGGTCGATCGCCTTGTCGCCGTAGAAGACCGCGCCGCGTCCGTCGGCATCCGGCCCACTCATATTGTCGCACCAAAGAGCATGATGGAGCCCGCCTATTCTTTCGTCTTCGGGGTGCACCGGATCGCAGATCGTGGCCAGCGCGTCGCGCAGCTTACGGCTGAGATCGACGATGTCTGCAGCCGTCATGCCATCAAGGCCCCGCCAGGCATCCTGCGGCTCGACGACCGCATAAAAATTGCCGCCATAGGCAATGTCGACCACCAGCTTTCCGAGACCCGCGACGTCGACTTCGACATCCGCCGCATGCAGATAGCTCGCGACGTTGAACATACGGACGGATTCGACATATTCGCCAGGCTTGTCGTAGGAAATATCGACCCTTCCGGCCGGCGTCTCGATGGACAGCCGACCCGGGATGCGAGGCGTCACCAGCCCCTCCTCGATTGCGGCGGTGACAAGTCCGATAGTGCCCGCCCCGCACATTGGTAAGCAACCGCTGACCTCGATGAAGATCACCGCGAAATCACAATCCTCGCGGTACGCAGGATAGATGATTGCGCCCGACATGATGTCATGGCCGCGGGGCTCGAACATCAGCGCCTGGCGAACCCAATCATGGTCGCGGACGAAAAGCTCGCGGCGCTCGGCGATCGGGAGATGCGGCAGCATCGGGCCGCCGCCTGCGACCAGCCGCACGGGATTGCCGCAGGTATGGGAGTCGATACAGAAGAAGCTGCGACGCATGAGTTTTCCTTTCGATTTAGGCCTTACACGCCAGGATTGCGGCGACCCTGCAAAGCGCCCTTCGACAGCCGGTCGAGAAGGATAGCGACCGCGACGATGGCCAGTCCTGCCCTCAGACCCAACCCCATTTCCATGCGCGTCAGTCCGCGGGTGACTTCGGCACCGAGGCCCCCTGCTCCGACAAGTCCGGCCAGCACGACCATCGCAAGGGAGAGGAGGATGCACTGGTTGAGGCCGACCAGAAGCGTCGGTGTGGCGGAAGGGATTTCGATCTTGAACAGGATCGCCCGGGGCGGAGCACCAGTGGCCTGGCCGAGTTCGAGAAGATCCTTGGGAACCTGTTTGAACGCCAGCGTCGTCAGACGCAGCATTGGCGGAACACCATAGACGATGGTCGCGATGATCGCCGGGACACGGCCCAGACTGAAGATCATGACGGCGGGGATGAGATAGACCCATGGCGGCACGGTTTGCATGATATCGAGCACCGGACGGATGGCGGCTTCGAATTTTCTGTAACGCGACGCGATCACGCCGAGCGGAAAGGCGATTGCCACCGAAATGATGACCGCGACGGTAACCAGAGCCAGCGTCTGCATCGACGCAATCCAGAGCCCCGTCAAGAAGCAGAACATGAGTGCGACAGCCGCCACGATCGAAACCCTGAGGTTGATGAGGAATGCTGCAAGAAGCACGACCACGACGATCACCGCGTAAGCCGGCGGATAGAGCAGGACAGCTTCAATTCCGCCGAGCACAGCCTCGATGAACTTCGTCACGGCATCAAAGAAGGGGTGAAAATTGGTGTTGAGCCAATCGACCACCGGAGCGAGATAGGCGCCCGGCGAGAACCGGAAAAGATCAGCGTTCATCTTACACCTGCCTTCGCATGACGCGCAGCGCTTTGCGTCAGTCTGTCGAGAACCATGGTCAGGATGACGATGGCAATCGCAGCGTTTATAGAGGTAGCGATATCGAGCGTGCGAACCGCCCCGTAGATCGTCTCGCCCAAGCCGCCGGAGCCGACTATGCCGGCGATCACGACCATGCCGAAGGCCATCATCAGGCTCTGATTTATGCCGGCCATCACACTCGGGATCGCGAATGGCAGTCTGATCTTGGCAAACATCTGCCACGGCGTCAGGCCGCTCGCCTGTCCAAGCTCGATGAACTCGCGCGGCGTCATGCGGATACCCAGCGACGTGAGGCGGATCGCCGGCGGCATCGCAACGATGACGGTGGCCACAAGTGCCGTCGCAGGGCCATAACCCAGCAGCGCGATTGCGGGAAGCAGATAGATATAGGGCGGCAGGGTCTGGATCAGATCGAGCATCGGCTCGAGGAACCTGTCGAAGGATTTGACGAAGCCCGCGACGATGCCGATGGGGATGCCCACGACAAGGGCGAGGATGGTCGCTGTTGCCACGAGCGCCAGGGTGCTCATGGTTTCGGTCCACAGCCCCATGATCGCGCAGACCATGATCGCGATGCCAGCGAGAATGCCGGATGTCAAATTTATCAGCCGCCAGCTCAATAGCGCCACGATGATCGCGACAACGTAGAAAGGCGGCAGTTGAAGCAGCCAGAGAATGCCTGCATAGGTGCCTTCGAGTACCGACCGCAGGAGCTCGAAAAGCCACTCGCCGTTGTCGCTGATCCAGCTGAGAGCATCATCCGTCCAGGTATCGAAAGTATCCGTTATGACCGAGGTGTCCATTCGCCTTCTCCCTTAAGCTGGCATCTCTGCGAGAGGCGCTCCGGCTACGCCGCGGAGCAAGCCGCGGGTGGTGACGACACCGATAACGGTTCCGTTCTCGACGACTGCCACGGCGTCACGGTCGGACTGCATCGTGAGATCGATGAGTTCGCCGATATCGGCCTCGGGCGAGGTCCTGAGAAGCGTTTCGACGTCGCAGTGCGGCTGTGCGGCTTTGAACTCGGCGACGGGAAACATTACCGAATGCGCCTTTACCAGGTGGATCCTGGAAATGCCCGCGACGAAATCGGAAACGTAGTCGTCCGCAGGTTTCGTGACAATTTCCTCGGCCGTGCCGACCTGCACGATCACGCCGTCCTTCATGATTGCAATCCGGTCACCGATGCGAATGGCTTCTTCGAGGTCGTGGGTGATGAAGACTGCCGACTTGCCGAGCGACTTCGTCAGCTGCCTGAATTCATCCTGGAGCTGCCGGCGGATGAGCGGGTCGAGAGCGCTGAAGGGCTCGTCCATCAAGATGATTTCAGGATCGGCAGCAAGCGCGCGCGCAAGACCGACACGTTGCTGCATACCGCCCGACAGCTCGGATGGATACCGGGAGGTCCAGTCAGAAAGACCTACCTTGTCGAGTGCGGCCCGTGCCGTCTTCTCGCGCTCAACTTTGGGAACTCCGCGAACCTCAAGGCCGAATGCCGCATTCTCGATGACCGTTCTATTGGGAAGGAGTGCTACGCTCTGGAAAACCATACCGATATTGCGCGCGCGCATGTCACGGAGTTCGGCGGGATTGAGCTTGGCGATCTCCTTGCCTTTCACCGTGATCTTGCCGAGACTCGGCTCGATAAGGCGGTTGAGAAGGCGAATAAGCGTCGACTTGCCGCTGCCCGAGAGCCCCATGATGCAGAAGATTTCGCCACTTCGGACCTGCAAACTGGCACCGGACACCCCGACCACACAGTCGAACTCTTGCAGGACTTGAGTCTTGGACAATCCTCGATCGGAGACGGCCTTGACGGCTGCCGACGCCCGGCCGCCGAAGATTTTCCAGACGTTCTGGCAGTCGACCAATACTTCGTTGGAGTCATTCATCGCAGTGTTCATTTCGTTCCCCGCGGGCCGGTCTGATGCTGGCCTGTTGCTCGTCCATGGTAGAGGATGCGGGCCGCCGAGCGTGGCGACCCGCGGTTGGCGTCACTCGCTCTTGATGTTTTCCCAGCGCTTGATGAGATCGGCGTGGCTTTCGGTCCACGCTGCAATGGCCTCATCCATCGTCTTGCCGTCGTTGACTGCGCTGTTCATGGCAGTGATGTCGGCAAGCGGCACGTAAATGCTGGCGATGACTTCACGCGCGTGCGGATAGTCGGCAGAGAAGCCTTTCTTGCCGATCCAGTAGTAGCTCTGCGGCGGCGGGAAGACACCCTTGGGGTCCTGGAGGAACTTGACGTCGTATTTCTGCATCATCCACGACGGTTCCCAGATGGTGACGGCGATCCATTCCTTGCGGTCGACCGCCGACTTGAGGGCGGCAGTCATGGCAGCCGTGCTGCCTTCGACCAGCTGGAGCTTGAGGTCATATTCCTTGACCGAGTTGCTGGTGTCGCGCATCAAACCGGAACCCGGCTCGATGCCGACGATCTTGCCGCCAAATTTGTCGGCGTTTTCGTTGAGCTGCTCCATGGAGTCGATCGGCACGTATTTCGGCACGGCGACGCCCTGGAACAGACCATGCGAAACCGGGGAAATTTTCTCGAGGCGGTTCTTGTTCTTGTCCCAGTAATCCTGGGCGACGTAGTCCGTCTGCGAGGCGAGCATCTGGATGTCGCCCTTGGTCAGAGCAGCATAGGCGATGCCCCACTCGGAGAACGGCACGACCTTGACGGTGTAGCCCTTGTCTTCCAGAACCTTCCTGGTAATGCCGGTGATCGGCGTGAGATCCTCCCACGACATCGTTCCGATCGTGATGCTTTTTTCCTCCGCCTGAGCGGACGTCATGGTCATCCCGACCATTGCCGCAGCGCAGAGCGCTTTCCACAAAGCCTTCATTGTTATTTTCCTCTTCTTACGTTCCCATTCTCGTTGAAAACCGGCGGGTCGCCTCAGTCTTCAGATTGCGCGGCAAGGGATCATCCCTCGCGGCCTGCACGCAATTCCTGCAAACGGATCACCGAATTGATGCCCAGCCATGCGATGGGCTCGGGTGGGAGCCGGGACGGCTCGGGGTGATCCATGTATTGTTCGAGATGCCGGGACGTGGTCCCGGTCGCCAATTCCGCCGCCATCATGCCGGCGAGCGTGCTCTTCACGGTACCCAGCCCGTTTTCGCAGCAGGCGGAGTAAAGCCCTTCTTCGATCTCGCCGAAGGCGGGCACGTGGTTCAAGCTCAGGCAAAGGCGCCCGGCCCAGCTATGTTCGAACGGTATGCCCTCGAGCGCGGGAAAGCGCGCATCGAGCGAGGCCCGATGGGCCTTGGCCATCTTCGCCATCCGTCCTTCGGTCACGGCCACCGTCGTTTCGTAAGTATACTTGGTGCGGATCACGATCCGGGACTGGCCTGCGGAGGTGATCTTACGGACCGTAGCTCCCATCGCATCCGCCGGAAGCAATGCCCATCTCTCCCGTCCTGACGCCTTGCGGCCGACGCCGTCGTCGGAGAAAGGGGCAGTCATCGAGGCATAGGCAAAGATATGCATCAGACGACCGCGATAATGGCCGAAATCGTCGATATGCCCGTTGACGCCCATGATAACCTTCGGGGCGACGACCTTGCCGCGAGGCGACGTCGCAATCCAGGTCCCGTTTTCCCGCTTCAACGACGTGACGGCAGAGCGCTCGAAGATATCCACCCTGCCGGAGAGCCCCTGGGCGAAGCTCCGGATGTAATCGGCGGGTTGGATCAGCACCGCCCCCGGCGTATAGATTCCACCACGATAGAATTCCGTTCCGGTGATCTCGCGCATATCCGCGGCGTCGAGATAGCTGTGCTTTTCGCCTGCACCGGTCAGCGATTCTCCGAAGCTCTGGTTCAGCTTCAGGCCCCGCGCCGTGGCCGCAGCGTTGATCTTTCCGGCCGGATCAAACGTCTCGCGAGACATTCCGTATTCTTCCGCCGCCTGTTTGGCGAAGGCGATCGCGGCACGGTTCTGCTTCATCTCCAAACGCGTGGCGTCCAAACCGCCGCTCGAATATTCACTGGATGCAAGGGTGTGCGGGACGTCGATCATGAAGCCGGAATTGCGACCCGACGTCCCCTTCCCCAGTTCGCCCGCGTCCAAAATGACAATCTTGTCGTCCGGACGCAGTTCGAGCAGACGGCGGGCGGCGGAAAGGCCCGCAAAGCCCGCGCCGACGATCAGCCAGTCCGCGGTCACGTTGCCATCGAGGCTCCGGATCGGAAACGAACGTCGACTGATCGCTTCCCAACCCGAGATACCGTTTTCGACCGGCAAGCGTTTGACGGACTTGGCGATCATCGGATCGTCTCGTCCACCGAGCGTTCCGAGATGTCGATCCAGATCGTCTTCAGTTCGCAATAGTTGTCGTGAGCAAAGATCGATTTGTCGCGTCCGCCGAAACCCGACTCCTTGTAACCGCCGAACGGGGTTGTCGCGTCACCCTCGCCGAAGCAATTGACGGTGACCAGTCCAGCGCGGATTTCGCGCGAGAGCCTGATCGCCTTGCGCAGGCTGCCGGTGTAGACCGATGCCGTCAGGCCATAATTCGTGTCGTTGGCGAGCGCCACGGCCTCGTCGAGGGAATTGAAGGTCGTGACCGACAGGATGGGGCCGAAAATCTCTTCCTTGAAAAGCCGGCTCTGCGGCGTGACGCCATCAACCACCGTCGGCTCGATGAAGATACCCTTCTGGGTCTCTCCCCCATGAGCGATCGCCAGCTTTTCCGTCTTTGCGTCGTCGAGGAACGACTTCACCTTCTCGAAGTGATTTTTGCTGACCAGTGCGCCGATGCGGTTGTCAGGGTCGAGCGGGTCGCCCGTCCTCCATTCGCGCATATAGGCGCCGATGCGCTCGAGCAGTTCGTCCTTGATCTTGGAGTGGACGATAAGCCGCGAGGTCGCCGAGCAATTCTCGCCCATGTTCCAGAAGGCACCGTTGACCACCTGTTCGGCAACGAGATCCAGGTCTTCGGCGTCTTCCAGCACGACCGCCGGGTTTTTACCGCCGCATTCGAGGACGACTTTCTTAAGATTGCTGTCTGCTGAATATCGCAGGAACCGCCGGCCGGTCGGCGTCGATCCGGTGAAGGCCACCATATCGACGTCCATGTGCATGCCGAGCGGTTCGCCGACATCCTTGCCGCTTCCCGTGACGACGTTGAGAACGCCAGCCGGAATACCCGCCTCATGGGCAAGCTCGGCGACACGAAGCGTCGTCAGCGTGGTTTCCTGGGCAGGCTTGATGATCACCGAGCAGCCCGCTGCAAGCGCTGGACCGATCTTCCAAGCCAGCATCAGCAGGGGAAAGTTCCAGGGTAGAACGCAGCCGACGACGCCGATGGGCTCGCGCACCACCATGGTCAACGCATTTGGTCCCACAGGATTGGTGTTGTCGTAGAGCTTGTCGATCAGTTCGGCGTGCCAACGAATGGTGTGGATGGTGTCCGGAATGTCGACGGTCTGGCATTCGCGAACCGGCTTACCGCTGTCGACGCTCTCCATGACGGCGAGCTCATGGCGATTTTCTTCAAGGAGCTTGGCGAATCTGAGGAGAACGGCTTTCCTCTCGCCGGGAGACTGAAGGTGCCAGCGGCCATCGTCGAAGGACTGCCTGGCCTTGGCGACAGCATAATCCACATCGCTTGCGTCACAGGCTGCGATCTCGGCCAGGAGGTCGCCGGTCGCGGGATTGGTTGTTTTGAACGTGTTGCCCGAATTCGCCGGACGGAAGGCGCCATCGATGAAGGCGTTGGTGGCCAGTTGGAGGCTTGCGGCAATTGCCTTGTATTCGGCGGCTGTCAAAGGTTCATGCATGATTTGCTCCCGACGTGATCTGGGCGACCGTGCGCTTCAAGGTGGTAACGACAGTCTGGAGGGTTCTTTTTTCTTCCGAATTGAGCGGGCGAAGCGGCGCGCGAACCGGCCCCGTGCTGAGACCGATCAGTTCGCAACCGTGCTTGATCGACTGGACGAACTTCCCGCATTCGAGGAAATCCATCAGCGGCAGCATCGCGGTCATGATGGCGCGGCCCTTGTCGAAATTCTTCTCGTTCACGCAGGCTTCGTAGAGAGCCACGTGTTCACGCGGAAGGAAATTCGAGCCGGCGCAGACCCAGCTCTTTGCACCCCAGGCGAAGAATTCGAGCGCCTGGTCGTCCCAGCCGCAGGACAGCGAGATGTGCGGGAACTTGCGGGCCAGCAAATGGAGATTGGCCATGTCGCCGGAGCTTTCCTTGATGGCGATGACGTTCTTCGATTTGCCGACGCGGGCGAAATATTCTTCGCCCATCACGACGCCCATGCGGGCCGGATAGTTGTAGAGCATGATCGGCATGTTGGCCGCGCGGTCGATGGTGAGCGCGTGAACGGCATTCTCGCGCTCTGTGGGCAGCGCATAGGGAGGGGACGACACCAGGATAGCATCGGCGCCGATTTCCTTCGCGGCCCTGGCGTATTCGACGGAGTCTTCCGTCCGCGTCGCACCCGTTCCGATGACGAGCGGCAGGCGTGTTCCGATCACATCCTTGGCATAGGCGGCCAGCTCAAAACGTTCCTGGGCGCTCTGCGCATAATATTCGCCGGTCGAACCGCCAACGATGATGCCATGGACCTTCGCGTCGATCAGCGATTCCAGGACCGCGGCGAATGCTGGCCTGTCTATTTGCCGGTCAGGGTCTAGCGGGGTCACTGCCGGAGTGTAGATACCTTCGAATTTCAAGACGATTTCTCCATCGCTGCGGCGGGCACTTCGACGAGTGCGTCAGCCTTCATTCCCTGTGGCGCAATGAACATCTCCATGTTCTCCCGCGACAATTCCCAGTGTTCGAACACCAGGTCGACGACCGCTTCCTCGTCGTGAGCACCGATGGCGGAGATGAAGCCGTCGTGATGCTCGACCGCCAATTGCAGCCGCTGGCGCATGTCGTCGTTGCGCGGCCGGAAGAAAGTGTGGCCGATCCGCGCGTGGTCGATGAGCAGGCGGCCGAGGCTAGGCTGCAGATAGGCGTTGGCCGACATCTCGCCGATGATCTCGTGGAACCGGTTGTTCTCCAGCACCATCGCGAGAGCGTCGCCGGACACACTTGCCGTGCGGAAGCGTTCCTGGGTGTCCGTAAGGTCGCCGAGCTGCTTCGGCTTGAAGTTCTGGACGGCGAGGCGACCGATCGCTGCGTAGATCATCGGCGCGACCAGAAAGAAGTGCCTGAGCGTCTGGTGGTTCATCGGGATGACGCGCGCGCCGCGGTTCGCCCGGATATCGATGTAGCCCTCGCCTTCGAGACGTCGGAAGATTTCCCGAACCGGCGTGCGCGAAAGCCCGTACCGTTCGCTCAAGCCTACCTCGTCCAGATCCTGATCGGGGTCGAGCTCCATCGTCAGTATCTGCCGCTTGAGATCGTCGTATAGATCGTTTTTGCCGCTCCTCACGTAAACCTCCTGCACATCGCCGTGTCGGGCAGATCACATGACCTGCGCCCATAAAGTCAGGTTTGCATGGGTCGAGGCACGAGTCAATAAAAATGTATAAACTGAGTATACAGTGATTGTTATGAGGAAATACACTCCTTTGCCGCCGCGTTGGAACAACCGAAATGCCCTGTGGGCGTCGGCTTCTTGCATGCGAATGCGGGGATGTGCATTGACGCGATCATGCTGTTTTCGCCAGCGACCGAATGGAACGGTATAGCTGGCTTTGGCTTTCCCACGGTCGGGAGCGAAGTCTCCGGATCAGGATTTCGGGAGAAGAACGCCGACGGCGAATTCCTCGGCGCTGGTCGAGCGCCCGCCTTGCGCCTTGCGATATTCCCCTGGCGTGAACCCATGCTCGGCACTCAGGGCCCGGGACAGGTGTGGCGCGTCACAGAAGCCTGTGGCCATGGCAATCTGGGTGATCGTCCAGTCCGTCGTGCGCAAAAGCGACAGCACCCTGTCCAGCCGGAGTTCGAGATAGAGCTTGGCCGGACTGATCTTCAGATCCGTCAGGAACCGCCGCTCGAGCCCCCGTCGTCCGACGCCAAGCTCGTCGGCCAGGTCGGTGACCGTCTTCGGTACCTCGATATTTTGCTGCATGCGCAGGATCGTTTTCTTCACCAGCGGATCGTTCGCTATTCGCCTTGTCTGTTGACCCGGCTGCGGCTTTTCTCCGCTTAACGCATTGTCGATCATCATGATGTTCAGGCTTTTAATGGCGGCAGACTGACCCACGTGCCGCTCAACCAGGAAAGCCGCCAGATGGGCTGCCCCGTGACCTCCGGAACATGTCAGCCGATCGCGGTCGATGACGAAAATCTGGTCGGCGACCAATTGCTCCGCGTTGAATCGGTCAAGAAAATCCTGATGATGAAACCAACTGACGCAGCATCGATAACCGTCGAGCAGTCCTGCCTCATGCAGGATGAAGACGCCCGTGCACAACCCAATGATCGGGACGCCGATTTCGGCGGAACCCTTCAGAAAACGGGTCGCCTCGGGTGTGAGCGCGCTCTTGTCGCCGATCAGCCCGCCCACGACGACGATGTAATCATATCGTTCCGCATGTTTAAGACGCGTATCCGGCTGCACCCTGACGCCGCAACTCGACTGCACGCTGTTCATGTCGTCCGACAGAACGGTCCATTCGCATAGAATAGGCCGGGAGCGATCAGCCTCGTCGGCAGCGAGGCGAAGCACATCGACAAAATTCGCGAAGGCCGAGAGCGTGAACCGGTCGGCAAGAAGAAAGGCGACACTCAGGCGCTTTTTGGTGCGAGGCGCGGTCATGCGCAAATATTCAATCAAAGCGACGCAATTGTCCAGACTTGCGTCGTGAAATCTCTCTACGTTCCGGACCACCATATCTCCAACAAGCAGGCACGCCATGACGCGCTTCAACGCACTCAATCTCTTGCGGCATGCACTGACCGGGCATAAGCACTGGGATGAGCAATGGCCGCAGAAAGAGCCAAAAGCCGAATATGACGTCATCATCGTCGGCGCCGGCGGCCACGGCCTGGGGGCCGCCTATTACCTTGCCAGCCAGCACGGCATTACCAACGTCGCGGTCATCGACAAGGGCTGGCTTGGCGGTGGCAACACGGGTCGCAATACGACGATCATCCGTTCCAACTATCTTTATGACGAGAGTGCGCGCCTTTACGATCACGCGGTCGATCTTTGGGAAGGGCTGAGCCAGGAGCTCAACTACAACGTCATGTATTCGCGTCGAGGCTGCCTCATGCTGGCTCATACCGTGCATGACGTTCAGAGCTTCAAGCGGCATATTCATGCAAATCGGCTGAACGGTGTCGACAACCGATGGCTGACCAAGGAGGAGGCCAAGGAATATTGCCCTCCCCTGGATCTGTCACCCAACGCCCGCTACCCGGTGATGGGCGCCGCCCTTCAAGAGAGGGCCGGCACAGCCCGTCACGACGCCGTCGCCTGGGGATATGCGCGCGGTGCCGCGGCGAGAGGCGTCGATATCATCGAGAACTGCCCGGTCACGGGGATCCGCCGCAACGCCGACGGTTCGGTCGCCGGCGTCGAAACCGCCAAGGGGTTCATCAAGGCAAAAAAGGTTGCGGTCTCGGCGGCCGGCCATACCTCGGTCGTCATGGAAACCGCTGGGGTGCGGTTGCCGCTGGAGAGCTATCCGCTGCAGGCATTGGTTTCCGAGCCGATCAAGCCGATTTTCCCTTGCGTGGTGATGTCGAATGCAGTCCACGCCTACATCAGCCAGTCGGACAAAGGCGAACTGGTCATCGGATCAGGGACCGATCAGTACACGTCCTACTCGCAACGTGGAGGATTGCCGCTGATCGAGCATACGATCGCCGCCATCGTCGAGATTTTTCCCATCTTCAACCGCATGCGGATGCTGCGAAAATGGGGCGGCATCGTCGATGTCACACCCGATCGCTCGGCTATCCTCGGCAAGACACCGGTTCCCGGGCTGTACGTCAATTGCGGTTGGGGCACCGGCGGTTTCAAGGCCACGCCGGGAGCGGCGCACACCTTCGCCTGGACCATCGCCAAAAACGAACCTCATCCGATCAACGCGCCCTTCACGCTTGAACGCTTCCGTTCCGGCCGCCTGATCGACGAAGCCGCCGCCGCCGCCGTAGCACATTGAGGACATAACCCATGCTGCTGATCCGTTGCCCTTACTGCAATGAAACCCTGCCCGAGGCGGAGTTCACCTATGCCGGCCAGGCCCACATCGTTCGCGCGTCCGATCCTTCGTCACAGACCGACGAGCAGTGGGAGGAATTTCTGTTTATCCGCGCCAACGTCAAAGGCCCGCACTACGAACGCTGGCGGCACCTGCATGGTTGCGGCCGGTTTTTCAACGCGGTGCGCGACACGGTCAGCGATCGGTTCCTGACGACCTATGCAGCGGGCGAGCAGCGCCCCGATCTTGCTACATTGCCCGGTCTGCCAGCCGGTTCGGAGGTGCTGAAATGAACCCGTATCGCGTTTCCGGCCGCGGCCGGGTAGACACCGGACGTCCTGTTGTCTTCAGCTTCGACGGCAAGGCATATCACGGCGCAAAGGGCGACACGGTAGCCTCCGCGCTGCTGGCGAACGGCGTTCATCTGATGGGGCGGTCGTTCAAATATCACCGTCCACGCGGCCCTATTGCCGCGGGTTCGGAGGAGCCCAATGCGCTGATCGGCACGCGGCGCGGCCCGGGCCGGTTCGAGCCGAATACCCGCGCGACCGTTCAGGAAATCTGGAACGGGCTCGAAACCAACTCGCAGAACAAGTATCCCAGCTTGAAATTCGACGTGGGGGCGGTCAACGACGCAGCCTACATGCTGTTTTCGGCGGGCTTCTACTACAAGACGTTCATGTGGCCCAAGAGTTTCTGGAACAAGGTCTATGAGCCCTTCATCCGTGCGGCTGCCGGTTTGGGCGTGTCTCCCAAGGAGACGGATCCAGACACCTATGCGTCGCGCAACATGCATTGCGACGTCTTGATCGTCGGCGCCGGACCAGCCGGGCTGGCGGCAGCGCGCGCGGCGGCGGTCGATGGCCTGAAGGTCGTCGTCGTGGACGAGAATGGTGAAGCCGGCGGCACGCTTCTGTCCGAGCCGCAGGCTCATATCGGCGGACGCCCGGCATGGGACTGGCTGGCTGCCGAGTTGAAAGCTCTCGATGATCTGGGCGTCAAAATCATGACCCGGACGACAGCAATCGCCTATTACCACCAGAACATGATCGGCTTGTGCCAACGTTTGACCGATCACCTCGAGGCCCTGCCCAAAGATACGCCGCGCGAACGCTTGTGGCGGGTGCGGGCGCGCCAGGTCGTGCTGGCGCAGGGTGCGCTCGAAAAGCCGCTGGTCTTCCATGGCAACGATCGTCCGGGTGTGATGCTGGCCGGTGCGGCCCAGACCTATCTGAACCGCTACGGCGTCAGGGTCGGCAATATGCCTGTCGTCGTCACCAGCCATGACAGCGCGTGGTACGCAGCCTTCGAACTTCACGGCGCGGGCGCCCGCGTCCAGGCGATCGTGGATACCCGTAACACCGTACGGGAGGAGCTGGTGAATGAGGCCCGCGCCTTGGGAATTCCGGTCAAGCTGTCCCATACGGTAACGTCGACCTCGGGGCGTCTGCGCGTCAACTCGGTCGGCGTCAGCCGGGTCGACGGCCAGACGGTCCACTCGGGGCAGAGGATCAAATGCGACGCCGTGCTGATGTCGGGCGGCTGGACGCCTTCCTTGCATCTTTTTTCGCACACCCAGGGCAAGATCGCCTGGGACGACGAACGCACCACCTTCCTGCCGGCGCTCACCCGCGAGGATTGCGTGATCGCTGGAGCCGGACGAGGGCTCTGGGGCATCGAAGCGGCATTGGAAGATGGCGCCGAGCGCGGTCGCGAGGTCGCTGCCGCCCTCGGCAAAACCGGTGCGTCGATCGGCTATGCCGTAGATCATGACCGGACCGGCACTGGCGTGTCGCACACGGAACTGCCGACCGACCGCAACCCGGGCAAGGCAAAGGCTTTCGTCGACTACCAGAACGACGTGACCGCCAAGGACCTGCGTCTGGCCGTCCGCGAGGGCATGCGCTCGATCGAGCATGTCAAGCGCTACACGACCAACGGCATGGCGACCGATCAGGGAAAAATGTCGAATATCAACGGTCTGAACATCGCTGCCGATGCGCTCGGCAGACGCCAGCCCGAGGTCGGTCTGACCACCTTCCGTCCGCCCTATACGCCAACGACCTTCGGAGCTTTTGCAGGTTATCATCGCGGCGTTCATTTCGAGGTCACCCGCAAAACGCAGATCGACTCGTGGGCCGAAGCGACTGGCGCGGTTTACGAACCGGTCGGACAATGGCGCCGCGCCTGGTATTTTCCGAAGCCGGGCGAGGATATGGACGCTGCCGTGAGCCGCGAATGCCGGGCCGTGCGCAAAAGCCTCGGCATCTTCGATGCATCGACGCTCGGCAAGATCGAGGTCGCAGGTCCCGATGCGGTCGAATTCATGAACCGCATGTACACCAATCCCTGGTCGAAGCTTGCGCCGGGACGATGCCGCTACGGTCTGCTTTTGGGCGATGACGGTTTTATCCGTGACGATGGTGTCATCGGCCGCATGACCGAGGATCGTTTCCACGTCACAACCACCACCGGCGGCGCGGCGCGTGTGATGAATATGATGGAAGACTACCTCCAAACCGAATGGCCCGACCTCAACGTCTGGCTGACCTCGACCACCGAGCAATGGTCCACCGTTGCGCTGAACGGCCCGAATGCGGCGAAACTGCTGGCGCCGCTGGTCGAAGGGATCGAACTGACGGAGGAAGCCTTCCCGCATATGTCCTGCGTCGAATGCACCGTCGCGGGGATGCCTGCACGACTGTTCCGTGTCAGCTTTACCGGCGAGATCGGCTTCGAAGTCAACGTGCCCGCGCCTCTCGGGCGCAGGCTATGGGAGATACTCTGGGAGGCAGGCCAGTCATATGGCATCACCGCCTATGGCACCGAAACGATGCACGTTCTGCGAGCCGAAAAAGGCTACATCATCGTTGGTCAGGATACTGACGGCACCGTCACGCCCTATGATGCGGGTATGGGCTGGGCCGTGGGCAAGAACAAGCCGGATTTTGTCGGCAAGCGTGGCCTGGCGCGCCCGGATTTGGTGGCCAAAGGCCGCAGGCAGCTTGTCGGCCTTCTGACCGAGGATCGCTCGAAGCTGGAAGAAGGAGCGCAGATCGTCTTCGACCCGAAGCAGGCAATTCCGATGACGATGGTGGGACATGTGACCTCTTCCTATCATTCGGACGCAGTCGGCCAGCCGATCGCGCTGGCGCTTGTCGAGGGAGGCCACGACCGGATGGGAGAGACAGTCTACATCCCGATGCCCGACCGCACCATTGCCGCGAAAATTGCCGGAACCGTGTTTGTCGATCCCGAAAACACCCGCCTGAAAATCTGACCCGGAGACGAAGATGAGCACGCAGATTTCTTCTCTGACACCCAGCGTCCTGGTCGAAACCGGCGCTGTAAGGGTCGCAGTCTTGCCGGAGCGGGGACGGTTGTCGCTGCGCTCCCGCGGCGACCTTGCGTCGCTGAACAAGGCTCTCGGTCTGACGCTTCCGGATCGGATCGGCCGGCGCGTCATTGCCGGCGAAACCGAAGTCATCCGGCTGGGTCCCGACGAATGGACGATCCTCGTCCCCGCCGGTGAGGTGACTGGGCTTATTGCGGCTTGCGACGCAATCTATGCCGACCATCCCTACAGCCTTGTCGATATTTCGGGGCGTGAGATCACGCTGCAGATCGAGGGGCCGAAAGCAGCCGAGCTGCTGGCGCTTGGCTGCGCCCGCGACGTCGAGATCATCCCGGTCGGTGAGGGTCGCAGGACGGTTTGCGACGGTACGACGGTGATCTTGTGGCGCGATTCCGAGGACCGCTTCCGTATGGACATCTGGAATAGTTTCGCACCGCACCTCGGCCATCTTTTTGAAATCGGCAGCAAGGAACTGGCTGCAGAAATCGCCTTATCCTGAAAGGAAATCCAATGTTTGACCGTTTGTCACAAACCACCGTTTCCGACGTGGCGGTTGCCAGCGCCATCGCCGAAGAACTTGAGCGGCAGAAGACCCAGATCGAGCTGATCGCTTCGGAGAATATCGTTTCTCCCGACGTTCTGGCGGCGCAAGGATCGGTGCTGACGAACAAATATGCCGAGGGTTACCCTGGAAAACGCTACTACGGCGGCTGCGAATTCGTCGACAAGGTCGAGCAGGTGGCCATTGACCGGCTGAAGCAGCTCTTCGGAGCAGAATACGCCAATGTGCAGCCACATTCCGGCGCGCAGGCCAATCAAGCGGTCTTCCTTGCGCTTCTGCAGCCTGGAGATCGGATCATGGGGCTGTCGCTCGCCCATGGCGGGCACCTCACGCACGGATCACCGGTGACCATGTCGGGTAAATGGTTCGATGTGGTCTCCTATGAAGTCGATGCCGACACGCATCTCATCGACATGGAAAAGGTCCGCGAGAAGGCTCTGGAGACGAAGCCAAAGTTGATCGTCGCAGGCGCCTCGGCCTATCCGCGCCAGATCGACTTTGCCGGATTCCGCAAGATCGCCGACGAGGTCGGGGCCTATTTGATGGTCGACATGGCCCACTACGCCGGTCTGATTGCAGGCGGCAAATACCCGAACCCGGTGCCCCATGCCCATGTCGTCACCTCGACCACCCACAAGACCCTGCGCGGGCCGCGCGGGGGTGTCATCCTGACCAATGATGCCGAACTGGCGAAGAAACTGAACTCCGCCGTTTTCCCCGGCAATCAGGGCGGCCCTCTGATGCACGTCATTGCTGCCAAGGCCGTGGCATTTGGCGAAGCGCTGCGGCCTGAATTTGCCGATTACGCCGGCCAGGTCATCTCCAATGCCCAGGCCCTGGCCAAAGTCCTGAAGGACGGTGGCCTCGGGATCGTTTCGGGTGGTACGGACAGTCACATGGTGCTGGTTGATCTGCGCCCGAAAGGCGTAACCGGCAAGGTGGCTGAAATTGCGCTGGAACGCGCGGGCCTGACCTGCAACAAGAACGCAATCCCGAACGATCCGGAAAAGCCCTTCGTTACCTCAGGTATTCGTTTGGGGAGTTCGGCCGGAACCACGCGCGGCTTCGGTGAAGCCGAGTTCGAAAAGATCGGCGTGCTGATCCTCACTGTTATCGATGCGTTGTCCCAGACCCCGGAGGGCATCGCCGAGTCCGAGGCGGAGGTGCGCGCACAAGTCCGCGCTTTGTGCGAGGCTTTTCCGATCTACGGTTCGTAAATGAACCGATCGATCTTCGAGATCGGATTGCGTGGTGCCGCGGATATTGGCATTGCCGGCAATCTCCGATCTGCAGCGCCACGCGTCTGAAAAGACGCGCAAAGGACGCTGTAGTACTGTGAATTGCTGCATAATTTTATCCGTAAATCGATTCCGATTTACGGAATTATGCAGTAGTCTCGCCCTTTCTCCGCCGGGCAGTTCAGCCGCAGGCTCATGACATTCGAAACGAGCGAGAGCCATATTCTCATGACGACTCACCGCTTCATTCCGACGAGCTTTCACAATGTCATCGGCTCTCTTTCGCCGGCCCTGCACATCGCCGACGGCGATACCGTCGTCACCGAGATGCTCGACGCCGCCGGGCATGACAAGGACGGCATCAAGCAGGCATCCGGCCCCAATCCGATGAACGGCCCGATCTTCGTGGAAGGTGCCGAGCCCGGGGATGCGCTAAAGGTCGAGATCATCAGCATGATCCCGACCAGGGACACGGGTTTTACCGGCAGCGTCGTCGCCGCCAATGTGGTCGATCCCGAGGCGGTTCGCGACCTGCCGCCGCGCGATATCGCCATCTGGGCGATCGACCGCGAAGCCCTGACCGTCCGGCTTTCCGAGCCGGTTGCAGGTCTTGAAAATTTCGTTCTGCCTCTCGACCCGATGATCGGCTGTTTCGGCGTGGCGCCGAGCCTCGGCCAGGCGATATCGACTGCGACCAGCGGCGAATATGGCGGCAACATGGATTATCGGCTGTTCGGCCCCGGCACCACGGTCCGCTTGCCCGTAGCGGCCCCCGGCGCCCTGTTCTTTCTCGGCGACTGCCATGCCGTGCAAGGGGATGGCGAGATTGTCGGAACCGGCGTCGAGACGACGTTCGAAGTCACGGTGCGGCTGACGGTGGAAAAGAAGGCCGGACTGGTCTGGCCGCGCGGGGAAACGGCTGAAGACATCTTCACCATCGGCAACGCCCGACCGCTCGATCAGGCGCTCCAGCACGCCACCAGCGAAATGTTGAATTGGCTGGCATCGGATTACGGCCTGGACAGGACGGCGGCCAGCCATCTGCTCGGCCAGGTGGTGCGTTACGATGTCGGCAACGTCTTCGACCCGGCCTATACGATCGCCTGCCGTGTTGCCAAGAAGTGGCTGACCCGCCGATAGGCGACCCTTTCCTCAATCGTGCCGGGAGAGGAAACCGGAAACGGTCGCCAGGCAAAGCTGCTTTTCCTCGACATGCGGCATGTGGCTGGAATTTTCGAAGAGCACCCATTCGCAGCCGGGAACGTGTTCGAGATAGGGTCTTACCACCAGGGGCGTCGCCTCGTCGTATTTTCCCGAGATGAGCAGCGTCGGGGCTTCGATGCGATCCAGCCTGTTCTCGATCGTCCAGTCCTTCATCGTACCGATGACGTGAAATTCCGTCGGGCCGTTCATGTTGCGGTAGACGGTGTTTTCCTCGTCCATGATCGCAAAGGTCCGCGCCACTTCAGGCGGCCACGGCACCACGCGGCAGACATGGCGGTCATAGAAGACGCGTGAGGCGGCGATATATTCCGGATCGGTGAGGCTTCCCGCCAGCTCATGCTTCAGCAGCGTGTCCTGCACCTCCTTCGGCAGTTCCTGCCTCAGCCGGTTCGCCTCCGAAACCCAGGTGTGCATGTTGGCCGGCGAGTTGGCGATGACAAGCGCCTTCAGGCCTTGCGGTCGGCGCACCGCATGTTCGGCGCCGAGCATGCCGCCCCAGGACTGGCCGAGGAAGGCATAGTGCTGCTGTATGCCGAGATGGGAAAGTAGTGCGTCCAGCTCCTCGAGGAACAGACCGACCGTCCAGAAATCCGGGCCTTTTTCCGGAAGTCGGGTGGAATTGCCATTGCCGAGTTGGTCGTAATGGATGACCGGACGGCCGTCGAGCGCGGCGATATCCTTGAAGGAATCGACATAATCATGGGTGCAGCCAGGCCCGCCATGGGCGACGACGAGGGGCAGCTTGCCGCTCTCCAGCGAACCGGTGACGCGATACCAGGTGCGATAGTCGCGAAAGGGCAGATAGGCTTCGTTGGTCGTGACTTCGCCCACTGGCGTCTCCATCTCTTAGCAGTGATGAAAAAGCATAACGCGGCGGCAACGGTGAAGGCAGCTATCACAAGTTATAGGGTGGCCAATTATGGGCAGGCCGGTCTTCGAGCAGGCGGTAATGGGTGGCGCGAACCACGGCCTGGGTGCGGTTGCGGGCACCGAGTTTCTTTGTCGCGGCATTCAGATGCATCACGACGGTCGGTACGGAACGGTCGATGATGCGGGAAATTTCCTTGGCGGAATAACCTTCCGCCGAATGGCGCAGACATTCCCGTTCCCGCTCGGTCAGGCGGACAGTGCCGACGCTCTTTGCCCGCGTGTCGAAAAGCAAATAGGCGGTCTCATGGAAAACATGGGCAAGCAGGTTGAAGTCGGCGATATAGCGCAGTGCGTGCCGTTCGAAATCTTTGTTCCGGCCGAAGCGGATGCCGGTGACGGTCGCATAGTCGCCGCGTGGCATATGAACCGGAACGGTGACGCCGGTCGACATATCGCGTTCGCTCAAATAGCGCGTCACCGGCGCGGTGTCTTCGGTCATGAAACGGTTGATCAGCGTGTCGGCGTCCAGGTCGTAGTTCCAGAAAAAGGGTGCGGAGGTGCGCAGCGCCACCTGCTGCACCGGATCGATACGGAAATAGCCGCGATTGAACCAGTAGTCGTGCATATCGTCAGAGATATTCCGCAGCTTCAGCAGCGATGGTATCATGATCGCGCCGTCGAGATCGTAAGGCACCGGCGTATAGTCGTAGATCAGCGCCTCGAAGCCGATCTGCTTCATCGCCTCGAAGGCCTGGTCGATGCGTCCATCAAGCGTTTCGTGCGCTGTAAACTGCCGTCTGATCGTTCCGATATCGTCAAGAATGGGGTCGTCAAGCATGGGCTGCTCCCGGGGTTCGGCATTGCGGCCCACCCTATCACTTCTTATAGCTGGCACTGAATGCGGTTTAAGGTAAAAATTTAGCCGTGCCCAAATATTGAGCAAGCGAAATCTTCTGCCGGAGCGATCAATGTGGCGTGAAATACGGCCGGACGAGCGATTCGAGATCGATGTCGATGGCTATCGCGTCGTTGCCTATAGTTTCGGGACCGGCAGCGAGACGGTTTTCTGCCTGAACGGCGGGCCGGGTCTGCCCTGCGATTACCTGCGCGAAGCGCATTCCTGTCTCATCGACAAGGGCTATCGTGTTGTCGCCTTCGACCAACTCGGCACCGGCGCTTCCGACCGGCCGGACGATCTCTCGCTCTGGACGATCGGCCGTTATGTCGAAGAGACGGAGACGGTGCGCAAGGCGCTGGGGCTCGGCAAGGTCCACATGCTCGGCCATTCCTGGGGCGGCTGGCTGGCGATCGAATACGCGCTGACCTATCCCGAAAACCTCAAGACGCTGATCCTCGAAGATACCGTCGCCGATATGCCGCATCTGATCTCGGAACTGGAACGGCTGCGCGCGGCACTCGGTCCCGAAACTGTCTCGATGATGCAGAAGCACGAGGCGCAGGGCACCTACAATCATCCGGAATATCTCGCCGCCGTCACCATCCTCAACTATCGCCATGTCTGCCGTCTGCCCGAATGGCCGGCGCCGGTGCGCCGCTCGCTCGACGATTGGAACATGGCGCCCTATGAGACGATGCAGGGGCCGAACGAGTTTCTCTATATCGGCAACCTCAAGGACTGGAACCGCATCCCCGACCTGCCGCGGCTGACGCTGCCGGTGCTCATCACGACCGGAGAGCATGACGAGCTGACGCCGGCCTGTGCGCTCAGGATGAAGCTTGCGCTGCCGAATGCCGAGCTGAAGGTATTTGCCAATGCCAGCCACATGCCGTTCTATGAGAACCCGCAGGATTATTATCCGGCGCTTCTCGATTTTCTCACCCGGCACGAGGCAGGCTGATGCAACAGGAAGCGGACCGAACCCGACGAAGACAAAGGGGCGATCGCCGTCATGCATCGCTATAAATTCGTTCTGACGCGACCGCTGCAGTTCCTGCCCGTCATCTTCGGCATCAGCGTCATCACTTTCATTCTGGTCCGGCTGATCCCCGGCGATCCGGCACGCAATATCCTCGGGACGCGCGCGACGCCGGCAGCACTTGCCAGCATCCGCGCCCAGTACGGGCTCGATCAGCCGATGTGGCTGCAATATGTCTATTTCCTCAAGAACCTCGCCAATGGCGAGATGGGCAAGTCGATCCTCTACAAGATCGACGTGCTGAAGCTGATCGTCACCCGCATCGAGCCGACGCTTGCGCTCGTCGTCTCCAGCGTCGTGCTTTCGGTCCTGATCGCGGTGCCGATGTCGGCGATCGCCGCACGCAATGCCGGCCGGGCGCCGGATCATGCGGTGCGCATCGTCTCGACCTTCGGCATCGGTTTTCCGCCCTTCTGGCTGGGGCTGATGCTGATCATCCTGTTCAGCGTCGAACTCGGCGTGCTGCCGGTCTCGGGCTATGGTGCGACGATCGGCGACAAGCTGTCGCATCTCGTACTGCCGAGCCTGACGGTCGCGCTGTCGCTCTCGACCGTGCTGACGCGCAGCCTGCGGGCGGCGATGATCGAGCAGTTGAAATCGGATGTCGCGACGGCGGCGCGCGCCCGCGGCATGCCTGAAGGCATCGTCTTCTGGCGGCATGTGCTGCCGAATTCGCTGGTGCCGACCATCAACCTGCTTGCCGTCAATATCGGCTGGCTGATCGGCGGCACGGTGGTGGTCGAGAGTGTCTTTGCGCTGCCCGGCATGGGACAGCTGCTGGTCAGGGCGATCTTCTCACGCGACTACATGGTGGTTCAGGGCGTCGCCATGGTCTTTGCCTGCGCCACCGTGCTTATCAACTTCATCGCCGACATCGTCACTGTCGCCGTCGATCCGAGGGTGAAGCTATGAGCATCGAGGCGATCGCCCCCGCATCCCCCGGCTGGCGCCGGTTCTTCGGCCGGCGGCCGATGCTTGTGCTCAGTGCCGGCCTGCTGCTGTTCTTCGTGCTGGTGGCGATCGGCGCGCCCATCGTCGCGCCTTACGACCCGATCATGCAGAATGCCGAGGTGCGCCTGCAGGGGCCTTCATTGCTGCATCCCTTCGGCACCGACAATTTCGGCCGCGATATCCTCTCCCGCGTTATCTGGGGCGCGCGCCTCGACCTGCAGATGGCGCTGATCGGCGTCATCTTCCCCTTCCTGATCGGCACGACGGTCGGCACGATCGCCGGCTTTTTCGGCGGGATCGTCGATGCGCTGTTCATGCGTCTTGTCGATATCATCCTCGCCTTCCCCTTCCTCGTGCTGATGCTGTCGATCATCGCGATCCTCGGCCCGGGCCTCGGCAGCTTCTACATCGCCATGGCGCTGGTCGGCTGGGTTTCCTATGCACGGCTGATCCGGGTGCAGATGTTGGTGCTGAAAGGCAGCGATTATGCCGTTGCCGCCGTCAGCCTCGGCTTCAGCCGCCCGCGCATCATGTTCCGCCACCTGCTGCCGAACGCGATCGCCGGCTCGATCGTCTTTTCGATGTCCGATGCGACGCTGGTGCTGCTCAGCGGCGCTGCCGTCAGCTATCTCGGCCTCGGCGTCCAGCCGCCGATTGCCGAATGGGGCGTCATGGTCGCGGAAGGACAGAGCTTCATCACCACGGCATGGTGGATCACGCTGTTTCCCGGCCTCTCCATCGTCTGCCTCGCCTTCGGTTTCAGCATGCTGGGCGACGCGCTCGGCGAATTGCTGGGGGTGCATGAATGAGCGGCTCCGTGCTGTCCGTCCGTGATCTCACCGTCAGGGCATATGTCGATTCCGGCCCGCGCACGCTGCTCGATGCGGTCTCGCTCGATCTCGGCAAGGGTGAGATTCTCGGTCTCGTCGGCGAGAGCGGCTCGGGCAAGAGCCTGTTCTGCCGTTCCCTGGTGCGCCTGCTGCCCTCCTCGCTGCTGAAGATCGAAAGCGGTAGCGTGCTGCTCGAAGGGCGCGACCTCATGCGGATCGACGATGGCGAGATGCTGAAAGTGCGCGGCGGCGAGATCGGCATGATCTTCCAGAACCCGACCAGCCATCTCGACCCGGTGATGCGGATCGGCGATCAGATCGCTGAGGGCATCCGTTATCACCAGGGCCTCGGCGCCCGCGAGGCTCGCGCCGCGGCGACGGAAATCCTGGCGCAAGTCGGCTTCCCCGATCCGAAGCGCCAGTACGATAGCTATCCGCACGAATTTTCCGGTGGCATGCGGCAGCGGGCGATGATCGGCGTGGCGCTGTCCTGCAATCCGAAGATCCTGATCGCCGACGAGCCGACCACGGCGCTCGACGTGACCATCCAGGCGCAGATCCTGCGGCTGTTGATTGACATTCGTGATCGGCGCGGCCTGTCGATCATTCTGATCACCCACGATCTCGGTATCGTCGCCCAGACTTGCGACCGTATTGCCGTGCTGCGCGGCGGCAAACTGCTCGAAGAGGGGCCGAAGCGGACGATCCTGGCGCGGCCGCAGCATCCCTATACGATCAACCTGATCAACAGCCACCCTTCCATCCCGGGCGAGACGGTCGCGCCGCTGCTCGAGCTTGCCGCGGCCAGCCAACCGGCGAGGCGGCCATTGCTCGAAATCGATGATCTCCATGTGCGCTTCAGAGCCGGCGGCGCCCTGCTCAGGGGCGGTGCCAAGACGGTCAGCGCCGTTGCCGGCGTCAGCCTGCAGATCATGCCGGGCGAGACGGTCGGCATCGTCGGCGAATCCGGCAGCGGCAAGAGCACGCTTGCCCGCGCCGTGCTCGGCCTCACCCCGCTTTCCTCGGGTCACGTCACTTTCGACGGCGTCGATCTGGCGCTGCAGAAAAGCGCTGGCCTGGCAAAGCTCAGGCGCGAGACGGCGATGGTCTTCCAAGACCCCTATAATGCGCTCAATCCGCGGCTGACGATCGGGCAGATGCTGGCCGAGGTGCTGAAAGTGCAGGGCAAGGTCGCCAGGAGCGATATCCCTGTTCGAATCGGCGAACTGCTCGATCTCGTCGGCCTCGAACGTGAATTCGCCGGCCGCAAACCGCGCAGCATGAGCGGCGGCCAGTGCCAGCGCGCCGGCATCGCCCGAGCCCTCGCCGTCGATCCGAAGCTGATCATCGCCGACGAATGTGTGGCCGCTCTCGACGTCACCATCCAGGCGCAGATCATCGAGCTCTTCCGCGAGCTCACGGCGAAGATGAACCTCACGCTGATCTTCATCGCCCATGATCTCGCAATCGTCCGCAATCTCTGCGAACGCGTCGTCGTGATGTATCGCGGCGAGATCGTCGAGGAAGGCCGCTCCGAAGAAGTCTTCGCGCGGCCGAAGCATCCTTATACGGCGGCGCTGATCGCCGCCATTCCCGACATCGATCCTGACAAGCGGCTGCTTCAAGGCGCCGACAGCAAGGACGATCCGCATTCGATGCCGATTCAATCAATCAAACGCATGCCATAACAACGAAGGGAACGAACTCATGACAAACAGGTGGAAATCAATCGGGCTTGCAGCCCTGCTCGCCGGTCTGACGCTCAGCGCAAGCTATGCCGAGGCCGCCGGCGTGCTCACCATCGGCCGCCGCGAGGATTCGACGACATTCGATCCGATCAAGACCGCGCAGAACATCGACAACTGGGTGTTCTCCAACGTCTACGACGTGCTGATCCGCGTCGACAAGACAGGCACGAAACTGGAGCCGGGCCTTGCCGAAAGCTGGACCACCTCGGATGACGGGCTGACCTACACGTTCAAGATCCGCGACGCAAAATTCTCGGACGGTTCGCCGCTGACGGCGGAAGACGCGGCCTACAGTCTGCTGCGCATCCGCGATGACGCCGCCTCGCTCTGGAGCGATTCCTATAAGGTGATCGACACGGCGGTGGCGACCGACGCGCACACGCTGACGATCAAGCTCAAGAACCAGTCCGCACCGTTCCTTTCGACGCTGGCGCTGCCGAATGCCTCGGTCATCTCCAAGAAGGGCATGGAATCGCTGGGCGCCGATGCCTATGGCGAAAAGCCGATCGCATCCGGCGCCTTCGTGGTCGAGGAATGGCGACGCGGCGACCGCGTCATCTTGAAGAAGAACCCGAACTTCTGGCAGGCCGACCGCGTCAAGCTCGACGGCGTCGAGTGGATCTCGGTGCCTGACGACAACACCCGCATGCTGAACGTTCAGGCCGGCGAGCTGGATACGGCGATCTTCGTTCCCTTTTCTCGCGTCGAGGAACTGAAGAAGGACCCGAACCTCAATGTCGATATCGACGCTTCGACCCGTGAGGACCATCTGCTGATCAACCATGCGCATGGCGCGCTCGGCAAGAAGGAAGTCCGTCAGGCGCTTGATCTCGCGATCGACAAGAAGGCGATCGTCGATACCGTCACCTTCGGCCAGGGCACCGTCGCCAATTCCTATATCCCGAAGGGCGCGCTCTATTATTATGCCGACAATCTGCAGCGGCCTTATGATCCCGAAAAGGCAAAGGAGCTGCTGGCCGCCGCCGGCGCCTCGGACCTGACGCTGAATTACCTGGTCCGTGCCGGCGACGAAGTCGACGAACAGACGGCCGTTCTGGTCCAGCAGCAGCTGCAGAAGGCCGGCATCACCGCCAATCTGCAGAAGGTCGACCCGAGCCAGGAATGGGACATGATTGTTGCCGGCGACTACGACGTCTCGGTCAATTACTGGACCAACGACATTCTCGATCCGGACCAGAAGACCACCTTCGTCCTCGGCCACGATTCCAACAACAACTACTCGACCAATTACAAGAACGAGGCGGTGAAGGAACTGGTCGCCAAGGCGCGTCTCGAGCTCGACCCGAAGAAGCGCGAACAGATGTATGTCGATCTGCAGAAGATGGCCAAGGACGACGTCAACTGGATCGACCTCTATTACAGCCCCTATATCAACGTCTCGCGCAAGAATATCGAGAACTTCTACCAGAACCCGCTCGGCCGCTTCTTCCTGGAAGACACGGTCAAGAACTGAGTTCGGGCAGTATGCAGATGCTCCGTCGCCGTAAAGGCGGCGGAGCATCATTTGTTGCTGCGACACGTGGCTGGGGCCGTTTGCTTACTCGGCGGCCGCGAGCTTGTCCTGCGTCCTGGTGTCGAAGTCGCTGGCGTCGTGGCGCTCGTGCAACTGGCTCGATGGCTCGCCGGAGAGGCGGTTGACCATCCGGCCGCGTTGCACGGCCGGCCTGCTGTGGATGGCGTCGGCCCAGCGCAGCACGTTCTTATAGTCCTCGACCTGCAGAAACTCGGCCGCACCGTAAGTCCAGCCCTTCACCAACCCGCCATACCACGGCCAGACGGCAATATCGGCGATCGTATATTGGCTGCCTGCCAGATACTCGCTTTCGGCCAGGCGACGATCGAGCACGTCGAGCTGACGCTTCACTTCCATGGCGAAGCGGTCGATCGCATATTCGATCTTCGTCGGTGCATAGGCGTAGAAATGGCCGAAGCCGCCGCCGAGATAGGGCGCGCTTCCCATCTGCCAGAACAGCCATGACAGGCATTCGGCGCGCGCGCTCGGCTCGGTCGGCAGGAAAGCGCCGAATTTTTCGGCGAGGTAGGTGAGGATCGCGCCTGACTCGAAGACGCGGATCGGCTTTGGCCCGCTGCGGTCCATCAAAGCCGGGATCTTGGAATTGGGATTGACCGCGACGAAGCCGCTTCCGAACTGATCGCCATCGCCGATCTTGATCAGCCAGGCGTCATACTCCGCACCTTCATGGCCAAGGGCCAGCAGTTCCTCGAGCAGGATGGTGACCTTTTGGCCGTTCGGCGTGCCGAGCGAATAGAGCTGCAGCGGATGGCGGCCGATCGGAAGCTCCTTGTCATGCGTCGGTCCCGCGATCGGGCGATTGATGCTGGCGAACTGGCCGCCATTCGCTTTGTTCCAGGTCCAGACCTTCGGGGGTGTATAGTCGGAAGAACCGCTCATCTTTCAAACTCCTGGCATTGGTCAGATAGGATCGCGATGCCAATGGGTTTGGTCACCGCATTTTTCCTGACATAGCAGAGGCGACAAGGTTTTGTCACAGGTGTCGGCGCGGTTTCACGCAATCGTCAGAGCCTTGGCCAGGGATCAGATTCACGCTGTGAAGACTGGGTTTTGTTATGTACCAAAAATTGGTACATTGGCTTAAAGGAGATTCAGGATGGCTAGAAATACGTCCATATCGCTCAGTGACCATTTCACCAGCTTCATTGATACGCAGGTTCAGGCTGGCCGCTATGGTTCAGCCAGCGACGTTATCCGGGCGGGCCTTCGCCTACTTGAAGAACACGAAGCCAAAGTGAAGGCATTGCAGGACGCCTTGATTGAAGGCGAAGAATCCGGCCCTGCCACGCCCTTCGATTTCGATGCGTTCAACGCTCGCAAACGGGCGGCGTTCGAGGCGAAATGACAGGCGTCATATTTTCTCCCGCCGCGCGATGATCTCGTCCAGCTGCCCCACGAGCACGCGATCGCCCTCGACGTCGCTCGCCATCCTGGAGAAGACATCCGCCATGCCGCGGAAGATGGTCGCGGCCGGATCATCTTCTCCAAGGAAATCGGCAATCTCCTGCATTTCGGCAACCCACCGATAGGCTTTCGGATACATGTCGGGTATGGATCCCGACAGCTTGCGATCGATGTCGGGAAGGCTTTCGGAGAGCTCGGCTTTCAGGCTTTCGGCCGCACCGGAACGCGATGCGGCAAGCAGCATGGCGGTGCCAAGGCCGACAAATCCCTTGTTGATGCCGGCATAACACATCTTCAGTGCCGAGGCGGCGCCGAGCGGTCCGTCGAGTCTGCGGATCCGCAGGCCGCAATCCTCGAGCAGCTTGCTTCGCTCCGCAATATCGCCGCTGATATAAATGGTCGGACCTGGTTTGCCGGGGCTCGGCGGCCCGCCGATGATCGCACCGTCAAGCACCTCGACGCGGCTGCTTTCGAAGCGTGCCGCCAAAGCCTGCATGGTTTTCGGCGCAATCGCGTTGAGGTCGATGAAGGGCGGCGGCGCCTGCATCGCCGACGATATGTCCGCGACGAGTTCGGCGACCTTGATCGCCTCCGCCGGCGGAACGATCGACAGGATCAGCTCGGCCTTCGTCAGCTCCTGGCGGCCGACCGGCACCATGCCGGCTGCCTTTGCCCGCGCAATCGTCTGCTCGCTCCTGCCTTCGAGATAGGTGAGCACCGTGGCGCCGTGGTCGATCAGCCGTTTGGCGACGGCACTTCCCATCGCGCCCGATCCGATAATCGCAAAATTCGGCATGTGAACCTCAATCAATGACGTCATCAGATTAGAACTGTTGCCGATGGCCATATCGTCAACTGCGACGATTCAGCCGAAACCCCTTCCGAAGAGCCGGCCGCTTCGTGCGCGCTGCCGTTGCGGCACTTTTTCTTGATATTCGTCAATGCCGGGACGGTCGACACCGGTATGATCGGTGCTATCATTCGCATTCGAGGATATGGATTTCAAATGTATCGGACGATCATCTGCGGCATCGGCATGGGTCCCCGCCAAACGGCAAGCCGCCTTCTGCGCCGGGCTGCTGCGCTGATGGACGAAGGCGGAAGCATCGTCGTCATGCACGTCATCGAGCATATCCCCCGCCGTCACCTGACGGAGCTTCCCGAGGAATTCGAAACGACCGCCATCGTCGACGCCGAAAAGAAACTTGCATCGCTCTGCAAGGAGCTGGGAATTCCGGCGATGATCGAGGTTCGTATCGGCGTTGCCGCCTCCCTGCTCGTCTCCGTCGCAAGGGAGAAATCGGCCGATCTTATCCTGGTTTCATCCCATGTGACCGATATCACCGACTACGTCTTCTCCTCGATCGTCGACAAGGTCGTGCGCCATGCCGGGTGCTCGGTTCTGATCGATCGACGACCCGATCCCGCGCATGAAGGCTCGGCGCCTCAAGTGGAAGACGCAGCGTTGTTCTAGTTCCGCTGCGGATTGATGAAGTCGATCAGAGCGGCCGGCCTCCCCTCCCCTCCCCGGCGGCGGCCCGACAACCTATATCATTGCCAAGCCAACCAGCATTATTCGCTGCCCGACCGGAGACATGTATGAGCCAGGATCCCTACGAGCTTCTGGGCGTGAAACGCGATGCGACGCAAAAGGATATTCAAAGCGCGTTCCGCAAGCTCGCCAAGAAACTTCACCCCGACCTTAACCCCGGCGACAAAAAAGCTGAGGAACGGTTCAAGCAAATTTCAACGGCCTACGAGATCTTGAGTGACGAGCAAAAACGCGGACGCTTCGACCGCGGCGAGATCGATATAACGGGCGCCGAGCGGGCGCAGCGCAATTATTACCGCGACTACGCGTCGAAGAGCGGGCCTGGCGATCCCTACCACAACAGCGCCGGCTTTGCCGATTTCAGCGATGCCGACGATATCTTCGCCAGTTTCTTTTCACGTCGTGCCGGCGGCGGCCAGACCCGTGGTCGTGGCCGTGACCGGCAATTTTCCATGGAGGTCGACTTTCTCGAGGCCGTCAACGGCACCAGGACGGAGGTCAAGATGCCGAATGGTCCGGCGCTCGACGTACAGATCCCGCCAGGGACGCGCGACGGCCAGACCTTGCGGCTGCGCGGCAAGGGCGAGCCGGGCACCGGCGGTGGGCCGGTGGGCGATGCCCTGATCGAAATCCGTGTGCGCCCGCACCGCTTCTTTACGCGAGACGGCGACGATATCCGCCTGGAACTGCCGATCTCCCTCAGTGAGGCCGTGCTTGGTGGCAAGGTTCGCGTGCCGACGCCGTCGGGACCGGTCAATCTGACGCTGCCGCCTCATTCGAACACGGGCAAGGTCCTGCGTCTCAAGAGCAAAGGTGTTTCAAAACGCGGCGGCGGACACGGCGACGTCTACATCTCGCTGAAGATCGTGCTGCCCGACGCCCCGGATGAGCGGCTGACGGCCTTGATGAAGGAATGGGCGACCGCAAACTCCTACGATCCGAGAAAGAACATGGAGGCTTGATCATGGATGATCTCGAATTCCGTCTTTACTTGAAAATTGACATCGTCCAGCTCGACCTCTGGATCGAACAGGGTTGGCTGATCCCGGAGACATCAGGCGGCCAGAGGCAATTTCGCGACGCCGACGTCGCACGCGCCCGGCTGATCCTGGACCTCATGGGAAACATGGGTGTCAACGAAGCCGGCGTCGATATCGTCATGGAGCTGATCGACGAGTTGCACGGCCTGCGGGGAACGATGGGCAAGCTGATGACCGCTATCGGCAAGCAGGAGCGGGATGTTCAGCGCCGGCTGTTCGAGAGCCTCGAGGAGGCCGACCGGCTTTAAACGATCGGCCGAATTCTCAGGTGGTGAACCAATAGCGGACGATGTGGAAGAATAGCGGTGCGGCGAAGGTGATGGAGTCCAGGCGGTCAAGCACGCCGCCATGGCCTTCGATCACATAGCCCCAGTCTTTGGCATTGAGATCGCGCTTGATGGCCGAGAGCACGAAGCCGCCGAAGAAGCCCGCGACGACGATGACCGTGCTGATGGCAGCGGCCTGCAGCGGCGAGAAAGGCGTCAGGCGATAAAGCAGCGTTCCGACGAGGATGGCCGAGGCGCCGCCTCCGACCAGCCCTTCGATCGTCTTCGACGGGCTGATATTCGGCGAGAAACGGTGCTTTCCGAGGAGCTTGCCCCAGACATACTGGAAGACGTCGCTGAGCTGTACGACCACGACCAGATAGACGAGAAGGAGCGCCGACGGCGTGCCGGTCTCCAGCATGAGCAGAGCGGGAGCGTGGCTGATCGAATAGACCGTCAGCATCAATCCCCATTGCACCCTGGCGCTGCGGGCGAGGAATTCGTTGACGTCACCCGTCAAGGTCGCCACCGCCGGCAGGATCAGGAAGGCATAGACCGGGATGAAGATCGCAAACAGGCCGTACCACTCCGTTCCGAGCAGCATGTAATGCAGCGGCAGCACAACGAAGAAGGACAGGAAAAGCGCCAGATGATCGCCGCGCCGCGATGGTGTCAGCGTCCAGAATTCGCGAAGCGCCATAAAGGACAGGAATGCGAACAGGATGACCGTCGCCGTGTCGCCGAGCAGGATCGCGCCGCCGAACACTGCGACCATGATCCACCAGGAGCGGATACGGGCGTTGAGGTTTTGGACCGTAGCGACGGAGCCGGGTTCGGTCGCGCGCCGTTGAAGGATAAAACCGATCGCGGAGGCAGCGGCAAGCAGGCCGAGGATGGCGGCCAGCACGATGGAGAACAGGCTGGTCATGCGCTATGCCCCCCATCTGCGAGCTCAATGACCGCAGCGCGGGCGCGGGCCAGGAATTCGGTCTTTTCCTCGCCTGGTTCGACGCGGAGCGGCTTGCCGAAGCGCGCCGTGCAGGTGATCGGCACGATCAGCATGCTTCCCTTCGGCAGGATGCGCTGAAGGTTGTCGAGATGGATCGGCACGAGATCGACATCCGGAAAACGGCAGGCAAGGCGAAAGATGCCACTGCGGAACGGGGCGATCTCATCGTTGGTGCTTCTCGTTCCTTCCGGGAAAATCAGGACTGAGCGCCCCTCCTCAAGCAGGCGCTCTATCGGAGCCAGCGGGTCGGTGTCCGGCGGAGGCTTGCGGTCTATCAAGACGGCGCGCAGGCCTTTCTCTGCGATGAAACGGCGAAAGGCGCTCGTTCCCCAATAGTCCCGCGCCGCAACCGGATGGGTCATCCGGCGCACCGGCCAGGGCAAGGCGGCCATGACGGCGACGGTATCGATATGGCTGTTGTGATTGGCGAAATAGATGCGGCGACTGGGATCGGGCGCGCAGCCCCGCCACTCGCTTCGGGCGCCGACCAGGATACGGACGAGCAGCACGAGAAACCGACGGATAATCGCGATCATAGTCTCTCCAGGGAATGTTTCAGCCTCAACGTGCGGGTGATGCAGGTGACAAGGCTGCCGGCCGCGATGACCGCGCATGCCAGGATCAGCGACCAGTGGCTGCCGGATATCAGCGTCTCGACGCTCTGGGCCAGCAGGCCCGCCGTCAGCACCGCCATGCGGCGCTGCTTGGCCATGACGCCGCTGAAGTCCTGGGGAAGTCCGACCGATCCTCCGAAGACCCTGATATAGGCGGTGAGTGCGGCAAGCAGCGCAGCCAGCCAGCCGAGCCAGCCAAAGCCGCAGGCATAGCCGGCCGCGACGAGAAACAGGCTGTCGGCGACCCGGTCGGGGAATTCGTTGTAGAGCGGCCCGCTCTTGGTTTTCTTGCCGCCTTCGATCGCGACCATTCCGTCCAGCAGATTGCAGACGAGCCGCAGTTGCACCGAGATCGCGGCACAAACCATGGCAATCGGATGTATTGTGAAAACGATGAGCGCTGCGCCTATACCCGCGAATACGACCGATAAAAGCGAAATGCCGTTCGGTGTCGCGCCGCTCCGCGCCAGCCACGCGCTGAGGCCGATAGCCCAGGACGACGACCGGCTCGCGATCGGTCGCCGCGAGGCGCCCTCTTCTTCCCCCATTTCATGTCCCCCGACCCCAATGATCCTTGCATATCCTGCCAATGGCGTCGCGCCAAGCCGCGACGCCATTCAGTTCGGAAAAAATGGCTGCAGAACGCAAGGCGCAACAGATTGAACAGCCTGATTTTTAAGCCCATTCGCTGCTTGACACATTTTTGGGCGCTACTATGATTTTTGAACCAAATGGTAAAAAAGGGGAACAATCAATGACCAAAGATATCCTGATTTCACGCCGGGCAGTGATCGCGTCCGGCATTGCGCTTGGGGTCAGCGGCTTTGCCCCGCTGGCAAGGGCGGCTGTGCCGCTGAAGGTTGCCGGCATTCATGCGTCGCCGGTCGAAAATGCCTGGAACTCCTGTCTGCACAAGGCCCTGCAGGACGCGGCCAAGGAAGGCGTGATCGAATATGTCTTCTCCGAAGGTGTCTCCGGCACCGATTATCCGCGCGCCATGCGCGAATATGCCGAACAGGGCAACAAGCTGATCATCGGCGAGGCCTATGCGGTGGAGAAAGAGGCCCGGCAGGTCGCGGCCGACTATCCCGATACCGCTTTCGTGCTGGGTTCGAGCGGCGAGCAGGCCGGCGACAATTTCGGCGTCTTCGGCACCTGGAACCATGACGGCGCCTATCTTGCCGGCATGCTGGCGGGCAAGATGACCAAGTCGAATGTCGTCGGGTCGGTCGGCGCCATTCCGATCCCAGAGGTCAACATGCTGATCAATGCGTTCGCGGCGGGCGTCAAGGCGGTCAACCCTGATGCAAAGCACCTCGTCTCGTTCATCGGCACCTTCTTCGATCCGCCGAAGGCCCGCGAAGCCGGCCTTGCCCAGATCGACGCCGGCGCCGATATCCTGTTCGGCGAGCGCATCGGTACTGCCGATGCCGCCAAGGAGCGCGGCATCAAGTCGGTCGGCTCGCTGATCGACTACACGCCGCGTTATCCCGATACGGTGTTTGCCAACGCCATGTGGTATTTCCGCCCGATCCTGGACGCTGCGATCGCCGATGTCGCTGCCGGAAAGCCTGTTGGAAGGAACTACACGTCCTACGGCCTGATGAAGGAAGGCGGCAGCGACATCGTCTTCGTGAAGGGCGTGGCGCCTGCTGAAGCCGAGGCTGCGATGGAGGCCAAGCGGGCGGAGATCAAGGCCGGCACCTTCGAAGTTCCGAAGATGATGGACGAGCCGAAGTAATTCGGCTGATGCGTGGCGATGCGACGGATCTGGCGGCAGCGATCAGGCATGGCAGCCTGAGCGCTGCGGAGGCGATGCAGGCTTCTCTTGAGGCAACTGCGCGGCGGGAGCCGCTCGGCGCCATCGCCTATCTCGATGCCGCCATGGGCTTCGCTTCGGCCGACGACCGCGACAGTGAGCGGCGGAGCGCGCCCGATCGCTTTGCCGCCAGGCCCTTTGCCGGCGTGCCGACCTTGGCGAAGGATCTTGGCGGCCCCTTTGCCGGGCTGCCGGTCACGGCCGGTTCCGGTCTTTTCGAAAGAAGGGGCGGCGAAGCGGATTCCGATCTGGCTGCCCGTTTCCGCGACGCCGGCTTTTGCCTCTTCGGCCTGACGACCAGCCCGGAATTCGGCCTGTCGCTCGCCAGCGAACCGGCGATCGGGCCTGTCTGTCGCAATCCCCTCGATCCCGCACGAACCGCGGGCGGCTCCTCCGGCGGTGCGGCGGCAGCGGTTGCCGCCGGGATCGTCGCGATTGCGCATGCCACCGATGCCGGTGGCTCGATCCGTGTGCCCGCCGCCTGCTGTGGCCTCGTCGGACTGAAGCCGACGCGCGGCGCTATCCCCGGCGGGCCATCCTTCGGCAACCACTTGGCCGGTATCGCGAGCGAACTCGCGGTCTGCCGCTCGGTTCGGGATACCGCGCTGATTTTCGACAGGCTGAGCGGCAAGTCGCGAGGACCTTTTCCCGACCCCTCCCCTGTCGATAGCGATAACGGCCGTTTGCGGATCGGCCTGCTTGCCGATACCGGATCGGCCTACCCGACAGACAACGTTCGGCTCGAAGCCGTGGAAGGTGCGGCCCGTGCGCTGGAGAGCGACGGACACGAAGTCGTTCCACTGGCCTGGGCCGACTTCGAATGGGCCGTCGCCGCCAGCGGTCGCGCCTTCGCCGATATCGTCTCCGTCAACCTCGCAGCACTCATGAAGGCGGCGGCTCTCGATGACAGCGGGCCTGAGCCTCTGACGCAGGCCTTTGCGGCGCGCGGACGGGCGCTTCCCGCGACATCGCTCTGGAACACGCTGAACAATGCCGTCCTGGTGAGCCGTAACCTCTGGACACTATTCGACCGGGTCGATTGCATCCTGATGCCGATGCTGTCTTCCGCGCCTCTTGTGATCGGCTCCTTTCCATCCGATCATGCCGACACGGATCTACATCTCGAGCGGATGACGGCATTTGCGCCGCTTGCCTGCCTCGCCAATATTTCGGGTTTTCCTGCATTGACACTGCCTTTCGGACAGGATGAGCATGCCATGCCGCTGCCGGTGCAGATCATGGCGCCGATGGGCCACGAGCCGCGTCTGCTGTCGCTTGCCGCCCGCCTGGAGGCCGAGGGGCAATGGCAGCATCGTTTCCCCGTCGCAGGACTGCCGTCATGACCGGGCCTGTGCTGGAAATTATCGGCGTCAGCAAGCGCTTCGGCGACAATCTCGCCAATGACGATATCTCGATGACGCTTGCAAAGGGTGAGGTCGTGGCCTTGCTCGGCGAAAACGGTGCCGGCAAGACCACACTGATGAGCATCCTCTTCGGCCACTACATGCCGGACGCCGGCCGCATTCTGATCGAGGGCACGGAGGTACCGCAGGGCAAGCCGCGCGCAGCGATCCGCGCCGGCGTCGGCATGGTGCATCAGCATTTCTCGCTCGCGCCCAATCTGACCGTTCTCGAAAATGTCATGACCGGCACGGAAAGACTGTGGTCCTGGCGCTCGGGAACGTCAGCGGCACGGAAGAAGCTGCTCACAATTTCCGAACGTTTCGGCCTCAAGGTCGATCCGGATGCCCGCCTTGGCGACCTGTCGGTCGGCGAACAGCAGCGCGTCGAGATCCTCAAGGCGCTCTATAACGATGCCCGCATCCTGATCCTCGACGAGCCGACGGCGGTGCTGACCAATATCGAGGCCGAACGGCTGTTCACGACGCTGAAGGAAATGGCCCGCCAGGGCCTGTCGTTGATCTTCATCTCGCACAAGCTCGACGAGGTCATGGCGGCGGCCGACCGCATCGTCGTGCTGCGCGGCGGCAAGATGGTCGCCGAACGCAAGGCGTCGGACACCAGCAAGGCGGAACTCGCCGAACTGATGGTCGGCCGCCGTGTGACGCGGCCCGTGCGCGAGCCGTCGACACCCGGTGCCGTCGCCCTTGAAGCGGCCGATGTGACGGTGCGCACCGGCGGCATCGATCGGCTGAAATCGATCAGCTTCAGGCTGCACCAGGGCGAGATCCTCGGCATCATCGGCGTTTCGGGCAATGGCCAGGCTGCACTGGCGCATCTTCTCTCCGGCACGCTGTCACACAGCGCCGGCGACCTGCTGCTGTTCGGGGAAGCCATCGGCAATCTTAGTGTTTCCGATGTCGTCGACGCCGGCATCGGCCGCATTCCCGAGGACCGCAACGAGGAGGGCGTGATCGGCGAAATGGCGATCTGGGAAAACGCCGTGCTGGAGCGCATCGCCTCGCCTGCCTTTTCGCGCCATGGCCTCGTCAACCGCAAGGCGGGCATGGCCTTTGCGAGCGAAATTATCGACGGCTTCGATGTCCGCGGCGGCGGGCCAGCGATCCGCACCCGGCTGCTCTCCGGCGGCAATATGCAAAAGCTCATTCTCGGCCGCAACCTGCATCGGCGGCCGCGCATCCTGATTGCCGCGCAACCGGCGCGCGGTCTCGACGAAGGGGCCGTGGCCGCCGTGCACGCGCGCCTGCTCGAAGCCCGCCGGCAGGGTACCGCCGTGCTGCTGATCTCGGAAGACCTCGACGAGGTGATCGCGCTTGCCGATCGCATACAGGCAATCGTCGGCGGCCGCCTGTCCCCGCCCGTCGCGGCCGAAAGCGCCGATGCCCGCAGGCTGGGGCTGATGATGGCCGGCGAATGGCAGGAGAACCCAGAGGTCGACCATGCGATTTGAGCGCCGCGAGCACCGTCCGCTTTACCTGCTGATCGTCACGCCTGTGATCGCGGTGATCGCAGCGCTGGCGCTGGCCGGCATCCTGATATCAATCGCCGGCGCGCCTGTTATCGATGCCTATTGGCGCATCCTGACCGGCGCCTTCGGCTCGCGGCTGTCGGCGACCGAAACGCTGACGCGGGCAACGCCGCTGATGCTGACGGGGCTTGCCGCCGCCGTCGCCTTCCGGGCGCGGCTCTGGAATATCGGTGCGGAGGGCCAGTTCTATCTCGGCGCCATCGCCGTTGCAGCGGCGAGCTCGAAACTGCTCGGCAATCTTCCCGCCCCCATTCTCATTCCGCTGCTGCTGCTGGTCGGCGCCATTGCTGGCATGGTGCTGATCCTGATCCCGCTCTGGCTCCGGCTGCGCTTCTCCGTCGATGAGGTCGTCACCAGCCTGCTCTTGAATTTCATCGCCGTGCTTTTCGTCTCGATGCTGATCGACGGCATCCTCAAGGACCCGCTCGCCTTTGGCTGGCCGCAGTCGCAATCCGTCAGCGATCATGCCATGCTGCCGAAGCTGATCGCCCGCTCGCGCCTGCATATCGGCTTTGTGATCGCGATCGGGCTGGCAGTCATCGTCCATTTCGTCCAATCTCGCACCGTGTTCGGCATGCAGTCGCGCGCCGCGGGCCTCAATCCCGGTGGGGCCGTCTTCGCCGGCGTCCCGCTCGGCAGAACGCTGGTGAAGGTCGCCTGCCTTTCGGGCGGGCTTGCAGGGTTGGCGGGGGCGATCGAGGTGATGGGCGTCAAGGGTTATGTGACGACCGATCTGTCGCCCGGCTTCGGCTATGCGGGTATTGTTGTCGCCATGCTCGCCAACCTCAATCCACTCGGCGTCGTCTTCGCCGCCATTTTCACCGCCACCATGTTCGTGGGCGCGGATGGCATGAGCCGGGGCCTCGGCATACCCACCTATATCGCCGATGTCACGGTGGCGCTGTCGCTGCTGACGATGCTGATTGCCTTATTCTTCACCCAATACAGGATCCGGCGATGATGCAGCTCTTCGACATCATCGCTTCCGCCGGGCTCTGGGCGGCAATTCTGCGGATCGCCACGCCGCTGATTTTCGGCACGCTCGGCGCATTACTCTGCGAACGGGCGGGTGTGCTCAATCTCGGCATCGAAGGCATCATGACCTTCGGTGCGATGATCGGCTGGCTTTCCGTCTATCATGGGGCCGATCTCTGGACCGGCCTGCTGATTGCGGCGGTGGCCGGCGGCGTCTTCGGCCTGTTGCATGCGGGCCTGACGGTGACGCTCGGCCTCTCCCAGCATGTCTCCGGTCTCGGCGTCACATTGTTTGCCTCGAGCTTCAGCTATTATGTCTTCCGGCTGATCGTGCCGCTTGCCAATACCCCGCCCACCATCGTGCCGTTCCAACCGATCGCGATACCTGGTCTTTCGACGCTGCCTTTCATCGGGCCAGCCTTCTTCACGCAGACGGCGCCCACCTATCTCGCGATCATGATCGCCCTGCTGATGGCCTACATCATCTTCCGCACGCCAGTCGGGCTTGCAATCCGCATGACTGGCGAAAACCCGCATGCGGCGGAAGCCCAGGGCGTCAATCCGATGAAGGTGCGTTATGGCGCGGTCATCATGGGAAGCGCGCTGATGGGAATGGGCGGCGCTTTCCTGACTTTGTCGGCGTTCAACAGCTTCTTTCCGACCATGGTGCAGGGGCGCGGCTGGATCTGCATCGCGCTCGTCGTCTTCGCCTCCTGGCGGCCCGGCCGCGCACTGTTCGGCGCCCTGCTCTTTGCCTTCTTCGACGCCTTCCAGCTTCGGCTGCAAACCGCGCTGAGCGGGCTCGTGCCCTACCAGCTCTTTCTGATGACGCCCTATATCCTTTCCATTGCCGCCCTTGCCGTCATGGCCCGCCGCGCCCGCGTTCCGCAGGCGCTGATGCAGCCCTATCGGCGCGGCGAACGCTGAACCACTTCTGTCCAATGAGGCTCCGATGTTCGATCTGATCGTCAGAAATGCAAATCTCCCCGATGGCCGAAAGGGGATCGATATCGGTATCCAGGGCGGCAAGATCCTCGCTGTCGAGCCTAATCTCCAGGCGCAGGCAGGAGAAGAGATCGACGCGACCGGCCGGCTGGTCAGCCCGCCCTTCGTCGATCCGCATTTCCATATGGACGCCACGCTGTCGCTCGGCCTGCCGCGCATGAACGTGTCCGGTACCCTGCTCGAGGGCATCGCGCTCTGGGGAGAGCTGCGCCCGATCGTGACGAAGGAGGAACTGGTCGATCGCGCGCTGCGCTATTGCGATCTGGCGGTCACGCAGGGCCTGCTCTTCATCCGCAGCCATGTCGATACCAGTGATCCCAGGCTTGTGACCGTCGAGGCGATGATCGAGGTTCGCGAGAAGGTCGCGCCCTATATCGATCTGCAGCTGGTCGCCTTCCCCCAGGACGGTTACTACCGCTCGCCGGGCGCGATCGATGCGCTCAACCGCGCCCTCGACATGGGCGTCGATATCGTCGGCGGCATTCCCCACTTCGAACGGACGATGGGCGAAGGTACGGCGTCGGTCGAGGCGCTCTGCCGGATCGCCGCCGATCGCGGCCTGCCTGTTGATATCCATTGCGACGAAACCGACGATCCGCTCTCGCGCCATATCGAGACGCTGGCTGCCGAAACCATCCGCTTCGGCTTGCAGGGGCGCGTCGCCGGCTCGCATCTGACCTCGATGCATTCGATGGACAATTATTATGTTTCCAAGCTCATTCCGCTGATGGCGGAGGCCGAGATCAACGTCATCCCCAATCCGCTGATCAACATCATGCTGCAGGGCCGGCATGACACCTATCCGAAACGCCGCGGCATGACCCGCGTGCGCGAGCTGATGGATGCCGGGCTCAACGTTTCCTTCGGGCACGACTGCGTCATGGACCCCTGGTATTCGATGGGATCGGGCGACATGCTGGAGGTCGGCCATATGGCAATCCACGTCGCCCAGATGGCCGGCATCGACGACAAGAAGAGGATCTTCGACGCGCTGACCGTCAATTCTGCGAAGACGATGGGTCTTGCGGGTTACGGTCTCGAAAAGGGATGCAACGCCGACTTCGTCATCCTTCAGGCCTGCGACACGCTGGAAGCACTGCGGCTAAAGCCCAACCGGCTGGCGGTGATCCGCCGCGGCAAGGTCATCGCCCGCTCGGCGCCGCGCATCGGTGAGCTTTTCCTGGACGGGCGCCCGGCGCGGATCGATGGCGGGTTGGATTATGTGCCTCGGTATTGAACGGCGGCGGAAGCTTTCCGGCTTATCGCAGGAGCTTTAGATCGGTCAGCAAAAAGGGTCGCAAAGCTGCGACCCGTCTGACTGTTGACCAAATCGGCCAACTCCACTTTCGTCATGCTCGGGCTTGTCCCGAGGATCTACTGCCGGCTCAGCAGATATTCGGCACAAGGCCGAGGTTGACGCCGAATAGAGAACGCCCTCCCCGGAGTCTACTTCTTCGAGGCCTCGTAAAGCGCCTTTGTTTCGGCGTTCATCGGGTACAGGCCGGGCAGCGATACGCCTTCATCGATCCTGGTCATGATCCAGGCTTCCATGCGCTCCTGTTCCGGCGCTTCCGCCAGCACGGCGTCGAGCAGATCGGCGGGGATCAGCACTGCGCCGTCCTGGTCGACGACGATGATGTCGTCAGGAAAGACTGCAACCCCGCCGCAGCCGATCGGTTGCTGCCAGGCGACGAAGGTGAGGCCGGCGACCGAGGGGGGTGCTGCGACGCCGCTGCACCAGACCGGCAGGTTGGCATCAAGCACGCCGGCAAGGTCGCGCACGACGCCGTCGGTGACGAGTGCGGCAACGCCTCGCTTCTGCATGCGGGCGCAGAGAATATCGCCGAAGATGCCGGCATCGGTAACGCCCATCGCATCGACGACGGCGACACAGCCCTCCGGCATCGCCTCGATCGCGGCGCGGGTCGAGATCGGCGAAGCCCAGGATGCCGGCGTCGCCAGATCTTCGCGAGCCGGCACGAAGCGCAGGGTGAAGGCCGGACCGACGATGCGCGGCTGGCCGGGCTTCAGGGGAACGGCGCCGCGGATCCAGACGTTCCGCAGGCCCTTCTTCAGAAGAACGGTCGTCAGGGTCGCCGTCGAGACGGTCTTGAGGGTTGCTATCGCTTCAGCGCTGAGGGCCATCGGTATTCGGTTCCAATTCGGTTTCTGTCAGATGCTCTGGATCATGCCGCCATCGACGCGGATTACCGATCCGGTGAGATAGGAGGCAGGTTCGCTTGCCAGGAAGGTGACGACATTGCCATATTCTTCCGGCCGGCCATAGCGGCCGAGCGGAATGCTGCCGGTGCTTTCTGCGACGACGTCATCGATGGAGCGGTTTTCGCGTTTGGCCTTCTGCTCGTCGAGGAAGGTGATGCGGCCGGTGGCGATCCGGCCCGGCAGGACGATGTTGACGGTGATGCCGTCGCGCCCGACCTCACGCGCCAGCGTTTTCGACCAGCCGACCAATGACAGGCGCAGCGCATTCGAGATGCCGAGATTGGGGATCGGCGCGACCACGCCCGACGAGGTCGAGGTGACGATGCGCCCCCATTTGCGCGCCCGCATCTCAGGCAGCACGCGATCGGTAATGGCGATGACGGAGAGCACCATGCTCTGGAAATACTGGTTCCATAGCATCGGATCCTGGCCGGAGACGGTGGTTGGCGGCGGGCCGCCGGTATTGTTGACGAGGATATCGACCGGTCCGAACTGCTGTTCGATTGCAGCGACATGCGCATCGATCGAACCGAGATCGGAAAGGTCCCATTGCAGAGCCAGTGCCTTGCCGCCTTCGGATTCGATTGCCGCCGTGGTCTTCTCAGCGGCGGCGAGATCGATATCCGCCGCGGCAATTCTGGCGCCTTCGCGCGCAAGCTTGACGGCAATCGCGCTGCCCAATCCGCCGCCGGCGCCGAGCACCAGGGCCGTCTTGTCCTTCAGGCCGAAATCCATTCCATCCGTCTCCTCAATGATCGGCCATCTTTCGGAGCAATGGACTATAAATAAAATATGGCTTCTGCTTCGTTCAAGAGATAGAAAAACTATCGATGGATACGCGTTTTCTCGAAACCTTCATTGTCGTTGCCGAGCGGCACTCGCTGGCGGAGGCCGCCCAGCGGCTGAACCTCACGCCCGCCGCTGTTGCCCAGCGTATCCGCGCATTGGAGGCCGAGCTCGGGGTGCGACTGCTGGTGCGCTCCGGCCGTGTCATGCGGCCGACGGAAGCCGGTTTTGCCATTCTCGAACGTTGCCGGGATCTGGTGCGCGATACACGCGACCTGAAGGCGATGGCCGGTACCGCGACGATTTCGGGCGAGATGCGGATCGGGGCGATCAATACGGCGCTGACCGGTCTCGTTCCCGGCATTCTCCACCGCCTTGCGCAGGACTATCCGCTGATCGAAATCTTCCTCAAGCCGGGCGCGTCGATGGATCTCTATGCCGAGGTTCTGAACGGCACGCTGGACGCAGCCTTCATCATCGAACCGCGATTTCCGATGCAGAAGACGCTGACCTTCAACAAGCTGCGCCAGGAACCCCTGGTGCTGATCGCGCCGCGGGACTGCGAAGGCGCGGATCCGCTCGAACTGCTGCAGACCCTGCCCTTCATCCGCTACGACCGCAACCAGTGGGGTGGTCACATCGCCGACGAATATCTGCGCGAGATCGGCATCCGCCCGGTCGAGCGTTATGAGCTCGACGCGCTGGAGGCGATCGCGGTGATGGTAGATCGCGGTCTCGGGATCTCGATCGTGCCTGATTGGGCGCCGCCCTGGCCGGGGGGATTAGATATCGTCAAGCTGCCCCTGCCCCGCTCGTCCGCCGTGCGCACGGTCGTCATCGTGGTGACGCGATCCTCGCCACGGGCAAATCTCGTCGCCGCGCTTCTGGAAACCAGCCGCGCGGCGATGGAGCTCTGATCAATTTCAGGCGATCTTCTGGCGGACCGGCAGTTTCCAGCCGGGCCGGACGAAATGGCAGGTATAGCCGTTCGGAATCCGCTCCAGATAATCCTGGTGTTCGGGTTCGGCCTCCCAGAAATCGCTGACCGGCACGACTTCGGTGACAACCTTGCCGGGCCACAGGCCTGATGCATCGACATCGGCGATCGTATCCCTGGCGACGCGCTCCTGCTCAGGGGTGACGTAGAAGATCGCCGAGCGGTAGCTCAAGCCAACATCATTACCCTGGCGGTTGCGCGTGCTCGGGTCGTGGATCTGGAAGAAGAATTCGAGGATTTCCCGATAGCTGATCCTTGCGGGGTCGAAGACGATCTCGATCGCCTCGGCATGGGTTCCGTGGTTGCGGTAGGTGGCATTCGGCACATCTCCGCCGCTATAGCCGACGCGGGTCGAAATCACACCCTTGTATCGGCGGATGAGGTCCTGCATGCCCCAGAAGCAACCACCGGCGAGGACTGCACGTTCTTCGGTCATTGGATATCTCCTTTTCCGCAAGAGATAGTGTCTCCTGCCGCCGATTTCCACACGGCGCAATTAGCACAGCTGTGCAATTTCCCTGCCGAGACGCCCGATCCTGTCATGTCGATGTTACGCGCCGGCGCTAGCAAGGCCTTGGACAATCCTGCGGAGGCTGAGCCTCGACACCTGATGGAGACGGGTTATGAATAGACGCGAATTTCTGATCACATCGTCGGCTGCAGCCGGTCTGCTGGCTCTTCCGCGTTTCGCATCGGCTGCGGCCGGCACGATCGACCTCTACAGCGGTTCGGATGCCAACATCGTCGACCTCTGGAACAACACCATCCGCCCGGCCTTCGAAAAGGCGCATCCGGGTGTCGCCCTGAAGGTGACCGATGCCGGCGACAATAATGGCCTGCGCGCCATCGCCGACCGTGCGCTCGCCGCGCTGAAGACGAAGACCGATCCGCAGGCCGACCTTTTCGAGCAGTTCGATCCGCGCCTGCCGTCCGGCGGCATCGATGCCGGCCTCTGGGTCAAGTTCTCCGGCGAGAACATCGAAGGCTACGACCATATCAACCCGCTTGCCTTCGATACCCCATACTCCCTTCCCTATCGCGGTTCGCAGGTGCTTCTCGCTTACGACACGACCAAGCTCGATCCGAAGGATGCGCCGAAGAGCTGGGATCAGCTCACCACCTGGATCAAGGCCAATCCGGGCCAGTTCATCTACAACCGTCCCGACAAGGGCGGTTCGGGCGGAAATTTCGTCCGCCGCGCGATCCATGAAGCGAACGGCCGCGATCCGAAGAAGTTCAAGATCGACAATTTCACCGCCGATTTCGCCACTGAGACGCTGACGCCGGCCTGGAAGATCCTCAACGACCTCGCCCCGGCGCTCTATGACAGGGGCGCCTATACGGCCGGCAACACCCAGTCGATCCAGCTGCTCGCCCAGGGCGTCGTCACCATGGTGCCGGTCTGGTCGGACCAGGTGCTGCAGGCAATCTCCCAGGGCGTACTGCCTGATACGACCGGCTTGGTGCAGCTTAGCGATCTTGCCCTTTGCGGCGGCTTCTCCAGCATCACCGTCTTCTCGAACGGCGCCAACAAGGATGCGGCCCTGAAGCTTGCCGCATTCATGCTGACGAAGGAAATGCAGGAAGCGATCATCACCGGGATCGGCGGTTTCCCTGCCGTCTCCTGGGACCACATCTCCGACGATCTCCGCAAGAAATATGCCGACGTCATTCCGGCGACCATCCCGACCTTCCCGGGTGGCGATTGGGAAAAGGCGATCGCTGACGGCTGGTATCGCAACGTTGCTCCGGGCATCAGCCGCACCTGATGTCCACCGATACTGCGCCGGCGGTTCTGCGCCGTCACCGGTCCATCAACAGGGGGAGCTCTATCGGGCTCCTCCTCGTTGCCCTGCCGGTCCTCCTGCTCGCATGGCTGATCGTCTTTCCGATCTTTTCGGCGGTCGTCGGCACGATCTTCGTTCGAGGCCCTGACGGCGCGACGGAATTCTCGCTTGCCTCCTACCGCTTCTTCTTCACCGACAGCTACAGCCTCGGCAATTTGTGGCTGACGCTCTGGACCACCGCCGTCTGCGGCATTCTGCTTCTGGCGATCGGCCTTCCGATCGCGCTTTACCTGCGGTTCTCGCAAGGGCGTCTTGCCGCCTATGTGCAGGCTCTTGCGATCTTCCCGATGTTCGTGCCGTCGATCATCCTTGCCTATGCACTGATCAGGACGATCGGGCCGAACGGCACCGTCGACCTGTTGCTGAATGCCGTAAGCCTGCCGAAGCTGCGAACGCCCTATCTGACGCCGTGGGGACCGGTCATCGGCCTCGTCTGGGACAATCTTCCCTTGACGGTGCTGATGCTGACGGCCGGGCTTTCCTCCGTTTCGAACAGCTCTATCGAGGCCGCACGCGATGTTGGCGCAGGCCCGCTCCGGGTGTTCATCGCGATCATTCTGCCGCGCATGGGCAATTCCCTGCTGGTGACGGCGTCCTTCGCCGTCCTCGGCATCTTCTCCGCCTTCACCCTGCCCTATGTGCTCGGCTCCGCATCGCCGGAGATGATGGGGCCGTTCATGCAGCGCACCTTCGCCGACATGAACGACCCGCTGAACGCCATGACCCAGGCCGTCATCACATTCGGCTTCTGCCTAGTCTTCGGTATCTTCTATATCAGGTCGATCGCCCGCAACCGCGAGGCCCAGCCATGAGTGCCGGTAGATCGGGAACGGATCTTCGCTTCGACTGGATCGGCCTGCTCTTCGCGTGCCTGCTGACGCTGTTCATCGCGCTGCCGCTGATCGTCGTCGGAACATGGGCCTTCACCGAGGTCTGGCGTTATCCATCGGTAATCCCGCAGCAATTCGGCCTGCGTTTCTGGGGCCAGACGCTGGCGCGTCCGGATGTCTGGGACGCTCTCTTCCTCAGCCTGCGGCTGACGACAACGGTGACCATTCTTTCCGCCGTGATCTGCCTTCCCGCTGCTTATGCTTTCGCGCGCATGCGCTTTCCCGGCAGGAACATCCTGTTCCTGTCGTTTCTCGCATCGCATGCCTTTCCGAAATTCGGCCTGCTCGTTGCCATTGCCGGTATCTTCCTGCAGCTCGGCCTGATCAGCACTTTCTGGGGCGTTGTGCTGATCCAGCTCGTCGGCACGCTGATGCTGATGATCTGGATTCCGGTCGCAGCCTTCCAGAATGTCGACCGGCGCATGGAAGAGGCGGCGCGCGATGCCGGCGCAACCCCGCTGCGCGTCTTCTGGTCGATCACCCTGCCGCAGGCCGGACCCACGATCGCAGCCGCACTGCTTTTGACCTTCGTCGGCACCTTCTACGAGACCGAAGGTGCCTGGCTGATCGGCGCGCCTCAGATCCGCACCATGCCGGTGCTGATGATCAGCTTCATCAACAACCAGATCGTCGTGCAATACGGCGCCGTACTGTCAGTCATGTTGTGGGTGCCGTCCTTCATCGCGCTGATGTTTGCCCGCCGCGTGATCGGCACCGGCGCATTCGCACGAGGCTTCGGCGCATGAGGCGCGTACCAGTTCAAGGAAGGGTTTGAGAATGGCACATCTTTCGATCGAGGGCGTTTCGAAGCTGTTCGGGACCACCTTTGCCGTTCGCGACTTCTCGCTCGAAGTGGGCGACGGCGAACTCGTCTGCCTGCTTGGCCCATCCGGTTCCGGCAAGTCGACGCTTCTCAGGATGATCGGCGGCTTCGAGCGCCCGAGCGGCGGAACGATCCGCATCGACGCGAAGGATGTGACGACGCTGCCGCCCGAGCGACGCCCGACCGGTATGGTATTCCAGAGCCATGCGCTCTGGACGCACATGGATGTCTTCAACAACATCGCCTTCGGCCTGAAGCTCCGCCGGCTGCCGAAATCCGAAATCCGTGAGCGTGTCGCGGATGCGCTTGCGCTGGTCGGCCTTGCCGACTACGGCCGCCGGATGACGACGCAACTGTCAGGCGGTCAGCAGCAGCGCGTCGCGCTTGCCCGCTCGCTGGTGCTTGAGCCGAAGATCCTTCTGCTCGACGAGCCCTTCGCCAGCCTCGACCAGCACTTACGAGAAAGGCTGCGGGAGGAAGTGCGCGATATTCAGCAGCGCCTCGGCATCACCACGCTCTTCGTCACCCATGGCCAGGACGAGGCCTTAGCGCTCGCCGACCGCATCGTCGTCATGCGCGACGGGTGCACCGAACAGATCGCGCCGCCGAGCACCATCTACCGGCAGCCGCAGACGGCCTTCGTCGCCGGTTTCATCGGCTCGATGAATTTTGTCCAGAGTCAGACCAGAAACGGCGTCTGCGAACATCCGCTCTTCCCGCTTGCGGTTCCTGTCGAGGATGGGCCGGTGACGCTGGCCGCCCGCCCGGAAGCGTTGACGATCCGTTCCTCGGGCCGGGTCGATGCTGCGACAGTCCATCGCATCGTCGATTTCGGCACCCATAAGATGGTCGATGTCGATCTTGCCGACGGCACCCGCCTGAAGGCGATGGTGGCGCCGGACGATCGGATCCGGGCCGGGATGAGAGTCGAGCCGAGTTTCGCCGGCTTTTTCGTCTTCCGCGACAACGAGCTCGTCCATCAGTCGACGCCGGCAAAGGGCGATACCGAGGTCGAGCTGTTGCCAGTCTAGGCAGCCGGCTTCTATCGGGCGCGCCCGTTCACGCCTTACTCTGGAAGCCTTCGAGCAACCAGGGATGCAGCGCCTTGCTGGCGGCCAGGATATCGCTCTTTCCGACAACCTTAGCGCCGGAAAAACGGGTGACGATGCCGCCCGCCTCTTCGACCAGTAGCGCCGAGGCGCCGAAATCATGGATCGCGAGCCCGTCTTCGAAGAATCCGTCCAGCCGGCCGCAAGCGACATAGGCGATCGACAGCGCCGCCGAGCCGAGGCGGCGCACACCCGCCGTATTGGCCATCAGGCGTTTGATCGCATCGAAATAGACCTCTTCCGGAACCGCCTTGACCTGGCCGGGGATCGGCAGGCCGGCGCCGACGAGCACGTTCTCGATGTCGCCGACATTGGCGCAGCGGATGCGTTCGCCGTTCAGATAGGCGCCGCCGCCGATCTCGGCGCTGAACAGCTCGTCCTGCATGGCGTCATAGACGACGCCCATGACGAGCCTGCCGCTTTCGACGATCGAGATCGTCATGCCGAAATGCGGGATGCCCCAGGCGTAATTGGTCGTGCCGTCGATCGGGTCGATGTAGATAACAGGCGTTTCCGGACCCGCCGTGCGGTTGCCGACGGCTTCCTCGCCCTGAATGGCATAGTCCGGGAAGGCCTTCGCCATCTCGTCGACGATGATCCGCTCGACGGCGACATCGATTTCGGTCTGATAGTCGCGCGGCGCCTTGGCGAGCATTTCCTGGGACGTGCGCCGCCTCAGGGAGCCGCGGGCCGTTTCGCCCGCCTTCAATACCGTTTCGGCAAGCACGACAAGGCGGGACGAGGCGGTCGGGGAAAGACGCGCGGAAGTCGGGGAAGATGTCATGAGAAAAGTCCGGATGCTGCTGATATGATGGAGTGAATCGCGAGGAGCCCATCCCTTCGCAGAGGCTGATGATGGTTTTATGAAGCTGCACGCTACACCGAGCCGGCTATCTCAGGATCGCTTCAAGCTCGGAAATGGTCGGAAATGCCTTTCTTGTTCCATGTCTTGAGACGGTGATGGCTGCGGCTGCAACTGCGTGTTCGATGGCTAGCCTGTCCAGCCGCTGCCCGCGCAGCGCGCAGGATGCAAGTGCTGCGGCCATGAAGGTATCGCCTGCGCCCGTTGTATCCACAACATCGCAGACCTCGGCAGGCACTTCGATGCTATCGTGCCGGTTCACGAGCGTCGCGCCGTCGCCGCCCAGCGTCAGGACGATTTCGCGCGGCCCGCGGCTCAGCAGATATTCGGCAGCATCCCTGCCTGTTGTCCCGGTCAGGGTCTGCGCCTCGCCCTTGTTGAGGAAGGCGATGTCGATCAGATCCCAGAGATCGGAGAAATAGGCGCGCACCGGCGAGGGATTGAAGGCGGTGACCATGCCGATCGCTCTTGCATGTTCGAGAATGTCGCGGGTCGTCTGGTCGGACAGATTGCCCTGCAGCATCATGAAATCGCCGCGACCGGCCGTCGACAGGATCTGCCTGACATCGGACAGGGACAGGCTCTGCGCCGATTCCGTCGTCGTGACGATGGCATTCTCGCCGCCCGGCAGCCGGAAGATGATCGAGACGTCGCTCGATGCATCTTCCATTTCGATCAGTTCGCTCCGAAGCGGCTCGTCCGCGAGGTAATGGCGTATCGTATCGGCCCTCGCATCCTTGCCGACAGGCGCCACCAGCGTTGTCGGAACGCCGCAGCGGGCCATGACGACCGCCTGGTTCGTGCCCTTGCCGCCGAGATCGCTGCCCCCGGCTTTGCCCAGGATGGAGGCACCGATGAGGGGAAGTTCGGAAACGGCGATGGTTTCGTCGATGGCGACGTTACCGATTATGTAGGCGCGCATGCATCCGCTTTCGCAAGGTGGAGCTTAGAACGGTTCAGCTTTTCATGAAAGCGCAGAACCGTTCTAACCTTTTGTTTTTACGCAATTCCGGACGGAAAAACCGCTTCGCACTTTTCCTGGAATTGCTCTAGAGGTAAGGCGCATCGTGAAAATCGATCTCGAGCTGCATCGCCCGGCCGAAGATCGCGCTGAGCCGCGCCTTTTCATCCTCTTCCAGCGTTTCTCCTGTCATGTCGAGTTCATTCTTCAGCCATTGCGCCTGGGCGGCGAAATTCGGATCGACATGCAGGTCGACCCATTCTTTCAAGAGGGGATCGCTGATTGGGCAACTGGCCGCTTCCTTCGACCAGGTCCAATACATCCACTCGGCCGCAAACATCGCCGCGACCGTATCGAGGAAGCCGCCCTGGCGGGCGATCTCCAGCATGCCGGCGCGAAAGGCCTCGACCTCCGCGATGCCGGTGTCGAAGGATGAGGGATCGATGCCGCGGCTGGCGAAGGTACGCTCGAAATAGGCGATCTGCTCGTTGGCAAGCGCGTCGAGAACCGCGATCAGCCAGCGCTTCTGTGGCATCGTCCCGGCGGTCGCCGCCGCATAGGCAAAGATCGAGATAGCGCTGTCGACGAAGGCGCCTTCATAGACGAGATAACGCTCGAAAGCCTCCTTGCTCAGCCTGTCGTTCTTGACGTCCTCGACGAAGCGGTGGGCAAGCATCGTCCGGAAGACGGCGTTGTTCTCGCGCAGGATGCGGTCTGAAAGGCTCTCTTCTGCCATGCTCAACCCTCCAGTCCAGGTTCGGCCGCCGCCCGGAAGGCGCGCACCCGCTCGATATCGACGGGGTTCCACCAGACGCCGCCATGCTTCAGCGAGGAAGCGACGATGACGCCATTGGTGCGGCTCAGAATATCGACGATATTGTCCTTGTTGACGCCGGAGCCGACGAGCAGCGGCAGGTGCGTCGCCGCGCCGATCTCCTCGATCTCCTCCATCGTTGCCGAATTGCCGGTCCGCTGGCCGGTGGCGATAACGCCGTCGGCATCGAAGAACGCAAGGTCGCGCGTCAGCTCCTGGATCGAGCGGTCGGCGACGATAGCGTGGCTGCCATGCTTGACGTGGCTGTCGGCAAAGACCTTGATGTGCTCGGCCCTCAGCAGCGAGCGATAGCGCATGGCTTCGGCGGCCCTGCCCTCCATGAAACCTTCATTGGCGACATAGGCATTGGCCCATTGATTGACGCGGATGAATTTGGCGCCACCGGCCATGGCGATGGCGAAGGCCGGGATCGGCGCGTTGGCCAGCACGTTGACGCCAAGCGGAATGCCGGCCGCGCGCGCGATCCGGTCGGTGACGACAGACATGAAGCCGGTCGTCTCGGGGCCGATATCCTCGGGCTTCGAAAACGGCACGTCGCCGTGATTTTCGATGATCAGGCCATGCAGGCCGCCTTCCACGCAAGCTTCGGCGTCGCGCATGCAGGCGTCGTAGATCGCATCCATCGCAGCCCCCCGGTAGCGCGGCGCGCCCGGAAAGGCCGGGCAATGGATCATGCCGATCAGAACCTTGTCCCTGCCGAAAATATCCCTGATGGCGTTGGACGGCCTGTCCGAAATTTCCTGCATGTCATTCCCCTTTTCAATTCCGTGCGCGGTAAACTCACGCCTGCTTTTCGGTGAGCCAGCCGAGGATGTTCTTCCAGAGCTTGCCGTAGCCTTCCCATTCGCAGAAGGCGGGCGAGAGCCAGTGCGGGCCGATATCCGATGTCCAGGCTGCCGTCCGGCCAGCGCCGTGCGTGCCGACGACGAGCAGCGGGTGGCCGCCCTGATCCTCGGGCAGGCGCGCGACGACCTCGACATCGGCACGATCGCGCACTTCGACTTCGTTGACGCCGAGAAGCACCGGCCAGACGCCTTCGAGGCCCTGCATCGTCGGATGCTCAGGCTTCATCACCTCGGCAACGGTTCCCTCAGGGATTTCGACGCGGTCGTCATAAGGCAGGCACGTGACCGGCAGCGTGTCTTCGACGGCTGTACGCCGCCAGCGCGCCTTGCCGTCGATGCCCTGGAAGGAGAAATAGCCGCCGACCATCAGCAGACCGCCGCCCTTCTCCACCCAGGCCTTCAGGAGCTTCAAACGGTTCGGCACGGTGCGCGAATGCAGCCACACATCCGGCGGCAGCAGCAGCGAGTTGGCGCCGATATCGGAGAGGATGATGGCGTCATAGGCATCGAGCCCCGCCATATCGAATGGGAATTTCTCCACCGCCTCATGCGCCGGCATATAGGTGAGTTCGAAGGCGCTGCCGGCGAGCGCCTTGACCAGCGGTTCGGCGCCGAGATGGAAGGTGACGCTGCCGAACTGGTCGAAGCCTTTGTAATGCGTGGCCGAGCTGACCCAGCTCTCGCCGACAAGGAGGATTTTCTTGGTCATGGTCTGCGTTTACCTGTGATCGATTGAATGGATAGAGCTAGGCTCTGGCGTCAAAGACGCGTCGGGGATTGCCGCGCATCATCTCGTCGAGAACCGTCGTGTCGAGGCCGTGCCGCTCCAGACGGGGAAGGAAGTGGCGGAGGATGTAGGCGTAGCCGTTGCCGCCGTAATGCGTCAGCATCATCTTCAGAAAGACGTCGTGCGACAGGAGAATCCGGTCGAGATAGCCGGCCTCGACGAGACGGACGATCGCACGCGCCGCCTCCTCGTCGCTCGGGCACTGCACCTGCTGGTCGGCATAGAAGAAATCCATGCCGATCATGTCATATTCGATGAAGGCGCCACGCTCCGCCAGCTCGCTCTGATAGGCAATGTCGTCATGCGATGGGTTCATGTGGCAAAGCACGGTGTGACGGAGATCCGCCCCCTCTTCCGCCACCACGTCGAGCACGCGGTGGCCGAGACGGAACCAGCCTGGCAGATGCACCATCAGGGGAAGTCCGGTCAGCACCTGCGCCCGCGCAGCGCCGCGCAGCGATTTCTCCTCCTCGGCGGTGAAATCCGAGGAGACACCGATCTCGCCGATCAGGCCGATCCTGACACCGGTGCTATCGACGCCTTCCCTTGCCTCGCGGACAATTTCGCCCGCGATGTCATCGACGCTCATCGCGGCGACGCCTTCCGGATGCGAGGAGCCGAGATAATAGCCCGCCCCCATCACGATATTGAGGCCTGACGCTTCGGAGATACGTTTCAGTGCCAGCGGATCGCGGCCGATGCCCTTGCAGGTCGGCTCCACCACGGTGCGCCCGCCCGCCGTTGCGAAATCCTTGAGTTCGGCCACCGCCAGATGTTCGTCATCCAGTGTGATATTGTGCTTGTTGACGAAGGGGTCCTGCCGGAGTTCGCCGAGGATCTCCATGCAGACGAAGCTTTCGGCGAGATATTGCCGTTCCGGCGTCTTCGGCGCGTGCCACCAGCAGCGGCAGTCGTTGAGGATATGCTCGTGCATCAGCGTCACGCCGAGCGCATCCGCCGAAACGGGGCCGGTAACGGTCATCACCTTGCCGGAGCGGACATGCGCTTCGGACAGGCTTTCTGCTGTCTGTTCGCTCATCGCTTCATCCTTTCCTGCCCAGCCGGAAATGGAAATTGGCCGTGAAGATGCGCGTGTTCAGCCAGATGGCGACGAGGATGATGGCGCCGGTGACGATCTGGGTGAAGAACGGCGATATATGCATCAGGATCAGGCCGTTGCCGATGACGGCGATGGTCAGCGTGCCGAGCACGGTGCCGAGGATGGTGCCGCGTCCGCCCATCAGCGACGTTCCGCCGAGCACGACAGCGGCGATTACCTGCAGCTCGAAGCCGACCGCGGCATTGGACGAACCGGAGCCGAGGCGAGCGGCGATCAGCAGGCCGGCGACGGCGCAGGCGATGCCGGAGATGATATAGACCGAGGCGATGATCCATTTGGCGGGCATGCCGACACGCCGGGCCGCCTCTGCATTGGAGCCGACCGCCACGACCTGGCGGCCATATTTGGTCGCGGTGATGACGACGTAACCGAGAATGGCGATGACGACGGCAATGACCGCAGGGATCGGGAAGCTGAGGATTTCGCCCCGGCCGAGCGCGAAGAAGCCCGGCGCATCCTTGATCGGAATGGAATAGCCCTGGGTCAGATAGAGCGCCAGACCGCGCAGGATCGAGAGGCCGGCAAGTGTGACGATGAAGGCCGGGATGCCCTGATAGGCGGTAAACCAGCCCTGAACCAGCCCCATGAAGCCGCCGAGCACGAGCATACCGATGACCACAGACGGCCAGGGAACACCCATCGCCATGACGATCGCCGCCACCGCGTTGACGAGGGCGACCTGCGAGCCGACCGAAAGATCGATGCCGCCGGTAATGATGACGAAGGTCATGGCGATGGCGACGATCAGGATGGGGGCCGCCTGCCTGATGATGTTCAGGATGTTGCCGAGCGTGAAGAAGGTTTCGCTGCCGATCGAGAAGAAGATCATGCAGGCCAGGAAGAAGATGGCGATCGACAGGACCTGTGCGTGTTCGCCGAAGAAATCGGCGACGCGCGAGCCGTGACCGCGTTCCGTATAAGCCGTCATTGTCTGGCTCCTTCACCGACGATCAGCCTGACGAGATCTTCGAGATTGGTGCTGCCGATCTGCCGTTCGGCCACCTTCGTGCCCTCGTACATCACCGCGATACGGTCGCAGACCCGGAAGAGATCCTGCAGCCGGTGGGTAATGAGGATCACCGAGACCCCGTTTGCCTTGACGCGGTTGATCAGGGCCAGAACCGCTTCGACCTCGGCGACGGCAAGCGCCGATGTCGGCTCGTCCATGATCAGCACCTTGGGCTTGAAGGAGGCGGCGCGTGCAATGGCGATCGCCTGACGCTGCCCGCCGGAGAGCTGGGCAACCTTGCCGGTCAGCCTCGGGATGCGGATCTCAAGCGAATCCAGCATCTTGCGCGCTTCGGACAACATCGTCCTGGTGTCGAGAAACGGTCCGCGGCTGAGCTCGCGGCCGAGGAAGAGATTGCCGACGACATCGATATGATCGCAGAGGCTGAGATCCTGGAACACCATTTCGATGTTGCGCCCACGCGCATCCGCGGGGCCGGAGAAGCGAACTTCTTCGCCTTCCATCGTGATCGTGCCGGCATCGGGAATGTAGGTTCCCGAGATGATCTTGGTCAGCGTCGACTTGCCTGCGGCATTGTCACCGACGAGACCCAGGCATTCGCCCGGGAAGATGTCGAGATCGACGCCGCGTAGCGCCTGATGCGAGCCGAAGGACTTACGGATGCCGCGCAGCGAGATGCGCGGGTCGGATCGGGTGCTGCCGGATGTTCCGGTTCCGGAGGGTGCGACCCCTCCGGAACCGGCGACAGCGATATCATGCTGTCCGTTGCCGATCATTTGAAGACGGCCCGGTACGGCTCGACATTCTCCTTGGTCACGATGGTGATCGGCACCGAGATCGTCTTGGTGACGGCCTCGCCGGCCGAGGCCTTGACGAGCGCGTCGACGGCAGCACCGCCCATTGCGGACGGATCCTGCTGGACGACGGCGACGACGAAGCCGGCATCGATGCCGGCAATGGCTTCGGCGGTCAGATCCCAGCCGAACACCTTGATCTTGTCCTGCTTGCCCTGGCTCTGGACGGCGGCGATCGCCCCCATCAGGGCCGGCTCGCCGGTGGCGTAGATTGCGGTCAGGTCAGGATTGGCGGTGATCAGGTTTTCAGCTGCCGCAAGAGCGTTGTCCTGGATGTTCTGGCCGTCGACGACGCCGGCCATCTCAATGCCGTCGACGCCTTTCAGGGTCTTCTCGAAGCCATCCTGGCGGATGTTCTGGATGAACGAGTTCAGCGCGCCGACGACGCCGAGCTTGGCCTTGCCGCCCATGTTCGCCTTGACGTAGTCGACGAAGTATTTGCCCATGTCGGCGCCGGCTGCGGCATTGTCCACACCGATCTGCGCCTTCTGCGGGCCATCAGGCAGGATGGCGTCGATGGCGACGACGGGAATGCCGGCATCGGCCGCCTGCTTGACCGCCGGCATGATGCCGTTGACGTCGATCGCCACGACGGCAAGACCGGAGACCTTTTCCTGGACGTAGGTTTCGATCGCGCTGTTTTGAGCGGTCGTCTCGTTGTTGGCGTTGAAGATCACCAGCTTGACGCCGGCAGCGTCGGCCGCCTTCTGGGCGCCCTCATTCATCTGATTGAAGAAAAGCGCCTGCTGGTTGATCTGCACCAGTGCGACGGTCTTCTTTTCCTGCGCCTGAGCGCCGGTGAGGCCGATGAAGGTCAATGCCGTAAAGCCGGCGGCTGCGATCATCGTTCGTCTTGTCAAATTCAATGTCATGTTCTCATCCTCTTTTGGTTTTTTGACGTTGCTGATTATTATTTCGCAGGCGGCGCAACGGAGTTCCGCACCACGATTTCGACAGGCAGGAGTTCTTCCGAGGCGGATGGTTTCCACTCGTGCCAATTGGTTTCCAGAAGCAGTTCCAGCGACCGCCTTCCGATCTCACGCACCGGCTGACGGATGGCGGTCAGCGGCGGCGCAAAGAGATGAAGCGGACCGACATCGTCGAAGCCGATGACCGAGATGTCGCCGGGGATCGAGACGCCTCGGCTTCTGAAGACCTCGACAAGCCCGATGGCGATCTCGTCGGAGCTGGCAAAGATCGCCATCGCCTTTCGGTCGCCGGAGAGATAGTCGAGCGCCGCCGCACGGCCGTATTCGATCGTATATTCGCCGGCATAACGATCGGCCCGGGCTTCGCCGCCATGCCGTTCCCTGAGCGCCTTCAGCAGGCCGTCATAACGCCTGCGGGCGCTGATCATGCGCTCGTCGCCGCCGATGAAGAGGACATGGCGATGGCCTTGCTCAGCCAGATGCTGGCCGGCGAGATAACCGCCCTGCTCATTGTCGCAGAACAGCTTTGGCGCCTTTGAATCGGGAATGTCCTCGTCGACGATGATGACCTTGCCGCTGCCGTTGATCAGCGCGGCAAGCGCGCCATCATCGGGATGGTTGGTGACAAAGATCAGGCCGTCGACGTGATTGCGCTCGATCAGCTGCAGATATTCGATCTCGCGTCCCGGCCGGTTGAGCGTGGCGTGCAAGGAGACCGCGAGCTTCTTTTCATCGGCCGCCTGCTCGACGGCGGCGACCAGCGTCGCGAAGAAGGGATTGGCGATATCGGGCACGACGAGGCCGATCGTGTCCGAGCGCCCCCTGCTTAACCGCCGCGCATGCGGGTTCGGCCGGTAGTTCAGCGTCTTGATCGCATCCTCGATGCGCTTCTTGGTCTGAAAGGGAAGATCGAGACTGCCGTTGACGAAACGCGACACCGTGGTGACCGACACGCCGGCGGCCGCCGCAACATCCTTCAGGCTCGGTGTCGTTCCCTTGGCCATTGACTGAACCCTTTGTAAAGCGGTTTAGTAAACCGCTTTACAAGACAATATCGATTGCTCGCTATTGTCAACAGCAATGAACGTGCAGGATCTGTTTTTCTTGCCAGCCGATCGAAGCTCGACCGGCAGGCGGTCAGCCGATCGTCGGGTCGAGCTTGTCGCGCAGCCAGTCGCCGGTGATGCTGATCGACAGCGTCGTCAGCATGATGACGAAGGACGGCGCCAGCATGATCCAGGGCGCGCGGGTCAGATATTCGCGCCCGTAGCCGACCATGTTGCCGAGGCTGGTCATCGGCGGCTGCACGCCGAGGCCGAGGAAGGAAAGGCTGCTTTCCATCAGGATGATTTCGGGGAAAGTCAGCGTCATCGAGACGATCAGCGTCGAGGCGATGTTCGGCAGGATATGCTTGAGATAGACGTGGGCCGGCTTGGCGCCGAGCTGCGTGACGGCGGCGGCATAACCCTGGCCACTGGCGGCGATGGCAAGGCCGCGGGCGATGCGCGCATAGCGTTCCCAGCCGTAGAAGCCCATCAGGCAGATGAGCAACGGCAGCGAACTACCGAAGAAGGCGAGCACGGCAAGTGCCATGATGAGGAAGGGCATGGCCGCTTGGAAATCGGCAAGCATGACGACGAGCTGCTCGACGACGCCGCGAAAATAAGCGGCGAGAAAGCCGAGCGTCGTGCCGACGAAGGCCGAGATCAGCGTTGCGCCGAAGGCGATCAGCAGCGAGATGCGGATCGACACGATGAGGCGGGAGAGAACATCGCGGCCGAGTTCGTCCGTTCCGAGCCAATGCGCGGCATTGCCGGGCAGTGACAGCCGGTTCTTCAGGTCGAAGGCGGTGATATTGTAGGGCCGGATCCAGTCGGCCGTCAGCGCGATCAGGATCACGACGGCGATCCAGGCGAAGCCGATGATCACGAAAGCGGGCACGCCGCGCTTCTTCTTCTCGCGCACTTCGTGGATGACGGTCGCCGGTTGAGCAGAGATATTTGTCATGGTTCGCTCCCTAATGCCTTGCCTGGTTGCTGCGCAGACGCGGGTCGAGATAGCCGTAAAGGATGTCGACGACGAAATTCGAAAACACCATGGTCGCCGCCACCAACAGCAGGATGCACTGGACGACGGCGAGATCGCGGTTGGAGACGGCGACGACGAGAAGCCGGCCGACGCCGGGCCAGGAGAACAGCGATTCCACCACGACGGCGCCGGCGATCAGCGTGCCGACCATGAAGCCGGCGATCGTCACGATCGGGATCGCCGCATTCGGCAGCGCATGGCCCCAGACGACGTTTCGCCAGGCAGTGCCTTTGGCGCTGGCCGTACGAATATAGGGCTGGCCAAGCACCTCGATCATCGCGCTTCGGGCAAAGCGGGCAAGAATGCCTGCACCACCAATGCTCATGGTGATGATCGGCAGAATGGCATGCATCCAGCTGTCCTGGCCGCCCGACGGCAGCAGGCCGAGCGTGACTGAGAAGATCAGCACCAGCACGAGGCCGAGCACGAAGCTCGGCATGGTGAAGCCGACCACCGCGCTCGCCATGACGGCGCGGTCGGTCGAGCTGTCGCGGTGGAGGGCGGCGTAGACGCCGGCCGGAATGCCGATCACGAGCTTAAGGATGAGGGCTGGGATCGTCAGCTCCAACGTTGCCGGAATGCGGTCGAGCACGAGCTGGATTGCGGATTGGCCGTCGCGCATCGAGATACCGAGATCGCCGCGGGCGATCGCGCCGAAATAGCGCAGATACTGCACCCAGATCGGCTGATCGAGACCCCAGGCGGCACGGAAGGCGCGGATCGCTTCCGGCGGCGCTTCCGGACCCATGATCGTCAGGGCCGGATCGCCGGAAAGGCGCAGGACGACGAAGGCGAAGGTCACCACCAGCACGATGGTCATCAGCGCGCGGAACGCCCTTATCAGGAAGAAACGGATCATGGCTCAGCTCTCCATGAGCGTTGATGCGGATGCGGGCGTGACGAGGTGGCAGGCGGCCTTTCGGCCCGCCTCGACGGTGACGAGTTCAGGCGTCTCGACGCGACAGCGCGCGACCGCATGGCCGCAGCGGGGATGAAAGGCGCAGCCGGCAGGCCGGGAAGCCGGGTTCGGCGGTTCTCCCTGCAGGATGATACGGTCGCGCAGCGCCGTGCCGGGAACCGGAACGCTGGAGACCAGTGCTTGCGTATAGGGATGCAACGGGCTGCGGAAGATATCCTCCGAGGCTGCTTCCTCGACGATCCGGCCGAGATACATCACCGCGACGCGATCGGCGATGTTGCGTACGACCTTCAGGTCATGGCTGATGAAGGCCATGGCGATGCCGCGCTTTTCCTGCAGGTCGCGCAACAGGTTGATCACCTGCGCCTGGATCGAGACGTCGAGAGCCGAGACCGGTTCGTCGCAGACCAGAAGCTCCGGATTGGTGGCAATGGCGCGTGCAATGACGACGCGCTGGCGCTGACCGCCCGAAAGCTCGTGCGGATAACGCTCCGCCTGATCGCGGCGAAGACCGACGGCGACGAGCAGTTCGTCGACACGTTCGCGCCGCTCCTCCTCGCTTCCGACGGCATGGATGGCAAGCGGTTCGCCGATCTGAGCGCCGATCGAGATGCGCCGGTCAAGGGCTGCCAGCGGATCCTGGAAGACCAGCTGCATGCGCGCCCTCAGGCTACGCCAGCGCGGCGTTCTGAGTGCCGGCATCGCCTCCCCGTCGAAGCGGACGCTGCCTTCGGTCGGAGCTTCGAGCCCGAGCAGTAGCCGGCCCATCGTCGATTTTCCTGAGCCGGATTCACCCACGATGCCGAGCGTCGTCTTCGGCGCGACCGACAGTGAAACGCCGTCGACCGCCCGGACATGGCTGGGCTTTCCGAAGACGCCGCGACGCATCGTATAAGTCTTGACGAGGTCGTTCGCTTCGATCAGCTGATGTTCGCTCATGCCCATGCCACTCCCTGCTGGGCCTGCATGAGGTTCGGCTTCGATGCGGTGGCGCCGGCACTGAGCGGATGGAAGCAGGCGGTTGCACGGTCGTCGTCAAGTGCGACGAGCGGCGGCACCTTGTTATGACAGAGTTCCGAGGCATGGCTGCAACGCGGCGCAAAGGCACAGCCGCCGGGCATCCGGCCGGGCTGCGGCACGGTGCCGGGGATCGGTGCCAGCCGGTCGCGGCCGGCATCGATACGCGGAATGGCATCGAAAAGTCCGTGCGTATAGGGATGGCGCGGCGACCGGAACAACGATTCCGTCGGGCATTTCTCGACAATGTTGCCGGCATACATGACGCAGACGCGTTCGCAGATCTGCGACACCGCGCCGAGATCATGGCTGATGAAGACGATCGCCATGCCGGTTTTCTCGCGGATTGAAATCAGCAGATCGAGGATCTGCGCCTGGATCGTCGCGTCCAGCGCCGTCGTTGGCTCATCGGCGATCAGCAGGTCAGGATTGCCGGCGAGCGCCATGGCGATCATCAGCCGCTGGTTCTGACCACCGGAAAATTCATGCGGAAAATTGTCGAAACGGCGCACCGCGTCGGGAATGCCGACCATTTCCATCAGCCGGACGGCCTCGTTGCGGGCGGCCCTGCCGGTCAGCCCGCGGTGCAGTTCGACGGCTTCGGCGATCTGGCGCCCGGCGCGGATGACGGGGTTGAGCGAGCTCGACGGGTCCTGGAAGATCATGGCGATGCGGCCGCCGCGTATGCTTTCGAGCTTCGTGCGCGACGCGCCGATCAGCTGATCGCTGCCGAGACGCACGCTGCCTGAGACGGAAGCCTTTCCAGGAAGGAGCCCGAGTGCCGCCAGCCAGGTGACCGACTTGCCGCAGCCGGATTCGCCGACGAGACCCACCGCCTCGCCCTTCTCGATCGCCAGATCGACGCCGTGCAGGACTGCGATACCGCTGAAAGCGACGTTCAAATTGGAAATTTCGACCAATGGCATTTCAGCCTCTCCTTCTCGCATTCCCGCCGGCCGCCAGATCCGAACGAGAGCATGATGTCGTCCGAAAACCGCTCACACTTTTCGGCATCATGTTCGTGCCTGTCGGGCTTGCCTGGTTTCCGGATAGCCGGTGTACCAAATGGCAGTGAGCCGGAGTTTCCCCCGGCTCGCTGATGTCGTCGGGCCTTGATCAGGACCAGTTGCCCTGGCGGAAGTCCATGGCGAAGGCCGACGCGGCCTTCCAATTGATCGACTTCGACTTGGCGGTGAAGACGGCGTTCTGGTGGAGAACTGTGTAGGCGGGGTCTTCGCGCTCGCAGATCTGCAGCATGCGGGCGAAAGCGTCATGGCGCTTGGCGCGATCGGTGCTGGTCTCGAGGAAGGTCGACAGGGTGTTCATTTCGGGGTTGGTCCACTCGCCGACCTGCTGCTGCTGGCCGTTCGGACCGTGCTGGGCGACGATTGAGGAAACCGGATCGGGGAAGCTGGCGGAGTTCGACCAGTCGCGGACGGCGCGCGTCGGCGTCTTTTCGAGGATCTGCTGCCAGTTTTCCTTCATCTCGATCTGCACGTTGAGGCCGACCTGCGCCCACATTTCGACGAGGATCTGCGCCGTCGGGGTCTGGTTGGTATAGTAGTTGTTCAGCAGGCGATACGGGATCGGGTCGCCCTTGTAGTTGGCTTCCTTGAGGAGCTGGCGGGCGAGATCCGGATTGTATTCCGGCACGGTCCAATCCTTGACCAGCATGTCGCCATAGAAGTCCCACTGCAGGCCGGCCGGAACGCGGGTGCGGCCCGCCCAGAGCGAGTCGACGATCGCCTGGCGGTCGATGGCATGCGTGAAGGCGCGGCGAACCAGCGGGTTGCCGAGCTGGGCATGGGTCTTGTCGAACACAGTCAGGCGGTGGTTGGTGATGATGCCGCCCTGGACTTCGAAGGCAGCGTTCTTTTCGATGCCTTCGATCTGGTCCGGCGGGATGTCGCTGGCGAGGTGATATTCGCCGGACAGCAGGCCGTTGACGCGCGAGGCGACTTCCGGAACTTCGACGAAGCGGATCTGCTTCACCGGAGGACGGCCGCCCCAATACTCGTCATGCGCTTCGTAGATCAGGTAGGTATCCGGCTTGAATTCGGCGACGCGGTAGGGACCGGTCGTGATCGGTGCGCGGGCCCAGTCGAGATAGCTCTTGGCCTCATCCCAGCTGCGGCGATTGGCGATGGCGCTGGCGGCAACGGAGATGCGGCCTTCCATCGTCACGTCAGGCGAACCGTTGACGAAGCGGACGGTGTATTTGTCGACGATTTCGATGCCGAGCAGGGCCGGCCAGATACGGCGGGCGACGGCCGGAATTTCGACCGGCAGCTCCTTGCTTTCGCGGCCGAGCGGGTTCTTTTCGGTGACGAAGATCGTCTTGCCGGTGCTCGGCTGCGTATCGCCGAACATCCGTTCCTTGCTGAAGGAGAAAGCGACGTCTTCGGCCGTCATCTCGTCGCCATTGTGGAATTTGACACCCTGGCGCAGTTTCAGCTCGACGGTCTTGTCGTCGATGCGGCGCCATTCGGTGGCGAGCGACGGAACGGCCGAGAGGTTGCCGAGCCAGTCGAGGCCGATCAGGCTTTCCCAGAGCGACGAATTGAAGATGCGCTGGCCGACATTCGACTGTTCGCGCAACGTGTCCAGCGTGTTCGAGTTCGAGATCTTCTGGACGGCGATGGTGATCGAAGGACGGTTGTCTGCCTGGGCGATGGAAAAGCGCGGCAGGATCAGCGAGCTGGCGACGCCGGTGGCAAGGCCGAGAGCACCGCGACGGGTGAAGGTGACCATGGGAATATCTCCTTGGGTTCTCTGGTGGTTCGGATCAATGGCTGCGTTCGCTCAGGCCCTCGGGGCCGGAGCGATAATGGGTCAGGGTTCTGTCGGCATGTTTCAGGCGCCAGGAGAGCGCCTTCTGCGCATAGTCCCGCACGAGCGCGGCGTGGGCCGGATCGTCGGCGAGATTGGTGAATTCGTTCGGATCGTGCCGCAGATCGAAGAACAGCGGCGGCAGCGCTGCGAAATGAACGTATTTGTATCGCTCGTCCTGGATGACGCAGAGGCTGCAATCATTCATGCCGAGGCCGAGGAAACTCTGCGGCTCGGAATAATAGACGTCGCGGAAGTCGTATTCGTAGTGCAATTCGGTGCGCCAATCCTGCGGCCGGCCCTCGCTCAGGAAGGGCAGCAGCGACAGGCCGTCACAGGCGTGCGGGATCTTTCCGCCGAGCCAGTCGAGTATGGTCGGCATGACGTCGATGCTCTCGGTGAAGCCGCTTTCGATTGAGCCGGCGCGTGCATTTTCGCCGGCGTCCTTGATGACGAGCGGAATGCGGAAGCTCGGATCGTTGTAGCCGATCTTGCCGAGCAGGTGATGATCGCCGAGCTGCTCGCCGTGGTCGCTGGTGAAGATGATCAGCGTATCGTCCCACTGTCCGGTTTCGTCGAGGTAGTCGAAGACCCGGCCAAGGCAATCGTCGACCTCGGTGATGAGGCCGCAATAGGTCGCGCGCATCTGGCGCAGTTCCGCTTCGTCGAGCGTTGCACCTGACCCTTCGGCCCCCTGGAAGAAGGAGCCGCGCCGGATGCTGTCGACATAGAATTTCATCAGCGGGTGTTGTGCAGCCTCGATATCCGGATCGGCTGCGCGGATCGGCGCGGGCATGTCTTCCGGCCGGTACATGGCATGATAGGGAGCGGAAGCGACGAAGGGCGGATGCGGCCGGTAATAACCGAGATGCAGGAAGAAGGGCTTGCCGTCGCGGCCCTTGAGATAGGTCAGCGCCCGCTCGGTGAAGAAGGTCGAGTCCGAAAATTCCTTCGGAATGCGTGACGGACGGTCGGTGGCGCCGGCAACGGCGTCCTCGCCCTCGGGCAGCCAGATATCAGGACGATGCTCCGGCAGCTCGAAGCCGTTCTGTGCCACCCAGCCGAAATAACCCTCCATATTGGGCTCGAAGGCGCCGACCGGATGGAAGCCGTCCATCAGGTCGCCAAGCACCCTGAAGCGCGGATCGTTCGGCGAAGTGGTGCGCGGATCCGGCACCGTCGTCGTATAGCCGATCAGCGCCGGATCGTAGCCGACGCCGCGCAACGCCTTGCCGAGGTTGAGGTGGCGCTGGTCGAGCGGCACCGTGTTCTGCACGGCGCGATGGTTCATCAGATAGAGGCCGGTGAGCAGGCTCGCACGGGCGGGACCGCAGGGAACGCAGGTCGTCACATGGTTCCTGAAGGTCACGCCCTCGCGACAGAGCCGGTCGAGATTAGGCGTCTTCAGGAAATCGATTTTCCCGTCGGCACGCAAAACGTGCGGAACGAAATCGGCTCGCCATTGGTCAACGACAATGAGTAGAACATTTTTCTTGCGCATGGCGCCCCCGCTTGTGCGGGGCTGTTTGAACCGCGATTATTGCAGCGCGATGACCACTTTTTCAAAGTTCCATGACATTGCACGGATCGCGAGTTTCTTGGCTTTTATTCCAGAAGCGTCATGAAATTGTAATATTCACGACACGCACAACGCCCCGCCCGAGTGATCATGACCTGACCGCGGCACGCACTGTCCGTTCTGTAGTTCTTTGAGACCCGGAGGCATGCTTCCCGCGGCAAGATCAAGGAGGCGGGCAACGTCTCCTACAATCAGACGACGGTTGCTCTGCCCGACCGGCTGCTCGACTGAGGTTATATCAGGTGATCCGTTAACGCGTCGAAGAGATGGACCTGGCCCGGATCGACCGACAGTCCGATCATGTCTCCAGCCTTGACCCTGTCGCGGCGCGTCTCGACGATCGTCAGTTCCGGCTGGGTCTCCGCGACGATGAAGGTCGACGAGCCGGTCGATTCGACGAAGGCGATCGGCACATCGAAGCTGCCATGCCCGGGCTCGACGACGACGATATGTTCCGGCCGGATGCCTGCCATGAGCTTACGCCCAGGCTCGATGGTGCGTGATATCGCAAGCGTCTGTTTCACCGCGCCGAAATCCAGGATCAGGCTCTTTCCGTCTTCCGCGGCGATCGCGGGGATGAAATTCATGGCCGGCGAACCGATGAAACCGGCAACGAACCGGTTCGCCGGCCGGTCGTAGAGGTCGAGCGGCGCGCCCTGCTGTTCGATGACGCCGTCGCGCATCACCACCACATGGTCGGCCATCGTCATCGCTTCGACCTGGTCGTGCGTGACGTAGACGAAGGTGGCGTGCAGTCGGTCGTGCAGCGACCGGATTTCCTTGCGCATGTGGACGCGCAGCGCAGCATCGAGATTGGACAGCGGCTCGTCGAACAGGAAGGCCTTGGGGTGGCGGATGATGGCGCGGCTCATGGCGACGCGCTGGCGCTGACCGCCGGAAAGCTCGCGCGGATAGCGCTTCAGGAGATGCGAAAGACCTGTCGTCGCCGCCACGTCCTCGGCGGCCTTCTTGGCCTCGGCCTTGGCGATGCCGCGGATGCGCAGACTGTAGGTCAGGTTCTCCTCGACCGTCATATGCGGATAGAGCGCATAGGACTGGAACACCATGGCGACGTCGCGCTTGCGCGGCGGCACGCCGTTCATCAGCTCGCCGGCGATCCTGAGATCGCCCGACGAAATGCTTTCGAGGCCGGCAAGCGAGCGCAGCAGCGTGGACTTGCCGCAGCCCGACGGGCCGACGAGCGCAACGAAAGTGCCCTTGGCGATCGAGAGGTCGATATTCTTCAGGGCGTGGAAGGCGCCGTAGTATTTGTTGACGCCTCTGAGCTCGATCTGTGTGGTCATTTGAGGGCTCCAGAGGTGAGGCCGGATACGATGCGGCGCTGCAAGAGAACGAAGATTGCAAGGATCGGCGTCACATACATCGTGGCGTAGGCCATGATGTTGTTCCACTCGTTGGTGTTCGGCCCCATGAAGGAATTGAGACCGACGCTTGCCGGCTGAAGCTCGGCCGCCTGGATCATCGACTTCGAATAGACGAATTCGCCGAAGGCCTGCATGAAGATCAGGATGGCGCTGACCAGGATGCCGTTGCGGGCCAGCGGCAGCACGATGTTGAAGAAGGCGCCGACGCGCGAATTGCCGTCGACGAGTGCCGCCTCCTCCAGCTCCTGGGGAACGCTCATGAAGGTGGCGCGCACCAGGATGACGAAGAAAGGCATGCTCTTTGCCGCGACCGCGATGATGACGGCAAGGCGCGGAGTGGAAAGCAGGCCGATCTGCGAGAAGCCGACGAAGATCGGCGTGATCATCAGCGAGGCCGGCAGGACCTGCAGCATCAGGATCAGGAACAGGCCGATATCCACCCAGACGTTGCGGTACCTGGCAAGCACATAGGCGCAGCCGACGCCGAGCAGGGTGATCAGCGCCACGGAACCAAGAGCGATGACCAGTGAGTTCCAGAGGTAGCGGCCCATGTCGCGGCTTTCCCAGACCGCGGCATAGGTGCCCCATTGCGGCGAGGTCGGCCAGAAGCTCGGCGGCGTCGCGAACATCTCCGAGCCGCTTTTCAGCGCGGTGATGTACATCCAGTAGAGCGGGAACAGATAGATCGCCGCCATGACGATCGATATCGCGAGCATCAGCCGGTCGCGGTTCGTCGTATTCATCCGCGCACCTCATGGCGTGTGGACCGGACATAGACGACGGACGCGAACATGACGAAGACGATCATGATGACGGAGATCGTCGCGCCCTTGGCGAAGTCGTATTGGCGGAAGGAGAGATCCCAGGCCCAGTATTGCGTGACGTTCGACGAATTGTTCGGCCCGCCCGATGTAATCGCGGCGAAAAGATCGAACTGCTGCAGCGTGAAGATCAGGCCGAGTGCGATGATCGCGCCGATGGTCGAGCGCATCATCGGCAGCGTGATCGTCCAGAAGCGCTGCCAGACATTGGCGCCGTCGAGTTCGGCCGCCTCAAAGAGATCGGCCGGGATGCCGGCAAGGCCGACGGACAGCAGGATCATGTTGAACGAGGTGCCGAGCCAGACATTGGCGATGATGACGGCATAGAGCGAATAATGCGGGTCCGAGCGCCAGAAGATGTTGCCGGAGATGATGCCGCTTTCCTTGAGAATGAAATTCAACACGCCGAAATCGCCCGAGAGAATCCAGTTCCAGATGGCGCCGACGACGAGGCCGGGCATCACCCAGGAGACCAGGAACAGGCCGCGCATCCATGAGGCGCCGGGAAAATTGACCCAGAAGAACAGCGCCAGGCCGAAGCCGATCAGGAACTGGCCGGCGATGGAGCCGACGACGAAGATGACGGTGTTGTAGAGGATCGGCAGCGTTTCCGGCTGCGCGAAGAGGTCGGTATAATTCTTGAAGCCGACGAAGGGACGCGAGAAGGTCCCGAGGCTGAACATGTCGACCTCCTGGAAGCTCATCACGACATTGTAGATCAGCGGCAACCCCGCCATCAGGAACAGAAAACCGAGCGGGAAAGCGACCAGTACGATATCGAAACCGCGACCGTCCCTGACGCTCATCAATATCCTCTTCATGCGTCCTCCGATCCTCCGAACGGGGCCGCCTGGCGCATGATGCGGAAGACGGCCCCTGCCGGGAGGAAATGGTTGAGTTGTCTCTTCTCCCCCTGGGGGAAGAAGAGGAACAAGTGGCGCCCCCGGCCCTTCGCTCTGGGCTCAGGGCGTTCGTCGCTGCAATCGATTCACTGGATCGATTGCAGCGAACCGCTTCTTACCCTAAAACCGCCTTGATCTTGTCGGCCGCCTGGTCGAGCGCTTCCTTCGGGCTCATCTGGCCGGTCAGGGCTGCCTGGATGGCGTCCTGGATCGCCTTGGAGATCTTCGGCCATTGCGGATGGGGCCCGCGCGGCTTGGCGTATTTCAGCTGTTCGAGGAAGACCTTGAGGGCGGCATCCTTCAGCGGCTGGCCGGTCTCGGGGATCGAGATGTCGGAACGGGCCGGAAGCTGGCCGAAATTCTTGAACATCTTGTCGTCTTGCGAGGCGAAAAATTCGAGCGCCTTGAAGGCTTCGGCCGGATGCTTGCTGGTGGCGAAGATCGCCCAGTTGAAGTCGCCCATGGCCGACGAGCGTTCAGCCCCTTCCTTCGGAACCGGAAGCAGGGTGACGCCCCAGTCGAACTTCGCTTCCTGGCTCATGCGGTCGAGTTCCCAGGGACCCGAGATCGCCATTGCCGCATTGCCTGAGTTGAAGGTGCCGGTCGAATCCCACTGGCCGCGCGTCAGCGTATCCGGAGAAGCGAGCTTCTCGTCCATGATCGTCTTCCAGACCTCAAGCGCCTTCACCGCGCCGTCGGCATTGATATTTTCATAGCTGCCGCCACCCATCTGAGCCCAGGGAAGGAACTGGAAGGTGCCTTCCTCATTGGCCTTGGCCGAGAAAGCGAGACCGTAGACGTTCTTGGCGGGGTCGGTCAGCTTGCGCGCATCCTCGACGAGTTCGTCCCAGGTCTGCGGCGGTTTGTTCGGATCGAGGCCCTTCGCCTTGAACATGTCCTTGTTGTAGTAGAGCGCGATCGTGTTCGTCGCCTTCGGCACGCCAAAATACTTGCCGTCCCATTCCACGGATTTCAGCGGTCCGGGGAAATAGTTTGCCGGCTTGATCACCGTCGACTTGGAGATCATGTCGGTGAGATCGAGGAAAGCGCCGCGCGACGAGAACAGCGCATGCTCCGGATTGTCGACGGCGATGATGTCGGGCGCCTGGCCGGTCGCATAGGCGCGCATGGCCTCGGTTACGACGTCGTCGAACTGGATCAGCCGATACTCGATCTTGATGCCGTTGTTCTGGGCGTTGAACTCCTTGACGAGGTTCGGCGCCGGCTGGATGTCCCTGTCCAGCGACCAGAGCGTCAGCGTGACGTCTTCGGCCCTGGCCGAAAGGCCGGTGAGCGAGATGCCTGCAAGCGCCAGAGCGCCCAGAATTGCATATTTGCGGATAGCCATGGTTCTCCTCCTTTGTGGTTATCCCCGTTTCCGGCAATTCCTCCTTGCCGGCCACGATATCATCAGACCGGATCGACGACGAATTCGCCGCCCCGGGCATGCTTGAGGTGGTTGAGCGCATAGACCTGGCCGGTCATTTCAAGCGCGTCGCGATAGACCGGGTCGTGCCAGCCTTCGATATCGATGGAGCCCGACCAGCCGGCAAGGCGCAGCTCGGAAATGATGTCGGTCCAGTTGCTGTCGCCGAAGCCCGGCGTGCGCATGAAGACGAACTTCTCCTTGCCGAAGATGCCGTGTTCCTTGATGACCTCCCAGCGGATGGTCGCGTCCTTGCCGTGGACGTGGAAGAACTTGTGGGCCCATTTGCGGATCTGCGGCAAAGGGTCGATCAGATAGACCATCTGATGGCACGGTTCCCACTCCAGCCCGATATTGTCGTCCGGCGTCTCGTTGAAGATCAGTTCCCAGGCATCGGGATTGTGGGCGATGTTCCAGTCGCCGCTTGCCCAGTTGCCGTCCATGGCGCAATTCTCGAAGGCGATCTTGACGCCCTTGTCGGCGGCACGCTTGGCAAGCTCGCTCCAGATCTGCTTGTAGCGAGGCAGGCTGTCGGTCAGCGGCCTGCCACGGATGCGGCCGGTGAAGCCGGCAACGCAGGTGGCGCCGAAGTGATGGGCATTGTCGATGCAATCCTTCCAGCCCTGCAGCGTCTCGAGGTCGATCGCGCTCTCTTCCAGCGGATTGCCGAACATGCCGAGCGTCGAGATGGTGATGTCGCGGTCGCCGATCGCATCGAGGCAGCGCTTGCCGAGTTCGGCAAGGTTCTGCCCTTTGGTCGTCTGCCAGAAGAAGGGTTCGAAGCTTTCGAAGCCCATGCCGGCGATCTCGCCGATGCGGGTGGCGGCATCGCCCTTGTTGCCGCTGACCATGGTGCCGATACGAATGGATTTTGCAGGGTTGCTCACGTCACGTCATCCTATGCTGAAATTTCGACGCGCCTGCCCGTCTTGGCGCTTTCGATCGCGCCGAAGACCATGGCAAGGCTTCGGATATTGTCGGAATTGACCGTCTCGGGCCGTTTGCCGGTGCCGATCGCCGCGATGAAGTCGGCGATGACGCTGGCGTGGCCATGGGTTTCCTCGTCATGTTCCGGACCGGGAACGTTTACGGCAACTGAGCCGCGTAGAAGGCCGGGCTCTTCGCCGGTAACAGTCGCCTTGAAACTCTCTTCGCCATCCCAGGTGAGCATTCCCTTCGAACCGACGAGACGCCACTGGCTCTCCCAGCTGGTGCGCTCGCCCTCGGCGCACCAGGAGCCGCGATAGGTGAAGACGATGTCGTCGGAAAATTCGAAGATGGCGTTGGCCGAGGCGCCGTGCCGATACCACGAACCCTTCGGATTGCGCTCGACGCAATAGACGGCAAGCGGCTTCCTGTCGGCGACGTAGCGCGCTGCATCGAAGGTGTGGATCGCCATGTCGAGAAGCAGGACATTGTCCATCTCTTCGCGGAAGCCGCCGAAATGCGGCGCCAGGAAGAAGTCGCAATGGATGCCGGTGAGTTCGCCGATCGCGCCGCTTTCGACGAAGCGGCGAAGGCGCCTGACGCCTGATATGAAGCGGCGGTTCTGGATGACGGCGTGGATGCGGCCGGTCTCGGCGGCAAGATCGACCAGCGCGGCGCCCTCGGCAAGCGAGGCCGCCATCGGCTTTTCGCTGAGCACATGGCAGCCGGCCTTGAGTGCGGTGGAAACGACGTCGTAGCGCGCAGCCGGAATGACGATGTCGAAGACCAGGTCGGCCTTTGTGGCCGCGATGACGTCGGACAGGTCCGAACCGATGACGGCGCCGTCGAGGCCGAACTCCGAGGCAAGCTTTTCCGCCGTCTCCCGATTCAGGTCGACGAGGCCGACGATGGTGACGGAGTCGGCCAGCAGAGGGTTGGAAGCGATGGCGCGCAACCAACCTTTGGACATAGCTCCGCACCCGCACAGAATGGCACTAAATTTCACGATTTCCTCCAAGGGAACGGTGTCAACTCTCCTCGTGACACGCACTCCGTAAACGTTTACGACTGTAGGCGAAAACATTTTGCGGTGTCAATAGACGGCAAATGGGAAATTACGGGCCCAGATCCGGACGGATCTGAATTATAGAAATGGAGCATGATGTCGTCCGAAAACCGCGCACACTTTTCGGCATCATGCTCCGGGGAAAATCGTCAGCGATGAAGGGGATTCGCCAGCTTGCCGAACACTTGAATATCTCGATCGGCACGGTCTCCCGCGCGCTGAACGGCAAGCCCGATGTCAATCAGGAAACCCGCCGGCGGGTGCTGGCGGCGGCCGAGGAACTCGGCTATGTCGCCAACCAGTCTGGGCGGAGCCTGAGGCAGGGGGAGACGAAGGTCATCGGATTGATGATCGAATCCAGCAAGGAGACGGTCGAGAACGCCGACAACTTCTTCCTCGGCGTCACCAGCGGCCTGCAGAGCGTCTTTGCCCGCCACAAGCTCGATCTCCTCATGTTGCCCTGCCCGAGCGACGAGGATCCGCACGAATATCTGAAGCGGATGGTGGCGCGGCGCATCGTCGATGCGATGATCATCTCGGACACGCAGCGCGTCGACCGGCGCATCGACTTTCTGTCGCGGGCGAAGATCCCCTTCGTCGCGCTCGGCCGCAGCCTTTCGGCCAGCAATTTTCCATGGATCGATCTCGATTTCGAGGGCGTGGCCGACCATGCCGTCGAGCGGCTGATCGCGCTGGGCCACCGCCGGATCGCGATCACCGCGCCGTCGAGCGAGGCCAACCTCGGCTATCTCTTTATCGACAGCTATCGCCGGGCGCTCGAGCGGCACGATATTGCCTTCGATCCGTCGCTCGTCATCCGCGTCAAGTCGAGCGAACAGGGCGGCTATCAGGCGGCCCATGAGCTGCTGCTGCTCGAAGAGCGGCCGACGGCGGTGATCCTGATCTACGAGCTGATGGCGATCGGCCTTTACCGCCGCCTGATGGAATCGGGCGTCATGCCCGGCCGCGACCTTGCGGTGATCGGCTTCCGCGACGCTCCGCGCGCACGGTTCCTGCAGCCGTCGCTGAGCTGCTTCCGCATCTCGCTCTACGATCTCGGCGTCGCGCTCGGCCGGATGCTTCTCGCCAACATGCCGGCCTATCGAGATTTCTATCCGGGAGGCGAGCGCAACATCATCTGGCCCCTCGAACTGATGCCGGGCGAAAGCGATGCATTCGATGTGGGGGCCATGGTCTGAGACCGGCAGGTTGGGTATATTCCCTCTTGATGTAGAGTGGATGGTTTCGATGAAAATGTCCTTCATGACCGGCGCAGCCTTCAACCGGAATCCGAGCAAGGCGAAGAAGGAAGCGAGCGAGCGGCCGCTGGTGATCACTGATCGCGGCGAAGCGGCCTATGTCCTTGTCAGCTATGCTGAATTTCAGGTGAACTGGACGCCGAAGACGCTGTTTGAGGCATTGCGCGATCCCTCCGCTGATGAAAGGGAATTCGAACCCGCGCGGCTGGGCTTCGACAACAGGACCGTCGAATTCTGACGGTTACGCCATCGTATTGCCGCGCGGGGATTGCCCGTAGCGCCTTACGCATTGGCGGCGAAAAACCGGTTCTCCGGCCGCGGCAATCCGAGATGTTCACGCAGCGTCGTGCCTTCATATTCGCTGCGGAACAGGCCGCGGCGCTGCAGTTCGGGAACCAGCCGTTCGGTGACGTCGGTCAGACCTTGCGGCAGATAGGGGAAGACGATGTTGAAACCGTCCGAACCCTCCTCGTCAAGCCAGCGCTCCATCTCGTCGGCGATGCTGGCTGGCGTGCCGACGAAGGCAAGGCCGGCATAACCGCCATAACGCTGCGCCAACTGACGCACCGTCAGATTTTCTTCCGCCGCAAGCTTCAGCACCTGTGCCCGGCCGGTCTTGCTGGCATTGGTGTCGGGAATATCGGCCGGCAGTGGTGCGTCGGGATCGAAGCCCGAAGCGTCATGGCCGAGCGCGATCGAAAGCGAAGCGATGGCGCTGTCGTAATGCACCAGGCTGTCGAGCGTGGCGCGTTTGGCGCGGGCGTCGTCGATGCTGTCGCCGACGATGACGAAGGCGGCGGGCAGGATCTTCAGATGGTCGCGGTTGCGGCCGATGGCTTCCATGCGACCCTTGATATCGGCATAAAGCGCCCTGCCCGCGGCCAGATCGCGCGGCGAACAGAAGACCATCTCGGCGGTCTCCGCGGCAAGCTGGCGGCCGGGGTCAGACTGGCCGGCCTGGACGATGACGGGCCAACCCTGCGGCGGCCGGGCGATATTGAGCGGCCCGCGCACGCTCAGTTCCTCGCCCTTGTGGCCGAGCACATGCATCTTTTCTGGATCGAAGAACAGGCCGCTTTCCCGGTCGCGGATGAAGGCATCGTCGGCGAAACTATCCCAGAGCCCGGTTACCACATCATAGAATTCCCGGGCGCGATGATAACGCTCGCCATGCTCCACATGTTCGTCGAGGCCGAAATTGAGCGCGGCGTCGGGGTTGGACGTCGTGACGATGTTCCAGCCGGCGCGGCCGCCGCTGATATGGTCGAGCGAGGCGAAACGACGAGCAATGTGATAAGGCTCGTCGAAAGTGGTGGAGGCGGTGGCGACGAGGCCGATGCGCTCCGTCACCGCCGCCAACGCCGACAGCAGCGTGAAGGGCTCGAAGGAGGTCACGGTGTGGCTGCGGCGTAGCGCCTCGACCGGCATGTTGAGCACGGCAAGGTGATCGGCCATGAAGAAGGCGTCGAATTTCGCCCGTTCCAGCGCCTGCGCGAAGGACTTCAGATGGGCGAAATTGAAATTGGCGTCAGGATAGGAACCGGGATAGCGCCAGGCGCCGGTATGGAGGCTGACGGGACGCATGAAGGCGCCGAGGCGCAACTGCCGTGAACGTGTCATGATTTTCCTCATGGATCGGGCAAGGCGGCCGCCCTGCCCCGCATTGGGCGTTCTTTCTGCAACCGGCGCGGTGACGCACCTGACATCGGTTACGTAGGAGGTCGCCGTCGTCAAAACGAGACCGGAAGCGCCAGTTCTGGGCAGGAATTTTATCGCTTCTCAGGCGACTTCGTCGCAAGAGTGTCGGACCGCAACACTAATCGCGGCGGTCGAAGCCTGATAAGCAAACACTTTTCATTTTCCATCGCATCTATAGAATTTGTGCTCTTATCTCGACGCTTAATTTCTTTCACCGATAGGCTCGTCAGAATTGGAGACATCGATGAACACCGTGCTGAGGCAAGCAGACCAGATCCGGCCCGTGGCCGACCGTATCGGCAGCGATGATGAGGCGATCGCCACCGCCCGTAGACTGGCGGCGCAATTTGCCGCACGTGCCGCCGAGCGCGACGCCGACCGGATCCTGCCGTTTAGCGAACTCGATCTTCTCGCCCAGTCAGGCCTTCTGGCGATCACCGTGCCGGCGCAATATGGCGGGCTCGACGTCTCCAACGCCGTGCTTGCCGAGATCACCGCGATCCTGTCGGAGGCGGACGGCTCGATCGGCCAGATCCCGCAGAACCATTTCTATATTCTCGAGGCGCTTAGAACCGACGGCGGCGAGGAGCAGCAGCGTTATTTCTTCGGCCGGGTGCTGGCCGGCGATCGTTTCGGCAATGCGCTTTCCGAGCGCGGCACCAAGACGGTCGGCCACTACAATACCCGCATCACCCGCGACGGTCCGGGTTACCGGATCAACGGCCGCAAATTCTATTCGACCGGCGTCCTCTTCGCCGACTGGATCACCATCTTCGCGCTCGATCCGGAGGATCGCCTGACCATGGCCTTCGTGCCGAAGGGCACTGAAGGTGTTGAGATCGTCGACGACTGGGACGGTTTTGGCCAGCGCACCACCGGCAGCGGCACGACGATCCTCGACAATGTCTATGTCAGCGCCGATTCCGTGGTCTTCCATCACAAGGGCTTCGAGCGGCCGACGACGATCGGCTCCGTTGGTCAGATCATCCATGCCGGCGTCGATCTCGGTATTGCACGGGCGGCCTTTGCCGAAACGCTTGACTTCATCAGGACGAAATCGCGCCCCTGGATGGATAGCGGCCTTGAGCGTGCCTCAGACGACCCGCTGACGATCGCCAAGGTCGGCCAGATCGCCATTCGCCTGGAAGCCGCAACGGCTCTCGTGGAGCGCGCCGGCCACAAGGTCGATGCCGCGCAGGTCGAGACGACGGAGGAAAAGGTGATCGCGGCGACGCTGGCGGTTGCCGCCGCCAAGGTGCTGACGACCGAAGTGGCGATCGAGGCCTCGAACACGCTCTTCGAGCTTGCCGGAACTTCGTCGGTGCAGGCGAGCCTCAACCTCGACCGCCACTGGCGCAATGCCCGCACCCATACGCTGCATGATCCCGTGCGTTGGAAATATCACGTCGTCGGCAACTACCATTTGAACGGCGTAACGCCGCCGAAGAACGGCGCGCTCTGAAATCTCTCCGTTTTCCAACCGAAAACCCCACCGCCGGGGCCGGCAGTGGGGTTTTTGCTTTCGATGAAAGATGGCCGCCTCAGCTATAGAGGCTGACCTCCGGTATCTTGTCGTTCAGCACGAATTCACCGACTTCCTTCGCCTTGTAGAAGACGGGATCGTGCAGCGTGTGAGTGCGGACATTGCGCCAGAACCGGTCGAAACGGTATTTGTCGGCGGTCGAGCGAGCGCCCGTCAGCTCGAAGACGCGCGAGGTGATGTCGAGCGAGACATGGGTCGCGTGGACCTTGGCGGCATAGGCTTCCGCCGCCGCCTCGCCGCGCTCACGCGCGGTGACGTCGCGGCCGCGGGCAAGGCCCGCCTGCACGGCGGCTGCCGCACTGTCGGCAAGGGCCGCCGAGGCCTTCAGCGCGGCGGTGAATTCGCCGACGCGTTCGAGGATATAAGGGTCATCCGCCGCCCGCTCGACACCGGACGTGATCCACGGCCGGGTCGTGTTGCGGACGTAATCGACAGCCGCCTGCAGCGCGCCCTCCCCGGTGCCGAGATAGAAATTGACGAAGACCAGCTGGATGAACGGCGTATTGAAGGTCGACAGCACCGGCGGCGCCACGTCGGGTGCAGCTGGCGCGCCGACGAAATCTTCCTCGTAAACGGGGAAATCATGAAATTCGACGCTACCGCTGTCCGACAGGCGCTGGCCGATATTGTCCCAGTCGTCATTGGCGACGTAACCTTGACGATTGGTCGGCACGGCGAAACCGGCGATCTTGTCGTCGAGCGTCGCATTGGCATTGATATAGTCGGACACCCGAGCCGCCGTGGAAAAGGACTTGCGTCCGTTCAGCACATAGCCGTTGCCGCGACGGGTGAGCACCAGCCCGGGATCGCGCGGATTGACGGCCGCCCCCCAATAGAGGTTCCTGGCGACCGTATCGCTGCCTAGCGCATGGGCGCGCGCCGCATCGAGGGCCCAATAGATGTACTGGCTATTGACGTAGTGGTAGCCGAGCAGCTGGCCGATCGAGCTCTCGCCACGGGCGAGAATGCGCACCAGCCTCAGCCCGTCGACCCAATCGAGGCCACCGCCGCCGATTTGCGTGGGATGCAGCGCATTGAGCAGCCCGGCATTCTTCAATTTGACGATCTCGGCGAGCGGCGGACGGCCTTCGCGGTCGAGGTCTGCGGCGCGCCGCGACAGGTCGGCAGAGATTTCCTCCGCACGGACAAAGAGGTCTTCGCGCGTCGGGTTTCGGCTGGCCGCGAAGATGACATTGGATTGGCTCATGGGCGGAACTCCAATTCTCCAAAAAGATGATCCGGCGGGAGCCGCACGCTTCCGCCGGAAGGATCGAAATGCGAGGTTTCAGAACAGCTTGTCCGGGATCCAGCTGGCGGTTGCCGCATCGCTCGTGCTGAAGGCCGGGATCTTTTCGGCCAGCTCCTCGATCGTCTTGACACCGGCTGCGCGCAGGCTTTCCTGCGTCAGAAGCGTCGGCTTCACGGTGATTTGGTGGGGAACCCTCTGCCCGGCGATTTCGAGTGCTGCGGCGCGAATGGAGACGGCGCCGACGACGGCAGGATTGGTCGCGACGGTCGCGACCCAAGGGCTGCCTTCCTCGGTGATTTCCTGGATATCGGCCGTCGAGACGTCGGCCGAATAGATCTTGAGCTTGCTTGCTATGCCGAGATCGTTGGCCGCGAGCTTCACGCCGCGGGCGAATTCGTCATAGGGGGCGAAGATGACCGATATATCGGGATTGGCGGTGAGCACGGCCTTCGCCTGATCGGCGGTCGAAGTTGCCGTCGTGTCGCTGACATTGCCGAAACGGGCCTTTTCGACCACGCCTTTATTGTCCGACTTGAACTTGTCCCAGACTTCGTTGCGGCGGTCGAGCGGCGCAAAGCCCGCGACATAGACATAGCCGGCGTTGAAGCTGTTGCCGTTGTCCTTCACCACCTGTTCGAGCGCCAGTGACGCGAGTTCGTGATCACTCTGCTCCACCTGCGGAATCTTGGGGTTGTTGAGGTTGACGTCGAAGGCCACGACCTTGATGCCCTTGTCGAGCGCCTGCTGCACGACGTCGCCGAGCGATTCCGGCAGGCCGTGGTCGATGACGATGCCGGAGACGCCGAGATTGATCGCCTGAAGGATCTGTTCGCGCTGCTCGGCGGCATCCTGCCGGCCGGGGAAGATGCGCAGGTCGATATCCAGCGCCTTGGCCTGGGCTTCAGCCCCTGCCTGGTACGCCTGGAAGAAATCGCCGGCCGAGATGTAGCTGATCAGCGCTACTTTGACGCCGCCCTTGTCGAAAGGGGCAGGAGCGCCGGACAGACCGTCGGCTTTTGCGCCTTGAATGAAAATGAACGGAATGACGGCGGCGGACAGTGCGAGCCGTGCGAGGGATTTCATCGTCGCGTTCCTTTTAGCAATCGGGAGCGTCGTCTGACAGGTCTGGCAGCCCTCGCGACGCGTTGGATTATTAGATATAATCTCTATGTTTTTAGTAGAGTAAATGATCCGATTTTATGGGCTGTGGGAGATTCTTTGTTTCCCGAGGGCAGTTCGCCGGGGAAAGGCGTGCCTGGAGTTCAACCGCCCGGACAGGGCACACTCCGGCTTCGATCGCAGTCCCGGACCTTTATCGATGTCGCTTCTTCACATTGAAAATATCACCCGCAGTTTCGGGTCGACGCGGGCGGTTGCCGGCGCTGATTTTTCTATGGAACGCGGCGAGATCGTGGCGTTGATGGGCGCAAACGGCGCGGGCAAATCGACGCTGGTCAAGATCCTTTCCGGCGTGCTTCCGGCCGATAGTGGCACGATCAATCTGAATGGCCGCCCCTTTGCACCGCGCAGCCCGGCCGAAGCGGCAAGGGCCGGTGTCGTCACGGTGCATCAGTCGACGGATCTCGTCGGCGCGGCCGGTCTGACCGTTGCCGATGCCCTGCTGCTCAACCGGTTCGCCGATCGCAGCACACCCTTCTTCGTTTCGCGCGCCGGCATCCGCCGTGCGGCGCAGGCGATGCTCGACGCCGCCGGCTTCACCCTGCCGCTGGACCGTGATTTCGGTGACCTCGCCAGCGCCGATCGGCAGCTGGTGGCGATCGCCCGGGCGCTTGCCAACCGCGCCGACCTCCTCATCCTCGACGAGCCGACGGCGAGCCTTTCCGGAGAGGAAAGCCGCCGCCTCTTCGATATTCTGCTGGAGCTTCGCAAGCGGGGCCTGGCGATCCTCTATATCTCGCACCGCACCGCCGATCTCGAAGCCATCGCCGACCGCGCGCTCGTCATGCGCGGCGGCCGCGTCGTCGGCACCTTCTCACGGCCGATCGATTTTTCAAGCGCCATCGAGACGATGATTGGCCGCAGACTGGATGCGGCTCGGCCGGATGCGCGGCCTGCGACCGGACCAGTGATTTTCGAGATGCGCGATATCAGCCTGCTCCCTGGGGCCGCCTCCTTCGATCTGTCATTGCATGAGGGCGAGGTGGTGGCGGTGACCGGTGTGCTTGGCGCCGGCAAGAGCCGGCTGCTGTCGGCGATCTTCGGGGTGACGGCGCTTGCCGATGGTGCGATGTTTCTCGGCGGTCGGCCCTACCGGCCGAAAGGCCCGGCCGAGGCGATCGCCGCAGGTGTGGCGATGGTGGCCGAAGACCGTCATCGTTCCTCACTGATGCCGCCGGCATGGCCCGGCCATTCGCTGTCGGCGACGATCAGCCTGCCGCATCTTGGCAAATGGTATCCGCACGGTTTCCTCGTCGGCGGGCGTGAGCGCCGCGAGGCCGAGCAGGCAATCACCCGTCTCGGCATCAAGGCAGCAGGCCCGCTCGCCTCGGTCTGGTCGCTCTCCGGCGGCAACCAGCAGAAGGCGGTGATCGCCCGCTGGGAGGCGGAACCGAGCCGGCTGCTGCTGCTCGACGAACCTTTCCAGGGTGTCGACGTCGGCGCCCGCCGCGACATTATCCAGGCGATCCGCACCCGCACCGATCGGGCGACGCTGATTGCGACCTCCGATCCGGAGGAGGCCTATGAAGTGGCCGACCGCATCCTCGTCATCGACCGCCACGTGTTGAGACCGGCGGCCGGCGAGGCTGCTTTTCATTCCGCCATCCAGGGAATATCCGCATGACGACGATCGATGACGAGACCCTGCCGCGAACTGGTGCGGTGCCGCAGGCCGGCGGCAGCCGCCTTGCCGCTCTCGGTGCGTTCCTTCGCGCCGGCGCGGTGTTCATCCTGCTTGCGCTGCTGATCGTCGGTTTCACCTTCGCTCAGCCCGCCTTCATTAATATCGCCAATCTGATGAGCATCCTGCAGGCGGTTTCCGTCGTCGCCATTCTCGGCGCCGGCGTCACCGTGACGCTGGCGGTCGGCGGTTTCGACCTGTCGATCGGCGCGGTGGCCGCATCGAGTGTGATGGCGGCGAGTTATGCGATGATCGTCTGGCACCTTGATGCCTATGCGACGGTGCCGCTGGTGCTCGCCTTTGGCGCCCTGGTCGGTCTCGTCAACGCCTTCCTCATCGTGCGCCTGAAGGTGCCGGATCTGTTGGCGACGCTGGCGATGATGTTCCTGCTTTCCGGCCTGCAGCTGATCCCGACCGCCGGCCGATCGATTTCGGCCGGCCTCACCCTGCCCGACGGCTCGAAGGCGACCGGCGCCTACGACCCCGCCTTCCTGCTGATCGGCCGCTACAGCATCCTCGGCACCCTGCCCGTTTCCGTGGTGCTGATGGCGGTGGTCGCCATCGCACTCTTCATTCTCACCGAGCGCACCCGCATCGGCCGATTGCTGTTTGCGACCGGCGGCAACGAGGTCGCGACCCGGCTTGCCGGCGCCTCGACGGTGCGGCTGAAGACGCTCGCCTATGTCCTATCGGGCACGCTGGCATCGCTCGGCGGCATTGTCATCGCTGCTCGCGTCGGGCGTGGCGATATCTCGTCCGGCGGCTCGCTGCTGATGGATTCGGTCGCTGCCGCGTTGATCGGCTTTGCCGTCTTCAACCTGCGCCGCCCAAACGTGCTCGGCACCATTGCCGGCGCGGTCTTCGTCGGTGTGCTGCTGAACGGTCTCACCATGCTGAACGCCCCTTATTACACCCAGGATTTCGTCAAGGGCGCCGTGCTCGTCGGAGCCTTAGCGCTGACCTACGGCCTCGGCCGCAGCAATCCCTAATTCCAAGGAAGAAAACATGACCCGCGAAATCAGGCTGAACGCCTTCGACATGAATTGCGTCGGACACCAGTCGCCGGGGCTCTGGCGCCATCCGCGCGACAAGTCCTCAACCTACAAGGATCTCGACTACTGGGTGCATCTGGCAAAAACGCTGGAGCGCGGCAGGTTCGACGGGCTGTTCATCGCCGATGTGCTTGGCGTCTACGATGTGCTGAACGGCAATGTCGATGCTGCACTTCGCCATTCGGCGCAGGTGCCGGTCAACGATCCGCTGCAGCTCATTCCAACCATGGCCTACGAGACCGAGCATCTCGGCTTCGGCCTGACGGCGTCACTCTCCTTCGAGCACCCCTACACCTTCGCCCGCCGCATATCGACGCTCGACCATCTGACCAAAGGCCGCGTCGGCTGGAATATCGTTACCTCCTACCTCAACAGCGGCGCGCTCAATATCGGCCAGCCGGCGCAGACCAAGCATGATGACCGATACGACCTTGCCGAGGAATATCTCGAGGTCTGCTACAAGCTCTGGGAGGGAAGCTGGGAGGACGGCGCCGTCGTCCGCGACCGGGAAACCGGCATCTTCACCCATCCGGAAAAAGTCCATCCGATCCGCCATTCCGGAAAGCATTTCAACGTGCCCGGCATTCACTTGAGCGAACCCTCGCCGCAGCGCACGCCAGTGCTCTACCAGGCCGGCGCCTCCAGCCGCGGCAAGGATTTCGCCGGCGCCCATGCCGAGTGCATCTTCGTCGCATCCCCGTCGAAGCCAGTGCTAAAGCGTTACGTCGCCAATGTCCGCGAGGCGGCGGAACGCGTCGGCCGCAACCCGCGCGAAATCCTTGCCTTCAATCTGCAGACCGTGATCCTCGGCGAAACCGATGCAGAGGCACAGCGGAAGTTCAACGAATATCGCAAATATGCCTCCTTCGAGGGCGCGCTGACGCTGATTTCCGGTTGGACCGGCATCGATTTCGGCCAGTTCGGACCGGACGAGGTGCTGCGCCACCGCCATACCAATGCGGTGCAATCGGCTGTCGAGACCTTCACGACAATCGATCCCACCAAGGAATGGACGGTGCGCGAAATGGCCGAGTGGGTCGGCATCGGCGGTTTCGGCCCTGTTTTCGTCGGATCGCCGCAAACAGTCGCCGATCTGATGCAGGAATGGATCGAGGATACCGATGTCGACGGCTTCAACCTTGCTTATGCCGTGACGCCCGAGAGTTTTGAGGATGCCGTCGATCTGCTGGTGCCGGAATTGCAAAAGCGCGGCGTCTACAAGGCCGACTACGCCAAGGGAACGTTGCGGGAAAAACTTGGGCGAGCGGGGCCTCGTCTCGTTGCCCCGCATCCGGGTGCTGCTTATCGCAATCTGGCGGGAGAACCGGTCAGGCTTGCCGCCGGCGGCTGACCGGCGCGGGTTTCTCAGGCGAATGCGCAAGGGGCGGAAAAATATCTCGCCCGGCTTGCGCATTTGAATTTAATATCCGTCGCAATGATCTTTTCGCTTCGAATATAGTCGTGCGAATTGTTCACCGATCAGGAGGGGTCATGACCTTATCATCTATCTCCAGGCGCACGCTGATGAAGGGCACTGCCCTGCTGCTTGCATCGACGGCGCTCGCTCGACAGGCGCTCGCGCAGACCGCGTCCGGCGGCGGTCGGCTGATCGTTGCGGCCGATTCCGAGCCGAAGAACCTCAACCCTGCCATCGTCGCCTCGAACGGCGTCTTCTTCGTCGCCAGCAAGGTGATCGAGCCGCTGGCCGAAGCGTCGTTCGACGGCAAGGACGGGCTTTCACCGCGCCTCGCCACCTCCTGGGAGGGCTCGGATGACGGCCTCTCGGTCACCTTCAAACTGCGCGACGGCGTCACCTGGCACGACGGCAAGCCGTTCACCTCGGTCGATGTCGCCTTCTCCGCGCTCAACATCTGGAAACCGCTGCAGAATCTCGGCCGCCTGGTCTTCGCCAATCTCGAAGCCGTCGACACGCCCGATGATTACACCGCCATCTTCCGCTTCTCAAAGCCGACGCCGTTCCAGCTCATCCGCAACGCCCTGCCCGTTGTCACCAGCGTCGTCGCCAAGCACATTTTCGACGGCACCGACATCGCCACCAACCCGGCCAACAACACGCTGATCGGCACCGGTCCGTTCAAGTTCGCCGAACACAAGCCCGGCGAATATTACCGGCTGACGCGCAACGAGAATTACTGGGACAAGGAGCAGCCGAAGCTCGACGAGATCGTCTTCCGCGTGCTGCCCGATCGCGAGTCGGCGGGTGCAGCACTCGAAGCAGACGAAATCCAGCTTGCCGCCTTCTCGGCCGTGCCGCTGGCCGATCTCGACCGCATCTCGAAAGTCGCCGGCATCAAGGTGATCTCGAAGGGCTACGAGGCTTTGACCTACCAGCTCGTCGTCGAGATCAATCATCGCCGCAAGGAACTGGCCGATCTCAGGGTCCGTCAGGCGATCGCCCAGGCGATCGACAAGAAATTCGTGGTCGACACGATCTTCCTCGATTATGCCGCCGCCTCGACCGGCCCGGTGCCGAAGAATGCGCCGCAGTTTTATACGCCGGATGTCGCGACCTATGATTTCAATCCTGCGGCGGCCAACGACATCCTCGACAAGGCGGGTTACAGCCAAGGGCCGGACGGCAACCGCTTTACGCTGAAACTCCGCCCCGCGCCCTATTTCAACGAGACGAGGCAGTTCGGCGACTATCTTCGCCAGGCGCTCGCCGTCATCGGCATCAATGCCGAGATCGTCAATGCCGATGCGGCCGCGCACCAGAAGGCGGTTTATACCGACCACGACTTCGACCTCGCCGTCGGCCCGCCGGTCTTCCGCGGTGATCCGGCGATCTCCACCACCATTCTCGTCCAGTCCGGGACGCCAGCGGGCGTGCCCTTCTCCAATCAGGGCGGCTACGTCAATCCGGAGCTCGACAAGATCACCAAGCAGGCCTCGGAGACTGTCGACACGGCGGCGCGCACCGATCTGTACCGCAAGTTCCAGCAGCTCGTCGTCGCCGATCTGCCGCTGATCAACGTCGCGGAATGGGGTTTCATCACCGTCGCACGCGACAGCGTGCTCAACGTCTCGGACAATCCGCGCTGGGCCGTTTCGAACTGGGGCGATACGGCGCTGCAATCGTGATAGGATCGGCGGCAATTCTCTTCCAGAGGCCCTGTCCGGCGTGAGACGTGCAATCATCCTCCTGAGGCGCAGGGCGATCAGCAGCATTCCGGTGCTGCTGATCGTGGTGATCTTCACCTTTTTCCTGCTTGAATCCGCCTCGGGCGATGCTGTCGACGCCTATCTCGGCTCGATCGGCGGCGGCGATGCCGCACTTAGGCAGTCGCTGCGCGAGAGCTACGGCCTCGACCAATCGATGTTCGCGCGCCTCTGGCTCTATCTTTCCTCACTCGCACGCTTCGATCTCGGCTGGTCGGTCGCCTTCGGCCGGCCGGTTGGTGCGCTCATTGCCGAACGCCTGCCCAATACGCTGCTGCTGATGGGCAGCGCGACGGCGCTATCCTTTGGCCTCGGCTCAGCGCTCGGCATCCTTGCCGGAGCGCGGCCGGGCGGTCTGCGTGACCGGCTGCTGTCGATCGGCTCGCTGATCGTCTATGCCATTCCGAGCTTCTGGCTCGGACTGGTGCTGAGCATCGCCTTTTCGGTGAAGCTGCGCTGGTTTCCGATCGCCGGCGTCGAGACGATCGCTTCTGGCAAGACAGGATTTTCGCGCGCGCTCGATATCGCCGATCACCTCGTTCTGCCGGTCGGTGCGCTGGCGCTGATCTATCTCGCTCTGTTCCTGCGGGTGATGCGCAGCGGCATGGCCGAGGCATGGAAGCTCGATTTCGTGCTCTTTGCCCGGGCCAAGGGTCTGTCGCGGAGCCGGATCGTGCTGCGCCATGTCGCGCGCAACGCGCTGCTGCCGCTCGTCACCATGCTCGGGCTGCAGTCGGCGGCCATGCTCGGCGGGAGCGTGGTGATCGAGAGCATCTTTGCAATCCCGGGCTTCGGGCGGCTGGCGCAGGAGGCGGTCAACGGCCGTGACGCGCCGTTGTTGATGGGCATCATCGTCACTAGCGCCGTCCTGGTCATCTCGGTCAATTTCCTCGTCGATCTTGTCTATGCCGCACTCGACCCGCGCATCGGCGCATCGGAGGGCGGCGCATGAGCTGGCTGCGGCGGCTGCTGCGCACGCCGGAAGGTGCGGCAGGATTTGCGATCCTTCTCGTCCTGCTTGTGGCCGGGCTGCTCGCTCCCGTTATTTCGCCGGGCGATCCGCTGAAAATTGCCGGCCGCGCCCTGCTGGCGCCGTTCACCGATCCCGGGTTTCCGCTCGGCACCGACCGTCTCGGCCGCGACGTGCTGGCGGGCCTGCTCTATGGTGCCAGAACCTCGCTTGCCGTTGGCCTGGCGGCGGCGTTTGCGGCCATGGTGCTTGGGCTCTGCGTCGGCCTTGCGGCCGGTTTTGCCGGCGGGCTCATCGACGAGGCGCTGATGCGAGTGGTCGACGCCTTCCAGATCGTGCCGGCTTTCCTGCTCGCCCTCGCTTTCGTCAGCACCATCGGCGTGTCGACGCCGGTTGTCGTCCTTGCCATCGCACTCGGCACCTGGGCCGACCCGGCGCGGGTGACGAGAGCGCAGGTGCTTGCGATCCGCGAGCAGGATTATGTCGCCTCGGCAAGGGTGATCGGCATGCATCCGGCCGAGATCGCCTTCCGCGAAATCCTGCCGAATGCATTGCCGCCGGTGCTGGCGCTTTCGGCCACCATCGTCGCCGGTGCGATTCTTACCGAGGCAGCGCTTTCCTTCCTGGGTCTGGGCAACCCCAATATCGCCACCTGGGGTTCGATGATCGCAGAGGGCCGCAGCGTGTTGCGTTCGGCATCCTATCTCTCGGTCATACCGGGTGCGGCGCTCGCCGTGACCGTGCTCGGCGTCCATCTCTTCAGCGAGGGTCTCGGCAAGGCGCTTGGCGACAATGGCGTGAGGGCGGCATGAGCGGGATTTTTTTGAGCCTGCGACAGCTTTCGGTCACCTATGGGGGCAGCAGCGGTGCAGCCGCGCTAGATCATATCGACCTTGATATCGTCGCCGGCGAAAGGCTGGCGATCATCGGCGAAAGCGGTTCCGGCAAGAGCACGCTTGCCCGCGCGCTTGCCGGTCTGCTGCCGGAGGGAACGACGGTCGGCGGCGAGATACTTTGGCCCGGCCTTGGCCATCCGCCCCGCCCAGGCCGCGATTTCGGCTTCGTCTTCCAGGATCCGGGCTCCAGCCTCAATCCCGTCCTGACGATCGGCGAGCAGATCGCCGAGGGCGCCAGGCGCCATCTCGGCCTCAGCTGGAAACAGGCCTATGCCAGGGCCGAGGAATTGATTGAGCGGGTGCGGATACCGCAGCCTGATAAGGCGATGCGGGCGTTTCCACATCAGCTTTCCGGCGGCCAGCGCCAGCGCGTGGCGATTGCGGCGGCCATTGCCGCGAGACCTGCGCTGCTGATCGCCGACGAGGCGACCAGCGCGCTCGACGTCGTCGTCCAGGCCGAGATCGTCCGCCTGCTCGACGGGCTGGTGCGCGAGGACGGCATGACGCTGCTCTTCATCACCCACGACATCGCGCTGGCCTCCGGCTTCGTCGACCGCATCGCTGTCTTCCGCAATGCAAGGCTGGTCGAAGCAGGCCCCGTCCGTTCGGTGCTCTCTGCGCCGAAAAGCGACTATACCGCCGCCCTGATCGCCAGCCATCGCGACCTCGCGACGCCGCCGCTAATCGAAGAGGTGGCGTCATGAACGACGGGCTGCTTTCCATCGAAAACCTGTCGAAGGGGTTTTCCTCCTCCGGCCGTCGGGTCGCCGCCCTCGACAATGTGTCGCTGACCATCGCGGCCGGGGAAACGCTCGGCCTCGTCGGCGCCTCCGGCAGTGGAAAATCGACGCTATCGCGCATCCTGCTGCGGCTTGTTGCTGCCGATGCCGGCTCGATTCGCTTCGAGGGAGAGGATTGGCTCGCGCTGAACGGCGCGCCTTTGCGCCGCCGGCGGGCACGTATGCAGATGGTGTTTCAGGATCCGCTCGCCGCCTTCAATCCGTTGGCGAGCGTTGATGCAGTGCTCGACGATCCGCTTCGCATCCACGGCGTCGCAAAAGACCGGCGCCCCGGGGAGATCGTCGAGCTCCTGGAGCGTGTCGGTCTCACCGCAGATCATGCCGGCCGTCTGGTGCGGGCACTCTCCGGTGGCCAGCGGCAGCGTGTGGCGATTGCGCGAGCGATTGCGACACGGCCCTCGTTGCTGGTGCTCGATGAGGCGGTCTCGGCGCTCGATGTGACCGTGCGCGGCAGGATCCTGGAGCTTCTGGTCGACCTGCAGAAAGAACAGGGCATTGCCTGTCTGTTCATTTCACACGATCTTGCCGTGGTCCGCGCCGTCTCCCACCGCATTGCCGTCATGGATGGCGGGCGGATCGTCGAGGTCGGCCCGGCAGCGGCGGTCGTTGCCGCGCCGCAATCGGAGGCCGCCCGCGCACTCGTTGCCGCAGTCCCCCGTCTCGTGACCGATCCTTGCTGAAGGAAGTATCCATGTCCGATCTTGGTTGGAATCCCCTGCATGGCGTGCCCTCCTATCCCGCGGAGCGCTACGCCGTCCTTGCCGACAGGATCGGCGGTATCTTGCGCAGTCGCAACGACATATTGCTGGTGCAGGCAGAAGCGGTGGTGGCGCTGGAGGCGGCGGCGGTCAGCCTTGCGCGCCCCGGCCTTACAGCACTCAACATCGTCACCAGCCCCTATGGCACCTGGTTCGGGCAATGGCTGCGACGGGGCGGTGCGACGGTCGCCGATATCGTCGCCGAACCGGGCCGACCGGTCGAGATCGAAGCGGTGGTCAAAGCGCTCGACGCAAGTCCTCGGATCGATGTGCTCGCTCTCGTCCACGCGGAATCCGCAAGCGGCATTCTCAATCCCCTGCCTGACATACTGGGGCTCGCGCGTGCCGGCGGCATCGTCACCGTCGTCGATGCGGTCGCCTCGCTCGGCGGCCACGAACTCGACGTCGACGATCTCGGCATCGATATCGCGGTGATCGGCCCGCAGAAGGCGCTCGGCGGGCCGGCCGGCGTATCCGCGCTCTCGGTCAGCCCTAGTGCCTGGAATCTGATCCTGAGGGATGGCGCGCCGCGCGATTCGATCTTGTCACTGGCCGATCTGAAGACGTGGGTCGACGGCAACAGGCGTGGCCTGCCGGGAACCCCGGCGCCGCTGGAATTCTTCGCGCTGGAGACGGCGCTCGACCGCATCGAGGCTGAAGGCCTGGAGAATGTCGTCGCCCGCCATGCGCTGGCGGCATCGGCGACACGGGCGGGGCTTGCTGCACTCGGAGCCCCGGTCTGGGTGCCGGCAGCAAAGGCGTCCAATCTGGTGACGGCGGTGCCGGTGCCGGAGACGCTGGAGCCCGCTTCACTGATCGAAGCCGCCGGGTGGCTGGGGGTTGAGATCACGGCCGGTGTCGGAGCCGGGTCGGCCCACCTCCTGCGGCTCAACCACACAGGCCCGCGCGCCGCGTTCCAGACGGTGCTCTCGAATGTCGTGGCGTATGGCGCGGCCCTCAGGCAGGCAGGCCATCCCTCGGACATAGCAGCCGCTTCGGAGGCGATATCCGCAGCCTACCGCTCCTGAGAGGATGCTCTCAGGAGCGGGAAAGCGGCATCGGCGAATCCGCTTTCAGGGCACCCTTACTTACGCCGTCTGCCGGGTGCGCCAGCTATCGGCATAGGCCTCGCGTGCATCGCGCGCATAAGGAACCGGCGCGACCTTGACGCGGATCTCGAGCTGCTTGTGACGTTCGACGGTGGTCTTGCGGGTCCCGCCATCCGGCTCACCCCAGACGAGGGTCAGCACGTCGCCGACCTCTACATCAGGCTCGACGGTACCGAGCGAAAGCATGGTGCGTTCGTTGTGGCTGTAGCCTGAGAACATCGACAAGCCGATCGTCCTGCCGTTCTTCAGCACCATGTCGTAGTTGGACGAAGCATAGTTCGATAGGGGCAGGTCGATATATTTGTAGTTATCCGCGGAGGGGTCGACCAGCGATTGGAAGACTTTGGCGACATCGTCCTGGTTCCAGGCAAATGTCACCTTCCTGCGATGCGGCTTGTCGGCAATCTTTTCGAGCGCCGCGCGGCCGATGAAGTCGTGATCGAACTTGACGAACGGGCCATAGCCGAGTTCGTACGGGGTCAGATAATAGTCCTCGATATTGTCGGAGACGAAGCTGCCGCCGATCGAGCCGGTCGCTTCATAGCTGTCGGCGCCCAGCCATTCGCGGAAGGGTTTCATGCGCTCGTCGGTATACACTGCCGGCAGCGGCGACGGAATCCAGCCGGATTCCAGCGTGTTGGTCGCATAGGCACGGGCACCGACCTGGCGCAGGCCGAATTCTTCGCCCGCTTCCAGGATGACGTTGCGGATTTCGTCACCTTCTTCATAGGGTCCGAAAATCTCGAGGCCCGGGGCGCCTGACATGCCGTGGCGCAGCGTGCGCACGCGGCGTCCGCCAATGTTCATCGTATCCATGTTGAAGAACTTGACATCGGCGAGCGGTCCGCCGTTGACCCTTTCGAGGATCTTCCAGGCGTTTGGTCCCTGTATCTGGTAGCGGTACCGCCGGCGCACGACCGGTTTGCCGCCGGGGCGCGATGGTGACCGGTCGTCGCGGTCGAGCTTCACGACGTAGCCGCCGGTCTGCCCGTGGAACTCTACCCAGTTGATCGTCGGTGCGCGGCCGACGATGAGATACTGGCTTTCGGCCAGATGGAAGAGAATGACATCGCCGATGACATGGCCGCTATGGCTGACCGGCACGAACTGCTTGGCGCGATTGACCGGGAAATTGGCAAAGCTGTTGATGCCGAGATGCGAGATGAGCTTCAGCGCATCCGGCCCCTCGATCATCAGTTCGGCCATATGGTGCGACTGGTCGAAGAGCACGGCGGTTTCGCGCCAAGCGCGCTGCTCGTCGCGCCAGTTGCTGAATTCCGGCGGTACGACAGGATAGATATAGGCGCCGATCTGCGAATTGCGGAGCATATCCACCGTGTTGTCGGCGGCATTCAGCTTCTGCTCGAGGCTCTGTTTCGTCATGATATTCCTCCCATTGAAAAGATGCTTGTCGAGGCCTTGCAGCCGGTTTCAGTCAGCGATCCACCTGCTGCTCTGCCCAGCGGATGGATTGGGCCGGATCGCCGAAGGTGAAGAAATGCACGCCGCTGATGCCGAGATCCGGTTCGGTGGCCTGTGCTGCGGCAATCTCCATCAGCAACTCTTCCGGCGTTTCGCCCGAAAGTACGTTGCGGGCGATCTCGCTTCTTTCGCGCAGCGCCCGCAAGGATGCGCCGACGCCGCAGCGAAGCGCGTATTTGAGAAGCTTTGTGCGGCTGGCCGGCCCGGCGATGCCGACGCTCAGCGGCGCCGTCACGCCCCGTTCGCGAAGCCGCCTTGCAAAGTTCAGGAGCGGTTTCGGATCGAACAGGAACTGGCTCACCAATAACACATCGAGCCCCGCACGTGCAGCCGCATCGATCTTTGCCGTCAGTGCCGCATCGAGGATGGCGCCGGCGATCCGGGGATGCCCTTCCGGGTAACAGGCGATGGCGATCCGGTCGATGCCATATGCCTGAAAGAGCCCTGTTTCGATCAGTTCCAGGCTGGAGCCGAAGGCTCCGGCGGCATCGTCGCGATCACCGCCGAGGACGAGCGCATGGCGGACGCCGGCCTCCTCAGAAAGCCGGGCAAGCATGGTGTCGAGTTCCAGGCGGTTTCGGATGTTGCGGGCGACGATGTGGGGAATCGGCACGAAACCGGCATCTCTCAGCCCCGCCGCGGCCCTTACCAGAAGGCCGACATCTTCCTTCGGAAGATGGGCGATGAAAACCTCGCAACCCTGCGGCAGGGTGGCCGTCATGCTCTCCAGCGACTGGAGGTCCCGCGACGTCACCTCGATTGAATAATGCGAGAGAAGATCGGCAAGCGGCGCCTCCTGCCGGCTCTCGCTTTGCGGCGCAATCATCATAAGCCTCTCTCCTCACCCTGTGGGATTTATATGTGTCCAGGTTGTATACAATGATAGGCCGAAATTTGTGCCGCCATCAAGTGACATAACGAATATTGCGAAAAAATACCAAAATGTAGTCATATCGATAACCATATGGATATGAAATGATGTGGCATTGATCATGTAATAATCACTTGACAGGCGTTGGTATACACGTCGTACTCTTTTCGAAAAGGAATGGGGAATATCGTCCGCGACACGTGAAGGCCCAAGCGCCCGAATAGGCCGCGGACCGCAAATTTCGGGATGGAACGGGAGATGGTTGCGGAAAAGGGAACCGTGGATCGCAAGCGCGACAGCCAGGCCTTGAAAGGCCTTCTTGGCGTGCGTGATCTCGTGCTCGGTGGCGGGGTCTCGCCGGGCGAACGTCTTTCGGAAGTCTGGCTCGCCGAAAAGCTCGGCATTTCGCGCACACCGCTGCGCGCCGCGCTTGCGCGTCTCGAACAGGAAGGCCTGCTCGAGCAGATCCCCTCCGGCGGTTACGCCGTGCGCGGTTTCACCACCGCGGATGTTTTCGACGCCATCGAGCTGCGTGGCGTGCTTGAAGGCACGGCAGCGCGTCTCGCCGCCGAACGCGGTGTCACGCCAGCCAAGCTCAAGGCGATCAAGGGTCTGATCCTCGAGCTCGACAAATGCTTTCGCGATCGGCCAGAGGACATGCTGTTTGCCCAGTATGTCGAGCTCAATGCGGAATTCCATTCCATGCTCGCCGGCCTTGCGGGCAGCGAGATGATGCGGCGAGAGGTGGAACGGGCGACGCAACTGCCCTTTGCCTCGCCGAGCGCGTTTCTGGAAAAGCAGGAGGATGTGCTCGCCTTCCGCCTGTCGCTCGTGCATGCGCAGCGTCAGCACCGCGACATCGTTTCGGCAATCGAGATGCGTGAAGGCACCCGCGCCGAGGCGCTGGCGCGGGAACATGCGCGCCTTGCGCGGCACAATCTGGAATTCGTCATGGAAGAGGATCGCAGCCTGATCACCCGCGTTCCGGGATTGACACTGATATCGACGTGAGACGCGGCCGGCGATCGAGGGCGAGGAGGCCCCCGGCTGACCGACGAGAATTGAAAGAGGAGGCCGGCGGATCGCGCAGATCGCCGGTAAAAGGAGGAGAAAGCCGTGATTGCCAGAAGAAGTCTGATCGCCCTGTCCGCGGGGCTTGTCATGTCGGCCGGCCTTGGCCTGCCGTCCTATGCCGAGGATACATTCAAGGTAGGTCTCATCCTGCCGATGACCGGCCCCTTCGCATCGACCGGCCGCCAGGTGGAGGCCGGCGCCAAAGCCTATATCGCTGCGCATGGCGACACCGTCGCCGGCAAGAAGATCGAACTCGTGGTGCGCGACGATGCCGGCACCGCCGACCAGACCCGCCGTATCGCCCAGGAACTGATCGTCAACGACAAGGTCAATACGCTTGCCGGCTTCGGGCTGACGCCGCTGGCGCTTTCCGTCGCGCCCGTGATCACGCAGGCCAAGGTGCCCGCCGTCGTCATGGCCGCCGCTACCTCGTCGATCACCCAGGCATCGGAATATTTCATTCGCACCAGCGGCACCCTGCCGCAATATTCGGTGCCGGTCGCGCGCTGGGCGCATGAAAACAATATCAAGAAGGTCGTAACCCTGGTGACCGACTACGGCCCGGGCATCGATGCGGAAACCTGGTTCACCAAGGAGTTCAAGGCAAAGGGCGGTGAGGTCGTCGAGGCCGTGCGTATTCCTCTGCAGAATCCGGATTTCGCGCCTTTCCTGCAGCGTGTGCGCGACGCCAAGCCGGATGCGGTCTTCGTGTTCCTGCCATCCGGCGTCGGCTCGCTGTTCATGAAGCAGTTCGTCGACCGCGGCCTTGCCGAAGCGGGCATCAAGCTGATCGGAACCGGTGACATTACCGACGACGACATCCTGAACGGCATGGGCAAGCCTGCGCTGGGCACCATCACCGCGCATTTCTACGCGGCTGCACACGACAGCCCTGAGAACGCCGAATTCGTCAAGGCCTTCAAGGCCGCCAACAACAATATGCGCCCGAACTTCATGGCGATGGGCGGTTATGATGGCATGCATGCCATCTATGCCGCGCTCGAAGCCACCAAGGGCGATGCGGACGGTGCGGCGCTGATCAAGGCGATGAAGGGCCTTGCCTGGACGAGCCCGCGCGGACCGATCTCCATCGATCCGCAGACCCGCGATATCATCCAGAATATCTATATGCGCGAAGTCAAGGACGTCAACGGCGAACTGCAGAACGTCGAATTTGCGACCTACAAGGATGTGAAGGACCCGGTCAAGGCCGGTCAGTAAGCTTTACGATAAGATGCGGCGGAGCCAGCTCCGCCGCTTTGCTCCTGGAAAGTCGGGTTTGTCATGCTGACTATTCTGTTCGACGGCATCGCTTATGGAATGCTGCTGTTCATTCTCGCCTGCGGATTGACCATCACGCTTGGATTGATGAATTTCATCAACCTCGCCCATGGCGCTTTCGCCATGGCGGGCGGCTACATCACAGTCGTCCTGATGAACAGCTATGGCGTTTCCTTCTATTGGTGTTTGCCGATCGCCTTCCTCGCAGTCGCGCTTGCCGGCCTGGTTCTGGAGCGCCTGCTCTACCGGCATCTCTATTCCAAGCCGCATCTCGATCAGGTGCTGTTTTCCGTCGGCCTGGTCTTCATGTCGATTGCCGGCGCTTATTATTTCATGGGCGGCCAGCAGCAGATGATCCAGCTGCCGCAGGAGCTCTCCGGCCGCTGGGATTTCTACGGCGTCGGCATCGGCCGCTACCGGCTCTTCATCATCCTTGTCTGCATCCTTCTGACGATCACGCTGCAGTTCCTGCTGACGAAAACCCGTTTCGGCAGCCAGCTGCGTGCCGCTGTCGATGACGGAAGGGTCGCCCGCGGGCTCGGCATCAATGTCTCGGCGGTCTTCGCGCTGACCTTCGCCGTCGGCTCGGGCCTTGCCGGCCTCGGCGGCGCGATGGGCACCGAGATTCTCGGGCTCGATCCGAATTTTCCGCTGAAATTCATGATCTACTTCCTGATCGTGGTGACCGTCGGCGGCACGTCCTCGATAACTGGGCCATTTCTTGCCGCCCTCCTACTCGGCGTCGCCGATGTTGCGGGCAAATATTACGTGCCTGAGATCGGCGCCTTCGTCATCTACGGCGTCATGGTCGCCGTGCTACTCCTGCGTCCGCATGGGCTGTTCTCGCGGGAGGGTGGCCGATGAGCGACGCGCGCAGCGAGGCGAGAAAGCGCGCCGTCGAACAGCTTCGCCGCGGCAATGCCTGGCGGCTCTATGAGATCGTCCTCTGGATTGCGGCGGTCGCTGCCATCTTCGTGCTGCCTTCGAAGATGCTGCTGCTCACCGAAATCGCCATCACCGCGCTATTTGCCTTATCCCTCGATCTGGTGCTCGGCTACGCCGGCATCGTTTCGCTCGGTCATGCCGCCTTCTTCGGCCTCGGCGCCTATGCTGCAGGTCTCTTTGCCAAATATGCCATCGCCGAACCCGTCACCGGCCTCTTCGCCGCAGCCGCGGTCTCCGGCCTTGCCGGCTTCGGAGCGAGCTTCCTCGTCCTTCGCGGCTCGGATCTCACGCGGCTGATGACGACGCTCGGCATTGCCTTGATGCTCGCCGAACTCGCCAACCAGATGGCATGGGTGACGGGCGGCGCGGATGGCCTCAGCGGCGTCACCATCGGGCCGATCCTAGGCCTTTTCGAGTTCGACCTCTGGGGCCGCACCGGCTATGTCTACAGCCTTGCTGCACTCTTCATCCTGACATTTGTTGCACGGCATCTGGTGAATTCCTCCTTCGGCCTGTCGCTGAGGGCGATCAAGGCCAATCCGATGCGTGCCGCGATGGTCGCCATTCCGGCGAGGAACCGGATCATCGCCATCTATACGATCGCCGCCGCTTATGCCGGCATTGCCGGCGCACTGTTGACGCATACGACGAGTTTCGTTTCGCCCGATGTCCTCGCCTTCCATCGTTCGGCGGATGTGCTTCTGGTCCTGGTCATCGGCGGCGTCGGTTATCTCTATGGCGGCATCATCGGCGCGGTCATCTTCACCGTGCTGCGCGACTGGCTCTCCGTCTCCACGCCGCAATACTGGATGTTCTGGATCGGCTTGATCCTGATCGCCATCGTGCTCGTTGGCCGCGAGCGCATCGCCCGCTGGCACACATTTTTGCCGGCCTCGCTGCAGGCCGGCATCAAGCGGCTGGCGACATGGCGGCCTGGCGTGAAGCTGAAAGAAAGCCGATGACCGTCGCCCTTGAAACGCGCAACCTCGTCAAGCGTTTCGGCGGCTTCACCGCCACCAACGATGTCTCGCTGACGATCGAAAGCGGCGCACGTCATGCGCTGATCGGCCCGAACGGTGCCGGCAAGACCACACTGATCAATCTGCTGACTGGGGCATTGAAGCCGACCTCCGGACAGGTGATCGTCGACGGCGAGGATATCACTGGCCTTTCCTCGCACAGGCGCGTGCGGCGCGGTATCGCCCGCACGTTCCAGATCAACCAGCTCTTTTCGGGCTTTACGCCGCTGGAATCGGTTCTGCTGGCGATCAATGAGCGGGACGGTTTTGGCCGCTCCGCCTGGCGCCCGCTGGCAGCCCATCTGGATGCGACCGATGAGGCAGTGGACCTCTTGGAGCGTTTTGGCCTTTCCGGCGTCATGGGCGAGAAGACCGGCCGGATTGCCTATGGCAAGCAGCGGCTTCTTGAAATCGCGCTTGCCTTCGCGAGCCGGCCGCGGGTGCTGCTGCTCGACGAGCCGGCGGCCGGCGTCGCCGAAGAAGAGCGCAGCGAGGTGCTCGCCATTGTCCGCAGCCTGCCCGCCGAGGTGACGGTGGTGCTCATCGAACATGACATGGATCTCGTCTTCTCCTTTGCCGACCGCATTTCGGTTCTGGTCGCAGGTGCTGTGATGGTCGAGGGAACGGTCGGCGAGATCGCCGCCGATCCGCGCGTCAAGGCGGTCTATCTCGGGGAGGATGGGGCATGACGGCGCTTTTGCGGATCGACAGGCTCGTTTCCGGCTACGGCGAGGCCCGGGTTCTCGGCGGAGTGAGTTTCGAGCTCGATGAAGGCCGGTCCCTGTCGCTGCTCGGCCGCAATGGTGCGGGCAAGACGACGCTGGTCGACACGATCATCGGCGTCACCACCCATCATTCCGGAACGATCAGCTTTGCCGGCGCCGATCTGACGCGCACGCGGCCGGAACGACGGGCCGCCGCCGGCATCGGCTGGGTACCGCAGGAGCGCAACATCTTCAGGTCGCTCACCGTCGAAGAGAACCTGACGGCGATTGCCCGCCCCGGTCCATGGTCGGTCGAGCGCGTCTATTCGATGTTCCCACGGTTGAAGGAGCGGCGCTTCAATCGCGGCAACCAGCTTTCCGGCGGCGAGCAGCAGATGCTGGCGCTCGGACGGGCGCTGATGCTCAATCCGAGGCTTCTGCTGCTCGACGAGCCGCTCGAAGGACTGGCGCCGATCATCGTCGACGAACTGCTGGCGGCGCTCCGGAAGATCATCGACGGCGAAGGCATGTCGGCAATCATCATCGAGCAGAAGGCGCGCAAGATCCTGCCGCTGACCGATCGCACCGTGGTTCTGGAGCGTGGCCTTGTCAGCTACGCCGGCGAGAGCGCGCCCTTGCTGGCCGACAGCCAGATGTTCGACAGGTATCTGGCGCTCGGCGACCATAAGGCCGCCAACCCGATTTAGGCCCGGCCTGACGAAAACTTTCCGGAACCTCGATGAAAGCCGTATTCGGCCCTTGATAATCACGGCTCGTCAAGGCAGGAAAGTGGCATCGCGGAGACTTGGTGCAGATGACGAGATTGCTGGATGCACAGGGCTTGGAGATTTCGCATGAGGGGCATCGTACCCGCCTGAAATGGCACCGCTTGCGCAAGCAGTTTGCCGATCCGCTGTTTTCCGCCGAAGTGATGGCGGAGGGCTTTGCGGCGGGCGCTTCGATGGAGCTCGATCTGCGCGTACGTGCCGACGGCGGTTTCGTGGTGCTGCACGACGAGGATCTCGAAGGCGAGACGACAGGGCATGGGCCGGTCGCCGAAAAGAGCATCGGCGATCTCAGCGATATCAGGATGCAAGAGGGCGACCGGCCGCTGATTTTCAGCGAGGATCTCGCCGCCATGATGCAATCGACGCATCCAACCGCATTGCTGCAATTCGACATGAAGGATGACTTTGAAGTGATCGGCGCCAGGGGCATCGCGCATCTGGCCGCGCATTTCCAGGATATCGCCGCCTCGGTGATCGTCAGCGGCGGCAGCCTCGGTCTCATCGTCGCGGTCAAGGAGAAGCTTCCCCATCTCTTGCGCGGCATCGATCCCACCGACAAGCTCTACGACATCAGGAAGGCGAACGGCTGGAAGGCGGTCGAGGCGGAATTGCGTGCCGACCTGCGCGGCCCGACCGAACCGGACACGATCTATCTCCACTGGCCGCTGATCCTTGATGCCGCCAATCAAGGTCTCGACATGATCGCGCTCTGCCAGGACGAAGGCAAACGCGTCGATGCCTGGACCTTCACCCTGAAGGATCCGGAGGCCGGTTTCAGCGAGGAGGAATGGCGAGGCTTTTCGACGCTGATGGCCCTGAAGCCGGATCAGATCACCACCGACGAGGCACCGGCGACAGAACGCGCCTGGCGCCGCCGCATGGCCGAGTAACCAGCGGTCATTGGAGCATGATGCAGAAAGGTGTGAGAGGCTTTCGAGACCCTGTTTCTAGGTTTGTCGCCTGTCTTTTGCAGTTTGCATCATTTTAAACTTCTGATGCTATCCATAACCAGCAGACAAATGTTGGTGTCCGATATGCAAGTTGTTGATACTAAAGCAATTGCGCAACAAACAAATTCCAGCTTGCAGGAAGCGTGGCATCTTGGGTGTACGGGCCGATCGGTTGATGCGCTCACACTCGCCGGCGAAACTCTTGCGGATGCCAAAGCGCGGGGCGACGATCGGCTCGCCGCGCAATGCGACACCGACATTGCCTGGTATTGTTTTCAGATCGGCAAGGCCGAACTTGGACTGACGCATGTCCGGCGGGCGGTAGACTTTTGGAAATTGACCGGGGAGCGCAAAGAGGAAGCCTGTGCCCGGGCTTATTTCGGATGGTTGCTCTTGGAACTAGGCTTGCCGGAGGAAGCGATCGAAGAAGCGACCCGCGCGTTGGATCTGGCCGACAAGGCCGCGGATCCGAAAGCACAAAGCCTGGCCACCAACGTCATAGGAATTATCTTCTGGTGCAACAAACAGCCCGACCGGGCCATCTTGATGAGCGAGAGATCTGTCGCACTCGCCAGATCGATTGGCAATAAGAACTATGAATGCTGGTGGCTCATCAATCTCGGCGGCGCTCATTCGGAAGGCGGATATATCGCGCGGGCGCTCGGCCAGCCGGAGGAAGAACACCAGATGCTGGTCAGAGCGCTGGAACTGACCGAACAGGCGCTCGACATTGCAATCGAGATCGGCGACAGCTGGGCCGCTCGCCTCTGTCTCGGCAACCAAGCCGAGTTCTACAGCCACCTGGGCGAGCATGAGAAGGCGCTCCAGTGCATGGCCCGCTATCGGCTGTTTCAAGAGAACAGCTATGTCAGGGACAGGCAGCAATATCTCTACACTTTGGGCCAGATCTACAACAATTCCGGAAAATTCACCGAAGCCCTGTCGCCGCTGCTCGAGGCGGTGGAGCTGATCGACGCCGGCGGCAGTTTCGATTCCTATGTTCAGATCTATCTTTACCTGTCGCAGGCCTATGAGGGGCTGGGGCAGTTCGATCCGGCACTGGAGGCACATAAGAAATACCACCAAGCCTATCTGCGCAATAGTGCCGAGAGTACGCAGCGACGCGCACGTCTCGCTGAAATCTACTATGAAACCAAACGGTTCAAGGAAGTTGCCGAAACGGAGTCGAAGCGCGCAGAAACGCTGGAGGCCTCCTATCAGAAACTGCAGGAGCAAACCGATATCCTTGCCAATGCCGTCTATCTGGACGCACTGACCGGGCTCTATAACCGAAAATATCTCGACAGCCGCTTTAAAGCGCTGGCATCTGAGAAGCGTCCATATTCCATCGCGATGCTGGATGTCGATCACTTCAAATCGATCAACGACGACTTCTCTCACATGATCGGTGACCGGGTCCTGAGTGCCATTGGAACCATACTGCGCAGCCAGCTGCGCATTGCCGATCAGGCAATTCGCTTTGGCGGCGAGGAATTTGTCGTCCTGTTCGCCGGCGCTCCCCGAGGCGCCGCAGATCTCTGCGAGAGGCTGCGTTCAGCCATTGAACGATGGGATTGGTCCGAGATCTGCAACGGGCTGCACGTGACGATCAGTATAGGTGTCGCAGGTACCCTGTCTGCCAAGTCTCCGAACGAGATTTTGGCGATCGCCGATCAGAATCTCTATGCGGCGAAAAAGACCGGTCGCAATCGCGTTGTTGCGTAACGCTCGCAGCTTCGCCAATCGGGCGGATCGCGTCTCCGGGACGGTGTATCTATAACCCCTCGATGTCGAGGATGAACGCGAATTCGCCGGCAAGCCCCGGCGAGTAAGCGATGACGGGTCCGCCCTGCGCAAGCAGCCTGTCGACCGGCGGCATCGCCACCATCGCGCCGGCCTCTTTGGCGATCAGCGCACCGGCGAGCATGTCCCAGGCATTGAGTTGGCGTTCGTAATAGAGATCGGCAGCACCCTCGGCGACGCGAACAAGGTCGATCGCGGCCGCACCCATGCGGCGATAGTCCATGCCGCGTTCATGAAGCCGTTTGGAGAGCGCGAGATAGTCGTCGAAGCTCGTCTTGCGGGAATGGCCGAGAATGACAAGCGCATTGGCCGGATCGACGGTCGCAGCCGCATGCACCGAAAGCCCGTCCTTGAAGGCGCCACCGCCGCGGACGGCGTGAAAGACTTTGTCTCCGGCGGCGTCGTAGACCACGCCGATCTCGACCTTGCCGCCGACGACGAAGGCGATCGAGACGCCCCAGTGCCGGAAGCCTCTGATATAGTTGGTCGTGCCGTCGATCGGATCGACGACCCAGGTGCCGCCCTCGCCCGATCGTCCGCCGCTCTCCTCGCCCATGAAAGTGTCATCCGGAAAGCGCGAGAGCAGCCCCTCGCGGATCGCCTGCTCGGCCCTCCTGTCGGCGATGGTGACGAAATCCTGCAATCCCTTGTTCTCGACGGCAAGCGAGCCGGGGGCAGAGTCGCGCCGAAACCGGGCCGTTTCCCGCCCGACCTCGAGGGCAACGGTGATCGCGGCCTCCGCCCGTGCGCGGATGGCGGCGGCATCGAATGCGGAATTCATCAGGAAGTCCTTCTTCTGATCAGTGTCACAGGCGTGAATTCGACACGCGCCGTCAGGTCCGGCTCGACGATGCGGCTCATCAGCAGGTCGACCGTCTTTTCGGCCTGGAGGTCGCAGGGTTGGCGGATGGTCGTGAGATCGTAGGCGGTCCAGCTCGCCTGAGGAATGTCGTCATGGCCGATGATGGAGAGCGGCGGCGCATCATCGCGGCCGCGGCCCTGCATGACGCGGTCGATGACGCCGCAGGCCATGTAGTCGTTGGCGCAAAACAGCCCGTCTATGCCGGATGCGGCAAGGTCGGCTGCCGCATCATAGCCGCTCCGGTAGTCGTTGATTCTGACCTGCAGGAACTGCGCCTCGACGCCGAGCTGCTTGCAGCGCGCGATGAAGGCCTCGCTGCGCCGTCGAGCCGTGTAAGATATGGCAGGGGCGGCCATCACGGCGGGCCTTCGCGCGCCGCTGTCGATCAGGTGGGTGGCGGCGAGATGGCCGGCCATGCGATCATCGGAGATGATGCGGTCGACGAAGGGAATGTCATTGCCCTTGTTGATCAGCACGATCGGCACGCCCTCGGCGGCGCATTGCTCGCAGATCTCGGTCGGCGGCGCGTCCGAGGTGACGATGACGCCTGAAACGGCGTAATGCAGCAACTGGCCGATGACCGTCGAGGTATCGGCCTCCGGCGAGGTCGGCAGCAGGATGGGGCGGAAATTGCGGGCAAGCAGCACTCTTGCCAGATTCTCGATCTGCAGCGTGCGGAACGGATTGTCGAGGCCGGCGGCGACCAGGCCGACAAGATCGGAACGTTTGTTGGTGAGGCTTCGGGCAAGATAATTCACCCGGTAGCCGAGTTCCTTGGCCGCCTGATAGACCTTCTCGCGCGTCTTCGGCGAGACACTGGCATCCGGCGTGAAGGCGCGCGACACGGCCGCGCGCGAGACGCCGGCCACACGCGCCACGTCGAAGGAGGTTACCTTGCGCGGTCCCTTATCCTTGTCTGCCAACTGCTTTTTCCTTGACCGCCGATGGCCGCATCAGATCGGGCAGATCCGTGCAGATGCCGAGAACCGGAAGCTTCATGAGGTCATCGAGAATGGCCGGCCGTTCCTCATGCCAGAGCACGATCTCGCGGCCCGCATCGAAGGCGCGGCGCAACAGCGCGTCGCTCACCAGATCCTGCGGACGTTCGCCGGCCCTCTCCCAGCATAGATGCAGGATATCGGCGCCGGCCTCGTCGCCGAGCGTGTGCGGATCGTGGCCGACCCGGATCAGCACCGAAAGCGGAAAATCGCAGGCCGCGTCGCGGAGCTCGCGCACCTGAGCCGTGTCGAAGGAGCCGAGACAGGCGAAACGCTGGTTCATCTCGGCAAGATGCTGCCAGCAGCGCAGGCCTGTCCCAGGCGCCTTCAGTTCGACATAGAGACCGGTCCCGGTCGCGCGGCCGAGCGCGGCCACCTCCGAAAAACTCGGTATGTCGACGTCGTCGAGGGCGGCGAGTTCCGCCGCCGTCATCTCGGAAATGCGGCGGTCGATGCCGAAGACGCGCTCGAGGTGATCGTCATGCGAGACGACGACCACGCCGTCCTTGGTCAGCTGCGTGTCGAGCTCCCACATTTCGGCGCCGAGTTCCGCGGCGCGGCGGAAGGCGGCGATCGTGTTCTCGCGTTCATGGCCGCTGGCGCCGCGATGGCCGATGCAGAAGGGAAGCCGGCCCTTGCCCGATGGCCAGCCGTAATGCTCGAAAAATGCCGAGAAATCGCGGGTCATCAGAGCCTCCTGCCATTTTCGTCGAAGATGAACACGCCGCGGCTGTCGATCGCCCAGCGGACGTCGTCGCCCACATGGATATCGCTGCGCACCGGCTGGATCGAGCGCAGCAGCGGTCCGCCGGCAAGAGCCACGTCGTAGAGGTTCTCGCGACCCTGTGTTTCGGCAAAGGTGACCTTGCCCGGCACGGCGATGTCGCCTGCCGGCGTAAAATGCTCCGGCCGGACGCCGAGCATCAGCTTCGTGCCCTCGGCGGCACCGACAGAATCCGGCAGCGGCACGCGGATCTCGCTTTGCGGGATGATGAAGGCGCCCTTGTCCACGACGCCGCGCAGGAAGGTGATCGGCGGATTGCCGAGAAAGCCGGCGACGAAGGCGGTCTTCGGATCATTGTACATTTCGGCCGGCGTGGCGATCTGGACGATCTCGCCTTCCTTCATGATGGCGATGCGGTCGCACATGCTCATCGCCTCCACCTGGTCGTGGGTGACGAGAATGGCGGTGATGCCGGTTTCGCGTTGCAGGCGGCGGATTTCCGAGCGCATTTCGAGGCGCAGCTTGGCGTCGAGATTGGCGAGCGGCTCGTCGAGAAGCAGCACATCGGGCTTGCGGATCAGCGCGCGGGCCAGGGCCACGCGCTGCTGCTGGCCGCCGGAAAGCTCGGCCGGCCTGCGGCCCATCAGGTTGCCGATCTGAACGAGGGCGGCGATGCGGTCGACTTCCTTGCGGATCTCGGCGGCCGGCATGCCCTTCACCTTCAGCGGAAAGCCGATGTTCTCGGTAACCGTCATGTGCGGATAGAGCGCATAGGACTGGAAAACGACGCCGACATTGCGGGCCTGGCTCGGCAGGTCCGTGACGTCGCGGTCGCCGAAGAGGATGCGCCCGCCGCTCGGCCGGTGGATGCCGCAGACGGAAAACAGCGTCGTCGATTTGCCGCAGCCGGAAGGGCCGAGCAGCGCCAGCATCTCGCCGTTGCCGACTTCGAGCGTCATGTTCTCGATGACCTTGGTGGAGCCGAAGCTCTTCGAAAAATTGTCGAGGAGGATGCGCATCAGCCTTTGCTCCCGCCGCCATAGATGTTCATGAGATATTTGTTGAAGAGCGCGTAAACGATCAGCACCGGAACGAGATAGAAGACGCCGACCGCTTTGAACATGTTGAAATCATAGTTGTTGTCGTCGGCGAGGAATGCCGCGAGATAGACCGAAAGCACCTGCACCTGATTACCGGGCGCCAGCACTTGCGGCAGAATGAACTCGCCCCAGCCGGAGAGGAAAGAGAAGAGGCCGAGCGCCATGATCCCGGGCTTGACCTGCGGCAGCACGAGGCTGCGCCAGACCCGGAAGCGCGAGGCGCCGTCGACGACGCCGGCCATTTCGATTTCCCACGGCACTGTGTCGTAGAAGCCCTTCATCAACCAAATGCCGAGCGGCAGATCGATTGCCGCCTTCACCAGAATGACGCCGATCAGCGAATTGTAGAGGCCGATCATCTGTAGCACGATGAAGATGGCGATGATCAGCGTCACAGAGGGGAAGGCATGTAGCACCATGACGCCAGCAAGGAAGAAGCCGCGCGCCGGCAGGTTCAGTCGTGACAAAACATAGCCGGCCATCGACGAGACGATAAGCACGAGGCTGGTGGTGCAGGCCGCAAAGAGCAGCGTATTCACAGTCACCTGCCAGATGTTCGCCTTGCCCTCTGTCGTCTGCCAGAGGAAGCGCCAGTGATTGATCGTCAAGCCCGAAGGCAGCAGCGCGTCCGCCTGCTTCACCGTCACGGTGTCGAGGAAGAGATAGAGATACATGAGGAGCAGCGGCAGGCTGACGATCGTCAACGCCGTTATGACAGGCCAGTTGCGGTAATTTGCCGAGGGCTGCGATCGTTCGGCCATGGTCAATCCTCGATCAAGGGCTTGGCGACTAGCGTGCCGTAACTGAAGACGCGCAGATAGAGGAGCGACAGCATCACGCCGATGACGACGAGCACCAAGGCCATGGCGGCACCCAAGCCGTATTCGAGGTTGCCGGCATAGTTCCTCAGCGCAGTGTGATAGGCCGACAGCGCCCAGACCTCAGTCGCATTGCCCGGTCCGCCATTGGTCGCAAGCAGGATTTCATTGAAGGAGGCAAGCAGCGACAGCGTCTGATAGCAGGTGACGAAAAGGATTGGCCAGCGCATCTGCGGCAGGATGATGTAGCGAATCTGCTGCCAGCGGGAGGCGCCGTCGACCTCGCTCGCATAGAACTGGCTTTTCGGAATGGCCTTCATCGCCGAGGAAAACACCAGCATGCCCATCGAGGCGCCGATGAAGCCGTTGATCAGCACGACGAACAACCAGGCGTTATAGGCGTTGTCGAGAAGATAGTTCTTCGGCGGATAGCCGAACTTGCCCATCAGGATAGAGATGAATCCGCTGTCCCAGGCGAGCCACTTCCATAGCATGACGTAAATGACGACGGGCGTGATGCGCGGCAGGAGCCAGATGCCGCGGAAGATCGAGGCTGGCGTCGGCGGCATGTAATGCGTCAAGATGGCGAGCAACAGCGCATAACCGACATTGAAGAGCATCAGCACCAACGCGACGTAGAGCACGGTATTGAAAAGCACACGCGCCATGTCGGGCGAGGTGGCCATGCGTGAGAAATTGTCGGTCGTCCAGGTCCAGCCAGTATAGGTGACCCTGGCGACGGTTTCCTTCTGTTCCGGCGTCAGCTTGAAACCCAGACTGTCCAGCGACGAAAAGAGCTGCTCCTTGCTGTCGAAACGGGTGTTGAGGACGGAGCGGTTGAACTGTTCGGAGATCTGTTTGACGTCGCGTGTCGAAGGTCGCTCGGAAAGATCCTTGAGCATGCGCTCGACGTCGCGGCGTGTCGGGAAGACCTCACCTGTATGTTTGGCGCGCAATTCCGCGGCAATCCCAGGCGCAAGCCCGAGGCCTTCGACGGCCTTGAGGCCCGCATCGTCGATCGTGTAGCGCGGTTCGGCCATCTCGGCTGCAATGTCCGGTATTGCCGATTTTAGCGCGATCAGGGAATTGGGCGCGATCTGGTAGACACCGCCGGAAATGCCGGTCGCCGTCGTCATGTTGGTCATCGAGAAGACCGCCGTCAGAACCACCGGCATCAGGAAGAACAGGACGATCATGATCGCCGCAGGCGCGATCATCACCAGTCCGAGCGTTCTGGACGATTTCATGAAAGCCCCCTCATCGCGGACCGACCGGGCAGCGGGTTACCGCCGCCCGGAAGAGTGCTTCCATCTTAGCGGATGACGATCTTGTCGCCGAGCGTGCTCTTCAGCTCGCTCTCTGCATCACCGACCGCGGCATCGACGGTCTTGGCGCCGGTCCAGGATGCCTCGAGGTTCTTCCACATGATGTTCCAATATTTGCCGAAATCGGAATTGTTCGGCATCGCATTGGCATGCGGCAGCAGGCGCTCGGTGGCTTCGCGGGTCCAGCGGTCGGCCGAGTAGAATTCGACGGTGGATTCCGACTTGGAGATGCCGAGATGGGCTGATTTAACCGCATGCAGCGCGTTAGTGCGCGGCTCGGAGGCGATCTTGACCAGTTGGGCGGCAATCTCGGTGTCTTCCTGGTCGTGACCTGCGGTCAGCAGGTAGACGAGCGGATGGGTCAGCGTGTTGGCCTTGCCGCCTTCGCCGGCGGGGATCAGCGTGAAGATCACGTTGCCGAAGAAGTCCTTCAGGCCTTCCTGGTTGACGAGGCGGGCATAGTGCCAGGTGCCGCCGTCCCAGATGCCGGCCTTGCCGGTGGCGACTTCCTTCCACCACTGGTCGCCCGGCATGCCGATGTGGTTCTTCTTGGTAACGCCGGTCTTCACGGCGTCGGCGAAGAACTGATAGGTGCGGGTCATCGCGGCCTTGTCGAAAACGAGCTTGCCGCCTTCTTCCATCGTGCCGCCGAAGCTGGTGTAGAACTGCCAGTAATCAGGGCCGTTGCTGGTGCGCGGATAAAAACCGTAGCCGGCCTGGACGAGGCCCTTGTCCTGCATCTTCTTGGCGTCTTCGAGCAGGTTCTTCATGGTGTACTTGCCGTCCTGGACGCTCTGCGGCAGCGCATCCAGATCGGCGTCGCTGTAGCCGATCGCCTTCATGTAAGGCTTCCAGAAGAACATCGGACGGGATTCGGCGTCCTGCGGGACGCCGTAGACGGTGCCGTTATAGGACGCGATCTGCAACAGGTTTTCATAGATGTCGCTGAGCGGCCAAGAGTCGAGATCGACATAATCCTCGATCGGAACGATCAGCCCGGCCTGCGACCAGGGTGCGATGTCTTCATGGCCGCTGACGACGATATTCGGAGCGGTCTTGGCTTCGGCGGCGAGGGTCAGCGCCTGCTTGAAGTCCTCCCAGGCCGAATAGGGCTTCTTCTCGACGGTGATCTTCAGCTCTTCGCCCTTGAGGGCGGCTTCGCGCTGCAGCTGCTGGGCTGCGATCTCGATGGCGTCGAGGCGATAGACGTCGTTCGGGCCGGTACCGCCGGCCCAGACGCTGATGTGAACGTCCTTAGCGAGTGCAATTGCGGAGGTCGAAGCCAGGATGGCGGCGGCGACGGCAAGCGATTTCAATGTCGGCAAAATGGTCATCTTCTTCATCTCCCTGGAAGAGCAGTGTGAGGCCTCTTGACGGGTCATCACTGTTGCGTGACGGCCGTTCCGAAAACCCCACGAAAACGTGGCGTATCCCGCTCTAGGGGTTGAACGTAACGGCCGAATGACAAAATTGAGCACGTGTGCAAAATTATTATGACGATGTCCGCACGACTTGCAAGCGGCGGTTTTTGACAGGCGTCTTTTACGCTTCAAATTGCGTATTTCCTGGGCTAGCATCGCGTCATGAGCCTTGAATCCGTCCGCGCCTTCCTCAGCGCCCACGCACCCGATATCGAAATCATCGAAACCGCCGAGAGCTCCTCGACGGTGGCGCTTGCCGCCGAAGCCCATGGCGTCGAGCCGGCCCAGATCGCCAAGACGATCTGCCTGCGTGTCGGCGAGCAGATGATGCTGGTCGTTGCCGGCGGCACGGCACGGCTCGACAATCGCAAGTTCAAGGACACGTTCGGAGCCAAGGGCCGAATGCTCGATGCCGAAGAGGTTGTGGCCGTCACCAGCCATCCGGTCGGCGGCGTCTGCCCCTTCGGCCTGCCCTCGCCGTTGCCCATCTATTGCGATATCTCGCTGAAACGCTTCGATGAAGTTGTGCCGGCCGCCGGCTCGACAAACTCGGCCGTGCGCATCGAAACCGGACGGCTGGCGGAGCTGACCGGCGCCAGCTGGGTCGATGTCTGCCAGTAATGGCGGCGAAGAGCTTCACACGGCGGAAAGAGTCCCTATATTACATCTCAACATGCCGTGATTGCGCATGACAGGAGATCAGGAATGCCGAGTGCCGTTTCGCGTTTTGCCAAGATCGCGGCCATTGCCGCTCTGACGAGCGCTACCGTTTTTGCTTCCCTTGACGATGCCGAGGCGCGCCGCGCCGGCAGCGGCGGTTTCGGAAGCCGCGGCACGCGCACCTTCCAGGCTCCGCCGGTCACAAGCACCGCACCTGGGACTGCAGCACCGATCGAACGGTCGATGACGCCGCGTTCGCAGACCACGGCACCTGCTGCCGCGCAACAGCCCCTCGGCGCTCAGCGCCCCGGCTTCTTCGGCGGCTTCGGCCGTTCGATGATCGGCGGCCTGATTGCCGGCGGCCTTCTCGGCATGCTGCTCGGTCACGGTTTCGGCGGCGGCTTCGGCTTGCTCGGCATGCTGTTGCAGATCGCGCTGATCGGCGGCGCCGTCATGCTCGCCATGCGTTATTTCGCCAACCGCCGCCAGCCTTCCTACGGCGTCGGAGGCCAGAGCCGGTCCTATAACATGTCGCCCACGAATAATTCGTCCTTCCAGATCCCGACGATCGGTTCGGGGGGCGGTTTCGGCGGGCAGTCGCGCGGCAATCGGCCGAGCGACGAGATCGGGCTGGCGCAGGCCGATCTCGATCAGTTCGAGGAACTGCTGACCCAAGTGCAGACCGCTTACGGTGCCGAGGATTACGGCACCTTGCGCCGGCTGACGACGCCCGAGGCGATGTCCTATCTCGCCGAGGAGCTTGGCGAAAACGCCACCAACGGCGTGCGCAACAGCGTCTCCGACGTCAAGCTGCTGCAGGGCGATATCGCCGAGGCCTGGCGCGAGGAAGGCCAGGAATATGCGACGCTCGCCATGCGTTATTCCTCGATCGACGCGATGGTTGAACGTGACAGCGGCCGCGTCGTTTCCGGCGACGACCGCCGTCCGAGCGAAAGCACCGAGGTTTGGACCTTCGTGCGCAAGTCCGGCGCCGACTGGAAGCTTGCGGCGATCCAGGGTGCCGAGCAACGCGCCGCCTGAGGCGACGCGTCACGTCGGCATTCTGTTCTAATTCACCGCCACCGGTTTGGAACGCATGCGGGAGACGGTCTCGCGTTCCGCCCGCTTGCAGCGCATCGGCGGCAGGCCGAGATCCATCAGATCCATGTCTTCGAGCACCATGTCGCCCATTTTCTTGAAGGCGCTGTCGAGGGCGCCAGCCCTATGCGCCGAGCGGATGAAACCTTTCAGGCTCCGCACCGGATGATCGGGCGGCAGCGGTTCCTCAGGGTAGACGTCGCTCGCCGCGACGATATGGCCTGACGAGACGGCCGTCATCAGCGCATCGAAATCGACGACATCGGCGCGGCTGAGCAGGATGAAGGCCGCGCCCCTGCGCATACTGGCGAAGGCCTCAGCGCCGAGAAATCCCCTGTTCTCGCTGGTGACGGCGGCGACGACGAAGACGAAATCACTCTTCGTCAGGACGTCCTCCATGCTTGCCGGCTCGACACCGTTTTCCTCAAGGATCGATTGCGGCAGCCAGGGGTCGAATACCCGGATGCGCGCCCTGAAGCCGGACAGCACCCGGCGCAGCGCCTTGCCGAGATCGCCGAAGCCGACGATGCCGATCTCGGAACCGGCGAGCAGCCGCGCACTTGCATTCCCCTCCCCTCCCCAGAGTTCGTTGCCTTGGCGAAAAGCCACATCCGCGTCGACGATGCCGCGCGCCAAGGCCAGGGCGAAACCGAGGCCGATTTCGGCAACCGGCTCGGCAAAGACCTGCCCTGTCGTCACGACGTGGATACCGCGCTGGAAGAGCACCTCATAAGGCATGTTGTTGAGCAGATTGCTTTCGACATTGAGGATCGAGCGCAAGCCCGGCATTCTGGCCAGCGTTTCCGCCGAAAGTGGCGGCTGGCCGATGATGTAGCGCGCCTTGCCGAGGATTTCGTCGCCGAGACCGGCGATGTTCTCGGGATCGGCCTCGACGATCTCATATTTCGCCTGCAGTTCGGCGCGCGCACTGTCGCTGAAGATCAGATCGAGCGTGCGCGGCTCTGGCGCGCTGATCGCCAGCGGCCGTTCGGTATTCATCATGGCGTCTCCTCCATCGCGGCGGCCTGCGCCGTCTTTGCCGGACGATTGATAGCCTCTGTACGGAGTTGTTTCCAGTTCGATCTTGAGGCGCGGCGCGTCGGGAGAAGCTATCGAAAGTGGCATCTGCCTATCAGATAAGCAGTTGAATTGGCTCGGTATTTCATGGCATTTTCGTTGACGGCGCGAATTCTTTGAATTAGCGTGATGCGCGCGACTTGGAACCGTGCCTGTGTTCGGCGGCCGCAGGATATTCGAAAACTCACGAGGGGAATGAGCAATGAAATCAGCACTCAAGAGCGGCCTGCTTGCCTTGGCTGCCGCAGCGCTTCCAGCCGTCGCCTCCGCCCATCCCGCCATCGGCGAAGCTGCCGGCTTCAGCCATGGCTTTACCCATCCGATCTCTGGCCTCGATCATGTTCTCGCCATGGTGATGGTTGGTGTTTTCGCATTTCAGCTCGGCGGCCGCGCCACCTGGCTCGTGCCGACGACCTTCGTTCTGGTGATGGCGCTCGGCGGTGCCCTCGGCGTTGCCGGCATCAATGTTCCCTTCGTTGAAATCGGCATCGCGCTTTCCGTCGTCGTTCTCGGCGCCGTCGTCGCACTCAACGTCAAGGCGCCGCTGGCCGCAGCACTTGGTGTCATCGGCGTCTTCGCCATCTTCCACGGTCACGCACATGGCTCCGAAATGCCGGAAAATGCCGCCCGTGCCGCCTATGCCGCCGGCTTCGTGGTCGGGACCGCACTGCTGCATCTCGCCGGCCTCGCCCTTGGTTACGTCATCGGCCGCGCTGGTGAACGTCAGGGCGTTTTCGTGACGCGTACGGCCGGCGGCATTGCGACGATTGCCGGCGTCGGCATCCTGACCGGCTTGATCTAAGCCTGGCGGCATTCTTGAACGAAAACTGGGCAGCAGCGGCGGCCTAGACATCTCAATCCGACAGAACGCCCGGCATGCGTAACGCATCGCCGGGCGTTTCTGCGTCATCGCTGCAAACCGCTACGGACTTGACTCAGGTCAAATCCAGCGACGTCGCACCCGGCTATATCTAGCCAACGATCAACGAACGGACATCCAAATTGACGCAGGACTGCCTTGCCGATTGCCGGCGAGACGCGAAAGTCAGTATAGTAATTTCAGAAATTTCTGAAATCACAGACGCAACGGAAACGACCATGAACCTTCCGCCTCTCGTCCAGTCCTTCGTTCTCCACTTCGGCGAAATGGGGTCGCGCTGGGGAATCAACCGCACGGTCGGCCAGATTTATGCCCTGCTCTTCGTCTCGCCCGCGCCGGTCTGCGCCGAGGAGATCGCCGATTCGCTCGGCATCTCGCGCTCCAATGTGTCGATGAGCCTGCGCGAACTGCAGGCCTGGAACCTCGTCATCTTGAAACACAAGCCGGACGACCGCCGCGATTTCTTCACCACGCCGGATGATGTCTGGCAGATATTGAGGACGCTTGCCGAGGAGCGAAAGAAGCGCGAAGTCGATCCGACGCTGTCGGTTCTGAGAGAGATCCTGATGCAGCGGCCGGCCAGCGACGCCGAGCGGCATGCGCAGCAGCGCATGAGCGAGATGCACACGCTGATCGAGCAACTGACGCATTGGTATGAAGACGTAAAACAACTTGAAACAGAAAGGCTCGCAACGTTACTCTCGCTTGGCGCGAAAGTGACCAAGCTTCTGGAGGCCAAGGACCGGGTTGTTTCGCTCGGCCGCAGCCGCCGGTCAAATCCTGCGAACAAGAGTTAGCGCCATGGGCACTGCTTTCTTCGACGCGAGGGACGGACGGGGCGCCGAGCCGGCGCCGGACGGTGATACGGTCTCGCCTGTCATCGGCCCCGATGATGTCAAAGGCGGGCTGCGCAGAGCGGCAATGCTGCAGGCGCTGGCCGTCGCCATCTGGATCCCGCAGGCCGCATTGCTGGCCGTCTCGGTCGGCCGCATCGCCGACAGCGGCGGATTGCATGACGTTGTCTGGCCAGCCCTCGGCATCCTCGCCCTCGGATTTGCAAGAAGCTGTCTCGACGCGGCCGGCGGCCGCCTGGCTTTTCAAGCCGCCCGCGCCGAGCTCAGCCGCAGGCGGCAGATCGCCGCCGCGGCACTTTCCATGTCGTCGCCGGTCGATCGCGGCCGGCCTGCCTCCGGCAAAGCCGCAAGTGTCATTGGCGAACAGGCCGAACTGATCGTGCCTTATCTCGCCCGTTTCCAGCCGGCACGGATGAAGGCGAGTCTCGTGCCACTCGTCATCCTTGCCTTCATCCTTCCGGTCTCCTGGATCGCCGCGCTGGTTCTGCTGTTCGCCGCGCCGCTGATCCCGATCTTCATGGCGCTGATCGGCTGGCGCGCCCAGGCGGCCAGCGAAAGGCAACTCGTCGCGACCGGCGGCCTCAACGGCTTCCTGCTCGATCGGCTGCGCGGACTGGCGACCATCCGCGCGCTCGACGCCGTGGATGCAACCGCGCTACGGCTGCGTCGCGAGGCGGAGTCGCTGCGAGCACGCACCATGGCGGTGCTGAAGATCGCCTTTCTGTCCTCGGCGGTGCTCGAGCTTTTCGCCGCGCTCGGCGTGGCGATGATTGCGGTCTATGTCGGCTTCAGCCTGCTCGGTGAGATCCGCTTCGGCACTTGGGTAGGCCGGCTCGACCTGACCGAGGGACTGTTCATCCTGCTGCTGGCACCGGCCTTCTTCGAACCGCTGCGCGAACTCTCGGCTGTCTGGCACGATCGGGCGGCCGGCGAAGCGGCGCTGAAGGCCCTGGACACCCTCGCTGCCGGCGGCCTGTCCATCCGAGGAGCAGCCGACGTCGCGCCAGCGGCATCTGCCGTCGCCGAGGCACCGGCCATTCGTCTTGAGAATGTCGATTTCCGCTACGACGCCGACGAACCGTTGATCCTCGACGGTTTCAACCTCGATATCGCGGCCGGCGAACATCTGGCGCTTCTCGGCGCCAGCGGTTCCGGCAAGTCGACGCTTCTTTCGCTGATTTCAGGGCTGGCGCCCTGCACCGGTGGCCGCATCGTCATCGGCGGCATCGAACTTGCCGATGACAGCGCCCACGCCTTGCGCGCCAGCATGGCATGGATCGGCCAAAGACCGCATATTTTTGCCGGCACCATCGCCGGCAATATCGCGCTCGGCAGGCCCGGTATCGCGCGCGGCGACGTGACGGATGCGCTCGATGCCGCCAGCCTCGGAAAAGTCGCCGCCGCCTATGGCGACCGGCCGCTCGGCGAAGGCGGGATCGGGCTTTCCGGCGGCGAGGCGCTGCGGCTGGCGATCGCGCGGGCGGCCTGCAATCCGCATCTCCGGATCATCCTGGCCGACGAGCCGACCGCACATCTCGACGCCGCCACCGCAGCCGAGGTGACCGAGAGCCTGCTTTTGCTCGCCAGGGGCCGCACCCTTATTGTTGCGACACACGATCCGCTGCTTGCCGCCCGCATGCATCGCGCCATGCGCGTCGATGCCGACATCGTTATCAGGGAGGCCGCCGAATGAGCGGATTTGCTGCCGACCTCAAGCCGATCTTGCGTCTGTTCCTTGCCGAGCGCCGGCGTGCGCTGTTGCTCGGCGCAGCACTTTCGGCGGCGACGGTGACCGCCGGCATCGCCCTGCTCGGCCTGTCCGGCTGGTTCATCACCGCCACCTCGCTCGCCGGCCTTTCGGCCGCTGCCGCCATCACCTTCGACGTCTTTGCGCCGTCAGCCGGCATCCGCCTGCTCGCTATCGTCCGTACGGCCGCGCGCTACGGCGAAAGGCTTGCGACCCATGACGCAACGCTCGGCGTGCTCGCCGCGCTGCGCGAAAAGCTATTTCGCGGCTTTGCCGAACCGGGTGCGGCTCGCACCCTGTTGCATCGTCCCGCACGGCTGCTTTTCCGGCTGACAGCCGATATCGATGCGCTCGATTCCCTCTACCTGCGCATCCTCGTGCCGGCTGCGGTCGCGATCGGTGCAGCACTGGCGGCAAGCCTCGTGCTGGGGCTGATGCATCCCGTGTTCGGCCTGTGTTTCGGCCTTTTTCTCGCCGGTGCCGGCCTCGGCCTGCCTGTCATCGCCGGGCGGGCGGCGCGCAAGCATGCCCGCAGACGCGCCCATGGCATCGAGGCACTGCGGTCGCGGACGATCGATCTCGTCGCCGGCCAGACCGATCTGCTGATGGCCGGCCGTCTTGCCGCGCAGCGAGAGACGATTGCCGCGGCAGACCATTACTCCGCCCGTGCCGACGACCAGTTGAACCGCGTTGAGACCGGCCTGACATTCGGCTTCGGCCTTGTCTCAACCTTGCTGCTGACGGCATCGCTACTCGCCGTCGCAGCACTTGCGGAAACGAAGGCGATCACCGCGCCTGTCGCCGCACTCGGCCTGCTCGTCGCCTTCGCCGCGACCGAACCCTTCGCAGCGCTCCGCCGCGGCGCGCTGGAAGTCGGCAGGACATTGCTTGCGGCAAGGCGTATCGCACCGCGGCTTGTCGCAGTCGCAGCACAAGAACCCCTAGCGGCGGCGCTGCCGGGATACGCTTTCTCGGTAGCGAAGGTTTCCGCCTTTCATGAAAATTCCAATGTGCCGGCGCTCCAAGGCATCGAGCTCGCGCTTCAGCAGGGTGAACGACTGGCCGTCATCGGCAGCAGCGGCGCCGGCAAATCGAGCCTGCTTGCCCTGCTTTCCGGCGAATTGCCGGCGCGGACGGGAAGTGTTGCCGTGATGGCGACGACCTTGCTGACGCAACGGACGGAGCTCTTCGAGGACAGCCTGCGCGGCAACCTGCTCCTTGCAAACCCGGATGAGAACGAGGCCCGTCTTCGCGAAGCGCTCGCTGCGGCCGGCCTGCTTGCCGATATCGACGCCATGCCGCGGGGGATCGATACCCGGCTCGGCGAAGGCGGGCTCGGTCTTTCCGGTGGTCAGTCGCGCCGGTTGGCGCTTGCCCGGCTCTTCCTGCGCGACACGCCGCTCTGGCTGCTCGATGAGCCGACCGAGGGACTTGACGGCGCCACCGCCCGCGACGTGCTCTGCCGGCTGTCGGCAATGGCGGCAGGCCATTCGCTGGTGATCGCCACGCATATCCGCCGCGAGGCGGCGATCGCAGACCGCATCGCCGTCATCGAAGGCGGTCGCATCACAGAAATTTCGCGCCGCGGAGAGGCGGCGTTCGAAAAGGCGCTCGACCGGCTTCGGCCGGACTAGAGCAAGATTGCATACCCTCACGCGCCGGCCGGTGCTGAGGAACGCCCTGTACCCCGTGGGACCGTGGGAGAAAAACAATGGAACTAGATATCGTCGCGTTATCGCGCTTCCAATTCGCGCTGACGGCGCTTTACCACTTCCTGTTCGTGCCTCTGACGCTCGGCCTGTCCGTGCTGCTGGCGATCATGGAAACCGTCTATGTCATGACCGGCCGCCAGATCTGGCGGCAGATGACCAAATTCTGGGGCGGGCTGTTCGGCATCAATTTCGTGCTCGGCGTCGCCACCGGCATCGTCATGGAATTCCAGTTCGGCATGAACTGGAGCTATTACAGCTATTATGTCGGCGACATCTTCGGTGCGCCGCTGGCGATCGAAGGTCTGATGGCCTTCTTCCTCGAGGCGACCTTCGTCGGCCTGTTCTTCTTCGGCTGGGACAAGCTGTCAAAGGTCGGGCATCTCGTCGCCACCTGGGCGGTGGCGCTGGGATCGAACTTTTCCGCACTCTGGATCCTGATCGCCAATGGCTGGATGCAGAACCCTGTGGGATCGGCGCTTAACCCGCAGACGATGCGCATGGAAATCACAAGCTTCTTCGACGTGGTCTTCAATCCCGTCGCCCAGGCGAAATTCGTCCATACGGTGTCGGCAGGCTATGTCTGCGCCTCGATCTTCGTGCTCGGCGTTTCGGCCTGGTATATCCTCAAGGGCCGGCACATCGAGCTTGCCAAGCGATCGATGACGGTTGCGGCCTCCTTCGGCCTTGCTTCGGCGCTTTCGGTCGTCGTGCTTGGCGACGAGAGCGGTTATCTCGCCACCGAGAACCAGAAGATGAAGCTCGCGGCAATCGAGGGCATGTGGAAGACGGAACCGGCGCCGGCGGCATTCACCGCCTTCGGTTTCCCCGACCAGGAGGCGCGCGAGACGCATTTTGCCGTGCACATTCCCTGGGTCATGGGCCTGATCGGCACGCGGTCGCTGACGACTGAGATCCCCGGCATCGACAAGCTCGAACAGCAGGCCGAAACCCGGATCCGCGATGGCATCAAGGCCTACGACGCGCTGATGCAGATCCGTGCGGCGCCGGCGCAGGATCAGGTTGCGCAGGAAGTGCGCAGCTCCTTCGAGGATCTCGGCCATGATCTCGGCTATGCTCTTCTGCTGAAGCGCTATGTCGACGACCCGCGTCAGGCGACCGAAGAGCAGATCGTCCAGGCCGCGCGCGACACGATCCCGCATGTGCCGACCCTCTTCTGGTCCTTCCGCATTATGGTCGGCCTCGGCATCTTCTTCATCCTGCTGACGGCGACCTTCTTCTGGCTGTCGGCGCGGCGCCATCTCGACAAGTATCCTCTGCTTCTGAAGGTCGCGGTGTTTGCCATTCCGCTGCCCTGGGTCGCAATCGAATTCGGCTGGATCGTCGCCGAGTTCGGCCGCCAGCCCTGGGTGATCGAAGGCGTGCTGCCGACGGCGGCCGCCGTCTCCAGCCTCGGCGCCGGCACCGTGCTTCTGACCATCATCGGTTTTGCGGCACTCTACACGACGCTGATCGTCATCGAGATGGGCCTGATGATCAAGGCGATCAAGCAAGGGCCGGAGCCGGACGACGAGCCGGAAGCCCATCTGATTTCCGAAACCCTCGTCCCGGCCGCGGAGTGACTGCCATGATCCTTCACGAACTCATCGACTATGAAACCCTGCGTCTCATCTGGTGGCTGCTGCTCGGCGTCCTGCTGATCGCTTTTGCGACGACCGGCGGCTTCGATCTCGGCGTGGGCACGCTTCTGCCTTTCGTTGCCCGGACCGATACGGAACGTCGCGTGGCGATCAACACCATTGGCGCCACCTGGGAGGGCAACCAGGTCTGGCTGATCCTCGGCGGCGGCGCCATCTTCGCCGCCTGGCCGCCGCTTTATGCAGTGTCCTTCTCGGGCTTCTACCTGGCGATGTTCGCGATCCTCTTCGCGCTCATCCTGCGCCCGGTCGGTTTCAAATACAGGTCGAAGCGGGAAAGCGCCAGTTGGCGCAATGGCTGGGACTGGGCGCTGTTCATTGGCGGCTTCGTGCCGTCACTGATCTTCGGCGTTGCCGTCGGCAATGTGCTGCAGGGCGTTCCCTTCCGCTTTGCCGACGATATGCGGATCTTCTACGAAGGTTCGTTCTTCGCCCTGCTCAACCCCTATGCGCTGCTCTGTGGCCTGCTTTCCCTGGCCATGCTGACGATGCATGGTGCGGCCTGGCTGGTGTTGAAGTCGAGTGGCCCGGTCGCCGAGCGTGCCAGAAGCTATGGCAGCGTCGCCGCCCTTGCCGTCATTCTGCTTTTCGCACTCGGCGGTCTCTTCCTGTGGATCGGCGTCGGTGGCTATCGCATCACCAGCGATATCAGCCCAATCGGCCCCTCCAATCCGCTGTTGAAAACCGTGGCGCTGGAGAAAGGCGCGTGGCTTACCAACTATGCCGCCCATTCGTGGATGATCATCGCGCCCGTCCTCGGCTTCGTCGGCGCGGCACTGGCCTTCATTGCCATGCGGGCAAGGCGCGAGGTCATGACGCTGCTCTTCAGCAAGGTGGCGATCTTTGGCATCATCTCGACGGTCGGCCTGTCGATGTTCCCGTTCATCCTGCCCTCTTCGCTCGATCCGCGATCGAGCCTGACGGTCTGGGATGCATCCTCCAGCCACATGACGCTGTTCATCATGCTGGTGGTGACGGTGATCTTCCTGCCGATCATCTTCGCCTACACGGCCTGGGTCTACAAGGTTCTGTGGGGCAAGGTCGATGAGAAGTCCATCACCGACAAAAATAGCCACGCCTACTAGAGCGGTTCGGCAGAACCGCTCTAGCCTTTTGTTTTTACGCAATTCCGGACGGAAAACCGCTTCGCACTTTTCCTGGAATTGCTCTGATGGAGACCAAACGATGTGGTATTTTGCATGGATGCTCGGCCTGCCGCTGGCCGCCGCCTTCGCCGTCCTCAACGCCATGTGGTATGAGCTGATGGACGACGCGGCCAGGAAGAAAGCTTCCGAGCCGCGCAAGTAGAAAAAGCAAAGGGCGCGGCTCGCGCCGCGCCCTTTGCGCGTCTCGTCAGCCTTCCAGCCACTTCACCTGCTCAGGCGTCAGCCTGATGTCGAGTGCCGAGAGGCTGTCTTCCAATTCGGCGACAGTGCGCGGCCCGATCAGCGGAATGACCGGGAAAGGCTGGGCGATCACATAGGCGAGCGCGATATGGATCGGATTGCGGCCGAGCTTGTTGGCAAGCTCGATGGCGCGGTCGCGGCGTCCGAAGTTGCGCTCGGAATACCAGACCCGGACGATCTCCTCATCGTCTCGCTTGTCGCGGCCGGCGCGGTCGGTAAAGAAGCCGCGGCCCTGACTCGACCAGGCAAAGTTCGGGATCTGCTTCTCGTTCAGCCATTTCTTCCAGTCGTCGTCGGAGGCGGCAACGCAGCCGGCCCAGATCGGATCGAGCATCTCGGCGAGCGAGAAGTTGTTGGAAAGTGCTGCCGGCGCCGTCTTGCCGGTCTTTTCGGCATAGGCGATCGCCTCGTCGAAGCGGGCCCGCGTCCAGTTCGAGCCACCGAATATGCCGCGGATGCGTCCGCGCTTGACCTCGGCATCCATGGCATCGACGAATTCGCCGACCGGCACGTCGGTATTGTCACGATGCATGAAATAGATGTCGACATAGTCGGTCTTCAGCCGGGAAAGCGACTGGTCGAGCTGCTTTGCGATCATATCGGGATAGCAGAGCGGCGAATGCGCGCCCTTGCCGATCAGCACGATCTCCTCGCGCGGTACCTTGCGGCTCGTGTGCCAGTCGCCGAAGATCGCCTCCGTCTTGCCGCCGCCATAGACATAGGCGGTGTCGAAGGCATTGCCGCCGGCCTCGTAGAATGCGTCGAGCGTCAGCGAGGCGGCAGCGAAGTTCGGGAAGAACTCGAAGCCGAGTGTGACGACCGAAGCCGGCTTGGAAATGCCGGGGATCTGACGCTGCGGAACGCTGTTGCCGCGCGCGATCGCGCCGCCGGCAATGTTTGTCGTGCGTTTGCTGGCTTTTTCAACGCCGTATTCGAGGCCGACCGAGGCGCGCCACTGGTCGAGCACACGCAGGTTTCCGATCGAATCTGCCCAGCTCATGCCGGGAGAGCTGAATTCGGTCTTGCCGGCGCGGATGGCATCGCCTGCCGCATCCGCCTCGAAGGAATAGAGCCAGCGATCCTCCCTGAGTTCGACGGTCTCCTGCTTGCCGCCCTTGACGATCTCGATCTTGCCGACGCCGCCCTTGTGACCGGAGGCAAACCAGAAGTCCTGGACCTCGATTCGGCCCTCGGAGCCGATGATGCGCAGCACATTGTCCTGCTGCGCCATGATCGAGCAGGAGACTTCGGCGATGATCTCGTTCGGGAATTTGAGCACGGCAGATGCCCATTCGTCGACGCCACTCTGGCCGAGATGGGCGACGCCCGAGACCTTCTCCGGTTCGAGGAAGGCCTTGCCCTCCGCGGCGCCTGATATCAGTCTGGCCATCGAGACCGGATAACCGCCGACATCGAGAATGCCGCCGCCGGCGGTGTCGTTAGCGAAAAGCCGGTGTTCCGGCTTGTAGCTGCCCATGTTGAAGCCGAAGCTCGAGCGGATGATGCGAACGGTGCCGATGACGCCGCTTTTGACGAGTTCGACCAGCTTCTCCGTCTGCGGATGCACGCGGTACATGAAAGCTTCCCCGGCGAAGACGCCGGCTTTTTTCGCCTCGTAATAAACCGCTTCGGCATCATAGGCCGAGAGCGCGATCGGCTTTTCCACCAGGATGTGCTTGCCGGCGCGTGCCGCCTTGATTGCCCATTCGGCGTGGCCGGTGTGAGGGACGGCGATATAGATCGCATCGATCTCCTTGTCGGAGAGCAGCGCCTCGTAACCATCGACGATGCGGGCGCCGGGGAACCCGTCGGCAAGGCCCGGCTTTGCCGGATTGCGGGTGGCAATTGCCACCAGCTTCCCCGTGCGTGAATGAGCGACGCCGTCTGCAAAGGTGCGGGCGATGGTGCCGGGGCCGATGATGCCCCAGCGGATCGGTTGATCTGAAGTCATGGAAAATCCTCTTTCGTCTTTCTGTCCTGGGATTTGGTTCAGCGAAGCCGTTTACCGGCGCCGTCGAAAAGGAATGTGCGGTTGGCGGGAAGGCCGACCGTCAGCGTTTCGCGATTGCCGGCGACGCGCGATTCCGGCCGCTCGATGATCAGTTGCTCGGGGCCAATGGTGGCGTAGATGTAACTTGTATTGCCGAGATGTTCGGCGACGTCGATGGTGACGGTGAGGTCGGCATCGCCGGTGCCCGCATCGACGAAATGTTCGGGACGGATGCCGAGCGTCACTTTTGCGCCGGCTTCGATGGGATCGGCGACCGGCAGCGTCAGACGGGTATTGGCGTCACTTTCCAGCGCGATCACCGCCCTGCCCGGCTGCGTCTCGACCACCACGGCCTTGAGGAAATTCATCTTCGGCGAGCCGACGAAGCCGGCGACGAACTGATTGGCGGGATCGTCATAGAGGTCGAGCGGTGCGCCGATCTGCTCGATATTGCCGGCGCGCAGCACGACGATCCTGTCGGCGAGCGTCATCGCTTCCGTCTGGTCGTGGGTGACGTAGATCATCGTCGTGCCGAGCTGTTTGTGCAGCCTGGAGATTTCGACGCGCATCTGCACGCGCAGTTCCGCATCGAGGTTCGACAAAGGTTCGTCGAACAGGAAGACCTGTGGTTCGCGGACGATGGCGCGGCCGATCGCGACACGCTGGCGCTGGCCGCCAGAAAGCTGCTTCGGCCGGCGCTTCATCAACTCAGTGATCTGCAGGATCTCGGCGACATGGCGCACGCGCCGCTCGGTGTCGGCCTTCGGATTGCCGTTCATGCGTAGGCCGAAGCTCAAATTTTCCTCGACGGTCAGGTGCGGATAGAGCGCATAGGACTGGAAGACCATGGCAATGCCGCGATCGGCCGGCTCGACGTCGTTAACGACCCTGCCGCCAATCTGAAGCTCGCCTGACGTAATGTCCTCGAGGCCGGCGATCATCCTGAGCAGCGTGGACTTGCCGCAGCCGGAGGGGCCGACGAAGACAACGAATTCGCCGTCCTTCACCTCCAGATTGGCGCCGTGGATGATCTCAAAGCCGCCGAAGCGCTTGACGATGTTGCTGAGTGAAAGCTCTGCCATGCAGCCTCCCGATTATTTAATTGCGCCGGCCGCGATGCCGGCGATGAAATGGCGCTGAAGAGCCACGAAGATGACGAGGATCGGCGCCGTCAGCAGTACCGCGCCGGCCATGATGCCGCCCCAGGAGACCTTGGTGAGGCCGATAAGCGTTCCCAATGCCACAGGCGCCGTCATCATCCCCGGTCTGGAATTGATCAGCAGCGGCCAGAGGTAATTGTTCCACGAGTGCAGGAAGAGAATGATCGCCAATGCCGCCATGGTCGGGCGCGCCAGCGGCAAGGCGATGCGCAGGAAGATCTGCCATTCCTTGACGCCCTCGACCCGGGCCGCATCGAAGAGCTCGCCCGGCATCATCGAGAAGGATTGCCGCATGAACAGCACGCCGAGCGAATTGAACAGCGGCGGCACGATCAGAGCTACCCAGGTGTTTGCCAGCTTGAACTCGCGCGCCACCATGATGAATTGCGGGATGACGACCACGGAGAAGGGAAGCGTGATCGTGCCGAGAATGATGGCGATGACGACGGAGCGGCCGACGAAACGGTAACGTGCCAGTGCCCAGCCGGCCATCGAAGTCAGCAGTACCGAGAGCACTGTATAGATCAGCGCCACGCCGATGGAGATCACCATTGCCCCGATGAAATCGGTATCGGCCTGCAGGTTTTTGAAATTCTCGACGAAGTTGGTCGATGGCCAGAGCACGATGTCAGGGCTGAAGATGCCGTTGTCGGGCATGGTCGAGAAGACAAACATCATCCAGAGCGGAAACAACCAGATGAGAGCAAGGGGCGCCAGTGCAGCGTGCAACGCGATCTGGCGCAGCAGAAGCGATTGGGATTTGGATTTCATTTCGGATCCCTCCCGACCCAGAGATTGAGAAGCGAGATCGACACGGCAAGGGCAGCCATCGTATAGGCGATCGCCGAGGCATAGCCGAAGTTCAGCGAGGTGAAGCCCTGGCGATAAAGCAGCAGGCCGAGGGTCTCGGTGCCGCCGCCGGGACCGCCGCGATTGGTGATCAAGAAGGGCTCGGTGAAGAGCTGCATGGTGCCGATCACCGAGAGCACCACGCAAAATAGGATGATCGGTTTCAGGAGCGGCAGGGTGATGTGGAAGAACTGCTGGACCTTGCTCACCCGGTCGAGCGTCGCCGCCTCGTAGACATCATCGGGAATCGACTGCAGGCCGGCGAGAATGATGATGGCGTTGTAGCCTGCCCAGCGCCATGTGACGGCGAGGATGATCAGCGCCATGGCGGCATTGGCATTGTCGAACCAGGAGACCGGGCTGAGACCGACGGCCGAGATCAGCTTGTTGATGATGCCGAAATCGAGGCTGAACATCAGCCGGAAGACGGCGGCATAGGCGACCTCGCCGACGACGACAGGCGCAAAGAAGGCAAAGCGGAAGAGCGGCCGCGCTTTCAGCAGCGGCGAATTGAGCATGACGGCCATAACGGTCGCAAGCGCGATCATGACAGGCACCTGGATCACCAGGATGATCAGCGTGTTGTAGAGGGCATTGTAGAAGGCCGGGTCGTAGAAGAGCCGGCCCCAATTGGCCTGGAAACTATATTTCCACGGGTTGATGCGGGTGTTCTGAAAGGAAATCAGGAACGAATTGATGATCGGCCAGACCCAGAAGGTGGCAAAGATCAGCAGATAAGGGGCGAGGAACGCATAAGCGCTCCGGGTTCTGAACGGCATCAAGCCTCCTCCTCACAAACGAATGACCGGCCGCTTTGCAAGCCGGGGGAAAGCCGGGCGCCTGAAGCGCCCGGCATCGTCATTCATTGCGCGATCGGAAGGCCGGTCGCCGAAGCGATCTGGTTGGCGGCATCGTCAAGAGCCGCCTTCGCATCGGGATAGCCGCCGGAGAAGAACTTCGTCTGCGTCGCCTTGAAGATGGCTTCGGCATCGCTCTGGAAGGCGGTGCCGCGGCTCGGCACGATCTTCGGCAGCGTCGCCAGGATATCGGCCCAGACCTTCTGACCGCCCCAATAAGGCTGCGGTTCGTTGACGAAGGGATCTTGTACGGCCGAGAGCAACGATGGCACCAGACCGAATTCCTTCAGCATCGTAACCTGACCCTCATTCGTGCCGAGGGCGTAGTTGACGAATTTCCAGGCGGCTTCCTTATTTGCGGAGGTCGCCGAAATAGCGAGCGACGAACCGCCGAGATTGGCGGCATGCGGGCCATCGGCCGTCAGGCTCGGCATTTTGTAGACGCCCCACTTGCCCTTGAGATCGGGCGAGGTCGAGCGGACGGTGCCCTCGTACCAACCGCCATACAGCTGGCTCGCGGCCTTGCCGGCGGTATTGGCCTGGATCTTTTCGTCCCAATTGGCCGCCGTCAGCGTGCCGGCATCCTTCATTTCCTTCACCTTTTGCAGTGAGGAAACGCAGGCCGGCTGGTTGATGGTGATATTCTGGCCGTCGGCCGAGTAATAGCCGCAGCCCTGTTCATTGGCGATCATGCGAAACCATTCGCTGTCGCCATTGAAGTCCGCCTGCGCCATCACGGTGCCGGGGTTGGCGGCGGAAATCTTCTTGCCGGCGGCAATAAAGTCGTCCCAGGTATTGATCGTGCTCGGGTCGACGCCGGCCTTTTCGTAGAAATCGCGGCGATAGAAGACGGCGACAGGGCCGGAATCCCACGGCATGGCATAGGCGACGTCGCCGACCTCAAGCTCGGTGCGCTTGAATTCAGGGAATTTCGCCTGAATGTCGGCCGTGTAACCGAGCTCCTTCAGATTGGCGAAGCAATCCGGGAAACGGCTCCAGAAGATCTCGGCCTCGAAGTTTTCGATGGTGACGATGTCGGGCAAGCCGTCGCCGCCAGCGGCGCAGGCAGCCAGCGTCTTATCGAAGACCTGACTGTTGCCAAGATCCTCGACGGTGATCTTGATATCGGGAAACTGTTTGTTGAAGCCTGGAAGCGTGGACTTCAATGCCGACGCGGCGACATTCCAGCTCCAGATGGTGAGATTGGCCGACTGCGCGTATGCGGAGCCGGAAGCAAGCACTGCGACAGCTGCGGTCGCAGCGAGAAATTTGAAGCGCATTGAAAATCCTCCCTTTTCAATTGCCGATCTTTCACGAACCCGGTTAGACTATCTGTAAGGGAGCGGGTGTCTCCTAAAAAGGGAACATGAATTTGGCGGAAAGTAAGGTCGGCACACGTGCAATCTATCAGCCCGGCGCGAGCAGCATCGAGGGTTTGCCGACAGCGCTGCAGATGTTTCATGCCCATCCGCCTGTTATGGCCATGCCACACTGGCACGCGCAGGTCGAAGTCAACTACGTGATGCGCGGCACCGTGCACTACCGGATGAGCGATCACGAATTCCGGCTGAACGCCGGCGAAATGTGCCTCTTCTGGGGTGGTCAGCCGCATCAGATGGACGAATCCTCAGACGATTCGCTCTATGCCGGCGCCCATCTGCCGCTCGTCTATTTCTTTCGGCTGCGCCTGCCGATCAGCGTTTCCAGCCGGCTTATGAAGGGTGAGACGCTACTGACCTCGGCAACGGATGCCGCCGACAACGAAAACTTCACCCGCTGGTTCCGCTACGCCAACTCCGGCGATGCCGCCAAGGCCCAGCATGCTGTAGACGAGCTGCTGCTGCGCATCGAACGGATCGCGCTCGAACCCTATTCGATGACGTCGCAGGCCGTCATCAGTCTCGAAGGCGATCACCCGCACCCGCATTCCTCGCGCAGCGTGGCGCGCATGTGTGATTTCATCGCCGCCAATTTCCTGCATGACATCGATTCGGTCGATATCGCCCGCGCCGCCGACCTACATCCGAAATATGCGATGAACCTGTTCAAGCGATCGACCGGCATGACGCTCAGCAAATACGTGACGCTGCTGCGGCTGTCGCGCGCCCAGGCGATGCTGATGAGCGAGGGCGCCAACGTGCTGCAGGTGGCGATGGACAGCGGCTTCGGCTCGATCAGCGCCTTCAACAAATCCTTCCGCCATATCGCCGGCATGTCGCCGTCGGACTTCCGCCGTGATATCCGGCTGGTGACGACGGTCCCGGCCGGGGCCTTCCGGAACTAGCTCAGATAGAGTTGCAACGCGGCGTTCTGCGTGGTGTGCCTGCTGCTTTTTCACTGGGCAAAAAAACCAACGCCTAAGGTGGCGGCAGAATGCGCACATTTTCTGTGCAAGTGCATGCACTATTGCATTTGCCAGGGAATTGATGCCATCTCACTCTCAATAAAATCAATGATTTATAATTTGGCACGCACTTTGCTTCGATAGTTGCAGAGTTGGTGGCTAGGGTTCCGGCGTCGCAAGACGTGGCTGGTCCGAGAGCTGCCACCGGCAGGGGAGACATCCTGCCGGGTGCACGGCGGGACAAAAGCCCGGGAGACCTCGTAAGCCAAGGGATTGGCGGCACGATGGTCATTGCCGATCCCTTTTGAAGAAAAGCAAAAGGGGAATTTCAATGCAGACTTTTTCGAAGATTCTATCGATGACCGCACTGACGGCGTCCCTGGCGCTCGGGCTCGGCTCCATCGCCAAGGCCGAACAGAAGACCGATTTCAAGGTCGCCTGGTCGATCTATGTCGGCTGGATGCCCTGGGGTTATGCTGCTGATCACGGCATCGTCAAGAAATGGGCCGACAAATACGGCATCAAGATCGAGGTCACCCAGTTCAACGACTACGTCGAATCGATGAACCAGTACACGGCCGGCGCCTTCGACGCCGTGACGCTCACCAATATGGACGGCCTGTCGATCCCGGCCGCCGGCGGCGTCGATACGACAGCCGTCATCGTCGGCGACTTCTCGAACGGCAATGATGCGGTCATCCTGAAGGACAAGGCGAGCCTTGCCGACATCAAGGGGCAGAACGTCAATCTCGTCGAATTTTCCGTCTCGCATTATCTGCTGGCCCGCGCGCTCGAAAGCATCAAGCTGACCGAGCGCGACGTCAAGGTGGTCAACACCTCCGACGCCGATATGGTTGCCGCCTACAAGACGGCAGATGTCACCGCCGTCGTCACCTGGAATCCGCTGGTCTCGACCATTCTCGAAGATCCCACGGCCAAGAAGGTCTTCGACAGCTCGCAGGTGCCGGGCGAGATCATCGACCTGATGGTCGCCAACACAGGCGTGCTGAAGGACAATCCGAATTTCGGCAAGGCGCTCGCCGGCATCTGGTATGAAACTGCGGCGCTGCTGACCGCCGACAGCGCCGACGGCAAGGCCGCCCGCGAGGCGATGGGCCAGGCATCGGGCACCGATCTCAAGGGCTACGAGTCCCAGCTTGCCGTCACCAAGCTGTTCGACAAGCCGGTCGATGCCGTTGCCTTCACAGCCTCGGACGGCCTGCCGAAAACGATGGATCTCGTCCGCAACTTCCTGTTCGAGAAGGGCCTGCTCGGCAATGGTGCGCCGTCTGCTGACGTCATCGGCATCGAAATGCCGGATGGCAAGGTCCTCGGCGATAGCGGCAACGTCAAGCTGCGCTTCACCGAGACCTACATGAAGGCAGCCGCCGACGGTTCGCTCTGAGCGATGTCAAAGCAGCGGTGCGGTCCTGACCGCGCCGCCCACTCTTCATCAGCGGAGCTTTCCTCATGCGCTGGATCAACACGAGGCCGAGCCGGGGCGCGCTGCTTGCCTTGACGCTGCTGCCCTTCGTGCTGCTGATCGTTGCCTACACGTTCGGCTCGGCAGCACGGCTGGCGGAAAACGCCAACGACAAGCTGCTGCCCGGTCTTGCCGGTTTTGCCGATGCGATCGACCGCTTTGCCTTCATCGCCGATCCGCGCACCGGACAATATCTGCTCTGGTCCGATACCGGGGCGAGCCTGGTCCGGCTGTTTGCCGGCCTCGGCATCTCGACGCTTACCGCGCTCGTCATCGGCATGCTGATCGGCATGTTGCCCTATCTGAGAGCCCTGCTCTCGCCCTTCGTCGCCGTCATCTCGATGGTGCCGCCGCTGGCGCTGCTGCCGATCCTCTTCATCGTCATGGGGCTTGGCGAAGCCTCGAAGATCGCGCTTATCGTCATCGGCGTTGCGCCGACGATGATCCGCGACCTTGCGCTGAAGGCGCTGGAACTACCGCGCGAGCAGATCGTCAAGGCTGAAACGCTCGGCGGCTCTTCCTGGCAGATCGGCCTTCGCGTCGTGCTGCCGCAGATCCTGCCGCGGCTGATCACCTGCCTCAGGCTTCAGCTCGGTCCGGCCTGGCTGTTCCTGATCGCGGCCGAGGCGATCTCGTCGGATTCCGGCCTCGGCTACCGCATCTTCCTCGTCCGCCGTTATCTCTCGATGGACATCATCTTTCCCTATGTCGTCTGGATCACGCTGCTCGCCGTGATCATGAATTATATCCTCGATCGCATTCGCATTGCTGTCTTCCCCTGGTCTGAGCTGGAGAAGCAGGCATGAGCGAGCTGGTGATCGAAAGGGTCTGGAAAGAGTATGGCGACCAGATCGTCCTCGAAGACGTGTCGCTGACGGTCGCTTCGCGCGCCTTCGTCGCTCTCGTCGGCCCATCCGGCTGCGGCAAGTCGACGTTCCTGCGTATGCTGCTCGGCCAGGAGCGGCCGACGCGAGGAACGATCCTGCTCGACGGGCGAGCCCTGCCGCAGGAGCCGGGGCCGGATCGCGGCGTCGTCTTCCAACGCTACTCCGTCTTCCCGCATCTGACCGTACTCGGAAATGTGCTGCTCGGACGGGAACTCTCGGCGTCCCGCTACAAGGCCAAGCTTTTCGGCGCCGCCCGCCGCAGCGCCATCGACGAAGCCCGGCGGCTGATTGCCGAAGTCGGCCTTTCCGGCGCCGAGGACAAATATCCAGCACAACTATCAGGCGGCATGCAGCAGCGCCTGGCGCTGGCGCAGGCCCTGATCATGAAGCCGAAGGTGCTGCTGCTCGACGAGCCCTTCGGCGCACTCGATCCCGGCATCCGCGCCGAGATCCACACCTTGATGAAGCGGCTCTGGCACGAAACACAGATGACCGTCGTCATGGTGACGCACGACATGCGCGAGGCCTTCACGCTGGCGACGCGCGTCGTCGCTTTTGAGCGCAAGCGTGACCGCCCGGAGGAAAAGGAGCGCTACGGCGCGACGATCACCAAGGATATTTCGATCTGGCCGCCCAGGCTTGCCGGCGCGCCCTCCATCTTCAGCCCCGACCGGGACGGCCCGGTCATTTCTCTGGGCCTTCGCCGGGACGACCCGGCTTCCAGTCCGTCAGGAGAAAAACCATGATGCATGTCAGACGTTCGCCCGAGGAGATCGCTGCCAACCGGCAGCGCTACGAGGAACATCAGAAGAAGGGGCTGGAATTTGCCCCGAAGGCCCTGCCGGCGCCGAGCCCCCTTCCCGCCCCTGCCGTCGATGCTGCCGCGATCATCCATCAGGAAACCATCCCCGGCGGCTGGTACTGGTCGACCGCGCTGAAGCGCGGCGAGGCTCTCCGCATCGACCAGGGCGAGGGCGGATCGACCGTGGCGCTGGTTGCCTGGAACGCTGCCGACACGAGTGAACGGCTCAATCTCGTCGATACGGTCAAGGTGCAGTGGACGACCGGCCTCGGCAAGGGCCGCGTCATCTTCTCGGATATGGGCCGGGTGATGTTTTCGCTGATCGAGGATAGTTCCGGCGCCCATGACTGCCTGATGGGCGGCTCGACGGCAGCTTCGAACGCCGCAAAATATCCTGGCGCGAGGACCCGCAACACCCGCGACAATCTCGTGCTCGTCGCCGGCAAGCTTGGTCTCGAACGACGCGACATTCCTGCGATTCTCAATCTTTTCGCTCCCGTCCGCGTCGACGATGACGGCGGCTTCCACTGGCGCGGCAAGCTCTCCAACAGCGGCGACTATGCCGAGCTGCGCGCCGAGATGGACATGATCGTCGGCTTCTCCAATTGCCCGCATCCGCTCGATCCCGATCCGGTCTATGCGCCGAAGCCGGTCATCGTCACGCGCTTTCACGCAGCCGCGCCCGCAGCCGACGACCTCTCGCACACGGCAACCGCCGAAGCCCTTCGCGGCTTCGAGAACAACGCCTCGATGCTGGCCTGAGGAGAATGACGATGACCGATTTCATCAAGACTTCAGCTTCGCACAGCCTCGAAAACGCCGTGCAGGATCATTTCATCCCGGCCGAAGCGCCATGGTCCGGCATCGTGCGCAAGGGCCAGACCATCCGCATCGAGGATAGTTACGGCCAGCAGGCGATCGACACGCTGTTTTATCGTGCCGACGACTTTGCCGAGCGTTATTCCAACCAGGATACGATGCGGGCGCAGGGTGGCGCCTATATCGGCACCGGCACGAAGATCATCTCGAACGAAGGCAATGTCATGCTGGTCATGACGGCCGACAGCTGCGGCCGGCACGATACATCCGCCGGCGCCTGCTCCTGCGAGAGCAACACGGTGCGCTTTGGCCACGGCACCAAATACCTGCATGCCTGCCGCGACAACTTCGTGATCGAAGTGACCAAACACGGCATGAGCAAGCGCGACATCGTGCCGAACATCAATTTCTTCATGAACGTGCCGATCAAGCCGAATGGCGAGATGACCATCGTCGACGGCATTTCCGCGCCCGGCGACTATGTCGAGCTGGTGGCGGAAATGGACGTGCTCTGCGTCATCTCCAATTGCCCGCAGATCAACAATCCCTGCAACGGCTTCGATCCGACGCCGATCCGGGTGCTGATTTGGGACGGCGAGGACTGATCGATGTTCACCAAGGTCCTTATCGCCAATCGCGGCGAAATCGCCGTCCGGGTTATCCGGACATTGAAGAGGATGGGCATCGCCTCGGTCGCCGTCTATTCCGATGCCGACCGGTTCTCGATGCCGGCGCTGACCGCCGACGAGGCCATCCGCCTCGGACCGGCGCCCGCTGCCGAAAGCTATCTCAACGTCGATGCCGTCATCGCCGCCTGCAAGGCGACGGGAGCCCAGGCCGTACATCCGGGCTACGGGTTCCTGTCCGAGAATATCGGCTTTGCCGAGCGGCTCGCCGCCGAGGGTATCGCCTTCATCGGCCCACGGCCGGAACATCTGTCGGCCTTCGGCCTGAAGCACACGGCGCGCGAACTGGCAAAGGCGAGCGGCGTGCCGCTGCTGCCCGGCACCGATCTCTTACAGAGCGTCGACGAGGCGCTTTCTGCCGCAGAGACCGTCGGTTATCCCATCATGCTGAAAAGCACGGCCGGCGGCGGCGGCATCGGCATGCAGCTCTGCGCCGATGCGGCAAGCCTCAAGGCCTCTTTCGAAAGCGTGCAGCGGACGGCGCGGGCCAGCTTCGGCGATGCGCGCGTCTATATCGAGCGCTTCGTTGCCGAAGCCCGCCATGTCGAGGTGCAGATCTTCGGCGACGGCAAGGGCGGCGTCATCGCGCTTGGCGAACGCGACTGCTCGCTGCAGCGCCGAAACCAGAAGGTCGTCGAAGAGACGCCTGCGCCGGGCCTTTCTGCGGAGACAAGGGCGCGGCTGCACAAGGCGGCGGTCGATTTGGGAAGCTCGGTCTCCTATGAATCGGCCGGCACTGTCGAATTTATCTATGATCCCCTGCGCGAGGAATTCTATTTCCTCGAGGTTAATACCCGCCTGCAGGTCGAGCATCCCGTCACGGAAGCCGTCTTCGGTATCGATCTCGTCGAATGGATGATCCGGCAGGCGGCCGGCGAAGACGTGCTCTCGGGCGCCAGAAGCCTGACACCGAAAGGTGCGGCGATCGAGATGCGGATCTATGCCGAGATGCCGCATGCCGATTTCCGACCGAGCGCCGGCCTTTTGACCGAGGTGATTTTTCCGGAAAGTGCCCGCGTCGACGGCTGGATCGAGACGGGAACCGAGGTCACGCCCTTCTATGACCCGATGCTTGCCAAGCTGATCGTGGCGGCGGAAGACCGGCCGGCGGCAATCGAGAAGCTGAAGACAGCGCTCGCCGAAACGTCGATATCAGGCATCGATACCAATCTCGATTATCTGAGAACGATCGCCGCTTCCGAATTGCTGGCCAGCGCCAAGGTGGCAACGACGGCTCTACGCGACTTCGCCTTCGTTCCCGATGTCGTTGAGGTTCTCGCGCCCGGCGCCCAGTCGAGCATGCAGGAACTGCCGGGCCGGCTCGGCCTCTGGCATGTCGGTGTGCCGCCGAGTGGTCCGATGGACGAACGCTCCTTCCGCCATGCCAACCGGCTGGTCGGCAATGACGATGCGACGGCTGCGCTGGAACTGACCGTTTCCGGTCCGACATTGCGGTTCTATGCCGACCAGACGATCGCGCTTGCCGGCGCCCGGATGCCTATGACATGCGACGGCGCAAGATTGCCGCATGACACCCCGGTATTGATCCGTGCCGGTCAGGTTCTGTCGATCGGTACGATCGAAGGACCGGGGCAGCGCGCCTACCTCGCGGTCGCCGGTGGTTTTGCCGCTCCCGTTGTGCTCGGCTCGCGCGCGACCTTCGGCCTTGGCCAATTCGGCGGCAACGCCACCGGCACCCTGAAGACAGGGCATGTGCTGCACTTTGCCCGCCAAGTACCGGCTGAACCGGCGACGCCCGCAACGGAGCCGGCCACCTTGACGCGCGAATGGGATGTCGGCGTCGTCTACGGCCCGCACGGCGCGCCTGATTTTTTCGAGGATGGCGATATCGAAACGCTGTTTTCGACGGCTTACGAGGTGCATTTCAACAGCGCCCGCACCGGTGTGCGCCTGATCGGCCCGGCCCCGCAATGGGCACGTAGCGACGGCGGCGAGGCGGGGCTGCACCCTTCCAACCTGCACGACAATGCCTATGCGATCGGGGCGATCGATTTCACCGGCGACATGCCGATCATCCTCGGCCCTGACGGCCCGAGCCTTGGCGGCTTCGTCTGCCCGGCGGTGATTGCCCGCGACGAGCAGTGGAAGATGGGTCAGTTCAAGCCCGGCGACCGCATCCGTTTTCATGCCATGGCGCGGCCGGAAGACCCGGTCGCTGGTCCAGCGGTGCGGCGGGTTGCGGAAGAGACGGGTTCGCCGATCGTCGGCACCAGCGAGGACGGACCGGTTTCGGTCGTCTATCGCCGCCAAGGCGACGACAACCTGCTCGTCGAATACGGGCCGATGACGCTTGATATCGCGCTCCGACTGCGGGTGCATCTGCTGATGCAGGCCGTTGTCGAGGCTCGCCTTCCGGGCATCGTCGACCTTACCCCCGGCATCCGTTCGCTGCAGATCCATTATGACGGCACGCAGCTGACGCGAAAGCGCCTGCTGGGGCTGCTCTCCGAGATCGAGGCGACGCTGCCGGCGGCACAGGAGGTCACGGTGCCCAGCCGCATCGTGCATCTGCCGCTTTCCTGGAGCGATCCGGATGCGGAGCTTGCGATGCGCAAATATCAGGAACTCGTTCGCCCGAACGCACCCTGGTGCCCATCGAACATCGAGTTCATCCGCCGCATCAACGGTCTTCCCGACGAACAGGCCGTCCGCGATATCGTCTTTGATGCCAGCTACCTGGTGCTCGGTCTCGGCGATGTTTATCTCGGCGCGCCGGTTGCGACCCCTGTTGATCCGCGCCATCGCCTGGTCACGACGAAGTATAATCCCGCCCGCACCTGGACGCCGGAGAATGCCGTCGGCATCGGCGGCGCCTATATGTGCATCTACGGCATGGAAGGACCGGGCGGCTACCAGCTCTTCGGCCGCACCATCCAGGTCTGGAACACCTGGCGGGAGACACCCGCCTTTGCCAGGGGCAAACCCTGGCTGCTGAACTTCTTTGACCAGATCCGTTTCTTCCCTGTTAGTAACCAGGAATTGACGGAGGCGCGCGACGCCTTTCCGCATGGGGGCTATCCGATCAGGATCGAGGAGACGGAATTCTCCTATGCCGCCTATGAGAAAGAATTGCAGGCGAATTCGGCCTCGATCGGCCGCTTCAAAGCGACACAGCAGGCCGCCTTCGATGCCGAACGCCGGCGTTGGAAGGAAGCCGGGCTGGACAGCTTCGTCACTGATGAAGGCACGGGCGAAAGCCCGGATGGGGATATTCCCGACGGCTGCTTCGGTGTTGCCAGCGCCGTGCCCGGCAATATCTGGAAATTGCTGGTCGAGCCGGGCGCCTCGGTTGCGGCCGGCGATACACTCGCCATCATCGAATCGATGAAAATGGAAATCAACGTCACCGCCCATGCGGCAGGCCGCGTCCGCGACCTGCGCGCCGGGCCGGGAAGAAACGTCAAAGCCGGCGATATCATCGTCGTTCTGGAGGAATGCTGACATGCTGCCGACCATCCTCGATCTCTCAAGCCTTCGCGCCGCCTATCAATCCGGCCTGACGCCGCTCGACGCCCTCGAAGAGGTGATCGCGCGGCGTGCCGCCTCGAAAGATCCGGCAATCTTCATCACGCCGGTGCCGGATGACGAGCTGCGCGCTGCCGCGAGAGCGCTGATGGCACGCGCGCCTGAGGCAAACAGCCTGCCGCTCTGGGGCGTTCCCTTCGCTGTCAAAGACAATATCGATGCCGCCGGCCTGCCGACGACTGCCGCCTGCCCGGCCTATGCGTATCGGCCGGAAGCGGACTCCACCGTCGTTGCCCGGTTGAAGGCGGCCGGCGCCATCATCATCGGCAAGACCAATCTCGACCAGTTCGCGACCGGCCTCAACGGCACGCGCTCGCCCTATGGCGCGCCGCGTTCGGTATTCGATGCGGCCTATATCTCCGGCGGATCGAGTTCCGGATCATCAGTCACGGTTGCTTCAGGCCTGGCGGCCTTCGCACTCGGCACCGATACGGCGGGTTCCGGCCGGGTGCCGGCTGCCTTCAACAATCTGGTCGGCATCAAGCCGACGCCGGGTCTCCTGCCGAATACCGGCGCCATACCGGCCTGCAAGAGCGTCGATTGCATCACGATCTTTGCTGCGACCGTCGGCGACGGTGTTGCGATCCGCAAGGTCGCCGAAGGCTTCGATGCCGCCGATCCGTTCTCGCGTCGCGCCAAGCCGGCGAACCTGCCTGTGTCGGGCTTGCGCATCGGCGTCCTGACTGACGCCGAGCGGGAGTTCTTCGGCGACAAGGAGGTGGAGGCGCTCTACGACCAGACGATCGAGCGGGCCAGAGGGCTCGGCGCCACCATCGTGCCTTTCGATTACGCGCCATTCCGCGAGGCGGCCGCCCTTCTCTATGACGGGCCGTGGGTCGCCGAACGTCTGGCGGCGGTCGAAACCTTCCTCGCCACCAACGCCGCCGATTTCGACCCGACGGTCAGAGGGATTATCGAAGGCGCCAAGGGCAAGACCGCGGTCGAGGCCTTTAACGGCCGATACCGGCTGGAGGAGCTGCGCCGCAAGACCGAAGCCGAATGGGAAAAGGCGGACGTGCTTCTGCTGCCGACCGCGCCCACCACCTACACGGTCGCCGACATGCTGGCCAATCCCGTCGTGCTCAACGGCCGCCTCGGTCGCTACACCAATTTCGTCAACCTGCTCGATTGCGCGGCGATCGCCGTTCCGGCCGGCTTCGGCAAGGGCGGCTTGCCGGGCGGCGTCACCGTCATCGCGCCTGCCTTCACCGACGATGCGCTGGCACCACTTGCCGATGCGCTGCATCGCGCAGCAGGTTCCGGCATGGGCATCGACCGGCAGGCGGCAATACCGGAAGCGAGCCGCATTGCGCCTGGCGATGACGGTTTCATCGAAATCGCGGTCGTTGGTGCGCATCTGACCGGCATGCCGCTCAATCACGAATTGGCAGGCTCCGGCGGGCGTCTGGTCAAGACCTGCCGCACGGCCGGCGATTATCGCCTCTTCGTTCTGCCCAATACCACGCCGCCGAAACCGGGACTGCTGCGCGAACCCGGCCATAAGGGTCAGGGGCTGGAGGTCGAGGTCTGGGCACTGCCGGCCGATGCTTTCGGCAGGTTCGTCCAGAAGATTCCGGCACCGCTCGGCATCGGTAAGCTCACGCTCGAAGACGGTTCCAGCGTCTCCGGCTTCGTCTGCGAGGCCCATGCGGTGAAAGGTGCCGATGAAATCACCGCGCTTGGCGGCTGGCGCAACTATATCAGCGCCAAGCTGGCGAGCTGAGGAGAGTCTTGCATGGCGGCAAAACTCATCCGGCGCCTGATCGATCTGCTGCGGGACGGTCTGACCGCCCGCAGCGAAGCGATCGGCAGCACCTGTGTCAGCCCTGGCGGCTCTGAGAGCGTTCGGCAAGCTCGACGATGATGCCGTCGGGATCGCGAACGAAGGCGATCTTGTTCAGCATCTCGGAGTGGACGGCGAAGCGCGGCGGCTCCTTGATCTCGACGCCCGCCTGTTCAAGGCGGGCGAAGGCCTCGTCGACATTGTCGAAATAGAAGGTGAGGTGCCGGACGCCGGCCGTATCTTCAGGCACGTCGACCGCCCTGGAAGCGCCGCCGGGCGGCGCAAAGACCTCCAGCATGCCGCCGCCTGCATCGAGGAACGCGACCTGCATGCCATTCGCCATCGTCTTGCGCAGCACGAGGCTGAGGCCGAGCAGGCCACAGTAGAAATCGACGGTGCGGTCCATGTCGCCGACCGTCATGCCGACATGCTCGAAGGATTTCAGCATCGGAGAGCCCTTCCCGGTTCAGACCGTGGCCGCAGCCCGCCATTCCCCTGCCGGAAGCCAGGAGCGATAGAGCGGATGATCGGCGGCGATCGGCATCGGCGTCGGTTGTCCGGTTCGCTGCGAGAAATAAGCGGCCGTTACCAGTTCCAGCGAATTGCGGGCATCCTGCAGCGTCACCGGTGGGTCGGTGTCTTCGACGATCGCCTTATGGAAGAGCTCGAACTGACGGGTGTAGCCATCCTCGCCAGGCACATGGGCGGCGAGCACTTCGTCGATCCGCGCCTGATGTTCCTCTGTCCCGGCGACGAACGTCCACGGATCACGGCCCATCGTGTAGGGTTCGATGATGCTTTCGGCGACGAGGTCGTTGAAGCAGAAGCGCAACCGCGAGATCTCCTTGCGCGAACCCAGCGTCATCGACAGCGTCGCCAGCGAGCCATTCTGCATCTTCACCGAAAGGGCTGCCGTATCCTCGACCTCGATCGGATTGACCAGCGTCGCCCCATAGGAAAACACCTCGGCGCAGGGGCCATGCACATAGTTCAGCATGTCATGGGCGTGGATGGCGTGGCCGAGAAGGCCACCGCCGAGTTCGCTCGCCCATTTGCCGCGCCACGGCACGGCATAATAATCCGGCCCGCGCCACCAATGGGTTTCGATCGTGGTCAGGAACGGCTTGCCGGCTAGGCCACGTTCGATCAGCAGCTTCAGCTTCTGCAGGCCGGAACCATAGCGATACTGGAAGATCGGCATCAGCTTCTTGCTGGGGAAGCGGGCAAGGATGCGCCCCATCTCGTCGACCTCGGCGATCGAGCCGAAGAGCGGCTTCTCGCAGATCACGTGCTTGCCTGACTCGATACCTTTGCGGCACAGTTCGAAATGCGAACTCGGCGGCGTCGAAATGTCGATGATGTCGAGATCGTCGCGGGCAAACAGCGAATCCGCATCCTGCGTGTATTCGGCAATGCCGAACTCCTCGCACAGCGCTCTGCCGCGCTCCTCATCGAGCGAGCAGAGCACGGGAACTTCGAAAAGCTCCTTGTTCCAACCGAAGCCGGCCAGATGCCGCGCAGCGATGCCTGCGCCGATGACGCCGACGCGCAATTTCCTGGTCATGATTTCCTCCTCAGCGAGCGCCGATGCGCGCGGCTTTCGCCTGGGCTTCGAGCGAAAGACGGCAGACTTCAAAAACGTGATCCTGGGTCATCGCCGTCTGTGTGCGGTTGCCGACGTCGGCGGTGAAAGCGTCGAAATAGTCGAGTTTTTCGCCACTGCAATCGATATGGGTCATTTCCTTGCCGTTGACCAGGAAGAGGTGATCCTTGCCCGGCCGGCCGGCGATATCGATATATTTGCGCAGTTCGATGTAGCCTTCGGTGCCGAGGATGGTCAGGCGCCCGTCACCCCAGGTCGGCAGCGCCTCCGGCGTGAACCAGTCGACTCGCACATAGCCCGCCGCCTTGTCGGAGCGCAGAAGCACCTCGCCGAAATCCTCGAAAGCGGGCTTGTCGGGCATGCCGAAATTGCCGATCGAGCTTGCGATGACCTCGCCTGTGGTCGAGCCGGTATAAAACAGGAACTGGTCGACCTGGTGCGAAGCGATATCGACGATGATGCCGCCGAAGGCTTCGGGATCGAAGAACCAGTCCGGCCGGGTCGGCAGTTGCAGCCGGTGTGGACCGACGCCGAGCGTCTGGATCACCTTGCCGATCGCGCCTTCAGCGACGAGCTTGCCGGCCTTGACGGCGGAGCGGACGCAGTGGCGCTCGGAAAAGCAGATCGAGAAGATCTTGCCGGTCTCGGCAACGGTACGCCTGACGTCCTCGAGTTGGGCGAAGGTCGTCACGCCCGGCTTGTCGGTCATCACATCCTTGCCCGACCTCATTGCGCGGATGGCAAGCCCGGCACGATCACGCGGAATCGCGGAAATGCAGATGACATCGATCGACGGATCGTCGAACAGCTTTTGCCTGTCGATCTGCGGCGCGTCAGGATAGGTCTTCTCGAAGGCCTCGCGCAACGCCGGCACCGAGGTCTGCGGGCAATAGCCGACGAACTCGCCACCTGCGGCCAGCAATCCCTTCACGTGATCGAACGTGTGCCCATGGTCGATTCCGACGACGGCAAATCTCAACATCGCTGCAATATCCTCCTGGGATTTTCGTGTGGCCGGCTGATGCCAGCCTCCTCCATGTTGGGCAAAACAGATAACGAAAGCCGGCTCCTGTCAAGGCGAGATGAAGGGCAAAATCGTCACAGCCTGTATTTAAATATCTGAAATATAACAGTTATTTTGTATCTAAATAGTTATTTTGTGAGCTTTTGCAATTGGATTTCCGAGGAAGTCAGCCGCCCGAGCCGATCAGGCGAAAGTCTTTTTCCCCGACGCATCTTGCCCCTTCTCCGTGAATGTGATCGATTTCGGCTGCCGCCGGGCTGGAGGGCGGCAACACCCCGCAATGTTTTGAAGAGCGCTCCCCGCTCGCCTGTGACGGAAGATCACCATGTCTCAACCTCTGCTCGATGTCGCCGCTTCGGATGGTCTTTTTGTCGGTCGCATCTGGAATCCCGAAGTGCAGGGACCGAGCATTGTGATGTTACGCGAGGGTATGCTGGTCGACATCACGTCGCGCGAGGCGCCGACGCTGAGCGCCCTGCTCGAGCTGCAGGATGCCGCCGCCTTCGTCCGTGCCGCAAGTGGCAAGGCGATCGGCTCGCTGGCGGACATCGCCGCTAACAGTACCGGAGCTCCGGATCAAACGCGCCCTTATCTCCTTGCGCCCGTCGACCTGCAGGCAGTCAAGGCCTGCGGCGTTACCTTTGCGCAGTCGATGATCGAGCGCGTCATTGAGGAGAAGGCCGCCGGCAGTCCGGAACGCGCCGCATCGATCCGCGAGCGTGTTAGCACGCTGATCGGCGGCAGCCTCACCAATCTGAAGGCCGGTTCGCCGGAGGCCGCCAAGGTCAAGCAGGCATTGATCGACGAGGGCATGTGGTCGCAATATCTCGAGGTGGGCATCGGGCCTGATGCCGAAGTCTTCACCAAGGCGCCGGTGCTCTCCTCCGTCGGCTGGGGTGCCGATGTCGGCCTGCATCCGATCTCGACCTGGAACAATCCCGAGCCGGAAGTCGTGCTCGCGGTCAATAGCCGCGGCGAAATCAAGGGCGCGACGCTCGGCAACGACGTCAATCTGCGCGACGTCGAGGGCCGCTCGGCACTGTTGCTCGGCAAGGCCAAGGATAACAACGCCTCCTGCTCGATCGGTCCTTTCATCCGCCTGTTCGAAGCCGATTACAGCCTGGATGACGTACGCAAGGCCGAACTCGACCTAAAAGTCACCGGCCAGGACGGTTTCGTGCTGCATGGCAAGAGTTCGATGTCACAGATCAGCCGCGACCCGACCGATCTCGTCAAGCAGACGGTCGGCGCCCATCATCAATATCCTGACGGTTTCATGCTTTTCCTCGGCACGCTGTTTGCGCCGACGCAGGACCGCGACGCGCCGAAGCAAGGCTTCACCCACAAGATCGGCGATGTCGTCGAGATTTCCTCGGCAGGCCTCGGCGCCCTCGTCAACACCGTGCGCCTTTCCACCGAATGCCCGCCCTGGACCTTCGGCATTTCGGCGCTGATGAGCAATCTGGCAAAGCGCGGACTGCTCTAAACTACTGGTTTCGCCGCCTGCCCTGCAGCAGATCGAGGACGGAGTTTGCCGCCTCGAGAACGTTTGTCCCCGGGCCGAATACGGCTGCAACGCCGTGTTCATGCAGGAATTCATAGTCCTGCCGCGGGATGACGCCGCCGCAGACGACGATGATATCGCCACCGCCCTGTTCCCTCAGCCTGTCGATCAGTTGCGGTAGCAGCGTCCTGTGGCCGGCCGCCAGCGACGAGACGCCGACGACGTTGACCTTTTCGCTGAGCGCGACACCGGCAGCTTCCTCCGGTGTCTGGAACAGGGGACCGGCGAGCACGTCGAAGCCGATATCGCCGAAGGCCGAGGCGATCACCTTGGCGCCTCGGTCGTGTCCGTCCTGACCGAGCTTGGCGACCATGATCTTCGGCCGGTGCCCCATGGCTTCCGTCACCTCCGTCATGCGAGTCTTGAGCACGGCGAGCTCGGGCTCATTTTCATACGCTTGGCCATAGACGCCCTTGATCACCACAGGGGTTGCGGCATGATCGCCGAAGGCATCGCGCATGACATCCGATATCTCGCCGACGGTGGCGCGGGCCCGCGCCGCCGCGATGGCAGCTTCCAGCAGGTTGCCCTCGCCGCTCTGTGCGATCTCCGCCAGGGCCGCCAGGGTCTCGCGCACGGCTCCGCCATCGCGCCGCCGCTTGGTTTCCTCGATGCGTCTGATCTGCGCTTTGCGCACCGCGCTATTGTCGATCTCCAGAATGTCGATCGGCTGCTCGTTGTCGAGCCGGTAGCGGTTGACGCCGACGATGACCTCTTCGCCCTTGTCGACGGCTGCCTGGCGGCGTGCGGCCGCTTCCTCGATCAGCCGTTTCGGCAGGCCGTCATTGACGGCCTTCGTCATGCCGCCGAGTGCTTCCACCTCCTCGATCAACGCCCAGGCTTTGTCAGAAAGCTCCTTCGTCAGGCTCTCGACGTAATAGGAGCCCGCCAGCGGATCGACCACCTTGGTGACGCCGGTTTCGTGGCTCAGGATCAACTGCGTGTTGCGGGCGATGCGGGCGGAAAATTCCGTCGGCAGCGCGATTGCCTCGTCGAAGGAGTTGGTATGCAGCGACTGCGTGCCGCCGAGCACGGCCGACATGGCCTCGAAAGCGGTGCGGATGATGTTGTTATAGGGATCCTGTTCCTGCAGCGAGACGCCGGAGGTCTGGCAATGGGTGCGCAGCATCAGCGAGGAAGCCTTCTTCGGCTCGAACTCCTCCATGATGCGGGTCCAGAGCAGCCGGGCGGCGCGAAGCTTGGCCGCCTCCATGAAGAAGTTCATGCCGATCGCAAAGAAGAAGGAGAGCCTGCCGGCGAAATCATCGACATTGAGGCCCTTGGCGATCGCCGCCCTGACATATTCGCGACCGTCGGCCAGCGTGAAGGCAAGTTCCTGCACCAGCGTCGCGCCGGCTTCCTGCATGTGATAGCCGGAGATCGAGATCGAGTTGAATTTCGGCATCTCCTTGGCCGTATATTCGATGATGTCGGCAACGATCCGCATCGATGGTTCGGGCGGATAGATATAGGTGTTGCGGACCATGAATTCCTTGAGGATGTCGTTTTGGATGGTCCCCGAGAGCTCGGTCCGTGGAACGCCCTGCTCCTCGCCGGCCACGATGAAGGAGGCAAGGATCGGGATGACGGCGCCGTTCATGGTCATCGACACCGACATTTCGCCGAGCGGAATGCCGTCGAACAGGATCTTCATGTCTTCGACGCTGTCGATTGCCACGCCCGCCTTGCCGACATCGCCCTCGACGCGCGGATGGTCGCTGTCATAACCACGGTGGGTGGCAAGATCGAAGGCGACCGACAGGCCCTTTTGGCCGGCGGCGAGATTGCGGCGATAAAAGGCGTTCGATTCCTCTGCCGTCGAGAAGCCGGCATATTGGCGGATCGTCCAAGGCCGGCCGGCATACATCGTCGCGCGCGGGCCGCGGGTGAAAGGCGAAAAACCAGGAAGCGAACCAAGGTGCCCGGCGCCGTCGAGATCCTCGGCCGTATAGAGCGGCTTGACGGCAATGCCTTCCGGCGTCTGCCAGGTCAGCGTTTCGGGCGAGGTGCGCAGCTCCTTTTGCGCAAGCTCCGCCCAATCCGACAGCGTCTTCTTCGTCATGTGGTTCCTCCGGCTTTTTTCATCCCCACCCTACCATTTCACAGGCTCATCGTGCGATAGAGCCCGAACAGGACGATTTTAGGCCGAAGCTGGCCCAAAATCTGAATCCTGTTCTACATTATATAGTTAGAGCATGATGTCGTCCGAAAACCGCTCACACTTTTCGGCATCATGCTTTTGGATAATTAATGCGGCAAATCCTTGATTTCTATTGCCGACTTTGGGACCCGCCTAATGAAGACAATGCAGATCTATGCCTTCGACATGAACTGTGTCGGGCACATCAACCACGGTCTGTGGACGCATCCGCGCGACCGCTCAGCGCACTATACCGATCTCGACTACTGGACGGAGTTTGCCAAGACCGCCGAACGCGGCAAGCTGGACGGCATTTTCCTGGCCGACATCGTCGGTGTCTACGATGTCTACAGGGGTAGCCCGTCGCCGGTGATCGAGACGGGCGCGCAGATCCCGGTCAATGATCCGATGATCCCGATTTCGGCGATGGCCTATGTCACCAAACATCTGGGTTTCGGCGTGACCGTCAACACGACCTATGAGCCACCCTTCCTGCTGGCGCGGCGCTTGTCGACGCTCGACCACCTGACCAAGGGACGGATCGGCTGGAACATCGTCACCGGTTATCTCGATAGTGCGGCTCGCAGCATGGGTTTCGACAAGCTGCCGGAACATGATGCGCGTTACGACGCAGCCGAAGAATATCTCGAAATTCTCTACAAGCTCTGGGAAGGGAGTTGGGACGACGATGCGGTGCTGCATGACAAGGCGGGAGGCGTCTATGCTGATCCCTCCAAAGTGCGCTCTGTCCGTCACGACGGCAAATATTACCGGATGGAAGGCATCCATCTTTCCGAGCCCTCGCCGCAGCGCACGCCCCTGCTCTTCCAGGCCGGCGCCTCCGCACGCGGGCAGGATTTCGCCGCACGTCACGCCGAATGCGTCTTCATTGCCGGCCCGAATCCCAAGGCGGCCAAGCCGACCATCGATGCGCTGCGGGCCAAGGCGAAGGAATTCGGCCGCGGCGCCGACGCATTGAAGATCCTGAGCCTGATCACCGTCGTCGTCGGGCGGACGGAGAAGGAAGCACGGGACAGACTGGAGGACTATCGCCGCCATGCGAGCGTTGAGGCTTCGCTTGCGCATTACTCCGCTTCGACAGGCATCGACTTTTCGAAGTATGGATTGGACGACGTCATCGACCAGAGCTCGACCAACGCCAATCAGTCGGCGCTTGCGGCCATCACGAAACAGGCGCCAAAGCCGGTGACGCTGCGTAACATCATCGACCAGATGGTGCTCGGCAGCCGGATGAAGCCGATAGTGGGTTCGCCGGAACAGATCGCCGATCATCTCACGGCATGGATCGACGAGGGTGGCATCGACGGCTTCAATCTGGCGCGGACAGTGGCGCCGGAAAGCCTGCGCGATTTTGTCGACTTGGTCGTCCCGGTGCTGCAGGAGCGCGGCGTCTTCAAGGCGGACTATGCTGCAGGACCCTTGCGGCAGAAGCTTTTCGGCGGCGGGAACGGCAGGTTGCCCGCCGCTCATCCCGCTGCCCAGTTCCGGCGCTGACTTATCGGTGGTCCAACCTGGCGACCAGCCGGTCGCCAAGCCACTGGATACCGCAGACGAGCACGATGAGGACGGCCACCACCGCGATCATCACACTGGTTTCAAAACGTTGATAGCCATAGCGGATGGCGAGGTCGCCGAGGCCGCCGGCGCCGATCGCGCCGGCCATGGCCGAGGCGCCGATCAGCGTTACCAGCGTGACGGTGAAACCGGCGACGATGCCCGGCAGCGCTTCAGGCACCAGCACCTCGCGGATGATCGTCCAGCGGTTGCCGCCCATGGCGCGCACGGCGTCGATCAGCCCGCGGTCGACCTCGCGCAGCGATACTTCGGCGATGCGGGCGTAGTAGGGCGTTGCAGCGATGGCGAGCGGCACGATGGCCGCCCAGGTGCCGAGCGCGGTGCCGACGATCAGCCGCGTCAGCGGGATCAGCGCCACCAGCAGGATGATGAAAGGCACCGAGCGGAAACCGTTGATGACTGACCCGAGCATGCGATTGATCCAGAGGTTTTCGGCGATGCCGCCGCGCGCTGTCGCGACCAGAGCAAGGCCGAGCGGCAGGCCGGCGACGAGCGAGATCAATCCCGAGGCGAGGGTCATCAGGACCGTCTCCCAAAGGGAGCGAATAAGCAGTTCAAGCATGATCGGTGTCATAACCAAGCACCTCCACCCGGGCGGACCGGGCCGTCAGGAATTGTTCGACTTTTCCGGCAAGCGCGGGGTCGCGCGCGGGAACGGCGATGAAGAACCGCGCCACCGGCTGGTTCTGGATATGGTCGATGCCGCCATGGACGAGGCGGAAGGAATGCGGCAATGCTGCCGAGAGTTCGGCAAATAGCGCGCCCTGCGCCTGTGGCCCGGCGAGATCGACGCTGAGGATCGCTTCGCTGCCCGCCGTCGCCGACAGCCGGCCGGCGATATGCTCAGGAAGCTGCGGGCGGATACCGCCAAGCAGGCTCCCGGTGATTTCAGCCTGCGGATTGGCGAAGACCGACCAGACCTGCCCTTCCTCGACGATCCGCCCGGCATCGATGACCGCGACGCGATCGGCAATGCCGCGTACCACTTCCATCTCGTGGGTGATGAGCAGAATGGTCAGTCCGAGCTTACGGTTGATGTCCTTCAGCAATGCCAGGATCGACCGGGTCGTTTCCGGATCGAGCGCCGATGTCGCCTCGTCGGACAACAGCAGTGCCGGGCGTGCCGCCAGCGCCCGGGCAATGCCGACGCGTTGTTTCTGGCCGCCGGATAGCGATACGGGATAAGCCTTCGCTTTGTCGGCAAGGCCGACGAGTTCGAGCAGCTCGTGCGCCCGTTTCAGGCGCTCGCTCTTTGCAAGACCCTCGATCTTCAGAGGCAGCGCGACGTTTTCTTCGACGGTTTTGGCAGAAAGCAGATTGAAATGCTGGAAGATCATGCCGATGCGGCGCCGCAGCGGCTGTAATTCCTGTTCTGAAAGTCCGGTGATATCTCGGCCTTCGATGAGGATCTCGCCGCTATCGGCGCGTTCCAGGCCGTTCAGGCAGCGGATCAGCGTCGATTTGCCGGCGCCGCTGCGGCCGATGATGCCGAGGATCTCGCCTCTCTGCACCGTCAGCGAAACGCCGTCGAGGGCTGCAGTGGCTCCGAACCGCCGCTTCACACCGGTAAGCCTCACCACCTCTTCGGTCGCCGTTTGCGGCTCTGCCTCGATCGCCGTGGTGGAAACAAAGGAATTCATGTGTTTTTCCTTGCAAATGCTGAAGGCGGCCCGGGCAAAGAACGCCCGGACCGCCTCTCGGCAGGCCTTAGAGCCTTTCCGGGTTAGCTTGAAGCATTCTGCCGGAGCAGGTTTTCGTCAGGGCAAAGGCGATTGGCGACGGGCATACCCCTTGGTACGTCCGAGCCGATCGCCTTTGCCCTGACGGAAAGATGCCCGGCCCTTCGGGTTGGCTGAAACGGGCCGGCTGATCGACCGGCCGGCTTGGCCGTAGAACTGGGCTACGACGCGCGCCGGCCGGTCGACCATCCGACTCCGTTTGAGCCAACAGAATG
>NZ_WUEN01000010.1:0-272003 GCF_010668065.1 Rhizobium leguminosarum | reverse complement strand
TACGCCTTGTACTCACCGAAGTACTTCGTGATCGCTGCCGTCAGAGACGTCTTACCGTGGTCAACGTGGCCAATCGTGCCAATGTTGACGTGCGGCTTGTTGCGCTCAAACTTACTCTTTCCCATTTGAATGCTTCCTGTGAACGAAAATGGTGGCCCCGGCGAACCGGTTTAGTGCCGCCGTTTAAGGCTTTCGGCGACATTGCGCAAGACTTAATTGCAGACGCCAAACTTGGCCTGACAGCGCATATGGGAGACAATTCGCCGCCTGCAAGGCGATTCGCCAAAGCCCCCTCGAAAATCGCTGAAATCTTAGAGAAAATCGCATTGACCGCCGGAGACGCGCTATAGACGTTCGGCGTCGAGCGCCCTTCCCTACCAGTCGATAATCGCAATCGTCAGCTTCTCCGCCAGCGCCGGAGATATCTCGGGGACTATCACAGCAGCGGTCGAATAAAGTAGCGTAACGGAAACTGGAGCGGGTAGCGGGAATCGAACCCGCGTATTCAGCTTGGAAGGCTGCTGCTCTACCATTGAGCTATACCCGCGCGGGTGGTCCGATCCGATGACGAATGGTGGAGAGAGTTGGATTTGAACCAACGTAGGCTGAGCCAACGGATTTACAGTCCGTCCCCTTTAACCACTCGGGCATCTCTCCAGTTTTTCGTCCGGATCGCAAGACCAAGTTCGTCAGACTTCGAAGCGTTGCCGCCCGTCGTCTGCGCCGCGTATATGACCGGAGCATTTCAGTCTGTCAACACGATGACAACGGAAAAAACACGAAAAATTTCATTCGCCGCCGAAAGCCGGCATATGAAAGAAAGCCTATGCGGCAGCGAGCGCCATGGCTATAAAGCTGCATGAGCAAAGACAACAAATCCGGCGGCAAGACCGCGACAGACCCATCCGCCAAGGATACGCATTACGCCACTCTGCGGCGCGCCCACCGTGACGCCAAGCGCGAACGCGGAGAGATTCCGACGCCTCAGCCGCAGAAGCGAAAGCGCGGCGGCGAGGACTGGAAGCCGCCGGCGCTGGCGCCCGACCAGGTGCATCTCTATGGCCTGCATACGGTGCGCGCGGCCCTCGACAATCCCGAGCGCAAGAAGATCAAGCTGTTCGTGACGCAGAACGCACTCGCGCGCCTCGAAGTCGACGTCGAAACGCTCGGCATACCCTTCGAGATCGTTTCGCCGCAGGAGATCGACAAGGTGCTCGGCCCGGAGGCGATCCATCAGGGCGTCATGCTGGAAACACGGCCGCTTCCGGTACGCCGGCTCGAAGCGCTGAAGGAAAGCCCTCTCCTGCTCGTCCTCGATCAGGTGACCGATCCGCACAATGTCGGCGCGATCATGCGCTCAGCCGTCGCCTTCAATGCCGGCGCGGTGATCACCACGCAGCGACACAGCCCGACCGAATCGGGCGTGCTCGCCAAGTCCGCCTCCGGCGCGCTGGAACTGATACCTTATATACAGGTCACCAATCTCGCCGATGCGCTCGGTGAATTGCACAAGCTCGGTTTCTCCACCATCGGCCTTGATTCGGAAGGGCCGGCGCCACTCGAAGGCACCTTCTCGGGCGAGAAGGTGGCGCTCGTGCTCGGCTCCGAGGGCAAGGGACTTCGGCAGAAGACGCGGGAAACCGTCAACGCACTTGCCCGTCTCGACATGCCGGGCTCGATCAAATCGCTCAACGTCTCGAATGCAGCGGCAATCGCGCTTTATGCGGCGCGGCTCCACCTGAAGGCATAGGCTGCCCCCACCAGGGGCAGCCGGTCGATCCGTCTATCGGCCTGCGCGCCGTATCGCCTGCATAGGCCACTTCGACGGGATAGACGATCATCCGTGACATACAGCGCCGCGCGTCTTTTCAGACGCGCAATCGATTCGGATTTAATGAATTATGCAGGAGTTCGATCCGGCGCGACAAATGGAAACGCACACGGACAACGCTCGTGCAACGCCCGACCGATGCCGGAAAAATCCACTTTTGCCTTGGAATGACGCCCTGGAGCACTATGATCGGGCGATGACCGGTTGTTGCGACCGGCTCAGAAGCAAGAAGGAACGATCCCTATCATGGCCATTCGACCGCTGATTTTCGGTATCCTCTTCATCGCGGTCTTCGTCGTGATTATCATCAGCATCATCTGGGTGGACACGTCGCACCCCATCCACCAGCCCGATCCCCTGTCGCCGACGGCGCCCGGCCCCGCGACGCCGGGCCAGGTGCAATAATACTGGCAGGAACGCGGACGGCGATCATGCGTTAATCCCGGAATCGAACGAGGATTGAACGCTTATGCGCATAATGATCGCCGTCGTCGCCTTCATGGTCGTCTCTGTGCTTAGCATCACAATGATGTCGCCCTCCGGCGCCGGACAGACCGGCAATGGCGACAGGATCGAGGCGAGCGTCAACGAACCCGTAACTCATTAGAACAGGATGATTTTAGGCCGGCTCGGCCTAAAATCTGAATCCTGTTCTAAAATTAAATAGTTGGAGCATGATGTCGTCCGAAAACCGATCACACTTTTCGGCATCATGCTCTAAAGTAACGGCCCGGATGATCCGAGCCGTTTTCGTCAGCTGCGGTAGAGCCAGAACGGCATACCGCGATCGCGATGACGCCAGTCGCGGCGTTCCTGCCAACGCTCGGCACGCCACCGCCGCCCGTGACGGCGATCATCGCGCCAATCGGACCGGCGCCAATCGCGCCCATCGCGCCAGCCACGGTCGTCACGGTCGCGATCACGTCGCCAGCCATCACGAATTTGAACGATATCGCCCTGCGTCGACACCGCCGGCCGCTCGGCCGGCATGGCGGCCGCCGGTGCGATGGACGCGAAAGCCGCACCGACGGAAATGGTTGCGGCGAGAAAGAGATGTGCGAGCTTCATGGCTGTTTCCTCATTGATGATGAGGCGAAGATAAGCGCGCGCGGCTGAATTGGCGGTGAAGCAGCCCTTCACGCGCGGTTCATCAAGCGATACGTGCTATCTGAAAAGATCTGCTGGTGCGATTGAGCGCAACAGCGTCGAACCCAGACTGTGGGTCAGCAGACGTTATCGCGCGGAAAAGAATGGTGCCCCCGCCAGGGTTCGAACCCGGGACCCCCTGATTACAAATCAGGTGCTCTACCAACTGAGCTACAAGGGCAATAATTGCCCAACTAGCAGATTCTGTGATTCTGTAAAGGGAAAATCCGTGTCTGCGTGGACTGGTCGGCTGCAGCTCAAAACGCTTCGCGGCAGAAAACGTCCTTGTCGCACAAGGCCTTTATCCTTTAGCTAGGGCAGCATCATAAAGGGCATTGCATGGGCCGTTCATTTCAGACGCTTTCCTTTCTCGCCTCACCCACGACGGAGGCGCTTGCCGCGCGCGAGGAGTTGATTGGCCTCTATGGCGACGTACCGGCCGACGAAGCCGACGTCATCGTCGCGCTCGGCGGCGACGGTTTCATGCTGCAGACGCTGCACAACACCATGAACTCCGGCAAGCTGGTTTACGGCATGAATCGCGGCTCGGTCGGCTTTCTGATGAACGATTATCGTACCGACCGGCTTCAGGAGCGCATCTGCGTCGCCGTCGAAAACGTCTTCCGGCCATTGCAGATGACGACGGCCAACGCCGACGGCACCAACTCGACGGCGCTCGCCATCAACGAGGTCTATCTTTTTCGCCAGTCCTATCAAGCCGCGAATCTGAGGGTCATGGTGGACGGGCGCGTCCGCCTGGAGGAACTGATCTGCGACGGGCTGATGGTGGCGACACCTGCCGGATCGACGGCTTATAATCTTTCCGCCCATGGCCCGATCCTGCCGCTCGAGGCGCCGCTGCTCGCCATGACGCCGGTCAGCGCTTTCAGGCCGCGGCGCTGGAGGGGCGCTCTGCTGCCGAACAAGGTGACCGTCGATATCGATATTCTCGAGCCGGAGAAGCGGCCGGTGAACGCAGTGGCCGACAATACCGAGGTTAAGTCGGTGCTGCATATCCGCATTGCCCAGTCGGAGCATGTGACGGCGCGCATTCTTTCTGATCCCGACCGCTCCTGGTCCGACCGTATTCTCGCCGAGCAGTTCAAGGATTGAGACGATGGCAATGCGACGGATATTGATGACCAGCCTCCTGCTTGCGGGATGGAGCATCACAGCGGAGGCCGCGCCGGCGCAGGATGCCCTCCTGCCGGCATCGGTGATTTTCGCGACCAGCACCGGCTATTGGGAGGACGACGGCAACGCACCTGATGTCGAGCGGGCGCCGACGAGCGCCGAGAGCGTTGCAAATCCCGAGGGAGAGGCCACGCAGCGCCACGGCTACTACAAGCTCTTTGCCGTGCGCCAACCGGACAGGACCTCGAAGGTCTATCTGCAGCAGATTGCCCAGACCGAGACCGGCCCGGCGATCGCCTCGACCATCGAGTTGCAGGAGTTCAGCGACCTGAAGCCTTACGTGACCGATATCCGCCCGGAGAATTCGAACGGCATCATCAAGGAGCCGGGGCTCTTCGCCACGGTCTATCTGAAGACCGACCCTGCCGCGGAGCCGGATGGCTGGACCGTGCTGATCGACGAATTCGGCGACATCACCGTCGAGAAGGCGACGAATTGAACGGCCGGGACGTGTTCAATGGGGCATTCAAGAGATGACACTGGGCTTTCGCGACGGCGTCCTCTACGACGAGAAAAGGTCGAACTGGGACGCCGCCGGCCCCAGACCCATCAGTTGGTCTCTCTGGTATCCCGCCGCCGACGACGCGCAAAGCGACGTGCCGGAAAGAAGCTGGTTCCAGAAGGCGGCCGTCGCCCGCAATGCCCCCATCCGGCCAAGGGCTAGGCCCTATCCCCTCGTGCTATTATCGCATGGCACCGGCGGATCCGCGGCCGGATTGGAGTGGCTGGCGCGACGCCTGGTCGATCGCGGATTTGCCGCGCTCGGCATCAGCCACCACGGCAATACCGGCATCGAGCCCTACCGCGCTGAAGGCTTTGCCTGCCTTTGGGAGCGGGCGCCGGATCTAAGCACCATGCTCGACCATTGCGATGCGTGGCTCAGCGATCTCTCAGGCCATATCGATACGAACAGCGTCTTCGCAGCCGGATTTTCGGCCGGAGCCTATGGCGTGATGCTGCTTCTTGGGGCTGTCGCCCAGTTCTCGCAGTTCGAACCGTCGAGGATGAAGCCGGGTGGGGCGCGCGGACCAAGAGAGTTTCCCGATCTTGCCGATCATATCCCGGCATTGCTGCGCACCAGCGATGTGTTTCGCGATTCGTGGTCCCGCATGTCGAATTCCTACCGAGACGACAGAATCAAGGCCGCACTCATCTGCGCGCCGGGCCGGTCCGTTCTCGGCTTCAGCGAGGAAAGCCTGAAAGCTGTCGATGCGCCTGCCCTCATCCTGGTCGGTGATGCCGACAGGGCGGCACCCGCCGAAGAATGTTCGTCGTGGCTGCATGCGCGGCTCCGGCGCAGCGTCCTTAAAATCTTCGGCGGCGGCCTTGGGCATTATGTCTTCGTGCCAGAGGGAACAGCGCTCGGCCTTGCCTTTGCGGCGGAACTCTTTACCGATCCCCCGGGCATCGAGCGCGCAGCCGTTCACGACGAGATTGCCGATCTGTCGGCAGCGCTGTTTCAAGACAGCGGCATCATCGCGGAATAGGCGACGAATTGAGGATGCCCCCGGAGAACGAAGATGCATTTGCTCCGCGCAGCATGCAATTCTGTCACCGATCCTGCTCTTTCACAGTGTCGACGGCGAAGGTTTCCTTCATCGCGCGCAGGATGATGACTGCCGAGGCCGCGCCTGGATCGATGTGTCCGAGCGACCTCTCGCCGAGCCGGGCCGCCCTCCCCCGAGTGGCAACCATGGAACGGGTCGAATTCGCGCCGGTTTCGGCCGCCTCCAATATGCTGGTCCACATTTCGAGGCTCCCGGCCGCCCGCGCCCGTGCAGTGACGGCGGCTTCGGTCGCGGGAATCCAGGCATCGAGCATCGTCTTGTCGCCGCGCTGGCCCTTTCCACGCTCCCTGATGCCTGTTGTCATCGCCTCGACGATCGCCGCCTGATCGGCAGTTGAAAGGTGTTGGTCATCGTTCAGGACCTGGGCGGCCCTGCGAAATGCCGTTGCGTAAAGCGGTCCCGTGGATGCACCGACGGCATTCAGAAAGGCTGTCGCCGCCGACGTGAACACCTCTGATGGAAGCATGTGGTCGAGGTCGAGTTTCGCGAGTTCCCCGTTCACCGCCGTGAAGCCGAGCACCATGGTGATTCCATGATCGGCGTCGCCGATAGCCCCGTCCAGATCCGAGAGACGGTCCTTCTCCGCTGCGATCGCAACGGAGATGCGATGAAACATCCTGCTAAGGTGGCGCGCCGCGCTTTCCGACATCATGATCCTCCCAGTTCGAGCAGGATGCGGCCCGTGTCAGCCGGGCGCATCTCTTATACCTTCAGTTCGCGACCCGCAGGAACGCGGTATCGCAAGGATGATGCAACAATTCCGTCAATTCCTGATCGAGGTGCAAGATGGATATGGATGCGCCGACCATATCGAGCGAGGTGCAATAGTGTCCCACCCAATTCGCCTCTATCGCGATGCCTTTCGCACTCAGCCGCTGCTCGACACGCCGGAAGAGAATATAGAGCTCCATCAGCGGCGTTGCGCCGAAGGAATTGACCAATACTGCGACGCGGTCGCCCGATGCCGGCTTCATTTCCGCGAATATGCGATCCATCACCCGATCGGTGATTTCATCGGCGGTCATCATCTTTTCGCGAATGACGCCGGGTTCACCATGGATGCCCATGCCGATCTCGATGTGGTCGGGGCCAATTTCAAAGTTGTGGCGACGGGTCTGGGGAAGCGAGCACGGTTCCAATGCAACGCCCATCGTAAATGTCCGTGCGTTGGCCTTGCGCGTCGCCGTTTCGCAGGCGGCAAGCGACAGGCCGCGGTCGCAGGCCGCTCCGGCGACCTTGAAGATGAAGAAATTGCCGGCGACGCCGCGCCGGCCCTCCCTGTCTTCCAGCGGCGATGAGGCGATGTCGTCCGTCGTCACGACCGTACGGACCGCGATGTTTTCCTCCGCCGCCATCTCGGCTGCCATCTCGAAATTCATGACGTCGCCGGCATAGTTGCCGTAGACGAAAAGCACACCCTCTCCGCCGGACGCCGCCCTGGTGCATTGAAGGATCGGGCCGGGAGGCGGCGACGAGAAGATATTGCCGACAGCAACGGCATCGGCAAGACCCTTCCCGACATAGCCGAAGAACGCAGGCTCGTGTCCCGTGCCGCCGCCGATCACAAGACCGACCTTGCCGGCGCGCGGTCCCGTCCGGGCAACGAGCGCACGGCGAGAACTGTCGACCGGCTCGAGATAGGCAGCATGTGCCTTCACTGCGCCATAGAGCATTTCCTCGACGACCTCGTCGGGATTGTTCAGAAATTTCTTGATGTGAGTGCGAAAACCGGTCGCTGGCGGCGTGCCGATTTCGACCCTCGGGCGCTGCAAAAGCTTCTGATCGACCTCCGTCACACCGTCCGCATGCAAGATGCCACGGCCCGTCGCAGCATCGGTGATCAGCACGTTGACATAGCCGCCGCGAAGGGCTGCGAGGATTGCCGGCACCTTGTCGAAACCGCCGGCGACAGCGATACGCAGACCGATCTTCTTCAGCATGTCGAGTGATATTCCGATCGTGCGGTCGTCAAGCGGCCCCGCGACCGGGCGTCCCTGCCCGTCGATGAAACGTCCGGCGACGATGCCTGCAGCATCCTTCGCCAGATATTGCTGCAACGATACCGACTCGAAGAATCCGCTGGTATGGATGGTCGAATTCGGGCGCATGGAGGCGATACCGAAAATCACCTTGTTGGCGTGTGAAAGCGCCTCGAACTGAGTTTCGATCAATGGCTCACGCAACAGGATATTGCGGACTTCAGGAGCGGATACGATCGCCGGAGCTGCGATATTGATCAGCCGTGCGTCCACGGCATCGGCAAAGGCGGCTGCGCAAAGTTCGGGTGTATAGGCGAATGTCGCACTGGTTCCGCCGGTTGCCTGGACCACGGTGACGTCCTGCAGGCCGGTTATCGAGGTCTGCTCACCGACCGCCATGACCGTGCGGCCCCAGACGACGGCCAGCGTATCACCGGATTTCAAAAGCCTCTGCAGCGCTTGAGCGCCTGCGCGCCCGAGACGGTCGATGAGCGGGCGGGTATTGTCGTCGCTCGGAACGACGAGACAATCCTGCAAACCGAAATGCCGTTTCAACTCCTGAGCAATCGTCAGCGAACTCAGGCGCGACGGCTCGATGGAGATATTGACGATTCCGCGGGCGCGCGCATCGGCGAGATAGCTGTTCACCGTTGCCCGCGAAATCCCCATGGTATCGGCAATGTCGCCCTGCGTCATGCCGTCCTCATAATAGAGCCAGCAGGCCCAGACATAGGGATCATCGCCAAACCGCAGCGGGATGGGTTCCGAGGCATCGTCAGCGCTGTTTCGCACGCTACCGTTCTTCCGCGCTGATGATGTCTTGACGGTCATGCTTCCTGGTTTCCCTGCGATGTTCAAATCGCCCGCGAAGATGAGCGTAAAGGCTCCGGTTTTCAACATTCTCCCGCACAATGATTTCCGGCCGCCAATGTAGCCGGAAAGGTGATGATCTGGAGGATCACGACTCTCACCAAAACCCGCTGTTTTTCATGCGGATGGCCGAAGCCTTGCCTCGACGCCAAGTGCGAGCGACTGGAGGATCAGCGCGCAGGAAGTGGCGCCGGCATCCAGAACGCCAAGCGAACGTTCGCCGAGCCTGCTTGCCCGGCCGATCCTGGCCACCAGATCACGGGTACTGTCCCGGCCGGCCTCCGCGGCCGAAACGAGGATATTCAGCGATTCCGCAAACGATTTTCCGTCGCTATTGGCCCGATCGAACGCTTCTATGGCGGGCACGAGCGTATCGAGAAGGGTCTTGTCGCCGACTTTCGCAGACCCGATCGCCTGAATGCCTTCAAGACCATTGTGCAGCATTGCGCTGAACATTCCCGCATCGATCTGCGTAGCCTTTTCGATCGTTTCCGCGAACTGAATGAACATGACGCCATAGAGCGGTCCCATGGACCCGCCGATTTCCGTCATCAGCACCGTGCCGAGCGTGTCGAGAGCTTCTGCGAGCGACATGTCTGCGCCCTTGATCCGTTCAGCTGCCATGCCAAATCCCTTGGCCATGTTAACCCCGTGATCGCCATCGCCGATCTTGCCGTCAATCTCGCTGAGATAAGCGCGATTCTCGATGATCCGATCCGCGAGCGAGAAAACGATGTCACCCGAGGAAGCGTTGTCAAATTGCTGCATTCGCTTGGTCTCCCATCAAGGCATTGCCGGGCAGTGGACATCGACGTCGAGTAGCGTCTTCAACTCGTCGTCAAGCGCCATGACGGTCAGCGTCGCACCGACCATTTCCAACGAGGTGAAGTAATTTCCGATATAGGTCTTGTAGATTTTCAGTCCGCGCCCGGTAATCTCGGTTTCGATCGTGTCGTGAAGGATATAGAGCTCGTTCAAGGGCGTCGCGCCGAGGCCGGAGACGATGACGGCCACCTCGGTTCCGGATGCCAGGCCGTGATCGTCCAGAACGATCTTGGCCATTTCGCGTGCAACCTCGGCGGCAGGCTTCAGCGGCTCGACCCGGACCCCCGGCTCGCCGTGATGGCCAATGCCGACTTCCATCGTACCCGGCGCAATCTGGAAGTTGGGATGCCCGACGGCGGGCAGCGTGCAGGGACCGAGGCCGATGCCGATGGAACGGCAATTGTCGATCGCCCTTTGCGCTGTCGCCTGCACTTCCTCGAGGTTCGCCCCTTGCTCCGCTTTGGCGCCTGCGCATTTCCACATGAATATCTCGCCGGCGACGCCGCGTCGCTTCTCGCGCTCGTCCGGTCCGGCCGAACATACATCGTCATTGGCGACGACGGTCGCGATGGTGATGCCTTCCTTGGCGGCGAGCTTGATCGCCATTTTCACGTTCATGTTGTCACCGGCATAATTGCCGTAAAGGCAGACGACGCCGTTGCCGCCATTGGCTTCGCGCGCGGCATCGAGAAAACTCTTGGCCGTCGGCGACGAAAACAGCTCACCCACCGCGACGGCATCCAGCATATTGCGTCCGGTATAGCCGATAAAGGCGGGTTCATGGCCGGAACCGCCACCGGTGATGACGCCGACCTTGCCCGCGACGGGCGCATGGCGCGCAACGATGACGCGCGGATTGCCGTTGCCGAGCCTGACCATATCGGCATGCGCCTTGACGAAGCCCTTGACCGTATCCTCGACGACCTCGTCCGGATTGTTGATAAACCGCTGCATGGTTCCTCCTGCTTTCCGCGTGTCAGACAATGGTATAGCCGCCATCGACCAGAAGATCCGCGCCGTTGATCATCTCGGCGCCGCTCGACGCCAGAAACACCGCCGCCGCAGCGATCTCCTCGGGATAGGCGAAGCGTCCCGTCGGGATGCGCTTCTTCAGCTCCTCTCCGCGCGGGTTATCCCAGGCCTTCCTTCCGAGCTCGGTCAGAACCACTGTCGGTGAAATCGTATTGACGGTTATGCCGTGTTTGCCCCACTCGGCGGCGAGCGTCTTGGAAAGGCCGATGACGCCGAATTTGGAGGCGCAATAAGCCACGTGCTGGTCGATAGCGACCGTGCCGGCCTGCGAGGCGATATTGATGATCCTGCCGCCCTTGCCGGCCTTGAGCATGACCCGGCCGACAGCCTGAGAGACGAGGAACGTTCCCTTGAGATTGATGTCGATGGTTCTGTCCCAGGCCTCCAGGGTGAGTTCCTCGGCGGGGGCGAGCATGGCGACACCGGCGCTGTTGACGGCGATGTCGATATGGGCGAAGGCGGCCTGCGCCGCAGCGATGACGGCTTCCACCGATTGCGGGTTGGAAACGTCGCAGACGAAGGATTTCGCGCCACTTCCGAGGGCGTCGGCTTTGGATTTCGCGACCGTTTCATTGATGTCGATCACGCCGACGACCGCGCCCTTGGCGGCAAATGCCGATGCGATGGCATCGCCGATGCCGGAAGCGCCGCCCGTTACCAGGGCGACCTTGCCGCCCAGCGAAAAATTCAGATCAATCTGTTTTGAATCGGTCATGGATCTTTTCCCGGCCTGTCTGAGAAATGGGGCGGGCGAACCCGCCCCATAGAATGGATTATTTACGTGTCGCGAGCAGCTTGTCGACATTGTCGGCCGTCACCGGCGTCCACGGCACATTGTAATTCTTGTCCTTGCCGTCGTTCCACCGCATGTCCTTGTAGGTCGCCCAGATATCGGACTGCGGCTTGTAGTCGCCCTTCCTGGCGTGGAAGATGGCAAGGTCGAGAGCGCCCTGAGCCTGCGCACGTGCGTCTTGCAGGATCGACGTCATCTCGCCGGCCTTGACGGCGCGAAGAGCGTCGGTGATGCCGTCGATGCCGGCGATCGCAAAGCTCTTCTCGTCGAGCCCCGCAGCCTTGATCGCCTCGATGGCGCCGAGCGCCATCTCGTCGTTCTGGCCGATCACGCCGTTGATCTGTTTCGGATGCGCGGTCAGCCAGTTCTCCATCAGCGTCTGCGCTTCGGCACGTGACCAGTTCGCCGTCTGGTCTTCGAGAACCTTCACGTCAGGGCATTCGGCGAGCGCCTTCTTATTGCCTTCCAGGCGCGAGATCTGTGCGGACTGACCGACCGGGCCTTCGAGGATGACGACATTGCCCTTGCAACCGATCTTATCTAGGACGGTCTTGGCTTCCATATAGCCCGAGATGGTATCGTCGGAACCGACATAGGAGGTCAGCAGGTCGGAATTGACGCGGGTGTTCGAACCGATCACCGGAATGCCGGCATCCACCGCCGACTGTACGGCTGCTGCGCCTGCGTCGACGTCGATCGGTGCAAAGATGATCGCATTGTATTTCTGCGTGACCATCGTCTTGAACTGATCCTGCTGAACCAGCGCATCATAACGACCGTCGAAAACAGTCAGCTCTACCTCGCCGCTCTTGACGGCCGGGTGCTCCTGCATCGCCGCCGCCCAGATCTGCATGAACTCCGCATTGAGGCCGTAAGGGGCTGCCCCGATCTTGATCTTTTCCTGGGCCACGGCCGACGAGGCCAGCAAGGCAGTTGCCGAAGCAAGCGCAATCATAAGCTTTCTCATTTCAATCTCCTCCACTTTAAGTTTTAGCGGCCGGCATGGCTCGCCTCTGCAACGGGCCGGCAGGGGCCGGCACGGTTTCCGATGGGGCTCAGGCCCCGTAAGTTCGCTTCTGGTCGAGCATCACGGCGCCGACGATCAGGGCACCTTTCAGGACCTGCTGGTAGTAGGATTGGATCCCCATCAGATCGAGGCCGTTGTTCATGACGCCGATGATGAGCGCACCGATCAGCGTGCCCGTCACCCGGCCGACACCGCCCGACAGACTTGTGCCGCCGATGACGACCGCCGCAATCGCGTCCAGCTCATAGGCAATGCCCGCCTGCGGCAAGGCCGAGCCCGTACGGGCGCTGAGCAGCATGCCGGCAAGACCGGCAAGACCGCCGGAAATGACATAGACAGTGAAACGGATGCGGCCGATGTCGATACCGGAGGTCTTCGCCGCATGCGGATTGCCTCCGACGGCATAGATGTAGCGGCCGAAGCGCGTCCGGCTGAGGATCCACCACGAAGCCGCGAAAACGACAGCGAGAATGATGACGGGGGCCGGAATGCCGAAGACGTCGCCGGTGCCGATCCACCGGAAAGCCGGCGTCAGCGCGGGAACCGGGCGACCGCCGCCATAGATCAGCGTCAAGCCGCGCGCGGCCGAAAGCATGCCAAGAGTGGCGACGAAGGCCGGAACGGAGAATCGCGAGACGATCGCCCCCGATATCGCGCCGCAGGCAACGCCGACCAGAATGCCGACCGCAAGTCCGATGGCCACCGGATAGGGCGCACCGGCGATCGCCGCCGTGGCGGAGGTCGTCGAGAAGCTGGCGCTGACAATGCCGGCAAGCGCCACGACGGAACCGACCGAAAGATCGATGCCGCGCGTCAGGATCACAAAGGTCATGCCGATGGCAAGCACGCCGTTGATCGAAGTCTGCAGCAGCACGTTGGAAATATTGCCGCCGGTCAAGAAGAACTCGTTCGAGAACGAAAGGACCACCACGAGAAGCAGAAAAGCGAGAAAGATACCGTATTCCTGAATCAACAGCCGCCGCCGATCCGAACTGAACCAGCCGCCGGCATTGCTATCGTCGCTCTCTGACACTCTTGCTCGCTCCTCTGGCGCCGTACGGATGACCTGATCCTGATCAGGTCGATAGGTGGACGAGTGATTGGGCATCCGTTTCCTCCCGGCTGTAAATTCCCGCGCTTCTGCCGGCGCGCATCACCATGATACGGTCCGACATGCCCAGAACTTCGTCGATCTCCGATGAGATCATCACGACCGTTCCGCCGGCCGCGGCAAAATCACAGATGATGCGGTAGATTTCTCGTTTGGCGCCGACATCGACGCCACGTGTCGGCTCATCGAGGAGCAGCACCTTCGGATTACGCAGAAACCATTTTCCGAGCACCACTTTCTGCTGATTGCCGCCTGAAAGCCCCGAGACCGGCATGGTGTCACGGGCAGCCTTGATCTGAAATTGCGCCTGTATCCGGCGGCTGGCCTCGGCCTCGCGACGGCGGCTCATGGCAAAGGAAGGGCTCATCTCCGGTAAGCTTGCCATACAGATGTTGGCACGAACGGAGTCGGAGAGATTTAGCCCCGTGAGTTTGCGATCCTCCGTCACCAGCGCCAGGCCACTTGCCATCGCATCCGCCGGCTTCGACACGGAGATGCGGGCACCGTCGACGACGATCCTGCCGTCGGAGGATTTCTCGAGGCCAAAAAGGCAATTGAAGATCTCGGTTCGCCCCGAGCCCATCAGCCCGTAGATGCCGAAGATCTCCCCCTTGCGAGCGGAGAAAGAAATGTTCTCGATCTTGTTCGGGCAACTCAGCGCCGTAACCTCGAGGCCGGTTTCGGATGTCGGCGTATTGGTCTTGACATATTCCTCGGCCAGCTCCCGGCCAACGATCATCCGGATGAGATCAGGACGGCTGATCTGCTTGAGGTCTCCGCTACCGACATAGGCGCCGTCGCGAAACACGGTATAGGAATCGGCGATCTGGAAGATTTCCGAAAGCCGGTGCGAGACATAGACGATGCCGCGTCCCTGCCCCTTCAGGCGCCGGATGGCCGCGAAGAGCTGCTGAGCCTCTTTTTCACCGATTGCCGAGGTTGGCTCATCCATGAAGATGACCTCGGCATCGTGGCTTAGTGCCTTGGCGATCTCGACGAGCTGCATCTGCGCAACGGAGAGGTTCATCATGTATTGGGTGGCACGGATATCGAATTCGAGATCGTCGAGAAGCCCTTGGGCGGAGCGGTTCATCGTCCGGAAATCGATACCGCCGAAACGTGTCGAGGGCTCGCGGCCGAGATAGATGTTTTCCGCCACCGTCATGTGCGGAACCGGGCTCAGTTCCTGCTCGATGATGGCAATGCCGGAGGCGAGCGCGTCGGCCGGACCGGCAAAGTCCACGTCCTTGCCACGACGACGGATCGAGCCGGCATCGTGATTATGGATACCCATGAGGATTTTGAGAAAGGTCGACTTGCCTGCGCCGTTACCGCCGCAAAGTGCGTGGACCGAGCCGGCGCGAAGTTCGAAGCGGCCGTCGCGCAATGCCGCGACACCACCAAAGGATTTCTTCAGCCCTTCCACATCCAGCAAAAGCTCCACCCTCTTCTCCTCCACACATGCACCGGCAACCGATTGGCGGGAGCCGATCGACATCGGTGACCTCCAGCCCCGATATCGACAATGACATTATTCGACATCGACTCGACAAATGTCAAGTCAGTGTCGAACATATAAATGCGAGGGCGGCTCAGCGGACCTTCCGCCATCGTCTCGATGAGGTGAAACGATAAGTTCTTACGCCGAACCAGAGCTATGATCGCCTCGACGATCGAGCCGCTGAAGCGGGCCGGACTGCCAGCCTTCCAAACAAAAAAAAAGCCCCGTCTCCGGGGCTTTGTTAGTTCAATCCATCGTCGATCCGATCAGTCGACATCCTCGACGACCGCGTCGGCGGCACCGCTGATCCGGTGGGCAAGGGCTGCTTCCATGAACTCGTTCAGGTCACCGTCGAGAACGTCGTCCGGCGCGCTGCTGGCGACGCCGGTGCGCAAGTCTTTGACCATCTGATAGGGCTGCAGCACATAGGAGCGGATCTGGTGGCCCCAGCCGATCTCGGTCTTGGAAGCGGCTTCGGCGCTGGCAGCGTCCTCACGCTTCTTCAATTCGGCTTCATACATGCGGGCACGCAGCATGTCCCAGGCCTTGGCGCGGTTCTTGTGCTGCGAGCGCTCCTGCTGGCACTGCACGACGATGCCCGTCGGGATATGCGTGATGCGTACGGCCGAGTCGGTGGTGTTGACGTGCTGGCCGCCAGCACCCGACGAACGATAGGTATCGATGCGGCAGTCGCTTTCGTTGATCTCGATCTGGATCGAGTCGTCGACAACCGGATAGACCCAGATCGACGAGAAGGAGGTGTGGCGACGCGCATTGCTGTCGTAGGGCGAGATGCGCACCAGGCGGTGCACGCCCGATTCCGTCTTCAGCCAGCCATAGGCATTGTGGCCCTTGACGAGCAGTGTCGCGGACTTGATGCCCGCCTCTTCGCCGTCATGGACTTCGAGAAGCTCGACCTTGAAGCGCTGGCGTTCGGCCCAGCGGGTGTACATGCGCAAAAGCATGTTCGCCCAGTCCTGGCTTTCGGTGCCGCCGGCACCCGAATGGACTTCGAGATAGGTGTCGTTGCCATCGGCTTCGCCGGAGAGCATGGCTTCCACCTGGCGGCGCGCGGCCTCGGCCTTCAAGGCCTTCAGCGTGTCTTCGGCTTCCTTGACGACGCTCTGGTCGCCCTCTTCCTCGCCAAGCTCGATCAGCTCGATATTGTCGTTCAGCTGCTGCTCGAGCTGCTTGACGCCGTTGATGCCGTCATCGAGCTGCTGGCGTTCGCGCATCAGCTTCTGCGCTTCGGAAGCGTCGTTCCAGAGGTTCGGATCCTCTGCCTTGTTGTTCAACCAATCCAGCCGTCTTATCGCCTGGTCCCAGTCAAAGATGCCTCCTCAGCAGGGTGATAGCCTGCTTGGTTTCATCGACCACGTTTTCGATTTCCGCTCGCATTTTCCTGCTTCTCTGTCTCGGTCTTCTTCAGGTGCTGGTGAGATAGCGCATTTCCGTTTTTCTCCGAGCCACGGAGATGCTCTATCTTTTTGGTTTCGCGCAATTCCCTGGGAAAGTCGCTTTGCGCTTTTCCCAGCAAAACCGCTATGTACTTTTGCTGGAATTGCTCTAGAGACGCCCGCCGCGGATGTAAAGGGCCGCGGCGGGCGTGCAAAATTCAGGCCTCGGTCAGAACAGGCCGGGCGTGCCGGTCTGGACGGCCTGGTTCGCCTGCGGCGAGGTCTTCAGGATTTCCTCCGGCGCCATGGTGCTGTCCATGCCGATCACGGAGAAGCTGTCGGCCGGGCCGGTGCCGGGCTTGAAGGCCTCGACGATGGTGTTCGGATCGCCTTCGCCCGCCGCCATGCCGGTCTTGCGGTCGATCGAAATCAGGTTCATGCCTGATGGAATGACGAACTTCGATTCCGGCGTGTCCTTGACGGCAGCCTGCATGAATTCGTTGAAAATCGGGGCGGACAAGACGCCGCCGGTGCCGCCGCGGCCGAGCGGGCCCGGCGTATCGAAGCCCATATAAAGGCCGGCGACCAGATCCGGGGTGAAGCCAACGAACCAGGCATCCTTCTCGTCATTGGTGGTGCCGGTCTTTCCGGCGACGTCGCGACCGCCCAGATCGATCTTGCCGGCAGCGGTGCCGCGCTGGATGACGCCCTGCATCATCGAGGTGATCTGGTAGGCGGTCATCGGGTCGAGAACGGTTTCGCGATTGTCGACGATATTCGGCTCTTCCTGGTTCTGCCAGTCGCCGGCGTTGCAGCCCTCGCACAGACGCTCCTCATGCTTGAAGATCGTCTTGCCGTAGCGGTCCTGGATGCGGTCGATCAATGTCGGCTTGATCTGCTTGCCGCCATTGGCGATGACCGAATAGGCCGAGACCATGCGCAGCACCGTCGTGTCGCCGGCGCCGAGCGACATGGAGAGAACCGGCAGCATGTGATCATAGATGCCGAAGCGCTCGGCATATTCGGCGACGATGTTCATGCCGAGATCGTTGGCGAGGCGCACCGTCATCAGATTGCGCGAATGCTCGATGCCCGAACGCAGCGTCGACGGGCCGCCGGATTCGCCGCCGTAGTTTTCCGGCCTCCAGACTTGGCCGCCCGAGACGATTTCGATCGGCGCGTCCATGATGACCGAAGCCGGCGTATAACCATTGTCCATCGCCGCCGCGTAGACGAAAGGCTTGAACGACGAGCCCGGCTGGCGCATCGCCTGGGTGGCGCGGTTGAATTCGGACTGGGCATAGGAGAAGCCGCCGACCATGGCGAGCACGCGGCCGGTCTTCGGGTCCATGGCGACCAGGCCACCTTGCACCTTCGGCGGCTGCTGCAGGCGATAGGAGGTCGACGCGTCGTCACCGAGCTTTGCGACATAGACAACGTCACCGGGGGACACGGCGCCGACCGGCGATTTCGTGGTCTTGCGGGCGCCGTCGGCCGAACGGAAGGCCCATTGCATGTTCTTGGCGTCGATCGTGCCGCGCTGGCGATCGGCCACAACCTTGCCGCTGCCATCCTTGGCAGGCTGCAGGCCGATGTCGACGGTGCTGTCTGACACGGCGAGTACCACGGCAAGCCGCCATTCCGGTACATCTGACAGTGCGGGAATATCGGCAAGCGCCTTGCCCCAATCACCGCTCGCATCGATCTGCTTGATCGGGCCGTGGAAACCGCGGCGCTCGTCGTAAGTGACCAGACCGTCCTGCAGCGCCTTGCGGGCAGCGATCTGCATCTGCGGATCGAGCGACGTGCGCACCGAAAGGCCGCCCTCATAGAGGACCTTTTCGCCGTACTGGTCGATCAGCTGGCGGCGCACGGCTTCGGCGAAATAATCCGAAGCAAAGAGCGAGGGGCCAGTGGTGCGGGCGGTGACGCCAAGCGGCTGCTTCTTGGCTTCGTCGCCGTCAGGCTGGCTGACATAGCCGTTCTCGACCATCCGGTCGATCACCCAGTTGCGACGCTCGAGCGCAGCTTCCGGATGGCGGAAAGGATGATAATTGGCAGGACCCTTCGGCAGCGATGCCAGATAGGCGGCTTCGGCGACGGTCAGTTCGGTGACGGATTTGTTGAAATAGGTGAGTGCTGCGCCGGCAATGCCGTACGAATTCAGACCGAAGAAGATCTCGTTCAGGTAGAGTTCGAGGATCTTGTCCTTGCTGTAGGCCTGCTCGATACGGAAGGAAAGGATCGCTTCCTTGATCTTGCGGTCGATCGTCTGGTCCGAGCTCAAAAGGAAGTTCTTGGCCACCTGCTGGGTGATTGTGGAGGCACCGACAGGGCGGCGGCCGGAACCGAAATTCTGCAGGTTGACGAGGATTGCGCGGCCGAGACCGGTCAGATCAACACCTGGGTGATTGTAGAAATTCTTGTCTTCGGCCGACAGGAAAGCGGCCTTTACGCGATCGGGAACCGCCTGGATCGGCAGGAAGAGACGCTTTTCCTTGGCATACTCGGCCATCAGAGCGCCGTTGCCGGCATGGACGCGGGTCGTCACCGGCGGCGCATAGCTGTTCAGAACGGCATAGTCCGGGAGATCCTTCGCGACATTGGCGAGATAGATGGCAATACCCGCCGCCGCGACCAGAAACAGGACGCAGGCCATTCCGAAGAAATATCCAAAAAGTCTAACCATATTTCAGCTACCGGTCTCTTCGATCTTCAATCGGCGCAGCCGCAACGATTGCACAGATCAAGGCAATTTGCACGTTGCGCGGCTTACTCTATGAGCGCTACCGCCACAAGCCGATTCCGCGCCTCAGGCTGCGAAACATAAGCCGGAGTAACGGCGCGAATGTGAGCAAAATAGGGCTGTCTGCGCCGCATTCACCGCTGCGGCCGCGTTTCATTAGAACTGTCACATCCAAGCAACGCCCGTTCCCGCCGCCAATCTGAGGTATCTTCCTCAGAATTTGATTCATGCGGCGCACTTAGATCTTTGTTTTTATGAATCTTTGTTTTTATGCGGCCGCCGCGCTGTAACCGCTACAGATTTTTAGGCGGCGCCCCGTCAGCCGCCATTCGCCATGACGGCGGCGCGGTATCGCTTGACGGCGTCGGTCAAGAGACCGGCGATCTTGCCGCGCCAGGCCTCGTCGAGCAGCAGTTTCTCGTCATCGGCATTCGAGAGGAACCCGATCTCGAGAAGGATCGACGGCACGTCGGGGGCCTGCAGCACGCGGAAGCCGGCATGACGGTGCGGATTGTTGATGGTGCCGACCTGATCCTTGAAAGAATTCAGCACGCTCTCGGCCAGCGAGATCGAGAAGGCCTGCGTCTCGCGCCGCGTCAGATCGAGCAGAATGTCTGCAACCTCCGGCGGCTCGGCAACCGTCTCCTTGCCGGCGATCTGGTCGGAAAGATTTTCACGTTCGGCAAGGTCGGCGGCGAGCTTGTCGGATGCCTTGTCGGAGATCGTGTAGACGGTCGCGCCGCGGATATCCTTCTGCTTCAGCGTATCGGCGTGCAGCGAAATGAACAGGCCGGCATGGTTCTGGCGGGCGATCAGCACACGCTGCGAAAGCGACAGGAACTCGTCGTCCTCGCGCGTCAGGAAAGCCTTGATGCCCGGCTCCTTGTTCAGCCGGTCGGTCAAGGCCTTGGCGAAGGCGAGCGTCACCTGCTTTTCCTCGGTCTTGGTGTCGACGCCGATCGCGCCGGTGTCGATGCCGCCATGGCCGGCGTCGACGGCGATGACGAAATCGCCGGGCGCGGCCTTTTGCGGTGCCGGAATGGCGCTCGTCGTCTGAGCCGCCTCGGTCCGATCGCTCCAGGATTGCGTCTTCACCAGTTCGGCAAAGGCCTTCTTGTCGATCATCTCCGCATCGAGCACGAGGCGATGGCCGTTGCCCGTCTCATCGGCCTGCACCTTGGCAAGCGCCAGCTTCACCGGCCCTGCCGTCGTCAGCACGATGCGGGCGCTCTCTTCGTCCATCTTGCCGTAGCGGATATCCTTGAACAGGCCGCGGGCGGCAAGATCCTTCGCCGGAAAACCGAAGGCGGTCGCCGGCAAGTCAACGACGATGCGTTCCGGATTGGCGATATAGTGGACGGAGAAACGCGGCTCGCGATCGAAATCGATGACGATGCGCGTCCTTGCATCGTCGCCGACGATGCGCGCGCCATAGGCAAGCAGCGGATCCCTGGCCTCGACAGAGCTGGCAGCGGCCGGCAGCAGACTAGCAGCCAGAAGCGCCGCCAGAACCCGCCTTGCGAATGTCGATCGCCGCGCTGCGGATTTCGCCGCGATCCGAGCCCTCTTAAACAATAAACCGCCACACCCTATCTGTATTGCGATGGACCCGACGCGGCTGCGGCCAACGTCCTGTGACGAAACACCCGCTGCAGCCTGCCGAATCGCGATCACTTTATCCCCAGTTTGTATGCGTTGCGAAATCCATCAATATTATGGCACATTTGGCTTTTCCCTTGCTATTGTGACACAGAAAACATACAACGAATTTCAGGGTAAAGTGTTGACGGGATAGAGTCGCCGCAAAGGCTGCCAGCCAGATCAGGACCTGGCGCCACACCGGTCATCGTCCGCCGTCTCATGCGCTTAATCCCTAGAACTGGATCCTGATTTTCCGGCTTATTGTCGGAATTCATTGGTGGATCAGCCACCACGCTCTCAGGGAGCAAACTCATCGGACCCGAACGGGTCTTCGTATTTGTCGATCACGCTTGGTTGTTGATGGTTTCGCAGCAGGTTTTATCTGAAGTGTACAGGCCCCGGACCGAAATGGTTCCGGCTGCGGTTTGGCTGCTGCCCTCCCCCTCGCATCAGGCGCGACTTTCATTATCCGGCGCGGCCACAGTGGACCGCATTCTTTCTGTTTCAACAGCAGTCGGGAATGCGCTCTCGCGGCCACGCCGAGGAGCACAGCTTACATGGCAGACAAAATGCTTATCGATGCGTCTCACGAGGAAGAGACGCGCGTCGTTGTCGTACGCGGGAACCGCATAGAAGAATTTGACTTCGAGTCCCAGCACAAGAAGCAGATCCGCGGCAACATCTATCTTGCAAAGGTAACGAGGGTCGAACCCTCGCTGCAGGCCGCCTTCGTCGATTACGGCGGCAACCGGCACGGCTTCCTGGCCTTCGCCGAAATCCATCCCGACTATTATCAGATACCGCTTGCCGACCGTCAGGCACTGCTTCGGGCCGAAGCCGAGGAGCATCGCCGCGACGAAGATGTCGAGCATGTCGAAACCGCGCCGATGGTCGATCTTTCCAAGCAGGATCAGCCGGATGTCGGCATCGTGCCGGCTGAGGCGCCGGAAACGGCTGCCGTCACGGAAGAGACCGCTGCGGTAGGGGCCGCGGCATCGCCCGAGGCCACCGAGGAAGCGCCGGCCAAGAAGGCAAGGCCGCGCCGCAGCCGCAAGAAGGTCGTAGAACCGGTTGCCGAGACGACCGCGACCGAGGACGCTGTTCCCACAGACGTCGAAGCCGAAGGCGCTTCGAGCGTCGACAATGAGGATGACGGTTCGACCGGCGGCGCGATGGCCGCGATGGTGGAAACCGACTCGATTTCCGAGGACGTCGATACCAGCAAGCGTCGCCACGATGACGACGACGACGATGACGATCACGGCGAAGAGGAAGTCATCGAATCCGTCGGCGCCGAAGACGCGATGGAAGAAGTGCCGGACCGCGTGCAGCGCAAGCCGCGCAAGCAGTACCGCATTCAGGAAGTCATCAAGCGCCGCCAGATCCTGCTCGTGCAGGTCGCCAAGGAAGAGCGCGGCAACAAGGGTGCAGCCCTTACCACCTATCTCTCGCTCGCAGGCCGCTATTCGGTTTTGATGCCGAACACGGCGCGCGGCGGCGGCATTTCCCGCAAGATCACCAATCCTGCCGACCGCAAGCGCCTGAAGGAAATCGCGCGCCTGCTCGAGGTGCCGCAGGGCATGGGCGTCATCCTTCGCACCGCCGGTGCCAACCGCACCAAGGTCGAGGTCAAGCGCGACTTCGAATATCTGATGCGTCTCTGGGAGAACGTGCGCACGCTGACGCTGGCGTCCACGGCTCCCTGCCTCGTCTATGAGGAAGGCTCGCTGATCAAGCGTTCGATCCGCGACCTCTACAACAAGGATATCAGCGAAGTCATCGTTTCCGGCGAAGAAGGCTATCGTGAAGCGAAAGACTTCATGAAGATGCTGATGCCGAGCCATGCCAAGGTGGTTCAACCCTACCGCGACATCCATCCGATCTTTTCGCGTTCCGGCATCGAGGCTCAGCTCGACCGCATGCTGCAGCCGCAGGTGACGCTGAAGTCTGGCGGCTACTTGATCATGAACCAGACCGAAGCGCTGGTCTCGATCGACGTCAACTCCGGCCGCTCGACCCGCGAACATTCGATCGAAGACACCGCGCTGCAGACGAACCTCGAGGCTGCAGACGAAGTCGCCCGCCAGCTTCGCCTTCGCGACCTTGCCGGCCTGATCGTCATCGACTTCATCGACATGGAAGAGAAGCGCAACAACCGTGCCGTCGAGAAGAAGCTGAAGGAATGCCTGAAGAACGACCGCGCCCGCATCCAGGTCGGCCGGATCTCGCATTTCGGCCTGCTCGAAATGTCGCGCCAGCGCATCCGCGCTTCGGTTCTCGAATCGACGACGCAGGTCTGCTCGCATTGCGGCGGCAGCGGCCATGTGCGTTCGCAGTCCTCCGTCGCCCTGCATGTCCTGCGCGGCATCGAGGAATATCTGCTCAAGAACACCACGCACAACATCACCGTGCGCACCACGCCTGACATCGCGCTCTACCTGCTCAACCACAAGCGCCAGACGATCGTCGATTATGAGGCCCGCTTCGGCGTCGCGATCATCATCGATGCGGACGGCTCGGTCGGTGCGCAACATTTCGCGATCGATCGCGGCGAGCCGGTGGAAAACCCGGTCAAGATCGAAACCCTCTTCAACTTCGCAGCCATTCCCGAGGATGACGACGACGACATCGTCATCGAAGTGGATGAGGAGGAAGACGAGGAACTCGAGGAAAAGCCGGTCGTTGCCGAGCGGCCCGTCGCGGCACGCGCGGAAGGCGAAGCTGACGGTAACCGCAAGCGCAAGCGCCGCAGGCGGCGCCGCGGCCGCAACGGCAATGCCGAGCAGCCGGTATCGGCAGGCGAAGCCGGCGACGAGGATGAGGACGGCGACGACGAGGGCGGCGAAGGTGATGAAAACATCGAGGCCACGCCCGAGACGCACGCCGAAAGCGAGGAATCGCAGCGCCGGAAGCGCCGCCGTCGCGGCAAGCGTGGCGGCCGTCGCAATCGCGCCGAGGATGGTTCCGAACTGACGGCTGGCGAAGCCGGTGAAGACAATGGCGGCGACGAGGACGAAGGCGACGACGTTTCGAACGACGGCGCTCCGAGCGAAGCCGTAGCGGTCGAGGCGATTGCCGAACAGGCCGACGAAGGCCAGGCCGCGATGGCAGCCGTCGAGAGCGTGCCTGTCATAACCGAAGAGGTAAAGCCCGCCCGTGCCCGCGGCCGCCGCAAACCGGCCGCAGCGCCGGTCGAGGAACCGGTTGCAGAGACGGCCCCTGCGGTCGAGGCCGAACCGGAATTGGTGGCAGCCTCCGCCGATCTCGAAACATCAGTTCAGGAAGAAGCAAAGCCGGTTCGCGCCAACCGCGAATCCAACATCTCCTCCTCCGAGCCAACGGTGAAATCCACCCGCGTCGAGAATGGCGAAGGCGATGACGGCAAGCCGAAGAAAGCCGGCTGGTGGCAGCGCCGTGGCTTCTTCTGAACGCTGATTTTCGGACGTAAACACTGAAATCCGGCCGCGGCGACGCGGCCGGATTTTCGTTTATGGTAACGGCATCGTCGCCGAGCTTGAACCGCCGTGACGTGGATGTGTATCTCTATGATGATCACATTGGGTGCGATCATGCGGACGAATATCGATATCGATGATGCCTTGCTCGACGCGGCAATGACCGCCGCGGGATTGGCGACGAAAAAGGCCACTGTCGAGCAGGCTTTGCGAAACCTAGTCGAGAAACACTGGCGGAAAAATGCGATCGCAAATCTCGCGGGGATAGGCTGGGAAGGCAACCTCGACCAGATACGTCGCGACCGGTCGGACGATACAAGATGATCGTCGTCGACAGTTCGATCCGATAGCCGAGCGTCTCGGCCTCGGGATCGCCTGACCCTGCTTGCGATCAGGCAGCCGGGGGATAGAGCAGGTCGACGATGTAGCTGGCGTCGAAGCGGGAATCGAGCATGCCGTAGGTGGAGCGCCAGCCGCCGGCAAGACGCGTCTCGATGAAGGCATCGGCAATGCGCCCTGCCCCAAGGCGATAGAGTTCGGCGGCACCGGCGGCGAGCGCCAATTGTTCGACGAGCAGGCGCGCGGCGCCCTCATCCTGTTCGCACAGCGCGATTGCGGCGCGCAGCACGTCGATCGTCTTCTTGCCGGCAGGGCCGAGATCGCGGGCAAGGCCGGCGAAGACCGTTTCGAACAGATCCTTGCCGCGGTTCAGCACGCGCAGCACGTCAAGCGCCATGACGTTGCCGGAGCCTTCCCAGATGGCATTGACGGGAGCCTCGCGGTAATGGCGGGCGATCGGGCGCTCTTCGATGTAGCCATTGCCGCCAATGCATTCCATCGCCTCGTAGATCAGCGCGGGCGCGATCTTGCAGCACCAGTATTTGGCGACCGGCGTCATGACACGGGCATAGGCCGCTTCCTCGGCATTGCCGCGCGCCTTGTCGAAGGCGTCGGCTAGACGGAAGGACAGTGCCGTCGCGGCGGCGACATCGAGCGCCATGTCGGCGAGCACGCGCGTCATGATCGGCTGGTTGACAAGCATCTTGCCGAAGACGCTGCGGCCGCGGGTGTGGTGCACGGCTTCGGCGAGCGAGGCGCGCATCATGCCTGACGAGGCCAGCGCGCAGTCGAGCCGGGTCAGCGTCACCATGTCGAGGATGGTGCGGATGCCGGCATCCGGACCACCGAGCAGGAAACCGAACGTGTCTGTAAATTCGACCTCGGAAGAGGCGTTGGAGCGGTTGCCGACCTTGTCCTTCAGCCGCTGGAATTGCAGGCCGTTGGCGGAACCATCCTCCAGAAGGCGCGGCACCAGAAAGCAGCCCATGCCCTCCTTCGTCTGCGCCAACATGATGAAGGCATCGCTCATCGGCGCCGACATGAACCATTTATGGCCGGACAGCCGGTAGATGCCCTCGCTGACCTTTTCGGCAGCGCTCCTGTTGGCGCGCACATCCGTGCCGCCCTGCTTTTCCGTCATGCCCATGCCGATGGTCACGGCGGATTTCTGCATGGCGGGCTTGTTCGACGAATCATATTTGCGTGAGAGAATTTTCGGCGCCCAGTCCTTCTGGACCGCGGGCGAAGCCGAGAGCGCCGCAACGGAGGCGCTCGTCATCGTCAGCGGGCAGAGATGGCCGGATTCCAGCTGCGACGTCAGATAAAACCGAGCGGCGCGAACCTTGTGGGCCTCGTCCTTGGCCTCGGTATCGGCCTGGGGATCCCAGACGGAGGAATGCAGGCCGACCGACATGGAGCGGCGCATCAATGCATGCCAGGCGGGATGGAATTCGACGACGTCGAGGCGTTCACCACGCGGACCGTGGGTGCGCAGCTGCGGCGCGCCCTGGTTCGCCATGCGCGCCATCTCCTGCGCCTCCGGCGAGGTGACGTAGCGGCCCATGTTTTCCAGGTCTTCGCGGATGCCGCGCGGCAGGGCTGCCGTCAGATCGACGATCAGGGGATCGGATCGATAGGCATTGATGCCGGACCACAGGCTCGGCTGGTTGAGTTCTGCGAGTTTGTCGTCAGTCCGGTTGGCGGAGGTCATAATTCGCTTCTAGTGTAAGAACCCGGCAAAGGGAAACCGGAAGTTATGATTCGGTTCATTCTGCTCTATCGGAATTCGGGCGAAAATGCATGGGGACATAAGCCTTTGCCCACAGCACATGCTTGCCCCGGCGGGCCGCACTCTTTATAGACCCGCCAGAGACAGCAAGAGGCAGGGTCATGGTCTTTTTCCCCCACCGCCACCTCATCGGCATCAAGGGCCTCACCGAGCAGGATATCACCTATCTTCTCGACAAGGCCGATGAGGCCGTCAAGATCAGCCGCCAGAGAGAAAAGAAAACGTCGACGCTGCGCGGGCTGACGCAGATCAACCTCTTCTTCGAGGCATCGACCCGCACACAGGCCTCCTTCGAGCTTGCCGGCAAGCGGCTCGGCGCCGACGTCATGAACATGTCGGTCGGCAATTCCTCTGTGAAGAAAGGCGAAACGCTGATCGACACGGCGATGACGCTGAATGCGATGCGCCCCGACGTGCTGGTGATCCGCCATTCGAGCGCCGGTGCCGCCGCCCTTCTCGCCCAGAAGGTTTCCTGCTCTGTCGTCAATGCCGGCGACGGGCAGCACGAACATCCGACCCAGGCACTGCTCGATGCGCTGACGATCCGCCGCGCCAAGGGCAAGCTGTCGCGCATCATCGTGGCGATCTGCGGCGACGTGCTGCATTCGCGGGTGGCGCGCTCCAATATCCTGCTGCTCAATGCCATGGGCGCCCGCGTGCGTGTCGTCGCGCCTGCGACCCTCCTGCCGGCCGGCATCGCCGAGATGGGCGTCGAGGTCTTTCATTCGATGCAGGAAGGGCTGAAGGACGCCGACGTCGTGATGATGCTGCGGCTGCAGCGTGAGCGCATGTCCGGCGCCTTCGTGCCTTCGGTGCGCGAATACTTTCACTTCTACGGGCTCGACGCCGAAACGCTGAAGGCGGCGAAGGAAGATGCGCTCGTCATGCATCCCGGCCCGATGAACCGCGGCGTCGAAATCGCCTCGGAAGTGGCGGACGGGCCGCAGAGCGTCATCGCCGAACAGGTGGAAATGGGGGTCGCGGTGCGCATGGCCGTCATGGAGACGCTGCTCGTCTCGCAGAACCAGGGTCCCCGAAGCGATGGAATGATGGCATGAGCAACCCGATCGTCCTCAAGAACGTCCGCATCATCGACCCGTCGCGCAATCTCGACGAGGTCGGGACGATCATTGCCGAAAACGGCGTGATTCTCGCCGCCGGCCACAAGGCGCAGAACCAGGGCGCGCCTGATGGAGCCGTCATCCGCGACTGCACGGGCCTTGTCGCGACGCCCGGCCTCGTCGATGCGCGCGTCCATGTCGGTGAACCCGGCGGCGAACACCGCGAGACGATCGCATCGGCGAGCCGGGCGGCAGCCGCCGGCGGCGTCACCTCGATCATCATGATGCCGGACACCGATCCCATCATCGACGACATCGCGCTCGTCGAATTCGTCAAGAAGACGGCGCGGGATACGGCCGCCGTCAACGTCTATCCGGCAGCAGCGATCACCAAGGGCCTTGCCGGCGAGGAGATGACGGAGATCGGCCTGTTGATGCAGGCGGGCGCCGTTGCCTTCACCGATGCCCATTCCAGCGTCCACGACACACAGGTGCTGCGCAGGATCATGACCTATGCGCGCGAATTCGGCGCCGTCATCTCCTGCGAGACGCGCGACAAATATCTCGGCGCCAACGGCGTCATGCATGAGGGGCTTTTCGCCAGCTGGCTCGGGCTTTCCGGCATTCCAAAAGAAGCCGAGCTCATCCCGCTCGAACGCGATCTGAGGATCGCACAGCTGACGCGCGGCCGTTATCACGCCGCGATGATCTCAGTGCCGGAATCGGTCGAGGCGATCGAGCGTGCCCGCAGCCGCGGCGCCAAGGTGACTTGCGGCATCTCGATCAACAATCTGGCGCTCAACGAAAACGACATCGGTGAATACCGCACCTTCTTCAAGCTCTATCCGCCGCTGCGCCCGGAAGATGACCGCGTAGCGATGGCCGACGCCGTTGCGAGCGGCGCGATCGACATCATCGTCTCCTCGCACGACCCGCAGGACGTTGATACCAAGCGCCTGCCCTTCGGCGAGGCAGAGGATGGCGCCATCGGTCTCGAAACCATGCTGGCGGCAGCGCTCAGGCTTCACCATGGCGGCCAGGTGAGCCTGATGCGGCTGATCGACGCCATGTCGACCCGCCCTGCTCAGATTTTCGGCCTGAATGCCGGCACGCTGAAGCCGGGCGCTGCGGCCGATATCGCGCTGATCGATCTCGATGAGCCTTGGCTTGTCGCCAAAGACATGCTTCTCTCCCGCTCGAAGAATACGCCGTTCGAGGATGCGCGCTTCAGTGGGCGGGCGGTCGCGACATACGTCTCGGGAAAGCTTGTCCACGCAATTTAGAACCGACACGATCGCCGTCCATCCCCCAGCGGGAGAAGGCTGACTCGAGGATAGGCCACGGAGAGGCTGAGGGGGCATATGTTATCCAATCTCATGTCATGGCAGATCACGCTGCCGATCGCGCTTGCCGCCGCCATTATCGGTTATCTCTTCGGCTCGATCCCGTTCGGCCTGATCCTCACGCGCGCCGCCGGCCTCGGCGACGTGCGCAGCATCGGCTCCGGCAATATCGGCGCGACCAATGTGCTGAGAACGGGAAACCGGACGCTCGCCGCGGCGACGCTGCTGCTCGATGCGCTGAAAGCATCGGCCGCGGCCTGGGTCGTCGGCTATTTCCTCGGTGAGGAGGCCGCGATCATCGCCGGCTTCTTCGCCTTTATCGGCCATCTCCTCCCGGTGTGGATCGGCTTCAAAGGCGGCAAGGGTGTCGCCACCTATATCGGCACCCTGCTCGGCGTCGCGCCGATTATGGTCGTACTCTTCGCCGCCGTCTGGCTGGCAGTCGCCTTCACCACCCGCTACTCCTCGCTTTCGGCGCTGGTTGCCATGCTTGTCATTCCAGTTGCGCTGTGGATATTGGGCAACGAAAAGGTTGCGGCTGTCATGGCGATCATGACCCTCATCTCCTACTGGAAGCACAAGGCGAATATTTCGCGGCTGATGGGCGGGACGGAAAGCAAGATCGGGGCGAAGGGATAATGGATGCGCTGAACGCCGAACCAAAAGGCGTCGTGCTGACCGAGCGGCAAAGAATTGCCTGGCTGCGCCTCATCCGTTCCGACAATATCGGCCCTGCCACCTTTCGCGACCTCATCAATCATTTCGGCTCGGCCGAGGCAGCACTTGCCGCACTGCCGGAGCTTTCGGCGCGCGGCGGCGCCACGCGGGCAATCCGCATCGCCAGCGAGGCCGAGGCGCATCGGGAACTGGAGGCGGCACGTCGCTTCGGCGCCCGCTTCGTCGGCATCGGTGAGCCGGACTATCCGCAAGCACTGAAGCAGATCGACGGTGCACCGCCGCTTCTGGCCGTCAAGGGCGCGCTTGCCGCTGCCAAACGACCGGCCGTCGGCATCGTCGGCTCGCGCAACGCCTCGATCGCGGGCGCGAAATTCGCGGCGATGGTGGCGCGCGACTGTGGCCGGGCGGGTTACACCGTGGTCTCCGGCCTGGCGCGCGGCATCGACACCGCTGCCCACCGGGCAAGTCTCGACACGGGCACGATCGCAGCACTCGCCGGCGGCCTCGACCAACCCTACCCGCCGGAGAATATCGGCCTGCTCGAAGAGATAACCGGTGGCAATGGCCTTGCGGTGAGCGAGATGCCCTTCGGCTGGGAACCCCGCGCCCGCGACTTCCCACGCCGAAACCGGCTGATCGCCGGCATCGGGCTCGGCCTCGTCGTCATTGAAGCGGCGACGCGTTCGGGCTCGTTGATCACGGCGCGGCTTGCCGGCGAGTTCGGCCGTCTGGTGTTTGCCGTGCCCGGCTCGCCGCTCGATCCGCGCTGCCATGGCACCAACGGCCTGCTGAAGGACGGTGCTTCGATCGTCACCGCACCCGACGATGTCGTCGAGGCCCTGGCGCCGCTTGCGCAATTCGACCTGTTCCCGTCATCGATGGCGGAGGAACCGGCACCTGACGGCAAGGCAATGTCGGTGCCACCAGGCGATTCCGATCGAAACCGCATCATCGATGCGCTCGGGCCGACGCCGGTCGAGATCGACGACGTCATCCGCCATACCGGCCTGTCGGCATCCGCGGTCTATCTCATCCTTCTGGAACTCGATATATCAGGCAGGCTGCACCGGCATCAGGGTGGCCTCGTCTCGCTTTCCGATTGAACTTGGATACACATCAGGCAGCGGCTTTGCGAATTGCCGAACCCTGGGTCGAAAACCTTCGGCAGCCTATCTTTAATTGTATTTTCTCAATACTCTCCCTTTGGCTGCAGCAGACACAAGAGGTAAAATTGTAGCAAACCCCTTGACCGCGGCGATTTCCCTGTCCATGTCGGAGGGCCGATATCCATGTTGCGGTGTGTGTCGCGCTGGCTTCAACGCTGGCGTCGTTTCCTTTTTAGAGAATCATCATGAATGTTGTAGTGGTGGAATCGCCTGCCAAGGCCAAGACGATCAACAAGTATCTGGGTCCGGGATACAAAGTGCTCGCCTCCTTCGGCCATGTGCGCGATCTGCCTGCCAAGGACGGCTCAGTTCTTCCTGATCAGGACTTCGAAATGCTTTGGGAGGTCGACAGCGCCTCCGCCAAGCGCATGAAGGACATTGCCGACGCGTTGAAATCCTCGGACGGCCTCATTCTCGCGACCGACCCTGATCGCGAAGGAGAGGCGATTTCCTGGCATGTTCTCGACATGCTGAACAAGAAGCGCGCGCTCACCGGCAAGTCGGTCAAGCGCGTCGTCTTCAACGCGATCACCAAGAAGGCGGTGCTCGACGCGATGGCTGCGCCGCGCGATCTCGATGTGCCTCTGGTCGACGCTTATCTCGCCCGGCGCGCACTCGACTACCTCGTCGGCTTCAACCTTTCACCGGTTCTCTGGCGCAAGCTGCCCGGCGCGCGTTCGGCCGGCCGCGTCCAGTCGGTGGCACTGCGCCTCGTTTGCGACCGCGAATCCGAGATCGAGCGCTTCATCTCGGAAGAATACTGGAACATCTCGGCGATGCTGAAGACGCCGCGCGGCGACGAGTTCGAGGCGAAACTGGTTTCGGCGAGCGGCAAGCGTTTGCAGCCGCGCGCAATCGGCAACGGCGAAGATGCCGGCCGGCTCAAGGCATTGCTCGAAGGTGCGAGCTACGTCGTCGACTCAGTCGAGGCGAAGCCGGTCAAGCGTAATCCCGGACCGCCCTTCACGACCTCGACGCTGCAACAGGCAGCCTCCTCCAACCTCGGCTTCTCGGCCTCGCGCACCATGCAGGTTGCCCAGAAGCTCTATGAGGGCGTCGATATCGGCGGCGAGACGGTCGGTCTCATCACCTATATGCGAACCGACGGCGTGCAGATGGCGCCGGAAGCGATCGATGCGGCGCGCAGCGCCATCGTCGACCAGTTCGGCGAGCGCTACATGCCGGAAAAGCCGCGCTTCTATTCCACCAAGGCGAAGAACGCCCAGGAGGCGCACGAGGCGATCCGTCCGACCGATTTCGACCGCTCGCCTGATCGTGTGCGCAAATTCCTCGATGCCGACCAGATCCGGCTCTACGAGCTGATCTGGAAGCGCGGCATCGCCAGCCAGATGGCGTCGGCCGAGATCGAGCGCACGACGGCTGAAATCACCGCCGACAACAAGGGCGAAAAAGCCGGTCTGCGCGCCGTCGGTTCGGTCATCCGCTTCGATGGTTTCATCGCCGCCTATACCGACCAGAAGGAAGATGGCGAGCAGAGCGACGACGGCGACGAGGATGGCCGCCTGCCGGAGATCAATGCGCGCGAGGCGCTCGCCAAGCAGAAGATCAATTCGACGCAGCATTTCACCGAACCGCCGCCGCGCTATTCGGAAGCCTCGCTGATCAAGAAGATGGAAGAGCTCGGCATCGGCCGCCCCTCCACCTATGCCGCGACGCTCGCGACGCTGCGCGACCGCGACTATGTGACGATCGACAAGCGCAAGCTGATCCCGCAGGCCAAGGGCCGGCTGGTGACCGCTTTCCTCGAGAGCTTCTTCACCAAATATGTCGAATACGACTTCACCGCCGATCTCGAAGAGAAGCTTGACCGGATTTCCGCCGGCGAGTTGAATTGGAAGCAGGTGCTGCGCGATTTCTGGAAGGATTTCTTCGCCCAGATCGAGGACACCAAGGAACTGCGCGTCACCAACGTGCTCGATTCGCTGAACGAGGCGCTGGCACCCCTCGTCTTCCCGAAACGGGAGGACGGTAGCGACCCGCGCATCTGTCAGGTCTGCGGCACCGGCAACCTGTCGCTGAAGCTCGGCAAATATGGCGCCTTCGTCGGCTGCTCGAACTATCCGGACTGCAACTACACCCGCCAGCTCTCCTCCGAAAACGGCGGAGAAGCGGACGGTGCTGCGCTCAACGAGCCGAAGAACCTCGGCACCGATCCGACGACCGGCGAGGAACTGACGCTGCGTTCCGGCCGCTTCGGCCCCTATATCCAGCGCGGCGACGGCAAGGAAGCCAAACGCGCTTCGCTGCCGAAGGGCTGGAAGCCCGAGGACATCGATTATGAAAAGGCGATGGCGCTGATCTCGCTGCCGCGCGATATCGGCAAACATCCCGAATCGGGCAAGATGATCTCGTCCGGCATCGGCCGCTATGGGCCGTTCCTCCTGCATGACGGTTCCTACGCCAATCTGGAAACCGTCGAGGACGTGTTCTCGGTCGGCCTCAACCGCGCCGTGACTGTTATCGCCGAAAAGGCGAAACAGGCCCCGGGCCGCGGTGCGCGCGGCACGCCGGCAGCGCTGAAGACGCTCGGCGATCATCCTGATGGCGGCGCCATCACCGTTCGCGACGGCAAGTACGGCCCTTATGTCAACTGGGGCAAGGTCAACGCTACACTGCCGAAGGGCAAGGATCCTCAGGCGATCACCGTCGAGGAAGCGCTTGCGCTGATCGCCGAGAAGGCCGGCAAGGCCCCTGCGGGCAAGGCGGCCAAGGCGAAAGCCAAGCCGAAGGCCGCAGCCGCCGAAGCCAAGAGCACCAAGACGGCCGCCAAACCGAAGGCAACGAAGGCGAAAGCGCCCGCGAAATCGAAAAAGGGCTGACGTGAGCAGAATACCGCGCGAGAGAACGAACCCTGCGGGCAAGCGCCCGGGCAAGACCGGCCGCGCCGGCAAGGATGCTCCCGTCGTCGAGCCGCTGAACATCGTCCACGGCGCGCTGCCTTCGCGAGAGGTGATCCTGCGCTTCATCGCCGATCATCCGCAGAAAGCGTCCAAGCGTGAACTCGCCAGGGCTTTCGGCCTGAAGGGCGACAACCGCGTCGAACTCAAGCACATGCTGCAGGAGCTCGAGCAGGAAGGCATGCTGCAGAAGAACCGCAAGTCGCTGATCCGGCCCGGTGCGCTGCCGCCTGTCACCGTTCTCGATATCACCACGCGCGACAAGGACGGCGATCTGATCGGCCGACCGGCGGAATGGCCGGAGGACCAGGGTGTAGCACCCGCCGTCGCCATCCGCCAGCAATCGCCCGCAGGCCGCCAGGGCAAGGGCAAGGCGCCCGTCGCCGGGCTCGGCGACCGCATCCTGGCGAAGATCTTCCCGGCTGTCGATCGCGGCGGGCCGGCCTATACGGCGCGGATCATCAAGGTGATCGACAGGCGCCGCGGCGCCTCGATGGGCGTTTTCCGCACTGCACCCGGCGGCGGCGGCCGGCTGCTGCCGATCGAACGGCGCGGCGAGGAGATGATGATCGATCCCGACTTCACCGGCGGCGCCACGGACGGCGATCTGGTCGAAGTCGAAATCGCCCGTCTCGGCCGTTTCGGCCTGCCGCGCGCCAAGGTGCTTTCCGTCGTCGGTTCCGTCGGTTCGGAAAAGGCGATCTCGATGATCGCGATCCATGCGCACGGCATACCGCATGTCTTCCCGCCGGCGGTCATCGCCGAGGCGGACGCCGCAAGGCCCGCCAGCATGTCGCATCGCGAGGATTGGCGCGACGTGCCGCTGATCACCATCGACCCGGCCGATGCCAAGGACCATGACGACGCCGTTTATGCCGAGCTCGACCCCTCGCCCGACAATCCCGGCGGCGTCATCGTCACCGTCGCGATCGCCGATGTCTCCTGGTATGTCCGACCCAATTCGCCGCTCGACCGCGAGGCGCTGAAGCGCGGCAACTCCGTCTATTTCCCCGATCGTGTCGTGCCGATGCTGCCGGAGCGCATCTCCAACGATCTCTGCTCGCTGAAAGAAGGCGTCGACCGCCCGGCGCTCGCCGTGCGCATGAGCTTTTCCGGGGAAGGCCGCAAGATCGGCCATACTTTCCATCGCGTCATGATGAAGAGTGCCGCCAAGCTCTCCTACCAGCAGGCGCAGGCAGCCATCGACGGGAAACCGGACGATCAGACCGGACCGATGCTCGAGCCGATCCTGAAGCCGCTCTGGCACGCCTATGAGGTGATGAAGCGCGGACGCGACCGGCGCCAGCCGCTGGAACTCGATATGCCGGAGCGCAAGATCCTGCTGAAGCCCGACGGCACGGTCGACCGGGTCGTCGTGCCGCCACGCCTCGATGCGCATAAGCTGATCGAAGAGATGATGATCCAGGCGAACGTCTGCGCCGCCGAGACGCTCGAAAAGAAGCGTCAGCCGCTGATCTACCGCATCCATGACGGCCCGACGCTTGCCAAGCAGGAGATCCTGCGCGAGTTCCTGGCCACGCTCGGCATCTCGCTTGCCAAGGGCGGCAACATGCGCGCCAACAACTTCAACGGCATTCTGGCGAAGGCGGACGGCACGCCGCATCAAACCATGGTGAGCGAGATGGTGCTGCGTTCGCAGAGCCAGGCGATCTACGGACCGGAGAATATCGGCCATTTCGGCCTCAACCTGATGAAATACGCCCACTTCACCTCGCCGATCCGCCGTTATGCAGACCTCATCGTGCATCGCGCCCTCGTCGGCTCGCTCGGCTTCGGCGAAGGCGGCATCACGCCCGAAGAAGAGGCAGCGCTCGACGATATCGCCGCCGAAATCTCGACCTTCGAGCGCCGGGCCATGGCAGCCGAGCGCGAAACCGTCGACCGGCTCATCGCGCACCACCTCAGCGGCCGCGTCGGCGAGGAATTTGCCGGGCGGATCTCGGGCGTGACTAAATCGGGACTTTTTGTTTCCCTGCCGGACTATGGCGCCGACGGTTTCGTCCCTATATCCACGCTCGGCAGCGATTATTTCATCTATGACGAGGCGCATCAGGCACTCTCCGGTGAACGAACAGGACTCGGCTATCGCCTGGGTGATAGCGTCACCGTCAAACTTGCCGAAGCGATCCCGCTTGCCGGTGCACTGCGTTTCGAGATGATCAGCGAGGGCCGCGAAATGCCGGCGGCGGTGCGTTCCTTCCACAAGGCGGGGCGCCGCGACAGGGGCCAGGTTCGCAAGAAGCCCGGAACGAGGCCGCCGCGCGGACGGCACTAAAGCGCGTCGCAATCTTTCAGATTGGCTCCCCGCGCTGTAGGTCCTTGTTTTTACGCGTGTCGTTATCGCAAAACCGCTGCACAGTTTCGCGCGACATGTTTTAGATCCGAAGAGGAACATGCGATGAGCACACCGACCGATCCGGTTGCCCGCTACGGCGATACGCCCGAGGTCGAGCGTCCGCTTGGGCGCTCCATCATGCGCGGGCTGATGAACCGCTGCCCGGCCTGCGGCAACGGCAAGCTCTTTCGCGCCTTCCTGAAGCCGGTCGATCATTGCGCCGCTTGTGGCGAGGCGATGCATCACCAACGCGCCGACGACCTGCCGCCCTATATCGTCATCCTCGTCCTCGGACACGTCGTGGTCGGCGGCTATATGCTGACCGACCTGACTTTCGTGCTGCCGGTCTGGGTCCACCTGGCCATCTGGGCGCCGATCACCGTCATCACGGCGCTTGCCTCGATCCAGCCGATCAAGGGCGGGGTCATCGGTCTGCAATGGGCGCTGCGCATGCACGGCTTCGGTGGCGAGAGCGACGGTCCGGACGATTATGACATCCCCGGTCGGTCGAATTAGCGCCTTCACCTTCCAGACATATTTAACGTGTAGTGCCAGCCCTCCACCGACCACCACCCAAATGCGGGAGCCAAGGATCCTCAAGACCTGACATGGTTAGCATTTCTTGCCCGAACGGGCTTTACATTCCGCAGATGGTCACTCACATCGGAAATACTGCGAAGCGGCATCCGTCACCTGGATTTGGCACGTCCGTGTCTATCTATCTGACGGGATCGGCCGATTCGTTCGCGCACCTCTCTAAGGATGGATAAATGTCTCAGCCGAGAACCGGCACACCGGGCGATGTCGAAGAAATCCATTGGCCTTCTCTGGTGGCAGCCATCTCGTCCATATCAGCCGTTGGCATAGCAATCGGCCTCGGTCTGCCCCTCCTCAGCATTATCCTCGAAAAACGCGGTATCTCGTCCACCCTGATCGGACTCAACACGGCGATGGCCGGGGTCGCGGCGATGGCCGCCGCACCGATCACCACCAAGCTCGCCCATAAATACGGCGTTGCGCCGACGATGATCTGGGCTGTGCTGATTTCGGCGCTGAGCGCGCTTGGTTTCTATTACGCCCAGGATTTCTGGATGTGGTTTCCGCTGCGTTTCGCCTTCCACGGCGCGACGACGACGCTGTTCATCCTCTCCGAATTCTGGATCAACGCCGCTTCGCCGCCTTCCAAGCGCGGCTTCGTGCTCGGCATCTATGCGACGGTGCTTTCCCTTGGCTTCGCGGCCGGACCGCTGCTGTTTTCGATCCTCGGCAGCGACGGCATCTTCCCCTTCCTGATCGGCGCCGGCGCCATCCTGCTTGCCGCCATCCCGATCTACATCGCCCGCGACGAAAGCCCGGTGCTCGAGGAAAAACCGGAGCTGCATTTCATGCGCTACGTTTTCCTGGTGCCGACTGCGACGGCGGCGGTCTTCATCTTCGGCGCGGTCGAAGCGGGCGGGCTGTCGCTTTTCCCGATTTTTGCCGTGCGCGCCCATTTCACCGAATCGCAGGCAGCACTTCTGCTCACCATGATGGGTGTCGGCAACGTCATCTTTCAGATCCCGCTCGGCCTGCTTTCCGACCGCATCGCCGACAAGCGGCCGCTTCTGGCCGGCATGGCGCTGATGGGCTTCATCGGCTCGATGATGTTGCCGCTGTTGCTCGACAACTGGCTGCTGATGGCCGGGCTCCTGCTTTTCTGGGGTGGCTGCGTCTCAGGCCTCTATACGGTCGGCCTCAGCCATCTCGGCTCTCGGCTGACAGGCTCCGATCTTGCAGCGGCCAATGCCGCCTTTGTCTTCTGTTATGCGATGGGAACCGTGGCCGGGCCGCAGGCGATCGGCGCAGCGATCGATGTCGCTGGAAATAACGGTTTTGCCTGGGCGATTGCCGCTTTCTTCGGTCTTTACGCCCTACTTTCCGGCATCAGACTGATGTTCATTCGAAAACGGGCTTGACTTTTCGGGCGGGATTCGTAGTTTCGCGCCAGGATTTGCCGTGGAGCCCATCCGGCTTCCACGGCTTTCATTTTCTTAAAGGCAGGACGACCATGGCCAAGGCTACAACAATCAAGATCAAGCTGCTGTCGACGGCCGACACCGGTTTCTTCTACGTCACTACGAAGAACAGCCGCACGATGACGGACAAGATGACGAAGACGAAGTACGACCCGGTTGCGAAGAAGCATGTCGAGTTCAAGGAAACCAAGATCAAGTAATCACTTGGCCTGACGGATTTCAAAAAAGCGCGCGCCCTCGGGTTGCGCGTTTTTTATTGCCCAGATTGATCGTCTTTAAAAAAATGATAGCGCAAACAGACAAAACGCCGCCCTTCCATCTTCGGGAAGTGGCGGCGTTTTCTTGAAAGGGGGTCGGCCAGCATGCAAAACGGCACGAGGAACCGCTATAACTTGCCTACTAGCCGACCGACCCCACGACCCAGGAGATGCGGCGGACCTGAGCATCATGGGGTATCGACAACTCCTCAACGGGAGCGCTTCTCTTATGAGCCGATAATTTGCGCAAAAATGAAAGAAAATCAACAAATTCTTAATGATGAATTTTCTTATCTTGATTCTATGGTTAAAAGTCCAGATTTGGGACATACAAACATTGATCGGCTCTGCTTGAACTCGAAGCGTAGCGCTTCGCCCTTCGAAGAAATTCGACAATATAACTTAACAACTTACGCCTCCCCTCCCCTTACGTGAGGTGACGTCGCCGCAATCTATTTGACCCTGTTGGCGGCATGCATTTTTTATAGTCTTCATTTCATTTTGAGCTACGGCCTGACACTCTCAAGACTATCGCGCGGCAACACATCCGCAGCAACGCGGCGAGTCCATTTTTGGGGCTATTGAGTTGCGAAATTTTCGCCCCGCATGGCACAAGCGAGAATTAAAAATCGGTAACAATTGGCTTACAGCAGTGGAAAACCCGCAAATGGCGCGTATGGCGCCAAGTGATTCGTTACGCGGCCGCGGCAACCACACGGTTTCGGCCGGTGTTCTTGGCCTCGTAAAGAGCCAGATCCGCCTGTTTCATGAGCTGGCCCGGGGTCAGTACCGACGCAATACGCGAGGCGATGCCGAAGGAAGCAGTGACGTTCAGCGCTTCCCCGGAGTGTTTCATCATGAAGGGAGCGTTTTCGATCGCCGCACGAAGGCGCTCGGCGACGGCGGCGGCAATTTCCGGCGAGGTGTCGGGCATCACGACGACGAATTCCTCTCCACCGTAGCGGCAGGCAAGATCGGCGCCGCGGATGGTCGAACGGACGCGATTTGAAAATTCCCGCAGCACTTCGTCGCCGCCGTCATGGCCGTAGGTGTCGTTTACATGCTTGAAGCGGTCGATATCAGTGATCAGCACCGAAAGCGGCCGGCCCCGCGCCATCGAACGGTTGAAAAGCACGTTCAGGTGATTGTCGAGATAGCGCCGGTTATAAAGGCCGGTCAGCGGATCGGTCACGGCAAGCTCGATCGTCTGCTTGACGCTGGCGCGCAGGCGGTCGTTATAGCGCTTGCGGCGGATCTGCGTCAGGCTGCGGGCAACCAGTTCGTTGGGATCGACCGGGCGGATGATGTAGTCGTTGACGCCGAGATCGAGCGCGCGCACGACCATTTCGTCAGCGCCCTGCTCGGTGATGATCAGGATCGGCAGGAAGCGGGTGCGCTCCAGCGAGCGCAGCTGCGAGCAGAGGCGAAGCGGATCGTAGTCGTCGAAGTTGGCATTGACGATGACGAGATCGAACGCGCTTTCGGCGGCCTCGAAGAGGGCGGCCTGCGGATCGGAGAGGGCAAGCACGTCGGCGACGGGCTTCAGCGCCTTGACGATGCGCTCCTGCGAATTGGCGCGACCGTCGACGAGCAGGACCTGAGCGGTCTCGTCGGCGCGGCCCTCGCCTGCCCGTGTGAGGTCATCGATGCCCATCGTATGAGCGGTGTCGGCGCGGATGCGCAGCTCATCGCTCAACGTCTTCAGCCGCAGCAGGCTCTTCACCCGGGAGATCAGTTGCAGATCGTTGACCGGCTTGGTGAGAAAATCGTCAGCGCCGGCCTTCAGGCCGCGTACGCGATCGGTCGGCTGGTCGAGCGCGGTGACCATGACGACTGGAATGTGGGCGGTCTTCTGGCTGGCCTTCAGCCGCTCGCAGACCTCGAAACCGTCTATGCCGGGCATCATGATGTCGAGCAGGATGAGATCGACCTGGTTGCGCTCGCAGATCGCCAGTGCCGTGTAGCCGTCGGCTGCGGTCATCACGTCGAAATACTCCGCAAGCAGCCGCGCCTCGAGCAGCTTCACGTTGGCCGGAATATCGTCAACCACCAGTATTCGCGCAGTCATCAGCGTCTTTCCGATGCGTCAGGCATCGCCCAGATAGGTCTTGATCGTCTCGATGAATTTTGGAACCGAGATCGGCTTGGAAACATAGGCCTCGCAGCCGCCCTGGCGGATCCGTTCCTCGTCGCCCTTCATCGCGAAAGCCGTAACGGCGATGACGGGAATCACGTGCAGCTCGTCGTCTTCCTTCAGCCATTTCGTGACTTCGAGCCCGGAGACTTCGGGAAGCTGAATATCCATCAGGATGAGGTCGGGGCGATGCTTGCGCGCCAGATCGAGCGCCTCCATACCGTTTCTGGTCTGGATCGTCGTGTAGCCGGACGCCTCGATGAGGTCGCGAAAGAGCTTCATGTTGAGCTCGTTATCTTCTACAATCATCACCTGTTTGGGCATGACAAGCTGTCCCTACGTCCGTTCGCGCAGCGGTTCGTCCCATGAGAAAGGCACATGCGGACAAATAGCTCGTGAAACCGATAGCGCACGCTACCGGTATTTGGTTGAAGAAAAGGTAACTTACCCAGCGAAATGCAAAGCAACTTCAAGACTTCGAAACAACAGGCCGCCGACCCGCACGAGACAGCGATCGCCGTGCTCGGCTGGCTTGCCGACGATCCCGACATGTTCGGCCGCTTCCTCGCCCTGACGGGTGTGGCGCCCGGCCAGGTGCGCAACGCCGTAAACGATCCGGGATTCCTTGCCGGCTTGATGGATTTTCTGATGAACCACGAACCGACGGCCATGGCCTTCTGCGCGGCGAGCGGAATCAGCCCAGAGACCGTGACGGCGGCCTGGCGGCATTTCTCGTCACCGGGCCTCGATTCCGGAGAATACTGACCGTGACCTCCGGGGAATTCGACATCTCGCATATCCACCTCGGCGAACGGCCGTTGATCGTCTGCGACGTCGACGACGTCGTGTTGCAGTTCATCGGTCCCTTCCAGCTTTTCCTTCAGAGCCAGGGGCACGCGTTTCTGCCGCGATCGTTCCGGCTGCACGGCAACATCGTCTCGCAAGCCGACGGCGTGGAGATCGAGGATCAAGAGGTCAGCCGGCTGATCGAGGAATTCTTCGAGGCACAAGAGCTGTGGCAGACGCCGCTCGACCGCGTCGTCGAAACGCTCGACCGGCTTTCGGAAGAGGCCGATGTGCTTTTCCTGACAGCCATGCAGCCGCGGTTCCAGAACCAGCGCCGTCGCCTGCTCGACAGGATGGGCCTGCTCTTTCCGCTGCTTGCCACCGAACAACCCAAGGGGCCGATCGTTCACGCATTGCATGCCAGCCGCTCCCTTCCCGTCGTCTTCATCGATGATATGGCGCGCAATCTGCATTCCGTTAGGGATCACGTCGCCGATTGCCTGCTGATTCACCTGATGCCGAACTCGCCCGTCCATCGTTTCGCACCGGCCGCCGCTGACGACATCACCCGCGCCACCGACTGGACGCATGCGGCCGAGCTGATCGAGGCGCATTTTGTTTCCGGCACCTTCACGCACGCAGTTCCAGCCGCATGAGCGGCCGACCGTCCTTGCGCCGTGCTATCGTCTCGAAACCGGCGGCATCGAAGATCGCCGTCGAGCCGATGCAGAGTGTCACGGATTTCGACTGCTTCACATGATCGATCGGACAGGCTTCGAGCAGCCGCGCTCCCTGGCGCCGCGCATGGTCGATCGCGCCGGCGAGCAGACGGTGGCTCATTCCCTTGCCGCGCAGTTTGGGCAGCAGGAAGAAGCAACTGACGGCCCAGATGGATGGATCATGCGCATCGCCCTCCTCCAGCGGCCGCGAGACGGTGCGCGGCGAATTGAACTGCGACACGTCGTGGCGCGGCCCGACCTGCACCCAGGCGACCGGCGCGCCTTCGGCATAACAGAGGATGCCAGGCGGCGGACCCGCCTTGATCCGCTCCCGCATATGCGCCTTGCGTTCGTCGGCCGCCATCTTCGTCCTCACCGCATGCGGCAGACGCAATGCGACGCACCAGCAGTTATAGAAGGCACCCTGCGGCCCGAACAGGGTTTCGAAATCGTCCCAGCGTTCTGCTGTCACCGGCTCGAAACGAAGGTCGTTATCCAAAGGCAAAGCTTCCACCCTCTCTTGTGACTCGGAAGCTTAAGGCGTAATCTCAGAATGTTCAATCTTTGTTCCCATGATGACGCCCACGCCTGACAAGACACCCGGCTTCTGTCGCGACTGCCTTGCCGAGCAGAAGGGCGAGGCGCGCCGTTGTATTTCCTGCGGCAGCCCCCGTCTCGTGTGCCACCGCGAACTCTACGCCTTGACGCTTGCCCATATCGATTGCGACGCCTTTTACGCAGCGGTGGAGAAACGCGACAATCCGGAACTTGCCGACAAGCCTGTCATTATCGGCGGCGGCAAACGCGGTGTGGTTTCCACCGCCTGCTATATCGCCCGCATCCACGGCGTGCGTTCTGCCATGCCGATGTTCAAGGCGCTGGAGGCATGCCCTCAAGCGATCGTCATCCGCCCCGACATGGAGAAATATGTCCGGGTCGGACGGCAGGTGCGCGCATTGATGCAAGAGTTGACGCCGCTGGTGCAGCCGCTTTCGATCGACGAGGCCTTCCTGGAGCTTGGCGGCACCGAGAGGCTGCATCACGATCCGCCGGCGCGCACGCTGGCCAAATTCGCCCGTCGCATCGAAAGGGAGATCGGCATCACCGTTTCGGTCGGGCTTTCCTATTGCAAATTCCTCGCCAAGGTCGCCTCCGATCTGCAGAAGCCACGCGGCTTTTCGGTCATCGGCCGCGAGGAAGCGGTCGAGTTCCTGGCGCCGCGTCCCGTCACCACGATCTGGGGCGTCGGCAAGGCCTTTGCGGCAACGCTGGAGGCGGACGGCATCCGCACCATCAGCCAATTGCAGCAGATGGAGGAAAACGACCTGATGCGCCGCTACGGCAGCATCGGCCAGCGGCTCGCCCGGCTGTCGCGCGGCATCGACGACCGCGAAGTGCATCTCAATGATGCGGCCAAGAGCGTTTCGTCCGAGACCACTTTCTTCGATGACATCTCGCGCTACGACGATCTGGTGCCGATCCTGCGCAATCTCTCCGAAAAGGTCTCCTGGCGGCTGAAGAAAAACGGCATTGCCGGCCAGACCGTGGTTCTGAAGATGAAGACCGCCGATTTCAAATCGCGCACCCGCAACCGCAAGCTCGAAGACCCGACCCAGCTTGCCGACAGGATCTTCCGCACCGGGCTCGAACTTCTCGAAAAGGAGACTGATGGCACGAAATTCCGCTTGCTCGGCATCGGCGTCACCGATCTCGGCGATGCCGCCCGCGCCGATCCGCCCGACCTCATCGACCATCAATCGGGCCGGCGCGCTGCCGCCGAAGCGGCGATGGACAAGCTGCGCGACAAGTTCGGCAAGAAGACGGTCGAGACTGGCTACACCTTCGGCAGCAAGCGCGATCACTAGCGCATAACCCCCAAAATCGGAATCGATTTTCGGAAAGGATTATGCGCAGATTCAAAGCGATAGAGCGTCCTTAGCGCGTCTGAAGACGCGCGGCGCTCTAACGCGTGAAACCTGCGGGTGATCCAGCCTATAAAATCTTCCTTAAACTTCGTCCCATAATGTGCCGGGCAAGTATTGCGTATGGTTGGGTATCATGTTCTCGCGTCTCGTCTTCGGCCTCGGCTTGCTGTCGGCCACCGCACTCGTGCACCCCGCTCTTGCTGCGGATGCGCGCACGCTGCAGATCATCGTCTCGAAGGACAAGCAGTCGCTTGCGGTCTATGATGGCACCGAGGTCGTCGCGACCTCGAAGGTCTCGACCGGCAAGGACGGCCACACGACGCCGAGCGGCATCTTTTCGGTGCTGGAAAAGCAGAAATACCACGAATCCAATCTCTATTCCAACGCCCCGATGCCGTTCATGCAAAGGCTGACATGGTCAGGCATCGCGCTGCATGAATCGAATTCGGTGCCGCGTTATCCGGCCTCGCATGGCTGCGTGCGCATGCCCGGCGCCTTCGCAAAAATGCTCTATGGGATGACCGACCGCGGTGTCCCCGTCATTATCAGCGACGGTGAACTGGCGCCGCAACCGATCGAGCATCCGACGCTTTTCCATCCGGATGCACCGGCGATGCAGCTGCTGTCAGACGTCGAGCTGCGGCCCTCCATGCCCGACAGCCCCGAGAAGCCGGTACAGGTGGCGATGAACGACACGGCTGCGATGCCGATGCCGGCAGCGCCGCCGATTGCAGCGCCCGAACCCGAGCCGCCGTCCGAGCCGATCAGCATGCTCGTTACGCGCCGGACGCTGCGCGAGACGGTGATCGACATCCAGACCCTCCTCAACCAGCTCGGCTTTTCCGCCGGCAATCCGGACGGCTTGCTCGGTCCGTCGACCGTGCAGGCGATCAAGGCTTTCAGGACATTGCGGCCGAGGGAATTCGCCGCCGACAGGAGCCTGGTCTCCGACACACTCCTCAGGGAAGTCTATGCCGCGGCCGGCAAGGGCGAGCCGCCGAACGGCGTCATCATGGTGCGGCAGGCCTTCAAGCCCCTCTTCGAAGCGCCGGTGACGATCGCCGATCCGGGACTGGCGCTTGGCACGCATTTCTTCACGTTGCATGCCGTCGATGCAAAGGCCGGCACGGCGGACTGGCTCGGTATCACCCTCGAGAACAATCTCTCCCGCGAGACGATGAAGCGGCTCGGCATTACCAATCAGGAAAGCTCGATCATCACAGGCAAGCCGATCGCCGGTTCGCTCAGCCGGATTACCATCCCCGATGAGACACGCCGCAAGATCGACGCGCTCATCGCGCCGGGCTCGACGCTGACGATCTCCGATACCGGCCTCGGCCGGGAGACCGGCGAAGGCACGGACTTCATCACCATCACCCGCGGGTGACGCGGGCTGATCAAACCAGTTCGACGTCGACGACGCCGGGGGCGGCGCGAAGGGCGGCGGCAATCTCCGGCGTGATGCGATATTTCTCCGGCAGCGCCACTTCCACCTCGCGTTTGCCATCCTCCTTGATGACGATGAAGGAGACGAGGCCGTCGCCCTTGGCGTTCAGATGGCCAGCGACCATCCTCAGTGGTCCGGAATCGCGGACATAGACGCGCAGCGCCTTCTGCATCTGCAGTGACTTTTCCTCCAGCGACTGGATCGTCTGGATGCGCAGGCCGATGCCCTCCGGCCGCTCCTCGCCCGTCGCGGTCAGCACGAAAGATTTCCCTGACTCGAGCACATCGCGATACTGGTTCAGCATTTCCGAAAACAGCACCGCTTCGAACTGGCCCGAAGAATCCGAAAAGACGATGATGCCCATCTTGTTGCCGGTGCGGGTCTTGCGCTCCTGCTTCGAGATGACGGTACCGGCAAGCCGCGCATTGGCCGCGCCTTGTTTGATGGCGGCGGAAAACTCGGCAAAGGTCTGCACCCGCATCTTCTGCAGGATGTTGTTGTAGGAATCGAGCGGGTGGGCTGTCAGATAGAAGCCGAGCACCTGGAATTCCTTGAGCAGCCGCTCGGAGGGGAGCCAGGGCGAGAACGGCGGCAGGGAGATCTTCTCAGGCCCCGACGTCAGGGTGCTGCCGAAAATGTCCGACTGGCCGCTCAGCTTGTTCTCCTGGGCACGCTGGGCATAACCGAGAACACGGTCGAGGCCGGCTGCCAGCTGGGCGCGGTCCATGTCGAAACAATCGAAGGCGCCGGCATAGATCAAGCTTTCGAGCACGCGACGATTGACCTGGCGCGGATCGATGCGCAGGCAGAAATCCTCAATGCTGGCAAAGGGCTTGTCGCCACGCACCTCGACGATATGGTCGACGGCGGATTCGCCGACGCCCTTGAGCGCGGCGAGCGCGTAATAGATGCGGTTGTCGCCGGTCTCGAAATGGCGGAAGGAACTCTGCACCGAGGGCGCGATCACCTCGATGCCGAGGCGCTTGGCATCCTGACGGAAATCATTGACCTTTTCCGTGTTGGACATGTCGAGCGTCATTGAGGCGGCGAGGAATTCGACCGGGTAATGCGCCTTCATGTAGGCCGTCTGGTAGGAGACGATGGCATAGGCGGCGGCATGCGACTTGTTGAAGCCGTAATTGGCGAACTTCGCCAGCAGTTCGAAGATATTGTCGGCCTGCGGCTTCGATACGCCATTCTTGACGGCGCCAACGACGAAGCGTTCGCGCTGCTGGTCCATCTCGGCCTTGATCTTCTTGCCCATAGCGCGACGCAGAAGGTCGGCTTCGCCCAGCGAATAGCCTGATAGTACCTGGGCGATCTGCATCACCTGTTCCTGGTAGACGATGACGCCTTGCGTTTCCTTGAGTAGGTGGTCGATCATCGGATGGATCGATTCCAGCTCTTCGTCGCCGTGCTTGCGGGCATTGTAGGTCGGGATATTCTCCATCGGGCCTGGGCGATAGAGCGCCACCAGCGCGATGATGTCCTCGATGCAGTCCGGCTTCATGCCGATCAGCGCCTTGCGCATGCCGGCACTTTCCACCTGGAACACGCCGACCGTCTCGCCGCGCGACAGCATCTCGTAGGTCTTCTTGTCGTCGAGTGGAATGGCCGCGAGATCGACCTTGATGCCGAGCTTGGCGACGAAATCGACTGCGACCTTCAGCACGGTCAGCGTCTTCAGGCCGAGGAAGTCGAACTTGACGAGGCCCGCCTGCTCCACCCATTTCATGTTGAACTGGGTGACCGGCATGTCCGAACGCGGATCGCGATACATCGGCACCAGCTTGGAAAGCGGCCGGTCGCCGATGACGATGCCGGCGGCATGGGTCGAGGCATGGCGGTAAAGCCCCTCGATCTTCTGGGCGATGTCGAGCAGGCGCGCGACAACCGGTTCCTTTGCCGCCTCCTCCTGCAGCTTCGGCTCCTCCTCGATCGCCTTGGACAGCGGCGTCGGATTGGCGGGATTGTTCGGCACGAGTTTGCAGATCTTGTCGACCTGCCCGTAGGGCATTTCCAGCACGCGGCCGACGTCGCGAAGGGCGGCGCGCGCTTGCAGCGAACCGAAAGTGATGATCTGCGCCACCTGCTCGCGGCCATACTTGGCCTGAACATAGCGGATCACCTCTTCGCGGCGGTCCTGGCAGAAGTCGATGTCGAAGTCGGGCATCGAGACGCGTTCCGGATTGAGGAAGCGCTCGAAGAGCAGCGAAAAACGCAACGGATCGACGTCGGTGATCGTCAATGCATAGGCGACCAGCGAACCAGCGCCCGAACCACGGCCGGGACCGACCGGAATGTCATGCTGCTTGGCCCATTTGATGAAGTCGGCAACGATCAGGAAGTAGCCGGGGAAACGCATGCGCTCGATGACGCTGAGCTCGAAATCCAGCCGTTCGCGATAATCCTTTTCCTCGTAACCCGGCGACATGCCGAGCGTTGCAAGCCGCATGTCCAGCCCTTCGACCGCCTGGCGGCGCAACTCGCTCGCCTCGGCGCGTTCGGCCTCCTCGGCATCATCGGTCGCACCGGTGAAGCGTGGCAGGATCGGCTTTCGCGTCTTCAGCACGAAGGAGCAGCGCGTGGCGATCTCGACCGTATTTTCCAGCGCTTCCGGCAGGTCGGCGAAGAGCTTGACCATCTCGGCCCGGCTCTTCAGATAGTGATCCGGCGTCAGGCGAAAGCGGCTGTCGTCGGAGACGATGGCGTTGTGCGCGACCGCCATTAGCGCATCATGGGCGTCGTAATCGTCGCGGGTCGGAAAGAAAGCCTCGTTGGTCGCAACCAGCGGCAGGTCGTGGGCATAGGCGAGCCCGATAATCTTCTGCTCGTGTCGCTTGTCGTAGGTGCCGTGCCGCTGCAGCTCGACATAGAGCCTGTCGCCGAAGAGGCGCTTCAGCGTGAGCAGCCGGGCTTCCGCCTGAGCGGGATGGCCTTCCTTGATGGCCACGTCGACCGGCCCGGTCAAGGCGCCGCTCAATGCGATCAGCCCTTCCGTGCCTGCCTCCTCCAGCCAGGAGGCGCTGATATGAACGGCCTGGTTGCTTTCGCCGCCGAGATAGGCCCGGCTGACGAGATCGACCAGCCGTTCGTAACCGGCATCCGTCGCGGCGAGAAGAACGATCGACGGCAGCTTGACCACGGCCTGCTGGCCGCCGCGCTTTTCCGTTTCCAACCCGTCTCCCATATCGATCGAGACCTGACAGCCGATGATCGGCTGCAGGCCGTCTTCCATCGCCTTCTGGGAGAATTCGAGGGCGACGAACAGATTGTTGGTGTCGGTAATGGCAATCGCCGGCTGGCTGTCGCCGGTCGCCTTGTAGAGGATCTTCTTCAGCGGCAGGGCGCCCTCGAGAAGCGAATAGGCGGAATGGACCCTCAGGTGGATAAAACCCGGCGTGCCGCCGGTCGCCTCACCCGTTGAACCCTTTGCCGTATCCGCCATGACATGCCTTCCCAATCACCCGAATGAATCGGACGCATTGTCGGCATAGAGGGCGATGATGTCCAGAAGAAGTCCCGCGTCCGGACCGCATGTTTACCATGCGGTCCCCTGAAAACTTTAGAGCGCCATGACGATGAGCGAGAAGCTGGCAACGAACATTGCGATGGAGGTGAATGCTGCGATATCACGGATCATGTCAGTCATCGGGCTCTCCTTTACTCGTTATGTTTTCAATTTGTTCCATGTATGTTCTGTTGTCAACAGGAATCTTTTCCTTCTTTCTTGTGTTTGAAAGTCCCAGGAAATAGGCGACGAATCGGCTAAGGGGCCGCGCTCGATGTGATCGGCAGCAGCCTTGCCCTTTCCCGATCCGTCGCAGATCGGTCATGGCGCTCAGGCGGAAGACCTCCTCAAGGCGACTCTTTATTTCCGGCATATGTTCTCTTTTTGTTCTTTACATGTCGCGGCATATTTGCCAGCATCGGGCCGAGAGGAGAATGACATGATCGATATTGCGATGCTGAACGAATTCGTCGTGGAGGCGAAGGCTGCGACCTATGTCGGCGGCGGCGTGGCGCGCGCGCCCTGTCGGCCGGGTGCCCACGATATCGGTTACGAACGCGGCGACTGGCGTTATCTCGACAGCTATTTCGGCGGGACCGATTTCGCCGGACAGGAAGTGGTGTGGCTTGCCGGCGAGCCCGTCTGGGCGATGAATTATTTCGGCTGCATCATTGCGCCTGAGCTTATCGACGGCACAGCAGCCGGAGCGGTGATCAAGGCTGCGCTTTCGGCGATGTATCGCGAGGGCCGGTTTCTTGGCGGGATGGAATTCGACCATCCGTTCGGCCGCTATATCGACAGCAGCGAAGGCGGCTGCGAGCGGTTCATCGGCCATGAATGCATCATGGTCGATGGCCAGAAGGCCTATATGCTCGACTATCGCGGCGGGCTGGTCATCCCTTGATCGCGGCCCGCTGCACCTTCCCCGCTCGCGGGGCGAAGGGACATGCTGCACCGGCTTTCTCTAACCTCGACGCTGCGTTTGGCACGTCCCCTCGCCCCGTTTTTTACGGGGCTCCGAAGGACGGGGCGAGACGACTGGCTCGACCCCGGTAGGTTACGATGAGGGGCTGCCATCGGCGCAAACCGGACAGCCATGGATCGCGGTCTCAGAAATCGACGATCTTGCCGTCGGAGATCGTCACGCGCCGATCCATGCGGCGGGCGAGTTCGTGATTGTGGGTGGCGATGAGGGCAGCAAGGCCGGACTGGCGCACCAGCGCTTCCAGCGCGTCGAAGACGTAGCTTGCCGTTTCGGGGTCGAGATTGCCGGTCGGCTCGTCGGCAAGAAGCAGGGTCGGCGCATTGGCGACGGCGCGGGCAATCGCAACGCGCTGCTGCTCGCCGCCGGAAAGCTCGCCGGGGCGATGCGAGCCACGATGGCCGATCCGCATATAATCGAGAAGCTGGCCGGCCCGCTCTCCGGCTTCCTTCCAGGAAAGCCCGGCGATCAGCTGCGGCATCATGATATTTTCGAGTGCCGAGAATTCCGGCAGCAGGTGGTGGAACTGGTAGACGAAGCCGATTTCGCTGCGGCGGATGGCGGTGCGTTTCTCGTCGCTCAGGCCGTCACAGGCATGGCCGTTGATGTTGACCTCACCGCCGTCCGGATGCTCCAGCAGGCCGGCGACATGCAGCAGTGTCGACTTGCCGGTGCCGGAAGGGGCGACGAGAGCGACGGTCTCCCCCTTCGATATGGAAAAATCCGCGCCCTTCAGGATCGACAGCAGCGTACCGCCCTGCCCGTAATGGCGCTCGACGCCGGTAAGCTGGAGAACGACGTTGCGTTTCATGAAGGCGGCATTCCTTATTCGTAGCGCAGGGCCTGCACCGGATCGAGCCTGGAGGCACGCCAGGCCGGGAAGATGGTCGCGATGAAGGAGAGCGTCAGCGCCATGACGACGATCGAGATCGTTTCGCTCAGATCCATCTCGGCCGGCAGCTGGCTAAGGAAATAGACCTGCGGATTGAAGAGTACGGTGCCTGAAATCCAGGAGAAGAACTGGCGGACGGATTCGATGTTGACGCAGACGAGAACGCCGAGCAGCACACCGGCAACGGTGCCGACAATGCCGATCGCCGCCCCGGTCATGAAAAAGATGCGCATGATCGCGCCGGCGCTGGCGCCCATGGTGCGCAGGATGGCGATATCGCTGCCCTTGTCCTTCACCAGCATGATGAGGCCGGAGATGATGTTCAGTGCCGCCACGAGCACGATCAACGTCAGGATCATGAACATGACGTTGCGCTCGACCTGCAGCGCCGAGAAGAAGGTCTGGTTGCGCTGGCGCCAGTCGGTGATGGCGATCTGGCGGCCGGCCGCTTCCTCCACCTTGGGCCTCAGATCGTCGATATCGTCGGGGTTATCGACGAAGAGCTCGATCGACTGCACCAGCCCTTCGGCATTGAAATAGAGCTGCGCTTCCTCGAGCGGCATGAAGATGATCGAGGAGTCATATTCCGACATGCCGATCTCGAAGAGGCCGGAGATCTTGTAGGATTTGATGCGAGGGCTGACGCCCATCGGCGTAATGTCGCCATCTGGTGACGTCAGCGTAATGAGATCGCCAACGCGCAGACCAAGCTGATCGGCCATGCGGGTGCCGATCAGCACACCGTCGCCGGAGGCATACCCCACCATATCGCCTGATTTGATGTTGTCGGAGACCGTCTTGAGCTTGGTCAGATCCTCGGCGCGGGCGCCGCGCACCAGAGCGCCGGTGCTGCCGCCGGCCTGGGCGGAGGCGAGCACCTGGCCTTCCACGAGGGGTAGCGCCATCTTGACGCCGGGTACCGCGGCGAGCTTGCTGCTGAGGACAGGATAATCGGTGAAGGGCCCATCGACCGGCTGGACGATCATGTGGCCGTTGATGCCGAGGATGCGCGAGACGAGTTCGGTGCGGAAGCCGTTCATCACGGCCATGACGATGATCAGCGTCGCAACGCCGAGCATGATGCCGACAAAGGAGAAGCCGGCGATGACCGATATGAAGGCTTCCTTGCGACGGGCGCGCAGATAACGCCACGCCACGAGGCGTTCAAAGGTGGAAAATGGCTTGCCAGCCGGACCCAAGCCGGATTTCGAACTCCGGTCCACTGCTGCCTCTGCCATTTCGCCTCCGTTTCCTTAAGCCACGAACCGATTGATCGCCGCTTCGATGGTCATCGTTTCGCGGGCGCCGGTCTTGCGGTCCTTCACTTCCACTTCGCCGTTTGCGACCGCGCGCGGGCCGGCGATGATCTGGACGGGCACACCGATCAGGTCGGCGGTCGCGAATTTCGTGCCGGCCCGGTCGTCGGTATCATCATAGAGCACATCCTTGCCGGCCTTGGTCAGCGCGGCATAGATCAGCTCGCAGGTATCGTCACAGGCCTGATCGCCCGCCTTCATGTTGATCACAACGATATCGAAGGGTGCGACCGATGCCGGCCAGATGATTCCGTTATCATCATGCGATGCTTCGATGATGGCGGGAACAAGGCGTGTCGGACCGATACCGTAGGAACCCATGTGAACGAAGTGTTCCTTGCCATCAGGTCCCTGCACTTTCGCGCCCATCGGCTCGGAATATTTCGTGCCGAAATAGAAGATGTGGCCGACCTCGATGCCGCGCGCCGACAGGCGGTCGCCTTCGGGAACGGCGTTGAAAGCCGCCTCGTCGTGCATTTCCGAGGTCGCCGCATAGAGCGAGGTCCATTTGTCGAAGATCGCCTGCAGGCCGTCGACATTGTCGAAATCGGTGTGTTCGCCAGGAATATCGAAATCGACGAAATCCTTGTGGCAGAAGACTTCGGATTCGCCGGTATCGGCGAGGATGATGAATTCATGGCTGAGCTTGCCGCCGATCGGGCCGGTGTCGGCGCGCATCGGAATGGCGCGCAGGCCGAGCCGGTCGAAGGTTCTGAGATAGGCGGCGAACATCTTGTTATAGGAATGCTCCGCCGCTTCGCGCGTCAGATCGAAGGAATAGGCATCCTTCATCATGAATTCACGCGAGCGCATGGTGCCGAAGCGCGGACGGATCTCATCACGGAACTTCAGCTGGATATGATAGAGATTGAGCGGCAGGTCCTTGTAGGACTTGACGGAGGAGCGGAAAATATCCGTCACCATCTCCTCGTTGGTGGGACCGTAGAGCATCGGCCGGTCCTGACGGTCCTTGATGCGCAGCATCTCCTTGCCGTAGGCGTCGTAACGGCCACTTTCCTGCCAGAGCTCGGCCGATTGCAGGGTCGGCATCGACAGCTCAATGGCACCGGCGCGGTTCTGCTCTTCGCGGATAATGGCGTTGACCTTGTCGAGCACGCGCTTGCCGAGCGGCAACCAGGAATAAATGCCCTGCGACTGCTGACGGATCATACCGGCACGCAGCATCAGCCGGTGGGAGACGATTTCCGCCTCCTTGGGGTTTTCCTTGAGGATGGGCATGAAATAGCGGGACAGACGCATGGCGGATTCCGGAGCAGTTGAGATCCCGCAGCAGGCGGAATCGAAAGACCATTGTTAATGTCGGGAGCGTTCATAGCCGCTTCGCGGCAGGAAGGAAACCCGCAACGGATGCCGGCAACCTCCCGGAAGCGCATGTTCGCACCCGCAAAATGAAAGGGCATGAAAAAGCGCGTGTTTATAAGGACTTGAACGAAAATCTTGTCAACAGAAAAATTTTGCTAGAGTGTAGCAAAAATGCAAAAAAAGCAGATGACAAAGCCCAATGTTTGAGCTAGTTTTAGCTCACAAAACAGGCAGGAAGTTAAATTCTTGCCGAATTCGCGGTCAAGTCTTGGGAGGATCAGATCTTAGGCGCGCTCGTCGCAGCCCCGGCAACGGTTACAGATCACGCGATACTTAAAACAAGGCTTTTAGCCTTGTTTTTTTTTGGCTTTTCGTCCTCCATCCCATCCAAAAATCCGGCCGGCTTCCGTTAGGGGATGGCCCTCATTCCGTTACGAGAGCTCTTTGCCGCAACAGTATGACGCTGGTATGACGAAGTTCGCTTTCACTAGGTTTACATCTGCTCAAAGTTTGAGCAAAAGCACGCTCAATAGAAGCTGGGGCCGAGTTGCGGCAGGGCATCGAAGCCCCAGCCGAAATAGGTGTCGCAGACGTACCAGAGGCCGTAGACCAGGGCCGAAATCAGCGTCGTCAGCGAAAACACGAAAGCGGCGCGAAACCGTGTGGGCGCGCTTGGAACGGTGCCGAGCACGACGTCGTTGTCATCCGCCTGGGTGCGCAGGCCGATCGGCAGGACGGCGAAAAGCGTCATCCACCAGATGATGAAGTAGACGGCAAATCCCTGAAGAAAGATCTGGAGCATTCTGGTTCCCATTGGTGTCGCGCTGCTGCATTCCTTAAATCGGAATCGATTTAAGGAATGCAGCAATTTAAATTGTTACAGCGTCCTTTGCGCGTCTTAGAAGACACGCGGCGCTGTAATATCGCGTCCTTATACGGCGGAATGGCGAGCAACTCAAAGCGGACGAAAGGTTTAGCGGTCTTCGGGTCACTCTGCCGCAGCAGGGCTCAGGCCTGTTCGAGTTCGATCAGCGTGCCGAAGAAATCCTTGGGGTGCAGAAAGAGCACCGGCTTGCCGTGCGCGCCGGTCTTCGGCTGGCCGTCGCCGAGCACCCTTGCGCCCGCCGTGACCAGCCGGTCACGGGCGAGAAGGATATCGTCCACCTCATAGCAGATGTGATGCATGCCGCCGGACGGGTTCTTTTCGAGGAAGGCTGCGATCGGCGAGGCAGCCCCGAGCGGCTGCAGCAATTCGACCTTGGTGTTCGGCAATTCGACGAAAACGACGGTGACGCCGTGCTCCGGCAGGGCTTGCGGCTGCGATACGGCAGCACCCAGCGTATCGCGGTAGGCCGCAGTCGCCGCGGCCAGATCGGGCACGGCGATGGCGATATGGTTGACCCGGCCGAGCATGATCAGACCTTGGTGACGAAAGCGGTGACAAGAGGTTTCTTGCCCCAGGTGTTGTTCGCGGCCGAGCGGATGGCGCGGCGCACGGCCTCCTGCAGCATGTCGATATCCTTGCGGCGGGCGCGCGGAATGCTCTCGATGGCGCTGACCGCCGCGTCGAAGAGCGTATCCTCCATATCCTCGCCCTCATCATCGTAGGTCGGCAGGCCGATCGAAATGAGGTCGGGTTCGCCGACGATGTCATAGCGGGCGTCGAGCACGACGTTGACCGCGACATGCCCGACATAGGAGAGTTTCTTGCGCTCGCCGATACCCATCTCGTCGAAATCGCCGATCAGCGTGCCGTCCTTATAAATCCGGCCATGCGGCGCCTCGCCGATCACCTCGACCGGACCCGGCGCCAGCCGCAGGATATCGCCGTTGCGCACCCGCGGCACCAGTGCGATGCCGGATTGTTCGGCAAGTTCCTTATGCGCCGCCAGATGCGTTGCCTCGCCATGCACCGGCACGACGATCTTCGGCCGCGTCCACTCATACATCCGCTGCAACTCGTTGCGGCGCGGATGACCGGAAACGTGGACCAATGCCTCGGTATCCGTGATGATGTGCACACCCTGCTCGACGAGGCCGTTCTTGATGTCCTGGATCGCCTTCTCGTTGCCGGGAATGGCGCGCGAGGAAAAGACGACGATATCGCCTGCCGCAAACGCCACATTGCGCATCTCGTCGCGGGAAAGCTTGGCAAGGGCTGCCCGCGCCTCGCCCTGGCTGCCCGTCAGGATGACGACGACCTTGTCGCGCGGGATATAGCCGTATTCGTCCTCGGAGATGAAGGGCTTCACGCCTTCCATCAGGCCGATATCCTGGGCAACGTCGACGACGCGCTTCAGCGAACTGCCGAGCAGCAGCACTTCGCGGCCAGCCGCCTCGGCAGCCTCGGCAACGGTGCGGATACGCCCGACATTCGACGAGAAGGTAGTGATCGCCACCCTGCCCTCGGCATTCTCGATGATCTTGCGCAGGCTTTCGGACACATCCTTCTCGGAGGGCGAAACACCGTCGCGCAGCGCATTGGTGGAATCGCACATCAGCGCCAGCACACCCTCGTCGCCGAGTTGACGGAAACGTGTCTCGTCGGTCAGCGGCCCGAGCGAGGGCTCGTGGTCGATCTTCCAGTCGCCGGTATGGATGACATTGCCGACCGGCGTGCGGATCATCAGCGACATCGGCTCGGGGATCGAATGGTTGACGGCCACACCTTCGATGCTGAAGGGGCCGACATTGATCGTATCGCCGGCCTTGAACGGCGTCACCGGCACTTCGCCGATCTTAGCCTTCTCGTAATTGCGCTTGGCTTCGAGCAGACCGGCGGTAAAACCAGAGGCATAGACCGGCACGTTGAGGCCTGGCCAGAGATCGGCGAGCGCACCATAATGATCTTCATGCGCATGGGTGATGATGATCGCCTTGAGGTTCTTTCGTTCGCTGGCGAGGAAGCGGATATCGGGCAATACGAGGTCGACACCCGGCAGGTCGGGCCCCGGAAAAGTGACGCCACAATCGACCATAATCCACTGGCGATGCTCGGGCGGGCCGTAGCCGTAGAGAGCGAGATTCATGCCAATCTCACCGACACCGCCCAGAGGCAGGAATACCAGTTCGTCCTGTTTCGCCATAATTTTCGTTTTTTCCGCTATCCAAAAAACACATCACCGGCAGCAATGGGCATTATCCTGCCAGCGCCGGTATCGAGCATCAACAAGCCATTATCATCAATTCCGGCGAATTGTCCGGAAATCGATCGGTCCGGCAAATTGACCGTAATCTTTTCGCCGATGCCGCAGGCGATGGCGCGCCAGAGCGTCGTGATCTCGCCGATGCCGCGGCCCTGGTCCCATATTTCAAGCACTTCCGCCGTGGCGGCGAAGAGATGCGCGAAGAGTTCCTCCGGCGACGCCGCACTTCCCTGCTGACGCAGGCAGGTGACGGGATAGAGCGGATTGTCCGGCATGACAGAGATATTGATGCCGATGCCGACGATGAGCGCGTAACGGCCGTCCGGCAGCCCCTCGCCTTCGACGAGAATGCCGCAGGTCTTCTTTCGACCGATGAGGATATCGTTCGGCCATTTGACCTCGAGCGGCTCGGCGCCCAGAGGCAGCACCCTGCGGATCGCCTGGTGCACGGCAACGGCGATCGCCAGCGGCAGAGAACCGAGGCGCTCCATCGGCGCCGGGTCGATCAGAAGAAGAGAAGCGTAGAGATTGCCGCGCTCGGAAACCCAGAGCCTGCCGCGGCGGCCGCGGCCGCCCGTCTGCCTCTCGGCGGTCACCCAGAGATTGCCGCCATCGCCTGCCCGAGCCCGGGCGAGGCATTCGCTGTTGGTAGACGATGTTTCCGACAGAGCCTCGTGCCTGAAATCGCCGAGCGATATCCGGCGCCGTCCGTCGGAAGCCATCAAAAGAGCGTCGCGGCGGCAAGCTCTGCAGCGCCGCCGATCGGGCCGCCGATGAGGACATAGGCGGTGACGAAGAGACCGGAGAGACCGAAGACCAGACGCAGCGCTCCGGAGACACGGGCGAATTCGCCGGTCGCCTCATCGAACCACATCAGCTTGATGACACGCAGATAGTAGTAGGCGCCGACGACCGAAGCGAGAACACCGATGATGGCAAGCGCATAGAGCTTGGCCTCGATGGCGGCAACGAAGACGAAGTACTTCGCAAAGAAGCCGGCGAGCGGCGGGATGCCGGCAAGCGAGAACATCAGCGCCGTCAGCACCACGGCCATGAACGGGTTGGTTGTGGAGAGGCCGGCCAGATCGTCGACATTCTCGACGACGGTGCCGTCCTTGCGGCGCATCGACATGATGATCGCAAAGGTGCCGAGCGTCATGACCATGTAGATGACCATGTAAAGCATGACGCCGGTGACGCCGGTCTGGTTGCCGGCGGCAAGACCGACCAGCGCATAACCCATATGGCCGATCGAGGAATAGGCCATCAGTCGCTTGATGTTCTTCTGGCCGATCGCGGCAAACGAGCCGAGCAGCATCGAGGCGATCGAGATGAAGACGACGACCTGCTGCCAGTCCGCCAGAACCGGCTGGAAAGCCGTGATGACGATGCGGGTCATCATCGCCATGGCGGCGACCTTGGGTGCTGCGGCCAGGAAGGCGGTGACCGGTGTCGGCGCGCCTTCGTAAACATCCGGCGTCCACATATGGAAGGGAACGGCCGAGATCTTGAAGGCGATGCCGGCGAGGATGAAGACCAGGCCGAAGATCAGTCCGAGCGAACGCGCGCCCTCGACGGACAGCGCCTGGGCGATCTCGGAGAAGTGGGTGTGGCCGGTGAAGCCGTAGACCAGCGACATGCCATAGAGCAGCATGCCGGAGGAAAGCGCGCCGAGGACGAAATATTTCAGGCCGGCTTCGGTCGACTTCAGGCTGTCGCGGTTGATCGCTGCGACGACGTAGAGCGCCAGCGACTGCAGTTCCAGCGCCAGATAGAGCGAGATCAGGTCGTTGGCCGAGATCATCAGCAGGATGCCGAGGGTCGCAAGCACCAGGAGAACCGGGAACTCGAACTTGTCGAGCTGATTTTCGCGGGCGTGGCCGATCGACATGAAGATGGCGACCAGCGAACCGATCAGCGCCACCAGCTTCATGAAGCGCGAGAAGCCGTCCGCCATGTAGACCCCGCCATAGGCAAGGCCTTCTGCGGGCACGAAGAGTAGCCACAGGCCGGAGGCCAGCAGCAGGACGATGGCGAGGCCGGTGACGAGAAGGCCCGACCGCTCGCCGGAGAAGACGCCGACCATCAACAGGACAAGGGCGCCGACCGCGAGGATGAGCTCCGGCGCGGAAAGATGCAGACTGAGGAGAATTGTTTCAGCGGTCATGTCCAATAAGTCCCGTCATCATTTCATAGACAGCGCAACATTCTGCGCTGCGTGCACGGCGGCCGTGTAGTTGTTGACCAGCAGATCCACCGAAGCAGCCGTCGCATCGAAGACCGGAGCCGGGTAAACGCCGAAGAAGATGGTCAGCGCGACCAGCGGGTAGAGGATCAACTGCTCGCGTCTGGAAAGATCAAGCAGCGCCTTCAGCTTTTCCTTTTCCAGCGAACCGAAGATCACCCGGCGATAAAGCCAGAGCGCGTAAGCGGCCGAGAGGATGACGCCGGTAGCGGCAAAGAGCGCTACCCAGGTATTGACCCGGAAGACACCGATCAGCGTCAGGAATTCGCCGACGAAGCCCGACGTGCCGGGAAGCCCGACATTGGCCATGGTGAAGACCATCATCGCCACGGCATATTTCGGCATGTTGTTGACGAGGCCGCCATAGGCGTTGATCTCGCGGGTGTGGGTGCGGTCGTAGACGACGCCGACGCAGAGGAAGAGCGCGCCGGAGACGATACCGTGCGAGAGCATCTGGAAGATCGAGCCCTGAACGCCCTGCATGTTGGCGGCAAAGATGCCCATGGTCACGTAGCCCATGTGGGCCACGGAGGAATAGGCGATCAGCTTCTTGATGTCGTCCTGCATCATCGCCACCAGAGAGGTGTAGATGATCGCGATGACGGACATGGCAAAGACGAGCGGCGCGAAATAATCGGAGGCGACCGGGAACATGCCGAGCGAGAAGCGGATGAGACCGTAGCCGCCGAGCTTCAAAAGCACGCCGGCCAGGATCACAGAGCCAGCCGTCGGCGCCTGAACGTGGGCATCGGGAAGCCAGGTATGGACCGGCCACATCGGCATCTTCACCGCAAAGGAGGCGAAGAAGGCAAGCCATAACCAGGTCTGCAGCGCCGGCGGGAACTTGTAGGCGAGCAGCGCGGTAATGTCGGTCGTGCCGGCCTGCCAGTACATCGCCATGATGGCGAGCAGCATCAGCACCGAGCCGAGCAGCGTATAAAGGAAGAACTTGTAGCTCGCATAGACGCGGTCCTTGCCGCCCCAGACACCGATGATCAGGAACATCGGAATGAGGCCCGCCTCGAAGAAGACGTAGAAGAGCACGATATCGAGCGAGACGAAGACGCCGATCATCATCGTTTCGAGGATGAGGAAGGCGATCATGTATTCCTTCAGGCGCTTCTCGATCGAGAGCCAGCTCGCCAGCACACAGAAGGGCATGAGGAAGGTCGACAGGATGACGAACAGCATCGAGATGCCGTCGACGCCGACGTGGTAGCCGATGCCGGTGCCGAGCCAGTTATGCTTCTCGACCATCTGGAAGCCCGGATTGGCATTGTCGAAGCCGATCCAGATGACGAGCGAGACGACGAAGGTGAAGACGGTGGTGATCAACGAGATCCACAGCACGTTCTTCCGGCCGGTTTCGCTCTCGCCGTTCATCAGCAGCAGGAGCACCACGCCGACGAGCGGCAGGAAGGTGACCGTTGAAAGAATAGGCCAATCGGTCATCAGAAGGAACTCCCGAGCATCATCCAGGTAACGAGCGCCGCAATGCCGATCAGCATGGCGAAGGCGTAGTGATAGAGGTAACCGGTCTGCAGGCGGACCACGCGATCGGTGACGGCGACGACGCGAGCGGCGACGCCGTTCGGGCCGTATGTGTCGATGATGCCGACATCACCCTTCTTCCACAGGAAGCGGCCGAGCGCCTTGGCTGAGCGGACGAAGAGGAAGTCGTAGAGCTCGTCGAAATACCACTTGTTCAACAGGAACTTGTAGAGCACGCGGTGCTGCTGCGCCAGGATGCGCGGCGTCTCAGGCGAGCGGATATACATGTACCAGGCGGTGACGAAGCCGAGCACCATGGCGATGAACGGGCTCAAAGCCACGAGCGCCGGAACATGGTGGAACTCTTCGACCAGTTCGTTCTCGGCGCCGGTAAAGAGCGCACCCTTCCAGAACTCAGCATATTCCTCGCCGTAGAACCGGCCTTCGAAGATCACGCCAGCAAGCACTGCGCCGATCGCGAGCAGATAGAGCGGCACAAGCATGACCTGCGGCGACTCGTGCACGTGGTGCATGACCTCGTGCGAAGCACGCGGCTTGCCGAAGAAGGTCATGAAGATCAGGCGCCAGGAATAGAAGCTCGTAAAGAGAGCCGCGATGACCAGCAGCGCGAAGGCTAAGCCGGAGACCGGCGAATGCGATGCATAGGTCGCCTCGATGATCACGTCCTTGGAGAAGAACCCGGCAAAGCCGATCGGCGTGAAGGGAATGCCGACGCCGGTGATCGCCAGCGTGCCGATGATCATCATCCAGAACGTTACCTTGATGTGCGGCCGCAGGCCGCCCATGTAGCGCATGTCCTGCTCGCCATCGACGGCATGGATGACCGAGCCGGCGCAGAGGAAGAGCAGCGCCTTGAAGAAGGCGTGCGTGAAGAGATGGAAGATCGCCGCACCATAGGCCCCTACCCCAAGCGCTACGAACATGTAGCCGAGCTGCGAACAGGTGGAATAGGCGATGACACGCTTGATGTCGTTCTGCACCAGGCCGACGGTTGCTGCGAAGAAGGCGGTGATCGCGCCGATCACGGTGACGACCACAAGCGCATCCGGCGACAGTTCGAAGAGCGGCGACATGCGGGCGACGAGGAAGACGCCGGCGGTGACCATGGTGGCGGCATGGATGAGGGCCGAGACCGGGGTCGGGCCTTCCATGGCGTCAGGCAGCCAGGTGTGCAGCAGGAACTGCGCCGACTTGCCCATCGCGCCCATGAAGAGCAGCAGGCAGATGCCGGTCAGCGCATGCGCCTTGTCGAGCTGCATTCCGAAGAGGTTGAGGATCACCTCGCCCGCTTCGCCGCCGCCTTCATGCGGGGCGAAGTTCGAGGCATTGGCGAAGATCGTGTCGAGGTTGATCGAGCCGAACAGCACGAAGACGCCGGCAATGCCGAGCACGAAGCCGAAGTCGCCGACACGGTTGACGATGAAGGCCTTCATCGCCGCGGCCGTCGCCGAGGGCTTCTTGAACCAGAAGCCGATCAGCAGATAGGAGGCGAGACCGACGCCTTCCCAGCCGAAGAACATCTGGGCAAGGTTGTCAGCGGTCACCAGCATCAGCATGGCGAAGGTGAAGAGCGAGAGATAGGCGAAGAAACGCGGGCGATGCGGATCGGTATGCATGTAGCCGATCGAATAGACATGCACCAGCGTCGAGACCGTGTTGACGACGATCAGCATGACTGAGGTCAGCGTATCCACGCGCAGCGACCAGGAGACGTCGATGCCGCCGGACTGGATCCAGCGCAGCACCTCGACCTTGATCGGACCGCCTTCGGCATGGCCCATGCCGACGGTGAAGAAGACGACCCAGGACAGGATGGCGGCGATGATCATCAGGCCGCTGGTGACATATTCCGAAGCCTTGGCGCCGATGGCGCGGCCGAAAAGGCCGGCGACGATCGCACCGATCAAGGGAAGAAAGACGATAGCCTTATAGAGGAACATGAGCCACTCAGCCCTTCATCATATTGACGTCTTCGACCGCGATCGAGCCGCGGTTGCGGTAGAAGACAACGAGAATTGCAAGACCGATCGCCGCTTCGGCAGCCGCGACCGTCAGGATGAACAGCGCGAAGACCTGGCCGACGATGTCGTTCAGGAAGGAGGAGAAGGCGACCATGTTGATGTTGACCGCAAGCAGGATCAGTTCGATCGACATCAGGATGACGATGACGTTCTTCCGGTTCAGGAAGATGCCGAAGACGCCGAGCGTGAAGAGGATGGCGCTGACCGTCAGGTAGTGGGAAAGTCCGATGACCATGTTCTTTGTTCCTTGACCTGCCTTTAGACGCCCTGCCCGGGCTTGACCGAAACCACCTCGACGGCGGTGGCGGGCGTGCGGGCAACCTGCCTGGGAATATTCTGCCGCTTGATGTTGGTGCGGTGTCTCAACGTCAGCACGATCGCGCCGATCATGGCGACCAGGAGCACCAGACCGGCGATCTGGAAGAAATAGACGTAGTTGGTGTAGAGCACGTCGCCGAGGGCGGCCGTATTGGTGCGCTCGCTCAGCGCCGGGATCGGCATGGCGACAGTCTTGGCGATCTCAGGCGAGATGACGCTGCCGCCGACGACGACGATCAGTTCGGCTGCGAGGATCACCCCGATCAGCCCGCCGATCGGCGCATATTCGAGAACGCCGGCCCTCAGTTCGGTGAAGTCGATATCGAGCATCATCACCACGAAGAGGAAGAGGACGGCGACGGCGCCGACATAGACGACAAGCAGGATCATCGCCAGGAATTCGGCACCGAGCAGCAGGAAGAGGCCGGCCGCATTGAAGAACACCAGGATCAGGAAGAGAACCGAGTGAACCGGGTTCTTCGCCCAGATGACCATGAACGCCGACGCCACCGCGACAAAGGCGAAAAGATAGAAAAATAGAGCCTGCAGACCCATGTTGGTGCCTTTTTCATCTTCCCCCGGGCAGCCGGGAGTTTCCCTGCCCGATGGAGCTCTCCCTGGCGTTAACCGGAAAAGCTCCTGTGCATATTGACCGCGACAGGAGCAACTGCGCTCCACCGCGGCATTTCAAAATCTCAATCAGCGGTACGGCGAGTCGATCGCGATGTTGCGGGCGATTTCGCGCTCCCACCGGTCTCCGTTATCCAGAAGCCGTGCCTTGTCGAAATAGAGCTCTTCGCGGGTTTCCGTCGCAAATTCGAAATTCGGGCCTTCGACGATCGCGTCGACCGGGCAGGCTTCCTGGCAGAAGCCGCAATAGATGCACTTCACCATGTCGATGTCGTAGCGCACCGTACGGCGCGTGCCGTCGTTGCGGCGCGGACCGGCCTCGATGGTGATCGCCTGGGCAGGACAGATCGCCTCGCAGAGCTTGCAGGCGATGCAGCGCTCCTCGCCGTTCGGATAACGGCGCAGCGCATGCTCGCCGCGGAAACGCGGGGAAACCGGACCCTTTTCGAAGGGATAGTTGATCGTCGCCTTCTGGCGGAAGAAATAGCGCATCGACAGAAAGAACGCGCCGACGAATTCCTTGAGAAACAGCGAGCTGATGGAGCCGGACAAGCTTGCCATCTTCAACCTCCAATTTTGCCGAAAACGAGAGCGGGCATCATCATGCCCAACCCATCAGTTTCAGCACGAATGCAACGATGACGACCATGGCGAGCGACAGCGGCAGGAAGACCTTCCAACCGAGGCGCATGAGCTGGTCGTAGCGGTAGCGCGGAACGAAGGCCTTGACCATCGCGAACATGAAGAACACGAAGCAGGCCTTCAGCGTGAACCAGATGATCCCGGGGACCCAGTTGAGGATCCAGATATCGACCGGGGGCAGCCAGCCGCCGAGGAAGAGGATCGTCGTCAGCGCGCACATCAGGCAGACGGCCGCATATTCGCCGAGCATGAACATCATGTATGGCGAGGAGCCGTATTCGACCATGAAGCCGGCGACGAGTTCCGATTCCGCTTCGGGAAGGTCGAAGGGCGGGCGGTTCGTTTCGGCGAGCGCCGAAATGAAGAAGATGATGAACATCGGGAAGAGCGATAGCCAGTGCCAGTCGAGGAACGACGCCGGCAGTCCGAGCATGGTGCCGAGGCCGGTATGCTGCGCATTGACGATATCGGTCAGGTTCAGCGAGCCGACGCAGAGAAGCACGGTGACGATGACGAAGCCGATCGAGACTTCATAGGACACCATCTGCGCCGCCGAGCGTAGCGCGCCGAGGAACGGATACTTCGAGTTCGAAGCCCAGCCGCCCATGATGATGCCGTAGACCTCGAGCGAAGAGATCGCGAAAATATAGAGGATGCCGACATTGATGTTGGCGATCACCCATCCGTCGGCCAGCGGCACCACCGCCCAGGTGGACAGCGCCAGAAGCACCGTCACCAGCGGAGCAAGCAGGAACACCGCCTTGTTGGCGCCGGCTGGAATGATCGGCTCCTTGAAGACGAACTTCAAAAGATCGGCGAAGGACTGGAACAGGCCGAAAGGACCGACGACATTCGGGCCGCGGCGCAGCTGCACGGCCGCCCAGATCTTGCGGTCAGCGAGCAGCACGTAGGCGATGAAGACGAGCAGGCAGACGAGAAGCAGCAGCGACTGACCGATCATGATGATCGCCGGCCAGACATAGGTCGAAAAGAAAGAATCCATAGTCCCCTGCCCTTACTCTGCCGCGACTTTGAAGTTGTTGCGGGCCAATGCCGAGCACTCCGCCATGACAGCCGAGGCACGCGCTATCGGGTTCGTCAAATAGAAGTCTTTCACCGGCGACGCAAACCCGGATTTGTTCATCTTGCCGGCTTTTTTCGCAACTGCGGCAATTTGGGCGCTATCGGTTTCAGCGATCTCGTCGATGGCGGCGAAATGCGGGAAAGCGGCATAGAGCCGGACACGCAATTCGCTGAGCGAATCGAAGGGAAGCTTCTTGCCGAGCACGTCGGAAAGCGCACGGATGATCGCCCAGTCCTCGCGGGCATCACCCGGCGCAAAGCCTGCGCGGTTGCCCATCTGGACGCGGCCTTCGGTGTTGACCCAGGTGCCGGACTTTTCGGTATAGGCTGCGGCCGGCAGGATGACGTCGGCATGGTGCGCGCCGTTATCGCCATGCGAGCCGATATAGACGGTGAGCTTGGCCTTCTTGGCGGTGAAGTCGAGTTCGTCTGCGCCGAGCAGGAAGAGCACGTCCATCGCCGTCAGCATCTCGGCAGCATTGACGCCCTTGGCACCCGGCACGAAGCCGAGGTCGAGGCCGCCGACACGCGAGGCAGCGGTGTGGAGGACGGCAAAGCCGTTCCAGCCTTCGGCGACAGCACCAACCGAGCCGGCGAGCTTGGCAGCACTGGCGAGAACGCCGGCGCCGTCGGTGCGCGACAGCGCGCCCTGGCCGATGATGATCATCGGCTTGGCGGCATTCTTCAGCACGTCCGCGAAGGCGTGGGTGCCTTCGACCAGATCCTTCAGCGTGTCGGGACCGCCGCCGAGGTAATCATAGCTGTAGCGCAGTTCAGCACGCTCGCCGATCACGCCGATCGGGAACTTGCCGCGGCGCCAGCGCTTGCGGATGCGGGCGTTGAGGATGGCTGCCTCGAAGCGCGGATTGGCGCCGATGATCAACAGCGCATCGGCCTGATCGAGGCCAGCAATGGTCGGGTTGAAGAGGTAGCTAGAACGGCCGAGCGACGGATCGAGTGCCGCCCCATCCTGGCGACAGTCGAGATTGGTTGACCCCAGCGACTTCACCAGTTCGGAGAGCGCATACATTTCCTCGACGGAAGCGAGGTCGCCAGCGATCGCGCCGATCTTGTCGCCCGAGGTGGCGCCGACGGCGGCCTTGATGGCGCCGAAGGCTTCGGCCCAGGTGGCGGGCTGCAGGCGGCCGTCGCGGCGAACATAGGGCCGGTCGAGGCGCTGGGTCTTCAGGCCGTCCCAGATGAAGCGGCTCTTATCGGAGATCCACTCCTCGTTGATCGCCTCATTGACGCGCGGCAGGATGCGCATGACCTCACGGCCGCGGGTGTCGACGCGGATCGCCGAACCGACGGCATCCATGACGTCGATCGATTCGGTCTTGTTCAATTCCCAGGGGCGCGCGGTGAAAGCGAAGGGCTTCGAGGTCAGCGCGCCGACCGGGCAAAGGTCGACCACGTTGCCCTGCAGTTCGGAGGTCATCGCCTGTTCGAGATAGGTGGTGATCTCGGCATCCTCGCCGCGGCCGATCAGGCCGAGCTCGGAAATGCCGGCGACCTCGGTGGTGAAGCGGACGCAGCGCGTGCAGTGAATGCAGCGGTTCATCACCGTCTTGACGAGCGGGCCGATATACTTGTCCTCGACGGCGCGCTTGTCTTCCTGATAGCGCGAGGTGTCGATGCCGAAGGCCATCGCCTGGTCCTGCAGGTCGCATTCGCCGCCCTGGTCGCAGATCGGGCAATCGAGGGGATGGTTGATCAGCAGGAATTCCATCACACCTTCGCGGGCCTTCTTGACCATCGGAGTGTTGGTGAAGACCTCGGGCAGTTCGCCGTTCGGGCCGCCGCGGATATCGCGCACGCTCATGGCGCAGGAAGCCTGCGGCTTCGGCGGGCCGCCCTTCACCTCGACAAGGCACATGCGGCAATTGCCGGCAACCGACAGACGCTCATGGAAGCAGAAGCGCGGGACCTCGGCACCGGCATCCTCGCACGCCTGCAATAGCGTGAAATGATCCGGAACTTCGATCTCGTTGCCGTCAATCCTCAGTTTTGCCATCGTCGCTCAGTCCTGTTTCCCGTTTGCCTGATGACGGCAAACAAACCTATTTTTGCAGCACTCTGATTGCCAAGCCGGATCTTTCGTCCTGCCGACATCTGATGTCGCCCAAATTCTCTATCGCGCGTTCCAGACCCGGAACCCGCACCGGCATCTCGAGGCCCCCGCCCGTCCGCCGACCTGCCCATCTTTCCGGCCGATCGACACGGCCGGACAGTTCATTTCTTTCTGCGGCCCCGTCCTGCCAGAACTTTCGCCTGACCGGCCCAGTCGTCACGGCCGATGCGGCCGTTGAAGCCGAGCTCGGCGTCGAGCCGGGCGATTTCCTCGTCGGTCCAGGCGGCAATCTCGGCGAAGCTGCGAATGCCCTTGGCGTTCAGCACCTGCTCCAGCTTCGGGCCGATGCCGGCAATCAGCTTGAGGTCGTCGGTCTTCCCCCGCGCAACCGGTTTTGCCTTCACAGCCGGCTTTGGCTCGCTGGCCTTCGCTTGGCTGGCTGGCTTGGCTTGCGTGACTGGCTTTGCTGGGCTGGCTGGCGTCGGCTCGCTGACCGGCTTGACGACAGTCAGTCTCGGTCCTGCCTTCTGCTCGGCCGGCGGCTTGGTGAACGCCTTCACGACCGGGCGAATATTCTCCGGCCGGATATCGACATCGGGCTTCAGTTCGTCTGGCGGCGTGTCATCGAGGGCGGCCGCGACCTTGCTGGTGGTCTCCAAGGCGCTCTGCCAGGCCCCGAAGAAAGCACCGGCCATCTGGGTCGAGAAACCGAAGCCGATCGCCGTTGCGGCGGCAAAGGCTGCAGCGGGATGCGCCATCAGCGGATGCACCGGCATCGCCTGTGCATTTTCAAGCATCTCGGCAGCAAGACGGCCGAAACCAGCCGCGAAATCGGCGACTTCTTCGTTTTTCCTACCTTTGGATGCATTGTCCGCCATGATTATTCAGCCGCCTCCAGAACCGCGCCGTGATCAAGCGCGCTCGCCGTATACTGGTCGATGCGCTTTTCGATCTCGGGACGGAAGTTACGGATCAGACCCTGCACCGGCCATGCGGCGGCGTCGCCGAGCGCGCAGATGGTGTGGCCTTCGATCTGCTTCGTCACCTGGAACAGCATGTCGATTTCACGCTTCTGGGCATTGCCCTTGGCCATGCGTTCCATCACGCGCCACATCCAGCCCGTGCCTTCGCGGCAGGGCGTGCACTGGCCGCAACTCTCATGCTTGAAGAAGGCGGAGATACGGGCGATCGCCTTGATGACATCGGTGGACTTGTCCATGACGATCGCGGCGGCCGTACCGAAGGAAGAGCCGACGCCGCGCAGGCCGTCGAAATCCATCGGGCAATCGATAATGTCCTTGGCCGGAACGATCGGGCAGGATGCCCCGCCCGGAATGACGGCAAGCAGGTTGTCCCAGCCGCCGCGGATGCCGCCGGCATGGCGGTCGACCAGTTCGCGGAAGGTGATGCCCATTTCTTCTTCGACGGTGCACGGCTTGTTGACGTGGCCGGAGAGCATGAACAGCTTGGTGCCGACATTGTTCGGACGGCCGATGGCCGAGAACCAGCCGGCGCCGCGGCGCAGGATCGTCGGCGCAACAGCGATCGATTCGACGTTATTGACCGTCGTCGGGCAGCCGTAGAGGCCCATATTGGCCGGGAACGGCGGCTTCAGGCGCGGCTGGCCCTTCTTGCCCTCGAGGCTTTCGAGTAGTGCGGTTTCCTCACCGCAGATATAGGCGCCGGCGCCGTGATGGACGAAGATCTCCATGTCCCAGCCGAGCTTGTTGTTCTTGCCGAGCAGGCCATAATCATAGCATTCGTCGATCGCCGCCTGCAGCGCTTCGCGCTCGCGGATATATTCGCCGCGCACATAGATGTAGGCCGCATTGGCGCCCATGGCGAAGCTCGCGATGACACAGCCTTCGATCAGCGTATGCGGATCGTGGCGCATGATGTCGCGGTCTTTGCAGGTGCCGGGCTCGGATTCGTCGGCGTTGACGACGAGGTAGTGCGGACGGCCGTCGCTTTCCTTCGGCATGAAGGACCATTTGAGGCCTGTGGGGAAACCGGCGCCGCCGCGGCCGCGAAGGCCAGACGCCTTCATCTCGTTGATGATCCAGTCGCGGCCCTTTTCGAGGATCTGCTTGGTGCCGTCCCAGTGGCCGCGGCTCATCGCGCCCTTCAGGGATTTGTCCTTGAGGCCGTAGATGTTGGTAAAGATGCGGTCTTTATCTTGTAACATGCTTCACCTCTTACCGCGGCTTCTTGCCGAAGACCTTGATATATTCCGCTTCCCCGCCGTTGGCGAGCGCCTTGGCCTGCTTGACCCAGTCATCGCGCTCGATGCGGCCGCGGAAGTTCAGATAGCCATCGACCCATTCGCGTTCAGCCTTCTTCCAGCCCGCGACCTGCGCGAAGGTGAAGATGCCGATTTCGTTCAACGTCGCCTCGATTTTCGGGCCGACACCCGAGATCATCTTCAGATCGTCCGGGGCGGCGGGCTTTTCGACGCCGGCCGGCCGGTTCTTGTCGGTCAGGGCAGGCTTTGCCGCCGGGGCAGCTTCAGCCTTGACGGCAGCTTTCGGCGCCGGTTCGGCCGCCACAGTGCCTGATATCGGCTGCTGCTCGGCAGCCTTGGCGTTTTTCGCAGCCGCCTTCGGCGCCGTCGCCGGCGTCTTCAGGGCAGCATTGGTCTCGGCATCGGTGCTCTTCGGGCGGGCAGCCTCGGAGGGCGGAACCGGGGCGGCGTCGACTGGAGCCGATACGGTTTCGGCATCGGCCTTCTTGGCGCGGGTCCTTGCCTTCGGCTCTTCCGTCGTCAGCGAGGTCAGGCCGCCTTCGGGCGCCGAAAACACCCGGTCGATCTGGGTGCCGGGCTTGATGCTGGCGCCATTGCCGGCGGCAAAGACGTCGATGATCTCTTCGAGACGCGCGGGCGTCAGGTCTTCATAGGTGTCCTTGCCGATCATCACCATCGGGGCGTTGACGCAGGCCCCGAGACATTCGACCTCTTCCCAGGATAGCGTGCCTTCGGCATTGCGCTCGAAGGCATGGGCATGGATCTTGCTCTTGCAGACCGACATCAGCGCTTCCGAGCCGCGCAGCATGCAGGGCGTCGTGCCGCAGACCTGAACATGGGCGCGGGTGCCGACAGGATGCAGCTGAAACTGCGTATAGAAGGTCGCGACCTCGAGCACGCGGATATAGGCCATATCAAGCATGTCGGCGATCTTTTCGATCGCCGCGCGCGTAACCCAGCCGTCCTGCTCCTGCGCTCGCATCAACAGCGGAATGACCGCCGATTGCTGGCGGCCGGCGGGGTATTTCTGGATCGTCTTGTCCGCCCAGACCGCATTCTCATCGCTGAAGGCGAATGCGGCAGGCTGAAATTGATCTTCGGCTAATCGACGAACGGACATTCTTTCTCACGCCTTGTCAGTTTAGGGTTCCACACCGCGAAGCGGTCAAAGACTGCATTTCGCAGGCATAGGCCGACTGGTCTTTTTGCATAAACACTACGAATTTGCTGCCGTTCGGAATGGCAGCCTTGATCTGATAGCCCTTGGACAAAAGCTCACCCATGGACGATTGCTGCGCCGGCGGCGTCTCTTCCTTATGGCCGAGCGGCGTGCCGAGGCTATCGGACTCCTGAGCCGAAACCCCGGATGCCGAAAGAAGGATAACGACGGCCAGCGGCAGAAGCTGCATCAGCGATCCACCTCGCCGAAGACGATGTCGAGCGAGCCGAGCACGGCCGCGACGTCGGCAAGCTGGTGGCCGCGGCACATGAAATCCATCGCCTGCAGATGGGCATAACCCGGCGCGCGGATCTTGCAGCGATAGGGCTTGTTGGTGCCATCGGAGACGAGATAGACGCCGAACTCGCCCTTCGGCGCCTCGACGGCGGCATAAACCTCGCCGGCCGGCACATGGTAGCCTTCGGTATAGAGTTTGAAGTGGTGGATCAGCGCTTCCATCGAGCGCTTCATTTCGCCGCGCTTCGGCGGCACGACCTTGCCGTCGATCGACGAGAAAGGACCGGTCCTGGCATCTGAGAGCAGGCGGTTGACGCATTGCTTCATGATGCGGACCGATTCGCGCATCTCGATCATACGGATCAGATAACGGTCGTAGTTGTCGCCATTCTTGCCGATCGGGATATCGAATTCGAGATCGGAATAACATTCATAGGGCTGGGCGCGACGCAGATCCCAGGCAGCACCCGAACCGCGCACCATGACGCCGGAGAAGCCCCAGGCCCAGCATTCCTCCAGCGAGACGACGCCGATATCGACGTTGCGCTGCTTGAAGATGCGGTTGCCAGTCAACAGGTTGTCGATGTCGTCGAGCGCCTTCAGGAACGGGTCGCACCAGGCGCCGATATCCTGCACGAGCTGTTCGGGCAGATCCTGGTGGACGCCGCCCGGACGGATATAAGCGGCATGCATGCGCGAGCCGCTGGCGCGCTCGTAGAACACCATCAGCTTTTCACGCTCTTCGAAGCCCCAGAGCGGCGGCGTCAGCGCGCCGACGTCCATGGCCTGCGTCGTGACGTTCAGAAGGTGCGACAGGATGCGGCCGATTTCCGAATAGAGAACGCGGATCAGCTGGCCGCGAATCGGGATCTCGATGCCGAGCAGCTTTTCGACGGCCATCGCATAGGCATGTTCCTGGTTCATCGGCGCGACGTAATCGAGGCGATCGAAATAGGGCACGGCCTGAAGATAGGTCTTGGTCTCGATCAGCTTCTCGGTGCCGCGATGCAAAAGGCCGATATGCGGATCGACACGCTCCACAATTTCGCCGTCAAGCTCCAGGACAAGACGAAGAACGCCGTGCGCCGCCGGATGCTGCGGTCCGAAGTTGATGTTGAAGTTGCGGACGTTATGTTCGGTCATGGCGATCAACTCGCTTAGAGTGAGTAGTGGCTAGTGAGTAGTGATTAGTTTTCGACCGTTCACTATTCATCAGCTTTTCCGGTGCTGAACACTTCGAATAAGCGATCCCAGCATCTTTCCAATTTCGTCGCATCGGTCGAGCAATTCGTCCAAGGCCGAGGCTTGAAGAAAGCCAATTCGTCCGGCGATGATCAAATGCGTCTCCAATTCTTTCAACGAGCCCTGAGCGATCTTGAGAAATTGGGCGAACGAACCTCGATTTTCTCTTCCATATCCCTCCGCGATATTCGCGGCCACGGAAGCAGAAGATCGTCTAATCTGGCTGGTCAACCCATAAATCTCTTCCCGCGGGAAGGTTCTCGTCACCTCATAACAAACAACAGAGAGCTCGATAGCAAATTGCCAGACTTTCAAGTCACGGTAGGAAGTGATTTTCCCGTTCGTCACCCAGATACCTGCCCGCTACTCGCTACTGACTATTCACTACTCACTGCTTCGCCTTTTCATCCCCGGGGAGAACATATTCAGTCCCCTCCCAGGGCGACATAAAGTCGAAGTTGCGGAATTCCTGCTTCAGTTCGACCGGCTCGTAAACGACGCGCTTGGCCGCATCGTCGTAGCGGACCTCGACGAAACCGGTCGTCGGGAAGTCCTTGCGCAGCGGATGGCCTTCGAAGCCGTAGTCGGTCAGGATGCGGCGCAGGTCCGGATGGCCGGTGAAGAGCACGCCGTACATGTCCCAGGTCTCGCGCTCGAACCAGTCGGCGCCAGGATAGACCGGGCAGGCCGACGGAACCGGCGTATCTTCATCCGTTGCGACCTTGACGCGGATGCGCAGGTTCTTCTTCGGCGACAGCAGGTGGTAGACAACGTCGAAACGCAGCTCGCGCTGCGGCCAGTCGACCCCGCAAATATCGATCAGGTTGACGAAACCGCATTTGGCGTCGTCGCGCAGAAAGGTCAGCAGTGCGACCAGGTTTTCACCCGTCGTCGTCAGAGTCAGTTCGCCATACTTCATCTGCGACGCGGCGATCAGGTTGCCGCGCGCTTCGCCAAGGTAGGACGCAAGCTCAGTCAGGGCTTCACTCATATGCCTTGTCCTTAACCCTTAGCGTTCGATCGTGCCGGTACGCCGGATCTTCTTCTGCAGCAGAAGCACGCCGTAAAGCAGCGCCTCTGCCGTGGGGGGACAGCCCGGCACGTAGATGTCGATCGGCACGATGCGGTCACAGCCGCGCACCACCGAATAGGAATAGTGATAATAGCCGCCGCCATTGGCGCAGGAGCCCATCGAGATGACATAACGCGGCTCGGGCATCTGGTCGTAGACCTTGCGCAGAGCGGGCGCCATCTTGTTGGTCAGCGTGCCGGCGACGATCATCACGTCGGACTGGCGCGGCGAGGCGCGTGGCGCAAAACCGAAGCGCTCGACGTCATAACGCGGCATCGACAGCTGCATCATTTCGACAGCACAGCAGGCAAGACCGAAGGTCATCCACATCAGCGAGCCGGTGCGGGCCCAGTTGATCAGTTCATCGGTCGAGGTGACGAGAAAACCCTTGTCGGCAAGCTCATTGTTGATCTCGCCGAAAAATGGGTCGTTGCTGCCGATCGGCTTGCCGGTCGAGGGATCGATAATCCCCTTCGGCTGCTGGGCAACAAGCGGCTGATTGCTCACAGGGGCTACTCCCATTCCAGGGCTCCCTTCTTCCATTCATAGATAAAGCCGATGGTCAGCACGAGAAGGAAGACCATCATGGACCAGAAGCCGAACCAGCCGATGGCGCCGAAGGAGACGGCCCAGGGGAAGAGGAAGGCGACTTCGAGGTCGAAGATGATGAAGAGGATCGACACGAGGTAGAAACGGATGTCGAACTTCATGCGGGCGTCGTCGAAAGCGTTGAAGCCGCATTCGTAAGCCGAGAGCTTTTCCGAATCGGGCGCTTTGAAAGCCACGGCGAACGGCGCAATGAGCAGCGCCAGGCCGATAACGAGCGCAATAGCAATGAAGATAGCGATCGGAATATAAGAACTGAGCAGTTCAGTCATCATGTTCATCCCTGCTTGCCGGTGACGCCAGGCGGCGCATTTGGGCAAATGCCCGGCAAGCGAACGTGCGTTGCAACAAGCCGTGGTTAGCGCAGCCGAGGCCCCGGCGCAAGACTTTTACAGAGGCAATTCGACGCGTGTCGCGCGGACATTATCAAGCAGATGCAACGATGTCGCGACAAATCCGTGCAGGCCGTTTGAACCTGCATGCCTGACCACGGGAAACTGCATGGCTTTCGGAAGAAATGGCGCGAGTGACGGGGCTCGAACCCGCGACCTCCGGCGTGACAGGCCGGCACTCTAACCGACTGAGCTACACCCGCGCATTGATCGGCCATTTTGCGGCCGCGAGGATGAAGTGAACCGGACAAACGACAAATCGCATTTGCGTTTTACAAGACTTGAAATGGCGCGAGTGACGGGGCTCGAACCCGCGACCTCCGGCGTGACAGGCCGGCACTCTAACCAACTGAGCTACACCCGCAATTCATTTCAAGCAGTCCGGATGCCCTAGCACCCTCTCCAAAACGGCTGCCCGTTTCGATGAGCGGCTAACTACGGGGTTCGCCTTTTAGTGTCAAGCAGGTTTGGAGACAAAACCGTGACAGTCTGCGAATTGTTTCGGTGGGTTGGATGCCAGACGAACGAAAGTCGGCACTTCCGTCTTCCGCAGCGATGCTCAGGCGCAGACGCAGTGCCTTCGAAACAAGCCCTCCCCTCACTTTTCCACAGCCGCGCCGAGCCTGAGCGGCATTGCAAGACACGGGATCACCACCAAAAAAATCAAAAAATCTTCACAAACACTCTTGCGGTTTTGCCGCGATCCGCATAGATCACGGCCACCAACGCGGCAGGCCGATCCGGCTTCGTTTGCGATGGGCGATTAGCTCAGTTGGTAGAGCGCCTCGTTTACACCGAGGATGTCGGCGGTTCGAGTCCGTCATCGCCCACCATTCCAAACTTTCCCGCAGCTTGTTCATCAGAGTTAGGCTCCCGAATTAGCTCGCTAATCCGGTCACGATCTGCGCAAGGTGTTTTGTCAGGAGACACCTCATGAAAACCGTTGCCATTATCTCTGCGCTGCTTCTCGCCGGCGTGGCTGCGTCGCCGTCGATTGCCAAAGAGCCGGCGCTAGAGGTTTTTCTGTCTGCCGGGGACCAGACGATGACGACCTCGGGAGAAACCCCGGCGCGTGAAGCCAGCACCTATCTTCTCAGAATGCCGTCAGATCTGCCGATTAATTTTTCGGTCGATGCAGACAATTCAGCCTGCAGCCTGGAAATCAAGAAAACCAGCCAGCGCGGCGTCTTAAGCACAATCAGCCGATTCCCCGCGTCGTTCAAAGACAGCGGTCAAAGCGGCGATGAATATACGTTTTCGTTTTTCCAAAACCGCGTTTCGTTTATGAGCGGCGCCCGATGCGCCTTCTCATTTTCTCTGACGCAGATGTAACCATGTGCTTGGGGTGATGGGCATGCCTTGCCGTCTGGCGGGCGCTCATACCCATCAATTCATCCCTTCGCCAATTCCTTCTCCACCGCCGAAACCAGCCGCGAATCGTCGGCCGTCACATCGGGCGCGAATCGAGCGGCGACTTTGCCGTCGCGGCCGATCAGAAATTTTTCGAAGTTCCAGAGGATGTCGTCCTCATCGCCGCCGGTCATCCCGTGGGATTTCAGACGTTCGCGCATCGGGCCGTCACCCGTCGTCGCGACACCCGACTTGGTCAGTTGCCGGTAAAGCGGGTGCTGAGCCTCGCCCTTGACCGAAATCTTCGAGAAGATCGGGAAGGTGACGTCGTAGGTGCTGGTGCAGAAATCGAGGATCTCGGCGTCGGTGCCGGGCTCCTGGCCCTTGAAGTCGTTGGCGGGAAAGGCGGCGATGACGAAGCCGCGCTCGCGCTTTTCCCCATAGAGCTTTTCCAGTCCCTCATATTGCGGCGTGAGGCCGCATCTCGAAGCGACATTGACGACCAGAAGCACCCGGCCCTTGTATTCGTTGAGCGTGGTCTCGCGACCATCCACAGTCTTGACCGGGATATCCAGCACATTGCCCGTCACGGGAACCTCCAATTTCGTAAGATATGTTTCGCCAAGCTTAGCGATATCGCCGCTGTTGTCATCAGCGTCGGGATCAACTTGGCTTCCACAGGACGCCGGTGCGGCTTCCGGCCGCACCGGGCCTCAGCACCTCAGGCGGGAGACGTTTCCTTCACGTCGTCGAGCAGGAAGTGCACGACGAGATAATCCGTCTTGTAATGGCGGCCACTGTCCGACACGGAATCGACGCTGCCGCCGTCCTTCGGGTGCCAGGGATGATAGTGGGGGTTGGTGGTGATCAGCGTGATGGCCTTGCCATCTCTTTCGCCAAGCCGGAAGCGCATCTCGGCGAGCGGCCAGATCCGCTCGTAATCCTGCATGGTGATTCGCGCCTTCAGCGCCTTGCGCTGCAGCGGCGCTTCGCCGGCCTCGGCTGGTGTTTCCAACATCACCTCCTCAGCTCCGCTGATGATGGCGTTGAATTCTTCAGGCCACATGCGTCTCATGAAATCGCTCCTCCCGAGGCTTTTTCGTCAGTTCACAGATGGAACTTAGCGGTTTGTTCGAAAGAAGCAAATTCCTGTCATGCGGTTGTCATCGGTGCCGGCTGCTCCTACCTTCCCGTCAAACCGCATCTGGGCCGTCAGTCGCCCGCAATCCCGAGATCAGAGATGAAGACACGTGAAGAAAGGCAGGCGCTCCGGGCGAGCATGCCGCGCACTCCGCTCAGCGCCCATCATATGGAAAACGCCCGGCTGCTGCCGGATCGCGGCGAGCTGCTCTACCGGATTCCGAACGGCGGCATCGGCGTCGAGGTGGGAGCAGCCTTCGGCGAATATACGGCGGAGATCCTGGAAAAGAATCGCCCGGCGCAGCTCTACCTCATCGATCCCTGGTCGATGGATCGCTACAGCTCCGGGCTCGATGCGATCCACACGAATTTCGCCGCCGAGATCGAGTCCGGCCGGCTGCACCTGATGCAGGGCACATCGCTCGAGAAGCTTGCCGAATTCGAGGACGATTTCCTCGACTGGGCCTATATCGATACCGATCATTCCTTCGAGCTCACCTGGCAGGAACTCCTGCTCTGCGAAAAGAAGGTGAAGCGGACGGGGCGCATTGCCGGGCATGATTTCTGCACCGGCAATACGGTCAAGCCGATCGTCTATGGCGTCGTCGAGGCGGTCACCAAGTTCTGCAAGGATTATGGCTGGCAATTCGAGTTCCTGACGGTCGAATCGCACGCGCATTTTTCCTATTGCCTGAAGCGGCTCTGATCGGTCTCAAGCGGCGCGATCTTTCAGATTCGCTCACGCGCTTTAGGTCTTTGGTTTTGCGCATGTCTTTACCGCAAAACCGCTGCACACTTTTGCGTGACATGCTTTACGCCTGGCCGGAATATTGCTCGTCGCTGACCTTTTCCAGCCAGTCGACGTGATTGCCGTCCAGCGCCTCATGAATGGCGATGTGCGTCATCGCCGTATCCGGGGCAGCACCGTGCCAATGTTTTTCGCCCGGCGCGAACCAGACGGTATCGCCGGGACGGATGTCGCGGATGTCCCCGCCCCAGCTCTGGGCGAGGCCCTTGCCTGATGTCACGATCAGCGTCTGGCCGAGCGGATGCGTATGCCAGGCGGTGCGGGCACCGGGTTCGAAGGTGACGGAGACCGCCCTCGCCCGTGCCGGCGCCGGTGTTTCCATCAGCGGATCCTGGCGAACGGCGCCGGTGAAATAGTCGGCCGGTGGCTTTGTCGAGGGCCGAGAGCCGACGGGTTTGATCTCCATGATCTTTCCTTTTCCATCCATATGGTTGAAGCCTTAGCAGAACGATATTTCATCGGGGCGACCAATCAAAGCCGGATCGACAATTGCCGCGGACTCACCCGACTGATAATTCCAACACCTTTCATCACCTACGGAGGATTTTTCATGAAACACCATGCTTTCGGCCGGATGCCCTTCACCGTCACCGATGTCGGCTTCGGCGCCTGGCAGATCGGCGGCTCCTGGGGTGATATCAGCGAGGCCGACGGACGCGCGGCGCTGAATGCCGCACTCGATGCCGGCATGACATTCGTCGATACGGCCGATGTCTATGGCGACGGCCGCTCGGAAAAGATCATCGCCGGCGTGCTGAAGACGCGCGGCGGCGCCCGCCCGATGGTCGCCACCAAGGCGGGGCGCCGCCTCAACCCGCATGTCGCCGAAGGCTACACAAAGGCTAATCTCGAAGGCTTTATCGACCGCAGCCTGACGAATCTTGCCGTCGACAGCCTCGACCTCGTGCAGCTCCACTGCCCGCCGCGCGAGGTGCTTTACCAGCCTGAGATCTTCGAGGGCCTGAACGCGCTGCAGAAGGCCGGCAAGATCAAGGGTTACGGCGTCAGCGTCGAAAAGGTCGAAGACGGGCTGAAGGCGATCGAATATCCCGGCGTCGTCAGCATCCAGATTATCTACAACATCTTCCGCCAGCGCCCCGACCATTTGTTCTTCCAGGAAGCGCGCCGCAGGAACGTGGCGATCATCGCCCGCGTGCCGCTCGCAAGCGGTCTTCTCTCCGGCAAGATCACCCGGGACACGCACTTTGCCAGCGACGACCACCGCAATTTCAACCGCAACGGCGAAGCCTTCGATGTCGGCGAGACCTTTGCCGGCGTTCCCTTCGAGGTCGGCCTGCAGGCGGTGGAAGAGGTGCGCAAGCTGGTACCCGAGGGCGCCACCATGGCTGCCTTCGCGCTCCGATGGATCCTGATGAGCGACGCCGTCACCGTCGTCATCCCCGGCGCCCGCAATGCCGAGCAGGCCAGGGCCAACGCGGCTGCCGCCGACCTTGCGCCGCTGTCGACCGATGTCATGGCGGCAACGCGCGAGATCTATGAGCGGCTGATCGCGCCGCATGTGCATCAGCGCTGGTAGGCCATCGACATTCCAAAATGCAAATGGCCGAAACGCCAAATGGCCGGGTTTCACCCGGCCATTTTCATGTCGTGTAACGGTCAGAAGCTCAGTTTGTCGCGCTCAGCTCGACCGGGAAGAACAGGGTCTCGCCGGAGGAGTCGCTGACGCCGTCATTGTCGGTGACCGCGTAGGGCTTGCCCGACGCGTCGAAGGTGAAGCCTTCGAGCTTGTCCAGTACATAGCCGTTGGTGGCAGATTTCAGTTCACCGAGGAAGTCATGGGCTTCGGTCTTCTTGACGACCGGCAGCTCGGCCCCGAGCTTGGCGGACTTCAGGTCTGAAATCGCGACCTTGTAGAGCTTCTTCAGCCTGGCAGCATCGCCGACGAGGTTGTCGCGCTCGATGATGTAGACGCTGTCACCCTGAGCCGAGATTTCCGACAGACCGACCCAACCGCTTTCCGTCTTGTCGAGCGGATAGCGAACGGCACCCCATTCCTTCTTCTTCGGATTGTAGGAGACGAGCTTGACGAAGCCCTTCTCGTCGTCGCTCCACTCGCGCTGGACCGCCATCCAGAGCGTGGTGTCGTCGCCGGTGCCGACAATGGTCACGCCTTCGAAGCCGTAGCGGATTTCGTTTGCGACGAGTTCCTTCGGCAGGGCGATCTCGGCCTTGATGTCACCCTTGGCATTGACGTTGTAGAGCGCGTGCGGAACGAGACGTTCGCTGTAGCCTTCCGAGGCGAGCCAGAAGGAGCCATCGGCGGCAGCCGCGATGCCTTCGATGTCGAGCTTCTGGGCCGGAGCGCCGTCACGCTTGACGACGAGGGCGTCGGTGATGACGGCCGGCTTCTTGCTGGCGTCAATCGTGTAGATCGTCGGCTGCGAACCCAGAACGCTGTCGCTGACGGCGTAGAGTATGCCCGGCTTGCCCGGAACGGCAGCGAGACCCGAAAGGGCTGCGAAGCCGATCGGATTGCCGTCCTTTTCAGCGGAGACGATCTGCGGATAGGCCTTCTCGCCTTCCGAGCGCTCGTAGATCATCACATGCGAGCGCGTGCCGCCGTCCTTGCCGAGATCGACCTCGTTGGCGGTCGCAAAGAGATTGCGGGCGGGAATGGCGATCGCGCCTTCCGGCGAAATGCCTGACGGCAGCAACTGGACGAGTTCGGGATCGGCGCCGGTATCCTTGTAGACGCCGACGACCGAGGCACGTTCGGCGAGCAGGAAGAAATAGTTGATGTCGCCGAACGTGGCGGCTTCGAGGCCTTCCGGCTCGACGCCCTTCGATCCCGAGCGGCTTTCCGGATAGTGGCCGATATGGGCGACGGCGCGTTCGAAGGAGGCGCCCGATTCGTAGAGAAGCTTGCCCGTCTTGTCGAAGATGGTGAAGCCGCGTGAGCCGCCCTGGTAGTCGCCTTCATTGGCGACGACGAGGCGGTTGTCGTCCAGCCACTTCACGGCGTCCGGTTCGCGCAGCACGCCTTTGGCTTCGCCTGAGAATTTCAGGGCGCCGTCACGCTTGGTGTCGATACCGGAGAGATCGACGCTGCCGGCGGAGAAATGCGTCTTCACTTCAGCCGTGTTGGCGTCGATGATGACGATCTCATTGTTTTCCTGCAGCGTCAGGGCAATCTCGTTCAGGCCGTTGAAGGCGACGAATTCCGGCTCCGGGTCCTCCGGGGCGATGCCGGTAAGCCCGGTCAGCGCCACGTGCTTGATGGTGCCGCAATCGACGGTGCCGTTCTTGACCTGGAAGACGACGAGGTCGCCGGCCGGCATCTGCGGGATCTTGCCGTCATTGACGTCTTCGTCGCGCTCGTTTTCGATTGCGATGGTGCCGAGCGTCTTGTCCTTGTTGAGGGCGATCGAATCCGGCTGACCACCGAGATCGCACGTGTTTTCGATCTTCTTGGTCGCCACGTCGACGATCGCGAGACGGCCCGAGGGCTTCGCCTTGCTTTCGGAGGTGTTGACGGCAACGAGCGCCTTGCCGGCGCTCGAGGTGACCGAGGTCGGCTCGCCGTCCATCATCAGCGCGCCGCCAGCCTTCGGGGCCTTGGCATCGGTAATGTCGATAAAGCCGATCGCGCCGAGCGGGCTGTCGCTATAGATCAGCGTGTTGCCGTCGTCGGTCGCGGTGATGATTTCGGCGGAGCTTACCGAAAGCTTGTCCTTATCAACAGGCAGGTTCGCAGCAACCGGGAAGGAAGCGATGCGGTTGAAAACCGGCTCGGCCGCGGCCGGAAAGGCGACGGATGCGAGAAGCACGGCAGCGAGCGCTGCCTTGCGCGATGAAATGATCATGAAATCCCCCATGTGTCGAACATTCGAAACAGGAGTTTTCTGCGCGCGCGGCATGACAGAGGCATGACAGATGCGGCATTTTGCACCTGATCACGTCAGGCTGGTTTGCGCTCCCGGCGCATCTCGTTTCGCATGATGAACAGCGAAGCAGAGAGGATGAGAGCCGCTCCCAGCCAAAGGTAACCCGCCGGCGCATAACCGAAGAACAGCCAACCGGCCAACACGTTCAACGGCAGCTTCAGATCGTCGAACGGCTGGACGTAGGCGGCATCCGCTGCGGCATAGGCAAGCGTCAGGAAATACTGCGCTACGGCAGTCAGCAGCCCCGCCAGCAGGAACAGGGCAAGGGTTGCGCCCGTGGGCACTGCAAAGCCTGCTGCAAGCGCCAGCCCGCCATTTATCGGCGTCAGCAGAACGAGCAGCCAGACGGTGATCGTCTCCGGCCGTTCGATGCCCGTCAGGCTCTTGGTGATCAGCGACGAGGCGCCCCACAGCAGCGCCGAAAGCACAGGCAAGAGAGCCGCCCAGCCAAAACCATCAGACCATGGCTGCAGAATGATCATCGCTCCGGTGAAGCCCGCCGCCGTCGCAGCCCAGCGGGCCGGGCCGACGCGCTCACCCAGAAAAAGCCGGGCGCCCAGAATGATGAAGAAGGGCGAGGTCATCACCAGTGCAATCGCCTGCCAGATCGGCACTACGGCAAGGCCGGCGACCCAGGCCTCGACGCCGAGCGCGGCAAGCACGACGCGCGCAAGGTGACGCCAGGGATAGCGCGTGCGCATCGCCGCAAGGCCGAGCCTCTTCAGGAACGGCAGCGAAAACAGGAAGGCGAAGCCATATTGCCAGAAGGCTGCCGACGCCGAGGGAAAGGCAAGCTTCATCGTCAGCCATTGGGTGACGACGTTGAGAAGCGAAAAGGCAATGCCGGCAAGGACCATCCAGATGGCGCCAACAACGGCGCGGGACGGCTCGGCGGCAACAGAAGTCTGATTCATGTCTTTCATCCAAAACAGGGACCAACATAAATCAGGACGCATGAGGCACGGACATGAACGACATGACAGATCCCTGCCCTTCGCACGACCGACACTCATTCTCTTCCATCCGGACTTTAACCGTCGGCTCCGGAATCGCACCGGATCTGCTGACCCTTCCCCCGCTTGGACACGAGAGAAGGCGCTCGCGGGCTTGAGCCGAAACCCTTACCGCCGGTGGGGAGTTTCACCCCGCCCTGAGAACAGAAACGTCGTAGATCAAAGCCCGGGCGACAGCAAGAGCGCTCCTAGATCAAAAAAGCAGAGCATGATGTCGTCCGAAAACCGCTCACACTTTTCGGCATCATGCTCTAAAGCAAAAGGGGTCCGGCAAAGCCGAACCCCTCTCAAATCCTGCACAGCCGGTCTCGTTTCCGGCTGGTGGATAATCTCAGATCAGCTGTTGACGGCGTCCTTCAGGCCCTTGCCGGGCGTGAATTTCGGCACGTTGCGAGCCGGAATGTCGACTTCAGCGCCCGTCGACGGGTTACGGCCCTTCGTTGCGGCACGATGAGAAACGGTGAAGCTGCCGAAACCCGCGAGGCGAATGTCGCCCTTGTTCTTGAGTTCAGCCTGGACAACGTCGAAAACCGCGTCAACAGCGGAAGCCGCGTCAGACTTCGTCAGTCCTGCCTTTTCGGCTACTGCGGACACGAGTTCATTCTTGTTCATGTTTCCACCCCTTTCTAAATGGTATGAAACGACTCAAAAGTAAGCTAGGCGCAGAATAGGTTTCATCAGGCCCGCCGAAAACCCAAAAGCCCTGCAAATCAAGGAAAAGCAAGCGTCTACATGACGTTTTCACAAAAAAGGCTGGCGTTTCCGCCAGCCTTTTTCCGTGTTTTGCGCCAATTGGGCATAAATGTGGCAAAGGCCACTCAATGCGCTATGGTTGCGCCTGTCTCATCGAGGCCTTCGACCGATGTGATGACCGGCGTTTCCACCGTGCCGTCCCATTCGATTGGCTCCGGCCGCCGGATCAGCGCATGCTTGATCACCTCGCCCATGCGGGATACCGGAATGATCTCCATGTTGTTCTTTACGTTATCAGGAATCTCCGCCAGGTCCTTGGCGTTTTCCTCCGGAATCAGCACCTTCTTGATGCCGCCGCGAAGCGCTGCGAGCAGCTTTTCCTTGAGACCGCCGATCGGCAGCACACGGCCGCGAAGGGTGATTTCACCGGTCATGGCCACATGCCTGTCCACCGGGATGCCGGTCATGATCGAGACGATCGCGGTTGCCATGGCGACGCCGGCCGAGGGGCCATCCTTCGGGGTTGCGCCTTCCGGCACGTGCACGTGGATGTCGCTCTTGTCGAAGCGCGGCGGCTCGATGCCGAAATCGACGGCTCGCGAGCGGACATAGGAGGCCGCTGCCGAGATCGATTCCTTCATGACTTCCTTCAGATTGCCGGTGACCGTCATGCGGCCCTTGCCAGGCATCATCACGCCTTCGATGGTCAGCAGCTCGCCGCCGACTTCCGTCCAGGCAAGACCGGTCACGACGCCGACCTGATCTTCGCCCTCGGCTTCGCCATGGCGGAAGCGCGGGACGCCCAGATAGTCGGAGATGTTGGCAGCCGTCACGTGAACGGCCTTCGTCTTGCCCTTGATGATCTCGGTGACCGCCTTGCGGGCGAGTTTCATCAGCTCGCGCTCGAAGTTGCGGACGCCGGCTTCGCGGGTGTACTGCTGGCTGATCGACATCAGGGCGTCGTCGCTGACCGAGAATTCTTCCGGCTGCAACGCATGTTCCTTGATGGCCTTCGGCAACAGGTGCCGCTTGGCGATTTCGCGCTTTTCATCCTCGGTGTAGCCGGCGATACGGATGATCTCCATGCGGTCCATCAGAGGCGCTGGAATGTTCAGCGTATTCGCCGTCGTGATGAACATCACATCCGACAGGTCGTATTCGACTTCCAGATAGTGATCCATGAAGGTCATGTTCTGGGCCGGATCGAGCACTTCGAGCAGAGCCGAAGACGGATCGCCGCGATAGTCCTGGCCGAGCTTGTCGATTTCGTCGAGCAGGAACAGCGGGTTGGACTTCTTCGCCTTCTTCATCGACTGGATGACCTTGCCGGGCATCGAGCCGATATAGGTGCGGCGGTGACCGCGGATTTCGGCTTCGTCACGAACGCCGCCAAGCGCCATACGGACATACTCACGGCCGGTCGCCTTGGCGATCGACTGGGCGAGCGAGGTCTTGCCGACACCCGGAGGGCCGACGAGGCAGAGGATCGGGCCCTTGATCTTGGTGGCGCGGGCCTGCACGGCCAGATATTCGACGATGCGCTCCTTGACCTTGTCGAGACCGAAGTGATCGGCTTCGAGGATCTTCTCGGCATTGTTGAGATCGGCCTTGATCTTCGACTTCTTGCCCCAGGGAATACCGAGCAGCCAGTCCAGATAGTTGCGCACGACGGTGGCTTCCGCCGACATCGGGCTCATCTGGCGCAGCTTCTTCAGTTCCGCATCGGCCTTTTCACGGGCCTCCTTGGACAGCTTGGTCTTGGAGATGCGCTCTTCCAGTTCGCTCATCTCGTCGCGGCCTTCCTCGCCGTCGCCGAGTTCCTTCTGGATCGCCTTCATCTGTTCATTGAGGTAATACTCGCGCTGGGTCTTCTCCATCTGGCGCTTGACGCGCGAGCGGATGCGCTTTTCGACCTGCAGGACCGAGATCTCGCCTTCCATGAAGCCGAGGGCCTTTTCGAGGCGCTGCTTGACGCTGGTGGTCTCCAGCATCTCCTGCTTCTCGGTGATCTTGATCGACAGATGCGAGGCGACCGTATCGGCGAGCTTGGAATAGTCGTCGATCTGGCTGGCGGCGCCGACCACTTCGGGCGAAATCTTCTTGTTGAGCTTCACGTAGCTCTCGAATTCGGAGACGACCGAACGCGACAGGGCTTCCAGTTCGACCGGATCGTCGTGCGGTTCCTCGAGCACATGGCCGAGCGCCTCATAGAAATCCTCGCGGCTGGTATAAGTGTCGATCTCGGCGCGGGCGCGACCTTCGACCAGAACCTTCACGGTGCCGTCGGGCAGCTTCAAGAGCTGCAACACGTTCGCCACGGTGCCGACATTGTGGATCGCGGAAGGGTCCGGATCGTCGTCGCTGGCGTTGATCTGCGTCACCAGCATGATCTGCTTGTCGGAACCCATGACCTCTTCGAGCGCACGGATCGACTTTTCCCGTCCGACGAACAGCGGCACGATCATATGCGGGAAAACCACGATGTCGCGCAGGGGCAGAACAGGGTAGGCAGTGCTGCTCGCTACAGACGTTTTCTTCGTCATTTTATGTCCTTTCCATCGTCCCGTTGCCGGGCTCTCTGCTCGGCCGCTTGGGACCGGCCGGCACTCTCACTTGTTGCTACAAGTGGAGGTTCTGACTACGCTTTTCAAGCCAAGCTAACGCCCGCGTCCCTCGGATGTGACAGCTTTATTACAACGGAACGCCAACACTATGAAGCGCGTGGCTGGACCGGCGCTTACCACTTCCGACCCGGCTAAAATGCAAACGCCAGCAAGAGGCTTACGGATCATTGCATCATTGCCAAGCACGATCCCTTGCGCAACATCGGCAAAGGCAATTTCGGTTCCCACCGGCAAATACTAACAGCGCTTCGCATCGTTTTTCAAATAGAAAGGGGCCTGCCTATGGCAAGCCCCCAAAATAATCACACGAAAGCCATAAGCTCACGCCGAAGCGTTGGCCTTTTCTTCCTGGCGATCGGCATAGATGTAAAGCGGACGGGCCGAACCGCGCACCACTTCCTCGGAGATGACGACCTCGCGCACGCCTTCCAGCGTCGGCAGTTCGAACATCGTGTCGAGCAGGATCTTCTCCATGATCGAGCGAAGGCCGCGGGCGCCGGTCTTGCGCACGATCGCCTTGCGGGCGATTTCGCGCAGAGCGTCCTCGTGGAAGTTCAGTTCCACGTCTTCCATCTCGAACAGCCGCTGATACTGCTTGATCAGCGCGTTCTTCGGCTCGGACAGGATCTGGATCAGCGCATCCTCATCGAGATCCTCAAGCGTCGCCAAAACCGGCAGACGGCCGATGAACTCAGGGATGAGGCCGAACTTGACCAGGTCTTCCGGCTCCAGTTCGCGCAGGACCTCGCCGACGCGGCGATCATCCTGCGACTTGACGCTAGCGCCAAAGCCGATCGAGGTCTTCTCGCCACGGGCAGAGATGATCTTGTCGAGGCCGGCAAAAGCGCCGCCGCAGATGAACAGGATGTTCGTCGTGTCGACCTGCAGGAATTCCTGCTGCGGGTGCTTGCGGCCGCCCTGCGGCGGAACGGAAGCGACCGTGCCTTCCATGATCTTCAGCAGCGCCTGCTGCACGCCCTCGCCCGAGACGTCGCGGGTGATCGACGGGTTGTCGGACTTGCGCGAAATCTTGTCGACTTCGTCGATGTAGACGATGCCGCGCTGCGCACGCTCGACGTTGTAGTCGGCCGACTGCAGCAGCTTCAGGATGATGTTTTCGACATCCTCGCCGACATAACCGGCCTCGGTCAGCGTCGTCGCGTCAGCCATGGTGAAGGGAACGTCGATGATGCGGGCGAGCGTCTGGGCAAGATAGGTCTTGCCGCAGCCGGTCGGGCCGACGAGCATAATGTTCGACTTCGCCAGCTCGACTTCGCCGTTCTTGGAGGCGTGCGCCAGGCGCTTGTAATGGTTGTGAACGGCAACCGACAGGATCTTCTTCGCCTGCCGCTGGCCGATGACGTATTCGTCGAGGACCTTGATGATGTCCTGGGGCGTCGGAACGCCGTCGCGGGACTTGACCATCGAGGATTTGTTTTCCTCGCGGATGATGTCCATGCACAATTCGACGCATTCATCGCAGATGAAGACGGTCGGTCCGGCAATCAGTTTCCGGACTTCGTGCTGGCTCTTTCCGCAGAACGAACAATACAGAGTGTTCTTGGAGTCGCCGCCGTTGCTGCCGCTGACCTTGCTCATATCACTTTCCTTCCAGCACGCCGCATTTCAAGGCGAAATCGCGGTCCACTCTATCAGCTCCTGGCGGCACTCCGTTTCCGGAGCCTTTGCCGAGAAGGGCTTCAGGGGGTACGAACCGGGCCCAACCAATCATGTCCTGGCCCCGGCGGCAACGAATTCCCCTTCGAATGCCGAATGCTATGTCATAAAAATTCAACATAGCATTAATAGTTACTATTAGCGTCTTCGTCGCCGGATGAAAGCCCTTGTTCAATCACAAATGGGATAGAACTGTGGCGAGGAAAACACCATCCCTATTAATTACTAGGCCTGCTCGCCTTCCATTTCGAGGCGCGACGTCAGAACCTTGTCGATTACGCCCCAGCTCTGGGCTTCGTCCGCATCCATGAAATGGTCACGATCGAGCGTCTTTTCAACTTCCTCGTAGGTGCGGCCGGTGTGCTTGACGTAGACCTCGTTCAGGCGGCGCTTCATCTTGAGGATGTCGCGGGCGTGGCGCTCGATGTCCGAAGCCTGGCCCTGGAAGCCGCCCGAGGGCTGGTGCACCATGATGCGGGAATTCGGTGTGGCAAAGCGCATGTCCTTGTGACCGGCTGCGAGAAGCAGCGAGCCCATGGATGCGGCCTGGCCGATGCAGAGCGTCGAAACCGCGGGCTTGATGAACTGCATAGTATCGTAGATCGCCATGCCGGCGGTGACGACGCCACCGGGCGAATTGATGTAGAGGGCGATTTCCTTCTTCGGGTTTTCGGCCTCGAGGAAAAGCAGCTGGGCGCAGACGAGCGTCGCCATATGGTCCTCGACAGTACCTGTCAGGAAGATGATGCGTTCCTTCAACAGGCGGGAATAGATGTCGTAGGAGCGTTCACCGCGGTTGGTCTGTTCCACGACCATCGGAACGAGGGCCATTGCGGTATCGACTGGGTTTCTCATGTGCGTCCTTTGTCAACGTCTCGCCGGCCGGCGCCGGGAATCAAAGAAAAAATATCTTACCCCTACATAGAGTGTCCCGGCCCTCCTCTTCAAGACACGCATGAGGATAACGTTAAGAAGGCGGGGCAAGGCGGCTGAGCTCCTTCTTTTCATGCATGTCGTTATCCCGGAACCGCTGCACACTTCCGGGCGACATGCATTGAGCCTCTTTCCCTCAAACGCCTGTTAACGGCGAGCCCTTGGTACGGTCTCCCCCGGCTTTTCTCCATGACAGGATGAAGGAAGGCTTACTCTATTCGACTGTGCTCATACACGTTTACCCGACGGAAAGCCTACCGGCAGATATCGGCCTAAAACAATGCCGCAGCGCAGCGACATTAAGGAAGTAGCGAGCTTCCTCGGCAAGGATGCGAACGGACAGACAAGGGGTTGCTGCCGTGTTCAATTTCGCTACAGGTCTCGCCATCTGGTGTTCCGAGGCCATGACGCTCGCTTTGGTGCTGTTCGTCGCCTGGCGCCACAATGTCAGGAACGAGGCCTATCTCTATTGGGGCCTGGGCTTCCTCCTGACCGGCATCGGCTTTGCGATGGTCGCGCTGCGCGGCGAAATCCCCAGCGTGCTTTCAGTAGAGGCGGGCAATGCCATCGCCCTGCTCGGCCAGAGCGCCTGGGTGGCTGGTTTTCTGGCACTCGACCGCAAGAGGATCGAATGGTGGGCACTGCTGCCGCCGGTAATTTGGCTCGCCGGTGTCTTCCTGCCCTGGGTCAACAGCGATTATTCAAACCGGGTGGTGCTCTACAACCTTGCTTCGGCGACGGGTGCGACGGCACTCGCCATGGCGGTCGCCGCCGGCGACATGCGCCGTGAGCGTACCCGCATCAAGCTTATGGGTGTGTTCATCCTCCAGGGCTGCCTGTGCTTCGGCTCGGCGCTGACGATGGCATTGACGATGCCAAGCGATATAGAGGCGACCAATCTTGGCGGCGCCTCCGCCATGGCCAGCGCCTTCCTGCTGACCATCGCCTTCGCGTTCACCTGCCGGCTGATCATGGAGCGCTCCGAACGGCACCTGCGTGCGCTCACCCTGACTGACTCGCTGACCGGCGTGCTCAACCGCCGCGGCCTGCTCGGCTATTTCAACGGCATCCAGGAACGTGCTCATAACGAGCAGCGCCAGGTTGCGGTGATCCTTTTCGATCTTGACCATTTCAAGCGCGTCAATGACCGTTTCGGCCACCAGTCCGGCGATGCCGTGTTGACCGCCTTTGCGCGCATGGCCCGCCAGTATATTCCGAACAACATCTTCGGCCGCATGGGCGGCGAGGAATTCGCCGCCTTCGCCGCCGTCGCGGACCAGACGGAAGCCGAGGCGATCGCCGAAGCGATCCGCACCGAATTCTGCCGTCTTCCCGTCAGCACCGGCGAAGCGATCGTTCCGGTCACCGTCAGCATCGGCATCGCGCTCGCCTCCTCGATCGAAGCCAATATCGACAAGCTGATCTCGGCCGCCGACCGGGCGCTCTATGCGGCGAAGGCCGCCGGCCGCAACTGCACGGTCACCTTCGGCGAAGCGGAGGCCGCAGCCCCTGCACCGGCCACGCCCAGCGGCAATGCCGGTGAACTCGTGCCGACGGTCGACGACCAGGTCGACGCGCTGCGACGCATGGGTACACTGTCACGGGCCGGCTAAAACGCCTCACCCCGCATCTTTCCGAGCCCCGGCAAATCCGCTAAGCCTCGGGGCATGATGATCCCATCCTTTCTCTCGATCGACGGCGCCAACCGTCATGTCTCACTTGATAGCCGCAACCCGGCCTTCTACGGCGACCCGAATGCCGTCTATGCCGCACTTCACGCCCATTGCCCGACCTTCTACTGGAGCGAGCAGAAGCAGTGGTTCTTTACGGGTTACGACCATGTGAACGGACTGTTGCGCGACCGGCGCTTCGGCCGGCAGATCCTGCATATCGCCAGCCGCGAGGAGCTCGGCCTTGCCGAGCCGATGCCGCATCTTGCCAGTTTCGATCTCTCGGAACGTTATTCGCTGCTCGAACTCGAACCGCCGGAGCACACGCGGCTGCGCACGCTCGTCAACCGCGCCTTCGTTTCCCGCCATGTCGAGAAGATGAAACCGGAGCTTGCGGAACTTGCCAACCGACTGATCGACGGCTTCGCCGAGAAGCGTGAGGTCGAGTTGCTCTCGGCCTTTGCCGACATCATCCCGGTGACGATGATCGCGCGGATGATCGGCATTCCCGAGGAGATGGGGCCGCAATTGCTCGCCTGGTCGCACGCCTATGTCCGCATGTACATGTTCGGCCGTACGCGCGAGCAGGAGGAAGAGGCCGAACGGGCGGCCAAGGAATTTTCCGACTACGTCAAGACGGTTATCACGGAACGCCGCGCGACCCCACGCGACGACCTGCTGACCCACATGATCCATACCGAGCACAAGGGCCAGTATCTGACCGAGGAGGAGCTCGTCTCGACGACGATCGTGCTGCTCAATGCCGGACATGAGGCGACCGTGCACCAGATCGGCAACTCCGTGCGCACCATTCTCGACAGCGGCTGCGATCCGGCGGAACTCTTCCGGGACGAGGCGACGACGGAGCGCACCGTCGAGGAAACCCTGCGCATCTGCGCGCCTGTTCACATCTTCCAGCGCTGGGCCCTGGAGCCTGCCGAAATCGACGGCGTCTCCTTCAAGCGCGGCGACAAGGTCAGCCTCATCCTCGCCGCCGCCAATCTCGACCCGGCAAAATTCACCGATCCCCTCACCTTCAAGCCCGACCGCAACGAGGCGGCAAACCTCTCCTTCGGCGCCGGCATCCATTTCTGCATCGGCGCGCCGTTGGCACGGCTGGAGCTCAACGTCGTGCTGCCGATCCTGTTCGAACGGCTGGCCGGCCTCAAGATGGCAAAGACACCCGTGGTCAAGGACGTCTACCACTTCCACGGGCTGGACCGGCTGGATCTGCAATGGTGATCCACTCTTTGCGGATCAGCCGTAGCGGCCGGTGATGTAGTCTTCCGTGCGCTTGACCTTCGGCGACTGAAAAATCTCGGCGGTCGGGCCGTATTCGACTAGTTCGCCCAGATACATGAAGGCGGTGTTGTCGGAGATGCGGCTTGCCTGCTGCATGTTGTGGGTGACGATGACGATTGTGAAATCCGTCTTCAGCCGGGCGACCAGCTCTTCCACCTTGGCAGTCGAGATCGGGTCGAGGGCGGAGGTCGGCTCGTCGAGGAGAAGCACTTCGGGACGAAGTGCTACGGCACGCGCGATGCAGAGACGCTGCTGCTGACCGCCGGAAAGGCCGAGGCCACTGCCCTTCAGCTTGTCCTTGACCTCCTCCCAAAGCGCTGCCGAGCGCAGCGCCTGCTCGACGCGGACATCCATCTCGGCCTTGGAGATGCGCTCGTGGTGGCGGATACCGTAGGCGATATTGTCGTAGATCGACATCGGGAACGGTACCGGCTTCTGGAAGACCATGCCGACCCGGGCGCGCAGCTCGTTCATCGAATAGCCGGGGTCAAGGATATTCTGGCCGTCGAGCGTGACGGAGCCGGTGGCACGCATCTTCGGGTAGAGCATGTAGATGCGGTTCAGGATGCGCAGAAGCGTGGACTTGCCGCAGCCGGACGGGCCGATAAGGGCCGAGACCTGACGCTCGGGAAAGCTCAGGGTGACGTCGCGGATCGCGTGGGCATCGCCGTAGTAGAAGTTGACGCCGGTCAGCGCCATCTTGTCGATTGTTGTGGCCGAGCGGGCCGGGCGAGGTTCGAAGGCTTTGTTCTCAAGCATCATTTCGCATTCCTGCGGTTGAGGATGGCGCGGGAGCCGACGCTGAGGAGAAGCACGATCGCCGTCATGACGAAGGCGCCTGCCCAGGCAAGATTCTGCCATTGCTCATAGGGGCTCATAGCGAACTGGAAGATGACGACGGGAATATTCGCCATCGGCTGCGACATGTCCAAGCTCCAATACTGGTTGTTCAGAGCCGTAAAAAGGAGCGGCGCGGTTTCGCCCGAAATGCGGGCGATCCCAAGGAGGATACCGGTCAGGATGCCTGTGGAGGCGGCGCGGTAGAGTACGTTGATCGTTACCTTCCAGCGCGGGATGCCGAGGGAAAGTGCTGCCTCACGCATGACGTCTGGAACCAGCCGCAACATCTCGTCGGTCGTGCGCACCACGACCGGCAGGAAGATGAAGGCGAGCGCGATGCCGCCGGCAAAGCCGGAAAAGCGTGACGTCGGGCGGACGACCAGTTCATAGACAAACAAGCCGATGATGATCGACGGCGCCGAAAGCAGGATATCGTTGACGAAGCGGATTGCCTCGCCGATCTTCTTGCCGCGGCTGAATTCCGACAGGAAGGTGCCGGCAAGCACGCCGATCGGCGTTCCGATGATAACAGCCAGAGCGACCATCAGCAGGCTGCCCATGAAGGCGTTGGCGAGACCGCCGCCATCTTCGCCGGGCGGCGGCGTCATTTCCGTGACGAGACTGGGGCTGAGCGCGGACAGGCCGTGTATCAGCGTCGTCCAGAGGATCCAAAGCAGAAAGACCAGGCCGACCACGGTCGCGATGCCGCAGAGCGACAGCGCGATCATGCTGCCGACCTGGCGGCGGCGGTAAATGGAACCCGAATGGGTGGCCATGACTACTCTCCCCTCTGTCTTGCCATGCGCACCAGCATGAGCTTGGCGGCAGCCAGAACGATGAAGGTGACAACGAAGAGGATGAGACCGAGCGCCGAGAGCGACGACCTGTAGAGGTCATCCGAAGCTTCGGCAAACTCGTTGGCGAGCGTCGCAGCGATCGACGTGCCGGGCTCCATCAGCGACACCGCGATGTTATGGGTGTTGCCGAGTACGAAGGTGACCGCCATGGTCTCTCCGAGCGCGCGGCCGAGACCAAGGAAGATGCCGCCGACGACAGCGGTGCGGGTGTGCGGGATGACGATGTCGCGCACCACTTCCCACTTGGTCGAACCAAGCGCATAGGCCGATTCCTTCAGCGGCTCTGGGACGACCAGGAAGACGTCGCGCATGACCGAGGAGACGAAGGGGATGATCATGATCGCCAGCACGATGCCTGACGTCAGCATGCCGATGCCGAGCGGAGCGCCGGAGAACAATGCACCGACTACCGGGATCGGGCCTAGCCAGTCGATCAGCACCGGCTGGACGTAGTCCGACATGAAGGGGGCGAAGGTGAAGAGACCCCACATGCCGTAAATGATGCTGGGGATACCGGCGAGAAGCTCGATGGCGCCGCCGATCGGGCCGCGAATGGAGCGCGGCGCAACTTCGGTAATGAAAACGGCGATACCGAGGCTCACGGGAACGCCGATGATCATAGCAAGCGCCGAGGTGACCAGTGTGCCGTAAATCGGTACAAGGCCCGAGAACCGCTGGGCAACCGGATCCCATTCCATGCCGGTCAGGAAGCCAACGCCGAAGGTCCGAAACGCGAGAAACCCGTCCCAGACCATGGAGAACGCCGCTGCGAACAGTGCGACCAAAACAAACAGGCCGCAGCCCAAAACTATCCAATAAAAAATACGATCGCCTGCCGCGCCGTCGCGGCGCTTCACGCCCGCGGTTGTGGCGGGCAGCGATGCCATTGCTTCGCTCATATCCGTACGCTCTGCTGCTTTGAGGGGGTGTCAAAGGCATTCGAGCATGATGCCGAAAAGTGTAAGCGGTTTTCGGTGACATCATGCTCTAACCCCTTAATTTAGAACAGGATTCAGATTTTAGGCCAAGTCGGCCTAAAATCATCCTGTTCTAGGCGGAAAGCCTCGCTTTCCGCCCCGACCGCGCGTCTTGCAGGGATCAGCCCTTGAACGAGGCCGTCCAGTAATCTTCGATCTGCTTCACGAGGGTCTGCGGAAGCGGAACGTAGTCGAGTGCAGAGGCTTCCTTCTGGCCGTTTTCGAGCGCCCATTTGAAGAAGGCGAAGGCTGCCTTGGAGCGCGCCGCATCTTTCGGCTCCTTGTACATGATCGCCCAGGTCGTGGCGGTCACCGGCCAGGCCTTTTGGCCCGGAGCATTGGTCATGATCAGGTAGAAGTCCTGAGCCTTGGCCCATTCGGCGCTGGCGGCAGCAGCCGAGAAGCTTTCCGCATTCGGCTTCGGATACTGGCCTGCGGCGTTCTGGATCAGAACGTAGGGCAGCTTGTTCTGCAGGGCGTAAGCGTATTCGACGTAGCCGATCGAATCCTTGACGCGGGTGACGTAAGCGGCAACGCCTTCATTGCCCTTGCCGCCGATGCCGACCGGCCAGTTGACGGCGGTCCCTTCGCCGACCTTGCTCTTCCAGTCTTCGTTGACCTTGGAGAAGTAGTTGGTCCAGTTGAAGGAGGTGCCCGAACCGTCCGAACGATGGACGACGGCGATCTGGCTGTCGGGCAGTTTCAGGCCGGGATTCAGATCGGCGATGGCCTTGTCGTTCCACTTGGTGACATTGCCGAGGTAGATGTCGGCGAGAACCTTGCCCGTGAGCTTCAGTTCGCCCGACTTGATGCCCTTGACGTTGATCACGGGCACGATGCCGCCGACGACGAGCGGGAACTGACCGAAGCCGCCAGTCGTCAGGTCTTCCGGCTTCATCGGGGCGTCGGACGCGCCGAAGTCAACCGTTGCAGCCTTGATCTGGGCGATGCCGCCGCCCGAACCGATCGACTGGTAGTTCAGCTTGTCGCCGGTCTGCTTGTTGTAGTCCGCAGACCATTTGGACAGGACGGGATAGACGAAGGTAGACCCGGCGCCGGTGATATCGGCGGCGGACGCCGAAACCGCCAGAGCGGCAACCAGGCCGGCGCCGAGGCAGGCCGAAAGAAGTTTGTTGGTGAGCATTTGAAGCGCTTCCCTAATGGATTTGAAAAACAACGAGACCAGCGCCGTGGAGGGGGTGTCCATTGTCTGGGGCGCTGAAATTCCCGTCACAGCAGGCGGGCTAGGCGCGTTTTATTACAGTTTGATGACGGTATTTGACGGTCGCAACCGACCGCGAGGCCGTGCCTCAAATGCTGCAGTTGCGGCCTTTTGGTTGAAACGCGGATTTAACAAAGCCTTAGCAAAAACATTGGGATAGATTGACGCATGGCTGTGGTGGATTGCCGCAGCGATGCCCGGAAATGTCGTTTTCAGGATTTCGAAATCCCGGGCCGCTCATGCCCGATACCGAATTGGTGCGATGGCCTTTACGAGATCACGCGGCCGACTCTTCTCGCAGCCTGCTGGATATGTCGCATGCCGACATGGGTTTTCCGAGCATATAGCCTTGAAGCTGGTCGCAGCCGGCGTCTCGCAAGATCGCCGCCTGACGGCTATTCTCAATACCTTCGGCGGTCACGGGAATCTGCAGAGCGGTCGCCAGGGAGATGGTTGCCCGAAGAATATCGGCGCCATTTGCGGTTTCATCGAGAGCCGACACGAGCGACCGGTCGATCTTCATGCGATCAAACCCAAACTGCCGCAGTGCGCCGATGCTGGCGTAGCCGCAGCCAAAATCGTCAAGAGCAAACTTTATGCCGACGCGCTTGAGTTGGTCTATCGACCGACGGGCCTGATCCGGATTTGTCATCAGAACGCCTTCGGTGATTTCCAGTGTCAGGCGGTTAGGATCGAAATCCAGTTCCTGCAGGATCGCGATCACCTGGGCAGCAAATTCCGGATTGCAGAGCTGGATCGGCGAAACGTTCACCGACAAAGTCAGACCGGGCCAGCTCTTGGCATGCCCGATCGACGTTCTCAGCATATGGACGCCAAGGGCATCGATGAGGCCGCACCTTTCAGCAAGAGGGATGAATATTTCCGGGCTGACGTTTCCCGTTGCAGTTTTCCAGCGCGCCAGTGCTTCAAGACCGGTGACAGCGCCGGTCGAAGCAGAGACGAGAGGCTGGAAAACAGCTTCGATTGCGCCGCTGCCGATGGCGTTTTTCAAGAGACCTTCCAGCTCGGCGACCCGTATGCGTTCCCGGTCCAGTTCGGGGTCGTATTCAACCGCCTGACCTTTGCCATTTGCCTTGGCACGATAGAGGGCCATGTCGGCTCTGCGAAGAAGCTCCAAAGGCGATATGTCTCCATCGCGCGCCGCAGCTCCAATGCTTGCGCCAACTTCGATCGTTCGCCCGTCAATTTTGAAGGGCTCGGCAAACAGCGCCAGAATCGCCTCTTCCATCTCTTCGCGTGCAGTGGCTCCAACGTGCACCAGCGCGAATTCGTCGCCTCCCAGCCGGGCCGCGGCCAGGACTTCAGGATGACTGGTCATCAGCGCGTTCGAGACGATCCGGATCAAATCATCACCAACCGCATGCCCCCAAGCATCGTTGACTGCCTTGAAGCCGTCGAGATCCACCAAGTAAAGCCGCGGTGACGAAGGATCCGAGCTCTCCAGATCCTCCAGCAGGCGGAGAAGCCCCTGTCTGTTCAACAAGCCACTCAAGCTGTCATGGCTCGCTTCGAAGCGAGCTGTCTGCGCCAGTTGGCGCAGGCGCCGCGCTTCGGATGCGCCAACCAACAGAACGCCGATCAAGAACAGCGAAAGGACGACGGTAGAAGCTGCAAGATAAGGATAGACCTGCTGAAACACGGCACTTCCGGGCGCTTTGCTCGGCCAAACGAGATAGCCGATGACGGCTCCCTTGATGTCGGTGATCGGCGTGTTCAGGAATCCCGGCTTGGGCGTCGTCTCGAGGCTCAACCCCTCGAGTTCATGTTCGTTGGAGAGAGTGTCGAGAACCTCCGACGTAAACGCCTTGTAGAAACTCAGCACGCTGAACTTCGGAACCTCGGCGGCGGCCTCGAACGGCTGGATCGCCTGCGAGGCGATGAGTGCCATACCGCTTTCAGTCTTGATGAAATTGATCACCGGCGCCTTGGCCGGAGCGGCAGCCGTATTGATCTGTTGATAAAAGGCTTCCCCGAAAAACGTGCCCGGCTGGAAGGGCTTGCCTTTGGCATAGGCCGAGACGATCGAAGACCCGTCAGGGCCGGTCACGATCGCGCCGTCATAAAGCGCATAATCCTCGCTGGTTTTTCCCCAATTCTCATAGGCCCAATCCGCAGCGGTCGGAGATGAGACAGCACTATAGGCATCGTCCCATATGGCATTGTCCGTCGTTGTCCCGCTCAAGCGAGCCACAAAGGCTGCGACCGCCGCGCGGGCGGCGCGACTGGCCCTGGCATCGTCGATTTCGTTCGCCGACCGGGTCATCGTGGCGACGACATGTGCCATAAGGCCGGTCAATACGAGAGCGACGACAATGAAGCAGACGGTTGTCGCAATGATGGAAGACGTTTGAGTCCGAACGTGCCTGGCTGCAAGATTCGACGACATGCAAATTCCGCAAAGATTAATTGCAAGGCCATGTCTGTGTGACGGCAGGAGACATCATGTCCGCAATGCGCTGCAGATAAGATATAGCATTTGGCGATGTAGGCCCAATTAATGGGTTTGGTTAAAAGCGTGCTATCCGGGAAAGAGGCGCCGCCATTCGCAGAAAGACGGGCCGTCATCGCCGCAAATCGGGACAGGCCCGCCATCGTCAGCGTCGGTCTGCTGGCCCCCGCTCAAACCTTGATCACATAGTCCTTGCGAGTCGTTTCAACGACTTCCCACGTTCCCTTGAAGCCGGGTCTGAGGATCATCCGGTCGCCCGCTTTCAGATCAACCGGCTCACCGCCCTCCTCCGTCACGATCGAATGACCGGCCAGCAGGCTGAAATATTCCCATTCCTCGTAGACGATCCGCCACTTGCCCGGTGTCGCCTCCCAAATGCCGGAATAGAGGCCGCCTTCTCTCTCCTCCAGGTTCCAGGTGCGGAAATGCGGATCGCCGGAGATAATCCGATCGGCTTCGGGGGCGCCGAACTCGGGTTCGACGCCGTCGATGCTGAAGGTGATGAAATTTGCCATGGTCACCGTAGATCCCTCTGATATCAGATCTTCGAGAGCGCCTGTTCAAGATCGGCGATGATGTCTTTGACGTCCTCGATGCCGACGGAGAGGCGCACGACGTCAGGGCCTGCACCGGCGGCGATCCTCTGCTCGTCGGTCAACTGCCGGTGCGTCGTCGAGGCCGGATGGATGACGAGCGAACGGGTGTCGCCGATATTGGCAAGATGGGAGAAGAGCTCCAGCCCCTCGACCAGTGTCTTGCCCGCCTCATAGCCGCCCTTGACCCCGAAGGTGAAGACGGAGCCGGCGCCCTTCGGCGAGTAGCGCTGCTGCAGGGCGTGGTTCGGGTCGTCGTCGAGGCCGGCATAATTCACCCAGGCGATCTTGCTGTGCGCCTTCAGCCATTTCGCGACGGCGATCGCATTGTCGCTGTGGCGCTGCATCCTGAGCGGCAGCGTCTCGATGCCGGTCAGGATCAGGAAAGCATTGAAGGGCGAGATGGCCGGCCCGAGGTCGCGCAGGCCAAGCACGCGGGCAGCGATCGCAAAGGCGAAATTGCCGAAGGTCGCGTGCAGCACCATGCCGTTATATTCTGGCCGCGGGCTCGACAGCATCGGGTAATTGCCGGATTTCGACCAGTCGAAGGTGCCGCCGTCGACGATGAGGCCGCCCATGGAATTGCCGTGGCCGCCGAGAAACTTGGTCAGCGAATGCACGACGATGTCGGCGCCGTGCTCGATCGGGCGGATGAAATAGGGTGTTGCCATCGTATTGTCGACGATCAGCGGCAGGCCATGGCGATGCGCGACGTCGGCGATGGCGGCGATATCGACGAAAGTGCCGCCGGGATTGGCCAGGCTTTCGATGAAGATGCCGCGCGTCTTCTCGTCGATCTGGCTTTCGAAGCTTGCGGGATCGGCGGCATCGGCCCAACGCACCTGCCAGCCGAAATTCTCGAAGGCGTGGCCGAACTGGTTGATCGAGCCGCCGTAGAGCTGGCGGGCAGCGATGAAATTCTCGCCGGGACGCATGATATTGTGGAAGACGATCACCTGCGCCGCATGGCCGGAGGCAACGGCAAGGGCTGCCGTGCCGCCCTCGAGCGCTGCGACGCGCTCCTCGAGTACCGCCTGTGTCGGGTTCATGATTCGGGTGTAGATGTTGCCGAAAGCCTGCAGACCGAAGAGGGCAGCGGCATGATCGGAATCATTGAAGACGAAAGCGGTCGTCTGGTAGATCGGCGTTACCCGCGCGCCCGTCGTCGGGTCGGGCTGCGCACCGGCATGGATCGCCAACGTGTTGAATCCCGGATCGTTCTTGGCCATGTCGTCCTCCCGTTATTGCTGACGTGTAGGATCATAGCCTGTCGCTTGCGAAAGTTAATTGCGATCCGTTTCAACCCATGGACGTTCCGTGGAAAATCCGTCTCATGGGACCGCAACTCAGGCAATAAGTCGGGGATACTCGATCGCCGGGCAGCGGTTCATCACCACCTGGATGCCGGCAGCCTCGGCCTTTGCCGCAGCCGCATCGTCGCGCACACCAAGTTGAGACCAGATGATTTTCGGCAGCGGCCTCAGCGCCAGCGCCTCCTCGACGACCCCATCCAGATATTCGGAAGCGCGAAAGACGTCGACCATGTCGATCGGCACGGGAATGTCGGCGAGCCGGGCATAAACGGTGCGGCCCTGGATCTGTTTGCCCGCCTGCCCCGGATTGACAGGAATGACCTCGTAGCCGCGCGACAGCAGATAACCCATGACGCCGTTGCTCGGCCGGGCCGGATTGGGCGAAGCGCCGGTCAGCGCGATGGTCTTTACCGAATGCAGGATGCCGACGAGGTAATCATCCGTATAGGCGTCGTGATTCATGTCCACTTCTCCACTCCCGAAAGCCCTTCGGCACGGCCGGCATGTTTTTTTGCGTTTCCGTGAAACCGGCTGCGTGTCTTTCCCGTATATATGAATTGGATACTCCTTGAGGATGATTCGATGAAAAAAATCGCTCTTGCCCTCATGCTCGTGCTCGCCGCATCGCCGGCGCTGGCGATCTTGCGCTACAATCCGCTCACCATGAGCTGTGCCAGCGTGCGTGCCGCCATCCACAATCAGGGCGCTGTCATCTTCCGCTACCAGTCTCCCCGTGGCTTGCCGCTCTACGATCGCTATGTTCGCAACAGCAATTATTGCGACGCGACCGATTATGCGGAATGGACATATATCCCTTCGAAAGACACTCCCCGCTGCCAAGTTCTGAACTGCCAGAACATCGACAACCTTGACGGGATGCTCTTCGTTCCGCATCATCAGCTCTGATGTTTTTCGCCGTCATGGCGGACGCAGGAACTGCACGCCTTTCGCGTTTGCGAAAGGTTTGAGCTCAATTCCGCGCTGCGATTTCCTGAAGATTACACAACCAAAAGCTTTAATTTTCCCGTATGTCAAAGCTATAGAATAATATCTATATTTCAGCAGCATAGAATAATCACTTCCCGAATTCCCGTAGATATTTTCTCTTTTTGTTCGTGATAATGCCGCCGTTTGTTCCCGCATCCATTAGAAGCATCTCATAGTTGAAAACGTCGCGTGGATTGAACGTATGTCGCGCGCACGTAAAAATTGCTCCAATGCCCCACCATTGTTCACATACTGAAAGGATGCTATTCGACATATGAACGCATAAGCGACCACAGCCGTACGTTTTCGTGCAAATCCCAGTTGTCTTTTCAGGAATTTGAAACGCCGAAGGCGAGGCGTGTTCCGCTTCCTCTCATCCTTTCCGGATTACTCCCTTGCCTCTCGACGTCATCCTGCTCGTTCTCTTCGGCGCACTGCTGCACGCGACATGGAACGCCATCATCAAGGCGGGGAGCGATAAGTCCCTCGATGCGGCGCTGATCTCGGCCGGCGGCGCGGTTTCGGCACTGCCGTTTCTGCCATTCCTGCCGTTGCCGGACGCCTCGGCCTGGCCGTTCATCGGCGCCTCTGCCATCCTGCAGTTTGCCTACTTTCAACTGGTCGCCGCCGCCTACCGGGCTGGCGATATCGGCCTCGTCTATCCGCTGATGCGTGGCTGCGCGCCACTGCTGATCGCCGCGACAAGCGGTTTCATCCTGAAGGAAAATCTTTCCGGCGGCGCCCTTGCCGGTACGATGACGATCTCGGCCGGCGTGCTGACACTCGCCCTCGAGGCGCGGCGCGGCAGCAGCCGCGCCGTCATCCTCTCGCTTGCCAATGCCTTCGTCATCGCCAGCTACACCTATGTCGACGGAATCGGCGCACGCATCTCCGGCAATGCGATTTCCTACACTTTGTGGATGTCGCTGCTGCCGCCGGTGCTACTGTTTTCCTGGGCAGCGTCCCAGCGCGGCGCTTTCGCAGTGGTGCGTCACGTTCGCCGCAACTGGTGGCGCGGCCTCATCGGCGGCGCCGGCTCGATCGCTTCCTACGGGCTGGCGCTCTGGGCGATGACGAAAGCCCCGGTCGCGACCGTCGCAGCCTTGCGCGAAACCGCCATCCTGTTTGCACTGGTGATCTCGATCACCGTCTTCAAGGAAAAAGCCAGCATCTGGCGCTACGTCGCCGCCGTCGTTATCGCGATCGGCGGGCTGCTTCTGAAACTGGCGTGATCATTTGAAACCAAATTCACGGCGAAGTATCTGAAAAAGCTCGCCTGCCGCCTCTTCATCTAATTGAATGGTTTGACTGAGTTTACCTGGCTCTTGACGGCTAACTCTTCCGTAAGTTGATATTTGGATCAATTTTCGGCCATCATATTCATGGGCGAAAATTTTCGCATCTATGGGATCATGCAGCTGAAAACGCTGCATTTTTGCCAGCTCAAATTTCGTGATCCGCGCCACTATTACTCACCCTTCCATTCGGCCTTGCGCTTGCCGAGGAAGGCGCCGATCCCTTCCTGCGCATCCTCAGTCAGCATGTTCTCGACCATCACCCTGGCGGTATAATCATATGCCGCCTCCACCGGCAGTTCGAGCTGCCGGTTAAAGGCTTCCTTGCCGATCTTCAGCGTCAGCGGCGACTTGCTGGCGATCACTGCCGCATATTTGGAAACCACCTGCGCCAGATACTGCATCGGCACGATACGGTTGACGAGGCCGAAATCCTTGGCGGTCGAGGCGTCGATCGTCTCACCGGTCAGCAGCATCTCCATCGCCTGTTTGCGGTGCGCGGCACGGGAAACGGCCACCATCGGCGTCGAACAGAAGAGGCCGATATTGACGCCCGGGGTGCAGAATGTCGAACTATCGGTGCAGATCGCCAGATCGCAGGAAGCAACGAGCTGGCAGCCCGCAGCCGTTGCAAGCCCGTCGATCTCGGCGATGACAGGCTTCGGCAGATGCGCGATCTTCAGCATCAGATCGGCGCAAAGCCGGAAGGATCTTTCGAAGAAACCGACCCCCTGATCTTCATCGGCGCGATGGGCGGTGAGTTCCTTGAGATCATGCCCGGCGGAAAAGACATTGCCGGTCGAGGCGATGACGACCACGCGCGCATCCGGCTCCGCCCCGGCCGTCTCGAGCTCCTCCAGCAGCGCTTCGAGAAGCGCGATCGAAAGCACATTGGCCGGTGGGTTGTTGAGCACGAGCCGCAGCACGCCGTCGCGCAGCGAGCGGGTCAGCAAGCCGCCCTCTTCCGCTCCGGCGTCCTTCCGGAAGGATACGATTTCGGCCATGCTGCTCTCCCTGCGCTCGATTCCAGGCAGACGTTTTGCCACAAGGCGCCGGAAATTTCGAGCAGGATCCGCACTCCACGCGGAGACCGCTGCCGTCAGGACCAGAACCACGACTTGGATGTCTCAGCGCTTGCCTGCGCACGGGTCAGACCGACATCGCAAAGCTCGTCGTCGGTGAGTTCCAAAAGCGTGCGGCGGCTGCGGCGCTTTTCGAGGTGATGCTCGATCGTCATCAGCAGCCGCAGGCTCCAGCGCGCCATGCCGTGAAGTCTCGACCGAACGATATCGCGAGGTGTGTCAAGGATCCCGCTTAATTCCAGGGCCATCTCTTCTTCCTTTCTTCAACGGATGAAAGATGCGCTGGAAGATGCCGCGAAAGAAGCTTATGGATATTATGATATGCATAAGGATTTCTTTTGTATGCCTCTCCACCTCGATCAGCTTGCCGCCTTCGTCAATGTCGCCGATCTCGGAAGCTTCACGGCTGCGGCCGACAAGGAAGGCCTGACCCAGCCGGCCGTCAGCCTGCAGGTGAAGGGGCTCGAACAGCGGCTCGGCGTACGCCTGATCGAGCGTGTCGGGCGGCGGGCGCAGCCGACCGCTGCAGGCCTCGACCTGCTCGTGCATGCAAGGCGGCTGCTTCAGGAATCGGCCGCCGCGGAAGAAGCGATGATGCCGTACAGAGATGGCGCCTGCGGCCGTGTGCGCATCGGCAGCGGCGGCACGGCGTCGATCCATCTGCTTCCTCGCGCCATCGCCGTTGCCAGAAAATCCATGCCCGGCCTCGAAATCACCGTGCGCATCGGCGATGCCGACGACATTCTGCGTGATCTGGAGGCCAACAGCCTCGACATCGCCGTCGTCGCCCTGCCGGCATCCGGAAGGAACTTCGAGATCGAGCCGTTCTACGAGGAGGAATTGCTGGCCGTCGCCCCTGCGGGCAGCCTGATGCCCGAAGGCGGGCCGGACGCCGCCTTCATGCGCGACAGGACGCTGCTGCTTTATGAGGGAGGCAATACCAGGCGGGCGATCGACGCGTGGCTGGCTGCACCGGATACCAGGATCCGGCCTGCGATGGAGTTCGGCAGCATCGAGGCGATCAAGGAGCTGGTGGCCGTAGGGCTCGGCTGGTCGATCCTGCCGGGGCTGGCGCTGAAGCGCGACCGCGCCGGCCTTGTGACGACTTCATCGCTGAACCCGCGGCTCACGCGCCGCCTCGGCATGGTTCTGCGCCGGGACAAACATCTGACACGCGGCCTTCGCGAAATGATGAAATGCCTGCGCGCGTTCAAAGGTTGAGAACCGCTTTGGATCAGGGGACGCGATTTCAAACCGGCAGAGATGACCTGAAAAACGTCAGGCGCAGCAGTCCGCGACCGCAGAAATATGAGGTATCAAAATACCACATATCTAAGTATTTGTTTTTACTCCAAAATTTTTCCAATCCTTTGGGATGTCGATATTGACCCAATGTTACATTCCCTTTATACACCGCCCCAGAACGCAGCCTGTCCGGGCTGCTTTCTTTTTGGCATGCCTAAAGCCCGCCAATCCAAGCAACAAGAAACGCCCTTCAAGCCTTCGGGCCAAGGGTCCCAAAAGAGAGTATTCACTATGGCAACCTTCTCCCAGAAGCCTGCAGAGGTGGAGAAGAAGTGGGTGATCATCGACGCCGAAGGGCTGGTCGTTGGCCGTCTCGCTTCCATCATCGCTATGCGCCTGCGCGGCAAGCACAAGGCAACCTTCACGCCTCACGTTGACGACGGCGACAACGTCATCGTCATCAATGCCGAAAAGGTCGTTTTCACCGGCAAGAAGTATTCCGACAAGGTCTACTACTGGCACACCGGTTATGCCGGCGGCATCAAGGAACGCAGCGCACGCCAGATCATCGAAGGCCGCTTCCCGGAGCGCGTCCTCGAAAAGGCCGTCGAACGCATGGTTCCGCGTGGCCCGCTCGGCCGTCGCCAGATGAAGAACCTGCGCGTTTACGCCGGCTCCAACCATCCCCATGAAGCCCAGCAGCCGGTCGCCCTCGACGTTGCCGCGCTCAACAAAAAGAACGTAAGGAGCGCCTGATATGGCTGACCTCTCCTCCCTGAAGGATCTCGGCACGGTTTCCGAAGCTACTGCTCCGGCCCACGTCCGCAAGGTCGACTCGCTCGGCCGCTCCTACGCGACCGGCAAGCGCAAGAACGCTGTCGCCCGCGTCTGGGTCAAGCCGGGCTCCGGCAAGATCACCGTCAACGGCAAGGAATTCGCGGAATATTTCGCACGTCCGGTGCTGCAGATGATCCTGCGCCAGCCGATCGTTGCGGCTGCCCGTGACGGCCAGTTCGACATCGTCGCAACCGTTGCCGGCGGCGGCCTTTCCGGCCAGGCCGGTGCCGTTCGCCATGGCGTGTCCAAGGCGCTCACCTACTTCGAACCGGGCCTGCGCGCGGTACTGAAGAAGGGCGGCTTCCTGACCCGCGACAGCCGCGTCGTCGAACGCAAGAAGTACGGCAAGGCGAAGGCCCGCCGCTCGTTCCAGTTCTCCAAGCGTTAATCGCTTCGGACAGACGGAATTTACGAAGGCCGGGGCAACCCGGCCTTTTTGTTTTGCGCTGTTTAAACCAATCGGAAGCGTGCCGGCATGCCATTGTCGCATTCCCGCTCTGCTGGTAGAAACTTGGCAAAGCGCTTCGGAAATGAGCGAAGCCGCAGTCAGGGTCGCATCATGGGAACAACCAAGTCCGCAGACAAATAAGCCGCAACAACTCTGCCCTGTTGTTGCGGCGTCTGTCCGGTCAATCCCGATACTGATGAAGAGACAGATCGCCGCCGAATGAAATCATTTGAGCGGGTTCTTTCCCATGTCTTATCCCAAAATCCAGCAATGGACCTATCCCCTGCCGGCAGCCTTACTGCTGATGGCACCCTTCGACATCCTGGCCTCGCTCGCCATGGATATCTATCTGCCGATCGTACCGGTCATGCCGCAGGCGCTCGGCACTTCGCCGGCGGTCATCCAACTGACCCTCAGCCTCTACATGCTCGTGCTCGGTATCGGCCAGATCGTCTTCGGCCCAATTTCCGATATTGTCGGACGACGGCCTGTCCTGCTTGGAGGTGCTGCACTCTTTGCCGCTTCATCCTTCCTGCTTGCCGGCTCCTCGTCGGCGCCGATCTTCGTGGTCTTGAGATTGTTGCAGGCAGTCGGCGCGTCGGCGGCACTCGTCGCAACTTTCGCAACCGTGCGTGACGTCTACGCCGGACGTCCCGAAAGCAGCACGATCTATAGCCTTCTCGGCTCCATCCTCTCCTTCGTGCCGGCACTCGGCCCGATCATCGGAGCCTTGATCGCGGATCGCTTCGGCTGGCGCGCCATCTTCCTCGTCATCGGCTTCCTTTCGGTTGTCGCCCTTTTCAACGCCGGCACGCGATGGCACGAAACCCGCCCTGCCGTCACCGCGAAGATCGCTCTCCGCCCGATCCTTACAAGTCTTCCCTTCTGGGTTTATACGGGCGGCTTCGGCACGGCGATGGGCGCCTTCTTCGTCTTCTTCTCGACGGCACCCCGTATCCTGATCGACAAAGCCGGTTTTTCCGGCATCGCCTTCAGCTTCATCTTTGCCACGGTGGCGCTGGTGATGATCGTGACGGCACGTTTCGCCAAACGCTTCGTCATGCGCTGGGGCATTGCAGGCAGCCTTGCCAGAGGCATGGCAATGCTGCTTCTCGGCGCCGTGCTGCTTGCCTTTGGAGAGTTGCTTCTGCAGCCTTCCCTCGTCAGCTTCGTCGTGCCGATGTGGATCATCGCGATCGGCATCGTCGTTGCGACGGCGGTCACCGCCAACGGCGCGCTCGACGCCTTTGGCGACATGGCCGGGACAGCGGTCGCGCTCTATTCCTGCGTCGCGAGCATCATCGTCGGCTTTGCCGGAACCGTCTTCGTGATTCTGCTCGGCGGCGACAGCGCCTGGCCGCTTGTGGGCTATGTCTCAGCGACCGCGCTGACGACGCTGGCTGGATTGTGGTGCCTGCGGGAGCCGGCCCGATAAGCAGCGGGCAAATGACGGTCGCTCGACGATAACGACCGGCCGTCGTCCGAACGATTGCTTGAAATCCGTCCGCACCTCGCCTACCCCTTTCTGCGCGCGGGGGATCGGCCAATTCCCTCGCGAGACCCGCCGCCCGACGCTCTGGCGTCAAACGGCGATCCTGCAATGCAGCGTCCGTATCGAACGCGACTATGATTTTGCGACCGAAAAAGGAGCATGATTTGGCGAACAGATCGATTGACCACGCCTTTACGGCGACCAGCCTCACCTCCGCCGCCAGCGATCCGACCTTTGCCGGTGCCCTGTCCTTCATGCGGCGCCGCTTCACCAAGGAGCTCGCCGGCGTCGACGTCGCCGTCTGGGGCATTCCCTTCGATGCTGCGACCTCAAACAGGCCGGGCACACGCTTCGGGCCGCAGGCGATCCGGCGCGCTTCGGCGATCTTCGACAATGATGCGCAATATCCCTTCAACCGCGAACTCTTCGCCGAAATGGCCGTGATCGACTACGGTGATTGCCTGCTCGACTATGGCAATCATCAGGACACGCCGGCCGCCATCGAACGCCAGGCGAATGTCATCCTCGACAGCGGCGCCTTCCTGCTGACGCTTGGCGGCGATCACTACGTCACCTGGCCGCTGCTGAAAGCCCATGTGGCAAAACATGGGCCGCTGGCGCTCGTGCAGTTCGACGCGCATCAGGACACCTGGTTCGACGAGGAACGGCGCATCGACCACGGTTCTTTCGTGGCGCGGGCCGCCCGCGAAGGCATCATCGATCCCGACCGCTCCATTCAGATCGGCATCCGCACCCATGCGCCTGAGGATTGCGGCGTCAATATTCTATACGGTCATCAGGTCGAGGAGATGAGCGCCAGCGATATCGCCTCGGCGATCATCTCCCATACGCGCGGGGCGCCGGCCTATCTCACCTTCGATATCGATTGCCTCGATCCGGCTTTTGCGCCGGGCACCGGCACGCCGGTTTCAGGCGGGCCATCGAGCGCCAAGATCCTCTCGGTGCTGCAGCGTCTGCACCAGCTCGATATCCGCGGCGCCGACGTCGTCGAGGTATCGCCGCCCTATGATCATGCCGATATCACCGCCATTGCGGGGGCAACGGTGGCGATGTATATGCTGGGGCTTCATGCCGAGCGACGCGCCATCGCCGTGTCACAAGGCTGACCTATCATCCTCAAACTGAATCCGGAAACCTTCAGAACCCATTGAAAGCGCAGGTTTAACATGGCACCGAAAATCTTCATCGACGGCGAACACGGCACGACGGGTCTGCAGATCCGCACGCGCATGGCCGGCCGCCGCGATGTCGAACTTCTGTCCATACCCGAAGCCGAGCGGCGCAACGCCGCGATGCGCGAGGACATGCTGAACGGCGCCGACATCGCCATTCTCTGCCTGCCCGACGATGCGTCGAAGGAAGCGGTGCAGATGGTTTCGGCCAACAACAATGTGCGCGTCATCGACACCTCGACCGCCTTCCGCGTCAATCCCGGCTGGGCCTATGGTTTTGCCGAAATGGATAAGCAGCAGGCCGACAAGATCGCTGCCGCCCGTTTCGTCGCCAATCCCGGCTGCTATCCTACCGGAGCGATCGGCCTCATCCGGCCGCTGCGCGCCGCCGGCATTCTGCCGGACGGCTATCCGATTACGGTGAACGCGGTCTCCGGCTATACCGGCGGCGGCAAGCAGATGATCGCCCAAATGGAAAACCCGGATCACCTGGATGCGATCACCGCGCCGCATTTCCTCTACGGCCTGCCGCTCACCCACAAACACGTGCCCGAGATGACCGTGCACGGCCTGCTCGATCGCGCGCCGATCTTCTCGCCGTCCGTCGGCAAGTTTGCTCAAGGGATGATCGTGCAGGTGCCGCTGCATCTCGACGATCTCGCCGAGGGCACGACGATGGAGAGCATCCATGCCGCCCTCGTCGCCCATTATGCCGGCCAGGATATCGTCAGTGTCGTGCCGTTGGCCGAAAGCAAGGCCCTGCCCCGCGTCAATGCCATCGAACTCGAAGGCAAGGACACGATGAAGCTCTTCGTCTTCGGCACATCAGGTGCATCGCAGATCAATTTGGTGGCGCTGCTCGACAATCTCGGCAAGGGCGCCTCGGGCGCCGCCGTCCAGAACATGGACCTGATGCTCGCCTCGTAAGGCGCAGACGACGGCCTCAACGTGGTGCCGCTCGAGCTTTGTATCGATGACTTCATCATGATCTTTCCGCGGCCGCTTGCATCGGCGGCCGCAGCATCGCTTTCGCGCTCGATCATCGATGACGATTGGGCTATGAAACCGGATCCTTCCTCGCTGCCCATCCCGAATCACGGAGCCGATGTCATGACGCTGGATGCGCTTATCGCTGGCGTCGGCGCATGGTTTGCCGCAGCCTTGCCCGATCATGGCATCTATGCGCTGATGGCGTTTGCCTTCATCGCCGGGCTTGCCCGCGGCTTTTCGGGTTTCGGCGCCGCATTGATCTTCATTCCGCTCGGCGGCGCGATCGTCGGGCCGAAGCTGATCTCACCGATCCTGCTCGTCATCGACGGCATTGCCACGCTCGGGATGATCCCGCCGGCCTGGCGCGGCGCCAACCGACGCGAGGTTTTCGTCATGGCGGCGGGTGCCGCGCTCGGCGTCCCGGCCGGCACGGCGATGCTGGCGCTGCTCGACCCGATGCTGTTGCGCTGGAGTATCACGATCATCGCCATCTCCTTGCTTGCGCTGCTGGTATCGGGATGGCGTTACCACGGCGCACCTTCGGCGCCAATCAGCAGCGGCGTCGGCCTGATCGCCGGGCTTTTCAGCGGCGCTGCGCAGCTCGGCGGGCCGCCGGTCGTCGCCTACTGGCTCGGCGGCAAGAGCGACTTCACCCGTGTCAGGGCGAACGTCGTGCTCTACTTCTCGATCTCGTCCGTCTTCAGCGCCATCAGCTACTATATCGGCGGACTGTTCGTGCCCGCCGTCTTTGCGCTCACCGTCGTCATCCTGCCGAGTTATGTGGTCGGACTCTACGGCGGCTCGAAACTGTTCGGGCTTGCCGAGGAACGAACTTTCCGCATCGCCTGCTACATCCTGATCGCCGCCGCCGCAATCATCGGCATGCCGCTGCTCGACAGCGTGCTACGGTAGATCCGCCCCTGAGAAGGCCGCTCGCTTCAGTCGCGTTCGGCGATCATCGTCCCGTGCGGATATTCGCCGTAAAAGCCGCGCCAGTTGGCGACGGCGAAGCCGAAAACCACAAGCGCGCCGGCTTGATGCAGCAGGCCCCAGTGAAGTGGCACCTGCATCAGCAGCGTCGCTATGCCGATCGCTGCCTGCAGCGTAACCAGCGCGAAGAGCAGGACGGCTCGGCGTGCATGGGTGGTCCAAGGTGCTGCACGAAGGGCGATTACCATGTTGATCAGCGTCAGTGCGAACAGCGTATAGGCGCCGATGCGATGGATGAACTGCACCGTCTTCGGGTTCTCGAAAGCATTGATCCAGAAGGGCTGCTGGATCAGCAGATCGGAAGGGATGACGGCGCCATCCATCAGCGGCCAGGTATTGTAGGAAAAACCGGCGTCGAGCCCCGCCACCAGCGCGCCGAGATAGATCTGGAACAGTGAAAAAATAGCGATCGCGGCGGCAAAACCGCGCGAGCTTCTTGTCGGCGCCGGATCATCGGAATGTCTGGAGAGACCGCGCATGATCCACATGCAGCCGGCAAAGATCAGGCAGGCCATGACGAGATGCGTCGCCAGCCTGTACTGGCTGACGTCGGTGCGGACGGAAAGGCCCGAGGATACCATCCACCAACCGATAAATCCCTGCAGGCCGCCAAGCGCCAGGATGCCGACGAGCGGCCAACGCAGACGCTTCTCGATCCGCCCCGTCAGCCAGAAATAGATGAGCGGCAGCGCGAAAATTACGCCGATGGCACGCGCGATCAACCGGTGCGCCCATTCCCACCAGAAGATGCCCTTGAACTCATCGACGGTCATGGAACTGTTCAGCTGCTGAAATTCGGGAATGCGCTGGTAGAGGCGGAATTCCTCTTCCCATTCGGCGGCCGACAGCGGCGGGATGACGCCGTGGATCGGCTTCCACTCGGTGATCGACAGGCCGGAATTGGTCAGCCGCGTGGCGCCGCCGACGAGCACGAGACAGAAGAGCGCCAAAAGCACGAAGCCGAGCCAGAAGCGCAAGGCGCGGCGGTCGCGATTCTGCTTGCGCATTTCGCTCAGGATCGCCTGTTCCGTGGTCGGGTTTGCGACGGCCATGATGTCTCCTTCTATCCGGCAGTTGATTTGCCCCACCGGCTCATGCAAAACAAGCCCCGAACCTTTGCGGCATGCCGTCGCGCCGGTTCGTCCCCTCCATGCCGAGAGATAACCGATGCCCGTCCGCCTCCGCAAATTCATCGGCACGATCCTCATCATCGTGCTCGTGGTCGTCTATGCGCTGGTGGCCAATACGATCGCGGTGGCAACGCTCGGCAACGCCCCCTGGTGGGGACATCTGCTCTATTTCCTGCTCACCGGCCTGCTCTGGGTATTGCCGGCGATGGTGATCATCAGATGGATGGCCGGACCACCGCAGCGCTAAAGCGCGTCTCGATCTTTCAGATTCGCTTGTCGCGCTTTAGGTCTTTGTTTTTACGCATGTCGTTGTCGCAAAACCGCGGCACACTTTTGCGCGACATGCTTTAGGGCCATTAACGGCCGAATAACCGTGATCTGCGGAAAACCTCGCCCATCGCCTGCGGTTAAACCAAATATACGTCTGGCATACCTACCTTCCCGTTCAGCATTCTTGACCGGAGAAAACCGTGCAGACGCAACAGCTCGATGTCCATGAACAGCCGTCCGACGACGTGGCGCTGGCCGATACGGCCATTTCGCGCCTGCGCCAGCTGAGCATGAAACTCGCCATGGCCCAACTCGACATCGAAGTCTTCGACGCGATGCAGCCGCTGGAGGATGACTGGCGGGCACTGGAGCGCGACAACCTCCAGTCCCTGCATCAGAGCTACGACTGGTGCGCCGCCTGGGTGAGCGCATTCCAGCGGCCGCTTGCGATCCTCAAAGCCACTCATGCGGGTCAGACCGCCTTCATTCTGCCGGTCGAGATCGTCAAGTCCCGCGGACTCAGGACGGCGAGATTCATTGCCGCCGATCACAGCAATATCAATACCGGCCTGTTCGCAGAGAGCTTTGCCGAAGCCGGCAGGACCATCGCCCCCCATGAGTTCGCCGGCCAGCTCCGGCATGCGCTGAAGGGCCGCGCCGATCTGCTGCTGCTGCAGAACATACCGCTGGAATGGCGCGGGCGAGAGAGCCCGCTCGCCGGGCTGCCAATGGTGCAGAACCAGAATCACGCCTATCAGCTGCCGTTTCTTCCCGCTTTCGAGGACACGCTGAAGCAGCTCAACGCCAAGAACCGGCGCAAGAAATTCCGTGTTCAGTCGAAGCGTCTCGAGGCGGCCGGCGGCTTCGAATACGTCATTCCCGAGACATCGGCAGAACAGCACGGCCTGCTCGATATCTTCTTCCGCCTGAAAAGCGCCCGCTTCGCCAGCCTCGGCCTGCCCGACGTCTTTGCCGACAGAGAAACGCAAACCTTCCTGCACGGTCTCATCGACAAGCAGGACGACACCAGGCAGTACTTCGGGCTGCAGATACATATGCTCCGGCTCAAGGGCGAGCATGAGGGTAAGATCGCCGCGATTTCAGGGATTTCGCGCAAGGGCGACCATATCATCTGCCAGTTCGGCGCGATCGATGAAGAGCTCGTGCCGGATACGAGCCCCGGCGAATTCCTCTATTGGCAGACCATCTCGGGACTGCATGGCAAGGGTGTCGCGCTGTTCGATTTCGGCCTCGGCGACCAGACCTACAAGCGTTCCTGGGCGCCGGTCGAGACCGCGCATTACGACGTGGTGCTGCCGGTATCGCCGTTCGGCGTCGTCGCCGGCGCCGCACACCGGCTCGTCACCCGCGGCAAGGCGCACATCAAGGTGCGCCCGAAGCTCTATAAATTCGCCCAGGGCATCCGGGCACGGATCGGCTGACCGTCAAAAACTAGGCGGCCCGGCCGAGCGTCTGTTCGGCCCCTTCGCCGCCCGACATCAGCACGACGCGCTCATAGCCGGCAGCCTGGAATTCCGTCATCAGTGCAACGAAAATGGTCTCCTCGACCTCAGGCAGCGAGAGAATGATCTCGACGTCCCGGCTGCGCGTCAGCCGCGATACGCCCGCGACATCGGCCGAACCGCATTCGACCACCACGAGATCGTAGGCGGCGGCGAGCGCATCGAGCAGCAACGACAGCCAGTCGACACCGCGCATGGCGCGGCGTACGTCGCTCCGGCCCTGGGGAATGAGATGGGCATCGGAAAGGCGGTCGCCGTGGATCGTGTCACCGAAGGCGGCCTCGCCGCAAAGCAGATCGGTGACGCCAAGGGCGGCCGTGTCCTCGGCCATCAGTTCCGTGGGGTAGCCGGAGCCGGTCATATCGATCAGGATGACGCGGTGGCCGGCATCGGCGAGCATGCGGGTCAGCGAAACCGTCGCCGCCGAGCCATTGTCACCAGTCGGAGATATGGCGATTGCCAGCGGCGCGCGGCTGCCGGTGAGATAATCCGCAACTGAGGCGACGGAGAATTCATTGTCATCCTCCGGCTCGTCCTCTGGTGCCACATCGGCAGCCTTCACGTCCTCGATCGTATCCTCTTCGTCGGCGACGACGGCGAGCATGCTCGGCCGAACGGGTTTTCCGGCGGCAGCGGCGATCGGAGCGGCCTGCGGCACATGTTTCTCCTCGACGACTGCTTCTGCCTCGAGTGTCTCTGAAGCCGCATCTGTCGGGCGGAGTGCCCGGCCGCTGAAGAGTTCGGCCAGCATGGTGACGATGGCGCTCATGATCAGTGTCGCGACGGCAGCGACGACGACGATCGGCACCACCTTCGGGAAATAGGGATCGACCGGCTCGACGGCCCTGGAAACGATACGGGCATCGGCCGGGCTCGAATTGCTGTCGGCACGGGAGGCGGCCTCGCGGTAGCGCACCAGATAGGTTTCGAGCAGTTGGCGCTGGGCGTTCGCCTCGCGCTCCAGCGCATTGAGACCGACCTCGTCCTCACCGGCGCGGGCGCTGGTGGCCTGCACAGTCTCGGACTGGCGCTCCAGCTCGCTCGCCCTCAGATCAGCAACCTTGGATTCGTTTTCGATGCTCGCCAGGATCTTCTGCGTCTCCTGGCGGATCTGCGTGCGGATATCGGAGAGCTGGGCGCGCAGGCTTTTCAGCCGCGGATGGTTGTTGAGAAGGCTGGTCTGCAGGTCGGAGACCTGTGACTGCAGGCCGGACTCGGTCCCTTTCAGCCGCTGGATTGCCTGTGAGGACATGATGTCTGGCAGCGTATCGGAGGCTTCGCCCGACTTCAGCGCATTGCGCACCGCCTGCGCCCTTGCCTCGGCATTGGCCTTGTCGCCCCGCACGCGGGTCAGTTCGGCGGAAATATCGTTCAATTGCTGGGCCGGAAAAGTAGTCGTGCCGTTCGTCTGCAGCAACCCATGCGAGGTGCGATATTCGGCGACCTTCTTTTCGGCCTCGCTGACCTTCAGGCGCATGCCTTCGATCTCGGGCTCCAGCCAGCGCGTCGCCTCGGAGTTGGAATCGAGCTTGGCACCGCTCTGGGTCGAGAGATAGACATTCGCCATGGCGTTCGGGATGGCGGCGGCGAGCTTCGGGTCCTTGGAGGTGAAACTGATGCCGATGACGCGTGAACCCGGCACCTGATAGACTTGCAGGCGTTCGACGAAGGCGTCGATGACGCGCTCTTCCGGCGGATTTTCCAGCGGGTTCTTCTTCAGGTGCAGCTTCACCAGGATACTGCTCATGGCCGAGCCGCTGGCGGCATCGTCGAATTCCGGCAGGTTATAAAGCTTCAGATCGTTAATGACCTTCTTGAGGAGATCGGCCGATTGCAGCAGTTGCACCTGGCTAGCGATGTTCAGTTCATCCATCAGCGGACCGGCGCTGGCGTCATTGGCCTGCTGCGTGCTGGCAAAGGCCGGCGCACGGGGTTCGATGAGGATGCGCGTTTCGCTGCGATATTGCGGCGACATGATTTTGGCGCCGGCAAAGGCGACGCCCGCCCCCACGAGGGTGATTGTCAAAATCCGCAGACGGCGCGCCCAGACCGCACGGACCAACTGGCCGAGGTCGATGTCCACATCCTGATCACGAGCTACGCCGGACATGCTCTTACTCCACAACAAAGGTGCCGTAAGCGTAAACGACCATGGTAACTCAACGGTTAATGGTGATCTCGCCGGGAATGAGCGACGATCGATGAAGGAAACCGGGAAATTGCAGGCGTCCTTTACCGGGCATTAACCCTAACGGATCGATAACGGCTTCACCGAGTTCATTTTTGTGAGCACAAGCGGATGTCTGTCGTCCAGCCCAAGATCCTTTTGGCCCTGAGCCTTGCAGCCATGACGGCAGCATTGGGCGGCTGCACGACGTACAGGCCGGCGCCGAAGGCCTTCAACGAGGCCACCATCCAGCCCTATACGCTGGACAGCGGCGATCGGCTGCGCATTACCGTCTTCGACCAGCAGAGCCTGACCAATACCTATACGGTGGATCAGGCCGGCTATGTCGCCTTCCCGCTCATCGGCCAGGTCCCTGCCCGCGGCCGAACCCTGCAGCAACTCTCGGGACAGATCGCCCAGAAACTGCAGCAGGGCTATCTTCGCGATCCCGACGTCACCATCGATGTCGATCGCTACCGTTCGGTCTTCATCATGGGTGAAGTCGGCCAGCCCGGCCAGTATGCCTACGTTCCCGGCATGACGGTGCAGAATGCCATCGCGGTTGCCGGCGGCTTCACCAGCCGCGCCAACCAGCGCATGGTCGATGTCACCCGCAAGATCAACGGACAGGTGCTGACCGGCCGCATCAACATATCGGGGCCGATCATCGCAGGTGACACGATCTACGTTCGCGAACGGCTTTTCTGAGCGATGGCAGAACAGCAGCCGCTCCGCATCCTTCATTGCTTCAGGTCGCCGATCGGCGGAATTTTCCGCCATGTCCGCGATCTCGTCGAGGAACACAGCAAGGCCGGCCATGAAATCGGCATCCTCTGCGACAGCTCGACCGGCGGCGAGTACGAGGACAGCCTGTTCGACGATATCCGTCCCTATCTCTCGCTCGGCCTGACGCGCGTGCCGATCCGGCGCTCGATCAGCCCGTCCGATATTGCGACGATGTGGGATACATACAAGAAAATCAAAAGTTTGCGGCCGGATGTGCTGCACGGACACGGCGCCAAGGGCGGCGTGCTCGCGCGACTTGCCGGCTCAGCGTTGCGGGTGAACAGGTATCGCGTAGCCCGCCTCTATACCGCGCATGGCGGAAGCCTGCATTATTCGCGCTCCTCGCTCGGCGGACAGTTCGTCCTCAGGATGGAGCGCCTGCAGGAATATTTCACCGATGCGCTGGTCTTCATCTGCGAATATGAGCGCGACACCTATGCGCGCAAGGTGGGTAAGCCACGGACGAAGACGAGACTGATCTACAACGGCATCGGCGAGCGCGATTTCGAGCCGATCCCGACCCGCTCGGATGCCGTGCATTTCATCTATGTCGGAATGCTCCGGGACCTCAAGGGTCCCGATCTGTTTGTCGATGCCTTCGCCAAGACCGAACGGCTGCTCGGCAGGCCGCTGTCGGCGCTGATGATCGGCGACGGGCCGGATCGCGACCGCTACCGTGAGATGATGGTCGAACGCGGCCTTGGCAAACGCATCGGCATGCTGCCGGCCATGCGGGTCCACGAAGCCTTCTCTATGGCGCAGAACCTCGTCGTTCCCTCGCGCGCCGAAGCCATGCCCTATATCGTGCTCGAGGGGCTCGGCGCCGGCAAGACGATCATTGCAAGCCGTGTCGGCGGCATTCCCGAGGTGCTCGGCTCGGACAGTGCAGCACTGGTGGAGCCCGGCAATTCCGACGATCTCGCCCGCGTCATGGCGGAAACGCTGAGCACGCCCGACTGGCACGCCAGGACGATGCCGAAGCCCGAGGCGGTGAAGGCGGTGTTTTCCTCCGCCGTCATGGCACGTGATGTCCTGAAACTGTACCATGAGCTCGTCAATCCCACTGCTGGCCCCACTGCCGGCCAAGCAATGCCCGTCGCCTCGTAAATATTTCTTAGGGGCTTTCTGGTATTTCGCTTGCTGACAACGAGCGACTACGCCCCATGAACAAGCTGGGCCCCATGAACAAGCTGGAAAAAGGCGATCAATTCGACGTGGAAGCACTGCGCAAGCAGGTCTCCGACGTCGAGGCGCGCGGCGGCGCGGGTCAGGAGAAGCCTTCCGACCCGACCGAAATCAACCCCTATGCCCGGCAGATCGCCGAACAGTTCCGCGACGGAACCAATTCGCCTGTGATCATCATCGGCCAATTGCGGCTGCTGGAATTCCTGGCGCTCTTTGCGATCGCCCTGATCGTCCACTATTTCTGGCCCGGTGATGGCAGCGATTCCACCTGGATGCGGACGGGCATGGCAGCGATCGCTTCGGCGCTGACCGTCATCGGCCTGCAGCTTGCCGACACCTACACCATTCCCGCCCTTCGGGCGAAGCTGCGGCTGATGCCGCGCATCGTCGCTGCGTGGACGATCGCGCTTCTCCTGACCGTCGGCCTGTTCGCGCTCATTCGCGGCACCACATGGGCGATGGTCGATGCCTATATCCCGTGGTTTGTCGCAGGCGCGCTCTTCCTTGCGGCCGAGCGTTTCCTCGTCGCCTACGGCATCCGCAACTGGGCGCGCAACGGCATCATGGAACGCCGCGCCGTGATCGTCGGCGGCGGCGAGCCGGCCAAGGACCTGATCCGCATCCTCGAACAGCAGGCCGACAACGACATCCGCATCTGCGGCATCTTCGACGACCGCGGCGAGAAACGCTCGCCGATCATGGTCGCCGGTTATCCGAAGCTCGGCACTGTCGCCGAACTCGTCGAATTCGTGCGGCTGACGCGCATCGACATGCTGATCATCGCCCTGCCGCTGTCGGCCGAGGCCCGTATCTACGATCTTTTGAAGAAGCTCTGGGTTCTGCCGGTCGATATCCGCCTTGCCGCGCATGCCAACCGGCTGCGCTTCCGGCCGCGCGCCTATTCGCATGTCGGCTCGGTGCCGATGCTCGATATTTTCAAGAAGCCGATCCGCGACTGGGATTCCGTCGCCAAGCGCGGCTTCGACATCTTCTTCACTTTGGTCGCGCTGGCACTGCTCTGGCCGCTGATGATCGCGACCGCGATCGCCATCAAGGTGACGTCGGAAGGCCCGGTCTTCTTCATGCAGAAGCGCCACGGCTTCAACAACGAAATCATCAACGTCTTCAAGTTCCGTTCGATGTACACCAACATGGCCGACCCCACAGGCAAGGCCGCGGTGATCAAGGGCGATCCGCGCGTCACCCGCGTCGGCCGCTTCATCCGCAAGACCTCGATCGACGAATTGCCGCAGCTTTTCAACGTTTTGAGGGGCGAGCTCTCGCTGGTCGGCCCCCGCCCGCATGCCGTTCTCGCCCAGGCGCGCGATCGCGCCTTCGCCGATGTCGTCGAGGGTTATTTCGCCCGCCACCGCGTCAAGCCCGGCGTCACCGGCTGGGCGCAGATCAACGGCTGGCGCGGCGAAGTGGACAATGACGAGAAGATCAAATTCCGCACGGCCTACGACCTCTACTACATCGAGAACTGGTCGCTCTGGTTCGATCTCAAGATCCTGTTCCTGACGCCGATCCGACTGCTCAACACGGAAAACGCCTATTGAGCGCGATCGAGGCGACATATCCCCGTGTCGCCCAACCGCAGCGGATGACGCTGCGCCTGATCGGCTCGGCCTTCGTCGCCTTCGGCGTCTTCCTTTCCGGTTTCGTGATCGACGAGCCGGCGCCCTATGAACTCTGGATGGCGGGGCTGATCGGCCTCTGGTTCATCCTGGGCCTCAGGATTTCGCGCAGCGTGGCGCCGCTGCTTGCCCTGCTGCTGACCTTCAATATCGGCGGCATGCTGTCACTGACGCAGATGAAGGACCTGGCAACGGCGCCGATGTATATCGCGGTGTCGACCTTCCTGGCGCTGACGGCGGTCTTCTACGCGGCAATCATCGAGGACAGCCACAAGCGGCTGCCGCTGATCTTCAATGCCTGGACCTTCGCCGCCGTCGCCACCTCCGCGCTCGGCATACTCGGCTATTTCCATGCCTTTCCGGGCGCGGAAATCTTCACGCTCTACGACCGCGCCAAGGGCGCCTTCCAGGATCCGAATGTTTTCGGCCCCTTCCTGGTGCCGCCATCGCTCTATCTCGTCCACGGTATCCTGGTCGGCGACCTGAAGAAATCGCCGCTGAAGGCCGCCGCCCTGCTCGTCCTTGCGCTCGGAATTTTCCTCTCCTTTTCCCGCGCCGCCTGGGGGCTCTTCGCGCTCGGCGTGGTGCTGCTGATCTTCATCATGCTGCTGAAGGAGCGCAGCGGCGCCTTTCGCTTGCGCGTCCTGGTCCTGTCGCTGGCGGCGATCATCATGCTGATCGCGTCGCTGTTGGTGGCGCTGCAGATCCCGAAGGTCGCCGAACTGTTTTCCGCACGCGCCCAGCTGGTGCAGCAATATGACGGCGAACATCTCGGCCGCTTCGAGCGCCACCGGATCGGCTTCACCATGATGATGGAGCGCCCGCTCGGCATCGGCCCGCTGGTGTTCGGCACGATGTTTCCCGAGGACGAGCACAATATCTGGCTGAAATCTCTCACCTCCTATGGCTGGCTCGGCTTTGTCAGCTATGTCGGCATGCTTCTCTGGACGCTGGCTCTCGGTTTCCGAAACCTGCTGCTCGACCGGCCGTGGCAGCCTTTCCTGATGATCGCCTGGATCTCGGTTCTCGGCCATGCGACAATCGGCAACGTCATCGATATCGACCACTGGCGCCATGTCTATCTGCTGCTTGGCACGGTCTGGGGCTGCGCGGCGCTGGAAGTGCGCCACAAGCGCGAGCGAAGAGTGAGGGGCGCGGCGTGAGGTCTTGCCGCCGACCGCATCGGCTGTCTATTTCGTCGCTCCTGCCGTCAAGCCGGCAATAAACCGCCGCTGGAAAATGAGATAAGTCACGATGAGCGGGAAAATGACAATCACCGCGCCGGCGGTCAGAACCGGCGTGTTGACGGTATAGCGCCCTTGGAAAAACAGCATGCCGAGGGGCAGCGTCCGATAGTCGTCGTCGTTGACCAGGATGAACGGAATCAGAAACTCGTTCCAGGTCCATATGAACAGGAACAGCGCCAGTGTCGACATTGCCGGCACCATGAGCGGGATAACGATCTTGCGCAGGATATGGAAGCGTCCGGCGCCATCGAGAACCGCCGCTTCGAGAACTTCTTCCGGCAGTTGCTGCATCGCGCTGGCGAGGAAGATCGTCGAGAACGGTATCGACATCGCGATCTGCGGCAAAATCAGAGCCGCATAGGTATTGATCAATCCCAGATACCGCATTTCGTAATAAAGCGGGATGATGAAGGCTTCCGCCGGCACCATCATGCCGAGCGTCAGGATAGCGAACAACGTGCGCCGGAATGGAAACGACAGGTAGGCGAAGGCAAAACCAGTCAGCAGGCCCAAAAAGACGCTTGCAGCAACGACGGGTATGACAACGATGATCGAATTCCAGAAGTAAATGTTGAAATGTCCGGCATTCCAGGCATCGACGTAATTTTCGAAATGCGGATATGCCGGCAGCGCGAATGCACCCTTCAGAACGTCGGCCTTGCTCTTTATCGAGGTTAGAAGCAGAAGCAGGAACGGCGTGATCGTTACGAAAGCAAGAAGCCAGAGGACAAGGCGAAGGAATAGCGTACCGGGGGAGATGTTAGACCAACGGCTCATCAAGCCCGTCCTTTGTTCTGCGATCCCACAAATCGGTGAATTGCATAGTTGATGACAAATGTGAGGACCGCGCCGACAATGGCGATGGCCGCTGCGGCGCCGAACCGATTAAGCTCGAAGCCGAGCTGATACATGTAGATGTTCGGCACGAGCGTCGCGTTGGCGGGTCCGCCCCTGGTCATTGTAAAAATCAGGTCGAAGCTTTTGATTGACGCTATGACCGTCAGGAGCAAAACCACCCTTATTTCAGGCAAGAGAAGCGGCAGCGTTATCCAGAAAAAGGTTTTTCGCGCCGAAGCGCCATCGACCTTGGCAGCGTCGAAAAGAGACGGGTCGATGCGCTGAATTCCGGTCAGGAAGATGACCATGCAAAAACCGAAGAAATACCAGGTGGCAACGATCCCGACCGCGGGAAGCACAAAATTGAAATTTCCCAGCCACGGGAGTGCGAAGGCGCCTAACCCCACTGCTCTCAGAAACTGATTGAACGGGCCAAATGCAGGATTGTAGAGCCATGCCCAGATGATGCCCAACACGGCGGTCGGCATGATATAAGGCAGGAACAAGAAGGTGCGCAGTGCAAGTTGTTCGCGCTGCTTCAGATTCCAGACGCAAGCGGCGAGAGTTATGCCGAGCACGAGCGGCAGGACACAGTAGAAGATCATGAGCTCGGCATTGTTACGCAAGGCAATATAAAAACGGCTGTCAGAAAAGAGAGCGACGTAATTGCCGAGACCAACCCACTTGGGCATGCTCAGGCCGTCCCAGCTGGTCAGGCTCAAACCCAAAGCCGCGACGATCGGTCCAAAGACAAAAGCCGCGTAGAACAGCAATCCAGGCAATAGATAAATAAAATTGGTCTGTTGCGAGCCATCAAGTGCGGAGCGTTTCATCCATTACTCCATAAAGCTAAAGCTGTGGTCATCGCGCAGCAAGCCGATCGCAGTGCTCATTTATCTGGATCGACGAGACTGAGAGGTCACGACCGCAGGGGACGGCCGTGACCAGCGCCCGCAATCTTTTATTTCTTATCCTTCAGGTACGCCTGATAATCCTTGTCCATAGCATCGACAAAGGCTTCGGGCGTGATATTGCCGGACAGAAGAAGCGGCGTGTTGTCGTCTATTGTCTTCAGCATCGTCGGGCTCGACCAGTCGGGGTAATGGCCGAGGGCGTCGTTTGCGTTGAGTGTCTTCCACATTTCGATGCCGGAGCTGAGGAGCGGCGTGAGCTTTGGCTTTGCGTCAGCAGCGAGCGACGTTGCCGGAAGATAGCCAGCATTGGCCCAAGTTTCAGCAGCCTTTTCCGAGACCATATAATCGATATATGCGCCGGCTACGTCCTGTGTCGGCTTCGTTTTGGCAAGGCTCGTTATCGCCCAGGCAAGATCCACGCCCCCGACACTCATGGGCTTGGAAATACCTTTCGGGGCGGGAATGGCCATGAAGCCGATATCCGGATTGTGTTGCATGTCACCGAAATACCAGGTCCCGGAGATCAGGAACGCGCCCTGCCCGGAAATGAAAAGCTGGACGGCGTCGTCACCCGAGATGCCTTCGAAACCGGGGAAAAAATAACCGCCCTGCGCCCATTGCTGTACGAGTTTGGCAGATTCGATGTTCCCCTTGGTGTTCCAGGAGCCGCCCCGGCCGTAAATCAGATCGTCAAGCTCGGCACGATTGCTCGCGTCGATATGCGCCTGCTCGATGGCGCCGATCATGTGCAGGGCCAGATGCTGCTTTGCCGAGCCCATCATGAAGGGCGCAACGCCCTTTTCCTTCAGCTTATCAAGACCGGCCAACAGCTCCTCGAAGGTTTGCGGCAGCGCTACTCCCGCATCGCCGAGGATCTTTTTATTGTAGTAGAGGCCAACGATCTCGCCGAGGCCTGATATGCCGTAGGTCTTACCGACCCCAAATTTTCCATCTTCCCAGCGGTCTCGAGCAAGCACGGAATCCGACTGGCGCTTATCCCAGCCATAGCTTTTGATGTAGTCGTCGACCGGCAGGAGCAATCCTTCCTTGACCATCGCCCCCATGTCACCGGCACCCTGATTGACTTTCGTGATGACAGGGCCATCACCTGCCGAAACCGCAAGCTTCAGCGTCAACTTCATGTCATCAAAGGTGCGGGCGGTGCGTTTGATCGTGACGCCGGGATGCGCAGCTTCGAACTCCTTGTTGAGCTGCTCTATGACCGCACTCTGACCTTCATAGGTTTGGTCATCCCACACAGCCAGGTCGTCGGCGCGCGCGGCTGCCGAAAGGCCAAAACAAAAAAGCGCCGCGCCAGCAAGCGCAACAGCTGCTTTCAATCGGTATGCCGGCAGTATGCTGATCGATTTCACGGTTCTATTCATCTGCTCCACCTCATCTGGTTTATTCTCCACTCCCGTTCAGGCCTTGCGCTAAGCAGCGGCCGAACGTTTTCTTCCCCCAGAGCTTTGCCTGGCTGGCGAATCTGAGGTAATCGTCAATGCATCCGCTCCTCTCGCGACCTAAAATGACAAAGCGCCACGCAGGAGGTGGCAAAGTGATGGACACCAACTGCTTCATCCGCCCCGCGATTGAAGCGGATATCGACGCCCTTTTCGACATCTGTCTGAAAACCGCGAATGGCGGTGAGGATGCCAGCGCGCTTTATAGCGACCCGCATCTGCCCGGCTACGTGTGGTCGGTACCCTACCTCAAATTCGCCAAAGACTTTGCCTTTGTTCTCGTTCAGGACGACCGGCCTGTCGGCTATGTCGTAGGGGTGCCGGACACCGGCGGGTTCGACAGAGACTTGCAGACAAACTGGTGGCCGTTCGTCCGCCAACAGATTGCAGGACTGGCACCCACCCGTCCGCGCGACGCCGACGTGATGGAACGAATTCAAAATCCGCGCAGCGGAACGGGGTGGCTTCAAGACCAGTACCCGGCGCATCTTCACATCAACGTCCTTCCCGGACTTCAGGCAAGCGGTTGGGGACGCAGGATGATCGGCACGGAGCTTCAAGCGCTTCGAAATCACGGGGTCGGCGGCGTGCATCTCGGGGTCGACCCAAACAACGAACGCGCCAGGGGTTTCTACCGTCACCTTGGCTTTTCCGAATTCGAGCAGGATGGCTCCGTCGCCTTCGCAATGCGGATCGATGAGGGGTTGGGTTGAAGCATTTCCTGGCTTCTCCGAGCCATGGAAAGGCCCTGTCTCCCGGGTATGAACGTCCGCCTGAAGGCATGATATCATTATCGGCAGTAAAACAGGCTGCTTCGCGAAAAGCTGTCCATCAGTCGAGGGCTTCATCATGAGCAAATCCTCGGCAGCCAGGTTCAAGGAGTCCGCGGGACGCGAAAAAGGAAATAGCCGGTCAAGACCAGGCCAGTTCCTCTTTGGGCGATCCTGGCGGGCGCACAGCTAACCGGACGATAGGTATGGCGCATACTTCACATCGACCCTCTTTATTTCATCGCGCATTTTCATCGCACGTTAATTCAAGCCTACAGCTGACCTCCCATTTGTCAAGGACATAGACAAATTGCCTGCTTCGATGTATTGAATTCCGGTTAGTCGTAATAGTTGTGACTTAATATCGCGTCCATTAAGTATGCGCTCCGAACTAATTGGACTGAGCTAGCCGGATGGCAATGACATCTTCTGTCGCACAGACCCCGATCGCACGAAAAATTTCAACCAATGCCGTCATCCGAACGGTGTTCGCGAACGGATCGATCTCTCGCGCCGATATTGCCAAGCTAACCGGCTTGTCAAAGCAGACGATTTCCGATGTCGTGCGCGACCTTGAGGATGATGGATGGCTAAAACCAGTCGGGCAGACTGATGGTCGCCCGGGCCGAAATGCGATCACCTATGAAATCAATGCCAGGGCGGGACTGGCCGTCTCTATCGACCTCGGGAGCACCAAGATTGCTGCGGCTATTTGCGATCTGTTGGGGAACGTGGTTGCTGAAACCAAAGTATCCACCGACCCGCGCGGCGGAATGCATCTCGTCAATCAGTTCAGCGATCTTATCGTAGAACTCGCGTTTGCAGCCGGGACGACTGCCGACAAACTCCGTCTCGTCGTTCTGGGCAGTCCCGGTGTGCTCGATCCGGCCACCGGGCATATCAACGTAGCGCCAAGCATCCCCGGCATCGACGCCATAAATCTGCGGCAAGTCTTCAGCGACAGAGTGGCTATACCGGTGATCGTTGAAAATGACGTCAATCTTGCCGCGCAAGGGGAGAGATGGCGGGGACACGGTATCGAAACCAGCAATTTTGCTTTCGTTGCTCTCGGAACGGGCGTCGGCATGGGCATCATCGCCAACGGAACTCTGTTGCGCGGCGCGCGTGGGGCGGCTGGTGAAATCGCCTATCTTCCGATCGGTGGAGATGCTTTTGATCCTGGTGGATTTACGCTTGGAACCTTTGAGAGTGCGGTCGGCAGCGTCGCGATGTTGCGCCGCTACGTCGGTTTCGGCGGCCGTAACGCATCCACTGTGGCTGATCTCTTCGCCGCGTTTAATGCAGGAGAAACAAGCGCCGCGGCGGCCATCGAAGAGACGGCAAGGCTGGTCGCAGTCGCTATTGCTGCAATCGGAGCGGCTCTCGATCCTGAATTGGTGATCACCGGCGGCAGCATCGGCTCAAGACCGGAACTCGTAAACGCCATCCGCGGTTTCCTGCCGCGTTGTACGCCTTATCCGCCGCGCATCGAGATCAGTCGCTTTGGGAACCGCGCCGCCCTGATGGGAGGAATGGGGATCGCGGTCGAGCGCATGCATGACGATCTATTTGGTGTCAAATTGAGGGAAGTTTGAAGAGCGCATGCCTTAGGGCCAACGTGCGGTTTCGCCACTTGAGAAGCGCTGGAAATGCGCTAGATTTTCCATCATGATAACAGCAACGCAGATACGCGGCGCGCGCGCCATGATTGGAATGAGCATCGAAGAGCTCGCCGCCGCCAGCGGCCTGCCGGTCGAGACTGTGATGGCGCTGGAAAACGGCGAATTCGCCGGCGAGCCGCACGCGCTGTTCGATGTGCGCAGCACGCTCGAGGCGAACGGCATCATCTTCCTGTCGAGCGGCAATCAGGATGAAGGCGGCCCCGGCATCCGGTTACGCGCACGCACCTCGAGCGATGACGGCATCCGGCCGGAAAACCTCAACGCCGCCAACGACGACTGACGGAACCAATCGCTCACCCGGGCGTTTCACGGTCCCACAACATATCGGGGCCCATAACATATCGGGACCTATCACATATCGGGGGCAGTCTCTTGAACCGCAGCAATGGTCTCTACTTCATCATCGGCGTTCTTGTCGTCGCCGTCATCGGCCTCGGCGCCTATATCTTCCACGAGGAAAGCAAGCCGCAAGGCATCGAGATGAGCATCGGCAAGAACGGTGTCTCGATCGAGCAGAACTGATCTTTATAGATAGGTTTTTGCAAGGTCGGCGAGTTTGCCGCCGTCCTTCACGCCCTGTCTGTAGAGCTGAATGATGACCGCACCGATCCGCTCGGCCTCCGGCGTCGTCCTGGCGAGGCCGCGTTCGTCGCAGACCTTGTCAAGGACCTGCGAAAGCAGATCGAGATCTTCCGAAAATAGCGGTAAATCATGCGGATGAATTGAGGATCGTAACATCACGCCGCATTTCCTCCGAGGGCAAACGCATCCACGCTTGCATCGCCGGCCGCCCTCCGCAACCGACCATAAAGTCATTATGCGCGAGGGTCTGAACTTTAGCAACTACGCAAATTTCTATGGAACAAAATTATGGAACGAAATTTTATCCCGCGCGTTCTGGCCGCGTTTGGTAGCAGGAATCAGTGAGTGCAGACGTGAGTGAAAAACGCTTTCCCTCCCCCGTCCGGGTCGTTTCTCGAAACAGCAGCCTGATCGTTTCGACCGTCTGGGAAGCCGTCGAATATCTGAAGCGGTGGCCGAGCAAGCGTGGGCGCGATTATCGCGTTGCGCGCCAGCACTGCCTGGATGCGCTCGATGGACTGCGCAGCCCGCGCGCAGCACAGGCTTCCTTCATCACGGCAGCGAAAACGGCGGGATTGCTGGTGTAAGATCGTTATCTGTTGCGTCCGCCGCCGGCAGCGATGAGCTGAGGATGGACGGAGCCTTCCATGATCACCTTGGCGGTAACCTCAATCACCCGCTCCTCGGCGAGTTCGGCAAGCGCGAGGGCGACATCACCTTCCGACCAGCCGGCTTTGACGGCCTCGTCCGACAGAGCCTGGAACGCGCTGGCGAGGCTCTGCCTGCAAGTTAGATTGTGCTTCATATCCGCCATGCTCGACTAGGCTATCTGTGACAGGGATAATGTTAATCTACACATATTCACGAGAATGCGAAGAGGCTTCAGGTTTTTTTCAATCCAAATTTGGGTTGTTAACTTCCAAACTGGGTATAACCTTAACAAAAGGCAACAAATACCACCTCTCCCAACTGAGGCAGTACCAAAAAGAACTAAAGGATTTATTTGCGACGCACCTTCAAAGGGTATTTCATCGCGTTATTTAGTTTAAATGGTCGAAACCGGCGGAGCCGGATGCAGCGGCCCTTTGAACCACGAGAATGCGGCAAACCTGAACGCGGCCCGTTTTCAGCAGCTTCAGGGCACCCTGTCAATCAGCTTCGGGATCCGGCGGGCGAGCGTCGGGCGTGCTGGAGAATGCCTCGCGCTGTCGGTGCTGCCAATCGGCAGTGACGCTTAGTCGCCACGAACGCCTTCGGCGTTAATCACCGTAATACCACAACGACACCACACTCCCGTCAAAGTCCGCCGTACCATTGGCGGCTCACTTCTTCAGGTTTTCAGGAGGTAAAATGTCTATCGAACTGGACGCTACTACCTATATACACGCCAAACCGGCGACCGCCCATTCCTATATTCTGCCGGCCGTTGTCGATGTTCTCGAGAACAGTTTCCAGGAGGCAAAAGAAACGGCGGTCTTCGACCTCGGTTGCGGCACCGGCGGTGCTGCCGCCGTGCTTGCGGAAAAAGGGTATGACGTCGTCGGCGTCGATCCCTCGAAGGACGGCATCGCCAAAGCGAGAACGGCCCACCCCGATCTTCCACTGGAAATCGGTTCCGGTTACGAAGATCTTTCCAGCCGGTATGGGACCTTCGATGCGGTGATCAGCCTTGAAGTGGTGGAGCATGTCTATGATCCCAAGGCTTTCTCGACGACTATTTTCGACCTGGTGAAGCCTGGCGGCATCGCGGTCGTATCGACGCCCTTCCACGGCTACTGGAAAAATCTGGCTTTGGCCGTGAGCGGAAAGATGGACGACCATTTTATGCCTCTGAAGGACCATGGTCATATCAAATTCTGGTCTCCCGGAACGCTCAGCACGCTGCTTGTCGAAACAGGCTTCGAAGACGTCGACTTCGAATATGTCGGGAGAATTCCGCTGCTGGCGAAATCGATGATCGCGATCGCTCAGAAACCGCACTGAAGGCGGCCGAAGACCCACCACCCTTTGCAATAGCGGCGCTACGGCTCGTCTGCAACATGAACAAATGACATCTTCGTTCGGGACGTTCGGCTCCCGTTTCAGCATTTCTGCCAATGCCTCGTTCCGTTTCCCGCCGCTAGCGGGACGAAGAAAACTGACATTCTGACTGGGATTTCAAGGGGATAAATGGTCGGGGCGACTGGACTCGAACCAGCGACCCCTTGACCCCCAGTCAAGTGCGCTACCGGGCTGCGCTACGCCCCGACCTGCCGAAACGGCTTGCTTCGTTTAGTTTTTCAGCGCGTGCAATGCAAGCGGAAAAACCTTGCCTCCAACAAAAAGGAGGTGGTTTGCGCGAATGGTCAGATCGCCGCGAGCTTCAGCCGGCCTTCGGCGGTCTGGCGGGGCTGCCATGCCTGGTAGTTGGCGATCGAAAAATGCGGTGTTTCGAAGGGCGTGGCGTGGGTTTCGGTGATGACGGTGACGTCGGCGCCGGCGGCCTCGCCGGCGAGGATGCCGGCGACCGCATCTTCGAAGACCAGGCAATTTTTCGGATCGACACCGAGGCGGCTTGCGCCGAGCAGATAACCTTCGGGGCTGGGCTTGCCTGATTTGACCTCCTGGCCGCTGACGATGACCCTCGGCATCGGGATGCCGGCGGCGGCCATGCGGCGCCTGGCGAGCTCGATCGGCGCCGAAGTGACGATTGCCCACCGGCCCTCAGCGATGGCGGAGAGGAAGCGGACGGCGCCGGGGATCTCGACGATGCCGGAGACATCCTCCATTTCCTCGGCGAGCAGCAGATCCGCCTCATGGGCAGGATCGACGCCGGGCAGGCCGAGCCCGCGGATCACATCGGAGGCGCGGATGCCGTGGATCGTCTTCAGGAAGACCTCCGGCTCGAAGCCGTGGCGTCTTGCCCATTCACTCCAGACGCGTTCGACGACGGCAATGGAATTCAGCAGAGTTCCGTCCATGTCGAAAAGGAAGGCGTCATAGGTTCTGTCGAGGATGTCATGGAGAGCGGGCACGGCTTTTCCTTGCAAACATGAGGCCGGGGCGGCCGTTGCGCAGGCGAGTAGCGGAGAGCGGAAGCGGCGTCAACGTCAGTTGTTGGTGTCCGGGTGGGTGACGCTACGGACGTCGGCCAGACCGCGGGCGGCGTCGCGGCTGCCGGTCGCGGCAGCGGCTTCGAAGATACGGGTCGCATCGCCGTACATTTTGAGATTGAGGTAGCAGTAGCCGCGCAGAACCATCAAGTCGATGCGCTCCTGCTGCAACTGGGCGCGCTGATCGAGATAGATGAGGGTTTCGCGGTAACGTCCGGCGTCGAAGGCTGAAAGCGCACGGTCGGCGAGGATCGCCACCTGAAGCTCGGCGGCGCGCTGGCGGTTCTGCGGCGCCTTGGTGGCCGCGACGGCGGCATTGCCGGAGAGGCCGGCGCGGAGATAGGCAAGGCTCTGGCCGTAGGCTGCGTCTTCGCGGATCTTGCGGGCCGGGCTCTGCAATGCCGCCTCGAAGGCCGAGATTGCCTCCATCGGCCGGTTGATATCCATCAGGCACCAGCCGCGCGATAGCGCGTCGGCCGGCTTAAGCTGCCCCGCATCGATTGTCGTCGAGCAGCCGCGCGTCTGGCGCGGGCCGCGCGGGACGGTCACCTTCTCCATCGCCGGTCTTGCCGCGCGAACGACCACTTCCGCACCCGGCTGCAGGGTCACGCGGCGCTCCGCCGGAAGCGGCTCGGCCGGGGGACGCTGCGTCGGTTGAGCCGGTTGCTGTGCGGCAAGCGCCCCCTTTTCCGGCGGCGGCGTGACGGCATTCGGCGTCAAGGAGGACGTGTCTTCGAGATTGGTGATCCGGCTCGACCGGCCGGCCCAGGCGCGCTGGAGGTCGAGCACGCTCTTGCGGTCGCTCAGTTGCTCGCGGGTGATGACAAGGCCATAGGCGGACGGTTCGTCATCGGGTTTCCAGGCAAGCGCCGTCTCGAACCAGCGCGCGGCGGTCTGGAACTGGTTGAGGGAGCGGGCATACCAGCCGAATTGCTGCGCCGTCGGCACATATTTCCGGGCGATGACCTCGGTGGCGATGCGGTGCAGCACGTCTTCGGCCAGATCGGCCGGCGGCTGCAACGCCATCAGGTTGGCGGTCGCGGCGAGATAGGTTGATGTCGCGTCGTCGGAATCGGCGCGCCAGCGGAACATCACCTCTTCGGCTTCCTTAGGCGCCTTGCGGGCGATCAGTGCCAGCGCCAGCCCCTGCGAAGCGGCCGCCGAATCTTGCTTGGCTCGGGCGGCACGGAACCATTTCTCGGCATCGGCATCATTGTTGCGGCGAAGCTGGTACCAGCCGAGCAGCAGCGCATCGGAGGCAAGCCCCTCCGTCTCGGCGAGTTTTTCGAGGCGGGCGATATAATCGGTCGCGATGGCGAGATTCGGATCGTCATCGCCCTCGGCCATGAAGCGTCGGGCGAGGTTGTCGCGGATCGCATCGAATTCCTTGCTGCCGTCGGCAGCAGGCCTTTCCAGCGCGAGCAGCGCCTGCATCGGCTGGTAGGCAAGCAGCGTCGAAGCCTTCTCGACCGTCGCCTGCCGCTCGGCCGGATTGGTGCAGTTCTTCAGTATATAAGTGTAGGCGTCCTGGCCGCGCTGCGCCCTCTCCGTCTGGATGAAGGCTTCAGCGACGCGCCAGAGAACATCGACCTCGCTGCAGGTGAGCAGGCTCGGTGTTGCAGCAGCGATATCGACCACAGTCGCATATTGCTTGAGGTCCGAAGCATTGACGAGGCGGGCACGGCCCTCGGCGACGTCAAGCCGGTCGAGCAGATCGGCCGGCGGTTGCCATCCGGCATCGGCTGCCTGGCGGTCGGCGACGGCCTTGCGCAGCTCCGCATAGCGGCCATCCGAATAGAGCTGCCACATGGCCTCGAGCTGCTTGTCGCCATTCTGCGGCACGGCGAGCGGATCGGCCGGCGGAACCCAGTTCGGGTAGAGCGCCTGAAGACGGGAGATTTCGGCCTGCAGGCGCACTTTGTCGCCGCGGCTGGCGAAATAACGAAGTGCACTTTCATCGACGGCAGGCTGCGGCGCCGCGGCCGCCTGCTGTGGTGCCGGCGGCTCGGAAACGATGGGGGGGGTGACTGGTGCCGGCTGGGCGACCGTCTGAGCCGGCGGAGCAGCCGTCTGAGGTGCAGCAGGCTGCGATGCGGCGGCATCCGGCTCGGACGTGTCCGGTGCTGGCGGCGGGGAAGTGATCGCCTCTATCTTCTCGGCGACGAGTTGCGCATTGAATTCGGGATTGCCGGCAGGACCATCTGTCGGCTTGATGCGGCCCATCATCATCAGCTCCGGCGCCGGCTTGCCGGCAGACGCGAGGCCGAATTTTTCCTGCAGAGCGGCACGATCTTTCAGCCCGGTGACGAGGGTCGCCACCACGATTGCCGCTGAAATCGCCACGAGAGAAGACTTCACAGACACTCCGGATGCTTCTCCCCAATATAGGCCAGCCCCAGCAGCTGAAGCGTGGACGGATAATAGAGTGCGGGCGCAAATTGCAGGGCCGAGCCCGGCAGCTTGGTCCCATCGACTACACAGGCCACAACATCGTTAACAATTCTATAACCGGGATCCGACAACACGGTCTTCGGCCGGCCGGTGGTCAGATCGATGGTGGCGGGAACGCCGTCTTGCGACATACCCTCGCGCAGATGGGTCAGCAGCGCCTTGTCGGTGACGCCGCCACGAACGAGATAGAGCGGAATGCGGATGGCATTATAGGCAAATTCCGCATCGAAACCTTCGGCCGGCTGCGGCTGGCCGTTGAGACTCACCCATTCGGCGGGAAGTTTGCGCGGGCCGAACTGCATCGTCTTCAACAGCGTTAGACCATCGTCCGACAGTTTTTGCCAGGCATCCGACGGCGCGAGTGCCGCCATCACCGGGATCGCCTCGTAAATCCAGTAGGACGGGTTGACGACCGGACCGTCGTCGCGGTCGGTGGCGGCAAAACCCTCACTCCCCGGCAACAGGAGTGTGTGGCCGGACGCGTGCACGACGGTTTCCGCAAGCAGCGCCTGCGCCATGCGGGAGGCGGCGAGGATATAGTCGTTGCGTTTCCACGCCGTGCCGGCAAGCGCCAGTGCGTAGGCGATCAGCATGTCGCCGTCCGAGGCGTTGTTGGTGTCGGTGACGTGCGGCTTGACGTTCGGATCCCACTTCCAGACGGCCAGGCCATCGTCGCGCAGCAGCAGCTCGGTTCGGGTAAAATACCAGATCTGTTCGAAATCGGCGGGGCTGGCTGCGAGATAGGCGAGCAGCATGCCATAGCCCTGCCCTTCGCTGTGGCTGATATTGCCGTTGCCGTTATCGATGATGCGGCCGGTCGCATCGAGAAATTTCGTCTTGTAGGCCGACCATGCGCCGGCATTGATCATCGGCTGCTGGGCGACGGCGGGCTGGCCTGCAGGGGCAAGCGCGACCGTTGCCGCCAGCAGGAGTGCGCGCCACCGCCTCATTTGGACCGGCCCAGTTTTCTGAGCATGCTCGAAGTGGTGATCCCGATCAGCAACAGGAAGACGACCAGCAGGAAGGCGTAGGAGAGGATATTCGTCGACAGCCAGTTGGCGGCGATCAGGCGGTAATTGGCGATCGACCAGGGGGTGGACGGCACGAAATCGAAACGGGTGACGGGCACGGTTTCGATCTTGCCTGTCTTGCTCGAATAGGTGGTGATGTGGCCCGATATCTGCGGCCAGTTCAGCTGCGTGGTCAGAACCTCGAGCCCTTCGCGCAAATCCTTCGCCGACGGCGCCGCCACCACGGTCCATGCGCCGGCTCCGGCGGGGCTGGAGCCCTGTGCAACCAGCAGCGTGTCGGCGTTGGCCGGCGTGAAAATCTGCTCGGCGCCGGGGATGAATTGCAGCGAGCTGCGGGAGATATCGAAATTGCGCGACAGCCACTCGCGGAAGGCGGTGACCCGGTTATGCAAGACACCGCCGCTGACCTTGGAGTTCCACTCCTCGAAGGCCGTACCGGTATCGACGACGTCCGGCTGCGTATCCGCCACTGGACGCCACGAGGCCTGGCTCGTCGTGGAGATATTGGTCTGCGACAGCGCCGTTGTCGGCATCTGCGAGATGGAGCCGATGAAGATTGCATCACGATCGCCGATCGTATTCGGCGAGGCGACAGTTTCGACGGCGATCGGATGGCCGGCGGTGATCGCCATCTGGCCGAGCAGCGTCGCGGCTGCCGAAAGCGTGTCGGCATCGATGCGGTCGATGAAAAGCGGCGTCGGTTCCGTGGCCCGGCCATAGGGATAGGCGGTGCCGGCCATTGCGGCCAGGTTCGGACGCTGACCGACGCGGGCGAAATCCGGAATCTGCAGCTCGGACGTATCGAACAGAGCAAAGCGCGGGGTCGCGCCGGCGGTCGCGCCCGGCGCGCAAGCCGCATCGTCCTTGGTCATCAGGATCGCCTCGATCGCCACCGAATTGAGACCGGGCTTGAAGTGCCGCATCGTCACGCGGATCGGCAGATGACGGAGAATGCCGCCTGATGTCGTGGTGATCGGCACGGTGGAGGCGATGTTGTCGTTGACGTAGATATCGATGTGGCTGCCGGGCAGCACGTTGTCGGTATAGGCGGCGTCGAGCAGCACCTTCGCCTCACCATAGGCATTGGCATAAAAATCGGCCGGCACGGCGATATTGAAGCTGGTCCGCAACCGCCGGCCGGAGAATTCGGTGGTTTTCACGCCGAGCTGCGACAGGGCGATATTCGTATCGGAAAAGACCAGCGGCGCGTTCGGCGCGCTCCAGCGCTCGGTGGTCAGCACGTCGCGGCGAACATCCGAGGACCGGTCTGTCGGTGAGACGATGGTATCGATCGCCGAGGAGACCGCCTGCCAGGAGGGGCCGCTGATCAGAAGTACCGGCGAGCCACTGCGCGGATCGGTGACGAAAGCGGCGAGTGCTGCACTTTCGGCGCCGGGCGGCAGGCCGGGAAAGAGCGGCCGCAGTTCCGCTGCAGTACCGACGAGCACACTGAGCTTGCCGGGCCCGCCGGCCGGAAGCGAAGCGGTGCTGAAGGCGAAGATCTGGTTCGGCATGCTGCTCAGCACCGACAGGCCCTGCGCCAGCCGTAACAGCGGCTTGGTGGTTCCCGGCTGCTCCAGCGCCGGGACAACGATGTCGAACTCCGTCTTGCCGGCACCGTCGACGCCGATGGCGCGGATTGCGTCGGCGCTCGATAGCTGGGCGGCGTCCCTGCCGGCAAAGCTCAGATAGGTTCCGGCCGGATCGATATTCGACCAGAGTTCATAAGTGGATTGGATGCTGCAATCGGTGCGGTGACGCTGATCGGCTTCGAAGGTGACGAGATTGGCGCCCGGCTGCAGCAGACCGGGCGGAACCTCGAACGTGACGGTCGACGGACCATCCGGCGAGCCGACGCGCTGCTGGCCGATCGGGCGATTGTTGAGATAGACGGTCAGCGCTGAGGCCTCAGGCGCGACGACGATCGAATTCTGGTAGGCGAAGGTGAAGCTTGCCTTGGCCGCCGCCTGCTCCGGCGTCAGATAGACCGACCATGACCGGCGGTCGTATTCGCCGCCGAGACCGAGTTTCGAAAACGGCACGACGAAGCGACGGACATCGCCGGGACGCGGCGGCGCAACGCTATTTGCTGCTGCGGCAGGCTGGGGCGCAGGCCTCGCCGGCTGCGGTTGGGCGGCGACCGCCGGAGGAACAGGGGTAGGAACGGGACCAGGAGCAGCCGGGGTTGCAGGTGAGGGTATGACGGAAACCGGAGGCGTGACGGGAACCGGCGCAGGGGCTGGGGACGGCGTGGGCGACGTCAATCTTGGGGTAACGGACGCACCGGGCGGCCGCTCGCCGGACATGTCGAAGGGCGCCGTCTGCGCCTGGGCAAAGGCGGAGGCATTCAGCAGGAGAAGCGAGGCGGCGACGATCCTTCTCATCCGGCGTTGACCTTTGCCGCCTGCTGCTGGGCTTCTCGCTCCGGCCGCATGCTGCGGAAGAAGTAAACGAGGCCGCGGCTCGTCTGGTAGAACGACATGCCGAGAAACCAAATGGTGCCGCGGATCAGGCCCGGATTGCGGCGGCGCGAGGCCTGGAACTCTGTCCACTGATCGGAATTGGCAAACATCAGGTCGGCGATCAGGCGATGGTCAAGCGCGCTTTTCGGAACGTATTGACAGCCGACATTGCTGATGTCGCCCGACGGCTCGATATTGCGGACGATGAGCGGCAGGGTTTCCAGATCCGCGCCGCTATAAGGCCGGAAGCGGATTTCGCCGACGGCGCCGACCAGCATCTCGTCGAGCTGCTTGTTGAAGATGTGAAGCCTCGCGCCGTGGACGGAGACGTCCTCGATCGAGGCCGTGTACCATTTACCGTTGGCGCCGAATTCGCAGCGCCGGTTGACCCGGACGCGACGGGACGAGGCGCGCTCGCCGCGCTCCGACACGACACCCAGCGCGCAGCCGGCCATGATCAGGTTGATGACATTCCATCCGCCGACGACGAGCGTGACGTCGGCCTTATAGGGCTCGGCGTAGATCTTGTAGATGGTGATGACGAGCGCGACGATCTGCACCGCAAAGATGACGAAGAACGGACGGCTGATTTCCGACAGACGGCTGACGGCGATCGATTCGTCCTTGGCGGTGACCTTGAAGGTCGGCTTCCTCGGATTGAGCATGACGGAAACGACGGCCGGCAGCAGATGTACGGTCTGGACATATTCGTAGAGCTCGGAAATCCAGGGCCAGCGGAACGACCCGTAAAGGTAGTTCTGCATCATCAGGTTCACCAGCATATAGGCCAGCGTATAGGCGAGGAACTCACCGCCCGAGGCGGTGAAGATTTCCAGATCGAAGAACAGATAGAAGAGCGGCGCAAACAGGAAGATCGTGCGCGGGAACGGGAAGAGCCAGAAAAGCGTGGAGGACATGTAGCAGAAGCGCTGCGGGATCGTCAGGCCGCGCTTCAGAAGCGGAAAGCGGAAGCGCAGGATCTGCATCATGCCCTGCGCCCAGCGGCTGCGCTGGCCGATGAAGCTTGCAAAGGTGGCTGGCTGCAGGCCGGCGATCAGCGGCTTGTCGACATAGATGCTGTTCCAACCGCTGCCGTGGAGCGCCAGCGCCGTCTCGCAATCCTCGGTGATGCTGATGCCGCTGAAACCGTTCTGCGATTCGAGCGCCTTGCGGCTCAAAACCGCGGCCGAGCCGCAGAAGAAGGCGGCGTTCCATTTATCGAGACCGCGCTGGATGATGCCATAGAACATCTCGTTCTCGCTCGGCATCTTGTCGAAGGTGCGCAGGTTGCGCTCAAGCGGATCGGGATTGATGAAGAAGTGCGGGGTCTGGACGAGGAAGAGCTTCGGATCGTCTTCGAAGTAACCGACGGTCTCGAGCAGGAAATCGCGGGCCGGCGCGTGGTCGGCATCGAAGACGGCGATGAGTTCGCCGGTCGAATGTTTCATGCCGTTGTTGAGATTGCCGGCCTTGGCGTGCTCGTTGCGGTCGCGCGTGAGGTAATGGACATCGAGATCGTCGCAGAGCTGCTTCAGCTCGATATGGCGGGCGGCGGCGGCCTGGGCTTCGAGCAGCTTGCCGGAATTGCGCTTCTGCAAGGTGGCGCCGTCGTCGAGCAGCCAGACATGCAGCTTCTCGGCCGGATAATCCATGGCCTTGGCGGCGGCCAGCGTGTTTCCCAGCAGGCCGGCATCCTCATTGTAGGATGGCACGAAGACGTCGACATGAGGGAAACGCTCATTCTTGGCGGCACGCGAGGGGCGCGACGGCAGCGGCGTCGCGACGATGAACAGGCTGAGCGCCAGCATCGCGACGCTATACATTTCGGCAAGATAGAGCAGCAGGCCGGGAATGAAATTTTCCAGCTGATTCACAGGCGGCAGCGTATTGGTGGTGCGCCAGTAGACATAGCGCAGCACGATCGACGTGCCGAAGGCGAGCGCCACCAGGCGCCACGTCCCCTCGCCCTTCAGAATCTTGATCAGCGCCATCACAGTCACGACCGTGATGCTGGTGATGAGCTGGGTCTGCAGGTTGACCGGCAGCGTGATCAGCACGATCATGCAGAGCGAAACCACGGCCCATATGATGACACTGCGGGCTTTGCGCATCGACGTTCCTTCGAAATTGCTCAACCGGGGCACCATCTGGCGCCCGCGGGCATGCTCACTAGAACAGGATGATTTTTGGGCCGGGTCGGCCCAAAATCTGAATCCTGTTCTAAATTAAAGAGTTAGAGCATGATGTCGTCCGAAACCGCTCACACTTTTCGGCATCATGCTCTATCTCCGGCAGGCGGCCGTCATGGCCGCATCGCCTATGCAGTCCGGCGAAGGCACGGTAACGCCGATCGCCCTTACCGATTGTTCGATTGGCGCAGCGGCCGCAGCCGGCCTTGCGTTCGTCTGTGGCGGCTCGCCCGGCAGCGGCACGCGCGGGCCGATGGGTGCCGGCACCGCTGCCACACCTTGAGCCGGTTGCGCGGCCGAGGCGCTGCGAACGGCAGCGGCCCGCGGCCGGCTGACAATGGCAGGCGCCGGCTCGTAGCCGATCGGCATCGGGCTGGCGCGGTAACCGCCCTCGTCGGGATAGATCGGCACGCCGGTGCGCCCGAGTGCAGCATCGGCGGGCGGCGGATTGCCGTAAGGGTTCCAGATCTCGCCGTCGAAGGTGCCGGTGACGGTGTAGCCATAGACGATGCCAAGCAGCTGGCGCTCGCTCGCTCTCGCATCGCAAAGGCGCAGGCGCAGCTGAATCATGCCGAAATTACGCGCCTGGGTATTGGCGTTGGTGCTCGAGCGGATCTGCTGCCAGGCATAGACGCAGGTGTCGCCGCCACGGCTGCGGCCGGAGGCATAACCGAAGGGACCATAGGCGTTCTGCAGGAAGGTCGCCGACGTCGCCATCGGCACGCCGGGGGCCGAACGGGCCACCTCGCGGGCAATGCCGCTCTCAGTGATCTTGCTGAAGCCGGCATTGCCGGCGCCGGGATTGGCCCCCGAAGCGCCGAAGAACTGGACCTTCAGGGAATTCTGACCGGGCACGGAGGATGAGGTAAACAGCGAGATCGTCTGCTCGACGCCGTTGCCGCGCTTGCGCTCGACGACGCTGACGATCGACGGGCCGCCCGGCGGCGGCAGCACCAGCGCCTTTTCAGGCGCCACGGTTTCCGGCGCTGAAGGCTGGCGCACATTGCCCGTCGATGTGCAGCCGGCCATCATGCCCGCCATGGCCACCAGCAATATCGTCTTTCGCAAGCGCATGTCTCGAGCCGCCGCAATCGTCTTTCTAGAGATCCATTCGCAAGCCGAAACGCGACGGATCGTCGAATCAACGACCGGTTGGTCGTCCGTTCAGAATAAACGTCCAACATGGTTAGCGAAAAGTAAACAAGCGAGCTCTAACATCACCATCTGCACTCTTTTCGAAACGCTGTTCAGACAGCTCAACCGTATGATGCAAAAATTAATTTAGTAACAACTAAATGCTCTCATTGCGTCTGTTACCGCTGTCGCGAAAAGCCCGCGGGGAACTATGCCGCATGGCTCGCGTTGCCTTGATGTCTCAGGTAGGAAAAGGAGAAATCCCATGCGCAAGACCATGCTGGCTGCGGCCGCCATGCTGACCATCAGCTCCGCCGCCTTCGCGCAGAGCACCGTCATCGTCACCGATCCCGCACCGACCGGCTCCGTCGTATTACCCGGCGAGGTGCGCACCTATGTGATGGAGCAAAACACACCTTCCGTCGTCTATGAAGGCGATATCGCGGTCGGCGCGACGCTGCCCGATACCGTCGAAGTGCATACCGTGCCTGATATCGACGGCTACGGCTATACCGTCGTCAACGAGCGGCGCGTGATCGTCGAGCCGAAGACGCATCGCATAATCCAGGTCCTGGAATAACGCGGACAGAGAATTGCGGACGTGGGGCCGTATTCCGGCTTCACGTCCGCTCGTCTCCCACCCTCACCGCGACATTCAGAAGTTCGCGGATCTTATGAGCGAGCTGCTCCAGGCTGAAGGGCTTGGCAAGCAGGGAAACGCCGTGATCGAGCACACCATTATGGACGATGGCGTTGCGGGTGTAGCCCGTCGTGTAGAGTATCCGGATCGCCGGCCATTTTTCCTGGACGATATCGGCAAGCTGGCGTCCGCTCATCTGCGGCATGACGATATCTGTGAAGATCAGGTCGACTGCCGCGTTCTGCTCCAGAAGCATAAGTGCCTCCATGCCGCTAGCCGCCTGCAACACTGTGTAACCGAGTTCATGCAGGCTTTCGGCGGTCATGGTGCGGACGTTCTCATCGTCCTCCACCACCAGGATCGTATCTTTGACGCTGCCCTGAGGAAGCGGCTGGGCGCCGGCGACGTTCAACCGGGCATCCGCCGTGCCGACATGACGGGGGAGATAGATCTTCAACGTCGTACCCCTGTCGATCTCTGAATAGATCTTGATGTGGCCGCCGCTCTGCTTGATGTAGCCATAGACCTGGCTGAGGCCGAGACCTGTGCCTTTGCCGGGTCCCTTGGTCGTGTAGAACGGGTCGAAGGCGCGGTCGATCACCTCCGGCGACATGCCGGTGCCGGTGTCGGTGATGCTGATCATCACATATTGGCCTGCCTCGACCTCCGAATGCATGCGCGAATATCGCTCGTCGAGTTCGGTATTGGCGGTCTCGATCGTCAGATTTCCACCGCCCGGCATGGCATCGCGAGCGTTGACGGCAAGGTTCAGGATGGCATTCTCGAGCTGGCTCAAATCGGCAAAGCTCGGCCAGAGACCGCCGGCAAGCACGGTCTCGATCCGGATGTGCTCGCCGAGCGTGCGCCGCAGCAGCTCCGACATGCCGCCGACCAGCTTGTTGAGGTCGATCACCTCCGGGGCGAGCGGCTGCTGGCGCGAGAAGGCGAGAAGACGCGCGGTCAGCACCGCCGCCCTCTGCGCACCATCTCTGGCGTTCTGGATGGAGTATAGCAGGCGGGGATCCTCGCTGCCGGTCAGGCGCCGCTGGGCGAGATCGAGATTGCCGATGATGATTGCCAGCATGTTGTTGAAATCGTGGGCGACGCCGCCGGTCAGCTGGCCGATCGTCTCCATCTTTTGCAACTGGCGGACCTGCGCCTGAGCGGCGGCATTCTCTTCCATCTCGTGCCTGAGCTCGGCAGTGCGCTGGACCACTGTCTGTTCGAGGCGCGTGTTGAAGCTGTTGAGCTCGTTGCGAAGGCGGCTCTGCCTGCCGTGGGCGATGATGATCATCTCCATCAGGCCGACGATGATCACGGCATTGATGAGATAGGTGGAAAGGCCGACCCATTGGCCGGCGGTGGCCGGCCAGAAAACATTGTGCGGCTCGACGAAAAACTGCTGGACAATGAAACCGGCAACCAAGGTCGCGACAAAGCCCGGCCCGGCGCCGCCTATGAAACTCGCGAGCAATATCGCCGGAAGGAAGCTCAGGAAGGGAAATCCGGAGAGAGTGTCGCTGGCGGCAAACCTTAGAAGAAACGTCAGACCAACGAAGGCAATGGCCAGCGGATATGTATAACCCGGCCTGTGACGCAGCCAATCCGTGGCACTCAGCAAATCCATTCGACACCCCTTCTTACAGCGCCGCGCATCTTTTCGAGAGCGGCAAAAGACGCTGCAACACTTTGAATTGCTGCATAATTTTGTCCATAAATCGATTCCGATTTAAGGAATTATGCAGGAGCCGTTGCGGAGACGGCATTCCAGCTTTTGCACATCGAATTTCAACCGGCAATATGCTGTTTCTCGCACTGCCGGCCACGACGTCTTGACGAGCCGTGCAAGCAGTCCACATAAGCCTCCATGCCTAAAGCGTGTCGCAATCTTTCAGATTCGCTCCTTGCGCTTTAGGTCTTTGTTTTTACGCATGTCGTTATCGCAAAACCGCGGCACACTTTTGCGCGACATGCTTTAGCAAGGGGGCAATGGGTGAACCGGATCATGAAAGATATATTCATCGTCGAAGACGACGCGCTGATTGCCATGCTGCTCGAGGACATGCTAGCCGATCTGGGCTACCGGGTCTGCGCCAGCGCGCCCGACCTGGAACGGGCGCTGACAGCCGCCAGGGATACGGAGTTCGACGCTGCAATTCTCGATGTCTCGCTTGCCGGGCAGAGTTCGCTGCCGGTCGCAAAGCTGCTCGACGAACGCGGCAAACCCTATCTCTATGCGACGGGATACGGTACCGCACCTGATGGCAGCAGCCCAAGCACGCTGCCCGTGCTGCAAAAACCCTTCCAGCTCAGCGAACTCGAACAGGCGATGAAGCGGCTTACCGAAGCCTGACGTTCCTGTTCAGCGCACCTGATCGAGCAGGCGCTTGCATTCCAGGAGATCGTAGAGCGCCTCCTGCAGCAGAGCCCTGTCTTCCTTGCCAACGCTCGATTTGCCGATCGAGACTTCCTGCTCGTCGTCTCCGGCGACAAAATTGAAGAACCGGCGGGTGATCGGCGGCTTGGCGCGGCCGACGATCTGGTCTTCGTCGGCCATGCCGACGCGCGGTTCCCCGGCACCCATGTCCTGGACGCCCGACGCAAGCGCCTCGACGCTGGCGAGATCGCCATGACCGACGGATATGACGAACTTGTTGCCGTTGGTCTTCAGAAGCTTCTGCACACCCTTGATCGTATAGCCGTGATCATAGAGCAAATGCCGGATGCCCTTGAGGAGATCCACATCTTCCGGCCGATAGTAGCGACGGCCGCCGCCGCGCTTCATTGGCTTTATCTGGGGAAAACGCGTCTCCCAGAAGCGCAGCACGTGCTGCGGCAGATCAAGATCGTCTGCGACTTCGCTGATGGTGCGAAAGGCATCGGGGCTCTTGTCCAACGTCATACTGCTACGCGACCTCGCGGCTCGATCCTACGGCGACTCATCATATTTCAACGGTTTGGCGCCGACAATTCAAGTCATGTCTTGACGTTGCACACAAGGATGGAGAGTGCGAGGGAGAAAAAAAGCCGTTTCCGAAACGGGAAGCCGATTATCAGGGAGCCGGATTTAGCGGCTTCAGCTTGATCTTGCGAGCGACATGCGACTTGAGGATGCGTGTCTTCAACACGTTCGACGCCTTGAAGGTCATGACCCGGCGGGGGGAAATCGGAACCTCCTCGCCGGTCTTCGGGTTGCGGCCGATCCGCTCGTTCTTGTCGCGCACCTGGAAAGTGGCGAAGGAGGAAAGCTTGACGGTTTCACCACGCACGATGGCGTTGCAGATCTCGTCGATGACGGTTTCCACAAGTTCGGCAGATTCGGTCCGGGAAAGCCCAACCTTTCGGAAAACGGATTCCGCCAGGTCTGCTCGCGTCACTGTTTTTCCGGTCATGGTTTCCCCGCCCATACAAATATTTTGTGAAATCGCACGAAGAGTATTTGTCTTGCGCCTTACGGTCAAGCTCTTGTTCGCCGCCAGTTTTTTAGGATTCGTGCCTACCAGCGCAGCAGAACCGCACCCCAGGTAAAGCCGCCGCCCATCGCTTCGAGCATCACCAGGTCGCCCTTCTTGATGCGGCCGTCGCCGGCAGCGGTCGCAAGTGCCAACGGGATCGAGGCGGCCGACGTGTTGCCGTGCAGGTCGACGGTGATGACGACCTTCGCGGCATCGATGTTCAGCTTCTTCGCCGAACCGTCGATGATGCGGCGATTGGCCTGGTGCGGCACCAACCAGTCGAGGTCATCGGCGGTGGTGCCGGTCGAATCGAATGCCGCCTGAATGACATCGGTGATCATGCCGACGGCATATTTGAAGACCTCGCGGCCTTCCATGCGCAGCTTGCCGACAGTGCCCGTCGTCGACGGTCCGCCGTCAACATAAAGCTTTTCCTTGTGCGAGCCGTCGGAACGCAGATGTGCGGTCAGCACGCCGCGATCGGCAGTGGTGCCCTCGCCTTCGGTCGCTTCGAGTATGATCGCGCCGGCGCCGTCGCCGAAAAGAACGCAGGTGGTGCGGTCGTTCCAGTCGAGAATGCGCGAAAAAGTTTCGGCGCCGATGACGAGAACGCGCTTGGCAAGCCCGCCGCGGATATAGGCATCCGCAGTCGTCACCGCATAGACGAAACCGGTGCAGACCGCCTGGACGTCGAAGGCGAAGCCGTGGCTCATGCCGAGCCGGTTCTGGATGTTGACCGACGTCGCCGGAAACGTGTTGTCCGGCGTCGAGGTGGCACAGATGACAAGATCGATATCGGCAGGCGTCAGGCCGCCATTGGCAAGCGCTGCGCGCGCAGCCGCCTCGCCGAGCGACGCCGTTGTTTCGTCATCGCCGGCGACATAACGCTGGCGGATACCGGTGCGCTGGACGATCCATTCGTCTGATGTATCGACGATGGCCTCCATGTCACGATTGGTCATCACGCGCTTCGGAAGTGCGGCTCCGAACCCGCGAACCACTGAACGGATCATCTTTGATTGAACCCCATCGCTCATGCCGCTTCCGGGCCCATCGGGGGCAGCCGCTTGGCATGATATTTCTTAAGATCGTTTTCTATTTTCTGATTGAGGCCGTTCTTGGCCATGTCGTAGCCGACCTCGATGGCGGCTGCGATGCCTTCGGCATTCGCCCCGCCATGGCTCTTGATGACGATGCCGTTCAGGCCGAGAAACACGCCGCCATTGACCTTGCTCGGATCGAGCTTTTCGCGAAGCATGTCGAAGGCGCTTTTGGCGAAGAGGTAGCCGATACGGGCGAGCAGCGTGCGCGACATGGCGGCACGCAGATATTCGCCGATCTGCTTGGCGGTGCCTTCGGCGGTCTTGAGCGCGATATTGCCGGAAAATCCTTCGGTGACGACGACGTCGACCGTGCCCTTGCCAAGGTCGTTGCCCTCGACGAAGCCGGAATATTCGAGCGAATCGATGTTCGCCTCACGCAACAGCCGGCCGGCCTCCTTGACCTCCTCCTGGCCCTTCATCTCCTCGACGCCGACGTTGAGAAGGCCGACCGTCGGACGTTCGACCTCGAAAAGCGCGCGCGCCATGGCGCCGCCCATCAGGGCAAAATCCATCAGCTGCTGCGCATCGGCGCCGATCGTCGCCCCGACATCGAGCACGATGCTCTCACCCTTCAGCGTCGGCCAGATCGCGGCGATCGCCGGACGCTCGATATTGGCCATGGTGCGCAGACAGAACTTCGCCATCGCCATCAGCGCGCCGGTATTGCCGGCCGAGACCGCGACATCGGCGTCACCCGTCTTCACCGCCGCGATCGAGCGCCACATGGTGGAGATGTAGCGGCCACGGCGCAGTGCCTGGCTCGGCTTCTCATCCATGGCGACGGCAAGCTCGCAGTCGTGAAAGATCGATTTTTCCCTGAGCTTCGGAAACTTGGCGAGAACCGGATCGCACTGTTCCTTGAGACCATAGAGAACGAAGGAAATATCCGGATGCCGATCCAACGCCTTGGCGGCGCCGGGGATGACAACCTGGGGACCAAAGTCGCCACCCATGAGGTCGAGAGATATTCTGATCACGCGTCCCTGATCCTTCTTTTCGCCGAGGGCGAAATTTCGGCCAAAATACCGGTTTTGGCGTCGCTTACAACTGAATTGTGTCAAATGCCAGAGGGGCTTCAGTCCTTTTTCCAGTCCTTGAGGGCTGCGAAAGCGGAGGGCTTTTTATCGCCCTCGCCGCTGTCTTCGACATGGCCTGAGAATTCGATACCATGCTTGCGCGGATAGGGATCGATCGCCAGAGCGGCGAATTCGGCAACCACCTCGCCGGCGTCGATCGTGTCGCCGACAAAGTTCTCGGGCAGATCAGGACCGTCGGGATCGAGCAGCATCTCGCCGGCGTCGTTGCCGGCCTGACGGGCAAGCTTGGAGCCTTCCGGCACGAAGATCTGCTCGAAGCTCTCGTCGATGGCGGATTCGACCGGTTCCAGCGTCACGACGCAGGACTGGACGATCTTCGCCTGCACGCGGCCCTTGATGCGCACGCCGTCGCGCTTCCAGCGGGCAATCTGCAGATCGGCGCTGAGATCGTCGACGGAGACGACGTTCCAGGTCTTGGCCAAAGCCTTCAGTTCGCTGGCGTCGGCCTCGACATGGACCTCGACGGGGTTGGCCGAGATGTGGCCGACCTTGACGTGATAGGAGAAGGGAACATCGTCCCGATCATTCTGCATCGTTTCCTCCTTCAGCTGACCGGCGGGAGCGTTGCCGAACCGGTGGCGATTACCTCTTCGGCAACCGCGGACAGATGCGATTCTGCGGCCATCATCCATCCGGCAAGGCCGGACATATCGGCCGGCGCCGCGGTTTCGGGGTAGATATTGCGCTGAAGGGCAAGAGCGAGGGCTTCGGCATCGCCTGCGTCCATCGCCTTCGAATAGGCTTCGAGCCGTCCGTAAAACATGCCGGCGAGCTTTTTCATGCGCTTCGGCACACTGTTGTCGCCGATGCCGAGTTCGCGGATCGAATAGTCGATATCCTGGAAGAAAGCGTCGACGATCTCCTGGGCGATTTCCTGGCCGCTGGTGGCGGAAGCACGGGTGCGGCGAAAAAACAGAATCATGGCGATCGACAGCATCTCGAAACGGCCCATGACCGTATCCGGCACATTGAGCCGCTCATAGAGTTCCGGCATGCGCGCGGCCGCCGCCAAGGCCGCATATTGCCTGTCGACGATCGCCTGATTGTTGTTTTTCTTGCGGAAGAACCCGAGGATCATTGTTTTTTCCGGAAATGCCTCATTCTTCATGCCGGCTGGCGTATGGCCTTGTTGCATGATTTCGAAAGCTGGTTTACCGAAGCAGGCGCGAATTGCAATGCCGATCATGGCCAGTTTCGGGACGACGCCTTCGATGCGTCAGCGAAGCGAATTCGGGAAATTCGACCCGGAATGGCCACAATGGTTTTGCAGGAGGTAAAGCGTGCAAGGCCCAGAATGGCTGCTATCGACACTCACAGGGAGTAGATGTCGTTGAAGAAACGGTATTTCAAGTCTGACATGAAATTCTTCAGCAGTGCGGCCATTGCCCTCATAATTGCCTCCACTACCGCTCTCTCCGGTTGCCAGACCAGCACCGTTCTCAACGGCGGCTACGTCGCCGACCAGCAGTCGCTGAACCTCGTTCCGGAAGGCTCCAGCCGCGAGCAGGTGCTGCTTTCGCTCGGCACCCCGTCGACGACGGCGACCTTCGACGGCGAAGTCTTCTATTACATCTCGCAGCGGCGCACGCGTGCGGTCGCCTTCCAGAAACTGAAGGTCGTCGATCAGAGCGTTCTGGCGATCTATTTCGACAAGGACGGCGTCGTCAGCCGCCGCGCCAACTATGCGCTGCAGGACGGCAAGGTGTTCGACACGATCGGACGCGTCACGCCGACCGGCGGCAAGGAACTCACCTTCCTGCAACAGATGCTTTCAGGCGGCAGCGCCGCGAGTGCCGCCCGCAGCCTGTTCGGCGGTGGCGCCGGCGGCACGCCGCAGAACCCAAGCAGCCTGCGCTGATCGGACACGCCTGATACGCAAAACCCGCCGGATCGCTCCGGCGGGTTTTTTAATGGTCGCTGCGTCAGCTTGAAGTGTGCCAAGCCGGCGGCGCTGTTTATCCGGCGAGAACGGCGAGCAGCAGCAGCGCGACGATGTTGGTGATCTTGATCGCCGGGTTGACGGCGGGGCCGGCGGTATCCTTGTAGGGATCGCCGACGGTATCGCCGGTGACGGATGCCTTGTGCGCATCCGAACCCTTCATGTGACGCACGCCGTCCTTGTCGACGAAACCGTCTTCGAAGCTCTTCTTGGCATTGTCCCAGGCGCCGCCGCCTGATGTCATCGAGATGGCGACGAAGAGGCCGTTGATAATGACGCCGAGCAGCGATGCGCCGAGGGCGGCAAAGGCGGATGCCTTGGAGCCGGAGATGAGAAGCACGCCGAAATAGACAACGATCGGCGCCAGCACCGGCAGCAGCGACGGCACGATCATCTCACGGATGGCGGCCTTGGTCAGAATGTCGACCGCCCTGCCGTAATCCGGCTTTTCCGTGCCCTGCATGATGCCGGGCTTTTCCTTGAACTGACGGCGCACTTCCTCGACGATCGCGCTGGCCGCACGGCCGACGGCGGTCATCGCGATGCCACCGAAGAGGTAGGGAATGAGACCTCCGAAGATCAATCCCGCCACCACGTAAGGGTTGGAAAGATCGAAGGAAATTTCACCGATGCCGGCGAAATAAGGGAACTTGTCGCCATTCGCCGCAAAATATTTGAGGTCGTAGGAGTAGGCTGCGAAGAGAACGAGGGCGCCCAGACCGGCGGAGCCGATGGCATAGCCCTTGGTGACGGCCTTGGTCGTATTGCCGACGGCATCGAGCGCATCCGTGGATTTGCGCACCTCCGGCGGCAGGTGTGCCATTTCAGCGATACCGCCGGCATTGTCCGTCACCGGTCCGAACGCGTCGAGCGCGACGATCATTCCAGCGATGCCGAGCATGGCCGTGACGGCAATGCCGGTGCCGAACAGGCCGCCGAGCTGGTAGGTGGCGAGAATGCCGCCAACGATGACGATCGCCGGCAGTGCCGTCGATTCCAACGAGACGGCCAGGCCCTGGATGACATTGGTGCCGTGACCGGTGACCGAGGCCTGGGCGATCGAAACGACCGGGCGCTTGCCCGTGCCGGTATAATATTCAGTGATCACCACGATCAACGCGGTGACAACGAGGCCGATAATGCCGCAGAAGAAGAGGTTCGCGCCTGATATGTCGGCGCCTCCGACGGAGCCGATCGATCCCCAGCCGATGGTGAGCGAGGTGGCAGCACCAAGTCCGACGATCGACAGCAGGCCGGTGACGATGAGGCCCTTGTAGAGAGCGCCCATGATCGAGCCGTTCGAGCCGAGCTTGACGAAGAAAGTGCCGATGATCGAGGTGATGATGCAGGCGCCGCAGATCGCCAGCGGATAGACCATCGCAGACTGGAGGATCGGCGCGCCGGCAAAGAAGATCGCGGCGAGAACCATGGTGGCGACGACCGAGACCGCGTAGGTCTCGAAAAGGTCGGCGGCCATGCCGGCGCAGTCGCCGACATTGTCGCCGACGTTATCGGCAATCGTTGCCGGGTTGCGCGGATCGTCTTCTGGAATGCCGGCTTCCACCTTGCCGACCAGATCGCCGCCGACATCGGCGCCCTTGGTGAAGATGCCGCCGCCGAGACGGGCGAAGATCGAGATCAGCGACGCGCCGAAGCCGAGCGCCACCAGCGCATCGATGACTTCGCGCGAGCCGCTCTCATGGCCGAGCCCGATGGTCAAGACCGTATAATAGATGGAGACGCCGAGCAGCGCCAGGCCAGCCACCAGCATGCCGGTGATCGCACCCGACTTGAAGGCGATGTCGAGGCCGGCGGAAAGGCTCACGGAAGCTGCCTGAGCGGTGCGCACATTGGCGCGGACGGAGACGTGCATGCCGATGAAACCAGCAGCACCGGAAAGCACGGCGCCAATCAGGAAGCCGATCGCGGCCTCGCCGGAAAGAAGCAGCCAGGCTAAAATGAAAACAACAACGCCGACAATGGCAATGGTTCTGTACTGGCGCGTCAGATAGGCTTGCGCACCTTCGCGGATATAGCCCGCGATCTCCTGCATGCGGCTGTTGCCCTGATCGGCGGCAAGCACCGACCGGGTTGCCCAGGCGGCATAAACCACCGAGAGCAGACCGCATGCGATTACGCATAAAAGAATCGTCATTTCGCTCTTTCCTCCCATAGGCCGGAGATCACTCCTTCTCCGGCAGATACGCCGCCGAATCGCCTTCCTCTCCACAGAAATGCCACAGCTAAGCGGTGCGGAGATTGCTTGGTCGATCACGTGGCGTCAAGACCGCAACGGGCGAAAACCATTGCGGTACGAAGAAAGACGTAGGGGGATTGTTTGGCGGCTAAAGACTTATTTCTTCGCCTCGCCGCGGACCTGCTTTGCGATGCGGTCGAGCACGGCGTTGACGAGCTTCGGCTCGTCCTCATCGAAGAACGCCTGGGCGATCTCGACATATTCGGTGACGATGACCGCCACCGGAACGTCCTTGCGGTCGGTGATCTCGAAGACGCCGGCGCGCAGGATGGCGCGCACGGTGCTGTCGAGGCGCGACAAGGCCCAATCATCCTGCAGGGCTGCGGCAATCAGCGGATCGAGGCGAACCTGATCGCGCACGACGCCGGAGACGATGGAACGGAACCAGGCGGCATCGGCTTTCAGATAAGTCGCGCCGTCGATTTCCTGACCAAGACGGTGTGCCTCGTATTCAGCCACGATTTCCAGAACGCCCGTGCCGCCGACATCCATCTGATACAGTGCCTGAACGGCAGCAAGACGGGCAGCGCCCCGCTGGTTCGCAGTCTTGACCGGCCGTTCCGTCTTGTCGTCGTTCATTCGTTATGCACCCAGTTTCTGCTTCAGCTCGATCATGGTCAGAGCTGCACGAGCGGCAAATCCGCCCTTGTCCTTTTCCGAGCGGCGCACGCGCGCCCAGGCCTGTTCGTCGTTTTCGACGGTCAGGATACCATTGCCGATGGCAAGGGACTCGCTGACCGCAAGATCCATCAAGGCACGCGAGGATTCGTTCGACACGATATCGAAGTGATAGGTCTCGCCGCGAATGACCATACCGAGGGCGACATAGCCGTCATAATGCGTTCCGCCATTGTCGTCTCCATCGAGCGACATGGCAATCGCCGCCGGAATTTCCAGTGCGCCGGGAACGGTGACGACCTCGAAGGTGGCGCCGGCCTGCGTCAATGCGAAGGTCGCGCCTTCGAGCAGGGCGTCGGCCATGTCGTCGTAGAAGCGGGCCTCAACGATCAAAATATGGGGAGCGGTCTCTCTCGACATGGTTCACCTTCGGTTGGCGGGACATTTACCCACGCGGCAGCCCGCGGTCAAAACATGCCTTCGTCCGAATGGCAAGCAATTTCGCCCGATGCCGCAATGGGAAAGAGGAAATATCTGCAAGGGGATAGCTGCGCCCTGTATGCACAGCTGGGCAAGCCTCTGAAATCAGCTTTCCCGGACGCCTGGAAAGCGGCAATTCGAAGGCGGTTTTCATGAACAATTCTTAATGGATTTTCAGTGGCTTAACCCATTGAATCGCGGAAGGGAGAGCGCCAATTCCATGTCGTGACGCAGACGATCCCCTGCAACGACAGCCGACCGTCTAAGCAGATGAAAGGATACAATCATGCACCGCGTTCTCACCATCACTATCGCTGCCGCCCTCTCTTCCCTCGCCTTTGCCGGCGTCAGCCGGGCCGAAAGCCTTGGGATGAACACCCCTCAAGGCATCGAGCAGACGCTCAGGAGCTACCAGGGCAATGACTTCAATGTCCAGGAGGTGTACAACTGGCGCAACTTCGACGACGAGACGAGCGGTCCACACTCCGCACCGCAACGCTCCGGCCAGGCTATCCGCGGCATCCAGGCCTCGATCGACGCCAACAAGTCGCTTGCCCACCGGCTCAACAATGAGGGTGTCAATATTCGCAATGTCGTCAATGCCGAGCAGGCGGCCGATGGGAGCCTGACCTTCTACGTTCGTTGACGGCTCCAGCACATACCCCGAAAATCGGATCGATTTTTAGGCTATGCGTGGGATTGGAAGCGATAGAGCGTCTTAGCGTATTGAACGCGCGGCGCTCACAGCATGGGCGGCGGGCTCCTCTCCGCCCATGCCGGGGAATTCCGAGATAAGCATTGAATTTTCCGGCGCGATGATAGTTTCTCCTCCTGCAACAGGAGGACATCATGACGACGGAAGCAAAAGCGGTGATCAATACCGCCGATCTCCAACTCGAGCACTGGAAACAGGGCGAATTTTATGAAAGCGCCGACACCTCGTTCGGCAAGCTTCTAGGCCTTGCCGGCCTCGGCATCAGCTACAACGAAGTGCCATCGGGCAAATCGAGCTGCCCCTTCCACAATCACCATGTCGAAGACGAGCTTTTCTACGTGATCGCGGGCGCCGGCGAATACCGCTTCGGCGACGAGCGCCATGCGATCAAGGCGGGCGACACGCTCGGCGCGCCGGCCGGCGGGCCAGAGACGGCGCATCAGATCATCAATACCGGCACAGCGACACTCGTCTATCTCGGCATCTCGACGATGGCGAAGACGGAGATCGTTGAATACCCCGATTCCGGAAAGTTCCTTGCCAAGACCAACAGGGCCAAGACCAACACAGACAGTGCAGGAACCGGCCGCTTCCGCCATATCGGACGGCCGGAAACCAACCTCGATTATTGGGACGGCGAGCCCGGCGCCTGAAGCGCACTTTTCAGGAAGGACCCATCGTGACAGATATACCAACCATCGAGACGGCGCGGCTGACGCTCCGCCCTCACCGCCTCGACGATTTCGATGCGCATGCGGCGCTCTGGGCGGACGAGGATGTCGTGCGCTTCATCACCGGCGTGGCGTCGACACGCGAGCAGAGCTGGAGCCGCATGCTGCGTGTCGCCGGCATGTGGCACCATATGGGCTTCGGCTTTCTGGCGATCGTGGAAAAGGACAGCGGCCGGTTCATCGGTGAAGCGGGTTTCCTGGAAGCCCGCCGCGAAATGGAACCCTCGATCGAGGGGACAATGGAGGTCGGCTGGGCGCTGATGCCTTCGGCGCACGGCCGCGGTTATGCCACCGAGGCGCTGACCGTCCTGATCGGCTGGGCGGAAAGGCATTTCCCCGGAAAACCGATGAGTTGCATCATCAGCCCCGAGAACCAGGCCTCGCTGCGGGTCGCAGCCAAGCTCGGCTTCCGCGAGACGGCGCGTACGCAGTACAACGGCGAGATCATTCAGTTTTCGCGGTAGGGAATTCCACCAAGCGGGCAACATAGCGCGCGCCATTGCGGGCTTGCTGACATTTGCCGATATCGCCAACTGCAAGCTTAAGCAAAAGGATATCGACGACCTCAGCTTGCAGCACCCGACTTCATCCCCGGATGGGTCCGGGCTTCGCACCTGCTACGCGCAAGGAACGCGCTTTAGAGTCGCTGACAAGAGGCAGAAACGCTTGGAATCCTGACGTCCGCCACCTTGACACAACTAAGCATTGACGGGCGAGCCGCGTGGCAATTGCAGCCGGCAGAAACTCCCCATCCATAAGAGGCTGATCACAAATATGACCGTTTTCATTGTTTGCCATAAGGATTTGCCGAGCTACCCTCCTCCCGAGGGCGCGAAAATCATATGGCTCAATTCTAAGCCTCCTTTGGAAAACAAGGGAATGGATGTCATTGCCGGCTATGATTTTTTCAGCGAGCCGGAGGAGATTCACGCGAAATTGTCAGGATCGCTGGGAACGCTAGTCATCGCGAAAGTCGTTTCGGAAGAAACTGTAAAACCTCGCAACATTACCATCTGGCAGTATCGTAAATTTTTAACAAGACTAAACATCGGAACGCCGAATCCCGAATATCCCGGCATGAATATAGCAACTTCAGAAGAAGTAGAAATCACAAGACCAGAGAATCCGGCGTTTTTTTCAGAGAGTTTCTTTCTGCCTCGTCCATTGAATCTCCATAACATATCGTATCACTATGCAGGCTGCCACAATATTGTTGACTTTTTCAGATATACGGCGTTTTCAGTCGAAGCAAATACTTTACCGCAAGCCGAAGCTTTGCATTTTTTTAATTCCAGCACTCTGGTTCCTGGAGGCATTGAGCTCGGCACATATCCGACGGACTGGTGGCTGGATACTTTTGTGCGCCTTGTGGCGCCGTCTCTTGAATTTGCGAAACGATATCAACCGTTTCAAGCCGAAGATCCCGTGCAGAAACGTGCGATCTCATTTTGCCAGGAGCGTCTGGGAAGCTATCTTCTAATCAAGCGGTTGGCCGAGCTCTATGGCAACAACCTGCCTGGGTTCTTGTTCGGAGATATGGCTACCGTATCGAACGATGGTGTCTATAGAACCGGCGTATAAACCGAGGCAATCCCAAACGTAGTATCGCAAGTCTTTGCGATACTGGCAGCAGAAGCGGCTGAGCGAGCAAAGCTGGCTACTGCATAATTCCTTAAATCGGAATCGATTTAAGGACAAAATTATGCAGCGATTCAAAGTGCTACAGCGTCCTTTGCGCGTCTGAAAAGACGCGCGGCGCTGTAGAGAAAACCGACCCCGGATAGGTCGAGCTCCTGCAATCCCTCCAGGCTGACCAGAGAAAGTCCTGGAAACAGTGTGGCGCAAGCTTCACGTCCAATAGTCGGCTCCTAGACCAGCCCGAATGCCGTTTCGTGAATCGCGGAGACGGCGACCATGCACTGAGGATGATGCCTTGACGATCAATCAGCCCGTTTCCGCTCTGCCCGCCGGTCTTCCTGATCTGGCGCTTCTCACCGAGAAAGCTGCCGGCACGGGGTCCGTCATTATCTACCAGCCTTATCTCGGCCCTTCGCAGCGCAGCCAGCTCGACGCGGCTGCCGTACCGCTCGACATCTCATTCAACCCGCAGGCTGCGACCCGCGAATACGAGCTCTTCCGTATCCTGCATGCGCAGCACGAGGCGATCGGCCTCGGCGAGGACGTGTTCTGGGGACTGCTGTCCAGCAAATTCGAGATGAAGTCCGTCACGAGCTTCCCATCCTTCGTTACCGAGGCGGAAAAGGCCAGGGCGGAAGGTGCGGACGCCTATCTCTACAATCCGCTGATCGGCCACGCCGCGATCTACAGCAACGTCTGGGAGCATTCGCTGCTTGGCGGCCGTCCAGGCATGGAGCCGATCTTCCTGCATATCCAGCAGCTCGGCTATCCGATCGCGCCGCCGCAAGACAAAACCGCCTTCATGTTCTGCAACTATTTCTGCGGCAACAGGAAGTTCTGGTCCGGATATTTCGCCTTTTGCGAAGGCATTCTGGAATCGCTGGAAAATGAAGCGCGCCGCGGCACGCCAGCGGGCATTGCCTATGCCGGTTCGGCGCAGTATTCACGTGACGCCAACGCGACGATGCGCCCCTTCGTGATCGAGCGTCTGCTCGGGCTCTATGTCCAGCAGGCTGCCGCCTCCGGATTGAAGATCGCCGCCTTCGTGCCGGCGCCTGCCGATTTCGAGTGGAAGTTCGGTGTCCGTCTCGGCCGGATGCTGCATGGTCTCTTCACCGCCAAGGAAGCTTTTCTTCAGAGCCCCGACGAGGCCCACTTGGCCTCTTGGCAGGAGGGCCGCCAACCACTGATCAAGCAGCCGCACCTTATCTGGTTCGCCGATGATCCGCCGGCCTGGATGCCGCGCGGCCAGTTCACGGGTGGCCGCGAACTGATGCGTGCCTATGCTCCGCAGGCTTCCGGCGCCGCCCCGGCGCCGCAGCAGGCTGTGCGTACCGAGACACCCGCCGCCCAAAAGATCGAGCAGTCGCTTCGCAACGCATTTCAGCCCTTTGCCGGCGGATGGCAGGCCCACAAGGATCGCCACTGCATCTGGATCGTGACGCCTGCCAATTACAGTCACAGCCACGCCTTCGACGAGGTTGCGCTCGGTCTGCAGGGTGCCTTCCGTGAACTGGGTGGCTCTGCACCGATCGTCAGAGACATGAACGAGTTCGCAGACCGTGCGCCGATCATTTATGGCGGCAACCTGCTTCCGGCCGAAATCGTCGATCATCTGCCGAAGGACAGTGTCATCATCAATCTCGAGCAGGTGTCCGAAGAAAGCATCTGGATCAATTCGCGCTATATGTCGATCCTGCGGGCAATGCCGGTGCTCGACTACAGCCCGCGCAACCGCGAAAACCTTGCCGCCAAGGGTATCGATCACGCCGGTGTGCTCGAAATCGGTTACAACAGTTGCCTGAGCCAGATCCAGCATGCCGTCGTCAAGGATATAGACGTGCTCTTCTATGGCTCGATGAACGAGCGCCGCCACCACATCCTGAAGACGCTTGAAGAGGGTGGGCTCAAGGTCGTGCATCTCTTCAACATCTATGGTGCGGAACGTGATGCGGCGATTGCCCGCGCCAAGATCGTCATAAACATCCATCACTATGCGAGCGGCGTCTTCGAGATCGTCCGCATTTCCTATCTGCTTGCCAATCGCGTTTGCGTGCTGACGGAAGGCGACATCCGCGATCCGGACCTCCAGCCTTTCATCGGCGGCTTGGCAATTGAGCCCTACGACGACATGATCGAGCGCTGCTACAAGCTGATCGCAGATGCCGACGAGCGCGATGCCATTGCCGCGAAGGGCCTTGCGGCCATGCAGAGCCGCTCGCAGGCGGACATGCTGATGAGCGTCATGAGGGCGGACGCTTGATGAAGGCCGCAGAAAAGGTACGGCATGCGGATTGAGACCACGGCCATCGAGGGCATCGTTGCGATCACGCCGCCACGCTTCGGCGATCACCGTGGCTACTTCTCCGAGGTATTCAAGGATGTCTGGTTCCGGGAAAATGTGGCCAACGTCACGTTCATCCAGGACAATGAATCGCTTTCGGCGCAGGCCGGCACCGTCCGAGGGCTGCATTTCCAGATACCGCCCTTCGCACAGGGCAAGCTGGTGCGCTGCCTTGCCGGCCGGATCATGGATGTCGTCGTCGATATCCGCGAGGGATCGCCGAGCTTCGGCAAATGGCTCTCTCAGGAGCTCTCGCCGGAAAACGGCATGCAGCTCTGGGTACCGGCCGGTTTCGCACACGGATTCGCAACGCTCGAGCCGAACAGCATCATCAGCTACAAGGTAACCGCACCCTACAGCCCGCAGCATGATCGGGGCATCGCGTGGAACGATCCGGCGATCGGCATCCGCTGGCCCTTCGATGAGAGAGACATGGTATCGTCCGACAAGGACAAGACGCTGCCGCGGCTCGCCGATCTGCCAGGCCATTTTACCTGTTCAGCACAGCATCCCAAGGATTGATCACGATGCGCATACTGGTCACGGGCGGAGCGGGCTTCATCGGATCGGCATTGGTGCGCCATCTCGTCAGCGAGATCGGCGCCGAGGTGCTGAATGTCGACGCGCTGACCTATGCCGGCAATCTGGCATCGCTGAAATCCGTCGAATCGGCGCCGAACTATCAATTCCTGCAGGCCGACATCTGCGACCGCGCCAGGATGCAGGAAGCATTCGCGTCCTTCCGCCCTGATATCGTCATGCATCTCGCGGCCGAGAGCCATGTCGACCGCTCGATCTCGGGCGCGGCCGATTTCATTCAGACCAACATCGTCGGCACATTCAGCCTGCTGGATGCCGCACGGCAGTATTGGGATGGGCTTGACGCTCGCCGCAAGAGTGCCTTCCGCTTTCTGCATGTCTCGACGGACGAGGTCTACGGTTCGCTCGGCGACGAGGGCCTCTTCGAGGAGACGACGCCTTATGATCCGTCCTCACCCTACTCCGCCTCCAAGGCCGCAAGCGACCATCTGGCGATCGCCTGGCACCGCACCTACGGCCTGCCCGTCGTTGTCTCCAATTGCTCCAACAACTACGGCCCGTTCCATTTCCCGGAAAAGCTCATTCCGCTAATGATCCTGAACGCACTGGAGGGCAAGCCGCTTCCGGTTTACGGCAATGGCGCGAATGTCCGCGACTGGCTCTATGTCGAAGACCACGCCCGCGCGCTCTTCACGATCGCATCCAGAGGGCGCCCCGGCGAAAAATACAATGTGGGCGGCCGCAATGAGCGCAGGAACATCGATGTCGTTCATCGCATCTGCGCTATTCTCGACGGCGTCTACGACGACAAGGGACCGCATGCGCGTCTGATCACCAACGTCACGGACCGCCCAGGACACGACGCACGCTATGCGATCGATGCCTCGAAACTCGAAAGCGAACTCGGCTGGAAGGCGCAAGAGACCTTCGAAACCGGCATCGAGAAGACCGTGCACTGGTATTTGGAAAACGAATGGTGGTGGAGGCCGCTGCGCGAAAACGTCTACTCCGGCGAACGCCTCGGCGTTTTCAAGGGACGGTAAGCGATGCGCATTGCCGTCACCGGCAAACAGGGCCAGGTCGTTCAGTCGCTGCTCAGACGTGGCGCCGAAATGGGCGTCGAAATCAGCGCGGTCGGGCGCCCGGAAATGGACCTCGCGGATCCTGCAAGCATCGCAGCCGCCTTCTCGGCTCTGCGGCCGGATGTGATCGTCTCGGCAGCGGCCTGTACGGCGGTCGACAAGGCCGAGAGCGAACCCGAGCTTGCTTTTTCCGTCAACGCAGCAGGCGCCGGGGCGGTTGCCGAGGCTGCCGCGCGGATCGGGGCCCCGGTCATCCACATTTCGACCGACTACGTCTTCAGCGGCGACAAGGCCTCCGCCTATTCCGAAGAGGATGCGACGGCGCCGATCTCCGTCTATGGGCGTTCGAAGCTCGCGGGCGAGAAGGCCGTCGCGGCGGTGAGCCCGAACCATGTCATCTTACGCACCGCCTGGGTCTATTCGCCCTTTGGCACCAACTTCCTGAAAACGATGCTGCGGCTTTCCGAGACGCGCGATCATCTTCGCGTTGTCGCCGATCAGACAGGATGCCCGACCTCGGCACTCGACATCGCCGACGCGATTCTTGCGATCGCATCCCGTATGGTAGCGGACCCTGAGCCATCGCTCCGCGGCACTTTTCACCTGACCGGCAGCGGCGAGGCAAGCTGGGCGGACTTCGCCGAAGAGATATTCACGGAGCTTTCTAAATCCGGCGGCAGAAACGTCGGCGTCGAGCGCATCCCGACGGCGGACTATCCGACACCGGCGAAGCGTCCCGCCAATTCACGTCTCAACGGCGACAAGCTCGCCAGAATCTATGGAATCCGGCTGCCGGACTGGAAGCAGTCGATGAAGATTGTCATGCAGGACCTTTTGAATAAAGGTCTTTAGGGAGTTGGGCATGAAGGGGATTATTCTCGCCGGCGGCACAGGCACGCGTCTGCATCCGATCACGCAGGCCGTCTCGAAACAGTTGATGCCGGTCTACGACAAGCCGATGATCTACTATCCGCTGACGACGCTGATGCTCGCCGGCATCAGGGATTTTCTGATCATCACCACGCCTCACGACGTCGAAGCCTTCAAGCGCCTTCTCGGCGACGGCTCGCAATGGGGAATTTCGCTGACCTATGCCGTACAGCCGAGCCCGGACGGCCTCGCCCAGGCCTTCATCATCGGCGCCGACTTCCTGCACGGCGAAAGCTCGGCACTCGTTCTCGGCGACAACATCTTCTACGGGCACGGACTGCCGGAAATCATGAAATCCGGCACGAGTCGTGAGGAAGGCGCGACGGTGTTCGCCTATCACGTCACCGATCCGGAACGCTATGGCGTTGTCGGCTTTGACAAAAAGATGAATGCGCTGTCGATCGAGGAGAAGCCGAAGAAGCCAAAATCGAACTGGGCGGTGACCGGCCTCTATTTCTACGACCAGCAGGTGGTCGATATCGCCGCCAACCTGAAGCCATCACCGCGCGGTGAATTGGAAATCACCGATGTCAACCGCACCTATCTCGAGCGCGGGCAGCTTTTCGTGGAGCTGATGGGCCGCGGCTATGCCTGGCTCGACACTGGCACGCCGGACAGCCTGCTCGATGCCGCAGGTTTCGTCAGCACGCTGGAGAAACGCCAGGGCTTCAAGATCGCCTGCCCCGAAGAAGTCGCCTGGCGCATGGGTTACATCTCGCAGAACGACCTCGCCAAGCTCGCGGAGAAGCTCGGCAAGAGCGCCTACGGCCAGTATCTGACGAAGCTGTCCCCGGATTGGTGAGCTATCGGACCGGCGCCGCGTCGCAGACGTGCAGTTGGATGCGTCGACGAGAGCCTGATGTTGTTCCGCGCCCAGCATGACAGTCGTGGTGTGACCCTGGAAACCGTTACAGGTTTTTGATTCAGGTGCTCGGGAATTCCGCCAGCCGGGCGGCGTAACGCGCCATGGTGTCGACTTCGAAATTGACGAAATCGCCGGCCTTGCGATCGCCCCAGGTGGTGACCTCGAGCGTGTGGCGGATGAGCAGCACGTCGAAATCCGTGCCGTCGACGGCATTGACCGTCAGCGAGGTGCCGTCGAGTGCAATCGAACCCTTGGGCGCGACGAATTTCGCCAGATGTTCGGGCGCGCGCAGGCGGTAGCGCGTGGCGTCGCCCTCTGCTGTCACCGAGAGGATTTCCGCCTTGCCGTCGACATGGCCGGACACGATGTGGCCGCCGAGTTCATCACCGATCTTCAGCGACCGTTCGAGATTGATGCGGCTGCCCTCCTGCCAGGCGCCGATCGTCGTCAGCCGCAACGCCTCTTCCCAGGCCTCGACCTCGAACCAGCGACCATTGCTGCCTTCCTGCGGCAGGCCGGTGACGGTGAGGCAGATGCCGGAGTGAGAGATGGATGCGCCCATATCGATGGTCGCCGGGTCGTAACTCGTCGCAACGCGGAGCTTTATGCCCTCCTTCAGCGGCGAAACGGATTCGATCGTACCGATATCGGTGACTATTCCGGTGAACATCAAAGCCCTCTTTCGTATTCGTCCAGGCGATCTTCGCCGAACATCAGCGTGCCCTTATGGGCAAAACCCGATGGTATGTCGGTTGCATCAAGCGGGGATTCAATACCGCGCTCGCCGATGACAACAGGCGCCCGATAAAGCTGGATGCGGTCGACGAGGCCAGCCTCAAGGAAAAGCCGCGCCGTTTTTGCGCCACCCTCGACCAGCAGCGAGGAAATACCGCGCGTCGCGAGTGCCGGCAACAGGACTTCCGGATGATAGGGATTGCAGTAGAGCACCTCGACGCCGGCGGCCTCGAGGGCTGCGCGGCGGGAGTCCATGTCAGCGGGTGAGGCACCCCCCTCTGCCCTGCCGGGCATCTCCCCCACAAGGGGGGAGATCGGATCGGAGCCAGCGCCCTGCGCTACATTTACCGAAGGCGATTTATTGCTAACAGAAACGGGGGAATTCGGACCGCGCCTCTTGCCGATCTCCCCCACTGTGGGGGGTCCGAAGGACGGGTCGAGACCGGTGGCTCGACCCCGGTAGTCCGGCAGGGCAGAGGGGGGTAACCCCTCCGCCTCTAACAACGATGTTTCCTCGCTCGCCACCACGATGACCGGCACTTGCCGCGCCGTCGCGACGAGCTTGCTTGTCAGCGGCAAAGCCAGCGAGGGATCGAGGACGATGCGGATCGGCGATTGCGATTCGAGACCAGATGTCCGCACAGTCAGCAGCGGATCATCCGCAATCGCGGTACCGATGCCGACCAGGATTGCATCGGTTTCGGCGCGCAGCGCCTGCACCTGGGCGCGGGCCTCCGAGCCTGTTATCGCTACCTGCCCCTCCCCTTCGCGGCCGATCATGCCGTCGGCGGAAACGGCAAGCTTGAGAGTCACATAGGGGCGATTCTTCGTCTGGCGGGTGAGATAGGCGGCAAGCGACTTCTGGCCCTCCGCCTCCAGCACGCCGGCATCCACCTCTATGCCGGCTTCGCGCAGCATCGCGATGCCGCGGCCGGAGACACGCGGATCGGGATCGGTGACGCTGATGACGACGCGGGCGACGCCATAGGCGATCAGCGCCTCGGAACAGGGCGGCGTCCTGCCGTGGTGCGAGCAGGGTTCGAGCGTCACATAGGCGGTGGCGCCGCGGGCGAGCGCGCCGGCTTCAGCGAGCGCCTGAGTCTCGGCATGCGGGCGACCACCAAGAGCGGTCACGGCACGGCCGACGATGACACCGCCCCTGACGATCAGGCAGCCGACGGAGGGGTTGGTGGCGCTGCGGCCGAGATGCCAGCGCGACAGGCGGATCGCCGCCGCCATGAAACGTTCGTCATGCGGCGTGATGCTCATGGCTCACCTGTCCAGCGGGTCGCGGGCGATCTTGGCGTTGATTTCGGAAATGACTTTCTCGAAATCCTCGGCAAGCGAGAAATCCCGATAGACGGAGGCGTAGCGCACGAAGCCGACATCATCGAGGCTTTTCATGGCTTCCAGCACCTGCAGGCCGATCTGCTCGGAGGAGATCTCGGTTTCGCCGGAGCTTTCAAGCCGCCGGACGATGCCGGAGACGGCGCGCTCGATACGATCCCGCTCGACCGGGCGTTTGCGCAGCGCCACTTCGAAGGAGCGCACCAGCTTGTCGCGGTCGAAGGGCACCTTGCGGCCGGTCTTCTTGATGACCATCAGCTCGCGTAGCTGCACGCGCTCGAACGTGGTGAAGCGGCCACCGCAATCCGGGCAGATGCGCCGTCGGCGGATGGACGTGTTGTCCTCCGCCGGGCGCGAATCCTTGACCTGAGTATCTTCCGAACCGCAATAGGGGCAGCGCATCCCTACTCCTATCCCATGTAGCCGTACAGGGGGAAGCGGTCGGTGAGGCTGACCACCTTGCCGCGCACAGCGGCTTCGACGGCGGCGTTGCCTTCATCGGAATTGGCGACCTTCAGACCGTCGAGGACCTCGACGATGAGATTGCCGATCTCGCGGAATTCCGCTTCCTTGAAGCCGCGGGTGGTGCCGGCCGGCGCGCCGAGCCGTACACCCGAAGTGACGAAGGGCTTTTCCGGATCGAAGGGAATGCCGTTCTTGTTGCAGGTGACGTAGGCGCGGCCAAGCGCTGCCTCAGCGCGCTTGCCGGTGGCATTCTTCTTGCGCAGGTCGACCAGCATCAGGTGGTTGTCGGTGCCGCCGGAGACGACATCGAGGCCGCCGGCGACAAGCGTTTCAGCCAGTGCCTTGGCATTCTTGACGACCTGTGCGGCGTATTCCTTGAATTCCGGCTGCAGCGCCTCGCCGAAGGCAACAGCCTTGGCAGCGATAATGTGCATCAGCGGGCCGCCCTGCAGACCGGGGAAGACAGCCGAATTGAACTTCTTCGCCAGATCCTCGTCATTGGTGAGGATGACGCCGCCGCGCGGGCCGCGCAGCGACTTGTGGGTCGTCGTCGTCGCGACATGGCAATGCGGGAACGGTGACGGATGAACGCCACCGGCGACAAGGCCGGCGATGTGGGCCATGTCGACCATCAGGTAGGCGCCAACCGAGTCGGCGATCTCGCGGAAGCGCTTCCAGTCCCAGATGCGGGAATAGGCAGTGCCGCCGGCGATGATGAGCTTCGGCTTGGTTTCCTCGGCCTTGCGGGCGACTTCATCCATGTCGAGGAGGTTATCGCCTTCGCGCACGCCGTAGGAGACGACATTGAACCACTTGCCGGACATGTTGACCGGCGAACCATGCGTAAGGTGGCCGCCCGAATTCAGGTCGAGCCCCATGAAGGTATCGCCGGGCTGCAGCAGCGCCAGGAATACGGCCTGGTTCATCTGCGAGCCGGAATTCGGCTGGACGTTGGCGAAATTGACGCCGAACAGCTTCTTGGCGCGCTCGATCGCCAGTTCCTCAGCGATATCGACGAACTGGCAGCCGCCGTAATAACGCTTGCCGGGATAACCCTCGGCATATTTGTTGGTCATGATGGAGCCCTGGGCTTCCAGCACGGCGCGGGAGACGATGTTCTCAGAAGCGATCAGTTCGATCTCGTGCCGTTGGCGACCGAGTTCCTTTCCGATCGCGCCGAAAATGTCCGGATCGACGTCCGCAAGCGAGCGATTGAAGAAGGATTCGGTGGAAGCATTGGTCATCGGCGGGCTCCTCAACTGGAATGCGCTGAGGTATTAGCCTTCCGCCGTGGCGAGGGCAATACGGAGAACGACATTTGCTGAGCAAAGCGCGCGCGCCCGCTCTTTTACGGTCGTACGACGCCGAAGCCTGGCGCCTATACCAGGTAGCGCCTGTCTGAACATAAAAAACCGCGCCGGAAAGCGCGGTTTTCAATCACGATGCAAAAGTCGCCGCTTATTACTGAACCGGCTGTTCCATGCCGGCCGTGGTGTCGAGCGCCAGCTCGGCATTGCCGTCCATCTGATAGATGTCGTCGCGGAACTGGACAATGCCGTCGGGCATGCCCCAAGCGGAAATGTAGACGAAATAGACCGGAACTTCCGTGGCGAGTTTGACCGGCGTGTTGACGCCGGTTGCGATCACCTGCTCCATCTGCTGGCGGTTCCAGCCGGGAGTCTCGCGCAGCAGCCAGTTCGACAAGTCGCGCACGTTCTGAACGCGGACGCAGCCCGAAGATTCAAAGCGCATGAGCTTGTTGAACAGGCCCTGCTGCGGCGTGTCGTGCATATACTCGCCGTTCTTGTTGTAGAAGTTGATCTTCGTCGATGCCATGGCGTTGGTCTTGCCGGGGTCCTGACGGAACATCAGGTTCGGCGCCTCGCCGTTCCAGTCGATGGTCTCGGGGGCGACTTCGTTGCCCTTGCCGTCGAGCAGACGAATGGCATTCTTTTCGAGATAGGTCGGATCCTTGCGCATCAACGGCATGATGTCTTTCTCGACGATCGAGCGCGGTGCCGTCCAATAGGGATTGAGGATGACCTCGTAGATCTTCGAATTGACGAGATGCGTCGGGCGGCTCAAGCGACCGACAACCGCGGTATGACGCGTCGCGACACTGCCGTCTTCGACAGCCTCCACATAGGCGGCCGGGATGTTGACCATCAGGTGACGGCGGCCCAAGTCTTCAGGGAAGGTCTGCAAACGGACGACATTGGTGTTCAGCTGCTGCAGGCGGACATCGGCGGGGATGTTCATCGCCTTCAGCGTGAATTCGCCGAGAACGCCATCGGCCGGCAGGCCGTGACGCGCCTGGAAGCGCTTGACGGCGCCGTCGACATAGGAATCGAAAGCGTTGGACAGGCCGGCCTCGCGCGGCAGATCGCCGGTGATCGCAAGGCGCTGGCGCAGCGCCTGGACGGCGGGAGAGCTGACGCCGAGCTGCAGGCGCTGGTCACCGGGATTGACCTCAGGCCAGCCGCCGGCTGCCGCGATCTGCTGATACTGCATGATCGCCTGCTGGGCGCTCGCGACCGATTGGGGCCCGAGGATCGGCGTGTTGGAAACCATGGCGGTCGCCGTGCGCGAAGCCGCCTTGGCGTCGAACTGGTCGTCCCAGTTGCCGCGGCGCGGCGCATTGATCAGCGTATCGAGCGCCGATTGCGCGAATGCCGGCGCGGCAAGCGCGCTGGCGCCAACCGTTGCCGCGGACGCAAGGAAGGCGCGACGCGAGAGAGCTTCAATTCCGTTTTTCTTCGACATAGTCCCAACCACTGAATGCCGCTATAAGGAGAATCTGCGGCCTTTTGCGATATCACTGCGCTTTAACGCAGATCCCAGTCCATTCGTTGTCCCGGCGCACCGAAAAATTCTGCTTGCCCCATCACAAGATTGCGATGCGGCAGCCTGAACAGTCCTGATCGGTCTATTGAAAGCGCCGGTTGTTAGCCTTCCGCTGCCACACCAATATGGCCAATTCGTGTTGCCGGGCCCGAAGACGGACTTGCCGACTGCCGGAAACAGGACGCAACGAACCATATGACGGGGTAAAGCGTGCCGGTTAATAACGGCTAAAAAACGGCTTGAATACACGCGAGAACGCTTGGCCTGCCCTGCGTTGCAAAGATGCCACGCGAGGGCAAACGGCAAATCGGACGTGCAGGGACACGTCCGATTTTCTGCAACCCTGGAAGGAGGTCAGGGGTCTTAGAGGCGATACAGGATCTGGTCGTTCCAGAAACGGTCCAGGCGCTGGAGCAGTTTGTTCATCTGGGTGAACTCGTCGGTGCCGATGCCGCCGACCTTATCGATCGAGGCGATGTGGCGTTCGTAGAGTTTGGCCACCGTTTCGGCGATGTCCTGGCCGGTTTCGGTCAGGCTGATGCGGACCGAGCGGCGGTCGATGCGTGAGCGCTGGTGGTTGATGAAACCGAGATCGACCAGCTTCTTGACGTTGTAGGAGACGTTGGAGCCGAGATAGTAGCCACGCGAGCGCAGCTCGCCGGCGGTCAGCTCGGAATTGCCGATGTTGAAAAGGAGCAGCGCCTGGATGGCGTTGACATCGCTGCGACCCTGGCGGTCGAATTCGTCCTTGATGACGTCGAGAAGACGACGGTGCAGACGTTCAACGAGATGAAGGGATTCCATGTAAAGATCACGGATGTCGTGGTCCTGCTGGTCACGGAAGGTCGATACCGCCTGCGGCTTGATTTTCGTGTTCATATTAACTGCCTCACTGTTTGTTTGGCGGTGTGTTTTCTTCCCGCCTTGAGTGAGACCCTATCGAATACATATAAAATTCGACTTAAACCGCAGGCTTAACGGAGCCTTACCGGTAACTCCACGTTGTCTCAGGGTAAATCAACACTTACCTGGCGGCGATGCCGGCGCTTTTCCAGCCAGAGCAGCAGGCGGAAAATCAGGTAAACCACGGCGACGATGACATGCAGCAGGATGATCAGCTGGTTGGGGCCGAAAATATCCGGCAGCAGGCCATACATGAGGATTTGTCCGCCGGCGGCCAACACCCAGATGACCGGTCCCCAGGAGACGGTGAGCCAGAGGCCGAGGGAGGCGACGGGGAAGAGCACGGCGAGGCTGGTGCTCGCCACCTTCCACGGCAGGCTCAAAAGATCGAAGCGGCCGGCGCCGACCAACGAATAGCCGACGAGCATCGCCCAATATTGCAGGCCGAACCAGAAGCAGGATAAGGCAACCAGTCTCAGGAAGAGAATGAAGAGGATATCCGCCAGTGTGCGTTTCGGTATCGTCGGGGATTCGGTTTCCATAGCGCAGACATCGGTTTGGGGTTGCATCTTCATAAAGAACGCTGCGTGTCTGACAAGACGCGCTGAAGAACGCTTTATCACTTTGAGTTTGCGCATACCCCCGAAAAATCGATTCCGATTGTCGGCATCATGCGCCAGAGGTTCTTCCGCCGCGGCCAATCGTCCGGTTTGGATTTTCCAGGCGCCATGATAATGAGCGCTCCGATAAATGGAATGGGCCAGGGATAGATATCATGCAGGACAGGACGCATCTCGTCGACGACATCACCGGCCATCGCCGCATGCGGCGCAACCGCAAGGCGGATTGGACCCGCCGGCTGGTGCAGGAGAACCGGCTGACGGTCGATGACCTGATCTGGCCGATCTTCATCGTGCCGGGTTCAGGCATCGTCGATCCGATCCCGGCCATGCCCGGCGTCAACCGGATGAGCATCGACAAGGCCGTCGAGGCCGCGCGCGAAGCGGCCGGCCTCGGCATTCCGGCCCTTGCCACCTTTCCGAATATCGAGATGGAGCTGCGCGACGAGACCGGCTCGAACAGCCTCGAGGCTAACAACCTGATCAATCAGGCGACGGCGGCGATCAAGAAGGCGGTGCCTAATATCGGCATCATTACCGATGTCGCGCTCGATCCCTTCACCAGCCACGGCCATGACGGCATTCTGAGGGGCGGCGAGATCGTCAATGACGAGACGGTCGACCAGGTGGCGCGCGCCGCCGTGATGCAGGCAGATGCCGGCGCCGACATCATCGCGCCGTCGGAAATGATGGACGGACGCATCGGCGCGATCCGCATGGCGCTCGATGCAGCCGGCCACCAGAGCGTCGGCATCATGAGCTATGCGACGAAATTCGCCTCCGCCTTCTACGGTCCCTATCGCGAGGCGATCTCGACGGGCGGGCTGCTGAAAGGCGACAAGAAGACCTATTATATCGACCCCGCCAACGGCACCGAGGCGATCCGCGACGCTGCCCTCGACGTCGAGGAAGGCGCCGACATGCTGATGGTCAAGCCCGGCCTGCCCTATCTCGATATCTGCTGGCGGATGAAGGAGGCCTTTGGCCTGCCGACCTTCGCCTACCAGGTTTCCGGCGAATATACGCAGATCAAGGCGGCGGCGATGAATGGCTGGATCGATGGCGAGCGAGCGATGCTCGAAACGCTGCTGTCGTTCAAGCGGGCGGGATGCGACGGTGTCCTCACCTATTTCGCGGTCGAAGTGGCGAAAACTCTCGCAAAGCAGTGATCGGCCGAACCGGCCCAAAATCATCCGAATCTAGAGCAAATATTGCATTTTGCCCTGCCGATACCATATCAGCGGCATCGTTTTTCCGCAGGAGATTGAGATGAGCTACAACCCCAATCCGCTTTATGCCGCACCGGAGGACTGGCGCGCCTATAGCGGCGTGTTGAGCCGCCGGGTCTTCGCCTTCATTCTCGACTATGTCATCGTGGCGCTGCTCTGCATTCCCGCGGCGATCGTGCTGTTCTTCCTGTCGATCGTCACGCTGGGGCTCGGCTTCTTTCTCTACCCTGCCCTCTTCGTCATCGTCGCCGGCATTTACTTCGGCCTGACGGTGGGCGGGCCGAGCCAGGCCTCGCTCGGCATGCGCGCCATGGGGATCGCGATCGTGCGCGTCGATGGACGGCCGATGGATTTCATGACGGCGATCGTGCATCTGGCACTATTCTGGATCCTCAACTCGGTGCTGACGCCGCTCATCCTGCTTGCCGGTCTGTTCATCGAACGCAGCCGTCTCGTTCACGACCTGCTGGTCGGCACGGCGACGGTGCGTACAGCCTGAGACTTTAGCTGAGAGGCTCAAACTGACGTGGCGGAGACCAAATAAAGTCTCCGCCTTCTCTTTGCCGACGGGCGCCGGTGCTCCATATCTAAAATTAGAAGACTGATATGAAGGGCGAAAAGCGCCCCGCTGTTGACGTTTTTTATTCTTAGGTCATGCTGTCAGGAAACGGCACGGTCTCGACAAGGAAATTTCCGCGACAAATGAATACGCAGACGACGCCATCACCGCAGTTTTATCTGACGGCTCCGGCTGCGTGTCCGTACCTGCCGCATGAGATGGAGCGCAAGGTGTTCACCCATCTGGTCGGCCCGCGCGCCGCCGAGATGAACGACATCCTGACGCAGGGCGGTTTCCGCCGCTCGCAGAACATCGCCTATCGCCCGGCCTGCGAATCTTGTCGCGCCTGCGTTTCCGTGCGAATTCTCGCCCAGGAATTCGAGCCGGCGAAATCGATGAAACGGGTGCTTGCCGCCAATTCGGACGTCATCGCCACCGAATTCGCAGCCCAGCCTTCCAGCGAGCAATATTCGCTCTTCCGACGCTATCTCGATTTTCGCCACCAGCAGGGCGGCATGTCCGACATGACCGTGCTCGATTATGCCATCATGGTGGAAGACACGCATGTGAATACGAGAATCATCGAATACCGCCGGCGTGAGGAAGGCTCGGGACTGGAGCAGCGTCCGAAGGGCGAACTGCTTGCCGCCGCCCTCACCGACACGATGAGCGACGGGCTGTCGATGGTCTATTCCTATTTCAATCCGGCCCTGGAGCGGCGTTCGCTCGGCACCTTCATGATTCTCGACCATGTCCGGCGCACGAAAGCGCTGGGACTGCCGCATGTCTACCTCGGCTACTGGGTTCAAGGGTCGCGGAAAATGGACTACAAGACGCGCTTCCAGCCGCAGGAGCATCTGACCCCGCGCGGCTGGGAACGCTTCGATCCCTCATCCATGCCCGAGAGCACCCACGACTGAATGTTCCCCACCGCTCTTTCCGACCATCGGAAGGGCCTGCTGCTGACGGCGATCGGCGGGCTGGCGCTTTCCGTGGATATCCCGCTGATGAGGCTCGCCGACGGCGAGCTGTGGTCGATCCTGGCCGCGAGAAGCATCGCGACCCTTATCGTGACGCTTCTGGTCGCCACAGTGCTCAGGATCGCCAATGGGCGCTGGCCGCTGCTGGTGCCGGGTTGGCCGGGCCTCGTCACCGGTCTGCTTTACGGCCTGACGACGGTGGTCTTCCTTCTCGCCGTTTTCAACACGTCGACGGCCAATGTCGTTTTCATCGTCGCTTTCAATCCGATGTTCGCCGCGCTTCTTTCCTGGATTTTCCTCAAGGAGCGGCCGGCGCCGGCAACGCTGATCGCCATGGCGGCGATGATCTTCGGCGTCGGCCTGATCGTGCGGGACGGGCTTTCGGGCGGCCATCTCTTCGGCGATACGATGGCGCTTCTCACCGCCTTCATCATTGCCGCCGCCATCACCATCAGTCGCGCATCCCGCCGGGAGATGGGCTTCGTCTCGCTGCTTTCGACGGTGCTGCCGGCGGCGGTCGGCCTGATCTCGGTCATGCCGGCAGGCGGCTTTTCGATCGAGCATCCGGCCTGGATCCTCTTCAACGGCGCGGTGATGATGCCGCTTGCCTTCTGGTGCCTGGCAACCGGGCCGCGTTACCTCTCCGCGCCGGAGGTGGGCATGTTCTACCTGCTCGAAACCGTGCTCGCGCCGATCTGGGTGTGGCTGATCTTTGCGGAAACGCCGGCGCCGATGACGCTGGTCGGCGGCGGCATCCTGGTGGCGGCGATCGCAGGCCATTCCGTCTGGATCGTGCGGAGGAAAAGCATCGTTCAAATGGCAGGCTAGGACGTCGTCGCCTGCTCTACCTCATGTTATAACTCCGTTACCACACAGAGGATGAAGCGATGAACGTCACAATCCGCAAGATCGGCAATTCCGAGGGTATTTTCGTTCCCAAGGGAGTTCTCGACCGTCTTGGATTGAAGGCTGGCGATTCACTGGAGTTGCAGATCGAAAACGGCGGCATCACTTTGAAGCCGGCCGATGAGGATTTGTCTCGTCAGCTCGAGGCGGCGCGATATTTCATGGACAAGTATAAGGTCGCCTTGAAAAAGCTGGCCGAATAATGGCCTTCAAATTCCTGACGAGACCATTGGCGGAGAGCCTGCAAAAAATGCAGATCGAGCGCTTCGGCGGTCTCGCAGGACTGCGTGACGAAGGCGCGTTGGAATCTGCTCTCGGCCGGCCTGTACACAAGGCAAATTACGGCTGCGACGGCGTCATCGAACTCGCCGCCGCCTATCTTTTCGGTCTTGCCCGCAACCGTGCATTCGTCGACGGCAACAAGCGGATCGCGATCGTAATCGCCGCTGTGTTCCTTCTCGAAAATGGCTACGAGATCGAAACGACCGATGCCAATCTCTACGCTTTCGTTCTTGCGGTAGCCGCCGGCGAGATCGACGAAGAAGGTGCGACCCGCTTCCTGCGGGATTTCAGCCTACCGCTCAACCCGTCGCCTTGAACTGCTGCTGCTCCAGTTCCCTGCCAAGCCCCTCGACCACATGCGCCCAGCCTTGCCGGGTCTTTTCCTCGTGCTCGGCCCATTCGGCGCACATTTCGTGGGTCAGCGTCAAACGGCTGCCGCCGCCAAGAGGCTCGATGTTGATTTCGACACGGTCGCAATTGTGGTCGTGCTCCTCGACGGAAAAGCTGAAGACCATGCGTTGCGGGCGCTTCAGCTCCAGGAAAACGCCCTGATGAAAGGCGTCGCCGGTCGGGCGGCGGTCGACGACGAAGAAACGGCCGCCGACACGCGGATCGATATCGGCGCGGATGACGTGACCGTCATCGGTCGCAAACAGGAAGCGGCGGGCGATTTCGGGGTTGAGCCAGGCGTCGTAGACGACGGCGGGCGGCATCCTATAGGTGTGGCTGACATGCAGTTTGATGGTGCTGGCGGGCATCGATTTTCCTCCGGTAACGGCGCGCACACTCCTCCCGTGCGCGGCCTGCGGCCATTCCGTCCGCCTCCGGAGCCGGCCTGCTCATATTTTTGCTAACAGGATTGAGATAGAGGAATTGTCGCGCCCGCCAAGAGTCGGGCGCGGAATTTACTGCATCTAAGTTTTACAATGCCCCTTGCGCGTCTGAAAAGACGCGCGGCGCTGTCGTGCCTCAGAGCATGATGCCGAAAAGTGTGAACGGTTTTCGGACGACATCATGCTCTAACTATTTAAATTAGAACAGGATTCAGATTTTAGGCCGAACAGGCCTAAAATCATCCTGTTCTAGCCGGCGAATTTGCCGCTACGCGGGAAACCCTTCGGCACGGTGCGACCGGCGGTGGCGCGATCGGCCAGCCACTCGGCGAGCTCGTCCTTGTTCTTCGTGAAGGTGCGGCCGGCGCTGTCTTCCCAGACGAGGCCGTCTGATATCGCGAAGCAGCGGACGTCGGAAATGCCACCATCCTTGTAACGCTGCAGACGCACGCCCTTGCCGCGCGACATTTCCGGCACCTGCGCCAGCGGGAAGACCAGCAGCTTCCGGTTTTCGCCGACGACGGCGACATGGTCGCCGCTGACGGGCACGAGCAGCTGCGTTTCCTCGGGCAGCCCGACATTCATGATCTGCTTGCCCTTGCGGGTATTGGCGACCAGCTCGGCCTCCGGAACGACGAAGCCGTTGCCGGCGGTCGAGACGATCAGCTGCTTGCGCGAGGGATCATGGACGAAAGCGGTCAGCACCGCCTGGTCGTTATCCATATCGACGATGATACGCAGCGGCTCGCCGTGGCCGCGGCCGCCCGGCAGCTTGTCGCCGCCGAGCGTGAAGGCCTTGCCGCCGGTGGTGACGATCAGGATCTTCTCCGTGGTTTGCGCCGGGAAGGCGATCTTCAAGCCGTCGCCTTCCTTGAAGGTCAGCGCCGCCGTATCGGCGATATGGCCCTTCAGCGCGCGGATCCAGCCCTTTTCGGAAATGACGACGGTGATCGGTTCCTTCTCGATCATCGCCTGCTGGATCGCTTCCTCGTCGGTCTCGGGCGCGTCGGCAAACTGGGTGCGGCGGCGGCCGATCTCGGTCGCCTTGGCGAATTTCTTCTTCACTTCGCCGATTTCCCAGGCGACCGTCTGCCACTGCTTGTCGTCGGAGGAAAGCAGCGTCTCGATCTCGCCCTTTTCCTTCGTGAGTTCGTCGAATTCCTTGCGGATCTCGAACTCTTCCAGCTTGCGCAAGGCGCGCAACCGCATATTGAGGATCGCCTCGACCTGATTGTCGGTGAGATCCCAGCGCGCCATCATCACCGGCTTCGGCTCGTCCTCTTCGCGGATGATGCGGATGACCTCATCGATGTTGAGGTAGGCGACCAGCAAGCCGCTGAGGATTTCGAGGCGTCTGTCGATCGCCGCCAGACGGAAGCGCGAGCGGCGCTGCAGAACTTCGCGGCGGTGGTCCAGCCACTCCTTCAACACCTCGTTCAGCGCCATGACCCGCGGGATGCGGCCCATGGAGAGCACGTTCATGTTGAGCGGGAAGCGGCTTTCGAGCTCCGTCAACTTGAACATCGATTCCATCAGGATCGTCGGATCGACGCTGCGGGTCTTCGGCACCAGCACGACACGAATGTCTTCGGCCGATTCGTCGCGGATATCTTCCAGCAGCGGCAGCTTGCGGGCGATCAGCAGCTCGGCGATCTTCTCGATCAGCCGCGATTTCTGCACCTGGAAGGGAATTTCGGTGATGACGATCTGGTAACCGCCGCGGCCAAGATCTTCCGTCTGCCATTTCGCCCGCACGCGGAAACCGCCGCGGCCGGTGCGGTAGCTCTCTATGATGCTTTCGCGGTTGTCGATGATGATGCCGCCGGTGGGGAAATCCGGGCCGGGAATGAATTCGACGAGCTTTTCGACGGTCGCATCTGGATGTTTGATCAGATGCAGGGCGGCATCGCAAAGCTCGTGGGCATTGTGCGACGGGATTGAGGTCGCCATGCCGACGGCGATGCCGGAGGAGCCGTTGGCGAGCAGGTTCGGGAAGGCGCCGGGGAGGACGACCGGCTCGGAATTCGATTCGTCGTAAGTGTCGCGGAAATCGACGGCATCCTGATCGATGCCTTCGAGCAGCAGTTCGGAGACCGCCGTCATCTTCGATTCGGTGTAACGCATGGCGGCGGGGCTATCGCCGTCGATATTGCCGAAATTGCCCTGGCCGTTGACCAGCGTGTAGCGCTGCGAGAAATCCTGGGCGAGACGGGCAAGCGCGTCGTAGATCGATTGGTCGCCGTGCGGATGGTAGTTACCCATCACCTCGCCGACGATCTTGGCGCATTTCCTGAAGGCCGAGTTCGGCCTCAGCCCCATCTCGTTCATCGCGTAGACGATGCGGCGATGGACGGGCTTCAGCCCGTCGCGCACATCAGGCAGGGCGCGGTGCATGATGGTCGACAGCGCATAGGCAAGGTAACGCTGCTCGAGCGCCGCCTTGAGGTCGACCGGTTGGATGTGATCGTCGTCTCCGCCTGAAGGCGGCAAAATCTCTTGTCCCATAGGTTCTGACTAGCTCAGAAGAGGCCGGCGGGCAAGGAATCGGGGCCATTGCAGCTGTGGATGAAGTCTTCGGACCGACATCAAAGGATGAGACAAACGCTCCGCCGCAATTTGGACTTCGTTTGCCGTTCCTCTCAACAAAAATTTAGCGGTCGGCAAATATAAAGCAGGCCCAATCCGTAGTAGCGTCACTGCAGATTTCCAACCGCCACCACGCCACCAGAGGAATCACCCCATGAACTTTTACCGGACAACGCGGCTGATGCTGTCGAGCGCAGCCTTTCTCTCGCTCGCCGGCTCGGCTTTCGCTCTCGACGGCGCCGATCTGCTGAAGAAGCTCAATGCCGCCTATGCCGCACAAGGCGGAACGATTTCGGCTGACAGCGTCGATATCGACGGCACGACTGCGACGCTGAAGAATGTCAGCGTCAAATCTGCCGGCGGCGAAAGCCTGGCCGTTGGCGAAGTCACCCTTTCCGGCGTCGAAGAAGACGAGGATGGCGGCTATTACATCGAAGAGGCCGCCTTCCCCGATATCAACACCACGAAGGACGGCGTCACGGTCACGGCGCAGGAGCTGACGCTCGGCGGCATCTCGATCCCGGCAACGCCGGGCGGCGACACGCTCGATACCATGATGCTCTACGAAACTGCCCATACCGGCCCACTGAAGGTGGTCAAGGATGGGGCGGAATTGTTCTCGGTGCTCGAAAGCGACGTCAACCTGACGCTGCGCGAAGACGAATCCGGCTTCGATTTCGACGGCGCCTTCAAAAGCATGAAGGCCGATCTCAGCAAGGCTGAGGATCCGCAGAGCAAGGACGCGATCGAGAAGCTGGCCCTGCAGCACATCCAGGGCGACATCACCATGAAGGGCGCCTGGGAACTGGCCCCCGGCACGATCGATATTTCGGAGTTCGCCTTCGACTTCACCAACATCGGCAAGCTGAACCTTGGCTTCAAGATCTCGGGCTACACGATGGCCTTCGTGAAGTCGCTGCAGGATGCGATGAAGCAATCCGAAGCCAACCCGAACAAGGAAGAATCGCAGCAGGCGCTCGGTCTTGCCATGCTCGGCCTGATGCAGCAGCTGTCCTTCGAGGCCGCACAGGTGCGCTTCGAAGATGCCTCGATCACCAAGCGCGCGCTCGATTATGCCGGCGCACAGCAGAACATATCCGGCAAGCAGATGGCGGATTCGCTGAAGGCGATGACGCCGATCATGCTGGCGCAGCTCAATATCCCGGAACTGCAGAACGCCGTTTCGGCTGCCGTCAACACCTTCCTCGACGATCCGAAGAGCCTGACCGTCAAGGCCGCTCCTGAAAAGCCGGTACCGTTCCCGACGATCGTCGGCGCTGCCATGGGCGCTCCGAACACGCTGCCGCAAGTGCTTGGCGTCAAGGTTACCGCCAACGACTGATTGCGTCGATCTTGAGATCAAGGGCCCGGCAGTCGTGAACTGTCGGGCCCTTTCGTTTTCAGGCGCGATGACGGGCGACCTCGGCGATGGCGAGGACTGCGATATCAAGCAATTCCTCTAGCGATGCGCCGTCCCTCGCCTGCACCGACATGCCCTGGATGATGGCACCGAGGAACCGTGCCAGCGCGCGGGGGTTTGTCTCTGGCTTCATGTCGCCCTCGCGGATGCCACGCTCGATCCTCGCCGTGAAAGCGTCCAGTGACCGACGGCGCATCGCTGCAACATGGTCGGCGATCACGGCGTTCTCGCTGGCGCAGTTCAGCACGGCCGTCGAGATCATGCAGCCTTTCGGATGCTCCGGCGCCGAGAAAATCGCCGCCGAGCCCCGCAATATGCGCTCGAAGGCGGAGACGGTGTCGATCGGCTCGCCGAGCGCGGAAAACGTATCGGCGCCCAGCCCTCGGTATTGCTCCAGCGCGGCGCGGTAAAGATCGGCCTTCGAGTTGAAGGCGGCATAGAGGCTTTGCGGGGTGATGCCCATGGCGGCGGTGAGATCGGCGATCGAGGCGCCCTCATATCCATGCGCCCAGAAGGTCTCGCGCGCCGCCGACAGCACGGTCTCGCGGTCGAAAGCCGGTGGGCGGCCGCGGCGGCGAGCGGTAGAATTTTTCACGTCGGTAGTATTTTTCACAATGATCACTCTAGAAATTCGAAGCGGCTTTCTATATTCAGGAACGGTCATTGTGATTATAGAAGGTTTAATCTGATGAGTCTTCCCCTCGAAATGCCAGACGCCGACAGGAATTCATCGCTGACAGCAGCGGTCGATGCGGCCATCACAAGCGCGCTCGACGACAAACGGCTTGTGGGAACGGTGGTGTTCGTCGCCCGCAACGGAGAGATCGTCCATCGCCGTGCCGCCGGTCTTGCCGACCGCGAGAACGGTCTGGCAATGCACGAGAACACTATCTTCCGGCTTGCCTCCATCACCAAGCCGATCGTCACCATCACCGCGATGCGGCTCGTCGAGCAGGGAAGAATCGGGCTCGACGACCCGGTGACGAGATGGCTGCCGGACTTCCGGCCGAGGCTGCCTGACGGCGGCGAAGCAACCATTCGCATCCGCCACCTGCTGACCCATACGTCCGGCCTCAGCTACAGTTTCTTCGAAGAGGACGATGCCTATGCCCGCGCCGGCGTTTCCGACGGCCTCGCTGAACCCGGACTGCCGCTGGCCGAGAACCTGCGGCGGATCGCCAGCGCACCGCTGCGCTTCGCGCCAGGCAGCGACTGGCAATATTCCGTCGCCATGGATGTTCTGGGCGGCATCATCGAGGCGGAAACCGGCGTGCCGCTGGGCGAGGCCGTCGCTGATCTGGTGAAGAAACCGCTTGGCCTTGCCGACACGGCGTTTTCGGTTCGCGATCGCAGCCGGCTGGCAGCGGCCTATATGAACGCTTCACCGGAACCAGCGCTGATGGGCGAGAATGCGCTGGTGATGTCGGAGATGGGTCCCATCCGCTTCGCGCCGAACCGCATCTTCGACCCCGCCTCCTATCATTCGGGCGGCGCCGGCATGGCGGGAACGGCGGGTGAAATCCTGGCCATACTCGATATCATCCGTAGGGGTGGGGCACCGCTACTCTCGACCGAAACCGTACAGATGATGATGACGGACCAGGCCGGCGGGCGCCGCCAGCAGCACGAACCCGGCTCCGGCTTTGGCTTCGGCTGGTCTGTTATCACCAATCCGGCCGAGGCAGGCGTCCCCTTCCCCAAGGGCACGCTGAAGTGGGGCGGCGTCTACGGCCATAGCTGGTTCATCGACCCGGTCAACGGGTTGACCGTCGTTGCGCTGACCAACACGACGCTGGAGGGCATGTGGGGCAAGTTCACAGTCGATCTTCGCGAAGCAATCTACGCGGCATTGTGAGCGACCGAACCAACAGAAAAGCCCGGCGATTTGCCGGGCTTTTGCATTCGGGATCAGACGATCTCAGTCTTTCTTGACCGGCGGGATCGGCCGGATCGAGAGTTCGCGCAGCTGTGTCGGCGCTGCCGGGCTCGGCGCGCCCATCAGCAGGTCCTGGGCCTGCTGGTTCATCGGGAACAGCGAGATTTCGCGCAGGTTCTTCGCGCCGACGAGCAGCATGACGATACGGTCGATACCGAAGGCGGCGCCACCATGCGGAGGCGCGCCGTACTGGAAGGCGCGGTAGAGGCCGCCGAAACGGTCTTCGACATCCTGCTGGCTGAGGCCGACCTTCTCGAAGGCGGCGACCATGGTTTCCGGCGACTGGTTACGGATCGAGCCCGAGGCGATTTCGAAACCGTTGCAGACAGCGTCGTACTGGAACGCCTTGATGGTCAGCGGATCCTGGTTCTGAAGCGCATCGAGGCCGCCCTGCGGCATGGAGAACGGGTTGTGGGCGAAATCGACCTTCTTTTCTTCCTCGCTCCATTCGAAGAACGGGAAGTCGACGATCCAGCAGAGTTCGAAACGGTCGCGATCGACAAGGTTCAGCTCTTCGCCGGCCTTGGTGCGGGCTTCACCGGCAAACTTGTAGAACTTCGCCGGATCGCCGGCAACGAAGAAGCAGGCGTCACCGTCATCGAGGCCGAGCTGGGTACGGATCGCGTCGGTGCGCTCCTCGCCGATGTTCTTTGCAAGCGGGCCTGCGCCCTCGAGCTTGTCACCTTCCTTGCGCCAGAAGATGTAGCCGAGGCCAGGCTGACCGGTCGACTGCGCCCAGGCATTCATGCGATCGCAGAACGCTCTTGAACCGCCGGTCTTGGCCGGAATAGCCCAGATCTCGACCTTCGGGTTGGAGGCGATCATGCCGGCGAAAACTTTGAAGCCCGAGCCGGCAAAATGCTCGGTCACGGCCTGCATGACGATCGGGTTGCGCAGATCGGGCTTGTCGGAGCCATATTTGCGGATCGCTTCGTCATAGGGGATGCGCGGCCATTCCTTGGTGACCGGCTTGCCTTCGGCGAATTCCTCGAAGATCGAGGTCATCAGCGGGCCCATCGTGTTCCAGACGTCTTCCTGGGTGACGAAGCTCATTTCGAGGTCGAGCTGGTAGAATTCGCCCGGCAGGCGATCGGCGCGCGGGTCTTCATCGCGGAAGCACGGCGCGATCTGGAAATAGCGGTCGAAACCCGCCACCATCAGCAACTGCTTGTACTGCTGCGGCGCCTGCGGCAGCGCATAGAAAGTGCCGGGATGGATGCGCGACGGCACGAGGAAGTCGCGCGCGCCTTCCGGCGAGGAGGCCGTCAGGATCGGCGTCGTGTACTCCGTAAAGCCGACATTGCCCATTTCGCGGCGCATGGCCGAGATGACCTGGGTGCGCTTGACAATATTCCGGTGCAGCGTTTCGCGGCGAAGATCGAGGAAACGATACTTCAGGCGGACGTCTTCGGGATAGTCCGGCTCGCCGAAGACCGGCAGCGGCAATTCCTTGGCGGCGGAGAGGACTTCGAGCTCCTGTGCGTAGAGCTCGATCTCGCCGGTTGCCATGGTCTTGTTGACGGTGTCTTCGGTGCGGGCCTTGACGAGGCCGTCGATACGGATGACCCACTCGCCGCGCACGGTTTCCGCCATCTTGAAGGCCGGGCTGTCGGGATCTGCAACGACCTGGGTGATGCCGTAATGGTCGCGAAGATCGATGAAGAGAACGCCGCCATGGTCGCGAACGCGGTGAACCCAGCCGGAGATACGGACGGTCGAGCCGACATCCGACTTGCGGAGGGCGGCGCATGTGTGGCTGCGATAGCGATGCATGATCTCAAATCCTGGCATGTGGCTTAAGACGGCAGCAAGGGTTCCAAGACCCTCAAGCGCCGACAAGAAAATCGGGCGGAAAAGCGCATGGACGCTCCGATTTGTCAAGGCTTGGCGCGCGCGGCCGAGCGTTTGACACGCGTTTATGGCGAGGCTGCGACCGGCATGCTGCGGCAGTTTGGCTACGCTTCCTGTATTGATGAAGATGCCGGTCAACTTTAAAAGGATCGGCATTCTCACCGTGGAGCATCCGCATGCCTCTCCTTAGCCGACGCAACCTTCTCAAGGCATCCGCTGTGGCGGGCGCCTATGGCGTCGGCATCGGCATTGCCGGTAAATTCGGATTCGCCGAGGCGGCTCCCGAGCCGCAGCTGCTGACGGCGGTGAAGACCGAAGCCATGCTGACCGAGGCGGGACCGACCAGGGATATCATGAGCTGGGGCCATGACGGCATGCCGCCGATTCTCAGGATGAGGAAGGGGCGACCCTATGCGGCGCGGCTGAAAAACGGGCTCGACGAGCCGACGACGATCCACTGGCACGGGCTTCGCATCGAAAACCGCATGGACGGCGTGCCGTTCATGACGCAGCCCTACGTCTATACCGGCGACAGCTTCGACTATGCCTTCACACCGCCCGATGCCGGCACCTTCTGGTATCATCCGCATTGCAACACGCTGACGCAGATGGGGCACGGGATGACCGGCGTCATCGTCGTCGAAGATCCGGCCGATCCGGAATTCGATGCCGAGGTGGTGCTGAACCTGCGCGACTGGCGGCTCGGCGGCAACGGACAATTTATTGCCCCCTTCCGGCCGCGCGACGCTGCCAAGACCGGCACCTACGGCACGGTGCGCACCGCCAACTGGGACCAAGAGCCGCGATATGACGCGCCGGCCGGCGGGCTGGTGCGGCTGCGCATTGCCGTCACCGACGTGACGCGGATTTTCTCGCTGAAGATGGAAGGCGCCGAGGCCATCGTCATCGCGATCGACGGCAATCCGGTGCCGAAGCGTTTTTCCCTCGACCTCCTGCAGATCGGACCGGGTCAACGGCTCGATCTTGCCGTGCGCATGCCTGATGGTGAAGGCGCGGTCGCGACGCTCGAGGATATCCGCGGCACGGCGCCGAAGACGATCGCCAGCCTGCGCGCGGTCGGATCATCGTTGAAGCGCGCCATCGGCGATCTTCGGCCGCTTGTCGACAATCCCGTCCCGAAGGCCGATCTAACCGCTGCCGAGCAGATCCCGCTGGTGCTGAGCGCCACGGCCGAGAATGCCGCCGTCGAAAGCATCTGCGGCACGCTCGGCTACAGTTTCTGGGCCATCAACAAGGTACCGTGGCCAGGCGACACGCCCGATCCGACGGCGCCGCTTGCGGAATTGAAGCTCGGCAAGAGCTATGTCTTCAATCTGGAGAATACCACGCCGCATGCGCATCCGATCCATCTGCATGGGATGAGCTTCACGGTGATCTCCTCCTCGACGCGGGCGGTGATGCCGCTGGTCTCCGATACCTATCTCATCCAGCCGGACGAGAAGGTGCAGCTTGCCTTCGTCGCCGATAATCCCGGTGACTGGCTGCTGCATTGCCACATCATCGAGCACCAGAAGACGGGCATGACGAGCTATCTCAGGGTCAGCTGAGGCCGCCAGCACTTTCGCCGCGATTGCCGCCGTGCATCGCGCCGTGCCTCAGTTTGGACGTGATTCTTAGCCAACAATGCTCGAAGCGTATGCTGTTGTATTGACATATCGAACCGAAAGGAGAAGGAAGGTTTAACCGACCTTTTCCTTGCGAATGAAATGATATGATCGAAACCACCGCCGATTTGGCGGCCGCCTGCAAAGAGCTGGCCAAGTCCGACTTCATCACCATCGACACCGAATTCCTGCGTGAAACGACCTTCTGGCCGGAGCTCTGCCTGATCCAGATGGCAAGCCCGACGACGGAAGTTCTCGTCGATCCGCTGGCCAAGGGCATCGATCTCGCCCCCTTCTTCGAGCTGATGGCCGATACGAAGGTGCTGAAGGTCTTTCATGCGGCGCGCCAGGACATCGAAATCATCTTCAATCGCGGCAATCTCATTCCGCATCCGATCTTCGACACGCAGGTCGCCGCCATGGTCTGCGGCTTTGGCGACAGCGTCTCCTATGACCAGTTGGTCAGCCGCATCAAGAACGTCCATATCGATAAGTCGTCGCGCTTCACCGACTGGAGCCGCCGGCCGCTCTCGGACAAACAGCTGGATTATGCGCTGGCCGACGTCACCCACCTGCGCGACGTCTACCTGTCGCTGAAGGCGGAACTTGATCGCGAAGGCCGCACCTCCTGGCTCTCCGAGGAAATGGACATTCTCGAGTCGCGCGAAACCTACGACATGCATCCCGACGATGCCTGGCAGCGGCTGAAGATGCGCCTGCGCAAACCGCAGGAGCTGGCGATCCTGAAATATGTCGCCGCCTGGCGCGAACGCGAGGCGCGCGCCCGCAACGTGCCGCGTTCGCGGGTGCTGAAGGATGATGCGATCTACGAGATCGCCCAGCAGCAGCCCAAGGACACCGAGGCGCTCGGCCGTCTGCGCACCGTTCCGAAGGGTTGGGAGCGCTCAACTTCCGGCGCCGCGGTCATCGAGGCCGTCAACACGGCGCTTGCTCTACCGAAGGCCGATATGCCGCATGTACCACGCCAGGCGCAGGCGCCCGAAGGGGCCGCTGCTGCCGTCGAATTGCTGAAGGTGCTGCTGAAGCTGATTTCGGAAAAACACGGCGTGGCGCCGAAGGTGATCGCCAATAGCGAAGATCTCGACAAGATCGCCGCCGAGGGCGAGAAGGCCGAAGTCGCTGCCCTGCACGGCTGGCGGCGCGATCTTTTCGGCGAGCCGGCACTGCAACTGATCCAGGGCGCGATCGCTCTGCGCTTCGTCGACCGGAAGGTCGAAACCGTCAGCCTCTGAGGCGACTGCATCACGCCTTAAATCGGCATCGATTTAAGGATAATTATGCAGTCATTCAAAGTGCTGCAGCGCCGCGCGTCTGAAAAAGCCGCGCAGCGCTGTAATTTCGAATTCGCTTGACGGTTTTTTCCGGCCTGAAACAATGGAGGGAAGAAACATCACGGCGCAGAGGCGGCATGCGGGAAATAACTCCGACACAGAATTGGATCCTGATCACGATCGTCCTTGCGGCCAGCGGCGTCGTCTATGATCTGATGTTCTACTCCAATCAGACGCCGATCATCGGGGCGATCTTCGCGCTCTTCATCGGCATGCCGATCCTCGCCTTCGAGCGCAAGGTGCTGTTTCGGACGCTTTATAGACGCATCCAGAAGCTGCCGACCTTCGCCTTCATCATCACCGAGCTGCTGATCTACGAAATCCTGATGAGCATCGGCTTTGCCTGCGCCGGCCTGCTGCTCTGGTCGCTCGGCATGGTGAAGCCGGTGTCGCTCCTCGACCTCGTCATCATGCCGTTCGAAGTCTTCGTCTATGCGTTGGCAGTCTGCACGATGCTGATCTTCGTCTTGCGCGTGCGAGAACTGCTTGGTCGTGAAGTTTTCCTCAGCATGCTCATCAGCCGCTACCGCAATCCGGTCCGGGAAGAGCGCGTCTTCCTGTTCATCGACCTCGTCGATTCGACGGCTTTTGCCGAAAAGCACGGCGACCTCAGGGCGCAACAGCTGCTGAGCTCGCTGTTTGCGACCTTCGCCGAGCCCGTCAGGCGCCACAAGGGCATGATCAATGACTATGTCGGCGATGCAGCGATCATCACCTGGCCGCTTGCCCGCGGCGTCAAGAATGCGCGCTGCGTGCGCTGCATCTTCGATATCCTTGCCGATATCGAAGCCAATGCCGCCGGCTGGCGGAAAAATTACGGGCAGGTGCCGAAGCTCCGCGCCGCCCTTCACGGCGGCGAGATCATCACCGCCGAAATCGGCGTCGACCATCACAAGATCAGCTATTTCGGCGATACGGTGAACACCACCGCCCGGCTGGAGACGCTCTGCCGCAGTCTGAACCGATCGATTCTGATCTCCAGCGAGCTTGCCCGGCGCATGAAATTTCCCGATGACATATCCTGCGAGGATCTCGGCACCCATGCCGTGAAGGGGCGCGGCCAGGCGCTCGGCGTGATGGCGCTTTCCTCGCGCGCGGTCACCGTGCTGAACACGCCGGCGGTCATTCTGCACGGCTGAGCACCGTCTGACCTTACGTCACCAAAGCTTCACCCAACCGTCAATTCGCTGACACGGAAGCCCTGCTAAGCGGAAGGCCTTTGCAATCCGCTCCACGGGGATATTATGAAGAACGTCCTTTTTGCTTCCGTATCGCTTTTCATCCTGGTCGCGGGCTCCGCTTCGGCCGACCAGCAGCAGTTCCCGGCCAAGCTCGCCGGCCAGGCGATCCTGCCTGCCAACACCATGGTTCCGGCACCGGCCGATGCCCCCGAATTCCTCAAGCATTCCGGCAAGTTTACGACGCCGGACCGTAAGCGCACCGAAGCGCTCGGCACCGTTCCCGGCAAGGACGGAGCCCGCATCACCGATCTGAAGCTTCCCTTCGACGGCCAGCCGATCCAGGGTTTCTCGGGGGTCAAGACGATGGCCGACGGCACCTTCTGGACGCTCTCCGACAACGGCTTCGGCTCGAAGTCCAATTCGTCGGACTCCATGCTCTTCCTGCACCAGATGAAGTTCGACTGGGCCGGCAACAAGGCCGAAGTCGTCAAGAACCTCTTCCTCTCCGATCCGAACAAGATCGCTCCGTTCCCGATCGTTCTCGAAGGCACCGATACGCGTTATCTTACCGGCGCCGACTTCGACATCGAATCGATCCAGCCGGTTGCCGACGGCTTCTGGATCGGCGACGAATTCGGTCCCTACATCCTGAAGTTCGACACGTCAGGCCGCCTCACCGACGTCATCCCGACGACGCTCGACGGCAAACCGGTGCTTTCGCCCGACAATCCGCTTCTCTCGGTTCCGGCCAACCCGGCCGCCAAGATGCCGGTCTTCAATCTGAAGCGCTCCGGCGGCTTCGAAGGCCTTGCCATGTCGAAGGACGGCGCCAAGCTCTACGGCCTGCTCGAAGGCGCCATCTACAAGGATGACGGCACGGTGGAAACCCTCGATGGCCACACCGCCATCCGCGTCATCGAGTTCGATGTCGCCTCCAAGAAGTGGACCGGCCGCAGCTGGCTCTATCCGTTCGAAGACAAGGGTGTCTCGATCGGCGACTTCAACATGCTCGACGAAACGACCGCTCTCGTCATCGAGCGCGACAACGGCGCCGGCACGACCGACAAGGCCTGCGCCGATCCGAAGCAGCCGAAGCCGGATTGCTTCGAAGCTCCGGCCGTGTTGAAGCGCGTCTACAAGATCGAGTTCAACGACGCCAATGTCGGCAAGGCCGTCCGTAAGATCGGTTATATCGACCTGCTGAACATCCAGGACCCCGACAACAAGAAGAAGGCCGGCAGCAAGGACGGCGTCTACGACATGCCGTTCGTGACGATCGAAAACGTCGACCGCGTCGACGCCACGCACATCATCATCGGCAACGACAACAACCTGCCCTTCTCGGCCGGCCGCGCCGTCGACAAGGCTGACAATAACGAGTTCAGCCTGCTTGAGGTTGGCGAGTTTTTGAACGCGAAGTAATTCGAGCGTGATGTGAGATAGAGAGGGCGGTGCGCAGGTGCCGCCTTTTTTCGTTGACGCTGTGCCGTGTGTGCCCCCCCTCTGCCCTGCCGGGCATCTCCCCCACAGGTGGGGAGATTGGCTGGGCGTAACGGCTTCCCCAAACAATCAGCGTCCAGCACGGCGAAACGATAGATGGGCAGGACGTTCAAGCCACTTGTGATCTCCCCACCTGTGGGGGAGATGCCCGGCAGGGCAGAGGGGGGCTGGTACGGCACAACGGCCGCAAATCAAACCTATTCGAACCGAAACGCCAACCGCTTGTTCGTGAGCCTCGACAGCTGTTGCAAGCGGCCGTCCAGGCGTTCGCCGGCGAAATCGCGGTATTCGGGAGGCACGACGAATTCGAGGTCGAGGTCCGGGCTCGAGGATTTGCGGAAGGTCAGGTTCTTGACGATGCCGGGCATCGAGGCCGAGAAGAGGTAGACGACGCGCAGCATGCCGCCGAGCAGCTTGGCGCGCTCGATGAGCTGCGGCGTGGCGATCTGCGCCAGTTGACCGGTGGCGCCGTCGTCATGCAGGCCTTCGAAACGGTAATAGTTGGAAAGCGCGATAAAGGCGCGGCCGGGATGACTGATGCCGACGAAGGAAGAGTGGGCGATGACGTTCAGCGCCTGCAGGCCGCGATAGTCCGGATGGGCGCGCCAGCTGATATCGGCCAGCAGACAGGCCGCCTGACGGTAGCGGCTTTCCTCTTGGGTTTCCTGGATGCCGAAGAGGGGCATCATGCGGCCGGTCCATTCCGCCAGCTCGCGGGCATGCTCCGGCGAACGGGCACGCAGGATCGCCAGTTCGCCGGCGGCGGCAAGCAGCGGATCCAGGCGGCGCTCGGACTCCGACAGCAGCGAATAGAGATATCCCTCGCGCACACCCTGCGCCGAGAAGGAAATCACCGACGGCTTCATCGCGCTCAACACTTCCTTCATGGCGATAGCGCCGAAGGGCAGCAGTGAACGGCGGTGCTTGGAAACGGCCTGCAGCGCCGGCTCCCTGGAATCGCGCGCGGTCACCTGTTCGAGGAACAGCATCATCGCTTCGAAAGACACCTCATAGCCCTGCATCATGTGCAGCGGATAATGGGTGATTTCCATGTGCAGCTTGGCAATGTTTCGCCAGGTGCCGCCGACGGCGTAGAAGGTGCGGCCCTCGCCTTTCGACAGCAGCTTTGCCGTCTTCAGCTGCTTTCGGGCAAAAGTCTGAGCCTTGGAGAGCGAACCGCCGGCATATTCCGACAGGCGCAGGCCGCCGAGCGGCAGCGTGATGCCCTTGCCGAACTCCTTGCCCTTGATATCGATCAGCTCCAGCGAACCGCCACCGAGGTCGCCGGCAATGCCGTCAGGATTATAGAAACCGCTGATGATGCCGAGCGAGGCGAATTTTGCCTCTTCCTCGCCCGAGAGCACGCGAACCTTGCGGTTAAGGATGGTTTCTGCCTGATGGATGAAATCAGGACCGTTGCTCGCCTCGCGCGCGGCCGCCGTCGCCAGCACATACATGGTGGCAGCGCGCGCCTGGTCGGACAGAGCCTTGAAACGGTGCAGCGCCGCCAAAGCCCGAGCCACGCTGTCTTCATCCATCTTGCCGGTAAGGGCTACGCCCTTGCCGAGGCCGCAGAGGACCTTTTCGTTGAAGAGGACGGTCGGCGAACGGGACATGCCTTCGTAGACGACAAGACGAATGGAATTCGATCCAATATCGACGACGGAGACCGGGGCGATCCCCGGAAGGCGCCCCTGGGCTTCAGATTCAACCATTTAGGTCCAGTATTACTTGTTGTTGCGGCCTTCGAGCAGGCCGGCGATCAGCTTCGGCGCACTGGACTTCAGAGCTTCACCACGGCCTGATAGGCTCGGATTGGTCATGAAATACTGCTGCGCATTGAACGGTTCTTCGCCCCTGCGCACTTCCATGCGACGCGACGTACCGTCGGGCAATATCTCGTAGCTTTGTTGATTGTCAATCACGTTGCCGAGCATAATCTGTGACAAGACCTGCTCGTGAACGGTGGGATTCGTCAGCGGAACCATGGTTTCGACGCGGCGATCGAGGTTTCTCGGCATCATGTCAGCCGAGCCGATGTAAACCAGCGCCTTGTCGGACGGCAGGCCGTGGCCGTTGCCGAAGCAGAAGATGCGGCTGTGTTCGAGGAAGCGGCCGACGATCGACTTGACGCGGATCTTTTCCGAAAGGCCGGCCACCTGCGGACGCAGGCAGCAGATGCCGCGCACGACGAGATCGATCTCGACGCCGGCATGGCTGGCGCGATAGAGCGCGTCGATGATGTCGGGGTCGACAAGCGAATTCATCTTCATCCAGATCGCCGCCGGCGCGCCGTCCCTGGCGTGCTGGACCTCTTCCTCGATGTGACGCAGGATGCGCGAGCGCATCGTATAGGGCGAGATGGCAAGCTGCATGCCCTCTTCCGGCTCGCCGTAGCCGGTGATGAAGTTAAAGATGTTCGCCATGTCGTGGGCGATGACGGGATTGCAGGTGAAGTAGGAGAGATCGGTATAGATCTTCGCGGTGATCGGGTGGTAGTTGCCCGTTCCGAGGTGGCAATAGGTTCGCAGCTTGCCTTCCTCGCGCCGGACGACCATCGACATCTTGGCGTGGGTCTTGAGCTCGATGAAGCCGAAGACGACCTGCACGCCAGCGCGCTCGAGATCGCGCGCCCAGCGGATGTTCGCCTCTTCGTCGAAGCGGGCCTTGAGCTCGACCAGCGCCGTCACCGACTTGCCGGCTTCGGCGGCGTCGATCAACGCGCGGACGATCGGGCTGTCGTTGGAGGTGCGGTAGAGCGTCTGCTTTATCGCCAGGACGTCAGGATCGCGCGCAGCCTGGAGAAGAAACTGGACCACCACGTCGAAAGATTCGTAGGGGTGGTGGACGACCATGTCCTTTTCGCGAATGGCGGCGAAGCAGTCGCCGGCATGCTCGCGGACGCGCTCGGGAAATCGCGCATTATAGGGCGCATACCTGAGATCCTCGCGCGGCGCCTTGGTGATCTCGGACAGGGTGTTCAATGCCAGAAGGCCCGGCAAAACGGCGACGCGATTATCAGGGATATTGAGCGCCTGAACGACGAACTGACGCAGCGAGGCCGGCATTTCCGAGTCGGTCTCGATGCGGATGACCTTACCGCGGCGGCGGCGCTTCAGCGCCGTTTCGAAGAAGCGGACGAGATCCTCGGCCTCTTCCTCGACTTCGATATCGCTGTCGCGGATGACGCGGAACGTACCGGAGCCCTGCACCTCGTAACCCGGGTAGAGCCGATGGATGAAGATGTTGGCGACATCTTCCAGCGTGATGTAGCGGATGGTGCTTCCATCATCCGGCAGACGAACGAAGCGGTCGAGCGCCACCGGCAGGCGCAGCAGCGCCGTCATCGGCTCGCGGCCATTCTTGCTGACCAGTTGCAGACCGATCGAGAAGCCGAGATTCGGAATGAACGGGAACGGATGGGCGGGATCGATCGATAGCGGCGTCAGCACCGGGAAGATCGCTTGTTCGAATTCGGCGGCCAGCCATTGGCGGTCGGCATCGCTCAAGGCGCCGGGACGCACGATCAAGATGTCTTCCTTGGCGAGATATTGCTGCAGCACGGCGAGCGAGGCCTGCTGCTCCATCTGCAGATGGTCGATCTCCTGCAGGATCGAGTCGAGCTGCTCGGCCGGCGTCTTGCCGTCGGGGCTGCGGATGACGATGTTCTGACGCACCTGACCCTCGAGGCCGGCGACACGCACCATGAAGAATTCATCGAGGTTGGCGGCGGAGATCGACAGGAAGCGGACGCGCTCGAGCAGCGGATGCTCGGTATTCAGCGTCTCTTCCAGAACACGGCGGTTGAACTGCAGCCAGGAGAATTCCCGGTTGATGAAGCGTTCGGGGCTCTTGAGCAGCTCTTCCAGCGGGGGGACGTTATCGTTGATCTCAGGAGTAAGTTCCTGCTGTTCTGCGACTGCACTATCCATGGTCCGCTTACCCCGTTATCAACCGCAAAGGCAATTATATCAGTTTGACGACGGAACTGTGACAGTCAATCGGCCGGTTCCGAATTTCCCAATTCATTCAATACTTCGGCAGCAAGAGACCGGGTGATTTTCGTGCCCCGCGACAGGGCCAGCCGGTCAAGCCTTTCGACGATTGTCTGGGCCGCGTTCAGCGACCGCTCCATCCTGACAACGATATAGAGCACGAGTTTGTCATCTATATAAAGCTGCCGGTCGGCGAAGAGCTTGACGATCACCTGCGACAACAGCGCCTCATCGGGTTCGCCGATCTCGACGACGGTTGCCGCTTTCAGGCGCGAGCGCAGATCGGGCAGCAAAACCGGCCACGACATCGGCCAGAGACGGCTGGTGATCAACAGGCTGGTGCCGTTTTCGCGGACGCTGTTGATGACGTGGAAGAGCGCATTGTCGTCGAAGCCGAGGCGGTCGGCGTCCTCGAACAGCACCGGGCCGGCAGCGGCGGCAACCGCAGCGTCCGAGCCAAGCTCGGGATGGATATCGACGGCGCCGCTCAATTCCCGCCAGATGCGGGCGAGATGCGATTTTCCCGAACCGACGGGGCCGGCGAGCACGACGACCGGCGATGGCCATGCCGGCCAGGCATCGACGATCGAAACGGCGGCGGCGAGACGCTCCGAGATCAGGAGGTCGTCGCGCCCGCTTGCGGCATCGTGCGAAAAGACCAGCGGCAGCTGCTCTCCGGCCTTGCGCTTCGGATCGGCGTTTTTCACGTCATTCATTGGGAACTGATTTCGTCTTCCGGGCGCGGCCACTGGGCGACCCGCCAAAATAAAGATCGCTCTGAAGGTAGCGTGAAAGCGCGAAACGGACAAGGACGCCGACGGCCGCCGCCGCCGGCACGGCAACCAGAAGCCCGACGAAACCGAAGAGCGCGCCGAAGGCAAAGAGCGCAAACATCAGCCAGACCGGATGCAGGCCGACGCTGGAGCCGACGAGCTTCGGCTGCAGAATGTTGCCTTCCAGGAACTGACCGCTGAAGAAGACGACGAGCACCAGGCCGATCCAGGGATAATCGGGCCAGAACTGCACAAGCGCCACGCCGACGGCCAGCACGAGGCCAACCATCGAGCCGACATAGGGAATGAAGCTGATCATGCCGGCGAAGAGGCCGATCAGCAGGCCGAAATTCAGCCCGACGAGAGAGAGGCCGGCGGCATAATAGATGCCGAGGATAAGGCAGAGCGAGCCCTGGCCACGGATGAAGCCGGCAATCGCCTGGTCGATCTCCTTGGCGATCTGGCGAACATCGCTGACATAATCGCGCGGGATCCACTGATCGACCTTGGCGACCATGCGGTCCCAATCGAGCAGGATGTAGAAGGCGACGACGGGGGTGACGACGAGAAGCGATATGACGTCGACGATCGCCTTTCCGGAATTCCAGATCTGCGCAAAGAGCCCGGTTAGGAACCCCATCCCCTCCGACAGGATGCCCGAGAGATTGTCCTTGATCGTGCCCATCTGGTTCTCGACCCAGTCCGGCAGCAGCGAATTCTGCGCCTGCGCGATGAACTGCTGTAATTGGCTGATATAACCCGGCAGACGTTGAGCGAAATCGTTGAACTGGCTGATCAGCACCGGAATGAGGATCATCAGCGCCAGCGCGAAGACGATGACGAAGGCAACGAGAATGCCGATGGTCGCCATCATGCGGCTCAGACCCAGGCGCTCCAGCCGGTCGGCCACCGGATCGAGGAAATAGGCGATCGCCATGCCGGCGATGAAGGGCAACAGGATCGAGCTGAAGACATAAAGGAAGGCGATAAAAAAGACGAGCGCCGCCAGCCAGAAGAAGATCTGACGCTTGAGAATGTTCCCACTGACTTGCTGTGGCATTGCCTTCCCCGCTGATCGCTCGCCGCCGCCGAACGCCGCATGCGATCCGAAGCGGCCATTCAGCACATAGGATGCAGGCGCAAAGATGGTCAACCCTGTCGCGCCAAATCCCGGAAAGGCCGGAAGAAGACGCGGGAAATTGGGGGCTTTCGCCATGCGGCGCTTGCATAAAAGCCCCTGTCATGCAATTGCGACCGGCAGATGACGCGGCACGTTTGCCGCCTGAAATAGCCATCGGAGACCAGCATGAGCCAGTCTGGGAAAAACGGCCTGACATATAGCGATGCGGGCGTCGATATCGATGCCGGCAACCTCCTCGTCGAGAAGATCAAGCCGGCGGTGCGCTCGACCCGCCGTCCCGGCGCCGACGGCGAGATCGGCGGCTTCGGCGGGCTTTTCGACCTCAAGGCGGCAGGCTTTACTGATCCGGTTCTCGTCGCTGCCAATGACGGCGTCGGCACCAAGCTGAAGATCGCGATCGATGCCGACTATCACGACACCGTCGGCATCGACCTCGTCGCCATGTGCGTCAACGATCTCGTGGTACAGGGCGCAGAGCCGCTGTTCTTCCTCGATTATTTCGCGACCGGCAAGCTCGACCCCGACCAGGGTGCGGCCATCGTCGGCGGCATTGCCGCCGGTTGCCGCGAGGCGGGCTGCGCGCTGATCGGCGGCGAGACGGCCGAAATGCCCGGCATGTATTCCTCCGGCGATTACGATCTCGCGGGCTTTGCCGTCGGTGCTGCCGAACGCGGCAAGCTCCTGCCATCAGGCGATATTGCCGAGGGTGACGTGATCCTCGGCCTCGCCTCCTCCGGCGTCCATTCCAATGGCTTCTCGCTGGTGCGCAAGATCGTCGAATTGTCCGGCCTCGACTGGGATGCACCGGCGCCGTTTGCCGAAGACAAGAAGCTTGGCGAAGCCCTGCTCGAGCCGACCCGCATCTATGTGAAGCCGCTTCTGAAGGCGATCCGCGAGACCGGCGCCATCAAGGCGCTGGCGCACATCACCGGCGGCGGCTTCCCCGAAAATATTCCGCGCGTGCTGCCGAAGCATCTGGCGGCCGAGATCGATCTTGCCGCCGTCAAGGTACCGGCGGTATTCTCCTGGCTCGCCAAGACGGGCGGCGTCGAAGCCAAGGAAATGCTGCGCACCTTCAACTGCGGCGTCGGCATGATCGCCGTCGTTGCCGGTGAGGATGTCGCGACGGTTTCCGCGGCACTCGAAGCCGAGGGCGAGAAGGTTATCACGCTCGGCCGCATGATCGCCCGCGAAGAAGGCGCTGCCGGCACGGTCTACAAGGGCACGCTTACCATATGAGCTCGCCGCGCAAACGCGCCGTCGTCTTCATATCAGGCAGCGGCTCCAACATGATGGCGCTGGTTGCGGCGGCAAAGGCAGCCGACTATCCGGCCGAGATCGTCGGGGTGATCTCCGACAAGGCGGATGCCGGCGGGCTTGCCAAGGCCGCCGCCGAAGGCATCGCCACCTTCGCTTTTCCCCGCAAGGACTACGCCAGCAAGGATGCGCATGAGGCGGCGATCTTTTCGGCGCTCGACGAGCTTAAACCCGATATTCTTTGCCTGGCAGGCTACATGCGGCTGCTGACGGCGACATTCATCCAGCGTTACGAAGGCCGGATGCTCAACATCCACCCTTCCCTGCTGCCGCTGTTTCCCGGCCTGCATACGCATCAGCGGGCCATCGACGCCGGCATGCGGATCGCCGGCTGCACCGTGCATTTCGTCACCGAAGGCATGGATGAGGGGCCGGTGATCGGCCAGGCGGCCGTGCCGGTTCTTTCCGGTGACACGGCCGAAAGCCTTGCCGCGCGTGTGCTCACCATCGAACACCAGATCTATCCACAAGCGCTGCGGCTCTTTGCCGAAGGCCGTGTGACGATGGAAGGCGGCAAGGCCGTCGGCGCGGAGGCTTCGACCGCCGCACCCAAGACCCAGCTTATTTCGCTGATCGGCGACCGCGCTTAAGCTGCCAGCGCCCGCAAAGGATGCAGCGTGCCGTCGCTGTAGACGAAGCGGCCGGCGCGGAAGGTGGCGCGGATGCGATTGATATCACCCGGCTCGACCACGACCAGATCGGCGCGCTGGCCGATGGCGATCTCGCCGCGATCCGACAGACCGGCCGAGCGGGCCGCATTGCCGGTCGCCATGGCAACGGCTGCCGGCAGGCCGCCTTCCAGCATATCGGCAAGCTTGAAGATGCCGGGCACGAAGGCAGCCGGATGATAATCGGCGGCGATGATGCTCAGTAGGCCGGCCCTTGCGGCATCGAGCGCGCTGAGATTACCCGACATCGACTGGCCGCGCAGTGCATTCGGCGCGCCCATCAGCGTCCAGAGGCCACGACGGCGCGCCTCCTCCGCCGCAGGTGCGGTGACCGGAAACTCGCTGATGGTGACGCCGAGATCGTGCATTTCGGCGACTTTTTCGACGCTGTCATCGTCATGCGAGGCAAGCGACAGCCTGTGCTTCAGCGACAGCGCAACGATCTCCTTCAGCTTGGCGTCGATGTCAGGATTGCTGCGCATGGCGATGCGCTTGGCGACGATCTCCGCCGCCATTTCCTCGGAGATGGCGCGGCGCTCGGAAATGCTGAGAATATAGCTCTGCAGATTGTTGTACTGGCCCTGGCCCGGCGTGTGGTCGGTGAGCGAGACCATGTCGATCTGGTCGGCATTCAGCAGGCGTTCGAGTGCGGGCGCTGCGCCGACATTGGTGATCTCGTAGCGGGCGTGGATGCGGTGGTCGATCAGCAGGTCGTCGCGCAGGCGGTTGATACCCTCGATCACCGCAGACGTCGTCTCCAGCGAGCGGACGTGGCCGTAGACGCTTTCGGTCGCGAAGGAGACGGCGGCAAACGCCGTCGTGACACCGGCGGCGGCAAGCTTCTTGTCGAGTTCGTGGATGCCGAAATCGATCGGCATCGTCGCGTTCGGCCGCGGGGCGATTTCGCGCTCGATCATATCGCCGTGCAGATCGACGAAGCCCGGCATCAGCAGCCGTCCGCCGCCGTCGATGGCAGCACCGGCGACCGGCTCCGGCCTGATCTCGGCGATGGCGCCATCCTCAACACGCACGGAACCTTCACTCACCACCTCGTTTGGGAGAACGAGGGTGAAATTGCTGAGCCACATGGGCTTTCTCCTGACCGCATCCGATGATTGACAAACCGCAGCGGATAGAACCGCTTCGTGACAGTCGTATGAAATTTTGCGCCGTATCACCTTGAAGCGGAAACTTGCGCTTTGGAAATGATCCGACGCGCCCGCCTCGCAGATTCACGCCGTCAGATTTGCCCTGTTCAACAAAGCCCATTGCAGAAGCACGATCGTCTTGACGTCGAAGATCTCGCCGGTTTCGATCATCGTCGCCGCATCGTCGAGCGGGATCTCGAGAACTTCGATATCCTCGTGTTCCTCGTCCAAGCCGCCACCTTCAGCCACGCGATCGGCGGTGTCGATGAGGGCTGCGAAGAAATGCACGACTTCGGTGACGGCACCCGGCGAAGTATAGGATTTGAACAGGAAGCGCGCATCGCGCAGGCGATAGCCGGTCTCCTCCATCGCCTCGCGACGGATTGCCGCTTCTGGATGGTCGTCATCGAGAAGGCCGGCCGGCACCTCGATCATCCAGGCGGGATCGCCGTTGAGATGAACGGCGAGGCGGAATTGGCGGACGAGAACGACGAGGTCGCGCTTGGGATCATAAAGCAGGATGCAGGCGGCCGGCGTGCGGTGGTAGACTTCCCGCTTCAACCGTTGGGTTGCGCCCTTGCGGTCGATATAGTCGAGGAGGTAGCTGCTCAACCGCGTCCACCCATTCGACAGGGTTTCCTCGCTGGCGATCTTCACGCGTGATTTCGGCTGCATCATGCTGCGTCCCTGCGAAGCCAGACCTTGTTGTCGTGCACGGCCGCCCCGCCATAAGGCGCGACGGGGTCGGCGCCGGTCAAGATGTTGATGCCCTCGCCGTCGACATGCGCCTTGTTCGGCCAAAGCCCCTCGGCAATCAGCACGCCGGATTTCACTTCGGTCGTGATGCGGGCGTGGATGCGCAGATCGCCGCGGCTATTGCCGATGCGGACGAGATCGCCATGGCCGATGCCGTTGGCTTCGGCATCGGCCGGATTGATCATCACCTCGGGGCGGCCTTCCTTCTGGCGAGAGGTCTTGGTCTCGGAGAAGCTCGAATTCAGGAAGTTGCGCGCCGGCGACGTGGCGAGGCGGAAGGGATGCTCGATATCGGCGACTTCGATGACATCGACCTGATCGGGGAAGGCCGGAAGCGCGGCGTGCGGCCCAAGCGCGCCGATCGCCGCCGGCGGCTTGTTCGGCGCCGGCTGATTGATCCAGTCCGGGCGGAAATGGAATTTGCCATCCGGATGGGCAAAGCCGTTCAGGTAATGCGCTTCCTCAAAAGCAGGCTGGCGATCGAACCATTTATGTTCGAGGAAATGATCGTAATCCGGTAGGCCGCTCGATTCGAGGATGCGATCGACCATCTCGCGGGCGGTGAAGCCGAAGCCGGGGCGATCGGCGACCCCGAGGCGTTTGGCCAGTTCCTCGATGACGAAGAGATTGGTGCGCACGGTTGGCGGCGGCTCGACCAGTTTCGGTCCCAGCAGGATATGGTTCTGGCCGCCGGCGCGGTAGATGTCGTCGTGCTCGACGAACATCGTCGCGGGAATGACGATATCGGCGATCTCGGCCGTTTCGGTCATGAACTGCTCGTGCACGGCGACGAAGAGGTCGTCACGGGCAAAGCCGCGTCTGACGAGGCGCTGCTCGGGGGCGATGTTTGCTGGATTGGTGTTCTGGATCAGCATTGCCGTCACCGGACCGCGGTGGCGCAGCGCCACGGCATCGCCGGTCAGCACGCGGCCGAGCTGCGACTGGTCGAGCATGCGGATATGGGCATCCTTCATCGACCGGCCGGTCAGTTCGGCACTGTTCATGCGGAAGATATCGCTGTTCGAATGGAAGGCGCCGCCGCCCTCATATTGCCAGGAGCCGAGAACGGTGGCGATCGAGGCGGCCGCATGCATGGCGACCGCGCCGTTGCGCTGGCGGGTGAAGCCGTAACCCAGGCGGAAGAAGGTCTTCTTCGTCGTGCCGACGAGGCTGGCGAAGGCTTCGATCTCCTCGACCGAAAGGCCGGTGATAGCGGCGGCCCATTGCGGCGTCTTGGTTTTCAGATGCGCTTCGAGACCGGCGGGATCATCGGCGTATCTCGCCATGTATTCGCGGTCGGCGTAACCGTCGCGGAAGGCGATGTGCATGACGGCGCAGGCGAGCGCGGCGTCGGTGCCCGGCCTGACGATCAGCGCCATGTCGGCCTGCTTCATCGTCGGATTGTCGTAAATGTCGATGACGACGATCTTCGCGCCGCGCTCCTTGCGCGACCTGATGGCGTGGGTCATCACGTTGATCTGGGTCGACACCGCGTTGGTGCCCCAGATGACGACGCAATCGGTGCGGCCCATTTCGCGCGGATCGGGACCGCGCAGCGTGCCGGTCGCCATGGTGAAGCCGGTCCAGGCGGGGTTGGTGCAGATCGAGGAGAAGAAGCCGGAGTAACGCTTGGCATGACGCAGGCGATCGATGGAATCGCGCTGCACCCAGCCCATGGTACCGGCGTAGAAATAGGGCCAGATCGCCTCGCTGCCGTCCCTTGCCTCGGACTTCACAAAGGCTTCGGCGATCTCATCCAGCGCATCGTCCCAGGAAATCTGCTGCCACTGCCCTGCCCCCTTGGCACCGGCGCGGCGTAGAGGATGCATCAGACGGTCGGGATGGTAGAGCCGCTCGGCATAACGGGCGACCTTGGCGCAGATGACACCCGACGTGTAGGAATGGTCATTGGCGCCGCGCACACGGCCTATGCGGCCATCCTCCGATATCTCGACCTCCAGCGCGCAGGTGGAGGGACAGTCATGCGGACAGGCGGTGTGGCCTACCCTATTCTCCGGCTTCGATGATTTGGCGTGGATGGGGGTCGCAATGTTCATGGCATTTGTATATTCCAAGGCTTGCACGGCCAAAAGCCACAAAAATTTCCCATGACGCGAATTCATACGGACATCAGCGAAAATGAACTACCGCCACATCTATCACGCGGGCAACTTTGCCGATGTGCTGAAACATGTCGTGCTGACGCGGCTGATCCGTTACATGCAGAAAAAGGATGGCGGGTTCCGCGTGCTCGATACGCATGCCGGCATCGGGCTCTACGACCTTTCCTTGGAAGAAGCGCAGAAAACCGGCGAATGGCTCGATGGCATCGGCAAGCTGATGGAGGCAGACCTCGGCCCTCAGGTTTCCGAACTGCTGGAGCCCTATCTCGCGGCAATCCGCGAACTCAATCCTCAGGGCGGCATCCGCTTCTATCCGGGATCGCCGAAACTTGCGCGCATGCTGTTCCGGCCGCAGGACCGGCTGTCGGCGATGGAACTGCACCCCGAGGATTATGTCAGGCTGCACCGGCTGTTCGAGGGCGATCACCATGCCCGCATCACCGAACTCGACGGCTGGCTGGCGCTCGGCGCGCATCTGCCGCCGAAGGAGAAGCGCGGCATCGTCCTCGTCGATCCGCCCTTCGAGGAGGACGACGAATATCAGCGGCTGGCCGAGGGACTGGAAAAAGCCTACCGCCGCTTTCCCGGCGGCACCTATTGCCTGTGGTATCCGCTGAAAAAGGGCGCGCCGATCAAGGAATTCCACGAGACGCTGCAGGCGCTCGACATCCCGAAAATGCTCTGCGCCGAACTCGCCGTTCGCAGCGACCGCGGCATTACGGGACTGACGGGCTCAGGCCTCGTCATCGTCAACCCGCCCTTCACGCTGAAGGATGAGTTGCACCAATTGCTGCCCGCATTGAAGGACCATCTGGCGCAAGACCGTTTTGCCTCGCACCGCGCCTTCTGGCTGCGCGGCGAGAACAAGGCGGTCAAGGACGATTGACCGGGCAACTACAGCGCCGCGCGTCCTTTCAGACGCGCAAAGGACGCTGTAGCACTTTGAATTTGCGCATAATACTTTCCGAAAATCGATTCCGATTTTCGGGGTTATGCGCTAGCTTCGGGAATAGTCCGCGCCGCAGCTCCACAATCTCATCAGGTGTCCCATGAAGCTCCTTTGTTCGCCCGCCTCACCCTATTCCAACAAGGTGCGGATGGCCGCGCATTTTCTAGGCCTGGAGTTGAACGCCATCCGGGTCGACACCAATACCGGACCTGCGATCCTGGTGGACAACAATCCGCTCGGCAAGATCCCGACGCTGCTGACCGATGACGAGGTCTCGATATACGATAGCGTGGCGATCATGCATTATTTCGACCGGCTGACGAAGGGCGGGCTCTACCCTTCCAAGAAGGGCAAGCGCACGGATGTGGAAATCCTCGAGGCGCTCTGCGACGGCATCTGCGATTGCCTGCTGGCGATCGTCTACGAGCGGCGCTTCCGCGACAAGGAAAAGGTCCATCAGCCGTGGATAGACCGGCAGTGGAAGAAGGCGACGAGCGGGCTCGCTCATCTCAGCGCCAATCCGCCGAAAACAGGCAAGAAGCTCAATGGCGGACATTTCGCGCTGGCGGCGACGCTCGATTATCTCGAACTGCGCTTCAAGGACCAGTGGGAAGCCGATCATGCGCCGCTGATCGACTGGCAGCGGCAGTTCGACAAGAAATTCCCGGCCCACGGCGAGCTCAAGTCTGAGGGCTGAGCGGGCTCAGCGTCTGGAGCAACGAGCGGACAGCAAAAAGCCGGGCGACGTGCCCGGCTTTTCCATGTTCGGATATTCAACCCGCTTAGAACTTGACGCCGATACCGAGCTTGACGCTGTTCTCGTCGTAACCGCGCGAGAAGCTGCCGGAGTCGAGGTCGTAATCCTTGCTCTGGTAGTCGGTGTAGCGATATTCGAGGCGCGTCGTGATGTTGTTGGTCACGAAGGCTTCGACGCCGGCGCCGACCGTATAGCCGAAGTTCGTCTTGCTTTCGTCCGAAGTGTCGTCGGAAACCTTGACGTCGCCGATGGCAAGACCGGCCGTGCCGTAGAGCAGGAAGGGGTTCATGTCGTAGCCGACGCGGCCACGGACGGAGCCGTTCCAACCATACTTGTTCTTGACGCCGCCCGAGGAAACGTCGTCGCCGCTGTAGCCGAGATCGGATTCAACGCCGTAGACGATCTGGCCCGCCTGCCAGTTGTAGCCGGTGAAGACCTGACCACCGAAACCATAGGTGTGACGGTCGGAACCGAAGTCACCCATGTTGTAGGTGCCGGCGCCGCCGAGGTAGAAACCTTCCCAGTTGCCTGCCGGCTTGACTGGAGCGTCCTGGGCGACCGGTGCTTCCGGAACCTGGTCGACGGCATCAGCCGCCTGAGCTGCCGAGACGCCCGCAATTGCAAAAACGGAGGCCATGAGGCCAGCAATGAGTACACGCATACTTAGTCTCCTTTCAGTCCCGCGCCGCTTGTCATCTGTCTATCAGTGAAGCATTGGCGGGATATTGCCAGATGTCCCTTCCGGATCGAGACTGAAATTGGAACTCAAATGCGGATTTGAAAGAGCCAAATTGTGATATCATTGTGGCTGCCGCATGGCTGAAATTCGATGTTGCTTTAACGCAACATACACTTCATTAACCCTACTGAAGTGTTAAATCCACAATACTTATTTTAAGAAATCGCATTCTTAAATAATACATAGAATATCCAGCTCCCGGACGCAACCGCAACGGCCTATTTATATAATCTCCGTCGGCGCCTATATAGTCTGCAGACAGACTCGCGGGATCAGAAGGCAAGATTTTGAAGCACAAAGGACTTCGCTCGGCCCTTATAACAGGGGCGGCTAAAAGAATAGGCCGGGCAATTGCCGAAGACCTTGCTGCAAATGGCTTTTCCGTTGCGATCCACGCGAACGGCTCCATCGGCGAGGCCGAAGAGCTGGTGGCGGAATTGCGGCGGAAGGGATATCGAGCGACCGCCCTGCAGGCAGACCTCACCGATATCGGCGAAACGGGCGAGCTCATTACAAGGGCGTCGGAAGCGCTCGGGCCGCTCGATCTGCTCGTCAATAATGCGTCGGTCTTCCAGCATGATTCAGCGCGTAGTTTCAATGCCGCCACCTGGGCATTGCACTTCGACCTGCATGTCCGTGCGCCCTCTATCCTTGCGGCGGCCTTCGCGCAGCAGATGCCCGCTGAGGCAGCGGGGCTGATCGTCAATATCATCGACCAGCGGGTCTGGGCGCTGAGACCCAGCTTCTATTCCTATACCCTCTCCAAATCCGCGCTGTGGACGGCAACGCAGACGCTTGCACAGGCATTGGCGCCACGCATCCGCGTCAATGCAATCGGCCCCGGCCCCTCAATGCCGAGCGAGCGGCAGGCGATGGAGGACTTCCAAGCGCAGGTCTCAGCCCTTATCTTGCAGCGAGGGCCGGCGCTGGAGGAATTCGGACAAACGATTCGCTTCCTTTACGACACGCCCTCGATCACCGGCCAGATGATTGCCCTCGACGGCGGCCAGCACCTCGCCTGGCAGACGCCCGATGTGGCGGAGATTACGGAATGAACGGACGAAAGCTGCCGGATGGCGGCGTTCTCTACGACGATACGGAAGAGAGCGAAGACGATATCGAAGTTGAAGGCGACGCTTCCGTCGCCGCGCCGCTTGCGGCTGCAGTCGACTGGAATGCGGGCAGCCTCAATGAAACCGGGCTTCTCGGCGCGGAACTGATCGGCGAATTCGTCAAGCGGCTGCCGAACAGCCCCGGCGTCTACCGCATGTTCAATGCCGAGGGCGATGTGCTCTATGTCGGCAAGGCGCGCAGCCTGAAGAAACGCGTCAACAACTACGCCGTCGGCCGTGTGCATTCCAACCGCATCGCCCAGATGGTGCGCCAGACGGCGAATATGGAATTCGTGACGACGCGCACGGAAACCGAAGCGCTGCTGCTGGAAGCGAATCTGATCAAGCGCTTGCGGCCGCGCTTTAACGTGCTTTTGCGCGACGACAAGTCCTTTCCCTATATCCTCATCACCGGCGACCACCGGGCGCCTGCCATTTTCAAGCATCGCGGTGCGAGAGCGCGAAAGGGCGACTATTTCGGACCCTTCGCTTCGGCCGGCGCGGTCGGGCGGACGATCAACTCGCTGCAGCGCGCCTTCCTGATCCGCACCTGCACCGACAGCGTCTTCGAAACGCGCACGCGGCCCTGCCTGCTCTACCAGATCAAGCGCTGTTCCGGGCCGTGCACCCACGAGGTCAGCGATGGGGGGTACGGCGAACTGGTGCAGGAGGCGAAGGACTTCCTGTCCGGCAAGAGCCAGAAGGTGAAGTCGCATATGGCCGAGGCGATGAACCAGGCGGCCGAGGACCTCGATTTCGAGCGGGCGGCGATCTATCGTGATCGCCTGGCCGCACTTTCGCATGTGCAGAGCCATCAGGGCATCAATCCGGCCGGCGTCGAGGAGGCTGACGTTTTCGCCATCCACCATGAGGGCGGCATCTCCTGCATCCAGGTGTTTTTCTTCCGCACCGGCCAGAACTGGGGCAACCGCGCCTATTTCCCGAAGGCCGATCCGCAGCTTTCGAGCGCCGAAGTGCTGAATTCCTTCCTCGCGCAGTTCTACGACGACAAGCCGGTGCCGAAGCAGATCATGCTGTCGCAGACGGTGGAGGAGCTGGAGTTGCTCGCCGCAGCACTCAGCGAAAAGGCCGGCCACAAGGTTTCCATCCTGGTGCCGCAACGCGGCGAGAAGCGGGATCTGGTCGACCATGTCGTCGGCAATGCACGCGAGGCGCATGGGCGAAAGCTTGCCGAGACGGCGTCGCAGTCGCGGCTGCTCGAAGGTTTCAAGGAAACGTTCGGGCTTGCCTATGCACCGCAGCGCATCGAGATCTACGACAACTCGCATATCATGGGCACCAATGCCGTCGGCGGCATGGTGGTCGCGGGGCCGGAAGGTTTCGTCAAGAACCAGTACCGCAAGTTCAACATCAAATCGACCGACATCACCCCCGGCGACGACTTCGGCATGATGAAGGAGGTGATGACGCGGCGTTTCTCGCGGCTGATCAAGGAGGACGGCATTCCTGACCGGACGGCGCAGGTGGCCACGCCCGACGCTGCCGACATGCCCTTCCCGACCTGGCCCGATGTGATCCTCATCGACGGCGGCCAGGGGCAGATGACGGCGGTGCGCGCCATCCTTGCCGAACTCGGCATCACCGACAGCGTGACGGCGATCGGCATCGCCAAGGGCGTCGACCGCGATGCCGGGCGCGAGCGCTTCTTCCCGCCGGGGCGCGAGAGCTTCACGCTGCCGCCGCGCGATCCGGTGCTCTACTTCGTCCAGCGCATGCGTGACGAGGCGCATCGTTTCGCGATCGGCTCGCACCGGGCACGCCGCAAGAAGGAAATGATCAAGAACCCGCTCGACGAGATCGGCGGCATCGGCCCGTCGCGCAAACGCGCGCTGCTCCAGCATTTCGGAACGGCGAAGGCGGTTTCGCGCGCCGCCCTGTCCGACCTGATGGCGGTGGAAGGCATATCGGAAGCCGTCGCCAGGCAGGTCTATAACCATTTCCATGACGACGCCGCGAAATAACCGGCGTCCGTCGCAAATTCCACGCAAAGGCGGTGAAAAGACAGAAAGAATGTTGACGGTCCGCAGCCAAAGCCGTCATCTACCGCATCGGCCCGAGCATGATGCGGAGGTTCTAAAGTGTTACAGTGTCCTTGGCTCGTCCGAAAAGGCGCGCGGCGCTGTAGCGGTGCATCAATTCAGAGAAACGATCCCATGGCATCGCGTGCGTACAGCATTCCCAATCTTCTGACCTACGGCCGCATCCTCGCCGTACCGCTGATCGTTCTCTGCTTCTTCATCGAGGGCAGGCTGTCGATCAGCAATACGGCGCGTTGGGTGGCGCTGTGGATCTTCGTCATCGCCTCGCTCACCGATTTCCTCGACGGTTATCTCGCGCGCATCTGGAACCAGACGTCGAATATCGGCCGCATGCTCGATCCGATCGCCGACAAGCTGCTGGTCGCCTCGATCCTTCTCCTGGTCGCGGCCGACCAGACGATCGCCGGCTGGTCGATCTGGGCGGCGATCACCATTCTCTGCCGCGAGATCCTGGTGTCGGGACTGCGCGAATATCTGGCGGCGCTGAAGGTCAGCGTACCGGTGACGCGGATCGCCAAATGGAAGACGACACTGCAGCTCGTCGCTATTGCCTTCCTGCTCGCCGGCCCGGCCGGCGACGAGATTTTCCCCTATACGACGCAGACCGGCATCGCGCTGCTGTGGATCGCGGCGCTGCTGACCATCTATACCGGCTACGACTATTTCCGCGCCGGGGTGAAACATATCGTGGATGACGAGGAATGACGCGGCTTGTCTATTTTGCCTGGGTGCGCGAGCGCATCGGCAAAGGCGAGGAGGAGATCGACCTCCCCTCCTCCGTCGTCACCGTCGCCGATCTCTTGAATCATTTGAAGACGCTGGGCGAAGAATATGAGACCGCACTTCAATATCCCGAGGTGATCCGCGTGGCGCTCGACATGGAGCATGTCGAGCATGACGAGCCGATATCGGGGGCGAAAGAGATCGGTATATTTCCGCCGATGACGGGGGGATGAGGCGGTGATGGTGGTGCCGTGTCGCTACCCCCCTCTGCCCTGCCGGGCATCTCCCCCACAAGGAGGGAGATTGGCTGGGCGCACCGGCTTCCCCAAACAATCGGCGTTTCAGCCCGGCGAAACGATAAGTGGGCATGAAGAGCGTGCCATTTGTGATCTCACCACCTGTGGGGGAGATGGCCGGCAGGCCAGAGGGGGGCTTCCACGGCACAGCCTTTCCGCACTCTTTACATCGACATCAAAGCAGCGGAGGATTTCGCTGTGACAGTCATCCCCACCATCCGCGTCCAGCATGAGGACTTCGACCTGCAAGCCGAGGTCGATCGTCTCTCCAAGGGCAAAGCCGGCATCGGCGCCGTCGTCACCTTTTCCGGCCTCTGCCGCGATGAAGGCGGGACGCTTGCGGCACTCGAGCTCGAGCATTATCCCGGCATGGCGGAGGCTGAGATGCGGCGCATCGGCGATCTTGCCATCGCGCGTTTCGGACTTCTCGGCCTCACCGCCATCCACCGCTACGGGAAGATCGCAGCCGGCGAGACTATCGTGCTCGTCGTCGCAGCCGCGCCGCACCGGCAGGCGGCATTCGACGGCGCCAATTTCGTCATGGACTTCCTGAAGACGGCAGCCCCCTTCTGGAAGAAGGAGCACGCCAGGGATGGCGCCACCGGCGACTGGGTCTCGGCGAAGGACGCCGACGACGCAGCCCGCGACAAGTGGAAATAAGTTAGAGCACCACTCGCTCCCTGCGGCTCATCACCAAAAGCAGAACGAGCAGCGAGAAGACGACCAGATCCCGCCAGACGAAGGGGCCGTAGGCGCCCCACATGGTTTCGACGACGGCAAGCCCGGCAGCGCCGCCTGCCGAGCGCAGCGGATCGGAATGGCCGCCGACGGCGGCGATCAGCAGCACCTTCAGCCCGAACATCAGGCCGGCGCCGAAATCCATCGAGCCGTAGTAGAAAGTCGCGAGGATGCCGCAGATGGTGGCGACGAGTGCTGCGGCCCCATAGGCGACGAGAAAGACGCGGTTGGCGCTTGTGCCGCAGAGTTCGGCTGCCAGCGGATCATCGGTGACGGCGCGCCAGACGCGGCCCCAGGCCGTGCGCCTGAGGATCAGCGTACCCACCGCGACGATGGCGCACATCAGTGCCGTGTCGATCAACTGGATATGGGTGAGCGTCACCTTGAACGGGCCGTCGCTCCAAAAGACGACCGTGTCGTTCAGGAACGGCGGCAGCCAGATGGCGCGGGTATTGGCGGCAAGCCGGGCGGTCTCCATCAGCACGATCATGATGCCGAGGGCAGCGACGATGACCGTATTCGGCGATTTGCTGACCAGCGGCAGCATGATCGAGCGACCGATCCATAGGCCGGCCGCCAGCGAATAGACGATGGAAGCGCAGGCGCCGACGGCAAGGGCGGCCGGCAGCACCAGCCAGAAGCGGTTGAAGGCGAGTTCAGTGAAGAGCAGCAGGATCTGGCCCGCGAAGGCAAAGATCGCCCCATAGGTGATGTCGGCCCGCTTCGTCACGCCGAAGGCTATGGCATAACCGAAGGCAAGCGCGGCATAGAGGGCGGCCAGCGGAACCGCATTCGCCAGCTGCTGCAGAAGATAGGCCATTCCAGACACTCCACGTCACCAAAATTATAACTGGTAAAACCTATTTCACCAGTTATAATTTCGTCATGAGCTTTTCCTGGACCCCTCACCGCTTTGCCGGCGGCGCGCTGGCGCTTGATGTCGTCAACAGCGTCGTCTTGCGCCACGATGCAACGCGGCGGATCGACCGCTTTGCGGTCAGGGACCAGATGCGGAGTTTTCCAAACGCTGCGGCCGAATTCTGCGCCGAGCGCGCCCTCTTCGGCGACATCGCGCCGGTGGCGGCGGAAAACGAGGCTGATTTCATCGCGCTGCGGGAAGCGATCGACCTCTATTTCCGCGAGCGTATACTGAATGGCGACGACGACCAATTGCTGGCCAGGCTGCTGGAAGCGCTGGCGAAGACATTGCGCGACGCAGGCCCCGACAGCCTGGCCGCGGCGACCGCCCATTCGGTGCTGCGGCTGATCTCCATGCCCGATCCGGAACGCATGAAGATCTGCGGCAATTGCGGCTGGCTGTTCATCGACCGCAGCAAGAACAGAAGCCGGACCTGGTGCGACATGGCGGTCTGCGGCAACCGCGCCAAGGCGAACCGTCACTATCGCCGCAAGAAGGAGGAGACGCCATGAGAAAGCATTGTATCCTGATGGTGCCAGAGCATTTCCGTTTCTCTGCGAGGCACGGAAATGCTCTATCTTTCTGTCTTTCCGCAATTCCGGACGCAAAACCGCTGCGCACTTTTGCTGGAATTGCTCTGGTGGCCGGGCTGATGCTGTCAGCCTGCCAGCGCCAGGCTGAAAACCTGGTCGAGGTCACCGGCCATCTCTTCGTCTTCAACTATCGGGTGGCGAGCGCCACCTATCTGCTGACGCTGAAGAAGACGGGGCCTATCCCCGACGGTTCGGTCATCATTGCCGAATTCGAAAACCCGCAAGGAGGTGATCCGCTGGTGCTGAACCAGAAGATCTATCCGATCGACGACAAGATCGCGCTGCAGAGCGAAAACCTGCACTGCGTGCGCAAGGATCGTCCCTATTCCGTGAGTGTCCGGCTGGTCGACAAGGACGGCAAGGTGCTGCAGGAATTGAAGACGCAGTTCCGGTCCGACCTCGACCAGACCGTCCTGCCGAGCAAGCCGCTCGTCGTCGGCGCGCTTTATGACAAGAACCCGGAGGTCTTCAAGCCTGACGGCAGCGTCGATTTCTCGAATACCGACAAATGCCCGGCATAGAGAAATGCATGAAAAAAGCCGGAGCAAGGCCCCGGCTTTCGAGAGTCAATTCAAGGTATTGCCGGCGAATGCCGAAGCGTGGCCTCAGCCGACGATTTCGGTGTCGGAGAACCAGTATTTGATTTCCTGGGCAGCCGTTTCCGGAGCATCCGAGCCGTGAACGGAATTTTCGCCGATCGACAGAGCGTGAACCTTGCGGATCGTGCCTTCGTCAGCGTTTGCCGGGTTGGTGGCGCCCATGATCTCGCGGTTCTTGAGGATCGCGCCTTCGCCTTCCAGCACCTGGACGATGGTCGGGCCGGAGGTCATGCCTTCGACCAGTTCGCCGAAGAAGGGACGGTCCTTGTGAACGGCGTAGAAGCCTTCGGCTTCGCGACGGCTCATCCAGACGCGCTTGGAAGCGACGACACGCAGGCCGGCATCTTCGAGCATCTTGGTGATGGCGCCCGTCAGGTTGCGCTTCGTTGCGTCCGGCTTGATCATCGAGAAGGTGCGTTCAATCGCCATAGTCAAATCCTCTGTTTTCTCGGGAAAAGTGGGCGGTCTTTACCCGCCCCAACGCCCGAAAACAAGAGGTAGGCGGCAATTTCACGCCGCTGTCACAGTCCTGCCGCGGCTTTGGTGAAGATCGAGGCAGCGTTCGAACCAGGCCATGACGGGATCGTCGGCGGCTAGCATGGCGAGACCGGCGGAGACACGCAGCCATTGCAGCGCGCCGAAGACGATATAGTCGGCAAAGAGCGGTGTCTGCCCGCCGATGAAGGGTTGGAACTTCAGCATGTGCCGGAGCGGCTCCAGCTTGGCGCCGAAGGCGGCCTTCTCTGCCTCGCTGTCGGCGGCAACCACTTCCAGCGGTTTGCCGAGCCGAGCCTCGCGGCTTTCGCGGAAATAGGCTTTGTCTTCCTCGTCGAGGTTCGCATGGATGTCGAGAAGGGCGATGCGCATGATCGCCGGATGGATGATCATTTGCGAATAGCTTTCCACCATCCGCGACAGCGCCTTGCCGCCCTCGCCGTTGAACAGCGACGGCCGATCGGGATAGGCCTCCTCCAGATAAAGGGCGATGTCGAAACTGTCGGGGATCAGCCGGCCGTTGTCGTCGAGAACGGGCACGATCGACGAGACGCCGCCGCCGATCGCGCGGATGTGGGCGTAGGTCGTCGGAATCTCCTCGAAATCGAGCCCCTTATGCGCCAGCGCCATCACCGCTTTCCAGCAATGGGGCGAAAAGAAGCGCCGCTCGTCGGCGCCGCAGAGGGAATAGAGGGCTCTGGTCATAACAGTCCTTTCGAGATCGCAGCTCTATCCATTCCACGACAGAAAGCGCCTGCAATCAAATCAGGAAATTTCATGGCGTCATCACTCGGTTTTCTAAGGAATAGGGCTAGACTGCCGATACGACACGGGAGGGGACAGGATGCTCAGACATTACAGGATGTTCGCCGCCTATAATCGCTGGGCCAACACGCAAGTTTATGCGGCTGCGGCCGAACTCAGCGATGCAGAGTTCCGCAATGATTGCGGCGCCTTCTTCGGCTCGCTGCATCGCACGCTCAATCATCTGCTCGTCGCCGACCGGATATGGATGAAGCGCTTCACCGGCACCGGCGAAGCGCCGACGACACTCGATGCCGTGCTCTTCGAAGAGATGGATGCGCTTGCCGCTGCCCGCAAAGCAGAGGACGAGCGGATCATTGCCTGGACGGGCATGCTGGACGAGGCGGCGCTTGCCGCCAACTTCACCTATGTAACAGTGGTACAGCCGGCCGAGATCACCCAGCCTCTGTCGTCGGCGCTCGCGCATTTCTTCAACCACCAGACCCATCATCGCGGCCAGTGCCACATGACGCTGACGGCGCTCGGCAGGCCGAGCCTCACGCTTGATCACATCTACTTCCTGCGCAGCGAGGGCCGCGAATGGATGTGAGGCCCGATCTAAGTCAAAAGCTATAATATGATGACCACTCACAATTTTCGGTATCATGTTCCGGCCATCAAGACTGAATTAACCGCCTTTGCCGGTTCCACCCGCGAATCCCGGGCTTCCCGTTGAAAATTCAGCCTCTCTTAAAAGCTTGCGCGCATAGCGGATGTGAGAGATGAGGCCGGGCTGCGAGGGATCGTCATGCAGAATGCAAGCGCAAACGCATTGGTGCCGCGCGCCGCGCCGATGGTGGATATTCAGAAGATCGCCCAGCATATGGCGCGCCTGAACGTCGCGGCACTCCCGCGCAATTACGAACTCTTTCACGAGGCGATCGTCGGGCTCAATGCCGGGCTTGCGCAGGATATCGCGGCACTCGGGTCCCATCCGCAGCAACCGATGCTCGACGAACTCGGCCTGAAATACCGCCTCGTCGGCCATTGCGGGCTGGCGGGCGAGACATCCCGAAACGAGGCGAGCCGGATGCTGCGCGACGTGGCGGAAAGGCTTGCCGAAGGGCTGAAGCACAAGAATACCTTTGCGCGCGCCTGCGGCACGATCCTGAAATCCGTGTCCGGCCATGACGATCAAAGCCTTGCCGCCTTCCTCAGCGAGATCGACTACCTCACTGCCTCGCTTTCGACCGTTCTTGCAGCCGAGATGGAAATCGGCGCGAAGCTGCAGGACGATATCAAGACGCTGGAAACGCTGGAGCGCGGCATTTCGGCGATGCAATCGGCTGCGATCGCCGACAGGATCACCGGACTTCCGAACCGCATTGCGCTGAACCGGACGATCGCCGACCTCTACGAGCGGGAAGAAGGTGCCGCCGGCAGCGCGCTGATCATGGTCGATATCGACAATTTCACCGATCTCAACGACAAATATGGCACGCAGGCAGGCAACAAGCTCCTGAAGAAGCTCGCCGGACTCCTCCAAAAGTCGATCAAGAAAAACGATTTCATTGCCCGCACCGAGGGTGACGAATTCGCCCTGTTGTTTTCCAATGTCGGCATGCAGGATGCAATTGCTATCGCCGACCGCCTGCGCGCCTCCGTCGAGGACAATCTGGTCTTCGCGACATCCGACAAGACCGATCGCGGCAGGCTCACCATCTCGATCGGCGTGGCGCTCAGCACCGACGCGGCAACGCCGGGACAATTGCAGGCCAATGCCCGCGTGGCGCTTCTCGCCGCGCAGTCGAACCCCCGACTGCCGGTGCAGGCTTTCGGCCGCTGAGGCGGCGGACAAGCAAGTTTGCCGCGGGACAAGCAGGCTTGCGGTGGAATAAACAAAGCTTGTCCCGGGGATAAGCAGGCTTGTCAGCGCACAAGCAAGCTTGGCGCGGGGATAAGCGCTCTTGCCTTGGCGAGCGCTTTCGGCCAAAACGCCGGCCATGATCACGCTCACCGATATTTCCGCCCGCATCGCCGGGCGCCTTCTTCTCGACAATGCCAGCGTTTCGCTGCCTTCAGGCACGAAGGCAGGGCTCGTCGGGCGCAACGGCGCCGGCAAGTCCACGCTTTTTCGTGTCATCACCGGCGATCTCGGCTCGGAGAGCGGAACGGTGTCGATCCCGAAGGCCGCACGCATCGGCCAGGTGGCGCAGGAAGCGCCGGCGACCGAGGACGCCCTGATCGAGATCGTGCTTGCCGCGGACAAGGAACGCACCGCCCTCGTTGCCGAGGCGGAAACGGCAACCGATCCGCACCGCATCGCCGAGATCCAGATGCGCCTTGTCGATATCGACGCGCATTCGGCCGAAGCGCGCGCGGCGAGCATTCTTGCCGGCCTCGGCTTCGACAAGGAGGCGCAGGCCCGCCCCGCCTCCTCCTTCTCCGGCGGCTGGCGCATGCGCGTTGCCCTTGCCGCCGTGCTGTTTTCCGAGCCGGATCTGCTTCTGCTCGACGAGCCGACCAACTATCTCGACCTCGAAGGCACGCTGTGGCTGGAAGACTATGTCCGCCGCTATCCGCACACCGTCATCATCATCAGCCACGATCGCGACCTCCTGAACAACGCGGTCAATGCGATCGTCCATCTCGACCAGAAGAAGCTGACCTTCTATCGCGGCGGTTACGACCAGTTCGAGCGGCAGAAAGCGGAAGCCGACGAGTTGCAGACCAAGGCCAAGGCCAAGAACGACGCGGCACGCAAACATCTGCAGGGCTTCATCGATCGCTTCAAGGCCAAGGCTTCCAAGGCCCGGCAGGCACAATCGCGCGTCAAGGCGCTGGAGCGCATGGGAACGGTCGCCGCGGTGATCGAGGACCACGTACAGCCGATCACTTTTCCTGAGCCGGAAAAGCAGCCGGCTTCGCCGATCGTCGCGATCCAGAGCGGCGCCGTCGGCTACGAGCCCGGCAATCCGATCCTGAAAAACCTCAATCTGCGCATCGACAATGACGACCGCATCGCCCTGCTCGGCTCGAACGGCAACGGCAAATCGACCTTCGCCAAATTCATCTCCGGCCGTCTGGCGCCGGAGAGCGGTGAAGTGAAGATCGCGCCGAGCCTGAAGATCGGCTTCTTCGCGCAGCACCAACTCGACGACCTCATCCCCGAGCAATCGCCGGTGGAGCATGTGCGCCGACTGATGCCGGGCGCGCCGGAAGCCAAGGTGCGCGCCCGCGTCGCCCAGATGGGGCTTGCGACCGAGAAGATGGCGACGGCCGCCAAGGATCTTTCCGGCGGCGAAAAAGCCCGCCTGTTGATGGGGCTTGCCGCCTTCAATGCGCCCAATCTGCTGATCCTCGACGAGCCGACCAACCACCTCGACATCGATAGCCGACGCGCGCTGATCGAGGCGCTGAACGACTACGAAGGCGCCGTCATCCTGATCTCGCACGATCGTCACCTGATCGAGGCGACGGTCGATCGGCTGTGGCTGGTCAATGGCGGTACGGTTACGACCTTCGAAGGCGATATGGACGAGTACCGCGACCTCATCGTCACATCAGGTAAAAAAAAAGAAGAAAAACCGCAGCTAATTGAAGACACGACGTCGAAGGCCGACCAGCGCAAGCTCAATGCCGAACGTCGCGCCTCGCTGACGCCGCTCAGGAAAAAGATCAACGAAATCGAATCCTTGACGGCGAAGCTGGAGAAACAGATTCAGGCGCTTGACGCGGAACTTGCGGATCCGGCCCTTTACGAGAAGACGCCCGCCAAGGCCGCCGAGAAGGCAAAGCAACGCGGCGAGGCCGCGGCAAAACTCGCTGCCGCCGAGGAAGATTGGCTGATGCTGTCGGCCGAATACGAAGAAGCGATGGCGGGATAGCCACAGACCTTAGAACAGGATGTCGCCCGAAAACCGCTCACACTTTTCGGCATCATACTCTATCGAAAGCGTGGCGAAGTGCCGCGCATCAACGCGATTTCGGCCATTATCAACCGTTCGTTAACCATAATCCGAAAGGTTGTCTCAACATTCGTTACCGATTTGTTGAGCCCTTTCCATGTATCGTTTTTTCCTTCTGTCCTGCATGGCCCTCACGGCCACCCTCTCCGCCTGCAGCACTACCAGACAAGCCGCTCCCGATACTTCGATCAAGACCTCCTCGGTGATCGCGCCCGAGGGACGGGCGCTTGCCTATACCGGCGACGATGCGACGCCGCGCCTTGCCGGGCCGCATCATCTGGCCGGGCGGACGCTGGAGGTTTCCTCGCTTTCCGATCTCAAGCTGCAGGACAAGGAAGTGATCCTGAGCTTCGACGATGGCCCGATCCCTGGCCGGACCGACAAGGTGCTGGCAATCCTCGACCAATTCGGCGTCAAGGGCGCCTTCATGATGGTCGGCGAAATGGCCGAGAGGCATCCGGCACTCGCCCGCAAGGTCGCCCAGGACGGCAACACGATCGGCAGCCACACCTATGACCACGCCAATTTGAGTTCGCTGAGTTTCGACGCGGCAATGGCCGAGGTGATCAAGGGCGAATTGGCGGTGACCAAAGCGACGGGAACCGATGTCTCCTTCTTCCGCTTCCCCTATCTTGCCGAGAGCAACAGGCTGCGCGCCGCGATCGCCATGCGCGACATGGTGGTCATGGATGTCGACATCGACAGCAAAGACTATTTCACCGCGACGCGGGTTTCCGCGATGCAGCGGACGATGAACCTCTTACACAAGCGCGGCCGCGGCATCATCCTGATGCACGACATCCACAAACGCACGGTGGCGATGCTGCCGAGCCTGCTCTCGCGGCTCGAAGCCGAAGGCTACAAGGTCGTAACGCTGAAATTCAAGAAGACCGAGGTACCGAACACCGTCGTCGCCTCGGCCGATCTCGTGACGATCCGTTAAGGCTGCGGGTTGCCAAGTCGGGACCGGCTGCCTAGATCTGTCCGACGTCAACGGAAGCCAGCAGGTCGGATATGAACCTTCATCTCGAAACGGACGACGATCCGCGCACCCGCCAGTTCATCGACGAGCACAATCGGGTTTCCGACGCGGCACTGAGAACACCTGAATTCGAGAGGGATCGCGACGCGATCAAGGCGCTGATCGAGCGGCAGGACAGGCTGATCGTTCCGATGCGCCGAGGCGAGTGGTTGTTCGATTTCCGGCAGAGCAAGGACAATCCTCTCGGCATCTGGCTCCGCCTGCCGGCAGACCAGGAGCCACTGCCCGACGCCGCCTGGGAGCCGGTCTTCGATCTCGACGCCTTCTGCGTCAGGGAAGGCAAGCGCTGGAATTGGCGCGGCGCCGTTACCTGCCCATGGGAGCCGACGCGGGTGCTGCTCACGCTTTCGGACGGCGGCTCCGACCTTCTCCGGCTGCTCGAATTCGACGCCGAGCGGAAACAGGTCGTCGAGGGCGGCTTCGATACACCGGCCGCACGATCGCATGCCACCTGGCTGAGCCGCGATGAAATCTGCTATTTCGGTTCCATCGACAGATTTTCGGCGACCCGCTCCGGATGGCCGCGCGTCGGACGGCGATTGAAGCGCGGGCAGCGGCCGGAAGATGCCGCCGTCATGTTCGAAGCAGCAGACGAGGACGTCTACGGCTTCAATCTCGTCATCGACCCTGCCCTATCGGGCGCTTCGGCGGATCGCGGACTGATCGATATTTTCGTCGCCGCCCACGAGATCGGCGTCGCGAGCGCATTCCTGATCGCCAACGACGGCACACAGCGGCGCATCGATCTGCCTAAGGAAGCCGATTTCCAGTTCAATCATGATCATTGCCTTTGGCGGGCAAAGACCGATGAACGCGTTGCGACCGGCAGCCTCGTCCTGCAACGCTTCGATCCCGCCTCGGAGACGGCCCTGCTCGGGCAGGAACGGATCCTGTTTCAGCCTGGCGAGGGCCAGTCCATCGCGCAGATGATGCTGATGCAGGAGTGGTGTGTCTTCATCATCTCCGATCGGCTGCGTCCGCGTCTCATGGTGCTGGACCTGACAAGGCCCGATGCCGAGCAGCGCGAGATCGCACTGCCGGCGGATATGCAGACGGCTCACTTCAGGCCGCTCCATGCGGATCTGCATCTTGGCGACGATACGCTCCACATCGTCGGCCAGGGCTTCCTGCAGCCTCCCGTCTGTTACCGCCTCGAGCTGTCGGATCGCAGCAGAGAGGCCGAGCCGATTTTCGTCGCTGCGGCGCCGAGCTATTTCGATGCGACCGATATGTCATCCGAACTGCTGGAGGCTGTTTCCGAGGACGGAACGAGGGTTACCTACCGGCTTGTCCTGCCGAAGCAGTGGACCAAAGGGGCGCTGCCGGTGCTGCTTTACGGTTATGGCGGCTTCGATGTCCCGTTGTCGCCAAGCTATTCCGGCGTGACAGGACGCTGGCTGGAACAAGGCGGCGCCTATGTGCAGGCCTATATCCGCGGCGGCGGCGAATTCGGGCCCGACTGGTACCGCAGCGCCAAGCGACAGGGGCGAGACCGGGCGTTTGCCGATTTCGTCGCCATCGCGCGCGATCTCGTCGCCCGCGGCTATACCGTGCCGTCGCGGATCGCCTGCCAGGGCGGCAGCAATGGCGGTCTGCTGACCGGCGTGATGCTGACGCGCTATCCCGACGATTTCGGCGCCGTCTGGTGCCAGGTGCCGGTTCTCGACATGACACGCTTCCACCTGTTTACCGCAGGGCAAGCCTGGATGGACGAATATGGCGATCCGGAGACGCCGGTGGACCGGGATTTCATGCTCGGTTATTCGCCGCTTCACAATGTCGGGCCGGCGACCAAGGTCAGCTATCCGCCGATCTACATCGAAAGCTCCGCCAATGACGACCGCGTGCATCCCTCGCATGCGCGCCGCTTTGCCGCACGGCTGGAGGAAGAAGGACACCGGCCGCTCTTCCATGAATTCGGCTCCGGTGGGCATGGCGGCGACGGCAATTCCGAAGAGCGCGCCGCCCGCGCGGCGATGGGTTACAGCTTCCTTCGCCAAACCATCATGCGCTAGGATGCGATAGAATGGAGGAGGAGAGCTTGTCGGCGCGCCTCTTTCTGAATACAAACAGGTCAATAAATCATACTTTTCATACAGGCTCGAGCGAAACACCATGTCTCCTATCAACCTCGCCATCGTCGGCGTCGGCAAGATCGTCCGCGACCAGCACCTTCCCTCCGTCGCCAAGAACCCGGATTTCGAACTCGTCGCCACGGCAAGCCGCCACGGCACGGTCGAAGGCGTCAAGAGTTATACGACGATCGAGGCGATGCTCGACGCCGAGCCCTCGATCGATGCCGTTTCGCTCTGCATGCCGCCGCAATATCGCTACGAGGCAGCCTATAAGGCGCTCGTCGCCGGCAAGCACGTCTTCCTGGAAAAGCCGCCCGGCGCGACGCTCAGCGAAGTGGCCGATCTCGAAGCGCTGGCGAACAAGCAGGGTGCGTCGCTCTTTGCGAGCTGGCATTCGCGCTACGCCCCGGGCGTCGAGGCGGCCAAGGCGTTTCTTGCCTCGACGACGATCAAAAGCGTGCATGTGATCTGGAAGGAGGATGTCCGCCATTGGCATCCGAACCAGGAATGGATCTGGCAGGCCGGCGGCCTCGGCGTTTTCGATCCCGGCATCAACGCGCTGTCGATCGTCACCCATATCCTGCCGCGGCCGATCTTCATCACCGAGGCCGTGCTCGAATTTCCCGAGAATCGCGATGCGCCGATCGCGGCCGACATTCACTTCCGCAATGCGGACGGCCTGCCGGTTCACGCCGAATTCGACTGGCGCCAGACCGGCAAGCAGAGCTGGGACATCGTTGCGGAGACGGCAGCCGGCCAGATGGTGCTCGCTGAGGGCGGCGCCAAGCTTTTCGTCGACGGCGCGCTCAGCTTCGCCGAGCCGGAGCAGGAATATCCCTCGCTCTACCGTCGCTTTGCCGAAATCATCAAGGCCGGCAAATCGGATGTCGATCTCGCGCCGCTGCGCCACGTCGCCGATGCCTTCATGCTCGGCAAGCGGAAATTCGTCGACGCATTCCACGACTGAGCGTCGCAATAACGTCATAGAAACCGGCAAGATTTGCCGGCCTATGGCAATCGTGTTCGGGGGCAGCCGCTCATGAGCAATAAAATTGGCCGCAAGGGCCGATTTTCCCGCGTGTTGAAAATTGGCATCCTCGTGGTGCCGCTTCTCGGCCTTGCGGCATGTTCGGGCGAAGAGGCCGTCATGCCGCCTGATCCACCGGGCGTTTCCCGATCCGAGGAATATTCCTTCGGATCGGCGACCCAGGCCCAGGATTGGCAGGCCACCCGCAAGGTGCTGGGCCAACTGGAAGGGCGGTTCGGAGAGAAGTCCATGCGTATCCTGGCGCGCAATCTCGCCAGCACCACCGACCCGCAGACCATCAAGGTCTATTATGCCGAACGCCTTGTGCATCAAGCCGGCTGGGCGGAAATGCCGGTCAGCACCTTTGCCGACAAGGCGTGGGCATTCGCTTTGGTCAGTCCGAATGGAAAGCATGTTTTGGCAGTCGAGGCGCTCGACGCGTCGGAAAGTGCTGGCGGGATCGTACCCCTCAATATCCTGACGAACCTCGACGAGGACAAAGATTCGAAACGGTAGCGGCGCTCGCCGGCCGGGAGAGCGAAGCTGGACGGCTTCATGCCGCAATTCAAAGTGTTACAGCGTCCTTTGCGGCTCTCGAAAAGACGCGCGGCGCTGTAGCGTCCTGACGAACGCTCAGGCCTTCTTCTCCCACCGCCCTTCCGGAGTCTGCTGCCAATAGGTGAGGTTATGCCCCTCGCCTTTCAGCTTCTTCCACTGCGCACGGGCGGTGTCCAGTTGCTCCTGGTCGTGACCGTCGAACATGAAGACGATGCGCTCATAGGCATCGGCCGGCGGCGGCTCGGCGCCGTCGACGATGAAACGCACGGTCGCCGCATTGGCATTGTCCGGCGTCACCGTCAAAAGCACCGGCTGGCTTTCGGCGAAATCCGCCTCGTCGGTGCCGTGCGGCAGGAAGCTCTCCTCGCGGAAAGTCCAAAGATGCTGATCGAGAGCATCACGCCGCGCCAACTCGCGCGTCTGGACGGCAACGCGCCAGCCGCGCTCGACGCTTTTGTCGATGAGCGGCGGAAGCGCGTCCTCCAGCCTGGATTCGGTCAGATGATAGAAGAGAACGTCCGTCATCAGGATTCATAATGGGCGCGAACGAGTTCGTCGAGCAGGCGCACGCCGAAGCCGGAACCCCAGGATTGATTGATCTCGTCCTGCGGCGAGCCCATCGCCGTGCCGGCAATATCGAGATGCGCCCAGGGCGTGTCCTGCACGAAGCGCTTGAGGAAATGCGCGGCCGTGATCGAGCCGGCCTGTCGGCCGCCGGTGTTCTTCATATCGGCGAACTTGCTGTCGATCAGCTTGTCGTAATCCCTGCCGAGCGGCATGCGCCAGAGTTTTTCGTTGCTCGAAAGACCGGCTGCCGTCAGTTGGGCGGAAAGCTGGTCGTCATTGGAGAACAGGCCGGCATGCACATTGCCGAGCGCCACGATGATCGCCCCGGTCAGCGTGGCGAGATTGATCATGAACTGCGGCTTGAAGCGGTCGTTGCAGTACCAGAGCGCATCGCAGAGCACGAGGCGACCCTCGGCATCGGTGTTGATCACCTCGATCGTCTGGCCGGACATCGACGTGACGATATCACCAGGACGCTGGGCGTTACCGTCAGGCATGTTCTCCACCAGGCCGATGATGCCGACCGCGTTGACGGCGGCCTTGCGGGAGGCGAGCACATGCATGAGGCCGGTGACGGCGGCCGCACCGCCCATATCGCCCTTCATGTCTTCCATGCCGGCGGCCGGCTTGATCGAAATGCCGCCGGTATCGAAGACGACACCCTTGCCGATGAAGGCAACGGGACGATCCTTGCCCTTGCCGCCCTTCCACTGCATGACCGCCAGGCGCGGCGGACGTACGGAGCCCTGGGCGACGCCGAGAAGGGCACCCATGCCGAGGCGGCGCATTTCGCGCTCCGTCAGGATTTCCACTTCGACGCCGAGCTTTTCCAGCTCCTTCGCCTTGGCGGCGAACTCGACGGGGCCGAGCACGTTCGGCGGTTCGTTGACGAGGTCACGGGCAAGGTTGACACCACCGGCAATCGCTTCGGAATCGGAAAACGCCTTCTTGGCACCACCCGGATCGGCGGTGACGATCGTCACCTTGACTGATTTCGCCGGTTTTTCTTCCTCGTCGCCTTTCTTCGTCTTGTAGGTATCGAAGCTATAGGCGCGCAGCAGCATGCCGAGCGCGAAATCGGCAGCTGCCCGGGCGCTGGTCTCGAGCCCGGGCACATCGATGAAGACGGCGGCCTTGTCGGTGTTCTTGATTCTCGAGGCCGCAGCACCGCCGGCCTTCAGCCAGTCATGGGCGGTGAGTTCAGCAGCCTTGCCCAGCCCGATGACGACGATGCGCTCGACGGGCGCGCCTTCCGGGGCGACAATATCGAGCCCGCTCAGGGATTTCGCGGAGAATCGGGCGATCCTCGCAGCCTTGGCGATCACACCTGCCGGGTCGACCGTATCGGCGCCGGCAGCGCTGTCGGCCTCCACAGTCTTCAACAGGATCGCCAGGCCGCCATTGAGCTTTGCCGACTTCGAGAATGAAATTTCCAACTTTACTGACATGTCTTCTCCGCTGGGGATTCTTTGAAATCCGTCCCTCGCGGATAATTTCGCGTTTGGCGGGTCTGTCAATGGCTTGCGACAATTGTTATGGTCGCCCGCGGCCATCACGGCCTTCATGTTTTCGTCAGTTTCGTAGATATTCGCGTTGACAGTTTTTTCGAAAAATCGATGGCGGGGCCTGGCAATCCGCCTGCCGAAAACGACTTTCGGTGCATTCATGCTGCTGTTTTGGATGTGGTGGGCGCTGCTTGCCGTCTTCCGCGCCTTTCCCGGAATAGACATCTATTTTTCCCAGCTTTTTTTCGTGGGCGCAGATTGCGACGCGACTGCTGCTGCCGGGAGCATCTGCGGCGGCTTTCCCTATCGCGACGTCGCGGCCTTCGACCTGCTGCGCACCGTCTTCTTCCGCCTGCCCTATGTTGTCGCGATCGTGATGCTGTGGAAACTCGTCGAATGTTACCAGCAGCATGGCGCGACCTTCAACGCCGAGCGCGCGCAAAAGCTCAAAGTCGCGCTCGGAACGCTGCTGATCGGGCCGGTGCTGCTCGTCAATGTCGTCCTGAAGGAACATTGGGGCCGGCCGCGACCGATACAGACGGACATTTTCGGCGGTGCGCTGCATTTCGTCGAGGCAGGTTCGCTTGCAGGAAAATGCGTTTCGAACTGCTCGTTCGTCTCCGGCGAGGCAGCGAGTGCCGGCTGGCTCTTCTGCCTTCTGCTCTTCGTTCCGAAATCCCTGCGTTATGCGGTGGCGGCACCCCTGGCGGCGATCTCTATCCTCACCCCGGCGATGCGGCTATCCTTCGGCGCGCACTACCTTTCCGACGTCGTTCTTGGATGGCTTTCCTCGCTTGTCGTCTTCGCCGCATTGCTGGCGTTAACTGAGTCGCAACAGCATCAAAAAAATTCTGAAATTTGAATGAATTTTTGACACCAGCTTGTCGCAAAAGCGCGACAAAGAGCGTAGAGGGATTCTCCTGCAAGGCCGTTTGGGCGTGCAGGTGCTTTCAAGGGCAGGCATGAAACTACTCGAGACATACATATTGCGGCGCGTCGGCCAGATGTTTCTCGTGGCGCTCCTGCCCGTTCTGGCGATCATTTGGACGACTCAGGTTCTGCAGCGCATCAATCTGGTCACCGACAGCGGCCAGTCGATCGGCTCGTTCGCCAAGCTGGCGACGATGATCCTGCCGTCGATCATTCCCGTCGTGCTGCCCTTTGCCCTCGTTATCGCGATCACCCAGACGCTGACGACGATGAACAATGATTCCGAGCTCACCGTCATCGACGCGGCCGGCGCTCGGCGCAGCGTGCTGATCCGCCCCATCCTGCTGCTTGCCGCCGTCATCAGCGTCTTTTCCTTCTTCGTCGACAACGTCGTCGAGCCGCGCGCAAAGACCGTCGTGCGCCAGATGATCGCCGAGACCTATGCTGACCTCCTCTCTTCGGTGATCGAGGAAAAGACCTTCCGCAAGCTCGATGAAGGCCTCTATGTACAGATCTCGCAGCGGATGGCGGGCCGCATGCTGAAGGGCCTTTTCGTCGCCGACGAACGCGACCCGGCCTACGAACTGATCTATTATGCGAAGGAAGGCGCCGTCGACGACACGGGCACGACGCTGATCATGCATCAAGGCGAAGTGCACCGCAAAACGCCCGACGGCAACGTCTCGGTCATCAATTTCGATTCCTATTCCTTCGACCTCTCGGACATGACGGAGAATCGCGGTCAGGCGACGCTGCGCGCCAGCGACCGTGACCTGTGGTTCCTGTTCAATCCGGATCCGGCCGACAAGGACTATACGATCCGTCCGCAAAGCTACCGCGCCGAACTGCATCGGCGGCTGACCGACTGGATACTGCCTGTCGTCTTTGCCCTGTTTTCACTGGCGATCGCCGGCGATGCGCGCTCGCACCGCGAAGCGCGGCTGCATCCGATGGTGAGCGCGCTCGCCTATGCCTTCTCGATGCGATGGGCTGCCTTCTACGCGGCCAATCAGATCGATACCGATCCTGAATATATCGCCGTCCTCTATGCCATCCCAATCGTCAGCAGCATCGTCTCGATCGTCTTCCTCGGCCTGCACAAACGACTGGTCATGCCTTCGTTCATCCGCGACCGGATTTCGTCTTTCTGGAGACGGATGCAGGAAAGGCTGCTTGCCGCAACCGGCAGGACCGGCGGGGGCACTGCCCAATGATGTTCGGGACATTGTCGCGTTATTTCTTTCGCCGCTATCTGGTGACGACGGGCTGGTTCCTGATCGGCGTCTCGGCGATTTCTTTCCTCCTCGATTTCAGCGAGACGGCGGGCCGCATGTCCGGCCTTCCCGGCTACACGATCGGCGGCGGCGTCTTGATGACCGCCGTGCGCCTGCCGCTCATCCTGCAGCAGACGGTGCCGTTCATCGCGCTGTTCGTCGGCATGACGGTGCTGATCGGCCTCAACCGCAAATATGAACTCGTCGTCACGCGCGCCGCCGGCATTTCGGTCTGGCAGTTCATGTTCCCCTTCATCGCCGGCTCGCTGGCGCTCGGCCTGCTGACGATGGCGGCGCTGAACCCGCTTGCCGCCTGGGGACAGCGCCAGGCGCTGCTGGTCGAATCCGACTGGCGCGGCGAGAACGCAGTTCTGCGCAAGGCGCCGCAGATTCCGTGGCTGCGCCAGATCAGCGGCCGGGACGATGTCATCATCGGCGCCCAGACGGTCCAGGAGAACGGAACCAAGCTGATCGATGCGGTGCTGATCCATTTCGATTCAAGCGGTCAGGTCATTCTGAGACAGGACGCCGCCACGGCAAAGTTGGAAGATGGTTACTGGCAACTTAACACCGTTGTCGAGCGCAAGCCTGGCGAAATCCCCGTGCGTAAAGCTTCGGTTCAACTTCGCACCAATCTGAAACAGGACTTCGTCCAGGAGCGGCTGACAGCGCCGGAAACAATTGGTTTCTTTGACCTTTCCAACCGGATTGCGGCAGCCAAATCCTTCGGTATCTCGACCAAGGCGCTGGAGACGCAATTCAACTCCCTGTTGTCCCAGCCATTGCTGCTGGTGGCCATGACTTTCATAGCCGCAACAGTGTCCCTAAAATTTAGCCGGTTCAACCAATCCCGCTCCGTGATTCTGGGTGGCATCCTTTCGGGCTTCATGCTTTATGTCATCACCGTGCTTGTAAAGGCATTCGGAAGCAGTGGAGTCGTGCCCCCCTTCGTGGCGACGTGGATACCGGTGGTCGTCGCGCTGGCCTTGGGTGCGACTATTCTGCTTCATCAGGAGGACGGCTAGTGGCGGCAGGCGACCGCAAGTATTTTAGTAATCAGCTGGTTGCCCTGCTTGTCGGCGCGACTCTATGTTCCTATTTCGGCAGTGTCCCAGCCTCCTACGGCCAGGCCAACACGTCCGCTCAAGATATCGGGAAAAACATTCCGGAAGGAGCCAAGCTCCTGCTTTCGGCCAATGAACTGGTCTATAACCGTGACGCCGATCTGGTGTCGGCGGTCGGCGGCGTGCAGATCAATTATGGCGGCTATAAAATGGTCGCGCAGAAGGTCGAGTACAATCAGAAGACTGGCCGGATGATGGCGCTTGGCAATGTCGAGTTGGTCAGCCCGGACGGCAACCGTATCTATGCCGACAACCTCGACGTGACCGACAATTTTGCCGACGGGTTCCTGAACTCGTTGCGCATCGAGACCGCCGACAATACCCGCATCGTCGCCGAAAGCGGCGAGCGCGTCGGCGGCACGATGATGATTCTCAACAAGGGCGTCTACACGGCCTGCCTTCCCTGCGCCGAAGATCCGAAGCGCGCGCCCTTCTGGCAGGTCAAGGCCCAGCGAGTGATCCAGAACGGCGAGACGCATACGATCCGTCTGGAGAGAGCGCGCTTCGAGTTGCTCGGCCATCCGATCGCCTTCCTGCCGTTCATCGAAGTTCCCGACAATACGGTGAAACGCAAGTCCGGCTTTCTGTTTCCGACGATGAGCCTGTCGCAGAATCTCGGCTTCGGTCTTTCCGTTCCTTATTACTATGTGATCTCGCCGAGCATGGACGCGACGGTCACCGCCACGGGCTACACCGCCCAGGGTTTCCTCATCGAAGGCGAATTTCGCCAACGCTTCGAAAATGGCACGCATATTCTGCGCGTCGCCGGCATCGACCAGGCAAAACCGGGCAACTTCAGCTCCGGCACCAGCGATGCCGAAGCCGAGCAACGTGGCATGGTGGCTTCGAAGGCCGAATTCCGCATCAATCCGCGCTGGACGTTCGGCTGGGACGTCATGATGCAGAGCGACAACAATTTCTCGAAAACGTATAAGCTGCGGGGCCTGACCGGTACGGATCGTACCAACCAGATCTACCTGACAGGGCTCGGGAAACGCAATTATTTCGACATGCGGGCGTTCTATTTCGACATCCAGGATGCCGATCGGACGAATACCGCTGAAAAGCAGCAGGCGATCGTCTATCCGTCGCTCGACTATCACTATGTGGCGCCGCAGCCGCTTGCCGGCGGCGAGCTTTCGGCGGATGTCAACCTGACGAATATTTCGCGCACACATGATGACTTCTATACCGTCGACGGCTTCGACCGTTTCCGCGGCCTGAAGGGTCAGACTTCGCGGCTGACTGCCGAGCTGCAATGGAAGCGGACCTACGTCACGCCGACCGGCCTGGTGATCACGCCGCTGCTGGCCGCGCGCGGCGATGCCTTCGCGCTGAACATGGACGATCCGACCGGCTACACCGGCAACTATGTCGACGGCAATTCCGCCACCCGCTCGATGTTCACAGCCGGGCTGGAGATGCGTTATCCAATCCTGATGACGACTGACAATAGCACCCATATCCTCGAGCCGATCGCACAGATCTATGCCCGCCCCGACGAGCAACTGGCAGGCCGCCTGCCGAACGAGGATGCGCAAAGCTTCGTCTTCGATGCCACCTCGCTGTTCGACCGCGACAAATTCTCGGGCTACGACCGGGTCGAAGGCGGTACCCGCGCCAATGTCGGCGTTCAGTACACCGGTACATTCGACAGCGGTTACAAGCTGCACGGCATCTTCGGCCAATCCTATCAGATCGCCGGCCAAAACTCGTTTGCGACCGATGACCTCGTCAATGTCGGCGCGGATTCGGGCCTCGAAACCGATCGCTCCGATTATGTCGGCCTTGGCGGTGTCGAAACACCGTACGGCGTTTCCGTCGCAGCCTCCTACCGGCTCGACGAAAAAGATTTCGAATTCCGCCGCGGTGACCTGACGACGGCCTACCAGAACGACACCTTCTCGACGCAGCTGACCTACACTCATCTCAGCGCCCAGCCGGAATATGGCTTCGCCGAGGACAATGACGAGATCCAGACCAACAGCACCGTCAAGTTCAAGGATTACTGGTCGATTTTCGGCGGCATTGCCTGGGATCTGAACAATGATGTGATCAGTCGGCGGACGATCGGCCTGTCTTATGACGACGAATGCACGATCTTCACGATCGCCTATACGGACAGCAGAGATTCCGACGACGAGTCGGGAAGCGACTGGACGATCGGCGCACGGCTGACCTTCCGCACGCTCGGCGACATCAAGATCGGTTCCGACACCCTCGAATGACGGGCGATCGGCGCAAACATGGCCTGAAGCCATTCTTTCGCCGTAAGCCTGTGCAGGACATTGCCGCCAGTCGGTATCTGAGGCATAGGGGTTTCGCGCCGTGATGGAAGCGATTTCAGCGTGTCTCGCACTGTGGTAAGAACGCCGCGAACAACGTCTCGCGGCGCTATCGGGAGGTCAACAGATGATTGACGCGAAAAAAGCCATAACCAAGTTCCTCGCCGGGGCAGCGCTTGCATTGCTGACAGGCCTTGCCGCTCCAGCGCTTGCGGCCAGTGAAGTCAAGGCCGTGGTGAACGGCACCGCGATCACCAGCGGCGACGTCGCCAAGCGCCAGGCCTTCCTGCGCCTGCAGCATACGAAGGCCGATGCCAAGACCGCCGAGGAGCAACTGATCGATGAGGCGCTCAAGCGGCAGGAAGTCACCCGCGTCCGTATGTCGGTTTCGCAGCAGGACGTCGATGCGTCCTTCGCGCGCTTTTCGAGCGGCAACAAGCTTTCCCCCGAGCAGATGTCGCAGATCCTCGATCGCGCCGGCGTCGGCGTCGATCATTTCAAGGGTTTCATCGCCGTGCAGATGAGCTGGCCGCGTGTCGTCAACGCCCGCTACGGCTCCACCTCGCGGCTGTCGAACTATGATCTCGTCTCGCGCATGATGCAGAACAACAAGCAGAAGCCGGTGACGACGGAATATATGCTGCAGCAGATCATCTTCGTCATTCCGCAAGCCAAGCGCGGCGCCATCACCGGCAAGCGCAAGGGCGAGGCCGAGGCGTCGCGCTCCAAATTCCCGGGCTGCGATCAGGCAAAGGTGTTTGCTGCGACGATGCGCGACGTTTCCGTGCGCGATCTCGGCCGCCTGCTCGCCCCCGAAATCCCGCCGGATTGGAAGCCGCTGGTCGAGCAGGCCAAGGGCAACACGACAGGGACCCGCGTCACCGACAAGGGCGTCGAATATCTGGCAATCTGCAGCCAGCGGCAGGTCTCCGACGACCAGGCCGCCGAAATGGTCTTCCGCCAGGAAGATCTCGACAAGTCCAAGGCCGGCAAGGATGCCAGCCCGGAAAACGAAAACAGCAAGAAATACCTGGATGAACTGCGCAAAAAGGCGCAGATCGCCTATCGCTGACCGACAATGGCGATACCGTTTTCGCGACCGCTTGCGCTGAGCCAGGGCGACCCCGCCGGTATCGGGCCGGATATTACTCTGATGGCCTGGCTGAGGCGGCGAGAACTCGGGCTGCCGCCTTTCTTCCTGATCGGCGATCCCGACGTTCTGGCGTTGCGAGCCCGCCAGCTCAATCTGGCGGTCTCGATCCGCGAGACCGATGAAGCCAGCAAGGCCGCCGGCATGTTTGCCGATGCGCTGCCCGTCATGACCATATCGGCCGGCATAGAGGTCGTGGCCGGCGAACCGCATGCGGCAACGGCGAAAGGCACGATCGCGTCGATCGAGAAAGCCGTGTCGCTTGTCATTGACGGCGAGGCGCTCGCCGTCGTTACCAATCCGATCGCCAAGGCCGTGCTTTACGAGGCGGGTTTCCGGTTTCCCGGCCATACCGAATTTCTCGCCGATCTCGCCGCCAGGGCGACCGGCCGGCCGGTGACACCTGTCATGATGCTGTCCGGACCGAAGCTCCGGGCCATTCCCGTCACCATCCATATTCCGGTCCGCGACGTACCGCAGGCGCTGACGGGCGAACTGATCACGGAAACCTGCAGGATCGCACATGAAGATCTGAGGCAGCGCTTCGGCATCGAGGCGCCGCGGCTCGCCGTTGCCGGCCTCAACCCGCATGCGGGCGAAGGCGGGGCGATCGGCACGGAGGACGAGGACGTCATCCGTCCGGCGATCGAGCGCCTGCGCGACGAGGGCATCGATGCGATCGGCCCCCTGCCCGCCGATACCATGTTTCATGACGAGGCGCGGGCGCGATACGACGTTGCCATCTGCATGTATCACGATCAGGCGCTGATCCCGGCCAAGGCACTTGGTTTCGACGACAGCGTCAACGTGACGCTTGGGCTTCCCTTCGTACGCACCTCGCCGGATCACGGCACCGCTTTCGGCATTGCCGGCAAGGGACTGGCGCGCGAGCACAGCCTCGTTGCGGCGCTGAAGCTCGCCGCCCAGCTCGGCCGCAGCGCGGAAAGCCGCCGCTGATGGCAGCACTCGATGGCCTGCCGCCGCTTCGCGACGTCATCCAACGTCACGGCCTCGATGCACGCAAGGCGCTCGGGCAGAACTTCCTGCTCGACCTCAACCTCACGCAGAAGATCGCCCGCACGGCGGGAGCGCTGAAAGATGCGACCGTTTTCGAGGTCGGCCCCGGCCCCGGCGGGCTGACGCGGGCGATCCTGGCGCTCGGCGCCAGGAAAGTTATCGCCATCGAGCGCGATACACGCTGCCTGCCGGCGCTTGCCGAGATCGCCGATCATTATCCCGGCCGGCTGGAGGTGATCGAAGGCGATGCGCTGAAGACAGATTTCGAGACATTGGCGCCGGAAGGTCCGATCAAGATCATTGCCAACCTGCCCTACAATGTCGGCACGCAGTTGCTGGTCAACTGGCTGCTGCCGAAAGCCTGGCCGCCGTTCTGGCAGTCGCTGACGCTGATGTTTCAGAAGGAAGTCGGCGAGCGTATCGTCGCCAACGAAGACGACGATCATTACGGCCGTCTCGGCGTGCTCTGCGGCTGGCGGACGGAGGCACGTATGGCCTTCGACGTGCCGCCGCAGGCCTTCACGCCGCCGCCGAAGGTGACGTCGACGGTCGTGCAACTGACCCCCCGCGAAAACCCGATCCCCTGCGCTGTCGGCAATCTGGAAAAGGTGACGCAGGCGGCCTTCGGTCAGCGCCGCAAGATGCTGCGCCAAAGCCTGAAACCGCTCGGTGGCGAGAGCCTGCTCGTCAAGGCCGGGATCGATCCGGCGCGTCGGGCGGAAACCTTGTCCGTCGAGGAATTCTGCCTTCTCGCAAACAGCCTTTAGGCAACTCCTGCAACGTCCGAAGCGGCTTTCCCACACATTGCTCTAAAGTGACGGCGTCTCTTCCAGCAACTCGCGGACGAAGTCGAACATGCCATGGCGGCGGTCGCGGCGCAGGCGTTCGGCCTTGACGATCGATTGGACGGCGTCGAGGGCGGCGTTGAGATCGTCATTGACGATGACATAGTCGTATTCGCGCCAGTGGGCGATCTCGGCGCGGCTGTTGGCGAGGCGCGTCTGGATGACCTCCTCGGAATCCTCGGCACGGCGATGCAGCCGCGACTGGAGCTCGGTCATGGTCGGCGGCAGCACGAAGATCGAGACGACATCGGCCGACATCTTCTCCTGCAATTGCTGGGCGCCCTGCCAATCAATGTCGAAGAGCATGTCGCGGCCTTCGGCCATGGCCTGCTCGACCGGCTCGCGCGGCGTGCCGTAGAAATTGCCATGCACCTCGGCCCATTCGAGCAGCGCGTCGCTATCGCGCAGCCGCTCGAACTCGCGCACACTCTTGAAGTGGTAATGCACATCCTCGACTTCGCTCGGACGGCGCTGGCGCGTGGTGACGCTGACGGAAAGGCCGATTTGCCTGTCGGTCTCCAGCAGCGTGCGCGCGATGGTGGACTTGCCGGCGCCTGATGGCGACGAGATGACAAGCATCAGACCGCGGCGGGCGATCTGCACGGGCGAGGATTTCGCCGGTTTCATGTCTTACTCCAAATTCTGGACCTGCTCGCGGAACTGGTCGATCACGACTTTCAGCTCGATGCCGGCGGCGGTGACCGCCGAGGCATTCGACTTCGAGCAGATGGTATTCGATTCGCGGTTAAATTCCTGTGCAAGGAAGTCCAGTCGGCGCCCGGCGGGTCCACCTTTCACCAGGAGATCGCGCGCTGCGGCGATATGAGCCTTCAGACGATCGATTTCCTCGCGCAGATCCGCTTTGGTCGCCAACAGCGCGGCTTCGGCATGCAGCCTGTCGCGGTCGAGCGCGGCCATGCCGTCCATCAACAATGCGACCTGCGCGGCCAGCCGCGCGGCGATCTCCTGCGGCGAGCGCGATGGATCGCCCTCGATCGTACGTGTCAGGCCTTCGATCGTCGTGACGTGGTCGTGAAGAATGCGGGCCAGCGCCGACCCTTCCTGTTCGCGCATTGCTCTCAGATCGGCAAGCGCGGCCAGCAGGCCGGCAGCGATATCGGCGTCACGGGCGGCAAGCGCCTCCTCGCCATCCTCGCTTTCGCGGAATTCGACGATGCCGCGCACCAGAAGCAGCGTATCGAGCTTCAGCGGCGCCGGATCGATGACACCGTCCAGTTGCTCGCGCATGGCCAGCACGGCGGCAAGAGCCTCCTTGTTCAGCACCGCCTCGAAACGGTTCTCGTCGGCGCTGACGGATAGCGATGCCTGCAGGTTGCCGCGGCTGAAGCTTTCTCCGGCGAGGCGGCGGACCTCTGCCTCCATGCGTTCGAGACCGGGCGGCAGGCGCAGGCGCAGGTCGAGGCCCTTGCCGTTGACCGAGCGCAGTTCCCATGCCCAGCGCCAGCGGCCGCTCGTTCCCTCGCGCCGCGCAAAACCGGTCATGGACTGCAAAGCCATGCGTGCCTCCCGAAAGTCTCAGTTGATCTTCTTTTTCTTCGGCGGCGCGACGGTCGCGCCACTATCCGCCGGCTGCTCTTCCGGCTGGCCGTCGACTGCGATGTTCGGGTCCGAACCCTTGTCGGCTTCGAGCTTGCGCCAGCGCTTGACGTTGGCATTGTGCTCCTCGAGCGTCGCAGAGAAAACATGGCCACCGGTGCCGTCGGCGACGAAATAGAGATCCTGCGTCTTCCAGGGATTGGCGACGGCTTCCAGCGCATCCTTGCCGGGATTGGCGATCGGCGTCGGCGGCAGACCCTTGATGACATAGGTGTTATAAGGTGTGTCCCGCTTCAGGTCCGACTGGTAGATCGGCCGGTCGGCCGGTTTACCCTCGCCGCCGAAGAGGCCGTAGATGATCGTCGGGTCGGACTGCAGGCGCATGCCCTTGCCGAGCCGGTTCAGGAAAACGGAGGCGACGTGGGCACGCTCGTCGGGAACGCCGGTTTCCTTTTCGACGATCGAGGCGAGTGTCACGAACTCCTCCTTGGATCGCAGCGGCAGCGACGAGTCACGCTTGTCCCAGATCTGATCGACCAGCTTCTGTTGCGCAGCCGCCATCTGTTCGATGATTTCCGAGCGCTTGGTGCCGCGCGAGAATTTGTAGGTATCCGGACGCAGGCTGCCCTCGGTCGGCAGTGCCGCCGGCAAGTCGCCTTCCAGCACGGTATCCTGCAGCATGCGGTCGAACATCTGGCGGACCGTCAGGCCCTCGGGGAAGGAAACGGAATAAAGAATGGACTTGCCCGATTTCAGCAGCTCCATGATATCCCTCATGGAGGCCCTCGCCTTGATCTCGTATTCACCTGCCTTCAGGCTCTCACCGGCAGAAAGATGCGTTGCCGTGAGATAGCGGAAGATGCGGGCATCGCTGATGATCGCGTTGCGCTCGAGGTTCGAGGCGATTTCGGTCAGACCAGCGCCGCTGCGGACGATGAAATTGGTGTTGGTCTGCAGCGGACCGGGGTTCCGATAGGTCGATGTGGCATAGTAGAAGCCGATGACGGCGACGACGCAGACCAGCACCGCCATCGTCATGATGAAGTTCAGGAAAAGAACGACCTGGCCGCGGGCTTTCTTGGACCGCTTCGGCGGCTCCGGAACGCGCTCCGGACGCAGGGCTTCGCTCGGCGACTTCGGGATAATCGGTCCCTTCTGCGACTGGGTATCGTTGCTCTGGTTCGTCGTATCGCTCACCGGCAATCCTCTAAAACTTGACCCTCACTTCGCTATTTCGCGAAGCAATGCGGCAAAAGCAGGTTCTGCCGCCGTTCAACGACGCCGCTGACGGTCGTTATGCTTTCGCACGCCCCCTTACGCAACGTAGAGGACGGCCGGTTTGCGGTGCAAGGAAGACCCTTCACACCGCTTGCAGGACTCTTATTGCGCGTAACGGCGCAGTACGAGCGACGCGTTCGTGCCGCCGAATCCGAACGAGTTGGACAGCGCCACATTGATGTCTCGCTCGCGCGCCTTGTGCGGAACAAGATCGATCGCCGTCTCCCGTTCGGGATTGTCGAGATTGAGCGTCGGCGGCGCGATATTGTCGCGAATGGCGAGCGTGGTGAAGATCGCCTCGATGGCGCCTGCAGCACCGAGAAGGTGTCCTGTCGCCGACTTGGTCGACGACATGGAGATCTTCGACGCCGCATTGCCGACCAGCCGCTCGACGGCGCCGAGTTCGATCGTGTCGGCCATGGTCGAGGTACCGTGTGCATTGATGTAATCGATATCGGCCGGCGTCAGCCCGGCGCGCTTCAGCGCCATCGCCATGCAGCGGCCGGCGCCCTCGCCGTCTTCGGAGGGCGCGGTGATGTGATAGGCGTCGCCCGACAGGCCGTAGCCGACGATTTCGGCGTAGATCCTGGCGCCGCGCGCCTTGGCGTGTTCCAGTTCCTCGAGCACGACGATGCCGGCGCCTTCGCCCATGACGAAGCCGTCGCGGTCGCGATCATAGGGACGTGACGCCTTCTGCGGATCGTCGTTGTGCTGGGTCGACAGCGCCTTGCAGGCGGCAAAACCTGCAAGCGAAATGCGGCTGACAGGCGATTCCGTGCCGCCGGCGACCATGACGTCGGCATCACCCAGCGCGATCAGCCGCGCGGCATCGCCGATCGCATGCGCACCCGTCGAGCAGGCGGTGACGACCGAATGATTGGGTCCGCGCAGCTTGTGGCGGATCGAGACCTGGCCGGAGACGAGGTTGATCAGGCGGCCGGGAATGAAGAAGGGGGAGATGCGGCGCGGGCCTTTGTCGCGGAGGGTGTAACCCGCCTCGACGATGCCTTCGATGCCGCCGATGCCGGAGCCGATCAGCACGCCGGTGGCGATCTGGTCCTCATCGGTTTCAGGATGCCAGCCGGCATCGGCAAGCGCCATGTCGGCGGCGGCCATGCCGTAGATGATGAAGGCATCGACCTTGCGCTGCTCCTTCGGCTCCATCCACTGATCGACATTGAAGGTGCCGTCGGTGCCGTCACCGATAGGAATACGGCAGGCGATCTTGGCGGGAAGGTCGTCGACCTCGAATTCGGTAACGAGGCGGGCGCCGTTCTGACCGGCAAGCAGCCGGGACCACGTCACCTCGGTTCCGCATCCCAAGGGTGATACCATGCCGGTACCAGTGATGACGACACGTCTCATCGCGTGCTTTCCCCCGTCTCTTATGTTCTATGGAGAAATATGCCGAAAAGAAAAGGGCGGACTCCAGGCCCGCCCTTTCTCGAAATCACAGGATCAGGCCTGGGCCTTCTCAATAAACTTCACTGCATCGCCGACCGTGAGGATCGAGTCGGCAGCGTCGTCAGGAATTTCAACGCCGAATTCTTCTTCGAAAGCCATGACCAGTTCGACCGTGTCGAGCGAGTCAGCGCCCAGATCGTCGATAAAGCTGGCGCTCTCGACGACCTTGTCGGCATCAACGCCAAGATGATCAATAACAATTTTCTTTACGCGTTCTGCGATATCGCTCATGTCGGTTTCCTCGACCTTATGTCCTGATCGGAATGCCATCACGGCACCCCTACCCTGTTTCAGCCTGCGATGTTTTCAGACATCCTCGGCAAACTCGTTAACCCGGCTTCAGAGATGTCCCAGGCTTGCAAAAAGCCCGCCGGTCCGTCTGCTTTCTCGGGACGACTGTTCACAGTCATGGCCCGCTTAACATGCTTTATGTCTGCCGCAAAGCCAGAAAATCAACGGTTCGTGATTGCTCAACATGCTATTGGCGGAAATATTCCCATGCCAACAGTTTGTCGTTTCAGATCATCGCCATGCCGCCGTTTACGTGCAGCGTCTGGCCCGTCATATAGGCAGCCTCGGAGGACGCAAGGTAAGCGACCGCCGAAGCGACCTCGCCGCCCGTGCCCATGCGCTTCATCGGGATCGCCCCCATGATCGCTTCCTTCTGCTTGTCGTTCAGCTTGCCAGTCATGGCGCTTTCGATGAAACCGGGCGCCACGCAATTGACCGTCACGTTGCGGGTGGCAATTTCCTGCGCCAAGGACTTGGTGAAGCCGATCATGCCGGCCTTGGAGGCGCAGTAATTGGCCTGGCCCGGATTGCCGGTGACGCCGACGACGGAGGTGATATTGATGATGCGGCCATAGCGGCGGCGCATCATCGGATGCGTCAATTCGCGCGTCAGGCGGAAGGTCGCCGTCAGGTTCACTTCGATGACGCTGTCCCAGTCCTCGTCGCTCATGCGCACGAACAGGCCGTCGCGGGTGATGCCGGCATTGTTGACGAGGATGTCGACGCCTTCGAGGTCGGCCTCGGCTTTCTGGCCGAGCGCCTTGACCTCATCGCGGTCGGACAGGTTGGCCGGGAAGATCTTGACGCGCTCGCCGAGATCGGCGGCCAGCGCTTCCAGCTTCTCGACGCGGGTGCCATGCAGGCCGACGATGGCGCCCTGCTTATGAAGAAGGCGGGCGATTTCCTCGCCGATGCCGCCCGATGCGCCTGTGACGAGAGCCTTGCGGCCGGAAAGATCGAGCATGGAAACGTTCCTTATAACAGGGACACCAAATCCGGTGTCCGGGGATACCAAATCCGGTGTCCGGAGATACCAATCAGGCCATGAGGGCGGCGACGGCCGCGTCGATATCCGCCGGACCGTTGACGGAGATGCCGTTGATCGTCTTGTCGATGCGGCGGGCAAGGCCGGTCAGCACCTTGCCGGAACCGAGTTCATAAAGCGTCGTCACGCCATTTCCGGCGAACCATTCCACCGTCTCGCGCCAGCGGACCTGACCGGTCACCTGCTCGACCAGCAGGCTGGCGATCTCACCGGCGCCGGTCACCGGGGCGGCACGGACATTGGCGATGACAGGCACGACGGGATCGGACTTGGCGACTTTTGCCAGCGCTTCGCGCATGGCGTCGGCGGCAGGCGCCATCAGTGTGGAATGGAAGGGAGCAGAGACCGGCAGCAGAATGGCGCGCTTGGCGCCCTTGTCGGTCGCAAGGGCGGCCGCCTTTTCGACGGCTGCCTTCTCGCCCGAGATGACGATCTGGCCGCCGCCATTGTCATTGGCGATCTGGCAGGCGCCGAGGGCGGCGGCTGCCTCACAGACGGCAATGACGTCGGCATGTTCGAGGCCGATGATCGCGGCCATGGCACCGACGCCGACGGGGACGGCCGCCTGCATGGCATTGCCGCGGATGCGCAACAGCCGCGCGGTGTCGGCGAGCGAAAAGGTGCCGGCGGCGCAAAGTGCCGAATATTCGCCGAGCGAGTGGCCGGCGACGTAGGCGACCTTGGACTTCAGATCCAGCCCTTTGGCCTCCAGAACGCGGACAACGGCGATAGAGACGGCCATCAGCGCCGGCTGGGCGTTCGCCGTCAAGGTCAACGTATCCTCGGGACCGTTGAACATGACGTCCGAAAGCTTTTCACCGAGCGCCTCATCGACCTCTTGGAAAACGGCGCGGGCCTCCGTGAAATTCTCGGCGAGATCCTTGCCCATGCCGACAGCCTGACTGCCCTGACCGGGAAAAGTGAAAGCAATGGTCATTCTCGTGTCCCTGGCTCACGCCACTGAATACGCCCCTTGAGGCTGTTTTGCCTCCAATTGACATTCTTTCCGGCAGAGTCAAGTGGCGGCTCATTCTCCGCAAAGCCTTTCGCGCGCGCGCAAAAGCTCGGTTTTTGCTCTTGCGCTCCGCCAAATCCGGCCTAGATTTGCGCGGACCTCCCCAAGGCTTTCACCTCTCTCCCAAGGTTTTTCCATGAAGTACAATTCATTAGGCCGCACCGATATTTCCGTTTCAGAGATTTGCCTTGGCACCATGACCTGGGGCTCGCAGAACAGCGAAACCGATGCGCATGCGCAGATGGATTACGCCGTCGAAAAGGGCGTCAACTTCTTCGATACGGCCGAACTTTATCCGACCACCCCGGTTTCGGCCGCGACACAGGGCCGGACGGAAGACTATATCGGCAGCTGGTTCGAGAAAACCGGCAAGCGAGGCGATATCGTGCTCGCCACCAAGGTCGCAGGCCGCGGCCGCGATTATCTGCGCGGCGGCGAAGGTGCCGATGCGAAGAATATCCGCCTGGCGCTCGAGGCCAGCCTGACGCGGCTAAAGACGGACTATGTCGACCTCTATCAGATCCACTGGCCGAACCGCGGCCATTTCCATTTCCGGCAGAACTGGAGCTACAATCCGTTCACCCAGGATCGCGACAAGGCCGTCGCCAATATGCTCGACATTCTGGAAACGCTCGGCGCGCTGGTGCAGGAAGGCAAGATCCGCGCGATCGGCCTTTCCAACGAAACCACCTGGGGCATACAGAAATACCTGACGCTCGCCGAACAGAAGAACCTGCCGCGGGTCGCCAGCGTCCAGAACGAATACAATCTGCTTTACCGCCATTTCGATCTCGATCTCGCCGAACTCTCGCATCATGAGGATGTCGGGCTGCTCGCCTATTCGCCGCTCGCCGGCGGCATCCTGTCCGGCAAATATATCGACGGCGGCAGGCCGAAAGGTTCGCGCGGTTCGATCAACCACGATATCGGCGGCCGCCTGCAGCCGCTGCAGGAGCCGGCGACCAAAGCCTATCTGGAGATCGCCGCAACATACGGCATCGACCCGGCAGCAATGGCGCTCGCCTTCTGCCGATCGAGGCCTTTCATGGCGTCGGTCATCATCGGCGCAACGTCGATGGAGCAGTTGAAAATCGATATCGGCGCGGCCGACCTGACGCTTTCGGACGACGTGTTCACGGAGATCGCCAAGGTGCACCGGCAGTATCCGCTGACGCTTTGATCATATTTGTTTGGCGCCTGCCCGATGCCGACCATTGGCCCGCATCGGGTTCGGGTGTCCGATTGCGCTTGCCTTTGCCCAAAAAATCCGTATAAGCCGCCCTGTTCGTTAACCCGGTCTTCTGGCTGGTGGCTGAACGGAGGGCCGGTTTCCTCTTGGAAATCGTTCGGAACGGAAGCGTTCCAGCCTCCCGTGTCTCCGCTCTCGACCGTCTCGGAAACGCTTTCTTGCCTGGGTCCGCCCAATCAGGAGCAGTCGTTGAGGCTTAGCCGCCGAATATCGGGTTGAACCAAACGCAAGAAAGGCAAAGCTGTCATGGCTCTTTATGAACATGTATTCCTTGCCCGGCAGGATATTTCCGCTCAGCAGGTCGATGCCCTCGTAGAACAGTACAAGGGTGTGATCGAAGCGAATGGCGGTAAGGTCGGGCGTATCGAGAACTGGGGCCTCAAGTCCCTCACCTATCGCATCAAGAAAAACCGCAAGGCGCACTACGCCCTGATGGACATTGATGCACCGGCTGCTGCCGTCCAGGAAATGGAACGTCAGATGCGCATCAGCGAAGACGTTCTTCGCTACATGACGATCGCCGTCGAGAAGCATGAAGAAGGTCCGTCTGCCATGATGCAGAAGCGCGACCGTGACGACCGTCCGCGCGAAGGCGGCCGTGGCCCGCGTGAAGGCGGCTTCGGCGATCGTGACCGTGGCCCGCGTCCGCCGCGTGAAGGTGGCTTCGGCGACCGCGACGACCGTCCGCGCCGTCCGCGCGAAGACCGTGTATAAGGGAGATCTGAGATATGTCTGAAACTTCCTCCGCTCCGGTCCGCCGCCCGTTCCATCGCCGCCGAAAGACCTGCCCGTTCTCCGGCGCCAACGCGCCGCGGATCGACTACAAGGACGTACGCCTGCTGCAGCGCTACATTTCCGAGCGCGGCAAGATCGTTCCGTCCCGCATCACGGCCGTTTCCCAGAAGAAGCAGCGCGAACTCGCCCAGGCGATCAAGCGCGCCCGTTTCCTCGGCCTGCTGCCCTACGTCGTCGCCTGATCATCGGCCGACGCGCATACCCTTGAGGGAAGGCATTCGTGCCTTCCCTTCTCCCTTCCGCGATGGGCGCGGATCGGAACTCTTAAAACCCATGTTGAGACGTTTCTGAATTTGATTCAGCAACATCCTCTAACTGCTTGATGAAGCAGGACAGCGACCTTGAAACGACCGAACATTAAAACGCTGCTGATCGGCGCACTCGCCGGATTGACCGCCGCCCTGCTGGTGCTGGGCGCGAGCATGCAGCCGTCGTTTTTCAGCGCGCTTCTCTACACGGCCTCGGCTCTGCCGATCCTGATCGTCGGGCTCGGCTGGGGCAATACCGCCGCGATCTCGGCCGTCGTCAGCGCCGCAGCACTCGGCGCGATCTTGATCTCGCCTTCCTTCGCACTGATCATGACGATGGTGACGCTGCTGCCGGCCGGTTGGCTCAGCCATCTCGCCAATCTGGCGCGTCCGGCCGCCGAACTCGGCGGCCCCGACCATCTGCTTGCCTGGTATCCGCTCTCCGATATCCTGCTGCATCTCTGCGGTCTGGTGACGCTCGCCGTCATCGTCATCGGTGTGATCATCGGCTACGGGCCTGAGATTACCGATCCAATCGTCGATCTGCTGATCACCTCGCTCAAGCAGCAGCAGCCGGAATTCATGCCCGATCCGGCAGCCACAGCGCAGACCAAGTCGCTGATCCTGCTGATGCTGCCGGCTTTGCAGGGCGGCATGTGGGTCAGCATGCTGTTTGCCGCCTATTATTTCGCCGTGCGCATCGTTGCAGCCTCCGGCCGCGGCCTTCGCCCGCGCGAGGACATTCCCTCGTCGCTGCGGATGAACCGCAATTCGATCTTCATCTTCCTGGCCGGGCTTGCCGCCTGCTTTTTCGGCGGCGTTCCGGCACTGGTCGGCGCGACCGTGATCGGCGCCTTCGGTGCCGGTTTCATGCTTTCCGGTTTTGCCTCCCTGCATTTCCGCACGCGTGGCAAGGACTGGCGCATACCGGCCCTCATCCTCTGCTATCTGGCCTCGATGCTCATGCTGCTGCCAGCTCTCCTCATCCTCGTCCTCGGTCTCAGCGATACGCGCAAGGCGATCGCATTGACCCCGACGAAAGATGCTGATGCCTCCAAACAATCCGATACGAAAATCTGAGACACAAGAAAGGAAAAAGAAAATGCAAGTCATCCTTCTCGAACGCATCTCCAAGCTCGGCCAGATGGGCGAAACCGTAAAGGTTCGCGACGGCTTTGCGCGCAACTACCTGCTGCCGCTCGGCAAGGCGCTGCGCGCCAACGCCGCCAACAAGACCCGCTTCGAAGCCGAGCGCGCGACGCTTGAAGCCCGCAACCTCGAGCGCAAGTCGGAAGCCCAGACGGTCGCCGACGTTCTCGACGGCAAGTCCTTCATCGTCGTGCGCTCCGCCGGCGAAACCGGCCAGCTCTACGGTTCGGTTGCTGCCCGTGACGTCGTCGATATTCTCGGCGCCGAAGGCTTCAACATCGGCCGCAACCAGGTCCACCTCAACACGCCGATCAAGTCGATCGGCCTGCACAAGGTCGAGCTGCAGCTGCATGCCGAAGTCGAAATCCACGTCGAGCTGAACGTTGCCCGTTCTGCCGAAGAGGCAGAGCGCCAGTCCAAGGGCGAAGAACTCACCTCGGTCGACGCGATCTACGGCGTCGACGAAGACGCGCTGCGTCCGGAAGACTTCTTCGATCCGGAAGCTGACGGCGTCGACGAAGACGAAGCATAATTTCGTCGGAGCGATCCGCGAGAGGGAAGCCCGGCCACCGCGCCGGGCTTTTTCGTTTCCACCCCTTCGATGTGAGCTGCCGATCGGTTCGCTTTTTTAAGGGGATTTTCCGGATGTTTTTGCTGCGTGCCTTATCGCATCGCGCTAAAATAACATTCTCCGAAGCGGATGGGCTGAGTCGGCGCCATACCGTGTCGTGCGGGTGACACTGCCAGTATTTCTCCTTTGTGTCGCCCAAGACTGTGGAGAAGTCGAACAACGTGCACAGCATTCAGGATTTAGGCGAAGCGAGCCCCCGCTCCTTTCGTAGCCTCTTGATTTTCGCGTCCGGAATTGCAAATCCGGAGTTGGAAAAGACAGAACGGATGATGATGAACGACGCCGCTCGAAAGATTGCAGCTGTTGCCCCGTCGGAGCAGCACTACCGCGAAGCACCCAACAATATCGAAGCCGAGCAGGCGCTTCTGGGTGCGATCCTGATGAACAACGACGCCTATTACCGGGTGTCGGACTTCCTGAAGCCGATCCATCTCTATGAACCGCTGCACCGGAAGATTTTCGAGGTTGCCGGCGATATCATCCGCATGGGCAAGATCGCCAACCCGGTGACGATCAAGACCTTCCTGAAGGCCGACGAGAAGGTCGGCGACATGACGGTTTCGCAATATCTGGCGAGCCTCGTCAGCAATGCCGTCACCGTCATCAATGCCGAGGATTACGGCCGGGCGATCTACGACCTGGCGCTGCGCCGGGCGCTGATCACCATCGGCGAGGACGTCGTCAACATTGCCTATGACGCGCCGCTCGACATGCCGCCGCAGTCGCAGATCGAGGATACCGAACGCCGCCTCTTCGAACTGGCGGAAAACGGCCGCTACGACGGCGGCTTCCAGGCCTTCAACGATGCGGTTGCGCTGGCGATCGACATGGCGGCCGTGGCCAAGGAACGTGACGGCGGGCTTTCCGGCATTTCCACCGGCATCCATTCGCTGGATTCCAAGATGGGCGGCCTGCAGCGGTCGGACTTGATCGTGCTTGCCGGACGCCCCGGCATGGGCAAGACCTCGCTTGCTACAAACATCGCCTACAATATCGCCGCCGCCTACGAAGGCGAAGTCCAGTCGGACGGCAGCATGAAGGCGAAGAACGGCGGCGTCGTCGGTTTCTACTCGCTCGAAATGTCGTCCGAACAGCTCGCCACCCGTATCATCTCCGAGCAGACGGAAGTCTCCTCCTCGAAGATCCGTCGCGGCGACATCAACGATGCCGATTTCGAAAAGCTCGTCGCCTGCTCGATGATGATGCAGAAGGTGCCACTCTTTATCGACCAGACCGGCGGCATCTCGATCGCCCAGCTTTCGGCCCGCGCGCGCCGTCTGAAGCGCCAGCGCGGCCTCGACGTGCTTGTGGTCGACTACATTCAGCTGATGACCGGCTCGGGCAAATCCAGCGACAACCGCGTGCAGGAAATCACCCAGATCACCACCGGCCTCAAGGCGCTCGGCAAGGAGCTCAACGTTCCGATCATCGCGCTGTCGCAGCTCTCGCGTCAGGTCGAAAGCCGCGACGACAAGCGGCCGCAGCTGTCCGACCTTCGCGAATCCGGCTCGATCGAGCAGGACGCCGACGTCGTGCTCTTCGTGTTCCGCGAGGAATATTACGTCAAGAATTCGGAGCCGCGCGACATCCACGATCCGAAATATCCGGAATGGGAAGCGCTGTTCGACAAGGTGAAGGGCACGGCCGACGTCATCATCGCCAAGCAGCGCCACGGGCCAACAGGCACGGTGAAGCTCGCCTTCCAGGCGGAATTCACGCGCTTTGCCGATCTCGCCGATCCCTCCTTCACCCAATATGAAGAGCACTGATCGCGCGGATGCTGCGTGCAGCGCCGGGCTTTCCCTTGACATAGTTGACCTTTAAACTGGCCGGAGAATCCTTCTCCGGCCTCTTTTCGATGCGGATCATGAGCGAATTTTTCGACGCCCCCGAAGACGACAATTTTGCCTCGGCCGGCCTGCGGCTGACTGTCGACCTGACCGCTTTGACGGAGAACTGGCGCGACATGGCGCGCCGCTCCGGTGCGGCGCGCGCCTCGGCGGTCGTCAAGGCGGATGCCTATGGCATGGGCATCGAGGATGCCGGCGAAGCGCTCTATGTGGCCGGCGCGCGCGACTTCTTCGTCGCGACCGTCGACGAGGGCGTGACGCTTCGCCTCTATGCGCCCGAGGCACGCATCTTCGTGCTCTCCGGCATCTGGCCGGGCACCGAGCGGCGCTTCTTCGAAAACGATCTGGTGCCGGTGATTTCCTCTGACGAACAGCTCGCCTTCTGGATGGCGGTGCTTGCCGATTACGGCGACTACCCCTGCGCGCTGCATGTCGATACCGGCTTCAATCGGCTCGGACTGCATATCGACGATGCGATCGCGCTCGCCGACGACGTCTCACGGCCGGCGAGCTTCGCGCCCGTGCTTGTCATGAGCCACCTCGCCTGCGCGGACGATCCCACCCATGCGATGAACCGGCAGCAGCTCGAATCATTCCGCAGGGTTAACGCCGCTTATGAAGGCATCGATTCAAGTCTTGCCGCCTCGGCCGGCATCTTTCTCGGTGAGGATTATCACTTCGACCTGACCCGCCCCGGCATCGCGCTCTATGGCGGCGAAGCGGTCAGCGGCATGGCGAACCCGATGCGGCCGGTCGCAACCGCGGAAGCGCGCATCATCCAGGTGCGCAGCGTCGAAGCCGGCGAGACCGTCAGCTATGGGCGGGCGCTGCAGCTTCGCCGCGAAAGCCGGCTGGCGATCGCTTCGGCCGGCTATGCCGACGGCTACATGCGCAGCCAGTCGAGCGGCGGCGTGCCGCTGCGCCAAGTGGTGCCGCAAGGCGGGCAAGGTTTCATCGCCGGACACACGGTTCCGGTTGCCGGCCGGATCACCATGGACCTGACGATCTTCGATATCACCGACCTGCCTGACAATGCCGTGCGCGCCGGGGATTATGTCGAACTGTTCGGGAAGAACATGCCGGTGGACGATGTGGCGCGGGCATCCGGCACGATCGGATACGAGATCCTGACCAGCATGGGGCTCCGCCACGAGCGGCGCTACGTGGCCGAGGAATAGTGGCCTTTCTAGAACAGGATGATTTTAGGCCGGGTCGGCCTAAAATCTGAATCCTGTTCTGCATTATATAGTTAGAGTATGATGTCGTCCAAAAACCGCTCACGCTTTTCGGCATCATGCTCTAGTGGCTGCTGAGGGCGAGACGGACACCGAGCGCCACGAAAAGCGCACCGAGGCCGCGATCGAGCCAGAGGCCGATTTTTTGATTATGCCTGATTGCATCTGCAAGACGCCCGCCCAGAAGGATGAGCGGCGGTTCGATGAAGGCGGCGACAACGATGATAAGCCCGCCATGCAGCATGAGCTGCGCCCATGCCGGCCCTGCCCCTTCGAGGACGAATTGCGGCAGGAAGGCCAGGAAGAATATCGCCACTTTCGGATTGAGCAGCGACACCAGAATTCCCTGCCGATAGATTTTTGCAACCGGCAAACTTTCACCGGCGGCCTTTATCAGGCCATTGCCGCCACCGGAGCGCAAAGCCTGAATGCCGAGCCAGACGAGATAGGCGGCGCCGATCCATTTGACCGTGGAGAAGGCGACGGCGGAAGCGGCAAGTATGGCCGAGAGGCCGAGTGCTGCCATCAGCACATGCAGGCAGGCGCCGGACCAGACGCCGAACAGCGCCGAAAAACCGGCACGTTTTCCGCTTCTCATCGTGTGACCGAGGATGAAGGCGATGTCGGGGCCGGGCGAGAGGTTCAGCAAAACCGCTGCCGACAGAAATGCAAGCCAGTGCGCAAACGAATAATCAAACATTTTCCACCGTTCCGAATGAGGAGCGAAGGATAGGCATGGGTGCGCTGATGGGGAAATCATTAGTTTTGATCCTTCGCGATAGCCATTATCTCAAGCACGACAATGATTCGGTGAAGCGGCGCGTCGCTTCGCTCGGGAACCCGGACTGAAAGAGTAATTGATGGCGAAGGCCAGGACACAATTCATCTGCCAGAGTTGCGGCACGGTTCATAACCGCTGGGCCGGCAAATGCGAGAACTGCGGCGAGTGGAACACCATCGTCGAGGAAGACCCGATGGGCGGGATCGGCTCCGGTCCCGGCAAGACGCCGAAGAAGGGCCGACCGGTGGCGCTGACGGCGCTCTCCGGCGAGATCGAGGAGGCGCCACGCATCCATACCGCCATGTCGGAGCTTGACCGGGCGCTCGGCGGCGGTTTCGTGCGCGGTTCAGCGGTGCTGATCGGCGGCGATCCCGGCATCGGCAAATCGACGCTGCTGATGCAGGCAGCCGCCGCCCTTGCGCGGCGCGGCCACAAGATCATCTACGTCTCCGGCGAAGAAGCCGTGGCGCAGGTCCGGTTGCGGGCGCAGCGCCTTGCGGCGGCCGATACCGATGTGATGCTGGCAGCCGAAACCAATGTCGAGGATATTCTGGCGACGCTCGCCGAGGGCAAGCGGCCGGACCTCGTCATCATCGATTCCATCCAGACGCTGTGGAGCGAACTTGCCGAATCGGCGCCGGGGACGGTGACGCAGGTGCGCACCGGCGTTCAGGCAATGATCCGTTTCGCCAAGCAGACGGGGGCCGCCATGGTGCTCGTCGGGCATGTGACCAAGGACGGACAGATTGCCGGGCCGCGCGTCGTCGAGCACATGGTCGATGCCGTGCTTTATTTCGAAGGCGATCGCGGCCATCACTACCGCATCCTGCGCACGGTCAAGAACCGCTTCGGCCCGACCGACGAGATCGGCGTCTTCGAAATGTCCGACAGAGGCTTACGCGAAGTCGCCAACCCTTCGGAACTCTTCCTCGGCGAGCGCAACGAAAAATCGCCGGGGGCTGCCGTCTTTGCCGGCATGGAGGGCACGCGTCCCATTCTCGTCGAGGTGCAGGCGCTGGTGGCCCCAACCTCACTCGGCACGCCGCGGCGCGCCGTGGTCGGCTGGGATTCGGCACGGCTGTCGATGATCCTGGCGGTGCTGGAAGCCCATTGCGGCGTCAGGCTCGGCCAGCACGACGTCTATCTCAACGTCGCCGGCGGTTACCGCATCTCCGAACCGGCGGCCGATCTTGCCGTCGCCTCGGCGCTTGTTTCCTCGCTTGCCGGTATTGCCCTTCCTGCCGATTGCGTCTATTTCGGCGAAGTCAGCCTGTCCGGTGCCATCCGGCCGGTTGCGCACACCGCCCAGCGTCTCAAGGAAGCCGAGAAGCTGGGCTTTTCCGCAGCGCTGCTTCCATCTGCCTCCGCCGAATTGCCGAAGGGCTCCGGCGGGCGCTGGAGCGAAGTCGCAAGCCTGCCGGATCTGGTCGCGCGCATCGCCGGATCGAAGGGAGCGCTGCGTGTGGAAGACGACGTTTGATCCTTTCATTGCCAAGAGTGGTGATGATATAGGAGCACACGATAAGGCACGACACGGCCGCCAAGCGGCAGTCCTGGAGTTGAATTTACATGCCCATTACGATTTTCGACGGTATTGTCATCGGCGTCGTGCTCTTCTCCGCCGTGCTGGCGATGGTCCGCGGCTTTTCGCGCGAGATTCTTTCGATCGCGAGCTGGGGCGGTTCGGCCGCGGCTGCCTACTATCTCTATCCGTACCTGCTGCCCTATGCGAAAAAATACACCGATGACGACCGTATCGCGATCGTCGGTTCGGCAGCAGTCGTCTTCCTGATCGCGCTCATCGTCATCTCCTTCATCACGATGAAGATCGCCGATTTCATCATCGACAGCCGTGTCGGCGCGCTCGACCGCACGCTCGGCTTCCTGTTCGGGGCAGCGCGCGGCGTGCTGCTCCTGGTCGTTGCCGTCGCCTTCTGGAACTGGCTCGTCGATGCCGACCACCGTCCGGCCTGGGTCAACGAAGCGAAGTCGAAACCTTTCCTGGATTCGATGGTCGTGAAGCTGAAATCGGTTCTGCCGGAGCAATTTGCCCAGATGATACCGGAAAGCATCCGTGATAAGCTGCAGCCGCCGGCACAGGGCGCCGAAGGTACCACTCCGCCGACGGGCGACCAGGCTCCGGCGGAAGATGCACCGACCGCGCCCGCAGACGGCGCACAGCAGCCGGCGAATTGACACAGTGTTCAAGAGCTTGACCCGCCATTCGGCAATCGCCATTTGAGCGGGATCTGAAATGAGGGTCCGGCCGAGCATTCCAGCTCCGCCGGGCTCAGCTATTTCTGGAAATGCCGATCCATTCTTGTGAGAGCAGAGGCCCGCAGAAATGAACCAGTCCCATTCCTTCCCGACCGACGATCCGCTCGACGGAGATACGCTGCATGAAGAATGCGGGGTTTTCGGAATTTTGGGACATCCCGATGCCGCCGCGCTCACGGCTCTTGGCCTGCATGCTCTGCAGCACCGCGGGCAGGAAGCGGCCGGCATCGTCTCCTTCGACGGCAAGCGCTTTTATCAAGAGCGCCACATGGGCCTTGTCGGCGACCACTATACCAATCCGATGACGCTCGCCCGCCTGCCCGGCAGCATAACGATCGGTCATACCCGCTACTCGACAACCGGCGAAGTGGCCATGCGCAACGTGCAGCCGCTCTTTGCCGAACTGGAAGAAGGCGGCATCGCCATTGCCCATAACGGCAATTTCACCAACGGCCTGACGCTACGCCGCCAGATCATCGCGACCGGCGCCATCTGTCAGTCGACCTCCGATACCGAAGTCGTCCTGCACCTCATCGCCCGTTCCCGCCACGCTTCCACGTCCGACCGCTTCATCGACGCCATTCGCCAGATGGAAGGCGGCTATTCGATGCTCGCCATGACGCGCACCAAGCTGATTGCCGCGCGCGACCCGACCGGCATCCGCCCGCTGGTCATGGGCGAATTCGACGGCAAGCCGATCTTCTGCTCGGAGACCTGCGCGCTCGACATCATCGGCGCCAAGTTCATCCGCGACGTTGAGAACGGCGAAGTCATCATCTGTGAAATCCAGCCTGACGGCTCGATCAGCATCGATGCGCGCAAGCCCAGCAAGCCGCAGCCGGAGCGCCTCTGCCTGTTCGAATATGTCTATTTCGCCCGCCCGGATTCGGTCGTCGGCGGCCGCAACGTCTATACGACGCGCAAGAGCATGGGCATGAACCTCGCCAAGGAATCGCCCGTCGATGGCGACGTGATCGTGCCGGTGCCGGATGGCGGCACGCCGGCGGCGCTCGGCTATGCCCAGCAGAGCGGCATTCCCTTCGAATACGGCATCATCCGCAACCATTATGTCGGGCGCACCTTCATTGAGCCGACGCAGCAGATCCGCGCCTTCGGTGTAAAGCTGAAGCATTCGGCCAACCGGGCAATGATCGAAGGCAAGCGCGTGGTGCTGGTCGATGATTCCATCGTGCGTGGCACGACGTCTCTAAAGATCGTCCAGATGATCCGTGAAGCCGGGGCGCGCGAAGTCCATGTCCGCGTCGCAAGCCCGATGATCTTCTTCCCGGATTTCTACGGCATCGACACGCCTGACGCAGACAAGCTGCTGGCAAACCAATATGCCGATGTCGAAGCCATGGCGAAGTACATCGGCGCGGATTCGCTCGCCTTCCTGTCGATCGACGGCCTCTATCGCGCCGTTGGCGGCGAGGACCGCAACCCGGCCCGGCCGCAGTTCACCGACCATTATTTTACCGGCGACTATCCGACCCGCCTGCTCGACAAGAACGGCGAGTCCATGGGCAACAAGATTTCGATGCTTGCCAGCAACGGCTGACACGGCGCGCCGGTTTTTCCATTGTCCATCCCGAGGGGTTCATCGCACCCCTCTCCCTTCGTGAGGGAACACGACATCATGAACATCAATCTTGAGGGCAAGATCGCACTCGTCACCGGTGCGTCGCGCGGCATCGGCTATTTCACGGCGCTGGAACTTGCCAAAGCCGGCGCCCATGTGATTGCCTGCGCACGCACGGTCGGCGGGCTCGAGGATCTCGATGATGCGATCAAAGCCGTCGGTGGCACGGCAACACTCGTGCCCTTCGACCTTGCCGACATGAACGCGATCGATGCGCTCGGCGGCTCGATCTTCGAGCGCTGGGGCAAGCTCGACATCCTCGTTGCCAATGCCGGCGTGCTCGGCGTCATTTCGCCGATCGGCCATATCGAAGCGAAGGTGTTCGAGAAGGTGATGACCATCAACGTCACCGCAACATGGCGGCTGATCCGCTCGGTCGACCCGCTACTGGCCCGCTCCGATACCGGCCGCGCGGTGATCATCTCTTCGGGTGCTGCCCACAAATGCCGCCCCTTCTGGGGCGCCTATTCCGCTTCCAAGGCCGCCGTCGAGGCGCTGGCGCGCACATGGGCCGGCGAGAGTCAAAGCACCCCGCTGCGGGTCACCAGCGTCGATCCGGGGGCGACACGCACGGCGATGCGGGCGCAGGCGGTGCCCGGAGAAGATCCGCAGTCGCTGCCGCATCCCTCCGAGGTCGCAAAGGCAATCCTGCCGTTGCTGGGGCCTGGTGTGACGGAGACGGGCAAGCTGTTCATCGTCCGGGAAAATAAGCTCGTCGATTACCGGCTGCCGGAATGAGCCGGAACGCTTCAGTTCGCTGCAACGGCGGGGAACAGATGCGCCAGGCCCGCTTCCGACGGGCATAGCGCATTGAGGTCAACCGGTCCCTGGATGCCGTCCAAGGTGCCGTTATCGGCAAATTGCCAGATCGACCAACGGCTGCACTCTTCCTGCCTCGGCTCCCTGAACACGCTGCGCAGCCACAGATAGTGGTCGGGGAAGCGTGATTCATTGCCTTTCAGATATTGATCGAAGAACTCCTGGGTGACGTAGAAAATAGGCTTTTCCGGAAAAGTGCCGTTCAGCTCGGTGAAAAAGGCGTTCACCTCGGCAACAATTTCCTCGAGCGTCGGGATCTTGTTGCAATTGCCGACAAACTCCAGATCGACGGCGATCGGTAGAGTTCCCTGCTCCTTCGGCACGGTCGCCAGGACATTCTGCGCCTGATCCTTGCCCGGGCGGCAGAAGGTGAAGAAATGATAAGCGCCCCTGACCACTCCAGCATCTCCGGCGCGCTGCCAGTTGTCGGCGAACTTGGAATCCCGATGGTCTCCGCCTTCGGTCGCCTTCATGAAGGCGAAACGGACATTCGGCTGCGAGGCAACAACCTTCCAATCGATATCACCCTGGTGATGGCTGACATCGATGCCTTGGATTGGATAGTTGCTGAGAGAGGGATTGTTGAAGCGAAGCATCCCGAAATCGTATGCTAGATATGCAGCGAATGCGACCACCAGAACTGCGGTCGCTCCGATCGTCGATCGGGCAAGTCTCCGCATCCCCTCCTCCCTATTTTCAACGGTTTCTCAACTGGCTATGCGAGATTTGTGCTCCGAAAATGGCGGACAAATTTGAAGAGCGGGCCAACTGGTTTCGAAGACGTTGGTTGCTGCAATCGATTCATCGGATGGATGGATCCTGTTGCCGCTGGATCGCGCTTCGCCCCCTTGACCGGAGGCGCGAACCGGGCCATAAAACCCGCCATGAAAACGGTTATCTGCATTATCTGCCGGAAGATTATTCGCTAGCGCGAGCGCTGGCCCGGCCGTTTTCGTCTCCCAAATAGTCAAGATGCGAAACGCCCCGGTCCGCCGGTCGCGATATTTTTCTGATCTTGCATTTGGGAGAGTGAAATGGACGCGACGCCGGAACTGAAGCTATACAACACGCTGACACGGGAAAAATCGGTCTTTTCGCCGATCGATCCCACCAATGTCCGCATGTATGTCTGCGGCCCGACGGTCTATGACTTCGCTCATATCGGCAATGCCCGGCCGGTCATCGTCTTCGACGTGCTGTTCCGGCTGCTGCGCCATGTCTATGGCAAAGATCACGTTATCTACGCCCGCAACATCACCGACGTCGACGACAAGATCAATGCGCGCGCACTTCGGGACCATCCGGGCCTGCCGCTCAATGAAGCGATCCGCGCGGTCACCGAAAAGACCGAGACGCAATTTCACGCCGATGTCGCCGAACTCGGCTGCCTGGAGCCGAGCTTCGAGCCGCGCGCCACCGACAATATCGTTGAGATGACCGAGATCATCGAGAAGCTGATCAGCAACGGCCATGCCTATGTTGCATCGGGCGAAGTGCTGTTCGACACCAAATCCATGGCGGATTACGGTCAGCTTTCGAAGCGCCCGCTCGACGAGCAGCAAGCGGGTGCCCGCATCGCTGTTGACGCGCACAAGAAGAACCCGGGCGATTTCGTTCTCTGGAAGCTGTCGAGCCATAACGAGCCCGGCTGGGAGAGCCCATGGGGCCGCGGCCGGCCCGGCTGGCACATCGAATGCTCGGCGATGAGCAAGCGTTATCTCGGCGATGTCTTCGACATTCACGGCGGCGGGCTGGACCTGATCTTTCCGCATCATGAAAACGAAATCGCCCAGTCGCGCTGCGCCCACGGCACCGAGGTGATGGCGAATGTCTGGATGCATAACGGCTTCCTGCAGGTCGAAGGCCGCAAGATGTCGAAATCCGAAGGCAATTTCGTCACCATCAACGAGTTGCTGCAGACGGAAATCTTCGGCGGCCGCAGATGGCCGGGTCAGGTGCTGCGCCTTGCCATGTTGATGACGCATTACCGCGAGCCGATCGATTTTTCGATCAAGCGACTGGAAGAAGCCGAACGTCTGCTCGCCAAATGGCCGGCGGCCGAAGCCGGCGATGCGACGCCCGATGAAACCGTGCTGAATGCGCTTTCCGACGACCTCAATACGGTCGCGGCAGTGCAGGCATTACATGCGCTGGCGCAAGCAGCCCATGCGGATCCCACAGCCCGTGCCGTCTTTGCCGCAACGGCCGACCTTCTGGGCCTGTTGCCGAAAAGGATGGAGATCGACGAAGCCGTCGCATCGGCAATCGATGCGCTGGTCGCGATGCGTCTCGAAATGCTGAAGGCGAAGAACTTCACCGAGGCTGACAAGATCCGTGACGAGCTGACGGCGAAGGGCATCCAGTTGAAGGACGGCAAGGATGCGGTGACGGGCGAGCGCGTGACGACGTGGGAGGTCAAGAGATGACGACCTATACCGGCGGCTGCCAATGCGGAGCGATCCGTTTCCGCGTCAGCGGCGACATCAAGGATTCGTCGATCTGTCATTGCCGCATGTGCCAGAAGGCGTTCGGTGCCTATTATGCGCCGCTGGTCTCGGTGCGCGGCGCCGATTTCGAATGGACACGCGGAGAGCGGAAAAGATTCCGCTCTTCCAACTTTGTCGAGCGCGGCTTTTGCGGCGACTGTGGCACGCCGCTCACCTATGAAGCGCCGGATGGAATAGCGATTGCCGCCGGCGCCTTCGACGATCCTTCGGCATTTCCGCCGGTGGTCCAATTCGGGATCGAAGGCAAGATCGGTTTCGTCGATCATCTGCACGAATTGCCGGGGCACCGGACGGAGGAGGATGCGCAAGCCGCCCCCTTTGTGCTCGAGCTCGTTTCCTACCAGCATCCCGATCACGAGACGCAGGCATGGCCAATGAAGGAGCTCAGATGACAGCGGAATCAGACAGAAGCGGCGGGTGCCAGTGCGGGGCGGTGCGTTACCGCGCCAAAGGCGAACTCGGCTATCCCCATCTTTGCCATTGCCGCATGTGCCAGAAGGCGGCGGGCAATTATTTCATGCCGCTTGCCGGCGTGATGCGCAGCGATTTTGCCTTCACGCGCGGCGCGCCGAAATGGTTTCAGTCCTCGGATCTGGTGCGGCGCGGTTTCTGCGGCGATTGCGGCACGCCGCTGTTCTACGATATTCCCGAAGCGGACTTCATCAACATCACGCTCGGCTCGTTGGACGATCCCGATGCGGTCAAGCCGGTGATGCAATCCAACACCGGCCGCAAGATGTCCTGGTTTCATGCGCTTGACGGCCTGCCGCTGGAACCACAGCCTGAAACGCCCGACCGCGAGAACACGATCGCGGCAAGCAATCATCAGCACCCCGACCACGACACGAAAAGCTGCCCCCTCGGAGAAACCTCATGACGGACACGATAAAGACAGGCGGATGCCAGTGCGGTGCCGTGCGCTTCCGTATCTCAGGCAGACTGGGGCGACCCTCGATCTGCCATTGCCGCATGTGCCAGAAGCAGTTCGGCGGCTTCTTCTCCGCGCTCGTCACCGCGCCTGAGGAAGGGATGGAATGGACGCGCGGCGAGCCGAGCTACTTTCAGTCCTCGGTCAATATCGAGCGCGGCTTCTGCAGCGATTGCGGCACGCCGATGACCTATCGTCATCCGGGCGGGCTGGAGCTTGCGATCGGCACCTTCGACGACCGCAGCGACCTCGCACCGCTGATCCAGGTCAACTACGAGGCCCGCCTGCCCTGGGTCGAGAAAATCTTCGAGGCGCCGGTGCTGAAGGATCAGGATTTCTACTCCCGGCAGGAGGCGATCATCTCCTTCCAGCATCCCGATCACGACACGGAAGCCTGGCCCGCGAAAGGCGTGAAGATATGACCGAGATACTGCGCACGCTCTATCCCGAAATCGAGCCCTATGCTTCCGGCCATCTGGATGTCGGCGACGGCCATGTGATCTATTGGGAGCGCTCGGGAACGCCTGGCGCCAAGCCTGCCGTCTTCCTGCATGGCGGCCCGGGCGGCGGCATCTCGCCCGCTCATCGCCGGCTCTTCGATCCCACTCTCTACGACGTCATGCTGTTCGATCAACGCGGTTGCGGCAGGTCGACGCCGCATGCGGAACTCCACGCCAACACCACCTGGCACCTCGTTGCCGATATCGAGCGCCTGCGCGAAATGGCCGGCGTCGACAGCTGGCAGGTGTTCGGCGGTTCCTGGGGCTCGACGCTGGCGCTCGCCTATGCCGAGACACATCCAGAGCACGTCTCCGAGCTCATTCTGCGCGGCATCTATACGCTGACCAAGGCGGAGCTCGACTGGTACTACCAATTCGGCGTCTCGGAGATGTTCCCTGACAAGTGGGAGCGGTTCGTCGCGCCCATTCCGCCGGAAGAGCGGCATGAGATGATGCATGCCTATCATCGCCGCCTAACGCATGAAGACAGGAATGTGCGCATCGAGGCCGCGCAGGCCTGGAGCATCTGGGAAGGAGAAACGATCACGCTGCTGCCGGAACCTTCGACGAGCTTCAAGTTCGAGGAGCCGGAATTCGCCTATGCATTTGCGCGCATCGAGAACCATTTCTTCGTCAATGCCGGCTGGATGGACGAGGGACAGCTGATCCGCGATGCCGGCAGGCTCAAGGATATTCCCGGCGTCATCGTACATGGGCGTTACGACATGCCCTGCCCGGCCAAATATGCCTGGCTGCTGCACAAGGCCTGGCCGAAGGCAGATTTCCACCTGATCGAGGGCGCGGGCCATGCCTATTCGGAGCCCGGGATTCTCGACCAACTGATCCGGGCGACGGATAAGTTTGCCGGGAAGCAAGACTGATCGTTAGCATTGGGGGCAGCCCCTCACCCTAACCTTCTCCCCGTCATGACGGGGAGAAGGTGGCGGCAGCCGGATGAGGGGCAGCATCCGCACTTCATAACAACCCGCCTGGCGGGAGGAAACGACATGAAAGAACGCATCTACCTCTTCGACACGACGCTCCGGGACGGGCAGCAGACGCCCGGCATCGATTTTTCCGTCGAGGACAAGATTGCGATCGCCACCATGCTGGACGAATTCGGCATCGATTACGTCGAGGGCGGATATCCCGGCGCCAATCCGACGGATACGGCCTTCTTCAGCGAGAAGCGCACCAGCCAAGCCAGCTTCGTCGCCTTCGGCATGACGAAGCGGGCGGGCGTTTCGGTCTCCAACGATCCCGGCATTGCCGGGCTGCTGCAGGCAAGAAGCGACGCCATCTGTTTCGTCGCCAAGAGCTGGGATTATCATGTCGCGGTGGCGCTCGGCTGCACCAACGAGGAAAACCTCGAAAGCATCGCCGAAAGCGTCAAGGCAGCTGTTGGCGCGGGCAAGGAGGCGATCGTCGATTGCGAGCATTTCTTCGACGGCTTCAAGGCCAATCCGGCCTATGCGCTCGCCTGCGCCAAGACGGCCTATGAGAGCGGCGCCCGCTGGGTCGTGCTCTGCGACACCAATGGCGGCACGCAGCCGCCGGAGGTGCGGGCGATCGTCGAGGCGGTGATAGCCTCAGGCGTTCCCGGCCACTGTCTTGGCATTCATGCGCATAACGACACCGGCCAGGCGGTCGCCAATTCGCTTGCCGCCGTCGACGCCGGCGTCCGGCAGATCCAGGGCACGCTGAACGGCATCGGCGAGCGCTGCGGCAATGCCAATCTGGTGACGCTGATCCCGACGCTGGCGCTGAAAAGCGCCTATAACACACGTTTCGAAACGACGATCGACGAGGAGCGGCTGCTCAACCTCACCCGGCTCTCGCATGCCTTCGACGAACTGCTCAACCGCTCGCCCGACCACCAGATGCCCTATGTCGGCGCCTCCGCCTTCGCCACCAAGGCCGGCATTCATGCATCGGCCCTGCTCAAGGATCCGCGGACCTATGAACACGTGCCGCCGGAAACCGTCGGCAACTTCCGCAAGGTCATGGTCTCCGACCAGGGTGGCAAGGCGAACTTCATCAATGCGCTGAAGCGGCGCGGCATCGAGGTCGCCAAGGACGATCCGAAGCTCGACATGCTGATCTCGATCGTCAAGGAACGTGAATCCATCGGCTATGCCTATGAGGGCGCGGATGCGAGCTTCGAGCTGCTGGCGCGCCGCACGCTCGGCACGATCCCGGAATTCTTCACCATCGAAGGCTTCCGCGTGATGATCGAGCGCCGCTTCGACAGTCTCGGCCGCGTGAAGATCGTCTCGGAGGCGGTGGTCAAGATCACCATCGACGGCCAGACGCTGATGTCGGTTGCCGATGCCGAAGGCCCGGTCAACGCGCTCGACCTCGCGCTACGCAAGGATTTCGGCAAATACCAGCACGAGATCGACGATCTGGTGCTCGCCGACTTCAAGGTGCGTATCCTCAATGGCGGCACAGAGGCGATCACCCGCGTGCTGATCGAATCCACCGACAGCGACGGTGTGCGCTGGTGGACAGTCGGCGTCTCGGAGAACATCATCGACGCTTCGTTCCAGGCTCTGATGGATTCGGTCATCTACAAACTGATGAAGAACCGGCAGCTGGCGGGCAAGATCGCGGCGGAATAAACCTATTCCGCGGCTCGGCGGAGGGGTCCCACCCCTCGCCAGAATACCATTCGCTTCCTTCGGACGCCGGCTTCCAGCGCAGGGAGCCGGATCATCGCGTCGTCTCCCGCTTCAAATCCTCTCACCCTTCATTCAACGAAATGAATTGGCCTATTCACGGCGCTTAAGCTAGGCCGGATCAGAAGAAGAACAAAGATGGAAACACCGATGTCGACCGATGCATCCGTTCCGTTGGCCAAGAACGAAGACAGTCCGCGCGGGTTCGCCTTCGCGCTGACGGCCTATCTGCTCTGGGGCTTCCTGCCGATCTACATGAAGGCGGTGGCGCATATCTCGCCGGCCGAGGTGATCGCCCATCGCATCGTCTGGTCGCTGCCGCTGGCGGGCATCGTGCTGATCGTGCTGGGGCGCACGCAGGATATCCGCGCAGCACTCAGTTCGCCGCGCATGCTGGCGATGGCGGCGCTGACGGCGTCGCTGATTACCGTCAACTGGGGGACCTATGTCTGGGCGATCGGCGCCGGCCATTCGCTCGATGCGGCACTTGGCTATTTCATCAATCCGCTGTTCAGCATCTTCCTCGGCGCGGTGTTCCTCAAGGAAAAGCTGCAACCGCTGCAGATCGCCGCGATCGCGCTTGCGGCGCTTGCCGTGGCCATTCTCGCACTGGACAGCGGCGGCATCCCGTGGGTGGCGCTGACGCTGGCGGTCAGCTGGGGTTTCTACGCCCTGTTGCGCAAGACGCTGCCGCTCGGGCCGAACCAGGGCTTCTTCCTCGAAGTGCTGATCCTCAGCGGGCCGGCCCTTCTCTACATCCTCTATCTCGAATTCGGCGGCCAGGGCCACCTCTACCGCACCGGTCTTGCAGATACGACCCTACTGCTTGGCTGCGGCGTCATCACCGCCGTGCCGCTGATGATCTATGCGAACGGCGCCAAGCTCTTGAAACTCTCAACGATCGGCATCATGCAGTATATTGCGCCGACGATGATCTTCCTGATCGCGGTCTTCGTCTTCCACGAGCCATTCGGCACCGCGCGCATGATCGCCTTCCCGCTGATCTGGGCGGGGCTGTTCCTCTATAGCTGGTCGATGCTGAAGGGAAGCCGGGGGCGCTAGAGCAATTCCAGCAAAAGTGCGCAGCGGTTTTGCGTCCGGGATTGCGTAAAACAAAAGCTTGGAGCGGTTCGGCGCTTCCGTGAAAGCCGGACCGCTCCAAAGGCGCGCCCGCCTACATCTTCGAAATCACCTCGTCCTCGCCGTCACGATCGGCGGCGAGCTGGGCTGCCTGGGCCATGATCGCCGGAATGATGCCGGAGATCTCGTCGACGACGAGCGGCTGCACCCGGTGGGCGGTGTGCAGGAAGCCTTCTTCGGTCATATGGCGCATCAGTTCCATCATCGGATCCCAGAAACCATTGACGTTGGCAAAGACCATCGGCTTCTCGTGGCGGCCGAGCTGCGCCCAGGTCATGATCTCGACGATCTCCTCCAACGTACCGATGCCGCCGGGCAGCGCGACGAAGGCATCGGAGCGCTCGAACATGGTGTGTTTGCGCGCATGCATGTCAGGGGTTACAATGAGTTCGTTCAGCTGACCGAGCGAGTGGCGAGTCGCTTCCATATCGATCAGGAATTCGGGAATGATGCCCGTGACCTGACCGCCGCCTGAAAGCACGCCGCTGGCAACCGCGCCCATGATGCCTTTGGTACCCCCGCCATAGACGAGGCGCAGGCCGTATTCGGCGATCTCTCTTCCGAGAGCACGCCCGGCCGCCATGTGGGAAGGATCGCGTCCCGGCCTTGAGCCGCAGTAAACGCAGATGGATCGAATCGATACAGATTGTTCGGTCATGAGGGCAAAACAACTATTCCATTTCAATGCAGTCAAGAAAATTGACTGAAAAGCAGCGTGCCTAGCTTGCCTAATTGCTTTGAATGCTTGTGGAAAGCAACGGGAATCGCTAGCAATTTTGGGTATTACGGCAAATTGCCGCCTTGGGAGACATAATGATGAAGAACCGTGCCGGCTTGCTGGCTCTTGCAGTCCTCGCAATCGCAATCCTACTGATGGTGTTTGTCGTCATGCCGCGCATCGGCGGCGATGCAACCAAGGTCGGAGACGCCATCAACCAGGCGAGCACGGAGGTCAAGAACACGGTTAACGAGGCGGCAAAGACATCGCGCTCCGCCGTGGGCGACGCGGCTGCGGTCGCCGACAAAGTGGGTCGCCTTTCGGCCGATGCCGGCGTATCGCTCAGCGAGCTCAAGGCGCTGTTTGCCGACGGCAAAGGCCCGGCCATCGATGTCTTCACTGCCGCCAAGACCAAGGCTGTCAACGCGCTGACCGCGCTTGCCGATTTCACCATTCCCGAGGGCCTCGATCCCGCGACCCAGACCCTTGCCGCCAAGGCCAAGGACGGTGGCGCAAAGGCGCTCGCCATCGTCCAGTCGCTGCCCGAGAACATCGCCGATGCCCTTGCTGCGATCGCCAAGGCCGAGGTTGCGCTGACCGGTGCGCCGGAGACCGCCCCTGGGGCGAATACAGCAGCGGAAAATACCGGCCCGAAGCTTCCGGCCTTCGACGTATTGCGCGTCGAGCCCGACGGATCAACAGTGATTGCCGGTTCCGCCGAACCGAACGGCAAGCTCGAGGTGCTCGACGGCGAGAAGGTGGTGACGACGGCCAATGTAGATGCCAGCGGCGATTTTGCTGCCGTTCTCGACGATCCGCTTCCGGCCGGCGACCACCAGCTCGTGCTCAAGTTCACGGGCAAGGACGGCAAGAGCACGCTTTCCGAAGAAGTCGCGACCATTTCCGTGCCGAAGGATGGCAATGGCGCCAATCTGCTCGCCATGGTTTCCAAACCCGGCACGGCGAGCCGCATCATTACCGCGCCGAAGGCCGGAACCGAAGTTGCCGATGCCTCCAACCCGATGGCGCCGCCTGCGGACAAGCCGGCAACCGGCGAGCTGGCGCTGCAGACGCCGAACCTCACCGACACCCCCTCCGGCGGTGCTGATACGGCACCGGCCATTCCCGGCACCGCCGCACCGGATAAGACGAATGTGCCCGACGTGATGGTCAATGCCGTCGAGATCGAAGGCAACAAGATCTTCATTGCCGGCACGACGCGCGCCAATGCCAAGGTCATCGGTTATGCCGACGACAGCCTCGTAGGCCAGGACACCGCCGGCTCCGACGGTCATTTCGTCATCGACGGCGTGGTGGCGCTGTCGGTCGGCGACCACAAGATCCGCGTCGATGTCGTCGATCCCGCAGGCAAGGTGATCGTGCGTGCGGCGGTGAATTTCAATCGCCCGGCCGGCGATCAGGTGAGGGTCGCCGCCCAATCGGCACCCGCCGACGCCAACGGCGCTTCCTCGATGGTGCCGCTCGACGAAGGCGAGCTCGGCAAACTCAAAGTCGAAGTCGGCAAGGCCTTCGGCCTGCTGAAGGGACTGTTTGCCGATGGCAAGCTGCCAGGCGCCGAGCAGCTTGCGGCGGCGCGCTCGGCAACGGAATTCGCGCTGCGCTCCGTCGCCGATTTCCGCCCGGCCGCTGATGCGCCAGATGTCTTCAAGCAATCGTCCGGTTCCTCCTCGCAGATCGCCGGCAATGCGCTGAAGCTGCTGCAGGGCCTGCCTGGGGATGCGAAGTCCGTCGGCGCCGCACTCGTCAAGCTGGGCGGGATGATCGCCGAACTCACCGCCGCACCCGCGCCGGCAACGCCATCTGCAAACGATGTCGGAAGCAACCAGCCGAAGACGATCGAACAGGCGCCGCTGACGGCAAACAACGCGGCAGTCATCATTCGCCGTGGCGACACGCTGTGGCAGATCTCGCGCCGCACCTATGGCCTCGGCGTCCGATACACGACGATCTACATCGCCAACGAGGACAAGATCATCAATCCCGATCGCATTCGCCCCGGTCAGATCTTCGGCCTGCCGAAGGATGTGTTGCCGAATGCCGAAGAGCTGCACCGCAAGCGCATGTCCGGCCAGCATCTCTAAGCTGCAAAACAACACGACGAGGCCGGGCGAGATGAGCGCCCGGCCTCGTCGTTTCCTTACCCCCGCAATTGTTGTATTCGTCCGCCCGGCGCCTTATCTGGCGGTGGCGGCTGCGGGTTGTGGGAAGCGCTTTCAGGCACGTCCCGGTTCCGCACTCCTGCCGGCATCGAATCGCCGCAATCGCGGCAAGCCCATCCGGGCTGGAGACAAGCATGGCAAACGGCAAGACAGTCTCGGAATCCAACCTGCCGCAGACGCTTCTCAACCTCTGGCCCTATATGTGGCCGGCCGGCCGGCCCGACCTGAAGATGCGCGTCGTCTGGGCCTCGGTCTTTCTGCTGATCTCCAAATTCGTCCTGCTGCTCGTTCCCTATTTCTTCAAATGGTCGACCGATGCCCTGAACGGCAGGATGGATCTTGCCGGCTCGGTGCCGCCGCTGCTGGCCGGCGCCATCGCGCTGGTGATCGCCTATAACATCACCCGGCTGATCCAGCTCGGCCTCAACCAGCTGCGCGACGCGCTCTTTGCCAGCGTCGGACAACATGCGGTGCGCCAGCTCGCCTACAGGACCTTCGTGCACATGCACGAGCTGTCGCTGCGCTTCCATCTCGAGCGCAAGACCGGCGGGCTGTCGCGCATCATCGAGCGCGGCACCAAGGGTATCGAGACGATCGTGCGCTTCACGATCCTCAATTCCGTCCCGACCGTCATCGAATTCGTGCTGACGGCGGTGATCTTCTGGTGGGGCTACGGCTTCTCCTATCTCGCCGTTACCGCTTTTACCGTCTGGGCCTATATATGGTTCACGATCCGCGCATCCGACTGGCGCATCGCCATCCGCCGGTCGATGAACGACAGCGATACCGACGCCAACACCAAGGCGATCGACTCCCTCCTCAATTTCGAGACCGTCAAATATTTCGGCAATGAGGAGATGGAGGCAAAGCGTTTCGACAAATCGATGGAACGCTACGAGAAGGCGGCAACCGATGTCTGGACCTCGCTCGGCTGGCTGAACTTCGGCCAGGGCGTCATCTTCGGCATCGGCACGACGATCATGCTGGTGCTGTCGGCGCTGGCCGTGCAGCGCGGCGAGCAGACGGTCGGCGATTTCGTCTTCGTCAATTCGATGCTGCTGCAGCTTTCCGTACCGCTCAACTTCATCGGCTTCGTCTACCGTGAAATCCGCCAGGGGCTGACCGATATCGAGCAGATGTTCGATTTGCTTGAGGTGCAGACCGAAGTCAAAGACGCGCCCGATGCGACCGAACTTCGGATCGGCCAGGGCGCGATCTCCTTCAAGGACGTGCACTTCGCCTATGATGCGGCCCGTCCGATCCTGAAGGGCATTTCCTTCGATGTGCCGGCCGGCAAGACGGTCGCCGTCGTCGGCCCGTCGGGTGCGGGCAAATCGACGCTGTCGCGCCTGCTCTATCGTTTCTACGATATTCAGAGCGGCGCAATCACCGTCGACGGTCAGGATATCCGCACGGTGACGCAGAAGAGCCTGCGCTCGGTAATCGGCATGGTGCCGCAAGATACCGTGCTCTTCAACGACACGGTCGCCTACAACATCCGCTACGGCCGCACATCGGCCAGCGACGGCGAAGTCTTTGCCGCCGCCGAAGTGGCGCAGATCGCGCATTTCATCGAAACGCTGCCCGAGGGCTTCGAATCCAAGGTCGGCGAGCGCGGGCTGAAGCTTTCGGGCGGCGAGAAGCAGCGGGTGGCGATCGCCCGCACCATCCTCAAGGCACCACCGATCCTGATCCTCGACGAGGCGACATCGGCGCTCGACACGACGACGGAACGGGAGATCCAGGAGGCGCTCGACCTGGTTTCGAAGAACCGGACGACGCTTGTTATCGCCCACCGGCTTTCGACTGTCATCAGCGCCGATGAAATCATCGTGCTCAAAAGCGGCGAGATCGCCGAGCGCGGAACACATGCCGCCCTGCTCGAAAGGAACGGCCTTTATGCCTCGATGTGGAACCGCCAGCGCGAGGCGACACAGGCGGAGGAACATCTGAAGCAGGTGCGCGAAAGCGACGACCTCGGCGTGATAACGCGGCTTGCTCCGGCAAGCTGACAAGGAAAACCGACGCCGGCCGACTTTTGTTGTTCAGAAACCCGGCGTGGGAACCAGGGCCGAGGCCACAGCATTGCCCCAGAGACGGTTTTTCGCTAACCAGCAAAAATGAAAACGCAAGGAGACCGGCAGCCATGAGCCTGTTCAACACGGTTCGCAACACGATCGTCCCCGTGCACAAGGAGGGTTATCCCTTCGTTGCCGCCTTCTTCGTCGCGTCGCTGGTCTTAGGCTGGATCTTCGAGCCGCTCTTCTGGATCGGCATGATCTTCACGCTCTGGTGCGCCTATTTCTTCCGTGATCCGGAGCGCGTGACCCCGCAGGACGACGACCTGGTGATCTCTCCCGCCGATGGCAAGGTGTCGGCGATCCAGATGGTGACCCCGCCGGCCGAGCTCAACCTCGGCTCCGAGCCGATGCTGCGCATATCGGTCTTCATGAACGTCTTCAATTGCCATGTGAACCGGGCGCCGATGCGCGGGCGCATCGTCAGCATCAACTACCGCTCCGGCAGCTTCGTCAATGCCGAACTCGATAAGGCGAGCGAAGACAATGAGCGCAACGGGCTGGTGATCGAAACCGGCCACGGCCAGATTGGCGTCGTGCAGATCGCCGGCCTCGTCGCACGGCGCATCCTCTGCTGGGCGAACCCCAACGAGCCGCTGGATGCCGGCGAGCGCTTCGGGCTGATCCGTTTCGGCTCGCGGCTCGACGTGTTCCTGCCCGCCGGTGCTGCGCCACGCGTGTCGCTCGGCCAGACGGCGGTTGCGGGAGAAACCGTCATCGCCGAATTCGCCTCCGCCAAGGGTCCCGTTATCAGCCGCCGCAGCTAGAGCGGTTCAGCTTTTCACGGAAGTGCAGAAGCGCTACGCACTGTTGCTGGAATTGCCTTAGGAACGATTGGAACGCGATATGGAAACGCCTTTTCCGCCTTTCGAGCCCAATGGGCCGGATGATTCCGCCCGCGGCCCGCGTCTGCGCGAAATCCCGCTCCGGCTCGTCTTTCCGAACCTCATCACTATTCTGGCGATCTGCGCCGGGCTGACCGGCATCCGGCTGGCTTTCGAGAATCGTTACGAGCTCGCCGTCTCCATGGTGCTGCTCGCCGCCTTCCTCGACGGCATCGACGGGCGCGTGGCACGGCTGATGAAGGCGACCTCGAAGTTCGGCGCGCAGATGGATTCGCTTGCCGACATCGTCAATTTCGGCGTCGCACCCGCCCTCGTCGTCTATGTCTTCGCGCTCGACCAGGCGCGCTCGCTCGGCTGGATTGCCGCCCTGATCTATGCGATCGCCGCCGGGCTTCGCCTTGCCCGCTTCAATGTCATGGCCGAACGCGAGAACAAGGCGAGTTGGCAATCGGAATATTTCGTCGGCGTGCCGGCGCCGGCCGGCGCCATGCTGGTGCTGCTGCCGGTCTATCTCGGCTTCCTCGGGTTGGCGACGGACCGCACCTTCGCCTATCTTTCGTCGATCTACACCGTGCTCATCGCCTTCCTGCTAATCAGCCGGCTGCCGGTCTGGTCGGGCAAATCGGAAGGCAACCGCTTGCGGCGCGATCTCGTACTGCCGATGATGCTCGGCGTCGTGCTCTATGTGGCTCTGCTAATGAGCTACACCTGGGAGGTGATGGTCTTCACCGTTGCCGCCTACCTCATATCGCTTCCCTTCGGCGCACGGAAATGGCGGCGGAAATACGGGACGCTGACGATCGAGGAACCCGGCATCGGCGACGACGATATCGGCCGGCACATCTGATCTGCTAGCATTTCCGGATCTCTTCGAATGACGGAAATGCTTCTCTCCCTTCGTTCTGACGTATCCCCGGGAAAAGCACGCGCTTTATCCGGGTGAAAACCGTTGCGCGCTTTTCCCCAGAAAACCGCTCTCGGACTTTTATTGGAACTGCTCTCTTCAGTAAGTATTAACCAACGTAGGCTTCAGTTAAGCCTCGCGAATTATGGTGGGCGTTTACAAATCCTGATAAGCTACGCCCCCGTTTTGTCGCTATTCGTGACGAAACATCAAACTAGAAAATACCCAGGGAAGAACCACGCAAGGAGAGTATCGTGACTTCGAAGAAGAGCAGTACCGGCGAACAGCAGGCGGCCAAGCCAGACCTCGCCGCCAACTATCGCCCCGTCGGCCTGAAGGCTGTTGCCGCAGCATCGCTGATGGCGAAGCATAAGCCGACCAGCGTAAAAAAATCCGCTTGAGGCGGAAGGCTTCAAATCGGAATCATGCGTGCTTTCGGGTTACATGCGTTAGGCACCGCTGACGAAGTCAATGACGAGGCGATCGCCGGAAGACTTCCGACCACGCTCTGGCGACATAAGTACAACCCGAAAAACCTGATTGGACGAAGCGACGCATCGCCGCCGCCTATGTGAGACGTGGGCGCCGATCGGTCGCCGACGGGCCCACAGATGCGACCGATCCCGTTTCAGAAGAAGCTGAGCTGGCCGTCCTCAGACTTTTGCTTGTCGGGCGCCTTCAGCGGTTTTTCGATGGCGACCGGCTCCTGCAGGTCGGGACCCATATTGGCAACCTTGTTGACCTTGTTGGAGACCGGGACGGCCTCGAAGAAATCATCCTGAACCGGCTGCATCAGGTCGACCACCTCGCGCGGTTCCTGCGTCTTGCAATCGAGCCAGCGCGTGAAATCCTCAGGTCTGATGACGACCGGCATGCGATCGTGGATCGCCGATATGGCTGAATTGGCCGATGTCGTCAGGATCGCGCCGGTATCGACCTCGGAGCCGTCGGCCGAGGACCATGTCTCCATCAGCCCGGCAAAGGCGATGACCCCGCCCTGGCGCGGCCTGATCCAGTAGGCCTGCGGCTTCTCACCGCTTTCTTTCGACGGGCGATGCCATTCATAGAAACCGGAGGCCGGAATGAGCACGCGGCGATGACGCATGGCGGCGCGGAAAGAGGCCTTGCCGATCGCGGTTTCGGCGCGCGCGTTGATCAGCAGCGGGAAATCTCTCGGATCCTTGACCCAGCCCGGCGTAAGGCCCCAGCGCACGAGCACGGCGCGCCGGTCGGCCAAGTTGCTGCCCTGCTCCCTGCCCTCGCCTGATATGACGACGAGGATCGGCTGCGTCGGCGCGATGTTGTAGCGCGCCGGAAAATCGTCGAGATCGAGACCGGAGAAGACGTCGCTCAAGTCGACGCTGGAGACTGTCAGGGCGAAACGTCCACACATCGGCTTGTCTTTGCACCCGGCTCGTATCCGGTCAAGACGCCTCAGCCTCTCGGCGCAAAGAGGATGAGGCTGGCGCCGGCAAGGCAGATCAGCGCGCCGCCGATATCGTAACGATCAGGCACGCGGGCTTCGACCAGCCAAAGCCAGAGCAGCGAGGCGAGGATGTAGATGCCGCCATAGGCCGCAAAGGTACGGCCGGCGGCCTCGCTCGGCACCAGCGTCAGAAGCCAGGCGAAAAGCGCCAGAGAGACCATGCCCGGCGCCAGCCACCAGATGGGTTTTTCGAGCTTCAGCCATGCCCAGAAGGCAAAGCAGCCGGCGATCTCGAAGAGGGCAGCAAACGCAAAAATGATGTAGGTCACGGAAGCACCTTTCGAATCCCGTCGCACTATTCCTCCGATAAGATGGGCCATCACAGCAAGAGCAGCCTCCGATGATCTCCACCGCCAAAGCCGCCTCCTCCGCCATTCTCGAACGCGACGGACGATTCCTCCTCGTGTTGCGGCGCAACCCGCCTTCCACCGACATGTATGCCTTTCCCGGCGGGCGGGCCGAGCCCGGCGAAACGCCGGAGCAAACGGCATTGCGCGAACTCCATGAAGAGACCGGCATTTCGGCACGTAATCCGCGGCTGTTTTCGACCTACGACCTGAAGACGCATGCGGCCGACGGCAGCGTCAAGAGCCATTTCCTGCTGTCGGTCTTTCGCGTCGATGCGGATCGGGATGCCGTAGCGGAAGCCGCCGACGATGCGGCAGCCCTCGGCTGGTACACGGTGGAGGAAATCCGGCAATTGCCCGTGCCGCAAAGCGTGCTCGAATGCGCGGAGCGGCTGGCGGGCGGCGAATAGACGTGGAAACTTTGAAGCACGCCTTGTTGCCGTCATGCTGAGCGTATCAACTGTGAGCATGATTCCCGTTCGACGCGTTTTTCTGTCCCTGCTCGTGCTCGCCGGCCCCACGATGGCGCAGGGCAAGAATACGCCGCCTCCACAGGAGGAGGAGATTGCACCGCCGGTCGTGAGCGTGCCCTATGACGACAAGCTGGCACGGTTCGCCGAGGTGCTGGGTTCGGTGCATTATCTGAGAACGCTCTGCAAGGCGGCGGGTGGCGACGAGTGGCGAAACGGCATGCAGCAGCTGCTCGATTCGGAGACCGGCAACGAGCCGCAGCGCAAAGAAAAGCTGACAGCAGCCTTCAATCGCGGCTATCGCGCCTTCGCCTCGGTCTATACGGATTGCACCCCGGCGGCCATCGTGGCAGAAGAGCGCTACCGTAACGAAGGTGCAACACTTGCCACAGAAATTACCTCGCGCTTTGGAAATTGACGTTTAATTAACCTGTTTTCGCAAGCGGACGTGTCGTTTTGGGAAAAGGCTGTTAGTGTTGTTAACGGTGCAGTAAGACATGAGAAGTTCTGAGGAAAAAACAATGGAAGCAAGCCTCAACGACATCGACGACATGATCGTCCACGAAAAGATGCAGGCAGCTCTGGAGTACCAGAACGAAGCTTGGGCCGACGGCATGGCCGACGGAATCGAGCCTGAAATCATCGCTGATGCTGCCATTGCACATGCGCTGCGCGAGACGATCAGATTGCATGGGGAAAAGAGCGCCGAAGCCCTGCTGGATTCGCTGCGTGAGCGCATGCTTGCCGGCGAATTCTCCGCGAACCGCACCCTGCAATAATTGTTATCAGAGAGTTTGATGCACACCGGTAAAGAGAAAGTTTCGCGAATTTCGCTCGCGCCGGTGCTGCTTGCGTTCAGCCTCGCCGCCGGCAATGTTTTCCTTGCGCCGGCAGCCTACGCGCTTTCCGAACTGCACAAGATCCCCGGCCAGGCGGCCAACGAGACGCCCGCACAGGGAAGCGCCCAGGGACAGAGCCAGCCGCAGGGCGGGTCCACTCCCGGTGTTCCCATGGCCGATCCACTGGTCAACAGCCAGAACAATCAGGGTGTCGACAAGACGCCGGGCGCTCAGGACAATTCCAAGCCCACCGAGGTAATCTACGATATCAGCAAGGTGCCAGAGCCGGTTCGCAAGATGCGCGAGCAAATCGTCGAGGCGGCCGCCTCCGGCGATCTCGAGCGGCTGCGGCCGCTGATGGGCGCCGGCGCCGACCAGACGCAGGTGACTGTGGGCGAACCGACCGACGATCCGATCGGCACGCTGAAGGATCTGTCGGGCGATCCTGACGGCGACGAGATCCTTGCCATCATGCTCGACATCATCTCGACCGGCTTCGTGCATGTCGGCCAGGGCACAGCAGACGACATGTATGTCTGGCCCTATTTTGCCGAGAAGGACCTGAAGTCGCTGACACCGCCGGAGCGCGTCGAGCTGCTGCGCATCGTCACCGCCGGCGATCTCTCCGACATGCAGGAATTCGGCGGATATAATTTCTATCGCCTCGGCATTACGCCTGAGGGTAAATGGAAATTCTTCACAGCGGGCGATTGATGCCCGTCTCGCCTGCGCTTTTCACGTTTCGCATGGCGCTTGCGATCCACCTCATGAAGACATACCTCTGAGCGATAACCAACGCGACAGGTTCCGTCATGCCAGCCGTATTCCTGAAAGACCGCTCCTTGCTCTTCGTCAGCGGCGCGGAAGCCCAATCCTTCCTGCAGAACCTGATCACCACCGATATCGCCGCGCTCGGCGCCGACGAGGCGCGGCCCGGGGCATTGCTGACGCCGCAGGGCAAGATCCTGTTCGACTTCATGATCTGGCAGGACGGCGACGGCTACATGATCGAAACCGATGCCGACCAGCGCGACAGCATGCTGAAGCGGCTGACAATGTACAAGCTGCGCGCCGCCGTCACACTTGCGCCAAGCACCGAAGAGGGCGTCACCGTTGCCTGGGGCGAAGATGCCGAGGACAGCCAAGGCGTCCGGGGCAGCCAGGGCGCCCGGGGCAGCCAGGGCGCCCGAGACAGCCGCTTCGCCAAGGCGGGCGTCACGCTCACCCGTCGGCCCGGCAAACACGGCGATGGTGCAGAAGCGCTCTACGACGCGCTGCGCATCAGCCACGGCATCGTCACATCAGGATCGGACTTCGCCCTGCAGGACGCCTTCCCGCATGACGTGCTGATGGATTTCAACGGCGGCCTCTCCTTCAGGAAAGGCTGCTATGTCGGCCAGGAGGTCGTCTCGCGCATGCAGCATCGCGGCACTGCGCGCCGGCGCGTCGTGACGGTGTCCGCCGCAACGGATCTGCCAGGGACCGGGACGGAGATTACCGCCGCCGGCAAGCCTGTGGGAACACTCGGTTCGGTCGACGGCGGCAATGGACTTGCGATCGTGCGCATCGACCGTGCCGGCGCCGCAATGGCGGCAGGCACGCCACTGCTCGCCGGCGACACGCCTGTTTCCCTCGTCCTGCCGGCATGGTCCGGCCTTGTCTTTCCTACAAGCGGCGACGAGGCCAGCGCGTGACAACAACGAAAGCTCCGCGTGCCTGGCAACGCATGCTGTCCGGACGCAGGCTCGACCTGCTCGACCCCTCGCCGCTTGATGTCGAACTTATCGACATCGCGCACGGGCTTGCGCGCGTGGCCCGCTGGAACGGCCAGACCTCCGGCGATCATGCTTTTTCGGTGGCGCAGCACAGTCTCGTCGTCGAGGATATCTTCCGCCGCTTCAACGATGCGCGGCCGCAGGAGTGCCTGATGGCGCTGCTGCACGATGCGCCCGAATATGTGATCGGCGACATGATCTCGCCGTTCAAATCGGTGGTCGGCGGCGGCTATAAAACGGTGGAAAAGCGGCTGGAGGCCGCCGTGCACCTGCGCTTCGGCCTGCCGCCGCATCCCTCGCGCGATCTCAAGGACCGGATCAAGAAGGCCGACACGATCGCCGCCTATTTCGAAGCGACCGTGCTTGCCGGTTTCACCCCCGCCGAGGCACAGAAATTCTTCGGCCAGCCGCGCGGCATCAGCAAGGACATGCTGATGATCGAGCCCCTGCCGGCGATCGAAGCGCAGCGGTTGTTCTGCGAGCGCTTCGCGGCGATCGAGGTCGAGCGGGAGATGGTATCGTGACCTTCATCGTCGTCTCGCCGCTGTCGCGCATCGCGGAAATGGCGGTGCGCCACAAGGCGCGTGACATGATCAGCCTGATCGCCAAGGAGCAGGCCTTTCACCGGCCGGGCGTGATCGCGGCCGAGCGCCATCTGACACTTGCTATGAACGATATCGTCTTCAAGGGCACCGGCGATCTCGTGGCGCCTGACGAGACGCATGTTCGCGGGATTATCGACTTTACCGCTTCGTGGCGGCAGGAGACACCGCTGCTCATCCATTGCTGGATGGGCGTGTCGCGATCGCCGGCCGCTGCGCTCATTGCCGCGCTGTCGCTGGCACCCGATCAGAGCGAGGAGACGCTTGCCCGCCGGCTGCGGGCCGCCTCGCCTTTCGCGACGCCGAATGCCCGGCTGATCGAGATCGGTGACGCGCTGCTCGGCCGCAGCGGCCGACTGGTCGCGGCGGTGCGGGCAATCGGGCGCGGTGCCAATGCCGACGGCAATGCGCCCTTCGTGCTTGCGATCCGAGACGCCGCCTGCGGTTGACGCTGCCGCCAGCCGCTCCATCTAGCCCCCGACCAAGCACAATCGACAGGGCCAGATCATGGAACAACAGGCAGCCGATGTCCTCCTCGCCACGCAAACGGCGCTCAGCCAGGCAAGCGCACTTGCCGTGCAATATTCCTTCTCCGTCCTCGGAGCGGTGATCCTGCTCGTCCTTGGCTGGACGCTGGCCGGTTTTACCAGCCGCTGGGCTTATGAAGGCCTGTCGCGGGTTCATGGTATCGATGAGACGCTGGCGCGATTCTTCACCAATGTGCTGCGCTATGCGCTGCTCATCCTGGTGTTCATCACCGTGCTCGGTCAATTCGGCGTCCAGACCGCCTCGATCATCGCCACCCTCGGCGCGGCAGGCCTGGCGATCGGACTGGCGCTGCAAGGGACGCTGCAGAATATCGCTGCCGGTATCATGCTGCTGATCCTCAGGCCGTTCCGCGTCGGCGAATATATCGAGACCAGCAACGTGGCCGGCACGGTGCGCGAAATCGGATTGTTTGCGACCGAACTCAGAACCGGCGACGGGCTCTACCGACTGGCGCCGAATTCGACGCTCTGGAACACGCCGATTACCAATTTCAGCCGCGAGCCCACCCGACGGGAAGAGTTGAAAATCAGCGTCCCCCATGACGATGACATGGATCTGGCGATGGAGAGGCTGATGGGCCTTGCCAAAGCCGATTCCAGAGTGCTGACGTCACCGGCACCCAGCGTCTTCATCGACAGCCTCGGTGACAGTGCGATCTCCGTAACGCTGCGCTATTGGGCAAAGACCGGCGATTGGTGGCTGGTCAGCCGTGACATGGTGAAGCGCGTGAAACTCGCCTTCGACAAGAATCCTGCCGCTGAGGCGGATGCTTCAGATGCCGCGCCACCAAAAAAGTCCAACGGCAAGGCAACGGCCGAAAAGTCGACTCAGACGCGGCAGTAAGACATTGCAGCGCCGCGGATCTTTTAAGACCAGCGGCGCTGTGCGCACATTGAATTGCTGCATGGTTTTGTCCCTCAATCGATTCCGATTTAAGGAATTGTGCCGTAGCTATTGGATGACGCCGCAGGAGAGTCTTTCCCCGGCATCACCCGAAGGCTGGCTGCGATAATCATCCGAATTGGCGTGCACCATCAATGCGCGCCCACGAATGCCGTCGGTTTTGCCGTCGAGCGTGACCATGCTGTCGAAGATCTGTGCCCGCAACACGCCATCCTGCCCGACATATTGATTGGGCATGTCGCCGGCGTGCGGACCTTTGGCAGCAAGAATGCCATGCTCCGCCTTCTCAGGATTGAAATGACCGCCCGCCGATTCGTGATGGGTCGCGGCGTCGCAGCGGCCGGTCTCATGCACATGGAAGGCCACCCATTTATTCACAGGCAGTCCCGATATCTCGACTTCGATCAGGACGCCGCCAGTGGCAGCAGCCGTCAGCTGCGCGCGACCGTCTTCCTTGCCGTCCTTGCCGACGAAATTGGCGACCGCCGTCTGCTTGTCCTGAGCGCCCGCCGGCAATGCGACCGCAAGCAGGCTCAGGGCGGCGATAATGCGCATGGCTTTCATGGAGATCTCCTTCCGTCCGGTTGTCCTTCTGAACGTGTCAAACCGGAAGGTGTTCCTGACCGAGGAAGATCGAACGAAGAAGACGGAACGAGAAAAGCCGGCCAAACGGCCGGCTTAATCACCTGAATCGGCGCGCCGTTCAGGCGACGGCGTCGAAATCGAACTGGCCGTAAGTCTTGCGGTAGAGATCCTCGGGCTGATCGCCTGTCGCCGGCGCGGTCTGCTGCAATGGATAGGAAACAGCGATGCTGCTTGCCGCGGCACTGCCACGCGTGTCCATCATCAGCGCGATCAGGCTGCCAGAAAACTTCGGCTGCGTCTCGCTGGCCTTGTCCTCTTCCAGGAGTTCCTTGATGATGCCAGGCTTCTCATCGGCGGCACGTTCGCCGCGGCTGAGGACGCCATCGCCATTGGCATCGAGACGCGAAAGCGTCGCCAGATATGCATATGAGGTGTCTGAAACGGATGTGGTGCTGGTCATACAAACCTCCATTCACCGCCTTTTGCCGGTGGTGTTTGTACGCAATACGAAACGTGGAAAATCAGTGCTGACTCGGTGGTTAAACTGATTTGCGCAGTGCGTCAATAAGTTGTTAACTTCTCATTAACGATGATTGACAAAAGTTAACGGAATGCCGCGAAGCCGCCTGCGCCAGCCGGCCGATTTCCCCCATATTTCAGCGATTTTTCACATAGAGACAATTGTCTGACCTAGTGCCCGTCGTTGTTGCACTGCAACCGAATATTAATTCGACCCATAGAAAATGGGCGTCACGCATTGCCACCAGACAGTCCGGCTATAAAAAGCAATTTCTGTGTTCATTTGAGAAAGGTTTTCATGTCCGGCGTAATGATGCACGTACGTCAATCGAAGGCACCTTCCCCCGAGGCCGCGGCAGCTGCCGCGCAAGATGCATCCACATGAAAGCCGAAGCGCTTTTCTGGCAGCAATGCACTCAGGCCGTTACGGACGATGGATCGATCGATGCGCAGCGTCTGATGGATCTCGTGATCGCGACCTATCGCGTCCATGAAAGCAACTATGACGAAATCGAGAGAAGCTTAGAAACGCTGCTGAAGGAAAACCATGTGCTGAGAGGCAATATGTCAGCCCTCAGCCAGGCATTCGACGGACAGAAAAAACTCTTCGAAATCATTCTCAACAACCTGCCGCTCGGTCTCAGCGTCTTCGACGCCGACCAGCGGCTGACGCTTTCCAACATCCGCTTCCGTCAGCTCTTCGGCCTGACGCAAGAAGATCTCACTGCCGGCGCGACAATCGCCGATCTCACGGACAAAATGCGTGGTACGGAGAGCACCAAGCCCGGCCGGCGGACCGGGCGACATTCCGCCGCAACCGCAAGAAGCAGTGGTCTCCGTCGGCGCGAGTGGTTGATGGATGATGGCCGCATCATCCAGAGCATGGTGACTATCCTTTCCGACGGCAGCAACATTTCCATTCATGCCGATATCACCGAGGATCGAAGGGCGGCCGAGCGCATCACCTATCTCGCCCACCACGACCCGCTGACCGGCCTTCCAAACCGCATCCATTTTCGCGAACAGGTCGATGCGACGCTTGCGGAACGCAAGCCGGATGAGCAGATTGCCCTCGTTCACCTCAATCTCGACCGATTCAAATCGATCAACAATACGATGGGCGTTTCGGCCGGCGACAAGATCCTGCAGCAGGTCGCAGAGCGCGTCCGAGCCTCGGCCGGTTCGGAAAACACCCTGGCGCGCCTCGGCTCGGACGAATTCGCCATCCTGCAGACGGGCAAGCAGCAGCCGTGGAACGTGACGGCGCTTGCCGACCAGATCCGCCGGGAGCTTTCCGAGCCATTCTTCTATGGCGAGAAACAGGTGGAGCTCAGCGTCTCCATGGGCATCGCAATCGCCCCTGAGGATGGCGAGGAAACCGATATCCTGCTGAAAAATGCCGGCGTGGCGCTGTCACATGCCAAGGCGGACGGGCGCAAACGCGAGCGCTTCTTCGCCAGTGAGATGGAAGCGCAGATGCAGCTGCGCCAGGCGCTGGAGGCGGACCTCAAAGCAGCCGTTGAGAACGAGGAATTCGAGCTGCACTACCAGCCGCTTTATGACCTCTCACAGCGGCGCATTTGCGGCTTCGAAGCTCTGATCCGTTGGAACCACCCGGTTCGAGGCCGCGTTCCGCCGATGGATTTCATTCCGCTTGCCGAAGAAGTCGGCCTCATCGTCGATATCGGCCGTTGGGTTTTGCGCCGGGCCTGCAACGATGCAGCGTTATGGCCGGAGGGCATCAAGGTCGCTGTCAACGTTTCGGCGATCCAATTCAGCAGCAGCGACCTGACGCGCGATGTCGGCGAGGCGCTTGCCGCCGCTGCGCTGTCGCCGTCGCGGCTCGAACTCGAAATCACCGAGAGCGTGCTGATGGAAAATCTGAGCGAAGTGCTGCCGATCCTGCATGCGCTGAAGGAGCGTGGCATCCGCATCTCGATGGACGATTTCGGAACCGGCTATTCCTCACTGAGCTACCTCTCGAGCTTCCCCTTCGATAAGATCAAGATCGACAAATCCTTCGTCAACGACATCGTCCACAACAAGGAAGCGCATGCGATCATGCACGCGATCATCCTGCTTGGCGATGCGCTCGGCATGCGCGTCACCGTCGAGGGCGTCGAGACGGCCGCGCAGCTGGCGCTGCTCGAATGCGAGGAATGCGACGAGATCCAGGGCTATCACATCAGTCCGCCGAGACCGGCGCGTGACGTGGCCGATCTTCTCTCCCTGCCGCCGAAGAACGGCGGCATGATGCGCTTTCCTGAAGCCAAGCGCTGAGATCACCCTCGATTGCGACTCGCACGGCAAGCCGCTAGAACAGGATGATTTTAGCCGGGTCGGCCTAAAATCATCCTGTTCTACAATATATAGTTAGAGCATGATGTCGTCCGAAAACCGCTCACACTTTTCGCCATCATGCTCTAGAAAATCGGCTGCGATTCCGAGATCTGGTTGTGGCATTCTCTTACCCGTCCGCATCCACTTCCGCGCCGATGCTCTATCGGCGGAAAACGATCTTCCTCATGACAGGTGGCGCTATGTTCGCGGCTGAAGCCTTCTCCCCGCACGAAACGCTTGCCGCGGCGCTGATTGCGCATGCGGCCGACGGCGACGACGGCTCGCACGACCTTGCTCATATCCTGCGCGTCTTCAGGAATGCCATGCGCATCCATGCGGGAGAAGGCGGCGACGGGCGGGTTCTTGCCGCTTCCGTGCTGCTGCACGACTGCGTCGCCGTCGAGAAGAATTCGCCGCTGCGGGCAAAAGCATCGGCTTTGGCGGCGGAGAAGGCATCGGCGATCCTGGCGGAACTCGGCTGGAGCGGCGCGGATATCGAGGCCGCGGCCCACGCAATCACCGCGCATAGTTTCTCGGCCGGGGTGGCGCCGCAGACGCTGGAAGCGAAGATCCTGCAGGATGCCGACCGGCTGGACGCGATCGGCATGATCGGCGTCGCCCGCTGCTTCTATATCGCCGGGCGACTGGGATCCGGGCTCTACGATCCGTTCGATCCGGCGGCGGCACACCGCCCGCTCGATGACAAGCGTTATGCCATTGACCATTTCCAGACGAAGCTATTCAAACTGGCGGAAGGATTCCAGACCGAGACCGGCCGCAGGCTGGCGGCCGCGCGTGACAAGAGCTTGCGCGATTTTCTCTCGGAATTCATGGACGAAATCTAGGAGAACGGCATGCGTGTCAGCGACCTCTTCATCTACCCTCTCAAAAGCGCACGCGGCATTGCGCTGCCCGCCGCCGACATCGACGCCTATGGGCTTCCCGGCGACCGTCGGGCGATGATCACCGATGCGCAAGGGCACTTCATTACCCAGCGCGAGTTGCCCGACCTCGCACGCATCGAGGTACGACCGGAAGCGAGTGCCTTTCGGCTGCTGATGCAGGGGAAAACGGACATATCGGTACCACCGCCTCAGCCTGAAGCCCGCATGGATGTGATCGTGTGGAAATCTGCCGTCAACGCCGCCGTCGCCGATCCCGAGAGCAACCGGCAGCTTTCGGAATGGCTTGGCCGCGAGGTGCGCCTCGTCTTCTTCGACGGGCAGGCACGGCGGACGGCGAATGCCGAATGGGCCGGCGAAGCCACGCCCGTCACCTTTACCGACGGCTACCAGATCCTAGTGACGACGACCGGTTCGCTGAAGGCATTGAATGCCGATCTCGCCGCCCATGGCGAAGGCAGTGTCGGCATGGAACGCTTCCGTCCGAACATCGTCATCGATACCGACGAGGCCTGGGCGGAGGACCGCTGGGCGGCGATCGAGATCGCCGGCATCCGCTTCGATCTCGTCAAACCCTGCTCCCGCTGCATCATGACGACGCAGGACCAGTTGACCGGGTCCCGCGAAGGACCAAACCCGATGCCGGCCATGGGCCGCATCCGCATGTCGGCCGACCGGCGCGTGCCGGGCCCGCTCTTCGGTTGGAACGTCACGCCACGCGGCAGCGGCAGGATCACGATCGGTGATACCGTCCGTATCGTTGAAGAGAGGCCGGAAGGCTGGGCGCTCAAGCGTCGCGCCGCAGCATAAAGCAATTCCAGGAAAAGTGCGAAGCGGTTTTCCGTCCGGAATTGCGTGAATACAAAGAGTTAGAGCGGTTCTGCGCTTCCGTGAAAAGCTGAACCGCTCTAGGCTCCAGACTCAATCATGCCCACCAAATGACGAGAGCAGCGATGTAGCAAGTTGCCTCGAAGTTGATCATGAGCTTGTCGTATCGTGTTGCGATGCGCCTCCAATCCTTCAGGCGGCAGAAGGT